>NZ_CP152416.1:4800000-8130000 GCF_038965675.1 Bradyrhizobium sp. B039
GCCTATTGCCCATGCTTCAGTAAATCCTGGTCACTCATGTCCCAGTCCTGCCACAACTGGAGTACGCCCAGGATCACCGCCACTGCGCCCAGACTGGTGTGGTAGATCCGGAGAAAACCTTCGCCGGAATAGCCAAGCACCAGGGGCGAGACAATGAGCCACAGCCCGACCAGGATGGTCGCCACCTCCTGCCAGCGCTGCAAGGCGACATATTCGAGCTGGCTGAGGCCAAATACGACGAGGCCGACTGCGACCGTGTTCAGGACCATCGTGTCGTGTCCGGCAATCCCCGAGCTAACCTGGATTGGGAACCACGGCGACGCAGCAATCAGCGCACCGAGCAGCATCCCGCACCAGTCTTCCCATGTTCGATGAGTATTCAAGAAACCAAAGTCCGACATCGTAACCTCCTGCAAAAGAGGCATACGTCTGCGGCTGGCGATCACGACACTCCGAATGTCTAGCGACCGTGCCGGCCGCATTCGGGCGTATGTCCTCTCAAGGACGTGGGAACCGCGGTGGAACTTGCAAGAGCGACACTGAGGATTTTTTGCGGTCGCCACGTGACGTCCAACGGGTCAAGAATTCACACCGGCTACAGCGCCCCAAGCTTTCGCAGTGCATCATGCGCGACGGGCAGTCCGGGCCGCAACTCCAGCGCCTTCCGGAAATCTGCAATCGCGCCCTGCTTGTCGCCGAGCCGCAAGCGGGCCTGCCCGCGGTTGCTCCATGAGAACACGTCGGACGGATCGTATTGCAGCGCCTTGTCGTAGTCGGCGAGGCCGCCCTTGTTGTCGCCCTGGAAGAGACGGATCATGCCGCGATTGCGCCAGCCGCGCGCATCTGTCGGTGCGATGCGGATCGCCTCGCCATAGTCGGCGGCGGCGCGGTCGAGCTGCTCGTTGTCGCGATACACGTTGCCGCGGTCGATATAGGCGAGCAGATCGGGCGCAAGCTTGATCCGCATGGTGTAGTCGGCGAGCGCATGCGCCGTGTCGTGCTTGCGGGCGTAGACGAAGCCCCGATTGGCGTAGGCGGTGGCATAGTTGGGATCGCGCTTGATCGCCGCGTCAAAATCCGCAATGGCACCGTCGAGGTCGCCCTTGTTGAAGCGCGACTCGCCGCGATTGCTGTAGGCGAGCGCCAGCGACGGATCGAGCTTGATAGCCTCGTCGTAATCGGCGATGGCGCGATCATAGTCGCGCTTGAAGCTGTAGACGCGGCCGCGGTTGTTGTAGGCGCAGGCGTAGGCCGGATCGAGCCTGACCGCCTCGTCGAGATCGGACAGCGCGGCATCGAGCTCGCGTTTCTCGGTGAGGCCATGGCCGCGGTTGCAATAGGCGCCGGCGAGCCTGCGGCCGGTCTCGCTCTTCGTGTCAATGACGCTCGAGCAGGCCGCGACCCGTTCGTCCGGCGTGCTCGTCAATCCGACGCAGGCGTCCCAGGCCGGACCGCCTTCGGCCGACGCCGGCGCTGGCGCCGTCGAGGCGAGCGCAGCGAGCAACGCCATGATGCTGAGCGGGACGCGCATTTTTCGGGTATCTCCCCTGCGGCAACCTCCCTTGGTCGCACCTTGGCAAGGGCGGGTTCAGGCGCCTAGATCAGAGCGCAGACATCGCTTCGGAAGGATTACGCATGGCGGCATCGGTACGCGACAACAAAGACAGGAGCCGCTTCGAGCTCGATGTCGGCAGTGACATCGCCTTCGCCAATTACCGGCTGACGCCGTCGGCGGTGATCATCACCCATACCGAGACGCCGCGCGCGCTGCGCGGCCGCGGCATAGCCTCCGAGCTGGTCAAGGGCGCGCTGGAGCTGATCCGCCGCGACGGCAGGAAGGTGATCGCCGGCTGCGGCTTCGTCGTCGACTATCTCGACAAGCATCCGGAGGACGCGGACCTCGTTGCCTGAACGCAAATGGGCCCGCGATCTCGCGGGCCCTTGGCTGCGTCCGAGCGATCGGTCAGTGCTTGATCTCAGGCGGCAGCTTGCCGCCATTGGCAGCGAGCTTGGACATCACCTGCTTGTGCAGCCAGACGTTCATGCTCGCGGAATCGTTGGTGTCGCCGCTGTAGCCGAGCTCCCGGGCGAGATCCTTGCGCGCGGCGAGGCTCGAGTCGATGTCGAGCGCCTTCATGAGATCGACGATCGAGGTGCGCCATTCCAGCTTCTCGCCCTTGTGCGCGGCGACCGCCTTGTCGACGATGGCGGCGACGTCGACGGACGCCATGGGCGCGGCTGCCGGCGCCGATGCGCCCGGCGCGGCCCCTGCGGGGGCACCGGCCGGCGCTGCGCCACCGGCAGGCGCGGCGGAAGCCGGTTGGCTACCGAAGATCGCGCTCATGATTTTCCCGAAAATGCTCATGTCTTCTCCCCGAAAAGGATCCGTTGGAAGGGCCTTGAGTGGCACTTATAGACGAAGTTTCTGCGTTGCGCCCGCGGATCATGCGAACCGACAACCAGCATCAGCTTATCTGCGGCGAAATGACGGCCGAATGACATCGTCGAGGTTGCGGTGCGGCATCGAATCTCACCCAAGCGTGAGGGACAGGACTCGGAATTGAGAGTACGGTTTCTATTCAGCTCGCGATGCCTTCCGGAATTCGCGCCTGGTTGGGATCGCGATCATCCAAGAAGAGCGGCCGCTTGCGCCGTTTGCCGGCGCTGGATGCGGCCGCATGGCAAGGGAGCTAGCGACCATGGCCACACTCTACCAGGGCAATGTGCCCACAATGGCCCCGCCCGCTGATGCGGCGGGACCAACCATCCGGACCATCCAGCTATCCGACCTGCATGACGCGCTGAGGCGCGGCTGGGAGGATTTCAAGGCGGTTCCGAGCCACGCCATTATCCTCTGCGTGATCTATCCGGTGCTGGGCCTCGTGCTCGCCCGCGTGGTGATGGGCTATTCGGTGCTGCCGCTGTTGTTTCCGCTGGCTGCGGGCTTCGCGTTGATCGGGCCCTTCGCTGCCTTGGGTCTCTACGAGCTCTCGAGCCGTCGCGAACGCCATGAAGAGGCCAGCGCCTGGGATGCCATGGAGGTGCTGCGCTCGCCCTCGTTCGGTGCCATGCTCGGTCTCGGCACATTGCTGCTCGCCCTGTTCGTGACCTGGGTTGCAACCGCACAGGCGATTTATGTCGCAGCCTTCGGCTATGAGGGCGTGACCGGGATCTCGGATTTCGTTACGCGCGTGCTGACGACCCGGCAGGGCTGGTGGCTGATCGTGGTCGGCTGCGGCACCGGATTCCTGTTCGCGCTCGCCGCGCTCTGCATCAGCGCCGTGTCGTTCCCCTTGATGCTCGACCGCCATGCCGGCGCGTTCGAGGCCATGGTCACCTCACTGCGCGTTGTCGCAAAAAACCCGGTGCCGATGGCGGCCTGGGGCCTGATCGTGGCGGTGTTGTTGGCGCTCGGCACGATCCCGGCGTTCCTGGGGCTCGCCGTGGTGATCCCCCTGCTCGGCCATGCCACCTGGCATCTCTACCGCAAGGTGATCGTGTCCGATCCCGGTGCCCGGCCTGTGCCGCCTCCGCCGCATCGTCCGCGCAAGCCCGCCGCCGACTTCCCCGCCAACCTCTTCCCGTGGCGGAATCGGACAGACGCCTAACGATCTCGTGACATCCGGTCCTGCCCGGCTCCGGGCGGGACCGGCCCCCGTCATGCGCCTTGCTTTGGCCGCGGTTCCGACCGAGATTGCACCTCGCCGGTCAGATCACTTCACGGAATCCATTTCATCTGATGACCCCGACGATTTCTCGTCTCGCTCTCGCAGCCTTAGCCCTCACCACGTCAATCCTCTCCGCCCAGCCAGCGCTCGCCGCCGTTGCCTGCGGCTCGGGCAATTTCGACGCATGGCTTGCTGACTTCAAGACCGACGCCGCGGCCAAAGGCATCTCACAGCAGGCCATTGCTGCCGGGCTCGCCGGCGTGACGCTCGATCAGAGCGTGCTCAACCGCGACCGCTCGCAAAAGGTCTTCACCCAGACCTTCGAGGAGTTTTCCGGCCGCATGGTGCCGCCGCGCATGACGCGCGGTTCCAACATGATGAAGCAATACGGCTCGGTGCTGTCCCGCATCGAGCAGACCTACGGCGTCCCAGGCGAGGTGCTCGTCGCGATCTGGGGCCTGGAAACCGATTTCGGCGTCAACACCGGCAAGTTCGCAACCATCCGCTCGCTGGCGACGCTGGCCTATGACTGCCGGCGCGCCGAGCAGTTCCGCGGCGAACTGATGGATGCGCTGCGCATCGTCCAGCGCGGCGATCTCGCACCCGCCGACATGAAGGGCGCCTGGGCGGGCGAGCTCGGCCAGACCCAGTTCATGCCCTCGTCCTGGATGAAATACGCCGTCGATTTCGACGGCAACGGCAAGCGCGATCTCCTGCACAACGCGCCCGACGTGCTCGCCTCCACCGCCAATTACCTCGCCGGCTATGGCTGGCAGCGTGGCAAGGATTGGCAGCCGGGAAGCCCGAATTTCGCGGTGCTACAGCAGTGGAACAAGAGCGAGGTCTATTCCAAGACCGTCGCCTATTTCGCCACCCAGCTCGCGCGCGCCCCTTAAGATCCCCTGATAAAAGCGTAGGGCCGATCGCCCGGCGACCGGCCCTCTCTTGAAGCGTTTACTTGCCCATGGTGGCGTGCATCGCCTTGTTCAGATGCGCGCCGCACGCACCCATTTTGCCGTTGAGCAGCGAGTCCTGCGCCGCCGCGATCTCCTTCTGCGCGACGAACTTGCTGTCGCCGTCGGCCATGTTCTCGATCGCGGTCTCCGTCTTCTCCAGATTGGATCCGCTGCAGCCGCCCATGGCGTGCTTGGCGGCCTGGGCCGGCGCGACGGCGAACGCGACGGCAGCAATGGCGATAACCCCGAGTAACTTCGTCATGATGTTACTTTCCTTCTCTTCTTCTTGGGACAGACCCAGCGACATTGCCGGAATCTGCGACACGACTTTGCTGCCGACGCGGCAACTTGCCGCAATAAATTCCCCGCGAGAATTGCGTGATGTTGCGCGCGGCGCAGAGCCGCATGCGGAAATTCTGATTTTCATTACAACCTTGTAATCAAGCGCTCACACCCTTGGCGTGTGTGCACCGCATCAACGACGAACGCGCTCGGCTCCCGGGCGACCGGCGCTCGATATCCGGCTTCGCCGCAAGCCGTTCGGCGGCCCCAGTGGCAGGATCGAGCAAATCGCCGCTCCCATCCCCCGGCGTCGGCGGACTCCGTCAGGCCGGCGTAATCCACAAATGATATGAATATTTATTCATTTCTACATCATCTCGCTTCATGCGATTCGCGCATGCGAGACTTGGGCTTACAAGCTGCCACATCGCCTTGCAGGTCACCGGAATGCAACATATTTCCATCGTCACGGGAACCGCATTGGTCGGCATAAACCCGTGATCTCACGGAGATTTATTGCAATCTACAACGGCTGGCGCCCAGCTCTTGGGCGGGACTGCCAAGAGGTTAATCGCCCCTTACCGATGCCATGCGTCCTTCGCTTAGCTGCATCGCAACATCGGAACTTTCGCAGTGCACCACTCTCACCTATATTCATTTCAACGATGACGCCCGGGCAAGGGCTGAATCGAACTACAGGAGACTACCAATGCTGCTCTCGCTCATCCGCATGATCCAGGCTTTCCGGGACTATCAGCGCAATGTTGCCGAGCTGTCCCAGCTCAGCGATCGCGAACTGGCCGACATCGGCCTTGATCGCTCGGACATCCCGCGCGTTGCCGCCGGTCAGTATCAGGGCTGATATCGTTCAGCCCTTCACCGGACGAACCGATAGCGCCCGCCTCGTGCGGGCGTTGTCGTTTCTGAAGGCAGAAAACTCGATCTCGGCGATTCCACTGACCGCCGAAAAGCGCTACCTGTCCGCCCCATGACAGGACCCCATTCCAATATTGTGCACGTGATCGGCGCGGGCCTTGCTGGCTCAGAAGCCGCCTGGCAGGTCGCCAAAGCCGGCGTGCCCGTGGTGCTTCACGAGATGCGGCCGGACCGCATGACCGAGGCGCACCGCACCGACGGACTCGCCGAGCTCGTCTGCTCCAATTCGTTCCGCTCGGACGACGCCGCCAACAACGCCGTCGGCCTGCTCCATGCGGAGATGCGCCGCCTCGGTTCGCTGATCATGCGCGCGGCCGATGCCAACCAGGTTCCCGCCGGCGGTGCGCTGGCGGTCGATCGCGACGGTTTTTCGGCGGCCGTCACCAAGGCGCTGAACGACCACCCCCTGATCGAGATCGCCCGTGGCGAGATCGCAGGCCTTCCGCCGGCCGACTGGGGCAACGTCATCGTTGCGACCGGGCCCCTCACCTCCGCACCGCTGGCCGACGCCATCCGCGAACTGACCGACGAGAACGCGCTCGCCTTCTTCGACGCGATCGCGCCGATCGTGCACCGCGAATCCATCGACATGTCGGTGGCCTGGTTCCAGTCTCGCTATGACAAGGTCGGCCCCGGCGGCAACGGCGCCGACTACATCAACTGCCCGATGACCAAGGAGCAGTATGAGGGCTTCGTCGCCGCGCTGATCGCCGGCGAGAAGACCGAGTTCAAGGAGTGGGAGACCAACACGCCCTATTTCGACGGCTGCCTGCCGATCGAGGTGATGGCGGAACGCGGCCCCGAGACGCTGCGCCATGGCCCGATGAAGCCGGTCGGCCTCACCAATCCGCACGATCCGACAACGAAGGCCTACGCGATCGTGCAGCTGCGCCAGGACAACAAGCTCGGCACGCTCTACAACATCGTCGGCTTCCAGACGAAGCTGAAATACGGCGAACAGCAGCGCATCTTCCGCACCATCCCCGGGCTGGAGAAGGCCGAGTTCGCCCGCCTCGGCGGCCTGCATCGCAACACCTTCCTCAACTCGCCAAAGCTGCTCGACGGCCAGCTGCGGCTGCGTGTGCAACCGCGGCTGCGCTTTGCTGGACAGATGACGGGCTGCGAGGGCTATGTGGAATCCGCCAGCGTCGGCCTGATCGCCGGCCTTTACGCAGCAGCCGATGCCCGCGGCGAGACGCTGGCGAGCCCGCCTGCTACGACCGCGCTGGGATCGCTGCTCGGCCACATCACCGGCGGCCATATCGAGACCATCGAGCCCGGCACGCGCTCGTTCCAGCCGATGAACATCAATTTCGGCCTGTTCCCGCCGCTTGCGAGCGCCCCGACGAAGAAGCCCGACGGCACGCGCCTGCGCGGTAACGAGAAGACGGTGGCCAAGAAGCAGGCGATGAGCGCACTGGCGCTTGCCGATCTCGATCGCTGGATCGCCGATCACCTGCGCATCGCCGCAGCAGCGTGAGTTGTCGATGAGCCTTCCCAAAGACGACGCCGCAACGCTCTCGGCGCGCTGGACCGAGGGCGTGCTGCTCAAGCGCGACGTGTTCTCGACCGTCGAGCGCGGCCGCTTTCGTGCCGACACCGGCGAGGTCGATGCGGTGCTGCGCCGGCTCGACGAGGTGCCGTGGTGGTCGTTCCTGCTGGCCCGCCATCTGTTCGCGCGCGAGAAGCATGCGCTCGCCCTCGCCAAGGGCCTGAACGTCGGTCCCGAGCTGCTGTGGGCCGGACGCCGGGCGCTGGTGCGCGGCTTCGTCGACGGCGTCGCGCTGCATCTGGCAAAACCGCATGGCGACCTCGCCTATTTCCGCTCGGCCAAGGCGGCGCTGCGCCGGCTGCGCCGCGCCGGCATCTGCCACAACGATCTTGCCAAGGAGCAGAACTGGCTGGTCGGCCGCGACGGCCGCGCCTATGTGACCGACTTCCAGCTCGCCGCCTGCTTTGCGCGCCGCGGCCGGCTGTATCGCATCCTCGCTTATGAAGACCTCCGGCACCTGCTCAAGCACAAGCGCTCCTACGCGCCCGAGGCGCTGACGCCGCGCGAGCGCAAGATCCTGGCGAAGAAATCATTTGCCGCGAGCCTGTGGCTCGCCACCGGCAAGAAGGTCTACCGGGCGATCACGCGCGGCCTGTTCAATTTCACCGATCGCGAGGGCGGTGGGCGCCGCCTCGTCAACGACGCGCCGGTGCTGGCGGAGCTGATCCGCAAGAATCCCGCCGTGCGCGACACCGCCATCGTCGCCTTTGCCGACCGCCGTTCCGGCGTCGGGCTCTATGCCTTCGTCGAAGCCGATCAGGCCACGCTCGAAGGCCAGCTCCGCAGCGAGCTCACGGCCGCCAAAGGGCCGAAACCGCCGGAACACATCCAGGTGGTGCATGCACTGCCGCGCGACACCAGTGGCAAGCCGCGCACCGAGATCCTGCAACTGGTCGCCATGAACCAGCTCGACCTGATCGAGCCGATGATGAAGAACGACCAGGACCGCGCTTTCCTCAAGGACATTCTGGAGCAGCGCAAGAACCTGCGCGACCGCTTCAATTTCGAGGCGGACCTGCCCGCGGGCTGACGGAAGCAATGCGCCTTGAAGCGTCCACATTGGCGATAGAGAAGCAGTCGGATAACGCAGGCGTGGCGGGGTCATGAGCACTCGGGGGACGATGAGGCATCGCGTGGTCGGCGGCATGATCGCCGGCCTTCTGCTGTTGGCAGCGACGCCCGCAATGGCCGAAACCCCGGCCGAGCTGATCTCCAGCTTCCGCCTCAAGCACGGTGAAGTTCGCGTCCTCCGCGATTCAACCCTCGACCGCATCGCCATGGACCAGGCGCGCGCGATGGCGGCGAAGGACGACCTCAGCCACGACGCTCTCGGACCGTTCAACCGCCGCGTCGCACCGGCCGGCGCGGGGCGCGCCGCCGAGAACATCGCCTATGGCTACGACAATTTCGAGAAGACGCTCGGACAGTGGATCGACTCGTCCGGACACCGCAAGAACCTGTTGCTGCACAACGCCTCCCGCGTCGGCATCGCCAGCGCCAAGAATGCCAGCGGCAAGCGAACCTATTGGGCCATGGTGATCGCAGGCGACTACGAGCCGAAGGGCAAAGGCAAAGGCAAAGGCAAGAAGGACGGGGAGCCGCTGGTTGCCGTGAAGCGCGAGGCCGCGCCCGCGAAGAAGCCAAAATCCAGCGAGTGCCACATCAAGCTGCTCAGCCTCTGCATCTGAGACGACACGCTGCGCGGCAACCACTGTTGCGTGCGCTCCCCCGGCCGGCCAATATGCCATGCCGCTGTCTTGGACCAATTCGAGGCGATCAATGGCCAAAAAATACACCGCTCAATGCGCCTGTGGCGCCATCAAGTTCGAATTCGACACCGATCCGTCCTTCATCGCCAATTGTCATTGCAACGACTGCAAGCGCGCCTCGGGCGGCGAGATGGCAACTTTCTTTGCCGTGCCGGAGGATGACTTCACGCTGCTCAGCGGCAAGCCGAAGGCCTTTCACTACGTCGCGAACTCCGGCAAAGGCCTCGACCGCAACTTCTGCCCCGAATGCGGCTCGCGGGTGTTCAGCTCGAACCTCGACAGTTTCCCCAAAACGGTCTTCGTTCAGTTGGGAAGCCTCGACCGGCCCGACCTGGTCGCACCGAAGCTCGAGATGTTCACCAAACGTCGCCTGCCGTGGAATACGCCGCTCCACCTGCCGCAGTTCGAAGAGATGCCGCATTGACGCGGCCAAAGCGCGAGAGCCCCGTTTGATCGACATCGACCAAATACGCATCGACACACCGGCCGCTGAGCGGATCGCCTATCTGCACAACGCAGGCGCGGCGCTCATGCCGGCGCCCGTCGTCGCGGCGATGAAGGAGCATATCGACCTCGAGAGCGAGATCGGGGGCTATGCCGCCGCCGACCGCGAGGCGCGCCGGCTTGATTCAGTCTACAGCTCGGTAGGCCGGCTGCTGAATGCCGCGCCCAACGAGATCGCGCTTCTGGAGAACGCGACAGTTGCCTGGCAGATGGCATTCTATGCGCTTTCGTTTCGCAAGGGCGATCGAATCCTGACCGCCGAGGCGGAATACGCCGCCAACTATGTTGCGTTTCTTCAAGTCGCAAAGCGCACGGGCGCGATCATCGAGGTCGTGCCGAGCAATGCCAGCGGCGAGCTCGACATCCACGCGCTCGAACGCATGATCGACGAGCGCGTGAAGCTCATCGCCATCACCTGGATTCCGACCAATGGCGGGCTGGTCAATCCCGCAGCGGCCGTCGGCAAGATCGCACGGGCGCACGGCATTCCCTATCTGCTCGACGCCTGCCAGGCGGTCGGCCAGATGGCCGTCGACGTCGAAGCCATCGGCTGTGACATGCTGTCGGCCACGGGCCGCAAATTCCTGCGTGGCCCGCGCGGCACCGGCTTTCTCTACGTTCGCCGAGCTCTGCTGCAACGGCTCGAGCCGCCGATGATCGATCACTTCGCGGCGCCCTGGGTCTCGCGCAATCAATATCGGCTCCGTGACGATGCGCGCCGTTTCGAGACCTGGGAGAACAACTACGCAGCGCGGCTCGGGCTCGGCGCTGCCGTCGACTACGCGCTCGCTATCGGCATGAGTCCTATCGAGCAGCGCTGCCGCCTGCTGGCGGACCGCCTGCGGGGCGGCCTCGCTTCCGTTCGCGGCATCACCATTCGCGACCTCGGACGCAAACCAGGCGCCATCGTCAGCTTCACGATGGACGGGTATGAGGCGGACGCGATTGTCAGTGGTGCCGCTGCCGCCGGCATCACCATCGGTGCTTCACATCCGTCGAGCACCCGCATCGACGCCGAGATCCGGGCGTTGCCACCGCTCGTGCGCGCCTCCCCGCATTACTACAACACCGAAGCCGAGATCGACCGGCTGATCGGCCACCTCGCAGGCCTGACGCCGCGATAGCGGGACGGCCGCGCCGCTCAGGTACAGCGCGCGCTCAATCCGGATGCACTAAGCCTCGCCATGACCTCGTCGAGATGGGCGCTGTCGCGGGTCTCGATCACGAGTTGCAGCAGCGTCGCCTTGGCCGGCAGGTCGGAGAAGGTCCGCTGATGCGAGACCTCGATGATGTTGGCGCCAGCCTCGGCCAGCAGCGCAGCCACCGCCGCCAGCTGCCCGGGCCGGTCAGGAATGTCGAGGGACAACTGGGTCAGCCGTCCCTCGCGCGCCAGTTCGCGGGTCAGGACGGAGGCGATCAGCCGCGTATCGATATTGCCGCCGCTCAGCACCAGGCCGACCTTCTGGCCGGCAAAGCGGGACGGGTCGGACATCAGCGCGGCAAGGCCGGCGGCGCCGGCGCCCTCGACGACCGTCTTCTCGATCGAGATCAGGGTCGCGACCGCGCGCTCGAGCTCGGCCTCGTTGACCAGCGCGATGTCGTCGACGAGGCGCCGGACGATTTCAGTCGTGATCTTGCCGGGCGACTTCACCGCGATGCCCTCGGCGAGCGTATCGCCGCGCGCCGGCAGATTGCCGTCATGGATGGCGTTGTACATCGAGGGATAGAGCCAGGCCTCGACGCCAAGAATCCGCAGCGATGGCTTGATCGATTTCGCGGCAATGCCGATCCCGCTGATCAGGCCGCCGCCGCCGATCGGGACAACCAGCGTGTCGAGCTCCGGCACCGCCTTCAACATCTCCAGCCCGACGGTGCCCTGCCCCGCGATCACAAGCGGATCGTCGTAAGGGTGGACGAAGATCATGCCGTGAGCTTCACCGTGGCTGCGCGCAAACGCGGCCGCCTCCTCCAGCGTCGCGCCCGTCACCACCACCTCCGCGCCGTGGTGCTTCGTGTTCTCGACCTTCACCATGGGCGTGCCGACCGGCATCACGATGGTGGCGGGAATGCCGAGCCGCCTGGCGTGATAGGCGACGCCCTGCGCGTGGTTACCCGCCGACATGGCGATGACGCCGCGCATACGCTCCTCCGGCGTCAGCGCGGTGAGGCGGTTGAGCGCGCCGCGCTCCTTGAACGAGGAGGTGAACTGGAGGTTCTCGAATTTGAGCCAGATGTCACAGCCGCAGATGTTGCTCAGCGTGCGGCTGTAGCTGCAGGGCGTCTCGACGACGGCACCGCGGATGGTCTCGGCGGCTGCCTGAATGTCACCAGGCGCGACCGGAAGGCCGCTGAGATCGGAGGACGTGGTTTGGGACAAGTCAGCCATGGGACAGCATAGAGCATTTGCCCGGCTCGGGCGACAAGCCAACCGCTATTTGGTAAATTCCCGGGAACGTGAAGCCCGCCATAGCGTCCACAGCGTGCGCAGCCGCGACGAAGGCTGCGGCGTGAACGGATTGCGTCCCGGACGCGACAGGCGCTTGAGGTCGGCCTGCGCCTGGCTCAGCGGCAGGAACGCCGGCCGCACCGACGACGGCACCTGCGCCAGCAGCGACGAGGCCGTCGTCACATGCTGCCGGGCTTCACCCGCAAGCTGCTCGAGCACCGCATGGAGGTTGGGCGTCTGCCTGCTGGCGAACACATCCTCCATGTTGCAATTGTGGCTCGTCAGCACCTGCTGCGGCAGGAACAATTGCCGGTGCGCGGCATCGCGCGGCAGGTTGACGATGACCTGCACGATGCCCTGCGCCAGCCCGGCATGACGGGCAAGGTGCTCGACCGCCTCCGACGGCGGCCCCATGATCCGTCCCGCGAGCATGAACAGCGCCGATGAGGTCGCGGCCAGATAGCCTTCCAGCGCCGCCATGGTCGGCATCGGATCGTTGTAGAGATCGAACTGATGCTCGTCGGCGAGCAGCGACAACGGCTCGACCGGCAGGTCGAAATCGCGGATCGCGCGCAGCAGCTCGGCCGCCACCGGATTGCCCTCGGCGCTGCCATGGACATGGCCGGCAAGCATGTCGGTCCACCATTGCAGGCGGATCTCGCCGGGCAAGGGCTGGCTCACCTGGTCGCGGACCCGGACGATCTCGACATTGAAGGCATAGAGCGCGAGCAGCGCACGGCGCTCGGCGGCGGGCGCGAACAGGGTCGCGACATAGCGCGGAAAATCGTGGCTGCGCACGAGATCGGCGCAGAAGGCGACGGAATCGGGCGAAGGTGCAGCGCTGCTCATGGCACGGCGATCAGCGCGGCCGCAACGCGGCGCCGTTCGCCGATCATGATGTTGTAGGTGCGCACGGCCGGGCCGGTCTGCATCGTGTCCAGCACCACCCTCACCGCCTTCAGGGCCTGCCGCAGCGCCGGCGGCGGCAGCCAGACCCCGGTTCCGGTGCCAATCAGGAGCGTATCGATGCTGTTGGCGGCCGCGAAGACCCGATCCAGCGAATAGCGGTCGATCTTCGCGGGGTCCGTCACATCCCAGGCCCAGATCGCGTCAGGCAGGCAGAGCAGCGATCCCCGATGCGACATGCCGGCAAAGGCGAAGCCGCCCTTGCCATAGGCCTCGATCGGCGCCGAGCGCGGGAAATGCGGTGCGTTGGGATCGCCGGCCATGAGGTTCGTCCGAATGGGCTTACTGCCCTCGCAAACGCGTGCGAGGGCGTGCGGTTCGGATCATGCCTTGTTTTTCTTCGCCGGCGTAGCCGTATCCGGCGCATCTTCGCGATGCTCGCCGACGCCGAGATAGATCAGGATCGGCGCCGCGATGAAGATCGAGGTGTAGGTGCCGACCAGCACCACGCCGAACATCATCACCGCGGTGAAGCTGTGGATGGCGTGACCGCCGAACAGCAGCAGCGCGAGCAGCGCCAGCGTCACCGTGACGTGGGTGATGATCGAGCGCGACAGCGTCGAGTTGATGGACTCGTTGAGCAGCTGCGGCATCGGCATCTTCTTGTAGCGCCGCAGCATTTCACGGATACGGTCGTAGATGACGACCGTGTCGTTGAGCGAATAGCCCAGAATGGTCAGAAGCGCGGCGATGCTGGTCAGGTCGAAATCGACCTGACTGATCGACATGAAGCCGATCGTCAGCACGATGTCGTGCACGTTGGCGATCATGGCGCCCAGCGCGAACTGCCATTCGAAGCGGAACCAGAGATAGATCAGGATCGCGACGATCGCGAGCATCAGGCCGAGCATGCCGTAGGCCAAGAGCTCACCGGCGACGCGCGGACCGAGCACCTCGACGCGGCGGTACTCGATGGAATCGCCGAGCGCGGTACGGACCTTCTGCACGGCCTCCTGCTGGGCGGTATCGCCGCCCGGCTGCTCCGCGACGCGGATCAGGACGTTCTCGGGCCCGCCGAACTGCTGGAGCTGGACTTCGCCCAGACGCAAGCCATCCAGCGTCGTGCGCATCGCCGCGATGTCGGCGGCGCCGGACTTGGCCCGCACCTCCAGCAACGTGCCGCCCTTGAAGTCGATACCGAGGTTCAGGCCGTGGGTGAAGAACAGCGTGATGGCGACGATCGACAGCGCCGCCGAGATCGGGAAGCTGATGCGGCGGAATCGCGTGAAGTCGAAATGCGTGTTGTCCGGGACGATGCGCAACGACGGCAGCAAGCCGAGGGCCGCGACCACGGTGAGAATAGTGATGAGGACGCCGAGCCCGATGAGAACGGTGTGATTCACAATCAGGCTCCTAGATCGGCACGCTCTGCGGCCGCTTCCACCGCACCCACCCGGCGACGATCAGCCGGGTCAGGGTGAAGGCGGTGAACACCGTGGTGATGATGCCGATACCGAGCGTCACGGCGAAGCCGCGCACCGGGCCGGTGCCGATGTAGAACAGCACCGCGGCGGCAATGAAGGTGGTGATGTTGGAATCGAGGATGGTCGCGAGCGCCCGCTTGAAGCCGGCGTCGATCGCCGAGATCGCGTTACGGCCGCCGCGCAGCTCCTCGCGGATGCGCTCGTAGATCAGCACGTTGGAGTCCACGGCGATGCCGACGGTGAGCACGATGCCGGCGATGCCGGGCAGCGTCAGCGTGGCGTTGAGCAGCGACAGCAGGCCGAAGATCATGGCGACGTTGATGGCCACCGCGATGTTGGCGAACACCCCGAACAGCCGATAGGTCACGAGCATGAAGATGATGACCAGGATCGAGCCGACGTAAGCCGCAAGCTCGCCCTTCTCGATCGAGTCCTGGCCGAGGCCCGGACCGACGGTGCGCTCCTCGACCACGGTGAGCGGCGCCGGCAGCGCGCCGGCGCGCAGGAGGATCGCGAGATCGTTGGCCGATTGCACGGTGAAATTGCCGGAGATCTGGCCCTGACCGCCGGTGATCGGCTCGCGGATGACGGGCGCCGAGATCACCTTGTTGTCGAGGACGATCGCAAACGGCAGCCCCACGTTTTCCTGCGTGGCCTGCGAGAACTTGCGCGCGCCCGACGTGTTGAACTTGAAGCTGACGACCGGCTCACCCGTGCGCTGGTCGAAGCTCGCCTGGGCATCGGTCAGGTCGCCGCCGGCGACCAGCACCTGCTTCTTGACCACGTAAGGTGTGGGCGGTGGCGAGGCGCTCATCAGCAGATCGGATTCCGGCGGCAACCTGCCCTGCTGCGCCTGATCCGGCGGCACGGAGGTGTCGACCATGCGGAATTCCATCTTCGCGGTCTTGCCCAGCAGTTCCTTCAGGCGGGTCGGGTCCTGAAGACCGGGGACCTGCACCAGGATGCGGTCGTTGCCCTGGCGCTGGATGACGGGCTCGACGGTGCCGAGCTCGTTGACGCGGCGCTCGACGATCTGGATCGATTGCTCGATGGTCTTGCGCATGCGGTCGAGCATCGCGGCCTGCGGGATGCTCAGGCGGATCACGCCGCCACCGGCATCGGTCACTTCAAGGTCGCGTTGACCGCTGGAGCCCATCAGACCGCCGAGCGGCTGGGCCAATTCGCGCAGCTTGGCGAGCGCCGGCTGCACATCGGTTTCCTTGGTGATGCGAACCTCGGCCGCGTCGTTGCGCACGGTGACGCCGCCGGTGAAGCCGATCTTGGCATCGCGCAGCGTCCGGCGAACGTCGTCGCGGACCTGGTCCAGCCTCTCCTTCTTCACATAGTTGGAATCGACCTCGAGCAGCAGATAGGAGCCGCCCTGGAGGTCGAGGCCGAGCACGAGCCGGCGCTGCGCCCAGGCGGGCCAGGTCTTGACCTGTGCCTCGGGGAAGAAGTTCGGGACCGCGCAGAGGCACACGATCAGCGCCGTCAGGATAATCCCCAGCGCCCTCCACCGCGTGAAATACAACATCGACTGGACCTGTCAGATCAGGAGACTTGAGATGCTCGCGGAAGCGTTCACTTCGACGCGGCGTCGTCCTTGGCGGTTTCCTTCGCGCTATCCTTGGATTCCTTCGCCGGCTCGCCCTTGGCGCGCACGCCGGAGATCATCTGGCGCATCTGCCGGACGCGGACGCCGTCGGAAATCTCGAACTCGATCTGGTCGTCGTCGACGACCTTGGTGACCTTGCCGACGAGGCCGCCCGAGGTCACGACGGTGTCGCCGCGACGGATGTTCTTCACGAGGTCGGCGTGGTCACGGACCTTCTTCTGCTGCGGACGCAGAATCAGGAAGTACATGATCACGAAGATCAGGGCGAACGGCAGCAGCGACATCAACATGCTGTTGGTGTCGCCGGCGCCCGCGGCCTGGGCATACGCAGGGGTAATCAGCATTCGGACGATCCTCGTGACAACGGGGGAAAGCCGGTCAGGCCCTCAAAGGCGACCGGCTCGGTCAAATTCGCGCGGACTATAGCGGCCACCGCCCCAATTGCAACGCTGCCAGACCGTCCTTTTGGTCACCTTGCGGCGCGCCGTCAGGCCCGATAAGGCTGCATTCTCAGGAACTTCGGACATGCCCAAAAAACCAAGCAAAAGCCCGGCCGGCAAAGGCCCCCGTACCCCTGCCAGGAAGCCTGCCCGCGTCGCGGCAAAACGCCCCACGGCAGCCTCCAAAGCAGTCTCCAAGGCGATCTCCAAGGCAGCGCCTGACCTCAACCAGGAGCGGATCGTCCTCGCCCTCGAGACCATTGCGGCGCACCTCTCCGCCCAGGGCAAGCCGGCGGCCGAACCCGAGTCGTTCGGCCGGGCGGATGCCTATGTCTGGCATCCGGATGGCCGCCTCTCGGCGGTGCCGCGGGTCAGCCGCGTCGAGCTGTTCCTCCTCAAGGGCGTCGACCGGATGCGCGACATCCTGATGGAGAACACCGAGCGCTTCGCAGGCGGCCTACCCGCCAACAACGCCCTGCTCTGGGGCGCGCGCGGCATGGGCAAGTCGTCGCTGGTGAAGGCCGCGCATGCCAGCATCAATGCGGACCGCAAGCCGGCCGACAAGCTGAAGCTGATCGAGATCCACCGCGAGGACATCGAGACTTTGCCCGCGCTGATGGAGCAGCTGCGCGCCTCGTCCTTCCGCTTCATCGTGTTCTGCGACGACCTCTCCTTCGACGGCAATGACGCCTCGTACAAGTCGCTCAAGGCCGTGCTCGAGGGCGGCATCGAGGGCCGGCCCGAGAACGTCATCCTCTACGCCACCTCCAACCGCCGCCATCTGCTCGCGCGCGAGATGATCGAGAACGAGCGCTCGACCGCGATCAATCCCGGCGAAGCGGTCGAGGAAAAGGTGTCGCTGTCGGATCGCTTCGGCCTCTGGCTCGGCTTCCACCGATGCAGCCAGGACGAATATCTCGCCATGGTGCGCGGCTATTGCAGCCATTTCGGCATCAAGGTCGATGATGAGGCGCTGGAGCGCGAGGCGCTGGAATGGTCGACCACGCGCGGCTCGCGCTCGGGCCGTGTCGCCTGGCAGTTCGTGCAGGAGCTTGCGGGACGACTGGGCGTGAAGCTCACGGCGCAGTAGCGGTCGGATCGCAACCCACTTACGGCTGTCTTTCCCCGAAGGCGGGGAATCAAGGGCGCGCGCATAAAAACCGGTTATGGCGGCGTGTAGGGATCTGGGGTGCCAAGTTTGATCGGAGGGTACTTCTTGAAGCTCGCTTCCAGTTCTCCGATGATTCTCACTGCGGGATCGGCGACCCAGGAGTTTTGCGCGGCAACATCACGCTCCTCCTTCCGGTCGGTCAGTAGATTGATGTCGGCAAGGGCAATTTCTGCGGCGTGGCGTACATAGTTTCCTGCCAGATCAAATGGACTTTCCAGTTTCGCCATTTGACGGCTGACAGCCGGTCGGCCACGTAGGCGGGGAACCCTTCGCGGTTAGAGGCCTCCTGCTTGCCCAAAAAGAAATCTAGCTGATCCACGCCGTCAATCGCGCGATCCGTAGGGACCTCTGCGCCCCCGATCCGCGCAAGCGTCGTGAAGAGGTCAACGATGTGAACGATTTCGTTGCTGATGCGGCCCGCCGGCACCTTGCCGGGCCAGCGAATGATGAACGGTGCCCGCAGTGAACCTTCCATCGCCGTGAAGTAAGTTCCGCGCCAAGGTCCGTTGTCACCCTCCCAGGGGTTGGTTGCCTCCGGGCCATTATCGCTGGTGAATATCACAAGCGTGTCGTTTTCGATGCCTGCTTGCTTGATGGCATCGAGGATTTGCCCGGTTCGGTAGTCCATTTCGGCCAGGCAATCGGCCCAATCGCCGTTGCCGGTTCTGCCCGCGAACTCAAGATTTGGAAGCGTCGGCATGTGAACGTGCGCGAACGGGACGTAGGCATAGAATGGCTTGCCTGAGCTCGCGTTGCGCTTGATGAACTCCACCGCACGGCTGGTGATTTCCGCGTCCATGGTGCGGCGGTGATCCACATCCAGCACGGCGACCTGTCGAGGTTTATCGCCCTTGCGTGCTTCATAGATATGTTGAGGGTGAACGACTTTCGCATTCCAACCCTGCCTGTTTCCGACCGACGGCCACATGCTTCGTGTCTCGTCCAGGGACGGCCACATCGCCTCGTCATACGTGCGCGGGATGCCATACCACTCGTCGAAGCCCTGATTGGTCGGCATCCGGTCTTCGGCGCTGCCGAGATGCCATTTGCCCCACATCCCGGTCGCGTAGCCCTGCCCCGACAACAGCTCCGCGGTCGTGATCTCCCACTGTGTTAATCCGTCGGGGATGCCGCCGATCGGAACTTCGTACGTTCCGGAGCGGATGGCAAAGCGTCCTGTAAGCAGGGCCGATCGGGACGGCGTACACTGCGCTTCAACATTGAAGTTGAGGAGGCGGGTGCCCTCACCGGCGAGCGCGTCAATACGTGGCGTGGGCGCGCCGCGGAGGATACCGCCGCCATATACGCCCAACTCGCCGTAGCCCAGATTATCCGCGAGGATGACGACAATATTGGGATTCTTAGGTTGCTGCGCTGCGGCAGGCGCGCTCGCAATCGCTATGGCGGCCACTGATGCCAACGAACCGAGCCAGATGGTTTTGCTCTTCGGCATTTTGCCCTCAGATCAATAGGCCACCTTCCGACCAAGCTCGGCACCAATTCTCTACGTGCCGCTAGAGCCGGTTGCCGGTTTGTGCCTTTCTCCAGTTGATCCCCTACTTCGTCACCCTGTGCCGGGTCGGCGCAACGGTGCTTTCAGGTGCGGCGGGCGAAATCGCAAAGGTCAGCCAGGTATTCCAGCCCGACGGCCGGTTCGCCGCCTCGAATTCGCCATATCCCTTTATGTTCAGATATCCCTGCATGCTGCCGATCGGAAAAAGATAGCCGAACTGCGGACCGATGCCGAAAACTCGCGACCTGAATCCGCCAAGGGCCGGCAGTCCGCCGGTATCGTTGGAGACCTGCTGATAGGCATAGCCGACCAGACCTACGAAGGCCTGCTTTGAGAGAAATTTCGACGCGCCCCAATCGAAGTGGAAATCGACGCCGCTCTGAACCAGCGTGTCCGGGTTCTTGAAGTTGTATGTGAAGCCGCCGACGCCGGAGAATTCATATCCCGTCATCGGGTTGAGGTAAGTGTAACCCCCGCCTGCGTCGATGGCGCCATGACCGATACCGATGTTGGAGAGGCGGCTGGGTTCATAGGCGCCGACTGGAATGTCGCCGGTCACATAGGTCATGTAGTTGTGGACGCCGTCGTGCCACTTCATCGAGACCATGGGATAGAGGTCGCCGAACCCGGTGAGCGAGTCCGATATGCTTCCCGTGCGGGTCGCCGAAATCGGACCGAACCCGGTCGTCAGCGTGCCATCAAGGGTCGTGCTGTTTCGGCCGTAAACGCCCATGACACCGACGGACAATTGCCCGCCGAGGACCGGCGTCGCGAACGTATACGTCGGAGCCAGAAACAGCAGGTCTGGCGGCGCTTTGAGATTTACGTTCAAGTTGACATTGACGTTCGGAGAGAAGCGGCCAATCTGAACTTCTCGGGCCGCTGCGGCAGCACCGGAGGCGGACACACTGGTGTGGTAATAGATCGTCCCGAGGGACCAGCCTGGGGCGGTGGGTGCCGCTGCCAGACTGCCGAACAGCCCCGGGACCCAGAACGAGATGCCGCTCTCGTCGGCGCTCGCGATTTGCGGCGAAAACGTGAGAGCTGCAACCACAACCGCGCTGAGCAGGGTCGGTTGAGAGGCACCCGCAAATTCCAACGTGGGCTTCATCTGCAATCTCCTAGCGGTTCGACGGATGCATCGAGATTTGGCGGTCGCGAACCCACCTTCCGTTTTAAGACCTGGTCCCGTCATCAGGCCTAAGCCTATCTCGAGACCGAAGGAATCGGAGTTTCGTCTACGGGCTGTAAGTAAGGCATGCTCCAGACCCGATGTCCGTTGTGAATTGGCCACATCTAAAAATATAGTCGGGTGCTATGCCCAACGGCGTGCATTGAGCTCAATGGCTGGCTGCGCACTGCATTCGCGCAGCCGTGGATCTTACGATTTCACCTCTAATCAAACGAAAAGATACTCTTCCAGTCGTTCTTCATGTCCACAACGGTCCACCTGTTCAGCGCTGCAGCATCGAGAGCGACATCGAGCTTGCCGAAATGTGATTGGCGATCGTAGGCATATTCGCGTTCCGCATCGGTATGGTGGACGATCAGGCCGAACCGCGCGCCACTGGTACCGAGCGTCGCCCATTGCAGCATTTCGAGGTCGCCATCGGAGTTGCCGAAGGCGGCGATCGGACGCCGGCCGATGTGGCTATTGATCCCGATCGGTTTGCCGGCCTTGTCGTCGATGAAATCGATATCCGGCAAGCGAAATAGAACCGGCGTGCTGTCGCGCATCTCATACCGGGTCTTGATTGACGATCCGACGACCTGCTCGGGAGGCACGCCATAAATCGCCTCGGTCCATGGTCGCATGAATTCGACGCCGCCACCTGACACGATGAAGGTCTTGAAGCCGTTGGTGCGGAGGTAAGCGAGCAGTTCGAGCATAGGCTGATAGACAAGTTCGGTATACGGACGCTTGAAACGGCCATCACGCGCGGTCGCAAGCCAGTCTGTGACGATCTTCTCAAACTCCGCCGTCGTCATGCCGGCGTGAGTTACCGCCAGCAGCTCGGCCACGCCCTTCTCCCCGAAAGCTGCGAGCGCCTTCAAGTCGCCATTCAGCACTGCCGCGAAGGGCTGCTTGTCCTTCCATTCCGGATGCATAGGCGCAAGGACCTTCACGCGATCCAGCGCAAACGCCAGTTGCACATACATCGGCTGTTCGATCCAAAGCGTGCCGTCGTTGTCGAAGGTTGCGATGCGTTGATCGGGGGGCACGAAATAGGGTCCACCGTTCTCCGTGACCCGTGCGACGAAGTCGACGATCGAGGCTTTCGTCGGGCCCTCGTTCCAGGACGGCAGAGGACCGGCTTGCGTCTGGGCCATGGCGGACGTGGAACGCAGAGCGGCAGATAGAAACGGAAGCATCGCCAGAGACGAGAGCAGTGCGCGCCGGTCAAGGCGTGATCGCGTGATCTGTTTCATTGTCGATCCGTTTCGATCGTGCGGTCCCTACTGGCCAACATTGAAGCGGCCACAAGCGAACTTCCGCTCAGCAGCAGATCGCGGCGTTTCATTCCGCCGTCCGATTACGGCGGAACGTCGTGGGATTCTTCTAGCGGACGCTTGTTACTCATGACGTGCTCCTCCTGTTGTTATGCAATTGGCTCTGTTCGCTTGATGCATCGGAAGCGGACGTGGCTTGTGGAGGTGCCGACCGGTCCGGCGCGGCCTCCTTGATCACTTTGCTCGCGATTCCGTTGGCGGGCGCCCTATGTCGGGCGCCCGCATCAAGCATCCGAGCTACTGGCTCGGGTGCCCCTGACCCTTCTTGAGCTGTTCCATGACCTGATCCAGGTTGTAGCTCGCGGGATCCTGAAGGGGTGGGAACTCCTTGTAGGATTCCAGCTCCTTCAGCCACAGCACCTGCCCGATGGGCAGCAGGTTCCAGTCGTATATGTAAGCCGTGACCGGCCCGGCGAGCGCGCCGCTGAACCAGAAACTCGCCTTTTTCTCATCGCCCCACGACGTCTCGAATGGATCGCGCTTGAGGTTAACCATGCCGGCTGCGAACTGGGTCTGGACTCCCGGCGAGAGGAAGCCCGTCGCGGTTTCGGGCGCGATCGCGAAATACATCTTCCAATTCTTGTAGCGCACTGCCGACGGGTGGCTGCTGGAATAGTAGAAGAAGGTATCGCGCGCCGACTTCTCCGAACGTCCCGAGAGGTACTCGGTCTGATCGACGCCATCGAGCTTGGTCTTGACGATGCCCGGATAGGCACCGGCCATTATCCGCTTGTTCAGCGCATCGCCCTTGGCTCCGCCGGCGATGTTGACAAGCGTGGGCAGCCAGTCGAGCGACGCGAAGATGTCGTTCTTGACCGTTCCAGGCTTGATGACGCCCGGCCAGCGAATGACACACGGAGCGCGCATGCCGCCTTCCCAGGTGTTCATCTTCGAGCCCTTGAACGGGGTGACGCCGCCGTCGGGGAAGGTGAAGGTTTCGGCGCCGTTGTCGGTGGTGAACACCACGATCGTATTGTCGAGCTGGCCCATGTCCTGGAGCTTCTTCAGCACATAGCCGATGTTGTCATCCATCTGCTTCATGCCGGCTTCGTTGACGCCCCAGTCCTTGCCGCCCGGCTCGCCGACCATTGCCATGTACTTGTCGTTAAGCACGGTCGTCACATGCATGCGCGCAGGGTTGTACCAGACGAAGAAAGGCTTGCCCGTCGTCTTCGGGTCGTTGCGATCGATGAAGTCGATGACCTTGGCCGAGATTTCCTCGTCGACACCCTTCGATCGCTCGAGCGTCAGCGGGCCCTGGTCGACACACTGCTGAGTCCTGGATGTACCGTCCGACTTGCACGCCAGCACGTTGCGCGGAGGCGTCAGGCAAACCGTCGTCTGCGGATCGACCGCGCCCGGTACCTCCGGGATACCGGGGATCGGCGTATTCTTGCATGGCGGAACAACCGTCTGCTGGGTCGGGGTCTTGTTGATGTCCGGGAAGCTCACGCCCTGCATCGCATCGAGATGATACAGATAACCCCAGAACTCCTGGAAGCCGTGCGCGGTCGGCAGCGCGTCGGTGTGGTCGCCGAGATGGTTCTTGCCGAACTCGCCGGTGTTGTAGCCGAGATCGAGCAGGAACTTGGCGAGCGATGGAGTGCCGGGCCGCAGATAGGACGGGCTGCCGGGCAGTTGCGGAGGAATCATCCCGGTGCGCAGCGGATTCATGCCGGTGAGAAAGGCATTGCGGCCGGCCGTGCAGCTCTGCTCGGCGTAATAGTGCATGAAGATCGCGCCTTCGTTGCCGATGCGATCGATGTTGGGCGTTTCCCCGACCATCAGGCCGCGGTGGTAGATGCTCGGCTGCATCCAGCCGATGTCGTCGCCCATGATGAAGAGGATATTGGGTTTCTGTGCCGGCTGTGCGGTCGCCGGCGTGCTGGCTGCCCCGGACAGCGACATCAACATCGTCGCGCCAAGCAGCGATGCGCAGGACCGCTTGTGCCAACCAGGTGTCTTGCGTGACTTGTCGGGCAATATAGTACTCAACATGGTTACGCTCTCCTGTTTATTATGCGTCAGAGGCTCCTCGCCTGACGCACCGAAAGCCGAGATGACTCGTGGAAGTATCGATCGGCTCCGCATGCCGCGCAGCCGGCCGGTAGCGTCGGCAGTAATTCGGCGCGCACAAATGCGAGCCGCCTTTGATGACCTTCCGTGGAATCTTCACGTTGGTCGTTCTTGGGTCGTAGCTATCGGCCTCGCGGCCGCCGCGCGGGTTCTCTGGAATGCAACAGGCTTTTGCTGCGTCGGCCTCATGCCGAGGCGAATACCAGTCTGACGTCCATTCCCAGACGTTGCCGATCATATCGTGCAGCCCGTGTCCGTTCGGCGGGAATGCGGTGACCGGCGAAGTCCGTTCGTATCCATCGTCCCTGGTGTTTTGGCGCGGAAATTCGCCCTGCCAGGTGTTGGCCATGTGGCGGCCGTCCGGCGCAAAAACATCTCCCCACGCGAACTCGGCGCCATCCAGCCCGCCGCGCGCCGCAAATTCCCATTCCGCTTCGGTCGGCAAATCCTTGCCAGCCCATTTTGCGTAGGCGAGCGCATCGCTGAAGGCCACATGCACCACGGGATGATCGTCCAGCCCACGGATGTCGCTGCCCGGCCCGTAGGGATGTCGCCAGTCCGCGCCCTTGGCGAAGGTCCACCACTGGCTGAAGTCCCGGAGACTGACCGGGTGCGCGGGCGGAGAGAACACCAGCGAGCCCGCGTAGATCATATGCGGGAGCATTCCGGGATAGTCCTTTGGATCGGGCGTGATCTCGGCAACGGTGACGTGGCCGGTAGCCTTGGCGAACGCCTTGAATTGCCGGTTCGTCACTGGATGGCAATCCATCCAGAACGCATCCACGGTGACGCGGTGGACCGGCGCTTCCTCCGGATAGTGCCGATCCGAACCCATGCGAAACGTGCCGCCCGGCACGTACAGCATCCCCTCACCTGCTGGTTGCTGGTACGATTGTCCGGAATCAGGCGACGATTTCGTATCAGCCAGCTTCATGCCGGTCTCCGCCCCGTGTGTCGTTGGCCTGCGCTGCTACGGACACGGAACGCCAGACTTCCAGGTTGATCTAGATCAAAGGGGCCCGGTCGGGTCATTCACGACAGCGCTGGATCGCCAGCAAGCCCTGCCATGTCCGCTGCGCCATCAAAACCGAAGCAGATTCAGAACATTAGGACATCGCACCGGCAGCCATCGGCTACTTTGTATGGGGTTGTTCTTCGATAATTTGATCGTCCGGTCACAAAAGCCTCAGGCCGAACCTGATCTCATTCTCTTTAGCGGTCTCGCGACCAACGCGTTCCAGGCTCCGACACCGGACCCTCGAATCATACGCGACGAACTCAGCGATTTTGAATGGTTCGGGATTCAGAGAGCTTGCCGGAAAAGAAGGAGCAAGCACAAACATTCCGCCGGAGCGAAATCGCATGAACGCGATCTGCTTCCGGCATTCGCCAAACTTTTATTAATCCGAATTTTGCTGCGTGCTGATCTACGCCACAGTTCACGGCAGCGTCTCGGCCTAGCGACTGCTGTCTATGCAATACTGGATCGCCCGCTTTCGCGGGCGATGGCAGTTTCCTTGTGGCGATGGCCTGCCCTACTCCTCAGGCCCTACGCCTCACGCCCCGTTCAGGAATTGAAGCGGGTCAACCGGACTCGATCCTTTGCGGATCTCGAAGTGGAGCTGCGGCGACGCCACCTCTCCGGATTGACCCGACTTGGCAATGACCTGACCGCGCTTGATGGTATCGCCGCGCTTCACCAACAGCTCACTCGCATGGGCATATGCGGTGACGTAGCCGTTGGAGTGCCGAACCAGGACCAGATTGCCGTAACCTTTCAGCTCGTTGCCGGAATAGGCGACGACGCCGTCTTCAGCCGCCTTGACCGGCGTACCCTCGGGCACAGCGAGATTGATGCCGTCGTTGGACTTGCCGTTGGTCTTGGCGCCGTAGGTCGTGACCACCTTGCCGCGCACCGGCCAGCGGAAAGTCGGCAGCGCGCTGGTGGTCTCCGCAGCTTTCGCAGGTGCCTCGACAGCCTTCTCTTCGACATTGGCGGTGGCCTGGGCCAGGCGCGCGCTCTGCACCGGCGCGGCGACAGCGGCCATCTTGGTGGCAGGCGCCGGAGCGGCCGCAACCGGCTGGAG
This sequence comes from Bradyrhizobium sp. B039, assembly GCF_038965675.1. NCBI lineage: Bacteria > Pseudomonadati > Pseudomonadota > Alphaproteobacteria > Hyphomicrobiales > Nitrobacteraceae > Bradyrhizobium > Bradyrhizobium sp. B039. The sequence goes on from NZ_CP152416.1 coordinate 4,825,917, forward strand.
TGTACCGGCGACCGGGGCTGCCCCGACTGGCGCAGCAACAGGTGCAGCGACGGCGGCGGTCTTCGCGCCGGGAACGGTCAGCTTGGTGCCGAGCTTGAGCTTCGCCGACGGATCGAGGCCGTTGGCGCGGGCCAGTTCAGCCGCCGAGATGTGATTCTTGCGGGCGATGCTGGCGAGCGTGTCGCCGCGGTTGACGAAGTGCATGCTCGGCGGCGCGGCGAGGGCCGCAACCGGCTTCGCCGCCGGCGCCGCGGCGACGGGAGCCATCGCCGGCGCGGGTGCAGCCGCGGTCGCGCCCGGATGCGGGATGATCAGCTGCTGGCCTGGCGAGAGCGCACGTGGCCCCTTGTAGCCATTGGCGGCGAGGATCGCCTGCGGCGTGACGTGATAACGCTTGGCCAGCACGTCGAGCGTGTCGCTGGTGCCGACGATGATCTTGGTCCCGCCGGCCGGCTGGGCGGCCGCGACCGAGCGCGACGGCACGGTGGCCGTGGTCTCCAGATGCGGCTGCGCCGGGGGCGCGTAGGACCCGACGCCCCGCCCGCCACCGGACATCCCGCCGCCTGCCGCAACCGGATAGGATTGCGGCGCGGACACCGCCGGCGGCGGCAAGGGCTGCGACTGGTAATAACCGGGCTGCGTCTGCGGCCGCGAATATTGCGGCAACTCACGCTGCGGCGGCGGTGCCTGCTGCACCGAACCGGTCTGATCGGAGGCAAAAGGATTGGAGAAGTTCGACTGGGACAGCCGCGACGACATGTCGGCGCTGCACCCAGCGAAGCTGAAGGAGATCAGCGCCAGCACCGCGACCTGCGGTACGCGGCGCGAGTAAAGCAACTCGGCGACGACAGACATGGTTACTCACTCGTACGCAACAGAACTGGTCTTTTAAGTAAACACGCGCCGAGTAAATAACGGCTTAACCCTCCCAATAAGATGTTGGCCGCACAGCCAATCCGGAAATCTACAGCTCCCGCGCCACGCCGGGCAGTGCCGGCACGAAACGGACCTCGACGAGTTCCTTGCGGTCGATCCCGGTCGCGCTGCGGGTCAGACGGATCAGCGTCTGCACCCCCTGATGCGGGCCGACGGGCGCGATCAGGATGCCGCCCACCTCGAGCCGATCGACCAGGTTCTCCGGAATCTGCTCCATGGCGGCGGTGACGATGATGCGGTCGAACGGGCCGATATTGGCAGGCAGGTTGAGACCGTCGCCCAGCATCACCTCGACATTGTGATAGTCGAGCTTCTCAAGCCTGGCGCGTGCTGCGTCCGCGAGTTTGCGGTAGCGCTCGACCGTCAGCACCTGGCCTGCGAGCCGCGACAGCACGGCGGCCTGATAGCCGGAGCCCGTGCCGATCTCGAGCACGCGGTGCTGCTTCTGGAGCTGGAGCTGCTCGGTCATGTAGGCGACGACGAAGGGCTGGCTGATGGTCTGCCCGCACGCGATCGGCAGCGCGCTATCGCGATAGGCCACGTCGCGATCGGCCTCGTCGACGAACAGCTCGCGCGGCACCTCCTCCATGGTTCGCAGCACCGCCTGATCGCTGATACCCCGACGCCTCAGCGTGAGCTGAAACATCATCTTTTCCGGCGGGTGCTGATGGGAGGTCATTGCTGCCAGTGTTGTCTCGTCAGGGTCCGGATCATCGCTTGCGGAGCTCAAGGGCTGGGGCAAGAATCCTGTTCCGGCTCAGGAACTCATGATAGCCTTTCGTCGAGGCATTTGACCACAAATTGGCTTGCAGCGGACTGGCTACGAAGGCCATTTTCAGGTGTCCGTTGGCCGAAACGCGCATTGCGTCGATTCGCGTTATCTGCGAACGTTTTCTTGATTGGGCAAGGACTCACCGACAATGACCGCGACAGGGCTTTCCGGCCGCTCTGTATTTCTCGTCGAAGACGAGGTGATGATCAGGATGATGGTCGCGGACATGCTGGAAGAGCTCGGCTACAAGGTCGCAGCTGAAGCCGGCGATATCCCCGAAGCAATGCGGCTAGCCGAAGCTACCCAGTTCGACATCGCTATCCTCGACGTCAACGTCAACGGCAAGGTGATCTCCCCGGTCGCCGACCTGATCAAGGCGAAGGGCTGCCCGTTCATCTTCGCCACCGGCTACGGCTCCTCCGGCCTGCCCGAGCAGTATCGCGACCGGCCCGCGCTCCAGAAGCCGTTCCAGCTCGATGCGCTCGGTAGGACCATCGAGGCCGCCCTTCGCGGCGACTAGCCGCTACTTCAGGGCCGCACCCAGTGCTTCGGAAAACGCTTCGTTGGTGCGGTCGAGCCTGAGCGGCGTGACCGAGACATAGCGCTCGCGCAGCGCCGCCAGATCAGTGCCCTCGGCGGGCGTATCCATCATCGCCGCGCGCTCGAAGCCGATCCAGAAATAGGGATTGTTGCGGCCGTCCCTGCGCTCGTCGATCCTGAGGAAGCCGAGATTCCGCTTGCCCTGGCGGGTGACGCGAATGCCGAGCACATCCTCAGGCGCGCAGGACGGGAAGTTGACGTTGATGACGGTCTCCTTCGGGATGCCGGCGGCCATCACCTTGCGCAGGATGTCGGGGCCGAACGTGCGCGCGGTGTCCCACGGCGGCCGCTCGCGGGTCTCGACGCTGAACTCCTGCGACAGCGCGAACGACGGCAGCCCCAGGATGGTGCCCTCCAGCGCGCCGGCGATGGTGCCGGAATAGACCACGTCCTCGGCGACGTTGCGGCCCTTGTTGACGCCCGACAGCACGAGATCGGGCGGCTTGGTGCCCAGGATATGGCGCGCGCCCATGATGACGCAGTCGGTCGGGGTGCCACGCACGGCGAAGTGCCGCGGCCCGACCTCGCGCAGGCGCAAGGGATCGTTCAGCGACAGCGAATGCGACACGCCGGACTGGTCGAGCTCGGGCGCCACCACCCAGACGTCGTCGGACAATGCCCGCGCGATCTCCTCCACGACCTTGAGGCCGGGAGCGTGAATGCCGTCGTCATTGGTGCAGAGGATGCGCATGCGAAAGGTCGATTCCTGAAGGGGTCTGAGCCGTCTTATCCGGCTGGGACCGATCAGGCAAACCGGCCACCGCGCAGATCTCATCTGTGATCCCGCTTATTGCCGCAGCGCAGCACGCGGCCGGCTTCGGTTCCCGACGCTGGCTTCCGGATGCCGCCCACCTGTTCGAGCCCGGTGCCCGTACAAGGCTAGCGGCGGATGCGCCATTGCGGCAGGAAGCGTGCGAGCCTGCCTTCGGCATACAACTTCATCGCCGGTACGACCGGACTGACAACCGGAGTCTCAATCACGCCGAGCGCCTCCAGCTCTGCAACGATCGGATCCGACGCCGGCGTCTGCGGAAAACGCTCGCGTGCCACTGTCAGCGCCTTGTCGAAATCCGCGGCATTGACGCCGGGCTTGGCTCGCCGGCTCTGCACGAGATCCTCGTCCCAGAGCCGCGCGATCTCGATATCGAGCACACCGCGCAGGCGCTGATCGACGGCCTGGATGCCGCAACCCGTCACCGCCCATTGTCTGCCAACCCAGAAGATGTCGCGGTGCAAGGCCATGAACGGTGGGTTCGCATTGACGGGTGGCCGTCAGGATAACCGCCCGCCTGATCTTCGCAACCAAACGTTTCTGCATTTCAGCGAGCAATACACCTCAGTCGCGCGAGATCACCTTCAATCCACCCATGTACGGCTGGAGCACGCTGGGGACCGCAATCGAGCCGTCCTCCTGCTGATAAGTCTCCATCACGGCGATCAGCGCGCGGCCGACCGCAGTGCCGGAGCCGTTCAGCGTATGCACGAAACGCGGCTTGCCGTCCGGCCCGCGCGAGCGCGCGTCCATGCGGCGCGCCTGGAAGTCGCCGCAGACCGAGCAGCTCGAGATCTCGCGGAACATGCCGCCGTCGCCCTGCCCGGGCATCCAGACCTCGATGTCATAGGTTTTTTGCGACGAAAAGCCCATGTCTCCTGCGCAGAGCGTCATCACGCGATAATGCAGGTCGAGCTTCTGCAACACCTGCTCGGCGCAGGACAGCATCCGCTCCAGCTCGTCCTTGCTCGTTTCCGGCGTCGTGATCGAGACCAGCTCGACCTTGGTGAACTGATGCTGGCGGATCATGCCGCGAGTGTCGCGCCCGGCAGCGCCCGCCTCGGCACGGAAGCACGGCGTCAGCGCGGTGAGCCGCATCGGCAATTGCTTCTCGTCGAGGATGGATTCGCGCGCGAGGTTGGTCAGCGAGACTTCCGCCGTCGGGATGAGACCGAGGCGCTCTGTCTTCAGCCGCTCGTGGTCGGGTGAGGCGAGCAGTTCGCCCTTGATCGCCCAGAACTGATCGTCCTCGAACTTCGGCAGCTGTCCGGTGCCGAACATCACCTCGTTGCGCACCAGCAGCGGCGGGTTGATCTCGGTGTAGCCGTGCTCGGTCGTGTGCAGGTCGAGCATGAACTGGCCGATCGCGCGCTCGAGGCGCGCCAGTCCCTTCTTCAGCACGACGAAGCGCGCGCCGGAGAGTTTTGCCGCCGCCTCGAAATCCATGTAGCCGAGCGCGTTGCCGAGATCGTCATGCAGCTTCGGCGCGAAGCCGTAGTTGCGCTTGTTGCCGAACACATGGTGCTGCACGTTGCCGTGCTCGTCGACACCGTCAGGCACTTCATCGAACGGAATGTTCGGGATCGCGGACAGCTCTTTCGTCAATTCTTCGTCGGCGGCCTTCGCGGCCGCCTCGAGCTGCGGCATCGTGGTCTTGAGCTCGGCGACTTCGGCCATCAGCGTGGCCGCACGCGCCTCGTCCTTGGCCTTCTTGGCGTCGCCGATTTCCTTGGAGGCCGCATTGCGCCGTGCCTGCGCCTGCTCGGAGGCCAGGATCGCTGCGCGCCGCCTCTCGTCGATCGCGAGCAGCGAGGCCGACAACGGCTTCAGGCCACGCCGGGCGAGACCGGCGTCGAAGGCTTGCGGATTGTCGCGGATCGATTTGATGTCGTGCATGGCCGTGGTCCTGGATCAGCGTGTAAACAGTCAACGCCGAATGTTGACAGTTTACATCAGCGCGTCTCCTAGCACGGCTGTCATCGCCCGCGAAAGCGGGCGATCCAGTATTCCAGAGACGGCGGTGATTCTCCGAGAGGGCGCGGCGTACTGAATTCCCCGCTCCAGTGCGCAATTGCGCACAAGGCGGGGAATGAGACCGGAGGATGGGCCGCCCTACTCTGCCGGATTGGCCGGCGTCGACACGTCTGTGCCGGCCGCAGCCTGCGCGGCGGCCGCCTTCTTCTCCACCATCGCCACCGCGATGATCGACCCCTCGTAGAGCGCCAGCAAGGGGATCGCGAGCGAGCACTGGCTCAGTACGTCCGGCGGGGTCAGCACGGCCGCGATCACGAAGGCGATCACGATGAAATAGCGGCGCTTCTCGCGCAGCATCTTCGAGGTGACGATGCCGATGCGACCGAGCAGCGTCAGGATCACCGGAAGCTGGAAGGCGATGCCGAAGGCGAAGATCAGCGACATCATCAGCGACAGATATTCGCCGACCTTGGGCAGCAGCTGGATCTGGGCGGTCTCGTCGCTGCCGGCCTGCTGCATGCCAAGCGAGAAGCGGACCAGCATCGGCAGCACGACGAAATAAACCAGCGCCGCCCCCAGCACGAAGAAGAACGGGGTCGCGACCAGATAGGGCAAGAAGGCCTGCTTCTCGTGCTTGTAGAGCCCGGGCGCGACGAACTTGTAGATCTGCGTTGCCACGATCGGGAACGAGATGAAGCCGGCGCCGAACAGCGCGAGCTTGAGCTGCGTGATGAAATATTCCAGCAGCGCCGTGTAGATGAATTTCGAGTTCTCGGGTCCTGCGACCCACACGAAGGGCCAGACCAGCACGTTGTAGATCTGCTTGGCGAAGAAGAAGCAGAAGATGAAGGCCACGCCAAAGCCGAGCAGCGCCTTGATCAGCCGCGAGCGCAGCTCGATCAAATGGTCCATCAGCGGGGCTTTGCTGGCCTCGATATCGGCGTCGCTCATGACGCTTTGGCGTCCTTGATCGCTTCGGATGGCGCGGTGTCTTGCGCAACGACCGGCGCCTGCTCGACCTCACGGGTGATGGCGAGCGGCTCGTTCACCGCGGCATGGGCTTCCGCTTCCACGAAGGTTTCCGGCGTTGGGGCTTCCGGGGTTGTTGGAGTCGTCAGCGCCTCACTTGAGGTCGCCGGCGCTTCGATGGCAGTTGTTGAGGACGTCTCGGCTGGCTTGTCGAGCGCATCGACGCGAAGCGCGTCGCTGACGTCCTTCTGGAGCGAGGTCATCAGATTGTTTCCGGCAAAGCCGGAGGCGGCTTCCTTGACCTCGTCGAAGCTCTTCTTGAGGTCGGCCATCTCGGCCTCGCGCATCGCCTCCTGGAATTGGCCCTGGAATTCGGCGGCCATCTTGCGGGCCTTGCCCATCCACTGCCCGACCATGCGCAGAACGCCCGGCAGCTCTTTCGGGCCGATGGCGATCAAGGCCACGACCCCGATCAGGACCAGTTCACTCCACCCGATGTCGAACATGAGGTCTTCCGTTCACGCCAGCAGCAAGCCGGCCCAATCCCTCGCGCGCAGGATCGGGGCCGCTACCCGCGTCTCGCGTGCTCTCTGGCTCAGACGGCCTTGCTGCCGACGTCGGAGCGTGCCGCGGTCGGCGCGGCATTGTGCTCGATGGACTTGGCCGGCTCAGGCTTGTCAGCGGGCTTGTCGTCGTCCTGCATGCCCTTCTTGAACGCCTTGATGCCCTGCGCCACGTCGCCCATCAGATCCGAAATCTTCCCGCGGCCGAACAGCAGCAGGACCACTGCGATCACCAAGATCCAGTGCCAAATGCTGAGTGAACCCATCCTGCAACCCTCCAAACGCGCATGGCCGGGGACCCGGCCGATCTTCACCGGAACGTAGGCTCCGCAGGCCTCAAAAACAAGGACCAGCCGGCGCCAATTCGCTGTTGGCGCTACGTAATCTTGCTAGTGTTAACCGGTCGCAGGGGGCCCGTAATTGGCCGGGAGGTTAGTCCTCGCTGCCGCCCTCGCCGCCCTCATTGCCACCTTCCGGCGGGCTCTCGGGCTCAACCGCAGGTGCCAGCGCGAGATCGAGGTCCTCGCCCGGTTCCAGCGGATCCTCGTCTTCGCGCAATTGCGGGTCATCGGACGGCGTCGGCACGCTGAATCCGGTCGGCAGGCGCGAATCCAGCAGGCCCGTGCCCTTCAGCTCTTCCAGGCCCGGCAGATCGCCCAGCTGTTCCAGGGTGAACTGCGACAGGAAGTCCTCGGTGGTTCCGAAGGTCAAGGGACGGCCCGGCGTCTTGCGCCGGCCGCGCGGCTTGATCCAGCCGGTCTCCAGCAGCACGTCGAGCGTGCCCTTCGAGGTGACGACACCGCGGATCTCCTCGATCTCGGCGCGCGTCACAGGCTGGTGATAGGCGATGATCGCCAGCACCTCGATCGCCGCGCGCGACAGGCGGCGGGTCTCGGTGCTCTCCCGCGTCATCAGCCAGGCGAGATCGCCGGCGGTGCGGAAGGTCCATTTGTTGGCGACGCGCACAAGGTTCACGCCACGCGAGGCATAATCGGCCTGCAGCTGCTCGAGCGCGGCCTTGACGTCCACGCCGTCAGGCATGCGCTTGGCCAGTGTCGCGGTATCCAGCGGTTCACTCGACGCAAACAGCAGCGCTTCCAGCAGCCGCAATTCTTCAGGACGTGCCTGGGATTCGTTCTCCATCGGCTCGGCCTCGTCTACCCGCACTTCAGCCAGGCTTGCCATGGCAGATTCTCCTTCTTGCACTTAAGCGACCGGCGCATCGGGCGCGGGAGCTGCGTCAGGGACCGGTTTGGGACGCCCCTTCCGGAAATAGATCGGCGCAAACGCCTCTTTCTGGTTCAGCTCGAGCTGACCTTCGCGCACCAGCTCCAGCGCGGCGGCGAAGCTCGAGGCGAACACCGTGGCACGCTGCGTCGGATCGGCGACGTGCCGGATCAGGAAGTCGTCGAGCACGCCCCAGTCATCCTGTTCGCTGATGCTGCCGACCAGCCGCTCCAGCGTGGCGCGCGCCTCGGCGAGCGACCACACCGTACGCTTGGCCAGATGCACGCTCGCCAACACGCGCGACTGGCGCTGCGAGGCATAGGCGGTGAGCAGGTCGTACAGCGTCGCGGTGTATTTCGGATGCTTGATCTCGGCGATCTGTTCGGGCTCGCCGCGCGGGAAGATATCGCGCTGCAATTGCGGCCGGTTCATCAGCCGGTTGGCCGCTTCGCGAATGGCTTCCAGCCGGCGCAGGCGGTTGGCAAGCGCGGTCGCCATCTCCTCGGCGCTCGGCCCTTCCGCGCTCGGCGGCTCCGGCAGCAGCAGGCGCGACTTCAGGAAGGCGAGCCACGCGGCCATCACGAGGTAGTCGGCGGCGAGCTCGAGCCGGATCTTTCGCGCGGCTTCGATGAAGTGGAGATACTGGTCGGCCAGCGCCAGGATCGAGATCTTGGCGAGATCGACCTTCTGCTGCCGCGCCAACGCGAGCAGGAGGTCGAGCGGGCCTTCATAGCCCTCGACGTCCACCACCAACGCCGGCTCACCCTCGGCGAGCTCTGCAGGCCGCCCGGTTTCAAACGATAGGATTTCTGCGGTCATGCGGATGCCGTGTTTGCCCGTACGATCAATGCGTCCAGTTCGGCGCGTGCGGCCGCCCGGTCGAATGGCTGCGGCGCCTTGCGCGCCGCGAGCGCGGCTGTCGCCCGCTCCAGCGCCTTGCCGGACAGTTCAGGCGTCTGGCCGGCGACCTCACGCATCTCCTCGATGTTGCCGTTGCAATGCAGAGCCATGTCGCAGCCGGCCGCGAAGATGGCGCGGGTCCGATCGGCGATGCTTCCCTCCAGCGCGTTCATCGACACGTCATCACTCATTAACAAACCCTGGAACCCGATTGCGCCGCGAATCACCTGAGCAATCATTGTCGCAGATGTCGTCGCCGGATGGGCGGGGTCGACCGCGCTAAACACAACATGTGCAGTCATGGCCATCGGCAGGTCCGCCAGCGGCTTGAACGCCGCGAAGTCGGTCCGCTCCAGCTCGTCCCTGGGCGTGTCGACGGTCGGCAGCTTGAAATGGGTATCGGCGGTGGCGCGGCCGTGGCCGGGAATGTGCTTGAGGACTGGCAGCACGCCACCCTGCTCCAGGCCCTTGGTCACCGCGCGCGCGATCGCAGCGACCTTGCGAGGTTCGGTGCCGTAGGCCCGGTTCCCGATGACGGCATCCGCGCCCTGAACCGGCACGTCAGCCAGCGGCAAGCAATCCACGGTAATGCCGAGATCGGCGAGGTCGGCCGCGATCAGCCGCGCGCTGAGGCGTGCCGCGGTGAGCCCAAGCGCCGAATCACTGTCGTACAGATTCGCGAATACGGCGCCCGGCGGATAGACGGGCCAGTGCGGCGGACCCAGCCGCTGCACCCGTCCACCCTCCTGATCGATCAGGACGGGGGCGTCGGGCGCGTTCGCAACCGCGCGCAATTCTGCAACCAATGCAGCAACTTGAGCCGGCGTGGCGATATTGCGCTTGAAGAGGATGAAGCCCCATGGGCGCTCCGCACGGATAAACTCCCGCTCGGCGGCGGTCAGTTCCGTTCCGGATACGCCGGTAATGAAGGCCCGCGTGCTCATAAGGGCCGATTAACCCTGCCCCGCGAGGGGGTCAAGGAAACGGCCGTTAATTCCTCTGGACGAAGCAGGCGGACAGGCCTGCGGACTTCAGGCTGTTGCAGGCCTGCGTCGCCTCCTCGGCCGAGCCATAGGGACCGGCGAAGGCGCGATAGACGATGCCCTTGCCCTTGTCGGTGAGATCGACCCGCTTGATCACCGGCGAGCGCGATCCGAGCACGCTGCCGTACTTGCTCTGAAGCACCCGGTACGACGCGGCGGCGCTGTCCTCGCTCTGCTGCGAGGAGACCTGCACAATGTAGCCACCGCCGCCACTGCTGGCGGGCGCGATCTGCGTCGGATTGGTCGCAGCCATCCGCTGCGGCGGCTCGGCTGCGGGCGTCGATTGCGGTGCCAGCGAGAGCGGCTGGTTGGCGCTGGCATTGGCCGAGGTCGGCGGCGTGCGCGGCGCGGGCGGCGCAGCGACCGGCTTCGGCGGAGTAGCCGACTTGGCAGCAGCGGCCGATTGCGGCGTGGCGCTATCGGTCTGATCGCCCCTCACGGCCACGGTCCGGATCGTGCGCGGCGAATTGTTCGGCAGCGTACCGTTGCTCGGAATCGGACCCGCGCTCGGCGGCGGGATCGTGGACGGCGACACGCTCGCCACCGGCGGCGGGTTCGCATTCGGGTTCAGCGGCGGGAACACCACGCGGGGACCGCCCGCCTTGGCGTTGACGTCAACAGGCGCTTCCTCGCGCGGCACGATCTTCTCGGTGCCATCGCCGCTGACCATGCGATCGGGCACCTTGGCCGAGGAATCCGTCGGCGCGGGCACGATCTTGGTGGGCGTGTTGTCGGCCTTGATGATCGGCGGCTCGCCGCTGCGGGGCGAGCCGACATAGGTCTTGTAGGCGAAGGCCGCGCCAGTGCCGACCACGGCAAGCGCCAGGATCGCCGCGACCGTCATCATCCCGCCGCGCTGCTTCTTCGGCTCGTCGAGATCGGCCTCGGGATAGTCGCTCTGGAATGCGTAGGGATCGTCCGGATAGGCCGGATCGCGCTGATAGTCCTGCTCACCCGCCTCCAGCTTGCCGTAGAGCGCATCGTCATAGCGCGACGGATCGGGCTGCGCGTACGGCTCCTGGTAGGCCTGCTCCTGCTGATAGGCTTGATCCTGCTGATAAGCCGGAGCCTGATGAGGCTGATCTTGATAAGCGTGATCCTGATAGGCCTGCGGCTGATGGAAATCAGGCTCGGCCGCGGTCGGCTGGGCTGAATAGCGATGCAACGGATGAACCGGGTTCACGGAGACGGGGTAGTCAGGCTCCGGCGCGGGTGCCGGCTGCGGCTGCACGTTGGCGCGCCGCATCCATGAGGGCGGCCCGGGCGGAGCCGACGGCGCCTGCGCGGCATAGTCCTGCTGGTCATCGTCCTGACGATAGTCGTCTTCCTGATAGCTCTGGGCGGGCGCCGGTGCGGCCGGCGGGCGCGCGGTGGGCCGCCCCTGCGCTGCAAATGGATCGGTCTGTCCGATCAGACGGGCGAGCTCGGCCAAGGGATCATTTTCCGCCTTCCCATGCTGATCGCCGCCGCGACCATAGTCATCGGAAGGAAACGGTCTGTCCTGATATCGTTCGGCCATCGTGATGATGCGTCCCTTCGGGAAAGCCGCGCGCCCCTCGACCAAGGCACGGCCTTCGACCCACAAGGCTTTCAACCAAGTCTAAGCGGTCCGGCTTCTGCCGGTTACCCCCTAATTCCCCTTAAGTAGTTCGCCCCAAACTACCGCATCTCGTCCGGGGCATGGACGCCGAGGATGGCGAGGCCCGATGCCAGGACCGAGACGACGCCCTGGACCATGGCCAGTCGCGCCTTTGTAAGATCTGCATCATTATTGATAATGAAGCGTAAATAGGGCAAATCGCGCCCCTTCGTCCAAAGTGCGTGAAATTCGCTCGCTAAGTCATAGAGATAAAAGGCAATCCGGTGCGGCTCATGGGCCGCGGCGGCGGCTTCCAGCATCCGCGGATAAATTGCGAGACGCTTGAGAAGGTCGAGCTCCACCGGGTCCGACAGCCGCTCCACCGCCGACTCACTGAGCCAGGCGATGCGCTTGGCGGTATCATCCGGCAGGTCCGGGAACACCTCGGCCCGCGCGTTGCGGAAGATCGAGTGACCGCGGGCGTGGCCGTACTGGACGTAGAACACCGGGTTGTCGCGCGACTGTTCCATGACCTTGGCGAGGTCGAAGTCGAGCACCGCGTCGTTCTTGCGATACAACATCATGAAGCGGACGGCGTCCTGGCCGACTTCATCCACCACCTCACGCAAGGTGACGAAGTCCCCGCTCCGCTTCGACATTTTCACCGGCTCGCCGTTGCGCAGCAGCTTCACGAGCTGGACGATCTTGACGTCGAGCGCGCCCTTGCCGGAGGTCGTCGCCTTCACTGCCGCCTGCATGCGCTTGATGTAGCCACCATGGTCGGCGCCCCAGACGTCGATCATCTCCGCAAAACCACGGTCGAACTTGTTCTTGTGGTAGGCGATGTCGGAGGCGAAGTAGGTATAGGAATTGTCCGACTTGATCAGCGGACGATCGACGTCGTCGCCATAGGCGGTCGCCTTGAACAGCAGCTGCTCGCGGTCTTCCCAATCCTCGACCGGCGCGCCCTTCGGCGGCGGCAGGCGCCCCTCGTAGATGTCGCCCTTGGCCTTCAGGAAATCGATGGTCTCGGCAACCTTGTTGTTGCCGCTCTCGATCAGCGAGCGCTCCGAGAAGAACACGTCGTGGCGGATGTTGAGGGCGGCGAGATCGTCCTTGATCTCGTCAATCATCATCGCGATCGCCTTGGCGCGCACGGTCGGCAGCCATTCGGCTTTGCTCATCGTCCGCAGCTTGTCGCCATGCTCCTTCGCCAGCGCCTGCCCAACCGGCTTCAAATAGTCACCGGGATAAAGGCCCTCCGGAATCGCGCCGATATCCTCGCCCAGCGCCTCGCGATACCTGAGGAAAGCGGAGCGCGCGAGCACGTCGACCTGCGCGCCGGCATCGTTGATGTAATATTCGCGCGTGACGTCGTGGCCGCCGAACTGGAGCAGGCTTGCCAGCGCGTCGCCGAACACGGCGCCGCGGCAATGACCGACATGCATCGGTCCGGTCGGATTGGCCGAGACGTATTCGACGTTGACCTTCGAGCCGCCGCGGACGCGGCCGTAATCGGCGCCCTCGCGCAGCACGGTGCGCAGCGCTTCCGCCCAGGCAGCCGGCTTCAGCGTCAGATTGATGAAGCCGGGACCGGCGACATCGACCTTGGCGATCAGCGCGTCGGCACGCAGCCGCTCGGCGATCTGCTCGGCGAGATCGCGGGGCTTCGCCTTTGCCTCTTTCGCAAGCACCATCGCGGCGTTGGTCGCCATGTCGCCATGGGAGACATCGCGCGGCGGCTCGACCACCACGCGCGAGAAATCGATGCCCTCGGGCCAGCTGGCATCCGCCGCGAGCGCGCGGCAGGCGGCGTGCACGCGTGCGAGCACGTCAGCGAACAGGTGCAGGGATGAGGATGTGTCGGGCATGGCCGCCGCCTAACGCAAATCCGGGGTCGAGTCAAAGAGCCGCTGGTGCTCGGTCAGGGCGAAACGGTCGGTCATTCCGGCAATGAAATTGCCGATCCGCCGGGCCCGGTCGCCCTCATTGTCCGCCTCCGCCCCCGTGAGCCATTCCGGCGGCAGCTCGGCCGGCGATTTCAGGTATTTCGCGAACAGGTCGAACAGGATCTGTTCGGCCTCCCCCATCACCCGCATCACCCGCTTGTGACGGTACATGTGCTGGTAGAGGAAGCGCTTGATGGCGGCCTCCTCCTCGGCGACGTCAGCGGGGAACGCGATCAGCGCCCGGCTCTGTTGGCGCACGTCCTGGGCCGATTGCGGCTTGGTGGCGGCAAGGTTCTTCTGCGCCTCCGCAAACACCGCACCGATCAGATGCGAGATCAGCTCGCGCACCAGCTCGGCGCCGCGCCTGACATCTTCGAGATCGGGATAATGCGCTGAGGTTTCGGCGATGATCGCAGCTGTGAGCGGCATCGCCTTGAGATCGTCGAGGTCGAACAGGCCGGCACGCAGGCCGTCGTCGATGTCGTGGGCGTCATAGGCGATGTCGTCGGCGATCGCGGCGACCTGCGCCTCCAGCGAGGCGAAGCTCCACAATTCGAGATCGTAGACCTTGATGTAGTCGGCGATGCCGACGGGAATGCCATGCTCGCGATAGTGTCCGACCGGCGCACCGCTGCGATCGGTCAGCGGGCCGTTGTGCTTGACGATGCCCTCCAGCGATTCCCAGGTCAGGTTCAGCCCGTCGAATTCGGGGTAGCGGTGCTCCAGCGCCGCGACGACGCGCAAGGCCTGGGCATTATGGTCGAAGCCGCCAAATTCCTTCAGGCACGCATCCAGCGCCCGCTCCCCGGCGTGCCCGAACGGCGGATGGCCGAGATCGTGTGCGAGCGCCAGGGTTTCGGTGAGGTCCTCGTCGAGCCCGAGCTGCCGGGCCAGGGCGCGAGCGATCTGCGCCACCTCCAGCGAATGGGTCAGCCGGGTGCGGTAGTGGTCGCCCTCGTGGAACACGAAGACCTGGGTCTTGTACTTCAGGCGGCGGAACGCTGTGGAGTGGATCACCCGGTCGCAATCCCGGCGGAACGGGCTGCGGGTCCGGCTCGGGGGCTCGGCGACCAGCCGGCCGCGGCTGCGATCGGGGTCGCAGGCATAGGGCGCGTGGGGGGCTGCCATTCCGACGGACACGGCGAATTTAGTCCCTATCCATTTGATTCTGCGTATGGTGGCACTTAACTATGCCGGACGCGGGATACCAAATGAATTGGGCGAGTAACCTTGGTATGACGCCACCGACGATCGGAGACCTGAGATGACGACTGCCGTGACCATCAGTGACCGGGCCGCACGCCGGATTGGGGAGATCCTCAAGGGCGAAGGGTCAGGCGCGATGCTGCGCATCTCGGTCGAGGGCGGCGGCTGTTCCGGCTTTCAGTACAAGTTCGACATCGACCGCGACCGCACCGACGACGATCTCGTGATCGAGCAGGACAATGCGGTGGTGCTGGTCGATTCCGCCTCCCAGCCTTTCCTGGCGGGATCGCAGGTCGATTTCGTGGACGACCTGATCGGCGCCTCGTTCCGCGTCAACAATCCCAACGCGACGGCGTCCTGCGGCTGCGGGACCAGCTTCTCGATCTGAGCGCTTACGCGCCGGTGATCTGCCTTTCTTCCTCTGTCCACTCGACCTCGACCGGCATCAGCTCCGGCTGAAGCGGCGCGTCGTCCGATGCCACGTGGTTCAGCGCCCGCAGCAACGCCGCGACCAGCGCGGGCTTGCGCAGCGGCTTTGCCAAAAAGTCCGACATGCCCGCCTCGCGGCAGATCTTGACGTCTTCGGGGAAGGCGTTGGCGGTGAGCGCGATGATCGGCAGGGCCTCGAAGCGGCCGCCTTGCGCGCGGATCGCCCGGGTTGCGGCAAGGCCGTCCATGTCGGGCATGCGCACGTCCATCAGAACGACATCGTAGTCCCCCTCCGAGGCCGCCGCGACGGCCTCGACGCCGTCGGTGACGACGCGCAGCTCGACATCGAAGGCACCGAGCATCTTGCTCACGACCAGGCGGTTGACGGCATCGTCCTCGGCGACCAGCACCTTCAGTGGCCGGTCGAGCTCGGCGATATGCGCCTTGAGCTCGTCGGCCTCGTCGCGGCCGGCCGCCTGGTCGGATGCCGGCGCCTGGCTCCAGGGCAGCACCAGCGTGAAGCGGAAGGTTGAGCCCTCGCCCGGCGTCGAGGTGACGCCGATCGTGCCGCCCATCTGCTCGATGATGCGCCGGGAGATCGCAAGGCCAAGCCCGGTGCCGCCGAAGCGGCGGCTGATCGAGGCGTCGGCCTGGGCGAAATCGCTGAAGAGCAGGCCGAGTTTTTCGGGCGCGATGCCGATGCCGCTGTCCTTGACGGTCCATTCGACGGTCGCCAGAAGGTCGCGCCGCGTCTGGCAGGTGGCCGAGATCGTCACCTCGCCGTCGTCGGTGAACTTCACCGCGTTGGACGCGAGGTTGAACAGCACCTGCCGGATGCGCGCGACGTCGCCGCGCAGCGTCGGCGGCAGGTTCGGATCGAGCTCGACCTTGACCGTGAGCCCCTTGCTCTTTGCGCTCGCGCGCACGACGGTCGCGACCGTCTCGACCAGCGCCTGCGGTGCGAAGTCGATCGCCTCGAATGCGAAGCGGCCGGCCTCCAGCTTGGACAGATCGAGGATGTCGTTGAGGATGCGCTGCAGGTTGTCGCCGGACTCGCGGATCGTGGCGACGGCCTCGCGCTGCTCCGGATCGAGCTTGGTCTCGAGCAGCATGCTGGCGAGCCCGAGCACGCCGTTCATGGGCGTACGGATCTCATGGCTCATCACGGCGAGGAAGTCGGACTTGGCGCGGCTCTCGGCCTCGGCCTTTTCCGCGCGCCAGCGCTCGGTCACGTCGCGGCCGAAGCCGCGATAGCCGAGGAACTGGCCGTCGCGGTCGTAGGCCGGCTTCGCCGTCAGCGACCACAGCCGCGCCTCGCCGCCGGCAACGACCTTGAGGTTCATTTCGTGCAGCGGCTCGGCATGTTCCATCAGGCCGACGATGTTGTAGGCCGCGCTCTTGTCCTCGGGGCAGAGCATGTCGAGCACGTCAGCGAAATGCGAGCCCTTCAGCAGCGGAAGCGGCAGCTGCGCCACATCGGCGAAGCGCTCGGGCACGTCAACCAGGTGTCCCTCGGCGTCGGTCTGCCACAGCCAGTCGCTGGCGTTCTCCTGGAAATCCTTCAGCAGCAGCGAGATGATCTCGGTCTGACGCTCGAGCTCGAGCTGGGCCTTGAGATTGCCGAGGAACAGGTTGCCTTGCGAGACGATGTTGCGCGCCATGAAGAACGCGAACAGCAGCAGGAACCCCGCGGTCACCAGATACGGCCCGGCGCCGCACAAAAGCAGCGCGCCGGCGCAGCCGACCGTCATGGTGGCGAGATAGACGAGGCCGGCGCGCGGGAAGGTCGAGAGCGTGAAGGCGCCGCCGGACATCACGCCGACCATCAGGCAGGCCAGGATCAGCTGACTGGTCGGCTCGATGTGGCTGAACACCGCGAGTGGCAGCGTGCCCCAGATCGCGGCGAGGAAGAAGGCCTGCCGCAGCATGTGCCGTGCGGCGCGGGGCGAAGCCTCCTGCGGCGGGTTCCGATGCGACCGCCGCCACGAACGTACCGCGAGCGAGGCGGTGGCGGCCAGCGTCAGGCCCCAGATCGCGAGGAAGCCGTTCCAGCCCCTGCCCCAGAACAGGATCAGCACAATGGCGACGTTGAGCATGGTGACGGCCATCGTCACCGGGATCAGCTGCGTCACCGCGTCGATCTGCTTGGCGCGGATTCGGCCGAACTCACGCTCGCTGAGATCGGCGGTCAGGCCGTCCTCGATCTCGAAGCCGCCGAGCCAATACAGGAACGCGCCGACCAGTCCGTCGCGCGGTTCAGCCTGTTGTGAAGTTTCGACCCGCCATCCCATCCGTGGAACCTTTTCCGTATCAATGGCCTGCGGTCCGCTTAAGCCGGGTTAATTTTGTGGGAGATTTTGCGGCGTCCTTGACGGGGGCGTTTGCATTTTGTTCTAACGGGTGCCCCTGCCCGGAGCCGTCGAAATGCCCATCAGAGTAGCCACCTGGAACGTCAACTCGGTCCGGCAGCGGATCGACCTGCTCCTGACCTGGCTGAAGGAGTGCCAGCCGGACATCGTCTGCCTCCAGGAGATCAAATGCGTCGATGAGGCCTTCCCGCGCCTGGAGATCGAGGCGCTCGGCTACAACGTGGTCACGCACGGGCAGAAGACGTTCAACGGCGTCGCCCTGCTCTCGAAGCTCCGCTTCGACGAGACCAAGTCGGGGCTGGCCGGCGACGACGAGGACAGCCATGCCCGCTTCCTCGAGGGCGTGGTGACGCTCAAGCACGGGGTGCTGCGCATCGCCTGCCTCTATCTGCCCAACGGCAACCCGGTCGGGACCGAGAAATATCCCTATAAGCTCAAATGGATGTCGCGACTTCTTGAATATTCGAAGGAGCGCCTCAAGACCGAGGAGCCGCTAATCCTCGCAGGCGACTTCAACGTCATCCCGCATGCCCGCGACGTCCACAATCCGGCGGCATGGACCGAGGACGCCCTGTTCAAGACGGAGACGCGGGAGAGCTTTCAGTCCCTGCTCGGCCTCGGCCTGACCGATGCCTTGCGGGCCGTCACCGACGAGCCGGGCCTCTACACCTTCTGGGACTACCAGGCCGGCGCCTGGCAGAAGAACCATGGCCTGCGCATCGACCACCTGCTGCTGTCGCCGCAGGCCAGCGACCGGCTCGCCAATGTCGGCATCGACAGCTATGTGCGGGCTTGGGAGAAGCCGTCGGACCACGTGCCGGTATGGGCGGATCTGGATCTCGAGGCGGCGTAAGCCATCATCGTCGTCATTCCGGGGCGGCTCGAAGAGCCGAACCTCAGGTGCGCAATTGCGCACCGGGGAATCTCGAGATTCCGGGTTCGATGCCTCGCATCGCCCCGGAATGACTGCGTACAGTGATTACTCCCGGCGGCCCTGCACCCACTGTTCCAGCATTTGCAGGCACATGGCGCGGTCGTCGTCCGAGGCTTTCGCGAAGGCGCGATTGTAGCTTTCCTTGATCCAGGTCTCTTCGCTGCCGGCGCTGTCGCGCGCCAGCGTCAGCCACATCAGGCCGCGGGCGGCCTGCCGCGGCAGGCGATCGCCGTTGAACAGCATCTGGCCGAGCAGCGCTTGGGCCTCGTGCTGGCCCTTCTGCGCGGCGAGCCCGAGCCAGCGCGCACCATAGCGGAAATCCTCGCGCGAGGCGTCCGGCGTCTTCAGATACAGTCGGGCGAGATCGTACTGCGCGTCCGCATTGCCGAAATAGGAGGCCGCATAGGAGAACATCTCCCGCGCCCGGTCCTGGTCCGGCTTGATCTTCGAATTCGGGATGCCGCTGAGATAGTAGCGGCCGAGCGCGACGAAGGCATTGGCCACGATCTGCGCCTGAGGCGCCGAGGGACTGTCCTCCGCATGCGCGTTGGCGATCCGGCTGAAATATTCGAATGCGCGCACGTCGTCCTGGGCGACGCCGTCGCCATTGGCGTACATGCGGCCGAGCTTCCACTGCGCGATCGGATGGCCGCCCTCGGCGGCATATTGCAGGGCGCTGAGCGAGGTTTCCTGGGTCGCCGGCGGCACCTTGCTGCGCACCGCACCCGCGGCCCCCGGCAAGGTGGTCACGACAGGGATGGTCGCGTCCTTCTGGTTGACCGGCGCGCCGTCGAAGGCGAGCGCCGGCACGGCCAGCGCACTGGCCCCTAACACAAACGCAACAATGGCACGCCTAGATGTCCGCATAGCACTGTTTCTCGTGCGCACCGCCCGGATGGGTGACCGCCCCCCCGACCGCTGGTCCAACCTGCTGAGCATATTTCCAGAGCGCGCCCGTCGTGTGGTTAGTCGCGCGAGCGCTCCATTTGGTCTTGCGCTGGGCAAGCTCCTGGTCGCTCAATTTTACGTTAAGGGTGCCGGCGACTGCGTCGATCTCGATGATGTCGCCATCCTCGAGCAGCCCGATCGGGCCGCCGATGGCGGCTTCCGGCCCGACATGGCCGATGCAGAAGCCGCGGGTGGCGCCGGAGAAGCGGCCGTCGGTGATGAGCGCGATCTTGCCGCCCATGCCCTGCCCGGTCAGCGCCGCGGTGGTCTGGAGCATTTCCCGCATGCCGGGGCCGCCCTTGGGGCCCTCGTAGCGGATCACGATGACTTCGCCTTCGCGGTATGTGCGGTTCTGGACGGCCTCGAAGGCGTCCTCTTCCCGGTCGAAGCAGCGTGCCGGACCGGTAAACCTCAGGTTGGACATTCCCGCGACTTTCACGATCGCACCTTCTGGCGCCAAATTGCCCTTCAGACCCACCACACCACCGGTGACGGTGATCGGCTTGTCTGCCGGGTGCACCACATCCTGGTGCGGATTCCACTTCACGCTCTTGAGGTTTTCGGCGATCGTTCGACCGGTGACCGTAATGCAGTCGCCGTGGAGAAATCCGTTGTCGAGCAGCGTCTTCATCAGAAGCGGGATGCCACCTACTTCAAACATGTCTTTGGCGACATAACGGCCGCCCGGCTTCAAATCCGCGACATAAGGTGTCTTTTTGAAGATTTCGGCGACGTCAAACAGATCGAACTTGATGCCGCACTCGTGCGCGATCGCCGGCAGGTGCAGCGCAGCATTGGTCGAGCCGCCGGAAGCCGCGACAACGGCTGCGGCATTCTCCAGCGCCTTGCGGGTGACGATGTCGCGCGGCCGGATGTTCTGGGCGATCAGCTCCATCACCTTCTCGCCCGCGGTCATGCAGAAGGCGTCGCGGATTTCATACGGTGCCGGAGCACCGGCCGAGTAAGGCAGCGCAAGGCCGATGGCTTCCGAGACGGTCGCCATGGTGTTGGCCGTGAACTGCGCGCCGCAGGCACCCGCCGAGGGGCACGCCACGCGCTCGATCTCGTCGAGATCCTCGTCCGACATGGCGCCGACCGAGTGCTTGCCGACGGCCTCGAACATGTCCTGCACGGTGACCTGCTGCCCGCGGAAGTTGCCGGGCAGGATCGAGCCGCCATAGATGAAGATCGAGGGCACGTTGAGGCGAACCATCGCCATCATCATGCCCGGCAGCGACTTGTCGCAGCCGGCAAGGCCGACGAGGGCGTCATAGGCATGGCCGCGGACGGTCAGCTCGACGGAATCGGCGATGCATTCGCGCGACGGCAGCGAGGAGCGCATGCCGTCATGGCCCATGGCGATGCCGTCGGTCACGGTGATGGTGCAGAATTCGCGGGGTGTGCCGCCGGCATGCGCGACGCCCTTCTTCACCGCCTGCGCCTGGCGCATCAAAGCGATGTTGCAGGGCGCGGCCTCGTTCCAGCAGGAGGCGACGCCGACGAAGGGCTGGTGGATCTGCTCCGTCGTCAGACCCATGGCGTAGAAGTAGGACCGATGGGGCGCGCGCGCAGGGCCTTCCGTCACGTGACGGCTCGGCAGCCTCTGCTTGATGTTGGTCTTTGCGTTCATCGCAAACCAGTTTCCCCGGCCAACCCTTTCAGACCCGAAAAATCAGACCCAAGATTTGAATCGACCTTGGGATTTCCCGTTCGCCTCGAGGACCGCCGCTGCCCCTAAAACATTCGAGCAATTTTATTCATGTTCGGGTGTGGCTAAAAAGCGGCGGTGATGCGAACGGCTGACGATGAGGGCTTAATCCGGAAGGAGTGTTGCGTGGATGGCACATTCGTTACCGGGAAGACACGGATCGGCCTACTGGGATACCCCCGCGAAGATGACAATCCACAACCTGAGATTTCCAGGCGGGTACGACGCGCCCGATCACGCACCACACCTTGGAGTGAGTCGCTGTCGACATCACCAAGCCCGCCATCCCCGGCAGTGGACACGCACTCTCCACATGGTCGTGGCGAGCGCAGCGAAGCAGTCCAGAGTCTTTCCGCTGACGGATTCTGGATTGCCTCGCTGCGCTCGCAATGACGGAGCGAGATGCATCGGCGTCATCCTCCAACTCGCATCGTAAATCGCAGACACGCCTTCGCATCCTCGCGGCGGATTTCGCCCGAGCTTTGCTTGATCGCTCCACCCTCTCAATCGAGAGGGCGCAGGGAAGGCCGGGTGCCCGACGGCACCCGCGGTCTGCTGCGCGAAAGCACGCGCAGAGAAACCGCACAGCAGCATACAGGTGTAGCCAATCACTCGGCCTTCCCTGCGCAGTGGTTGGACGGCTTATGCCGTGCTCTCCCGGGAGCCGAGTTCGTTCTGGCCTCCCTCACTCTCGCGAAAGTCGCCGACATCGCGCCGGTTGACGCGACGGCCGCATCCGCAGGAGCTTGACCGTAGCAACGACGGCCAGGACCACACGGTTTTGCCGTACGCACGGCCCGCCATTTCGCCGCAGTTTTCCCAGCCCTGTCGACGGAGCCGGAAACTTACAGGCGAGACGAACCTGACAGCGTCGCTCATCCAGCACGAAGTCCTGGGCTCACGGAGAGCAATCCGCCCTGCCCACGCCTCTCGCGCCCGACGCTGCCGCGTCCACCGCAAGCCCGGCTCGCGAAACGTGACGACACAAGATCGCCCCTCAAGGTTGAGCCGGGATGGGCGACACATACGACAAATCCGAATTTCGGCAAAGTGGAATATTTTTGCGCAAGCGGATTGACCGACCGCGGGGGTGTTTTGCCCGTCGGGCAACGCAAGATCTCGTAGCCCGGATTTCACTGCGCTCCCATCCGGGGCTTTCAGAGGGCCGCTCAGGCCGACATCGCGCCCTTGCGCCCGAACGGATCGACCAGGCGGACGATCTCGCAGGCGGCGACGAGGCCGGCGAGCCAGACGGCGCCGGTCAGTCCAATCCGCGCCACGATGGCCGCGGTGAAGGCGCCCTCTCCGCCGAGGACCGGCGTCGCAGCGAGCAGCACGAGCTCATAGGCCGCGTAGGCGAGGACGAATGTGATCGCCAGCATCAGGGGCGTGCGGCCATGCGCCAGCGCACGGAGCGCGGCGGACGAGGCGGCGGTCGCGACGAGTGCAGCAGCGCCAATGACAATGCCCCAGGCGATCGTGCTGCCGGCAACGGGATAGTGCAGCACGCCGAAGCCGATGCTCTGGTTCACGAGCCACGCGCCGCTGACGACGAGCAGTGCCGGCCGCAGCGGCAACATCGCGGCCGCGACGACCGCGAAGGCCGCAAAGGGCGTTGCGCAGGCGAGCGCAAGACTTGCGAGCGCGCATGACACCGCCAGCAGCGCAAAGCAGAACATCGATGCAAGGCGCGGCGCGACCGGATGGAGCCGGAAACGGTCGGCGTAAGGCGGCAGGGTGCTGAGAGCCATGAGTGATCTCCTTCTTTTCGAATTCTAGTCCATTCGGGGGCCTATGACAGCCCCCGTCGCGGTCAGAGCCTTGATCAGAAATTGGCGCCGGCCTTGAGCAGATAGGTGCGGCCGGGCAGCGGATAGGCACTGAAGCGGCCGTCCGTGAAGGTGCTTGCGATCGCATAGTCGTAGTAGAGCGCGTTCAGCACGTTGTTGACGCTCAAAGACCAGAAGTAGCGCTCGTACTGACCGCTGAGCTTGAGGTCGATCGTGCCATTGGCTGGGATCGGCCGCTGTGTTCCCGCCTGGTCATTGTCCATGCGCCGCTCGCTCCAGAAGCGCGCGGTGGCGTCGAGCACCACATAGTTCTGCCAGATGTTCCAAGTGACGCCTGCACTCGCGGTGTAGCGCGACACCAGCGGCACGTCGTTGCCGGCCCAGACGCCCTCGCGAAACACGGCCCTTGTATAGGCCATGCCGGAGCGCAGGAGCAGAGAGCCGTTGACGCGATAGGACAGGCTGGTCTCCGAGCCGTAACGACGGGTCGGATCGAGGTTGGTGTTGTAGAACAGGATCGGACTGAAGTGGATCTCGTTGGCGAGGTCCATCAGATAGAGGC
Organism: Bradyrhizobium sp. B039; assembly: GCF_038965675.1. Classification (NCBI taxonomy): domain Bacteria; kingdom Pseudomonadati; phylum Pseudomonadota; class Alphaproteobacteria; order Hyphomicrobiales; family Nitrobacteraceae; genus Bradyrhizobium; species Bradyrhizobium sp. B039. Next base: position 4,849,147 of record NZ_CP152416.1, read on the forward strand.
TGCTCTGCAATTGCAGCCCGCCTCCCTTGATGCGCAGCCCGCCCTCAACATCCTGCGAGGTCTGGGTCTTGAGCTGGAAGGTTTGCGGGATCGGCGCGAAGGTAAAGGGATCGAAGGACGGCCCCGACGACACACGCTCATCGACATCCGGCGTGCGGAATGCGCGCGCAGCGCGGCCGAACAGCGAGACCATGTCATTGAGGCGATGCTCGGCACCGAGATGCAGCGCGTATTGGGTCTCGTCGCTCCTGAGCGGGAGCGCGCCGATGTCGGTGTTGAACGGAGCTGCGGCGTCAAAATGATCGCGCGCCGAGAGACTGACGTTCTGCACCCGCACGCCATAGGAGACGTCCGTCGCCGGCGCCACACCCAATGCGTGCTGAAAATAGCCCGCAACCGTCTGCTGCCTGAGATCGTAATTGTGCCAGGGCGCGAGCCCCTGGCCGGCGCCGCGGTTCTGCTGAAAGCTCGCATCGTAATAATCGAGGCCGGTCAGCAGTTGCGACGGCATCCCCAGCAGCAAGCCCTTCACGCTGAGCCGCGGCGTGATCGACCATGTCGTCAGATCGGCATCGACATAGGTGGACGTGAACAACGCGGGAACCGGCGCTGGGCCGGAGAAGAACGCGCTCTGCTGCTTCTTGTCGCGCACACCGCCGTCCACGATGAGATCGATGCCGTTGGCCAGCGTCTTCGTGAAGCCGGCCGTCGCGCCAAAGCCCTGCTGGTTGGCGTAGTTGAAGGGTGTGCTGGTGCCCCGTCGGTTGGTCGCGAGTTCGTCGACGCCGATGGACGGATCGACGGTGCGGCCGCCCGGCAATCGCAGCTCCTGATTGTCGCCGGTAACGGTGACGAAAGCAGTCAGGTCTGATGTCGTGTAGTTCAGGTTGCCGACGCCATTCTCCTGGACAAGGCGATTGTTGTCGCGGTAGCCGTCTGTCTTGACGGCATTGCCGTAGAACGAGGTCGACCACGGACCGGAATTGAGCGACGTCGAGACATTGCCAAGCCTGGTGTCGAACGAGCCGAAGCCGGCCTCGATGCGCGCGGCAACGGGCGGCCCGCCGACGCCGTTCCTGGTGACGATGTTGATCACGCCGCCGACCGCATTGTCCCCATAGAGCACCGCGCCGGCATTGCCGCGCGTGATCTCGATACGCTCAATGGAATTGAGCGGGACAGTGGAGAGGTCCACCTGCGCGATGTCGATGTCGTTCAGCCGCCGTCCGTTGATCAGCACCAGCGAATTGGCAGTGGCAAACGCGCCGAAGCCGCGCAGGTCGACGCTGGTCTTCGCGCCGATCTGGCCGCCATAGAGCGTTGTGATCTGGGCACCCGGGACTTGCGTCGCGATGATCTCGGCAAGCGTCTGCGAGGGCGCATGTGCGATATCCGCGGCCGTGATGACGGTCGTGGCGGCCCCGACGATGCCTCCGTTGCTGGCGACCGCCTCGCCGCCGGAGCCGGACGAGCCGGCGCCATTGCCTGCCGGCGCTCCACTCGGGGCTCGCCGCCTCGCCGTGTCGCCGTCGCCGATCGCCCTGGCGCGTGTACGGTTCTGATCGTCGGGCCTGGTCACTTCGACCGGCGGCAGCTGCTCGGTGGCGGCTTGCTGCGCGAAAGCTGTGGGGAGATCGATCGCATGGAGGAAAACGGCAGCAACGATACCGGCGCGAAGGCGCCTGGCGGCAGAGACAATACGGGACACAGTTGTAACCTCGGCATGACGTCAGTGGCACGTCACAGCGAACGAGGCTTTACGGCGGAGCAATCGATTGCTCCGGTGAAGCTAATGCCTGTACTCCCCGACCGACATCTTCGCGTGTGACCACGGCTGACGGCAGGTCTCCTGGCTCGCGGGTCGTTACCTTACGTCGCCTTCCCAGGACCGAGATTCCCAGTGGCATATGACGAAAGATTCACCGCTTACAGTTGCGGGGGCAGCCGTGGCGTTGGGACAATCCCGGCGTTGGGACAATCTCGTACCACGTTCCCTTTTGATCTCCGTGCGGAGAACCGTCACCGATCAATCTACGAGGCGGCCGTACGGAGAGTCAATCGACCGGTTGAACGATGAGCTGCAAACGCGAGGCAAACACAATCAGTCAGGCTTCGGCACCGCGCGCGTCGTGACCACCGCCCGCTCACCGGCATCGACAAGCTGACCGATGCCGGTTCGGCCCGCGAGCGCGCAGCGGACGATGTTCTCGGCGACCGACCTGCGGAACCCATGATCCTCGCCCCTGGGCCGATTGCGGCAAATCCGATCCAGCGCCAGCTTCATGTTGATCCGTGTACGGGTGTCGAAATGCGCGCTGATCATTCGCCCGGCCTCGATACGTGATGTTGGGGCGGAAACGTCCGACGATCGCCCGGGTTCCGAAAGGGGATCGCGCAATAGAGCGGCCGCCTACGCCCGCCCTCTCTGGCGCTGTGCCTGAGCCCAGGCCACCGTGACGTCGCGCGGCGGGATGTCGATGCGCCGGATCGGCGTCAATTCGCCCGAGGCGGAGATGATCGCGGTCTCCTCGCGGCGACAGCGCGGACACACGAAGCGGACCTCGCTCGGGGACGTCGACCAGCTCGAGCGTTTGACGTTGGCCGCCATCGGCCACGCGTCGCACTGCGAGCACGACACCAGAAACCGGCCGGGATCGAGCATACCCATTCCATCCGACTCCGCGTCCTGCCTGCTCCTACCAATGATTATGTCAGGTGAATCGTTCCGGTGCCCCGACACCGTCAACCCCTCAATGCCCAAGGGGCCGGCGATCCCGGCCCCCAAGCTTCTGCAAACCGCTGGCCGCTCAGTGCGCGCCCTTGAGCGTGCAGGACGTGGTGCAGGTGACCGTGTTGCCATGGTCGCACGCCTTGCAGGCGGCCACGCACTGGTTCATGTCGCGGGGGTTGTAGGAGCTGTAGTTCCGCACCGGGCAGGCTGCGGTCGAGCCGGTGATGTCCTGCTCCTGGTTGCAGGCCGCCGCCATGAGCGCGAGGATGAGGACCGCAAGCAGACGCATGGGATTGCCCCGAAAAAGCACCGGCAAAGCAACATCAGCGAGACACGTTGCATTGCAGCGAGTCCCGGCATTCCCACTGCGAGCCATCGCGAATCGCGACGCTCGCTCCCATCAAAGGATGCGTGCCAAATGTTAAGAACGGATTGCAGCCGCCTTCAGGCCGCAGCGCTGGTCGCGACCGCAGCCCGCGTCTCGCGCGCAAGCTGATAATAGTGCTCGGCGAGCTTGAGATAGAATTCGCGCTTGGTGCTGTCGGTGGCGAGCTTGGCGATCAGCTCGCATTCGGCCGTGAGCGTCTCGAACCGTTCCAGCCTGTCCTCAAGTTCTGTCATCGGCGTGTCCCCATCAAACGCCTCAAGGACGATCAACCTAAGCCTGGGAAATAGGTCACGGCGAACATCGTTATCGAGTAGAAACAATTTTTCCCGCGGCGGCTTACTTCTGCTCCAGCCGCCAGGCACCGTCCCACCTCTCGTCCGGCGGATTGACCTCGAACTGCGCGATGCGGGCGAGCAGCGCGCGCGAGGGACCGTCGCCGGGGACGGCTTCGAGCGCCGCGTTGAAGGCGGCGCGGGCCTCGTCGAAGCGGCGGGCGCGATAGGCGGCAAGACCTTCGGCATAGTGCGTGCGCAAGCTGTCCTGCGCGGCGGTGAGCACGCCGGCCCTCGCCATCACCTCGAAGATCGCCTGGGGCGCGCTCTGGCCGGCGACCGCGAGACGATCGATCTCGCGCAATTCGAGGCGCTCACCGACCGCATCCGCCGTCGCCTGCGAGATCAGGATGCGGGTGCCGTAGACCTTGTTGACGGCCTCGAGCCGCGAAGCGAGGTTCACGGCATCGCCCATCACGGTGAAGCTCATCATCAGCTCGGAGCCGATGCTGCCGGTGAGGACCTCGCCGGTGGCGATGCCGATGCGCAGGTCGCAGGGCACGGGCATGGCGCGGATGCCGAGCAGATCGGGCAATTGCTTCTGCAGCGCGGGCACCTGGTCGGTCATGTCGATGGCGGCACAGCCGGCAAGAAGTGCCGGCTCATCCTCCTCGATGAAGGGCGGGCCCCAATAGGCCATGATGGCATCGCCGATATATTTGTCGATGACGCCGCGATTGCTCCTGATCGGGGCCGACATCACCGTAAAATAGTGGTTCATCACCTTGACGAGGCCGCGCGGGGTCATGCCCTCGCTCATCGAGGTGAAGCCGCTCATGTCGCAGAACATGATGGTCATCACCCGGCGCTGGCCGTCGATGGCGACCTCGGGCCGTTCGATCAGGCCCTGCACCACCTTGGGATCGATGTAGCGGCCAAACGTCTCGCGGATGCGCTCGTTGTGGCGCAACTGCTCGATCATGCGGTTGAAGGCGGCCGCGAGCTCGCCGATCTCGTCCTGGGTCGAGACGGCGATGGTCTTGTCGAACCGCCCCGCCTCGACCTCGCGGGTGCCGGCCAGCAACAGCCGCACCGGCCGCGTGATGCCGCCGGACACCAGCAGCGCGAAGGCAAATCCGACGATCGCGGCGAGCAGGGTCACGATGCCCGACACGATGATGGCCTGGCGCTGGTGGCTCATCACCTGCGATGTCGAAGCGAAGACCTGTGTCAGCATGTCGGCACGGATCGCATCGAACTTCCGATTGAACTGGTCGCGGATGGCGTCGATATGTTCCAGCGTGCCGCGGGCTTCTGCCATCTGCTTGGCGTCGACCTGCTTGAGCAGCTTTGCGTGGTCCTCGTTCAGGTCGCGGCGCAGCTCGGTGACGGCCGTCTCGATGCGGATCTCGATCCGCGCCAGCGCGGCATTGTCGGACGGCGTCCTCGGGTCGTCGATGATCGCGTTGATGAGCTTGCGTGCGCCCTCGGCCTCCTCCTCGATCTTGCGGTCCGCTTCCTCGAACTCGCGCAGGCGCGCCGCATAGGCCTCCTCGTCCGAGGACGCCTGCATCTTCATCATGACCATGCGCCGCAGCGCCACCGACCGCTCCAGCGAGCGGATATTGGCGCGCGCCAGATCGCCATAGGCCGGGATGTAGCGGTTGGTCAGCTCGTCCAGGAGGACGCCGACCTGGCTCGACATCACCATCGACAGGATCGAGGTGACCAGCATCAGGACGATCAATCCGAGGGCGATGCCGACGATCTTGCGCCGGATCGACTGGTTGAAAATCGGCATAGGTGCGGGGCAAAGGCTGAAAGGACGGGTCAGGGAACTCAATACACCGGATTTCAGCCCGGGAATACGCGCAATCTGGCCCTTCACGGCGCCCTGGACCGTGCGCAACCGTCGCCGGAGCCTTATTCGTTAACAAAGGTTAAAGAGCCTATTCTATTCCCCGTTGCAAGAGTTCCCGCCTTCCATCCGTATTTTGCCGCATTGTTGCGACAGCGTGACAAATGCGAAACGATGCCGTGGCATCGTTTTCGGCGTCACTTTGATTCTCGAGCCGCATGTCGTCGCGGACTTTGGTTTGTACTGGTTTCGCAGGGGGGACCACGGAATGAACCAGTGCCTACGCTCGCTCGCGTGTGTCGTTGCCGTGGCCGCCTTGGCTCTCCTTCCGACGGAGCTGGCGGCGAAAAGCAGTAACAAACCGTCCGCGTCGAAGAAGACGCATGAGGCGAAAGCCGGCAAGCAGCGCCACGCCGCGGCGAAATCGCGCCATGGCAAGCACGCCGAGGCGAAGCGCAAGCCGAAGAAGCAGGACGACGAGCCGTCAGACAAGCCGGCAGCGCCGCCGCTGACCGGCGACCTCGCCGCGCTGAAGGACGCGATCGATCTCGCGCGCAAGGGCAAGACCGATGACGCGAGCGCGGCGCGCGACCGCATCGCTGATCCCGCCGGGCAGAAGCTCGCCGACTGGTTCATGCTGCGCCATTCCGAGAGTACCGCGAATTTCAAGCGCTATGCCGCCTTCCTCGCCGTCAATCCTGACTGGCCGAGCAGCGCGCTTTTGCGCCGGCGCGCCGAGGCGCGGCTGTGGCAGGAGAAGACCGACGCGGCCACCGTGCACAAATTCACCATGGACCGCCCGAGCAGCGCCAAGGGCAAGTTCGCGCTCGCCCGCGTGCTGCTCACTGAAGGCGACAGCGACAGGGCCGCGCGGCTCGTCCGCGAGGCCTGGCGCACGGACGAATTGTCGGAGCGCAGCGAGGAAGATTCCTACGAGGCGTTCCGCGATCTCCTCACCGCGGACGACCACCGCGCCCGCATGGACAAGCGGCTCGGCGCCAAGGACTATGCCGGCGCAAGGCGCGCGGCAAAACGGCTCGGCGAGGATGCGCTCGCGATCGTCAAGGCCTGCGCCGCCGTCACCGGCAAGGCCAACAAGGCCAAGGACTATCTCGATGACGTTTCGACCGAGGCGCGCCGCGATCTCGGCTATGTGCTGTGCCGCGCGCAATGGCATCTCCAGAAGGACCGCATCGACGATGCGGCCGAGGTGATTTTGGCCGCCGCACCCGACGCCATGGCGGCGCAGGACACCGACGCCTGGTGGCGCGAGCGCCGTTTGCTCGCGCGAAAACTGCTCGACCAGGGCAAGTTCAAGACCGCTTACGACGTGGTGCGCGCTGCGGCCGTGCCGGCGATGGAGGTCTACCGCGTCGACTACCACTTCATGTGCGGCTGGATCGCGCTGCGCTATCTCGACGATCCCAGGACGGCGATGATGCACTTCGCCGCGATCGACGAAGGCTCGGCCAATCCACTCGCGCTGTCGCGCGCCCATTACTGGCGCGGCCGTGCCGCGGAAGCGATGGGGGCGCCGGCCGATGCGCGCCAGAGCTATCAAGCGGCGGCGCGCTACCCGACCGCCTATTACGGTCAGCTCGCCCGCGCCAAGCTCGGCCTCGACCGCATCGAGCTGCGCCCGCCCTCGCCCGTGCTGGCCGCAGCCGACCCGCAAGCCCTGGACGAGCGCGTGCGCGCGGCCGACATGCTCTATGGCATCGGCGAGCGCGACACGGTGTTCTACTACGCCGAGGATCTTGCCAAGGAGAGCACCGACGTCGCCGCGCTCGAAGGCCTCGGCGAGCTGGCCGGACAGCGCAACGATGCCCGCGTGATGCTGGAGGTGGGCAAGTCGGCGCTGGCGCGCGGGCTCGCGCTCGACCACTACGCCTTCCCGACCATCGGCATCCCCGAGCACAAGCAGGTCGCACCCGCGATCGAGACCAGCGTGATCTATTCGGTGGCGCGCACCGAAAGCTCGTTCGACCAGCGCGACAGGTCGGCTGCCAACGCGGTCGGGCTGATGCAGGTGACGCCGGAAGCGGGCCGCGACACCGCAAAGCGCTTCGGCCTGACCTATGACTGGGACAGGATGGTCTCCGATCCCGTCTACAACACGCAGATGGGGGCGGCCGAGCTCAGCGCGCTGCTGTCGGAATATCGCGGCAACCAGATCATGACGTTCGCCGGCTACAATGCCGGCCGCGGCCGCGTGCGCGAATGGGTGCAGGCGCGCGGCGACCCCAGGGATCCCAAGGTCGACCCGGTCGACTGGGTCGAGCGCATCCCGCTGTCGGAGACGCGCAATTACGTCCAGCGTGTGATCGAGAACGTGCTGGTCTACCGCGCGCGGTTCGAGAGCAGCGGCATGGTCGCCGCGAAATCCGAGCAGCGCGTCACGACGCAGGAAGTGAGCGCGGCACCAACGGTATCGGCCGCAGCCCCCTCGCCCTAGCCTCGCGACCGCCGGGGCTGGACGCGGCGCGGGGCTTGACGCGGTGACTGCGGCCGACGACTCTGCGCGGCCTGCGTCGTTCAGCTAGCCGTCACCTCCTTCCGTGGTCAGAAGGTCGTGGGCGCGCAGATATGCCTCGGTCAGCGAGCGCGAGAGCGCGCCCATCTGCATCATCCAGCTCCAGCTCGAGATCGCCGCCAGCACCGCGATCACTTCGAGCGAGCTGCGGTAGGGCCACAGCAGTTCCATGGCGGTCTGCTGATCTCGACGGTAGCAATCCTGGTCGCAATAACGCTCTTGCTTGGACACGTGCCGGACGTAGCTCGAACCCAGCGGCCGGGCGCACGCGCTGCAGACGGCGCCGTGGCAGGGACGTTCCTGATTGACGAGCATGAATCGCAATGCCGTGTCCTCTCCTGCCGGCAGGCGTACCCGCCGATGCGTCTCGTTCGCCTGTCTGCTCAAGACGCCGCGCGCGTACGTTCCTCGATCAACGGTGCCCTTTCATGCTGAAGCGCGTAGCATTCGTAGCCGCAGTAGGGCAGCAGCGTCCTGACATCGCGCAAGTAGCTGCCGCTGATCTCCTCGCAGCACCATAGGCAGAACGTCTTGCGGAAAGGGGTTCGGCCGTTCACCAGTATGAACCTCACGTGGCACCTCCGAGCGCGAAGCAGTAGACCGTGTCGACCAGAGACGCGGACGGCGGCGGGGCGCAAAGATGGTTGCGGCCGTCGGGATTATCCCTGTTTCGTTCCACCTTCTGGGACGGAATGAGGATGTACTTCCCGTCTTCCCGGCGCCGTGCGTAGATCCTGCCTTCGACGTACCGTACCTCTGTCGGATAGCAATCCGCGCTGTTGCAGCAACTCAGCACCGGATTGTCGGGCATGTGCCAGTTCGAATAGAACTTCTCGTGCAGGAGCTGATCCTGAGGCGGATGATGACGATGCGCACCATCCTGTCCAAACTCCTCGGCCTCCACGCCGGTCATCGACAGAAGCGACAGCGCGATCGTCAAGAGGAGCTTGCAAGCACGGTTCAGCACACAGCCTCCCGTTCAGAATTGCGGAATTCACGCCGCCTGAAATCGAAACAACCATCGGCGGTCGCGCTCGCGGCGTGCCCTGAAGCGATCGAGACACTTTCTGGAGCACAGCGGCGTTCGCCAGGAATAATATCGGATCAGGCCAAACTTGCCGTTGCAGACAGCGCAGCCCTTTACATCATGACCGCGCTCGGAGTGTTCAGGCCTATCGCACATCATGCTCTCCTCCTGTCTCTCATGATCGTGGCTGCGCTCGTACGCTGGTGCACGGCCATCCACGCTCGTTTTTTGAAAATGCGGCCTCTCAATCACGACCCGCCAATCATGCGGCAACTCGGGGCAACGGACGCAGAGCTTGGTTCTATGAGCAGCACATCGCGCAAATCGCTGGCTTGTGCCTTGCACATCGCGTCCCCTCGATTGGTCGTGAGACTAGTCCGCACGCAACGGACCGCTCAATTGTACGGAGGTAAATGTGCGCTATGATTAGGAATGCGCGAGCTATACGTAGGTTTGTCCCGTAGTTTTCCGGCCCTTCGCCTTCAATTAGACGAGGCAAAGCCTGCTGGCTGCACGGCAACCGCGAGTTTCGGCGGGCGGATTCCACTTTAGTCGGAAGGAATTGCTCCCCTTGTTGCAAAGTGCTCTACTTGCTTTGGCCTCAGCGAGCCGGGACGCCTGCGATGATGCCTGGCCAGATCGCGAAATTTGGGAATTCGGCAGCACAACTCCTGCTCGGCGGCCTTGCCGCGCTTCGATCGTTCGGCAACGGCGAGAAGGACGCGTCCGCGGTCGCAGATGACTCGCAGCAAGACACCGCCGATCTACGCGACGCCGTGAAGCAGTGGCGTGAGGTATTCGAGCACAATCCGGTCATGTATTTCATGGTCGATCCGGCCGGAACAGTGCTCAACGTCAATACGTTCGGCGCCGCACAACTGGGCTACACGCCGGCCGAGCTGATTGGCCAGTCCGTGCTCAACGTCTTCTTCGAGGAGGACCACGACGCCGTCCGTCGATGCGTAGCGTTGTGCCTGGAAACCCTGGACCAGTCGCATACCTGGGAGATTCGCAAGTTCCGGAAGGACGGCTCAGTCCTTTGGGTCCGTGAGAACGCCAAGGCGATGCTGCGCGGCGATGGAACGCCGATCGTGCTGGTCGCCTGCGAAAATATCACCCAGCGCAAGGAAGCGGAGGATGCGCTGCGGCAGAGCGAAGCCTACCTCGCAGAGGCGCAGGAACTGAGCCGCACCGGCAGCTTCGGCCTGGACGTCGCGACAGGCGCGATCGTCTGGTCAAGGCAAACCTTTCGCATCTTCCAGTGCGACCCGGCGGTGAAGCCGACCTTGGATTTCGTCTTCCAGCGCATCCATCCGGAAGATCGCGATGCGGTCAGCAGGACGCTCGATCGGGCCGCCCGACGAGCAGAAGATTTCGACCATGAGTATCGCCTGCTGATGCCGGATGGATCAATCAAATATCTCCATTCCGTGGCGCGCGCGCTGAGACACGGATCCGGGTGCATCGAGCTTGTCGGGGGCGTCACTGATGTCACGGTTGCAAAGGAGGCCGAACAGCGGCTGCGTCGCAGCGAGGCCTATCTGGCCGAGGCCCAGCGGCTCAGCCATACAAGCAGCTGGGCCTGGGATGTGCGCCGTCAGGAGTTTGCATACCGTTCGGCTGAACTCTACCGCCTGTTCGGATTTGAGCCGAACCAGATCGATGTACCGGCACGGGCTTTCCAGGAACGCATCCTCCCCGAGGATTTCCAGCGGATCATCGAGGTGGAACGTCAGGCCCTCCGGCGAAGGAAGCCCTTCGAAATTGACTTTCGCATTGCGCGCCCGGACGGCTCGATACGACGAGTTCATACCGAGGGACATCCCGTCGTCGGCAGCGACGGCGAAGTGACGGAAATTATCGGTACCCACGTGGACGTCACCGAGCAGGTCGCCGCAAAAGAAGCACTTCAAAGGGCATTTGACGAGCTCAAGGCATCCGAGCAGCGATTCCGCGACTATGCTGAAACCGCATCGGACTGGTTTTGGGAGACCGGGCCGGATCACCGTATCACGAAGATATCGGAACACTCCGATCCGGCCAGTGCTGCGCCGACGGCCTTGATCGGCCTGACGCGGTGGGACATTCCGCCCGATGCCGAGCTCGAGCCCGGAAAGTGGGAGCAGCATCGCGCGACGCTCGACGCCCACCTCCCGTTCCGCGATCTGGTTTACCGCGGCAGGGATCGCAACGGCTCTCCAATTTACGTGCGCACCAGCGGCAAGCCCTTGCATGACGCGGACGGTCATTTTCTCGGCTATCGAGGCGTCAGCAGCGATGTAACGGCGGCGATCCGCGCGGAGCAGGCTGAAGATGCGCTGCGCAAGGCACAAGCCGAGCTCGCCCATGTCACGCGCGTCACGACGCTTGGCGAACTTACCGCCTCGATTGCCCACGAAATCACCCAGCCTCTTGCCGCCGTGATCTCCAATGCGGACGCCTGCATCGCTTGGCTCGATCGCGAACCCGCCGACTTGAAGGCCGCGCGCCGTTCCGCAGAATGGATTGTCGAGGACGCCAATCGGGCCAGCGAGGTGATCCGCCGGATCAGGGCGCTCGCGAAGAAAACCGAGATCGAAGTGGTTTCACTCGACATCAACCAAGTCGTCCGGGAGGCGGTGGCGCTCGTTCGGCGCGAGCTCGCGACCCATGGGGTGTCGGTGCGGATGGAGTTGGCGTCCGACCTGCCGAGGATTTGCGGCGACCGGATCCAGCTCCAGCAGGTGCTGATCAACCTGGTGATGAACGGCATCGAAGCCATGCAAGCCAATGTTGACCACCCGCGCGAACTGGCGATCCGCTCGAGCCTGACGGACGACGACGACGATGACGACCGCCTGCTCCTCACCGTGACGGATCGCGGTGTCGGCCTCGGCAAAGACGTAAAGGAGCGCATCTTCACCCCCTTCTTCACGACGAAGTCGGGCGGTCTGGGGATGGGACTCTCGATCTGCCGATCGATCATCGAGGCTCACGCGGGCCGGCTTTCGGCCTTTCAAAATGAGGGGAGCGGTGCAACATTCCAGATCGCCCTGCCCTTGCCGCACAAGGACACGTCGTGACCGACAATGCCAAGCAGGCCCAGGCGAGCGCAGGTGACCCGATCGTCCGGATCGTCGATGATGATCCGTCGATGCGCCGCGCGCTGACCAATCTCTTTCAATCGGTCGGCCTTAAGGTCGAGGCCTTCAGTTCGGCGGCGGAGATCATGGAAGCCCAACCGCCTGCGGTCCCCAGTTGCCTCGTGCTCGACATCCGTCTGCCAGGATCGAGCGGCCTCGACCTCCAGGCGGACCTCGCCAAGGCCAATATTCACACGCCCATTATCTTCATCACCGGTCATGGCGATATTCCCATGACCGTGAGAGCCATGAAGAGCGGTGCCGTCGATTTTCTGACCAAGCCGGTGCGCGACCAGGACATGCTGGATGCGGTGCAGGCAGCGATCGAACGGGATCGCAGGCGGCGCGATGCCGAGAAGTCGATCTCGGGCGTGCGATCCCGTTTCGAGGGGCTGACAGCGCGCGAGCGCGACGTGCTCGCCCTGGTTGCATCCGGCCTGATGAACAAACAGGTCGCCGCCGAACTTGGATTGGCCGAGATCACCGTGAAGATCTATCGCGGGCAGATCATGCGGAAAATGGGGGCGAAGTCATTGGCCGATCTCGTCAGAATGACCGACGCGCTCGGAATCCCGCGCAACAGGGGTCACCTGCAAACCTAAGTATGCTTTCCAATCCCGCTCCGGGGGCCCACTTTCCGTAAGCGGCTGAACCGTGCCCGGCGGCTCCCCGTTCAGGAGCGATCATATTGTCAGTGCCCTCGATCATTTCCGTCATTGATGATGATCCCTCCGTTCGCCTTGCGACGAACAACCTCCTGACGTCGCGCGGATACACGGTCCACACCTTTGGTTCCGCTCACGAATTTCTTCAATCCGCCGAACTGGACACGACCTCCTGCGTAATCGCCGACGTGCAGATGTTGGCCATGAGCGGTGTCGAGCTGTTGACGCATATGCGCAGCCTCGGGCGCATCACGCCCTTCATCTTCATGACGGCTTTTCCCGACGAGGCCGTGCGCGACCGCGCGCTGAAGGCCGGCGCGACCTGCTTTCTCGCGAAGCCGTTTTCCACGCCGAAGCTGCTTCAATGTCTGGAGGCGGCCCTGACGGGGGCGGATGAAGCCAAGTTGTAACGCGGCCGCGCCTGCCCCTCAGGCCGCGGCTACTCGTCGTCGTGGCGACATACGAAGCGGCAAGGTGCTCTAATCCACCTTGATATTCGCCGCCTTGATGATTGGCCACCATTTTGCGATCTCCGCCTTCTGGCGGGTGCCGAGGGCTTCAGGGGTGAGCTGATCCTGCGGCGTCATCTCCAGGCCCTGGCTTTCGAGCTGCTTCTTCACGGCGGGATCGTTCAGGGCCTCCACGGCGGCGGCGTTGAGCTTGGTCACGATCTCCTTCGGCGTGCCCTTCGGCACCCACATCCCCGACCACAGCGTCATGTGGAAGCCTTTCAGGCCCGCCTCCTCCGCGGTCGGGACGTCCGGCGCCGAGGACAGGCGCTTGTCGTCGGTGACGGCGTAGGCACGGATGGTGCCGGCGCGGACCTGGTTGATGGAGTTGGAGGTCTGGTCGACGATGACGTCGATCTGGCCCGCGATGAGATCGTTCAGCGCGGGCGCAGTGCCGCGATACGGCACGTATTGCAGCTTGATGCCGCTGACACTCTCAAAATAGACCCCGGCGATGTGGCTGCCGGAGCCCGCACCGGCCGTGCCGGCGGTTGCCGCCGACGGCCGCGACTTGAGCCAGTCCAAAAGCTCTTTCAGCGACGTCGCCGGGACCGCGTTCTTGCTGACGACGATCATCGGGTTACTCGGCAACAACACCACCGGTTCGAGATCGGCGACGAGATCGTAGTTGAGCTTGTAGACGGCGCCGTTGGCCACATGGGTGCCGAGATGGCCAAACGAGATGGTGTAGCCGTCTGCCGGCGAATGCACGGCGCGACCGACGCCGATCGAACCGCCGGCGCCGGTGACGTTCTCGATCACCAGGGGCTGGCCGAGCGTCGTCCGCATCCGTTCGGCGAGCACGCGCGCCATCGCATCCGACGGGCCGCCGGCCGCGAAGGGAACGATGATGGTGATAGGATGCGAGGGATAGTCGTCGGCGCGCGCAGCGCCGGTGAGAGCGAGAATACCGATCAGCCCGGCCCAGACGGCCTTCGTCATTGTGTTCTCCCCAGCAATGTCATTGTTGTTTTTCTTTACCTCGCCCCGCTTGCGGGGAGAGGTCGAATTGCGAAGCAAATGGGTCAGCGGGAGCCTCCGCGAGCCCATCTGCCACCGTGTTCGCGCGGAAGCAGGCCTCTCACCCCAACCCTCCCAGCGCGAGCGAAGCTCGTCGCGCCCCCGTAAGAACGGGGAGAGGGAGAGATTTCTAGAACTGCGAGAAGTCGATCGGCTTGTGACGATCGAGCGTGCGGGTGACCGGCGGCAGCGGGTATTTCAGGCCGGTCGCGCAGTTGAACAACATCACGCGGTCGGTCTTGCTGACGCGGCCGTCGGCCAGGCTTTCCTTGTAAGCGGCGTAGGTCGCGGCGCCCTCGGGGCACAGCAAAAGCCCCTCCTCGCGCGCGACCTCGTTCAGCGCCGCCGAGATCTTGTCGTCGTCGACCGCGATGGCAAAGCCCTTGCTCTCGCGCACCGCGCGCAGGATCAGGAAATCGCCGATCGCCTGCGGCACGCGGATGCCGGACGCGATGGTGTGGGCGTCCTCCCAGCGCGTCGCATGCTCGGTGCCGGCATCGAAGGCGCGCACCATCGGCGCGCACCCGGAGGCTTGCACCGCGACCATGCGCGGGCGCTTCGAACCGATGAAGCCGATCTTCTCGAGCTCGTCAAAGGCCTTCCACATGCCGATCAGGCCAGTGCCGCCGCCAGTCGGATAGAAGATCACGTCGGGCACGTCCCAGCCGAGCTGCTCGGCGAGTTCGAGGCCCATCGTCTTCTTGCCTTCGATGCGGTACGGCTCCTTCAGCGTGGAGGTGTCGAACCAGCCGACCTTCGCCTTGCCCTCGCCGACGATCTTGCCGCAATCGTCGATATAGCCGTTGACGCGGTAGACGGTCGCACCCTGGAGCTCGATCTCGCTGACGTTCACTTCCGGCGTATCGGCCGGGCAGAAGATCGTGGTCTTGATGCCGCAGGAGGTCGCGTAAGCCGCGAGCGCCGCACCGGCATTGCCGTTGGTCGGCATCGCCATGTGCTTGATGCCGAGCGCCTTGCCCATCGACACCGCCATCACCAGACCGCGCGCCTTGAACGAGCCGGTCGGCAGGCGTCCCTCATCCTTCACGATGATCTCACCGCCGCCCAGCTTTTTTCCGAGCTTCGGCAGCCGGATCAGCGGCGTCGTCACCTCGCCGAGCGAGACGATGTCCTTGCATTTGCGCACCGGCAGCAGCTCGCGATAGCGCCACATGTCAGCGGGGCGTTCCTTGAGCGCATCCTTGGTCAGCGCCTTCTTCACGCCCGCGAGGTCGTAGCGCACCAGCAGCGGCTTGCCGGCTTTCGAGAGGTTGTGGACCTGGTCGGCCGCGTAGTGATCGCCTTCCATCGCGCATTCGAGATGGGTGACGAAGGTCGGGCGTTCGATGGTGAGGTTGTCGTTGTCGTGCATGGGTTGGCCCTCTTCTTGTTCTGTTCCGTTCATTACGTGATCCGTCACCTTGAGGCGCGAGCCATGCGGCGCATCGCGCCGTATGGTGAGCCTCGAAGGGCGACGAGACCGGCTGCATCTCGGCCGCTCATCCTTCGAGGCTCGGCCAACGGTGCTCCGCACCGCCGGCCTCACACCTCAGGATGACGGGACTGCTCAGAGCGCCCCCGACGCCGCAGTCCCCCTTCCCTCAAATATTCAACACTCGCCCATAAGCATCCAGCACGGCTTCCTTCATCATCTCCGACAGCGTCGGATGCGGGAACACGGTGTGCATCAGCTCTTCTTCCGTCGTCTCCAGATTCATGGCGACGACATAGCCCTGGATCAGCTCGGTGACCTCCGCGCCGACCATGTGGGCGCCGAGGAGCTGACCGGTCTTCTTGTCGAAGATCACCTTGACCAGGCCCTGGTCCTCGCCCAGCGCAATCGCCTTGCCGTTGCCGACGAAGGGGAAGCGGCCGACGCGGATCTCGCGGCCGTTCTCCTTGGCCTTGGCTTCGGTGAGGCCGACCGAGGCGACCTGCGGCTGGCAATAGGTGCAGCCCGGGATCAGGTTCTTGTCCATGGGATGCGGATGCAGGCCCTTGATCGCCTCGACGCAGATCACGCCTTCATGCTCGGCCTTGTGCGCCAGCATCGGGGGGCCCGCGACGTCGCCAATGGCGTAGATGCCGGGGACGTTGGTCTTGCCGTAACCGTCGATCACGATGCAGCCGCGATCGGTTTTGACACCGAGCTTTTCGAGGCCGAGGCTCTCGATGTTGCCAACGACGCCGACCGCCGAGATCACGCGCTCGAACTCGGTGGTCACAGGCTTGCCCTTGCCGTCGTCGATGGTGGCGACGACGCTGTCGGCCTTCTTCTCGAGCTTCGTCACCTTGGTCGAGGACAGGATCTTGATGCCCTGCTTTTCGAAACGCTTGCGCGCAAGGCCGGCGATCTCGGCGTCCTCGACCGGCAGGATCTGCGGCAGCACCTCGACCACGGTGACGTCAGAGCCCATGGTGTGGAAGAACGAGGCGAATTCGATGCCGATCGCGCCGGAGCCGACGACCAGCAGCGACTTCGGCATCCGCTCCGGCACCATCGCCTCGAAATAGGTCCAGATCAGCTTCTTGTCGGGCTCGAGCCCCGGCAGCACGCGCGGCCGCGCGCCGGTCGCGACGATGATGTGCTTGGCCTGGTAGGTCCCCTCGCCCAGCGCGCCCTTCGGCGCTTCGACGTCGGACTTCTTCACGGTGACCTTGCCGGGCGCGTCGATCGAGGCAGCGCCCCAGATTACGGTCACCTTGTTCTTCTTCATCAGGAAGCCGACGCCGTCATTCAGCCGCTTCGAGACGCCACGCGAACGCTGCACCACAGCCTTCGGGTCGAACGAGACCTTCTCGGCCGACAGGCCGTAATCCTTGGCGTGCTGCATGTAGTGATAGATCTCGGCGGAGCGCAGCAGCGCCTTGGTCGGGATGCAGCCCCAGTTCAGGCAGATGCCGCCGAGGTAGGACTTTTCGACGATCGCGACCTTGAAGCCGAGCTGGGCGGCGCGGATCGCGGTGACATAGCCGCCGGGACCGGAGCCGATGATGATGATGTCGAAGGATGTATCGGCCATGGCGGCTCCCGTTCAACTCAAGCGGTCGTTGCGCCGCGGGCGCGGCGATTGAGGATGTAAGTTCTGATCAGCCATTCCGCGAGGATGACCGCCGCCATGACGGCGATGATCACCAGCGCAATGGGTCTCCAGATGTCGCGCGACAGTCTCTCTCCGGCAAAGAAGGCAGATTCAATGATGTCGCGGCCGATCGGGCTGAGCGTCAACACCAGCGAGATCACCATTGAGATCCAGGGCCAGCGCGTCCGCATGCGCCATCTCAGACCATCATCATGACCGGATTTTCGATGAGCTGCTTGAACGCGCCGATCAGCTCGGCGCCGAGCGCGCCGTCGATGGCGCGGTGATCGCACGACAAGGTCACGCTCATCATGTGCGCGATCTCGATCTTGCCATTCCGCACCACGGGCCGTTCTTCGCTGGTGCCGACCGCGAGGATGGTGGCATGCGGCGGGTTGATCACGGCGGTGAAGTGGCTGATGCCGTACATGCCGAGGTTGGACACGGCGGTGGTGCCGCCCTGGTATTCCTCGGGCTTGAGCTTGCGCGAGCGGGCGCGCGCGGCAAAGTCCTTCATCTCGTTGGAGATGGTGGAGAGCGTCTTGGTCTCCGCTTTCCGGATGATCGGCGTGATCAGGCCACCGGGCATCGCCACGGCAACGCCGACGTCGGAATGGTGATGCTTGACCATGCCGCTTTCGGTCCAGCTCACATTGCAGTTCGGGATCTTCTGGAGCGCGACCGCCATCGCCTTGATGACGAAGTCGTTGACCGAGATCTTGTAGAGCGGCTTCTTCTCCTTGTCCTTGGGAGCCGCCGCATTGATCTCCTCGCGCGCGGCGAGCAGCTTGCCGATGTCGCAGTCGATGGTGAGGTAGAAATGCGGGACGTTCTGGATCGACGCAGTCAGGCGCTGCGCGATCGTGCGGCGCATGCCGTCGTGCGGGACGATGTCGTAGGAGCCGGGCTCGAACAGCGACAGGATCTGCTTGTCCGACATGGTCGGCGCGATCGAGGGCGCGGATGACGGCGCCGCGGCGGGCGCCTTGAGGCCCTTGCCGGACTTGGCCTGCTCGACGTCGCGGGCGACGACGCGGCCGTGCGGGCCGGTGCCTGTCACCATCGACACGTCGATGCCGGCGTCCTTGGCCAGACGTCGCGCCAGCGGCGATGAGAACACGCGGCCGCCATGGCCGTTGCTCTGAGCAGCCGGTGCGGCAGCCTGCGGCGCGGGTGCGGCGGCGGGCGGCGGTGCAGCCTTGGGCGCAGCAGGTGCTGTCGCGGGAGCTGGCGCAGCAGCGGGAGCATCCGTGGCTTTCGGCGGCGCGGCGGAGGCGCTGGGCTTGGCGGCACCAGCGGCCTTCACATCCTCGCCCTCACCGGCCAGCACGGCGATGACGTCGTTGACCGGGACGTCCTGCGTGCCTTCGGGCACCAGGATCTTGGCGATCGTGCCCTCGTCGATGGCCTCGACCTCCATGGTCGCCTTGTCGGTCTCGATCTCGGCGATGACATCGCCGGATTTGACCTTGTCGCCTTCCTTCTTCAGCCACTTGGCGAGGTTGCCCTTCTCCATCGTCGGCGAGAGAGCGGGCATCAGGATGTTGATGGGCATGCTGACCTCAAGAAGAACTTTGCAAAACGTCGTCTCCGACAGCGAAGACGAACAGACCAGGTTTAGTTGCCGATGTCGCCCTGCCAGAGGCGCTCATTGGCAGGGATGGAACGCCAATTCTTCATCATGGTGATGGAGCGGTCGTCGGCAAGGTCGATCCAGGGGATGCCGAACTTGTCGAGGATGTCCTTGGAGCCCGGAAAGGTGACGGATTCCCCGATCACCACCAGCTTCACCTTGAACAATGCGAGCGCGCCGGCACACATCGAGCATGGCGACAGCGTGGTGTACATGACGGTGTCGTGGAATGTGATCGCGCCGGCCTCGCGCAGGCAGCTCATCTCGCCGTGCAGGATCACGTTGTTCTCCTGCACGCGGTTGTTGTGACCGCGGGCGATGATCTGGTTGTCGCGCGTCAGCACGGCGCCGATCGGCAGGCCGCCCTGCGCGATCGAGGCCTCCGCCTCGCGGATCGCCTCCAGCATGAAATCGAAGTGATAGGATTCGATCGCCACTGTCAGTGCCCCTTCCCGCGCGGCGTCGTGGTGCCGGTGTCCGTGGGGCGCTCGATCTCGGCCTGGAACATCTCGAGGATCCGGCTCAACGCGTCCTCCTCGGTATATTCGCTCTCGCGCGCATAGGCGCGCGCGGCGTGACGGGCAAGATCGACGAGCAAGAGGCCCCACATGTCGGGTTCCTCGAAGGCGCGCTGGAACGCCATCGACAGCCCGCCGTCCAGCACGAACACGCGCAGGATCTCGACCGCGTCCTCGCGGGTCATGACGTCGGGTGGCAGTGGCTGCTCCTTCGGGCCCGCCATGGTCTACCTGTAGCAGACGGCTTTGGCGGCCTCGACGACTTCCGCCGCCGACGGCAGCGCGAGCTTCTCCAGATTCGCGGCATAGGGCATCGGCACGTCCTTGCCGGAGACGCGCGCAACGGGCGCGTCCAGATAGTCGAAGGCGTTCTCCATGATCCGTGCGGCGATCTCGGCGCCGACGCCGCTCTGGGCCCAGCCCTCTTCCACCGTGACGGCGCGCCCCGTCTTCTTGACCGAGTTGACGATGGTCTCGGTGTCCATCGGGCGCAGCGTGCGCAGGTCGATCACCTCGGCCTCGATGCCGTCCTTGGCGAGCTCGTCGGCGGCCTTGAGCGCATAGGTCATGCCGTTCGACCAGGAGATGATTGTGACGTGGCTGCCGGAGCGCACGATGCGCGCCTTGCCGATCGGGATCACGAAGTCGTCGAGCTTTGGCACTTCGCCGGTGTGGCCGTAGAGCACCTCGTTCTCGAGGAAGATCACCGGATTGGGATCGCGGATCGCGGCCTTGAGCAGGCCCTTGTAATCCGCGGCCGAGAACGGCGCGACGACCTTGAGACCCGGAACGTTCGAATACCAGGATGAATAGTCCTGGCTGTGCTGCGCGGCGACGCGCGCGGCGGCGCCGTTCGGGCCGCGGAACACGATCGAGCACCCCATCTGGCCGCCGGACATATAGAGCGTCTTGGCGGCGGAGTTGATGATCTGGTCGATCGCCTGCATCGCGAAGTTGAAGGTCATGAACTCGACGACCGGCTTCAGCCCGGTCATCGCGGCGCCGACGCCGATGCCGGCAAAGCCGTGCTCGGTGATCGGTGTGTCGATCACGCGCTTGGCGCCGAATTCCTGGAGCAGGCCCTGGGTGACCTTGTAGGCGCCCTGATACTCGGCAACCTCTTCGCCCATCACGAAGACGTCGGCGTCGCGGCGCATCTCTTCGGCCATGGCATCGCGCAGCGCTTCGCGGATGGTCTGCGTCACCATCTCGGTGCCCGCGGGCACTTCCGGATCAGGCTCGGCGACGGCTTGTGGTGCGGACGGCGCAGCCCTGGGCGCGGGTGCCTCGGCCTTTGCGGCGGCAGGGGCTGCGGATTCGGCGGCCTTCGGCTGCGGGGCCGGCGCGGGCGCCTTTGCGAGATCAGCGGCGCTCTCACCGTCGGCAAGAATCGTCGCGATCGGCGTGTTGACGGCGACGTCGGCGGTGCCTTCGGGGATCAGGATCTTGCCGAGCGTGCCCTCGTCGGTCGCCTCGACCTCCATGGTCGCCTTGTCGGTCTCGATCTCGGCGATGACATCGCCGGACTTGATGGCCTCACCCTCTTTTTTCAGCCATTTGGCGAGGTTGCCCTTTTCCATCGTGGGCGACAACGCGGGCATCAGCACTTGAATTGGCATATCGGCTCCAAAAGAAAGCTTGCGCGCGTTCAGCGGTAAACGTCGGTCCAGAGCTCGGCGGCATCCGGCTCGGGATCATGCTGGGCAAAGTCGGCAGACGCGTTGACGATATCGCGCACCTCGGCGTCGATCGCCTTGAGGTCGGCCTCGCTGACCTTGGCGGCCAACAGGCGGTTGCGCACCTGCTCGATCGGGTCCTGATCGTGGCGGACCTTCTCGACCTCCTCGCGCGTGCGGTATTTTGCAGGGTCGGACATCGAGTGGCCGCGATAGCGGTAGGTCTGCATTTCCAGGATCATCGGCCCCTTGCCGGCGCGGCACCAGGCGGCGGCCTCGTCGCCCGCAGCCTTCACCGCACGGACGTCCATGCCGTCGACTTGCAGGCCGGGGATGTTGAAGGACGCGCCGCGCTTGGAAAAGTCCTGCTGCGCGGAAGCGCGCGAGACCGCGGTGCCCATGGCGTAGCGGTTGTTCTCGATGACATAGATCACCGGCAGCTTCCAGAGCTCCGCCATGTTGAAGCTCTCATAGACTTGGCCCTGGTTGGCCGCGCCGTCGCCGAAATAGGTGACGCTGACATTGCCGTTGCCGCGATAGTTGTTGGCGAAGGCCAGACCCGTGCCGAGCGAGACCTGGGCACCGACGATGCCGTGGCCGCCGTAAAAGTGCTTCTCCTTGCTGAACATGTGCATGGAGCCGCCCTTGCCCTTGGAATAGCCGCCGCGGCGTCCCGTGAGCTCGGCCATGACGCCGTTGGCGTCCATGCCGGTCGCGAGCATGTGACCGTGGTCGCGATAGCCGGTGATGACCTGATCGCCCTCCTTGAGAGCCATCTGCATGCCGACCACCACGGCCTCCTGGCCGATATAGAGGTGGCAGAAGCCGCCGATCGCGCCCATGCCGTAGAGCTGGCCGGCCTTTTCCTCGAACCTGCGGATCAGGAGCATGTCGCGGAGCGCCTTGAGCTCCTGCTCCCTGGTGAATTCCGGGGGCGAACCGCCGTTGGTCTTGTCCTGTGGAGCGCTTGCGGCGGCTTTCTTGGGTGCGGCCATGGGAATTCCGGGTCAGAGAAAACTTTCGTCCTCTCTAACCCAAGTCAAACACCCTTGGAAAGCACCGCGGCGGCATGACACGACATTCATTATGCCGCACTGCAACGTGATCGAAATATTGGAAAATCTTTGACGCAGATCAGGCAACAAATCTAACGCCGTGCGGGCCAGGTCCCGTTTAGCGGAACGAGCGGCGCCAAAACGGCGCCGCCCGCTCCTGTTCCGATCAGAAGAAGCCGAGCTTCTTCGGGCTGTAGCTGACCAGGAGATTCTTGGTCTGCTGGTAGTGATCGAGCATCATCTTGTGGGTCTCGCGACCGACGCCCGACTGCTTGTAGCCGCCGAACGCCGCATGCGCGGGATAGGCATGGTAGCAATTGGTCCAGACCCGGCCGGCCTGGATCGCCCGGCCGAAGCGGTAGCAGCGGTTGGCATCGCGGCTCCAGACACCGGCGCCGAGACCGTAGAGCGTGTCGTTGGCGATCGCGAGCGCTTCGTCGTCGGTCTTGAAGGTCGTGACCGAGACGACGGGACCAAAGATCTCCTCCTGGAAGATTCGCATCTTGTTGTGGCCTTCGAACACGGTCGGCTGGACGTAGAAGCCGCCGGAAAGATCGCCGCCGAGCTCGGCACGACCGCCGCCGGCCAGCACCTTGGCGCCCTCCTGCTTGCCGATGTCGATATAGGAGAGGATCTTGGCGAGCTGCTCACCCGAGGCCTGTGCACCGATCATGGTGTCGGCCGCACGCGGGTCGCCCTGCTTGATCGCGGCGACGCGCTTCAGCGCCCGCTCCATGAAGCGGTCATAGATGTCGGCGTGGACCAGCGCCCGGCTCGGGCAGGTGCAGACCTCGCCCTGGTTCAGCGCGAACATGACGAAGCCTTCGATCGCCTTGTCGAAGAAGTCGTCGTCCTCGGCGGTGACGTCCTTGAAGAAGATGTTCGGCGACTTGCCGCCGAGCTCCAGCGTGACCGGGATCAGGTTCTGGCTGGCATATTGCATGATCAGCCGGCCCGTCGAGGTCTCGCCGGTGAAGGCGATCTTGGCGATGCGCGGGCTCGAGGCCAGCGGCTTGCCGGCTTCGAGGCCAAAGCCGTTGACGATGTTGAGGACGCCGGGCGGCAGCAGGTCGCCGATGACCTCGGCCCAGACCATGATCGAGGCCGGGGTCTGCTCGGCGGGCTTGAGCACGACGCAATTGCCGGCGGCAAGCGCCGGGGCGAGTTTCCAGCAGGCCATCAGCAGCGGGAAGTTCCAGGGGATGATCTGGCCGACCACACCGAGCGGCTCGTGGAAATGATAGGCGATAGTATCGTGGTCGATCTCGCCGATCGAGCCTTCCTGGGCGCGGACGACGCCGGCGAAATAGCGGAAGTGGTCGATGGCGAGCGGGATGTCGGCGGCGCGAGTCTCGCGGATCGGCTTGCCGTTGTCCCAGGTCTCGGCGATCGCGAGGCGCTCGAGATTCTCTTCCATGCGGTCGGCGATCTTGTTCAGGATCGCGGCGCGCTCGGCGACGCTGGTGCTCCCCCAGCCGGCCTTGGCGGCATGCGCCGCGTCGAGCGCAGCTTCGACGTCCTGCGCGTCGGAGCGTGCGATCTTGCAGACGATCTGTCCGTTCACCGGCGAGGCATTGTCGAAATATTTGCCCGAGATCGGCGCGACGAACTTGCCGCCGATGAAGTTGTCGTAGCGTTCGGCGAAGGGAACTTTGGTGACGCTGAGGAATTCCACCTTGTTCATTGATCACTCCCGATGTTTGCTGTTTGCGCAATTCGTCGCTGGTCGCGACTTGCGCCGACGATGATGCGGGAGGCGTTTCCTGTCAGCCCTGATAGGAGCGATGGCGGAGCGGACCTGTCGCAGTTCTGCGACAGGTCCGGGGTGAGGCAGGTGCAAGATCGAGGGCTCGCGGCTTCCACATCGTCACTGCGAGCGCAGCGAAGCAATCCAGAGTCCCTCCGCGGAAAGATTCTGGATTGCTTCGCTACGCTCGCAATGACGGCTGAAAGGACAGTGGCCCTCAGTGGTTCAGCTCGAACCGCTTGAGCTTCCTGTGCAGGGTTGCGCGGCTGACGCCGAGGGCTTTGGCGGCCGCCGAAACATTGCCGCCCGCGCGGAGCAGCGCCCGCTGCACCACCGCGCGCTGACCGCCGGCGAGGTGGTCGCGCGCCGTATCGCCGCCGAGAAGATCGGCCGCGGGCACTGGCCGCAACGCCCGGCCTGGCGCGAGCCCAAGTCCCACCCGGGCGGAGCGTGTCGCGCCGACCACGAGATCGTCCGCATCGACCGCAACGAGGCCCCCGCACTGTCCGTCCGCAGCCGGCGTCAGCACGATGCGGGCATGGGCGAAAGCCCGGCGGAACAAGTCGGCCTCGATGCGCTTTGCCGCCTCGCCTGCCGCGAGCGCGATCAGATTGGAAAACGCATCGGTCCGGTCGGCGCGGCAGGAGGAGACGTCGAGCACGCCGGCAAACGCCGCCTCGTGGTCGTAGATCGGTACGGCGGTGCAGCTCAACAGCGTGTTGCGCGTGAAGAAGTGCTGGTCGCGGTCGATCGTCAGCGGCCGCTGCTCGACGACGCAGGTGCCGATGCCATTGGTGCCCTCGCGCTCCTCGCTCCAGAGCGCGCCGGTCCACAGACCCCAGGATTGGAAGGTGGTGTCGTCCGCCGGCGTGCCGCGACGATCCACCGGTACCCCCTCGCCGTCGGCCAGCAGCACGCAGCAGCCGGCCGCGCCAACCGCCTGGTAGAGCCGGTCCATCGCGCCTCGTGCAGCGGCGAGCAGCGGTGCGATCCGCTCGCGCGCCTCGCGGAGTTCCGCGTCGGTCAGCCGCTGGGGCAGGCCCCGGCCGGAGGGGTCGAGATGATGCAGTCGGGACGAACGGCGCCAGGAGGCCACGAGCGCGGAGCGAGCCGCCTGGCCTGATGCAATAGCGGCTTCGACACGAGCCGCGTGATGCTGGGGCATTGACCCATTCATCACCGTTTCCTCCGGGTGGCAATCTACGGCGTGCCGGCGCGGCCTGATTGATCTCTGTCAATCCTTGGGAGCAGTGCGCCGCACAAGCCATGCCCCCGCCCGCGCTGCTCCGTCAAGGCGGCAAGACGACTGCGGTCTTGCGACCTTTGCAGGAGGCGGTCGGACCCGGCGCCGGCTTTCGATACCGGTTTCGAAACCTGCGCAAGCGCTAGTTCGGCGGGATCATCCGAACGAGATCGCGCGGATTGACGTAGTCGAGCTGGAAGCGTGCTCGCTCGTCCAGCATGTCGGGATCGATCCTCGCCGAACGCAGCAGCGAGACGCGCTGCTCGCTCCTGGCGCGCTCGCGCTTGAGCTGGGCCAGCTCGCTCGTCAGCGCGATGATCTCCTGGTCGAGTTCCTGGCGGGCGTTGAGGCCGTATTTGCCGGTATAGGCGTTGACGCCGAAATAGCCGACGATGGCAGCCGCCATCGCATAGAGGGCAAGACCGGTCAGGATCGATTTGAGGCGCGCGCGGGAGACCATCTTGGGAAGATGGGGCAGCTTGGTTAAGGGAGCGCTAATCTTGGCAAACTGTCATTCCGGGGCGATGCGCAGCATCGAACCCGGAATCTCGAGATTCCGGGTTCGGCTCTTCGAGCCGCCCCCGGAATGACAAGGTTGTTCAGCCTCAGCCGTGATGCTTGGCCACGTGGGCGGCGAAGGCGTCGATATAGGCCTGGAGCACGGTCTTGAGCGCGTCCTTGGCGAGGTTACCCTCTGCATCGAAGGCGTCGCCAACCGCGTTCAGGTAGGTCTCGGGCTGCTGCATGATCGGGCCGGCAATGCCCGGCAGGATGTTCTGGAGCGTCTTGGCCGCGCTGACGCCGCCGAGCGGGCCCGGCGAGTTCGAGATGATGCCGACCGGCTTGCCGTTGAACGAGCTCTTGCCATAGGGGCGCGAGGCGACGTCGATGGCATTCTTGAGGACGCCCGGGATGGCGCGATTGTATTCCGGGGTGACGAACAGGACACCGTCCGATTTCTGGAGCTTTTCGCGGAAGGCCAGCCAGTCCGCGGGCGGCGCGCTCTCGAGGTCCTGGTTGAAAAAGGAGATGCCCGCCGGCGTGATGACCTCGAGCTTGAGAGAGGCCGGCGCGAGCTTCGCGAGCGCATTGGCGATCTTCAGCGAAAAACTGTCCTTGCGCAGGCTGCCGGCGATCACGACGATATTGTAGGCCATGGAGTGTCCTCAGAACTTGAGCGGGAGTGCCGGGCGGCACTTAAGCGATCCGGACCAATGGATGCAAGTGCATGAACCGGTCCGATTTGGAAACATTGAGTTTCTGAAACCGTCGTCCAAAACAATCAGGCCGCCAAGCGGCGGCCCGATCTTTCGCACAAACGTCCAGCCCGATCAGATCGTCGGATTCCAGGCCGACGGGATCAGGCGATATTTGGCGCCGTCCTTCTCGACATGGCCGACCGAGGGGAAGGTGAAGTGGAAGCCGATCACGGTCGCCTTCTCGGCCGCCGCCATGTCGTAGAATTTGTGGCGCGTCTGCTGCGCCAACGCGGCATCGGTGTCGAACACCACGTGCCAGTCCGGATTGCGCAGGAAGAACTCCGGAATGTTGGTGACATCGGACTGGATCAGCACCTTGGCATCGCCGGATGCAACCGCAAACGAGGTGTGGCCGGGCGTATGGCCGGGCGTCGCGATCGATGTGATGCCGGGCGCGACCTCCTTGCCCCACTCGTACTTGGTGACCTTGGATTCGAGGCCGGCGAAGGTCTTCTTCACGTTGGCGAAGTAGTTCTTCATCATCGCGTTGGACTCGGCCTTGGCGGCGTTGTCCTCGCTGGTCCAGAACTCCCAGTCCTTGCCCGGCACCATGATCTCCGCATTCGGGAACGCGAGCGCGCCGTCGGCGAGCCGAATGCCGTTGGTGTGGTCGGGATGCAGATGCGAGAGCAGCACGACGTCGATGCTCTTGGGATCGACGCCGGCGGCCGCGAGGTTTTGCAGGGTGCGGCCGACCGCACCCTTGCTGGGCTCGAGATTGGCGGCGCCGTTGCCGGCATCGATCAGGACGAGCTTGGAGCCGGTGTTGATGAGCTGCGGGTTGAACGGCACCGTGACCATACCCTTCGGCATGTAGGCCGCCTCGCCGGCCGCGAGCGCCTCGTCCTTGGGCGCGTTGACGACGAACTTGTCCGGCATCGGGAAGGTGCGCGCGCCGTCGTTGATCGAGGTACACTCAAGGCTGCCGACCTTGTAGCGGTAGAAGCCCGGCGCCTGCGTCCCGCTTGGCGGCACTGAGGCACGAGCAGTGATCGGTCCGAGCCCGGTAACGGCAGCCGCGCCCACAGCGGCCGCGCCCGCCAGCAAGTGGCGGCGATTCAGATCAGTCATGGAAGTGTCCCCTTCTTTGCTTGCGGTTGTCCCGCTTTCAATAGCGGCGGAATAATCCCCCGCTTCGCTCAGAAGGCAAGACCTTCCTTCGGTGAGGTGCCGTCGCAGATCACGATAATTTATTTGGGGCGTTGGGGAATTTTTCGCCCGCGGCCTGTCCGCGCCAGTATCGCTTCGGTGCGTGGCCGTAGACTCGCTTGAAGGCATGTCCGAACGCGCTCTCCGACGAGTATCCCAGCTGTGCGGCGGTTGCCGAAACGGTCGCTCCACGTCGTAGCTGATCGCGTGCAAGCCGCATGCGCCATCGAAGAAGGTAGTCGAGCGGCGCCTGCCCCACCAGCGACTTAAACCGCTTAGAAAACGCGGATCGCGACATGGCGATCGCGTCGGCCAATGCTTCCAGGGTCCAGGGGTGAGCGGCGTTTTCGTGCATCAGCCTGATAGCCTTGCCGATCCTGGCATCGACCAGCGCGTTGATCCATCCAAAACCCTCGCCGGCACTCTGATCCAGCGCCGCGCGGAGCACCTGGACGAGCAGGACGTCGGCAAGCCTGTCGGTGAGTACGGCCGCTCCGATTCCCGTCCCCCTGATTTCAAGGTCGAGAATCCCAAGCGTGGAATGAATGATGGGGGCCGACGGGCTGCGCGACGGTATGAGCAGAAAGCGAGGAAGCGCATCGAGCAGCAATCCGGCGTCCGACGCTTCGAAACCGAAACTGCCGGCAAGCAGAACGGTATCGCTGCCCGCGTGACGCGCGACATCCGACTGCGTCCAATCGGACGCCGCTATACCGTCTTCGGGAACAAGGCGTTGGTCGTTGGCCAGAACATAGGCTGGTGCATTGGCCAGAAGAAAGCAGTCGCCGGTGACAAGCCGATGATGGGCTTCGTCACCGAAATCGATCCAGCAATCACCTCGGATGACCGCGCCGAACTTCAGGGCGGGTTTGGCCGGAAACCGATACGACCAATTGCCGCCCGCCTCGAACCTCGTGCAACGCGCAGCGCGAACGTTCAGGAGCGAGAAGACCTGAGACAGCGGGTCCGAGGTGTTACCCGAGGTCTCGTGCCTATCTGGGGGTGTGTCCAAGGCCTGATCCGATCTCGACGATTTTCGAGCACTTCGAGCATAGATCATCCTCGCTTTCGATGCGAAGTTCATCGCAACGAATTGCATGGAACATCTATGACGGGCATCGCAGGCAAAGTCATCGCTATCACGGGCGCCAGCAGCGGAATAGGCGCAGCCGCCGCCCGGCATCTCGCGGAACGTGGCGCCATCGTGGTCCTCGGCGCACGGCGCGCCGACCGGCTGGAAATGCTGGCCGCGAGCATCGCGTCAAAGGGCGGAAAGGCGTCGTACCTCGTCACCGACGTCAGGCAACGCGAGGATGTCGCCGGGCTCGTCGGACTGGCAACGGACCGATACGGGAAGCTGGACGTCCTGATCAACAATGCGGGAATTGCCCCGATTTCGCTCCTGGACGATCTGAGGGTCGACGACTGGGACGACATGATCGACGTGAACGTGAAGGGCGTGCTCTACGGGATCGCCGCGGCCCTGCCCGTCTTCCGTCGTCAGGGCTTCGGCCATTTCGTCAACACCCTGTCGACCGCCGGCCTCAAGATCGTTCCGACAATGGCCGTCTATGCGGGGTCCAAGAATGCCGTCAGGGCGATTTCCGAAGGACTTCGTCAGGAGGTCGGCCCGTCCCTTCGCGTGACGACCATCTCACCCGGTTATGTCGACACCGAACTGCCGTCCTCCATGACGGATTCCGCGTTGCGGGAGCAAGGGCAGGCAAGCATGAAGGCGATGGCCATTCCGGCAAGCGCAATCGCGGAGGCGATGGCCTTCGCGATAGCGCAGCCGGATAGCGTGGACGTCGGCGAGATCGTTATTCGCCCCACGGCTCAGGCATAAATTCGATCAGGCCTGGACGCCATCGCTCGTCACGACTTATTCGGGTTGATGAGGAATTTTTCGCCGGTGGCCCGTTTGGCGTAGACCGCGATGTTGGCGGGATCGAGCGCCTCGGGAAGCGAGACCACCTTGGTGTAGTGGCTGGCGAAGGTGGTCTTCAATTCGTTCACGACGCGCTGGCGCAGCCGTCCGATGTCGGCCGGACCGATCTTCTGGAGGAACGGGGTCAGCAGCCAACCGCCGACGCCCCAGGCCATGCCGAAGCCACGCGGCAGTTCGATCGGACGGATATCGAGCGCGCCGTAGACATAGACCTGCTTGTGCACGCTGGAGCCGTAGCGGCTGTATTCCTTGGCGGTCTTGTTGATCGCGATTTCCATGCAGTTGAGGATGTCGCCGGCAAGCTTGCCGCCGCCGATGGCGTCGAAGGCAATGGTGGCGCCGGTCTCGACCAGCGCGGCCGTGAGATCGTCGAGGAAGCTCGGCACGCTGGAATCGACGACGTATTTGGCACCGATCTTGTTCAGTATCTCCGCCTGCTCCTTGCTGCGCACGATGTTGACGAGCGGAATGCCGTCCTTGATGCAGATCTTGTTCAGCATCTGCCCGAGATTGGAGGCGGCAGCGGTATGCACCAGCGCCTTGTGGCCTTCGCGCCGCATCGTCTCGGTCATGCCGAGCGCGGTGAGCGGATTGACGAACCAGGACGCGCCCTCCGCCGCCGTCGTGCCGTCAGGCAATGGCTGGCAGTCCCTCGCCTTCAGGGTCCGGTATTGCGAGTACATGGCGCCGCCGATCATCGCGACCGTCTTGCCCATCAGCGCCTTTGCAGCATCCGACGAGCCGGTCTTGATGACGACGCCGGCACCTTCGTTGCCGACCGGCAGGGATTGGTCGAGCCGCGCGCCCATCGCGCGCATCGCACCGTCAGGCACTTTCGCGGTGATGACGGGCGCCTGCCTTGTGCCGGAGAGCTTCGCCGTGCTCATGTCGGCCGCGCCGACGAGCAGACCGAGATCGGACGGGTTGATCGGCGCCGCCTCGACGCGGACGACCACCTCGTCCTCGGCGGGCTCGGGGGTCGGCACGTCGAGAAGCGAGATTTCCAACTCGCCGCTCTTCTTGATCAGCGAACGCAGTTGCAGTCCGGTTTCGCCATCGCTCATGTCGATCCTCCACTTGATGCAGGAGCGTCAGCGAGGCCTTGGGCCCCCGACCAACTCATGGCCTCAGACCCAGGCATTGCAGCGCGACGCGCCCGGATAGGCGGCCTCCTTACCAAGTTCCGGCTCGCCGCGCAGCAACTGATTGAACAGGAAGCCTAGCCGACGGGAACGGCGGATTCGCGCTGCAGGATGTGCGGTTGGCTGCGCGGATGCAGATGCTGAAGTCCGATCGGCATGTCCTGCCCCAGCGGACGGGGGCCGCCGAGATCGACATCCGTCGAATACGCAAATGCATTGGTCGGCGACAGCCCGGATACCTTGAAGCACAGCCGCGCCTCCGGCAGACCGCCGCCGTAATCCTTGGGCGGTGCATATTCAACCGAAAGCCACACGATGTTGAAGCAGGCCGGACTGAGGAGCCCGATCATCCATTCGCCGGTGAAGGCCTCTGGCGTCACGTAGGTCCAGGCGTGCGGGTTGCTGCCAAGGCTCCAAAGTCCGAAGCCGGGCAAAACCGTAGCTCCGTCGGGCCCGCCAGTGACCCTGAGGTAGAGCTGAATCCATTCGGCTCCCAGCGAGAACGTGAAGACATAGGTCTTCCCGGTCATCACGGCATTGCTGCTCATGTCGCTGATGTACAGTGGCTGGTAGATGCCGGCCTGGTAAGTGTAGCCGTAGGTCGTCGGGACCATTCCCTGGGCGCCGAACGCGGTGCCGTTTCCGGACCAGTATTGCTTGCCCGGCTTCCACGGCGGCGGAGGTTCGTTGGGCGGCCCGTAGGCAAGCGCTCCGGCCGTCACCTTCAGTCCGTTCACCGCGCCGCTGCTGATGTACGATGCGTTGTTGTCGAGGTTGAGGCCGACAGTAAGCCTGCCTTTGGTCTGCAAGGTCGGATCCGAGAGTGCGGGCATGAAAATATCCTCTGATGAAACAGCCTGGGTGAAAATCAGTTTGCGAAATTCGAGCAGTATGAGCGTCCCTCCGGACGCGCGGCCCGTGACCTAGGCCGAGTCCAAGAGACGCGCCTTGCAGTCAGCGTCGTCCCTTGCTCCGAATCGATGATCTCCTTGCCGTGGACGATCTTGGCGATTCCGGCGCTGACGTCGCTGACGATATCCATGACGCCGAGGAGAATACGGGCATCGAACGGATCAAGCGTGTGCTTGGCCGGCTTTGCGATCGCCGACAATGGCCCGGCGGCGCCGGCAACCCATTCCGACACCCGCGCCGTGCCCGCACTTTCCTTCTCGAAGAGCATCCATGCATTCATCGCCAAGGACAGGATGCCGCCGGCACTCAGTGCACAAGATCCCGGGAACGAGCCGCGCGGGCCATCCTTGAACTTGTGGGCGATACCCCACAAGAACTTGAACGCGATATTGCCGAACCCGGACAGCCAGGCCGCCGAGGTGGCCTTGTTGACCGGCGTGTCGAACGCAAGCCTTGCGAACGGGCCTCCGGGCCAGGCGAGAAACTGGATCAAGGTCGGGCCGAGAATCACGACGGCCAGCGCTTGCCAGGCAGGCGGGTTGTCGAACAATCCGACATCGAGCCCGACGTCGGCGACGCACCAGACCATCGCCTGAACGAGGCCGGACAGGATCAGCAGAACGCCGATCTCCTTCTTGCTCGACGCAACGCCCTGCTCGGCTTGTTCGAGCGAGAACGGAGAATCCTCGAAGATGATGCGATAGAGCGTGGTCGCAACGAAAGCGCAGAGCAACGAGCCGAGGCCGACGACGGTCAGCCCCTCCGAAGACCCCGGGTTGATCAGATCGTAGAGCGCCTGAATGACGAAGTTATTGATGGAGGCGCCGAACACTGCGGTGTTGAGCGCGACGAGATCCTTGGCGAAGAAGTTCAAAACGGATTGAACCAGTCCATCGAGGACGCGCAGAACGGCCAGGATCAGGTCTTTCACCTCGCCGAGGATCGTGGCGAGCAGCACCTTGCCGAACTCCGACGTGCTGGTTGCCAGCGCCCGCAAGCGTTTCATGCTTGCCTGGATGAGCTTCGCGATCTCGGTGGCGAATGTCGACTGGACCCGCGAGATGAGAGCCATCGCATCCTGC
This sequence comes from Bradyrhizobium sp. B039, assembly GCF_038965675.1. Classification (NCBI taxonomy): domain Bacteria; kingdom Pseudomonadati; phylum Pseudomonadota; class Alphaproteobacteria; order Hyphomicrobiales; family Nitrobacteraceae; genus Bradyrhizobium; species Bradyrhizobium sp. B039. Next base: position 4,881,719 of record NZ_CP152416.1, read on the forward strand.
ACCATCGCCGACGGGATATTGATGCCAAGGCTGATGAGGCTGCCGAACGAAACCTTGTCCATCAGCCAGTTGGCGACGCTTGCGCTGTCCTCGATGATTTCGAGAAACGTGCTCACGCCGGACGGCGCATCCATCCCGTCATCCGCATCGATCTTGCCGAGATCCTTCTCGATCCCCGCAAAGGCCTGCTTGACGGTACCTTCCATGGTCTCAAAGAAGCTGTGACTGACCTTGCCGCCGTCGGCGGCAAAGCCTGCGAGCGAAACCAGACCCTGGCTGAATATCCGCTCGAACTTCCGCTTGGTGGCCCAGATGTCCTTGCGCGCATCGCTCAACAGCCAGGCAAGGAAATTGTACAGCCCGACGAAGAACGTCCTGACCGCGTTGAAGACGGTTTCCACGAAGCGGAACGCGCTTTCCACGGTGTCGACGATGCCGTTCCAGGCGATCTTGAGCTTGTCCGCCACCCAGTTGATGGCGAGTTCGAAACCGGTGACGATCGGCTTGATGACGTAGTCGTACACCGCATCGACCGCGGTCTCGAACGCATTGCCGATCGCCTCGATCGCGTCCTCGAAAAAGTCGAGGAGTCCAAAATCCGGACTGGTGCGCAACGCCGCGATCTCGGCGATGGCGGCGTCCGCCTCCGCATCGGTGAGAGTCTTGAAGACGGCCCGCCCGCCGGCAACGGTGAAGCGGAAGGGCTGCCGGGGCTGCGCGCGCATCGGCAGCGGCAACCGAAGGTCGTCCCTGGCATTGATGCGCGCCCGCACCAACGCGACCGGCCCGTCATGGATGTTGGCCATCGCTTCCGTGACGGCCAGCCGGATTTGATCGGCATCGCCGGCGAACTCGCTCGGCACGAGCTGCTTGACCTGGGCTGTCGTGATGTTGCGCAGCCGTTCCTGCACATCATAATTGGGCGTCACCGCGAAATCGCCGCCGTCCATCATCAGGTCCGGCAGCCTGGCGCTCAGCCCCGCGGCATTCAGCGACCGCGTCTCCGTCGTGACCCGCAGGCGGCCGGACGCATCGGTCGTGAACGTCAGGGCCCGCGCCGGACCAAGGGTCACGACTTGCCCGGCGATCGAGGCGCTCACGATCTCGGTCGATTTCAGCGCGACCTTGGCGTTGGAAAGGGTCACACCCTTCGCGTCATAGAAAGTCAGCGTCGTCGAATAGGTCTTCTGCTCGACGAGCTTGCGGGTCAGCGGCGGATACTGAATCGGCTCCTGATTCCAGCCGCCCTTGCTGCCGTCAGGCGAAGCCGGATCGTCCGGCGGACTCTGCCACATCCGCATCAGGCCCTTTGTGGGCACGTAACCAACCAGCTCCGCATCGCCCTCCGTCCCCCGCGCAGTCAGGATGTTCCTCAGGCGAAGGAAGAAGTCGAATTTGGTGTCCGACGGCGGCGTCGCGATGAATTGCAGCGAGCCGCTGTCATCGAGCGCAAACAGCGCCAATGGATTGGCGCCGGCGCTCGCAACCGCCAGCGCGGTCGCCTTGATCGTGGAATCCACGACCACGAAGCCGGCGTCCGGATTGCCACCGTCGAGATACTGGATCTGCGGCCGATCGGTCATGTCACCGGGATCGGCAATGAACACCGCCGAATTGTTGTCCGCCTGCGAACCAACGGCCAGCGAGCGGAATACGATGTTCGCCGCCAGCAATGTTGCCGTTGCCGTGAAGGGAGCCGCCACGGTGAACAGATCCAGCGCGACGGGCGTCGCCTCGGCGGTGTTCGCGAACAAGAGACAATCGATGTCCGCGACGGTGCAGCTCTCGATGATGGTCTGGTCGGTATCGGCGATGTACTGCCAGCTCGGAGCGGCAGCATCCCAGCCGATGCGCCACAGGCTGGACTGGCCGTTGGACCCCGGCGAGGGGCTGAGCAACGCGAACAGTTCGAGCTTGCCCGCGATTGCAAAGGCCGCAAGCTTGCTGGCCTGCATGAATACAGGCACCGAGCCGTCCGGTGCGATCGGCTGCGGCGCGCTCCAGCTTCCCCCGCTCTGGCGCGTCATGACATAAACATCGGGCGCCGCCGCATTCGAGCCGATGGCAAAGACCGTGAACCTGCCGCTGGCATCGATGCCGCCGACAGCCTGGCTCGGCTGGGTGGCATCGACCACCTCCTCGCTCCAGCCCGTATCGCTGCCAGGGTCCCGGCGCAGCGACATGACGTTGCCGGTCGCTCCGAGGTAAAGCAGGCTGTAACTGCCGTCGGCCTGTTGTATCGCCGTCAGATCCGTCTCGCCGGTCAGATCGGTGGCGTAGACGTAGTCGTCCATCAATTGACCGCTGGCCTGAACGGTAACGGTTCCATCCGTGCTGACGGCTCGGGTTGCTCGCAATCTGGTCATTTTGGCGCTCCGCGTTGGGCGAGGCAAAGCACCGGCGCTTCCGCGCCTGACGCGCGCGGAACGTCAAATTGCTAGAAAATGAAATAAAGAAAGAGCCTCACCTTTAAGGTGTATGAGCACATCACGACAACCATCCGGCGTCAACGCGCATGCGACTGAGCGTCGATCAAGCTAACGTGACGCCGGAGAATTGGCTCGACGCGGCGCGTTACGCCAGCGCCTTCAGTGCCGCCTTGCCGCCATAGAGCGCCTGCTTGCCGAGCTGCTGCTCGATGCGCAGGAGCTGGTTGTATTTGGCGGTGCGGTCGGAACGCGCGAGGGAGCCGGTCTTGATCTGACCGCAGTTGGTGGCGACGGCGAGGTCGGCGATGGTGGAATCCTCGGTCTCGCCGGAGCGGTGCGACATCACAGAGGTGTAGCCCGCCTTGTGCGCCATTTCGACGGCGGCGAGCGTCTCGGTCAGCGTGCCGATCTGGTTGACCTTGATCAGGATCGAGTTGGCCCGGCCCGCCTTGATGCCTTCGGCGAGGCGCTTGACGTTGGTGACGAACAGATCGTCGCCGACGAGCTGGCACTTCTTGCCGATGAGGTCGGTGAGCTCCTTCCAGCCGTCCATGTCGTCTTCCGACATGCCGTCCTCGATGGTCACGATCGGATAGCGCGCAACGAGGTCGGCAAGGTACTTGGCCTGCTCGGAGATCGAACGGGTCTTGCCCTCGCCTTCATAGACGTACTTGCCGTCCTTGAAGAACTCGGTCGAGGCGCAGTCGAGGCCGATCACGATGTCACTGCCCGCCTTGAAGCCGGCCTTGCCGATCGCGTTCATGACGAATTCGAGCGCGGCGTCCGCCGACGGCAGGTTCGGGGCAAAGCCGCCTTCGTCGCCGACATTGGTGTTGTGGCCGGCCTTCTTCAGCTCCGACTTCAGCGTGTGGAAAACCTCCGCGCCGTAACGCAGGCCCTCGGCAAAGCTCGACGCGCCGACGGGCAGGATCATGAACTCCTGGAAGTCGATCGGGTTGTCGGCATGCACGCCGCCGTTGATGATGTTCATCATCGGCACCGGCAACAGCCGCGCCGAGGTGCCGCCGACGTAACGGTAGAGCGGCATGTCGAGCGAGTTCGCAGCCGCCTTGGCGCAGGCGAGCGACACGCCGAGGATGGCATTGGCGCCAAGGCGGCTCTTGTTCGGGGTGCCGTCGAGGTCGATCATGATCTGGTCGATCTGGGCCTGCTGCTCGACATCGAGGCCGCTCAAGGCCTCGAAGATCTCGCCGTTGACGGCGCCGACCGCCTTGGTGACGCCCTTGCCGAGATAACGGGCCTTGTCGCCGTCGCGCAGTTCCACCGCCTCATGGGCGCCGGTGGAGGCGCCTGATGGCACCGCGGCGCGGCCGAGCGCGCCATCTTCCAGCACGACGTCGACCTCGACGGTGGGATTGCCACGGCTGTCGAGGATTTCGCGGCCGATGATGTCAATGATGGCGGTCATGATGTTGCACTTCCGTTCGTTAGGTTTGATCGGTTCGCCGCGGGTCTTACACGGAGCGCAAGCAAATGTGAACGCTTGGACGGCGAGCTTCGACTGACGCGTGAATTCCCCAAGACTAAGCTTGAGAACACTGGGTCTGCGCGTCCATCCTCAATCCTAGACAGTCGGGGTAACGCCATGAATCGCCGCCAGTTTCTTGCTTCCAGCGCCGCCCTCCTCGCCGTTCGCCCATCTTTTGCGCAGGAGGGCCCGTTCCGGACAAAATATTTCCCCGTCAGTGCCGGGATCGGCCTGCACGACCTCGCGCCAGCCCCCGACGGCACAATCTGGTTCACCGCGCAGGGCAAGGGCATGCTCGGCAGGCTCGATCCGAAGGATGGCACCTTCAAGACCGTCAGCCTCGGCCAGGGCGCCGCGCCGCACGGCGTGACGATCGGTCCCGATGGCGCGCCCTGGATCACCGAGGGCGGCCAGAACGCGATCGCGCGGGTCGATCCCGGCGATCTCAAGGTCACGCTGTTCCGCCTGCCGGAGAAATTCGCCTCCGCCAATCTCAATACCGGCGTGTTCGACAAGGACGGCACCTACTGGTTCACCGGACAGTCCGGCTATTACGGCCGGCTCAAGCCGAAGTCTGGCGAGATGGACGTGTTCCGGGCGCCCAAGGGCGTCGGCCCCTACGGCATCACCGTGACGCCCAAGGGCGACGTCTGGTACGCCTCGCTCGCCGGCAGCTATATCGCGAAGATCGATCTTGCGACCGGCAACGCCAATGTGGTCGAGCCGCCAACGCCGAACCAGGGATCGCGGCGCGTCTGGTCGGATTCGAAGAGCCGGATCTGGGTCAGCGAATGGAACAGCGGCCATGTCTCGGTGCACGATCCCGCTGACGGTTCCTGGAAGACCTGGAAGCTGCCGGGAGATCGTCCCCGCACCTACGCCGTCTATGTCGACGACAAGGACAAGGTCTGGCTGACCGATTTTTCCGCCAATGCCATCGTCCGCTTCGATCCCATGACCGAAAAATTCAACGTCTTCGCCAGCGACAAGCCGAATGCCAATGTCCGCCAGCTCGACGGCAGGCCGGGCGAGCTCTGGGGCTGCGAGTCCGGCAACGACCGCATCGTCATGATCCAGACAATCGCGACCGGTTGACGGCAGCTTCAATTGCGTCCATCCCGGCATCCGCAAAAGGATGTGACGACGATGGCGAAAAAATCCCTCCAGCTCGGCCGCGCGGTCGAATGGCCGCACACACCGGAAGAAGCCCAGCTCGACCGCGTGCCCAATCCGCAAAAGGGCACCGACTATCTGGTGCGCTTCACCGTGCCGGAATTCACCTCGCTGTGCCCGGTCACAGGACAACCGGATTTCGCGCATCTGATGATCGACTACGCACCCGGCCCATGGCTGCTGGAGTCGAAATCGCTGAAACTCTACATCGCGAGCTTCCGCAATCACGGCGCCTTCCACGAGGATTGCACCGTGATGATCGGCAAGCGCATCGCCTCGGAGATCAAACCGAAATGGCTCCGCATCGGCGGCTACTGGTATCCGCGCGGCGGCATCCCGATCGACGTGTTCTGGCAGACCGGCCGCGTGCCGAAGGGCCTGTGGGTGCCGGAGCAAGGCGTCGCGCCCTATCGCGGGCGGGGCTAGCTGGAGACCAACGACGATGAAATCGACATCTGACAAATTTCGCGGCCTTGTCCTGAACCTTTCCTTGGGCCTTCTGAGCGTCCTGTGGCTGACCGGCGCGTCCGACGCGGCCGAGGTCCGGGTGATGATTTCCGGCGGTCTGACAGCGGCCTATCAGGCGCTCGTGCCGGAGTTCGAGAAAGCCACCGGGAACAAGGTGCTGACCGCGTTCGGGCCTTCGATGGGCACCACCACCAATGCGATCCCGGTCCGGCTGGAGCGGGGCGAGCCGGCCGATGTCCTGATCATGGTGGGCTATGCCCTCAACGACCTCGCCAGCAAGGGCAAGGTCGTTGCCGGCAGTCAGGTCGATCTGACCAGATCGCCGATCGGGATTGCCGTCAAGTCGGGCGCGCCGAAGCCGGACATCAGCTCGGTGGAAGCCGTCAAGCGTGCGCTGCTGGCGGCGAAGACGATCGCCTATTCGGACAGCGCCAGCGGCGTCTACGTCTCGACCGAGATGTTCGACAAGCTTGGCATTGCCGATGTCATGAAGGACAAGGCGCGCAAGATTCCGGCCACGCCGGTCGGCGAGATCGTCGCGCATGGCGAGGCCGAACTGGGCTTTCAGCAGATCAGCGAACTGAAGCCGGTGAAGGGCATCGATATCGTCGGACCGCTGCCGAGCGAATTGCAGAAGATCACGATCTTCTCAGCCGGCATCGCGACCGTTTCAAAGGAGCCCGAGGCTGGCCGGGCCTTGATCAAGTTCCTCGCCTCCCCCGCTGCCCGCGACACGATCATTGCGAGCGGCATGGAGCCGATCGCTGCCGGTGGAGCGAATTAGGCCCGGCCTCCTAATACGCGCTCAGCAGGTCGACCTTGGCATTGGCCGCCACCAGCCGCCGCGCCAGGATTGCGGCGAGGTTGCGCATGATCTTCAGCGCGGTCTCCGGGTGCAACCGGCGGTAATCGGCAAAGCTGTCGAGCGGCAGTTCGAGGCAGGCAACGGGCGTATCGGCAAACACGTCGGCGCTGCGGGTTCGCTCCAGGATCGCCATCTCACCGAACTCCATGCCGGGACCGAGCGAGGCCAGCCGAACGCCGCTCCGCAGCTTCACGCTGACCATGCCGCTCTGGAGGAAGAACAGCGAATTGGCGGGCGCGCCGGCGGCGATGACGCGCTGGCCGGCCGTGTAGTGCCGTGTGGTCGAGAGTTTGACGATGGCGGCGATCTCGTCGGTGTCGAGCTCGGCCAGCAAGGCCTGCTCGCCGAGATGCGCGCTCTCCTTCACGTCGGTGAAGCCGCCGAAGCGATAGATCACCTGGTCCTCGGCCCATTCGATGGCATCGTCGAGCAGCGCGAAGCGGCGCAGCCGGCGTGGATCCCCCGTGCGCGCGGCGATCGCGGCCCAGACCGCGGAGGCCTCCTCGAGGCCGGACAGAATCGTGGTGACGTTGGCATTGCCGAGCGCCGTCAGCGTCTCGCCCAGAAGCTCCGCACCGGCCGCGGTGATGTCGGGCACGCGGCGGAAATCGATGATCAACAGCGGCGCGTTCGGCGGCTCACTGGTCAGTCTTCGCGTGACGTAATCGATGGTGCCGAAATTCATCGCGCCGACGAGCTCGAGGATGCGGATGTCGCTGTGACGCTCGTCAAGAATCTGCTGCTCGTGCGGCTGGCGGCTGCGGCGCGAGGAGATGCCGTAGACGTCGTAATCCGCCATGACGCTGGTGCGGACGTCGGCATTGCGGTTGAGCATGTGCAGGTCGAACCGCGCCGACAGTGCCTCGCAGACCTTCAGGCCGCGCACGCTGTTGAAGTGATTGTCGAGCAGCGGCGAGAAGGTGCCCAGTCCCAGTTGCGAGGGCAGCGCTGCGACGATGCCGCCGCCGACGCCGCTCTTGGCGGGGATGCCGACGCGATAGGTCCACTCGCCGGCATAGTCGTACATGCCCGAGCTCGTCATCACCGACAGCGTGCGGGCGACGATGTGCGGCGTGATCACCTGCGCGCCCGTCACCGGATTGATGCCGCGATTGGCGAGAGTTGCCGCCATCACCGCCAGATCGCGCGCCGTCACCAGGATCGCGCATTGGCGGAAATAGACGTCGAGCACCGCGTCGACGTCATCCGGCAGCACCGCGTAATTGCGGAGCAGCCACGCGATCGCGCGGTTGCGGTTGCCCGTCGCGGTCTCCGAGGCATGCACGGCCTCGTCGACGCCGAGCTCGCGCCCGGCGAACTCGCTGAGTTTTGAGCGGACACGCTCGAAAGCACCCTTGCCGTCCACCTCGTAGATCAGGCCCGAGCAGGCAATCGCACCGGCATTGACCATCGGGTTGAAGGGACGGTTGTCGTTGGTGAGCCGGATCGAATTGAAGGCTTCGCCGCTCGGCTCGACGCCGATGGTGGCCGAGACGCGCTCCTCGCCCACCGTCTCCAGCGCCAGCGCGAACACGAAGGCCTTCGAGACCGACTGGATCGTGAACGGCACCGCGCTGTCGCCGACCTCGTAGACATGGCCGTCGATGGTGACGAGCGCGATGCCGAAATGATCGGGGTTGGCGCGCTTCAGCTCGGGAATGTAATCGGCAAGCTCGCCCGAACCGTCGCCCCTGAACTCCTCGTGGCAATCGGTCAGGAAACGCCGCAGTGGCGGCCTGGTGGGATATCCGGCCGACCGGGTCGCGCCGGCTACGCTGGGCAAACGGATGGGCTGGGCGTCCACGGTCTCACACCTCGGTTTGCCCAGAATAAAAGCAATTCGTGTGCCATGTATACGGAGCCGACGGTGTCGTGGTGGGGCGATCCCCCCTTAAGGACCGAATAAAATCTCAGCGCGCGTCGGCTGGTGCACGCGGCCTGAGCAGCCGGGCGCAGACGATGCCGAGGACCACCATGATCGCGGCGCTCACGAACAGCGTCGGCATCTTGCCGCCGTGTTGCAGGCCGAAGCCGTAGGCGAGCGGCCCGACCGTCTGTCCCATGAAGAAGAAGAACGAATGCAGCGACAGCGCGGTGGCGCGCGCCTCGACTGAGAGCTCGCTGGCGAACACCTGGAGACAGCCATGGGCGATGTAGAAGCCCCAGCCCATGACGATGAGATTCAGCGCCTGCACCTCCCAGCGCGGACCGAAGGCCACGGCGACGAGCTGCGAGGCCACCAGCGTCATGCCCGCGATCATCATTCCCTTCATGCCGAGCCACGGCAGCAGGCGCGACACCGTCAGCGTGTAGAAAAGGCCGCCGACCGCGAAGCCCGCGATGACGATGCCGGCGATCGAGAGCGAGGTCTGGCCGAGCTCGAACAGGAACGAGGCGATATAGGGAAACAGGCCGAGCACGCAGCAGCCTTCGACGAACACGGCCGAGTAGCACACATAGGCGTTGGGGTTGGTGAAGATGGTGCGATAGCCGGCCTTCAGCGCCGACAGGCTCGTCTTCGGCGGATGCTTGACCTTGGCGCCGCGAAAGCCGGCGGCAACCGCGATCGATGCAACGATCACGAGCACGCCGAGCACCGCCAGCACGCCGCGCCAGCCGAGGAAATCGCCGATCAGGCCGGAGGCCGAGGCACCGAGCAGATTGCCGGTCATGGCGCCGGCGAGCGTGCGGCTGATCGCGACCTGCCGCTTCTCCGGACCGACCAGATCGCTGGTCAGGCTGAGCGCCACCGGAAACACGCCGCCCGAGCCGATGCCGGCAAGGACGCGGGTCGCAAACAGAACCGAGAACGAGGTCGAGAGCGCGCCGAGAATATTGGCAAGCCCGAGCAGCGCGAGGCAGCCGATCATCAGCCGCGTCTTGCCGAACAGATCGGCGGCGGCGCCGACGATCGGCTGGATGATCGAGAAGGTGAAAGCGAACACCGCGGCAAAGCCCGCGGCGGTCGCGATGCTGACGCCAAAATCCTCGGCGACGTGCGGCAGCACCGGGTCGAGCGCACGCGCCGACAACGCCGCGGCGAAGCTGGCGCCGGAGATGACGTAGAGCGCGGCCGGCAGACCGTGATCGTGCGGCCGCGCCTCGCCGTGCTGCATCAGCGCGGGTTCTTTGCGAGCGCGTCGAACGCCATCAGCTTAGCGATCAGGCCTTCGAATTCGCGTAGCGGCACCATGTTGGGGCCGTCGGAAGGCGCGCTATCGGGATCGGGATGGGTCTCGATGAAGACGCCGGCGACACCGACCGCGACCGCCGCGCGCGCCAGTACCGGCACGAATTCGCGCTCGCCGCCGGAGGACGTCCCCTTCCCGCCCGGCTGCTGCACCGAATGGGTCGCGTCGAAGATCACGGGTGCGCCGGTGGTGCGCGCCAGGATCGGCAGCGCGCGCATGTCGGATACCAGTGTGTTGTAGCCGAAGGAGGCGCCGCGCTCGGTGACGAGCACGTTCGGATTGTTCGCGCTCGTGATCTTGGTGACGACGTTCGCCATGTCCCAGGGCGCCAGGAACTGGCCCTTCTTGACGTTGACAACCTTGCCGGTCGCGGCCGCCGCCAGCAGCAGGTCGGTCTGCCGGCACAGGAAGGCCGGGATCTGCAGGATGTCCACGGCCTGCGCCACCTCGGCGCATTGCGTGGCTTCGTGCACGTCGGTCAGCACCGGCAGGCCGAGCGAGGCGCGGATCTCGGCGAAGATCGGCAGCGACTGCGCGAGCCCGAGCCCGCGCGCCGCCGACGCGCTGGTGCGGTTGGCCTTGTCGAACGAGGTCTTGTAGACGAGACTGATGTTCAGCCGCGCGGCGATCTCCTTCAGCGCGGAGGCCACCTCCAGCGCATGCTGGCGGCTTTCGAGCTGGCAAGGCCCGGCAATGATCGAAATCGGCAGATCATTGCCGAACTTGACCCTGCCAATGGTGACGACCGGCGCCGCTGACGTCGAAGAGCTCAAGGCAAATCCCTCGTTTCGGCGCGACCATAGCCGCCATCGGGGTCGGATCAACCCCAATCGGCCCAGGCCGTCCGAATATCAGGGTTGCGCCGAAGTTCCGCGGGCGCCGCCGACGCTATTTCACCGCCGAAAAGGCGGTCGGCGTCAGGAGCTGGCTGACGATATTGCCGACGATCTGGCCGTCCGCCTCCGACTTCGCCCGCGCCTCGAGCCAGTCCGGATCGGTCACGAACGCGCCCCACTTCTTCTCGCGCTCGGCGAGCGACTCCCAGGCGAGGAAATAGGTCAGCTCCTGGCTGGATTCACCAATCAGCGTGGTGAAGAATCCAGCCTGGCGGATGCCGTGCTTCTCCCACAGCTTCAGCGTCGCCGTCTCGAATCGCTTCAAGAGCGCCGGCAAGCGGCCGGGCACGCAGCGGTAGACGCGCATTTCGTAGATCATTCTTGCTTCCTCCCAGAACAGGTCCGCCGCTTATAACGGCCGGCCATAACCGTGTCTTGAGCCCTGCGCGGCCGCCCCTGTGGCGTTTCGCGCATGGCTCGGCGGCCTCCGGTAACGCATCAAGTCCGGCTCCCGCAATGCTGCCGCAATGATCGGGCCGCTAGAATGGCTTTAGTTGAAGCCCAGGTGCCGGATCATGCGGATTTTGCTCGTCGAGGATGAGGCGGAGATGGCGGGCGCGCTGGCGTCGGCGCTGAAGCGCTACGACATGGTGGTAGACCATGCCCCTACCCTTGCCGACGCGGAAGCGGCCATTTCCGCCGACGTCCATGTCGCGGTCCTGCTCGACCGCCAGCTCCCCGACGGCGACGGCCTTGCGCTGATTCCGAAGCTCCGGGCGCGCGCCGACGGCGTGCCGATCATCGTCCTGACCGCGCGCGGCGAGCTCGCCGACCGGATCGCCGGGCTCGACAGCGGCGCCGACGATTATCTGGCCAAGCCGTTCGCGGTCGAGGAGCTGCTGGCGCGCCTGCGCGCCGTGATGCGGCGCCCCGCGGGACTTACGCCGGATGTCATCCGCGCAGGCCGCCTCGCCTTCGATGTCGGCCATCGCGAGGCGAGCATCGACGGCCAGCCGTTCGAGCTGCCGCGTCGCGAGCTGTTGGTGCTCGAGGCGCTGATCCGCCGCATCGGCCGCACCGTGATACGCTCGGCGCTGGAAGAGGCCGTCTACAATTTCGACGACGAGATCCAGTCGAACGCGCTGGACACGCATATCTCGCGGCTACGCCGCAAGCTCGCCGAGGCGGATGCCGGCATCGAGATCCACGGCATTCGCGGCGTCGGCTATCTCCTGAAGAAGCTGCCATGAGCAGGCACGACGATCCCTACTGCCTGCGCTCGCGCCTGAGCTGGCGCCTGCTCTCGCTCCAGGCCGCGCTGCTCCTGGCCCTGGTTGCCGTCGTCGTCGGAGCGCTGTGCGCGTCAGGACTTGTGCTCGCCGAGCGCGACGAGGATCGCGTGATTGACGTCGTGCAGCACGCACTGACGCGCGACGCACAGGGCGGCCTGACCGTGCGGCCGACGCCCGAGCTCAAACAATTGCGTAGCGAGACGCCAGACCTCTGGTTCCTGGTCCGCGACCGGCAGGGACATTCGCTCGCCGAAGGTGCCGTGCCGGCTGAATTCGCCGCGATCGGCGGCGGCCTCGACCAGATCAGCCAGGCGCGGCTCGGCTGGCAGCTGTTCGAGGACGATCCGCGCAAGCCGGCGGCGCGGCTGAAGCGGGTCGATACCGAGGCCGGCAATGTGCAGGTCATCACGGCGACACAGGGCCGGTTGACCGGCGCCAAGGCGCTGGTCATGACATCGCTTGCGTTCCTCGGCATCGCCCTGCCAGGCCTCCTTCTGATGGGAACCGCGACCTTCATCGCGACACCGATGATCGTGCGGCGCGCCTTCAGAGGGCTTGATACGACCGCGGACCAGGCGCGTCGTATCGACATCCATCAGCGCGGCGCGCGTCTGTCGGTGGAGAGAATTCCGCTGGAGGTCGTACCGCTCGTGACTGCGGTCAATGACGCGCTGGCGCGGCTCGACCAAGGCTATGCCCGCCACAAGCGTTTCGTCGCCGACGCCGCGCACGAGCTGCGCACGCCGATCGCGATCCTCAACACGCGCCTGGAGTCGCTTGCCCCCGGGCCGGACAAGACCCGGCTGCTGGAAGATGCCGCGCGGCTGGCGACGCTTGCCGAGCAGTTGCTGGACATTCAGCGGCTCGACCGCTGCGGCCATCCGTTCGCGCGCGTCGACCTTGTCCGGGTCGCGCAAGGCGCGGCTGCCGACCTCGCGCCGCTGGCGATTGCCGGCGGCTACGAGCTGGCGCTCGATGCACCCACGACGCCGATCGAGACGATCGGTGACGCGGCCGCGTTGGAACGCGCGCTGACCAACCTCGTGCAAAATGCGATTCAGCACGGCCCTCGCCGCGGCACCATCGGCATTCGCGTCAGCAGACCCGCGAGCATCGAAGTCACGGACGAAGGTGCCGGCATTCCCGTCGGACAACGCGAGCAGATCTTCGAGCCGTTCTACCGGCTGACGCCGCTCGATCGCGGTGCCGGCCTCGGCCTCAACATGGTGCGCGAGATCGTGCAGCTGCATGGCGGCCACGTCTCGGTCACGGACGGGCCGGACGGCGGCGCCTGTTTCAGAATAACGCTGCGCCCAATCCCGCAGGATTGATTCAATCCGCGTGCGCCCCTCACAGCGCAATGCTGTCACAATGCACGACCGTGACACTGCATCCGCTTCACCTCCGATCTTTCGAGGTGCAACCAAGATGCCGGAGTGCGCATGCCCAACGATTTCCTCTCCTTCTTCCTGTCCTGGATGTCGGCCCCGCGCCGGGTCGGCGCGATCGCGCCATCAGGCGCGGCGCTCGCCGATCTGATCACCCGCGAGATCACGGCATCGACCGGTCCGATCCTCGAGCTCGGCCCCGGCACCGGGGCATTCACCTACAACCTCCTGAAACGCGGCGTCCGCCAGCAGGACCTCACGCTGATCGAATACGGCTCCGACTTCATGAAGCTCCTGCAAGTGCGCTTTCCCAACGCGCGCGTCTTGTGGATGGATGCGGGGCGGCTGACGACGGAGCGCCTCTATGACGGCGCGCCCGTCGGCGCGGTCGTGAGCGGGCTGCCGCTGCTCAACATGTCGACGCGCAAGGTCGTCTCGATCGTCAGCGGCGCGTTCAGCTATGTGCGCCCCGGCGGCGCATTCTACCAGTTCACCTACGGCATGAGCTGCCCGGTGCCGCGGCCGATTCTCGATCGGCTGGGCTTACGCGCCACGCTGGTCGATCGCGCCCTGCTGAACATGCCGCCCGCCGCCGTCTACAGGCTGACACGGCGGCCGCAGATGAAGCTCGTCACGGGATCGCTTGCGCCGGCCCCCTCGACGCGAGTCGCCTTGGAGCCGATACATCACGCGCGCGACTACTCCGCCGCGCGCTGAGTCATCAGACCAGCCGGCTCTGCACCATCGCCGCCTGAATGAAGGAGGCGAAGAGAGGATGCGGCTCAAAAGGCCGCGACTTCAGTTCGGGATGGAACTGGACGCCGATGAACCAGGGATGATCCTCGTATTCGACGATCTCCGGCAGGACGCCGTCGGGCGACAGCCCTGAGAATTTCAGGCCGTGCTGCTCGAGGCGGTCCTTGTAGGCGGTGTTCACCTCGTAGCGATGGCGGTGGCGCTCGGAAATCTCGGTCGCTCCGCCATAGACCTGCGAGACGCGGCTGCCGCGGTTGAGTGCCGCGGGATACGCGCCGAGCCGCATCGTGCCGCCGAGATCGCCGGCCTGCGAGCGCTTCTCGAGCTCGTTGCCGCGCAGCCATTCCGTCATCAGGCCGACCAGGGGCTCCTTGGTCGGGCCGAATTCGGTGGAGTTGGCGTCCTCGATGCCGACGAGATTGCGCGCGGCCTCGATCACCGCCATCTGCATGCCGAAGCAGATGCCGAAATACGGCACGTCACGCTCGCGCGCGAACTGCGCCGCGCGGATCTTGCCTTCCGCGCCGCGCTGGCCGAATCCGCCCGGCACCAGGATGCCGTTGACGTGCTCGAGGAACGGCGCGGGATCTTCCTTCTCGAAGATCTCGCTCTCGATCCAGTCGAGATTGACCTTCACCTTGTTGGCGATGCCGCCGTGTGAGAGCGCCTCGATCAGCGACTTATACGCATCCTTCATGCCGGTGTATTTGCCGACGATGGCGATGGTGACGTTGCCTTCGGGATTGCGGACGCGCTCGTTGATCTGCTGCCAGCTCCGCAGCTCCGGCGAAATCCGCGAGGCGATGCCGAAGGCGGCGAGCACCTCGTCGTCGAGGCCCGCATTGTGATAGGCCTCAGGCACCGCATAGATGTTGTCGACGTCGCGCGCTTCGATCACCGCGCTTTCACGCACGTTGCAGAACAGCCCGAGCTTACGCCGCTCTTCCTTCGGGATCTCGCGGTCGGTGCGGCAGAGCAGGATGTCCGGCTGGATGCCGATCGAACGCAGCTCCTTCACCGAGTGCTGCGTCGGCTTCGTCTTCAATTCGCCTGCGCTCGGAATGTAGGGCAGCAGCGTGAGATGTATGTAGACGGCATGATCGCGCGGCAGATCGTTCTTGAGCTGGCGGATCGCCTCGAAGAACGGCAGGCCCTCGATGTCGCCGACGGTGCCGCCGATCTCGACCAGCACGAAGTCGTAGTCGTCATTGCCGTCGAGGACGAATTCCTTGATGGCGTTGGTGACGTGCGGAACCACCTGGATGGTCGCGCCGAGATAATCGCCGCGGCGCTCCTTGGTGATGATGTCCTGGTAGATACGCCCCGTCGTGATGTTGTCGGCCTTGGTCGCCGGCCGCCCGGTGAAGCGCTCGTAGTGACCGAGATCGAGATCGGTCTCCGCGCCGTCATCGGTCACGAACACTTCGCCGTGCTGATACGGCGACATCGTTCCGGGATCGAGGTTGAGATAGGGGTCGAGCTTACGGAGGCGGACCTTGTAGCCCCGGGCCTGCAACAGCGCACCGAGTGCCGCTGAAGCCAAACCCTTGCCGAGCGAAGAAACCACGCCGCCGGTGATGAATATGTACCGCGCCATGGGACTTAACCTCTAATCCCTCGAATTCGATTCGCCAAAGCGATTCGTATTCCGCCCCAAAGATTTTGCGGGCCTGTGGGTGAGCCAGAACTAAGAATGGTAACAGAGCCTTGATGGGGATTGTTGACGCAGGACGGTAGAAGCCGTCCTGCATGGCCCCCCTGCTTTATTGCGAGCGAGGCACCTGCGGGCCGCTCGGCGCTGCGGGGGCCTGCTGCTGCTCGTCGGCCTTCTTCAGCGAATCCAGGATGCCGCCCGAGGTCGGCGGCGCAATCGGCGATCCGCCGGCCGGCTGGCCCTGCGATGCCGGCTGGCCAATGATCGACGAAGGCGCGCGGTTGTAGCCGGCGTACCAGGACAGGAACAGGCTGGTCACGAAGAAGCCGGCGGCGAGGATCGCGGTCGTCCGCGACAGAAGATTCGCGGTGCCGCGGCTCGACATGAAGCCCGCGCCTCCGCCCATGCCGAGGCCGCCGCCTTCCGACTTCTGGAGCAGGACGGCGCCGATCATGACGGCGACGATCATGAGATGGATGACGATGACAACAGTCTGCATAGTGCCCTTCCGTCACAAGCCGACAGCGCCGAGACGGCGGCCGATCGCGCTTCGCGGGTTTTCCTGAAGTTGCGCGGTGTTACACGATCGGAAACGGCATTGCCACCCCCGATCGGGTCCAGACCAACGGTTTGGGTTAGCTAGGGGCAGCCCTTGGCGATCGCAAGGAAATCGGCCGCCTTGAGGCTGGCGCCGCCGACCAGCGCCCCGTTGACGTTCTTCACGGCCATCAGCTCGGCCGCGTTCGAGGGCTTGACCGAACCGCCATAGAGGATTCGCATCTTCGCCCCGTCCGCCCTAAACCTGGAGGTCAGGAACTCCCGGATAAACCCATGAATCTGCTCGACATCCTGGGCCGTGGGGGTCAGGCCGGTGCCGATTGCCCAGACTGGCTCATAGGCCACGACCAGGTTGGCCGCGGTAGAGCCGTCCGGCAGCGAGCCGTCGAGCTGGCCGCGCAGGATGTCCAGGGTCTGGCCGGCATCGCGCTGGGCTTGCGTCTCGCCGATGCAGACGATCGCCGTCACCCCGGCCCGCCAGGCGGCTTCCGCCTTCTGCCGCACCAAAGCATCGCCCTCGCCATGGTCGGCGCGGCGCTCGGAATGGCCGACGATGATGGCAGTCGCGCCGGCATCCGCCAGCATTTCGGCGGCGATATCGCCGGTATGGGCGCCGGAGGCCTTGGGGTGGCAATCCTGGGCCCCAACCGCGACCTTCTTGCCGCGCGCCTTGTCGGCAAAGGCCGCGATCAGGGTCGCCGGCGGGCAGACCAGCAGATCGGCCTTGGCGGCCACGTCTGCCGCGCCATTGAGCATGGCGTCGAATTCGGCAGCGGAGGCCTTCAGGCCGTTCATTTTCCAGTTGCCGGCGATCAGCGGTCGGATGGCGTCGGTCATGTCAATTTCCAGCAAAATGAGGTTTGTGCATGCGCTAGCAGAGGTGCCGCGGCAGTTCCAGAGACCTAAGGGCTTTTAACCGCAGCTTCGCGAGGCCGCGTGACCTGAGGTTGCGGGGGGAAAGCCGCCACTTTATGATGATCTATCAATTTGGTGACGCGCTTTTGCGGAATCTG
Organism: Bradyrhizobium sp. B039; assembly: GCF_038965675.1. NCBI lineage: Bacteria > Pseudomonadati > Pseudomonadota > Alphaproteobacteria > Hyphomicrobiales > Nitrobacteraceae > Bradyrhizobium > Bradyrhizobium sp. B039. The sequence goes on from NZ_CP152416.1 coordinate 4,898,831, forward strand.
CATTAAGACGCGCTCCCGTTCCCTTCCTGCCAAACAAGTTGGACCAAATGCTTCGAGGAATGCGCAAGGCCTCATCAAACTGGCTCGGCAAGACCATTATGGCCGTGGTGATGGGCGTGTTGATCATCAGTTTCGGCATTTGGGGCATCGCCGACATCTTCCGCGGCTTCGGACAGTCCACGGTGGCCAAGATCGGCCGCACCGAGATTTCGCTGAACGAGTTCCGCCAGATCTATACCGACCGCTTGCAACAGATCAGCCGCCAGTTCGGCCGTCCGCTAACGCCTGATCAGGCCCGCGCCTTCGGCCTCGACCGTCAGGTGCTCCAGCAGACGATCGCGGAAGCCGCCCTCGACGAAGAGGCGCGCCGGCTCGGGCTCGGCCAGTCTGACGACCAGATCCGCCAGGTCATCATGAACGACCCCAACTTCAAGGGCGTCGGCGGCAGCTTCGATGCGAACCGCTTCCAGGCCGTGATCCGCAACTTCGGCTATACCGAGCAGCGCTACGTGTCCGAGCAGCGCAAGGTGTCGCTGCGCCGGCAGCTCACCGGCACGATCGGCGCGGGTCTCGAGCCGCCGAAGGCGATGATCGACGTGCTGACGCGCTTCCAGAACGAGCAGCGCGCCATTGAGTTCGCAAGGCTCGACGCCGCGCAGGCAGGCACCATCGATGCGCCCTCGCCCGAGGCGCTCGCCGCCTATTTCGAGGATCACAAGGTCCAGTTCCGCGCGCCCGAATATCGCAAGATCGCCTTTGTCGTGATCTCGCCGGAAGAGATCGGCAAGTGGAGCGAAGTCTCCGATGAGGACGCGAAGAAACTGTTCGACCAGCGCAAGGACCGGCTCGGCACGCCCGAGAAGCGCCAAATCCACCAGATCGTGTTTCCCAACGCGGCCGAGGCGCAGACCGCGCGCGAGCGCCTCGCCGGTGGAATGTCGTTCGAGGATCTCGGCAAGGAGCGCGGACTGAGCGCATCCGACGTCGATCTCGGGCTCGTGACCAAATCGTCGCTCGACCCGGCGGTTGGCGATGCCGCCTTCGCGCTCCCCGCAGGTGAAATCAGCCAGCCGATCCAGGGCCGTCTCGGCACCGCGATCGTCAAGGTCGACAAGATCGAGCCGGGCGTCGAGGCGAACTACGCCAGCCTCGTCGGCGACATCAAGCGCGAGATCGCCACCGAGCGCGCGCGCGTCAAGGTCGCCGATCTCCGCGACAAGATGGAAGACGAGCGCGGTGGCGGCGCCAGCGTGATCGACGCGGCGCAGAAGCTCGGCCTCACCGCCGTCACCATCGACGCCGTCGACCGCTCCGGCCGCGCCCCGAACGGCCAGCCGGTCGCCAACATCCCGCAGGGCCTCGACGTGGTGTCGCAGGCCTTCAATACCGACGTCGGCGTCGACAATGACGCGATCTCGTTCAAGGGCGGCTACGTCTGGTACGACGTGCTCGCCATCACGCCCTCGCGCGATCGCAACCTCGACGAGGTCCGCGACCAGGTCGAGGCGCGCTGGCGCCAGGACCAGATCGCGACCAAGCTGAAGGCCAAGGCGACCGAGATGGTGCAGAAGCTCGAAGCGGGCGGCAAGCTTGCCGATGAAGCCGCCGCGGTCGGCGCCAAGGTCGAGACCGCGACCGGCTTCAAGCGCGACGACTCGCCCGCCGGCGTGCCCGCGACCGTCGTTGCGGCCGCCTTCCGCACCGCCAAGGACGGCGTCGGACAGACGCCCGTGAGCGGCGGCAGCGAGGTGATCGTCTTCCGCGTCACCGACATCGTCGATCCCACGGTCGACGCCGCCTCCGACGCGGTGAAGAAGCTGAAGGAGAGCCTCGACCGGGCGCAGACCGAGGAGCAGGTCGCTTCCTACGTCAACAAGCTTGAAACCGACATCGGGACCACCATTAATCAGGCCGCCTTCGCGCAGGTGACCGGCGCGAACCAGTGAGTTGAAAGCACGCGATGGACGACCTGAAATCGATCATTGGAAAAGTGGCGACCGGCGCCAGCCTGTCGCGTGACGAAGCGGCTTCCGCCTTCGACGCCATGATGTCGGGCGAAGCCACCCCCTCGCAGATGGGTGGCCTCTTGATGGCGCTGCGGGTGCGCGGCGAGACCGTGGACGAGATCACCGGCGCGGTCGCGGCGATGCGCTCCAAGATGCTGACCGTGACCGCACCGCCAGACGCCGTCGACATCGTCGGCACCGGCGGCGACGGCTCCGGCTCGGTTAACGTCTCGACCTGCGCCTCATTCATCGTCTCGGGCGCCGGCGTGCCGGTGGCCAAGCACGGCAACCGCGCGCTGTCGTCGCGCTCGGGCGCCGCCGACGTGCTGGCTTCGCTCGGGGTGAGGATCGACCTCAGGCCGGAGCAGGTCGGGCGCTGCGTGCGCGAATGCGGCATCGGCTTCATGTTCGCCCCTGCCCATCATCCCGCGATGAAGAATGTCGGCCCGACCCGGGTCGAGCTCGCCACCCGCACGATCTTCAACCTGCTCGGACCGTTGTCCAATCCGGCCGGTGTGAAGCGCCAGATGGTCGGCGTGTTCTCGCGGCAATGGGTGCAGCCGCTGGCGCAGGTGCTCAAGAACCTCGGCTCTGAATCCGCCTGGGTGGTGCACGGCTCCGACGGCCTCGACGAAATCACCCTCACCGGCCCGACTTTCGTATCCTCGCTCCACAATGGCGAGATCAGGAATTTCGAGGTGACGCCGGAGGAAGCGGGGCTGCCGCGCTGTGAGCCCGGTGCGCTCAAGGGCGGTGACGCCGACGCCAACGCGATTGCGCTGCAAAGCGTGCTCAACGGCAAGCCGAGCGCCTACCGCGACGTGGCGCTGATGAACGCGGCCGCCGCGCTGGTCGTGGCCGGGCGTGCCAAGGACCTCAAGGAGGGCGTCGCGATCGGCGCGAAATCGCTCGACAGCGGCGCAGCTAACGCGCGGCTGAAACACCTGATCGCGGTCTCCAACGGCTGAGCCTGACATGTCGGACATCCTGACCAAGATCGAGACGTACAAGCGCGAAGAGATCGCCGCCGCCAAGCGCGCGCAGCCCCTCTCCGTCGTCGAAGCAACGGCCAAGGCGCAAGGAGCACCGCGCGGCTTCCTGCACGCCATCAAGGCCAAGCACACCAATGGCGACTTCGCGCTGATCGCCGAGGTCAAGAAGGCCTCGCCGTCGAAGGGACTGATCCGCGCCGATTTCGATCCGCCACAGCTCGCCAAGGCCTATGAGGCGGGCGGCGCCGCCTGCCTTTCGGTGCTGACGGACACGCCGTCGTTCCAGGGCCATCTCGACTTCATGGTGGCCGCGCGTGCGGCGACGTCACTGCCGGTGCTGCGCAAGGATTTCATGTTCGACGCCTATCAGGTGGTCGAAGCCCGCGCGCATGGCGCCGATTGCATCCTGATCATCATGGCCGCGCTCGACGACGCCACCGCCAAGGACCTGGAAGACACAGCTATCGCCTATGGCATGGATGTGCTGGTCGAGATCCATGACCGCGCCGAGCTCGACCGCGCGCTCAAGCTGCGCTCGCCGATGATCGGCGTCAACAACCGGAACCTGCGCACCTTCGAGACCACGCTCGCGACCAGCGAAGCGTTGGCGCCGCTGATCCCCGGGGACCGGCTGATGGTCGGCGAGAGCGGCATCTTCACGCCCGCCGACCTCGCCCGGCTCGAGCGCGTCGGCATGTCGACCTTCCTGGTCGGCGAGAGCCTGATGCGGCAGGCTGACGTGACCGCCGCCACGCGTACGCTGCTCGCGCGCGAGACAGCCCGCGCGACCGGTACGCGCTGACATGGCGCGCAAGCCGTCCAAGACAAAGCCGTCGAAAACGAAGTCCGGCCCTGCCCTCACCCATATCGGCGCCTCCGGCGAGGCGCGGATGGTGGACGTCTCGGACAAGCCCGCGACCGAACGGCTTGCGGTCGCGGAAGGCCGCGTCCTCATGACCAGGGCAACGCTGGACCTGATCGTCTCGGGCAATGCCAAGAAGGGCGACGTGCTCGGCACCGCGCGCATCGCCGGCATCATGGCCGCCAAGCGCACCTCGGAGCTGATCCCGCTCTGCCATCCGCTCGCGCTGTCGAAGGTCACGGTCGATATCGAGCCCGACGCGAAGCTGCCGGGCTGCCTCGTCCGTGCCAGCGTGAAGGTGACGGGCTCGACCGGCGTCGAGATGGAGGCGCTCACGGCCGTGTCCGTCGCCTGCCTCACCATCTACGACATGATCAAGGCGGTCGAACGCGGCGTGCGCATCGAGGGCATCCATCTCGTCGAGAAGCTCGGCGGCAAGTCCGGCCACTACCGCGCCTGAGCGCGCGGTTCTCACTTCAGCGAAGTGCTGATCGATCCGAATTTCGTGTTGAGCTTGCTGCCCATGCCGTTCACGACGGTGATGACCGCAAGCGCGATGCCGGCTGCAATGAGCCCGTATTCGATCGCGGTCGCGCCACGCTCGTCGGCGAGGAAGTTCTTCAAGGTGTTTTTCATCGTCGCGCCCTCTCTGTGTCGTTGGCATGCGTGTTCGCAAATCACGTGCCAACGCCGGCTTGAGGATCGTCAGCATGTTAGATGGTTAAGCCTTGGTTGATCATCGTGCGGCCGGCAGGAATTGACCGGCATCGCAGGATCCTTGCGGCAATTCCTGCACGTCCTGCATCCCGCGTATCGATTGCTTTTGCCTGCGGGCATTCATGTCGCATTAACCGCGCTTCCTAACTTCGCCTCCACACCGTTCCCGTAAACCAACGGATGTTTTGAGGATCAAGAATTGATCCTGGCGTGTGCGCGGCAACGATCCACATGATGACGAAATACGGCAGTCGCCTCCTTGACCAGGTCTTCGTGCGCAGCGGGCCGATCCGCTGGCTGGTCGTTGGCGGCACGCTGCTGATCGCCGCGATCGCCGTCGGCGCGGTCCTGATGGCGCAGAACTTCCGCGAGCGCGCGCTGCGCAACTCCGGCCGCGAGCTCGAAAACACCGTGCTGATGCTCGCCCATCATTTCGACCAGCAATTGCAGGATTTCGCGGTCATCCAGAAGGATTTTGTCGACCACGTTCGCACGATCGGCATTGCCAGCGCGGAAGACTATCGCAAGCGCCTTTCCGGCCAGGACATCCACCGCCTGCTGCGCTCGAAGATCGAGGCGCTTCCCTACATGGGCGGCGTCAACGTCATCGACGCCGAAGGCAATCTCATCAACTCGTCGACGGCGTGGCCGGCTCCGAAGGTCAACGTCGCCGACCGCGCCTATTTCCGCACCTTCCGATATGCCCCCGATGCGCCCGACGTCCTGATCGAGCCGGTGCACAGCCGCATCTCGGGCGCCTGGACCATCCTGATCGTCCGCAAGATCGTCGGCCCGAACGGCGAGTTCATGGGCGTGGTCGGACGCGGCATCGAGCCGGCCAACTTCGAGAAATTCTTCGAGTCCGTCGTGCTCGGCGAAGGCGCGACCATCTCGATGCTGCATCGTGACGGCACGCTGCTCGCCCGCTACCCGCATTCGGGCGAATTGATGGGACGGAACTTCAGGAACGGCCCGTTCTCGCAGCAGCGAGTCTTCGGCCTCGACCATTTTGCCGGACGCTTCGTCAGCCCCGTCGACGGCGAGGACCGCCTGATCGCCTCGCACGCCCTGCCCCACTTCCCGATCCTGATGATGGCCACCACGACGCGCGCGGCGGCCCTGACGGACTGGCGCGAGCAGATCGGCATCCTGATCTCGGTCGCCGCCTCTTCCGCGCTCGCCATCGCCGGCGTGCTGATCGCGATCGTGCGCAAGCTTCTGGAGCAGCACCGCCTCTCGCGGGAACGGCTGACGCTGGAAAAGCAGCGTCTCGACCGCGCCGTCAACAACATGACCCAGGGCCTGCTGCTGTTCGACGCCGAGCAGCGGCTCGTGGTGTGCAACCAACGCTATATCGAGATGTACGGCCTGTCGCCCGAGGTGGTGAAGCCCGGCTCCAGCTTCCATGACATCATCGCCCACCGCAGCGCGACCGGCTCGTTCACCGGCGACGTCGACGGCTATGTCGCGCGCGTGCTGGGCGACATCCACGCGCGCAACTCCATGGTGGTCGACACCGCCGACGGGCGCTCGATCCACATCCTCAACGAGCCGCTCGCGGACGGCGGCTGGGTGGCGACGCACGAGGACATCACCGAGCGCCGGCGCATCGAGGAGCGCATCACCCACCTCGCCCATTATGACGCGCTGACCGACCTGCCCAACCGCGCCATGTTCCACGAGCATCTGCGCCAGGAGCTGGCCGCCATCACCGACGGCGACGAGATCGCGGTGCATTACATCGACATCGACGAGTTCAAGGGCGTCAACGACGCGCTCGGCCACCTCGTCGGCGACGAGCTCCTGAAATCGGTCGCAACGAGCCTCAGCCGCTGCGCGGGCCCGGCGGATTTCGTGGCGCGGCTTGGCGGCGACGAATTTGCCATCGTGCAGGGCGCGGTGACGTCGCCGGACCAGGTCAACGATCTCGTCGCCCGGGTCTTCCAGGCCATCCGCGCTCCCTTCGACTGCATGGGCCATCATCTCACCACCGACGCCAGCATCGGCATCGCGCTGGCGCCGGGACACGGCACGGTGCTGGATCAGATCCTGAAGAACGCGGACCTGGCGATGTACGCCGCCAAATCCTCCGGACGCCGCACCTATCGCTTCTTCGAGCCGGAGATGGACGCCAAGGTCCGCGAGCGGCGGCAGCTCGAGATCGACCTGCGCCACGCCATCGCCCAAGGAGGGCTCGAAGGCGGCCTCGAGGTCTATTACCAGCCCTGCCTCGGCCTGAAGGACGACCGCATCACCGGCTGCGAGGCACTGGTGCGCTGGCGCCATCCCGAGCGCGGCATGGTCTCGCCGGCCGAGTTCATCCCGATCGCGGAGGATACCGGCCTGATCAACGAGATCGGCGAATGGGTGCTGGCCACCGCCTGCCGCGACGCCGCAAGCTGGCCCGACGACATCCGCCTCGCCGTCAACGTCTCGCCGGTGCAGTTCAAGAGCGGCACGCTGGCGCTGAAGATCATGGCGGCGCTCGCCGCCTCCAATTTTCCGGCCAGCCGGCTCGAGCTCGAGATCACCGAGGCGGTGCTGATCCGCGACGACGACACCGCGCTGGCGATCCTGCACCAGCTCCGCGCCATCGGCGTGCGCATCGCGCTCGACGATTTCGGCACCGGCTACTCCTCGCTGAGCTACCTGCACCGCTTCCCGTTCGACAAGATCAAGATCGACCGCTGCTTCGTCAACGACATCGCCGGCCCCGACGGCTCCGCCAGCATCGTCCAGGCCGTCGTCAATCTGGCGGCTGCCCGCCGCATGACCACCACCGCCGAGGGCGTCGAGACCGAGGAGCAGCAGCGCCTGCTCCGCACGCTCGGCTGCTCCGAAATGCAGGGCTATCTGTTCAGCGCCGCAAAGCCGGCGGACAAGGTGCTGGAGCTGTTCGCACTGCATCGCAGCCGGCTCGCCCAGCGCGGCGGCAACGAGAGTCGCCGCCGCGAGGCAGGCTAGGTCGGACCTCGGTTATCAGCGCAGCGGCATTCCCAGAAGCTTTCCTCCAAACACACAACGCAGGTCTGCTCCAGACGCACCTTCAGGGCGTGCCGGGCGCGATGAAGGCGGACGGTCAGGTTGTTGACGGTCACGCCCAGATCGGCCGCAACCAGCTCCCGCGGCTCGCCGGCGAGATCCACCCTTCTGATGACTTCGGCATGCTCCGGCTTCAGCAGGGACAGGTGGGTATGAAGACACTCGCAGACCGCGGCATTCGCAGCGGAATCCTGATCGGCTGCAAGACGGTCGTTGAGCTCATGCGGAAAAGGCATCTCGCGAGTCCTGCTCCTTGATGCCTGGCGGTGAAAGTCTGCGATGGACGTGGCCAGGACCCTGCTCAGCCAGCCTCGAACCGAGTCCGCATCACGAATGTCGCCGGATCGCTCCAGTGCACGCAACATGAACGCCTGGAGCACCTCCTCCGCTTCCGCCTTCCCGCCAAAGCGCCGCTGCAAATAATTGCGAAGGCGATCGTAGCTGCCGACGAGGGCAGCACGAACGACTGCCTCCTGCACTTCCAGGGAGCCGGCTGTCAGCATCGGCAGATTCTCGTTCGGCGATTTCATGACCCATCGTCCTTGCATGACATTCGGTAGATCGCTTCGTTGGAGCGGGAACGCGACGGCGCGGCTGCCATCAGCCGGTGCGGCAGCCTCCCGAACAGCGGGCGCGAGCGATCGCTGCGACAGCGGCGCTCACGTGGCGACCTCTGTTTCCGCAAACCGGCGATCGCTCTTTCGGCGTTCTTCCTCTCAGCACGCAGCGTGCGGGAACAGCACCGAGGCCGGCGCCGTCACTCCGCCGCGTGTGAGGTCCTGGCGCGCATCGTCGTCATCCGCATGGCAACGTGCCTCTCGCAGACGAGTCGATCCGCGCTCGCACCTGGAGCGACGCAGTCCGGTTTTCAGGAGCTATCTCAGGCGATGGGGGGCCGGTAGTGGCGACGGAACGTGCCTTCGTCGCCGATCACGTCAGGCTGCGCTTCGCAGCGCGAGCGCGGCACGACGAACTCCGCAACGGCCGGAGCTTGCGGCCACACGGCGCTGAAGCAAAGCACCGAGCCGCAGCAGGTCGCATGCCGCTCGCCGGGCCGGTCATGGTCGTCGTCGTCGCAATCCCCGGCCATCGCAACGTCATGCGAATGTACTGCCGATCCGCCAGCGTGATCGTGCTCATGCGCATCTCCAGGCTGATCGCTCGGATGGTCGCACTGCATCGCTACGTCGAGGGAGATCGAGATCGCGAGGGACGGCGTCATCGACGCGAGCAGGTAAGCGATGGCGACAAGCCATCCCCACCATCTTCGCCTTGGCTTTCGCAAGCCAATCATCCCTGCACCTGCTGTCCCGACCGGAAACATATAGCTCTGGTTGCAGTGACGGCCAATAGAAAACGACGCTCGCGGCTTCGACATTGCAAGAACGGCGATGAGAGTCGTGCGCCGTGCCAGATGCGGCGCGGAAATCAGCTCCCGATTTCTTTCGTCGAGCCCTGTAATATATTGCACCCCTCTCCGTCGCGCGACCGAATCCGTCAATGGTGCTTCATCCAGCCGGTGCCCTTGATGTCGTTGAACGAGTCGGTTCTGTGACACAGAAAGCATTGATCGACCGATGCGTGCTCCTGTCCCGTGATCATCCGATCCATCATGACGAAGTGGCCCATGTAGTGGCTCGGCGGCGCCTGATGGCATTGGGCGCAGTCCCTCGAAGTCGGCGAGGGGTGCAGGAAACCGGCGATCTTCCAGGACGCGAGCCCATGGCAATCCGCGCAGTCCCGTCCGAGCAATTCGCGGTGCGGCTCCCGGTTGCTGTGGCAGCTGGCACAGTCGAGCGCAGCCTTTTCCCGCCGTTCTGACTTTGGCAGGCCGAGAAACTCCTTCAGGTCCGCAGTCAGTTGATCGGCCGTGGCCCGGTCGAACAACTTCGTGCCGGAGCCGGCCGCCGCGACTTGCAGCAGTGCCGCGTGGTCCATCCTGATCGGCCGCAACTCGCCCATGTGCTCGAGATGACAGCCGGAACATTGAGTGCCCGCCGCGGCATGAAACGCCGTCGACTGCTTGGCGAGATCCGCGGCGGAAGGCGCGTGACAGGAGATACAGGCCGCTGCGTCGACGCCCCTGACCGGCGTGTGGCAGCTCTCGCATCTGTCGGACAGAAAAGCGTGCTTCCCGGACAGCGGCCCGGGCGCCACAAATCTCGTCCAGCCCGGGACTAGCTCGGAGCTGCCCCGATAGAGAGCGATCGATACGACGGCCGCGCTTGCGACGGCCAGTGTCGCAACCACGGCGTAGAGCACGCCCCTGATCGTCACGCCAGCCACCGCAGCCCGTAATAGACCTCGGCCGCCACATGCACCGCCAGCAGCGCATACATGACGATCGCCGCCATGACATGCAGCCCGATCCACTTCAGGAAGATCTTCTTGATTGCTTCGCTGGATCCGATCGCCGATTCGAGATCGGAAATGCCATCGACGAGTTGCAGCACGGGCACATTCGGCAACGCCGATGCAGGCGCGGCGTCCCCCTCACGGACCACACGATCGGGCGACGACATCGCCGACGCAATGTGCTCATAGGCCGACCTCAAGGTCGCCAGATGCGATTGCTGCTGGCGCAGCTCCATCGCGGTTTGCGGCAGGTAGTACCGCCCGACAAATCCGGTGACGACAACGATCAGCATGCTGGTCACCAGGGCAATCCCAAGCGGACTTTGAAACTTGTGACCGGTATGCAGAAGCGCGAAGAATGCTGCGACGATTCCGTCATAGGCGTGAAACGCCAGGAGCGTCGGCATCGACACGCCTCGCGTGACCAGGACCTTCAAACCCACGCTGTATTTCGTCATCGGATAGACGAGAAGGAGAACCATCAGCACGGCCGCACCGGCCCCGAGGACAAAGCCCGCCAGGCTTCCTGCGAACCGGCTGTCGGAGTGCAGCAGGAAAGCCGGCACCAGCAGCAACAGGGCCGCCAGAACGACGTCGGCGATCAGGCGCTCTCTCCCGTCCATCATGTCAGGCCTCGACGACCAGATCTCCGACCGATCTCGCCTGGCAGGCCAGGATGAGACCGTTCGCCTTATCGTCTGCGGTCAAGGCGTCCTGGACCTCCATCGTGACGTTTCCTTGCAACAGATGCGTCTTGCAGACGCCGCAGACCCCGACCCGACAGGAATAATCGATCGAAACGCCCGCGCTCTCGGCCACCTCCAGGACGCTCTTGTCCGGAGGCAGCGCCACAACCTTATCGGATGTCGCAAAGCGAATGGTGGCCGTTGCAGGACCGACTGTCGCAGCCCCTCGATTGCTCGCCTCGGCGGCCGGCATTTGCGCTTCGGCCGCGACCTTGCCGGGAGGTGGAACGGCGCCGCGGGCCGGCCCAAAGGCCTCCGTCTTGATCTGCTCGCGCGGCACGCCGAGCCCGATCAACGTCTTTCTGAGCGCGTCCATCATTCCGGGCGGACCGCACAGGTGAACGCGTCGTCTGGCGAGATCGGGCACAGCCTGCGTCAGGAACTCGGCCGTGATCTGCCCCTCGCTTCCCATCCACGACGTGCCCGCGGCCCGCACCATCGTGGCCGCGACGTGCAGATTGCTCATCCTGCGCTGAAGATATTCCAGCTCGTCCCGGAAAATGAATTGCTCGGTCGTCTGCGCGCCATAGACGAGGTAGATCTGGCCGGGCCATGCAATATCCGAGAGATACCGGATCGCCGCCATCAGCGGCGTGATACCGACCCCGCCACCGATCAGGACGACGCTGTCGGCTTCCACGCCCGTGAATGTAAAGGCGCCTGAGGGGCCCGCCACTTCAACGAGGTCTCCCTCCTTCAGGTGGCCATGCATGTAGTCGGACAGAAGCCCGCCGTCTTCGCGCTTGATCGTGGTCTCGACATAGGCGGTCTGGGCGGCGGACGATGCGATCGTGTAGGAACGCCTGACGGCCTGTCCGTCGATCTCGATGGCATAGGTCAGGAACTGTCCCGGCAGGAATGCAAACGGAATCGCGCCGCCGTCTGGTGCTTGCAGACGGAAGGTCTTCACGTTCGGTGTCTCCTGATAGATCGCGCAGATCCTCAGCTTGCCCTTCCAGGAGCGGCTCGCCTCAACCCGCCGCGGATGGCGATCTGTCTCCTGGGAGGATGTCGCCTCGGGCTTGTCGTTCGGCACGCCGGCGGCCGGCGGGGACACGAGGGGCGCGGCAGCAGCCGGAGCGACCGCAGCGCGCGTCAGCCGGTCGACCAGCGCGTTCGCCCGGCGCATGCGCGCGAGGTAGACGGCAAGCATCGCGAGCGAGAACAGCACCAGCAGCGCCATGGTCGTGACGTGAAACCAGGAGACCCCTGGCGTGCCGTCATCCGCATCCATGGCGCCGCGCTGAGGCAGGAGGTTCATCTGCGATTTGAACCAGGCCTGTGCGATTTGCTGCGGCGGCTTGCCCTCGTGCAGCGAGCGCAGCGCGACCACGCCACTCTGGACGGCGTTCAGGGATTCGCGAAGCCGACGCGCCGCCTGATCCGCGGCAACGATGTCGCTCCCGGCAATGGCGTGCCGCAGATCCATCTCAGCACCCGCCAAGCGATCGGTCTCCGCGCTGATCCGCTCGCGCGCCTGGATCTCCAGATTGCTCCGCTGTTCGGCGGACAGCGACGGCATCTCCATCAATGCCGGATAAAACTCCTTGCGCGGCCGGCCCATCATGCCGTCCATTCCGCCCATCATCCCCGGCGTGGCGCCGCCGGGCGGCGCGCCGGCCGCACCGCCTGCGGAGCCGGACGCTGCGGGATGATGTGCGGCGTGGTCGTCCTCTGCCTGCGCCAGCTCCCAACCCTGAGCGACCTGCCCTGTCGGATGCGCGCGGCCGAGGCCGAAGTCCGATGCGAGCGCGGCATTCGCCACAAGCTGGCTCGTGAGGACGACGAGCGCAGACAGGCCGGCTCGACATCGAAGGGGCAGACCGAACATGATCTCGCTCTCGATTCCAGCGCTCAGAACGACGCAATCAGAGGCAGCAGGATCGTGTCTGCGGTCTGCTTCTGGCTCTCGTTCAACGACGCGTAGAGCCGCGTGAAGGCCACGCGAGCCGCCTTGAGCGCCTCCAGGCGCTCGGACAGGTGCCGCTCGTAATGCTCCAGACGGTCCGCGCTTCCCAGCCTGTCATCCATCGCGAGCATCTTGCGCGCATCCAGCAGGTGCTGCCGGCTCGACCGCAGGGCATCCGCCACATTATTCCAATCGGCAGCCTGCTTGTCGCTGATCTGCAATTCCGCCTTCAGAAATGCGATCCGCCCTTCGAGCCGCTCGGTCACGTCCGCCGGGCCACTCATCGCGCCGCTGCTGCCAGACGAACTCATCTGGCCGCGCATCATCGTCTCCATCATTTGCATCATCTGCATCATGCCGGAATTGTCCTGGCAGCCGGCGCCCTGGCAGTCCCGCATCTGGCCTTGCGGCGGCATCTTCATCTTATCGTCGTTCATCTGGCCGCCGCTCATGTTCTGCGGCTGACCCGATGGCTGTCCCGTATTCATCTTGCCGCTGGAATCCGACGGTGCGGGCATCTTCGACATCTTGTCGTCGTCCATCATCGCGACGCGAGTCAGATCGGTTGCAGCGACTGCGGACGACAGTCCACCCGGACCCAGCACGAGGGCGGCAAGGGCGGCTGCGCTCACGACAAATTTCTTCGGACGATTCATGGTCATTCTCCAGGGTTTGATTCGGATGGTCGTCTGCTCATCGATTTCGGCGATGAGGGCAGCGAGGTGCGGGTCAGGCCATATAGACGCGACGCGCCGGAAACTCTTACGCACGGAGGTGTCAAAGGCCGCTGCGTGCTGCATCGCTCACCTCCCTGTCATGCCTTCGCCACGGCCATCGCCCCTCGATTTCAATCTGGAGCGAGAAGCTCAGGAAGGTGCGGATCACGATGATCAAGGCCAGGATGCCGAGCCGGTCGAACGACGGCACGATCGCGACCATTCCGATGATGTCGGCGGCAATCAGGAATTCGAGGCCAAGTAGGATGCCGCGACCGAGGTTCGCGCGATAGGAACGAAATGCGTCTGCAGGCGCACCGCGCCGCATCTCGTTCAACGACCAGACCGTTGCGGCAACCACGCCGCACACGATCACCACCACGCCAAGCAGCTCGATCGTCGATGCGGTCCAGTGCAGGCCATGCAGGATGACGCCCTGCACGTCCTCGGTGAAAATCAACTCGGAAGTTATCATTCGCCCGCCTCCCCGCCCTGCCCGGACGAACGGCTTCTGTCCACGCCCTTCGACCAGGTCCGGTAGTAGGCAACGCCCGTCATGATCCAGAGGCCCGCGGCTCCGACGATGAGCTGAGCCGGGATTCCCTCCGATCCAAAATCAAGCAGGAAATGCGCGATGAACGAAAGGAAGAGACCGACGCAGAACACGGGCAAGGATTGCTGGCCACATCGAATCAACGGCTGCAGGAAAGGCGACTTCAGTCCCGGCCAATCGATCGGAACGAGCGAGACGACGATGAGCACCAGGCTCGCCAGATGAACGACCCGATAGGGGCTGAGATTGGTCTTGTCGTTCGGTACGAAGACGGCGACGAGTCCCTCGGGGAGGTAGCCCCTGAGCTCGGGAATTCGCTCGGCCAGTGTCATCACAAGCGCGAAGAGCAGAAAGCCGCCGCTCATGACAAGGAGCGTGCGGGACGACAGCAGCCAGCGACTTGCCGTCGCCCCTCCCAATGCCAGCCAGGCCCCGAATACGAAGAGCAGTTGCCAGGTAAACGGATTGAAATACCAGACCCCGGCCGGATAGGCGGGCAAGTTCCAGCCGTAATGGCGGGCGGCCAGATAGAGACCGAACGAGCTGATCATCACCGCGTTCCGCCATCGCAACATGAACCAGAGCACGACGGGAAACGCAGCCATCAGCACGATGTAGAGCGGCAGGACGTCGAGATTGAGCGGCTTGAACTTGAGGACCAGGCCTTGCGAGAGCGTCTCGACGGGAAAGTCCATCAGTGGCGCGACGTTGAACTGATCCATCAGGTGAAGGTCGTCGAACCTGTGCGCAAGGTAATGCACGGCGGTGAGATAGACGAAGAACAGCAGAAGGTGGGCGACATAGAGCTGCCATACTCGCCGCAGCAGCCGGGTTGCCCCGATGACGAAGCCACGCTCCATCATCATGGTGCCGAACACGAACGTCGCGGTGTAGCCGGAGATCAACACGAACAGATCGGCGCCGTCGCTGAAGCCGTAATTGCGCGTCGTGAACCAGACCAGCACCGAATTCGGAATGTGTCCGAGGAAGATCAGCCAGTTCGCCAGACCGCGAAACAGATCCAGCCGGACATCGCGCCGGGGCTTGGCCAGCACCGATCTGATCGTGATCGTCTCCCAGAGCCGGCGGCGCAGGACAAATGCAACTTGCAGCGGCCGACCGGCCACCAGGATCGTCTCGTCAATCAAGAGCGTGCTTCCCATTCTTGCGCGATGTTTGCGGATCGCAACCGCGCCGCGATGCTCTATCCACTCGCGAGCCGGCACGCTAGGTGGCGTCGTTGATGCTCTTTTGACGGACATCAAACTCGAGCGATGCACCGGCCAAATCTTTTTTTCGCGCGGTCTTGTAATGAGTTGAGACGCCTCTCGTCCTCGAGTCATTCGATCGACATCGCCATCTTTCCAGCAACGCCTCTTGCCGGCACTGCAAGTGATCGAGGGCACGACATGAAGTCATCGAATTCGCGAGATCGATGCAAATTTTTTTCTGTAAGAAGATCGATACTTCCCGTCGACTGCGGCAACTCGACGATCCACGCATCGGCGCACGCAAGTGCGCGCGTCGACATTTGATTTTGCTCAACCTAGACAATCGCGCTCCGGGTTTGGTTGCCTGTCAGTCAAGCCACCGGGACTTGATTGACACCAACTCGACAAGTTCAAACAGGAGAAACCAGAATGAGTCACCGCAAGCTGATCATCGCTGCCGCGATCATGTCGCTCGTCGCGTTGCCCGCCTTGGCGCAGACGAGCACGACGAACACCACCGATGAGAAGAACGGCCACCACTATTCGGGCGGGCCCAAGACCGAGGTCCCGCACCACATGGGCAAGAAAGAGAGCGACGGCGGATCGACCAGCGGATCGGGCGGCAGCCACCATTACGGCGGCGGACCGAAGACGGAAGTCCCGCATCACATGGGCCCGAAGAAGGAGCAATGACGATCGCGCTGTGATCTCGCGGCTTGCGAGCCGCGGGATCACCGCAGAGCCCTATGTCCTAAGCTCGCAATTGATCAGACCCGTCGACTGAGATTTGAACTGATTGTAAGACGAGGTCCGTTCAACTCGTTCCAAGAAAGAGCGCAAGATGGCTCAGATTTCCGGATATGTCGTGGTCACAGTTACCGGCTTGTCATCGGCCGGCACCGTCGCTGCGCCGGGCCTCAAGGTTGGAGATCGTGTCATCCAGGCCTCGTCACCCTCCCTCAATGGCAACGTGAACATCTTCGAAGCCGTCGTTACGGTCGATGATCAATTGCAACAATTCACTGCTTTCGGTGCTTCGACAGCGGTCACATTCGAAATCCTGGCGCTCCGCCTTTGACACGCCAGCCTCAAAACGAATTCGCCCGGGAGCGGTCATCCGCTCCCGGGCGATTATCTGGACGTCGTAGGATTTAGTTCGGCACCGCAGCCTTCGGCGCGGGCTTGGCCGCGACCGCATTCGCGGTGACGCCGTGCAGGAAGTCGTAGGCCGCGTGCAGGGCCTTGTCGTCCTCCTCTTTCGGCGGGACGTAGGACTGCGATCCGGTCTGCTCGGTGCCGTCGGCAGCCTGCAGGTGGCCGCGCATCTGGGACTCCGCCATGGTATCCATCCGGCCCTTCAGCTCGGGCGGCACGTCCTGGAGGATCTCGATGTCGGGCGCAATACCCTGGGCCTGGATCGAGCGGCCGGACGGCGTGTAGTAGCGCGCCGTGGTCAGCGCCAGCGCGCCATTGCCGGCGCCGAGCGGAATGATGGTCTGCACCGAGCCCTTGCCGAACGAGCGCGTGCCGATGATCGTGGCACGCTTGTGGTCATGCAGCGCGCCGGCGACGATCTCCGAGGCCGAAGCCGAGCCGCCATTGACCAGAACCACCAGCGGCTTGCCCTTGGTGAGGTCGCCACCATGCGCGGTGAAGCGCTGGGTTTCCTCTGGATTGCGGCCGCGGGTCGAGACCACCTCGCCGCGCTGAAGGAACGCGCTCGACACCGACACGGCCTGGTCGAGCAAGCCGCCCGGATTGTTGCGCAGGTCCATCACATAGCCCGCGAGCTTCTCCTGCGGGATCTCCCTGGAGATCGCCGCGATCGCCTTCTTCAGGCCGTCGGTGGTCTGCTCGTTGAACGAGGTGACGCGGATATAGCCGATGTCGCCATTCTCGACGTGGAAGCGGACCGGCCGCACATGGATGATCTCGCGGGTGATCGCGATGTCGAGCGGGGCGTCGGCGCCCTTGCGCACGATGGTGAGCTTGGTCTTGGTGTCGACCGGGCCCTTCATCTTGTTGACGGCCTGCTCGAGCGTCATGCCCTGCACGGCATCGCCATCGATCTTGCTGATGAGATCGCCGGACATGATGCCGGCCTTGGACGCCGGCGTGTCGTCGATCGGCGAGACGACCTTGACCAGGCCCTCCTCCATCGTGACCTCGATGCCGAGCCCGCCGAACTCGCCGGAGGTGGTCTCCTGCATCTCGGTCCAGGCCTTGTCGTTCATGTAGCGCGAATGCGGATCGAGCGAGGTCACCATGCCGGTGATCGCGCCTTCGATCAGCTTGGCGTTGTCGGGCTTCTCGACATAGCTCGCCTTCACGCGCTCGAAGACTTCGCCGAACAAGTTGAGCTGTGAATAGGCATCATCCGCGCCCGCCGCCGCCCGTGCCGCCCATACTCCGCCGTGCGGACTAGCTACCAGAAGGGTCAAACACGCTCCGGTGAGCGCGCCCAGGGGGAACAGCAGGGTTTTCCGCATGGATAGGCTGGCCTTTTTGCTTGGCGGTTCTCTTGGGCTTGGGAGGCGCCATGCAAATGGCGATCCAGCCCGCTTCTCACAATACCATTCTGGTTTCTTCAAGGCCGGGACGCCGCGCCGGCGGGTACACCGTAAAAATCCCTTCGCCCGGACCTAAACTTTTGGCAACGTTCCGAAACCGTTTCATGCAAAGCAGGAATCGGTCGATCGCCCGCGCCTCGCAGCTATGCGATTTTAGGATGGTTTTGGAGAGCCGGACGGGTTAGGCGATGAAACAAGGCTTCAAATTCTCGGGAGGATAATAATGAACGAAAAACCCCGCATCCAGCCGGAAAGGAACGTCGAACTCGGCGCCAGCAGCGAGCCGTTCCAGAATCTGCACGAATTCATCCGCAAAGCACGCGCCAACCTCAACCAGAATGCCTGGGACTATATCGTCGGCGCCGCCGAGACCGAGACCACGATGCGCCGCAACCGGATGGCGCTGGACGAGCTCGCTTTTCGCCCGCGCGTGCTGCGCGACGTGCGCAAGGTCGATGGCTCCGTCGAGCAGTTCGGCCGCAGGATGCGCCTGCCGGTGGTGCTCGCCCCTGTCGGCGCGCTCGAGATCTTCAATCCGGATGGCGCCGCGAGCGTCGCGCGCGCCGCCGGCACCTTTGGGGCGGCGCACATGCTGAGCTCGGTGTCCGAGCCTGGCCTGGAGAAGACCGCCGCAGCCGCCCCCGACGCGCTGCGTCTCTACCAGCTCTATGTGCGCGGCGACGACGCCTTCGTCGCCGATGTCGTCAGCCGGGCCGAAAAGCACGCCTACGCCGCCTTCTGCCTGACCGTCGACACCGCCCATTACAGCCGTCGCGAACGTGACATCGCCAAGCGCTACGTTCGCGAGAGCCGCCTGCGCGCCACCGGCGGCGATTTCCAGAAAGGCCTGGAATGGCGGACCGTGAAGATGATCAAGGACAAGTTCAAGATTCCGCTGATCCTGAAAGGTATCGCCACCGCCGAGGACGCCCTGATCGCGCTCGATCACGGCGTCGAATGGATCTACGTCTCCAACCATGGCGGCCGCCAGCTCGATCACGGCCGCGGCGCCATGCATGTGCTGCCTGAGATCGTCGAGCCCGTGAAGGGCCGCGCCAAGATCATGGTCGATGGCGGCTTCGGCCGCGGCACCGACATCGTCAAGGCGATCGCGGCGGGCGCCGACCTCGTCGGCATCGGCCGGTTGCAATGCTGGGCGCTGGCGGCGGCCGGCGAAGCCGGCGTGACGCGGATGCTGGAGCTTCTGGAGGACGAGGTGCTGCGCTGCCTCGGCCTGTTGGGCGCCACCTCGTTCGCCGAGGTCAACAAGTCCTGCCTGCACCAAGCCACCGCAACGAACGCGCCGAGCGTGTTCAGCGCGTTCCCGTTGTTCGACCACGAGCCTTACCGGTACTGATCCGAAAGGACGCAATGACCTCGCTCTCTCCCGGCAGCGCGGATGCGCTTCTGTTCGACCTCGGGCGCGTCGTGCTCGACATCGATTTCTCCAAGGCGATCGCCTGCTGGGCGAGACACGCCGGCTGCAAGCCGGAGGCGATCATTGCCCGCTATGTGCGCGACAGCGAGGCGTATCGGCTGCACGAGGTCGGCAAGATCAGCGACGAGGAGTATTTCGCCTCGCTACGCGCCTCGCTCGGGATCGGCATCTCGGATGCGCAATTCCTCGAGGGCTGGAACGCGATCTTCGCGGGTGAGATGCCCGATGTCGCGGAGCTGTTGCCGCGTGCGGCGAAACAGATGCCGCTCTACGCCTTCTCCAACACCAACCGGCCGCATGTCGACCATTTCTCGAAGGAATACGCCGACCTGCTCGGCCATTTCCGCGAGCTGTACCTGTCGTCCAGCATCGGCCTGCGCAAGCCGGACGCGGCGGCGTTCGACCATGTCGTGGCGGCCATCGGTGTGCCCGCCAGGCGCATCGTGTTCTTCGACGACCTCGCCGAAAACGTCGAGGGAGCGCGGGCGCGCGGATTGACCGCGGTGCATGTGACCTCGCCCCGCGATGTCGGCGACGCGCTCGAGGCGCTGGGAATCTGATCGAGACGCATCGGCCGGCGGGTGAAACCGGGGAGCTCCCGAAACCGATCTGGCCGAGATGAGGAACCAAATCGCTTTGTACATTTTTATACAGAGTTCCGGGAACGGAATGCCCGCTTCCGGACTCTTGAGTCCGTTGGGACTTCTACAGACGGACGTATCATCGTGTTGGGCAAGACCTACCTCACCAAACAAGCCTCTCTTCTGCTCGAATTCGCCAGAACGACTTCGGATGCTGACCTCTCCGCCAAGCTGATCAGCAAGGCCGCCGACCTGAAATCCCAGGCCGATCCGCTGCCCGACAAGGATCAAGGCCCCAAGCCCCCTGACGTGGCTCCCGACGTGGCGCCGGACCTCCGTCCGGACCGCCAGACCGGTCGTTGACCGATGCTGGCCGTGGCTCCCGTCATTGTCGTCCTTGCCATGGCCACGCTCGTTCCCGTCTTTCTCGTCCGTCAGATCATGCCGCGGCAGGGCTGACGGTCCCTCATGACTGGACGGATCAAGCAGGATAAATCCTGATCCGGTCCCATTTTGCTTCATCGCCCGCGCTCGGCTAGAACTCTTGCCGCCCATTCGTCCAGACTTTCCGAGCAGGAGTTTCGCCGTGGCCTTGATGCCGGTTTCTGACGCGCTCGCCGCGGTGCTGGCCGGCGCGGAGCCGCTGCCTGAAGAGATGATTCCCCTCGACGAGGCCTACCACCGCGTGCTCGCACGCGACGTCGCGGCGCGGCGTACCCAGCCGCCCGAGGCGATGTCGGCCATGGACGGCTACGCCGTGCGCGCAGCCGATGCGGCCAGGGTCGACGCGCAGCTCACCATGATCGGCGAGGTCGCGGCGGGCCGGCCGTTCGCGGGAGCGGTCGGCGCCGGCGAAGCGGTACGAATCTTCACCGGCGGCGTCGTTCCCGCCGGCGCGGACGCGGTCGTGATCCAGGAGGATACGGTCGCCGAGGGCAAGCGCATCACGATCAAGGAAGCCGCTATCGCCGGTCGGCACATCCGGCCCGCCGGCGTCGACTTCCGCGAGGGCGACGTGCTCCTTCGCAAGGGAACCCGGCTCACCGAGCGCGACCTCGCGCTCGCCGCCGGGATGAACCACCCGGACCTGCCCATCCGCCGCCGTCCGAAGGTCGCGATCCTCGCCACCGGCGACGAGCTGGTGATGCCGGGCACCACGCCGGGCCCCGGCCAGATCGTCTATTCCAACGGCTATGCCCTGCACGCCCTCGCCCGCCAGGAGGGCGCAGATACCATCGACCTCGGCGTTGCCGCCGATACGCTGGAGGCCACCACAGCCGGCATCCGCCGTGCCCGAGAGAGCGGCGCCGACATCCTGATCACGATCGGCGGCGCCTCGGTCGGCGACCACGATCTGGTCCAGCAGGCGCTGAAGGCCGAAGGCATTGCGATGGCGTTCTGGAAGATCGCGATGCGGCCGGGCAAGCCGATGATGCACGGCCGGCTAGGGGCGATGGGTGTGATCGGCCTGCCCGGCAATCCCGTGTCGTCCTATGTGTGTGGCTTCCTGTTCATGGTTCCGTTGATTCGCGCCCTGTCGGGCCGCGCCGTGATTCACCATCGTCGCGAGCGCGCCGTGCTCGGCCGCGATGTCGGTGCCAATGACCAGCGCGAGGACTATCTTCGTGCGCGCCTGGAGCGGCGCGACGACGGCATGCTTGTCGCCCTTCCCGTCAATCATCAGGATTCCTCGCTGCTTGCGAATCTCGCTGCGGCGCAGGCACTTCTCGTGCGCGCGCCGTTCGCGCCGAAGGTCGAGGCAGGCGCGCCTTGCGAGGTGCTGCGACTGCCCGCCTGAACGCACTGGTCCTGCGCGTTCCGCGAACTTTGTCGCGTTCACGGTAAATTAAGCAGTTGCGGAACACATATCGAACATATAGTGTCCGTTCATGATTTGTTTCGAGCATCTGGCGGCTCGCCGCTGAATTCACCGTCTCGGAATCGAACGACATCAACCGGGGGATTTGGTCGAGATGTTAACGCGCAAACAATACGAGCTTCTGCGATTCATCAGCGAGCGTTTGAAGGAAAGCGGTGTGCCGCCCTCCTTCGACGAGATGAAGGACGCGCTCGACCTGCGCTCGAAGTCAGGCATCCATCGCCTGATCACCGCACTGGAGGAGCGCGGCTTCATCCGGCGCCTGCCCAACCGGGCCCGCGCGATCGAGGTGATCAAGTTGCCCGAGCTGCAGGCCGCCGCTGGCAACCGCCGTGGCTTCACGCCGAGCGTCATCGAGGGCAATCTCGGCAAGGTGCGAGCGAGCTCCAGCGCGGACGAGGGCGAACGCCCCGTTGCGGTGCCGGTGATGGGCCGTATCGCGGCCGGCACGCCGATCGAAGCGTTGCAGACCCGCAGCCACACCATCAGCGTACCGCCCGACATGCTCGGCTCGGGCGAGCACTACGCGCTCGAAGTGCGCGGCGACTCGATGGTCGAAGCCGGCATCCTCGACGGCGACATGGCGCTGATCCAGCGCAATGAGAGCGCCGACACCGGCGACATCGTGGTGGCGCTGATCGACGACGAGGAAGCGACGCTGAAGCGCTTCCGCCGCCGCGGCGCTTCGATCGCGCTCGAGCCCGCCAATGCGGCCTATGAGGTCCGCATCCTGCCGCCCAACCGGGTGAAGATTCAGGGCAAGCTGATCGGCCTGTACCGGAAGTACTGAGTGTGATCCGGACTGGAGGGCCGCGTTAGCGCAAAGTGCGCAGCGGTTTTCCCTCGCGACAAGCGCAGGACGCGCTTGCGCGGAGATCATGCTCAAGCAATCACCTAAAGCGCGCCCCGCCGGTTGGCGACCCGCGCGTTGACGATTGGAGCGGACGATTGTCCGCTCCGGCTGGATAGTCTTTCTGGTTTTGCTCAGATTATCCGGCCCTCCGCTAGCGCTACATCCTCGCCACGCCGCACGAAGCCCTCATCGCTTCGTGGCCCTGGAGATCGAGGAGACAATCAATGCGCAAGATCGTTTTGACGGTGGCGCTGATCGCAGCATCCGCGTCGCAAGCCTTCGCCGCACAGTCGCACCATGCCCGCAGGGCAACGCAGACGACGAGCGAGCAATTGCGCAATGCCCGCAACGCCGTCGCGCAGCCGTCGCAACCCGCCTGGCAATATTCGGGCTGGTCGGCACCTGCTGGTCGCTGACGAAGATGCACGCCAAATGCACGGAAGCGGTTTTTGTTCCTGACGCATTTGAAAAAGATATTGTGATGGCAGCCTGCGGAGCCAAGCCGCAGATTTGCCTACAACCAAGAAGACGCTAACATGCTTCCACTCTGATAGAGGCCAGTGCCTCCGAAGGAGGCGCGGGTCGCTATCCCTGAATGAGGAGCACCCGATGTGTGACTACAGCCTGCATGCCGTCGCGACGCGTCCCGCACAAGTCGGCGAGACGATCGTCACGACCACCTTCCGCGGCACCTCGACGCGCGGCTTCGCCTCCGAGGCCGACATGTCCGTCGCGGTCTGCCTGCTGCCGGGAACGGAGCTCGCCTTCGCCGACAACGTCCGCTACGACAATCGCTGGATCTGGACGCGCACCATCAACTCCCGCGTCGGCAAGTTCGGCAAGATCGATCCGCACATTCCCGATCGCCATCATGACGCGATCGAATTCCCCGACGGCAAATACGTACTCGTGACGCAACTCGTCGAAGGCCAGCGCGCGACCGTGCTGCAATTGCCGGTGACCCAGCCGGCCGGCGAGCGTGAACACAAGCCGGAGATCATCGCTGACAGGCCGACGATCACACGCCTGCCGATCGGCTGATGCACCTCCCCCCGGCGCAGAGGTCGGGGCCGGGATTGAAATTGCCATCGCCGGCCGTGGCCGGCGAGATGGTATGATTTGCGTCTTCCGGAATCCAATCCGCCGAGATCAGGCTCGCACCTGCCCATCGCACGAAGTTTGCGCGGCCCTGCCTGAATTTTGAACGTCCGTTCCGCGGCCAGATCGCCGATGCTGTCAAAGGCTTGAGGCGGCGGACACGTTCGATGAAAACCTTCATTCGCGTCGTTGAACTCTGGGTGCCGGACCGGACGCGCATGCGGCTGGAATTCGGCGGCGGCCTCTACGGCGAAGGGCTGTCTGCGTTCAAGGCCGTGAGCGAGGACTTGCGCTTCGGATACGACGAGGGCCTTCCCGGCAAGGCCTGGGCCAGCGGCCATCCCGTGATCCTCACTAAATTCGCCAACTCCTATTTCAAGCGGACCGACCAAGCGCTCGCGGCCGGCCTCACCTGTGGCGTGGCGGTGCCGGTGTTTTCAGGCGAATTCTTGCAGGCCGTCATGGTGCTGTTCTGCGGCGACGACGAGGCGCATGTCGGCGCGATCGAGCTCTGGCACAACGATCCCGATAGCTCCCACGAGATGGGGCTCGTCGACGGCTACTATGGCACCGCCGACATGTTCGAATTCAACTCCCGCCACACCAGGTTTCCCCGCGGCTTCGGCCTGCCCGGACGCACCTGGAAAGCGGGCCTGCCGCTGATCATCAAGGACCTGCACAACGCCAGGAGTTTTCTGCGCTGGGAAGACGCCGCCGAGGTCGGGATCAATCTCGGCGTCGGCGTGCCCTATCGGACCGGCACCGACCAGACCTGGGTGCTGACTTTCCTGTCCGCACAGGCGACGCCGATTGCGCGACGCTTCGAGATCTGGGTGCCGAACGAGGCCCGTTCGGCACTGGTCTTTCGCGCCGGCGATTGCAGCGCGCAGACAGACCTTGCCGCGCTCTATGCGGACAAATCCATCGGCAGGGGCGACGGCAGCATCGGCGGAGCCTGGGCCACCGGCATGCCCGCGCTCAACGACGATCTCGGGCACGACGGCTCGGCCGCAGCCGCGGAGGCCCGCGCAATCGGACTGAGCCAGATGGTGGCCCTGCCGGTAATCGGGAGTGCTGGGCTCGAAGCCGTGCTGGCCTGGTACCTGTAGCCCGTCCGCTCAATCCTCGGCCTGCATGTCCGCCTCGAACGGCGTCGCGTCCCGGGGGGCGGCCGCCTGCGGCGCAAGGCTCACGCTGAAATCGCCCTCGCCGGCGGTCGCCGGCGACCACGGACGATCGGTGCCTCTCGCTTTCACCGCCTGAACCGCAAAGCCGTCGCCGCGCCGTGTCAGAGCGAGCGCGCCTTGCGCCGCGAGTCGCTGCCGGTCGACCACCATCGCCACACAATCCGGTGGCGCCGGTCGCGCCGTCACCACCAGCGCAGCGCGGCTGCAATCATCCGCCAGAGCGTCGATGCGCAAGGCCAGCGCGACCAGGCGCCCGTCGGCGAGCGGCGTCACGCAGCCGGCCTCGTCGCACGACACGCCGGCGGCGAGCGAGGGACTACCGGCATCGCGCGGATCGGCGTCGGCAGCCAACCACTCCTTCAGCAGAAAGCCGTCCTTGTTCGCCCGGATCATTTGCAGGTGCCCGTCCCTGCCCCGCACCGCGACACTCTGGCCGTCCCCGGCGATCAGGATATCCGGCTGCCGGCCTGCCAGCCCCCAGAGGATCGCGACCAACAGCACCAGCGCGCCTGACCAGCGTAAGGGCGTGCGCAGCAGGCCCATCACGATGATCCCGAGGCTCGCCGCGATCAGCGGCGCAATGCCGAACGCCGGGATGCGGCCGACCGCGCCCGGCAGCGCGGCCACCCAGCGCGAGACCGCGACCATCCAGTCGATGCCGATCCCCATCAGCCACCAGAACACGCCGTCGAGCCCGAACGGCGCCGCGAGCAATCCGAGCAGTCCCGCCGGCATCACCAGCGCCGACACCACCGGCATCGCCCCGAGGTTGGCAAGCACGCCGAACGGGGTGACGCGGTGGAAGTGGAAGGCGGCATAGGGCGTGGTCGCAAGCCCCGCGATCAGCGAGGCCAGAAACAGCATCGCGATCTCGCGGCCGCCCCACATCGCGATGCGCGCGGTCGCCGAATGATCGGGCGAAGCGAACAGGTTCGGCATGCCGATCTGCACCAGCGCAACCAGCCCCAGCGTTGCCGCAAACGACATCTGGAAGCTCGGATGCACCAGCGCTTCGGGCGCGACCGCGAGCACGATCAACGCGGCCACGGCAAGCGTGCGGAAGGTGATGGCGCGTCGGTCGACCATGACGGCGATCAGCACCACGGCGGTCATGAAGAACGAGCGTTGCGTCGCGACCTCCGCGCCCGAGAGCAGCAGATAGAATGCGGCGGCCACCAGCGCCGCAGCCGCCGACCATTTCTTGATGGGGAAGCCGACCGCCAGTCCCGGAATCAGAGCGAGCAGCGCGCGGACCGCGAAGAACACGACGCCGGCGACCACCGCCATGTGGTAACCGGAGATCGAGAGCACATGGCCCAGCCCTGAAATGAACATGGCATCGTTGACGGGCGTGGTGATCGCGTCGCGCCGCCCCGTCAGCAGCGCCGTCGCGATCGCGCGATTGTCGCCTTCGAGCATTGCCCGGATGCGCGCGTCGATCGCATCGCGCAGGCCCTGCATGAAGGCGGCATAGCGCAGCCGCAAGCCACCGGCATCGGGCGGCACCGCAGCCGCAATCGCCCCCATCACGAAGCCGGAGGCGCCGATGCCCTGGAAAAACATGTCGCGCGAGAAATCGTAGCTGCCGGGGCGCACCGGCGAAATCGGCGGCATCAGCCGCGCCTTCAACTGCACGAAGCTGCCGACCTCCGGCGCAGTCCCCTTGCGCACCGAGAGGCGCACGCGCTCCAGCTTCACCTCGCTCCGCTGCGCCTCCATCGCGGTGACACGCAGCACGAAACGGTCGGTGCGCTCGCGGATGTCGCGCGTCTCGACGAAGCCCGACAACGACACCGAATAGAGCGGTTTTGCGAGAACGGTGTGAGCAATGCGCGCCGTCTTCCAGGTCGCCACGGCAAAACCGGCCGCAATCGCCGCGATCATGATCGCGGGGGCGAACAGCCGGCTCCGCCGCAACAGGACGGCGCCAAGCATGAGCGCGGCCGCTATCGCGGCAACGACCCACAGCACCGGCTCGTGATCGGCGGTAAAGTAGAGTGCGATGCCGCTGCCGAAGGCGACCGGCACCCACGGCAACAGCCGCCCGGCGCCGGCCTCCGCGCGCATCCATCCGCGCAGCGCCTCGACGAGTGCGGGCCAGGCGCCATAGCCCGCCGGCGCAAACCCGCCGGCCGGAGCAGCCCGGCCAACGGGCCAGGTCCCCGCAATCCCTTGGGACCGTGCTGGCCGGCCCGGCTCCGCCATTCCCTGCACCTTGCGATACGTGACGGAGGCCGAGGCTACCGGAACGTGCAGGGCGGCGAATAGCGGTACAGATCAGGAACGAACTCGATCGAGCCCTACTTTTCCTCTTCCATCGTCACGGCGACATCCGCCTTGGCCGACAGCCGGACCTTGTTGCCCTCGACGCCGGCGACGAGGCCCCTGTCGATGAAGTGATGATGGCCCCTGTGGCTGCCCTCGCCGCTGTCCTTCTTGGTCAGCTTGATCCGATGGCCTTCGACCTTGTCGACCGTGCCGATGTGGACGCCGTCGGCGCCGATGACTTCCATATGCTCTGCGATGTTCTGCATGGTGGGCTCCTCGCTCGGGACCCACACAACGCCCGAGAGGTCCTTTCCGTTCATTCGTGACACGACCGCCCGGCGCGATGGGCGACCGTTCTGTCTCTGGACGGGGGCAGCCTGGGTTCGGGTCGATTGCGCCGAAAGTCTCATAAGGGGTCGGCCTTGGCAGGACTAAACTGCTCTCCACGCCTCCCCCGCACAGACGGGCCAGGTCGTGACAGCTCGCGGTACCGAAGGCCGCCGAAGCTCTTCTCAGGTGGTTCAAGGTTCCTCTGAGACCAGGCGTTGCGGACGCAACTCGCAATTCTCGCCTGTAGCGTCGCACACCAAACGCACTCCGCGAGCGAACTGGCGCTGAAATGCGCGAGGAGTGGGTTTGAGTTTGATAGGAGCAGCACATGGCAGTTCAAGTACCGCACGATTTCCGCCGCGTGATCGTTGCTGCATCGGTGGGAAACGTCATCGAATGGTATGATTTCTATATCTTTGGCAGCCTGGCCGCCGTTCTGTCGGTCAAGTTCTTCGAGCAATCCCACCCGGTTGCAGCCCTCCTCAGCACGATCGCTCTGTTCACTGCGGGCTTCCTGATCCGCCCCCTGGGAGCCTTCCTCTTTGGATGGATGGGTGACAGGGTCGGACGAAAATATACATTCCTCATCACGCTGAGCGGAATGGGACTGGGTACGGGGGCAATCGGGTTGATCCCGACCTACCAGTCCATAGGTCTAACGGCGGCGTTCGTTCTGTTCGGCCTGCGCATGATCCAGGGTCTGTGCCTGGGCGGCGAATATGGCGGCGCCATCACCTATGTCGCGGAGCATGTGCCGGACGACAAGCGCGGCTACTACACCGGCTGGCTACAGACCTCTCCGACTCTCGGCATCGTGGTGTCGCTGGCCGTGATCGTCCTGACTCGGACCTGGTTCGGCAATCAGGTCTTCGACGAATGGGCCTGGCGCGTTCCGTTCCTGGTGTCTTTCCTGCTGGTGGCCATCGCGATCTACATTCGGCTCCAGCTCCAGGAGACGCCGATCTTCCAGGAGATCAGGGCCCGCGGCCAAATGACGACGAACCCGTGGAAGGAGGCCTTCCTCAGCTCCAACATCAAATACATCGGGATCGCGATCGTGGTCCTGATCGGACAGGGCGTGGTCTGGTACAGCGGCCAGTTCTGGGCGCTGTACTTCCTGCAGCAGGTCTCCAAGGTGGATGCGCTGACCTCGGCCTACATCGTGGGAGCCGCGCTGCTGATCGCAACGCCGAGCCTGATCTTCTTCGGCTGGCTGTCGGACCAGATCGGCCGCAAGCCGGTGATCCTGGGCGGCATGCTGCTCGCTGCGATCACGTACTATCCGCTCTATCTGTGGCTGGGAACGGTCACGCAGCCCGGCAACATCAACTATCCGACCGCGATCTTCATCATCTTCATCCTGGTTTGCTACGTCGGGATGGTGTACGGGCCGGTCGGCGCGTTTCTGGCGGAATTCTTCCCCGCCAGGATCAGGTACACGTCGGTCTCCGTGCCGTACCACATCGGCAACGGTTGGGGTGGCGGATTGGTGCCGTTCATCACCTCGGCGGCATTCGCCGCGACCGGCAGCATCGGCTACGCGCTGATCTACCCGATTGCGGTGCCTGCGGTGTGCTTCGTGCTTGCGGTCTTCCTGATGCCGGAGACTCGCAAGATCAGCATCTGGCAACCGATCGAGCCCAGAGCCGCATTGTAACGTAACCACCTCTCCTCCGGCCGCCGCCGATGGCGGTCGGAGAGAAGCCGGCAACCTCTCGTCTCAGCCGGCGCGGTGAGGCCAGTGATCGTGCCACCAGGTGCTGAAGTCGCGATCGGTCATCAATTCCCAAGCAGCGAGCAAGATCACCAATAGGCCCGACAATACGCTGCTGACCGTGGCCGATACCGGCTCATAGCCAATGGACCAAGGCGCCAGCACCAGAGCCAAGCCCAGCAGCATTTCGCCCCACTCTTCCAGGTAGGACGGGACGACAAAGGCCTCCACGGCAAACAGCATGACGCCGAGCCCGAGTGCGATGGTGATCCAGACAGCAGCCCCGGATAAGCCGAGGACGAAGGACGACAGGACCAGCCACACGCCCACCAACAGGCTACCAGCGTCTTGCCAATGTTGGATGCGCATGATGCTCACCTCCCTTCTCGTATTGATGTGGGGGCGCACCGATGAAGAATCATCCCTCCGACCTGCGCTGTGTTGCCGCGACCAGGAGCCGGCGCCCCGTCCGGCCGCCCATGCCCCGGAAAGGACCCTTGCAAGTGCGGCGCACCAGGATGCAGACTATCGGCGCTTGACAGGTGTCAATGTCTGCCGTTCTCGGCCCACCCGGTTCGCGCCCAGAACAAGAGGGAGATGACGCCATGCGCGAAATGGAAATCCACGATTATGCGCGGCAGTTGCTGGAAGCCCATGGCCCGAAGGCCATTGCGGAGGCCGCTCAAAACGCCATCGACCTCGAGCAGAAGGGCGAGCTCGAATTGGCAAAAACCTGGCGGCACATCGAAGACGCGATGAAGCTGATGCGCGGGCCACATCAAAGCTGACTGCCGTCGCGCGAAGCTTGCCTGACTGCGGCGACAACGCCGAACGTGGACCACAGTCCGTCGCGAGCCGCCAGGTTGCGGCCCAACGGCTACGCGATCTCGGGACGCTGACCTGGGAGCGAAGCCATGGTTGCGAAATGTACGACAGCCGAAGACCTCGTGAAGGCGATCACGGACGAGAAAGTCCAGATGATCGATTTGCGGTTCACCGACCTGCCGGGGGTGTGGCAACATTTTTCCGTCCCGCCGAGCGCGGTGAATGCCGATGCACTCAATGAGGGCATCGGATTCGATGGCTCATCGATCCGAGGCTTCCAGGAGATCCAGGAAAGCGACATGCTGGTCGTCGCCGATCCGACGACGGCATTCGTCGACCCCTATAGTCCGGCCAAAACGCTGGTTCTCATCTGCAACATCCGCGACCCCGTGACCGGCCAGTCCTATAGCCGGGATGCCCGCTACATCGCCCAGAAAGCCGAAATCCACCTTAAGGGCACCGGGCGCGCCGATACGAGCTATTTCGGCCCGGAAGCGGAGTTCTTCGTCTTCGACGAGGTGCGCTACGCACAGGGCATCAACTACGCCATGCACGCAGTCGACTCCAGCGAAGGCAGCTGGAACACCGGCTCCGAGGAAGGGCCGAACCTCGGCCACAAACCGCGCCCGAAGGAGGGATACTTTCCCGTTCCCCCGACCGACAGCATGCAGGCGCTACGCACCGAAATGGTGCTGACAATGGAATCTCTGGGGATCCAGATCGAGGCCCATCACCATGAAGTCGCAACCGGCGGCCAGAACGAGATCGACATGCGCTTCACCACCCTCACCCGGATGGCCGACAACCTGATGATCTACAAATACGTGGTGAAGAACACCGCGCATCAGCACGGCAAGACCGCGACATTCATGCCGAAGCCGCTGTTCGAGGACAACGCTTCGGGCATGCACGTTCACCAATCGCTCTGGAAGGGTGAGACAAATCTGTTCTACGATAAAGGTGACTACGCCGAGTTGAGCCAGCTCGGCCGCTACTATATCGGCGGGCTATTGAGCCACGCCTGGGCGTTGTGCGGGCTTTGCGCCCCCACGACGAATTCCTATCGGCGTCTGGTGCCGGGCTATGAAGCTCCGATCAACCTCGTCTACTCCCAGCGCAATCGCTCCGCCTGCTGCCGGATTCCGATGTATTCGCCGAATCCGCGCGCCAAGCGCGTCGAGTTTCGTTCGCCGGATCCGTCCTGCAATCCCTACCTGGCCTTCGCGGCAATGCTGATGGCTGGCCTCGACGGTATCGACAAGCAGATCGACCCCGGCAGCCCGATCGACAAGAATCTCTACGACCTCCCGCCTACTGAGGCGAAGGAGGTGAAGTCCACGCCAGGATCGCTGGACCAGGCGCTCGACGCGCTCGAGCGCGATCACGCATTCCTGCTGCGCGGCGACGTCTTCACCGCCGACGTGATCGAAACCTGGCTCGACTACAAGCGCAAGAAGGAGGTCGACCCGATCCGCCTGCGACCTCATCCCTACGAGTTCCATCTCTACTACGACATCTAGCGGGCGGCGACCGCACCTGGCGGAGCCCTCCGCTGCTAGATCATCGGGACCCTCGACGAGGCATGGTGATTGACGATCTTCCAGTCGGCGTCCTCGCGCGTGATGACCCAGCTCATCTTGACGACGAGTTCCGGGCGTTCGCCCGCGAAATCGAACGACACGATCGCGGCCATGTTGATGATATCAGGACCGGCCTGCGCGGCCTGCACCTCGGAAAACGCAGCACTCGGCTTGCGCCATCGCGGCAGGCCATTGAAGTAATCGGCAACGCCGTCCCTGCCCCGATAGAGCTTCGGGTTAGAGCCGAAGAAGAACGCTCTCTTGGCATAGAGCGACGACAGCGCGGCCGCATCTAGCGTCGCGAAGCCGGAGCACCATTTCGCGATGATGGCGGAAACGATGGCGTCGGCCTCACTGCTCATGAGTGCCTCAACCTTTCGCGACTTCCTTCGCGAACGTGTCGCGCAGGCCGATGGTGCGTGAAAACACCGGCTTGCCGGGCGTCGAGTCCTTGTCGCGCACGAAATAGCCCTGGCGCTCGAACTGCATCGGCTCGGTGGAATTGCTCTCCGCCACCGATGCCTCGATGCGCGCGTCGCTGAGGATCTCCAGCGACTGCGGATTGAGATCGGCGGCAAAGTTCGAGGCGTCCGGGCTCGGGTTCGCGAACAGCTGGTTGTAGATGCGGATCTCCGCCGGCTTCGACGCTGCCGCAGGCAGCCAGTGCATGGTCGCCTTCACCTTGCGGCCGTCGGGCGCATTGCCGCCCCTGGTCGCGGGATCGTAGGTGCAGCGCAGCTCCACCACCTCGCCGTTCTCGTTCTTGATCACGCCGGTGCATTTGACGAAATAGGCGTAGCGCAGCCGGACCTCGTTGCCGGGCGACAGGCGGAAGAACTTCTTGGGAGGGTTCTCCATGAAGTCGTCCTGCTCGATATAGAGCTCGCGGCCGAACGTGATCTTCCGCGTGCCGGCGGAGGGATCGTCCGGATGGTTGATCGCATCGAGCTCCTCGGTCTGCCCCTCCGGATAGTTCTCGATCACGACCTTGAGCGGCTTCAGCACCGCCATGCGGCGCTGCGCGGTGCGGTTCAGCTCCTCGCGGATGCAGAATTCGAGCATGCCGACATCGACCACGCTGTTGGCCTTGGCGACGCCGATACGCTTGACGAATTCACGCAGCGCCGCCGGCGGCACACCGCGACGGCGCATGCCCGCCATGGTCGGCATCCGCGGATCGTCCCAACCCGCGACATGGCCCTCGCGCACGAGCTGGGTCAGCACGCGCTTCGAGAGCAGCGTGTAGGTCAGGTTCAGCCGCGCGAACTCGTACTGGTGCGGCTTCGACGGCACCGGCAGCTTCTCGATGAACCAGTCGTAGAGCGGCCGGTGGTCCTCGAACTCCAGCGTGCAGATCGAGTGCGTGATGCCCTCGATCGCGTCCGACTGGCCGTGGGCATAGTCGTAGCTCGGATAGATGCACCATGCGTTGCCGGTGCGCGGATGGTGCGCATGCAGGATGCGGTACAGCACGGGATCGCGCAGATTGATGTTGCCCGCGGCCATGTCGATCTTGGCCCGCAGCACGCGCGCGCCGTTGGGGAATTCGCCCGCCTTCATGCGGCGGAACAGGTCGAGATTCTCCTCGACCGTGCGGTCGCGGAACGGCGAGTTCTTGCCGGGCTCGGTCAGCGTGCCGCGGGAGGTGCGGATCTCCTCCTGGGTCTGGTCGTCGACATAGGCGAGCCCGTCGCGGATCAGCGTCTCCGCCCATTCGTACAGGCGGTCGAAATAATCCGAGGCAAAGAACAGGTTCTTGCCCCAATCGAAGCCGAGCCAGTGCACGTCGGCCTGGATGGAATCGATATATTCCTGCTCTTCCTTGACCGGATTGGTGTCGTCGAAACGCAGATGGCAGCGACCCGGAAACTCCTGGGCGATGCCGAAATTGAGCGCGATCGACTTGGCGTGGCCGATATGCAGGTAGCCGTTCGGCTCCGGCGGGAACCGGGTCACGATCTCCCTGTATTTGGCCTGATCGAGGTCGGCCTGGATGATGTCACGAATGAAATCGCGCCCAACCTCAGCTGCCACCGGTTCTGTCATTACGAAAATCCTGTAGGGAAATCAGCGGTCCTTCTGCCAAATTCGCGAGGCTGAGCCAAGAGCTTAAGCAAGGCCTGGCAGGTCCGCCGTGGGCTTTAGTTATGCTCCGGTCCTGCTATACACCACCGCTTCCAATGCATAGGCCCTGCCAAGAATGACCGATTCCGTCGTCACCCGCTTTGCTCCCTCGCCGACCGGCTTCCTCCATATCGGGGGTGCCCGCACGGCGCTGTTCAACTGGCTCTATGCGAAGAAGCATGGCGGCAAGATGCTGCTCCGGATCGAGGACACCGACCGGGAGCGCTCCACGGAGGCGGCGATCGGCGCCATCCTCGACGGGTTGAAATGGCTCGAGCTCGGCTGGGACGGCGACGTCATCTACCAGTTCAGCCGCGCCGCCCGCCACCGCGAGGTCGCCGAGCAGCTGCTCGCCGACGGCAAGGCCTATCGCTGCTACGCCACCGCCGAGGAGCTCACCGCCATGCGTGAGAAGGCGCGCGCGGAGGGCCGCACTCGCCTCTATGACGGCATGTGGCGGGACCGCGACCCGGCCACGGCACCGAGCGACGTCAAGCCCACCATTCGCCTGCGCGCGCCGCAGACCGGCGAGACCGTGATCGAGGACCAGGTCCAGGGCCGCGTGGTCTGGCAGAACGAGAACCTCGACGACCTCGTCCTTTTGCGCGGCGATGGCAACCCGACCTACATGCTCGCGGTGGTCGTGGACGACCACGACATGGGCGTCACCCACGTCATCCGCGGCGACGACCATCTGATCAACGCCGCCCGCCAGAAGCAGATCTATGATGCGATGGGTTGGGCGCTGCCGAGCATGTCCCACATCCCCCTGATCCACGGCCCGGACGGCTCGAAGCTGTCGAAGCGCCACGGCGCGCTCGGCGTCGACGCCTACCGCGCCATGGGGTACCTGCCGGCCGCACTCCGCAACTACCTCGTGCGGCTCGGCTGGAGCCATGGCGACCAGGAGATCTTCTCGACCGAGGAGATGATCGCGGCGTTCGACCTCTCGAGCGTAGGCCGCGCCGCTGCTCGCTTCGACTTCGCCAAGCTCGAAAACCTCAACGGCCATTACATCCGCCACGCCGACGATCAATCACTCGTGAAGATGTTCGAGGATGTGCTGGACCACGTCGTGCCCAGCCGCGACGAGCTTAAGGCCAAGTTAAACGACACCACGCGCGCGCAGCTTCTCAAGGCCATGCCGGCCCTGAAGGAGCGCGCCAAGACGCTGATCGAGCTGATCGACAGCGCCTATTTCATCTTCGCCGACCGGCCCCTGGAGCTCGATCCCAAGGCGCAGGCGCTGCTGACGCCCGACAACCGCAAGCTGATCGGCCAGCTTCATTCCGCGCTGGAGAATGTCGAGACATGGAGCGGCGCCACGACGGAAGCCGCGCTGCGCGCCTTTGCCGAGGAAAATAGTCTCAAGCTTGGCGCGGTCGCCCAGCCGCTGCGGGCGGCGCTGACCGGACGGACCACGTCGCCTGGTATATTTGAGGTTTTGGACGTGCTGGGACGCCAGGAAAGTTTGGGTCGGCTTAAGGATCAGGCCAAGGACTAGGCAAGGACCAGGCTAGACGTAAGTCGAGCATGCGCGGCGCCATCTTGCAGCGCACACAGCAATAATATACCCATCTCCCCCGTACCTTCTGGAACATCCGGCCTGCCCCACCATGTTATTGGGGCCTTCCGGGTCCGGCCCGTTTCACCATACATCGGGGACCTACGATGGACGCAAAAGCAAGCAATAAGACCGCCACGCTGACGGTCGGAAACAAGAACTACGATCTCCCGATCCACAGCGGCAGCGTCGGGCCTGATGTCATCGATATCGGCAAGCTCTACGGCCAGTCGGGCCTGTTCACCTATGACCCGGGCTTCACCTCGACCGCGAGCTGCCAGTCCAAGATCACCTATATCG
The DNA here is from genome assembly GCF_038965675.1 of Bradyrhizobium sp. B039. Lineage (NCBI taxonomy): Bacteria > Pseudomonadati > Pseudomonadota > Alphaproteobacteria > Hyphomicrobiales > Nitrobacteraceae > Bradyrhizobium > Bradyrhizobium sp. B039. The sequence goes on from NZ_CP152416.1 coordinate 4,934,251, forward strand.
ACGGCGACGCGGGCGTGCTGGAATACCGCGGCTATCCGATCGAGCAGCTCGCCGAGAACGGCGACTTCCTGGAGACCTGCTACCTCCTGCTCTACGGGAACCTGCCGACCGCCGCGCAGAAGAAGGATTTCGACGACCGCGTGATCCATCACACGATGGTGCACGAGCAGATGGCCCGCTTCTTCCAGGGCTTCCGCCGCGACGCCCATCCGATGGCCGTCATGGTGGCCTCCGTCGGCGCGCTCGCCGCGTTCTACCACGACTCCACCGACATCAACGACCCGAAGCAGCGCATGATCGCTTCCATGCGCATGATCGCGAAGATCCCGACGCTGGCGGCGATGGCCTACAAGTACACGATCGGCCAGCCCTTCGTGTATCCGAAGAACTCGCTGAAGTTCGCCGAGAACTTCCTGCACATGTGCTTCGCCGTGCCGTGCGAGGAGTACAAGATCAATCCGGTGCTGGCTGACGCGCTGGACAAGATCTTCATCCTGCACGCCGACCACGAGCAGAACGCCTCGACCTCGACGGTGCGCATCGCCGGCTCCTCCGGCGCCAACCCGTTCGCCTGCATCGCCGCCGGCATCGCCTGCCTCTGGGGCCCGGCCCACGGCGGCGCCAACGAAGCCGCGCTCGCGATGCTCGCCGAGATCGGTTCGGTCGACAAGATTCCGGAATTCATCGCCAAGGTGAAGGACAAGAACAGCGAAGTCCGCCTGATGGGCTTCGGTCATCGCGTCTACAAGAACTACGATCCGCGCGCCAAGATCATGCAGAAGATGTGTCACGCCGTGCTCAAGGAGACCGGCCATGGCGACGATCCGATGCTGAAGGTGGCGATGGAGCTCGAGAAGATCGCGCTCAGCGACCAGTACTTCATCGACCGCAAGCTGTACCCGAACGTCGACTTCTATTCGGGCATCACGCTGAAGGCGATGGGCTTCCCGGTCTCGATGTTCACCGTGCTGTTCGCGGTCGCCCGCACCGTCGGCTGGATCAGCCAGTGGAGCGAGATGATCGAGGATCCGCAGCAGAAGATTGGCCGTCCGCGCCAGCTCTACACCGGCGTCACCCGCCGCGACTACGTGGCGATCAAGGATCGCAAGTAAGTCTTCAGCCAGCACGGCTTTCGAAACGGCGCCATCTCACGATGGCGCCGTTTTTGTTTGGCAGGATACCGGGAACAGCGAGCAAAGCGCAGGGCGAGCCGATGCGGATCACGAACCCGGTGGAGGGATGGCTGCAGGTCGCGGCCTGTTCGCCGTTCCCCGATGCGGCCGGCGAGATGGTGCTTTATCCCCGGTGCGACATTGACGGGGTCGTCACCGCGGAGCGCATCGCGGCGACCGCCGTGCGGTACAGCGCTTACGACGTTCCCAAGCCGAAATGGCCGCGCCCCGGGACGGTGCTTCCGGTCACCCTGGACCTCGCTGATCCCACACGGTTCAGGATCGAATGGGATTTGGTGCCGACCGAGCGAGACGCGTCCGAACGGCTCGCGGAGCATTTGCGCGGCGAGCAGCAGGCCGACACGCCAAGCCGCCGGCCGTTTCCCGGCATCTGGCGCGAGGTGGAGCACTCGGCATCGTCGCCCGGTCTGGTCAATGGCCTGACGCCTCAGCAGATGGAGATTGCGCTCGCCGGCGGCGCTGGAGCCCTGGGTTTAGTCCCGACCACGGCGAAGGTGTTAACCGCGCACGAGGTGCAACCGAGCAGCGCGCCGGGCGGGACGTGGGACATTACGGTCTCGGTGAGCGACCCGAGCGGCGGGCCGGGTTGGGAAGCAGTCACGCGCATGTCATTCAGCAGTTCAAGCCGCCGCGAAAGCCGCACCGCCGTCGGGGGCGAGTTGCCAGTCCTGGTCGACCCGGACAATCGCAACCGGATCATCGTCGACGTCGCCCGTTTCTCCTGAGTGGTGTCGCTGCTCTGCGAATGCAGGTTGCGCTCATCAATCTTGTTGCCGCGCACAACAACAAGTCGGTGCCTCTCCCCCGCAAACGCTTGACAGTTGAAACGCTCCGCGCGCAAATTCTTACACTAAGTAAGAATGACGACAGGGATGGAAATGCCGGAGCAGCCGAGAAGTCGGCGGCAGACGCGGGCTGCCATTTTGACTCATCTGCTTCAGTCGGGCGGTTCGTTTCGCCCGCCTCTGGCCAAGGCCGTGCGCCTGTCGGAAGCGAGCCTGTCGCGCATCCTGTTTGATCTGAAGGCCGAAGGCCTGATCGAGGAGGTGCGGCGCCCTGCCCCTTACGTCGGCGGCCCGACGGGCCTGGTGTCGCTCGATGGTTCGGTGGCGCTTGCGGCCGTCGAGCTGACCGGCCAGTGGCTCAGCGTCGGCGTTGGGACCTTGTCGGGCGAGTTGCACTATACGGAGCGTGTGGCGCTACCGGCAAAGCCCACGGCCGAGTCCGTCGGCGGGGTGTTTCGCGAGGCGCTGACATTGCTGCGTGACTGGACGCGGCGGCGCCGCATCGCGCTTGCACAGATCGGCGTCTCCATTCCAGGCCTCGGCCGGCTGAGCATGTCGGCCAATCCGATCATCCCCTGCGACGTCGGGCGCATCGGCGCCATGCTCGCCCAGATGTTTGCCGGCGTGCCGGTGGAGTTCACCAATTCGGTCGTCGCACACGCCACCTTTCACCGCTGCCGCAGGGAGAACTATCCGTTCAGCGGCGCGCATCTCTTCGTCTTCGTCGGCCAGGGCGTCGCAGGCACCTGGGTGGACGATCCGACCGAGGCCGATGCACTCCAGCCGGTCGAACTCGGCCACATGGTGTTCGGCACCGACGGACCGCGTTGCCGCTGCGGCCATCACGGTTGCGTCGAAGCCTATACGTCGCTTCCCGCCCTGGCCGAGCTCCTTGGTGTTTCCGAGGCCGAACTGCTTCAGCTCGGCAGCGATTGGGTGACCGCGGTCCCGCTCTCGGCGCGCGCTCGCCAGGAACTGCAGCGGCGGCTGTTCCGGCTCGGGCTCGCGATCGGCAACACGCTGAACGTCAAGCCATGCCGCGGCGTTGCAATCAGTGGCTGGCCGTCGCTCCTTGCGGAGGACGATCGAAAGGCGCTGGTCGACGGCGTCGACGCCAGCCTGCTCGGCGGCCCTGAGCATGCGCAGGTGTCGCTCGCTTTCGTGCCGCCCTCGAATGGCAATGATCCCAGGGCCGCGCTGGCGTTTGCTGCGTTCTGCCTTGCTTGCCGCGGCGGTATGCCGGCCGCATCGACGGAGGCCGCCTGAGATGCCCTGAAGCTGCGCGGCTGTCGCGCAAGAGAGTTCACACCGGGAGGAACTTGCCATGCCGATCACAACAACAAGGCGCCGTCTGCTCGCTGGGTCTGCTGCCGCGCTCGCGCTGCCGGCATTTGCCCGGGCGCAAGGCGCGGTCAAGCCGCGCCTCACCGCGATCTCGCAATGGTCCGCAGGCAGCGACGGCGCGGCGATCACCGCGCTCGGCAAGAAATTCGAGGAGAAAGGCGGCGTCTGGCAGCACTCGCCCGTCCCCGGGTTCACCACCGAGATGATGAACAAGCTGCGCGCTCAGATCATTGCCGGCGATCCGCCGGCATGTTCGCAGCTCAAGGGCCCCGAGATCGCGGCCTGGTCGAAGATCGCCCCGACCGTCGATCTCGACGCTGTCGTCGCTGCTGCAGGTTACGAGAAGGTCGTCGCGCCAGACCTCGCGAAATTGCACAAGCCGGGCGGCAAGTGGATCGCGCTGCCGTTGCAGATCTACAGCACCAACATGCTGTTCCTCTCCAGGCGCGCGATGGACAAGGCCAAGGCCGACAAGATCCCGGTCACCTGGGCCGACTTCAATGATCTCGCCGAAAAGATGAAATCAGGCGGCGTCGCATATCCCGTCGCCAATGGCGGCACCCGCCCCGACGATGGGCAGAAATTCGAGGCCGCTCTGGCGGGCATCAGTCCCATCGCATACCGCGCCGCCATCATGAATCTCGAGAAGAAGACCCTGGAGGGTCCCGAGATCAAGGCCGCGTTCGCACAGGTGCGCAAGATCGCCGACTGGATGGACCCCAACGTCGGCGCCCAACACTTTTCGACCAACCTGAAGCGCTTCATCGACGGCGACATGGGCATGATGATCATGGGCGGCTGGGCGCAGGGCGTATTGCGCAATGCCGGTTTCAAGTTCGAGGACTTCATCATCGCGCCAGGCCCCAGCGACAATGCCAAGCCGGTCTTCCTGTTGAACGCCGATGCCTTCATATTCTGGCAGCGCAAGGAGCCCGACCTGCAAGCCGGCCAGACGCTGATGGCCCAGCTCGTCATGGATCCCGCGATCCAGACGATGTATTCGCAGATCACGGGATCGATCCCCGTGCGAACGGATGTCGATCTTTCCGGTGAAGGCTGGTCGGACGGTCAGCGGCGGACCGCAGCTGCTCTGAAAGATGCCATCGCCAGCAATCAGGCGGTCCTCAGCCTCGCGCACAATATGGCGCAGGAAAACGGGATGACCGCGGCGATGATCGATGTGATCACGGAGTACGTGAAGAACAAGACGATCAAGCCGGAGCAGGCGGCCACTCGCCTCGCCGAGGCCGTCGAGGGCGCACGTTGACCAACGCCGTCTCGACAAGATTGGGCCGGCCGGCGGCCTCTGACGCGGTGCGCCGGCTGCCCGAAGTTCTGACGATCTGGGTGCCGCTGCTGTTGTCGGCTGCGCACCTCATTGCGTTTTCGCTGTGGACGATCTGGATATCGTTCACGCCATCCACTCTGGTCCCGGTCTCGGGCTGGGTGGGTTTGCGCAACTATTCCGCGGTTGCGGCATCGCGAAACTGGCAGATCGCCCTCGACAATCTGCTGCTCTTTGGCAGCGCCTTCGTGTTGCTGAGTCTGGCGACCGGCCTCATGCTTGCGATCCTGCTCGATCAGCGCATTCGCGGCGAGAACCTGCTGCGATCCATCTTCCTGTACCCCCTGGCGGTGTCGTTCGTGGTCACGGGCACGGTCTGGAGCTGGCTGCTCAACCCCGGCCTTGGAATCCAGAAGCTGGTCCGCGACCTCGGCTGGACTTCCTTCCGGTTCGACTGGCTGATCGACCGCGACATGGCCATCTGGACCATTGTCATCGCTGCGATCTGGCAATCCTCGGGCTTTGCCATGGCGCTCTTCCTCGCCGGCCTCCGCTCCGTCGATGCCGACCTGATCAAGGCCGCGCAGATCGACGGCGCCGGACCGATCCGGATGTACCGCCGCGTCATCCTGCCGACGCTGTGGCCGATCACCATCACCGTCATCGTCATCCAGCTGCAGTTCGCGATTTCGACCTTCGACCTCGTCCGCGCGCTCACCAATGGCGGGCCTGGAATCGCGACGCAGCTTCCAGCGCTTGTCGTCTATGACCTGATGTTCCAGCGCAGCCTGCTCGGACGAGGAGCGGCGGCGGCAGTGCTCATGCTGCTCATTCTTCTCGCGGTGCTGCTGCCCTATGCAGCGTGGCGATATGTCCAACGGCGGCGGTCGAACCATGCGTGACCGAACCTTCGCACCAAGCCGGATTTTGATCTATCTCGTCGTTTTCTTGATCGCGGTAGCATGGCTCGCGCCACTGGCTGTTGTCGTGCTGAATTCGCTCCGCAGCAACGAGGAGATCGCGCAGGGGTCGATGATCGGCTGGCCGCAACATCTGGCCTGGAGCAATTACGCTGCCGCCTGGAGCGGTTTCTGCGTCGCCGAGACGTGCGCCGGCATCCGGCCATACGTGCTGAACTCCGCGCTCGTGACCATTCCCGCGACGATCTTCTCCACCCTGCTTGGTGCGATCGCCGGTTACGCGGTTTCGCTCTGGCGCTTTCGCGGCGACAGCTGGATTTACGGTATCGTCACGCTCGGCATCTTTCTTCCGCAGCAGATGCGTTTGCTGCCCTGGACCATCGTGCTGCGCGATACGGGCCTGATGAACACGCTGACGGGCCTGGTCGTGATCCACACGATCCAGGGGCTTTCCTTCACCACCTTGTTCTGCCGCAACTACTACACTGCCATCCCGCAGGAGTTGATAAGAGCTGCGCGTATCGATGGCGCCGGGTTCTTTCGTATTTTCTGGCGCATCATTCTGCCGCTCTCCCCGCCTATCCTGGTCGTCACCGTGATCTGGCAGTTCACGCATATCTGGAACGAGTTTCTCTATGGCGTGACATTCACAACCGGTCAGCAGCAGCCGGTCACCGCCGCGCTGATCGCGCTGTCCGCCGCGGTCGCCGATATCCCGCAGCATGGCGTGCAAAGCGCCGCGGTGATGATCGCCGCTCTGCCGACCCTGCTGATCTATCTGATCGGCGGCAAGTACTTCGTACGCGGCCTGACCGCTGGAGCCGTGAAATGATGGAGCCGTCATGGCAGCGCTGAGCATCCGTACCTTGTCAAAGCGCTACGCCAATCTGGAGGTGCTGAAGGGCATCGATCTCGATATCGAGAGCGGCGAGTTCACCGTGCTGGTGGGGCCGTCCGGCTGCGGCAAGTCCACGCTGCTCAACATCGTGGCCGGGCTCGACCGTCCGAGCGCGGGGACGATCGAGATCGGCGGACGCGTCGTCAACGACGTCCCGCCCAAGGACCGCGACATCGCCATGGTGTTCCAGTCCTACGCGCTCTATCCGTCCATGACGGTGCGCCAGAACATCACCTTCGGCATGGAATGCCGGCATGTGCCGAAGGCCGAGCAGGAGAAGGCACTGGCGAATGTGGCTCGCCTGCTCCAGATCGAACCACTGCTCGGCCGCAAGCCGTCGCAACTGTCCGGCGGCCAGCGTCAGCGCGTGGCGATGGGCCGGGCGCTGGTGCGCGATCCCCTGCTCTTCCTGTTCGACGAGCCGCTCTCCAATCTCGACGCAAAACTGCGCGTGGAGATGCGGATGGAGATCAAGCGCCTGCATCAGCGCATCGGTGCCACCATCGTCTATGTCACCCACGACCAGATTGAGGCGATGACGATGGCGACCCGGATCGCGGTGATGCATCAGGGCAGCGTGCAGCAGTTTGCCGACCCCGATACGGTGTATCGTTATCCCGCTAATCTGTTCGTCGCCCGCTTCATGGGCTCGCCGCCCATGAACACGATGCCCGCACGGCTCGATGCCGACGCCGACGGGCCGGTGGTCGTGATCGGCGCGGGACGCCCGGACGAGGTCCGTCTCCGCCTCCAGGGTTACGATGCCGCGGCGTCCTATGTCGGGCGCGAGGTGGTGCTCGGGATCAGGCCGGAATGCATCGCCGAGGGGGACCGCGTGTTCTCCGGTAGCACCGGTGCACCCGTCGTCGTCACCGCGCCGGTCGAGATGGTCGAGCCCACAGGGGCCGAGACCATCGTCCTGCTGCGGCTAGGCGGCGAGCCCGCGCAGGCGCGCATCTCGCCCGACATCCGCCCCACGCCGGGCGCCGTGGCGCCGTTCGCGCTCGACACCCGCCGCATCTGCCTGTTCGACCCCGAGACGGAGCGACTGATCGCATGACCCAGACGAGCTATGCCGGCCTCGCGGACCGCGTGGTGCTGATCACCGGTGGCGCCAGCGGCATCGGTGCCGCCTTCGTGCGCGCCTTCGCGGCCCAGGGCGCCCGCGTCGCGTTCCTCGATATCGACGAAGCGGCCGGCGGATCGCTGGTCGCGGAGGTGGCGGCCGCATCCGCCACGGCACCACTGTTCGTGCCTTGCGACCTCCTGGACATCGACGCCTTGCGCGCCGCGATCGCGCAGGTCCACGGATCGCTCGGCGATGCCGCGGTCCTCGTCAACAACGCCGCCAACGACCAGCGCCAGGTGCTGGCCGAGGTGACGCCATCCGAGTTCGACTGGATGATCGGCGTCAACCTCAAGCACGTCTTCTTCGCCGCACAAGCCGTCGTGCCGCAGATGCAGGCGCGCGGCGGCGGCTCGATCATCAACATGTCGTCGATCGCCTGGATGCGCGGCGGGCCGGCGCTGCCGGTCTACGCCGCGGCAAAGGCGGCGATCGTCGGCTTCACCAACTCACTGGCGCGGCTGGTCGGTCCCGACCGCATCCGCGTCAACGCCATTGCGCCCGGCATGGTGATCACCGAACGCCAGCGCCGGCTGTGGTATCCCGACGAGCAGACCATCGCCGAGATTCGTGCGCGTCAGGCCATTCCCGATGCAGTGACGCCCGACGACATCGCCAACATGGCGCTGTATCTCGCCTCCGATGAGAGCCAGCGCATCACGCGCCAGTGTTTTCAGGTCGACGGCGGCCTCGGCTAGCCGGTCCGCTGACCAGGACCAACTCCCCGAAGGTCGCCGCGGGCCGGTAGTTGCCTGGCGGCTTGGGCGGCAGCGGAAGATCGGTCATTGCGGGGGTCCCTTCCTGGTCGCGACGAAGGCGAGGATCTCGCGGCCGAGTTCGTCTTCGCCGGAATTGAAGTGCGCGACGATCGAGCTATGGTTGTGCCCATGCATCTGCACCACGCGGGGAGCGCGCCCGCAGGTCGTCGTCAATCGCGCCGCGAACTCCAATCCGTATGAATCAAGATGGCGGTTTTCGTGCTCGGCGACCGCCACGAACACGGGCCAGCGGCAGCGCTCGACGTGATTGACGGGGGAGCAGCGTTCGAGCACGGCCGGGTCCGAGCCGCAATAGGCCGCGACATTCGCGGCGTTGGGATTGCTCGGCAGGCATTCCAGGCGCAACCGCGCGCTGACGAGAACGGCCGCGGCGATGCCGGCACGGGGGGCGTCCCATGCCAGCGGATCGAGCAGATAGGACGCGACATGGCAGCCGCCGGCCGAATGGCCCATCAAGACCAGGTCGCCGGGATCGCCGCCATGAGCAGTGATGTTCTTAGCCACCCAGTCGACCGCGAGGCCGACGTCCTGAGCGCCAGCGGGAAACGGCGCCGCGGGAGCCAGACGATATTCCACATTGACCGCGACGAAGCCCTGGCTGGCGAACCAATAAGCGACGTTGTCGTAGAAGACGCCGTCGGCGCTCTTGCTGCCGCGCGTAAAGGCGCCTCCATGAACGAAGATCAGGACCCGACGCTTCCGGGCGCCTTGTGGGACGAACACGTCGAGCCGCTGCCGCGGATCGGCGCCATAGCCGATCTCCCGGAGCACCTCTATTCCCGCCGTGTCGGCGCGCCGGACCAACGGCGCATAGATTTCCAGGACCTCGGCGCGATGCTTAACGATATTGTCGTTCCAGCACCGGTTCAGCCCCGCCAGACGCGAACGATCCTCGGGAGACAGGTGGAGCATGGCGGTGTGGGGCGCTGCGGTCGAAGCCGTCGGCATGCCCGGCTCAGATTGCTTGATCACTTCTTGATATCGGCGGCAACGAGCACGCGATGATCGCGCAGCAGGTCCTGCAAGGCCTGCAAGGCGGCCACGCCGCATTGGGTATCCTGCTCGCCATTTCCGCCGCTGAGCCCCACGCCGCCCACGACCTCGTCGTCGACGACGATCGGAAAGCCGCCGACGAACACGGCGAATCGGCCTTCGAAGCTCCACTGGATTCCGAACGCTTCGTTTCCGGGCAGCGCCGGACCGTTCGGCACCTGATTGAAGAGATGCGTCGCGCGCTTGTGTCCGGCGGCGGTGAACGCCTTGTTCCAGGCGATCTGCGGGCCGGTGACGCGTGCGCCGTCCATGCGTTCGAGAACAATGGGATAGCCGCCATCGTCGACCACGCAGACCGTCTCCGGTACGCCGAGTTCGGCGGCCTTCCGGAGCGCGGCCGCGGCCATATGCCTGGCCTCCGGCAATTCGAGCTTGAGCGATGTCTTCATCTCACACCTTATCCATCTGACTGCCATCCGCCGCTCGCGCGGCGCCCGGCAAGATTGTCCATCAGCATCCGCGATAGACGGTTTTGATCTGGGTATAGAATTCCAACCCCGTGCGACCGGATTCACGGAACGTGGATGTGCTCGATCGCTTCAGGCCTCCGAATGGCGCATTGACGAGATTGCCGGTCGTGGTGCGGTTGATCTTGACCGTTCCCGACTGAATGTCGTTGGCAAAGTCGTGCATGACGCGCGGGTTGCGCGTCACGATCGCGGCCGACAATCCATATTCGGTGTCGTTGGCCTTGGTGATGGCGTCCGCATAGGACTCGACATCGATGACCGCGATCACGGGACCGAAGATTTCCTCGCGCGCGATCGTCATCTGCTGGGTGACGTCGGCAAATATCGCCGGCGAGACGTAGTAGCCGCGATCATGGCCGGCGTCGGTGAGCCGCTCGCCACCGTGAACGTGCGTCGCCTCCTGCTTTCCTATTGCGATGTAGCGCAGCACCGTATCGAGCTGCCTCGCGGTGGCCAGCGGCCCCATATCCATCCCTTCCGTCAGGCCGCAGCCGATCTTCAGGGCCTTCACCCTGGCGACCAGCCGCGCGAGGAACTCGGCCCGCACCGCCTTCATGACCAGGACGCGGCTTGTACCCGTGCAGGCCTGTCCGGCGAGCGACAGGCCGCCCTTGATGGTCAGGTCGACCGCCTTGTCGAGATCGGCGTCGTCCATCACGATCAGCGGGTTCTTGCCGCCCAATTCCATCTGAGTGCGGGTGGTGAAGCCGACCGAGCGGCAGATGTGCTCGCCGGCCGCGGTCGATCCGGTAAAGGAAATTGCACGGATGACCGGCGGTTCGGTAATGGCGGGACCGACCTCGCCGGCCTTGCCGGTGATGAAGTTCAGCACGCCTTTCGGCAGGCCCGCCGCGACAAGCGCCTCGGCGAGCCGGTAGCCGCTCAGCGGCGCATCGGACGACGGCTTGAAGACGACGGTGTTTCCGGTGATGAGCGCGGGCGCGATCTTGCGGGCCGGGATCGAGATCGGGAAATTCCAGGGCGTGATGACCGATACCACGCCGAGCGGTTCGCGCAGCGTGTAGACGGTCATGTCGGAATCGTCGTTCGGAAACACCTCGCCGGTCAAAGACTGCCCCTCGACAGCGTAGAACCGCAATGTCTGCGCCGAGCGCAGGATCTCGTCCTTGGCAAGATTGAGCGCCTTGCCCATTTCCCGCGTCATCTCCCGCGCGCTTCGATCGACATGCGCCTCGAGATAATCGGCGGCCCGGTTCAGGACGGCGGCGCGCTTCGAGATCGGTGTCCTCTTCCAGCCTTCGAACGCCGCGGCCGCCGCAGCGACGGCCCGCGTCGCGTCCTCCGCCGTGGATGCCTGGAATCGTCCAACGATGTCCGACGTATCCGCGGGATTGAGGTTGTCGAAGGGTTCGCCTCCGCCGCGGGGCCACTCGCCATCGATCAAGTTCCGGAATTCGTCGATCCGCGCCGCATCACCGGACATCGGCGCAGCCTTCATCGCAACGTCGCTCATGTTCGAACCTTCTCTAGTGCCAGATCAAGACGGCGCAGATCGTGGAGGTCGCCAGTCCCACCAGCACCGGAACCATGACGGTCTGCACGATCTGGAAGACCGGGACGCGGGCGAACCCGGCCACCGCGATCAGGGACGACCACGCGACCAGCGTGCCGCCTCCCGTCCACACCGCGCCCATCTGGCCGATCGCGGCGAGCGTAGCGGGATCAAGCCCGACGGTGGGCGCCAGCGCGCCCGACAGCGAGCCGGTGAGCGGCAGGCCGGCGAAACCCGAACCATCGATACCGGTGATCATGCCGGCGATCAGTACGCCGAACGCGACGAATATCTGATTGCCCGGAATCGATCCCTGCACCGCGTGGATCAGCTCAAACAGCAGGCTCGGCGCCTGCGTCACGGGAACGTCGAGAATCGGCGCGGACAGGCTCGGCTCGGCGCCGAGGAAGAAGAAGCCGGCGATCGGCAACACCGACCCCATCGCTCTGAAGGCGAAGACGAAGCCCTCCGTGACATGGTCGGCGCTGGCGTCGAGGAACTTCCGCAACTGGTCGGTGACAAAGGACGCGCAGATCATCAGCGCGGCAGCGACGCCGCCGACCAGGGCCGCGGCAGCGCCGCCCTTGAGATCATGGCCGATGCCGAGCTTCGAGAGCACCATTACGACGATGACGGCGAGGAACGCGACCGGCGTGGCGACGGCGAAGAACTTCGACCATTTTTCGCGCCGACTCGGAATCGCGGCGAGCTCGGTGTCGATGTGCTCCTGGGTCGCGAACGACTGCCCGTCGCCGGCGGTCCCGCGCGCGATCTCGGCCTTGTCGAACGTGCCCTCCTCCTCGATGCGCGCCAGCTCGCCGTTCATCGACTGCGCTTGCCAGCGCTCGAGCAATTTGTCGTCCGGTTTGGTGATGAACTTGCGGATCGCGAGATAGCCCAGCACCAGCGCGATGATTCCGGTGATCAGCGACAACACGAGCGCGCGGTCGGCGACCGTGGCGGCGCTGACCGCGATACCGGCGGCCTTGGCGCTGATGCCCGGAGCGACTCCGATGACGTAGTCTGACGACAGCGCCATGCCCTGCCCCGCGATCGCGATCGCCAGCGCGCCGCCGAGCGGCGGCAGCCCGGCTGCGATCGCCGCCGGCAATAACACCGCAGACACGAGCGGCACCGCCGGCGTCGGCCAGAAGAACAGGGAAATGACGTAGGTGATGGCGGCCAGGACGAAATAGGCGGTATGGCCGTCCTTCATCACCGCACGAAATGGCTCGACCATGCGGATGTCGGAGCGCAGCACCTTGAGCGCGTTCAACAGCGCCGTCATCAGCGCGATCACAAGGAAGATGTTGAAGAGCTCCTTCGCCGCGGTGAAGCTCGCATTGAAGATACTGCCGAGCGCCGCGATCGGGCTATGCGTCCAGGCCAGCGTGACGAGGACGGTGGCGATGACCGACGGCACGACCACATTGGCCCGCCAGATCATTGTCAGAACGATGAGGGCGACGCCGAACAGGTAAACCCAGTGTGCGGCGACGATCGGAACGTGCGGCTGCATGGTCATATGGTGCTCCCCGAACCGTCGCAATATTGTATACTGTATTCTAATAATGCAACAAATAACTGCGAATGCCTTGCAGAGGCATCCAAGGTTACGTTTGAGGAATCCTGTAACTATTTTATATCATTGATACTTATCAACTTATCCACATACGAATTATCTTGCCGGCTCGTCCGAACCGTTGACAGGCGACAAAAATTGTATACTGTATACTTAAAATGGCAGTTCGGGGACGAAATGCCCTATGGCCCGTGATTGAACGGCCCAATCTCTGCGGTGACAGGAGCGCGACGATGCAGAAGCTTATGAACCACGTCGAATTTCGCACGGCCCTTGAAAACGCCATCAAGGGCAAGAGCGCCAACAAGGCCCCCTTCAGCATCGCCTGGGCGAGTGGAAAGCTGAGCCGGGCGCATCTCGCGTCATGGGCGGAGAACCACTACCACTATGTCGGCCCATTCGCCGACTATCTCGGCTACATCTATGCGCGGATGCCGGAGCAATATCAGGAAGCCAAGGACTTCCTTCTGGCCAACATGTACGAGGAGGAGATCGGCGGCGATCGCCACACCGACCTTCTGATCCGTTTCGCCGAGGCCTGCGGCACGACCGCGGCGCGGGTCAAGGATCCCGACAACATGACCGCCACCACGCGCGGGCTGCAAAGCTGGTGTTATTCGGTCGCGATGCGCGAGGATCCGATCGTGGCTGTGGCAGGTCTCGTGGTCGGCCTGGAATCGCAGGTGCCGTCGATCTATCGGAAGCAAACGCCGACCCTGCGCGAGAAGTACAAGTTCACCGATGAAGAGGTCGAGTTCTTCGATCTCCACATCGTGTCGGATGAGATTCACGGCGAACGCGGCTACCAGATCGTGCTCGAGCACGCCAACACCGTCGAGCTGCAGCAGCGCTGCCTGAAGATCTGCGAGATCGGCGCGCAGATGCGGCTACTCTACACCACCGCGCTCTATCACGACTATGTAGCCCAGGACATTCCGCTGTCCGAACTCGACATGGCTGAGACCAGAGTTCCCGCCGAAGAGCGCGCGCTGCTGCAGGCCTAAGCGGAGCGAAACGGGATGCCCCACGTCGTTTTTCACAGGGCCGGCCAGACCTTTCACGGCGAGGTCAACGAAAACACCAATCTCGTCGTGCGGGCGGGCATCCGCCAGTTTCCATACCCGAACTTTCAGTACGGCTGCGGCATGGGTAAATGCGGGAAGTGCGCATCCCTGATCATCAAGGGGAGCGAGCATCTGCCAGAGCCGAACTGGAAGGAAAAGAAGCGCTTGGGAGCCAGAATTGAACTTGGCTATCGCCTCGCCTGCCAGGTCTGGCTGACCCACGACATCGAGCTGTCGCAGGAGGCAACGCCGCTCGCGGACGTCGTCGCGCCGGGCAACGCCGACTGATGCGCCGGCCGGTCCTTGGGGGCGGATACGCGCGCAGTCCTCGATGACCTGACGGACTGATTGTGCGGAGAACACGGGAGTTGCGAACGATGTATGTGATACTGACCAGCAAGGCCGGACAGTTCCGGACCGAGATCGTCGACGGGCTCAAGCCGCTCGCATCCTACGACTACCTGTTTTACGGCACGAAGAAAGCGACCTTCGTGATCGCGGAACTGCTCAGGGATACGAAGATCAAGGTCATCGACGAAGCCTGGTCGCCCCCCATCGTGAACGAGGTACCCTCCAAGTTCCTCGAGAAGTTTGAAACGCCTGAGCGTGCCTTCAGCGAGCTTCAGCACCTCACGACGTTCGGCCACATGGATACGGAGCTGCGCAAGTCGTGATCTCCGAAAAGCGCATGCGCCAGTCGCGAAGGCTGTCATGATCGAAGTCACGTTCCTGACCAACGATAGCAAGACCGTAACGGCTCCGGAGAACAGCAACCTGCTGCGGATATCCCTGCGAGAGCAAGGCGGCATCCCGTTCAAGTGCGGCGGCGGGATTTGCGGAACATGCAAATGCCGCATCGAGAAGGGCCTTGAGAACACCGACGCAATCAAGCCGAAGGAACGAAAGCACCTGAGCGAGGAGCAGTTCGCCGACGGCTACAGAATGGCGTGCCAGACGTTCCTCCTTGGCAATGTCAGCGTGTCCTGGACGCCCAGGCCGGCCTCACCGGCACCCCGGCTAGCCGAAGGCCGTGCCGGGGACTGAGCACCGGCTGGGACACTTCCGGCGCAATCGCTCTGTTGACGGTCATGGCGACGCCTTGCCGACGTGCACCGGCCGGTCTAAGTCTACCCCTGTCGCCCTTGCCCGGAATTCCGTTCGGCCGATGGCGGCTTGGATCTCGCCGCGCGATTCAGATATTCAGTCGGCGGCTGAGCAGGTCATCTCATGGCGGGCAGGTTGGAAAACCCAAAACGGCGTCTTGGTGACGATTACCTTTCCCTTCACGACAGGGTCATCGAGGAACTGCGCCAGGCCATCTTGAGCCGGCGGCTGAAACCCGGCGAACGGCTAGTCGAGGGACGTCTCGCCGAAGAGCTCGGCGTCTCGCGCAATCCGGTGCGCGAAGCCATCCGCGTGCTGACATCGGAAGGCTTGGTTGAAGTGACCGCGCGGCGCGGCGCGTCAGTCCTTGCAATGACGGACGAGGAGGCGCGCGAAACCATCGAAGTCCGCGCGCTGCTCGAGGGCCAGAATGCGCGGCTTGCGGCACGCCGACGCGACCAGGACATTCTGGCGCGGATCGCGGCCGTGCTGAACAAGGGTTCGGAGGCGGTTGCGACCAAGCGCTACGACCTGTTGTCCGATCTCAACCAACAGTTTCACCACGAGCTAGCCGCGGCCGGCCGCAATCGCGTTCTGTCCGATCTGCTCAAACGACTGCGCGAGCGGACTGCGATGCTGTTCGCACCGACCGATCCGGAGCGTCAGGCGCGTACCTGGGATGAGCATGCCGGCATTCTGCGCGCCATCATTGCAGGCGACGAACGGGCGGCCGCCACGCTTGCCGCCGAGCACGTGATGCGGGCCGGCGCCGATTTTCTATCGACGCTTCAGGTTCCCCACGAGAGTCCGTCGCTGGAGGCCCCGTCCGTGCAGCCGAGCAAGGCGTCCGGTAAATCGCGGGCCAGTCACGCGACGACTGCCGGACAGCCCAAGAAATAGACCAGCAGGACCTGCTCCAGTTAGCCCGTTCCCTTACGCATGGTCGCCAGCACGATGTCGGCGGCGAGCACGCTCGGCGCTTTGTTGCCTGTGGACATGATGGTGTCGAGACAGGCGAAGGCTTCGACCTGCCGGCGGCGCATATCGCTGTCCGTGAGCACCTCTGACAGCGCCGGTGCGAGCTTCTCCGGCGTGCAGTCTTCCTGCAAAAACTCCGGAATGACATCCTCACCGATCACGAGATTGGCGAGGATCACCGAGGAGACGCGGATCGCGCGGCGCAGGATGAAGGCCTCGATGGCGCCGACGCGATAGGCCGTCACCATCGGAATGCCCGATAGCGCCAGTTCCAGCGTCACCGTGCCGGATTTCGCCAGCGCGGCGTGCGCGATCCGGAAGGCGGCGCGCTTCTCGGCCTCGCCGATCACGATCTGCGGCTTGACCGGCCAACTGGCGATGCCTTCGCGGACGGTGGCTTCGAGATGCGGCATGGTCGGCAGCATCAGTTCGAACGCGCGCCCCTCCGCCTGCAACCGGCCGAGCGCCGCGCCAAACACCTCGATATGATGCCGGATCTCGCTGCGCCGGCTGCCGGGCAGCACCAGCAGCACCGGCGGCTCACTGTTGCGGCGCTTCTGCTCCTCCGCATTCGGCCGCAGCGACCCCAATTGCTCGATCAAGGGATGGCCGACATAGCTGCATGGCGGCCCGCCGAGCTTGCGGTATTCCTCCGGCTCGAACGGCAACAGGCCGAGGACGTGATCGACATAGCCGAGCATGGTCCGCGCCCGTCCCGGCCGCCAGGCCCAGAGCTGCGGCGAGACGTAGTCGACGATCGGGATCGCAGGATTGCCCGCCCGCACGCGGCGCGCGACGCGATGGGTGAAATCGGGGCTGTCGATGATGACGAGCGCGTCGGGCACGGCCTCCAGCACGGCGTCCGCGGTCTCGCGGATCAAGCGCAGGATCTTCGGCAATTGCTGCACCACCGCGGCGAAACCGACGATCGACAGCTCCTCGATCGGGAACAGCGTCTCGAGCCCCTCGCGCGCCATGGTGCGGCCGCCGACGCCTTCGAACTGCACGCCGTCGCCGAGGCGCTGGCGCAGCACCTTCATCAAGGCGCTGCCGAGCCGGTCGCCGGATTCCTCCGTGGCGATCAGGAAGATCTTTCGCTTGGGATCGCGCCCCTGCATCATGCCGGCATGCCGATGATGAAGAGGTACTTTGCGTCGGCGAGCGCGATCATCGCCTGCGGCTCGGCGGCAATGGTGTTGCCGGCGATCACGGCGATGCCGGCAAGGCCGGCTCTCGCGACGCCCTCGATGGTGCGCGGGCCGATCGTCGGCAGGTCGAAACGCAGGTCCTGGCTGCTCTTCGGCGCCTTCACCAGCACCCCGCGGCCCGTCGCCGCGCGAATGCGGCCCTCCTCGCGCAGCCGCGCGACGCGCGCGAGCAGCGCGTCGGTGCCCTCGATATCCTCGACCGCCACCACATGACCGTCGATCACCACGACAGCCTGGCCGATGTCGAACGGCCCGAGCGCGGTCAGGACCGCGCGGCCGCGCTCGATGTCGGCCTTGCTGGTGTCGCTCGGCCAGGCGCGGCTGATGCAGCCCTCGGGCATCAAGAGGTCGGGCGCGACGTCCTTGATCCCGACCATGCGAAAGCCGCCTTGTTCGAGAATGCGCCCGACGCCCGACAGCAGATGATCGTCGCCGCCGCGAAAGGCACGGATGACATTGCCGAGCAACCGCAATGTCGTGAAGTCGAACCGGATCTCCGAAAGCGAAGGCCGCACCAAGGTGCCGATGAAGATGAGGTCACGGCAGCCCTCCTCGCGGAACAGCCGCATCGCGCGCCCGAGCTGGCCGACCGAGATCCAGCGGTGGCGGAACTTTTCCACCTGCACCGGATCGCAGGCGCCGCGCAGCGGAAACAGCACCGGCGTGATGCCGCGCGTGGCGAGCGAGTCGGCAACCGCAAACGGCATGGCGCCGCCGCCGGCGACCACGCCGACGGGCGATGAAATCCCTGCCGCCGCCGATGTCATGTCCGCGGCCATCGCAGGTTCACTTCTCGATGGCGGGAAGACAGAGCGGACGCTTGCCCTTGCCGATGAAGCCGAGGATCTCGGCGATCGCCGGATCTTCGCCGGCCAGCGGCCTGGACGCTTCGAGCCGCTCGGCGAAGGTGCCTGGGCCGTGGAAGAGCTTCTGGTAGAACGCGCGCACGGTCGCAAGCCGCTGCTTGGTGAACTTGCGCCGCTTCATGCCGATCAGGTTGAGGCTCTCCAGCACCGCATATTGACCGTTGACCAGCCCATAAGGGATGACGTCGTCGCGTACGCCGCAGACCCCGCCGACCATGACATACGGGCCGATGCGCGTGAACTGATGCACGGCAGACAGGCCGCCGATATAGACGGCATCGCCGATCTCGCAATGGCCGCCGAGCGTCGCCGACGTCGCGAAGATCACGCTGTCGCCGACCATGCAGTCATGGCCGACATGGCTGTTGTTCATGAAGTAGCCGCCGCTGCCGACGCGCGTCAGCCCGCCGCCCTTGATGGTGCCGACGTTCATCGTCGCGCCTTCGCGGATGGTGCAGCCCGAGCCGATCTCGAGCCGGGTCGGCTCGCCCTTGTAGCTGAGATCCTGGGGCGCGCCGCCGAGCACCGCGAACGGCGAGATCACGCAGTTGTCGCCGACCGAGCTGTGGCCGATGACGGTGACCTGTCCGATCAGCTTGCAGTTCGCGCCGATCACGGCATTCGGGCCGATGATGCAATAGGGGCCGATCTCGGTACCCTCGCCGATCACGGCGCCGTCCTCGACCCGTGCGGTGGGATCAATCTTGCTCATCAAGCAATCTAACTCGTCAAGAAGGTCTGGTTATGTGTTGAAGTCGTTCGGTTTTCCGCTGGTTAGCCCGACTATGCCCGATCTGTCCAGTGACGTATGATCTCGACGTGTTTCACGTGCCGGATGAGGCGGCCTTCCCGGCCCATCAACACGTTCATGCGGAGCTTCAGCTATCGTGGTCAGGGCCCTGGCAATGCTGCTCGCACAGCTCGCGGCCGCACCGGTCGTCTCCGAGACGGTCGAGACCGGCGGACACCGGCCCGTCGACCTCGCGACATTCGAATGCCGCGACATCACCCGCAGCACGGTGCTTCAGCGCGTCTGCTACGACCGCGCGCAGCAGGACCTGATCGTCGCGATCAACGGCGCGTATGACCGCTATTGCGGCGTTGATCCCGAAACGGTCGACAGCCTCCTGGGCGCGCCGTCCATGGGCCAGTTCTTCAACCAGAAGATCAGACGCGAGGCAGCGGGCAGCCGCTACGATTGCGGCGTATGAGCCCGTCCGCGGGGTCGTAAGCCGCTCAGTCGGTCAGCATGGCGCCGACGTCGGCCTCGGCGACGACCTGGCCGTTGACCTTGGCATCGCCGTGAAACCACCACATGGTCTTGCGGCGGCCGAGCGAGCGCATGTGATACTCGATGGTATCGCCAGGGAGCACGGGCTTGCGGAACTTGCACTTGTCGATGGTGAGGAAATAGACCGCGCGCGGTTTCTCGGTGCCCTCGACCGACTTGATGCCGATCACGCCCGCCGTCTGCGCCATCGCCTCGATCATCATGACGCCGGGATAGACCGGGCGCTCGGGGAAATGCCCCTGGAAGGCCGGCTCGTTGAAGGTGACGTTCTTGATGCCGATGCCGCTGTAATCGGCGCGGATGTTGATCACGCGGTCGATCAGCAGCATCGGAAAGCGGTGCGGCAGCGTCTGGAGGATCGCGTTGATGTCCACCAGCTCGAACTTAATAGGAGATCCCTCCGTCATTCCCGTCCCTCGTCCTTCGGATCGGCCCTGCTGTCGCGTACCAGGCGCTCCACCGCGATAATTTCCTTGAACCACTGCTTGGTCGGCTTGGCGAAAAAACCACCCCAGCGTCCGTTCGGCGGGATGTCGTCCTTGACGCCGCTCATCGCAGTGACCTGGGCTCCGTCGCCGATCTTGAGGTGATTGTTGATGCCAACCTTTGCTCCCAGCGCCACATTGTCGCCGATGGTCAAACTGCCGGCCAGCCCGATCTGGGCCGCCAGCAGGCAATTCCGGCCGATCGTCACATTGTGGCCGATCTGGACCTGGTTGTCGATTTTGGTGCCCTCGCCGATCACGGTGTCGCGCAGGGACCCACGATCGATGGTGGTGCCAGCGCCGACCTCCACATTGTTCTGGATCAGCACGCGCCCGGTCTGCGGCACCTTCAGGTGCCCCTCAGGGCCGAAGAATATGAAGCCGTAACCGTCCTGGCCGATCGAGCAGCCCGGATGGATCAGCACATCGTTGCCGATCAGCGCGCACTGGATGGCGGTGCGGGCGCCGACATTGCAGTCCCGGCCGATCTTGACGCCGGGGCCGATCACGGCGCCGACGCCGACCACCGTGCCGCTGCCGATCTCGACATCCGCACCGATGACCGCCAGGGGGTCGACGATCACGCCGTCCTCGAGCCGGGCCGTGGGATCGATGATGGCCGACGGCGCGATGCCGTCATTGCCGACCCAGGATTGCGGCCTCAGCGCGTCGCCATGCCATTCCCGCGCGATCCTGACGAAGGCGCGGAACGGCTGCGCCGCCCGCAGCACGGCGACGTGTGCGGGCACCTGGGCCTCGAAGCGCGGGCTGACCAGGCAGGCACCCGCTCTGGTCGCCTTGAGCTGATCGGCATATTTGAGGTTGTCGAAGAACGCCAGATGCATCGGGCCGGCTTCGTCGAGCGAGGCCAGGCCCGTGATGACGTGATCGCCCCTGGTGGGGTCGACCAGCAGCGCCTTTGTCAGCGTGGCAATATCGGCCAGCGCCGTCGCAGGCGGCTTTGTGAAGAAGGTCGGCTGCGCCATTCCACCCCGTCGCGGTCCGGCTTCGACATGAAGCGACCAAACCGCATCATGCCTTTTCTCCCGGATTGAGCACGATCTTATTGGAGACCGGCCCCAAGGAAAACCCAAGGGAAACCCAAGGGGGCCGGATCATGCCCTGCTGATCGAATTAGAACGAGGTGCCGCCGCCGAACCGGAACTCCTGCGTGCGGTCATACTTGCCCTTGCTGAGCGGCACGGCATAGTCGAAGCGCAGCGGTCCGAACGGCGACTGCCAGATCAGGCCGACACCGACCGACGAGCGGATCACCTTGCTGTCGTCGTACACGAGGCCGGTACAGGTGCCCGCCGTCGCCGGATTGATGGTGGACGGGATGCAGTTTGAGTTCCTTGTGGTGGTCGTCTCACCGGTCGCCGACCAAGTCGTCGGTCCCTGATAGTCGTACAGACCGCCGGCGTCAGCATAGACCGCGCCCTTCAGACCGACTTCCTTCGGCAGGAACCAGAACGGCATCTGCAATTCCATCGAAGCGCCCCAGTACTTGGTGCCGCCGAGCGCATCCTGCGTGCCAAAGGGGTTCAGGTCGCGCGGGCCGATGCCGTTCGGAGCAAAGCCGCGGACGAGGTTCGGGCCCATCTGGAATTGGTCGAGCATCCGCAGATCGCTGCCCATCTTGGTCAGGATGCCGCTCTGAAGGCGCGCGACGGCGACGATGTCAGACACCAGCGGGGTGTAGTACTTCGCGTCGATAACGCTCTTCAGGTAGGTGACGTCGCCGCCGACGCCGGCGAAGTCCTGCCGGAAGTCGACGAGCAGACCGTCGGTGGGGTTCTTGTTGTTGTCCAGCGTGTTGTAGCTCAGAGAGTAGCCGAGCGCCGAGGTCAGGGTCTTGCCGTTGGCAAGCTCCTTGCGCACCGGCAGCGAGGCTTCGCCGTCGCTGTAGCAGCCGAGGCCGTTGGTCGAGCTCAAATCGATCGGCGGAACCTGCGACGCAGCGAAGGCCGGGCTCGGGTTGAACGCCGGGCCGGCGATGTTGTTACAGTTCGCCAGGTAGAACGGCAGCGTGATTTCCTGCCGATAGATCGAGTAGCGCAGCTGCAGCGCCAGATCTTCACGCAAGGAGAAGCCGAGGCGCGGCGAGAAGCCGAGCGTCTTGGTGCCGTAGGAGATGTAGCTGTTGGACTTCTGCTCACGCTGATAGAGGTCGAGGCCCAGCGCGACGCGGTAGTCGAGCAGATACGGCTCGACGAACGACAGCGAATAGCCGCGTGCGTACTGGCCATAGGTCACCGACGCCTTGGCGAACAGGCCGCGACCGAGCAGGTTGCGCTCGGAGACCGAGACTTCGGCAAGCGCGCCGTCGGTCGTGGAGTAACCGCCGGAGATCGAGAAGTCGCCGGTCGATTTTTCTTCCATGTCGACGATCAGGATGACGCGGTCGCTGGACGAGCCGGGCTCCGTCGTGATCTTCACGCTCTTGAAATAGTCGAGGTTCTTCAGGCGCCGCTCGGCACGATCGACCAGTGCGCGGTTGTAGGCATCGCCCTCGGAGATGTCGAACTCGCGGCGGATGACGTAGTCGCGCGTGCGGGTGTTGCCGCGCAGGTTGATGCGCTCGATATAGGTGCGCGGGCCCTCGTCGATGTTGAACACGACGGAGACGGTGTGCGCCTCGAAGTTGCGGTCGCCGCCGGGACGGACCACGGCGAAGGCATAGCCACGGCGCGAGGCCTCGATCTGCATCTCCTCGACCGACTTCTCGACCGATTCGACGTTGTAGAGCGAGCCGACATTGACGCGCGAATAGGCGCGCATCGAGTTCGGATCGAAGTTCGGGATGCTGGAACGGAAGTCGAGCGCGCCGACGCGGTATTGGGCGCCTTCCTCGATCTTGAAGGTGACGTTGAAGCCCTTCTTCTCCGGATCGTATTCGGTGAGCGCGGCCACGACCTGGACGTCGGCGAAGCCGTTCTTGAGGTAGAAGCGGCGGATCAGGTCGCGGTCGGCCTCGACGCGGTCGGGATCGTAGATGTCGCCGCTGGCAAGGAAGCTCAGCAGGTTCGATTCGCGCGTCTTGATGACGTCCCGCAGGCGGTAGGACGAGAACGCGACATTGCCGACGAACTCGATCGACTTGACGCCGGTCTTGGCGCCCTCCTCGATCGTGAAGATGAGATCGACGCGGTTGTTCGGCTGCTCGATGACCTCGGGCGTGACGCGGACGTCGTAGCGGCCGGAGCGGCGATAGATTTCGGCGATTCGCAGCGTGTCGGACTGCACCATGGCGCGGGAGAAGGTGCCGCGCGCCTTGGACTGGACTTCAGTGCCGAGTTGCTCGTCCTTGATCTTCTTGTTGCCCTCGAAGGCGATGCGACCGATCACCGGGTTTTCCACCACGGAGACGACGATCTGGCCACCGGCGCCGCGGTTGATCTTCACGTCCTGGAACAGCCCGGTCTCGATCAGCGCCTTGAGGCCGTCGTCGATGGCGCCCTGATCCAGGCGACCGCCCGGACCCGGCTTGAAATAGGAGCGGATCGTCTCCACCTCGACCCGGCGATTTCCTTCGACGGAAATCGACTGGACGGTCTGCGCAAGCGCAGACGAAGACACAAGAGCAGCCCCAATCGGGGCAACCACCGGCGCGCCGAACATGATCAGGGTGGCAAGCAAGCCCCCCCGGAGTCGCAGTCCAAACTTCATTGCGCAACGCGCCCTTATCATTCCGTGCCAGACCCAACCCCAACGCCGGTCCGGAGATTCCCCAAGTTCAGGCCGCTTGTAGCCAATTTCACCGACGCCGCAAACGGCCGAGCGCGCCGCAATTTCAATTTCATTCCAAGACGTTGCCTAACAGCAACGCCACAAAAAAGCCCCTATCAGGAAGCTGCCATCCGCAGGATGTCGTTGTAGGTCGCAAACACCATCAACATCAGCACCAAACCCAGCCCGATTCGGAACCCCATTTCCTGAGTCCGCTCGGACAGGGGCCGGCCGCGAACCACCTCCGCCGCATAGAACATAAGGTGACCGCCATCCAGCAGTGGGATCGGGAACAGGTTCAGCAGGCCGATCGACACCGACAGCACCGCGCAGAGGTTGATCACGAACTGGAACCCGGCGCTGGCCGCCTGCCCCGACATTTTCGCGATTCCAAGGACGCCGCTGACCTCGTTGGGATTGCCGTTTCCGACAAACAGCGAGCCCAGGAACTTGAAGGTACTGGTGATGATGAACCAGACCTGCTCGACCCCGATCTTGAGCGCCTCGCCGACCCCGACCGGTGCGGTCGAGGCCTCACCAGCCTGTGACTTGTGCTCGACGCCCAGCACGCCGAGGCGGTGGCTGTTGCCGAACGGATCCTTGCGCTCGAGCAGCGCCGGCGTCGCGCTCAGCGACACGATGGCGCCGTCGCGCTTCACCTGGAAGGCAAGCGCCGAACCGGCATTCATCGCCACGATCCGCTGCATGTCGGCAAAGCTCTCGATCGGCTTGCCGTCGATCTGGACGACGATGTCCCCGATCTTGAAGCCGGCCGCAGCCGCCGCGCCATCGGCGACGACGCCGTCGACGCGCGCGATCGTGCTCGGCTTGCCGTAATACAGGGCCATGCCGGCGAAGATCAGCGCGCCCAGAATGAAATTGGCGATCGGTCCGGCCGCGACGATGGCGGCGCGCGGGCCGACCTTCTTATGGTGGAAGCTGCCGGCGCGCTCCTCGGCCGTCATGGCCGCGAGCGTCTCGGCCGACGGCGTCGAAGCCTCGCTCTCGTCGCCGAAGAACTTGACGTAACCGCCGAGCGGGATCGCCGAGATCTTCCAGCGGGTGCCATGGCGGTCGTTGAAACCGACCAGCTCAGGCCCGAAGCCGAGCGAGAAGGTTAACACCCGAACGCCCGCCCAGCGCGCGACCAGAAAATGGCCGAGTTCATGGAAGAACACGACGATGGTCAGGACGAAGAGGAAGGGAACTGCGTAGCCGAGGAGCCCATGGCTCAACGTATTGAAACTATGGACAAAAAAGTCGATCATCGAATTCCCTCATCCAGCGCCGCAAGGCCCTGGCCCCGAACCATCTAGGATGCCTTTAAGGCAATTTGAGGCAATAGGGCGGCAGCTCTATTTCGAGCAACATGGTCAACAGAGATTGCATCGTCGGCGGACGTCAGAGGCGTCTGGTTCCCGCCGCGGATCCAGTCCTCCAACGTCGCCTCCACCAGCCGGGCAATCGCGCCGAACCGGATCTTGCCGGCGACGAAGGCGGCGACCGCGACCTCGTTGGCGGCATTGTACACTGTGGTCGCCCCCTTCCCGGTCCGGAGCGAATCGTAAGCCAGCCGTAGTCCGGGGAACCGCTCGAAATCGGGCGCCTCGAAGGTCAGCTGGCCGATCTTGGCCAGATCGAGCTTGGCCGCCGGTCCCTTGATGCGGTCGGGCCAGCCAAGGCAGTGGGCGATCGGGGTGCGCATGTCGGGAGAGCCGAGCTGGGCCACGACCGAACGGTCGGAGAACTCGACCATGCCGTGGATGATCGACTGCGGATGAACGAGAACGTCGATCTCGTCGGGCGAGAGCGCGAACAGATAGGAGGCCTCGATCACCTCGAGCCCCTTGTTCATCATCGAGGCGGAATCGATCGTGATCTTCTGGCCCATGCTCCAGTTCGGATGCTTCAGCGCCTGGGCGAGCGTCGCCTGCTCGATGTCGGCAGGCTTCCAGGTCCGGAACGGACCGCCGGATGCCGTGATGATGACACGGACCAGCTCGTCGCGATTACCGGAGCCGAGCGCCTGGAACAGCGCATTATGCTCGGAATCGGCTGGCAGGATGCAGGCGCCGGCCTTCGCCGCGCGCTGCATGAAGAAATCGCCGGCGCAGACGAGGCATTCCTTGTTGGCGAGCGCGACATGCGCGCCGCGATCGACCGCGGCGAGCGCCGGCTTCAGTCCGGCGGCGCCGCTCACGGCAGCCATCACCCAATCGGCCGGACGCGCGCCGGCTTCGATCACCGCGCTTTCGCCGGCGCCGCATTCGGTGCTCGTGCCCGCAAGCGCAGCCTTGAGCTCGGCGAACTTGGAGGTGTCGGCGATCGCCACGAAGCGCGCCGAAAACTCCTTCGCGAGCTTCGCCAGCGCTTCGACATTGCCGTTCGCCGTCAGCGCCTCGACACGGTAGCGTTCGGGAGAGGCGCGCAGCAGATCCATCGTGCTGTCGCCGATCGAGCCGGTGGCACCGAGAACCGTGACGCTGCGGACGGCAGACGCCGCAGCCTTATTGTTACGCAATGGGACCGCGCTCATATCCTCACCAAACCACAAGACCGCTTCCGGCGCTATGCACACCATGGCGGAGAAAGCCGATAATCCATGCCGCCAGGATGGCGGCGACAAAACCGTCCAGACGGTCCAGTAGACCGCCATGGCCGGGAATTAAGTGACTGGAATCCTTGACACCGAAGCGCCGCTTCACCGCGGATTCGAAGAGATCGCCGAGCTGCGAGACCACCGACAGGACGGCGCTGACGAGCAGCAGTGGAACCGCCTTCCCGAGCCCGCAAGCCGCAAAGCCGGCGGCGACCGCAAGGCTGGCGGCAAAGCCGCCGAGCGCGCCGGCCCAGGTCTTCTTCGGGCTCACGCGCGGCCACAGCTTCGGTCCGCCAATGCCGCGGCCGGCGAAATAGCCGCCAATGTCGGTCACCCACACCACGAGCAGCACGAACATCAGCGCGGCAAAGCCGTTCACGAGATCCTGCCGTACCAGGATCGAGGCCAGCAGCGCCGCCGATGCATAGGCGAATCCGGCGGCCGCCCAGACGAACTTGCCTCGCGCGATCAGCGTCACGATCGCCCCACCAACGAGGCCGGTGACGATTGCGGTCTTGAGCGCGCCGAAGGCGACGCAGGAGCCCATGATGGCGAGGACGATCGTTCCGGACGCGGTCAGCGCAACGGACCCCGCGCCCACCACCATCAGCCATTCCGCGAACAGCCCGATCGAGACCAGCGTGACGAGGAGCGCCCACAGCCAGCCGCCGGCATAAGCGAGCGCAATGGCAAGCGGCGCCAGCACCAGCGCTGCGAGGACCCGCATCACGAGATTGCTCGGGGCAGGCTTCGAGCCAGCCGGTACGGTCTCGGGTTCGCTCACGAGGCGGTTTTCGCGACCAGGCCGCCGAAACGGCGCTCGCGCCTGGCGAATTCGGCGATCGCGCCTTCCAGCGCCGCCTTATCGAAATCGGGCCAGTGGATCGGCACGAACACGAGCTCGCTATAGGCCGCCTGCCACATCAGGAAGTTGGACAGGCGCTGCTCGCCGCTGGTGCGGATGATGAGATCGGGATCGGGAATGTCGGGCGCATCGAGATGCGCCCCAAGCGTCTCGGCGTCGATCGTGGCAGGATCGCGCCTGCCCTCCGCGACCTCGCGCGCGAGCTTCTGTGCCGCCTTCGCGATCTCCTGCCGCGAGCCGTAGTTGAAGGCGACGACGAGCGTGAGACGCGAATTGTCGCGCGTCAGTTCCTCGGCCTCGTTGAGCAGCGCGCAGATGTCGCTCTCGAGCCCGTCGCGCTCGCCGATGATGCGGACCTTGACGCCGTCGCGATGCAGGCTCGCGAGATCGTTGCGGATGAACCGCCTGAGCAGGCCGAACAGATCGCCGATCTCGCTCGCCGGACGCGACCAGTTCTCCGACGAGAACGAGAAGATGGTGAGATAGCGGATGCCGAGCTCGTGCGAGGCGCGCACCACGCGGCGCAAGGCCTCCACGCCGCGGCGATGACCTTCGGCCCGCGGCAAACCGCGCGCGGCGGCCCAACGCCCGTTGCCATCCATGATGATGGCGACATGCGCAGGCGCGTCGGACCGATCGGGTCCTTCCGTTGCGGGCGCGGCGGCGTTGGACATGACGGCAGCCTCAGACGGTGAGGATTTCTTTTTCCTTGGCGGCCAGCAGCTGGTCGATCTCGGCGATCGTGCCGTCGGTCACCTTCTGGACCTCGTCGGCATGACGCTTCTGATCGTCCTCCGACATCTCGTGATTCTTCTCGAGCTTCTTCAGAACGTCGAGGCCGTCGCGGCGGACGTGACGCGCGGCGACCTTGGCGGCCTCCGCGTATTTGTGCGCGACCTTGACGAGCTCCTTGCGCCGCTCCTCGTTGAGCTCGGGGATGCGCAGGCGCAGCACCTGGCCCTCGGTCGCGGGCGACAGGCCGAGATTGGAATCGACGATCGCCTTCTCCACCGCCTTGACCATCGACTTGTCCCAGACCTGCACCGAGATCAGGCGCGGCTCGGGCACGCTGACGGTGGCGAGCTGGTTCAGCGGCATGTGGCTGCCATAGGCCTCGACCTGCACCGGATCGAGCATCGAGGCAGAGGCGCGGCCGGTGCGCAAGCCGCCGAGCTCGTGCTTGAGGGACTGGACGGCGCCTTGCATGCGGCGCTTTACTTCGTTGAGGTCGAAATTTCCCGTGGGCATCACGTTTCTCCTTCAAAATCCCGGCGACCTCACCGCGCCCCTCCCTTCAGGGCGCGCCAGATGAGCCGTCAGCCGGCGACGATGGTACCGTGGCCGATGCCACGCAGAATCGCACCGATCGACCCCGGCTCCGCGATCGAGAACACGATGATAGGCAGCGACGTCTCGCGGGCAAGCGCGAAGGCGGTCGCATCCATCACCTTGTAGCCGCCCTCGATCGCCTGCGAATGCGTCAGCCGGTCGAACCGCGTGGCGGTCGGATCCTTCTTCGGGTCGGCCGAGTAGACCCCGTCGACATTGGTCGCCTTCAGGACCGCCTGTGCGCCGATCTCGGCGGCGCGCAGCACCGCGGTCGTATCGGTGGTGAAGAACGGATTGCCGGTTCCGCCGCCGAGCAGCACGATCCGGCCCTCGGCGAGGTATTTGTGCGCCGCAGTCCGGGTGAACAGCTCGGAAATCTCGGGCATGACGAAGGCCGACAGCGTGCGCGCCGGCGTGCCCTTGCGCTCGATCGCCGCTTCCAGCGCGAGACAGTTCATCATGGTGGCGAGCATGCCCATGGTGTCGCCGGTCGGGCGCGAGACGCCGCGGGAGGACACCTCGACGCCGCGCACGATATTGCCGCCGCCGATCACGACCGCAACCTCGGTGCCGAGATGGCGGGCGGCGATCAGATCGTCCGCAACCCGATCGACGGTCGGCTGATCGATGCCAAAACCCTGCTGTCCCGCGAGATATTCGCCGGACAGCTTGATCACGACGCGACGATAGACCGGATCAGTCATGAGCACTTTTCCTTGTCCGGCCGCCGCTTCCGGCGGCACGCCGGAAGGAACGTTCCGGCGCTTACTTCTTGCCGCTGGCCGCAGCGACCTCGGCTGCGAAGTCGCTTTCCTGCTTCTCGATTCCCTCACCGAGAGCATAGCGCACAAAGCCCGCAATCTTCACAGCGCCGCCGACCTTGCCTTCGGCTTCCTTCACCGCCTGCGCCACCGACTTGCCGGTGTCGTGGATGAAGGCCTGCTCGAGCAGACAGACTTCCTTGTAGTAGGTCTTGAGGCCGGACTCGACGATCTTCTCGATCACGTTCTCCGGCTTGCCCTGCTGGCGATATTTGTCGGCGAGCACGTCCTTCTCGCGCTTGACGACCGCCGGATCGAGGCCGGACGGATCGAGCGCCAGCGGGTTGGCGGCGGCGACATGCATCGCGATCTGGCGGCCGAGCGCGGCAAGCTCGTCGGCCTTGCCCGGCGATTCCAGCGCCACGATCACGCCCATCTTGCCGGCACCGTCGATGACCGCACCGTGGACGTAGTGCGACACCACGCCCTGGCTCACTTCGAGCGAAGCTGCGCGGCGCAGCGTCATGTTCTCGCCGATGGTCGCGATCGCGTCATTGATCGCGGTTTCGATCGTGACGTCGCCGACCTTGGCGGCCTTGATCTTCTCGACATCGGCGCCGACGTCGAACGCAACCTGGGCGATCATCTTGACCAGGCCCTGGAACTGGCCGTTGCGCGCAACGAAGTCGGTCTCGGAGTTGACCTCGACCACGACGCCCTTGGTGCCCTTGGTGAGCGCGCCGATGAGGCCCTCGGCCGCGACGCGGCCCGACTTCTTGGCGGCCTTCGAAAGGCCCTTCTTGCGCAGCCAATCCTGCGCCGCTTCCATGTTGCCGTCGTTTTCGGTCAGTGCGGCCTTGCAGTCCATCATGCCCGCGCCGGTCGACTCGCGCAGGTCCTTGACCATCGCAGCTGTGATCGTTGCCATCGTTGAATATCCTTTGTGCCTGCCGGTTTGCCGCGGCGTGGCATCAAATTGCCCCGCCGCGGTCCATCTCAGGAATTCGCGTCAACTGAAATGGTGGCCGGAGTCTATCCGGCCAACCCATCGCTCTTTTTGACTATTCCGCTTCCGCGGTCAGCGCCTTGGCCTTGGCCACCCAGGCATCCGCACGGCTCGGCAGACCGACTTCTTCGCCGATCGTGTGCGCGGTGTCGTGATCGAGCTCGGCGAGCTGCCAGAAGTGGAAGATTCCGAGGTCGTTGAACTTCTTCTCGATCGCGCCCGACACGCCCGGGAGCTTCTTGAGGTCGTCGGCGGTGCCGCGGGGACCTGCAAGGCCCTGGAAGCCGCTCGAGGAGGCCGCCGGCAGCTCTTCGGCGAGCGGACGGGCCGAAGCACCGATGTCGATGCCCGAATCGCCCTGGGCGCGCGAGATGCCGTCGATCGCCGCACGCGCGATCAGGTCGCAATAGAGCGAGATCGCGCGGCCAGCGTCGTCATTGCCCGGCACCACATAGGTGATGCCCTTCGGGTCCGAATTGGTGTCGACGATCGCGGCGACCGGGATGTTGAGGCGCTGGGCCTCCTGGATCGCGATGTCTTCCTTGTTGGTGTCGATCACGAAGATCAGGTCGGGCAGACCGCCCATGTCCTTGATGCCGCCGAGCGAGCGGTCGAGCTTGTCGCGCTCGCGCTGAAGCGTCAGGCGCTCCTTCTTCGTGTACGAATTGGCTTCGCCGCCCGAGAGCACGTCGTCGAGGTGACGCAGGCGCTTGATCGAAGCCGAGATCGTCTTCCAGTTGGTCAGCGTGCCGCCGAGCCAGCGCGAGTTGACGAAATACTGCGCGCAGCGCTTGGCCGCGTCCGCAACGCCGTCCTGTGCCTGGCGCTTGGTGCCGACGAACAGGATGCGGCCGCCCTTGGCAACCGTGTCGCTGACGGCCTGGAGGGCGTGGTGCAGCATCGGCACGGTCTGGGCGAGATCGACGATGTGGATGTTGTTACGGGTGCCGAAAATGAACGGAGCCATTTTCGGATTCCAGCGGTGAGACTGGTGACCAAAGTGCACGCCAGCTTCCAAAAGCTGACGCATGGTGAAGTCGGGTAGCGCCATTGTTATAATTCTCCGGTTGGTTCCTCCGGAAGCGTGTGAGCAA
Source organism: Bradyrhizobium sp. B039 (assembly GCF_038965675.1). Classification (NCBI taxonomy): domain Bacteria; kingdom Pseudomonadati; phylum Pseudomonadota; class Alphaproteobacteria; order Hyphomicrobiales; family Nitrobacteraceae; genus Bradyrhizobium; species Bradyrhizobium sp. B039. The sequence continues at coordinate 4,965,578 of NZ_CP152416.1, forward strand.
AACGGAGCGTTGCGCCCCGGCTGCCACCGGACGGCCTTGTGAGCCATGCTTCCGTGTGAGATGGCGCGCTATATAGCGCGATTTCGGCCAGAAGCAAGGAAATAAGGGCCATTCGCGGGCGGTTTCGCCCGCGAATGGCCCCCCTTCCGTAAAGACCGCGCCAAGCTCTGGCGCTGGACTAGCGCTTGCCTAGCACTTGGGCTGGTTCGGCGGGCACTTCTTGGCCGCCGGCGGCGGGGCCGCTGGGCGGGGCGGAGGTGCCGCCGGACGCGGCGGAGGTGCAACGGCCACCCGAGGCGGCGGCGGGGGCGCCGGCCGGGCTACTGGCGGGGGCGGCGCGGGCCGAGCCATTGGCGGGGGCGCCGGACGCGCCACTGCCACCGGCGGAGCGGGGCGTGGCGGCGGAGGTGCAGCCATCCGTGGCGGCGGCGCCGACACGCGCGGCGCAGGTGGCGGCGTGGGCCGCGCCACGGCCTGGGGCCGCGGGGGCGGTGCTGCTGGCTTGGCCGCCTGCGGCGGGGCCGGCGGGTGAGCCTGCGGCCTGATCGGCTCGTGCACTGCTGACGGAGGCGGTACGACCGGTTTTCCCGCGGCAGCAGGCGGCGGGCCGGCCGGCTCACGGGTTGCGGACTTGGCACGGTCGGCAGGCCCGGCCCCGGGCGGGGTCTGCGCGACCGGGGGCTTGGGCGGTTGGCCGGGCACAACGGCCGGATTTGTCGTGGTGGGCGCACCGGTGGTCGGAGCGGCGGCCGTTGGCGCACCAAGATGGGGCGGCGGCGTTGTGCCGGGCGCAGCCGTGGTCGGCGCCCCCGGATGCGTCGGCAGGGTCGTGCCGGGTGCAGTTGCCGTCGACGGCAAGGGCTTTCCGCCCGGCAGAGTCCCTGCTGCCCCTGCCGGCGGCGCCGGCGGCCCACCATGGGAGCCCGGAACCGGCAGCGTGTTGGCGGCAGGCAACCTGGTCTGCGGCGCGACGTTCGGTGCTGTACCTGGGAGGCCACCAGGTAGCGCACTTGGTCGCGCATTTGGCGCGACATTGGCCGGCGTCCCGGGAGGTATCCCGGGCCTCGCCGTCGGCTGGACCGTCGCGCTCAGCGGCATCGGCGCCTTGCCCTGCTGGATCAGAGCCGCGCGCTGCGTAGCGGCTTGCGGCAACATCGGTGCTACCGGGTTGGCGCGGCCGGCAATCGCCGGCGTCAGATTGCCAGGCCCGGTCCCTCCTCCTCCCCCACCCGCCGGCGGCGGGGCGGGAGGCCGGTTGATCACGGTGTTGATGACCGTGGTGTTATGGATGTTGTTGAAGATGATGTTGTTCGGCGGCGGCGCGACATAGACCGGCGGCCTGACGAACACCGGGATCGGCACGAACATCGGCTGCGGCAACACGAACAGGCCGACCACAGGCAGCGGCGGCTCGAGCACGACGAAATCCGGCGGCGGCGGCGGCAGATAGTAGACCGGCGGCGGTGGTGGCGGCGCGAAGCCAAAATCGGGATCGCTGAAGTACAGCACGGGACGGTCGACATAGACCACCTCCTCCGGCGGCGGCGGCGGCACGTCATAGTCGATCATCGCGAAGCTCGGCGGCGGCTCGGCCGGCGCGGTGAGGATCGCGAGGCGACGGCGCGCATCGCCTGCATGCGGCCCGCGCGGATAGCGGCGCAGATACGACCAATAGGCTTCCGGCGTGTCGGTGCGATAAGTCCGCCGCCAGGTGATCGCCTCGCGGCGCGCCGCAACGATCGCCATCACGCGCTTGGACATCGGATCGGTCGGATAGGCCGCGAGAAATTCCTCATAGGCCGGCAGCGTGTCGCGCTCCAGCGCGGCGGCGTAGGCGTCTTGCACACCGAGATCGCGGATCGGCTTGTTGCGGATCGCGGCGACCTGGGCGGCCGAGGCCTCCGGCGGCGGCGCGTCGGGCCCGCGATCGAAGAATGAGAATGGCGCCGATATCTTCTGCTCGTTCCAGGGCACCTGCGCGCCCTTGGAGGCCTCGTTGACGCGCAGGCGGACGCGATCGAACACGTCAGGCAGCGGCAGGCCGCCGGTGCGGATCATCTCCGCCAGCGACTGCGCATAGATGCCGTAGGGCCCCGGCTCCTCCGGCGCCACCGTGCCGGGCGCGGCATTGAAGGCGATCAACATGTTCTGATCGGGCTCGACCAGCGCCAGCCCGCTCGCGATCGGCTGGCCGCCCTCGATGAAGGGCTGCGCCCGCGCCGCGTCGAGCACCACGATGTTGGCCTTGAGCGGAATGGCCGCAAGCTGGCGCGCATAGTCGCTGATGCGCAGGGCCTCGGTCGGGATGTCGGTGTCGCGGGTGATGTTGGAATCGACCGGGATGAAATAGTTCTCGCCGGCAAGCTGCACGCCGTAGCCGGCGAGATAGACCATCGCGACGGTGCCGGGGCCGGAGGCCTGCGCCTTCTGGATGAAATCGCGAAAGCTCTTGCGCAGCGTGTCGCCGTCGAGATCGCGCGCGCCGACGACGTCGAAGCCCGCCGCCTGCAGCGTCTGCGCGATCAGGCCGGCATCGTTCGCGGTCGTCGCCAGCGGCGACTTGGCATAGGCGCCGTTGCCGACCACGAGCGCGATTCGCTTTTCCTGCTGCTGCGCGCGCGCCGGCTCCAGCGCGCCCGCGGCAAGGAACAAGATCGGCAAGAGGAAACAGAGGAAGGCCTTGTGGGTCCCACGCATGGCTTGCTTGCCCGCTTTGTTGTTGAGCTGCCAACACGCATCAGACGCGCGGCTGGCTGAATGGCGCTTGAACGAAAGGCCCGGATTGAGGCGGCGGCATGACGCAGGCCGCCGCCGAAAGGCGCCTGTCGTCCAGGCGCCTTTCGTCAGGCCCACGTCAGCTTCTCGACCGCCCGGCAACCGCGTTGCGGCCGTCTTGCTCAGCCTTGCGCGATCGGTCCTGCTTGCTCAGCCTAGCGCGATCAGCCTTGTGCGATCAGATCGACCGTTCCCGTCGTGAGCCGATAGATGCCACCCATCACCTTCAGCTTGCCCTGCTCCACGGCCGCATTGAGGATCGGTGCGGCCGACTTCAGCTTGGCGACGTTGTCGATCACGTTCTGCCGGGTCGCCTTGTCGAGCACGTCCCCGCCCTGCTGCATCGCAGCCTTGGCGGCGGGCGCGATCGCATCGATCAGCGAGGGGATGTGGCCGGGCGGCGAGGTGTTGTCCTTGATCGCCTTCAGCGTCGCATCGACCGCGCCGCAGCTGTCATGGCCGAGCACGAGGATCAGCGGCGCGCCGAGCACGGCAACGGCATATTCCATGCTGGCGATGGTCTCGGTGCCGGCAAAATTTCCGGCGACGCGGCAGACGAACAGGTCGCCGCGGCCGGTGTCGAAGGCGTATTCAGGCGCGATGCGCGAGTCGGCGCAGCTCAGCACGGCCGCGAACGGGTTCTGGCCGCCGGCCAGCGCCTCGCGCTCATGCTTGAAATCGTGCCGCCGCGACACGCCTTCGACATAACGCGCATTGCCCTCCATCAGCCGCTTCAACGCCGCATCGGGCGCCAGCACATTCTGCGGCTTGGGCGGCGCCTTGGACCCCTTGGCGAAGGCTGTGCCGGCGAAGGCCAGGCCGATCGCGGAGACGGTGAAGTGGATGAGCGATCTCCGCGAAGGGCGGATGTGGACGCCGCGAACACTGCCGCAATTCTCGCACATGCCGTGCTCCTGCCCATCGAGCCGCCGTCGTTGATGCAGCGGCAATCGTGCCGCGCATCTTACTCGACGGCCTGCAATTCCGCGAGCTTCGTTCGCGCGGTCGCCTCATCCAGCGCAACGAGCTCGGCGGGCCCGGGATTGGCCTCGCCAGCCGTCGCGACGGAAACCACCGCAAGCCCGGCCAGCCCGCCAAGCACCGCCCCGCCCGTGGCGGCATCGTGCCTGGCACTGCTCTTGATGAGGTAGAAGTGCGTTCGGCCGGATTCCATCACGATCTCGCGCTTGGTGTCGCCGGGAAACATCAGCTCGGTCACCAGCACGTCGTGACGGCCGGCCGGACGATCGGCGTAGGCATATTTGCCGGCGAGCACCTTACCCATCGGCGCACCGTCGAGCTTCACCTCGCAGGCGCAAAACGCCATGCTGAGGCCGTTGCGCTTGTCCTGCAGGAACACCACGCGCGACTGCCCCGCGCGCGGAGGTCCGATCTTCTTTGACACGGATGCGAAGTCCGTTCCGACCTGATCGCTCACGCACCCCGCCAACATGACGCCAGCGGTCACCACCAACGCGCCCCATCGCAGCATCGCACACCCCAGTCCATTCCCCGGGTGTATGCTAGCCAAAATCAGCGCAGGGTTGCAACAACATCCGACGACCACTGCGTGGATCGCGCGGACAAGCCACCGGAAAGACGCGCCACCAACCTCAGCCTTGGGCCAGCAATTCGACGGTCCCTGTGCTCAGCCGATAGATGCCGCCGACCACCTTGAGCTTGCCCTGCTCGACTGCCGCATTGAGGATCGGCGCAGCCGATTTCAGCTTGGCCACGTTGTCGATGACATTCTGACGGATGGCATTGTCGAGCGCATTCCCGCTCTGCTGAGCAGCGGTCTTCACCGCCGGTGCGATCGCGGAGACCAGCGAAGGGATATGTCCCGGCAGCGGCTTGTCGTCCTTGAGCGACTTGATCGTCGCGTCGACGGCGCCGCAATTGTCGTGGCCGAGCACCAGGATCAGGGGCGTGCCGAGCACGGCGACGGTGTACTCCATGCTCGCAACGGTCTCATCGCCGGCAAAATTTCCGGCGACGCGGCACACGAACAGGTCTCCGCGTCCGCTGTCGAAGGCATATTCAGGCGCGATCCGCGAATCGGCGCAGCTCAGAACGGCAGCGTAGGGATTCTGACCGCCGACCAATGCCTCGCGCTCGTGCGCGAAGTCGTGACGGCGCGACACACCCGATACGTAGCGCGAATTGCCGTCCATCAGCCGTTTGAGCGCCGCATCGGGCGACAGCACGTTCTGAGGTTTCGGCGGCGCTTTCGCCTCCTTGGCCACCGCAGGCCCGCCAAACGCTGCCACCCCGAGCGCGGAGGCGGCGAAAAGCATCATCGAGCGTCGGGAGGGAGCAACCGATTGATGCAGATTTTCGGAGCATTTGTCACACATGATTCTTCTTCCTTGGTCTCGCGCCGGGAAACAACTGATAGCTGCGCGCGGCAGACTTCGAAACCAGGTGTGAACTTGATAGTTAAGCTTTGGTTTGCGGCGGCGCGTGCAACGTCAGAGCTGCTGGACGTCCACCACGCCCGCGACCGCCTTGATCGCGCCGGCGATCTGCGGCGAGACCTTGAAGCGGCCGGGCAGCTTCATCTCCACCTCGGTCTCAAGGTCGAGCATCATCACCAGCGAGACCTCGCCGTCGCCGTTGGAGCGCGGCGCAATCCCCGGGCTGCCGACCTTTGGCGCGGCGCCGTTCGAGGACGCCATCTCGGGGCCGGCGAGACGCTTGGCGATCGATTCCAGCGCCTTGGTGTCGCGCAGGAAGATGCGCAGGCCCTTCTGCGTCTTGGCCGCGGCATCGTCGAGCGGCTCGGCATGCAGCACGCGGGCGCGCACGTCTTCGCCCTGGAGCTCGGCGCCAAGCTGGAGCAGCACGGCCGCCCCCGGCTCGAGCACGTCGCGATATTGCGCAAGGCCTTCCGAGAACAGCACCGCCTCGAAGTGGCCCGTGGGATCGGAGAGCCCCATGATGCCCATCTTGTTGCCGGTCTTGGTGCGCCGCTCCATGCGCGAGACCACGGTGGCCGCGACCTTGCCGGCGGTGGCGCCGGTCTTCACCGCGCGCGAGAATTCCGCCCAGCTCTGCACCCGCAGGCGCTTCAGCACGGTGGCGTAATCGTCGAGCGGATGGCCGGACAGGAAGAAGCCGATCGCGTCGTATTCGCGGCGCAACCGCTCGGCCGGCAGCCACGCCTCGATCTGCGGCAGCATGATGGTCGGCGCGTCCGCCGACATGCCGAACATGTCGTTCTGGCCGATGGTCGCGGCCTCATGCGCGCGCTGGCAGGCGGCGAGGATCGCGTCCGCGCCGGCGAAGACGCGCGCGCGGTTCGGCTCCAGCGTGTCGAAGGCGCCGGCGGCGGCGAGACTCTCGATGATGCGCTTGTTGATCGCACGCGGATTGACCCGCGCGGCGAAGTCGGCGAGCGAGGTGAACAGCCCGTTCTTGGTGCGCTCCTCGATGATCTGGTCGATCGCCTGGATGCCGACGCCCTTGAGCGCGGCGAGCGCGTAGTAGATGGTCTTCTCTCCGACCTCGAAGGTCGCACCCGACCGGTTGATGTTCGGCGGCTCGACCTTGATGCCGAGGCGCTGCGCCTCGGAGCGGAATTCGGAGAGCTTGTCGGTGTTGTTGAGATCGAGCGTCATGGACGCTGCGATGAACTCCACCGGATAATGCGCCTTCATGTAGGCGGTGTGGTAGGACACCAGCGCGTAAGCCGCCGCGTGGCTCTTGTTGAAGCCGTAGTCGGCGAACTTCGCCAGCAGCTCGAAGATGGTCTCGGCCTGCCCCTTCGGCACGCCGTTCTTCACCGCGCCGGCGACGAAGATGTCGCGCTGCTTGTCCATCTCGGCGCGGATCTTCTTGCCCATGGCGCGGCGCAGCAGGTCGGCGTCGCCGAGCGAATAGCCCGACATCACCTGCGCGATCTGCATCACCTGTTCCTGGTAGATGATGACGCCGAAGGTCTCCTTCAGGATCGGCTCCAGCACGGGATGCAGATATTCCGGCTCCTCGTCGCCGTGCTTGCGCGAGCAATAGGTCGGGATGTTCGCCATCGGGCCGGGGCGGTAGAGCGCCACCAGCGCGATGATGTCCTCGAAACGGTCGGGCCGCATGTCGACCAGCGCGCGCCGCATGCCCTGGCTTTCAACCTGGAACACGCCGACCACCTCGCCGCGCGCCAGCATCTGGTAGCTTTCGGCATCGTCGATCGGCAGCGTCGCGAGATCGACATGGATGTCGCGCGGCTTGAGCAGCTTGCACGCGACGTCGAGCACGGTCAGCGTCTTCAGGCCGAGGAAGTCGAACTTGACGAGGCCCGCCGGCTCGACCCATTTCATGTTGAACTGGGTCACCGGCATGTCGGATTTGGGATCGCGGTAGAGCGGCACGAGCTCGCTCAGGGGGCGATCGCCGATCACGATGCCGGCGGCATGCGTCGAGGCGTGGCGCGTCAGGCCTTCGAGACGCTGGGCGATGTCGAAGGCGCGCGCCACCACCGGATCCTCGTCGCGGAACGCCTGGAGCTTCGGCTCGCTCTCGATCGCGGCGGCCAGCGTCACCGGCGCGGCCGGATTCTGCGGCACCAGTTTCGTCAGCTTGTCGACCTGGCCGTAAGGCATTTGCAGCACGCGGCCGACGTCGCGCAGCACGCCGCGCGCCTGCAGCGTACCGAAGGTGATGATCTGCGCGACCTGGTCGCGGCCGTAGCGCTGCTGCACGTACTGGATCACCTCGCCGCGGCGGTCCTGGCAGAAGTCGATGTCGAAGTCCGGCATCGAGACGCGTTCCGGGTTGAGGAAGCGCTCGAACAGCAGGCCGAACTTGATCGGGTCGAGATCGGTGATGGTCAGCGCCCAGGCGACCAGCGAGCCTGCGCCGGAGCCGCGGCCCGGTCCGACCGGAATGCCTTGCGACTTCGCCCATTTGATGAAGTCGGACACGATCAGGAAGTAGCCCGCGTACTTCATGCGCATGATGACGTCGAGCTCGAACGCCAGGCGCTTGCTGTAGTCCTCTTCCGTGGTGCCCTGCGACAGGCCGTGCACGCGCAGGCGGTTGGCGAGCCCCTCCTCCGCCTGCCGCTTCAACTCGGCGGCCTCGACCGCGGCGGCATCGGAGCTTGCGGCGGCGCCGACCGTGAAGAACGGCAGGATCGGCTTGCGCGTCATCGGGCGGAACGAGCAGCGCTCGGCGATCTCGACCGTCGAGGCCAGCGCCTCCGGAATGTCGGCGAACAGCACCGCCATCTCGGCGCGGGTCTTGAAGCGGTGATCCGGCGTGAGCTGCACGCGATCGCTCTCGGCGATCAGTCGGCCGCCGGCGATACACAAAAGCGCATCGTGCGCCTCGTAATCGTCGGTCGCCGCGAAATATGGCTCGTTGGTCGCAACCAGCGGCAGCCCCTTGGCATAGGCGATGTCGATCAGGCCGCTTTCGACGCGCCGCTCCTTGTCGATGTTGTGGCGCTGCAACTCGATGTAGAGCCGGTCGCCGAACAGCGTGGCGAGACGCTCGCAGCGCGTCGCCGCGAGTTCGGCCATACCGCCGGCAAGCGCCAGCGAGATCGGCCCGTCAGGGCCGCCGGTGAGCGCAATCAGCCCCTCGGTCTCGCCGTCGAACCAGTCGAACTTGATGAACGGGGCATGGCTGTCGGGCGTCTCCAGGAACGCCCGCGAATTCAGCCGCATCAGGCTGCGATAGCCGCGCTCCTGCGCCGCCAGCAGCACCACGCGCGAGGGGCCAATGGCGTTGCGCGCGGTCGGATCCTGGTCGCCGAAGTCGATCGCGAGCTCGCAGCCGACGATCGGCTGAATGCCGGAGCCCGCCATCTTGTCGGAGAACTCCAGTGCACCGAACAGATTGTCGGTGTCGGTCAGCGCCAGGGCCGGCTGATGGTCCTTCTTGGCGAGCTCGGCGAGCTTGCCGATCTTGATCGAGCCCTTGAGCAGCGAATAGGCCGAGTGAACGTGAAGGTGGACAAATCCGGCGCTCGGCATGGTCGCGTGACGGCCTCTTGCAGATGGGATGGAACGGTCGCCGGCCCCAAGGGAATGCTGAGGGGATCATGGCGTATCCTGCACCCACCTCCCAGCCGCCTTTGCCGACTCGCCGCCCAATGGTGGGGCGTCGCCGCCGCGGAGTCCACGCCAGAGCGGCCGATCGGCCGCGTCGTCCCGCTTTTCCCCAGGCGCGCCGAGGAGTTCCCGGCAACGGTTGTCCAAACCCTGGACCTAGAGCTGCGGAATCACCTGCGCCCAGATTGCGATCATCCCGACGAACAGGGTGATCGATGCCAGTGCGGCGGCTTCTTCCACGAAAATCCTGAACATGGCCTGCTCCCTTGCTGGAACGTATGAAGAACATTGTTCTCATTTCGTTCTCGGGAGTCAAGCCGTCCGAACCGTCCCAAAAAGGAATGGTTAACTCGCTGACTTCAAACAACAAAAAAGCCCCGGCCGATGGCCGGGGCTTTCGACAACCGCTCGAAGATGAGCGATTGGTATCAGTAGCGGCCGATGATCGGGCCACCGAACTTGTAGTTCAGGCGGACGAGGCCCATGTCGACGTCCTGACGGATGCGGTCGGTACCCGCGAGACCCGCGAAGGTGACGTCCTTGTCCTGCAGGAAGATGTGGTTGTACTCGACGCCAACCGACCAGTTCGGGGCGAAACCGTACTCGAGGCCGGCACCCACCGTGCCACCCCAACGGGTCTGGTCGTTCGACGACAGCAGCGCGCCCGAGGCCGTGCTGAAGACTTCGTACTTGGTGCCGGCCACAGCCGCACCGCCCTTGACGTAGATAAGCACGTTGTTCCAGGCATAGCCGACCTGACCGGTGATCAGACCGAACGAGTCGATCTTCGATCGGTTGCGAGTCGCGAACAGCGCGCTGACGTTGTCGCCCGAGAAGTCGGCCCAGTTGCCCTGGCCTTCCACGCCGAACACCCACTGGCCGGACTGCCAGCGATAGCCGATCTGGCCACCGACCGTGCCGCCAGTCGCATCGTGCGAACCTTCACGGCCACCGCCGACCAGATCCCAGGTCGAGTGCGCCGAACCGCCGCCGCCGTTGATGCCGATGTAGAAGCCGCTCCAGTCGTAGATCGCGGCGACCATCGCAGGCGCCTTGGTGTACGGCCGAGCCGCGAGATCAGCAGCCACCGCCGGTGCAGCCGCGCTCAGTGCGACGAGGCTCACAGCGGCCAGCAACAAATTCTTCTTCATTTGAATCCCGTTCCAGTTTTCTTCAGTAGGCCCCCGGGCCGTGGGCATGGTCATAACAGTGATCGGCGGAATTGCTGTAACCGCGACGCAACAGTTCGCTCCAAAGGGCCGCGCTTCATTAATGAAGATTTATCGGCGCGCGCTGGAAACCCTTTGAAACAAGAGTTTTCAGCAATTTCAATGTCGACTACACGAGATACACTGCGTACGCGCGTAACATCGTCGCGCGCACATTCGCGTGATTGGAGATTCGAGATGCGTGCATTATTCACCCTCCCCATTTTCGCCACATTTTCGCTCGCAATCGCCACATTCACGCTTGCGTTCATCGCGAGCACACCGGCGCGCGCGTTCGGAACCAGTCATGCGTTCTGCCTGACCGGCGATGAATGGCCGGGGCTGAGCAATTGCAGGTTCGACACCTACGCGCAGTGTCAGGCGAGCGCATCGGGCCGCGCGCTGACCTGTATCGCGAACCCGTATTTCGCCGGCCAGAGCGATGATCTCTACGCCTACCAGAATCGCCCCCGCGGGTTGACGCCGGGCTATTCCTGGCCGCGTTGAGATGCGCCGCGCGTGCCTCACGCTCGTTGCGATCAGCACGCTCCTCATGAGCGGACCTGCGCGCGCGCAGACCTATGATCCGAGCTATCCCGTCTGCATGCAGATCTACGGCCCCGTCGGCTATTTCGACTGCCGCTACACCTCGCTCCAGCAGTGCCAATATCTCGCCGTCGGCCGCTCCGCGACATGCGTCGTGAACCCGTATTTCCCGCAGGAGCGGCCGAGGAGCCCTCGGAAGTCGAGGCGCGCCGATTAGGGCACGAGCTCACAACACCTGCCCCATCCATCGTTTCATCCCCCTGCCCTGGAGCTCAGGGCTATCGCATACGGATTTCACGAGGATCGTCCGGGCTTACTTCGCCTCTCCCGCTTGCGGGAGAGGCCGACGCGCCCCGGGCGATGCGAAGCATCGTCCCGAGCGCGGCGGGTGAGGGCTCTCACCACGCAGGGACATCCTCCGTAATCCTCAACAATCCCGCCGCGGAGACACCCCACCCCAGCCCTCCCCCGCAAGCGGGAGAGGGAGCCGAGTGCGGATGCCGCCGCATCGTTCACACGACATGCGATTGCCCTGCCCTGGAGCTGGACGTTCCGTTGCAGCCCGGCGCGGGTCTCGAACGATCTATTGCCACGGCGGCGCACCTGGCGCGGGCGCGATCTCGATCGCGCCCGCCTCACCGCGCTGCGCGATGCCATCACATTGCGACAGAGCTGCGTCGTCCAACACGCGATGTGGTTCGCGCGCGGCGCACCAATTATCCCATGCCGAGGTCTCGATCCTGGCGAGCGCGAGCAGATCGCGCGCGAGGTTGACCCGCGCAATGAACAGGCCGGTCGTCGTTCCGTGGCCAAGCTGCGCAGGATCGATGGCGCCGGTCCGGGATCATCAGAAGTTGCTCCAGGCGCCGGGCCACGGGCAGCGTATCACGGCTTTGACCGGCGAAGGCCGTGGGATTCGATCCTTGCCTCTCGATCCATGCTTCGTGGATCAGCAGGCCGTGCAAGGCGCGGCACACAATTGCAACATCCGCCGGCAGGTCGCTGATCAACGCGGCGTAAGGACCGGGATCGATGAGTGCGCGATGGCTGGCGTAGCTTGACGTCGCGGGTTCAGTCATCGGGGCATTCCGGCAAGGATGCGCAAATCCTCTCAGCCTCCTGTTCCCGCACAACGACGTGACCTGCGTGCCTGATGACCGTATGTGCGCGAGCAGTGGCACACCCAAATCGGGACACTGATATGCGGCCAGCCTTGCATCGCGTCTCCGGTGTTGACGCAGACCGCTCTCGGTTTAAGTACGACAGACAAATCTTGCAGGGGTGGCGACGTTCGCTGGGCTGGTTCCCGTTGACGCCACCAATGCAGGACACATGTCGATATCGCCTCAAGCGACCTCGCCCCGCGCGACCGCGGCCTCCGCGCCCCCTCACCTCGCCATCGTCCTGTTTTCGCTCGCGATGGGCGGCTTTGCGATCGGAACCACCGAATTCGCATCGATGAGCCTGCTACCGTTCTTCGCCGCCGACCTTCGGGTCGACGAGCCGACCGCGGGACACGCGATCAGTGCCTACGCGCTCGGCGTGGTGCTGGGCGCACCGCTGATCGCCGTGCTTGGCGCGCGCTTCGCCCGGCGCACGCAGCTCCTGGTCCTGATGGCCGTGTTCGCGCTCGGCAATGCGCTCACCTCGCTTGCGCCGGGGTTTGGCTGGATGATCGCGGCCCGTTTTCTTGCAGGGCTGCCGCATGGCGCCTATTTCGGCATCGCCGCGCTGGTCGCAGCCTCGCTCGTTCCTCAACATCGCCGCTCGCGGGCGATCGGCCAGGTGATGCTCGGCCTGACTGGCGCCACGATCATCGGCGTGCCCTTGGCCAACCTGGTCGGCCAGACGGTCGGCTGGCGCGCCAGCTTCGGCCTCGTGTCGCTGCTGGCCGTGCTCACGGTCCTGCTTTGCGCCCTGTTCGCTCCGCGCGACCAGGCCGGCAGGTCGAACCCGCTGCGAGAGCTCGGCGCCCTCAGAAGCGGCCGCGTCTGGATCACGCTGGCGATCGGCGCCATCGGCTTCGGTGGCATGTTCGCCGTCTACACCTACCTCGCAACGACATTGATCGAGGTCACCAAGGTCAGCCCCGCGGTGATTCCGTTCTTTCTCGCCGTGTTCGGCGTCGGCGCCACGCTCGGCAATCTGTTCGTGCCGCGCTTCGCGGACCACGCCTTGATGCCGACGGCGGGCGTCATTCTCTTGTTCTCGGCGGTCGCGCTGCTGGTGTTTCCGCTTGCGGCCGGCAATCCCTGGCTGCTGGCGATCGACATCTTCGCGATCGGCGCCGGTGTCTCGCTCGGCGCCATCCTCCAGACCCGGTTGATGGACGTCGCGGGCGACGCGCAGGCGCTCGCCGCCGCGCTGAACCATTCGGCGTTCAACACCGCCAATGCGCTCGGCCCGTTCCTCGGCGGCCTTGCCATTCGCGAGGGGCTGGGCTGGACCTCCACCGGGCCCGTCGGCGCTGCGCTCGCGCTTCTCGGCTTCCTGATCTGGATTGTCGCCTGGCGCGACGCCAGGTCTACGCCGGTCAGGGTCACCTCAGGACCCGACGCTGCTCCGCTGAAGAACGCTGCCGCAAGACCGTCGCCACCGCTGGCGCCGGATGACCAGCCGTTCGGCTTCTCACAGGGATCCGGTGGCATGACGTTATCTCTAGCCGGGTGACGCATGAGACGTCTCCGGCTCTGGCCTGGGCGGACTTAACCGGCCATCGTAACGATCAAAGGTCCATGTCGGGTGGCGACAACGGTGTGCTCGTACTGCACGGTTGGCGCCTCGGGACTGCTGTAGAGCGTCCACGGATCATCACCATTCTCCGCCCACTCGGCGGCAAAGGACAGGAATGGCTCGACGGTGAACACCAGGCCGTCGCTCATGATGCGACGTTCGGAAGAGTCAGGCCATGTTGCGATCTCTGTCGGCTCCTCATGGAGCGACAAGCCGACACCGTGACTGGCAAGGTTCCTGACAAGGCTGTAGCCGTTCTTCCGCGCAAAGGTTCCGATGGCTTGGCCGATGCCGGCGATCGGCTTGCCAGCCCCGACCTGCCGCAGGCCCGTCCACATGGCCCGCCGGCCATCCCTGCAAAGACGTTCGATCGCGCGGGTTACGGGCGGGACGGCGAACGAGGCTCCCGTATCCGCGAAGAGGCCGTTCTTCTCCGCTGAAACGTCGATGTTGACGAGGTCGCCACGCGCGATCCGTCGGTCACCGGGGATGCCATGAGCGATCTCCTCGTTCACGCTGATGCAGGTCGCCCCCGGGAAGGCATAGGCCAGCTCCGGAGCCGAACGCGCGCCGGCTGTCTCCAGGTATCTTCGTCCGATCTGGTCCAGCTCGGAGGTGGTCATGCCCGGTTCGAGCGCCTTCCCCATCGCCTCAAGGGTATTGGCGACGATGCGCCCGATCTCTTTCAGGCGCGTGAGGTCGTTGTCATCGGAGATTGTCATCTTGGGCGCTCTCGAAAGCCCGGACATAGCGCTTGCGAACTCGACTTGCAAACGTGCGAGCCCCGCGCGAATTCGTAGACCTCGCATGCGGAGCCGGATGAGGTTGCGTTCGTGGACGCAGAATAATCGGCGCTCCGACACGCCACCAAAGGTTGTGATCGCACCGATCTTCGGATAGCTTTCGCGTCTGTTTTCGCCGCGTGTGGTCCCGTCAGTTCATGCTCGCCCGTATTCTGCTCCTCGTAACCTTGCTGTCGATCCAGGGCGCTTTGCGTGCAGAAGGAACGCCGGCCGAGAAGGCCGGATTTGCATCCAGGCTGACGATCTATCTCGCCAAGGGAGCGCCCGACGCGTGCGGGCCGGGTTGCGACCGCTGGATTGCCATCGAGGGCCAGATCGATCAGGACGCCGCGCCGCGCATTCGCCGCTTCCTCGCCGGCGTCAAGGAGACGCAGCTTCCGATCTACCTTCATTCGCCCGGCGGCAACGTGGAGCAGTCCTACGTGATCGGGCGGTTGCTGCGCAGCCGCAAGGCAGTCGCCCGGGTTGGTCACACCACCGCGACCGCGTGCTCAGCGGGCACGCAGGTGGACGCCACCTGCCTGAAGGTGAAGAACGCGGGCGGCGAGGTCGAGGCCGAGCTCACCACGCGCAATGCGATGTGCAACTCGGCCTGCGGTTACCTGTTTCTCGGGGCGACATCCCGCGAGGTGGCGCCCGACGCGGCGCTGGCGGTCCATAACTCCAGGCTGGTCCTGCGCTTTCGTGGGGATCCGCCCCCGCAGGTGGTCGCCGAGGCGAGGCAGCGCCGCATGGCGAGCGCCGATCGCGACCGCACTGCGTTCATCGCGTCGATGGGGATCAGCCGTGAGCTCGACGCCCTCATCCGGACCGTGAAGTACGAGAACCTGCACGTGCTGACGCGCGCCGAGCTCTATCGTTTCGGAATCGACACCCGACCGCTTGCCGAGTCGATGTGGAAGCTGGAGAAGGAAGCGCGCCCGTTTGTCCGCAAGATCGCGGTCTTGAAGAAGGAGAACGGCGCTTCGTTCCGGATGATGGAGTGGCGCCTGTCTTGCGAAAGCAGGAAACGCGTGCCGCTGACGTTCGCGGGAGAAATCGACGAAGCAGCCACCGGCAAGAGCACGATCCTGGTGACGGCGGACGCCGGCACGGACAGGGAGGTCGGAGGGGCTCCGCTACGTTCCGGCAAGGTCGAGATCTGGCGCGGCAGCATCGACCCCGACATGGTCAAGGCGATCCTGGCGTCCCGCTCCCTGCATGTCCGCGAAACCATTTCGATGCCGGACGACAAGACGGACATGACGAAATTCGACATCGACTTGACGGGCCTGGCGTCGGTGTGGACACAGCTCAAATCATCCTGCGCTCTGTCGACGCTCAACCCGATAAGCCCTTGGCCAGCCACGCTGCCGAACGCCGGCACGACGCCTCCGGCCACGCCGTCGCCGTGAGCTCAGGCCTCGCGATGCATCAGCCTCTGCCCGTCACCGGCGTGTAGATCACGAGCTTCAGTGCGGGATCGTCATTGGCCTGGAAGCTGGTGTGCTCGAAATGCAGCACGCCGAGGGTCGGATGCGACATGGTCTTGAGGCCCGACGACGTGCTGCGGATCTCGTGGGCTTCCCACCATTTGACGAATTCCGGGCTGCCCTGCCGCAGCCGCGTCAGCAGTTCGGCGAACGCGGGATCGCCGGCCCAGACGTCGTGGGTGGCCCGGAACATCGCCACCATGCGCTTGGCCACGTCCGCCCAGCCCGCGCCGTAAGCCTTTCGCGTCTGCTTGTTGGTCATCACGAGGAGCAGCGTGTTGCGATCCTCCTCAGGCAATCGCCCAAACGCAAACACCTGCTCCGCGGCGGCGTTCCAGGCCAGCACGTCCCAGCGCCGTCCGACAATGTAAGCCGGCTGATTCAGGCTCTCGATCATCCGCAGGATCGGCGGCGGCACGATTTCGCGCGTGAAGGCGCGCTTGTCGCCGTCGCGCGCCAGCGCCTTCAGATGCGCATGCTCGGTCTTGCTGAGCCGTAGCGCGCGGGCCAGCGCGTCGACGGTGGTCACCGACGGGCTGACGGTGCGGCCCTGTTCGAGGCGAATGTACCAGTCCACACCGATGCCGGCGAGCTGGGCGACCTCCTCGCGGCGCAGGCCCGCGGTGCGCCGCCGCCTTCCCGCCGGGAGCCCGACGGTTTTCGGCGACAGCTTTTCGCGGCGGGACCTCAGGAAATCGCCGAATTCGACGCGGCGTGGGTCGGCCATGGTGTCGCTCCCGCGATGGAGGGTCTAAAGGATACTAGGATAATACCAGGCCTTCTTGTCCCCTCCAAGGCGGCGCATATGAGTTTCACCCCACTTTGAGGTGAACATCATGAAAGCCGCCGTACTCAAATCCTTCGGAACGCCGCTGGTGATCGAGAATGCCCCCGAACCGGTGCTCGGCACCGGCGAGGTCATCGTCGACGTCGTCGCCACGCGCGTGCTGTCCTACATGAACGAAGTCTTCAGCGGCGAACGCAACTATGCACTCGATTTGCCGATCATCCCGGGCCCGGGCGGCATCGGCCGGGTGCGCGCGATCGGCCCGGACGCAACGAAGCTCAAGATCGGCGACTGGGTGTTCTGCGACCCGACGGTGCGTTCGCGCGACGACGCGATCGCGCCCGACATCGCCCTGCAGGGATTAACGGCCGCCGGCGCCGGCGGCATGCTTCTGCAAAAGCATTTTCGCCATGGCTCGTTTGCCGAGCGGATGCGGGTGCCGACCGAGAACGTCAAACGCCTTGGCGCGATCACGTCCGAGGAAGCCGCACAATGGTGCGCGCTGGGGACACTGCTGGTGCCCTATGGCGGCCTCCTCGCCGCCAACCTGCAAGCAGGCGAAACCGTGCTGGTGAGTGGCGCCACCGGCAATTTCGGCAGCGCCGCCGTCTCTGTCGCGCTCGCAATGGGCGCAGCCTGCGTGGTCACGCCCGGGCGCAACGAGACGATTCTGGCCGACCTCGTCCGCCGTTTCGGCAGCCGTGTGAAGCCGGTCAAGCTCACAGGTAACGAGGACGACGACCGCGAGGCGATGAAGCGCGCCGCGACGGGGCCGATCGACTGCGTGTTTGACATCATGCCGCCCTCGGTGAGTCCGACTGTGGTGCGCGCGGCGGTCATGACGGTGCGCGCCTATGGCCGCGTCGTGCTGATGGGCGGCGTCGGCATGGCCGGCGGCGCGGGCCTCGAGCTGCCCTACCCCTGGATCATGCGCAACTGCATCACCATCCACGGCGTCTGGATGTACCCGCCGGATGCGGCCAGCCGCCTGATCGCGCTGGTGCGATCAGGACTCCTGCGGCTTGACGAGTACAAGACGACGGCGTTCGACCTCGATCACGTCAATGAGGCGGTGGCACACGCCGCGGCCAATGGCGGGCCGTTCAAATTGACGGTGATCTGGCCATAGAGCGCCATACACCGGGGCGATGCGCCGTCGCTGCCGTTTTGCTTGACCTGTCAAAGGGCTGCAAGGCGTCACCCCGATCGTAGCCGGCCAGGGCCGGCTACTGTGCATGGGGTTGTTTTCGCAGTTTTTTGTTATTCGAGCTCGACCACCTGGCCGTCCGACAGCGAGACCCGCCGGTCCATGCGGCCGGCGAGCTCCATGTTGTGGGTCGCGATCAGCATCGAGACCCGCGTCGCCTTGACGAGCTGCATCAGGGCCTGGAACACGTGGTCCGCCGTGTGCGGATCGAGGTTGCCGGTCGGCTCGTCCGCAAACAGCACGCGCGGCGCATTCGCCACCGCGCGCGCAATCGCGACGCGCTGCTGCTCGCCGCCCGACAGCTCCGCCGGGCGGTGGGTGATGCGGTCGCCGAGGCCGAGATAGCCCAGGATCTCCTTGGCGCGCTTGACACTCTCGGACTTCTTCAGGCCGCGGATCATCTGCGGCAGCATCACGTTCTCCAGCGCCGAGAACTCCGGCAGCAGCCGGTGCGACTGGTAGACGAAGCCGATGTCGGTGCGGCGAAGCTGCGTGCGCTCGATGTCGGGCAGTTGCGAGGTCGGCGCGCCATTGACGTAGACCTCGCCGGAATCGGGGGCCTCCAGCAGCCCCGCGATGTGCAGCAGCGTCGACTTGCCCGAGCCCGACGGCGCCACCAGCGCGACCGACTGTCCGGCCCACAGCGCAAGCTTGGCGCCGTCCAGGATCGTCAGCGGTACCTCGCCCTGCAAGTACTGCCGCTTTATCTCGTGGAGATAAATGACCGGGACATCCTCAGCCCCCTGTTGCTGCTCCATCAGCCCCTCACTCGTACCGGAGCGCTTCGACGGGATCGAGGCGCGCGGCGCGCCACGACGGGTACAGCGTCGCCAGGAACGACAGCGTCAGCGCCATGATGACGACGGCCGTGGTCTCGCCGACGTCGATCTCGGCGGGCAGTTTCGACAGGAAATAGAGCTCCGGCGAGAACAGCTCGGTGCTGGTGAGCCAGGACAGGAATTGCCTGATGGATTCGATGTTGAGGCAGATTACGAGGCCGACGAAGAAGCCGACCAGCGTGCCGACCACGCCGATCGAGGCGCCCGTGATCAGGAAGATGCGCATGATCGAGCCTTGCGAGGCGCCCATGGTGCGCAGGATGGCGATGTCGCTGCCCTTGTCCTTCACCAGCATGATCAGGCCGGACACGATGTTGAGCGCCGCGACCAGCACGATCATGGTCAGGATCAGGAACATCACGTTGCGCTCGACCTGGAGCGCGTTGAAGAAGGTCGAGTTGCGCTGCCGCCAGTCGACCAGGAACACCGGCCGTGCCGCGGCTTCCGTCACCGCCTTGTTAAAGGCGACGATGCGATCGGGATTGGTGGTGAACACCTCGATCGAGGTGACGTCGTTGCTGCGGTTGAAATAGGCCTGCGCCTCCGCCAGCGGCATGAACACGAAGCCGAGATCGTATTCGGACATGCCGATCTCGAACACGGCGACGATCTTGTACGGCTTGATGCGCGGCGTCGTGCCCATCGGCGTCACCGCGCCCTTCGGCGCCACCAGCGTGATGCTGTCGCCGGCGTGCAGCGACAATTGATCGGCGAGGCGCCGTCCGATCGCAACGCCCTGCCCGTCGTCAAAGCCTTCGAGCGAGCCCTGCTTGATGTTCTTGGCGATCGAGGTGAGGTTGTTGAGGTCGTCGGAGCGGATGCCGCGTACCAGCACGCCCGAGGCGTTCCACGGCGAGGACGCCAGCGCCTGGCCGTCCACCACCGGCGCGGCGAGCCGGATGCCCTGGACCTGGCTGATGCGGTCGGCGACGTCCTTCCAGTCGGTCAGCGGCGATTCCAGCGGCTGGACCAGGATGTGGCCGTTCAGCCCCAGGATCTTGTCGAGCAGTTCCTTGCGGAAGCCGTTCATCACCGCCATCACGATGATCAGCGTCGCCACGCCCAGCATGATGCCGAGGAAGGAGAACCCGGCGATGACCGAGATGAATCCCTCCTTGCGGCGCGCCCGCAAGTAGCGCGCCGACAGCATCCACTCGAATGGCGCAAAAGGCGCGGTTTGCACGGTTTCGGTCATGGTTTCATCCATCGCTCGATAATCCCATGATTCGGGGTCAATTGTGGCCGGATTGGCGGCCGCGATATCGCGCGATGAACAATATTCAGCCGACCAGGCTTATCAGCCCACAAGTCTTGCGACCGCGTCCGCTGGCGACATGGTCTCGCGTGAGCCGTCGCTGCGGCGCTTGAGCTCGACCTTGCCGTCCGCGAGCCCCTTCGGCCCGATCATGATCTGCCAGGGAATGCCGATCAGGTCGGCGGCGGCGAATTTGGCGCCGGCGCGCTGGTCGGTGTCGTCATAGAGCACGTCGACGCCCTTGGCCTGGAGCTCCGCATAGAGCTTCTCGCAGGCCGCATCCACCGCGGCATCGCCCTGCTTGAGGTTCAGCACCACCGCGCGGAACGGGGCGACGGCTTCCGGCCATTTGATGCCGGCGTCGTCATGGCAGGCCTCGATGATGGCGCCGAGCAGGCGCGAGACGCCGACACCGTAGGAGCCGCCATGGATCGGCACGTCGACACCGTCGGGGCCGGCCACCATCGCCTTCATCGGCTCGGAATACTTCGTGCCGAAATAGAAGATCTGGCCGACCTCGATGCCGCGGGTGTTGAGCCGCTTGGCTTCCGGCACTTCCTGCTCGAAACGTGCGGCGTCGTGCACGTCCTCGGTCGCAGCGTAGACCGACGTCCATTGCTTGATGATCGGCGTGAGGTCGCTCTCATAGTCGACGTCCTCGCCCGGCACCGGCAGGTCCAGCACGTCGCGATTGATGAACACGCCGGATTCGCCGGTTTCGGCGAGCACAATGAATTCGTGGCTGAGATCGCCGCCGATCGGCCCGGTCTCGGCGCGCATCGGGATCGCCTTCAGCCCCATCCGCGCGAAGGTGCGCAGATATGCGACGAACATCTTGTTGTAGGCGACGCGCGCCGCCGCCTCGTTGAGATCGAAGGAATAGGCGTCCTTCATCAGGAATTCGCGGCCGCGCATCACGCCGAAGCGCGGACGCTGCTCGTCGCGGAATTTCCATTGGATATGATAGAGATTCAGCGGCAGGTTCTTGTAGGACTTCACATAGGCGCGGAAGATCTCGGTGATCATTTCCTCGTTGGTCGGCCCGTACAGCAGCTCGCGCTTGTGGCGATCGGCGATGCGCAGCATCTCCGGACCGTAGGCGTCGTAGCGGCCGCTCTCGCGCCAGAGGTCGGCGAGCTGGAGCGTCGGCATCAGAAGTTCCAGTGCGCCTGAGCGGTCCTGCTCCTCGCGCACGATCTGCTCGATCTTCTTCAGCACGCGGAAGCCGAGCGGCAGCCAGGCATAGATGCCGGCCGCCTCCTGCCGGATCATGCCGGCGCGCAGCATGAGCCGATGCGAGACGATCTCCGCCTCTTTCGGATTTTCCTTCAGGATGGGCAGAAAGAACCGCGACAACCGCATGGCAACACTCGGGGAATCAGTGAGGGGTTGCAGTGAAACCGGATTGGGAGCGAAAACACAAGACCGGGAATGAGGAAAAGCCGCTAACACGGCGGGATTCCTTGTCAATTTTCCGTCGACTTCAGGTTCTGCTTGAGCCGCAGCGGCGCCCCTTACGGCGTCACCTCAAGCTCGTCCTCGAGCGTGATCTTCTCGAAGTCGGTCACCAACGCATCGATCCGCACATGCCAGCGGCCGGCAAAGGGCAGCTCCACCTTGCCTACATGCCAATAGCCATCCGGCCCGAGCGAGGCGTCCCGCTCCATCGGCTCGATACCGCGCTCGGGCAGGCTCAGGGTCAGCGTCACCTCCTTGGCCGCCAGCGGCGTTGCTTCACCGGTCATGAGCTGGAGCACGAAGTCATCTACACCGGCCTTGCCCGGCGAAACCAGGACCTGGAACATCGCCTTGTCGGTATGGATGTGGACCACCAAGGGCGTCTCCGGGACGATGGTCCGCGGCGGCGGCGTGAAGCGCCAGCCGGCGACAACGGCAAGGATCGCGAGTGCAATCGCGCCTTCCAGCAGGATCGAGCGCTTGAGCGCGGGCGTTCCTTTCTCGCCCCGGGCGAGGGCCGGCGTCAACCGGAACCGATTCAGCGCGGCGAGCGCCAGCAATCCTGTGACCAACGCAAGCTTGGTCGAGAGAATCAGTCCGTAGCGGGTCTCGACCAGCGCTGCCGGCTTTTCGAGCTGAACGATCGCGAGTGCGAGGCCGGTCAAGGCCAGCACGCCGACCGCCAGCGCAGCGATGCGCGAAAAGCGGTTCACGACGGGAAGAGTCGCGATCGTCGGCTTCGACACCAGCGCGATGAGCGGCGCGAGAGCACCGATCCAGATGCTGACGCCGAGGCCGTGGAGAAAGATCGCCGGCCGGGTCAACGCCTCCGGCGGCGCCGTTGCAGCGTGCCCCGTCATGGCGAGCGACAGACCGACGCCGACGAGCGCGATGCTCGCAAGAGCACGCGCATACCAAGCGCTGCGCAACGCCATCAAGGCGAGCAGCATCGCGCCAATGGCAACCAGCAGCGCGGGGCCGGCGCTGGTCGCGAATGCGACCTTCCAGGGAGCAGCCGTCGAGAGAGCCGCTGGCGGCAGCCCGAGGAGATCGAGGCCCAACGCGCCAAGCGACGCCGTGGCACTCGGAATACCGATGGCGAGCGCTACGCGCGGAACGGTCATCCCGATCATCGACCACGCGATCCAGCGCGCAAAGAACACGCCGCCGACGCCGACGAACAGCCCGAGATAGAGACCGACCCGCGCCAGCCAGATCAGCGCGTTCAGCCCGCTATCCGTAGAGGTCGGAGGCTTCGTCGCCGTCGGCGTGCCAATCGAAAAGACCACCGATCCCGAGACGGGATGGCCGTCCTGCGAGATCACGCGATAGCTGACCACCGCCGTTCCCTGCGGCAGGTCCGGCGGCAGCGCGACCGAGATTGTCTCGCCCGATGCGCTGACGCTGGCATCGTCCCGCGCCCTGCCCGCGCCGTCGATCAGCAGAATCGCGCCCGGCGTCACCGCCTCGTTGAAGCGCAGCTCCACCGCCTTCGGCGCCGTTTTCAGGATGCTGCCACTCGCCGGCTCGACCGAGACGAGCGCGGCATGCGCCGACGCGCCGGTCGCGAAGCCGACAATCAGGAGCAGCGTCGCGAGCGCGGCGAGAACGCGCATCAGGGTTTTGGCAACAGCTTCACGCCAGGCGCGGGCGACTTGCCCTCGTGCGAATGCCCTGCCCCCTCCGCCGGAATTTCGATCCAGCGGCTGACGCCGGCCTCGCACTCCTGGACGACGGGAAAGTACAGGGTCGTGTTCGGCTTCAGCTTGTCGGTCAGCACCGTGTGCATGACGAACTCGTCATAGTTCTTGTCCGGCAGCTTGCCGCCGGACCACGACACCTCCTTGACGCCCGAGGCGAGCTTGTTGCCGTGATAGTCGTACTCGCTGGCATATTGGCCCTCGACGACATCGACGCTCCAGCCCGCCTTCGGCATCGGCTTCACCGCGATCACCCCTTCGGGGATCTGGACGCGGATCTTCACCGTGGGCGAGCCCGCGCAGCCGTGCGGCACGGCGAAGACGGCCTTGTACGACGCCCCCACACTCGCCTGCTTGCCCTCGAGGAAGACGTGCGCATTTGCCGGCGCTGCCGCAAGCACGCCGAGAAGGATCAGCCAGGTTCGCTTCGACATGTTCGGTCTCCCGAAGGTCCTGATCATGCTCGTCACATCTTCATTCCCGAATGGTCCGGCATTTTCTTCATCATGTGCCCGCCGTCGCCGGGCGCCTGCGCGCCGACGCCCTGGACGTCCAGGGAAACGGCGACCTTGCCGGCCTTCTCGAACTGAAGCGTCACCGGCACCTTGTCGCCCTGCTTGAACGGACCCTTCAGCTCCTGGAGCATCAAATGATAGCCGCCGGGCGCGAACTTCACGGTCTTGCCCGGCTCGATCACGAGCCCCTTGTCAAGCTGGCGCATCTTCATCACGCCATTGTCCATCGCCATCTCGTGGACCTCTGCCTTGCCGGCGATATCGGCGGAAACGCTGACCAGCTTGTCTGCCACTGTGCCCTTGTTCTCGATGGTGAGATAGCCGCCCGCGACCTTGGCGCCGCCCGGCGTCGCCCGGCTCCACGCCTGCGAGATGACGAGATCGCCGGCCTTGACGTCGTCGGCCGACGCGGGTGCGGCGAACACGACGGCCGAGAGCGCCGCCAGTGCGAAGATGCGTGAGAGCTTGTTCATGTCGTTACCTTTCTTGTCGTCGTTAACATCGCCCCACCCTTCAGAACGTGTACTTGCCGGCGAGAACGAAGGTTCGCCCCGGGAACGGATGGAACAGGAAGTACTGCTCGTTGAAGAGATTATCGATGCCGAAGTCGAACGCGAAATTCTTCGTCGCGTTATAGTGCATCTTCAAGTCCACAACGAAAAAGTTATCGAACGCGCCGTAAACGTGGGAGATGCGATCGGTGTTGTCCAGCGTCGAGTACTGCTTGCCGCTGTAGCGGGCCGCGACCGTATAGGCCCAATTCTCATTCGGCCTGTAGGTGACACCGAACTTGGCGCGCCAGTCGGGCACGTAAGGCACGCGCTTGCCGACGACGGTGGTCGCGCCCTTCCAGCTCGGGTCAGAGATGATCCGCGAGTCGACGTAGGTCACGCTACCAAACACCTGCAAGCCCGCGATGAGAACGTTATCCTTGTCGGCAGACAATTCTACGCCCTGCATCCGGATCGCGGCGACGTTGCTGATCGCTGTCTGCACAGACTGCGCCCCACTTGCGTCGGTCACCGTGGTCGACTGTGAGATCAGTGCATTGTTGGTCCGCTCGCCGAATACCGTGAGCCGCACCCGACCATCCACCCAGCGCCGCTCAAGATTGAGCTCGCCGGTGAAATCCTGCTCCGGCGACAGCAGCGGATTGGCAAGATAGGTGACGCCGTTGACGGTGATGTTTTGATAGAGTTCGGTGACCGTCGGATAGCGGTACGCCTCACCGAAATTCGCCGAGATATTCCAGTCCTTGTTCGGATCGAACGACAGCGACGCCTTCGGCGAGAAGTTGGTCGAGGACAGCCCCGGTTGCCATGTCGGCACAACGGACGTGATGACGCCGGCGCTGGTGGCCATGGTGTTGAGATTGAAGCCTTCAACTGCCTGCCAGCTCTCCAGCCGTCCGCCGAGTGTCAACTTGACAGTCGGGATGATCTTCCAGGCGTCCTGCACCCACAAAGCCCCAGTGCGCGTCTCGCCGACGCCGGTCGAATAGAGCTGGCCGTTGCCCGTCGATGGCGTGTTATACCAGACGCTCGAAGCATAGACCGGGTTTTCGAGCCGGTACCGGTCGCCGTGGATGCCAAAGCTGACCTCGTGCGCGCCGTCATAGCCCAGCGGACGCCAGATGCCCTTGGCGTCGGCGTTCTGCCAGTTGGTGCCATCCATCCGCGTCACCTTGCCGTTCAGGGAATAGCCAAGGCCCGGCGACGGCGAGACCGTATAGGGACTGACCTGGATGTCCTGGAGATAGTTGTAGCTTGAGGCCGCGAGGTCGAAGTCGAAGACACCCTTGGTATCGCTTTTGAGCGAGACGGCATTGCTCACATGGATCTGATCCCAGGTGTATTTGCTGTTGGCAAAGCTGCTGACGCCCCCGAAAGTCGGCAGACCCGTCACAGTCGACCTCAGATAGGTCTGCGGATCGGAGGTCTGGTGATTGTTCCAGATGCCGAACGAGTACGTCGCCTGCACCAGCGGCGTGATGTCGTAGGCGAGCCGCAGATTGCCCGAGGTCTGCTGCGAATGCGCCAGCGCGCCGGTGCCGACGACATTGGCGACACCACCTGCCTTGTTCTGGGCGGCGATCGTTCCCGTCGTGCCGGCAGGTCCCACCCCAAGCGTGGTGCCGAAGGTTGTGTAGCTCAACGGTTGCTGAAAACTGTCGAGGTAATTGGCGCTGACAAGCCAGGACAGCGCGCCGTCGCGATTACCCGCGGCCGCACTGGTCTGACTGGTCACGTAGGTGTCCTTGGTGCCGTACTGATTCCACGGCATCACCGACACCGTTTCCTTGGCGACCGCAAACGGCTTGTCCGGCATTTTTGACGTGATCAGCAGCACGCCGCCAATCGAATTGCCGGGATAGGCGGCCGCGAACGGACCGTTGAGGTAATCGACCCGCCCGATCGCTTCCGGCGAGATCAGGTTCCATCTTGGCGAGGAGTTCGTGTTGTTGTTGCCGATCAGCGCCGAGATGAGGAGGTCATCGTAGTAGACCAGCGTGCGCGCACTGGAGTTCAGCCCCCAGCTTCGCGTCGCGAGCACCGCCTGATTGTCGCCGTCGTTCCGCTTTCGCACGAACAGGCTCGGCATGTATTTGACGGCGTCCTCGGGGTCCTTGAGGTTGATCGTCTCATCGACCTCCTTCGCCGTGACGCTGAAGGAGCGCTGCGGCAATTGATAGCGCGCCACGGCGGCCGGCGGATCCAGCGACGCTCGGGCGCTGGCCGCTCCCTGCTCGCTGGCAACAGCAGGAGCCGCGCGCTCGCCGGCGGGCTTTGCCGACCGGTTCCTGGCGGCAGCCGTATTAGCGGCCGGCTTGCGTGGCTTGGGCTTCACTGCAGCGGGCGCGTCGACGGTCACCGGCGGCAGCACTGCGCTGCTGCTTTGGGCGAAGGCTCCGCTCGACGACGCAAGCAGCGCGGCCTGAACGGCAACGACGCTCACGCCACGGCGGGCATGGCAACGTAACATGAGGCATTCCTGACGCCGGCTTTCTTCCCGGCTGTTCGACAGCATCAGTCGCCAGCGGACGGACCGCGGCGACACCGAGGGTCGTCAGGAAAATCGAGGAGGCGCGCGCGCCTGAGCACTTCCGTCCTTATGGACGGAAACAGCGGATGCGTCCGCCACGTGCCACGCCACACATTCGGCATGGCGGAAGGGAATGGCGAGCGCAACCTCTGGCGGCGAATCGAGCGACGCATTGGCCTGGGCCAGGCAGCAGAGCGCGCACGCAGCACCATGCGCGGTTGGCGTGCCCGTCTGATCGTTCAGGCCGCCCTGTTCATTCGCACTGTGGCAGATGACGGCGGCCGACAGCGGATCGGCCACGGCCTGGCCGGCCGCCCAGCAGGCGGCGATCGGCGCCAGCACCTGCATCGCCAGGGCGAGCAGGACCAGGGGTAGGAATTTTTGCAGCCGTGCGCGCATCCGCCGAACCATTCGTTCGTGCGCTAACTAAACACCGCGCCGGGACCTGAGTCGAGGTCAGTTCCGCCGCCTTCTTGATCCAGCGCAAATTTGCCGAAAACCGTGGTCGGGGGCGCCCCATCCGGGGGCGGGTCCGGCATTTGAGGCAACCGATCCGCCCCGCCCATCCACAGATTTCTTATATTTGTCATATGCTTACATGGCTAAAAGCCCGATCGTTTCGTTAACTGCTCTTATTTTGAACAATCGTTGCCGAAAATGATGACAAGTGAGAAAAGTTGATCTAGCATCCCTCTTGCTCAGGCTGGCCGAGAGGTCGAAGTCTGGTGGTCCAAGTCTCGGGAGGAGCCCCTGGCGCGCAAAACGCAGCGTCGCCCCGTCAATCAAGAGCAAATCTTAGAATCGGGGATAATAGGGTCGACACAATTTTTGAGCGGGGCTAGGGCCCCGCTCTTTTTTTGTCTGCATGGCGCCTACGCCGATGACTATCTCCCCCAATCCGATCGAACAGAGCTTTGAACGCGCGGCCTCGCGCTGCGCGGATCTCACGCCGCTGGTCTACCGGCGTCTTTTCGACGAACACCCGGAAACGCGGACGATGTTCCGCTCGCAAGGCAGCGATCTCGTCAAGGGATCGATGCTTGCGCTGACGATCGAGGCGATCCTCGATTTCGCCGGGACACGCAGCGGACATTTCCGGCTGATCGCCTGCGAAATCGTCTCGCACGATGCCTATGGCACGCCGCGCGAGCTGTTCATCGCCTTCTTCGCCATCATCAGGGATACGCTACGCGACCTGCTCGGCGATGCATGGTCGGCCGAGATCGCGCAGGCCTGGGATACGTTGCTGACCGACATCGAGGCATACGTCGCCGTTCCGGCCTGACGCTTTGCGCTGCACCACCACGGCTCGCCGCGACGTTGCGCGCAATCGCAGATTGGGTGGCGTGAACTCCTCGATTGTGAGACACTTTCCGCCTCGGTCGCGCAATCAATGACGCGCCGACGCCAAAATCTATGGGAGCGAGCGATGTCCGGGACGAAAGATTTCTCGACGACGAGGCGCGATCTTCTTCAGGCGGCAGCGACCGCCGGCGCCGCAACTGCCATCCTCGGCAGCATGGGCATAAAGCCCGCATTGGCAGCCGAAGTCGGACGATCGGAGAAGCCGCTGAAGGCGGCGTTCTCCAACGCCGGCCTCCAGGCCACCTGGTGTGCGCAGGGCAAGCAGGCCGCGGAATTCTGGGGCAAGCTGTTCAACGTCGAAGTCACCTGGTTCGACGGCCAGCTCGATGCGGTGAAGCAGCGCGCCGCGATCGACAACATGGCCTCGCAGAAATGGGATTTCGTCGCGATCCAGGCCTTCGGCATCGGCACCCTCACCCAGCCCGTGCAGAAGATGATCGACGCCGGCACGCCCGTGATCGACATGGACACGCTGATCGCTCCGCTCGACCAGATCAACGTCCACTCCTTCCTCGCTCCCGACAACGAGTTCATGGGCGCCTCGGTGACGCAGGCGCTGTGCAACGCCATGGGCGGCAAGGGTAAGATCATCATGACGCAGGGCGCGCTCGGCCATACCGGCGCGCAGGGCCGCGCCAAGGGCTTCAACAACGTCGTCAAGCAATTTCCCGGCATCGAGGTGCTCGACACCCAGCCGGCCGATTGGGACGTCTCGAAGACCGCGCGCCTCTGGGAAACCTATCTGACGAAATATCCGCAGATCGACGCGGCGTTCTTCCACAATGACGACATGGCGCTGGCCGCTGCCAACATCATGAAGGCGCGGGGCCGCACCAACATCCTGATCGGCGGCGTCGACGCGATGCCGCCGGCAATCCAGGCGGTGAGCGAGGGCCGCATGTTCGCGACCGTGCGCAATCCGTCCTGCCGCATCCATGGCGGTGCGATCATCGCGGGCGTTTCCGCCGTCGTCGGCGGCGAGAAGAGCGGACAGGGCATCCCGAAGAACGTCGTCACCGACGGCCCGGTCGTGACCAAGGCCAACGCCGCCGGGATGCAGTGGATGCAGGATCACTTCCTGATCTGAGCCTCCAAGATCTGATCTGCAATGCGAGAGGATCGTTCGCCCATCCTGGAACTGCAAGGCATCACGAAGAGCTTCGGCGGCGTCGAGGCGCTTCGTGGTGTCGACTTCGCGCTTCATCCCGGCGAGATTCACGGTCTCGTCGGCGAGAACGGCGCCGGGAAAAGCACGCTGATGAAGATCATCGCCGGCGTGCACACCGAATTCTCCGGCCGTTTCCTGCTCGACGGGAAGGAGACCCATTTCCGCTCGACGCGCGACGCGCATGCGGCCGGCATCGCCATGGTGCACCAGGAGCTCTCTGTCGCGCCCGACCTCACGGTCGCGGAGAACGTCTTCCTTGGCAACCAACCGACCAACGCCCTCGGTCTGGTGCAGTGGCGGCGCATGGCGCGCGAGGCCGGCGAGCAGCTTGCCCGCTTCGGCATCGACGTCGATCCGATGAGCCGGCTCGGCGACCTCCCGATCGGGCTCCAGCAGCTGATCGAGATCGCCCGCGTGCTGTTCTCCGGCGCCCGCATCGTCATCCTGGACGAGCCGACCTCCGCCCTCTCCCCGCCCGAGGTCGAGCGGCTGTTCGCGACGCTCCGGCGCCTGCGCGAGGAAGGCACCGCAATCGTCTTCATCTCGCATTTCATCGAGGACATCTTGCTCGTGTCGGACACGGTGACCGTGTTCCGCAACGGACGGAAGATCGCGGAGACAGCGAGCGCGGCGACCAGCAAGGGCGCGCTGATCGAGGCCATGATCGGCCGCGGCGGCGAAGCGCTCGAGCATAGCTACACCGACGATCTGATGCTGCCCCAGCCGAGCGGCAGCTCGGTGGTGCTGAAGGTCGACCAGCTCTCGCTGGCGCGCAGCCTGAAGGACATCTCCTTCGAGGCGCGCGCCGGCGAGGTGCTCGGCATCTACGGCTTCATGGGTTGCGGGCAGCAGGAGCTGTCGCGCATCCTGTTCGGCAAGCTGAAGCCGGACGGCGGCACGCTCGCCGTCGAGGGCAAACCCAAGACCTTCGCCAGCACGGCGGCTGCGCGCCGCGCGGGCGTCGCGCTGGTGCCGGAGAGCCGGCGCGACATGCTGTTTCACCAGGAGCCGGTCTACAAGAACATCTCGATCAGCATTCTGGATCGCATCTCGTCGCTGCTGCTCAAGCCGGCACAGGAGCGCGACATCGCCAGGCGCCAGGTCGAGCAATTGCAGATCAGGCCGCCGGTGGTCGGCCTCGATCTCGGCATGCTCTCCGGCGGCAACCAGCAGAAGGTCGCGCTGGCGAAATGGCTGACCTATCCGCCGAAGCTGCTGGTGCTGTGCGAGCCGACCCGCGGCATGGACGTGGGCGCCAAGAACGACGTCATCAACATCGTCCGCGACCTTCGCGCCAGGGGGCTCGCGATCATCGTGCTGTCGACCGAGCCGGAGACGGTGCTGTCGCTGGCCGACCGCATCCTCGTGCTCAAGCGCGGCGCACTGGTGCGGGAATTTTCGAACGAGCCGGTCAGCAAGGACCGCCTGCTGGAAGCGGCGTGACGGAGAAGCACCATGGCGAGCAGTGAGACGGCCTTTGCTGAAGCTCATCGGGCGCGTGGTCTGGCGCCCTTCCTGCGCTCGCAGATGCGCAACATCGCGCCGTTCCTGACGCTGATCTTCCTGTCCGCCTTCTTCGCCTTCGCCAGCCCCTCCTTCGCCACGCTCGACAATCTCGGCAACATCCTGACGCAGGTGTCGGTGACAGGCATCATCGCCGTCGGCCTCACCTTCGTGATCCTCTGCGCCGAGATCGACCTGTCGATCGCCAGCATCGCCAACGTCACCGGCATCGCGGTTGCCTATTTCACGCTGCAAGAATCCTACGTCAACATCGCCAACATCCCCCTGCCCGGCGCGGTTGCGATCATCCTGTCGATCCTGCTCTGCGCCCTGCTCGGCCTCGTCAACGCGCTGGGCCTGACCGTGATCGGCATCCCTTCCTTCATCATGACATTGGCGATGATGCAGATCGCCGCCGGCATCTCGGCGCTGCTGGTGCGCGGCCAGATCGCCTACAAGGTGCCCGGCCTGATCACGACGCTCGGCTCCGGATCGATCGGCGGCATCCCCTGGATCGTCATCGTCGCGGCCATCATGCTGCTCGGCGGCCATCTGGTGCTGACCTACACGCGCTTCGGCCGCTACGTCTACATGGTCGGCGGCAACCGCGAGGCCGCCGAATATTCCGGCCTCAACGTCAAGTTCATCCTCGGCGCGGTGATGGTGATCTCGGCGGTGTGCTCCGGCATCGGCGGCATGCTGGGCGTCGCCCATTTCGGCAGCGCGCAGCAGAACGAGTTCGACACCTATTTGCTCGACTCCATCGCCGCCGTCGTGGTCGGCGGCACCAGCCTGTTCGGCGGCCGCGGCGGCATCGGCAACACCATCGTCGGGCTCTTCGTCCTGGGGGTCCTGAATAACGGCCTCGACCACGTCAACATCGACAGCTTTTTGAAGATCCTGATCCGTGGCCTGATCCTGCTGGCGGCCTTGATCATCAACGTCTACGCCCAGCGGTTGAGGGAGAAGGCGGCGGAGTAGCCAGCCCTCAAAACAAAAAGCGCGAAAACAACCCCATGCACAGTAGACACTGTGAGGAAGTTCAGTCGCTTACCAAACTCGCGACTGCGCGAGTGCGACCGCACCGACATTTGACCCGTCGGGCAAAACAGGTGCAGGATGTCATCGTTGCAACTGGTACGTCCGTGCAGCTTTCCAAGACCGCAGGAACAATGATCCGTCATCCCCGCGCAACGGCGAAGCCGTTGTCGCTGGAGGTGCGAGGCAGGCGATGCGAAGGAATCGCACGCGGAGCCTCGAAGGATGAACGGCCGAGATGCAGCCGGGCCGTCGCCCTTCGAGGGCGGCTGAAGAAGCGGCCACCTCAGTGTGACGGTTCTACTCCGACGGCAGCCGCGAGAATCGGAAATTGCAGTGGCTCGCGCCGCCAGCCAAGGTTTGTGTCCTCTCCAGGCGGATGCCTCGCGTTGCATAGGCGTCGAAATCAAGTCCACAGATGTTCGGCAGGATGTCCTTGTCGCCATGGCGAGCCGCGAATTTGCAGAAGCCGCAAGCCTTGTAGTTGATGCCGAACTCGAAATTGTCATCCGGCCCCGGCTCGACGAAATCGTAAACGAAATCCTCCGGAAACTCTTCCTGATGGCTTTCAGTAACACTTCCTGCAGCCTGCGCGCGCAGCAAAGCCTGGTTCTCCGGCGACATGAACTGACGGCCCGAGGCGAGACGTTCCGTTTCGGGGTCGGTGAGCAATTGCGCCTTGTAGGTTTCGCGCTCGATCTCGCCGATCACGGCCAGCGGCACGCCGTGTCGCCGCAGCACCCGGCTGATGGCCATGAAGCCCATGAGACGCATGAAGAAATCGCTCATGCGGCTTGCCGCGCCCCCGACATAGGGCATTTGGGTGAGCACGATCTCGAATTCGTCCATCACCTCCCGTCTGATCCCGCCGATGTCGGTGAGATGCGCGCGCTCGCGCAACATCGGCTCGGCAAGGTCGAGTCGATTACGCATGGCGGCTTCCATTGCGCCCCGATGCGTCTCGTAGAAGGGATGGATGTTCTCGGCCATTGGGCACCTGACATAATTGGCTGTTTGCAAGGTCGGCGAAGCCGGCCTCATTCCGCAGCGATCGCCTCGATCTCCAGCAGCCATTTGCTGTCAACGGTCTCGACGATCACGACCGTGAGCGCAGGCCGGTGTTCGCCGAGCACCGTGCGGCGAATGGCGCGGTTGGGCACGACTTGATCCCGTTCGGTCAGGAACGTGGTGACCTTGACCAGATGCTCGACGCCAAGGCCCGCGGCGGCGAGCACCTCGATGACGTTGCGCCAGGCCTGCTCGCATTGCGCCTCGAAACCTTCGGGCACGGTGCCGTCGGATCTCTCGGGCACTTGGCCGCTGATGAACAAGAGGCGGCGATGCTGCGTCAGTTCAAGTCCCATGCTGTAACCGCCGGCGGGAGGGTGGACCGCTGCGGGATTGTGGCTGACGATTTGAGCTGAGGGCATGGGGTTTCTCCGGATTGCGGGCTGACCGTAACCGGCGACATCGCCTCGGCGCAAAGCATCATTCCTGCGGTTCAGCGCAAGAAAATCTATTGCAAGGCCACGGCCCATCGGTGTCAAACTGCGGCGCAATGACCTACGCCCTTCCCCCGCTCAACGCGCTCCGCGCCTTCGAGGCCGCCGCACGGCATCTCAGCTTCAAGCTCGCCGCCCACGAGCTACACGTGACACCCGCCGCCGTGGGGCAGCAGGTGAAGGCGCTGGAGGCACGCCTCGGCGTGCAGCTGTTCGAGCGGCTGCACAAGCAGCTCATCCTCACGGCGGCCGGTCAGGCCTATCTGCCCGGGGTCTCCGAAGGCTTTCGCCACATTGCGGAGGCGACTTCGCAATTGAAACCGTCAGGTACTGTGCTGCTGCAACTGGGAGTCCATGGCAGCTTCGACCTGCGCCGCCTCGATCTGGCGGAGTTTCGCAGCGCGCATGCGGACATCGGTTTGCGGGTGCTGCAGCCCGCCGGCCTGCACGAATTGGTCGAGGGCAAGGTGGACCTGCTGATTGCCCGCGGCCTCAGCCGCCATCCGGGCTATCGCTGCGACCGGCTCAACGAGGGGTCGGGCCTCGGCGATTGGCTGATCGCGCCTGAAGGCACCGCGGATTGTCCCGAGATCGTCAGTTTTCGCGAATGGCTGCGCGCCCTGCCGGCCGAGAACCCGCTCGCAAACCGCCGCCCTCGCCTGGTCGGCATCAGCGGGAGCTGAGACGACCGTGAGGCATGGCTTGAGCCCTCGCCGCCAGGACGTTCGACACGTCGGGCAAAACACCGGCGCAATTCCATCACGGCGCCAATCCGTAGAGAGCGTCGAGCTCAGCGGAGCGGTTCGACCTTTGCCGCCATGTCGGGAACGCGCGAGATCCTGTACATGGCGTTGCTGCATTTCAGAACCCAAACGTCGCGATCAGGTCGAGACAACTTCGCATCCTTCCTTGCGCCGAGTGGCTTTTCGCAAGTGAAGCCTTGTGTGCGGATCTGGGCCGCCAGCATTCCCTGAATCGTTTCGGCCGGAAGTTGCTGCGCGCGCGCTTGCGGACCAAGAAGAATAAAAGCGATGGCAAACAGTAATGATCCAGATGCTCTGTGCATGATTTCAACCCTTGAAGCGGCCGCCCCGCGAGTTCGAATGTCGCACTATAGCAGAAACACCGGCGTTGTCCGCGCCCGCCCCCCACCTTAGCGCGGCGTGCTCCGGTTCGCCTCCACGCCGGCCCATAGCGCGACGAAGTAGAGGCACAAAATAACGACCAAGGCTGGTCCTCACTGGGCGGTTGTGCTAGCGTTTCATTCGCAAGGAGCTTTCCAGAACTATCTATAATCGCCTCGTTGCAACGTTTCCACCACGCCTCGTTTCGATTTCCGAATACGCCGTCAGGCGTTTGATGCATTGCACATTGCCTCGCAATGGCGCGCCCAAGCACGAGTGTTTCAAGTCGTTCCGTAGTTTTTTGTACAAGGAATGATGTCATGCGTAACACAATACTGAATCAGATTTTCGGAATGCTCACCGTAACCGCGCCGTTGCGCGGGACCGAAACAGCGTTCGCCCAGAACGCGGCAGCCCCGCCTCCACCCTGTCATTGAGACGAACGAAGACGCGGGGAACGCGCGCGACGCGTGGGTCGAGGTCCCGGCGATATGATGTGGATCAAATGATCGAAAATTCGCCGGGCTCGACCGTCACGAGAGGCGAGACGATTCCGACGTTGGACAAGGAGAATTGAACGAAGGCGTAAATCCAAATCAATCATCAGCAGAGGAGGTTCGAGATGTTTCGAGGATTCCTGCCACTGACATTGTCTCTCTGCCTTGGTGCGGCGACGGCACCCGCAGCGCTGGCTCAATCGGCGCCGCCGATCACCGAACAGGAGGCGCACGCCATCGCGGTCGACGCCTATGTTTACTTCTACTCCATCATGTCGATGGATGTATCCCGCAAGCAATTCACCAACGGCACGACCGATTTCAGGGGACCGATGAACACGTTCGTCAACGTGCCCGAATACCCGCCGGCGGATTTCAAAGGCGTGGTGCGGTCCAACTTCGATACGCTGTATTCGGCCTCCTGGCTCGACATGACCAAGGAGCCGGTTGTCATCTCAGCACCGGATACCGATGGGCGCTACTATCTGCTGCCGATGCTCGACATGTGGACGGACGTCTTCGCATCGCCGGGCTGGCGCACGACGGGCACCAAGGCCGGGACGTTCCTGGTGGCGCCGGCGAACTGGCGGCCGGATCTGCGGGACAGATTCGCCGAGGAGTTCAAGCTTCCAAAAGACACCCAGCGCATCGACGCGCCAACGCCCTACGTCTGGCTGATCGGCCGGACTAAGACCGACGGGCCGCCGGATTATGATGCGGTCCACAAGATCCAGGCCGGCTACAAGGTCACCCTGCTTTCCGAGTATGGCAAAACGCCCAGGCCGGTCGAATTCAAGCCGGACCCAAGCGTCGACATGAAGACGCCGCCAAAGACGCAGGTCGATACCATGACGGCGGGGGTGTATTTCGCCTATGCCGCGGAATTGCTGAAGCTGCATCCGCCTCACGTCACCGACGAACCGATCCTCGCGCAGATGAAGAAAATCGGCATCGAGCCCGGCAAGAGCTTTGACATCGGCAAGCTCGACCCGGCCGTGCAAAGAGCGCTGGAGACCGCACCGCAGGACGCGCAGAAGCTGATGGCCTGGAAGGTGCCGACGCTGGCGCGGGTTGCCAACGGCTGGGGGATGAACACCGACACGATGGGTGTTTACGGCAACTACTACCTGAAGCGGGCCATTGTCGCGCAGCAGGGGCTTGGCGCCAACGTGGTCGAGGATGCCATCTATCCGCTCAATCTCGCCGACGACACCGGTAAGCCGCTCGATGGCGCGAACAAATACACCGTCACCTTCGAGAAGGGCGCCACGCCGCCTGTCAACGCGTTCTGGTCGATCACGCTCTACGATCAGGACGGCTTCCAGGTCGGCAACACGCTGAACCGTTTTGCGGTCTCCAGCTGGATGCCGTTCAAGTACAATGCGGATGGATCGCTCGACCTCTATTTCCAGAACGCGAGCCCCGGCAAGGAGCTCGAAGCCAACTGGCTTCCTGCACCGAAGGCGCCGTTCAATCTGACCATGCGCCTGTACGCGCCGAAGTCGGAAGCGCTGACCGGCAAATGGAATCCGCCGCCGGTTGTGAAGTCGCAAACAACGGTGGGCATTTCTGCCCAATAAAAGTTGGCGGCACGCCGGCGCTTCGGCGCCGGCGTCCGACCGCGCGAACGCGAAGCAGGCGGTGAAGGGTCAGCACTCCTTCCATAGTTCTCCAAGTACGAACATAGTTCCGCCCTCCTCGGCTGCGTTAAAAATCAACACCGAGCGGCTGGCAAGAAACAATCCTCGCAGGCCCAAGAACCGATGCGTTGAGTGTTCGCTCGCCGTAGCGCGGATCGCTCTCACGCGATTGCCATTGCATTTTGATACGGAGCATCAAATGAACTCCATGCTAGACGACAGGCTCGTGGAAGGGCAGATCGCAAGCTTGGAGGAGCAACTGTCGAACCTGGCACGCGAAGCAGGAGTCAGTTCTTCGGCCGCGCCGATCAGCATCGAGCGGTCCTCCATCACCCTCGCAACGCTTCAGGCGGATTGGCGATATGTGGCTTCCGTCGGATTCCTGTTGGCGGCATCCCTTGGTGTGGTTGCCTGGTGGTGGTCATTCTCCGCTGATGCAGCAAAGATGCCTCCCTCCGACCCAGCACCTCTGGCTCGCGCCGCGCCGGAGGCGGTCGTGCCGAGCGCCGTTGTCCTGCGTTCCGAGTTGTCGCAGCAGTTTCAACCGATGGCGCGTGATCTCGCTGCCTTGAGCCAAACGGTCGAACAGCTTAAGGCGAGGCAGGAACAATTGATCCGCGACAATGAAAATCTGGCAAGCCAACTCAGGGCGAGTCGAGAGGAATCGGAGCGCAACAACGGCATCATCTTCCAGATCAAGGCCGATCAGATGCAAATGGCGCGCGAAAGCCAGACGCTCACCGAGCGGCTCAACGCAAGTCAGGACCAACTCGCCCGCGTCATCGCCAACGCTTCACAGCCAAAGGCAATCCCCGAAACGTCACCAACGACGAGCCCCGAAGAACCAAAGACGATGCCCGAAGCGCCACCAACGCTGAGCTCTGAAGAGCCCAAAGCGGTGCCTGACATACCGCTGCCACGTCCGCGGCAGTCGGCCAATGTCGTCCAAGCGCAAAGGCCGGCGCGAACCCCGGAGCGGCCCGAGGCCAAGAAGCCGCGACCGTCAATCTCATGGCCATGGTCAGCGCACTAAAGCGGGCATCGACGTTCCACAGAAATTGACGCTGCTAGCGCTGGCAGCCGGCGAACTTGGGATCCGGCAACGGACGCGCCCTCCATTCTAGGGATGTCCGCTTTCGGTCGAGGCCAATGCCGCCTGCCCCGCAATCTCGTCAGCCCGCCAGCACCGCACCGCGTGCCCGTCGGGACGCGTCTCCAGCGACGGACCGGGCTCCTGGCGGCACACGGCTTCGGCGTGACGACAGCGCGGGCTGAACGCGCATCCATTCGGCGGATTGAGCGGATTGGGAAGATCGCCCCCTGTCGTCGCGAGCGGTGCGTGGCGCAGCGGATCGGGGATGGCTGCGATCAGGGCTTGCGTATAGGGGTGCGCCGGCCGTTCGAAGATCTCGCGCCAGTCGCCATTCTCCACGATGCGGCCGAGATACATCACGGCGACGCGGTCGCTCATGTGCTCGACCACGCCGAGGTCGTGGCTGATCATGATGTAGGACAGGCCGAGCGTCTCCTTTAGTTCCAGCAGCAGGTTGATGATCTGGGCGCGGATCGAGACATCGAGCGCCGACACGGGTTCGTCGCAGATGACGATCTTGGGGTTGAGGATCAGGGCACGCGCAATGCCGATGCGCTGGCGCTGGCCGCCCGAGAATTCATGCGGGTAGCGGCCCGCCTGTTCGGGGCGCAATCCCACATGCTTGAGCATGGTCGCAACGCGGTCCTCGATCTCGCTTGCGGCGGTGACGCCATGCACCCGCAGCGGATCTTCAAGCGTGCGACGAACGGTCTGGCGCGGGTTGAGCGAGGCGTACGGATCCTGGAAGACCATCTGCACGATGCGGGCCAGCGCCTTGCGATCGCCGGATTGCCTGTTCGTCACGACCTGTCCGTCCAGCACGATGCGGCCGCGCGTCGGCCCCAACAGACCAAGGATCGACAATGCGACCGTCGATTTGCCGGAGCCGGACTCGCCGACGAGGCCGAGACATTCGCCGCGCTTCAGCCTGAGATCGACACCGTCGACGGCACGGAGCAGCCGCCGGCCGCGGCCCAGCAAGCCGCCTCCCAGCGGAAAATGAACCGCGAGATCCTCGACGCTGAGAATGACATCGTCATCCGGCCTCCCCTCACCAGGCCTTTCTTGCGGTTCATGCATGGTGGTGACACCTCACCAGACCGCCCGCGTCCAGCCGTGTCGTCTCCGGCGCCGCGGTCCGGCAAATATCGGTCGCCCGCGCGCAACGCGGATTGAACCTGCAGCCATCAGGGAAAGCCGTGATCGCCGGCACGACGCCCGCGATCTCCTGGAGCCTGGTACGGCCAAGCGCCGCGCGGCTGCCCAGCCGCGGCAGCGAGTCGACCAGGCCTTGCGTATAGGGGTGCGAGGGCGCCCGGAAGATATCGGCCGAGCCGCGCTCCTCGACAATGCGGCCGGCATACATGACGGCAACGCGGCGACAGACATTGGCGACCAGGCCGAGATCGTGGCTGATCATCAGGATGGCCGTTCCTCGCTCGGCGCACAGATTCCGCATCAGCTCGATGATTTCGGCCTGCACGGTCACGTCGAGCGCGGTGGTCGGCTCGTCGGCGATCAGAAGGTCCGGACCGCATGCGAGCGCGATGGCGATCATCACGCGCTGTCGCATGCCCCCCGACAGCTGGTGCGGGTAATCCTTGACGCGTCGCTCGGGCGCGGGGACGCGGACGCTCGCCAGCGCCTCGACCGCCAGCCGGTCTGCTTCCCGCCAGCTCTTGCCCTGGTGCAGCACGAACATCTCGGCGATCTGCCGCCCCACAGGCGAGACCGGATTGAGCGCCGTCATCGGCTCCTGGAAGATCATGGCGATGCGATTGCCGCGCAGCTCCCGCTGCCTGGCCGCGGAAAGGTGCTGGATCTCCCGCCCCTCAAACCGGATGGCGCCGCCGCCGATCGACAGCGGCGGCCGCAACAGGCCGATCAAGGCGAGCGCCGTGATGCTCTTGCCGCATCCGGATTCGCCGACCAGGCCGAACGTCTCGCCACGATCAATGCGGAACGAGATGCCCTCGGCCGCCGCAACGCGCCGCGATCCGTCGTCGAGATCGATGCGCAAATCCTCGACTTCGATCAGCGGCGGGCCCGTCATGTGCGCCGGCTCCGCGATTGCGGATCGAGAATGTCGCGCAGGCCGTCGCCGAGCAGGTTGAGGCCGAGCACCGTCAGGAAGATGGCAAGGCCCGGAAAGACCGAGAGCCACGGCGCCGTCGTGATCTGGTCGCGGGCTTCCGACAGCATGCTGCCCCAGCTCGGAAAAGGCGGGCGGACGCCGAGGCCGAGGAACGAAAGGGCTGCTTCGGACAAGACCGCGCTGCCCATCCCAAGCGTGCCGATGACGATGATGGGTCCGAGCATGTTCGGCAGGAGCTGCGTGATCATGATCCGCAGATCGCCGTAGCCGAGCACGGTTGCCGCCTGCACGTAGCCCTGGCTCCTCAGCGACAGCGCCGAGGCCCGCGCGATCCGGCAGGTAAAGGACCAGTTGGTCAGCCCAAGTGCGATGAGCAGGCTGGTCAGGCCCGGTCCAAGCACCGCCATGATGGCCAGCGCGAAGATCAGCGAGGGGATCGCGAGCATCAGATTGGTCAGTCCGTTGACGACATCGTCCCACCAGCCGCCCCAATAGCCGGCGCTCAGGCCCAGTGCCACGCCGATGACGCTGTTGATGAGCTGCGAGACGATGCCGACCGTCAGCGAGATGCGCGCGCCGTAGACGACGCGGGAATAGATGTCGCGGCCCTGCCCGTCGGTCCCGAACCACCAGGTCCAGCTCGGGGGCTCTTCCGCATTCATCAAATTGGCGTCCAGGACGGGATCGGTGTGCGCCAGCCAGGGTGCGAGCAGGCCGACCAGGATCGCAAGCGCGAACAAGGCACCACCGATGACGAGATTGGCGCGGAGCTTCATGCGTATCTGATCCTGGGATCGATCACGCCGTAAAGCAGGTCGATCAGCAGATTGATCGCGAGAAAGAACAGCACCACCACGAGGATGGAGCCCTGGACGGCGGGAATGTCGCGTTGCAGGACGCTGTCGACGAGCAGCGAGCCGATGCCGGGCCAGGAGAACAGTTTCTCGACGACGACCGCCTGCCCCATCAGCGCGCCGAATTGCAGGCCCATTGTCGTGAGAATCAGGACGAGCGCGTTGCGCATCACGTGCCACTTCACGACGCGCGTCTCGCTCATGCCCTTCGATCGCGCCGTGCGGACAAAGTCGGCGTGCATGATCTCGAGGACTGCGGCGCGCGTCGTTCGCGCCAGCAGCGCCATCGGCGAAACGCCGAGTGTCACGGCCGGCAGGATCAGATTTTTGAGGCCGCCATCGCCATAGCCAAAACTCGGCAGCCAGCCGAGCTTCAACGCGAACAGGTACATCAGCAGCAGTCCGAGCCAGAACTTGGCCATTGAAAGACCCGACACCGCCACGACCATCGCCGCGCTGTCGACGACACCACCAGGCCGCAACGCCGCGACGAAGCCGAGCGGCACGCCGATCGCGACCGCAAATGCCATGGACGCGAAGATCAATTGCAGGGTCGGCCCCATCCGCTTGGCAATCATGGTCGTGACCGGCTCGCGCGTCCGGAACGAGGTCCCGAAGTCACCGGTCGCGAGCTTCGCGATATAGGAGCCGAAGCGCAGGTAGACGGGCTCGTCGAGGCCGAGCTGCTTCTTCATGCGCGCCTCGACCTGCGGATCGACGTCGTCGCTCATGGTCGAGGCGATGCTGCCGGGAACCACGCTGAACAGCACGAAGACCAGCATCACCACGGCAAGCACGGTCGGAATGGTTTGCAGGAGGCGACGGATCAGGAAGGAGAGCATCGGCACTTTTCCTCGCTCCCTCCATCGCTTGTCGCGAGGGAGGGAGCGCGAGAGCGGGTGTCACTTCGCGGGCGAGGTTTCGTCGACCCAGAGGTCTTCGACGTTCTGGTGGGTCAGCTCGGTCGCGTTCAGCTGGACCCCCTTGAGCCACGGCTGCACCGCCATGACCGCCTTGTTGTAGTTGAAGAACCAGACCGGCGCCTCTTCGTAGAGCAGCGCATTGGCCTTTTGCAGCAGCTGGCCGCGCTTTGCGGCGTCGTCGGTCTGCCCGGCCTCGTCGATCAGCTTGTCGAAATCGGCGTTCTTGAAGTTCATGTAGTTGCACGCCGATTGCGGCGTCGACGAGTGGAAGCATTTCAGCGCGGCCTGGGGATCCGGGCCGGTCTGCTGGGAATAGATGAAGGCCTGGTAGTCGCCGCTGCGAACCACCTCCGCCAGCACCGCCGTCTCGACCTGCTTGACCTTCGCCTTGATGCCCACCTTGTCCAGCATCGGGATGACGGCCGTGACGATCGGCAAACCCCAGCTCTCGTTCTGGCTGGTGGTCCATTCGAACTCGAAGCCAGAGGGATAGCCGGCCTCAGTCAGCAGCTGCTTGGCCTTGGCCGGATCGAAGGCATAGGGCTTCATGGTCTTGTCGTAGAGCGGCGAGGTCAGCGGCAGCCAGCTGGTGGCGCGATAGGCCTTGTTCTTGACCAGCTTGTTGATGATCAGGTCGGTGTCGATCGCATAGTTGATCGCCTGCCGAACGCGCTTGTCGGCGAACGGCTTGAATGCAGTATTCATCCCCATGTAACGCGTGAAGACCTCGGCGACCTCGACGATGGTGCCCTTGAGGTCGGCGTCGGACTGGTAGGCGACATACTGCGCAGGTCCCAGCACCGAGGTGTCGATCTCCTTGTTGCGGAAGGCGACATCGCGCGCCGCGGCCTCGCCCATGACCGACACGATGACCTTGTCGGCGTAGGGCTTGCCGGGTTTGTAGAAGCGGTCCCACCGCTCCAGGACGATGCGCGATCCCGGCACGTGCTCGACGAACTTGAACGGTCCAAGACCGATCGGCTTCTGGATGAAGCTATCCTTCGCGGCCTCGTCGGCGGGATAGATCGAGGTCAGCGCGGTGAAGAAGTAGAAGCCCGGATCGACCTTCTCGGTCAGCTTCATCTCGAGGGTGAAGTCGTCGATCTTCTTCAGGCCGGAGATTTCCTTGGCCTGGCCCTTCTCGACCGCGGCGGCGCCCTCGATCACGCGGACAAAGCGCGCGCCGGGATAGGCCTTGGCGCCGTCCATGATGCGGTTGTAGGACCAGATGACGTCGTCGGCCGTCATCTTGCGGCCATTGTGGAAATAGGCGTCATCGCGCAGCTTGAAGGTGTGAACGAGGCCTCCGCCCGAGACCACGTCCTCCTTGGCAAGTTCCAGGACGGGTTTTCCTTCCGCGGAATTCCAGATGTAGAGCGACCGATGCAGCGCCTTGGCGTAGATCTCGTCCTGGGCGCGCTGCGTGGTGTGAATGTCCAGGCTGGTGAAGCTGGAACCGTAGGGCGCCGTCATCCGGATGGTTCCGCCTTTGCGCGGAGTCTGAGCCTCCACCGATCCGGCGAGCGCCAGTCCCAACCCAGCGACGATCGCCACAATCCTGAACATCATGTCCCCTCCGGCACCGCAGGCTTATTCCAGTCACAGAGTTGACCACTCGCGGCACGTCGAGTGCAAGCTCCTCTTTTCGCCTTCGATGCCGCAGTTCCTTGCAACGCTTCGTTCGAGACGCCCGCCCGGGGGGCGAGCCCTCAGGTGAAGCCGTAGCTTGCGGCGACCCTCTCAACCCGTCGAGAATCGGAAGCGGAAACAACGATCTACGAGCGGTGAACGTCCGGCGTGATCGATGCGACCAAGCTCAGGACAAGGGCCTTCAGCCCAGTGATCTCGTCGA
Source organism: Bradyrhizobium sp. B039 (assembly GCF_038965675.1). Taxonomy (NCBI): domain Bacteria; kingdom Pseudomonadati; phylum Pseudomonadota; class Alphaproteobacteria; order Hyphomicrobiales; family Nitrobacteraceae; genus Bradyrhizobium; species Bradyrhizobium sp. B039. The sequence continues at coordinate 5,008,625 of NZ_CP152416.1, forward strand.
GATGGGAATCCGCACATGAAAAGCCGAACGCTCGGTGCTTTGCTTATCGGCGGACTGGTCGCCGCTACGGCCGTGCTGGCAAGCCCGGTCGCGGCCAGCCTCGGCCGGTACAGCGAGGCGGACAGCATCCGGTTCGGCTGGAGTCGCACCACCGGCGTGAACGACTATCTTGACGAAACGGGGTGGGCGGTCCGGGGCCATGACACTCCGGATAATTTCGTCGAACGACTGCTCAGCATCCCCGTCGGAGCGGTCGCACGGGGCGCAGGTGCGGGTTTCGAAGCCAGGGTTTTCCAGGGCACCGGTCTGCCACTGCCGGAGAGCTGGAGCATCGCTACGGCGAAGAATTCGCCGTTCATCACGTCGGTCTACGCCGAGACCCCGCGCGATCTCGCGGCGGTGCTCGGCTTCTATCGCGCCGAGCTCGGCAAGCGTGGCTGGATCGAGACGGTGGTCGAACCAGACCGGGCGGTGATCACCTTCACGACGCCCCGTGGACCGGTCCTGCTCCGGCTTTCCCGTCAGAACGACAGGACAATCGCCGAGCTTTCGCTGCGCAAGCCGGGTATCGCGAATGCCGGCCTCCTGCCGAGGCCGAGGCAGGCAAAGCTGATGCTCGGCAACGAGTCGGACGAGGGGGCGGTCATCACCGTCGCCGACCAGACCATCAAGCTGGCGGCGCACGCCGGCGAGAACTTGACGAACTCCGACGGTGCCGCAGCCGAAATACCGGACAGTCAGAAGATCGATCTGCCGCCCGGCAAATACAAGGTCACGCTCAAGGTCGACGGCGGTGCGGCAGCGAGCCGGGAGTTCGAGGTCGCGGCCAACGAGACCTGGGGTCTGCTGGCCGGCACAGACGGCGTCCTGCTGCCGATGCGGCTTTATTGAAGCGCATCGGCCTCTAGCCGTTCGCAAACTCCGGCATCCAGTCGCGCAGCTTTCGCGCGGCGCCTGTCACGTCAGCGATCGTCCGAAACGCCCCCGTCTCCACCATCATCGCCCTCGCCAGCCGCACCGCGCGGGCCTCGCTGATCGCCCGCTTCTTCGGGTCTTCGATCAGCTCGAAATCGATGTTGTGGGCGAGGCCGAAGATGCGGCGAATGGTCTTGGCCGCGGCGAAGCCAATCGTGTCCGCGAACAGGCGCTGCATATAGGCCTGCCGCTCCGCCTCCAGGCGCGCGGCGCCCTTCTCGCCGGCGAAGAGCGAGACCGGATAGGCATCGCCCGAAGCACCGGCGCGCCAGAAGTCGAGGAATTTGCCGGCGAATTCGGTCCAGACCCGCTCGACCGTCTCCAGCACCCAGCCCTCGAACGCGGCCCGCTCGCCCGGCGCGCGCTCGTGACCGGCGGAGGCGAAATAGGCCATCAGCAGATTGGCGAGCACGGCGCCGACGTCGAACCCCATCGGGCCGTAGAATGCGAATTCCGGGTCGATCACCCGCGTCTGGCTGCCCGTGACCATGATCGAGCCGGTGTGGAGATCACCGTGGAGCAGCGCCTCCGGGCTTGCCATGAACTTCAGCTTCAGCCGGGAGATCGCGACATGCAGGTCCATGTCGTCGCGCAACGAGGCGGCCAGGCCGTCGAGGTAAGGCGCGGTCCAGCGGTTCTGCTCGGCGATGCGGTAGGGATCGGTGAAGATCAGGTCCTCGGTGATCTTGCACAGCGCATGGTTGCCGGCGAACGCGGCGATGCCCTCTTTCTTCTCGGCCGCGGACAGCGCGAGGTCTGAGGTGAAGAACAGCGTGCGCGCCATGAAGGTGGTGATGTCGCCCGCGAAGCGCGGGTATTGCGTCGCCGCGACCAGCCCCTTGCGCATGATGATGTGGGGCTCGAGCAGCTCCATCACCGTCAGCGCCAGCTTCTCGTTGTGATGCAGCAGCGCCGGCACGAGGCCGGGCGCGAGCTCGGCCTGCCGCGACAAAGCGAGATATTCGTAATGGGCCCGCGACAGCGGCAGCGGCCAGCTCTCGCCGACGAGACGGACATAGGGCAGCGCCTGCTTCACGGCGACGCCGCCGCGGTCGCCCTTGACGATGAAGACGAGATTGAGATTGCCGTCGCCGACCTCGGTGATCGACCAGGACACCGGCTCGGCGCCGAGCAGCGCCGCGATGTCCGGCAGGCCCGCGAGATAGTCCCGCAGCGCCGCCTCATGCAGAATCCGATAGTCCCCTGCCCGGTCCCCGGTCATGACGATCCTACCCCATAACTATGGGCCGGATCGTTACTCCCGCTCCAGGAAGCTCGAGCCGATCCCGGCCTTTCTCTTGATCGGATCGTAATCGCAATAGACGCCGTCCGCCACCAGCGTGTAGCTGGCGCTGACGTTGTATTTGTCCAGCTTGACCGAGTTCAGCCCGATCACCGAGGTGCTCTTGCCGCCGTTCCACTTGAACGGCGTCGAGCTCTTGGCCTGCTCGCAGGCCATCACGGCCTCGTTGAAGACATAGCCCTCGACGAACGCCTTCAGCGTTCGCACCTGGACGGCCATCTTCCACTCGAAATAGCCGATGGCACCAAGACCGGCGACGATCAGCACTAGAAGCGCAACGACGATCCTCTGAAAAGTCATTCGTTCCCCCAAAACAATATCGTCAGCAAAGAACGTCTAGAACGGCATGCCCATCAATTTCGACAGGCGTTCGATCGAGAGATAGCCGGCGTGATAGGCGGCAAGGCCCGCGCCGTAGATGATCGCCGAGATGATCGTGGTCCAGATCAGCTTGCGTCCCATCCGCGTCAGGATCGGCGCACCGGGATCGGTGCCGGGCGCGCCCACGCCGTCCTCGTGCTGGCTGCGCACGCCGAACGGCAGCGTCAGGAACAGCGCGACCCACCAGATGACGAAGTAGATCGCGATCGCGGTCGATATCTGGATGGCCATGGGACGGCCTTACGCCTGCTCGATTTCGACCAGCGCGCCGGAAAAGTCCTTCGGGTGCAGGAACAGCACCGGCTTGCCGTGGGCGCCGATCTTCGGCACGCCGTCGCCGAGCACCCGGGCGCCCTCCTTCACCAAGGTGTCGCGCGAGGCGATGATGTCCACGACCTCGTAGCAGACATGGTGGATGCCGCCGTCCGCGTTGCGCTCCAGGAACTTTGCGATCGGAGAAGCTTCGCCGAGCGGCTCGATGAACTCGATCTTGGTGTTGGGCAGTGTCGCGAACACCGTGGTGACGCCATGCTCGGGCAGCGCGACCGCCTCCGAGATCTGCGCCCCGAACGCGGCGCCGTAGATTTTTGCAGCCTTGACGGCATCCTTGGTCGCGATCGCGACATGGTTGAGCCGACCCAGCATGTTTCTCTCCCTCAGAGCACGATCCGGAAAAGCGTGAAGCGCCTTTCCGAAAAGACCATGCCTCAATCAGACTGTCAGCACATGTACCAGACAGGCGGGCTTTTTGCCCCAATGTTCGTTGATCACGGCCCGGACCGCGCGTCGCACCGACTCGGCCAGCGCGTCCGGATCGCGGCGGCGCGCTTTCGGCAGCCCCTCGATCGTGGACATCACGGCCTCGAAGACCAGGTCGTCAAAGGCCTCGCCCGCCCTGTTCTTCTCGGGAACGCCGACGAGATCGACCTCGGGTTCGTCGACAAGCTCGCCTTGCGCGGTCATGGCGATGGCGACGAAAGCGCAGCCGGAAAAGGCCATGCGGCGGCGTTCGACCACCGCGCGGGACTTGGAATCCTCCAGGATCGTGCCGTCCTTGTAGAGACGGCCCGAGGGCACCTCGCCGACGATGCCGGGATCGCCGGGACCGAGCTTGACGAGGTCGCCGTTGCGGCAGACCAGGACGCGCGGCACGCCGGCGGCGCGCGCGAGCTTGGCGTGCTCGTGCAGGTGCAGGGCCTCGCCATGGACGGGGATCAGGAGCTGCGGACGCACCCAGGCGATCATGTCGCGCAGCTCGTCGCGGCGGGGATGGCCGGAGACGTGGACCAGGGCGTCGCGATCGGTGATGACCTCGACGCCCTGGAGCACCAGGTTGTTGATGATCGAACCGACCGCCTTCTCGTTGCCGGGAATGGTGCGCGAGGAGAAGATCACGCAGTCGCCGCGGTTGAGCGTGATCTCCGGATGGTCGTCATTGGCGATGCGCGCCAGCGCCGCGCGGGCCTCGCCCTGGCTGCCGGTGCAGAGCGCCAGCACCTTGTCCTGCGGCAGATGGCCGTAGACGTCGATCGAGCGGAAGTTCTGCACCCCGTCGAGATAGCCGGTCTCGCGCGCGACCTGCGACACGCGGTCCATGGCGCGTCCGACCACGACGACCTCGCGATCGGCGGCCCGCGCCGCATCCGCCACCGCCTTGATGCGCGCGACGTTGGAGGCGAAGGTCGTCACGGCAACCCTGCCCTTGGCGGCCTTGACCAGCCCGGCGATGGTCCTGGCAACCTCGGCTTCGGAGGGCGAGCGGCCGTCGCGCACCGCGTTGGTGGAATCGCCGATCAGGGCGAGCACGCCCTCGTCGCCCAGTTCGCGCAGCCGCTTTTCGTCGGTCGGGCGGCCGATGATCGGGGTCGGGTCGATCTTCCAGTCGCCGGTGTGCAGCACGATGCCGGCTTCGGTATGGATGGCCAGCGCGTGCGACTCCGGTATCGAATGCGCGACCGGGATGAACTCGACGTTGAACGGGCCGATATCGACGCGCCCTCCCGACGGCACCACCGTCACCGGGATCTTCGGCGCGTTGCGCTCGGCGGCACATTTGGCCTCGAACAGCGCGGCGCTGAACTGGGTCGCATAGATCGGGCATTTCAGCTTCGGCCAGAGGTCGATGATGGCGCCGAAATGGTCCTCATGGGCGTGGGTCAGCACCAGGCCCATCAGGTTCTTGCGTTCCTTCTCCAGGAAGCTGATGTCGGGCATGATCAGGTCGATGCCCGGCAGATGCTCCTCGTCGCCGAAGGAGACACCGAGATCGACCGCGAGCCACGCGCGCTGCTGGCGGTTGCCGAGGCCGTAGATCGACAGGTTCATGCCGATCTCGCCGACGCCGCCGAGCGGCGCAAAGACCAGTTCGTCAGGCTTCGCCATCACGCAGCTCCCACTGAGGCGGCCGAGCCGAAGAACACCTCGCCGGCCGCCACCGGCAGGCGTCGGCCGTCAGCAGTGCGGACGATCAGGCAACCGGCGTCGTCGATCGTGTCGAAAATGCCTTCGAGCGTCGTCGTTCCCGTGTTGATCGCAACCCTCTCGCCGAGACCGGCGGCCCGCACCAGCCAGAGCTTGCGGATCTCGGCAAAGCCGCGGCCATTGTCCCAGATGCCGCGGAACTCGACCCAGGCATCGGACAGGGCGGAAAACAGCTCCTCCGCGCTGATCTGGACGCCAAGCGCGGCCAGCGACACCGCGGGCGTCGGCGTGCCCTCCGGCGCGGCGACGACGTTGGTGCCGATGCCGACGACGACGGCGAGGCGGTCTCCGATGACTTCGGCCTCGAGCCCGATCCCGACGAGCTTCTTGCCGTCGGCAAGCACGTCGTTCGGCCATTTTAGGGCGTAGCGGGGACGGCCCTCGCCGAGGCGCAGCGCGGCCTCCAGGCTCACCTTCTCGAGGGCCGCCTCCTCCGCGAGCCCCGCCGCAAAGCCGAGCGTGGCCGCGACGGCTGGCGGAACAGTCATGACTTCGAGGATGCTGGCGGCAAGATTGCCGCGCGGCGCGATCCAGGCGCGCTGGCGCCGGCCGCGGCCGGCGGTCTGCTCCGATGTGACGAACCACATCGGGCCGGGTTCGCCGCCCCTGGCGTGCTCGATCGCTTCGGTATTGGTCGAGCCGGTCCGCTCGAAAGCCGCGAGCTTGTAGCCCGCCGAGAGTGCGCGAGGACCGAGCGCGAACCCCATCCTAGAACAGCGACTTTGCGGCGGCGGAGGCGACGCTCACCACCGGGCCCGCGAACAGCGCGAACAGGATGTTGAACAGGCCCGCGACCGCCAGCACCGTCTTCACCTCGACGCGCACCGGGTCGACCTGGCCGGCCGGCTCGTCGAAATACATCGTCTTGACGATGGCGAGATAGTAGTAGGCGCCCACCACGCTGGAGAGCACGCCGATCACGGCGAGCGTGAACAGGTTCGCCTTGATGGCCGCGACGAAGACGTACCATTTGGCGAAGAAGCCGGCGAGCGGCGGAATGCCGGCGAGCGAGAACAGCAGCATCGCGAACATGAAGGCGAGCAGCGGATTGGTACGCGAGAGACCGGCGAAATCGCTGATCTGCTCCACGGCCTGGCCGTTGCGCTTCATGGCGAGGATGATCGAGAACGAGCCGAGCGTCATCGCGACATAGATCACGATGTACATCAGGACGCCCTGCGCACCCTCGACGGTGCCGGAGGCAAGGCCGACCAGGGCAAAGCCCATGTGGCCGATCGAGGAATAGGCCATCAGGCGCTTGATGTTGCTCTGGCCGATCGCGGCGAAGGAGCCGAGCGCCATCGAGGCGATCGCCACGAACACCAGGATCTGCTGCCACTGCGAGACGATGCCCGGGAAAGCGGTGAGCGTGACACGGGTGAAGACGGCGAGCGCGGCCACCTTCGGCGCCGAGGCGAAGAAGGCGGTGACCGGCGTCGGGGCGCCCTCGTAGACGTCGGGCGTCCACATGTGGAACGGCACGGCCGAGACCTTGAAGCAGAGCCCGGCGAGCAGGAAGACGAGACCGAAGACGAGGCCGACATTCGCGGTCGTCGCGGTTGCCGCGATGCCGGTGAAGCTGACCGTGCCGGTGAAGCCATAGACCAGCGAGGAGCCGTAGAGCAGCATGCCCGAGGACAGCGCGCCAAGCACGAAGTACTTCAGGCCGGCTTCGGTCGACTTGGCGTTGTCGCGGTTCGAGCTCGCCACGACGTAGAGCGCCAGCGACATCAATTCGAGGCCGAGATAGAGCGAGATCAGATCGCCGGCCGAGATCAGCACCATCATGCCGAGGGTCGAGAGCAGTACCAGGATGGCGTATTCGAAGATGCGGCGCGACGGGTCGGACAGGAACTCGGTCGACAGCACCAGCGTCACCGCCGAGCCGATCAGGGCCAGGATCTTCATGAAGCGGGCGAAGTCGTCGACGATGAAGCTGCCGCCGAAGGTCACCTGCTTGCCCGCGGGCAGCATGTATTCGAGCACGCCGACCACGATCAGGAGCAGGATCGCCAGCGTCGTGACCGTCTTTGTGGTCTCCTGCCCGCGATACGCGCCGAGCATCAGAAGCGCCATGGCGCCGACCGCGAGCACGAGCTCGGGCAGCACCGGCGCCAGTTGATAACCTGCAGTCTCAAAGCTCATGGCGATATCCTGACCTGCCCGATCAATGGAGCAGTGCGGCGGCCTTCACGGCCGTCACAGCGGTGTTGTAATTGTTGACGAGTTGCTGGACCGAGGCCTCCGACATGTCGAGCACCGGCTTCGGATAGACGCCGAACAGGATCGTCAGCGCGATCAGCGGGAACAGCGTCAGGCACTCCCGGAAGGTGAGATCCTTGATCGTCATCAGCGACGGCTTGACCAGCGTCCCGAACACGACCTTGCGGTAGAGCCAGAGCGCGTAGCACGCCGACAGGATCACGCCGGTCGAAGCGAAGAACGCGGTCGGGATTGAGGTCTTGAAGGTGCCGAGCAGCGTCATGAACTCGCCGACGAAGCCGGACGTGCCGGGCAGACCGACATTGGCCATGGTGAAGACCATGAAGGTCAGCGCGTAGAGCGGCATCCGGTTGACGAGGCCGCCATAGGCCGCGATCTCGCGGGTGTGCATGCGGTCGTAGACGATGCCGACGCAGAGGAACAGCGCGCCGGAGACGATGCCGTGCGAGATCATCTGGAACACGCCACCGGCGACGCCCTGCAAGGTGCCGGCGAAGATGCCCATGGTGACGAAGCCCATATGCGCCACTGAAGAGTACGCGATCAGCTTCTTCATGTCCTCCTGCATCAGCGCCACCAGCGAGGTGTATATGATGGCGATGACCGAGAGCGTGAAGATCAGCGGCGCGAAGTCGTGCGACGCGAGGGGGAACATCGGCAGCGAGAATCGCAGGAAGCCGTAGCCGCCCAACTTCAAGAGGATCGCGGCCAGGACCACCGAGCCGGCGGTCGGCGCCTCGACATGCGCATCGGGCAACCACGTGTGCACCGGCCACATCGGCATCTTCACCGCGAAGGATGCGAAGAAGGCGAGCCACGCCCAGGTCTGCAGCGACCGCGGCACGGCTGTGTGCATCAGGGTCGGGATGTCGGTGGTGGCGCCGTTCCAGTACAGCGCCATGATGGCGAGCAGCATCAGGACCGAGCCGAGCAGCGTGTAGAGGAAGAACTTGAACGACGCGTAGACCCGGCGCGGGCCGCCCCAGATGCCGATGATCAGGAACATCGGGATCAGGCCGCCTTCGAAGAACAGGTAGAACAGCACGAGATCGAGCGCGGCGAAGGTGCCGACCAAAAACGTTTCCAGGATCAGGAACGCCATCATGTATTCACGCACGCGGCTCGTGACCGATTTCCAGCTCGCGATGATGCAGATCGGCATCAACGCGGTGGTCAGGATCACGAAGGGCAGCGAAATGCCGTCCACGCCCATGTGGTAGGTGATGCCGGTGGCGAGCCAGTTCGCCTTCTCGACGAACTGGAAGTCCGCATTCGAAGGATCGAAGCGCATGACCAGGATCACCGACACCGCGAAGGTGATCAGCGTGGTCCACAGGGCGATCCAGCGCGAGTTGCGCCGCGCCGCCTCGTCGTCGCCGCGGGTGAGATAGACGATCAGCGCGCCGACCAGCGGCAGGAACGTGGTGACCGATAGAATGGGCCAGGTCGTCATTTACTGGCCTCCAAAGCCGAACATGAACCAAGTGATCAGGCCGGCGACGCCGATCAGCATGGCGAATGCATAGTGATAGAGATAGCCGGTCTGGATCTTCACGACGTTGCGGGTGACGTCCAGCACGCGGGCCGAGACGCCGTCGGGACCGAGGCCGTCGATGATGAAGCCGTCGCCCTTCTTCCAGAGCTGGTAGCCGATCCACTTCGCCGGACGGACGAAGATGACCTCGTACAGCTCGTCGAAGTACCATTTGTTGAGCAGGAACTGGTACAGCATCGGCTGCGTGTTCGCGAGCTCGACCGGCAGATACGGCCGGCGGATGTAGAACAGGTACGAGACCAGGAAGCCCAGCACCATCATCACCGTCGGCAGCAAGGCGATGGTCTCGGGGATGTGGTGCATCTCCTCGATGATGTGCGGGTTCATCTTCACGGACTCGCGGAAGAACTCCTCGACGCCGTGACCGGCGAACAGCTCCTTGAACGGGAAGCCCGCGACGATCGAGCCGACCGCGAGCACGCCGATCGGGATCAGGATCCAGAGCGGGGCCTCATGCGCGGCTTCATAGTGATGCTCGTCATGCGGCTCGCCATGGAAGGTCTTGAAGATCAGGCGCCAGGAGTAGAACGAGGTCAGGCCGGCGGCGACGACCGTCATCAGGAAGCCGTAGATCGCGAACGGATTGTGCGAGGCGTAGGCTGACTCGATGATCGCATCCTTGGAGAAGTAGCCGGCAGTGAGCGGGAAGCCGGTCAGGGCCAGCGTGCCGACCACCATCACCGCGTAGGTGTAGGGGATCTTCTTCCAGAGGCCGCCCATATTGCGGATGTCCTGCTCGTGGTGCATCGCGTAGATCACCGAGCCGGAGCCCAAGAACAGCAGTGCCTTGAAGAAGGCGTGCGTGAACAGGTGGAACATGCCGACCGAATAGGCCCCTGCTCCCATCGCCACGAACATGTAGCCGAGCTGCGAACAGGTCGAGTAGGCAACGATGCGCTTGATGTCGTTCTGGACGAGGCCGATGGTCGCGGCGAAGAACGCCGTGGTGGCGCCGAAGAACATCACGACGGCCTGCGCGTTCGGGGCGAGCTCGAACAGCGGCGACAGGCGTGCCACCATGAACACGCCGGCGGTGACCATAGTCGCGGCGTGGATCAGCGCGGAGACCGGGGTCGGGCCTTCCATCGCGTCCGGCAACCAGGTGTGCAGCAGGAACTGCGCCGACTTGCCCATCGCGCCCATGAACAGCAGGAGGCACGTCAGGGTCAGCGCATCGGCGTGCCAGCCGAGGAAGTTGATGGTCTTGCCGGTGAGGCCGGGCGCGGCGTGGAAGATCGTCTCGAAATCGGTCGAGCCGACCAGCATGAAGATCGCGAAGATGCCGAGTGCGAAGCCGAAGTCGCCGACGCGGTTGACCACGAAGGCCTTGATGGCGGCGGCGTTCGCCGACGGCTTCTGGTACCAGAACCCGATCAGCAGGTAGCTGGCGAGACCCACGCCCTCCCAGCCGAAGAACAGCTGCACGAGGTTGTCCGCCGTCACCAGCATCAGCATGGCGAAGGTGAACAGCGAGAGATAGCCGAAGAAGCGCGGCCGGTACGGATCCTCGTCCATATAGCCGATGGAATAGAGGTGCACGAGCGAGGACACGGTCGTCACCACCACCAGCATCACGGCGGTGAGCGTGTCGACCCGCAGCGTCCAGTAGACCTGGAGGTCGCCGGAGAGGATCCACGGCAACAGCGGGATCCGCATGTCGTGGTGCATGAAGCCGACATCGACCAGCGTCATCCAGGACAGCACCGCCGACACGAACAGCAGTCCCGTCGTGATCAGCTCCGCCGCGCGCGAGCCCGCCGCTGCAGGCTCGACCGGTCCGTGGTCATCGTGAGCGTGATCGTCGTGGCCATGGTCGTCATGGGCCGCGGACGCATGCGCATCGCCGTGACCGTGGTCGCCGTGATGCTCGACCTCGTCGCCTGAGGGGTTGCGGGCATGAGCGCCGAACAGCGCAATCAGGCCGGCCAAGATGGCGCCCAGGAGCGGCAGGAATACGATTGCCTGAACCATGACTGAGCTCAGCCCTTCATCAGATTGACGTCCTCAACCGCGATTGAGCCGCGGTTGCGGAAATAGACCACCAGGATGGCGAGACCGATCGCGGCTTCGGCAGCAGCGACCGTCAGCACCAGAAGCGCGAAGACCTGGCCGACGATATCGCCGAGGAAGGTCGAGAACGCCACGAGATTGATGTTGACCGAGAGCAGGATCAGCTCGATCGACATCAGGATGACGATGATGTTCTTGCGGTTCAGGAAGATGCCGAGGATCCCGAGTGTGAAAAGGATCGCGCCGACCGCCAGATAGTGTCCGAGCCCGATCGTCATTTCACCCACTCCGCCGCATCGGCATCCGAGAGCCCCTGCCCCGGCGCCACCTTGCGCATCGCCATCGCCATGTCGGGCGTGCGCGCGTTCTGAACGTTGATGTCCTGCCGCTTCACGCTCACCTTGTGCCTGAGCGTCAGCACGATGGCACCGATCATGGCGACCAGCAGCACCATCCCCGCGAGCTGGAAGTAGTAGACGTACTTCGTATAGAGCACGAGGCCGAGCGCCTCGGTGTTGGACACGTTGGTCGGGATCGCCGCCGTGATCGTCTTGGAGACGCCGGGGTTGATGACCCAGAAGCCGACGGTGAGCAGCAGCTCGAACAGGAAGATGCCGCCGATGACGAGGCCGACCGGCAGGTACTCGATGAAGCCCTCGCGCAGCTCGAGGAAGTCGACGTCGAGCATCATGATCACGAACAGGAACAGCACCGCGACCGCGCCGACATAGACGACGATCAGCATCATGCCGAGGAACTCGGCGCCCATCAGCACGAACAGGCCGGAGGCGTTGACGAAGGCCAGGATCAGGTACAGCACGGAGTGCACGGGATTGCGCGAGACAATCACCATCACCGCCGAGGCGACACAGATGCCGGCGAAGAGATAGAAGAACAGCGCGGGAAGGATCATTGGACATTCCCCGTCATTCCGGGGCGCGGGCAAAGCCCGCGAACCCGGAATCTAGAGGTTGTGGCGCGAGATTCCGGGTTCGCGCTTTGCGCGCCCCGGAATGACGAGGAGGTGGCGGGAAGGATCATGCTCTCATCTCACCGGTACGGCGCGTCGAGCTCGATCGCTTTCGCGATCTCGCGTTCCCAGCGGTCGCCGTTGGCGAGCAGCTTGGCCTTGTCATAGAACAGTTCCTCGCGGGTCTCGGTCGCGAACTCGAAGTTCGGACCTTCGACGATGGCGTCGACCGGACAGGCCTCCTGGCAGAGGCCGCAATAGATGCACTTCACCATGTCGATGTCGTAGCGCACGGTGCGGCGGGTGCCGTCGTTGCGGCGCGGACCGGCCTCAATGGTGATGGCCTGGGCCGGGCACACAGCCTCGCACAGCTTGCAGGCGATGCAGCGTTCCTCGCCGTTGGGATAGCGGCGCAGCGCGTGCTCGCCGCGGAAGCGCGGCGAGATCGGGCCCTTCTCGAAGGGATAGTTCAGCGTCGGCTTCGGCTGGAAGAAATAACGCATGGCGAGGAAGAACGCCGAGACGAATTCCGACAGCAGAAGCGAGCGTGCAGTGGCGTTGATGTTGATACCCATGACGGCCCTCACTTCGGCGCGATGCCGGCGAAGTGCAGCACACCGGCCACCACGATCACCATCGCCAGCGACAGCGGCAGGAACACCTTCCAGCCGAGGCGCATCAGTTGATCGTAGCGGTAGCGGGGCACGATCGCCTTCGCCATCGCGAACAGGAAGAACATGAAGAAGACTTTGAGCGAGAACCAGATGATCCCCGGCACCCAGTTGAAGGGCGGCAGGTCCACCGGCGGCAGCCAGCCTCCGAGGAACAGGATCGTCGCCATCGCGCACATCGTGACGATCGCGACGTACTCGCCGAGCATGAACAGCAAATACGGCGTCGAGCCATACTCGACCATGAAGCCGGCGACGAGCTCGGATTCGGCTTCGACGAGGTCGAACGGCGGACGGTTGGTTTCCGCCAGCGCCGAGACGTAGAACACCACGAACATCGGGAACAGCGGCCAGACGTACCAGTTCAGGATGGTGAGCTGCGGCAGCCCGATCAGGCTGGCGAGGCCGCGGACATGCTGGGCCTCGACCACGGCCGACAGGTTCAGCGTGCCGGCGCAGAGCAGCACCGTGATGATGACGAAGCCGATCGAGACCTCGTAGGACACCATCTGCGCGGCCGAGCGCAGCGCGGCCAGAAACGGATACTTCGAGTTCGACGACCAGCCGGCCATGATGATGCCGTAGATCGACAGCGACGAGATCGCGAAGATGAAGAGGATGCCGACATTGATGTCGGAGATCACCCAGCCGAGATTGGTCGGGATCACCGCCCAGGCGGCAAGCGCGAGCACGCATGAGACCAAGGGAGCAAGGAGAAACACGCCCTTGTTGGCGCCTGCCGGGATGATCGGCTCCTTCAGCACGAACTTCAGAAGGTCGGCGAAGGACTGCAGCAGGCCCCAGGGGCCGACCACGTTCGGGCCGCGGCGGATCTGCACCGCCGCCCAGATCTTGCGGTCGGCAAGCAGGATATAGGCGATCGCGACCAGCAGGACGACGAGCACCAAGACGCTCTCCGCGACCATGATGATCAGCGGCCAGAGGAAACCGGTCCAGAATGCGCTTTCGAAGAATTCCATCAGATCACGCTCACTCCGCTGCGGTCAGCATCTGCCCGGAGGCAAGCCGCGAGCACTCCGCCATCACGGCGGACGCACGCGCGATTGGGTTGGTCAAATAGAAGTCGTCGACCAGGGGCTTGAACGGCGCCTTCTCGGGCGAACCGCCCTTGCCCGCCAGCTTCTTGATCTGGTCGGCGCTGCCCGCCTCGATCTGGTCGAGCCGGATCAGATGCGGCACCGCCTTGAAGATCGCCTGGCGCAGCGCGGCAAGCGAGTCGTAGCCCAGCTTCTTGCCGAGCGCTTCCGACAGCGCGCGGACGATCGCCCAGTCCTCGCGGGCTTCGCCCGGCGGGAACGCGGCGCGGCCGGTCATCTGCACACGGCCTTCGGTGTTGACGTAGATCGCGGACTTCTCGGTGTAGGCGGCTGCCGGCAGGATCACGTCGGCGCGGTGCGCGCCGCGGTCGCCATGGGTGCCGATATAGACGACGAAGGTGCCGTCCGGCGCCTTGATCTCGTCGGCGCCGAGCAGGAACAGCAGGTCGAGCGTGCCGAAGGTCGTCATCTGCGCGGCGTTCAGGCCACCGGCCGCGGCGGAGAAGCCGATGTCGAGCGCGCCGACGCGCGAGGCGGTCTCGTGCAGCACGCCGAAACCGTTCCAGCCGTCCTTGACCGCGCCGACATCCATCGCGAGCTTGGCGGCGGCGGCCAGAATGGCGGCACCGTCGTGACGCGAGGCTGCGCCCGCGCCGACCAGGATGATCGGGTTCTTGGCGTTCTTCAGCACATCCATGAAGGAGTGCTTGCCGGCCGCGAGCTCGCCGAGCGTCTCGGTGCCTGCGCCGAGATGGTCGTAGTCATAGGTCAGGTCGGCCTTGGCGCCGATCACGCCGACCTTGAAGCCGCCGGAGCGCCAGCGCTTGCGGATGCGGGCGTTGAACACGGCCGCCTCCTTGCGCGGATTGGCGCCGATGATGAGCAGCGCATCCGCCTGCTCGACACCGACAAGCGTCGGATTGAAGATGTAGGAGCCGCGGCCGAGCGCGGGATCGAAGGCGTCGCCGCCCTGCACCGCGAGGTTGCTCGAGCCGTATTTGGCGAGCAGGTCCTTCAGCGCGAACATCTCCTCGACGCCGGCGAGGTCGCCGGCGATCGCGCCGATGCGCTTGCCGTCGCTGCGCGCCGCTTTCGCGGCGATCGCGGCAAAGGCCTCAGTCCAGCTCGCCGCGCGCAGCTTGCCGGCCTCGCGGATGTAGGGCCGGTCGAGGCGCTGGGTGCGCAGGCCATCGACGATGTGACGGGTCTTGTCGGAGATCCACTCCTCGTTCACGGCCTCGTTGATGCGCGGCAGCACGCGCATCACCTCGCGGCCGCGGGTGTCGACGCGGATCGCCGATCCGACACCGTCCATGACGTCGATCGACTGCGTCTTGCCGAGCTCCCACGGACGGGCCGCAAAGGCATAGGGCTTCGAGGTCAGCGCGCCGACCGGGCAGATGTCGACGAGGTTACCCTGCAATTCGGACGTCAGCGCGTGCTGGAGATAGGTCGTGATCTCCATGTCTTCGCCGCGGCCGGTGGCGCCCATCTCAGGCGCGCCGGCGACTTCCGCCGAGAAGCGGACGCAGCGCGTGCACTGGATGCAGCGGTTCATCGAGGTCTTGACCAGTGCGCCGAGATATTTGTCCTCGACGGCGCGCTTGTTCTCGGCGAAGCGGCTGGTGTCGACACCATAGCCCATCGCCTGGTCCTGCAGGTCGCACTCGCCGCCCTGGTCGCAGATCGGGCAGTCCAGCGGATGGTTGATGAGAAGGAATTCCATCACGCCTTCGCGTGCCTTCTTCACCATCGGCGAACGGGTGGAGATTTCCGGCGGCTCGCCCTTGGGGCCCGGACGGCAATCGCGCACGCCCCAGGCGCAGCTCGCGACCGGCTTCGGGCCGCCCTTCACTTCGACGAGGCACATCCGGCAATTGCCGGCGATCGACAGCCGCTCGTGATAGCAGAAGCGCGGAATCTCGGCGCCAGCCGCCTCGCACGCCTGAAGCAGCGTGTACTCGGCCGGAACATCGATCTCTTTGCCGTCGATGATGAGCTTGGTCATGTCTCTTACTCCGCCGCGACCATGTTCACGGGATCGCGGACGCCGATATCGTCGATGTCGGACTTATGCGAATACTGGTCGATGCGCGCTTCGATCTCATGACGGAAATGCGCGATCAGGCCCTGGATCGGCCAGGCGGCTGCGTCGCCGAGCGCGCAGATGGTGTGGCCTTCGACCTGCTTGGTGACTTCCAGCAGCATGTCGATCTCGCGCTTGTGGGCGCGGCCTTCGGCCATGCGGGTCAGGACGCGCCACATCCACCCCGTGCCCTCGCGGCACGGCGTGCACTGGCCACAGCTCTCATGCTTGTAGAAGTACGAGATGCGGGCGATGGCGCGGATCAAATCGGTGGACTTGTCCATCACGATCACGGCCGCGGTGCCGAGACCCGAGCGCAGCTTGCTCAGGCTGTCGAAATCCATCGGCGTATCGATGATCTGCTCGGCCGGCACCATGCGCACCGACGAGCCGCCGGGGATCACGGCCTTGAGGTTGTCCCAGCCGCCGCGGATGCCGCCGCAATGCTTCTCGATCAGCTCACGGAACGGAATGCCCATGGCTTCTTCGACGTTGCAGGGCCGCTCGACGTGGCCGGAGATGCAGAACAGCTTGGTGCCGACATTGTTCGGACGGCCGATGCCGGCGAACCACGCCGCGCCACGGCGCAGGATATCCGGCGCCACCGCGATCGACTCGACGTTGTTGACGGTGGTCGGGCAGCCGAACAGGCCGACATTCGCAGGGAACGGCGGCTTCAGCCGCGGCTGGCCCTTCTTGCCCTCGAGGCTTTCGAGCAGCGCGGTCTCCTCGCCGCAGATATAGGCGCCGGCGCCGTGCGCAACGTAGATGTCGAACGGCCAGCCGTTGACATTGTCCTTGCCGACCAGCTTGGCCTCATAGGCCTGGTCGATCGCGGCCTGGAGGTGCTCGCGTTCGCGGATGAACTCGCCGCGGACATAGATGTAGCAGGCATGCGCGTTCATTGCGCAGCTGGCGATCAGGCAGCCCTCGATCAGGAGATGCGGGTCGTGCCGCATGATCTCGCGATCCTTGCAGGTGCCGGGCTCGGATTCGTCGGCGTTGACGACGAGATAGCTCGGCCGGCCGTCGGTCGATTCCTTCGGCATGAAGGACCATTTCAGGCCGGTCGGGAAGCCCGCGCCGCCGCGGCCGCGCAGGCCCGAGGCCTTCATCTCGTTGATGATCCAGTCGCGGCCCTTGTCGATGATGTTCTTCGTACCATCCCAGGCGCCGCGGCGCCGCGCACCCTCGAGCCCCCAGTCATGGAGGCCGTAGAGGTTCTTGAAGATGCGGTCCTTGTCCTCGAGCATATCAGTGCTTTCCGATCAACGATTGGACTGCTTGTAGGCAAGTCCGGCGGCGCAGACGGCGAAGGTCAGCGCCCAGAGCAGGCTGGATTCTAGCGACGCGTTCAGGCTGAAACGCTGCAGCAGGAAGATGAAAATGGCCGCGACGGCGGCATGCATCGCGATGAAGCCCCACTTCTTCATGGCACCGCTCCCCTCCACTGCCGGCGACGAGAGATCACGCATCAGGTGATCTCCTTCAGCGTGGTCGGCCCGGTGATCGGCGCCGAGAACTGGCGGCCGTTCTGCGGACCGGGCTTCGGCGGATTGCCGGAGGCAAAGCCGTCGAGCACCTTGCCAAAGCTCTCCTTGGTCAGGTCCTCATAGGTGTCCTTGCCGATCAGCACCATCGGTGCATTGACGCAGGCGCCGAGACACTCGACCTCTTCCCAGCTGAAATTGCCGTCCTTGGAGAGATGGAAGGGCTCGTGATGGATGCGGTGCTCACAGACGTGGATCAGGTCCTCGGCGCCACGCAGGCGGCATGGCGTGGTGCCGCAGACCTGGACGTGGGCCTTCTTGCCGACGGGGGCGAGCTGGAACATCGTGTAGAAGGTCGCGACCTCGAGCACGCGGATATAGGGCATGTCGAGCATGTCGGCGATGACGCGGATGGCGGCTTCCGACACCCAGCCGTCGTGCTGCTCCTGCGCGCGCCAGAGGATCGCGATGACCGCGGAGGCCTGGCGCCCGGCCGGATATTTCGCGATCTGCTGCTTGGCGAACGCAAGGTTCTCCTCCGTGAACGCAAAGCTCGCGGGCTGGACTTCCTTCGGTGCTAATCGGCGGACGGACATCTCTTATCTCTCACTGCATGCGGCGCGCGGTGTTGGCACTCAGGGTCTTGGCATTCAGGGACTTGGCATTCAGGGCATCGATCCTGTCCTGCCAGAATGCGCTTGCGGTGCCGAAAACGTTGTAGCCGACGTGGGTCGAGACCTTGATGCGGTCGAGGATCGACAGCTCCTTCACGGTCTCCATCCGGTTGCTGCGCGGATCGAACACGATCAGCGTCAGCGGGGTCTGTTCGAGGATAAAGCGCGACACCGCGTGGCTGCGGTCGCTGCCGTGCTCCTCGCACATGATGACGCTGTCGGTCTCAAGCAGCCGGGCGCCGCCCTTGATCGCCTCGATCTCGACACCCTCGACGTCGAGCTTGATCAGGTACTTGCCGCTGGCCTCGACCTTGCCGTCGTCGATCAGATTGTCGAGCGCGATCACGGGCACGTCCTCGCCACCCGCCGACGGATCGCCGGCGATGCTGAAGGCTTCGTGCTTCGTGCCGGACAGCCGCGCAGTACCGCGGGCAGCGCCGATCGCGCATTTCATGGTTTCGAAGCGGCCACCGTTGATGCGGGCGTTGTTGGCAAGCTTCGGATAGTTCTGGCCCGACGGCTCGATCGCGATCGCCTTGTGCGAGCCGAACGGCCTGCTCGACACCAGCACCGACCAGTAGCCGTAGTTGGCACCGCAATCGAGCAGCGTGTAGTCGACGTCGATGGAGTCGGCGAACAGGAGCTCCAGCTCGTCCTCATAGATATAGGAACGGTTGAGCAGCTTGCTCCAATAGCCGTCGCCATACGGGAACTCGAACACGGCGTCGGGATTGAGCTTGATCGCGATATTGCGTTCGGGCAGCGTTTTCCGCAGCAGGTTCGCGCAGGCGATATAGCCCATATGCGAGAAGTGCGACGAGATCTTCGAGCCCGTCACCAGCGCCAAGGCAGCCGCCCGCTCCCACAGGTTGGCCCCTTCAAGGGCCCCCGAGGCGCGGTCAAACTGGATTGGCGCCTGCGCCATCACCGATCGACCTCTCCGAACACGATGTCGAGCGAACCCAGGATCGCCGAGACGTCGGCGAGCAGATGGCCGCGGCAGATGTGATCCATCGCCTGGAGATG
Source organism: Bradyrhizobium sp. B039 (assembly GCF_038965675.1). Classification (NCBI taxonomy): domain Bacteria; kingdom Pseudomonadati; phylum Pseudomonadota; class Alphaproteobacteria; order Hyphomicrobiales; family Nitrobacteraceae; genus Bradyrhizobium; species Bradyrhizobium sp. B039. The sequence goes on from NZ_CP152416.1 coordinate 5,027,528, forward strand.
GGCGAAGCCCGGCGCGCGGATCTTGCACTTGTAGGGCTTGTTGGTGCCGTCGGCGACGAGATAGACGCCGAACTCGCCCTTGGGCGCCTCGACCGCGGCATAGACCTCGCCGGCCGGCACGTGAACGCCTTCGGTGTAGAGCTTGAAGTGATGGATCAGCGCTTCCATCGAGCGCTTCATCTCGCCACGGCGCGGCGGCGCGACCTTGTTGTCCTCGACGACGACGGGGCCCTTGCCCTCAGGCGCGTTCAGCTTCTGGATGCACTGCCTCATGATGCGCACGGACTGGCGCATCTCTTCCATGCGGATCAGGTAGCGGTCGTAGCAGTCGCCGTTCTTGCCGATCGGAATGTCGAAATCCATCTCGGCGTAGCACTCATAGGGCTGCGACTTGCGCAGGTCCCAGGCCGCGCCGGAGCCGCGCACCATCACGCCCGAGAAACCCCACTCCCAGGCTTCCTTCAGCGGCACCACGCCGATATCGACATTGCGCTGCTTGAAGATGCGGTTGGCGGTGAGCAGGCGGTCGAGGTCGTCCACCACCTTCAGGAACGGATCGCACCAGGCCTCGATGTCGTCGACCAGCTTCTGCGGCAGGTCCTGATGCACGCCGCCGACGCGGAAGAAGGCCGCATGCATGCGGCTGCCCGAGGCGCGCTCGTAGAACACCATCAGCTTCTCGCGCTCTTCGAAACCCCACAGCGGCGGGGTCAGCGCGCCGACGTCCATCGCCTGCGTGGTGACGTTGAGCAGATGCGACAGGATGCGGCCGATCTCGCAATAGAGCACGCGGATCAGCTGGCCGCGGCGCGGCACCTCGATGCCGAGCAGCTTTTCCGCGGCGAGGCAGAAGGCGTGCTCCTGGTTCATCGGCGCGACATAGTCGAGACGGTCGAAGTACGGGATCGCCTGAAGATAGGTCTTCTGCTCGATCAGCTTCTCGGTGCCGCGGTGAAGCAGGCCGATATGCGGGTCGACGCGCGCGACGATTTCGCCGTCCAATTCGAGCACGAGACGCAACACACCGTGGGCCGCCGGATGCTGCGGCCCAAAGTTGATGGTGAAGTTGCGGAGATTTTCAGGTTGCTCGTTCATGATCAGGCCTTCGGTCCCGCCTTCTCGTCACCGGGAAGCGGATAGTCCGCCCCTTCCCACGGCGAGAGGAAATCGAACTTGCGGAATTCCTGGTTGAGCCTGACAGGCTCGTACACCACCCGCTTCTCCTGGTCGTCGTAGCGGACCTCGACGAAGCCGGTGGTCGGAAAGTCCTTGCGCAGCGGATGGCCCTCGAAACCGTAGTCGGTGAGGATGCGGCGCATGTCGGGATGGCCGACGAAGAACACGCCATAGAGGTCGTAGGCCTCGCGCTCGAACCAGTCGGCGCCGGGGAACACGTCGATCAGCGACGGCACCTGCGTGGTCTCGTCGGCCTGGGCCTTGAGCCGGATCCGCGTGTTCAGGGTCGGCGACATCAGATGGTAGACGACGTCGAAGCGCTTCTCGCGCGACGGGTAGTCCACCGCCGTGATGTCGGTGAAGTTGACGAAGCGGCAGTTCGGGTCGTCGCGGAGGTACTTGACCACCTCGACGATCCTGGCGGCCTCGACATCCACCGTGAGCTGGTTGAAGGCCACCGAATGACCGGTAGCCGCGCCCGGAAGCGCGCTAACGATCGTTTGCCCAAGGGCGTCGAGCTTGCCATCGTCCATGACGTAAAACCTTAGCGTTCGATGGTGCCGGTGCGCCGGATCTTCTTCTGAAGCAGCAGCACGCCGTAGAGCAGCGCTTCCGCCGTGGGCGGGCAGCCCGGCACGTAGATGTCGATCGGCACGATGCGGTCGCAGCCGCGCACGACCGAGTAGGAATAGTGGTAGTAGCCGCCGCCATTGGCGCACGAACCCATCGAGATGACGTAGCGCGGCTCGGGCATCTGGTCGTAGACCTTGCGCAGCGCCGGCGCCATCTTGTTGGTGAGTGTGCCCGCGACGATCATCACGTCGGACTGGCGCGGCGAGGCACGCGGCGCGAAGCCGAAACGCTCGACGTCGTAGCGCGGCATCGACACCTGCATCATCTCGACCGCGCAGCAGGCGAGACCGAAGGTCATCCACATCAGCGAGCCGGTGCGCGCCCAGGTGATGAGGTCGTCGGTCGCGGCGACGAAGAAGCCCTTGTCGGACAGCTCCGAATTGACCTCGAGGAAGAACGGATCATTGGCCCCGACCGGCTTGCCGGTCGACGGATCCAGAATGCCCTTGGGGGCCGGCGCGAGAACCGGACCTGTGGACGGTGCTGGGTTCAATCCCATTCCAGTGCCCCTTTCTTCCATTCATAGGCGAACCCGACCGTCAGCACGGCGAGGAACACCACCATGGACCAGAAGCCGGTCGCGCCAAGCTTGCCGAACGCCACCGCCCAGGGAAACAGGAACGCCACCTCGAGATCGAAGATGATGAAGAGGATGGCGACCAGGTAGAAGCGGACGTCGAACTTCATGCGGGCGTCGTCGAAGGCGTTGAAACCGCACTCATACGCCGACAGCTTTTCGGGGTCCGGCTGCTGGAACGCCACGATGAAAGGCGCGATCAGCAGCACAAGGCCGATGAGGCCCGCTACCCCTATGAAGACGACGAGTGGAAGATAGTTCTGTAGAATGCCGCTCATTGGCGAGCCCTTTTTCCCGCGACGTCGGGGGAGCCGCGGATTCGTCCCGATTTGGAATTATTCTGAGCCTTAGCGCAGTGCACCAATGGGCGCAAGACACGCTCTTTTTAGGCCCTTTGCCGCCCCCAGAACGGAGAAAATCCCGGAATCACCCCGCGGCTGGTATGGAGCAGATCGCCAAGCCCAGCAAGGGCGACCGCAGTTTTGTGCAGCGGCCGTACCGAGATTGCGGTGCACAGAGCAAGGCAGCGCTGGCCGCATGGCATCCGGTCAAAATGCCCGGGTTTTCCGTGCGGCAGCGCACCCGGACCCAGGCAATGACCGTCGCGGAGGCCCTTACCGTCACCCAGGCGACATAGTGCTGGCGGCCGCGGCGGCAAGAGGACAGGTGCAGCAAGGACACGTATCAGGCGCGGATGGTCGGACGAGCCATGCATCGCGACGGGACCGGGGCTCGTCTGGCGAATGCGTCGGCGCAGACCCCGCCTCGGATCGACCGCGAGCGCGGCGTCGGCGACTTGCAGGACCGTCGCACGCGCCGCGCTCGCATGAGCTCCGGGCCGGGGGGCATAGCCCGGGAGCTCATCGATCTCCCGCTGGAAGATCAGCGGTCGTCCGGTCAGCAGAACAAGGGCATGGTCGAGCTCAGGCCGGTCGGGACCTCGATATGTGCAGCGTCAACATGCCGTGCGCTCGCCCGCCCTCACCACTTGTAGGAGACGCTGGCGGTCACGCGCCGGCGATCGCCGTAGAAGCACGACGTGGCCGAGGCACAGCTCGCGACATAGATCTTGTCGGTCAGGTTGATCACGTTGAGTGCCGTGCGCCAGTTCTGCCATTCGTAGTGGAGCGCGAGGTCGCCGAGCACGACCGCGGGAACTTCAAGCGTGTTGGCGGTGTCGGCCCAGGAGGAGCCGATGTAGCGCACGCCGCCGCCGAAGCCGAAGCCCTCGAGCGGTCCGTCCCTAAAGGTGTAGTCCGCCCAGCCCGACACCAGCAGCTCCGGCGTGTTGGTCGGCGTCTTGCCGACCAACGACGGATCGAGATCCTTGCTGTTGAACAGGTGATAAGCCGTGAAGGCGCCGATCAGCTTCAGCTCCTTGGTGGCGTTCGCTACCGCTTCGAGCTCGATGCCACGCGAGGTCACCTCGCCGGTCTGGTTCTGCAAGACCGGAACACTGCCCGGCAGTGTCGTCGCCACATTTTGACGGACCAGATCGAAGGCAGATACGGTGAAATAGCCGTCAAAGCCCTTCGGCGCGATCTTCACACCGATTTCGGCCTGCTTGCCGGTCTCCGGCAGGAACAGCTGGTTCTGTGCGTTGAGGCCGATGATCGGATTGTAGCTCGTCGAATAGGAGACGTAGGGCGCGATGCCGTTGTCGAAATTGTAGATCAGGCCGGCGCGCCCGCTGAACCTGCTGTCATCGCGGCTGCTGACCGTAGCCCCCGTGTCGCGGGCGTCTTGCGTGGTCGCGACCCAGTCATTGCGGCCGCTCAAGACCAGCGTAAAATTGCCGAGCTTCATCTGGTCCTGGATGTAGGTGCCGGCCTGCTTCTGCGTGATCTGGAAGTTGCGGAACGGCGTGGTCGGCAACGGGGTTTCCGCCTGACCGTAGACCGGATTGAAGATGTTGATCGAGGACACGCCGAACCCGAAGGCCTGATAGTCATCGATCTGATAACCCTTCAGGTCGACCCCGAACAGCATCGTGTGCTTCACCGGACCGGTGTCGAAGCGATATTCGAGCTGGTTGTCGAGATCGCCCTGGTTGGCGGTGTTCTTCGCATACCAATTGTAGCGGTTGAGCGTGGCGGTTGCCTGATTGCCGTAGTCGTTGCCGACATAGCCACGATAGGTCACGTCGACATGGGCAAACCGCGCATTCTGCCGGAATGTCAGATCGTCGGTGAGATTGCGCTCGAACTGGTAGCCGAGCATCTCCTGCTCGCGCGTGAACTTGTCGACGCTGGGATCGCCGGCAAAGAAGCTGGTCGGGATCTTGCCGAACGAGGCATTGGTGACCGTCCCGACATAGGGCAGGAAGTTGATGCCGCGGGTTTCCTGCCGGGAAGCGGATGCCAGCACCGTAAACGTCGTGTCGGCATCCGGCTTCCAGGTCACGGACGGTGCGATGAAGTAGTTGTTGTCGGGCGTGAAATTGACCTGCGTCGGGCCGTTCTGGACCTGGCCGACGACGCGGTAGAACAGCTTGCCGTTCTGCGCTTGCGTCGCGACCGGCCCGCCGACATCGAAGCCGACATAGGCGTTGCCGAAATTGTTGACGCCGGTCTCGACATAGCGGATCGGCTCGGCCGGCGGCAGCTTGCTGATGACGTTGACGATGCCGCTCGGGCTCGATCCGCCGTAGAGCACCGCTGACGGGCCGCGCAGCACCTCGACGCGCTCCATGTTCGGCGTCTGGAGCTTCCAGCTCGCATAGGACGTGTAGAACAGCTGCATGCCGTCGAGGAACAGCCCGACGTCGTCGGACTTGAAGCCGCGGATCAGCCACCAATCGTTGCGCGTATCCGCGCCGAAGGTCCCTGCCCGCACGCCGGCGGTGTAGCGCAGCACCTCGTCGAGCTTGTTCGCCTTCTGGTCGCGGATCTGCTCCGCACTGATGACGGACACCGACTGCGGCGTCTCCATGATCGGCGTGTCGGTTTTGGTGCCTGACGAACTGCGACCGGCGACGTAGCCGCGCACGGGGCCGCGCGGCGTCTCGACGAAGCCGACATTGCGCTGCGGCTGCGGTTTGCTTCTATTCACTGCCTGCATCGACCGTCGCGGCGCGCTACGCACGGTAGACACGGGTGCGCGGCGGCGCGCCTCGGGCGCCGTGACGGTCACCGACGGCAGGTTCTGAGCGCCACTCTGTGTAGAGGATTGTGCGAGCGATGCTTGCGGCACCAGGACCCAAGCCGACGCGGTCGCCAACACGGCCGACCGCAGCATTCCAAGACTGTTCAACGCGCCACCCCGAAGCTGCATGTTTGAAGCGACATGCCGTCGTGTCCCGACACGGCATGCGTTTGCAGCGACGCTTATGTGAGGGTGCGCGATTTCCCTAATTGAAAAGGTCTTAGAGAGACTCTTAGAAGCGATCCAACATTTCCAGGGATTGCTGAGACATCAACGCGAATTCTTTTCGGCCTCGAGCATCTCGGTGGCAATCGCCGTGAGCTGATCGACCTGGCGCAGCAGCGTGTCGAACTCGGCTTCGCTCAGCGATTCAAGCAGGCGCCGATTGCGGTCCTGCGCGCCTTCGACGATCACGTCATGCGCGGCGAGCCCCGCCGCGGTGAGCGAGACCAGCACCTCGCGACTGTCCTTCGGGTTGGCCGATTTCGCGATCAGCTTGCGCGAGACGAGTTCCGCAAGCGCGCGGCTGATCTGTCCCTTGTCCTGGCCGACCGCTTCGGCGAGCCGCGCGACGCTCATCGGCGGCCGCCGGCCGAGCGAGGCGACCAGACCGAACTCGACCGAGGACAATCCAGCGAGGCGCTTGTAGCGCAGGATGGCGCCGCGCTTGAGCAGATTGGCCAACACCATCAGCCGCGACGACAGCATCACGGTGATCGGCGCCGCCTCGCTCTCGCCCGCCTCGGGCGTCGTCCACCCATCCCTCGGTGTCTGGTTCATCGTTCACCTGTGCCAAGAAAGCGGTGACCTGCCAAGTCCAAGTCCGAAGCAAGTGCCGGGCTCAAGTCCCAAGCTTGAGGCAGGCCGCCTCCTACCTCATCCGAATGCGACCAGGCGGCACTTGGAAGATCGTTGACATTGTCATCGAATTATTTTTCACTGCGACAAAGGCACAAAAAAGGCCTGGCCAGCACGGCCCACAGCGGGAGGACCAGCATGACGATCACCCAGCGGGATCGCGATCTCGGCACGGCCTATGCGATGAAACCGGCGCAGACGCGCACCGAGCTAACCTCGGTCGTGCGCGGCACGCCAATGGGCGAACTGCTCCGCCGTTACTGGCACCCGGTCGGGCTCATCGGTGATGCCACCGACACCCCGAAGAAGGTGCGGGCGCTGGGCGAGGATCTGGTGCTATTCCGCGACAAGCATGGCCGCGCCGGCCTCTTGCACGCGCGATGCTGCCATCGCGGCACCACGCTCTATTATGGCAAGGTCGAGGAGGACGGCATCCGCTGCTGCTATCACGGCTGGAAGTTCGACACCGAGGGCCACTGCCTGGAGCAGCCCTGCGAGCCCGACGGCGGCCAGTTCAAGGACAAGGTGCGCCAGCCCTGGTACCCGGTCGAAGAGCGCTACGGACTGATCTTCGCCTATATGGGCCCGGCCGAGAAACGCCCGGTGCTGCCGCGCTATGAGTGCCTCGAAAACATGGACGACGGCGAGTTCGTCGAGGCCGACGATTCCTCGATCGGCGGCGGCGGACCGGCAGTCATTCCCTGCAACTGGCTGCAGCATTTCGAGAACGTGGTCGATCCCTATCACGTGCCGGTGCTGCACGGCTCGTTCTCGGGCCCGCAATTCACTGACATGATGGCCTCGATGCCGGAGGTGAAGTTCGACAAGACGCCGCGCGGGATCGCCGTGCGTTCGATCCGCAGGCAGGATGACGGCAAGGTGTTCTATCGCGTCACCGAAGCCGCCCTCCCCACCTTGCGCGTCGTGCCCAATCCGCGCGTGGCGCAGTTCGCCCGCGTCGAGTCGATCGGCTGGACACTGCCGATCGACGACACCTCGTTCCGCATCTACGTTGCCGGCCGCGTCAAGGCATCAGGCGACATCGGCCGGATGCGCTCCAAGTTCAACGGAAAATTCTGGTGGGACATGACCGAGGCCGAGCACCAGCAATTCCCGGGTGATTACGAAGCCCAGGTCGGCCAGGGCGAAGTGACCGTTCACTCCGAGGAGCATTTCGGCCAGAGCGACCGCGGCATCCTGATGATCCGGCGCATGCTGAGCGAGCAACTAGAGGCGATGGAGGCAGATCGCGACCCGATCGGCGTGTCGTTCGATGTGGGCGCGGCGCCGGTCGAATTCGAAGCGGGGAATTACATCCGCGACGCGTGAAGCGGCCAGCTCCAATAAGGGCTGGACCGACAACGACAACAAAGACAAAATTGGGGGGATGCGATGGTCGATGTGACGTCACAAGTGTCGGTGCAAACGACTGCCGCGGCAAAGCCCTCGGCGCGGCGCTATTACGTGCTGGGGCTGCTCACCGTCATCTACGCGCTGAACTTCCTCGACCGCACGATCTTCAACGTCCTGATCGAGCCGATCAAGAAGGAGTTTGCCCTCAGCGACACCATGATGGGCCTGCTCGCAGGCTTCGGCTTCGCGCTGTTCTACTCCCTGCTCGGCATCCCCATCGCGCGCGCCGCCGACCGGCTCAACCGGCGCAACATCGTGGCCGTGGCCTTCGCGTTCTGGAGCGCGATGACGGCGCTGTGCGGCGCGGCCTCGAGCGTGACCTCGCTGGCGCTGGCGCGCATCGGCGTCGGCATCGGCGAATCCGCGGGCTCGCCCGCCTCGCAGTCGATCGTCGCCGATCTCTTTGCCAAGAACGAACGCCCGCGCGCGCTCGGCATCTACGCCATCGGCACCTATCTCGGCGTCTTCCTCGGCTATTTCGTCGGCGGCTACGTCAACCAGCACTATGGCTGGCGGATGGCGTTCTACGTCGCCGGCCTGCCGGGCATCCTGCTCGCGGCTATCCTGTGGCTGACGATCTCGGAGCCGAAGCGCGGCGCGATGCAGGAGAGCTTCGTGCCCGAGCCGCTCGGCCCGACGCTGCGCTTCCTCGCCTCGCAGCGGAGCTTCATCATCGTGCTGATCGGCTTCTGCCTCACCACCTACACCAACTACGCGACCGCGGCCTGGATCCCGCCGTTCCTCGCGCGCGTGCACCACCTGTCGAGCGCCGAGATCGGCACCTATGCCGGCACCTTCAAGGGGCTCGCCGGAATGGCCGGCACCCTGCTCGGCGGCTTCGTGGTGGCGCAAGTGAGCCGCCGCGACGACCGCTGGAAGCTCTGGGCGCCCGCGATCACCTCAGGCCTCGCCGGTCCGGTGTTCGCGCTGTGCATGCTGACGCAGGATTTCGCGATGATGGTCGCGATGCTGGCGCTGACCTCGTTCCTGGTCGGCTTCCATCTCGGGCCGATCTTCGCGATCGCGCAGACCGTGGCAAAGCCGAGCATGCGGGCGCTGGCCTCCGCGCTGATCGCGCTCACCGCCACCTGCTTCGGCCAGGGCGTCGGCCCGCTGGTCGTGGGCATGGTCAACGATGCCCTGAGGGGCAGCTATGGTGCGGACGCCGTGCGTTATTCCCTGCTCTCGGCGGCGGTCACGACCACGTTGGGCGCCCTGCTGTTCGTCTGGGCGGCCTGCACCATCCGGGACGATATCGGCCGGGCCGCCGCCTGAGGGCGCCGCCTCGCCGCAAGCCCGGCGAAACCAACCCGGCTTATTAATGAAACCATTTTGCGGAACCCGCGAAACCATCCGGAAACAGATGGTCCTTAAGACATGAGCCCATAGACGGCGGCAAAAGCCCGTCGGGAGGCTCAGATGAACCACTCAATTCACTCTGCTGATCGTGCGACCCACCTGAAGATCGTGGTGGTGGCGCTGGTTGCCGGCATTGCAGTGGCCGGTTTCGGGATTGCTGCCCGTACCAACGCCGATTACGGCCAGACCGCCCAGTCCACCCAGATGATCAAGGCCGGCAAGCCTGTGGCGATCACCAGCGCGGGCACGTCGGAGATTCGCTGACGGCGAAAAGGTTCGATTTGACCCCCAACCGGCCGCCCTCGGGCGGCCTTTTGATTTTCAGCCGTCGACTGAAGGTGGCCTGCCAAGCCTTTGAAATGTCAGGGGTGTATTCTATAGCTCGACGAGCCGGCAGACTGCGCCAAAGTCAGTCGGCCCGGTAGCTGCCGCAGCAATGCTTGAATTTCTGCCCCGAGCCGCAGGGACAGGGATCATTCCGGCCGGCATCGGCCTGCCCGTAGCGCAGCCGGTTCAATATCTTGCTGTTCTGTTCGAGGATCATCTTGCGGCGCGCCTCCTGCACCTCGATGACCGCCGCATTGTCGCCGGTATCCCAGAACGCCTGCGGCTTCAGGTGGGCGAGCTTGCCGCTGACATAGACGGGGTAAAACCAGCCGAGCGTTCCGTCGCGCAGGCGCTGCAGCGTCGTCAGGTCGTAGAGGAAGAAACCTGCCTCCAGCAGCGTCGCGTTGATGTCCTGGAAGTCGTCGATGTCGGCCTCGCACACGACGACGCTGCAATTTTCGAGCACGTAACGCGCGCCCTTCAGCGCGGCCTTTTCGGCGCCCTGCACGTCGAGCTTGAGCAGGAACGGCGGCTCGAGCGACAGTTCCTTGACCAGCGCATCGAGTGTCGTCGCCGGCACCTTGACCTTGCTCTTGATCAGGTCGTTGAGCCGCGCCCAGTAGAGATCGCCCGCCGGGCGCACGGACGACCAGTAGGGATGCACCGACTCGGTGATCTCGATCTCACCCTCATGGTCGGTGACGGCGCAGATCCGATAGTGCCCGCCAAGCACCTCCTTGATGGCCTTCAGGGAGTTCTCATAGATCCGGTTGGCATCAATGTTGAGCGGCACCGCACCACCGAGCCGTGACAGGTGGTTAAGAACGAAATGCCCATCGGCACAGCCAAGGTCGATCACGGCCCCGTACCGCACGCCCTTGGCGAACAAATTTTGCAGCGTTGCGCTGAAATCGGCTGCCTGCATTGGATTGATCCGAATGAGAGCGGTTTGACCGGTCGTCGGCGGTCTGGCGGGTTGCACAATGTGTTGCACACCGCTTGTTGCGGGCAAGATCGGAAACACGAAAAAATCGAAAATAACGACCACCCGCTCGCCGAGCGTCGCATACGCGCTTTGCTCCGCTGGCGGTTTGCCAGGGAGGGTTTCTATTCAGCGATTAAGTTATTGATTTCCGCCATAAAATGGCGCGAGAGACGGGGCTCGAACCCGCGACCTCCGGCGTGACAGGCCGGCGCTCTAACCAACTGAGCTACTCCCGCGTGGCGCACAGATGTCCGCGGAACGAGGGGGGACTTAAAGGCCGGGCTTGGTGAAGTCAAGGACGTTGCATCCACAGCCTGAAGGAGCGGATATCCGCCGGTGGCGCGCAGGAACGTGACCCGGCCGCGCCGGGCGGCGTAGTCAGTCCGGTCCCGAATCGTCTACGCCTCCGGGAACCTGCGGGGTCCGGGGGCGGTCTCCCCAGCCACCGGCAAGAATCGAGGAGGCCAGACATGGCGAAGAAGGCAGCCGCTCCCGCCACCATCACCCTCAAGCACCTCGCCGCCGACATCGCGGAAAGCCAGGACCTGTCGAAGAAGCAAGCCGAGGCCGTCCTCACCGACATGGTCGAGCTGATCGCCAAGCACCTGAAGAAGGGCGACCGCGTCCGGATCGTGGGGCTGGGCATCCTCCAGGTCCGCAAGCGCGCGGCCCGCACCGGCCGCAATCCCGCCACAGGCGAGCCCATCCACATCAAGGCCAGCAAGAAGGTCGCCTTCCGCCCGGTCAAGGAACTGAAAGAGGCGATCTGAGGTGACTGTTCGTTAAGCCTGATCGAAGCTCGTTCCGGCCGCAACGTGGCCCGCTTTTCTGATATACCGCCTGCTCCCCCTGACCCCCGGCGGTTTGACCAGAAATGTCCTCACTCATCTTCACGCATACCGTGACCGAGCGCTTCCTGCGCTACGTCACCATCGACACCCAGTCCGATCCGGAATCCCCCAGCTCGCCCTCGACCGAGAAGCAGAAAGACCTCGGCCGCGTCCTCGTCACCGAGCTGAAGGCCATGGGCGTCGCCGACGCCCATCTCGACGACTACGGCTACGTTTACGCAACGATCCCGGCCAACACCGACAAGAAGGTGCCGGTGATCTGCTTCTGCTCGCACATGGACACCTCGCCCGACGTCACCGGCAAGGACGTGAAGCCGCAGCTCGTGAAGAACTATCGCGGCGGCGACATCACCCTGCCGGGCGATACCAGCCAGGTGATCCGCTTCGCCGAGCATCCCGCGCTGAAGAACCAGATCGGCAACGACATCATCACCACCGACGGCACCACGCTGCTGGGCGCCGACAACAAGGCCGGCGTCGCCGAGATCATGGATGCCGCGCATTTCTTCATCAACAACCCCGATGCGAAGCACGGCACCCTCAAGATCCTGTTCACGCCGGACGAGGAAATCGGCCGCGGCGTCGACAATGTCGACATCAAGAAGCTCGGCGCCGATTTCGGCTACACCATGGATGGCGAGACCGCGGGCTCCGTCGAGGACGAGACCTTCTCGGCCGACGGCGCCACCATCACCATCAACGGCGTCAGCGCCCATCCGGGCTATGCCAAGGGCAAGATGGAGCACGCGATCAAGATCGCAGCCGCCATCGTCGAGCGACTCCCGAAGGAAGGCTGTTCGCCCGAGACGACGTCAGGCAAGCAGGGCTTCCTGCATCCGATCGGCATCGACGGTGCGCTGGAGCAGGCGACGCTCTCCTTCATCGTGCGCGACTTCACCGAGGAAGGGCTGAAGGAGAAGGAGGTCCTGCTCGAGAACATCGTCAAGGATGTGATGAAGGACTATCCGCGCTCGACCTACAAGTTCGAGGTCAAGGAGCAGTACCGCAACATGAAGCAGGTGATCGACCGTCACCCGCACATTCTCGAATACGCCATCGAGGCGATCCGCCGCGCCGGCCTGCGCCCGATGCGCACCGCGATCCGCGGCGGCACCGACGGCTCGCGCCTGTCCTTCATGGGCCTGCCCTGCCCCAACATCTTCGCGGGCGAGCACGCGTTCCATTCGCGCCTGGAATGGGTCAGCCGGCAGGACATGGAAAAGGCGGTGCAGACGATCGTGCACCTCGCCATGATCTGGGAGGAGAAAGCGTAGGCGCGCGGCTAATCTCGGCGCGCGAAATAATTCCAAGCCCTAGGGAACGAGCCGGCGCGGGGCGCGTTGGCGATCCAAGTCCCAAGGACGAAGATTGTGAGCACAAAGGCCTCAGCCGGTCAGCCCCGGGCTGGGGCCTTTTCGCGTCTCGATTGCGCCCGGGACCAGCCTGCCCCTCAGGCGGTCGCAGCAGCTTGGCCGCCGCGATACTCCGCCCACGCTTGCCGCAGGATTTGCAAAGATGAGGTGAGGAAGATTCCCGCCATCACGGCGGCAACAGCGAGATCAGGCCATGCCGTTCCGGTACCGAATACGCCAACGGCAGCAATCATCACGATGACGTTGCCGACCGCGTCATTGCGCGAGCAGAGCCATACCGACCGCACGTTGGCGTCGCCGTCCTTGTAGCGCGCGAGCAAGAGAACCGAGGTCAGATTCGCCGCCAGCGCGGCCAGGCTCATCGCTCCCATCAGCTCCGCGCGAGGAAGCCCCAGGATCAGGGTCTGATAGACCGTTGATCCGAACACCCAGGCTGCCATCGCACTGAGCGACAACCCCTTGAACAGTGCGGCGGTGGCCCGTGTCTTGAGGCTCGCGCCGATGACCGAAAGGCTCAAGCCGTAGGTGACTGTATCGGCCAGGAAGTCGAGAGCATCGGCCTTGAGAGCCTGCGAGCCGGCCAAGTGGCCCGCCACCATTTCGCTCACGAACATCGCCGCGTTGATGGCGATGACGGTCCACAATATGCGCTTGTATCGTGGATCAAGCCCGTCGAAGACCGGAACGCCTGCCGAGCAGCAGTCGGCGCAGCCCGACGTGGCGACCTCCTCCATCCGGGGTTTGGCGGCCTTCTCGCAGCACGCGTCGTGTGAGCAGCAGGACTCTTCAGGCATTCCAGGCTCCCTCCGGCGTCCCATTTTACCATGCGCCTGTAACGATGGCGATCTTCCAGGCGCGGTTCCACAATTGCCTCGGCCTCTAGTCCCTACGAACGAAGTCATGTCAATCCGCGTTGCGGACCACTCGATCGACCCCTCGCACCGTTTGCCTTGGAGGAGGAAAATGAGAATCTTGCGAACTGACTGTAACCAAGTCGGCAATACGAGCGAACTATAGCCATGTGGGTATGACGACCACGGAAACCGAGCTCAAGGCACTCATGCTTGCCAGCCAGGATGGCGATGCTGCGGCGCATCGCATGCTGCTTGAGCGGCTGAGCCGCCATTTGCGCGCCTATTACAAGGGCAAGTTCGCGAAAATAGGCCGAGGCGTGGCGGAGGCCGAGGATCTGGTTCAGGAGGCCGTGCTGGCGATTCACCTCCAGCGACACACCTACGATCCGCAGGAGCTGTTAACGCCCTGGGTGCACGCGATCGCGCGCTACAAGCTGATCGATTTTCTCCGCCGAAACCGGGCCTCGGTTACCGACGTGCCGATCGACGAGGCGGGCGACGTCATTGCCAATGACGATAACCTCAGTGCCGAGAGCAGCTTCGATCTCAGGCGGTTGCTCAAACACCTGCCGGAAAAGATGCAATGCGCGATCGAGGCCGTGAAACTCGACGGGCTGAGCGTCGCTGAAGCGGCACAGCGCTGCCACATCTCGGAATCGGGCGTGAAGGTCAATATTCACCGCGGGCTAAAGACCCTGGCGGCGTTGATCGCACAGAGGACGCAAACATGAAGACGGACGAGCTGATCAGCGCGCTCAGCGCGGGTGTCGAACCGGTCAACCGGCGACAGGTCAACCGCAGCGTCGGCACTGCGCTTGTGGTTGGAATGGCCGTTGCAATCGGAGTCACGTTCTTGGCACTCGGTGTCCGCACCGACCTGACCACGCCACGCACCCTGATTTTTCTGTTCCTGAAGATCGCATTCGCGTTCGGCACCACAGGCGCGGCGGCGGTCTATCTGGCACGGCTGGCGCGGCCTGGCGGGGAACGAAGGGTATCCCCGGGCCTCGCCGCACTGCCCTTTGTGGCGATCCTCCTGCTTGCCGGCATCAGCCTTGGGCAGGCGCCGAGTTCACACTGGGACAGGATGGTGATGGGCGATCAATGGCTCGAATGCCTCATCTCGATTCCGATCATCGCGATTGTACCGTTTGCCGTCGTCATCTGGGCTGTGCGACAGGCAGCTCCGACCAATCTGGTCCGTACCGGCGCCTTCAGCGGGCTCGTCGCAGGTGGCATGAGCGCGATGGCCTATGCGCTTCACTGCACCGACGACTCGCTGCCCTTCGTCGCGCTCTGGTATGGCGGTACGATCGTGCTGTGCACCCTCGCAGGCGCATTGTTGGGACCCCGACTGCTGCGCTGGTGAGAGGCTGCACTCACGTCGGCGTGAGCCTGTAACCGTGTCGCGGATGGCTCCGAACTCCTCAGAAGAAGCGCAACAGAGGCGCTTCCGCGAAAATCATGGAGCCGGAACTATGTTGACGAAGAGCCTTCTCGCACTCACGCTTCTCTTGGCCGTCTCGGTCAGCGCCCATGCGGGCTCGACCATTTCCGACAGGAGCTATTGGCCGAATGAGGCCAGGCAAACCTCGCAATCCAGAACGTTTGTCCTACCTCAAGGCCCGTATTCCGCGTTGGCCTATGATCGACAAGCTCCTGAGCTGCCCGCCACCGCACCGGCGGGCGGCGCATCCGGATGGCGTTATCAGGGAGGCCCCAAATCCCACTAGGATTGCGCAATAACATGGTACTCCGCGATCGCTCGAAACGGTTAACCACCAGCGCTCCCTGCTCTCACACTTGTGAACCGGGGGACTTTCCAGTGTTGCCACCGTGTGAGAGTGTCGCGCAATGATGGCTTGTCGCATCCTCAGGCTAGTGCTCGCGGTCCTCGTGACCGCGGGGCTGATGGTTGCGCCGCTGGTGACACCAGCAGCGGCGGAGCCCCTGATGGCTAGCGACATGCAGATGACCGGCGCACAGGACATGTCGGCGGACATGCCGTGCTGCCCCGACGAGCAGAACAGCAAGCAATGCCAGGACTGCCCGCTCCTCGCGATCTGCATGCTGAAGGCGTTGCAGGCAGGACCTGTCGTCGCGACCGCCATCCGCTATGCGCGTCCTCTCGCGCTGCTTCGGCCGCTCGATGATGCCATCGGCGACGGCCTCACCCGCCCACCTCCGGATCATCCCCCTCGATCGATCGTCTGACAGGCGCTCCGCCGCCTGGTGAACATGCGTGCCGCAATCGGCGCGCATGGCTGCATACCGTCTTGCGACGCGTCACGTCGTTGCGTGCGACTCCATCAGACCCATCGAGGAAATTGAAATCATGACAACGTCCCACGTCGCGCGCGCCGCCATGGCCGCGCTGATCGCAACCGCGTTTGCGACCTCCGCACGCGCCGAAATCAAGAACTATGAATTCCAGCTCATGCAGCCGACCGTCAAGGCCGGCGCCGATCGCATCGTGACGGTACGGCTGGTCAACAAGACCTCCGGCAAGACCGTGCCGGATGCCGTGGTCTTCGCCAGCCGGCTCGACATGGCGCCCGACGGCATGCAGGAGATGGCCACCAAGGTCACGCCGATGCCGGGCACCGAGCCCGGCACCTACCGTTTCAAGGCCACCTTCGGCATGGCCGGGCGCTGGCAGCTCTCGCTTGGCGCCAAGGTGCAGGGCGAAAGCGGCACGGTCGAAAACAAGCTCGTCGTCACGGCCGAGCAATGAGCAAGAGCCGCCTCATCGGCACTGCCGCTGCGCTTGTCGCAGCGGTAGGCGCCGCGCTGTTTGCCGGCAGCTTTTTGCCGGCGAATGGCGATCCGATTTTGTTCGCAGCGAATGCGGCGGATACGGTCGCCCCGCTCTATTATCAGGATCCGGACGGCAAGCCGCTCTATTCGCCGACGCCGAAGAAGACCGAGGACGGCCGCGACTACGTCGCCGTACCGGCGCCGTCCGATGCCGACGAGCCTAAAGGCGAGCACAAGGCCGATCGCAAGATCAAATATTACCGCAACCCGATGGGCCTGCCCGACACCTCACCAGTGCCGAAGAAGGATTCGATGGGGATGGATTACATCGCCGTCTATGACGGCGACGACAGCGACGACGGTTCGGTCAAGCTGTCGCCCGGCAAAATCCAGCGCAGCGGCGTCAAATCGGAGCCTGCCGAACTACGGCGGCTGCGGACGCTGGTGCGCGCGCCCGGCACTATCCAGCTCGACGAACGCCGGATCTCGGTCATCGCCATGCGCGCCGAGAGTTTTGTGCAGAAGGTTGCCGACGTCACCACCGGAAGCCGCGTGACCAAGGGGCAGTCGCTGATGGAGATCTACAGTCCGGCCGTATCGTCCGCAGCGGCCGAATATCTCGCGACCATCACCTCGAAGACGACCGCGGGCATCGAACCCTACGGCCGGGGCTCGCGGCAGCGGCTGGTCAATCTCGATGTCCCCGAACCCGTCATCGCCGAGATGGAGAAGAGCCATGCGGTGCCGATCACCATCCAATGGTCGTCGCCGCGTGACGGCATCGTGCTCCAGCGCAACGCCATCGACGGCATGCGCGCCCAGCCCGGCGACATCCTGTTTCGCATCGCCGATATCTCGCTGGTGTGGGCCAATGTCGACGTCGCCGAGCGCGACCTCGGCGGCATTGCCGTCGGCCAGCCCGTGACGGTGCGGGCGCGCAGCTATCCCGGTCGGGATTTTGACGGCCGGATCAGCGTCATCTATCCGCAGCTGAACAAGGAAACGCGCACGGCGCGGATACGGATCGAACTCGCCAACGACGATCTCGCGCTGCTTCCCGACATGTATGTCGATGCCGCGATAGATACCGGCAATCCGGCGCCGGTGCTCAGCGTGGCCGAAAGCGCGGTGCTCGACACCGGCAGCCGGCAGGCCGTCCTGGTCGACAAGGGACAGGGCCGCTTCGAGCCGCGCGAGGTCAAGCTCGGGCGGCGGGGCGATGGGTATGTCGAGATCCGCGACGGGCTTGCCGAGGGCGACGTCATCGTCACCTCCGCCAACTTCCTGATCGATGCCGAGAGCAACCTCAAGGCGGCCCTCAAAGGACTCGCCGAAGGCGGCAACGTCCAAGGCACTAACGCGCAAGGCACTGATGCGCACGGCGGCCACGCGATGGGAGGCAAGCCATGATCGCGCGCATCATCGCCTGGTCGGCACGCAACCTGCTGCTGGTCCTGTTCGGCACCGGCTTTGCCGCCGCGGCCGGCCTCTATGCCTTGCTCCATCTGCCGCTGGACGCCATTCCAGACCTCTCCGACACCCAGGTCATCGTCTACACCGAATATCAGGGCCAGGCGCCCCAGGTGATCGAGGATCAGGTCACCTATCCCCTCACCACTGCGATGCTGACGGTGCCAAGGTCGAAGGTGGTGCGCGGCTTCTCCTTCTTCGGCGTCTCCTTCGTCTACGTCATCTTCGAGGACGGTACCGACATCTACTGGGCCCGTTCGCGCGTGCTCGAATTCCTCAACGGCGCCGCGTCGCGGCTGCCCGCCGGCGTCACGCCCACGATCGGGCCCGACGCCACCGGCGTCGGCTGGGTCTACCAATATGCGGTGATGTCCAAGGAATTGAATCTCGCCGAGACGCGGACGATCCAGGACTGGAATCTGAAGTTTGCGCTCGCCAAGGCGGAAGGCGTGGCGGAGATCGCGAGCATCGGCGGCTTCGTGCGGCAATACAACGTCATCCTCGATCCGCAGCGCATGCGCGACCTCGGCATCACCATGCAGAAGATGCGCGATGCCATCCGCGCCAGCAATGCCGACGTCGGCGGCCGCACCGTCGAGCTTTCCGAGTTCGAATATGTCATTCGCGGCAAGGGCTATCTGAAAAGCGTCGACGACATCGGCAACATCGTGCTGAAGACCGACAACGGAACGCCGGTCAAGCTGCGCGACGTCGCCCGCGTCGAGCTCGGACCGGACGAGCGGCGCGGCATCGCCGAGCTCAACGGCGAGGGCGAGGTGGCGAGCGGCATCGTGCTGCAGCGCTTCGGCATGAACGCACTCGACGTAATCGAGGGCGTCAAGAAGCGATTCAGGGAGATCGCAACCAGCCTGCCGAAATCGGTCGAGATCGTTCCGGTCTACGACCGCTCCAACCTGATCAAGGCCGCGATCGAGACGCTCCGGCATACGCTGCTCGAGGAGAGCATCGTGGTGGCGCTGGTCTGCATCGTGTTCCTGCTGCATGTCCGCAGCGCGCTGGTTGCCATCCTGATGCTCCCCGTCGGGGTGCTGATGGCGTTCGGGGCGATGAAGCTGCTCGGGATCGGCTCCAACATCATGAGCCTCGGCGGCATCGCGATCGCGATCGGCGCCATGATCGACGCGGCGATCGTCATGATCGAGAACGCGCACAAGCATCTCGAGCGCGCCGCGCCCGGCCATTCGCGGGTGGCGATCCTGATCGAGGCCGCCGCCGAGGTCGGCCCGGCGCTGTTCTTCAGCCTGCTGATCATCACCGTCTCGTTCATGCCGATCTTCACCCTGGAATCGCAGGAGGGCCGGCTGTTCAGCCCGCTCGCCTTCACCAAGACCTTCGCGATGGCGGCGGCGGCGCTGCTGTCGGTCACGCTGGTGCCGGCGCTGATGGTGATCTTCGTCCGCGGCAGGATCATCCCGGAGCACAAGAACCCGATCAACCGCTTCCTGATCTGGATCTACCGGCCGGTGATTTCGGGCGTGCTGCGGGCGCGGATCCCAGTGATCCTGCTCGCGCTTGGCGTGCTCGCCGCGTCGATCTGGCCGGCAGGCCGGCTCGGCTCCGAGTTCATGCCGAATCTCAACGAAGGCGCCCTGCTCTACATGCCGACGACGCTTCCCGGCATTTCCGTGACCAAGGCGGCCGAGCTGATGCAGACCCAGGACCGCATCATCCGCTCGTTTCCGGAAGTGGCCTCGGTCTACGGCAAGGCCGGTCGTGCGGCAACCGCGACAGATCCGGCGCCATCGGAGATGTTCGAGACCATCGTCGACCTCAAGCCGAAGGAGCAGTGGCGCGCCGGCGTGACGATCGACAGCCTGATCGCCGAGATGGACAAGGCGCTGCAGTTTCCGGGCGTCTCCAACGCCTGGACCATGCCGATCAAGGCGCGCATCGACATGCTCTCGACCGGCATCCGTACCCCCGTTGGCATCAAGGTCATGGGCAGCGATCTCGCCGGAATCGACAAGCTGGCCCGGCAGATCGAGCAGGTGCTCAAGGCGGTGCCCGGCACCTCCTCGGCCTATGCCGAGCGGAGCCTCGGCGGCTACTATCTCGAGATCACGCCGGACCGCGAGGCGCTGTCGCGTTACGGCATCATGGTGCAGGACGTGCAGGACACGATTGCGACCGCGCTCGGCGGCCAAACGGTGACGACGACCGTCGAGGGCCGGCAGCGCTTCACCGTCAACATGCGCTATCCGCGCGACCTGCGCGACAATCCGAAGGCGATCGCCAGCGACATCCTGGTGCCGATGCCGGGCGGCGGCGCCGTCCCGCTCGGCGAGGTCGCAAGCGTCACGCCGGCGCGCGGGCCGACCTCGATCCGGACCGAGAACGGCCAGCTCGCCACCTACATCTATGTCGACATCCGCGACCGTGACCTCGGCGGCTATGTCGCCGATGCGAGGGCCGCGGTGCAGGCGAGCGTCCAGTTCCCATCAGGCTATTACGTGGTCTGGAGCGGGCAATACGAATATCTGGAACGCGCCACCGCGCGGCTGAAGATCGTGGTGCCGGTGACGCTGCTGATCATCTTCCTGCTGCTCTACCTCAACTTCCGCTCGATCACCGAGACCATGATCGTGATGCTCTCCCTGCCCTTCGCCCTCGTCGGCGGCCTGTGGCTGATGTGGTGGCTCGGCTTCAACCTCTCGGTCGCGGTCGCGGTCGGCTTCATCGCGCTCGCGGGCGTGGCGGCCGAGACCGGCGTGGTGATGCTGATCTATCTCAACCACGCCCTTGCCGAAGCCGAAGCGCGCTGCGCGCGCGCCGGACGCGTCCTGACCCGCGACGATCTCGACAAGGCGATCATGGAGGGCGCGGTCGAGCGCGTCCGCCCGAAGATGATGACGGTGGTTGCGATCATGGCCGGCCTGCTGCCGATCATGTGGAGCAGCGGGACGGGCTCGGAGATCATGCAGCGGATCGCCGTGCCCATGATCGGCGGCATGATCTCGTCGACGCTGCTGACGCTGATCGTGATCCCCGCAATCTTCGGCCTGGTGAAGGGCTTCGGGCTGCGTACGGGCGATGGGGCTGTCGCGTCGGAGCAAATTCCGGAGGCCGCCGAATGAGCTCGTAATCCCCCGGAATGTTGCGCCCCGGTCGCGCTCGCATCAAGAGGTGCGGCTGCGACGTTGAGTTCCCCACACGTAACACTATTGCGGGTCGACACTGTTCCCGCTGCCATGCTAGGCCAGCCGAACCGACAGCGAGAGTGAATTCGTGGTCCTGAATCGCCGACCCTTCAGACGGAGCACCACGCGCCATTGGCGCAGGCTCGTGGCTGTGTTCGTCGCGGTCATGTATCTGCTCTCGGGCGCGCTCCACGGCGCCCACGACATCGATGTGACCAGCCCGTCCGGCGGCTCCGAGATCGCGGCGATGCTCGACCACGGCGCGGCCGGCCATGGCGATCATAAGGCGCTTGCCGGCCATCACTGCCACGGCTGCTTCTCCATCGCTGTCGTGCAACCGGTGCAGCCGGAAGCCGCGGCCGATGTGATGGCCGCGCCGGTCCCGCAGCGGCAGCCGGCGCTCGCCGGCATCGCGCCCGATACGGCATCCCCGCCCCCCAAGCACCTGACCTGAACGGATCAGCCGGGCGCCCCATCGCGCCCATCGGTTCTCCTTCACAGGTTCTGTTCATGTTTTGCAGGCGACTGGCTGCGCGCATCGCGTGCGCGCTGGCTATTCTCATCAGCCCACCCCTGGTGCTGACGTCACACGCCCAGACGCTGACCATGCGCGCGGCGCTCTCGCGCGCGCTGGCCGCGAGCCCGCGCCTGACGGCGGCGGAGCGCGACGTCGGCATCGCCACCGGTCAGCGCATCCAGGCCGGCGCGCTCCTCAATCCGGAACTGTCCTATGAACAGGACAATTCATTCGGGTCGGGCATCTATCGCGGCACGAAATCGGCCGAGACCACGCTCCAGATCAGCCAGGCCTTCGAGCTGTTCGGCAAGCGGGACGCCAGGATCGCGGCCGGACAGGCCGGCATCGAGGTCGCCGCGATCCAGCGCAAGGCCGTCAGGCTGGAAGTGCTGTCGGAGACGGCGATCGCCTTCCTCAGCGTGCTCGGCGCGCAGCGGCGGATCCAGATCCTGGACGAGCAGATCGCCGCGATCGACCGGCTGACGCCGCTGCTCCGCCGCCGCGTGGAAGCCGGCGCCTCCTCTCCGGCCGAGACCGGCCGCGCCGAGGTCGCCTCCGCCCTGGTGAAGGCCGACCGCGAGCGATTCAAGGCGACGCTGGCAAGCGCCCGGCGCGAGCTCGCGGTGCTGATGGGCGATCCCTCTGCGAAATTCGGCGAGGTCTCCGGCCGGCTCGACACCACGGGGCGCCCGCCGACGTTCCAGTCGGTGGTCGCCGCCATCGATGCCAATCCGCAATTGGTGCGCTGGACGGCGGTCTTTGCCCAGCGCAATGCCGAACTATTGATGGCGCGGCTCAAGCCCTATCCGGACGTGCGGATCGCGGCCGGCTGGCGCCATTTCAACGAAACCAATGACGATGCGGCGCGCCTCACCGTCTCGGTGCCGATACCCGTGTTCGACCAGAACCAGGGCAACATCCTCTCGGCGCAGGAAAGCCTCGCCAAGACCGGGGCCGAGCGCGAGGCCAACCGCAACACGCTGATCGTGATTGCCGGCCGTGCCTATGACTCGCTCCAGGGCTCGCTGCGCGAGCTCGCGGTGCTGCGCGAGATCGCCATCCCCAAGGCCACTGAGGCTGCGGAAGCGATCTCGCAAGGCTACGGCCAGGGCCGCTTCTCCCTGCTCGAAGTGCTCGACGCGCAAGCGAGCGTGACCCAGGCGCGGCTGCGCGAGCAGGAAGCGCTGCAGAATTTCCATGCCGGTGTGGCGACCATCGAAGGCCTCGTCGGCAATCCCTTTGCGCTGGCCCGGGAGGGCGCTCGATGAAGACATCCTCCACAATCCTCGTCGCGATCGTGACCGCAGCGCTCGGTGCCTATGGCTACGCCATGCTTGCAGCGCCCAAGGTCGCACCGACCGAACATGCCGCGGACAAGAAGCCGGAGAAACCAAACGACCACGTCGAGCAGGACGAGCATGGCGCCGACCGCATCCGCATCTCCGACGTCAAGCTCGCGGCCGCCGGCGTGACGCTGGCGGAAGCCGCGGGCGCCACGCTGACCGACACGCTGGCCTTCAACGGTATCCTGCGCGCCAATCAGGAAGCCGTGGTGCAGGTGACACCGCGCTTTCCGGGCGTCGCCAAGTCGATCCAGAAGCGCATCGGCGACAAGGTCGCCAGGGACGACCTGCTCGCCGCGATCGAGAGCAATCAGAGCCTCACGGTCTATGAGCTGAAGGCGCCGATCGCCGGCACCATCATCGAGCGGCAGATCTCGCTCGGCGAATACGCCTCCGAGCAGAAACCGGCCTTCGTCGTCGCCGACCTCTCCAGCATCTGGGTCGACCTGTCGATCTACCGGCAGGACCTCCGGCGCGTCCGCCTCAACGACGAGGTGCTGATCGACCCCGACGATGGCCGCGGCGAGATCAAGGGCGCGATCTCCTACATAGCGCCGATCGGCTCGAGCGAGACCCAGACCGCGCTGGCGCGCGTGGTGCTGCCAAATCCCGACGGCCGGCTCCGCCCCGGCCTGTTCGTCACGGCGCGGCTGATCCTCGCCGCACGCAATGTCGCAGTTGCCGTGCGGCGAAGTGCGATCCAGACGCTGGAGAACAAAACCATCGTGTTCGTCCGCGAGGACGGCGACAAGATCGAGGCACGTCCGGTCGAGCTCGGCGATTCCGATCCGAAATTCGTGGAGATCCGCGCAGGCCTTTTGGCCGGCGAGCGCTACGTCGCCGAGAACAGTTTTGTGGTCAAGGCGGAGATGGGCAAGGGAGACGCCGACCATGATTGACGCCCTCCTCGCCTTCTCCATTCGTCAACGATGGCTCGTCGTTCTGTTCGCGCTCGTCGCCGGCGGCTTCGGCGCCTGGAATTTCACCCGCCTGCCGATCGACGCGGTGCCCGACGTCACCAACGTCCAGGTCCAGATCAACACGCGCGCGCCGGGCCTGTCGCCGCTCGAAGCGGAGCAGCGCATCACCTTCCCGATCGAGACCGCGATGGGCGGCCTGCCCAGGCTCGACTACACCCGCTCGATCTCGCGCTACGGCCTGAGCCAGGTCACCGTCGTGTTCCAGGACGGCACCGACATCTACTTCGCGCGCCAGCTCGTCAACGAGCGCATCCAGCAGGCAAAGGACCTGCTGCCTGCAGGCACCGAGGTCGCGATGGGGCCGATCTCGACCGGGCTCGGCGAGATCTATGTCTACTCGGTCGAGGCCAAGGCCGGCGCGAAGTCACCGACCGGCGCCGAGTTCACGCCGACGGAACTGCGCACCATCCAGGACTGGATCATCAAGCCGCAACTGCGCACCATCCCCGGCGTGATCGAGGTCAACTCGATCGGCGGCTATGAGCGGCAATTCCACGTGCTGCCGATCCCCGGCCGGCTGATGGCCTACAAGCTCGGCTTCCGCGACATCATGACGGCGCTGGCCGCCAACAACGCCAATGTCGGCGCCGGCTATATCGAGCGCAACGGCGAGCAATATCTCGTCCGCGCACCCGGCCAAGTCGCCAATATCGAGGACATCAGGGACATCGTGATCGGCTCGCGCGGCGGCGTGCCGGTGCGCATCCGCGACGTCGCCGACGTCCAGGAAGGCCAGGACCTGCGCTCGGGCGCCGCGACCACCAACGGCAGCGAAACCGTCCTCGGCACCGCCATGCTGCTGATCGGCGAGAACAGCCGCACCGTAGCCCAGCGCGTCAAGGCGAGGCTCACGGAGATCGCGAAATCGCTTCCCGACGGCGTGATCGCGCGCGCCGTCTACGACCGCACGCATCTGGTGGAAGCGACCATCCAGACCGTCGAGAAGAACCTCGTCGAAGGCGCGGCGCTAGTGATCGCGGTGCTGTTCCTGATCCTCGGCAACATCCGCGCCGCACTGATCACGGCCTGCGTCATCCCGCTGTCGATGCTGTTCACGATATCAGGCATGGTCGAGAGCAAGGTCAGCGCCAATCTGATGAGCCTCGGCGCAATCGACTTCGGCATCATCGTCGACGGCGCGGTCATCATCGTCGAAAACTGCCTGCGGCTGCTCGCTGCCGAGCAGCACCGGCGCGGCCGGCTGCTGTCGCTCGAGGAACGGATGGAGACGATCCGCGCCGGCAGCAGCGAGGTCATCAAGCCGAGCCTGTTCGGCACGCTCATCATCGCCGTGGTCTATCTGCCGGTCCTGACCCTGACGGGGACCGAAGGCAAGATGTTCACGCCGATGGCCCTCACGGTGCTGATGGCGCTCGCGGGCGCGGCGCTGTTGTCGATCACCTTCGTCCCGGCCGCGGTGGCGATCTTCGTGACCGGCAGGGTCTCGGAGACGGAAAACCTCTTCATGCGGGCCGCCAAGCGGTTCTATGTGCCGCTGCTCGACCGCGCCATCCGCTACCGCGGCAGCGTCGCGTTTGGCGCCGTCCTGATCGTCGCCGGCAGCGTCTTCGCCGCGACACGCATGGGCGGCGAATTCATCCCGAGCCTCGACGAGGGCGACATCACCATCGAGACCATCCGGATTCCCGGCACCAGCCTGACCCAGAGCGTCGACATGCAGATTCGGCTGGAGAAGGCGGTCAAGCAAGTGCCGGAGGTCGCGACCATCTTCTCCAAGGTCGGTACCGCCGAGATCGCCAACGACCCGATGCCGCCGAACGCCGCCGACACCTATGTCACGCTCAAGCCGCGCGAGGAATGGCCCGATCCCGCCAAGCCGAAGAACGAGGTGATCGAGGAGATCGAACGCGCCGCCAACACCCTGCCCGGCACCGCCTATGGCATGACCCAGCCGATCCAGATGCGCTTCAACGAGCTCATCGCCGGCATCCGCAGCGACGTCGGCGTCAAGATCTTCGGCGACGATCTCGACGTGCTCGCCGGCATCGCCCAGCAGGTCAACGGCGTGGTCCGCGGCATCGAGGGCGCCGCCGACGTCAAGACCGAGCAGGTCGCGGGCCTGCCGATCCTCACCGTCAAGCTCGATCGCCAGGCGCTGTCGCGCTATGGCCTCAGCCTCAGCGAGGTGCAGAACCTCCTCGAGATCGCGATCGGCGGCAAGCCGGTCGGCAAGCTGTTCGAAGGCGATCGCCGCTTCGACATCGTGGTCCGGCTGCCGGAAAGCCTGCGTGCCGACCCCGACACGATCAAGTCGCTGCCGATCCCGCTGCCGCCGGGCGAAGACGTCGCGGCCGTCACGAAAACCGCCTGGCCGGGGACATCGGGAACGACGCCGCGCTACGTGCCCCTCTCTTCCGTTGCGGCAATCGAGATCGCGCCGGGTCCCAACCAGATCAGCCGCGAGAACGGCAAGCGCCGCGTCGTGGTGATGGCCAACGTTCGCGGGCGCGATTTGCGCTCCTTCGTCGCCGAGACGCAAGCCGCCGTCGCGGAGAAGGTCAAGCTGCCGCCGGGCTACTGGATCCGCTGGGGAGGCCAGTTCGAGCAGCTGGTCTCGGCCACCAAGCGGCTGACCATCGTGGTGCCGGTGGCGCTGCTGCTGGTGTTCCTGCTGCTGTTCATGGGCATGGGATCGGCGGCTGATGCGGCGCTGGTGTTCTCCGGCGTGCCGCTGGCTTTGACGGGCGGCGTCGCGGCGCTCTTGCTGCGCGGCATCCCGCTGTCCATCAGCGCCGGCGTCGGCTTCATCGCGCTGTCGGGCGTCGCCGTACTCAACGGCCTCGTCATCATCGCCTTCATCGAGCGGCTGCGCAGCGAGGGACGATCCGTTGCGGAGGCGGTGCGCGAGGGCGCGCTGACCCGGCTGCGCCCGGTGCTGATGACCGCGCTGGTCGCCTCGCTCGGCTTCGTGCCGATGGCGCTCGCCACCGGCGCCGGCGCCGAGGTGCAGCGGCCGCTCGCAACCGTGGTGATCGGCGGCATCATCTCCTCGACCGTGCTGACGCTCCTTGTGCTACCGGCGCTCTACATGCTGTTCCGGCGTGACGTGGCAAGCGAAACGCCTACAATGGCGGCTGATTTGGCAGCGTCCGGGGAGCGCTAGGTTTGGGCAGCCACGACCACCACGGCGATCACCATCATGACGATGCAGGTCACGGGCATGATCATGGTCGTGGTCTCGGCCACGCGCATGTCCATGCGCCCGCCAGTTTCGGCAAGGCCTTCGCGATCGGCATTTCGCTCAACACTGCGCTGGTCGTGGCCGAGGCGGTCTATGGCTATATCGGCAACTCCACCGCCCTGCTCGCGGACGCCGGACACAATCTCTCCGACGTGCTCGGCCTGGTCGTGGCGTGGGGCGCCGCAATCGCGGCGCGGCGCGCGCCGAGCGGACGCTTCACCTACGGCCTGCGTGCCTCGACCATCCTGGCGGCACTGGCCAATGCCGTGTTCCTGCTGGTCGCGACCGGCGCGATCGGCTGGGAGGCGATTTTACGCCTGCGCGAGCCGGAGCCGGTCGCGGGGGTGACCGTGATGGTGGTCGCCGGCATCGGCATCCTCGTCAACGGCTTCACCGCCATGCTGTTCGCGAGCGGTCGCAAGGACGACATCAACATCGAGGGCGCCTATCTGCACATGGCCGCCGACGCCGCCGTCTCGCTTGGCGTCGTCGTCTCGGCGGCGCTGATCATCTGGACCGGCTGGCTCTGGCTCGACCCCGTCACCAGCCTCGTCATCTGCGCCGCCATTCTCTGGAGCACGACCAGCCTGCTCCGCGGCTCCATCGACATGTCAATGGCGGCCGCCCCCAAGGGCACCGACCTCGCCGCGATCAGGGCGCTCCTGCTGGCGCGCCCGGGTGTGTCCGCGATCCACGATCTGCACGTCTGGCCGATCTCGACCACCGAGACGGCGCTGACCTGCCATCTCGTCATGCCCGCAGGTAGCGGCGATGCGTTCCTGATGGAGACCGCGCAGATGCTGAAGACATCCTTCCGCATCGGCCACACCACGCTTCAGGTGGAGACGCATCCGGATAATGGCTGTGCGCTGGCGCCGGATGACGTGGTGTGAAACGGCATTTGCTCAGCTTCAACTGCGCACAACCGCGTCGAGCAGCGAGCGCTACGACGCCTTCGCCGTCACGATCCAGATCGCGCCCTGAAGCGCCACCGACTGTCCCTTCAAGAACGGCGCGAGCGTCTTGCGGATCGAGGCCTTAGCGGCCTCATACGTCTCCGGCGGATGCCCTTGCAGCGCTCGGCTGGCGGGGCCGATCTGGAGCGAGCCCTCGACGGCGGCATCGAGGCCGCCGCCGATGGCGATATCCATCGCGAGATTGTGCGGCTCCGTCGCCACATCGACGAAGCCCGCCCCTTTCAGGATGCGCATCACGCGCTCTTCGGATGCGAAGGCGAACGGGCCCGGCTCCTCCGGCCCGACCGGCGGCATTTTGGGCACGTGCTTGTAGACCGCCATCAGCGGCGCCATCATCCACGGGTTCTCCTTCGGCTCGCGCCAGCAGGCGAAGGCGAGCCGCCCGGACGGCTTCAGCGCGCGACGAAGGTTGGTGAAGGACGCAATGGGATCGGCGAAGAACATCACGCCGAAGCGCGAGGCCAGGAGGTCAAAGCTCGCCGGCTCGAACGGATGCACCGTCGCATCCGCCAGCACGAAATCGAGCGGCAGGCCCTTTGGCGCCAGCGCACGCGCCTGCGACAACATGGGGTCGGAGACATCGAGGCCGAGCGCGAAGCCATCAGGCGCCACCGCCTTCGCAAATGCCACCGTCGTTGCGCCGGAGCCGCAGCCGACGTCGATCACGCGCTCGCCCGGCTTCGGCCCGGCGCGATCGATCAGGACATCCGCGATCGGCCCGAGCAGCCTCTCCTGCACCGCATGTCGATCGGCCCAGCGTTGCCCGCTGGGGCCGTTCCAATAGGCGATCTGGTCGACATTCTGCTCGTGTCCGCTGGGTTGCTGCATCGGGACCTCATCGCGCACTCACGCGCCGTTCAGCCCATATCACGAACCGAAGTTGCGGCCCATTCAAATTGAAGGTCGGACGGGCACCGCTTGGATGCTTGTGCCTGGAGCCTACGAATTCGGCCAGGGCAGTTGGGCCTTGAGCTTCTCGCCAAGCAACTCCTCGCCGCAGGCGCTCAGATGATCGGGATCGCTGAACGTCAGACAATCGCCGGTCAGCAGGAAATACTGATCGACCTTGAGCACGTCGTAGAATGACAGATACTTGAAGGTCTGTGGCCCTTCGGCGACTTCCTTGGCAATCTCGGCGTCCAGCGCCTTGAAATGATGGAGCGAGACGGGATTCATCCTGAACGCGTCCCTTGCGATTGACGGCGGATCGCGGAAGTTGACCCGTGCTTCGACAAAGGGACCGAGCCACACGATCTTCGCCAGCGGCGCGATCGTCCGCAGATAGTTGATCGTGAAGGCGACCTTCTCGTAATTGATGAGATATCCCGTCTTCCACTCGAACAGGTGGTGGTTTTCCGAATTGCCTTCCAGGTCGGTCAGAAGGTGAGCTCCCGACACGTTGAAGACGATCCCGCGCACGGAAGCTCCGTTGCGATCGAGGAAGCCCTTGAGCCTGGAATACGGACAGGCATCGCTGTCGTTCCACGCACGGCAGCCTTCGTCGACCAGACCGACGACGAACTCGCCGGGGCTCGCCTTGGCCACCGCATTGTAGACGTTCTCGCCGTGGGAATCGCCGACGACCATGGTGGCCGGGCCAAACTTCTCGGCACAGGATCGAAACCGCGCCTCGAACGCCTCGTCCGGACGGGGAGACCAGAACTGGCAGCCGCTGTCGATCAGCCGGGCCTTGATATCGCGCAAGCCATATTGCTTGATGAGCGCATAGGCCCGCTGGGTCGCCATGTCGTTGCGGGCGAGATAGCTGTTCTCGAGCCCGCCGGTGAAGATGCCGACCAGTCCGAGGCCGGCCAGTCCCGCGGAGGCAGCACCGCAATAGGCGAACACCTCGTTCCGGGTGAACCGCTTGCGGTCGCGCGCCGGGCGCTCGACCAGCACGTAGGTCAGGTAGGCCAGGAGCAGCGCAATCGCCGAAAGGCCGATGAAGACCGGGATATTGGCCTCATAGATCGCGCCGAGCCGCGCAAACGCAAACACGGGCTGATGCCAGAGATAGGCGCTGTAGCTGATCAGGCCGATGCCAACGAGGCCGCGCGTCGCAACGATGCGGCCCGATAGCGTATCGGGTCGCAGGAACACGATCGCCAGCGCCGTGCCGAGTGTCGGCGGCAACGTGTAAACGCCGGGATAGGGAATGTTGTGATAGGTGAAGATCGGAATCGCGATCAATGCAAGACCGAGCAACGCAAGCGGCTCGGCGAGCCGGCGCGGCAGGCGCCGCGCTTCGGTCTCGATGCGGCACAGCGGCAGCAGCGCACCGATCAAAAGCTCCCAATACCTTGCCGGCAGGAGGTAGAAGGTCGCTGCCGTCGCGTGACGCGATCCCCAAACAGCGAGAGCGAAGCTCAGTACAGCGGTCGCGACAAACAACGCGATGGCGTGACGTCGACCGAGCTTGAGCAACAAGAACAGCGCGATCGGAAAGACCAGATAGAACTGCTCTTCGACCGCAAGGCTCCAAGTATGGACGAGTGGCTTGAGCTCGGTCGGCCCGTCGAAATATCCGCTTTGCGACCAGAAGAAGAAGTTCGAAACGAAACCGCAGACCGAGAGCAGGCTCCTGGCGAACTCCTCGAGATCGCGCGGGCTCAGCGAATAGATGGCGAACGGAATGCACGCAAGGCAGACCAGGAACAAAGGCGGCAAAATGCGCCGGGCGCGCCGCTCGTAGAAGCCGACGAAGCTGAAGCCGCCATTTTCATATTCGTCGAGGATGATCGACGTGATCAGATAGCCGCTGATCACGAAGAAGACGTCGACTCCGACAAAGCCGCCCGAGAATCCGGGAACCCCGGCATGATAGAGAATGACAGGCAGGGCCGCGATCGCTCGCAGGCCGTCGATCTCCGGTCGGTAGGGCAGCTTGGTCGGCATATGGCCGGCGTCGGATCCAGGTGGTGCTTGGCAGGGCAGCCGCTCTACGCGTCCCAGTTCGGGCCGATATGCCCGACGCGAAGACCGGCCGCAAGCACAAGATGCAGCCGGAACCGATGGCCGTCGGCTCGGTGCTGCCCGCTCGGCCCGTTCCAATTGACGAGGCAGTACCGAAAAACGCGTTGGTGGGCGGTCACGGATTCGAACCGCGGACCCTCTCGGTGTAAACGAGATGCTCTAACCAGCTGAGCTAACCGCCCCTCGCCGCCTCTTTATCCCTACCCGCCCTCGGTGAGCAAGTACGGAACATCAATCCTGCGGCCTCCCCGGCAGCCCCGGCACGGCGTCGATCCACACTGCCGCCGACTGGCACCAGATCTGTCGGCTGGGCCTCAGAGCGTCGCGCTGGCGGATGCTGCCCCAGCGGATGCCCCAGTCGTCGGCCTGGTCGCCCTCGCCGCTGGTGAACAGCGGGGAACCACAGTCGGCGCAAAAATGCTGGAAGCGCATCCGGCCGTTGTCGCCGCGCTTGCCGTAGATTTTTGGCGTGCCGCCGGTGAGCTTGACGTCGCCGGCGGAACAGATCGCGGTGACCCGGAACGGTGATCCCGTCAGCGTCTGGCAGTCCTGGCAATGGCAGACCGAGACCGCCTCGGGGTCGATCTCGGCTTCAAAGGTGATCTGCCCGCAATGGCATTGCCCGTCGATCTGCATCGCCCTCGTTCCCTTGCATCAAAGCAAAAACGGCGCCCGAAGGCGCCGTTTTATCATCTTTCGCTGGAGCTCAGTGAGCGGTCAGGCCACCGGCGGCTTCGTCGCCGTCCGGCTTCACCGTCACCTTGGTGTCCTCTTCCCAGACGATCGGCACCGGCTTCTTCACCAACGCCCTGGCGACGACGTCGTCGAGACGGGAGACCGGGATGATCTCCATGCCGCCCTTGATCGCATCGGAAATCTCCGTGAGATCCTTGGCGTTGTCCTCGGGGATCAGCACCGTCTTGATGCCGCCGCGGGCAGCAGCCAGCAGCTTCTCCTTCAGACCGCCGATCGGCAGCACGCGGCCGCGCAGCGTGATCTCGCCGGTCATCGCGACATCGTGGCGGACCGGGATGCCGGTCATGACCGAGATGATCGCGGTGGCCATCGCCACGCCCGCCGACGGACCGTCCTTCGGCGTCGCGCCTTCCGGCACGTGCACGTGGATGTCGCGCCGGTCGAACAGCGGCGGCTCGATCCCGTAGACGATCGCGCGCGAGCGGACGTAGGACGCCGCCGCCGAGATCGATTCCTTCATCACGTCGCGCAGGTTGCCCGTGACCGTCATCTTGCCCTTGCCCGGCATCATGACGCCTTCGATGGTCAGCAGCTCGCCGCCGACATCGGTCCAGGCAAGGCCGGTGACGATGCCGACCTGCGGCTCGCTCTCGATCTCGCCGAAGCGGTACTTCGGCACACCCAGAAGCTCTTCGAGCGACTTCTCGGTGACCTTGACCGACTTCTTCTTGGAGATCATCAGCTCCTTCACCGCCTTGCGGGCGAGTGTGGAGAGCTCACGCTCCAGGTTACGCACGCCCGCTTCGCGGGTGTAGCGGCGGATCAGCAGCAGCAGCGCGTCGTCGTCGATCGAGAACTCCTTGGAGTCCAGGCCGTGCTTGGACACCGCGTTCGGGATCAGGTGCTTGCGCGCGATCTCGACCTTCTCGTTCTCGGTGTAGCCCGCGATCCGGATGATCTCCATGCGGTCCATCAACGGTCCCGGAATATTGAGCGTATTCGCGGTCGTGATGAACATCACGTTGGACAGATCGTAGTCGACCTCGAGATAGTGGTCGTTGAAGGTCCCGTTCTGCTCGGGGTCGAGGACCTCGAGCAAAGCCGAGGACGGATCACCGCGGAAGTCGGCGCCCATCTTGTCGATCTCGTCCAGCAGGAACAGCGGATTGGACGACTTGGCTTTCCGCATCGACTGGATGATCTTGCCGGGCATCGAGCCGATATAGGTGCGGCGGTGACCGCGGATCTCGGCCTCGTCGCGCACGCCGCCGAGCGAGACGCGCACGAACTCGCGTCCGGTCGCCTTCGCGATCGACTTGCCGAGCGAGGTCTTGCCGACGCCGGGAGGTCCGACGAGGCACAGGATCGGTCCCGTCAGCTTGTTGGCGCGCGACTGCACCGCGAGATACTCGACGATACGTTCCTTGACCTTCTCCAGACCGTAGTGATCGGAGTCCAGGATAGCCTGCGCCGATTCCAGGTCCTTCTTGACCTTGGACTTCTTGTTCCACGGGATCGACAGCAGCCAATCCAGGTAGTTGCGCACGACGGTCGCTTCCGCGGACATCGGCGACATCTGGCGCAGCTTCTTCAATTCGTGCTGCGCCTTCTCGCGCGCTTCCTTGGAGAGCTTGGTCTTGGAGATCTTCTCTTCGAGATCGGCGAGCTCGTCGCGACCGTCGTCGTCGCCGAGTTCCTTCTGGATCGCCTTCATCTGCTCGTTGAGATAATACTCGCGCTGGGTCTTCTCCATCTGGCGCTTGACGCGCGAGCGGATGCGCTTCTCGACCTGAAGCACCGAGATCTCGCTCTCCATCAGGCCCAGCACCTTTTCGAGGCGCGTGGTGACCGACAGCGTCTCCAGGATGCCCTGGCGATCCGCGATCTTGACGGCGAGATGGGAGGCGACCGTGTCGGCGAGCTTGGCGAAATCGGTGATCGCCTGCACGACGCCGACGACCTCGGCCGAGATCTTCTTGTTGAGCTTCACATAGCTCTCGAAGTCGGACACGACCGAGCGTGCCAGCGCTTCCGCCTCCACCGACTTCGCATCGGTATCGGCGAGCGCAATCGCGGTCGCTTCATAGTAGTCGGCGCGATCGGTGTATTTCTGCACGCGCGCACGCTCGAGCCCTTCGACCAGCACCTTCACGGTGCCGTCGGGAAGCTTCAAGAGCTGGAGCACGCTGGCAAGCGTACCGGTCTCGTAAATCGCATCGGGCGCCGGATCATCGTCGGACGCGTTCTTCTGCGTCGCGAGCATGATCAGCGCGTCGTTCTTCATCACCTCTTCGAGCGCGCGGATCGACTTCTCGCGGCCGACGAAGAGCGGCACGATCATGTGCGGGAAGACGACGATGTCGCGCAAGGGAAGCACGGGATAAGCGTGCGTTTCGCCATGGACGATGGTTGGCCTGGGTTTTGGATTAGTCATGGCCTTTTCCTTTTGCTTTGCCCCCTTGCACGCAGCCCGCCATGCTCATGCGCAACCGCCACAAGGTGCCGAGGTGATCCACAAAACCAGTCTACCATTCCAAGGGTGGACCGGGCTTGCCGGATCGGAACTGAGGCGAATCTTGAAGAGAATTCACGCTCGCCGCCGACATTAGGTGGCTATCGACCGGGGGGGTGTCAAGTCATTGAAAAACGCGCGCCATCAGGCGCTTACGCACACGGGTAAGCGACGCAAACTCGGCTGCGGAGATACCTTCCGCAGCCGTCACTTCTCAGGACGATTGGAGCGTTCCAGCGCCGCAAATCAGGCGCTGGCGTTCTCGACGGCGCGATCGGATCGATCGGCGTAGATGTAGAGCGGACGGGCCGTGCCTTCCACGACTTCGCGGGAAATCACGACTTCTTCCACACCTTCCAGACCCGGCAGGTCGAACATGGTCTCGAGCAGGATCGCCTCGAGGATCGAACGCAGGCCACGGGCGCCGGTCTTGCGCTCGATCGCCTTGCGGGCGACCGCGCCAAGCGCCTCGTCGGCGAAGGTCAGCTCGATGTTCTCCATCTCGAACAGGCGCTGGTACTGCTTCACAAGCGCGTTCTTCGGCTCGGTCAGGATCTTCTTCAGCGAGGTCTCGTCCAGATCCTCGAGCGTCGCCACGACAGGCAGACGGCCGACGAACTCGGGGATGAGACCATACTTCAGGAGATCCTCAGGCTCGACGTGACGGAAGATCTCGCCGGTACGGCGGTCCTCCGGCGCGAGCACCTGGGCGCCGAAGCCGATCGAGGTCGACCGTCCGCGTGCCGAGATGATCTTTTCGAGGCCGGCGAAGGCGCCGCCGCAGATGAACAGGATGTTGGTGGTATCCACCTGCAGGAACTCCTGCTGCGGATGCTTGCGGCCGCCCTGCGGCGGGACCGAAGCCACCGTGCCTTCCATGATCTTCAAGAGCGCCTGCTGCACGCCCTCACCCGACACGTCGCGCGTGATCGAGGGATTGTCGGACTTGCGGCT
Organism: Bradyrhizobium sp. B039; assembly: GCF_038965675.1. Taxonomy (NCBI): domain Bacteria; kingdom Pseudomonadati; phylum Pseudomonadota; class Alphaproteobacteria; order Hyphomicrobiales; family Nitrobacteraceae; genus Bradyrhizobium; species Bradyrhizobium sp. B039. Next base: position 5,062,617 of record NZ_CP152416.1, read on the forward strand.
GATCTTGTCGATTTCGTCGATGTAGACGATGCCGCGCTGGGCGCGCTCGACGTTGTAGTCGGCGGCCTGGAGCAGCTTCAGGATGATGTTCTCGACGTCCTCACCGACATAGCCGGCTTCGGTCAGCGTCGTTGCGTCCGCCATCGTGAAGGGGACGTCCAGAATGCGGGCGAGCGTCTGCGCGAGCAGCGTCTTGCCCGAACCGGTCGGACCGATCAGCAGGATGTTCGACTTCGCGAGCTCGACGTCGTTGTGCTTGGTCTGGTGGTTGAGGCGCTTGTAGTGGTTGTGCACCGCGACCGACAGGACCTTCTTCGCGTGGCTCTGGCCGATCACGTAATCGTCCAGCACCTTGCAGATTTCCTTCGGCGTCGGAATGCCGTCGCGCGACTTGACCAGCGAGGACTTGTTCTCCTCGCGGATGATGTCCATGCAAAGCTCGACGCACTCGTCGCAGATGAAGACCGTGGGACCCGCGATCAGTTTGCGGACTTCGTGCTGGCTCTTGCCGCAGAACGAGCAATATAGCGTGTTCTTGGAGTCGCTCGTGCCGACCTTACTCATTCATGTCTCCGTCCGCGGTTCGATCCCGTTCCGCTCGATCGCTCCATCCCGACACACCGGTCGGTATGAAGTTCAAATAGAGCAAATTCCGTACCAAAAAAGACCCTACGCGCTACATCCCGTGCGAATCACGGTCACTCGATTCTCCCGCGATCATAGCGGATCATTCGTAGCCAACCATGCTGTCACCCGACTATCAAGAATTCGCTAATCGGGGGTCGCCGGCTACCCGTGACAATACCGTGATTTCAGGTCTTGGCACGGGCGAAGTGATCGAAATCACCCCGGCGTTGCTGGATTGCCACGAAAAACAAGCACGAAAGCGGAACTTTCTGCCTGTCGCAGGGCGCAAAACGGCGTTTTGCAGCGCGCACACGAGTCCTAAACGTGAACACTCCCCTGAAGGTACCCGGGCGCCCCCGAGGGACGCCGCTACCGACCGGTAGTGCTACTGGGTCTTCGCCGCGGCCGGCTCTTCGGCGCGCTTGTCGATGACCCTGTCGACCAGGCCGAACTCCTTGGCGTCGTTGGCGGTCAGGAACTTGTCGCGTTCCAGCGCGTCCTCGATCGTCTTGTAGGTCTGGCCGGTATGCTTCACGTAGATCTCGTTGAGCCGCTTCTTCAGGTTCAGGATTTCCTGCGCGTGCAGCATGATGTCGGTGGCCTGGCCCTGGAAGCCGCCGGAGGGCTGATGCACCATGATGCGCGCGTTCGGCAGCGAGAAGCGCATGTCCTTCTCGCCGGCGGCGAGCAGCAGCGAGCCCATCGAGGCCGCCTGCCCCGTGCACAGCGTCGAGACCGGCGGGCGGATGAACTGCATGGTGTCGTAGATCGCAAGCCCCGACGTCACCACGCCGCCCGGCGAGTTGATGTACATCGAGATTTCCTTCTTCGGATTTTCCGCTTCGAGGAACAACAGCTGCGCGACGACCAGCGTCGACATGCCGTCCTCGACCGGACCGGTCAGGAAAATGATGCGCTCTTTCAGCAGGCGCGAGAAAATGTCGTAGGCGCGCTCGCCACGGTTGGTCTGCTCGACCACCATGGGCACGAGGTTCATGTAGGTTTCAACCGGATCGCGCATGAGTCACCTAGGGTTTTCGGAGGCGGACATCGCCACTCTTGGCTGCCAGTTTGGGCTGGATTTGCCGGAGGGCCGATGGACGCCCGTGATGCAGGAAGTTGGTAGCGGTAGAAGTTTGGGTACAGGGTGTACCGACAGATATAGCCCAATTCGCGCCAGACAAGTGCGGAGCGCATTAAGGCTTAATCCGCCGGGCACTTGAAGCTGATTCTCGCAAGAAGGCCCAGCCAGCCACATGGCTAGCCGGGCCCTTCCGCTGATCATCCTTAATAGAAGACTGTCTCAAAGCCTTCAGGCCGCGGTCTTTTCCGCCTCGTCGTCCTTGTAGAGGTCCTCGCGCGAAACCTTCTTCTCGGTCACGTTGGCGAGCTCGAGGATGAAGTCGACGACCTTGTCCTCATAGATTGGCGCACGAAGCTGGGCCAGCGCCTGGGCGTTGCTGCGGTAATAGTCCCAGACTTCCTTCTCGCGGCCGGGCATCTGGCGGGCCCGCTCGATCACGGCGCGGCCGACCTCGTCGTCGGTCACGGTGATCTTGTTCTTCTCGCCGATCTCGGAGAGCACGAGGCCGAGGCGCACGCGGCGGTCGGCGATCTTGCGGTACTCTTCCTTGGCGGCATCTTCGGTGGTGTCCTCGTCGGCAAAGGTCTTGCCGGCCGAGTCCATCTCGGCCTTGACCGAGTTCCACATCAGATTGAACTCCTCGTCGACGAGCGAGGGCGGCGCCTCGAAGCGATGCGCCTCGTCGAGACGGTCGAGCAGCGCGCGCTTGACGCGCTGGCGGGTCGCACCGGCGAACTCGGCAACCAGACGCTCGCGCGCGGCTTCCTTCAGCTTGTCCAGCGATTCGAGGCCGAGCGTCTTGGCGAACTCGTCATCGATCGCAATGTCCTGCGGCGCTTCGATCGAGGTCGCGGTGGTCTCGAACTCGGCCGGCTGGCCGGCGAGCTTGTCGTTCATGTAGTTCTTGGGGAACGACACTTTCAGCGTGCGCGTCTCGCCCGCGCCGATGCCGGTGAGCTGCTCCTCGAAGCCGGGGATGAAGGTGTTGGAGCCGATGACGACCTGAATGCCCTCGCCGGTGCCGCCCTCGAAGACTTCGCCGTTGATGGTGCCCTTGAAGTTGATGGTGACGCGGTCGCCCGACCCGGCCTTGGCGCCGTCGGCCTTCGCGGCATAGCCGCGGTTGGTGTCGGCGATGCGCTTGATCGCCTCGTCGACGTCGGCGTCGGTAACGTCAGCCACGGGCTTCTCGACCTGGAAAGTCTTGAAGTCGGCGAGCGCGATCGACGGCACCACCTCGATCGCAACCGTGTAGGTCAGATCGGTCTTGCCGCTCAGCAGCTCCTCGACCTCGGCCTGCTCGCTCGGCATCGTGATCTTCGGCTCGGTCGCGAGGCGGAAGCCGCGCTCGGAGAACAGCTGCGTGTTGGTGTCGCGGATGGTCTGGTCGATGGTCTCGGCCATCACCGAGCGGCCATAGACCTTCTTCAGGTGAGCGACCGGCACCTTGCCGGGACGGAAGCCGTTGATGCGGACCTTGTCCTTGAGGTCGACGAGCTTGGCGCCGGCCTTGGCGTCGAGATCAGACGCGGGAACGCTGATCTTGAACTCGTGCTTCAAACCTTCCGAGAGGGTTTCTGTGACCTGCATGGCGTCCAATCTTCTTCTCGTTCGGCCCCGGCACGCATGCGTCGGGACGCTGTCATTAATCGATCCAACGCGAGGCAAACGCCTCAACGCCGGTGGTTCATCAGAGCCCTGCTCCAGACGGAAAACATCCGCACGAAGCGAGGCCCTTCGGTAATCCGTGCAAACGCTGAAAGCGCTTGGTGCGGGCGGAGGGACTCGAACCCCCACAACTTTCGTCACTGGAACCTAAATCCAGCGCGTCTACCAGTTCCGCCACGCCCGCGTGAATTTGCATCAAGACCGGCCGCGATGCCGCGGGCGGCCGGGCTTATAGCATGCGCCTGACTGTTCGCAGCAAAAAAATGGCCTGATGGAGGCAGGCTTCAAGTAGGCACGATGGCTGGACTTATCCAGCGCGGCGTGGTCCGGATCGGGCCATGAAACCGCGGATCTTTCACCCGAGCCGACGCGAGGTTCTGGTTGGCCTCGGAGCCTCGGCTGCGGGGCTGATGGCCGGCGGCGCAGGTCCGTCCGTGACCGCCCAGATCGCCCTTCAGGCGAGGCCGGCAACGCTGGCTCTGAAGCCGGGGCAGCCGCCCACACCAATCTGGGAGCTGGCCGCCGTAAGCCATACCAGGGGCGTCCATCTCAAGCGCGGCGACCGCTGCGAGGTGGTGTTCCGCAACGACCTGCCTGTGCCGCTTGCCCCAGTCTGGTACGGCCTCAACGGCCCGGCTGCGGCGGACCCGCTGCGAGGACGCGCGCCGACGGCGCCGGATGCGACTGAAACTTCAATTATTTCAATACCAAACGCCGGAACCCTGCTGACCGACTTTCGCCTCTTCGAGGACGGCCTGAAGCAGCCGGCGCGGCCGCTTCCGATCATCGCGGAGGAGACGAGCCGCATCGCCGTCGATCGTGACGAGGTCCTGCTGATCGAGGAATGGCGCCTGCGGCCGGATGGGACCGCGCTGCCCCCGGGCCGCGACCCCAAGGACACGACCCCGCTCTATACAATCAACGGGCAGACTTCATGCGAGCTCTCAGCCGCCGCCAATGAGCGGCTGCGGCTGCGCTTTATCAATGGCTCCCAACGCACTGTCCTCGCAATCAAATTGGAGAATCACGAGGTCCGCGTGATGGCCCTGGACGGACAGCCGGCCGAGCCGTTCCCGGCCCGCAACGGCGCCCTGGTGCTGGCCCCGGGCGGACGGGCCGACGCTTTTGTGGACGCAGCCACATCGGCCCAATTTCTGCTGCATGACAGCAAGGAGGCCCGCCCGATCGGAAACCTCTCGATCTCCGGCAGACTGGAGCGGCGCGCGCCGCTGTTGCCGCCACAACCGCTCCCTGCGAATGCCCTGCCCGACCAGCTCGATCTCAAAGGCGCCCTGCGGTTCGATGTCGCGCTAAGTGCACCCGATACCGGTTGGACGCGGCCTGCGGATTTCTCCACCTCCTCGGCGCCCGCCTTCCGCGCCAGGACCGGCCGCACCGTCGTGCTGACCCTCAAGAACCCCGCGCCCCTGACCACGGTGTTCCACCTGCACGGCCATCCCTTTCGCCTGCTCGACAAGCTCGACGACGGCTGGAAGCCCTATTGGCTCGACACGCTCGCGATCGAGTCCGGCCAGACCCAACGCATCGCGTTCGCGGCGACCTCGCCCGGACGATGGCTGATCGAATCCGTCGTGACCGACTGGGCCGCGCCGCGGCTGGTGCGCTGGTACGCGGTGGAGTGAGGTTTCGTAGGATGGGTAGAGCGCAGCGAAACCCACCGCCACCGTGCCGAGGTTTGAGATGATGGGTTTCGCTTCGCTCTACCCATCCTACCCGCCGTAGCGAGCAGCTCAGTACTCGATCCCCAGTGCGTTATAAATCCGCCGGTGCACGGCCGGGAGCGTCTCAGTCAGGTCCTCCGCGATCAGCCCCGGCCCCGCCTCGCTTGCCGCCTCGCCATGCATCCACACGCCGATGCTGGCGGCTTCGAAGGCCGGCACGCCCTGCGCCAGGAGCCCCGCGATGATACCGGAGAGCACGTCGCCCGCACCCGCCGTGGCGAGCCAGGGCGGCGCATTGGCGGCGATGGTGGCGCGGCCGTCCGGCGCGGCGATGGTGGTATCCGGCCCCTTCAGCAGCACCACCGCGCCGGAGCGTTCGGCGGCGGCACGGACGCGCTCGAGCTTGGAACGGCCGGGGTGCTTGTTGCTGAGATCGGAGAACAGGCGCGGAAACTCGCCCTCGTGCGGCGTCAGCACCACCGCATTGTCGTGCGAGGACTTGATCGATTCGAACAGGCGCTCGGGATTTGCGGCAAAGCTCGTCAGCGCATCCGCGTCGAGCACCAGATGCCGCTGCGCGCCAAGCGCGGTGTGGACGAAATCGCAGGTGCGATCGCCAACGCCCGTGCCGGGGCCGATGATGCAGGTGTTGTAGCGCTTGTCGCCGAGCAGCTCGCCGAACTCGATCGCGGTGTCGACGGGGCGAACCATCACCGCGGTCAGCGCGGCCGCATTGATCGCGAGCGCATCGCGCGGGCTCGCCAGCGTCACCAGGCCCGCGCCGGCCCGCAACGCGCCGCGCGCGGCAAGCCGCGCCGCGCCGGTCGCGGCTGCATCGCCCGAGACCGCCAGCACTTGCCCTCGCGCATATTTGTGGCCGTCGATCCGCGGCACCGGAAAGGCCGCGCCCCAGAAATCCGGGTCGTTCTCGAAGGTCTGCGGCCTGATCTCGTCAAGCACCTGTGCGTCGATACCGATATCGGCAACGCGCACGCGGCCGCAATGCATCCGCCCCGGCACCAGCAGGTGCGCCGGCTTCTTGCGGAAGAAGGTGACGGTCTCGGTGGCGTTGACCGCGGCGCCCAGCACGGCGGCACTGGTGCCGTTGATGCCGCTCGGCAGATCGACCGCGAGCACCAAGGCACCGTTGGCGTTGACGGCCTCGATCATCGCGCGCGCCTCGCCGTCGACGGGGCGGCTGAGGCCCGCCCCGAACAGCGCGTCGATGATCAGCGCGGGCTTTCCGATCGCCTGCGGATTGAACGGGAGCACCGGGTGCTTCCAGCCGCGCGCGGCGGAGGCCGCGTCGCCCTGGAGCTGGTCGCGCTCGCACATCAGGATCACCGAGACCTCGCGCCCCTGGGCGGCGAGCTCGGCGGCTGCGACAAAACCGTCGCCGCCATTGTTGCCGGGGCCGGCCACGATCAGGATAGGCCCCTCCTCCACCAGCGCGTTGGCGGCCTCGGCGACCGCCTGGCCCGCGCTCAGCATCAGCTTGAAGCCGGGCGTGCCGGCCGCGATCGAGAGCTGGTCGGCGCGCTGCATTTCGGCGTTGGTCAGAACTTCCATGCCACTTCCCTGTACAAACGCCTCTTCAACAGGCATCTTCGGTGCCGATCCGACCGCCGGAACGCCGATTTGCCCACAGATTGAACCGTTTGCCTATTTCGTAGTCTTCGGTATTTTGGGCCGGTCGGCTCCACCTATCAGAGATGCTCGTTAAAAGGCTGATAACGCTCCAATAATCAGGGCATTTGCAACTTGGCATAGACCCTGCTTTCGAGGAAGCCGCTTCGGTTCGTCGTGCTCACTGACATCTATCAGGGTGTGGCCGGCCGTTGGTGCCGGGCTGGTCAGGGATCCCGGCATAGCGAAGACAAGATCGTGCGTGAGAAAAGCGCATCCTGACGAAGACGTTGCTATTTGATCGAAATGCCGGGAGGCGCGCAGTGAAGAAAATCGAAGCCATCATCAAGCCGTTCAAGCTCGACGAGGTGAAGGAAGCGCTTCAGGAAGTCGGCCTTCAGGGCATCACCGTCACCGAGGCCAAGGGCTTTGGCCGGCAGAAGGGACACGCCGAGCTTTACCGCGGCGCAGAATACATCGTCGACTTCCTGCCCAAGGTGAAGATCGAGATCGTGATCGGCGACGATCTGGTCGAGCGCGCCATCGACGCGATCCGCCGCGCTGCGCAGACCGGTCGCATCGGTGACGGCAAGATTTTCGTCTCCAACATCGAAGAGGCGATCCGCATCCGAACCGGCGAATCCGGGCTGGACGCTATCTGAGCCGGGTGCTATCCCGCATTTTGCGACACTCTGACAAGAAATAAGGCTGCTTCGGCGGCCCGAATTCGTTTGTGCGGTCGCGCGCGAACTCGCCAAAAGCGAGAATAATCCTGCTCATCTGGAAACCGACCCGCAGAGCCAAAAGGGGTATGCATGAAGACCGCCAAAGACGTCCTGAAATCGATCAAGGACAACGACGTCAAGTACGTCGACCTGCGCTTCACCGATCCGCGCGGCAAGTGGCAGCATGTGACGTTCGACGTCAGCATGATCGATGAAGACATATTTGCCGAAGGGACGATGTTCGACGGCTCCTCGATCGCCGGCTGGAAGGCGATCAACGAGTCCGACATGTGCCTGATGCCGGATCCGGTGACCGCGACGATCGATCCGTTCTTCGCCGAGACCACCATGGTCATCACCTGTGACGTGCTCGAGCCGACCACCGGCGAGCCCTACAACCGCGACCCCCGCGGCATCGCCAAGAAGGCGGAAGCCATGGTGAAGTCGATGGGCGTGGGCGACACCGTCTTCGTCGGCCCCGAAGCCGAGTTCTTCGTGTTCGACGACGTGCGCTTCTCCTCCAGCCCCTACAACACCGGCTTCAGGCTCGACTCCTCGGAGCTGCCGACCAACACCGACACCGAATATGAAGGCGGCAATCTCGGCCACCGCGTCCGCACCAAGGGCGGCTACTTCCCGGTCCCGCCGCAGGACTCGGTGCAGGACATGCGCTCGGAAATGCTCGGCGCCATGGCCAAGATGGGCGTCAAGGTCGAGAAGCATCACCACGAGGTCGCCTCCGCCCAGCACGAGCTCGGCATGAAGTTCGACACGCTGACGCTGATGGCCGACCATCTGCAGATCTACAAATACTGCATCCACCAGGTCGCCCACATCTACGGCAAGACCGCCACCTTCATGCCGAAGCCGGTCTATGGCGACAACGGCTCGGGCATGCACGTGCACCAGTCGATCTGGAAGGACGGCAAGCCGGTGTTCGCCGGCAACAAATATGCCGACCTGTCGGAGACCTGCCTCCACTACATCGGCGGCATCATCAAGCACGCCAAGGCGATCAACGCCTTCACCAACCCCTCGACCAACTCCTACAAGCGTCTGGTCCCGGGCTATGAGGCTCCCGTGCTGCTCGCCTATTCCGCGCGCAACCGGTCGGCCTCCTGCCGCATCCCCTACACCGCTTCGCCGAAGGCCAAGCGTGTCGAGGTGCGCTTCCCGGATCCGCTCGCCAATCCCTATCTCGGCTTCGCCGCGATGCTGATGGCCGGCCTCGACGGCATCAAGAACAAGATCGATCCGGGTCCGGCGATGGACAAGGACCTCTACGACCTGCCGAAGGAAGAGCTGAAGCAGATCCCGACGGTGTGCGGCAGCTTGCGCGAGGCGCTCGAGAACCTCGACAAGGACCGCGCCTTCCTCAAGGCCGGCGGCGTGTTCGACGACGACTTCATCGACAGCTACATCGAGCTGAAGATGACCGAAGTCGAGCGCTTCGAAATGACCCCGCACCCGGTCGAGTTCGACATGTACTATTCGGGCTAAGCGGCCCGAACTGTCTGCGACAAGCAAAAGGCGCTCCGCGAGGGGCGCCTTTTCGTTTTGGGGCGCCTCGTCGCCGATCCAGTCACCATGTCGCTGTAAAAGCCCGCTGGAGCTCGGCCGGCCCCGTCACGCCGCTCGCGATCAGCAACTGGGTGAGAACCCGTGCCTTTTGGGGATTGAGGTCCTCGGACACGACGAAGCCGTTCTTGTCATCGTCGACCTCGACATTGCGGGTGACGAAGCCAGACCGAACCCGCGTGGAACGGACGACGAGGATCCCTTTCTTCGCGGCCGCTTCGAGCGCATCGAGCGCCGGCTTCGACGTATTGCCGTCACCGACACCGGCCAGCACGATGCCTTTGGCGCCGTGGGAAATGGCGTCCTCGATCGGAACGGCGTCCATGTTGGCATGCGAGTAGACGATCTCGACCCGCGGCAATTGCTCGCCTGCCGGGAGCTGATAGGCCGCGCGCTTGAGACCGGCAGCCTGGGCCATGAAACGGATGCCGCCCGCGGTGTCGACATAGCCGATCGGCCCGCCGTTGGGAGAATTGAACGTCTCGATGCTCGTGGTGTTGGTCTTGGTGACCGAGCGTGCTCCCTCGATCTTGTCGTTCAGCACGGCCATGACGCCGCGACCGCGGGATCGGGGATCGGCGGCCACCTGGACCGCTTCGTACAGATTGCCGGGGCCATCCGCGCTGACGGCTGAAGCCGGACGCATCGAGCCGACGATGACCACCGGCTTGTCGCCACGCACCACATTGTCGAGAAAGAACGCCGTCTCCTCCAGCGTATCCGTGCCGTGGGTCACGATGACGCCGTCGGCCTCGTTCTTGTCGAAGGCCTCCTGAATACGACGGGCCAGCGCAAACCAGACCTTGTCGTTCATGTCCTGGGATCCGATCGACGAAATCTGTTCGGCGTTCAGCTTTGCCAGCTTGTCCAGACCCGGCACCGACTGCATCAATTGCTCGCCCGTGATCTGGCCCGATTTGTACGCACCGGTCGCACGCGCGTCGGCCTGGCCTGCGATGGTGCCTCCGGTCGCAAGCACGAGAATGCGCGGCAGGCCTCCGGCCGAAGCGTCCTTGCCCGGCTCTGCAGCGTGCGCCGCTGCGCCGATGCCGCCGGACCAGAGCGCAAAAGACAGCAGTGGAATGGCAAGCATGGATGTTCGACGTTGGCGACAGCTGGCTGGGCTGGCGGTAGGCTTCGTCATCGAATTGTCCTCCCGTTCAAGTAGGGATCGACATTCGATACGCCCATTGAGGCCGAAGATGGGTCAGCCTGCTGCTTTCCCTATGGGTTGTCCCGCCGCGGCATAAAATGATCGAGCAAACCCGTCGGTAGCGGAAAGACGACGGTCGACGACCGTTCGCCCGCGATGTCGTGCAGGGCCGCGAAGTAACGTAGCTGCATCGCCTGTGGCTCCTGCGCGAGAATCCGGCCGGCCTCGACGAGCTTTTCGGCGGCCTGCTGCTCGCCCATCGCGTTGATCACCTTGGCGCGCCGCAACCGTTCCGCTTCGGCCTGCTTGGCGATCGCGCGCACCATGGTTTCGTTGAGATCGATGTCCTTGATCTCGATCCCGGTGACCTTGATGCCCCAGACGTCGGTCTGCTTGTCGAGGATCTCCTGGATGTCGGCGTTCAACCTGTCGCGTTCGGCAAGCATCTCGTCGAGCTCGTGCTTGCCGAGCACCGAGCGTAACGTGGTCTGCGCGAGCTGGCTGGTGGCGGCCATGTAATCGCCGACCTTGATGATGGCCCGCTCGGGATCGACGATGCGGAAATACAGAACGGCGTTGACCTTGACGGAGACGTTGTCCCGCGAAATCACGTCCTGGGGCGGGACGACCTGCACCATCACCCGTAGATCGACCTTTACCAATTGCTGCACTACCGGAATGAGGATGATGAGGCCCGGGCCCTTCACGCCGGTAAAGCGACCGAGCGTAAAGACGACGCCACGCTCGTATTCACGCAGGATTCGAATAGCCTGGGATAGGAACATGATGACAAGCAACGCGAGCGCCGCATAGGTCAGATATTCCAGCATCATGACGGATCTCCCTCGCCTGTTCGGGCTGGTGCGCGCCGTATCAGCAGCGTCAGGTCGACGACGTTTGCGACTTCGACCGTCTCTCCGGGCTTGAACGTTTCGGCGCCGCGCGCCTGCCAGCGCTCGCCATGGGCGAAGACATGACCTTCGCTCCCACGCCAGTCGAGAACCTCGGCGGGCAAGCCTCGCATGGCTTGCGCGCCGACCCGTTCAGGAGCGTTGGCGGCACGCCGCAGCGAACCAAGCACGACGAGCGCAAAGCCGGTGAACACAGCTGCAGCGATGCCGATTACCCACCACGACAGGTGGTAGCCGGGCGCCTCGACCCTGAAAAGCATCAGCGCTCCCAGCACGAAAGCGACGATCCCTCCGAGACCGATCACCACCGTCGGATTGAAGGCTTCGACAGTGAGAAGCACTATGCCGACCAGCATCAGGGCAAGCCCGGCATAGTTGATCGGCAGCAAATTGAGCGCATAGAGGCCGATCAACAGGCAGATCGCGCCGACGACTCCCGGAGCGACGGCCCCGGGAGACATGAACTCGAAGATCAGGCCGTAGATGCCGACCATCAGGAGAATGAACGCCACATTCGGATCGGTGATGACCGCCAGGAAGCGGGATATCCATCCGGGGTCGATGGCTTCAACGACCGCATCCTTCGTCGCGAGGCGTTGCGTTTTGCCGCCTGCAACCTCCACCACGCGGCCATCGAGTTGCCTCAGCAATTCGGCCTGATCGCGCGCGACGAGATCGATGGCATGGGCCTCTAGCGCGCCGTTGGCAGAGAGAGTGGCGGCCTCACGGACCGCTTTCTCCGCCCAGTCCACATTGCGGTTGCGCAGCTCCGCAAGGCTACGGATGAATGCAACCGCATCATTGGTCACCTTTGCCGTCATCGCATCCTTGGGCTGATCCTTCTCGCCCTGCTGGTCACCGTCCTTCTTGTCCTTGCCGCCCTTGTCCGGTGTACCGCTCGGCAGACCCGGCAGCGGTCCGCCAATCTGCACCGGCGTTGCTGCACCAATATTGGTGCCCGGCGCCATCGCCGCGATGTGGGTCGCATAAAGGATATAGGTCCCCGCGCTCGCCGCGTGGGCGCCGGAGGGAGCGACGTAACCGACGACAGGGACGGGTGAGGCCAGCACATCCGCAATGATCTCGCGCATGCTGGAATTGAGTCCGCCGGGAGTGTTGATTCTCAGAAGCACGACCTCGGCGCGCCGCTCGCTTGCGTGGGCCAAGGCCTCCTTCACGTAACTGGCCGACGCGGGGCCAATGGCCCCGTCGATCGAAACAATCAGTGCAAGACGGCCGTTCTCCTCTGCTGAACTGGGAAGGAGGCAGCAGATCAAAGCCACGACGCCAATCGCCGTAACGAGGGCCGCCTTCATGGTCTGCACGGCAGGGCTCCCTTGCAGAGCATATGGTGTTCGTCTCTTGAACCTCAATGCAGCCGTGTGCAGGCCCTTGTCTGATTGTGCGATGCAATGGAAATCGCCCCGCGGATCGGTTGAGCAGGGCGGTGGCGGACCATGCCTTGGGGACCATGCCTTGGGCTGATCCGCCCGCGCACTTGGCGGCTACGGCCTCGCGATCCGCACCCCGTCCGCTCCGATCGCGCCGAACGTACTCGCGATGATCTCGCTCGTCGGCTGCATGCCGCCGAGCGACCAGTGCGAAGGTTCCTGCTCCTCGATCCTGACCCAGACGTTGCGGCGGAAGTCCGGACTGCCCTGCCCTTCGACCTCGACCAGGAGGTCGGTGACGCGTTCGAGCAGCGTTTTCTTCTGCGCGGCGTCCAGGATGCCGCGGACGGTGGATATGGTGACGTAAGGCATGTCTCTCTCCAATCATGTCGTGTGACGACAGAGCGAATTTGGACCCGGCGCCCCGGGCAGGGCAGTGGCGGATCAGCCAGAGATCGGGCAATTTCCGCCACGCATCGCTGGCGCCGATCGGTTAGGGTCGCCAGTGGCTGGCAGGAGATCCCATGAAGCTCGCAGTTCTGGCGCTGGAAGGTTGCATGCATTCGGCGATCTCAGGCGTCGCCGACGTCCTGTCGCTCGCCAATCATGTCATGCAGCAGAGCGGCGAAAAATCCCGCTTCACCTGGCAGACGCTGTCGCTCGACGGCAAGGCGGTGCGCGCCGGCGGCGGCCAGACGGTCGCAGTCGACGGCGCGATCGGCAAGCGCGCCGGCTTCGACGCGATCCTCGTCCCCGGCAACCTCGTCGATCACGTCACGGCCGAGCGCCTGCGGCCGCAATACGTCCGTGCCGGCGCCTGGCTGCGGCAACAGCACGCCAACGGCCGGCTGATCGGCGCCTTTTGCAGCGGCGTCTTCCTGCTTGCCGGAGCGGGCCTGCTCGACAACCGCCGCGCCACCATCACCTGGTGGCTGCAAAGCGAGCTCCGGCAGCGCCATCCCGCGATCGATCTCGCCCCCGACGCAGTCATCACCAGCGCGGACCGCGTCGTCTGCGCCGCCGGCCCGATGTCGTGGGTCGACCTCCTGCTCAGGCTGATCGAGATGGTCGACGGCAAGCAGATCGCAAAACTGTGCGCGGACTACGTCGTCATCGACACCGCACAGCGCACCCAATCGATCTTCATGCCCGTGGGCTACCTGCTCTCGCAGGACCCGCTGCTGACCAGGGCCGACCTGCTGGTTCGTCGCACCGGCAAGAGCCCGATGACGGTCAAGCGCCTTGCCGGCGCGCTCGGCCTCAGCGAGCGCACGCTGAACCGGAAGTTTCAGGAGCTCACGCACGAGCCGCCACAAGCCTTCATCATGCGCCGCCGCGTCGAGCACGCGCGCACGCTGCTGGAGACGACGACGCAGCCGATCAAGACCATCGCGCGCACGACAGGGTATGAAGACGAGAGCAGCTTTCGCAAGGCGTTCCGCAAGCTGACGTTGATGTCGCCTCAGGCGTATCGCGCGCGGCGGATGGAGCGGACGGCGTAACCGCTGACCAAGGGTGTTCGACCCAGCTTAGCGCCTTGTTCGCCCGGCAAATCCACAACTGCGGCGACAGTGCACTTAACTCTGCTCCGGCCCGACGCCGTGAGCAGATCGCGGCCGAGCAATACCGTAATACGCAGTAATCGAACTCGTCTCAGAAAGATGCAGCCATCCTCGCGCGAGAAACAGGTCGCGCCATGAGGTGGATCAACGAGTTGGCGCGACTTTTCTGATGTAATGATGTTTGAAGAGTTGACCCGCGCCACCGGATCGAAGCCGAAGGGAGGCGACATTGACGAGTTCCCCTGACCGATACGGTACTGTTCCCCAGTTCCTCCACTGGGCGACGGTAGTTCTGGTGATCGTTGCGTGGACGCTCGGCATATTTGGCGATGACTTGCCCAAGGGTGGCGCGCGCGAGACAGGCCTGCTTGTTCATGTTTCCGCCGGCCTGTTGATCCTGGCCGCACTGATCATGCGGCTGGTGTGGAGGGCGGCCGTTCCGCCGCCACCTCCCGAGCCAAACGAATTCCGCAGATGGCTTGGCGCCTTCGCCGACCCATCCGCCCGTCTTTTTCATTATACGCTCTACGCCTTGCTCGTTGTCGTTCCGGTCGCCGGGATCGTTACGCAGTTTGCGCGTGGCGAGGCGTTGCCGCTGCTCGGCATCTACGAAATATCATCGCCATGGATACGAGATAGAGCTTTCGCGCATTCGGTCAAGGAGATCCACGAAATTGCGGCCCACGCGCTTGTATTCGTCGCGTTCTTTCATGCTGGCGCAGCTCTGATCCATCATATCGTTTTTCGCGACAATACGTTGAACCGCATGCTACCTCGCGGCAAATGATGGCGTACCACGGGTACCGCAACATCCTCGGCGAGTGATGCAACGATCGAGGCGGCGGCGGACCAACGTGCTATTTCTGGACCTTTGTGGCGCCGCATGAACCGTGGGTGCAGGTTCGCGACCGGCTCATCCAGCGCAAACGACGCCCCCCGCAAGCCCGTCCGGAGAGCGACAAGGCATGATGGGTGGTGGAGACATGATGGGTCGCGCGATGAAGGGGCGCAGCACGATGGGTGTGGACGCGATGGGGCCTCCCATAATGTTCCGCATGATGTTTGCGCTTATGGACTCCGACGGCGACGGAGCCATCTCGTCGGCGGAGTTTCAGGCAGCCCACGAGCGAATTTTCAAGGCAATGGACAGCAATGAGGATGGCAAACTCACGCCGGAAGAGATGCAAGCGTTCCTACAAACCAGAAGATAGGCTGACTATCCGCCAAACGAGCTATCCCCCAGCAGGACCTCCGAGCGGCGTGGGTCCCGGATCAGCTCTTCGCTTGTCCGGGACACGAACGTGATCTACGCCGTCGCGCGCTGCCGCTCCACCAGCGCTGCGCCAAACGCCTCGAACAGCTTCCGGTTGATCGGATTGCGCTGGGGATCGTATTCGGCGTGCCATTGCACGCCGAGCGCAAAGGTCGGGGCTTCCGCGATGCGGATGGCCTCGATGGTGCCGTCCTCGGCGACACCTTCGATCAGCACGCGCTTGCCGGGATCGAGGATGCCCTGGCCGTGCAGAGAATTGACCCGGATCCTCTCACAGCCCAGCAGCCGTGCGAACGCCCCGCCCGGCGTGAGGTCGACATCGTGGCGGTCGGCGAACACCACGGTCGGATCAGGGTGGATCTCGCCGTTCTCGAGCCGGGGCATGCGATGGTTCATGCGGCCCGGGATCTCGCGGATCTCGGGGTGCAGCGAGCCGCCGAAGGCGACGTTCATCTCCTGGAGGCCGCGGCAGATGCCGAACAGCGGGATGCCGCGCGCAACGCAGGCGACCGAAAGCGCCAGCGCCACCTCGTCGCGGTGGATGTCGTAGGGCTCGTGCTTCTCGCAAGGGTCTACGTTGAAGCGGGTCGGATGGACGTTGGCGCGGGCGCCCGTGAGGACGATGCCGTCGACGGTATCGAGCAACGCACCGATGTCGGTGATGTCGGGCGAGCCCGCAAACATCACCGGCAGGCCGCCGGAGACCTCGGCCACCGCACGCAAATTGCGCTCGCCGACCATCTGGACCTGAAATCGATTTTCGACGCGATGGGCGTTCCCGATCACGCCGACGACCGGCTTTCTCATCTTCCGTTTCCGACCTCCCCCGTAAGAAGATTCTCCAAACATGCCCTTCCGATGGAACAAATTCAACCGAAGGGATTGCGGGACGGCAATGCTATTTTCGCGCCTTTGGCGCCGCCTCGGCCCCCCTTTCGCGCCCCGGCGTCGGCCAAAGCAGGCCCGCCGAGGCGTCAAACCCCGGTGCTTAGCCTCGGCTTGATCCCAGGTGAGATTTGGCGAAAGAGTGCGCTCTGCGGCCTTCCCAAAAGGAGACGACGTGACAATTTCCCGAGATGAACGACCCCGGACCCGCAGCGACCTGGCCTGGGCCATCTCGGTCGGCGGCATCAGCGTCGTGCTGGTCACGGCGCTGCTCGCCTTCACCTGGTATTTTGCCGCCACCCTGCTCCTGATCTTCACCGGCATGCTGCTCGGCGTCGGCCTCAACGCGCTGACCAATGCACTCGGCCGCCGCGTGCACCTGCCGCACACAATGCGGCTTGCGATCGTCTGCATCGCGCTGGCCCTGATGCTCGCGGGCGTCGCCTATCTCGGCGGCGCCACCATCGCCGAACAGGCCTCGCTGCTCAGCAAGACCATCAGGTCGCAGATCACCAACGTGAAGTCCTTTCTCGACAACCACGGCATCGACACCAGCTTCTTCGATTTCGGCAACCCCGCACCCGCCGCCTCCACCGATGCAGGGTCGACGCCCACCCCAAACACGGCCCCGCGCGGCAATTTGCCGGGTGCAGGCGCCCTCGCGTCCAGCGGCGGGGCGATCGTGAGCCAGACCTTCAAGCTGCTGCTCGGCACCATCAGCGCCGTCGGCAACATCTTCATCGTGCTGTTTCTCGGGCTGGCCTTCGCTGCCCAGCCCAGCGTCTATCACGACGGCCTGCTGTTCCTCGTGCCGGCCAGGCACCGCACGCGGGCTACGCTGATCGTCGACCGCATCAGCGAGACGCTGGAGCGCTGGCTGATCGCGCAGATCATCGTCATGCTGGCAGTCGGCGTGGTGACCTGGATCGGGCTGGCCATCATCGGCATCCCCGGCTCGTTCATCCTGGGAATCCAGGCCGGCCTCCTCGC
Source organism: Bradyrhizobium sp. B039 (assembly GCF_038965675.1). Lineage (NCBI taxonomy): Bacteria > Pseudomonadati > Pseudomonadota > Alphaproteobacteria > Hyphomicrobiales > Nitrobacteraceae > Bradyrhizobium > Bradyrhizobium sp. B039. The sequence continues at coordinate 5,079,772 of NZ_CP152416.1, forward strand.
CTTCATCCCGACCGTCGGCGCCATCATCGCCGGCGTCGTCGTGGTGCTGGCGAGTCTCGCCTCGGGCTGGATCCCGGCGCTATCCGCACTGATCCTGTTTCTCGGCGTGCATGCGATGGAGAGCTACGTGCTGACGCCGCTGCTCCAGCGGCAGGCGCTGGACATTCCGCCGGCCACGCTGTTCGCGTTCCAGATCCTGCTCGGCGTCGTCTTCGGAATCTGGGGCCTGGCGCTGGCGCTGCCACTGGTCGCCATCGCCAAGGTCATGATCGACCATTTCAAGACCTATGAGGCGCCGCCCCTGGCGGAGGCGGCTTGAGGCGGCTCAGGTCGTCAGCACGGTCTCGGTGTGCTCGACCTCCGGAGGCGCGGCAAAATACTGGCCGACGAGGCCGCGCCATTCGGCGAAATTCTCGGAGCCGCGGAAATCGACGGTGTGGTTCTCCAGCGTCGCCCACTTCACCATCAGGCGATAGCGCTGCGGCTTCTCGATCGATTTGTGCAGCTCGAAGCCGTGAAAGCCCTTGGAGCGGCCGAACGCGGCCTTGGCCTTGGCGACAGCGGCCTCGAAATCCTTCTCGCTGCCCGGCTTGACGTCGATTTGCGCGATCTCGGTGATCATCGGCTTCCACCCTTCTTGTTTGACGGGCGTGTCTACCGCACCCCGCCCAAAAGAAAAAGGCGCCGAAATGGCGCCCTGGCTGGCCGGAAACTGCAGGTCTCTCAGGCGAACAGCAGGACGGTGCCTGCCACGATGAGCGCGCAACCGACGAACAGCGCGAGCGGCCAATAGCTGCGGCCCTGCGTGTAGCGTCCTTGGGCGCGGCGCTCGGTGATCAGCGCCGTCTCATATTCCTCCGCGGTCGAGAACAGACAGGCGAAGCCGCCTCGCGCCGAGGCGGCTTGAGCTTCGAGCGACATCAGGGCGGCCTGCGGGGTCTGTCGACGGATCGATTCCATGACCGGAATGGTAGGGATCGAATGGTAAACAAGGAATTACCGCAGGGCCCTTTGCCTCAAGCCGTGACCTGACGCGCCTGCGGCGCGCCGATCCGCGCGGCGCTCTGGCGGCGCCAGTTCTCCAGCGACAACGGCAGCTCCTCCGCCGCCTCGACGCGGTTTCGGCCGCCACGCTTGGCCTGGTAGAGTGCTGTGTCGGCCGAGGCCAGCAGCACCTCGAGCTCGGTACCGGCCGGACCGCCGGCGACGCCAATGCTGACGGTGGTGTCGACCGGGCCCTCATCGACCACGACGCCGGAGGTCTCGAAGGCTTCGCGCACGCGCTCGGCGACCAGCACGCCCTCCTCCAGCGAACACGGCAGCAACGCCGCGAATTCCTCGCCGCCGATGCGGCCCGACATGTCGGTGATGCGCAGATTGCTGACGACCACGGTCGAGAACAGTTTCAGCATCTCGTCGCCGGCGGGATGGCCGAAGCGGTCGTTGATCGACTTGAAGTGGTCGATGTCGAAGATCATCACGGTCACGGGACGCCCGGCCTTGGCCTCGCGCTCGATCACGCGGCCGCAGGCTTCGGAGAAGCCGCGGCGGTTGAGCATACCGGTCAGGGGATCGGTGGACGCGGCGGTCCGGTGCGCGGTGACGGTGCGCTCCGAGACCAGCATGAAGATCACGAACACGGTGCCGACGGCATAGAGCACGAGCTCGACCGCGAACACGGTGACCCAGATGCTGCTGGAGAAGCCGGCATCGTGCGGGCGGAGGAAGCTGCCGAGCAGGATCGGCAGCATCAGCACGCAGCCGTGCATCACCGGCACCACGAAGGCCGGCCAGCGCCGTTGCAGGCTCTTGCGCCGCTCGACCCAGAGCTCGCTTGCGGTCAGCGCGGCATAGACCGAGACGATGCCGGCGCCGATGATCATGCGCAGCATGGACGCCGCGGGATCGAGCAGCGTCACGGCAGCGGCCCATGCGAACGCGCCGAGCACGAGGCCGGGCCAGTTCGGCTTGCGACCGTGGAAGACGCGCCCCGCGTTCCACACCATGCCGCAGGCGACGAAGCCGACGGCATTTAACGCCAGATAGAGATGCGGCCCCAGCCTGTCGCCTGCCGCCGTCCACAACGCGACCGAGGCCGCGCCGAGGAGATAGGCGGTGCCCCACCATTTCAGCGCAGGACTGTTCTCCTGCCTGCCGAAGAACACCATCATGGCGCCGAGCAGTGCGGCGACCATGGTGGCAACCAAATAGAGCGTGATGCTATCGAGCGACATCATGTCGGCCCCCTTGAAAACATAGCAGTTACGCGACCGGCCCAGCCGATTTGCGCGCCCTTCCAAAGGCGACGCTAAGTTCCCGCGGGTTCCATTCAGGTTTTCACGCGGCCCCAACTTTTCGGGAAACACGTCGTCAATTTGCATACAAACGAACAACAAAAAGGGCGCTGAAATCAGCGCCCTTTTGCATCTCATTGAAGCCGCTTTCGCGGCGAATGTGACCGAAGCGATTAACGCTTCGAGAACTGGAAGGACCGGCGGGCCTTGGCCTTGCCGTACTTCTTGCGCTCGACCACGCGGCTGTCGCGGGTGAGGAAGCCGCCCTTCTTGAGCACCGTGCGCAGCTCCGGCTCGAAATAGGTGAGCGCCTTGGAGATGCCGTGACGGACGGCGCCGGCCTGGCCGGACAGACCGCCGCCGGCGACGGTGCAGATCACGTCGTACTGGCCGGAACGCTGGGCCACGGAGAACGGCTGCTCGATCATCATGCGCAGCACGGGACGCGCGAAATAGACCTCGACCTCACGCGAATTGACCGTGACCTTGCCGGCACCCGGCTTGATCCAGACGCGGGCGACCGCGTCCTTGCGCTTGCCGGTGGCATAGGCGCGGTTGAACTTGTCGACCTTCTTCTCGTGCTTGGGCGCGTCGGGCGCGGCCGCCGTCTTGAGCTGCGAGAGCTGGTCGAGCGACTGAATGGATTCGGCCATGTTATGCGGCCCTCGTGTTCTTGCGGTTCAACTTGGCGATGTCGATCTTCTCGGGCTGCTGCGCCTCGTGCGGATGATCGGCCCCGCCGTAGACGCGGAGGTTACCCATCTGCACGCGACCGAGCGGACCACGCGGAATCATGCGCTCGACGGCCTTCTCGAGCACGCGCTCGGGATGCTTGCCCTCGAGGATCTGGCGCGCGGTGCGCTCCTTGACGTGGCCGACATAGCCGGTGTGCTTGTAGTAAGTCTTCTGCTCGCGCTTGCGACCGGTAAGGACCGCATGCTGCGCGTTGATGATGATGACGTTGTCGCCGCAATCAACGTGCGGGGTGTAGGTCGGGAGGTGCTTGCCGCGCAGGCGCATGGCGACGATGGTGGCGAGACGGCCGACGACCAGACCCTTGGCGTCGATCAGCACCCACTTCTTCGTCACCTCAGCCGGCTTTGCCGAAAAGGTTTTCATATCGGAGTTTCCGTGGACGGGAGATATCGGCGCGAACACCGCACCGGACTGCGCGGTTTTCTAGAGAAGAGACGCGCAACGGTCAATGCCCGAAGACGGAAATTACGCTCGTAAAATCAACAGCTTAAAAATATGGTGCTATATTACCCGCAAAAAGCTCAAACATTTGGAATGGAATAGGTCGAGGTGACATGGGCGATCGGATCGGGCGAGGTGCCGGACAAGAGGTTCACTTCCCCGACCGCCAGGCGCTTGCCGAGCTTGAGCAGCCGCGCCTCGGCCAGAACGTCCTGGCCGGGCTGGCCCTTGCGCAGGAAGTTGATGTTGAGATTGGTGGTGACCGCGAGCCCGATCGGCCCGATCGCGGACAGAAGCACCACGTACATCGCAAAATCGGCGAGCGCCATCAGCGTCGGGCCGGACACGGTTCCGCCCGGCCGCAGCATCCTTTCGCTGTAGCGCTGGCGCAAAAGGCAGGTCTGGCCGTCCGCGCTCTCGATCGTGATGTCGCCGCCACTGAAGGCCTGGGGAAACTCGTCACGGAGAAACTGCTCGACCTCCGCCACGCTCATTTTCGCTAACGCCATGCCACCCCCACCCTCGCTTCAGGTCCGCTGTTACATTAGGTTATCTGCATCATCCAATTGCAATAATCCAACTGGAAACGCTTCGATGTCCGTCCAGCCCGCCCGCCCCCCCTTCCCGGAACCGCCGATCCTGCTGCGGGAGATCGTCGGCACCGTCGCCGTGCTCACGCTGAACCGCCCCGCCGCGCGCAACAGCCTGTCGGAGGCGATGATCGGCCAGCTGCATGCGAGCTTCAACGCAATTGCCGAGGACAAGCGCATCCGCGCCGCCGTCATCGCCGCCAACGGTCCGGCCTTCTCCGCCGGCCACGATATGAAGGAATTGACCGCGCGCCGCAGCGACCCCGATCGCGGCCGCGCATATTTCGCCGCGATGATGAATTCCTGCAGCGCGATGATGCAGGCGATCGTGCACCTGCCAAAGCCCGTGATCGCCGCCGTCCAGGGCATCGCGACCGCCGCCGGCTGCCAGCTCGTCGCAAGCTGCGATCTCGCGATCGCCTCGGAGGACGCGAAGTTCGCCACGCCCGGCGTCGACATCGGCCTGTTCTGCTCGACGCCGATGGTGGCGCTGTCGCGCAACGTTCCGCGCAAACAGGCGATGGAGATGCTGCTGACGGGCGAGCCTGTCACGGCCGACCGCGCCCGCGAGATCGGCCTCGTCAATCGCGTGGTGCCCGCCGGCACCGAACTCGGTGCCGCGATCGAGCTCGCGCAACAGGTCGCACTCAAATCGGCCTATACGGTCAAACTCGGCAAGGAGGCCTTCTACCGTCAGGCCGAGATGAGCCTTGCGGACGCCTATCGCTATGCGGCAGAGGTGATGACCGAGAACATGATGGCGCGCGACGCCGAGGAAGGCATCGGCGCCTTCATCGAGAAGCGCCCCCCGACATGGCGGGATGAATAGCGACGTTTCACACACCGTCATTCCGGGCGATGCGGAGCATCGAACTATGGTGCGCAATTGCGCACCTGAGAATCTCGAGATTCCGGGTTCGGCTCTGCGAGCCGCCCCGGAATGACGAACGAAAGAAAAAGATGAACCACGACGCCTATCCCGACAATTACATCCGCGCCATCCTCAACAGCGTGAAGTCGATCGCGATGGTCGGCGCCTCGCCGGTCAATGTGCGGCCGAGCTATTTCGCGTTCAAATATCTGGCGCAGCGCGGCTATGACATGATTCCGGTCAATCCCGGCCATGTCGGCAAGGAGCTGCTCGGAAAACCCTTCGTCGCCTCGATGTCCGACATCGGCCGTCCCGTCGACATGATCGACATCTTCCGCAACTCCAGTCACATCATGCCCGTGGTCGAGGAAGCGCTGACGCTCGATCCGCTGCCGAAGGTGATCTGGATGCAGCTCGGCGCGCGCGACGACGTCGCGGCGGCGAAGGCGGAAGCGGCCGGTATCAAGGTCGTGATGAACCGCTGCCCCAAGATCGAATATGGCCGCCTGTCGTCCGAGATCTCCTGGATGGGCGTCAATTCGCGCACGCTCAGCTCCAAGCGCGCGCCGGCGCCGACGCAAGGTATGCGGCTCTCCCTCAATCGGATGAGTGTCGGCGGTGGCGATACCGCGGCATCCGATCGTGCCGCCAAAAACAAGAGCGAGCAAAGCTGACGCAATTGCGAACGATTCGTTTCGCGAACGCGACAATACGCAGAACGATCGTTCCGATGTGAAGCCGCGCCTTGACGGCAGCAGCGGCGCCGATCAGCATGCCGCGCGATTTCAGACCACAAGAACAGGACGCCCTCAATGAGCGATCGCCTTCCGGGATTTTCAACCCTCGCCGTGCATGCCGGTGCACAGCCCGACCCCACGACCGGTGCGCGCGCGACGCCGATTTATCAAACGACCTCTTTCGTCTTCAACGACGCCGACCACGCCGCCTCGCTGTTCGGATTGCAGGCGTTCGGCAACATCTATACCCGCATCGGCAACCCAACCAACGCGGTGCTGGAAGAACGCGTCGCGGCGCTCGAAGGCGGCACGGCGGCGCTGGCCGTTGCCTCCGGCCACGCCGCGCAGGTCGTGGTGTTGCAGCAATTGCTCCAGCCCGGCGACGAGTTCATCGCCGCGCGAAAGCTCTATGGCGGCTCGATCAACCAGTTCACGCATGCGTTCAAGAGCTTCGGCTGGAACGTGGTGTGGGCCGATTCCGACGACATCGCCAGCTTCGAGCGCGCCGTCACCCCGCGCACCAAGGCGATCTTCATCGAGTCCATCGCCAACCCCGGCGGCAGCATCACCGACATCGAGGCGGTCTCGACGGTGGCGCGCAAGGCGGGCGTGCCGCTGATCGTCGACAACACGCTGGCCTCGCCCTACCTGATCCGCCCGATCGATCACGGTGCCGACATCGTCGTGCACTCGCTGACGAAGTTTCTGGGCGGCCACGGCAATTCGCTCGGCGGCATCATCGTCGATGCCGGCACGTTCGACTGGTCGACCGGCGGCAAATATCCGATGCTGTCGGAGCCGCGGCCGGAATATCACGGCATCCGCCTCCAGGAGACCTTTGGCAATTTCGCCTTCGCGATCGCCTGCCGCGTGCTGGGCTTGCGCGACCTCGGGCCGGCGCTGTCGCCGTTCAACGCCTTCATGATCCTGACCGGCATCGAGACGCTGCCGCTGCGCATGCAGAAGCACTGCGACAACGCCAAGGCGGTCGCCGAATTCCTCGCCGGCCATCCGGCGGTGGCCTCGGTCAGCTACGCGGGCCTTGCCAGCGACAAGTACAACCGGCTTGCGCGCAAATACGCGCCAAAGGGCGCAGGCGCCGTGTTCACCTTCAGCCTGAAGGGCGGCTATGACGCCGGCGTCAGCCTGGTGTCGAAACTGCAGTTGTTCTCGCATCTGGCCAATGTCGGCGACACCCGCTCGCTGGTGATCCATCCGGCCTCGACCACGCACAGCCAGCTCGACGACGCCGCCAAGGTGAAGTCCGGCGCCGGCCCCGACGTGGTGCGGCTCTCGATCGGCATCGAGGACAAGGAAGACCTGATCGCCGATCTGGAACAGGCGCTGGGGGCTTAGTTGCCCGTCGTTCCGGGGCGGTGCGAAGCACCGAACCCGGAATCTCGACGTCATTTGCTCATCTCTGGATTCCGGGTTCGGTCCTACCGGACCGCCCCGGAATGACGGACGGCGCATGGTGGCGGCGCCGCCCCTCAGTTAACACTCATTAACCATATCGGCCGCATACATCGTCTTTGGATCGCCCTTTGATTCGGAGCCGACGATGCTGCGCTGGATGGTGCCTGCCCTTGCGGCGATGCTGACGCTCTCAAGCGCGCTCGCCGCCGACCTTCCGGCCACGCCGAAGCGGCGGGCCGCCGTGCCGCCGCAGGAGGCGCCAACCGTCTATGTCGAGACCGATCCGGATGCGCTGATCTCGCCGGCCTATGGCATCGGCAGCTACGTCCGCAATCTGCCGGGCACGCCGCTGCTGCCCGGCTCTCACACGCTGCCGGGCTACTATGGCCGCCCCTGGGACTACGACTATCAGGGCCCGTATTACGGCGGGAAACAGGTCGACTATTTCTGGCGCCTGCCCTACGCGTGCGGCGTCTACGGCTATTGCTGATCAGCCGGGCTGATGGTGATCAGCCGGGCTGACTGACCGGAACCACGCGCGGCTGCGTCTCGGCAGATTGCCGCGAGGCCAGCCGTTCCGTCTGCATCACCGCGAGCGTCAAGACCGCGATCGCGACTGCCTGATGCGCGAGCGCAAGCCCGATCGGCACCTGGTTGAGCAGCGTGAGAATGCCGAGCACCGCTTGCAGGCTCACCGCCGCAAACAGCCAGAGCGCGCCGCTCGCAGCCAGACCCGCGCGCGAACGCACCGCGTCGAACGCATGCAGCGCCGCCAACACGAACAGCGCATAGGCCGTCATGCGGTGCTCGAACTGCACCGTCAGCACATTGTCGAACATGTTGCGCCACCACGGCGTCTCGAACCACAGCCGCTCGGCGGAGGGAATGAGCGCGCCGTCGATCTCAGGCCAGGTGTTGTAGGCGCGGCCCGCGCGCAGGCCCGCGACCAATGCACCGAAATAGATCTGCACGAAGGTCACGAGAAGCAGCAGCGCACTTGTGAACCGCAGCCGCGCGGGCGCGGCGATCTGCGCCCGCTCCTTGAGCCGCCGCACCGTCCAGACGATGCCGGCGAAGATCAGCAGCGCGAGCACAAGATGCGTCGCCAGCCGATATTGCGACACCTCGACCCGCTCCGAGAGACCCGAGGCCACCATCCACCAGCCGACCGCGCCTTGAAGCCCGCCGAGCGCGAACAGCAGCCACAGCCTGCGCTTCAACTCACGGGACAAGCCCCCGCGCCACAGGAAGAACAGGAACGGCAACAGATAAGCGACGCCGATGAAGCGGCCGAGCAACCGGTGGCTCCACTCCCACCAGAAAATCTCCTTGAACTCGGACAGGCTCATGCCCGCGTTGAGCTCGCGATATTGCGGGATCTTCTTGTAGGCCTCGAACGCCTCGGTCCACTGCGCCGCCGAGAGCGGCGGCAGGCTGCCCGTTACCGGCTTCCATTCGACGATCGAGAGGCCGGATTCCGTCAGCCGCGTCGCGCCGCCGACCAGCACCATCAGCGCGATCAGCGCGGCCACGGAAATCAGCCACCAGCGCACGGCGCGATACGGCTCGGACGGGGCGGAAATCGTCGTCATTTCAGGGCGAAACCAAACCTTGTAGCTAAGAGACTTGAACCAGGAGGCTTGAACCGGACTGCGTGCCCCTTATAGTCCCCCGCTCCCGCAGCGCAAGTTACGCAAGAGACCGCGACATTCCGTCATGACGATCCGCACCCGCAAGTTCCTCGGCGCCATCCTGCTCCTGGTGCTGGCTACCGTCTGGGCCCTGCTCGGCATGGCGGCGGCGCAGATGCCGTGGATCGCCGAATCCGGCTGGCGGCAGGCGATCTACTACGTGGTGGTCGGCATGGGCTGGGTGCTGCCGGCGATGCCGATCGTGAGCTGGATGCAGCGGCCTGATCGCGCCAAGCCCACCTAACGCTTCTACGTAACGCTCCTACGTCGCGCGGCCGGTCGGTTTCACCGGCGCAAAGGCGACACCCGACGCCAGCACGCGCAGCATGCGCAACGAGCGCACCCGGCCATCCCAGGAAATGCGCGGCAGCGCGCGCAGATTGGTTCGCCCTTCCGCATCCACGATGCCTGGTATCGCCGACACCGCGCTGGTAAAGCCCGCCTCCTCCGCCATCACCACGTGGCTGCGCCGGAACGAGGCGCGATCGCCGAACGGAAAAGCGAGATGCCTGATCTCGCGGTGGAAGGCCGCTTCCGCAACCACCTTGCCCATCGTCATCTCACGCAGCGCCGCACTGTCCTTCATGTTGGCGAGAACGGGATAGTTCACGGTCGCGCTGCCAATCGTGACGAGCGGATCGGCCGCGAGCTTCGCCAGATCCTCCCAATCCATCGACGCTTCGCGCGAGAGCGCAGCCAGATCGATCCGGTAGCGCGTGCGGAGATCGGCGATCGCAGCCGACACATCCGCCGGCGGCAGCGAACGCAGCCAAATCTCGAGATGCGAGAACAGCGCCTGCTTCTCGGCATTATCAGTGACTGTGAAACGCTGCTCCTTCTCGCCCATCATCAGGCTGATGCGGCTCTCGCGCGCGATCACCTGCTCGAGCCCGAGCCACCAGGCCTCTCCGACCCCGTCGGGAAACGCGGTGGGCACATAGATCGTGAACGGCACGGCGTGGCGGGCCAGCACCGGGTAGGCGAACGTGATCAGATCTTTGCTGGCGCCGTCGAAGGTGAGCGCCGCGAAGCGCCGCTTCTCCGGCAGCGTCACTGCACGCCGGCAAACCTCGTCCATGCCGAGGATGTCGTACTTCCAGCGCTTCAGCGCCCGAATGGCACGGTCGAGGAATTGCGGCGTGATCTCGTTCTCGCGCAGCGGCTGAAATCCGCCGCGCCGCCGCGGCCGCACGTGCTGAAAGCGCAGGATGGCGCCAGCTCCACGACTGCGCAGCGCGGCCTGGCCGGTGAACCAGGTCAGCTCATGGCGCAGCCGTTCCAGCCATCTGTCGTCGGATGCCAATATCCCACCTTCGCGCTCGCCGGCGGCCCGTTCCCTCGCCTATTGTCATTACCCTTTGTTGACATTTCTTTGCAAAGGTCGGCCACAGGCCGAATTACGCATATTTTTGATTTCTCGACAGGTTTCGCGAATGACCATGGCTGCGGCGATGCAAAGCCGGACGGCAGAAGCGCCAGCGCGGTCGAAAGCGAGCCGTATCGCGCAGGTCGATATCGTCACCGATCTCGATCAGGCCGAGCCGGTCTGGCGCGCCCTCGAGGAGAGCGGCCACCTCTTCACGCCCTACCAGCGCTTCGACCTGCTCAGCCCCTGGCAGCGGCTGGTCGGCGGCTGCGAGGGCGCGCGCCCCTTCATCGTGATCGCCCGCGACGCCGAACATGCACCGGTCCTGCTGCTGCCGCTCTCGCTGCGCCAAGGCCACGGGGTGCGCACGGCCTGCTTCATGGGCGGCAAGCATACGACCTTCAACATGGGACTGTGGAACGCCGAGTTCGCGGCACAGGCCGTCGCCGCCGATCTCGACGCACTGCTCGCGCCGCTGCGCGAGCATGTCGACGTGCTCTCGCTGACGCAGCAGCCGCTGCGCTGGAACGATCAGCAGAACCCGTTCGCGGCTCTCCCGCGGCAGAGTGCGATCAACGGCTGCCCGCTGCTGGTGATGGAGCCGGGCGGCCCGCCCGCGTCGCGGATCAGCAACTCCTTCCGCCGCCGCCTCAAGAGCAAGGAGAAGAAGCTCCAGGCGCTCGCCGGCTATCGTTATCACCTCGCCACCAACGACGCCGACGTCACCCGCCTGCTCGACTGGTTCTTCCGCGTCAAGCCGGTGCGGATGGCCGAACAGAAACTGCCCAACGTCTTCGCCGAGCCGGGCGTCGAACAGTTCGTCCGCAGCGCCTGCCTGTCGCCGCGCGGCGACGGCCGTGTCATCGACATCCACGCGCTCGAATGCGACGACGAGGTGATCGCGATCTTCGCCGGCGTCGCCGACGGCCAGCGCTTCTCGATGATGTTCAACACCTACACCATGTCCGAGCACGCCCGCTACAGCCCGGGCCTGATCCTGATGCGCTACATCATCGACCGCTACGCCGAGCGCGGCTACCGCTCGCTCGACCTCGGCATCGGCTCGGACGACTACAAGCGGATGTTCTGCAAGGACGACGAGGACATCTTTGACAGCTTCGTGCCGCTGACCTCGCGCGGCAAGCTTGCGGCGATGGCGATGTCCTCGCTCAGCCACGGCAAGCGGCTGGTGAAGCAGAACCAGATGCTGTTCGACCTGGCGCAGCGGCTGCGACGCGCGTTCGGGTAGACTTCGTAGTAACGTAGGGTGGGCAAAGCGAAGCGTGCCCACCACCTCTGCCGCAATCGTTGAAGGGTGGTGGGCACGGCGCAAGTGCGCCTTTGCCCACCCTACGATTCCGAACTCGTGGAGAGAGACCCTTCACCCGTCTCACCCGGCTTCGCTTTCGCGAAGCCACCCTCTCCCACACGGGGCCCACACGGGGAGAGGGTAAAATCTACTAAGCCGCGACCACGCGCGGTCCCATCTCGCGTGCATCCGACGGCTGGACCGGCCTACTCAGCATCGTCACCTCGCTGAAGCCGACGGCCTTGAGCTGCTCGCTCATCAGCCTGCGCGCATCCGGCTCCATTGACGCATCGGGCACCACGACGGCGCGGGCATTGGCGGTCAGCAATTCTGCCGGCAGGTCGGAGGCGCTGCCGGCGTCGAGCAGCACGTGGTCGTAGGCGCGAAGCAAGGCGTCGATCGCGAGCGTCACGCGCGGCGATTGCAGCAGGCTGCGGTCGAAGCCGGGACGACCAGCCATGACCAGATGCAGCCGCGACAGCTTGTCCCGGGTGATCACCTGCGCAAACGAGGCTTCGCCCTGCATCAGCTCGGCAAGGCCGGGCGCCGAGGCATCGACGGACACCGCGGCAATCGTCGGCGAGGACGCGGCGAGATCGACCACGACCACCCGCGCATCGCGCGCCAGGTGCCGGGCCAGCGTCAGCGCCGACAGCGTGACGGCTTCGCCTGGCGCGGTGCCGAGCACCGTGATCTTCTTTGCCGCCGCGGCGCGCAGCCTGTCGGCCAGATGCTCGATCTCTGCAAACTCGGTGACATCGGCATCGGCCGTCATCTCCGGCTGAAGCGGCGCGGGCTCGTCCATGACCGGTTCGACCACCGGCTCGACCATCGGCCGGACGAATGGTTCTTGACGAACCGCCGCCTGTGCCTGCGGCTGCGCCGGAGCAAAGACAGCCGCAGCGCGCGGCGCGGTCTGGCGCAATAGCTCGCCGGTGACGACGACACCGGACGAGAGTAGCAATGTCGCGATGGTTGCGATCAGGACGATCGGAAGCTTCTTCGGATAGGCCGGCGTGTTCGAGACGACGGCGCGCGAGATGATGCGGCCCTCCGCCGGCGCCGTATCGATGCTCTCGCGGGTGCTGGCTTCGCGGTACTTGCCAAGATACGTTTCCAGCAGGTCGCGCTGCGCCTTGGCCTCGCGCTCGAGCGCGCGGAGCTGGACGTCCTGGCCGTTGGTCGAGGTCGCCTGCTTCTTGAGCTGCTCGAGGCTCGTGGTCAGGCCGTCGACCCGGCCACCGGCGATGCGCGCATCGCTTTCGAGCGAGCGGGAGATCTTGGCCGCTTCGTCGCGAATCTGGTTGTCGAGGTCGCCGAGCTGCGCCTTCAGCTCCTTGATCCGCGGGTGATTGCCGAGCAACGTCGACGACTGTTCGGCGAGCTGCGCCCGCAGCGTGACTCGTTGCTCGGACAGCCGCCGCATCAATTCAGAGTTCACCACCTCGGACGCCTCGATCGGCTTGCCGCTCTGGAGCATCTCCTTGATCAGCCGCGCCTTGGATTCCGCATCTGCCCTCATCGAGCGCGCGTTGTTGAGCTGGGTATTGACCTCGCCCATCTGCTGGTTCGACAGCGTCGTGTTGTTGGTCCCGACGAACAGCGACGACTTGGAGCGGAAGTCCTCGACCTTCGCTTCGGCGTCGGAAACCTTCTTGCGCAGATTCTCGATCTCGCCCGCGAGCCATTGGCTGGCATTGCGCGCCTGGTCCTGGCGCGCATTCTGCTGAAGCACGAGATAGCCGTCGGCGATCGAATTGGCGACGCGCACGGCGAGATCCGGGTCAGCCGACTGAAATTCGATCACGATCACGCGCGACTTGTCGACGGCATAGGCCTGGAGGCGATCGTAATAGGCGTCGAGCACCCGCTCTTCCGGCGTCATCGAGAACGGATCGCGGCCGATGCCGACCAGCGCCGCAAGCGACTTCAGCGGCGAAATGCCTTGCAGCACCGGATCGAATTCGGGCCGCTCCGCAAGCTTGTTCTTCTTGATGATCTCGCGCGCGAGATCGCGCGACAGCACGAGCTGTACCTGGCTGGTGACAGCCTCGGGGTCGAGCGCCTGCCGCTCCTCGGTGCTGCGGTCGCTGCTCGGACGCAGGAATACGTTCTCGCGACCATCGATGAGGATGCGCGACTCGGACTTGTAGCGGGGCGTCACGAGATTGACGGCGGCGACGGACGCAACCAGCGCCAGCACCGTCGGCACGATGATCCAGCCGCGCTTGCGGGCGAGCGCGCCACCGAGCGCGTGCAGATCGATGTCGCCGGATTCACCGGACGCCTGCCTGGTGACAGCAGGCGCAGGTCTTGCTTCGACCTTGGGCGTGGCTTCGGGCTTGGCTTCGGCTTTGGACTTCGAAACAGCCCGCTCGACCACCGCCTTGTCCTTGCCGGCACGCCAGAACGCTAAACGCATCGAACACTCCCGCAGGGCAACGCCACCAAGCTACCTCAACCGGGGCGATTACACTCCATTAAGGTTGCCGCTGGGTTAATCGCGTTAATCCCGCGATGGGTACACGCGCGCCCGTCACCATTTGTTAACCACGAGGCCTCTTAATCCGTCTCGATATTTCGGAAATTGTTCGGCATTCGCCGTCGAGCGCTGGTTCAGATCATGCCCCCCTCTCCCGACCGGCCGCTTCGCATCCTGCACGCCGTGCGCGCCCCCGTGGGCGGCATCTTCCGCCACATCCTCGACGTCGCCAACGGCCAGGTCGATCGCGGCCACCATGTCGGGATTCTCGCCGACCGCCTCACCGGCGGCGAGCGCGCCGACAAGGCGCTGGCCGAGCTCGCGCCGCGACTGAAGCTCGGCGTGCACCGCATGGCGATCCGCCGCGAGCCGTCGCCCGACGATGTCCTGGTGTGGCTTCGGATGCGGCGCCTGATCGCGGAGCTCAAGCCCGATGTCATGCACGGCCACGGCGCCAAGGCCGGCGCGTTCATTCGCATGCGGCGGCGCTCCGATGACACCATCCGCATCTACACGCCCCATGGCGGCTCACTGCACTATCCGCTCAACACGTTGAAGGGCGAGTTCTATGCGCGGCTCGAACGCTCGCTGATGGACTCGACGGACCTGTTCCTGTTCGAGAGCGCGTTTGCCCGCGACACCTATCAGCGCATCGTCGGCACACCCAAGGGCGTGGTGCATTGCGTCTTCAATGGCGTGACGCCGGAGGAATTCGAGCCTGTTGTCACCACCGAGGATGCCACCGACCTCTGCTATGTCGGCGAGTTCAGGCACATCAAGGGCGCGGATCTGCTGGTCGATGCCGTGGCGCGCCTGCACGAAGGCGGCAAGAAGGTCACCCTCACGCTCGGCGGCGACGGCGAGGAGACGGCAGCGCTGAAGGCGCAGGTCGAGAGGCTCGGCCTCTCCGGCGCGATCCGCTTCATCGGCCACGTCAAGGCACGCTACGGCTTCTCCAAAGGGCGGCTGCTGGTCGTTCCCTCGCGCGGCGATTCCATGCCCTATGTGGTGATCGAGGCGGGCGCGGCCGGCATTCCCATGATCGCCGCGCGCGTCGGCGGCATTCCAGAGATCTTCGGCACGGAGAGCCCGGCCCTGTTCGCGGCAAGCAACGCCGAGGCGATGGCGGAAGCGATTGCGGCCGCACTCGACGATCCGCAGGCGACAGCGCAGCGCGCATCCTCCCTGCGCGAGCGCATCTCCGCGCATTTTTCCCAGCAGGCGATGGTTGACGGCGTGATCGCGGGCTATCGCGACGCATTTGCCAATCATTAACCACCCTTAAGGTCGCTTTAGAGATTCTTCCGATTTGTCCGATAATCGAGGTGCCGGGGGATGCTCGCCCGGGGTGCAAGGCTGCGCCACGGGTTTTTGGAATGGACGTGGACGCCCGTGGAACCGCTCAACGCACGCTCGATGCTCGATGCCGCGACCAGTGCCGCGGCCAAGCCGGCTGACCAGCCCTTTGTGGAGCGCCGCCGCCGGCTCTCGCCCGCTGCACTCGACGTCGTCAACCAGAAGGTCGCCCGCGCCTATTCGCCGATCGTGATCACCGGCATCGTACGCCTTGCCGACTTCGCGCTGCTGAGCCTCGTCGGCATCGCGGTCTATGTCGGCTACGTCATGCCGCTTTCCGGCTTCAGCTGGGTATATCCGGCGGAGATCCTCGCCGTCGCGGTCGCCGCCGTGGTCTGCTTCCAGGCCGCCGACATCTATCAGGTGCAGCTGTTCCGCGGTCAACTCCGGCAGATGACGCGGATGATCTCGTCCTGGTCATTCGTTTTCCTGCTCTTCATCGGCATCTCCTTCTTCGCCAAGTTCGGCAGCGAAATATCGCGGCTGTGGCTTGCCGCCTTCTACTTCATCGGGCTCGCAGCGCTCATCGCCGAGCGCCTGGTGCTGCGCTCGTTGGTGCGCGCCTGGGGGCGCGAGGGCCGGCTCGACCGCCGGACCATCATCGTCGGCTCCGACAGTAACGGCGAGCAACTGGTGGAGGCACTGAAGGCGCAGGACGATTCCGACATCCACGTACTCGGCGTGTTCGACGACCGCAACGACAGCCGGGCGCTGGACACCTGCGCCGGCGCGCGCAAGCTCGGCAAGGTCGACGATATCGTCGAGTTCGCCCGCCGCACCCGCGTCGATCTCGTGCTGTTCGCGCTGCCGATCTCGGCGGAAACGCGCATCCTGGAGATGCTGAAGAAGCTCTGGGTGCTGCCGGTCGACATCCGCCTGTCCGCCCACACCAACAAGCTGCGCTTCCGTCCGCGCTCCTATTCCTATCTCGGCGAAGTGCCGACGCTCGACGTGTTCGAGGCGCCGATCACCGACTGGGACCTCGTGATGAAATGGCTGTTCGACCGTGTCGTCGGCGGCCTCGCGCTGCTCGCAGCCCTGCCGGTGATGGGACTGGTGGCGCTGGCGGTGAAGCTCGACAGCCCCGGCCCGGTGCTGTTCCGCCAGAAGCGCTTCGGCTTCAACAACGAGCGCATCGACGTCTACAAGTTCCGCTCGATGTACCATCACCAGGCGGATCCGACGGCCTCGAAGGTCGTGACCAAGAACGATCCGCGCGTAACCCGCGTCGGCCGCTTCATCCGCAAGACCAGCCTCGACGAGCTGCCGCAGCTCTTCAACGTGGTCTTCTCCGGCAACCTCTCCCTGGTCGGCCCGCGCCCGCATGCGGTGCAGGGCAAGCTCCAGAGCCGCCTGTTCGACGAGGCCGTCGACGGCTATTTCGCCCGCCACCGCGTCAAGCCCGGCATTTCAGGCTGGGCCCAGATCAACGGCTGGCGCGGCGAGATCGACAATGAAGAGAAGATCCAGAAGCGCGTCGAGTTCGACCTCTACTACATCGAGAACTGGTCGGTGCTGTTCGACCTCGTCATTCTCCTGAAGACGCCGATCTCGCTGCTGACCAAGAACGAGAACGCGTATTGAGTTGTTTGCGTCAAGAACGCGCTGTCATCGCCCGGCTTGACCGGGCGATCCAGTAAACGCCGGCGGCGAACGTCGCCACTGACGGCGCGGAGTACTGGATGCCCCGCCCCCGTGCGCAAGCGCGCACTAGGCGGGGCATGACGGCGGAAGTTGTGTGTACGAGTAGCGTGAGCGTGTGATGGCGTATGCGGCAACAGCCGGGGAGATGAATGCAGCCGTTCGCGCTGCGCCCGGCGTGCTGGCCCTCCAGCGCGCGCTGGTGTGGCTGGTCGGCGCCTCCGGCGCCATCGTCTTCATCGAACCCAGCCCCTACGAGATCGTGACGCTGCTCGCCACCGTCACCTTCTTCGCCACCGGCCTGCGCCTGCGACTCGCGCTGATGCCGCTGCTGCTGATGCTGGTCCTGCTCAATGTCGGCTACACCATCAGCGCGATCCCGCTGTGCGATCAGCCCGAGGTGGTGAGCTGGATCGCAACCTCCTGGTACATGGCGGTGACCGTGGTGTTCTTCGCCACGATCACGTCCGAGGACACCGCGGCCCGGCTCGATATGCTCCGCCGCGGCCTCGTGGTCGGCGCGATGATTGCCTCGCTGTCGGCGGTCGCCGGCTACTTCCACCTGATTCCCGGCGGAGACGACCTCCTCACGCTCTACGGGCGCGCGCGCGGCACGTTCAAGGACCCGAACGTGCTCGGCGCCTTCCTGATCCTGCCGGCGCTGTTCGCGCTCCAGAGCGTGGTCTCGGACAAGCCGGCTAAGGCCTTCCGCAACGTCATCGCCTTCGGAATCATGTCACTGGCCATCCTGCTCGCCTTCTCCCGCGCCGCCTGGGGCGGGCTGGCGCTGACCTCAGCCTTCATGCTGGCGCTGATGGTGCTGACCAGCCGCACCAACGCGCAGCGCTCGCGCATCGTCGTCATGGCGATCGTCGCCGCGGTGCTGGGCGTTGCGCTGATCGCGGTGCTGCTGTCGTTCGATTCCACCGCCGAGATGTTCAAGCAGCGCGCCAGCTTCGACCAGAGCTATGACGAAGGCCGCTTCGGCCGGTTCGGCCGGCACATCCTGGGTGCGGAGATGGCGCTCGACCTGCCATTCGGGATCGGCCCCCTGCAATTCCACCGCTTCTTCCCCGAGGACACCCACAACTCCTATCTCAACGCCTTCATGTCGGGCGGCTGGCTGTCCGGCGTGTGCTATCCCGCGCTGGTCTTCACCACGGTGATCACGGGCTTCCGGCACATCTTCGTCCGCGTGCCCTGGCAGCGCGCCTATCTCGCCGTGTTTTCAGCCTTCGTCGGCACCGTCGGCGAAAGCTTCGTGATCGACACCGACCATTGGCGGCACTTCTGGATGATGCTGGGCGCGATGTGGGGCATGATCGCGGCAGCCCAAGTCTATAAGACTAGGGCTGGCGACGAAGCTTCTTCAGCTTGAGATCGGGACGCTTCTCCGGCGGCGTGTCGAGGAGGCTCTTCAGCGCTTCAGTGGCGGCAAGCACGCCCTTGTAGCCCTCAGTCGCGAAGCGCAGCAAAAGACGCAGCTCCTCGTCGGAATAGGCGCCAAAGACCTTCTCCATCGCCTGCTGCATCGGCACGTAGAACTGGCCGATCTTCATCGCCGCCTCCGGCACGACCGCGATGAAGACCTTGCGGCGGTCTTTCTCGTCCCGTTCGCGGCGCACGAGGCCAGCCTTCTCGAGCCGGTCGATCACGCCGGTGATGGCGCCCGTCGTGAGGCCTGTCACCTCGGCGAGCCGGCCCGCGGTGACGCGTCCCTCGAGATAGAGGATGTCCATGCATTCGAGGTCGGAATTGGCAATTCCGGCAACGTTCGCAACGGTCTGGCCATAAAGCACGCCCTGCGCGGACGACCGGCGCATCGCCTCCTCGAGCTCCTGCAACAGCGCCGCGCGCGCCTTCGTCCTTGACAAGGCCGACCTCATATCTTAGTCGATATATATCTTAGTCACTAAGAGATTTAGCGACCGTAATTTCTCCTAGCACCACGGAAACGTCGGGAGCAAGCCATGTCCAACCGTCCCCGCAAAGCCCTGATCATCGGCGCCGGCATCGCCGGGCCCGTCGCCGCCATCCTGCTCCGCCGCGCCGGCATCGAGTCCGCGATCTACGAGACCTGGCCCTATTCGAAGGGCATCGGCGGCGGCCTTCAGATCGCGCCGAACGGCATGCATGTGATGGACGAGATCGGGCTTTCGAACGAGCTGATCAGCCGCGGCTCGGTCGCGGAGGCCTTCGACTTCTATTCGCAGGAAGGCCGAAAGCTCGGCTCGATCAACCGCGACATGCAGCGCCGCTTCGGCCAGCCCGCGGTGAACGTCTGCCGCGCCACGCTGAACGAAATGCTGATCGACAAGGCCTGGTGCGCCTGCGTCTCGCTCTATTTCGAGAAGCGCCTGATCAAGATCGAGGACCGCGGCGACCAGCCGATCATCGCCTATTTCGCCGACGGCACCACCGCCGAAGGCGACTTCCTGATCGGCGCAGACGGCGTGCATTCAATCACGCGACGCCAGGTGGTGCCGGACGGACCCCGGCCCTTCGACACCGGCCTGATCGGCTTCGGCGGCTTCGTGCCGCACGCCGTGCTCGACGGCAGGCCGATCGGCCGGCACGTCGAGACCACGTTCGGCCAGAGCGGCTTCTTCGGCTACGGCTATTGCAGCCCGGATCCGAACGACGGCGTGATGTGGTGGAGCACGCAGCCCGCGCACGGCATGGACGCGGCGATGTTCCGCGCGCTCGATGCGGCGACACTGAAGCAGCATCTGCGCGGCTTCCATCGCGGCTGGCACGATCCGATCCCCGACATCATCGAGGCGGCCGAGAACATCGTGGTCACCGACACGCTCGATGTCGCGACCTTGCCGACCTGGTCGCGCAAGCGCTCGCTGCTGATCGGCGACGCCGCGCATGCGACCAGCCCCCATGCCGGCCAGGGCGCCTCGCTCGCGCTGGAGGACGCGATGCGGCTCGCGCGCCTGATGCAGGACGGACAGGAGCTCGGCACCACCTTCCAGGCCTTCGAAGCCGAGCGCCGCCCGCGCACGGAAAAGATCGTCGCCATGGCCCGCCGCAACGGCAACAGCAAGCGCGAGTTCAGCGCCACCGGCGCGTGGATGCGCAATCAGATGCTGAAATGGCTGTTGCCGCTGGGCTCGAAGAGCATGGAGTTCATGTACGCGTATGATGCGCGGGCGGTGTAGCGCCGAACACGGTGTCATCGCCCGCGAAGGCGGGCGATCCAGTATTCCAGAGACAGCGATGGGATACGGAGAAGTCGCGGCGTACTGGATGCCCCGCCTTCGCGGGGCATGACAGCGTCCGTGATGCGGCCCTACCCCTCCACCTCGAACGTCAGCCCCGCATGATCCTGCAGCCGCTTGATCAGCTTGTGCTGCATCGCTGCGCCCGGCGTCCAGAAGCCCGCAGCGACGTCCGGCGTGTCGCGCAGCAGGCAGATCGCGCATTCCGAGATCATCTTCGAGGTCGAGCCGTAGCCGGGATCGCGGTCGCCGGTGACGCCGGCACGGACCTGGCGGCCGTCAGGCGCGATCGCGACATAGAGCAGATTGAAGAGACCGTTCTCCCGCTCTTCCTTCGACGGCCCCTCACCCGGTTTCGGCGCCTTCGGACCGGTCTTTTCGGCGTTGACGGCCATCACGCGCTTCGCATTGGCCTCGCCCTTCTCGCCGGGACCGGTCAAGACCATCTCGTCGTAGACGAACTCCTGGCCGTAAGGGAATCCCATCAGCATGTTGGAGCGATGGACGTTGCGCGTGTTGATCAGCGCCATCATGAACGGCGCGGCCCAGGATTGCAGATCCTCCTCGAACGCCGCCTTGTTGCCCTTCGGCTGCTTTGGTCCGGTGAACCCGGGCGTCAGCGCGAAGTGGTCGTTGAGAATGGCGACAAGGCTGAGATCTTTCGCGACAGCATCGAAGGTCGCTTTCGCGCTCGCCGCGGTGCCACCCGACAACGTCCCGCGCATGTCGCGCACGCGGCCCTTCACGCGCGCAGCCGCTGCGCCGAACACGCGCTTGGCTTCCTCCTGGACGAAGAACGTACCGAGCTCGAACGGCACGGAATCATAGCCGCAGGAAAACACGATGCGCGCGCCGCTCGCCTTGGCCGCCGCCTCGTACTTGTCGATCATCTGCCGCATCCAGACGGGCTCGCCGCAGAGGTCGAAATAATCCGTGCCGCCAGCGACGCAGGCCGCGAGCAGCTCTTCGCCATAGAGTTGATACGGACCGACCGTCGTGATCACCGACTTGGTCTGCGCGACCATTGCCTTCAGCGAGGCGGCATCGGACGCATCTGCTACGATCAGCGGCGTATCCGCGGGCGCGCCGATCGCCTCGCGCACCGATTTCAGCTTGTCGAGGCTGCGGCCCGCCATCGCCCATTTCAGCGCCTTGTCGTCTTTGTAATGCGCCGCCAGATATTCGGCGACGAGCTGGCCGGTGAAACCGGTCGCACCGTAGACGACGATGTCGAATTTCGCAGAGCTCATGACTGGCCTTTACTTTTTCGCGTAACTCACGCCCATGCCGGCACGGACGTCGCTTTGAATGCCATAGGGCGGAATCGGATAGCGCAGGCCGTTCTTCGCCAGCGCCTTCATGCCCAGGATCGCCTTGGCGAGATGCGAGGGCTTCAGGGCCATCAGCATCTCCTCGTCCGGCACGCCGCCATAGCGCCGTTCGGCATAGCATGGCAAGGACAGGCTGGGCTCCCCGGTCTTGAGCGCCCGCCCCCACGAATCCGCGCAAGCGGTCTCCCCGACCACGCCCCATTCGAACTTCTTGTAGCCGGTATATTGCAGCCCGTTGATCAGGATGATCATCTGCCCGGGCGTCGCATAGACGAGGCAGATGTCGGGCGGATCGAGCCGGCCGCTGGCGAGCGGGCTGACCGCGAGCGCCTGATAGTGCCCGAACGGCACCACGTCCAGCGCCTCCTGGCGCTTGCGCGCGTCCTCCGCCGTGCCGTGCCAGACCCCGACGTAATTTTCGCCGGCGAGCCATTTGTCGTCCTGCGGCGCAAGGCCGATCACCGCGCGGCACTGGCTACCTACGAGATCGTCGGCGGTGATGCCGACGGTCCACCCCAGACGCGCGGCCATGCTGACGATCTGGTCGGTGGTGTGGATCGCGTTCGGCCGCCGGATTTTCGGGATCGCTTCCATGTCCGCGGCGCGTGCGAACAGCTTCATGCCGATCACCGTGGTCTTCAGCCGCAACAGGCTGTTGAGATCGGCGACGAGGCCGGCAAGATCGATGTTCTCAGCGCTCTGCTGCTGCATGGCGTCCTCCGGGCCGGCGATCGTGCGCCGGTGCTGTGTTCTTGTTTTGCGCCTCTCGTTCTAGTCCTTGCCCGGCCCCGGAAGCAACTCGCCGGTCCGGCCCATGACGCGGTAAGTCAACAGGCCGATCCATTCGCGCATGGCGACGTCGGTCCTGCCGAGCCCCTCCTTGCCGATATGGGTGAACGCGAAGAGATCGTCACGCCCGCCCATTCGCCAGTCCACCGGATAGGCCTCGACGTCAAATCCGGCCTTGTGAAAGATCCCCATCGCGCGCGGCATGTGGAAAGCCGACGTCACCAGGAGCCAGCGCTCGCCCGGCTTCGGCGACACCAATTGCTTGGTGAAGACCGCATTCTCCCAGGTGTTGCGCGAGTCCCGCTCGACGATCAGGCGCTCCTTCGGGATCCCGAGGCTTTCCAGGATCGGCGCGGAGTAGTCGGCCTCCTTCGCATCGGTGGAGACGAGGTTCGCCGAGCCGCCGGTGAAGACGATGCGCGCATTCGGATAGCGGCGCGCGAGCTCGGCCGGTGCCAGCATGCGATCGGCTGCGGACGCGACCACCGGCGTGCGATGCGCGGCCGACAGATCGGTGTCGACGGAACCGCCGAGCACGATGATTCCGTCGGGCGCGCCCCGCGACGGGTCCCACTTCGGAAAGCGCGACTCCAGCGGATAAAGCAGGAGGTTGCCCAGCGGCGAGAACGCGGCGAGCGCCAGCAGGACCAGCGTGGTCACCGCAAGCTTGCGGCCGAGCGCCGCAAAGCGCGTCAGCATCAACACCAGCGACAGGATTCCGAGCTCAACCAGAAGATTGGTCGGCAGCAGCGCCGTGCCGAGGGTCTTGGAAAGAACGAAATACAGGGGGAGCCTCGCTGGAATGATCGGGTCATGCGCGGGCTTGACCGGCCCGTCCATCTTAAATCTTCTTGAAAGAGGATCGATCGCCCGGTCAAGCCCGGGCACAGCAAGTCAAACCGAACGGACGGCCGCAAATGACCCATCATCACCTGCATTCAAGCCCCGAAACCTGCCATTGGGGCTTCTTCGAAGCCGCGCTCGAGCCCGTCCTCACGGTCAAGAGCGGCGACGAGGTGACGGTCGACACCATCAGCGGCAGCCCGGACGTGCTGCCCGACCGCGACAAATTTCACATTCCGCCGGAGATGCACGAGGTCCACGCGAAGAGTGAGCGCATGCTGCCCGGCCACATCCTCACCGGACCGATCGCGATCGAGGGGGCCGAACCCGGCGACGTGCTCGCGGTCGAGATCCTCGACGTCCAGCTCCGGCAGGACTGGGGCTGGAATCTGATCAGGCCGCTGTCCGGCACCCTGCCCGACGATTTCCACGAGACGCGCATCCTCAACATCCCGCTGGATCGGACGCGAATGGTCGGCCGCATGCCCTGGGGCCTCGACCTGCCGCTGAAGCCGTTCTTCGGCGTGATGGGCGTTTCGCCGCCGCCGGCCTGGGGCCGTATCTCCTCGCTGGTCCCGCGCGCCATGGGCGGCAATCTCGACAACAAGGAGCTCGGCGCCGGTGCGACACTGTACCTGCCGGTGATCGTCCCGGGGGCGCTGTTCTCCTGCGGCGACGGCCATGGCGTGCAGGGCGACGGCGAGGTCTGCGTCACCGCGATCGAGACCGCGCTCCAGGGCCGCTTCCGCCTGACGCTGCGCAAGGACCTCAGGCTCGACTATCCCCGTGCCGAGACGCCGACGCACTACATGACCATGGCGATGGACCCCGATCTCGACCAGTGCGTGGTGCGCGCGCTGCGCGACATGATCGCGCTGCTCGGCGAGACGCGTAACCTGTCGCGCGAGGACGCCTACACGCTGTGCAGCCTGGCGGCCGATCTACGGGTGACCCAGACCGTCAACGGCTCCAAGGGCATCCATTGCATGATCGAAAAGGCGATCGTGCACGGCTGAGCCGCCGGCGCCTTTCCTGACCCGTTGACGCCACGCCGCCGCCCGGTCTGCCGCGCGGCGCGCCGCGCCGTGCCCAATTTCTCAAGCGATTCCAATGAGCTGAAACGCCGATTCAGTCCGGATTTGACTTCCGGCCCCGAACCTAAATAGAGTCTTAATCGTTACTTTTATGTACCCGAGTAAGAGGCTAGCGTTCGGGCCATGGCCACCGAAAAAGCCGAGACTGACCGCATTCCCGTAACCTTGGCGCTCTCGACCATCACCTATCTGGAGAAATTGGTGAGACAGGGCACCCACGGCACCAGCGTTCCCGGCGTCGCACGGACATTGATCGAGGAAGGCATCC
This sequence comes from Bradyrhizobium sp. B039, assembly GCF_038965675.1. Taxonomy (NCBI): domain Bacteria; kingdom Pseudomonadati; phylum Pseudomonadota; class Alphaproteobacteria; order Hyphomicrobiales; family Nitrobacteraceae; genus Bradyrhizobium; species Bradyrhizobium sp. B039. Next base: position 5,104,274 of record NZ_CP152416.1, read on the forward strand.
GTCTCGCCATCAAGGACGGGCTTTTGTCGATTCGCGACAATGGCAGGACGTGAGCGCGCGCCGGACGTGAGGCGGACGGATCTCGAGAGGCGGATGGCCGACATCTGCAACCTGGGACCGTTACAAATGCCTGTTCTCTCACCAACCTGGACTGACGAACGAATTGAACTTCTGAAGCAACATTTCGAGGCCGGTCTCTCCTGCCGCGAGATCGCCGCCGACATCGGCGTCAGCCGCAACGCGGTGATCGGCAAGCTGTCCCGGCTCAATCTGACGCGCAGCCGCGCGGTCGAAGACCGCAGGCTCGAGCGGAGCCTTGCGCCGCCGCGTACGAGGAGGGCCGTGCCGCGGCTGCAATACGAGATGCTCGCCACCATCTACGGCGAGACCGACGCGCCCGTGGTCGCCGGTCCAATCGACGACGCCAATCGCTGCTCGCTGCTGGAGCTGTCCGAGAACCGCTGCCGCTGGCCGATCTCGACGCCGGGTGAAGACGATTTCTGCTTCTGCGGCAATACTGCGCCCGACGGCCAGTCGTATTGCGCCGGCCACAGCCGCCTCGCCTACCGGCCGAACTCGCGCGCCCGCATGATGCGAGGCTGAGGCCGCACGTCCCAAAAACGAAAAACCTCCGGCGGGGCATCACCGGAGGTTTCTGGAGGCTTAGCGTGAAGCTAAGAGCCGCAACTTTCGTATTTGGCTGAAAGCTATATAGCTTAGTAACTCAGGTAAGTAAATAAGTTTGAGGCGATCGAATCGCATGGCTCGTCTTCGTCGCCTGCACAGGCTGCCGGATTTTCCGAAGGCCCAGCAGAAAGCCCCGGCGGTGTCCCGCCGGGGCTGCGTCAGATCCGAAAGCCCTGAAGCTTACCAGTTGCGCTGGGCGCGCAGCAGCAGGCTGTAGGTGTCCTGATCCTTCAGCTCATAGGTTGCCGCAGGCTTGGCAACGCCCGTGAGCGCCGGGGTCGTGATCACGCCCGAGTACTTCTGGTCGAGATGGCTGTAGGTGAAGTCAGCCGAGAAGGTCAGGTTCTTCACCGGCGTCCAGCGGGTGATGACGCCGACCTGGCCGATGTTGAAGTCCGGATTGCAAGTGCCGGTCAGGGTGGCGAACGCGGCGCTGCCGCAGATCAGGCCCTTGGCCGTGCCGCTGTAGTTGACCGCAGCCCACGCGCCGTAGAGCGCCGTGTTCCAGTACGGGCTCCAGTTGTGGGTATAGGCACCACGGAAGCCGTAGGTCTTGGTCAGCTCGAGGCCGCCGCCCGGACCGAACACCGCGTCAGACACGCCGGCAAAGCCGATGCTCTGATACGCCGCGTTGGAGCTGCCGAACATCGAGTAGCTGGTCGCGGCCAGCTCCTGGAAGTTGTAGCGGCTCGCACCGTCGGTATAGACGCCCGAGAGGTTGATCACGTCGCCGGCGCCGGTCGGGATGTTCTTGATCTGGAGAGCGAGCTGAACGGCCCAGCCCCACTTGTCTTCCGGATGGCCGGTGACTTCGCTCGCGCCGTAGTAGCCGACATGGTTGTCGTGCGCGGCAACCGACGCCTGGAACAGGCCCCAGGCCTGATCGACGCGGACCATGCCCACGAGGTCGGGAGCCCGGGTGCCGCCGAGATCGTTCGAGCCGTAGGCTCCGCCGAGGACGCCGGTCGTGGACATGCCGGCGGTGTTCCAGATGTTGGTCTGGAAGACCTGGGTCTGGTCCTGCGCCGAGAACGCGGCCGTCACACCCTGGCCGAAATCGGCCGTGTAGGTGAACTGGGTAACACCGTTGGTGGTGCCGCTACCGCCGACCAGTTGGTCGAAGTTGTTGCCGGGATAGTTGATCCAGGGCGCGTCGAACTGCGACACCGCCTTACCCATGGTGAAGCCGGCGAACTGGATGAACGCGTAGTAGACGCCGAGCGCGCCGCCCGAGAGGTTGCCGTCGGTGCCGTTGACGTTGCCGCCGCCCGAGCCCGTGAGACCGGTCCCCGCGGCATTGAGGCCGATCGTGCCGCTGTACTGGGTCGCGCCCGTGCCCGAACCGGTGCCGCCATAGTTGCCGGTCGTCCAGGTGAAGACCGCATCGAAATAGGTGCGGACGACGCCGTATTCCGTTGCGGTGCGCGTGTCGATGTTGAGATCTTCACGAGCGCGCATCGAGTAGTAGTTGGTCAGCCGGTTGTTGGCCGCGAACACGCCGTTGTACTGGGCACTGTAGTTACCGCCGGCATTGAGCGCCACTTCGGCACGCAGATAGCCGCCGAGCTTGATGCAGGTGTCGCTGCCCGGGATGTAGTAGAAGCCCGCGCCATAGAGCGTGCAGATCTTGACGTACTCGACCGCCTTGGCCTTGACCGGAAGATCGGCCGCCTGGGCTCCACCGACGGCGATCAGACCCGCCGCAGTGCCGAGCAAAAGGCTCTTCACCACTTTCATATAAAACCTCCAAGTTGCTCATTTTACGGAGACCGGACCGTGAGGCCCCCCAGATCCCCGTCTTTTCAAATCCGCTCGGCCGCTTTGCGCTTTCGGACACACCCGCATTCGACGCGAGGGACGTGAGCGAACCACCTGCAACGGGACGATCGAGTACCCCCCACCGTCGCGCACCACTATGCCTGCGCCATTACGCTAATTAAAATAGTTTATTTGGTAAGCTTTGTAGTTTCACTAAACCTGTGCCCCGGGCGCCACACCCGGGCGGACCAAATATGCTGACCTGCTCATCTTTGTAATTTTAGTGACAAAATTACCCTGCTCTGCACTTGCGTCAGAGCAGGCTTGCGTGGACTATGGCCTTCCACGAACACTGGCCTGAAGAATCAGTTCACGGGAGTGACGCTGTGTCCGCGACGAGGAAAGAAGGAGCGCGCCTGCGCCCCATCGGTAACCTGGATCTCATCAGGCGTTTCACCTGGGAGATATCGTCGATCAACATGTATCTCGAGGAGCTGCGTCAGTTCTGGGCGAGGACGCTCGGCATCAGCGGCCCGCAATGGCTGATCCTGATGGCGATCTCCGACCTCGACAAGGACGACGGCGTACCGGTCAACGTGGTCTCCAAGCTGCTCCACGTCGATCCCTCGTTCGTCACCACCCAGTCCAAGCTGCTCGAGAAGAAGGGCCTGCTCCGCCGGCGGCCCTCGCCGACCGACGCCCGGGTCGTGCGGCTGTCACTGGTCGACAAGACCCAGAAGCACATTGCGAGCCTCAACGAGCAGTACAAGACGATTCGCGAGTTCGTCTTCCAGGAGTTCGACGAGAACGAGCTGACGGAATTCACCACCAAGCTCGCGACGCTCAAGAACCGGCTCGAAAAGGCCTGCGTCAGGATATCGCTCGACTTCTGAGACGCGAGGCCGCGCTCAGCTCCGCCGACCGGCGGCGCCGAGCCGCGATTCCAGCCAGTCGAAGATGTATTCGTTGGCGAGACTCGGATTGTCCGCATGGGCCTGCGCCGCGCCGGTCTCCGCCGCGGTGAACACCTTCAACACGATATCGGAGCTGCCGAGCCGGGATTTCTGGACGATCTGACGCGCCCGGTCGGCCTTGAGCCAGCCATCCTCGCCGAGCGTGATCAGCACCGGACAGTCGGCACTGGAGGCCATCAGCGGCGCATGCGGCACCGGGACGATGCTGAGGTCGCTCATCGCGAAGCGGCTGGCGAAGAACGATCGTTCGTGCAGATCCCACAGGCCGCCATCGCAGACGGCGGCGGCGAGCCGCGGCTCCTGCAACACCGCGCGCGCCACGAATGAGGATCCCCACCCGTCCGCCACGATGGCGACGCGATCGAAATCGACGTCGCCGCGCGTTTCCAGATAATCCATGACGCTCGCGATCGAGCTCTCGAGATCGCGGCGCTGCAGGAGCGTATCGGTATAATCGTCGCGCTGGTCGCCGAGCAGGTCGAGCGCGAGCATCGACAGTCCGCGCTCGCGCGCATGCGGTGCGAGCTTGAACAGGAATTCCTCCTTGCGGTGTCCCGGCTCGCCGATGCAGATCACGGTCGGCGCCCGTCCGCTCGCCGACGCCGCGGGCAGGAAGTAGCCCTGCAACGCATGATCGTCGACCCAGGGAATCGTCACGACCTCGCCGGCCGGTGCGCGCGCCGTGAGGTAGCGGCGGGCGCATTCCTGCATCGCCAGCACCGCAACCCAGCGCCGCTCATCGGCCTGATCGAGCGGCATTGCCGCTGCACCGTAGTAGTTCAACGCCCGCAGCCAGTTGCGCTGCGCGGTCGCCATGTGGCCCTCCGCGAACGCAGCCTCGGCGCGGTGCCGGTTGGCCTGCGCAAGCCGCTTCCACTCGCGGTGCCAGGATTGCTCGTCGCCCCGCTTGAGCTGCCGCGCGATCATCAGGCATTCCGCGATCGTGGCGCCGCCCTCCTGGGCTGCGGTCAGGAGCCGCGTGAATTCAGCGGAGATGTCCTCTCTCTCCGGGCAAAGGGACCAGTCGTCGGAGAGGCATGCGGGTATCATCGGAGCTACGCTCTATCATCGCGTTACCCCTGATTCACTAAACTATTTTGGTTCGCCAACCAAGCCGCCGTGCGCGCCATTACAGGTGTTTGAGATCACCATCGCTTGAACGATGATTGAACGATGCGCCGCGCCGCATGCGTGACATTCCAATTCGTCATGAGGCCGCGAATATTGGCAAGAGCTGGCACGTCAAATGACCTGCGCACCTCTTGTCATGATGATCATCATACCCATATCCGCGCCTCGCTGGTCACAACAGCGAGGTAGACTCAGCCGAGCCGCCAGCCGACCTCCTGCGTAAAGCTCTCGTAGAAGGCGCGGTCATAGGCCTGCTCGGGCGTCGCGCGCACGCGCTCGTCGAGGCGTTTGGCGTCCTCGCCCACGAGGATGCGCCAGCGCTCCGCCTTGACCCCGTCGAGGATGATCTTCGCGGCCTGCGCAGCCGTCGTCGGAGCATCCTCCAGGAAGCTGCGGGCCCGCTCGGCGAACGCCGCCTGGATGTCCTCGTCCGACATCTTGTCGGCATCCGGCACGCCGGCCGCGACCATGCGCTTGCGGGTCAGCGCGACCTCGTCGGCGTTGAGCCGCTCCGACCCGTCCGTGCTCTGCACCTTGCGCGAATTGGAGACGATCGAGGTGCCGATATGGCCGGGCATCACCACCGAGCATTTGACGTGCGGGGCATGCAGGCGGAGGTCGTTGATCAGCGCTTCGGTAAATCCCTTCACCGCAAACTTGGCGGAGCTGTAGGCGGTGTGCGCCTGTCCCATGCCGATCGAGGCCCAGAAGCCGTTGACGCTCGCGGTGTTGACGATGTGGGCCTCGTCCGCCGCCACCAGCATCGGCAGGAAGGTGCGCACGCCGAGATAGACCCCGCCCCAGCAGATGTTGAAGGTGCGCTCCCACTGCTCGCGCGTGTTGGTGAACAGGCTGCCGCCGCCGCCGATGCCGGCATTGTTGAACAGCAGATGAATCTTGTCGGTCTTCTGCTGCTCGGCGAGCTCGTCGCGAAAGCGCTTCAGGTGATCCTCGATCGCGACATCGGCAACATGCGTCGTGACGCGCAGGCCCTGCGGCAGCTTCTCGACCTCGCAGAGCCGCTTGGTCTCGGCCATTGCGGCCTCCGAGACGTCGCACATTGCGACATTGCAGCCTTCGGCCACGAGCTGTCGCGCGAGCTCGCGTCCCATTCCCGTGCCGCCGCCGGTGATGACCGCGATCTTTCCTGCAAAATCCTTCATGGGACTTTCGGCCCCTCCCTTGTCGGTATGTTTCTTCAGAGCATGATCCGGACCCGGAGGGCCGCGTTAGCGCAAAGTGTGAAGCGGTTTTCCGAAGAGATCATGCTCAAACAATAACCTAAAGCGCGATGACGATTCATCCCAATCTCATCGCGCTTTAGCGCCGCTCATCGCAGCGCGCGCAAAATGTAACAGCGCCGCATCCGCAGGTAAAAGCGGATCGGCGCTGCCATCTTCGCCATCGTTATTTCGGCGGACGGACTATTCCGCCGCTTCGACGCACGGCCCGTTCAACGCACCGAGCGCCTCCTCGTCCGGCTCGAACAAATAGTGCACCGGCGTGACCTGGAGCGCGGCGACATTCATGTCGCGAACCAGCTTGCCGCGGCGGATCGCATCGCGCGTGGAGTCCACGATGATGCCGGCGATCACGGGAATGCGCCCCTTCACCGCCTCCACCGTTGCGGCCATCAGGTCGCGATATTCCTCGTGATCGAGCGTGTGCCCCTCGCCGGTCGAGCCGCCGTGCGCGCCGGCGCCGATCATCCAGTCGACCTGGGGCGCCACGAGCCCAAAGTCGATCTCGCCGTCTTTCCGGAACGGCGTCGTCATCGGCGGGATCACGCCGGTCGGACGTACCTTCATGTTCTGCCCTCGCGTTTCCATAACCCTTGTGGCGGTCCCGCTCTTTTGACGAGTATCCGCCCGCTTCGAAGCCTATTGGCTGTGCAAGCCCTGTGAAGGGCCGCCCGCGCGGCGCAGCCCCGCAGAATCCAACATTCCTGTGATCACCCCCTCCGGTTCCCGTATTTGTCCGGCTTCGGGTTAGGGGCAATTTTTTTACAATCCGAATCATCAAATGGGGTGGACGCTGGGTCGAGTCGGCCAGGTCAGCGTGTTGTTTGTGTCACAGGCTCTGGCACTCCGCTTGCATCCTCTTCGTGGTCAGAAACTACCGATGAGGTGACAGGAATGTTCGTGACCGTCGTTGCCGTGCTCTGCCGGCTTGGTGCATCTGCCTCGGGCGCTTGCGTCGAGGAAATCGTGACCGACAGCAACATGACGCCCGAAATGTCGATGATGCAGTGTGCAATCGGCGCACAGGCACCCTTGGCGAAGTGGATGGGCGAGCATCCGATCTATCACGCCAACTGGCGCCTCGAGCGCTACAAATGCGTGCCGGGTCACTACGAGATCAAGGGCCACGCCTAAGGCCCCGCAAAACTACTGATATCAAGACGACTGAGGAAACGCCCCGGGGGCCGCCTTTCTCCTCTGCGCGGGCACCGCTGGCGCCAGACCCATCGCGGCGGCGCGCTTTGTGACTATCGTCACGCTCTTCCCTCAAGCAATCGCACGCAAGATGATCGCGCGCGCCTTTCGCCCCTCCGGCGTCGGCATCAGCGCATAATTGTGCGGCTGGTTGCGGAGCAGATGCAGCTCGACCGGCACACCAACCGCCCTCGCCCGCTCCGCAAGATCGACGCTGTCGGGGTAGAGCAGATCGCGAGTCCCTGCGAAGATCGTCATTGGCGGCAGCGAACGGAACGCGCCGTTGAGCGGGCTGACGAAGGGATGGCCGACATCGAGCTCGCCGGCATAGAGGCGTCCCGCCTCGATGATCCCCGGAATGTCCTGCATCGGATCGCGCGCCGCGATCTCGACCTGCTCCGGACGGCTGACCGACGCATCCGCGGCGGGCGAGATCAGCACCATCAGGTTCGGCTGCCGATGTCCGCGATCACGCAGCCACTGGCAGGCGGCGAGCGCCAGGCCCGCGCCGGCCGAATTGCCGACCACCGTGACCTTTGCAGGCCCGGCATCTTCCAGCAGCATCCGCAACAGCTCGGCCGTCGCCGGCACGACGTCCTTCGCGGTGACGCGCGGCGCGAGCGGATAGATCGGCACGACGCAAACGACGCGCGCCTCGCGCGTCATCTGACCAATGAGCCGCCAATGCGCCGGCACGATCTCGTTGATGAAGCCGCCGCCATGCAGGAACATGACGTAGTTGCAGCCCTCATGGCCGGAAGACGGCGCGGTGTAATAGACCGGCCATCCGCCCATCCTGGTCAGCGTCACCTCGACACCGCGGCCGAGCCCCGTCGGCTCATGCGAGGCCGGCTGCAAGGCGCGCTTGTGCACATGCGCCTGCACCGCCTCGGCGGATGCGAGCTGCTTCCTGAACGGAAGCAGCCTGAGCAGCACGTTGAAGCAACGGCTCTGCAAGCTCGGCGCGGGATCGCGCTGCGGCGGCGCATCCAGCGCGCGGCCGCCAGGGCAAAACTGCAACGCCGACACGATCTTCGCAACGCTCATTGGCCACCTCCCCTCCGGGCTCTCCCGACGCGGCGGCAAAGACGCTTGCCGACCCGTCGCCACTTGCGGATATAATGCGAGCATTCACTCGCTTTTCCTACTCGCATTCGGACCGCTGGCCCATGGCGCGCAAACCACCGACAAAACCCCGGAAAACCGCCTCCCAGAAGAGGTCCCGCGCCACCGTCGACGCACTGGTCGAGGCAACCGCTCGCATTCTGGTCCGCGAAGGTTTTGAGAAGGCGAGCACCAACCGGATCGCCGAAGTCGCCGGCGTCAGCGTCGGCTCGCTCTACCAATATTTTCCGGGCAAGGAGGCCCTCGTCGCCGCCGTGATCGACCGCCACAACGAGGAGATCATGGGCATCGTCCGCTCAGCGCTGACCGAGGTCGCCGACATGCCGATCGAGAAGGCGGTGCGAAAACTCGTGAGCGTCGCGATCGAGGCCCACCGCATCGATCCGAAACTACATCGGGTGCTCGCCGAGCAGATCCCGCGCACCGGCCAGCTCAAGGACGTCGAGGCCTTCAATCGCGAGGTCCACACCCTCGTCCGCGCCTATCTCGAAAGCCGCCGCAACGAGATGCGCAAGATCGACCCGGCCCTTGCCACCTTCATCTGCGTCAGCGCCATCGAGGCCGTCGCGCACAACACGGTGCTGAACCACGCCGAAATGCTGTCGGAGAAGACGGTGCGGACGCTGGTGGACGAGACGACGAGGATGGTGGTGGGGTATTTGAGGTAGGTGGAACGATGTCTGGAGAGTGGACGCCTACAAGAACGTTGGAAAGCTAGGACTGAGCATAGGAGAGAACTCCGCTCCAAACTTTCGCTCCGCGAAGCTTGGGGAATTAAAAAAGGACGCGAAACCCGCCCTGTACCACTCTACCGCATCAGCCGGCGGCAATGCGTCATCAGCCACTACCGGTCGCGCGCCTCAGTCGTCCCAGACGCGCTTGCCGCAGCCGCATTCGAACATACGAGTGATGGCTCCGCTCTCAGAGTCCACCACCGCTCGGACAAGCTTCATTTTCTTGCCGCAGATGCGGCACGTTCTGGTTGAGTTGTCCTCGACAACGCAAATCTTCTCAGCACGGAATATTTCCATGAGTCGCGCCCCCCGTCTGAGGTGACCTGGTGGAGATTGCAAACTGACTGAAGCAGGGAAAGTAGAAGAACTGCGTAACGAGCCCCTACGGGCAGTTTGCGACTGTCCAGGAAGCGAATCAAGACGCGCCGGCTATTCTGACGACCCCTTTTGGGTACCTCATCAGGATGGCCCGAGTGCCGGAACGGAGCGATCCGTTAATCCTCATCAGAGCTGGGTCTGATGTAATCCCTATGCAGAACGGTTGGTCGTTGGGCACCATCGAACAGAACGGTGATGCCGGTTGTACGTTGGCCTAGGGCGACAACGACGCCAACCTTGTCAGCCAGGTCTGGGCAACGAATTTTTCCGATTTCGCTGAGCTTAAAACGCGCGCCGACTTCAATCCTATTTGTTCTCAAATCCATGGTTGCGCCTCGCAAAGAGACCGATCGAAATGAAACAGAGTGGTGGCAAAGTTCCTCAAAAATACCGGTGACTATGGCGACTCATTGTTTCAAGAGTATTTCGTAATTCGAGAATTAGACAGCGTCGCAGACAGGTGCTTGGAGCAACAACTGGTAACCCCGTAAGGCCGCCTCGGTTGGCGGGAAGATTGAAAGCAACCTCGGCAAGCTCCCCGCCCCTGTCTGGTGGTCTAGGCCGTCGAGCGGGGAGCTGCCGCGCCAGCCCCGCACCAAAACAAGCTAAAAACGTGCCAGACGCAGAGCCCGCGTTTGCCGCTAGGAAGGTGGGCGTTGGCGCATTGGGCGCATTGCGATTGCTGTTCCGGGTCAGATCTGACGCGATGGGCCAAGAAGAGAGGTGCGATCTAACCGCTCGTCGCAGCGCGATAGAAGGCTTCTACCTTCCTCAGGTCTTTTGAGTGAGTGCCCTCTCGATCCGTTCTTGTTTTCGAATCAACGCCGGCAGGTCGCACCGACCGAATAGCTTCCTTGACATTGTCCGGTCCGAGGCCACCAGCAAGTATGACCGGGGTGCGAACACTCTCCACTATCGTTCGACTGATGCTCCAGTCGTGCGTCACCCCTTGCGCGCCGATTTGCACATCACCTGTCCGATGACTGTCGAGCAGGATCCAATCGACAACCCCATCATAAGCTTGCGCCACGCCTACTGCCTCAGGTCCCGTGACAGGTACGCTGCGCATGAATTTGGTCTTCGGCAGGGACTTTCGCAGCGCCACGACAAGATCAGGCGTAAGCAATTCGCTGGATGCGCCAAGATGAACAATGGGCGGATCAAGCTCTCTCGCCATCCGTTCGATAAGAGCGACATCCGCCGAAAGGAACAGCGCGGAAACTACGGACGGCGCCCGCACCATCTTCATAACCGCTAACGCCTTCTGAACCGGAAGCTCCCGGGGGAAGGCTCCATCGCCGACGAGCACGCCGACATGATCCACGCCGATTACCGATATCGCCTCGGCTTCCGCAGGTGTCGCGACTTCGTAAATTTGCGTCAGCATTGTCTTACACGCTGCCACCACTCAGTTGAGTAGACAGGATGGGCTGGTCCTGGGTCAACGGCCGTTTTGGGTCAATCGCGTCGGTCGGGCGCTCGGCCAACCGCTTCTGATCGCGATCGTCCTTGCTGGCGACGCGCTCCCTGGCGCGAAAAGAATAGGCCGGGCGGCGGGCGTGGTGTCAGCGAGTGCCGGCGGGATCCCTGCAAGCAACGATGTCGCGGGGAGATTTTCGACCCGCGACCTCCGGCGGAGAGAATACTGCGAGGTACCCTCCGTCCCCTTCGAGCTTGTATGTGGCGACCTCGCGATAGCCGACGGCGGTCAATTCGCAGCGCAGGAGCTCAATTGGCGTGCCATGCTTCGACGTCGGAAGCTCAAGGTCGACAATTCCGACCCGTGCACCCTGCTTCAAGGCGGGCGCGAGATTGTAGAGGAAGGCATAGGGTTGGGCTATCTCGTGATACATGTGCACGAGGATTGCGGCATCCAGCGAGGAAGCGGGCAGACGCGGGTCGTGTGGTTCGCCGAGCGCGAATTGCACGTTCGTCAACTTCAGGAGTTTTGTTCGCCTGGCGAGTTCTATGAGGTAATCCCGCGTGACGTCCTGGGCAACAACAGAGCCGGCGGGTGCGACGAGGTACGAGAGTCTAACCGTATGGTAGCCACTGCCCGCACCAATGTCGCCGACTGTCATGCCAGGTTTCAGTTCAAGAACACGTGCGATCTGGCCGGCCTCATTGAGAGCGTCGCGGTGCTCTTCGGCGGCGCGGCGTGGGCTGACAATTCGTGCGACGGGGCGCTGCGGTGAGGGAAACTCGTTTGCAGCGACTCCGGGAGGAGCCAGATAACCTATGTCAGCGGCATATGCGCGAGTTGCAGCAAACGCCACAAGTAGCGTCGCTGCCGCTGTCGCGATGTTCCACACCCTACAGCACCTGGCTCACCAACCAGAGCGCGATCGAGCAGCAGAGCGCAATTCCAAGGTACGGCAATGCAATTGTCATCGGTTCCTCACTGACGAATTCCGATGCTGAAACGCTAGCGAGATTCGCATATTCGCAGCCGCGTGACTATCCCGTTCGCATGCACCGCGCGTTCGCGTTCTGCCTGGCCACCGCCGCCAAGGCGGTGCCTGATGGCCCCGACTGAAATCAAATATGACGCCTACCGCTCGCGCGTCGAGCGCAACGGCAAGACCGCCCGGCTATTCACCCGCAACGGCCACGACCGGACCACGCGCTTCCCCTGGATCGTCGAGGCCGTGCTGAAGAACCGCGAGCAACAATTCATCATCGACGGCGAGGCGTGGTGCTCGGCGTCGACGGCGTGTCCGACTTCAACGCGCAGCATTCGCGCTGGCACGACAACGAGGTGCAGCTCTACGCATTCGACGTTCTCGCGCTCGGCGGCGAAGATTTGCGCCAGCTGCCGCCGAGTCTGCGCAAGGCAATGTGGTCTCACATATTCCACGGGCCCGGATACTCTTGGCACTCTCGACATCATACGCACGCTAACGTGCGTTTAGTTCCACTCAACCATCTGTAAACGTTGAGAATTTCGGCCAACCTTTGGCAACGAGTGTGGCATGCGGGCTACAGCAATTATCAACCATCGACTTACTCTTTGTCAGGCAGGTGGGCGAACGCGCCAATTCATTGAACTCGTTACTCTGGGGAGATACTCGCATGAAGAAGGTTCTTGCGGCTGCGGCCGGAACATTGGCTCTCGCTCTGGCGGCTCCCGCCGGTGCGGCGGATCTGGCCGCCCGGCCGTACACCAAGGCCCCGGCGCCGATGGTCGCCGCCATCTACGACTGGAGCGGCTTCTACATTGGTATCAACGGTGGCGGCGGCTCCGCGCACAGCTGCTGGGACTTTGTCACGCCAGTTACCGGCACCCTCGTCGGTGAAGGCTGTCACAACGCGACTGGCGGCACGGTCGGTGGTCAGGTCGGCTATCGCTGGCAGTCAGCAAGTTGGGTGTTCGGTCTCGAAGGCCAGGGCAATTGGGCCGACTTCTCCGGCGACAACATCAGCCTCCTGTTCCCGGGTAGCGCTCTGGTAACGGGCGACCGCAATCGGTCACGGATCGATTCCTTCGGTCTCATCACGGGTCAGGTGGGCTACGCCTGGAACAGCGTTCTGCTCTACGTGAAGGGTGGCGCGGCTGTGGTCGGCGATAAGTTTGACATCTACGCTGCTCCCGGCACTCCCGGTGCTGGCACATTGCTAGCCTCAGGTCGCGACACGCGCTGGGGGGCCACAGTTGGCGCCGGCCTTGAGTTTGGCTTTGCGCCGAACTGGTCGGTCGGTGTTGAGTACGATCACATCTTCCTCGGCCATCAAACGAGAGACCTCACGGTCCCTGGGACCGGGTTGTTATTTCAGACTAATCGCATCAGCCAAGATGTCGATATGGGTCTCGTGCGCCTGAACTATCGGTTCGGCGGCCCTCTCGTCGCGAGGTACTGATTAGCATTATGCAAACGAACAAGGCCGGCTCTTTGAGCCGGCCTTGTGCGTTGGGAGGCTCGAGTGACGAAGACCTACCGACCAGTCACACCTTTCGCAGCTCGCCGATGAGCTGAACCAAGCATTCGCCTCGACCGAACCTCACACAATCTCCAGGGCGATCGGACAGGCCCTCAAAGATTTCAACATTTCAGAAATCTCGAAAATGGCCGAGCTGCAGCGAACGAGCATTTATCGTGCTTTCGGCAACGAACAGCTTCCGAATTTTTCTACCGTCCTGGGGGTACTCACGGCTATGGGCTTGCAGCTGAAGGTAGCCCCCAAACGCGGCGGGCATTCGAGCTTCTGATCCGCCAGATACGCCTCCGAGCTTTTTTTTGTGCCTATACGTGGCGATGCAGTCCCCAAAACGCGATCAGCAGGAGAGCTGCGGCCCCAATTCCCAGCAATAGGAGAATGGCTTCCAGCATGACGAATCAAGCTCCGCCCGCCCCTTTGGAAGGATACACCTTGCCGGGTTTAGTCACCAAGGCCCGCCAGCGTGAACCGGCGGGCCTCCTGTTGAATTCGGCGACCTCCGAGATCATCGGGAACATGATGCGCAGCGCGCGGTCAAGAGAGGCCGGCGTTCCTGGGGCAGCGCCTTGTCGCCGCCGAGGATCAGAACGACAAGCTTTGCCGCAGCGGGTACGGCTTGCAGTTATCGTCCCGGCAGAGCCGTGAGCTCTCGGGGCGGCTTGATGCGCCAGAACGGATATGCCGCCAGTTCTTTCGAATGCTGCGCGAACATATCGACCCGTCTGCTTGTAAATTCCGTAATGACGCCGAAAAATTCAGTTGGTGACCTGATCGTCGCAAGTCTCAGGCCGAATTCAAAAGCAAATTGCGCGTTGGCCCCGGCTATCTCAAGAAGCTTCGCTTGATACGCCTGCATGTTTGCCGTCGCTAAAGCAAAGCCGTTCGTTGGATCGCTATCCGTCATTCTCTGACTGAGGTCACCTGGTAAGGTATCCATCCGAGGCTTAATGATAGAAACCTCGTGTTTAGGATCATCATGAAGCTCGGGAGGCGGTTCGACCGAGACTGCCGCAGCAGAGTGAAGTAAATTCTCTTTCGGGCTTCTAACAATGGCCTGCTTGTTCCGTTGGGCCCGCGCGGCCATTTTCGGATTGCGGGCGCGCTTTGGCGCTGTCTCCGGTTTGCGTTTGCTCATCTGACGCTCCACGAAAATGGGGGGGCGACCAAAACGGTCACTTCTGAAAGGACAACAGGCTTTGTGACGTAGCGTTCCAAACCCGTGCATCGTTGGAGTCCCGCATCAATCGCACGTTCTACGAGGTCGACGATGATTTTAGGTAGCAACTCCAACCAACAAACGTCTAATTGGCGATCTTCCTGACCCATGCTCAGCGGCGTCAGTCTGAGAATAAGCCAGACTATCCACCGAGCGAATGCTCGAGGAAGAAGCGCAGCATTTCCCTCGTCGCATCCGGTCCTTGCGGATCAGTGTAGGACCCGGCGGGGCTGCCGCCTGACCACGCGTGTCCGGCGCCGTCGATGTTCCAGTGTTCGGATATCGCCCGACCGGCCCCGTCAATCAGGACGGTGCGAGTATAGGCATGGCCGTGGGGTACGCGTCCGCGAAGTACCTTCGTCGTCGGTCTCGTTGCCCCGGCGGACTGCTCGATAATCTGATCGCCATTCTTTGGATGCACAGTAGTGTCACGATCGCCATGGAAAACGATGGTCGGCACAGAAGTTATGCCATCCGCAATTGCCTTGGAGCCGCCTCCCTGCCGCATGGCGACGAACGCGGAGGGAAGATCGCTCGCGGCTCCACACGCGAGGCCTGAATGAATACCGACGGCCGCGTACAGGTCGCTATACGTTGCGCCCATGATGGCGGCGGCGGCCCCGCCGGCCGACAGACCCGCGACGTATACGCGCTTCGGATCGATCACATGGTCGCGCATGATCTGCCGGGTAATGCCGGCGATCATCGAGGGCTCGCCCCCACCGCGGCGCTGGTCGCTCGTGCGAAACCAGTTCCAGCACTTCGCCTGGTTGGATCCGCTCGGCTGCTCCGGATAGACCACGAAGCAATTCTGCTCTTCCGCCAGGAAGTTCATCCGGGTGCCGGCCGCGAAATCGTCCGGCGACTGGGTGCAGCCGTGAAGCATGACGATCAGGGGAAGCCGTTGTCCCTGACAGCGGCTTGGGATGAACAGCTTGTAGGTCCGGCTTCCCGCGGCGTTACTGAAGGTACCGGCGATAAACCGTGTGCCCTCGGGCACGATGTCCGATGGGGACAGAGGGGCGCGCTTGATCGGACTGCGCAGGCCGAGTCCGGAAAAATCCCGCATGCCGTCGAGCGGTAAGGAGTGTCTGCGTCCCTGAGCAGAGCGGGCCGGCGCAATCTGCGGAGCTTTCCGCTCCTCGACGACGTCGGCCGTGGCGTCGATAGTAAGCGGATCGAGCCGCGGGAGCCGAGCCTGAGAGGCGCTGCGAGACTCCGGTCTTGGAGCGCGACCGCCCTGGAGCATGCGCTGCAGCAGCGCGGTGGCCTCGACCAGTTGGCCGGCACGCGTGAGGCGGGTTGCTTCGCGGACTATGTCTTGATTCAGCATCGTTCACCTCGTTCTGTCGGCGAGTGCGGCCTTGACCGCGGGAGTGGCGTGAAGGGCCCCCAGCACCGAGACCGACGCGATTGTGGCGCGAGCCAACTCGGGAGTGACGTCCTGGGCGATGGTGGCTAAGCCCAAAACATTGATCTGCAGCATCTCGCCGGCGCGCCGCGCCGCTTCGAGATCCTCGCGAGTGTAGTTGCGCAGCCCGAGGTCCAATTTCTTCCGGGCCGTGGACTGTCTGACGACCTCTACGTGTCGCTCGAGCTGGTTCCGGATTGCTGTCCGGATGAAATCGGTCCGGTTCGAATAAAATCCTTCCTGCACCATAAGATCGACGTGACCGAGGTCGACATAGCCAAGGTTGATCGTGATCTTCTCGGTGTCGGGGGCCTTGGGTCGCAGCTCGTGCACATTAGCGGGCATCGCGAAACATCCATTCACCATCCCCTTGGATGGCTTATGGATGTTATCTAGATGCTCCCGGGCGCCTTTCAAGGGATGGAGCCATCCAATGACCTGCATGAGCCGCTCGCGCAGGCGGGCCGTCTCACGTCGAGGGCGGTCGTCGCATCGTGGAGGCCAGACAAATTCCTGGCGAAACGCGCCTCTCCGATCATCGCAAGCCCACTGGCCAGCTCGTTCAAAGGCATCAAACGGAAACAGGTTCGTCGTGCTCCCACGCCGGGGGCAAACCAAAATCGAGAGCACCGTCCGGCACCTGGGAATTGAAGTCGACGATGCACTCGCAATAGCAGAGCAGGTCGACGTCCGAACTAACTGGGCAGAGCGGACATGCTCTGCCCCTCATTTGCAGCCGGCTTCGGGCCAACTGCGGCCATTCCTAACGAGGCTGCAATGTCTGCGTGGACGCGGCAGGTGACGTAAACAAGGAGACAAAAGAACAAGCGTACAACGACGCGAACGTGGTCGCGATTACGCGGATCGCGGACCTGAAGGCTTAAGGCTTCGTTTCATCAGCAGGAAAGATCCATTGTAGGAGCAGATGGCACACGGGATGACGCGCCATCCGCGGGCAGCCGATCACCTGGTTCCGTGGATGAACGTTTGCATCTCCTCTAACGTAAGCTTGCCATCTTTATTGCTGTCCATTGCCTTGAAAATTCGTTCGTGAGCTGCCTGAAACTCCTGCAGTGAGATGGTCCCATCGCCGTCGGCGTCCATCAGTGCGAACATCATACGCATCATAAAAGGTGGTCCCATCGCGCCTCCACCCATCATGCTGCGCCCCATCATATGTCCCATCATGCCGCCGCCCGGCATGCTTCCGTGTCCCATCGTACCCACGCCTTCCTGGCCCATGGGATGCGATTGCGATTGCATTTGTTGCTGATCTGGTTGCGGTGTCATTTGGCTCTGTGCAAAGGCACCGAACGTGCCATACGTTAGAATGAGAGCGGATATCGTGAGTTGTAGAACGCGCGTATACATTTCGAACCTCCTCCGAAAAGCTGCGGTCACCCCAAAGAGCCAAATCGAAGGCGCTTCGCGCCGTCAATTGCTACTCGGCCGGACTGTGTCGCTTACACTCTCACGCCCATGTGACTAGATAACGTGACGGCGATCCCACGCGGTGCAACCAGAAGAAAGCTGCTCTCGACCACTGCCGAGTATTTTATCTTTATCTCAATAGGAATGCGGCACGACCGTTTGTGGCCCGCCGCTATAAAAATGCTGACGCTTGGGCTTTGGTGCGACTGCGGAAGGTGCCATTGCGAATGCGCTGCTCGCGGTTGGCATACGTGTGGCATGAGGAATGTTTGTTTTTGGGCCGCCCTGATAGGTGTGCCGGTCCACGGTTTGCGCAATGCTGGACACCATCAGGAGTGGCATGACGAGCGCTACTGCGAGAACGTATTTGATTGTCATGATCTTCTCCCAGCTTAGCTGACAGCAGAGGAAGCGGACCACTAAAGCCGTAAAGCGCCATGATGCAGATCAATAGGTCAGCGGCGCTGTTTGAGATGCGCCAATCGGTCCTATGTCGTTCCAAGTGCGCAAGAGAAGACCGCATCGACAGATCATCCTGCTTGATCGCGTGCCAATCTCATTTGTGTTACAGCCGCCGCGCGATAGCTTCCGCAGAATTTGGTTGAAAGTCCGCTCGTCGTTCGACGTTCTCGCGCTCGGCGGCGAAGATCTGCGCCGGGGAGAAGACAACTCCGCTCCCGAAGTCGCGCGCCCAGACCCCTGCGACGCAACGCATGAAGCAGCTGTCGTAGATACTCCTCCATCCGACGGGCTGCCACGATGACATCATGCCCTTGTTTTGCCCGACGGGTCAAACCGATTCGGAAAAACATGATTCGCCAACAGCTTCGCTACTGTGCATGGGGTTGTTTTCGGCATTTTAGTTTGCCGCCCCCCGACGCGGCCACCCGCCATCGATCGCACATGCGTCACCGGCGGGAGCCGGCTCCACGCCGCCCCTCAATCCACCCGACAGATGAGTTGGAAAAAATGGTCGGAGCGAGAGGATTTGAACCTCCGACCCCTAGTCTCCCAGACTAGTGCGCTAACCGGGCTGCGCCACGCTCCGAACGTCGTTCCATTAGCTAGGATCGCCGCTTTGCGCAAGGCGAGGTCGCAGCATTTTGGTATCGCGCTCTGATTGGCTCTGAGCCCAGAGCCCCGGAACTGCCCGCAAAGCCGGCCGATACCGCCCTAGCCGTCCTTCAGCGCCTGGTCCAGCATTTCCCGGCAGGCGACGAGGTCGGCGAGCACCCGCCCTAACCGCTCCCGGTCGAGCGCGCTGGGGCCGGCCGGCGCGGCGGGGGTGCCGCCCTTGCGGAAGGTGGTGAGGATTTCCTCGTCGTCGACCTCCGTGAAGCGGAAGTCGATGCCGTCCTCTTCGTCGCCCTGGTAGTCATCATCGTCGGCGTCGGCGACGCCCTTGATCGGTGCCTCGTCGTCCGGCTCCATCAGGCTCGCGCCGATGGCGTCCTCGATGGCTCCGAACGAGACCGCGGCCGCGCCGTCGGCGAGGCCCTGTACCGATTTGACGCCGTGCTCCTTCAGGATCCGCTGCACCCCGCGGATGGTGTAGCCCTCCCCGTAGAGCAGCCGGCGGATGCCCTTGAGCAGGTCGACGTCGTCGGGGCGGTAATAGCGGCGGCCGCCGCTGCGCTTCATCGGCTTGATCTGGGAGAACCGGGTCTCCCAGAACCGCAGCACGTGCTGCGGAATGTCGAGTTCCTGCGCTACTTCGCTGATGGTTCGGAACGCATCCGGCGCCTTGTCCAAATGCCAAATCCTTATCCGAAAGGCGATTACGCCTCGGGTTGAACCTTGCTGCCGTCGCCGTTGGTACGGTGCTGGGCGTTGATCCGCTGCTTCAGGATCGCCGACGGCTTGAACACCATGACCCGGCGCGGCGAGATCGGCACCTCGGTGCCGGTCTTCGGGTTGCGGCCGATGCGCTGCCCCTTCTTGCGGACCATGAAGGACCCGAACGACGACAGCTTCACCGTCTCGCCCTTCTCAAGGCAGTCGGTGATCTCCTTCAGCACGAGTTCCACGAAGGCGGACGATTCCGTGCGCGACAGGCCGACCTTCTGGTAGACGGCTTCGCACAGATCAACACGCGTTACGGTTTTACTTGTATCGGTCATCGCCCTGCCCCACATCACGGCGAACAATTGTTGTCTGAAATTATGAGGTTACGATACGCCGGTCAACAGCGCTCATCAATGCAGAAGCATCGATAATCGCCGCTGATTCCGGCAAAATTTTATCGACTGTGGCTCTACCAGCGCACCAGCGCCGAGCCCCAGGTGAAGCCGCCGCCCATGGCCTCGAGCAGAATCAGGTCGCCGCGCTTGATGCGGCCGTCCTTGCGCGCCACCGCCAGCGCCAGCGGGATCGAGGCCGCCGACGTGTTGCCGTGACGGTCCACCGTCAGCACCACCTTCTCCGGCGCGATGTGCAGCTTGTGCGCGGAGGCGTCGATGATTCGCTTGTTGGCCTGGTGCGGCACGAACCAGTCGATGCTGTCGGCATTGAGCCCGGTCGCCTCGAAGGCATCGACGATCACGTCGGTGATCATGCCGACCGCGTGCTTGAAGACCTCGCGGCCCTCCATGCGCAGACGGCCGACGGTCTGGGTCGAGGACGGGCCGCCGTCGACGAACAGCTTTGCCTTGTGGCGGCCGTCGGAG
Source organism: Bradyrhizobium sp. B039 (assembly GCF_038965675.1). Lineage (NCBI taxonomy): Bacteria > Pseudomonadati > Pseudomonadota > Alphaproteobacteria > Hyphomicrobiales > Nitrobacteraceae > Bradyrhizobium > Bradyrhizobium sp. B039. The sequence continues at coordinate 5,124,156 of NZ_CP152416.1, forward strand.
CGCAGATGCGTGGTGACGACACCGCGGTCGGTCGCGGCACTGCCCGGCTGCTCCTGGGCCTCCAGCACGACCGCGCCGGCGCCGTCGCCGAACAGCACGCAGGTGCCGCGGTCGTTCCAGTCGAGGATGCGCGAGAAGGTCTCGGCGCCGATCACCAGCGCGCGCTTGAAGGCGCCGGTGCGCAGGAAATTGTCGGCAGTGGCGAGCGCGAACACGAAGCCCGAGCACACCGCCTGCAGGTCGAAGGCCGCGCCGTGGTTGATGCCGAGCCCGTGCTGCACGGCGACCGCCGTCGCGGGGAAGGTGTTGTCAGGCGTCGAGGTCGCCAGCACGATCAGGTCGATCGACTGCGCGTCCACGCCGGCATCGGTGAGCGCGGCCTGCGCGGCCTTGATCGCCAAGTGCGAGGTGAACTCGCCCTCGGCCGCAATGTGCCGCTCGCGAATGCCGGTACGCTGGACGATCCACTCGTCGGACGTGTCGATACGCGCCGCCAATTGGGCGTTGGTCACCACCTGCTCCGGCAGGTAAGAGCCGCAGCCCAGCACGACCGAACGAATTTTGGTCACGAAACAGCCTCCTGCGCGGCCTGCACGGAATTGAGTGCACCACCCTCGCGGTTGAGCATCTGATTGATCTTGTTCAGGAGATCGTAGTGAGCCATCTCATAGCCAACATCGATCGCATAGGCAAAGCCTTCGGCGCTGGTTCCGCCGTGGCTTTTAACCACCAGTCCGTTGAGCCCCAGGAACACGCCGCCATTGGACTTGTTGGGGTCCATCTTGTCCCGCAGGGCCTGGAAGGCGCTGCGCGCAAAGAGATAGCCGAGCTTGGACAGCCAGCTCCGCTGCATCTCGTTGCGGAGTAATTCCGCCATCTGCCGCGCGGTTCCCTCGGCAGCCTTAAGCGCGATGTTGCCGCTGAAACCCTCGGCGACGATCACGTCGGCCAGCCCCTTGCCGATGCCGTCGCCCTCGACGAAGCCGATATAGTCGAGTTCCGGCAGGTTCCTCGCCCGCAGGATTTCACTGGCTTCGCGGATCTCCTCGTGCCCCTTGATCTCCTCGGCCCCGATGTTGAGCAGGCCGACCGTGGGGCGCGGCTTGTTGAACAGGACGCTTGCCATCGCCGCCCCCATGACGGCCAGCGACACCAGGTGGTGCGCATCGCCGCCGATGGTGGCGCCGAGGTCGAGCACGACGGACTCGCCGCGCTTGGTCGGCCATATCCCCGTGATCGCCGGGCGGTCGATGCCCGGCAGCGTGCGCAGGTGGAAGCGCGACATTGCCATCAGCGCGCCGGTATTGCCCGCGGAGACCGCAACATCCGCCTCGCCCTTCTTCACCGCATCGATGGCAAGCCACATCGAGGAGGTCCTGCGGCCACGGCGCAGCGCCTGGCTCGGCTTGTCCGAGCCACTGACGGCGACGTCGGTATGGACGATCCTGGAAGCAGCCTTGAGCGCGGGGTGCTTCTCGAGCTCGGGCTCGATCCTGGCGCGGTCGCCGACCAGCAGGAATTCGGTCGCGCTATGCCTCTGAAGCGAGATGGCGGCGCCTGGAATGACCACGGCGGGGCCGACATCGCCTCCCATGGCGTCAAGCGCGATGCGAACCTTGCTTAGCATAAAAGTCCTGGAAACCTGGTCTGGTGCGGTCTTCAACGAGCGGGGGCCGCGAAATGGGTTCGCCACGGACGTGGCGGCGGCCAAGCGCCACGCCGCGCCCGGACCGGGGCGCGACAATAGCGTTTTGTTATCCCGAAACAACCTCTTGCCCCCAGCCTTTTGCATTCGGGGCGATCCGGCGGCAAACCAGAAGATTCGCAAGAAATATATGGAAATCAGATAGATAAATCAGGTTTTCAAACCACTCCCGCAAAGGCCTCGCGCTGCCTGGCAGAGCGGTCTTACGGGGAATCGGCAGCTATTGGCCCTTCTTCTTGTCCTGAAGCGCCTTCAGCGCTGCGAAGGGATGGTCCGCCGGGTCGAGCTCAACGACCTCCGCCTCGAACACAGCCCCCGGCTTGCGCGGATAGGGGTCGATCGCCAGGAACAGGGCATCGGTGGCGAGCCGGCCGAGGTCGATGATGCCATTGATGATGGCCTCCGGCGGGTCGATGACCTCCGGTGGCTCCTCGTCGTCCTGGCCCTCCTCGATCAGGTCGGACAGGCGGCGTGCCTCGGCCTCGGGGGCAAACGTCAGGTCCACCTCCTCCTCGATCTCGTTCTCGATCGGATCGAGCGAGACCACGCAGGTCTGGCCGACCCGGGCGCGGACGTGGCCCGTGACCTGGACCCGGCCGCCGCTTTTCGGCACGACGTCGAAGCTGGCGTTAGCGGACAGGATCTCCCGCACGCCCGCGACCTCGGCCATGACCTGCCGTTCGGCGGCCGACGCCTCGATCTCGCGGTGCAGGCCGGTGTCGGGAATCTGCGCAACGATGACGGGGGACCGCCAGGGATCGGGTCCAGTATTCGGTCGGCTCATGGCGTGACATCCTCGGGAAGCGCCGGGGGAAAGTTGAAGGCCGCGCGCAGCAGCGCGGCCTCGCCGGTCCGGCCGAGATCGGCGTCCGTGGCCCGCGTGTAGGCCGCGAGCCGCTCCGCCTGGTCCATGCCGGACCCATTCAAGATATTCTTGCAGATCGCCGCCGCCAGCGCCCCACCGCCGCCTTCGACCGCATGATCGTAGGCCTGCACCCGGCCGTAAAAGGCCTCGCCGAAGGCCCGCATCCGCTTCGGCACGGTCTGGTCGCCCACCCCCATCTCGCGCAGATTGTCGTCCATGTCCTCGCAGAAGCGGTCGAACAGCGCCTGCGACAGCTCCGTGGCGCCCTGCACCGTGCGCAGGCGCCGCAGCAGCAGCCAGAGATGGAGCAGCAACAGGTCGAAACGCCCGTTAACCGTATCGGGCACGCCCAAGTCGCGGTAAAATATGGGTTCTCGCGCCTGCGTCACGATCATGCCATAGATGGCTTCAATGGTGCCCGGCGGGGCTAGCCGGGGTTTCCTGAAGTGATTGAACGGCCAAAGCATTGTGGTTTCCGCAAGCGGGCGCGCGCGTATTGCATTCAGAGCCTCAGCCCGGTACTTCAGCGCCTCGCGCGACGCAAGGGGACGGAATCAGTTCCGCTATGACGATAACGAACCAGACGAGCCCGCGCGCAGACACGCGGCGCGGCCTTCATGCACGCTGGCGCGGCCTGCGCATGGCTGCCGCTGCGGCCTTGGTCGGCGTGGCGCTCGCGGGCTGCACCGGCGAGCAGTTCCAGAAGGGCTACATCCTGCCGCCCGGCGCGCTGGAGCAGATTCCGATCGGCGCGAGCCAGGACCAGGTGCTGATCGTGATGGGCACGCCCTCCACGGTCGCGACCCTCGACGGCGAGGTCTTCTACTACATCTCGCAGCGCTCGGAGCGGATGGTCGCCTTCATGAACCAGAGGGTGGTCGATCAACGCGTGATCGCGATCTATTTCGACAAGAATCGGCGCGTGCGCCGGCTGGCGAATTACGGCCTCCAGGACGGCAAGATCTTCGACTTCATCAGCCGCACCACGCCGACATCGGGCCAGGAGATGAGCTACCTCACGCCGCTGTTCAAGCTGCTCAGCTTTAACTGAGCCTTCAGCCTGCGGCGTCGTGCCGCCCTCCGCGCGGCACTTACCGGCGCGTGCGACTTGCCGTCGCGCGCCGGGTTCCATACGCTCCCTGCAAAACAAGAAGCTGGGAGTGGATTCGTGCCGAAAACCTTGTTGTCCCGCCGCCGCGTGCTCACCGGCGCTGCCGGCCTGTCGGCTGCAGCGATCCTGCCGCGATCGAGCCTGGCGGACTGGAAACCCACCGAAAACGTCCGCCTCGTCGTGCCGGCTGCGGCCGGCGGCTCGACTGATGTCATGGGCCGGCTCCTGGCCGCCCATCTGCAAACCGCCTGGGGCCAGTCGGCCGTCGTGGAAAACCGCTCCGGCGGCGGCGGCACGATCGGCACCGCCGAGGTGGTTCGCGCCAAGCCGGACGGCCACACCATCCTGATTGGCAACCCCGGGCCGAACGCGATCGCCTACAGCATCTTCAAGAACCTCACCTACAAGCCGGACCAGCTCCAGCCGGTCTCCAACATGATCCGGATCCCGAACATCGTGTCGGCGCATCCGAAGACCGGCATCAAGTCGGTCGCCGAGCTGATCGCCTATCTCAAGGCCAATCCGGACAAGCTCAGCTATGCCTCCTCCGGCGTCGGCCAGAGCCCTCACCTCACCGGCGCCTGGTTCTTGCAGCTCACCGGGCTGAAGATGACGCACATCCCGTTCCGCGGCGCCGGGCCCGCGCTCCAGGCCGCGCTCGCCGGCGACATCCAGATCCTGTTCGACAACCTCTATCCGAGCCTGCCGCAGGTCCAGAACGGCACGCTCACCGGCCTCTGCGTGACGACCGCCGAGCGCAGCGACCTCGCGCCGAACCTGCCGACCATGCGCGAGAGCGCACCGGAGCTGGCCAATTTCGACGTCTCGTCGTGGTTCTCGGTGTTCCTGCCGAAAGGCGTCCCCGCCGGGGTGCTCGAAGCGCTCAATCTCCAGGTGAAGGCGATGCTGGAGCGCGACGACATCAAGAAGAACATCGCCGCCATGGGCGCCCGCGCCGACTACGGCACGCCGCAGCAGTTCGCCGACTTCGTGGACGCCGAGACGAAGAAGTTCGCCGGCATCATCCAGAAGGAAGGTTTGCAGATGGATGTGCAGTAGGCGGGCTCGCTTGCGGCGCAGGAGATTTGAACCAGTTGAAGGCGATGAGGACGGCCGCCGCCAGCGCGACCGCCAGCATTGTACGCGCACCGGATTGCCGGCCACCGGCTTGCACCCTGCCGCAAGTCGGACAGACCGTGTCGGCCATCAGCATGTCGCAGCCGCACCGGATACACTTGGTCGTCTCGACCTTCATGGCGACGGTCCCCCGTAAAGCGGACAACAAAAAACCCGCGGTTTGCACCGCGGGTTTGTCGTTTGTAGCGCGCGACAGGTTCAGTGCGCCAGGATCGCCAGCAGCAGCAAAGCCACGATGTTCGTGATCTTGATCATCGGGTTCACCGCCGGTCCCGCCGTGTCCTTGTAGGGATCGCCGACGGTGTCGCCGGTCACCGCTGACTTGTGGGCATCACTGCCCTTGCCGCCGTAGTGACCGTCCTCGATGTACTTCTTGGCGTTGTCCCAGGCGCCGCCGCCGGAGGTCATGGAGATCGCGACGAACAGGCCCGTCACGATCACGCCGAGCAGCATCGCGCCGACCGCCGAGAACGCCGCCGACTTGCCGGTCGCACCGCCTCCGGCGATCGCGTAGATCAGGAAGTAGACGACGATCGGCGACAACACCGGCAGCAGCGAGGGGATGATCATCTCCTTGATCGCCGCCTTGGTCAGCAGGTCGACCGCCTTGCCGTAGTCCGGCTTGTCGGTGCCCTGCATGATGCCGGGCTTCTCGCGGAACTGACGCCGCACCTCCTCGACGATCGCGCTCGCCGCGCGGCCCACGGCCGTCATGCCCATCGCGCCGAACAGATACGGCAGCAGACCACCGAACAGGAGGCCCACCACCACATAGGGATTGTTCAGCGAGAAGTCCGGATTGACGCCGGCGAAGTAGGTGTGATGCGCGGAGTCCGCAACGAAGAACTTGAGGTCCTGGTTGTAGGCCGCGAACAGCACGAGCGCGCCGAGACCGGCCGAACCGATCGCGTAGCCCTTGGTGACCGCCTTGGTGGTGTTGCCGACGGCGTCGAGCGCGTCGGTCGACTTGCGCACCTCCTTCGGCAGGCCCGCCATCTCGGCGATGCCGCCAGCGTTGTCCGTCACCGGACCGAAGGCGTCGAGCGCGACGATCATGCCGGCCAGCGCCAGCATGGTGGCCGTCGCGATCGCGATGCCGAACAGGCCGGCAAGGCTGTAGGTGACGAGGATGCCGGCGATGATGACGATCGCGGGCAGCGCGGTCGCCTCCATCGAGATCGCAAGGCCCTGGATCACGTTGGTGCCGTGGCCGGTCACCGACGCAGCCGCAATCGACTTCACCGGACGATAGTCGGTGCCGGTGTAGTATTCGGTGATCCAGATGATCAGCGCGGTGACGATCAGGCCGACGACGCCGCATTCAAACAGCGACATGCCGGTATAATCGACACCATCGAGCTTGCCGAAGCCGATCAGCGTGTAGATCACCACGGCAATGCCGATCAGCGACAGCACGCCGGTTGCGATCAGGCCCTTGTAGAGCGCGCCCATGATCGACTGGCTCGGCCCGAGCTTGACGAAGAAGGTGCCGATGATCGAGGTGATGATGCAGATGCCGCCAATGGCGAGCGGCAGCGTCATCATGCTCATGAGGATCGGCGTCTTGGCGAAGAAGATCGCCGCGAGCACCATGGTGGCGACCGCGGTCACCGCATAGGTCTCGAACAGGTCGGCGGCCATGCCGGCGCAGTCGCCCACGTTGTCGCCGACGTTGTCGGCAATGGTCGCCGGGTTGCGCGGATCGTCCTCGGGAATGCCGGCCTCGACCTTGCCGACGAGGTCGCCGCCGACGTCCGCACCCTTGGTGAAGATGCCGCCGCCGAGACGGGCGAAGATCGAGATCAGCGAGGCGCCGAAGCCAAGCGCCACCATGGCGTCGACGACGACGCGGCTGTCAGGCGCGAGCTTCAGCGAATAGACCAGGAAGCCGAAATAGAGGGTCACGCCGAGCAGCGCGAGACCCGCCACCAGCATGCCGGTGATCGCGCCCGCCTTGAAGGCGAGCTCGAGGCCGCCGGCGAGCGACGTGGTCGCCGCCTGGGCGGTGCGCACATTGGCGCGAACCGAGACGTTCATGCCGATGAAGCCGGCCGCCCCCGACAGGATGGCACCGATGGCAAATCCGATCGCGACATAGAGCCCGAGGAAATAGACAAGCAGCACGAAGATGACGATGCCGACGATACCGATCGTGGTGTACTGGCGCCGCAGATAGGCCTGTGCGCCTTCGCGCACCGCAGCTGCGATCTCCTGCATGCGCGGCGACCCCGCATCCGCGCTCAACACCGAAGACGTCGCCCAAATCGCGTAGACGACGGAAAGCACTCCGCAGAGCACTATCAACCATAATGCTGTCATGTGATTTTTTGCCTCAGATCCTTGATGTGTCCCCGGCGCCTTTTATTGTCCGTCGTGCGGTGCGGCGCCTTGATTTCGAACAAGGCCGCCCCCTTTCCCGAAGGGGCGGCCTCAGTCGGTCGCGAGCTTGCCAAAATCAACTTGATGGTGCAACGCCGGAAGCGGCCGAAAAAGCCGATCTCGGCAAGTATTTAGGCCAAGTCCTGAGCAAGTCCTGAGCTCCAAGTCCTGAGCTCCAAGTCCTGAGCTCCAAGTCCTGAGCCCATCGCCCGGACGCCGCGATTTGGAGCAATTCCTAGAAGTGGCTGTAGGACAGCCGCTTCAAAGCCAGTTCCTGGCCCTGCCCGTCCAGGAAGCGCGGCCGTGCGCTCCCTGCGACAATCGTGCCGATCGCCGTGACCGCAACGCCAGCGGCCCGCCCCGCGGCAATCAGCGCATCGCTTTGCGCCGGCGGCACCGTGCACAGCACCTCGTAATCGTCGCCCCCGGCAAGCAGCGTCTCGACGCAAACGGCGTTGCGCACGATCAGGCCCGCCGCGGCGGCCGAGAGCGGCACGTTCGCCACGTCCACAGAGGCCGAGACGCCCGACGCCGCGCAGAGTTTTATCAGGTCGCCGGCGAGCCCGTCGGAGACGTCCATCGCAGCCGACGCATGGTCCCTCACCGCGCGCGCCAGCATGTTGCGTGGCTGCGGAATGCGATAGCGCGAAACCAGAGCTTCCCTTGCGGCAGGATCGGACGCCAGCGCCGCAGCCGCAGCGCCGCCCGTGAGCACGTCAAGTCCGAGCGCGGCATCGCCGATCGTGCCTGTCACCAGGATACGGTCGCCTGGCCGCGCCCCGGTGCGGCCGACCATCCGACCCCGCGGCACACGGCCGAAGGCGGTGATCGAGATCATTTGCGGCCCCGGCGTCGACACCGTGTCGCCGCCGAGCAGCGGGCACGCGAAGGTTTTCGCATCCTCGCCCAGCGCATCCGCGAACGGCCCGAGCCAGGCGTCCTCCTTGCTCCGCAGCGCCAGCGTCAGCACGAAGCCGGCCGGCACGGCGCCCTTGGCGGCGAGATCGGACAGGTTCACCCGCAGCGCCTTGCGCGCGATGGTGTCGGGTGGGTCGGTGGCAAGATAGTGCACACCCTCGATCACGGCATCGGTGGTGACGACGATGTCGTCGCCGGACGAGGACAGGACCGCGGCATCGTCGACCAGCCCGAACGCACCGGGATCGGTCGCCAGCGGCTTGAAATAGCGCGCGATGAGGGAGTCTTCGGCGGAGTTTTCCGGTGCGTTGGTCATCGGCGCTAGCCCCAAACTCCACTGTCATCGCCCGGCTTGACCGGGCGATCCAGTACGCCGAGACGCCCGATTTCAATAACCGCTGCCGCGGCGTACTGGATCACCCGCCCCAGTGCGCAACTGCGCACAAGGCGGGGGATGACAGCGGAATCTGTGTTTACCCTCGCCCGAACTCGTCACCGCGAAACTGACGGCCGATCTGGTCGAGCACCGCATTCACCATGCCGGTCTCCTCGCGATCGACGAAGGCATTGGCAACGTCGACATATTCGGAGACCACGACGCGGCCCGGCACGTCCTTGCGATGCTGGAGCTCATAGGCCCCGGCCCGCAGCACCGCGCGCAGGATCGCCTCGATCCGCTTCAATGGCCAGCCCTTCGACAGCGCCTCGTCGATCAGGGGGTCGAGCTTCTTCTGGTCGCGCACGACGCCGGAGACGACGTCGCGGAAGAACGCGGCTTCGGCCGGCAGGTAGGTGTCGCCCTCGACCTCGTTGCCGAGCCAGTGGCTCTCGAACTCGGCGAAGATGTCGTTGATGCCGGCGCCGGCGATATCCATCTGGTACAGCGCCTGGACGGCCGCGAGCCGCGCCGCACCGCGCCGGTTCGCCTTCTTCTCCGTAAGCCCCGCCGGCTTCTTGTTGTTGTCGGCCATGGCTCAGGCCCGCGCCAGGCGGCGCTTGATGCGCAGCATCGCAAGCGCAGCGCGCGCGGCATCGCCGCCCTTGTTGAGCTCGCTGGCGCGCGCCCGCGCCCAGGCCTGCGCCTCGGTGTTGACGGTGAGAATGCCGTTGCCGAGCGGGAGCTTTCGCGAAACCGCAAGGTCCATCAGCGCTCGGGAGGATTCCTGCGAGACGATCTCGAAATGGATGGTGTCGCCGCGGATCACGCAGCCGAGCGCGATCACCGCATCGTAGGGCTTGCCGTTGGCCGCCGCGGCATCGACCGCAATGGCCACCGCCGCCGGGATCTCCAGCGCACCGGGAACCGTGATGACGTCATGCGTCAGGCCGGCGGCCTTCAGCTCGGCCACTGCGCCGTCCAGTAGCGCATCCTGGAGATCGTCATAGAACCGCGCCTCGACAATCAGCGCACGCGCGCCGGAAATGTCGGTCTGGTCCTTCAAGGGTGCGCGCCGCGCGTCTGCCATCGTTCAATCCGTTTCACAGGGGTCGGCGCTATGTAGTCGCCGAACGCATGTAAGCCAAGTTTTAAACTGTCATTCCGGGGCGCGAAGCGAACCCGGAATCTCGAGATTCCGGGTTCGGTCCTACGGACCGCCCCGGAATGACGGCTTTGCCGTCACTTCATTTCCGTCAGCCGCGCCGCGTAGCGGGCCATCAGGTCGACCTCGATATTGACCTCGGCCCCCGCCTTCCAGCCGCCGATCGTCGTGACGGTCAGCGTGTGCGGGATAATCAGCACCGAAAAGGTCACGTCCGCAACCGTATTGACTGTCAGCGAGACGCCGTCGAGCGTAATCGATCCCTTGGTGGCGATGAACCGCGCCAGCTCGCGCGTCGTGGAGAGCACGAACCGCGCCATGTCGGGCAGGTCCTCGCGGCTGACGATGGTCGCGATCCCGTCGGCGTGACCGGCGACGATATGGCCGCCGAGCTCATCGCCGATCTTGAGCGCGCGTTCGAGGTTGAGCCTGGTGCCCACCCTCCAGTGCTTTGCCGTCGTGAGCGCCAGCGTCTCGGCGGCCGCGTCGACGTCGAACCAGGTCTTGCCGCCCGCGACACCTGAAGCGACGACCGTCAGGCAGACGCCATTGCAGGCGATCGAGGCGCCATCGGCAATGGTGGTCTGATCATAGCTGCAGGCGATGCGCAGCCGGTGCAACTGGCCCTGCGCCGTTGGCGTGAAGCTGACGATCTCGCCGAGATCGGTGACAATGCCGGTGAACATGTTAGGCGCGCTCGTAGATGGTGAGAGTATCCTTGTCGAATGTCTCGCTAGCATGAACCTTGTAGGCCTGCGACTGCGTGATTTTCGACAGGGGCAATGCATCGAGCGCATCGACGCCGCTGCTGCCGACCTCTTCCGCGCCGCGGAACAGCCAGATCTCGTCGACGAGATCGGCCGCCACGAACGAAGCCGCAACGCGGCTGCCGCCCTCGACCATCAACCGCGAAATGCCCTTCTCGGCCAGCACATGCAGCACTGCCGGCAGATCGAGCCCGGAGGCGTTTCCCGGCGGTACGCGGATGATCTGCGCGCCGGCTGCTCCAAGCCGCGTGGCGGCCGCAGCCTCGGCAAGTTCAGAGCCCACCACCCACAGCGGCGTCTCGCGCGCGGAGCGCACGAGCTGGCTCGCCGCGGACATGCGCAGGCTCTGGTCGAGCACAACGCGCACCGGCGAACGCGCCGCCATGCCCGGCAGGCGGCAGGTGAGAAGCGGATCATCCGCCAGCACCGTGCCGATGCCGACCAGGATGGCATCGCTCTGCGCGCGGAGCAGATGGACGCGATTGCGCACAGCTTCGCCCGTGATCGCGACCGGCTTGCCGCCGGCGGCGCCGATCTTGCCGTCGGGCGAGACTGCGAGCTTCAGGATCGCATGTGGGCGCCTGTCGCGGATGCGGCGGAAATGCCCGGCGTGGTCGAACGCAGCCTCCGCCGCGCAGAGACCCACGTCCACGGTGATGCCGGCAGCACGCAGACGGGCATGGCCCTGGCCTGCGACTTCAGGATTGGGATCCTCGATCGCCGCCACCACGCGCTTGATGCCGGCCGCAATCACCGCATCGGCGCAAGGCGGCGATTTACCGAAATGCGAGCACGGCTCCAGCGTGACGTAGAGCGTGGCCCCGCGCGCCGCCTCACCAGCACGCCGCAAGGCCTCGGGCTCCCCATGCGGACGTCCGCCGGGCTGCGTCCAGCCGCGGCCGACGATGACGCCGTCTTTCACGATGACGGCGCCGACGGCCGGATTGGGCCAAGTCCGTCCCTGCCCGCGCCGGCCGAGCGCCAGCGCAAGCTGCATGAAGCGGCGATCGGCGTCCTTGGATTCGCGGATCTTCTGCGCGAACTGATCCTCCAGGATGCGGAAGATCATTTGCGGATCGCGGCGAGCCGCGCTTCCTCCTCACCGGAGAGCTCGCCGAGCACGTCGGCGAAATCCTTGGCCTCACGGAAATTGCGGTAGACCGAGGCGAAGCGCACATAGGCGACGTCGTCGAGCGTGCGCAGATGCTCCATCACGGTCTCGCCGATCACCTCGGAGGAGATCTCGGCTTCGCCCCCGGTCTCGAGCTCGCGCACGATGGTGGAGACCATCTTCTCCACCCGCTCCGGCTCGACCTGCCGCTTGCGAAGCGAGATCTGCACCGAGCGCATCAGCTTGTCGCGGTCGAACGGCACACGGCGGCCGTTGCGCTTGATCACCGTGAGCTCGCGCAGCTGCACGCGCTCGAAGGTGGTGAAGCGGAAATTGCAGGCGACGCACACGCGCCGCCTGCGGATCACGGACGAGTCCTCGGTCGGACGCGAGTCCTTTACCTGCGTATCGAGACTGTTGCAGTTCGGGCAGCGCATCCGCTTGGCCTAGCCTTACTGATAGATCGGGAACCGATCGGTGAGCGCCTTGACCCGTTCCTTGATCGCGGCTTCCACCAGCGGCGCCTTGCCGTCGTCGGACTGCGCGATCGCGTTGAGAACCTCGGCGATCATGCCGCCGACCTGCTGGAATTCAGCGACGCCGAAACCGCGGGTCGTCGCCGCCGGGGTGCCGAGACGCAGACCCGAGGTCACGAAGGGCTTTTCGGGGTCGAAGGGAATGCCGTTCTTGTTGCAGGTGATGGCCGCGCGGACCAGCGCCTTCTCCGAGACGTTGCCCTTCAGGCCCTTCGGCCTGAGGTCGACCAGCATCAGATGGTTGTCGGTACCGCCGGACACAATATCGAACCCGTGGCTCTTCATCGCCTCGGCCAGCGCTTTGGCGTTCTCGACGACGTTCTTCGCATAGACCTTGAAGTCCGGACGCAGCGCCTCGCCGAAGGCGACCGCCTTCGCCGCGATCACATGCATCAGGGGGCCGCCCTGCAGGCCCGGGAAGATCGCCGAGTTGAGCTTCTTGGCGAGTGTCTCGTCGTTAGAGAGGATCAGACCGCCGCGCGGACCGCGCAGCGACTTGTGCGTCGTCGTGGTGGTGACGTGCGCATACGGCACCGGCGAGGCATGCACGCCGCCGGCGACGAGGCCGGCGAAGTGCGCCATGTCGACCAGCAGATACGCGCCGACGCTGTCCGCGATCTCGCGGAAGCGCTTGAAGTCCCAGGCGCGCGAATAGGCCGAGCCGCCGGCCACGATCAGCTTCGGCTTGACCTCCTCGGCCTGCTTCTGGACCGCGTCCATGTCGATGATCTGGTCCTCGCGGCGCACGGTATAGTGCGCGGCCTTGAACCACTTGCCGCTCATGTTGACGGGCGAGCCATGGGTGAGATGGCCGCCGGCCGCGAGGTCGAGGCCCATGAAGGTGTCGCCGGGCTGGAGCAGCGCCAGGAACACCGCCTGGTTCATCTGGCTGCCGGAGTTCGGCTGGACGTTGGCGAAGCCAGCGCCAAACAGCTTCTTGGCGCGGTCGATCGCGAGGTTCTCGGCGACGTCGACCCACTCGCAACCGCCATAGTAACGCGCGCCCGGATAACCTTCCGCATATTTGTTGGTCATCACCGAACCCTGCGCTTCCAGCACGGCACGGCTGACGATGTTCTCGGAGGCGATCAGCTCGACCTCATGGCGCTGCCGGCCGAGCTCGCCCTTGATGGCGGCTGCGATTTCCGGGTCGGCCTGGTCGAGCGAGGCGGTGAAAAACGAATCGGGTGCGGAGGCGGTTCTGGCTGAGGTCATCTTGCGAATATCTCCACCGCCGCAGCCTTTTGGCGGGCTACGGGCGGGTCTGGTGTGGCGATCGGAAGCGGCGAGCGCGATCTACCACATCGCCCGCCCCCGGCCAAGTAGTTGCGGGTCGGGCCTGATATTTATGCAAGATATGGTGGGGATTGAAGGATCCGGACGCTGGAGCGGTTCGCTGGAACCGCCCCGTTCCGATGATGCCTGAAGGGGCCGTTTTGGACCTTAAAGTCCTGCCGGCCGATGAGAGCCGCCCCTCCCCCTTAGAGCCCCGTATACCCGGCCTTCACGGGGTCCACGCTGCCGTCGAGCTGGCGCAGATAGGTCAGGCCACAGACCGTCAACCTGTGCGGGTCCTTCTCACCCGCTTCAATCAGCGTGTTGAGGTAGTTCGTCACCTTGGCGCGTGCCTCCTCGCTGGCCGCCGCCGTGCGATTGGCGAGCAGGTCATAAGTCTGCATGATGCGGTCGATGGCAGCGTCCATGGCACCCTCTGGTTCTCTGGAATGTCGGGAGTTTTGATCAGGCAACCGCGCGGGCCTCGGACTGCGTCTCGAATCTGGCGATCGCCTTGTTGGCGAGCCTGATCTTGTTGAATTCGCCGTGCTGGAGCAGCTTGATGATGATCTCGAGCAGGTGTTCGTTGGTGACGAGCGTGTCGGGAATCGCACCGGAGCGGCGGAGGTAATTCGCGGCGATGGCATAGGCATCACTCACGAGTTGGACGTTCATGACCTGCAGCCCGCGCCCGACCAGCATCGCATCCTCCGAATCCAGAGAACTAACGGCGATACCGGGCTCCGGTTCCACCCGATCGGCGAATTTTCTCGCAGCTGCAAAATGACAAAACGCACCGGTCCGGGAGAAACCGGGCCGGTGCGCTTGGGGAAGTCAGGCACGTTCGGGAGGCTTGCCGGTCTTGTTGCGGGCCGGCTTGGCCATCCCTTGGAAACTCAGAGCCGATAGAGAATCTGATCAGTCCAGAACCGCTCGAGACGGTGCAGCGACTTGTTGAGGGTCGAGAATTCCTCGCCCGAGATACCGCCGACCTGCTCGACCGTCTTGACGTGCTTCTGGTAGAGCGAGTCGACGATACGGCGGACTTCCTGGCCCTGCGGCGTCAGGCGGATGCGCACCGAGCGGCGATCGACGCGCGAGCGCTGGTGATCGAGGAAGCCGAGCTCGACGAGCTTCTTCAGATTGTAGGAGACGTTGGAGCCGAGATAGTAGCCGCGCGTGCGCAGCTCGCCCGCGGTCAGCTCCTTGTCGCCGATGTTGTAGAGCAGGAGCGCCTGCACCGAGTTGATGTCGGCGCGACCGCGGCGATCGAACTCGTCCTTGATGACGTCGAGGAGCCGGCGATGCAGCCGCTCCACCAGAGTCAAAGCTTCCAGATAGAGCGACTGCACCGAACCCTGCTGGCCGGAGACGCGCTCTGCGGTATCTGCCGCAGTTGCGACGGCTTTCATCATGACACTTCCCCTGTTGTCGTTTTTATCGACACTTATTCGACGAAACTTGTGTCCCGTCTGATAGGTGCAACTTAAGGGGCTCGTTTGAAGATCGGCTTAAATAAGAGAATAAAGAGATCATGAATTTAAGACAGTGAATTGCGGATTAAGCCTGTGCCACAAGGGCTTTTCGCAACCCTCTGTTGACCCTCGCAAGGTCCTGTTCACCCTCCGTCCGCCCCGGTTGTCGCATTCCAGAACAGCCCCGCCCCGTTTCGAAACGCGCGCGTAAGAGCTGTGGCGGACCAGGCTAGGTTAGCGAAAACTTACTTCGAATTTTAGGCAACCAGCGGTCAACCAAGCGCCGAACTCTGCTCTCGTGTCCCGGAGCTGAACAGATCGTTGGATGGGTAGAGCGAAGCGAAACCCATCGATGCGGGCGCACGTCGGTGATGGCTTTCGCTGCGCTCTACCCATCCTACAAGAGTCCTGCATCCGCCCTACGGCGGCCGTTCGCGCGCGGCCATCCAGGCGAGCGCCAGATAAGCGGCGAGCATGAAGACCTCGACGCCGACCACGACCAGGCTGCCGCCGTAGATTCCCGGGAACATCAGCTCGATCACCGCCATCGACACCACGGTCGTCAGCCACACCACCGCGCCCCAGGGCGTTGCGAGCCACAGCCCGACGGCGGCGACGAGCTCGATCACGGCGAAGTAGACGGTCGCGGCCTGCCAGGCCATCGACTGGTTCTCGAACGCTTCGTCCTCGCCGCCGACGAAGCCGGTCACCTGCGCCCAGTGATAGAGGCCCTTGAGGATCGAGAGCACCGCCATCACCCGCAGGAACAGCACGAGCCGGCGCGTCCAGACATTGTCGTCGGACTCCGGGCGCTCCGAGGAGATCGCCGCCACCGACATTGCATTGTCTCTGGCGGCGTCCCTGGCGTTGGCGCTGTCGCGGGCCGCATCGCGGGTGGAGATCTCGGACATGGCTCCCTTCTGGCTGTTTCGCCCCGCAAAATCAATCGGCTGCCATCCCTTGCGGCAGGTCAAGCCGCGGTGACGGGAACCATGCGAGCTGGTATAAGAATAATTCTAGCCGGAGGAAGAGTGATGGCGATCAAATACGGGCGTCCGATCGAATTGCGCGAGGTTTCGCGCCGGGATGGCGCAGCCGCCTCCCCTGCCCTCGATCTGGCCATCCGTCCGCGCCGGAACCGCAAGGCCGAGTGGGCCCGGCGGATGGTGCGCGAGAACGTGCTCACCACCGACGATCTGATCTGGCCGCTGTTCCTGATCGACGGCAACAACAAGCGCGAGCAGATCGCCTCGATGCCGGGCGTCGAGCGCCTCAGCGTCGACCAGGCCGTGCGCGAGGCCGAGCGCGCGATGAAGCTCACGATCCCCTGCATCGCGCTGTTTCCCTACACCGACCCGTCCCTGCGCGACGAGGAAGGCTCGGAGGCCTGCAACCCGAATAATCTGGTCTGCCAGGCGGTACGCGCGATCAAGAAGGAATTTCCGGAGATCGGCGTCCTCTGCGACGTCGCGCTCGATCCCTTCACCAGCCACGGCCATGACGGCCTGATCGCGGACGGCGCGATCCTGAACGACGAGACGGTCGCCGTGCTGGTGCGCCAGGCCCTGGTGCAGGCCGAAGCCGGCTGCGACATCATCGCGCCCTCCGACATGATGGACGGCCGCGTCGCCGCGATCCGCGAGGGACTGGACCAGGCAGGGCTCATCGACGTGCAGATCATGGCCTATGCGGCCAAATACGCCTCCGCCTTCTACGGCCCGTTCCGGGACGCCATCGGCTCGGCCAAGACGCTGACCGGCGACAAGCGCACCTACCAGATGGACAGCGCCAACACCGACGAGGCGCTGCGCGAGGTCGAGCTCGACATCTCCGAGGGCGCCGACATGGTGATGGTGAAGCCGGGCATGCCCTATCTCGACGTGGTCCGCCGCGTGAAGGACACCTTTGCGATGCCGACCTTCGCCTACCAGGTGTCCGGTGAGTACGCGATGATCGCGGCGGCCGCGGGCAACGGCTGGCTCGACGGCGACCGCGCGATGATGGAGAGCCTGCTCGCCTTCAAGCGCGCCGGCGCGGATGGCGTGCTGAGCTACTTTGCCCCGAAGGCGGCGGAGAAGCTGCGGGCGCAGGGGTAAGGTCATGTCGTCCTGGCGATGGCCGGGACCTCGCCTCCGTCGTCGTCCTGGCGAAAGCCAGGACCCATACCGCGTGATCCATCGATGGCGGGCGGTATTCGTACCAGCGAAGGAATCAAACTTCTGGTCTTCGCCAAACTCCTCCCTGGGGTAATGGCTCCTGGCTTTCGCCAGGACGACGCTTGGGTTCGCGGTTGCAGCTCGTCCCTCCCGCCCCCTCGCCCCCGAATCGCCGGAATATTTCGGCTTGTTAATCCCGACGCCCTTGGCACGCGGACGGCCTGTTCCCATGTCCTGCCACGGAAGTTTCCCATCTGGAGGATGGACCATGTCGTATTCGGACTCGGGCAATTCAGGACCCCAGGCAGGCGCCTGGCGCAATGACGGCGGGGTGCAACCGCACGCTTACGATCCATATCTGCACCCGGAACTGTTCCGCGGCGTCGCGACGCGGCGGGTGTTCGCCTTCCTGATCGACATGGTCGTGATCGCGGTGCCGGTCATCCTCGGCTACCTCTTCATCGCCTTGTTCGGCGTGGTCACGCTCGGTATCGGCTGGGCGCTGTTCTGGCTGGCCTGGCCGGCGTCCGTGATCTGGGCCATCGTCTATTACGGCGCCTGCATCGGCGGTCCGTCGTCGGCGACGATCGGCATGCGGGTGATGGACCTGGAGTTGCGCACCTGGTACGGCGCTCCTGGCTATTTCGTGCTCGGCGCCACCCATGCCGTATTGTTCTGGGTGACGGTTTCGTTCCTGTCGCCCTTCGTGGTCCTGGTCGGCCTGTTCAACGGCCGGCGGCGCCTTTTGCATGACTTCGTGCTCGGAACGGTCGTGATCAACAACTCGGTCCGCGCACCCCTGCCCCAGGGCGCCAGAACCTACTGATCAAGAACCTATCAACCAGGACCGGCTAAGCTGACTGATCTGACCTGCCGAGCAGACCAATTGACCGGGGGCTTCCGTAGCGCGATGCTGACACCCGTTTTGGAGGCCCACGACGTCCCTTGACCCAGCACTCGCGCGACACCCCCCAATTTTACCTTACGGCGCCTTCTCCCTGCCCGTATCTGCCGGGCCGGCATGAGCGCAAGGTGTTCACGCACCTCGTGGGTGACCGCGCGGGCGACCTCAACGACCTCCTGACCCATGGCGGCTTCCGCCGCAGCCAGTCGATCGCCTATCGGCCCGCCTGCGACCAGTGCCGCGCCTGCGTGTCGGTCCGGGTCATCGCCAACGAGTTCCGCCCGTCCCGCAACTTCCGCAAGGTGATAGCGCGTAACGCCGACATCATCGGCGAGCAGCGCAGTGCGGTCCCGACCTCCGAGCAATATTCGGTATTCCGTGCCTATCTCGACGCTCGCCACCGCCACGGCGGCATGGCCGACATGACCGTGCTCGACTACGCCATGATGGTCGAGGACAGCCATGTCGAGACCCGCATCATCGAGTACCGCAAGCGCGGCCCCGACAGCGGTATCACCGGCCGCGGCGAGGAGCTGATCGCGGTTGCGCTCACCGACGTGCTCAGCGACGGCCTGTCGATGGTCTATTCCTTCTTCGAGCCGAGCCAGGTCAGCCGCTCGATGGGCACCTTCATGATCCTCGACCACATCGCCCGCGCCCGTCGGCAAGGGTTGCCCTATGTCTATCTCGGCTACTGGATCGAGGGCTCGAAGAAGATGGACTACAAGGCCCGCTTCCTGCCGCAGCAGCGCCTCGCTCCGTCGGGCTGGCTGCGCATCGACGCGCAAGGGGATGCGGCGTCAGAGCCGCAGGACTAAGCCCTCCGCCGTCTTCCCTCTCAGGAGGCCGCTTCAACCTGACGCGACGGGGCAGGCTTTGCACCGGCGCGACCTCCGGCGATGAACTGAAGCGCCGCGATCCCCGGCAAGAAGAAGTAACCGCCTCCGAGCGCCTGCGTGAACGAGGCCAGCGTCACTTCGCTGCCGCTCGGCAATCCCGGAATGGTGAACGTCTTCGGGACAGGCGACGAACCCACGACAGGATCGTCCTGGCCTTCAAGAGTCCCGAACCGGGGGTTTTGCACCCAGCGCTGGTGGATGAACTCGAACTGGCGCTCGAGATCGGCATTGCACGCGATAAAGAACAAGCCATCGCACGACGTGCCGCTTTCGGTCGTCTCACGATAGGGCCGTCCACGGCGGAGCAACCTGTGCAGCTTGGATGATTTGATGCTCGATGGCACATCGATGCCAAGGGAATCGCGCGGATTGGACCGGCGGACATGAGCTCCCTGGGGGCAAACGAAGCCGTTTGCGTCCTGGACTCGATAGCGGAAGGCGTCCGCCGCCGAATCCGACCCCAGAGGTCCCTGCCATCCGAGCGGCATGCCGTCCATCCGACGCCCCATCATTTTTTCGCAGATGTGCTGGCCATTAGCCGTCTTGAACTGCTCGAACGCATCGACATCCTGCGCGATCTGCCGCACGGCCAGGTAGCTTCCGTTCAGCGTGAAGCGGGCACTGGACTGCGGCCACTCCTTCACGTTGGGACAGTAGGTGAGTTCGTCATATTCGTTGCGATAGCCAAGAATGAATTCTCCGGGCTCGACGACACGATCCTCATAGAGGTCCCCGGCATCGCGCTTGGCCTGCTTCAGCGCGGCACCCCCCTCTTCCCTGAGGCCGCGGATCACGGGTTGAGCGAGGCCGTCGCGGAACCCGAACGGCTCGCGCAGTTTGCCATCTTCCTCTTTCTTGAACGAGCAAGGATTGTTTTCAACGGTCCTGACGATGAACGCATCCGGATCGGGATCCTCCATTCGCGATTTCTTGTCGAGCACCCACCATTGCGCAACGAGGATGTGAACGGTTTGGCGGCCGTCGGGGTCTTCAACATCCGACCAGCGCCATTGATCACGCCCAGCGTCCCTCAACAGCTCTTTGCGCAATGCGCTTCCCATGCCACTGCTGAAAGCAGTCGGAAACGGATGCGTTTCCGCCTCGGTACAGCCAAGCTTCTTCAGCCCTGAAAAACTGAAGGCGACCGCCACGGCCTCGCTGATCGACTCTTCCGGTTTCTTCCTGCCCGTCCCGACACGCTTGGCGCTGACGACCAAACCGCTGTCGACGAGTTTCGCGAGCCAGGCCCGGGCCTGATCCACGCGGCCTTCGCGGATCGTGAGCAACCAGAAACGGCTGCTCTTGAGCCAGCCGAAGCCGCTCTTCAGCATGCCCTGGATGTCGTCGCTTTGCTCGGAGAGAAGCGGTGCGTGCTTCATGTCTCGATCGCCCTCATGATCAGGTCGTCGTTCTTCTCGTTGCGCTCGCCGAACAGGGCGTCGCGCAGTCCGGTCGCAAGATTGATCTGCTCGATCGTCCTGTTGCACGCGTCGAAATGGTAGATGTGCGGGAGCATGCTGTCGCGCGCGTAGGACTTGAATTTCAGCTCGCACTTCACACCACGGAAGATGACAAAGCGCGTCGGCGGGAAGCTGCGCGGCGCGGCAATGCCAGGCTGACCGTCCACCGCCGGCGCGCGTGGACTGAGCTCCGTCCAGCGCCAGGCCAGCGTGGTTCCGGTAGAAGCACCGTTGATGAAATCGTCGAGATAGCCGCCGAAATTGCCGTCATAGTTCGAGCAGAACAGAAAGCGGCGACCGTTGTCGATGATGTGCCAGTGACCGAAATGGATGCCCGGCGCATTTCCGAGCCACCCTTGCGTGAAAAACACCCGTCCGGCGAATGTCACGATACGCAGGGCCGTCCGGATGCACCACGCGCTCCACCCGTTCGGACGACGCACATCCGTAAGGCTGAACATGTGCTGGGTCTTGCGGACCAGCTCCGCCTCGCATCTCTCGACCGACGGATGGATCTGCTGGGCACGCGGAACGTCGTCTTCGAGCGGATGGAAGAACTGCTCGCTCAGCTTCGTGAAGCGGCGATTGAGCCAATAGAACAGCGCACCGATGCAAAGCACCACGGCGATCACAGCGACGGCGATCCCGATGATCTCCAATCCGGTCAGCTTTGGTATCTTTGGTTCGACGATACGCGCCATATAGTCCGGAGCGAGCGCATAGGCCAGCGGCGCGAAAGTGTAGGCTATGGCGCACGCGGCTATGGCCAGCAGCAGCGGCACGCCGATGACCCAGCCACCGACATAGGTCGACAGCGATGAGAACGTCTCAGTCGGCCGGTCGAGCTCTTGCTGAACGCTGTTCAACCAGCGCCTCCATGACACGAATTGCGCAGGCAGCGGGACCAGGAACAGCCACACGAGAAATGCAATCACCGCGAACGCCAGCAAACCGTGTCCACTTATCGCCAGCAGACATTTGCTCGTCTTGCTGACAGCGTCCTCCACGGCCTGCACGATGGGACCCGGTTCGCCGAAGAACCAATTGTAGGCGCGCGGAAGTGCCGAGATGAGCCAGAGCGCGACAAACCACAGGACGATCGCCGCTACCGGATAGGCGAGCTTCGCGCCGATGCCGGCCCCCTTCCCGCGCCAGTAGGAACGCGGTGCAGGCGTGGCCGCCCACTCGAAGCGTGGGTCTGCGTATGCCCATCGCGCCAGCGCCAGCGCGAACGCAGTGCGATCATTGCCGTATTTGGATTTCAGCGTCCGCGCCTCGGCTCGCGTGCGCTCGAGCAGGTCCTGCTCCATCTTGATCTGCCGGACCGACCGGTCGCGGGCGCCGACGAAGGCGCCATCGGCGATGCTGTGCCACTGCATCAGCTTGTCCAGCAATTGCTGCTCGTGCTGCGCCGTGGGGACCGCAACGCCGGGAGCGACCATGGCGCCGAACAGCGACCACATCGCGCCGCCGGGATGGTGGATGAGGCGATACAGCAGGTCGTACGGGCGCAGGCCCTCCTCGACCGCAAGCTCGAGCATCAGCGAGGGCCTTTGCTCCGCGGCATCGGCCACCGCCGGCAGGAGCCCGATCGAAGCGAAGTGAACCACCGCGACATCGCGCAAGAGGCTGTCCAGCGCATCCTGGAGTGATTGCGGGAGACCGCCTCCGCCGGGCCAGCCGGGCGCAACGATGCAGATCATCTGCTGCCGGACAATCTCGAGCATGGCTGTCTTCTCCGCGTGCTCAGGTGATACGCATGCGCATGCACAACATCAGCGGTCCGTCATACGCAATGGCCTTGCCTTCACCGCGCGCCAGTTGCAGCCGGGGCAAGGTGAGCAAGCCGATCAGCGCGCTTGTCAGGATATCCACCGCGTAGTCCCGGGCGGGACATTGGCGGTAGCCATAGCCGAACATGAGATACCGCAAGGCATCTTCGCTGCCCCAATCGCGGTTCGGGCAGAAGCGACCGCTTTGGGGCACCGCGCTGGGATCGAACAGGGCAGCGATCGACAACAGCGAGACCTTGCCGCCGCCCGGACATCCAGCGTTGCTTCGCGCGCCCGTCTCCATTTCCGTATCCCGCGGCACGTCGCGCGCCAGCAGCGGAAAAATCGGCCGGAAGCGCATGAGCTCGAGTACATGGTTGCGCACGGCCTTGCGAAAATCGGGGTCGGTCCAGACGCGGGACTCGCCGAGAGCCCTGGCCCGCGATCGCAGCTGTTCATAGACCTTTTGGCGTCCCAGCAGCTCTTGCATGACAAGGGCTCCCGACTGGACGGTGACCGGATGTGAGATCCAGGCAAGGCCTACCGCGTTTCGTTCAATGTCCTCGGAGGAGCTTTTGACGCCCCACGCAGCGCCGATGGGGCCGGTGACGCGATCGATGCGCGCCTGTAGCGCATCCCCACACGATTCCGCCCGCCGCCGGAGGTCGAGTGTCGCCAGGTTGCCGGCCAGCAGCTGCCCCGCGACGTATCGGATCTCAAGCATGTACTGTCGTTGCAAGCCTTCATCGACATCGCCTTGCGCAGCGTTGGTCGCCGACCCCGCAACCACGGCGCCTATCGCATCTCCAAACAGGGGTCTCATGGCGTGGAATACGACCCACATCAGGTAATCATCGATCAGATCGAATTCGGCCGCTCCGGGCTTGCTCAGGTCCTTGATCCGGCGCTGTGCCTCGGCATCGGAATCGGCTGGAACGTCCAGAGCCGCCAACCGCGCATGGACGAGATCCCGATCGGCCGAATAGGTCGGGCCGGGATCCATCCCGATGAGATAGTCTCCGGAGACCATGTTGGCCGCATGCGCCGTGTTGGAAAAGCTGCGCGTGCGCGTCAGCACGTCCTTGACGGCACTGGCGCGCGCCACCATGCCGAACAAGCCCCCCACCGAGGGCCAGCGCCGCAGCAGTGCGCCGAGCGCACGCAAGACGGTGATGTGGCGGTTGAGCCAGCAAAAGACACCATAGGAGAGACTGCGTGCTCCCGGCTGCAAGGCGTCGGGTTCATAAGTGGAGAGTTTCATGCTGCATGCCCATCCTTCCGCCAATCCGCGAGGGCCGCTGCGGCCCGCCTTTGATAGTGGGGCATGCCCAGGCGTTCCGCCGCCAGGGCGACTCGCTTGAAATGCGCTTCGGCCCCGGCCTGATCGCCAGCGTGCCGCAACGTTTCAGCGAGCTCGTACAGAGCTTCGGTCTGGTGCCCGTATTCTTCAGCGGCCTGCTCGACCGCCTTGCGTCCGACCGCGATCGCATCGTCCAGCCGTCGGAGCTTGCGATAGGCGACACCGAGGCTCACACGCATGAACGTCCGGCCGTAGGGGCCGGCCGCCTCGTAGATGCGATCGGCGAACCCTCTCTCCAGCATGGGCACCGCTTCGGCAGCCTTGCCGTTGCGTGCAAGCGCGCTGCCGAGAACGCCCATGCAAACGGAAAGCATGGTCGGCACGTTGTGCGTCCGGCACTGCTGCAGGTCCATGCGCATCATGCGTTCCGCCCGGTCGAGCTCGTCGTTCTCGATCCACATCTGCGATTGGACGGTATCGATCAGCAGACGGGAGTATGGGTGGTCGATGTTCGACAAGATCTCGTAGGCCTTGGCGCAGAAGGCGCTACCGGCTTCGCTGTCCCCGAGGCGCCAGAGCGTGCTGGCGTGAAACGCATACAGGTTGATGATGGGAATGGCGGCCCATCCGGGCTGAACGTAGTGCGCCGACAGTTCCGGGCCGTATTCGGACAGCAGGACGTTGCCTTCGATGGCCGCTTCCGCGTATCGCCCGAGGGCATGCAGATGCATCAGGCGCGTCTGATGCGCCGCCATCGTCATGTGGCGACGCTGTGCAAGGCGGGCCGCTTCCAGGCCCTGCGAGGCGTAGCGCAAGCCTTGCTCGAAACGACCGCGCATCCACAGAAACACCGCTGTCTCGGTCGAAACCGCCGCCCGTGCGCGCTGATCGTTCAGTTGCACGGCAATGGCTTCAGCCCTTTCCATGTTGCTGAAGATGTCGTCGATCTGCCCAAGGGCCATCATTGCCCCGATGGCTTCCAGACGAAGCGCAAGCTCCAGGGCTTGCGCAGTCGGGGCGCCGTCGACACGCCGTGCAGCCTGGATCCCCTTCTCGAACAATTGGAGGGCCTCCTGATTGGCCGAATGCGAGATGGCTCGTGCCATCGACTTGATGGCGAACTTCGCCGCCTGCTCCCATTCCTCGCCTTTGAAGGAATGATGCGCCAACACCGGCGCGGCATCGGCATCCGCGGCTCCCGGCTGCGCGTGGAGCGCCAGGAAGGCCTGTCGATGCAGCGCCTTGAGCCTGCTGCGCGTAAGCACCCCGAGCACGACGTCGCGCACCAGCGCGTGGCGGAACGCGAACGCCTGCGACTCGAGCGATAGGCTCGTCTGCTCCGGACACGACAGGAGGCCGGACGCGACGCAAAGAGCGAGCAATTCTTCGGCGCGCGCGATGTCCACCGCCTGCATCGTGGCGATCAGGTCGCGCGTGATGGGATCGCCAAGAACGGCCGCAGCCTCGAGCGCAGACTTGGCGGCTTCGGGCAGCCTGTCGGTCCGCGCGCCGATGACCGCGGCGATCGAGCCCGGCACGCGCAGCTCTCCGAGAGGCCTCTGGAGGCGGTACGCTCCCGGCGTTCCCTCGAGCGATCCGTCATCGATGAGGGTGATGACCAGTTGCTCGAGGAAGAAGGGATTACCGTCGGCGCGGGCGACCAGCTCGTTCATGACGCCGAGCACGGATGGATCGTCCCCCAGCAGGGCACGCGCGAGCCTGAGCATCTGGCCGTCGTGTAGAGGCTCGATCATGCGCTCTACGAACCACGGCGCCTGCCGCCACTGGTGCTCGAAATCGGGCCGATAGCTAACGCAGACCAGAACCGGCAGCTCCTGAAGCTTCGGAAGCAAGGCCTCGAACAACCTCCGGCTCTCGCGATCGGCCAGGAAAACGTCCTCGAGCACCAGCACGAACGGGCCAGACCGCGCGCGCCTGCGCACCAGCCACAGCAGTGCTTCGCCAATGCGGCGCCGTCGTTGTACCGGGTTCAGCGCCAGCCAGGCCTGATCGGGCGCCGCCAGCCCCAACAGGTCGCTGGCCGCCGCGAGATGTTCGGCGCCCTCGGCTGGCCATCCCTCGATCAAGGCCTGCCTGGCGGACTGCCGTACGTCCGTCACGTTCATTTGCACCAGCCCAACCAGGCTCGCGATCAGGTCCGCGGCGGCGCTGTAGGCGCGCGTGCTTGCATAGCCTCTCGCCTGCGAAACGCAGACGTCCATGCCCTCGCTTGCGAGGGCGGCCGTCCAGTCGGCAACCAAGCGGGACTTTCCGATCCCGGCATCGCCGCACAGCCCGATCGTTCGCATTCCACCCTTTCGGACGACCTCAAGGTCCCCTGCCAGAATCCGTAAGGAATCTTCGCGTCCGACCAGAGGCGCCCAGCGTTGCTTGCGCGTCAGCGGCGCCGCTGCCGAACTTTCGGTCTCGACCACGACCTCGTGGAGTTCGATCGGCTCGTCCAATCCCCGTATTTGCCGGGTCCCTACCGACCGCGTCTCGATCTGCTGGGCGACAAGCCGCTGCGTCGCGGCACTGACCAGAATGCCGCCGGGCGGTGCCATCTTTTCGAGCCGGGACGCAAGGTGAATCGTCTTGCCATCTGCTCCGTAGTGCGACCAATCGTATTGTCCGACAACCCCGACCAGCACCTCTCCCGAATTGATGCCGATGCGCAGCGTCGGACTTGCAACGCCTTGCACATCATGGCCGGGAACGGTTGCTCTCTGCATCTTGAGGGCGGCAAGGCACGCACGTAAGGCGTGATCCTCCTGCGCCAGGGGCGCACCGAACAAGGCGACGAGCCCATCGCCGAGCAACTGGCTGACCGTGCCGCCATAGGTCTCGACCGCCTCGGCCAGTTGGTTCAGCGCCTTGCCGAGGTAGTTGCGGGCTTCTTCGGGGTCGGAATGCTGCAGCAATGCGGTCGAGTCGCAGACATCGGCGAAAAGCACGCTGACGTGCTTATTCTCGGTCAGCATCTTTGATCGTAACGGCGGATGATCACGCAGCTGGACGACCTGTGCGCCCCGATCCTGGGTACCGGGCTCCACCACGCGACGCTTGAGATCCGCGCCGCATTGCGAGCAGAACCGATCTTCGCGGGCAACACGCGTTGAACACGTGGGACACCTGGTCACGGCAGCCCCCATTCATCAATGAATTTACCGAAACAACCGATGCTTCCTGGCCTGATCATCGTCCCCTCCCGGACGTGAACCCGCGCAGCGAAAAAACAAGCCGTCAATCAAAGCAATGAATCTAACCAACCATTCGCGTGCCGACCGGGCTCGCGCAGAACCGATAGATGTATCCGGAGAAAATGCGGTCGGCGCACTTTATCCGGCGCGGGCCGCCGATCATCCCGCGGGGAGTAAAATCAATCCTGAAACAAACAACATGACACTACGCCCTACAACACTCGTCCTAGTAGCAATTGGTGGGCAGTATACGCGCCCCGCATAAATTGAAAAGTGAGGCAGTTCACAAAATCGAGGTTCAGGCGTGTGCCCATCCGCCCTTTCGTGCTCTTGGGAAAATCAGGCCGCTAGCCCAAAATGCCACCGGGCGCGGCTGTTGTGGCCAGGCGGAGCAAGCGGCCGCCTCGGCTCACCCCAACAGCGTATCCGCCAGCAGCTTCAGATTCAAAACCACGATGACGCCCGCGACGATCCACGCGATCGCAGCGACGTACGGGGAAATCGCGAACTTGCCCATCTTGCGGCGATCGGAGACGAAGCGGACCAGCGGGATGACGGCGAAGGGCAGCTGCATCGACAGCACGACCTGACTGAACACCAAGAGATCGGCCGTGCCGCGCTCGCCGTAGATCGCCGTGACGATGATCACCGGAATGATCGCGATGCCGCGCGTGAGCAGGCGGCGCGCCCAGCTTGGCAGGCGCAGATCGAGAAAACCCTCCATCACGATCTGGCCGGCAAGTGTCGCGGTCACCGTCGAGTTGAGGCCCGAGGCCAGCAGCGCGATGGCAAACAGCGTCGAGGCGATACCGAGGCCGAGCAGCGGTGACAAGAGCTCGAAAGCCTGGCCGATCTCGGCGACATCGGAATGGCCGCTCTTGTGGAAGGTTGCCGCGGCGACCACGAGGATCGCGGCGTTGATGAACAGCGCCAGCATCAGGGCGATGGTCGAGTCCGTCGTCGCCCATTTGATCGCCTCGCGCCGGCCGGTCTCGTTGCGCTCATAGGCGCGCGTCTGCACGATCGAGGAGTGCAGATAGAGATTATGCGGCATCACGGTGGCACCGATGATACCGATCGCGATGTAGAGCATCTCCGGATTGGTGAAGATCTCGCTCTTCGGCATGAAGCCATGCAGGACCTCCGCGACCGGCGGCGCCGCGGCCACGATCTGGACCGCGAAGCAAACCGCGATCACCGCGAGCAGCGCGATGACGAAGGCTTCCAGGAAACGGAAGCCGCGGTTCATCAATAGCAGCAGCAGGAAGGCATCGAGCGCGGCGATCAGCGCGCCGCCGATCAGGGGGATGCCGAACAGGAGCTTGAGCGCGATCGCCGTGCCGATGACCTCGGCGAGATCGCA
Source organism: Bradyrhizobium sp. B039 (assembly GCF_038965675.1). Classification (NCBI taxonomy): domain Bacteria; kingdom Pseudomonadati; phylum Pseudomonadota; class Alphaproteobacteria; order Hyphomicrobiales; family Nitrobacteraceae; genus Bradyrhizobium; species Bradyrhizobium sp. B039. The sequence continues at coordinate 5,152,030 of NZ_CP152416.1, forward strand.
GGCGATGATCGCCGCCTCGCAGGCGAGCCAGAGCAGGAAGTTCACCGCCGGCGAATAGGTCGCGCGGCAGGCCTGCGCGAGGTCGCGGTCCGTGACGATGCCGAGCCGCGCCGCCAGCGACTGGAGCAGGATCGCCATAAGGTTGGAGAGCAGGATGACCGAGAGCAGCGTGTAGCCGAACTTCGATCCGCCAGCGAGGTCGGTCGCCCAGTTGCCGGGATCCATGTAGCCGACCGAGACGAGATAGCCCGGACCGACGAAGGCGAGCAGCCGCCGCCACCACACCCCCGCCGTGGGGAGGGCGACGGAGGCATTCACCTCGGCCAGGCTTTTTGTGGTCGGCACGTCGGTGCGCCAGCCGGCGGCGTCGGTGGTTAAATCGGGCGATCGGGCATCCATGTGATCAGAATACCGAAGTCGAAGCTTATTGCAACTCATTTGCAACTGCATCTGGCCGCATCGGTTCCCGGCACGGACCTGTTTTGCCCCGGGCCTGTCGGGAAGCGGGTGGGTTTGGCCGGTCTCGGGCGCGGATACTGGCGCCAATCCGACTCTGCAGGAAATGAGCCATGTCAAATCCGCCTCGCCTCCCCGACACCTTCAGCCGCCTCGCCTGGTCCAATCTCGCGGCGCAATCGGCCGAGCAGATCGCGCTGGCCGCAGCCCCCATCGTCGCCGTGCTGACGCTCGGGGTCGCTGAAGGCCAGACCGGTCTATTGCAGATGGCGCTGACACTTCCGTTCGTGCTCTTCGCCATCCCGGCCGGCCTGCTCGCCGACCGCATCTCCCGCCGCGCGCTGATGGCGGGCGCCGAGGCGCTGCGGGCCGCAGCCCTCGCGGCGATCGTGCTGCTGCTCGCGCTCGGCGCCCTCAATCTGCCGCTGCTGGCCCTGCTCGGCTTCGCTGCCGTGTGCGGCACCGTCGTCTACAGCGTGGCCGCACCGGCCCTGGTGCCCTCGCTGGTGAGCTCGGACCTGTTGCCAGCCGCCAATGCCCGGATCGAGCTCGCGCGCACCATCGCCTTTGCCAGCGGGCCTGCGCTTGGTGGCGCGCTGGTCGGCTGGTGGGGCGCGAGCCTGGCTTTCGGCTTTGCCGCGGCGCTCTCGGCCATTGCCGTGGTGCTGCTCTCCGGCATCTACGAGCCCGCCCGCACGCCGGCGCCGCGGCGCCATCCGTTCCAGGACATCCGCGAAGGCGCAGCCTTCGTGTTTCACCATCCACTGCTCCGGCCGGTCTTCATCACCCAGTTCATCTTCAACACCGGCTGGTTCTTGCAGATCGCCGTGTTCGTGCCTTATGCCGTGCGCCATCTCGGGCTGACCGCCGCCGGCGTCGGCACGGTGCTGACGATGTACGGCGTCGGCATGGTGATCGGCGCGCTGCTCGCGACGCGCGTGATGCAGCGCGTCGCCTTCGGCACGGTTGTCGGCCTCGGCCCGGTCACCGGCTTCGCCGCCTCTTTGGTGATGGCGCTGACGGTGCTGGTCCCCTCGCCCTGGCTTGCGGCCTTAAGCTTCTTTCTGCTCGGCGTCGGGCCGATCCTGTGGGTGATCTCGACCACCACTCTGCGCCAGTCCGTGACGCCGCCGCGCCTGCTCGGCCGCGTCTCCGCCATCAACATCATGAGCTACGGCGCCCGCCCGCTCGGCTCGGCGCTGGGGGCAATCGTCGGCGGGCTCTGGAGCGCGGAGGCGTGCCTTTATCTCGCGGCGGCGGTGTTCGGCATGCAGGCGCTCGTGATCCTGCTGTCACCGGCCGCGTCACTCGACCGGCAGCCGGACATGGTGGGGGACGAAGTGGCGGTGAGGTGTTAGCTGCGTCGCGATTGCGGAAAGTGGCGCAGCATCCTCCTCGTCGTCCTGGCTTTCGCCAGGACGACGTAGGCGAGGAGTGATGCCTAACTCGCCAGATACCGCTCATAGCTCCCCGTCACCGGCTCGCTGGCGTCAACCTCCGGATCGAGCGTGTAGAGGTCCTGCGCGCGGCCGATGCCGCGCAGCGCGTAGCGGCCGGTGGAGACGAGATAGCGGCGGCCGGCGGCATCGAGCCCCTTGTAGAACTCCGCCGACGCCAACAGCTCGCGATCGACCGAGCGGCTCATCGAGGCGATGCGGCTGACCTCGTTCACCGTCGGACCCACCACCGTGAAATCGAGCCGATCCTCGCTGCCGATATTGCCGTAGAAGACCTCGCCGACATGCAGCCCGATATAAGCCGACGTGGTGGGACGGCCGTCCGCCTCCCGCCGCTTGTTCAGCGCTGCGACGTTCTGGCGGAACAGATGCTCGGCGCGGAGCGCAGCACGTCGCGCATGCGCCATGTCCTCGCCGATGAACATCGCGAGCACACCGTCACCGATCAGCTTCAGCACGTCGCCGCCGGCATCGTGGATCGCATCGATCACGGCCTGCGCATAGTCGTTGAGAAACGGGATGATCTCGTCGGGACCGATGCTCTCGCTGATCCCGGTCGAGCCGCGCAAATCCGAGTACCACAGCACTGCCTTGATGCGCTCGGTGACGCCGCGCGAGATGCGGCCGCCCAGCACCTGCTCGGAGGCGCCGCGGCCGAGATAGACGCGCCCGAGCGTGCGCGCGATATCGACCTGCTGCGCCGACTTGATCGCGAGCCCCAGCACCGGCACGAGATCGCGCAGGGACTCCAACTCGGCTTCGCTGAAGCCGCTGTCGCGGCGCGTGGTCCAGCAGGAATAGAGGCAATCCATCAGGCCGAGCGCGCCGTTCTCGCCGAAGCGGTGCACGAAGGCGAGATAATGCTTATGGCCCTTCTCGGCGAGTTCGCCGATCTGCGAAAAATCCAGCGACGGCGCGTCGGCGAGATCGATCACCATCTCGTCGTGGCCGTGCTCGAGCATGTGGAAGAACACCGAGCGGCGCCAGTGCTGGGCCGCGTCGCCCTCGGCGGTCGAGCCGTATTCGAACGCGTCGCTCTCGTTGCTCGCCCGGTCGCTCCAGCGGAAACCGCGGCCCTCATAGATCGGATGCAGCGTGTCGATGACGACGAGGGCGCGCGAGAGTTCCAGGCCCTCGGCGCGGCAGCGCTCGCAGAAGCCGCGGAGCAGTTCGTTTTCGGGCAGGCCCGTGAGCCCCTGGCCGGTCAGCCAGTTCATCAGCGCGAGGCGCGAGGTCAATTGCATGCGCCATTATGCCGTGCATTCGTGACGAGTGGAAGGCGCAAGCCTCGCGCGAGCCGTACAAGGCTCCCGTCCCCTGCAGGTCGAATATGCCGCGATCGCGGTTGACGCACTCGCTGCGCCGGCGGCAAATGCCGGCGATGATGACTTTGTCGGCCAGAATCGGAAGCACGCGCGGATGAGCCAGCGCCAGCTCCCGATCATCCTGGCGCTCGGCACCACGCAGACCCTGGCCTGGGCTTCCAGCTACTATCTGCCGGCCCTGCTCGCCGATCCCATGGCGCACGACCTTGGCGTCTCCTCCAACTGGATCTTCGGCGCGTTCTCGGCCTCGCTGGTGATCTCCGCGATGCTCGGCCCGCGGATCGGGCGGCAGATCGATCTCGTCGGCGGCCAGCAGGTGCTGTCGGCCTCGAACCTGACCATTGCCGCCGGCCTCGTGCTCCTTGGGTTGTCGCAATCCGTTCTGGTGATGGCGGTCGCCTGGCTCGTGCTCGGCATCGGCATGGCGATGGGGCTCTATGACGCCGCCTTCGCCGCGCTCGGCCGCATCTACGGCACCGAGGCGCGCAGGCCCATCACCGGCATCACGCTGATGGCGGGCTTCGCCTCCACCGTCGGCTGGCCGCTCACCGCCTGGGGCCTCGCCCATATCGGCTGGCGCGAGACCTGCTTTGCCTGGGCCGCCGCCAACATCCTGATCGGCCTGCCCCTCAACTTCTTCATGCTGCCGGCGATCAAGGGCGCCAAGCAGGCGGCGGCGACGGCCGCGAAGCCGCATGTGCCGCTCGACCGCACCATGATCCTGCTCGCCTTCGTCTTCGCCGCGGCCTGGACCGTCACCGGCGCGATGGCGGTGCATTTCCCGCGCATCGTGGAGGCAACCGGCGCGACCCATGTCGAGGCGATCGCGGCCGGCGCGCTGATCGGTCCGGCGCAAGTGCTCGCGCGCATCCTCGAAGCGAGCGTTCTGAGCCGCTTTCATCCGCTGTGGTCGACCCGGCTCGCCTGCGTGACCCATCCGATTGGAGCTGCCGTCGTCGCCATCTTCGGCGGCGCCGCGGCGAGCGCGTTCGCGTTGCTCCACGGCTCGGGCAACGGCATCCTGACGATCGCCCGCGGCACGCTGCCGCTGTCGATCTTCGGGCCGAAGGATTTCGGCTACCGCCTCGGCATCATCGGCGCGCCGGCGCGGATGGCACAGGCGGTGGCGCCACTGGCGTTCGGCCTGCTCATCGACGTCATGGGCGCCAAGGTGCTGATCGTCTCCTCCGCGCTGAGCCTCTCGGCGCTGGCGGCGCTGTTCCTGATCCGCGCCGAGCGCCGGCCCGATTGACCGCACCGCCGCTTTCGCGCACAAGCGGGCCATGACCGAAGACAACAGCCCGCCCCGCACATTCAAGGGCCTCCTGCGCTGGGCGACCACGCCGCCGCAGGCCTGGGTCGTCTATCTCCTTGCCGTCATGCTGGTGTGGCTGCTGTCGTTCTATGCCGGCACGCTGAAGCCGAAGAAGACGCCGGAGGCAAGTCCGCCCGCAGCGACTGCGCCACACAGCTAGGCCGGCTTCGCCTCGCTGGTCGCAATCCAGATTCCGGCGAAGACGGCGAGCAGCCCGACCAGGAGATTTGCCGTGATCGGCCCGCCGATCAGCAGCGCTGCCAGCAAGGTCGCGGCGATCGGATTGACCGTCATGGTATTGGCGACCCGGGTCGGCGTCGCCCGCGCCATGACCCAGAGGATGAAGGCGAGCGCGCCGCCGCCGGCACCGAGATAGATGCCGGCGATCCACTGCGCCGTCGTGAAGTGATCGAGCGCCGCAAAGCTGCCTTTCACGAGCCCCGCCAGCACCAGCACGACGGCGCCCGCGCCCATGCCGACCGTGAGAAAGCCGAGCGCGCTCGATCGCTGCATCAGCGGGCGCGACAACACGTTGTAGTGTGGCAACAAGCGGGTAGGAGAAGCTAGTCGTAGAACTCCGGAGCCATCTTCTGGCTGTCGCGCTGGGCCTTGTCGTGATTGATCCAGAGCTGCGCCTTCTCCCTGGAGAGCGTATCGGCGATCTTCTGCATCGAGGCCGCGCTCTGGTCCTTGTTGACGTTCATGCTGGGCACGCGGCGGTTATCCCAATTATCCCTAAAGTGCACGGCATCGCCGGACAGGATCACCGCACCGGTCTTCGGCAACTTCACCAGCAGCGACTGGTGTCCCGGCGTATGGCCAGGCGTCGACAGGATGGTCACGCTGCCGTCACCGAACACGTCCTTGTCGCCCGCGAGCTGCTCGACGGGATGCGAAGGCTTGAAGCGCGGCTCGTTGTTGGCGCCGGGCCAGTCATATTCGGCCTTCTGCACGTAGAGGACGGCCTGCGGGAACAGCTCGACATTGCCGGAGTGGTCGGGGTGGGTGTGCGAGACGGCCATCGCCTTGACGTCGTCGGGCTTGACGCCGAGCTGTTCGAGCTGGGCGGCAAGCGTCTTCGGCCGCCGCCAGGTCACGGCCTTGGGATCGGCGGGCACCAGCCCATTGGGCATGGCGGCGACGGAATCGGCGATGCCGGTGTCCCACAGGAACCAGCCCTTGGCATGCTTGACGAGATAGCAGCTGTCGACGAAGTCCATCGACTTGCCTTCGTTCAGACCGGGCGTCCAGCGCGAGATGTCGCCGGCGGTTCCCTCGCCGCAATTGAGGACGTAGAGCCTTTCGACGCCGGGCTTTTCCGATTGCGCCATCGCTGCATGACTGAACAAGGCGAGAGCGGCGGCGGCAAAAGCAAGCTTGATCCTGGACGTCATCCTTGGTCCTCCTTGGGAAGCGTTTGGGAAGCTACGACGGAGGATCAACCCCGGCCGCGCCGCAGAATTCCGGCCCCGCGGATCACGTCAGTGCGGGCAGGTCTCGACCTCGACCGTGACGTGGCTGAGGCCCTTCAGCCCGGCGAGCCGCTTCTTGTAGACGGCCGGCTGCTTCGGCTTGTCCGACACCACGGACACCAGCACGGCACAATGGCCGGGGCCGACCTGCCAGAGATGCAGGTCGGTGACGCGATCCTCGCCGACCTCCATGCGTGCCCGGATCACCCGCTCCAGCTTCTCGTCGGCGCGCACGTCGAGCAGCACCGCGCCAGAGCTCTTGATCAGGCCGAACGCCCAGCTCGCGATCACGACGCTGCCGATCAGGCCGACGGCCGGATCGGCCCAGACCCATCCCGAATACATCGCCACCGCGAGCGCGCCGATCGCGAGTAACGAGGTCGCGGCATCCGCCATGACGTGGACATAGGCGGCGCGGAGATTGTTGTCGTGATGACGATGGTGGTGATGGTCATGATCGTCGTGTTCATCATGCGCATGGCCGTGGTCATGGCCGTGATGGTGATGATCGTGGCTGCCGCGCAGCAGCCACGCGCTGGCGAGGTTGACGCAAAGACCGAGCGCCGCCACCGCGATCGCCTCGCCATAGACGATCGGCACCGGCGTGAAGAGCCGCAGCACGCTCTCATAGGCGATCTCGACCGCGATCAGCCCGAGGATGATCGCGCTGGAGAAGGCGGCGAGATCGCCGAACTTGCCGGTGCCGAAGGTGAAATGCGCATTGCCCAGGTGCCGGCGCGCGAAGCGGTAGGCGAACGCGGCAATGCCGAGCGCGGCTGCGTGCGTGCCCATGTGCCAGCCGTCGGCGAGCAGCGCCATCGAGCCGAACAGCGAGCCGGCGACGATCTCGCCGACCATCATGACCAGCGTCAGGACCACCACGAGCCAGGTGCGCCGCTCGTTCTCGTCGTGCTTCTCGCCCAGGAAAGCGTGGTCATGGGTCCATTGCTCGATGGAATGGGAATGCATCGGCTCAACTCTCCGGAAAACAGAATCCGCAAGGGGCCAATATAGGCCCCGGCAGCACATCTTTCTAACGCTCATTAGCGGCAAAACCGGCGGTTGACAGCTTGGCGCGGTTTCGTTGTAATGCGGCTCATGGGGATTTGAGCGATCTCCCCACGAGGCGACATGCCCAAGTATCGCGTCCCGTTTGGTTTATGCGAGGACGCATCATGTCTACATTCACGACCATATCATCCGATAAATTGGCGCGCCTGATCGGCACGGCCAACGCTCCTGTCCTGATCGACGTGCGCACCGAGGAGGACTTTGCCGCCGACCGGCGGCTGATCCCCGGCTCCATCAGGCTCAGCCACGAGAACGTTCCCGACTGGGGCGCCGCCTTCGCGGGCCGCTCCGTCATCGTCTCCTGCCTGCGCGGCGCCAAGCTTGCGCAGGGCACCGCGGCCTGGCTCCGCCAGCTTGGCGTTCAGGCCGAGACGCTCGACGGCGGTTTCGAGGGCTGGAAGGAGGCCAAGCTGCCGCTCCTCGACACCCGCAAGCTGCCGCCCCGCGACGCCAAGGGACGCACCGTCTGGGTGACCCGGGCGCGGCCGAAGGTCGACCGTATCGCCTGCCCCTGGCTGATCCGCCGCTTCGTCGATCCCAACGCGGTGTTCCTGTATGTGGCGCCGTCCGAAGTGGTCGCGGTCGGCGAGCGGTTCAATGCAGCCCCGTTCGACATCGAGAACGTGTTCTGGAGCCACCGCGGCGAGCTCTGCACCTTCGACGTCATGATCGAGGAGTTCGGGATTGCCACCCCGGCCCTGCTCCGGCTCGCAACGCTGGTGCGCGGCGCCGACACCGCGCGGCCTGATCTGGCGCCGGAGGCCCCCGGACTGCTCGCGGCGTCGCTCGGGCTGTCGCGGATGTATGACGACGACCTCGAACAGCTCGAGGCCGGCTTGCTGCTCTACGACGCCTTTTACCGCTGGTGCCGCGACGCCACGGCTGAGACCCACAACTGGCCGACCAACAAAGTGAAGGCGTAATGGATACCCGTAACGTTCAATCAGGAGCTGATGCCGGTCACGGCATCAGCTTCAATGAAGCTTTCCGCGTCTGGCTGCGCGTCGCCTGCCTGAGCTTTGGCGGGCCCGCGGGCCAGATCGCGGTGATGCACCGCATCCTGGTCGAAGAAAAGAAGTGGATCTCCGAAGGACGCTTCCTGCATGCGCTGAACTACTGCATGCTGCTGCCGGGGCCGGAGGCGCAGCAGCTTGCGACCTATGTCGGCTGGCTGATGCATCGCACCGCCGGCGGGCTGATGGCGGGCGGGCTCTTCATCCTGCCCGGCATCATCGCCATCATGGCCCTCAGCTACATCTACGCGGCTTTCGGCAATGTCAGCTTCGTCGAGGCGCTGTTCTTCGGCCTGAAGGCCGCCGTGCTCGCCGTCGTCGTCGAGGCCGTGGTGCGCGTCGGCAAGCGCGCGCTGAAGAACCGCATCATGATCGCGCTCGCGGCTATCGCCTTCGTCGCGATCTTCTTCTTCGCAGTCCCCTTCCCGATCATCATCATCGCCGCCGGCCTGATCGGATATATCGGCGCCAGACAGGGCCGTCCGGAATTTGCTCCGGCCGGTCACGGTCATCGCGGCAGCAGCGCCGTGATCGACAGCATGCTCGGCGACGCCGTGCCCGATCACATCAAACCCGACACCGGCCGCGCGATCCGCGTGGGCGCGCTGTGGCTTGCGCTGTGGCTGGTGCCGGTAATTGCCCTGCTCGCCGCGCTCGGCCAGGCCAACGTCTTCAGCCAGATCGCCCTGTTCTTCTCGAAGATGGCGCTGGTCACCTTCGGCGGCGCCTATGCGGTGCTGGCCTATGTCGCCCAGCAGGCGGTCGAGCACTATCACTGGCTGAAGCCGCACGAGATGCTCGACGGCCTCGGCATGGCCGAGACCACGCCGGGTCCGCTGATCATGGTGCTCCAGTTCGTGGGCTTCATGGCGGCCTATCGCGATCCAAGCGGCCTGTCGCCGATGCTGGCGGCAACGCTCGGCGGCCTGCTCGCGACCTGGGTCACCTTCACGCCCTGCTTCCTCTGGATCTTCGTCGGCGCCCCCTATATCGAGCGCCTGCGCGGCAACACCGGCCTTGCCGGCGCGCTCGGCGCGATCACTGCCGCCGTCGTCGGCGTGATCCTCAACCTCTCGATCTGGTTCGCGCTGCACACGCTGTTCCGCGAGACCGTACCGGTGCACGCCTTCCCGCTGAACTTCGACATGCCGGTGCTGACCAGCGTCGACATTCCAGCGCTCGTGCTGTCGGTCGCAGCCGCAACCGCGATCTTCCGCTTCAAGCTCGGCATGCTCACGGTGCTGGCGGGCAGTTGCGCCGCAGGCGTGGCGCTGCGGCTGGTGGGGGTGATCTAGGGCGTGTACGAGCAGCCTGGAAACGTCAAGGCATGAGCGACGCCGTGTAGGCGACCAGCGCGATCATGTCGTCGATGCCGAGGTTTTCAACAGCCGGTTTCATGACGTCGCTATTGGCGCCCTTCCGCGCGCCCGACTTGAAGTCGTAAAGCTGACGGAACATGTACGTGGGCGAACGGGCCGCAATCCCTGGCGCCACGGCAGTCCCTTTGAGGTCGGCACCATGACAGGCGGCGCACTGGACGCGGAGGTCGCTGCTCGCCGCCAACGCCCGCCCTTTCTCAATGCTGCCAACCGGGACATAGGCGATGAAACGAGCGCGCGAGTCCCGGCTGAGAAAGTGTTCCACGTTTTCCGGAATCTCGATGATGCGCTGGCCGATGGACTCTTTCTCGCCGCCGTCCATCGGCGCCAGGAACAAGTCCCTGACATGTGTCTTCGGCACGGTCTCGGTCTCTACGACCGCAATGTTGGATCTCGGCTTGATTGACGCAAAATAGTTCGCAGCCTCCTTGAGCTCCTGATCGGTGATGGCCTTGGACGTCTTGATCATCAGGTCGGTGGCGACGCGGGGCACCGAATTCTTGCGCAGGCCCGACTTGAACTCCACCGTTTGCTGGATGATGTATTCCGCGGAGAAGCCAAACAGGCTGGCATTCTCAGGGCCGCCCGGTCCGTCTGCCCGGTGGCAGACGCCGCACGCGAACACGTCAGGCGTTCTCCCCTTTGCGACGATCTCAGGCATCGCCGGATGGTCTTCCGGATGCCAGTCGGGCGCGGCGAACAGATCGCGCAGTTGCGTGAGCGTAAAACCGGCGGCGCTGTCGGGGACTCGCCGGATCGTGCCGTCGTCGGGGGCGCGTTGGAAATTCGGCGGGTTTACCGGATAGGCCCATGCGGGCGGGCCGTCCTGGCTTTGTGCAGGCGCACCCGCTGAAGCAAGCGACGTCAGCGAAAGGGCGAAAAGCGCTGAAGAAATCCTCATGGCCAAGACCTCCATGCGCATCGGCGGACCTGGACCTTCGAAGCCGACAGCGTGAAGATCGGCCGCTCGCGAGGCAGTGCCGCAGAAGTCTGCGGGCAGGCGTTCCTCCATCAGGCGTTCCGGGAAGCATTCAAGGGCCGGGGTAAGCTGGCGTCAATTGGGGATTTGGGTGCCTGGTCCGGTCTGGATCAAAAGCAGACTTCGACACGGGGCGCCTCGAAGGGTCGCTAAGGGCCAACAGCGGACCTGCCTCTCCGACCCGTTTCGGATCATCCGAGGCGGGTGGTTTCGTGGACCGCTCAAGCGCTCCTTACCGCTCAATCGCCATCCAGCGTCCGAGGGTTTTCATTTCAAGCGGAACCCAGCGCGATTTCGTCTCACAGGCGCGAGCGATTTCGAACCAGATGCGCGGCGTCTTCCGGGCGATAGAGATCGTGTTGGAAAGCTTCTGATGTGGCTTGACGGGCCGCGGACGCGGAATGGCTACGTCGCCGGCCATGAAACCGCACGCCAAGAGCACGCGATCCGCTTCGGGTTTGTCGATTACAGCGGCTTGCAACTGTTCCCTGAGATGATCGAATGTGATTGCGGTGAGGCGGATATCGGCGAAGACCGGGGTATGGCTCGAATAGTGCTGCAGTCCAAGCTCTCGGGCCTCGTTGAGCTCGCGGAGATCGAAGGCGCTGCCTTCCAACTCGGCATTCCCCCCACGTCGCTGGATTACGATATTGTCCAGGTCCCTCAATTTATACTCGTCTTCGTCAGCACAGAAATCAGCGGCCTGTGTGACGAAATCGAGCCGATTCTGCCAATGGGGCAACCAGAACTCTTCGACGAGCGGTCCACACCAGGCATCCTCCTTGATCGACGGTTCAAACAGCAGCGTCAACCGGCGTTCCTGCCGCCAATCAGCGTGCCATTGGTCTTCCGAAACGATTTCGACGTCTTTCATGCGGCGACCCCGGAGTTTTCTTATCGCATCCAGACAGCCCAACGCGTTGTGGATGGTATCAGGCAACTCTCTGCCTACGAAAGAGCTTGCAACAAGTCGGCTCGTCGATTTGCCGGTAGAAAACAAGCGAGTCCGCTTCGGATCAAAAGCAGCGGTGGATGCCAAGTTCGATCGGCGTCCGGTTTGCCCCTGACAGCCGACATGACACGTGCTCAATCGACCTTCGGCTAAGGGCCAATTACAGACCTTGGCCGCGAACCGACGCGCAGATATCCTCCAGGTTGCAATCCGCTTCAGTCCCGATCCTCCTTAAACAAAGGATTTTGTCATGACAAATAGCGGAATTACCCGCCGCCGCGTGCTTCGCAGTGCTGCAGCCGGCAGTCTCGCGGCAGCAGCGGCCTCCGGCGTGATCGGTGCCGCCCGCGCCCAATCGGCGCGAAAGACCTTCGTCTTTGTCAGCGGGGCCTTTTGCGGCGGCTGGATATGGCGCCGGGTCACTGACCGGCTCGAACAGGGCGGCCACAAGGTGTTCGCTGAGTCACTCACAGGTTTGGCCGACCGCTCGCATTTGCTGAGTAAGGATGTCAATCTGGACACTCACATCGCCGACGTCGTCAACCTGATTAAATGGGAAAGTCTCGAGAACGTCTGTCTCGTGGCATGGTCCTATGCAGGCTTCGTATGCTCGGGCGCACTCGAAACCATCGGCGATAAAGTCTCATCGGTTGTATGGCTTGATGCTTACATTCCGGTCGACGGACAAAGGGTGGCGGACTTCGCAGCCGAGGGCGTTCGCAAAGCCATTCAAACGACCATGGACAAGGGCGAGGCAGGCGTTCGTGGATTAACCAAGATTACGACCGCCGCAATTGTTGCCGAACCCGATCGAGCATTCGCCGAAGCTAAAGCTACTCCGCATCCAGTCGGCACCTATCTCCAGCAGGTCAAGGTTTCCGGGGCGCTTCAAAAGGTAGCAAAGAAAACATACATCCGCCTCCCTAGATTTCCACAGCCGGCTTTCGACAAGGCTCTGGCAGACTGCAAGAGCGACAAGTCTTGGGCCACATTCGAACTGCCGGACGTGGGGCACATGGCCATGCTCGATGCACCAGAGCGCGTGAGCGAGTTGATACTGCAAGCCGCGTGAGTCCCCACGTCTCGGCGATATGCAGTATGTCCGCCTTGGGTCAAAAGCTGCCGTAGAGCACTGTATCGCGAAGGCTCCGCTAAGGGCCAGGAGCGGAATAACGCGCGGAAAAACAGCGGTGGCCTTACTCATCTGACTGAGATTGCAAACGGTCCTATTGCAAAAATCCAAAGACCGTGTGCCACTTCATTTCTCATCATCCACGCGCGGTATTTTTGTCCCTCATCGTTGAAGAAGTTCTTGTCCACCTGCCCCGAAAATTTACGGAAGAACGTTATGTCTTTGCGTTCAACGCCGGGAGCTAAGTTTCGCAGGGCGTGCATTCCAAGATAAATCTCAAGCCCGGCGAAGACCGCTACACCAAAGACCCAGAAATAGACCGCCATCCTGTCGGCTCCCTCTTCGGTCTAAATCTAAATGCTGGCCGTAGAACCGCTATCGGTCAGAATGCGAAACATTCGACCTGAGCAATCCCGGCTGCTAGCCTCCGTTGAGCAGACCTGTAAGCAGCAGGAAGCAACTTCGCGGGTGGATCAGCATCGCTACGCAACGGAACGCCCCTTCGGCAGTTCCCGCTGCGCAACGACCCGCACAGGTGGAAACACGACGCAATCCACGACGTCGAAATTGACTTGAATGCGCCGGTCGAACGACTGCGCAAACGCAATGGCGTCTTTGCTGTTTCTATCGGCGATGCGTGTGCCAAGTGTGCAATGGGGCGTCCACGCACCGGGCCGATAATGTGGCCGACATTGGGCCGGGTCGATGGCAGCGCTGATTGAAGCGTGCCACCTTCTGAGGGTCTCGCTCGGTTCGGGCTCAGCCCACAATACAAGTGGCGGGCCCGCGAACCACCTCAATCGCCTGAATGTGACGGGCAATTGTGTTTCGCCTGCGCTTGCAGACAGCATTGCTTTCCACGCCGTCTCTTCGTCAATCTCGGGCGCATCATAGATCGCGAATGTCAGATGTGGTCGGTACGCCAGAGTGCGCATCGACGGCCCGTCCTCCAACGCAGCAACTTGGTCCCATAGCTGTTCGATCTCGTCCGCGGAATCGTTATCGGCTCGTATATTGATTGCGACTGCCATCGAACGCCCTGCTCAAGCCGGTGAAGTCCGTCATCTTGGACCGCCCCTCGAAGATCCGCAACGGATCGCAAGCCGTCGATGATGACGAGGCGGGCCGACTTCCGCTTAGCCTCCAGAAGCTGGCTTTGATGATCACACGCCCTCTGGCCGAAAGCTCGTCACCTACGCCCCCATCGACGATTGCCTGTCGGGCAATACAGCCGCGCCGCGCGACCTCACGACGTGTCAAGCCCCGGCCCGAAAATATTCCACTTTACCGAAATTCGGATTTGTCGTACATGCGAAACACCCTGGCCTGAGACAAGGGGCGGATCGCGATCGTCACGAACCGCAGGCCGGGCAGCGATGGACGCGACGGCGTCGGGCGCGATTGGCATTGCAGGGCGGGACACCGTGAGCAATGGCTCTTGCGCATACGACCCGGCGCTGACAGCGTCTTCGCATGGCTTCGGGAGCGAGCACACGCCACCTCTCGGATTCCCAGCGAAGACGTGCGCGGACGGAGAAGTCGTGTGGTCCTGACGCCCGGGGTCTGTGCGTCAAGTCTTGCGGTGATGTTGCGGTCCGACCGGACGCGCGCATCAGCCATCCGTGAGGCGACGGGGGCAATAGTGCATCGCTCCCCGGGGAGAGCACGAAGGACACCGTTAAAACCATTCGCGCAGGGAAGGCCGGGCGATCCGGCGAGACCTGTAGTCCACCCCGTGTGCATTTTTTGTGGCGCACGGACTTGCGGGTGCCAGCCGGCGCCCGGCCTTCCCTGCGCCCTTGTCTCTACGAGGGCGCGCGAGAAGCAAAACTCGGGTGATATCCGCCGCGAGAAGGCGAACGCTCGCCCGCTGTTTGAAACGTGTATTGGCACGACGGCAAGTCTAGCCCCACTCTCACTGTCATCGCCCGCGAAGGCGGGCGATCCAGTACTCCGCGGCGGACATTGTGCGAACCCACTGGTGCCTCGGAGTACTGGATGCCCCGCCTTCGCGGGGCATGACACCTGTATTGTGACAACTACCGCATCATCATCTGCGCGATCGCTTCCCCGATCACCACCGTCGTGAAGTGGGTGTTGGCCCGGCAGTCCGACGGCATGATCGATGCATCGGCGACGCGCAAGCCCGCGATGCCCTTCACCGTGCCATCAGGGTTGACGACGCCATCGGCGTCGTTGACGCCGCTCATGCGGCAGCTGCCGGCAGCGTGCTGGATGTCGCCGGTCTCACGACGCAGCAGCGCGTCGAGTTCGTGATCCGGCAAGGCCGCGGCTTGCGGCAAGGTCAGATCCGTGTCGGTCAACCGGATCCAGTCGGCGATGCCGGAAAGCGCCGGCTGGGACGTAATCACCGCGAGCCGCTTCACCGCATCCATCATGCGCAGCATGTCCCGGGGATCGGCCAGCATGTTCTCCTCGACAACGGGATCGATACTGGGGTCGGTCGAGGCGAGCTTGAGCGTTCCGCGAGAATAGGCGTTGAACAGCCCGGCGCCGATCGCCCCGGGCACGCCGATGCCGCGGTGGTTGAACGCGATCAGGATCATGTCGCGCTTGCCGCCGTTGGCGAGGCCCGAGGAATAGGTCACGCAGCAATTGGTGTGGCGGGTGTCCGGATCGGTCGGCCGGAGATTTTCGCGGAGCTGGATCGTGGCGCGAAACAGCGGGTGGTCGAAGAAGTGGCGACCGACCGGCAGATCGCGCTCGACCGCAATCCCCATCGCCTTCAACTCTTCGGCCGGGCCGATGCCCGAGCGCAGCAGGATCGCCGGACTGTGGATCGCGCCGGCGCACAGCACGATCTGGCGCGCACCGATGTCGCTCGTGCCCTGCCCCTCGATGTGGACGCGGACGCCGGTCGCGCGGCCGTCACTGATCAGCACACGATCGACCAGCGCGTGACCGCGAATTTCCAGATTGGCACGGCCGCGCGCGGGCTCGAGATAGCCCTCATTGGTGGTGATGCGGCGGCCGTCGCGGCTGTTGATGGGATAGCAAGCAACGCCCTCGCCGTCCGGGCCGTTGACGTCGGCGCACCAGGGATAGCCGCTCGCCAGCGCCGCATCGCGCAAGCCGCGATCGATCGGGCCCCATTTCTCAGGTGGCGCGCGATAGACTGGCAGCGGGCCGCCGCGTCCATGTCCCTCGGTGTGGCCGAATTCCATGTCGTCCTCGATCACCGAGAACAGCGGCATCACCTCTTTCGCCGACCAGCCGGTGCAGCCATTGGCCGCCCATTCGTCGAAGGCGTCAGCAACGCCGCGGATCGCGATCTGGCCGTTCATCATCGACGAGCCGCCCAGCCCCTTGCCGCGCCAATAGAAGCGCGGCTCCTGCCCCGCCACGCGGCGCGTCAGCAGATCAGGCCACTGCCATTTTTCCTGGTACTCGCGCTTGTGGATGATCGGGATCGGATTGGGCGTCTTCACTTCCCACGGCGCTTCATCAGCGCGCCAGTCGAGACCCGCTTCGAGCAGCAGCACGCGCCTTGCGGGATCCTCGGAGAGCCGCGCCGCAACAGCGGCGCCGGCGGAGCCGCCGCCGACAACAATGACATCGTACATCGCGTTACTTCTCTACGTTCCAGAACACCGGGATGGCGGACGGTATCAGATTGCGCAGCATCGCGCGATAAAGCGCCGGCTGGGCGAACTGGCCCCATGGAATCCCGGGCGCCTGATCGTACATCACCGTCTGAATCTCGGCCGCGATTGTCTTGCGGTCCTCCTCGGCAGGCGCCTTGGCGAAGGCTTCCATGAGCGGCGTGATGCGCGCATCGCATTGCCAGCCCGTGAAGTCGGCGCAGTTGAACGCCACCATGACGTTGGTCAGCGGCGAGCCGAGATCGAAGCCGCCGGCGTGAACGCCATAGACGCTCCAGCCCTCCTTCTTGGCACGGCGCGCCAGCACGCTCGCCCAATCCATCACCTGGAGATCGACGTTGAAGCCGGCCTGCTTCAGCCGCTC
Source organism: Bradyrhizobium sp. B039 (assembly GCF_038965675.1). Taxonomy (NCBI): domain Bacteria; kingdom Pseudomonadati; phylum Pseudomonadota; class Alphaproteobacteria; order Hyphomicrobiales; family Nitrobacteraceae; genus Bradyrhizobium; species Bradyrhizobium sp. B039. The sequence continues at coordinate 5,168,568 of NZ_CP152416.1, forward strand.
GGCCAGCACCTGCGCCGAGACGCGTGGGGCTTCGAGGTCGTTGGCCTCCATGACGATCACGGGCTCGCCGGCATATTTCGTCGCCTTCAGCGCGGCGCGCGCCGCTTCGATCGACGGCTTTGCAGCGGCTTCCGTGCCGGCCTTGCTGTCATAGGTGGTGCCGCAGGTGAAGAAGGTCGCGCAGGGCGTGGCGTATTTGGCATCGAGGCCGAGCGCATCCAGCACTTCGCGCTGGTCGACCAGCTTCCACAGCACGCGCCGGATCGCCGGATCGTCGAACGGTTTCGACGCCGCGTTGAGGCGGTAGGCGCCGGCGAACATGTTGCCGCCGGTGAAATTGAGCAGTTTCACGCGGGAGTTCTTCTCCAGCGTCGGCAGCAGATCGAACGGCGCGTACTGCATGAAATCGACTTCGCCGGCCTGGAGCGCGGAAGCCGCGGTCGCTCCGTCCGGAATGACGCGGATCTCGAGCGAGTCGACATTGACGCGCTTGCCGCCGGCGAGGAAGTCGGCGGGCTCGGGGCGCGGCACATAGTCGGCGAACTTCTTCAGGATCATGCGGTCGCCGGTGCGGTGATCGGCCTTGCTGTAGACGAACGGGCCGGAGCCGACGATCTCGGTGATGCGCTGGTCGCCGGGCGTCTTGGCAATGCGCTCGGGCATCATGAAGGCGACCGGGCTGACGGGGTTGCCGAGCGCGTCGATGACGAGGCCGGACGGCTCTTTCAGCGTCAGCACGAACGTCTTGGCGTCCGTCGGCTCGAGCGAGGCCGTGATCGCGAAGATGCGGCGGCCGAGCGCACTGCGGGTACCCCAACGGCGCAGCGATGCGACGCAGTCGGCCGCCGTGACCGGCTGGCCGTCATGCCACTTCAAGCCGTCGCGCAGCGTGAAGCTGTAGGTCAAGCCATCGGGCGAGACCTTCCAGTCCTGCACCATCTGCGGTTTGATCTCGCCTTTGGAATCCTTCGCAAACAGCGTGTCGAACACCATGTAGCCGAACGTGCGCGAAATATAGGCCGTGGAGAAATGCGGATCGAGCGTGACGATCTCCGCCTCAAGCACCGCGACGAGATTGCCCGCTGCATGCGCGGGCCCGGCAACCAGCGCGAGGGCGAACAGCGCCGGAATGAATGACTTTGGCTTGAACATTGTTGCTTATTTGCCTTTTGACTTGTCGTTTGCAGTCGTCAAGAAAAAGCAATGTTCGTGCCCATACGGCGGCGTCACGTATGCGCTCGCGACTATCAGCCACGCGTTTGCGGGTGCGGAGAGCGACGCTGTCGTCTCTCGTCGTTGCGCAAGCAGCCTCCTTCCCGTCGTCCTGGCGAAAGCCAGGACCCATTACCCCAGGGAGAAGTGTTGAGCGCGGCTGGCAACCACGAGCCGTCGCAATAATTGCGGCCGGTGATAATGGGTCCTGGCTTTCGCCAGGACGACACTGAAAGCGTGGTTACGATGTTGCGTACCCCCCGAGACGGCGCAGGAGTCCGCCCCGTCCCCTACTCGATCCCCCGGCCGAACTTGTTCGATTTCGGGAAACCCTTCGGCGGCAGGCGGCCGGCATCGGCGCGGGTGCCCTGCCACTCCGCGAGCTCCTTCATGGTCGCGGAGAATTCGCGGCCCGCGGAGTCCTTCCAGGTCAGGCCGGCCTTGGCGTCGAACACGACGACGTCGGAGAGACCGCCGTCCTTGTATTTCTGCAAGCGGACGCCGCGGCCGCGGGCCATCTCCGGGATCTGGTCGAGCGGGAACACCAGCATCTTGCGGTTCTCGCCGATGACCGCGACGGTGTCGCCGACCACCTCGGTGACCGTGCGTGCCTCGTTCGGCATGTCGACGTTGAGGACCTGCTTGCCCTTCTTGGTGGTGCCGACGCAATCGTCCTCGTTGACGACAAAGCCCTGGCCCTCGTGGCTCGCGACCAGGAATTTGCGTCCACCCTTGTTGACGAACAGGGCGACGGGCGCCGCCTCCTGCTCGAGGTCGATGAACAGGCGGATCGGCTCGCCGTGACCGCGGCCGCCCGGAAGTTTCGCGACATCGAGCGAGTAGAACTTGCCGTTGGTGGCGAACAGCAGCAGCTTCGAGGTCGTCTCCGCGAAGAACGCGAAGCCGAGCCTGTCGTCCTGCTTGAAGGCAAGGCCCGAGAGATCCTCGACATGCCCCTTCATGGTGCGGATCCAGCCCTTGTCGGACACGACGACCGTCACCGGCTCGCGCTCGACGAAGGCCTCCTCGATCGCGGCGAGATCGTGCTCGGGCGCATCGGCAAAGGTGGTGCGGCGCTTGCCGAGCGGCGTCTTCGGTCCGAACATGTCGCGGACCTTGCCGACCTGCTCGCCGACCTTCTTCCACTGCTCGGCTTCCGAGGCGAGCACCGCATTGATGCCCTTGAGCTCGTTGCGGAGGTTCTTGTCCTCGGTGCGGATCTCCATTTCCTCGAGCTTGCGCAACGAGCGGAGCCGCATGTTGAGGATGGCTTCGGCCTGCACCTCGGTGAGCTTGAACGCCTTCATCAGCGCCGGCTTCGGCTCATCCTCGGTGCGGATGATCTTGATCACCTTGTCGATGTTCAGATAGGCGATCAGGAAGCCGCCGAGAACTTCCAGCCGATGCTCGATCTGCGCCTTGCGGTAGTTGCTGCGCCGGATCAGGACGTCGCGCAGATGGTCGAGCCATTCGCGCAGGCACTCCGCGAGCCCCACGACCTTGGGGATGCGGCCCTTGATCAGCACGTTGAGGTTCAGCGGAATCTTGTTTTCCAGCTCGGTCAGCCGGAACAGCGATTCCATCATCAGCGCCGGATCGACGTTCTTCGACTTCGGCTCGATCACGATGCGGACGTCTTCGGCCGACTCGTCCCTGACATCGCCGACCAGCGGCAGCTTCTTCTGATCCTGAAGCTCGGCGATCTTCTCGATCAGGCGCGACTTCTGCACCAGAAAGGGGATCTCGGTGACGACGACGACCCAGGTGCCGCGTGCGCCCTCTTCCTGCTCCCACCTGGCGCGGACGCGGAACGAGCCGCGGCCGGTGGTGTAGGCTTCGGCGATCGCCTGCTTGGAATCGACGCAGATGCCGCCGGTCGGAAAGTCCGGGCCCTTCACCCACTTCAGCAGCGCCTTGGATTTCGCGTCGGGCTTCTCGATCAGATGCAGCGCCGCGTCGCAGAGCTCGGCGGCATTGTGCGGCGGGATCGAGGTCGCCATGCCGACCGCGATGCCCTGCGCGCCGTTGGCGAGCAGGTTCGGGAAGCCGCCGGGCAGGACGATCGGCTCCTTCGACTGGCCGTCGTAATTGGGACGGAATTCAACGCCGTCCTCGTCGATGCCCTCGAGCAGAAGCCGCGCGACATCGGTCATGCGCGCTTCGGTGTAGCGGTAGGCGGCGGGGTTATCGCCGTCGATATTGCCGAAATTGCCCTGGCCGTCGACCAGCGGGTAGCGCGAGGAGAAATCCTGCGCGAGCCGCACCATGGCGTCGTAGATCGCCTGGTCGCCATGCGGATGGAACGAGCCCATCACGTCGCCGACGATCTTGGCGGATTTCTTGAAGGCCGTGCCGGGGTCGAGCCTGAGCAGGCGCATGCCGTAGAGGATGCGCCGGTGCACCGGCTTCAGGCCGTCGCGTGCGTCCGGCAGCGCACGGTGCATGATGGTGGAGAGCGCATAGGCGAGATAGCGCTCTTCCAGCGCCTCACGCAGCGGCACCTCATGGATTTCGGCCGGTTCCGGCGGAATCAATCGTTTTCCCATGCCGCCCGGTTAAACCGTGGAAGCGAATCGGGCAAGGATGGATTGGTTCCCTGTGGGCGGTTACTGCCCCGCCCAGCCGGCGGTCACGGTCTGGGTGGCCTGGCGATTTTGGGCCTGTGTCGTGGTCGGCGCGTTGGTCAAGCAGCGCCGGGCAGTCTCGATCTCTGCTTCCGTCGCGCCCTTGGACCGGGCCCATGCCTCTGCGGCTGCTGCCGAATATTTGGCTACATAGAACCTGACGACCGTGCAGGAGGCACGGCGAACCAGTCCTGTTTGCTCGCCTGCGAGGGCGTCCGGCGCCAGCGCAATCAGCGCTGCCGACACAATAAGTCCCTTGATCAGCATCAGGTTTATCCCCGGGTTGGAACCCCACGGGCCAATCCAGGAAACCCGATTTGGTTCCGGGACATGCCATCTGATCAGACAATACAGAGGCGCGCTGACGTCATGGCGCCGGGATCGCCGCCCTCGCCTGCTGCCGCGTCAAGGCATTGATGAAGCCGGCCCGCGCGTCGGAATGGACCTGCCCGCGCGGCTCCAGCACGTGGCGCAGCAGGAACAATCCGGTCAGCCGAAAACCGTCCTGAAGATCCTGGTCGGTGAGCTCGGTCGCGGTTTCGCCGTGGCGCAGGAACGGCGGCAGGCGCAGCAGCCGGTCGCGCCATGGCTCGCCCGCGCCGCGCGACACCGCGCCGCCGGATTTCGGCGAAACGTAGATAAGGTCCGTGGTCTCCCCGGTCACCGCGCAGTTGTCCAGCGCGAGCCCGAAGCCGAGCTCGGCGAGCATCGCCAGCTCGAAATGGATCACGTGTACGGCCGCGCTGCCGATGTCGTCGAAATCGTCGAGCGAATGTTCGAGCAGCCCGAATATCTCCTCGTGCGGATCGCGCTCGGGAAGGAGCCGCGCGATCGAGGCGAGATGGGTGACGCCGTAGACGCCGTGGGACGAGGCCAGCAGCGTGGCCGCACGCAGCTTCAGGCCCTCGACCGCGTAGGTGCCGAGATGCTCGTCGAGCCGCGCCCGCCACACAGCGCTAACGCTGTTGCCCGGTTGCAGCAAGGGCCGCATCCGCGAGCCGGCACCGCCGCGCACGAGACCGAGATGGCGGCCGTGCGCGCGCGTCAGCAGTTCGACGATGGCGCTGCTCTCGCCATGCCGCCGCACCCCCAGCACGATGCCTTCGTCGGTCCATTCCATTGAAGGAAGTCTAGCATTTTGAGCGACCGTCGGGTGGCCAAAGCGAAGCGCGCCCACCAATTTTGATCCACCGCGATCGTGGTGGGCACGGCGCGCAAGGGCGCACCTTTACCCACCCTACGGCACCGCGCAAAACCTCACGCGTTGAACCAGCCCTGCGCGTCGCCGCTGAAGGAGAAATACAGGCCCATCGTGGTCAGCACGCAGGAGACGATCTCGATGGCGCTGTCGAGCTCCATGCCCTTCTCGCCGATGATCTGGCCGAGCGAGATCACCGACAGCACCAGGGCTGCGGCCAGCACCCAGCGCGGCCAGTTCTTGCGCCAATGCGCAGCCAGCCAGACGAAATAGACCAGCAGCAGGATCATGCCGCCGGCGAGCAGGGTCGCCGTCATGATCATCTGCTCGGTCATCTCGGCATTGGGCGTGCGGTCCTGCACCGCGACCGACAGCGCATCCAGCATCAACGACGCATAGAGCAGCGCTTCGAAGCGCCGGACGTTCGTGGGCACGCTCATCGGATACCGATCTGTTCTTGCTTATTCTTTGGGAAATTCCAGGCCCATCTCGCGATAGCGATCGGGATCGTCGCCCCAGTTCTCGCGCACCTTGACGAACAGGAACAGGTGCACCGGCACGCCGAGGATCTCACTAATCTCCTTGCGCGAGTCCGCGCCGATCGACTTGATGGTGGCGCCGCCCTTGCCGAGCACGATCTTGCGCTGGCTTTCGCGCTCGACGAAGATCGTCTGCTCGATGCGCACCGACTTGTCCTTGCGCTCCTCCCACTTGTCGGTCTCGACCGTGGACTGGTAGGGCAATTCCTGGTGCAGCTTGCGATAGATCTTTTCGCGCGTGATCTCGGCCGCCAAGTGCCGCATCGGCGCGTCCGACATCTGGTCCTCGGGATAGAGGAACGGCCCCGGCGGCACCATCTCGGCAAGAGTCGAGCGGAGGTCGTCGACGCCGTCGCCGGTGATTGCCGCGATCATGAAGGTCTTGGCGAACGGCATGCGCTCGTTGGCCGCCTGCGCCAGCGCCAGCAGCTTCTCGCGCTGGACCAGGTCGACCTTGTTGATCACCAAGATCTTGTCGTGATTGACGCTTGCCGCCTTGGCGAGGATCGCCTCGGCCTCCTCGTCGATGCCGGTCTTGGCGTCCAGCAGCACGCAGACGAGATCGGCGTCATGCGCCCCGCTCCAGGCGGTCGAGACCATGGCGCGGTCGAGCCTGCGCTTCGGCGAGAAGATGCCGGGCGTGTCGACCAGGATGATCTGCGCGTTGTTCTCGATGACGATGCCGCGGATCAGCGCGCGCGTGGTCTGCACCTTGCGCGAGACGATCGTGACCTTGGCGCCGACCAGCGCGTTGACCAGCGTGGACTTGCCGACATTCGGTGCGCCAATGAGCGCAACGAAGCCGCAGCGCGTCGCGGCGGGCGCCTCGCCGCTTGCTTCAACCGTCATTGCCGCCGCCAACACCTTCACGTTCGATCATCACCGAGGCCGCCACCTTCTCTGCCGCGCGCTTGCTGCCGCCGATACCTTCCGCTGGCGCCAGTCCCGGCAGGTCCACCGCGACGCGGAACTGCGGATCGTGATGCGGGCCGGTGCGCTCGACCTCGCGGTAAACAGGCGTCGGCAGGCCCTTCCCCTGCGCCCATTCCTGCAGCACGGTCTTGGGATCGCGCAACGGACGCCGCGGCTTGTGCATGCGCTCGGTCCAGTTGCGCTTGACGAATTCGGCCGCCGCCGCATGGCCGCCGTCGAGGAAGATGGCGCCGATCACGGCTTCGCAGATGTCGCCGAGCACGCTCTTGCGCAGGCGGGCGTCGGCGCTGGGGCCGACCGAACCGAGCTTGATGTCGTCGAGCAGCCCGAGCGACTTGGCGACGTCGGCACAGCTCTCCTTGCGCACGAGTTCGGCAAGGCGCTTGGACAGCTCGCCTTCGTCGGCGTTCGGGAAGGCGTGGTAGAGCATGTCGGACACGACGAGCCCGAGCACGTGGTCGCCGAGGAATTCCAGCCGCTGATAGCTGTCGCCGCGCTTGCGCCCGGATTTCAGCGCCGAGACATGCGTGATCCCCTGCATCAGCAGGTTCGGGTCGGCGAAGCTGTGGCCGATGCGCGCCTCAAGCGCCGCGTTCGCATCCGTGCCCTTGGCCTTGCTGCTCCGCGCCCGCTTCTTCTTGGCAGGCGTCTTGGTCACAGCTTCGCCGTCAGGAGCGGCTTGCGCTTCGGTCGGCTGGGTCGTGATGTCCTTGGCTTCGTCTTTCATCGGACGATTTTGAAGAAGCGATTCCAGCGCACCGCCCACGGCCAGCGCCAGAACATCCAGGCATGCTCGCCTTCGGCGATGGAGAAGAAGATCATCTGGGCTCGGCCGATCAAATTCTCCTGCGGCACGTAGCCGACCTGGCCGAGGAAGCGGCTGTCGGTGGAATTGTCGCGATTGTCGCCCATCATGAAGAAATGGCCGGCCGGCACGGTGTAGACGTTGGTGGTGTCCATGTAGCCGTTGTCGGCGCAGTCCAGCGTCTCATAGGACACGCCGTTCGGCAGCGTTTCCTTCCAGCGCTTCACCCGGGAGATGCCGCCGCCTTCGGAGCCGCACGGATCCTCGCCGACATATTCGCTCATGCGCTGCCGCTCGACCGGGGTGTCGTTGATGTAGAGCAGCCCGTCCTTCATCTGGACGCGGTCGCCGGGAAGCCCGATCACGCGCTTGATGTAGTCGGTGGAATCGTCCTTCGGCAGGCGAAACACGACGATGTCGCCGCGGTTCGGGTCCGAGCCCCAGAGCCGCCCCGAGAACAGCGGCGGCGAGAACGGGATCGAGTAGTGGCTATAGCCGTAGGAATATTTCGAGACGAACAGATAGTCGCCGACCAGCAGCGTCGCCTTCATCGAGCCGGACGGGATGTTGAAGGGCTGGAACAGAAAGGTGCGGATCACGAGCGCGATCAGGAGAGCGTGGATCACGACCCGGATCGTTTCGCCGACGCCGCTTTCAGTTTTCGTTCCCGAAGTCACGCTCATTGCTCTCTCAATTCCGGCCGGCGGTCACAGAGCGCCCTCCTCCCGCGAACAGCCCATCGCTTCGCGGCCCAAGGAGATTGTCCTGATTCTGATAATGAGGGCCAATTCCGGCGTAAAGCCGAATTCGCCCAGCCTGATTTGCGTCCGCGGACTTTTAGACGGTTGTCGGAGGCCACGCAATCAAGGATCGCATCAAAACTGCATAAGATATTGATTCTTAACAAGAATTATAAAATGACCTGGGAACGGTCAGGACTTGGCCAGCGGAACGGCCGAAATGATGACGAAGGCCTGTGCGAGCGGCCAGTCGTCGGTGATCGACAGGTCGATCTGCGCCTCGAAGCCATCAGGCGTCAGGGCCTGGAGCCGGGCCAGAGCGCCGCCGGTCAGCTGCATGGTCGGCCGTCCGCCCGGCAGGTTGACCACCCCCATGTCGCGCCACCAGACGCCGCGCCTGATCCCGGTGCCGAGCGCCTTCGAGCAGGCCTCCTTGGCGGCAAAGCGCTTGGCGTAGGTCGCCACCACCATCTTCTCGTTCTTGGCGCGCCGCTCCGCCTTGGCCCGCTCGGCCGCGGTGAAGATGCGGTCGAGAAAGCGTTCGCCATGGCGCTCGATCACCTTGCCGACGCGGGTGATGTCGATCAGGTCGGAGCCGATGCCGATGATCATGCCCGGCTCCGGCCGCGGTCCATCGCCGCGCGCATGCTGCGCACCGTCTCGGCGAGACCGACGAACAGCGCTTCGCCGATCATGTAGTAGCCGATATTGAGCTCCATGATGTCGGGCAGAGCTGCGATCGTCTCCGCCGTCGCATAGTCGAGCCCGTGGCCGGCGTGAACCTCCAGCCCCGCGTCCTTCGCCAGCTTCGCACCCGCCACGATCCGCTTCCACTCTGCGTCGGCCTTCTCGGTGTGGCCGTCGACGACGGCATCGCACCAGGCGCCGGTGTGGATCTCGATCACAGGCGCGCGCAGCCGCGCCGCCATCTCGATCTGCGCGGGGTCCGCGGCGATGAACAGCGAGACGCGGATTCCGGCATCGTTCAGCCGGGCGATGTAGGGCGCGAGCGCATTGTGCTGGCCGACGACATCCAGTCCGCCCTCGGTCGTCACCTCCTGCCGGCGCTCCGGCACGAGGCACACCGCGTGCGGCCTGGTGGCGAGCGAGATGCGCATCATGTCGTCGGTCGCCGCCATCTCGAAATTGAGCGGCTTGGAGATCTCGGCCTTCAGCCGCGCCATGTCCTCGTCGCGGATATGGCGGCGATCCTCGCGCAGATGCGCGGTGATGCCGTCGGCGCCGGCCTCGATCGCCAGCAGGGCGGCGCGCACCGGATCGGGATTGCGGCCGCCGCGCGCGTTACGCAGGGTCGCGACATGGTCGACATTGACGCCGAGGCGGAGCGGAGAAGCGGGCATTGCAAGGCTCACAAATTCGAAGGACAGGCGAATACGAAAGACGCCTATCCATTAACACGTTCGACGCGGGCGACGACCGCCTTCGCGCGCAACTGGGCCAGGATCGCGCTCAGGTGCTTCAGGTCGTAGACTTCGAGATCGATCGTCGTCTCCGTGAAGTCCGGAGAGCGGCGCTGCATGCTGATGTTGTCGATGTTGCCGTCGTGCTCGGCGATCACGGTCGCGATCTGCGCGAGCGCGCCGGGCTCGTTGACGTTCTCGACCCTGATGCGGGCCGGGAAGCGCTGCGGCGCGGTGTCCTCGATGTCCCAGCGCACGTCGAGCCAGCGCTCGGGCTCCTCCTCGAAATCCTTCAGCGCCGGCGCCTGGATCGGGTAGATGGTGATGCCCTCGCCCGGCGTGACGATGCCGACGATGCGGTCGCCGGGTACCGCGCCGCCGTTCGGCGCGAACTTCACCGGCAGGTCGGAATTGATGCCGCGGATCGGGATCGCGACCGGGGTTCGCGGCGGCTCGGAGACCACCTTCTCCTTGAGCTTGGCGGCGAGCCCCTTCTTGATGCCGTAGCGGGCGACGCGCTCCTCCTTGTAGTCGGGATACATCGCTCGCGCGACGTGGGAGGCCTTGATCTCGCCGCGCCCCACAGCCGCCATGACGTCCTCGATCGAGGTGCGCGCAAGCCGCGGCAGCGCACCCTTGAGCTTGTCGTCGGCGTATTCGATCTTGGCGCGCTCGAACAGGCGCTCGACGATGCGCCGGCCGAGACCGACATATTGGTCGCGCACGGCGGTGCGCGTGGCGCGGCGGATCGCGGCGCGCGCCTTGCCGGTGACCGCGAGCGTCTCCCAGGCGGACGGCGGCGCCGATTGCGCCTCCGAGGTCAGCACCTCGACCTCGTCGCCGTTCTGGAGCTCCGAGGACAGCGGCGAAAACTTGCCGTTGATCTTGCAGCCCACCGCGCTGTTGCCGACGTCGGTATGCACCGCATAGGCAAAGTCGATGACGTTGGCGTGGCGCGGCAGCGCGATCAGCTTGCCCTTCGGGGTGAAGCAGAACACCTGGTCGTGGAACAGCTCGAGCTTGGTGTGCTCGAGGAATTCCTCGGGGTTGGCACTCTCCGAGAGGATTCCGACGGTGTGCCGCAGCCAGGCGAACGCGTTGGATTCGCGCTTGAGGAATTCGGTCGGCGAGCCCGCGCCTTCCTTGTAGAACACGTGCGCGGCGATACCGCGCTCGGCGATCTGGTCCATCGCCTCGGTACGGATCTGGAGCTCGGCGCGCTGGTTGCCCGGACCGATCACGGTGGTGTGGATCGAGCGGTAGTCGTTCTGCTTCGGCGTCGAGATGTAGTCCTTGAAACGCCCCGGCACGACCGGCCAGGTGGTGTGGACGATGCCGAGCGCGCGGTAGCAGGCCTCGATGTCGTTCACGACGACGCGGAAGCCGAAGATGTCGGACAATTGCTCGAAGCCGACCGATTTGCGCTCCATCTTGGTCCAGATCGAGAACGGCTTCTTGCGGCGGCCATAAACCCGCGCGCCAAGGCCGCGGTGGCGCAGATTGTTGGAGAGCTGGGCCTCGATCTCGCCGATCAGATTGCGGTTGCGCTCGGCGAGCGCGTCGAGCCGCTGCATCACCACCGAATAGGCCTCGGGGTCGAGCGTGCGGAAGGACAGGTCCTCCAGCTCCTCGCGCATTTCCTGCATGCCCATGCGGCCCGCGAGCGGCGCGTAGATGTCGAGGGTCTCCTCGGCAATGCGCCTGCGCGATTCCGGCGGCACGAATTCCAGCGTGCGCATGTTGTGCAGGCGGTCGGCGAGCTTCACCAGGAGAACGCGAACATCGTCGGCAATCGCCAGCAACAATTTGCGCAGGTTCTCGGCCTGCTTGGCCTCGCGCGACACCAGCTCCAGCCGCTTCAGCTTGGTCAGGCCCTCGACCAGCGCGCCGATCTCGGGTCCGAAGATCTGGTCGATCTCGGCCCGCGTCGCTTCGGTGTCCTCGATCGTGTCGTGCAGCAGCGCGGCCACGATGGTGGCGTCGTCGAGCTTCAGGTCGGTGAGAATCGCCGCCACTTCGAGCGGATGCGAGAAATACGGATCGCCCGAGGCCCGCGTCTGCGAGCCGTGCGCCTTCATGGCGTAGACATAGGCGCGGTTCAGCAGATCTTCGTTGGTGTTGGGATTGTAGGACCTGACGCGCTCGACGAGGTCATATTGACGCATCATGCGCGCACGCGGCTTGGCCGGGCGCGCCACCGGCGCAGTCGGGGCCACGGCAACCGATTCGGTTGCGGCCTGCATCTGCGTTAGTCTGCGGCGTCGATACACCATGCCGTCCTGCCTTCAAACGGACCTCAAGACGCCCGTTGTATACATCTTAGCTCCGATCCGACGCGCGTCCGATCAATTCGGTGACAGGTGCGCAGCACGAACCGGCAACACTATGGTAACCACGAAAACGCCAACAAAAGCAAAGGCCCGAACGCAGGTTCGGGCCTTTGATAAGATCACAAGAATTCGACGATTGCGACGGGACGATCTACTCGTCTTCCTCGGGCTGCTCTTCCGGCGGCGCGAGGCCTTCGAGGCCCTTCAGGAGCTCCTCTTCGGTCATGCGCTCAACGGCAACTTCGGTATCGTCCGCATCGACGCTGGCGCCGGCGGAACCGATCAGCGGCACCGTGTCGGGCTCGGGCTCGTCGACCTCGACGAACTTCTGGAGCGAGTGCACCAGCTCCTCGCGGAGGTCCTCCGGCGAGATGGTCGTGTCGGCAATTTCACGCAAAGACACAACAGGGTTCTTGTCGTTATCGCGGTCAACCGTTAGTTGTGAACCCGACGAAATCATGCGGGCACGGTGGGCGGCCAGCAGGACCAGGTCAAACCGGTTATCGACCTTGTCGATGCAATCTTCTACGGTGACGCGAGCCATGGACTGTCGCTCCGTTGTGGGTGGGACGAAATATGTGGATGATTGGGGCTAGTTATAGGGGCCAAGACAATTTCGCAAGGCCAATTTGTGATTTGGCCTCGCCAAATGGCTCTGCTACCCCCACATTGGGGCTGGGATGGGCGATTTCCAGGGCTGCCACCGAGGGCGGCCCCGGGTGTTTGAGAGTTCGCCATAACTATACCTTGATTGCCCCGACTTCTCCGGATTTGCGGTTTCGACGGGTTTCGGCGGCACTCTAGAACTGCGCGGCCTGCTGCCGCGCCAACAATAAACGATCAATCACGAGCACTTCGCGAGCAAACTGAATGTCACCTTCTCCTACCAACAAGATCGCGCTCTTCATCGACGGGGCCAATCTCTACGCGACGGCGAAAACACTGGGCTTCGACATCGACTACAAGCGCCTGCTGAAGGAGTTTCAGAGCCGCGGGACGCTGTTGCGGGCTTTCTACTACACCGCCATCATCGAGGATCAGGAGTACTCCTCGATCCGCCCGCTGATCGACTGGCTGGACTACAACGGCTACACCGTCGTCACCAAGGCGACCAAGGAGTTCATCGACGCCTCCGGCCGCCGCAAGGTCAAGGGCAACATGGACATCGAGCTCGCCGTGGACGCGATGGAGCTCGCCGAGCACATCGACCAGATGGTGCTGTTCTCCGGTGACGGCGACTTCCGCTCCCTGGTCGAGGCCGTCCAGCGCCGCGGCGTGCGGGTCACGGTGGTCTCGACCATCGCCAGCCAGCCGCCGATGATCGCCGACGAGCTGCGCCGCCAGGCCGACGTCTTCACCGACCTCGTCGAGCTGCAATCCAAGCTCGGCCGCGACCCGTCCGAACGCCCCGCCCCGCGCGATCGTGGCGAGCGCGAGGCCCGCCACCACGCCCCGCAATTCCTCCAGCGCGCGACCACGATGGCGCCGAGGGGCGATGACGACTTTGAGGAGTGAGGCGGCCCGGTCAGGCCGCCAGCCCCCCACCCTCGTCCCCGACCGTGACTGTCCGCTCTGTCCGCGCCTGGTCGCCTTTCGCGAGGCGAATCGCGCGCGCGAGCCGTCGTGGCATAACGCCCCGGTCGCCCCCTTCGGGGACGTCAAGGCGCGTCTCCTGATCGTCGGCCTCGCGCCGGGTATGCAGGGCGCCAACCGCACCGGCCGTCCCTTCACCGGCGACTATGCCGGCGACCTGCTCTACGCCACGCTGCTAGAATACGGCTTTGCCAAGGGCGCCTATCAGGCGCGGCCCGATGACGGGCTGAAGCTGGTCGACTGCCGCATCGCCAATGCGGTGCATTGCGTTCCGCCGCAGAACAAGCCGCTGCCCGCCGAGATCAACACCTGCCGTCAGTTTCTCGCGGCGAATCTGGCGACGATGCCGAACCTGCGCGCGATCGTCGCGCTCGGGCGGATTGCGCACGACACCGTGCTCAAGCCGCTGAATCTGAAGGGCTCGCAAGCCCCTTTCGGCCACGGCGCGGTGCACCAGGCCGGCGCGTTCAGGCTCTACGACAGCTATCACTGCTCGCGTTACAACACGAACACCGGCGTGCTGACGCCGGACATGTTCCGGTCCGTGTTCGCGAAGGTGAAGGCCGACCTCGACTAGCCCTTGGACTAGTCTTTGACGGGATTGGCCTTCAGCCAGTCCAGGACATCGCCGGCGTTCCGGTCGGGTGGAAACACCGGATAGAACACATGCGTGACCTTGGCGTCGTCGATGATCAGCGCGAGGCGCTTGATCAGGGTCAGCCCTGCGACCTCCATGGTCGGCAGTTTGAGGGCGCGCGTCAGCGCCAGCTTCTCGTCCGACAGCACCGGAAACGGCAGATGCAGGCGCGAGGCCATTTCGGTCTGGTATTCGTTGCTCTGGGTCGAGAGGCCGAACACGTGGGCGGCGCCGGCGGCCTTCAGCTCGGCAAACAGATCGCGAAACGCGCAGGTCTGCGGCGTGCAGCCGCGCGCGCCCGGGATCATGTCCCAATCGTCGACCAGCGAGATCTTGCCGGGCTCGCCGGTGCGGGGATAGGCGAACACCACGGTTCGGCCGGGGAGCGCCGACAGCATCACTGATGTGTCGTCGGTCGCGAGCAGGCCGATCGCGGGCAGCGTCATGCCCGGCAGATGCGCGGCCCCGCCATCATCGGCCGGCGCCGGAATCTGGCTCCAGTCGACCTCGAGCAGGTTCTTCTGATTCATCCCGCTATCCCCTCGCCCGCAGCAGGCGCCCCTTCTCCCGGCTCCAGTCGCGCTTCTTCTCGGTCTCGCGCTTGTCGTGCAGCTTCTTGCCCTTTGCAACCGCCAGCTGCAGCTTGGCGCGGCCGCGCTCGTTGAAGTAGAGCTTGAGCGGGATCAGCGTCATGCCCTCGCGGTCCACCGCGCCGATCAGCTTGTTGATCTGCCGGCGATGGAGCAGCAGCTTTCGCGGCCGTTTGGGCTCGTGGTTGAAGCGGTTGCCCTGGAGGTATTCGGGAATGGTGGCGTTGATCAGCCAGATCTCGCCGTTCTTCGAATCGGCGTAGGATTCCGCGATCGTGCTCTTGCCGTTGCGGATCGACTTGACCTCGGTGCCGGTCAGCGCAATGCCCGCCTCGATCGTATCCTCGATCGCATAGTTGAAGCGGGCCTTGCGATTTTCCGCCATGACCTTGATCGGTCGTTCGTTCTTATCAGCCATGGCAGACAAACCTGAGTGAGATCGCGCGAACGCTAACAGTTTGGACGAAGCGTACGCGTCAAGACTTCTTGAGGAGATCGCGGATCTCGGTCAGCAGCTCGACCTCGGCCGACGGCTTCGGCGGAGCGGCCGGTGCCGCCTCTTCCTTGCGCTTCAGGGTGTTGATGGCGCGGATCACCAGGAACAGCACGAAGGCAATGATGATGAAGTTGATCGTCAGCGTGAGGAAGCTGCCCCAAGCCAAGACCGCGCCTTGCTTTTTAGCATCCGCTAAGTTGGTGGCGGTGACCGCCTTCGACAAGGGGGTGAAGTAGTTCGAGAAGTCGAGGCCGCCGGTGACTGCGCCGATCAACGGCATGATCACGTCGCCGACCAGCGAAGTGACGATGGCGCCGAAGGCCGCGCCGATGATGACGCCGACCGCGAGATCGACGACGTTGCCCTTCATGGCGAATTCGCGGAACTCCTTGAGCATCCGCCTGCCCTTTTCATCGACCCCGCTCATGAAAGGCTCCCCGGAAAGGCTGCCGCGTCAGTTGATCAGGCCAGCGTGAACCATGGCGCTGCGCACGGCAACGCGCGTCGGCTCGGTCACCGGCACCATCGGCAGCCGCAGCGTCTCGTCAAGCTTGCCGAGCAGCGACATCGCGTACTTGATCGGCGCCGGATTGCTCTCGATGAAGAGGTTGTTGTGCAGCGGCATCAGCTTGTCGTGCAGCTTCAGCGCGGTGGCGTGATCGCCCTTCTGCCAGGCGGTGTGGAACTCCGAGCACAGGCGCGGCGCGACGTTCGAGGTCACCGAGATGCAGCCGTGGCCGCCATGGGCCATGTAGCCGAGGATGGTCGCATCCTCGCCCGAGAGCTGGTTGAAGTCCTCGCCCATCGCGGCACGCTGCTGCGACACGCGGACCATGCTGGCGGTGGCGTCCTTGACGCCGGCGATGTTCTTCAGCTCCCACAGCCGCTTCATGGTGTCGACCGACATGTCGATCACCGAGCGCGGCGGGATGTTGTAAATGATGATTGGAATCCCGATCGCATCGTTGATCGCCTTGAAGTGCTGGTACATCCCTTCCTGGGTCGGCTTGTTGTAGTAAGGCGTCACCACCAGCACGGCGTCCGCGCCCGCCTTCTCGGCGTGCTGGGCCAGCTCGATCGCCTCCTTGGTCGAGTTGGAGCCGGCACCGGCAACCACGGGCACGCGGCCCTTGGCCTCCTCGATGCACCACTCGACGACCTTCTTGTGCTCGTCATGGCTGAGCGTCGGGCTCTCGCCTGTCGTGCCGACCGGGACCAGTCCGTTGGTGCCCTCGGAAATCTGCCAGTTGACCAGGGAGCGGAACGCTGCCTCGTCGAGCGAGCCGTTCTTGAACGGCGTGACCAAGGCGGTGAACGACCCCCGGAATTTCGTCTTGGCTGCCATGGACTTCCTCCGTACGCGGCGAGTTTTGAGAGCAAGCCCCATTCATATCGGGTCTATCCCGCCGGTAAAAGGGCCGCTCCCGTGCGACGCACCGTTTAGGCCGCGATTTTGCCGCGGTGATGGTGCAAACCCGCCCGAGGTAAGCGGCTGTTGGTATTTTGTCCGCATATTCAATCAAATTCAGCTAGATCTTGAGCCACTTGACTGATTCGGGGCGACGAAACGCCGTGACCTCATTTCCTCGTGCCACATGGCGATCCACCGGTCTGGTCGTGTGCCTGATGGCAGGGCTGTCTGTCGGCTGCGCCGCCTGGGCCAAGTCCAATGAGACACCTGCGGAAGGGGCCAAGGACACTGCGAAGCCAGCCGCCAAGGACGCCGCGAAGGGATCCGGCAAAGGATCGGCCAAGGAAACAGCTAAGGAAACCACCAAGGGAACCGGCAAGGACACAGCGAAGGGCGCAAGCAAGGGGGCGGCTGGCGCCCCGGCCAAGGATGCCGCGAAGAAACCAGCCCAGAATGCCGGCAAGGACGCTGGCAAGGAACCCGCCAAGGACCCCGCCAAGAACAAGCCCAAGCCTGCGGCAGCGGCGCCGGCGCCAAAATCGCAGCCGACCGCCACCGGCTCTCCCCCCAAAGCGGCACCCGCGCCGGCCGCGACGGCCACCGTCAGACCCGCTGCCCCTCCGGCCGCCAAACCGATCGCAGCTCCTGTGCTGGCGCCCGCGACCCGCCAGCACGCGGCACCTCGCAGGCCGGTGACGCCGGCCGCGATCGCTGCGACCTCGTCGACGTCGCAAGCCGACAAGGACACGCTGGAGAGCGTCATCGAACTCGTGCGCAAGCGCAAGGCGGGCGACGCCACCAACGCCGCCGCCACGATCTCGGATCCCGTCGCGCGAAAGCTCGCGGAATGGATCATCCTGCGCAGCGAGGACAATGGCGCGACCGTCGAGCGCTATCGCGCCTTCCTCTCCGCCAATCCGAGCTGGCCGTCGCAGACCTTCCTGCGCCGCCGCCTCGAGGCTGCGATGTGGGACGACAGGCGCGACGATTCAGTTGCGTGGTCGTGGTTCGAGAACGAATCCCCGGTGTCCGCGAAGGGCCGCTTCACGCTCGCCAAGGCGATGCTGGCGCGCGGCGACCGCGCCAATGCCGAGCGGCTGGTGCGCGAGGCCTGGCGCAGCGATCCGATGTCGGAGGACACCGAGAACAACGCGCTCGACCAGTTCGGCGCCCTGCTGACGCCGGGCGATCAGAAGGCGCGGATGGACACCCTGCTCTACGGCAGCGAAAACGAGGCCGCGCTGCGCGCCGCAAAACGCCTCGGCGCCGGCTATGTCGCGCTGGCCAAGGCCCGCATCGCCTCGGTCAAGAAGGCGCCGAACGCGCGCGCATTGCTCGAGGCGGTGCCGCGCGAGCTGCACAATGACCCCGGTTTCCTCTTCAGCAAGATCCAGCTGCTGCGCCGCGAGGAGAAGTTTGCCGAGGCCGCCCAGCTCATGCTGTCGGCGCCGAAGGATCCGAACCGGCTCTACAATCTCGACGAATGGTGGATCGAGCGGCGCCTGCTCGCGCGCAAGATGATCGACACCGAGGAGTTCCGCAGCGCCTATCTGATCGCGCGCGACGCGGCGCTGCCCTCGCGCGACATCTACAAGACCGAGCAGGAGTTCACGGCAGGCTGGATCGCGCTGCGCTTTCTCAACGATCCCGCGACCGCCACCCAGCATTTTGCCCGCATCGGCGTCGGCAGCGTCAATCCGACCACGCTGGCGCGCGCCGGCTATTGGCAGGGCCGCGCGGCGGAAGCGGCGGGCCGCCAGCAGGAGGCGCGCAACGCCTATGCGCGGGCTGCCGAACAATCCACGAGCTATTACGGCCAGCTCGCACGCGCAAAACTCGGCCTGCCGCAGATCGAGCTCAACAGCCAGCCGCGCGGGCGCGGCGCTGAACGGCTGGAGATCGTGCGCGCGGCGCAACTGCTCTACGAGCTCGACGAGCGCGAGATGGCCGTGCCCATGCTCGCCGACATGGGCGAGAACGGCGATCCCGAAGCCCTGACCGGCCTTGGCGAGCTGACCCAGCGCTACAGCGATGCGCGCGGCATGCTGCTGGTCGGCAAGGCCGCGCTCAACCGCGGCCTTCCGTTCGATTTCTACGCCTATCCCGTCAACGGCATTCCGCAATTCACGCCGATCGGCCCCGAGGTCGAGCGCAGCATCGTCTACGCCATCGCCCGGCAGGAGAGCGCGTTCAATCCCTCGGTGGTCTCGCCGGCACAGGCCTACGGGCTGATGCAGGTGACGCCGGATGCCGCACGCTATGTCTGCAAGCGGCATGGCGCGACCTACGATTTGGGGCGGCTGAAGAACGATTCGGCCTACAACGCCACGCTCGGCTCGGCCGAGCTCGGTGGGCTGCTCGAGGATTATCGCGGCTCCTACATCATGACGTTTGCCGCCTACAATGCCGGCCGCGGCAGCGTGAAGAAGTGGGTCGACCGCTACGGCGATCCGCGCGATCCCAAGGTCGATGCGGTCGACTGGGTCGAGCTCATTCCGTTCTCCGAGACGCGCAATTACGTGCAGCGGATCATGGAGAACCTTCAGGTCTACCGCGCCCGCTTCGGCGGCGGCACGCGGTTGCAGATCGAGGCCGACCTGCGCCGCGGCACCGGCAGCGTGGAATAGCGGCGCCTTAAGCTGCGCTACTTGGCGATTGCCGCTCGCGCCGCTTCGATCTTGGCCTTCACAGCGTCTAGATTGAAGCTTGCACCCCTCTGCATCGGCGGAAACTCGATCGCCGTCATCGCCAGCTTTTCCACCTGCTGCTGAACAAACACGAAGCGCCAGAATTCGTATTTGAACCAGTCGAAGTATTGTTGCGCCCCGTATTTGGTCCCGCTGTCGGGCCAGCCCGTGCGCTCGAAAGGATCGAGGCGAAGGTTGGTCAAATAGGGCACGTCAACCTTGCTTTTATCACCCAGCCAGCCTCCGGGCTGGTCGATAAAACGATATTTGTAGTCGTCGATGCGCACGGCCCCCAGCTCGCTTTCGCCGAAATAAAAGATTTCGTGCCGATTTGACGGCCCCTTGCCAGTGATCATGTCCAGCTGGTTGTAGCCGTCCAGATGGCACTTGTAGGTGCGGTCACCGATCTGCTTACCCTTTTTGAGCTCGTCGACGATGTTGGGGTTGCCGGCAGCGGCCAGGAAAGTCGGGAACCAGTCCAGTCCGGACATGATGCCGTTCTCGACCTTGCCGGCCGGCACCTTGCCCGGCCAGCGGACCATCGCCGGCGCGCGGAAGCCGCCCTCCATGATCGTGCCTTTGCTCTGCGCGAATGGCGTCTGTCCGCCATCGGGCCAGGTGAAGACCTCGGTGCCGTTGTCGGTCGTGAATACCACGATGGTGTTGTCATCGACGCCCATATCCTTCAGCTTCTGCATCACGATGCCAATGTCGTCGTCGAGCTGCGCCATGCCGGCTTCATGGATGGACCAACCATTCTTGGAGTTGCGCATCGCCTGGTACTTCGGCGACAGGTGCGTAACGATGTGCATGCGGGTCGGATTGAGCCACAGGAAGAATGGCTTGTTGTCGGCCCTGGCCCTGTCGATGAAATTGAGCGCGAAGTCGCGGATTTCATCGTCCACGGTTTCCATCCGCTTGGGATAGAGCGTTCCGGCGTCCTCGATCCTCTGCTTGCCGACCTTGCCCCAGCGCGGATCCACGGTGGCGTCGTCCACGTTGGTCGCCCACGAGTGAACCATGTTGCGCGGACCGACTGTGTTCAACAGCTCCTGCGGATAAGCGGGGTGGGCCGGATCTTCCATCGCGTCGAGGTGATACAGGTAGCCGAAGAACTCGTCGAAGCCATGCACCGTCGGCAGAAACTCGTTTTTGTCGCCAAGGTGGTTCTTGCCGAACTGGCCGGTGGCGTAGCCCATACCTTTCAGCGCCGCGGCAATGGTCACGGCCTCCGCC
This sequence comes from Bradyrhizobium sp. B039, assembly GCF_038965675.1. Lineage (NCBI taxonomy): Bacteria > Pseudomonadati > Pseudomonadota > Alphaproteobacteria > Hyphomicrobiales > Nitrobacteraceae > Bradyrhizobium > Bradyrhizobium sp. B039. The sequence goes on from NZ_CP152416.1 coordinate 5,189,020, forward strand.
GGCAAGCCGGTGGGAGCGCCGGCCTGGCCGACTGTGGTCATGCCGGTGCGGATCGGCAGCTCGCCGGTGATGAAGTTGGCGCGACCCGCCGTGCAACTCGCCTCGGCGTAGTAATCGGTGAACAGCATGCCTTCGGCGGCGATCTTGTCGAGGTTTGGCGTCCGCCCGGCCATCATCCCGCGGTGGTAGGCCCCGATATTCCAGATGCCGATATCGTCACCCATGATGACGACGATGTTCGGCCGTTGCCCGGGCGTAGCGGGCGCCGGCGCCGGCGCCGGTTGCTGCGCTTGCGCAGGGCTCGTCAATCCGACGGCCGAGAGCGCCGAAGCGGCGACGAGAGAACTACCACTCAACAAGAGATCGCGGCGTTTCAGTCCTCCGCCGATTGGTCCCGTGCTCATCTCAGGCTTTTCCGGAATCCGATCGTTACTCATGACGTGATCCTCTTCCTGGCGATGCACCTGAAGCCGACATGGCTTGCTGAGGTGTCGATCGGCTCGGCACGACGCGCGGCCGGACGATAGCGGCGGCAGTAGCTGGGAGCGCAAAGATGCGAGCCGCCTTTAAGCACCTTGCGTGGAATCCTGAGGTTCGGCTGACAAGAATCGTAGCTCGCGCCCTCGGGCCCGCCGCGAGGATTGTTCGGGATGCAGCAGACTTTCGGGGCGTCGGCTTCGTGCTTCTGCGAATACCAATCGGCCGTCCATTCCCAGACATTGCCGATCATGTCGTGCAAGCCGTACCCGTTGGCCGGGAATGCGGTGACGGGCGAAGTACGTTCGAAGCCATCAGCCGCGAGATTCTGGTGCGGGAAATTGCCCTGCCAGGTGTTTGCCATATGCCTGCCGCCGGGGAATTGCTCGTCACCCCAGGCGAATTCCGCGCCGTCCAGTCCGCCGCGTGCGGCGAATTCCCATTCGGCCTCGGTCGGCAATTCCTTGCCGGCCCATTTGGCATAGGCTTCGACGTCGCGGTAGGCGACGTGGACGACCGGGTGGTCGTCGAGCCCGCTGATATTGCTGCGCGGACCATAGGGACGGCGCCAGTCGGCGCCGAATTTGAACGTCCACCAGTGCCCCCAGTTGCGCAAATCTACGGCTCGCTTAGGCGGCGTGAAGACCAGTGACCCGGCCTTGAGCATGTGCGGCAGAGCGCCCGGATAGTCCTTCGCATCAGGTGTAATTTCGGCGAAAGTGACGTAGCCGGTCGCGTTCACGAATTTGCGGAATTGGCGGTTGGTGACCGGCGTGCGATCCATCCAGAATCCGTCAACGGTAACGAGATGGGCCGGCGCTTCCTCCGGATAATGCCGATCCGAACCCATGCGAAACGTGCCGCCCGGCACATAAAGCATCCCCTCACCTGCTGGATCTTCGAACGATTGTCCGGAGCCAGACAACGATTTCGTATCAGCCAGATACATGACGACCCCCGGGGGCCATCGCATCAGCGGCCTGGTGGCACTCCTCCGGGTTGATCCAGATCAATGGTCCGTTTCAGGGCCATAAGCAGACAGCGCAGAGAGTCGCTGCCGAGAGCATCGGTGGCAAGCGCCGGACATGCGCCGTCGTCCGGCTTGAGCAGCGGCCGCGACCTGAGGCGTGCACGCGACCGGTCACGGAAGCGACGCGCCGGCTCGGCCGACATTGCTGGGGCGCAAAGCCATGCACCAAAAGAAAAGCCCCGGCGGTTTCCCGCCGGGGCTCTCTGTCAGGTCGTTAGACCGAACTTACCAGTTGCGCTGAGCGCGGAGGAGCATAACGAGCGAGTTCTGATCCTTCAGCTCGTAGGCCGCGACCGGCTTGGCGGGAACGGGGACCAGAGCGGCCGGGGTCACCGTACCAGCATACTTCTGGTCGAGATGGGTCCAGGCAAGGTCAGCCGAGAACGTCAGGTTCTTGACCGGGGTCCAGCGGGTGATGATGCCCACCTGGCCGATCGCGAAGTCCGGGTTACAGGCAGTCACGCCGGCGAACCCAGCACCGATCACGCCACCACCAGCACCACCAGCGCCGCAAAGCGTGGTCTTGGCCAAGGTGCCGAACTGCGCCTGAGCGTAAGCACCGTAGATCGCCGTGTTCCAGTACGGATCCCAGTTATGGGTGTAAGCACCGCGGAAGCCCCAGGTCTTGACGGTTTCCTGCGAGCTACCCGTGATGAACACGGTGTCCGGAGCCGAGGCGTAGCCGAGGCTCTGGTAGGCGGTGCCCGAACTGCCGAACATCACGTAGGTGCTGCCCGCGAGGTTCTGGAAGTTGTAGCGGGTCGCGCCATCGGTGTAGACGCCCGAGATGTTGATCACGTCACCCGCACCAGTCGGGATGTTCTTGATCGACAGAGCGAGCTGAACCGCCCAACCCCACTTGTCGTCGGGGTGGCCAGTCGGCTCGGTGGCGCCGTAGTAAGCGACGTGGTTGTCCTTGGCCGCAACCGATGCCTGGAACAGGCCCCAGGCCTGGTCGACACGCACCATAGCGACGAGGTTCGGCGAACGCGAACCGCCGATGGCGTTGGAGCCGTAGGAGGCACCGAGCACGCTGGACGCGGTCGCGCCGGTCATGTTGAGATTGCCGGCCTGCATGTACGAGGTCGGATCTTCCGCCGAGAACGCCGCCGTGATGCCCTGCCCGAAGTCAGCGGTGTACGAGAACTGGTTGATACCAGTGACCGTGCCGCTGCCGCCGACGAGACCGTCGAAGTTGTTGCCGGGATAGTTGGTCCAGGGCGCGTCGAACTGCGACACGGCCTTACCCATGGTGAAGCCGGCGAACTGGATGAAGGCGTAGTACACGCCGAGCGAACCGGCCGAGGTGTTGCCGTCGGTGCCGTTCACCGAGCCACCGCCCGAGCCAAAGAGCGACGTGGTGGTCGCGCCAGGGGTCGTGGCAGTCGCCAGCGCGCCGCTGTAGGCGGTGGTGCCGGTCGCGCTGCCGGTGCCGACGTAGTTGCCGGTCGTCCAGGAGAACACGCCATCGAAGAAGGTGCGGACCACGCCGTATTCGGTCGCGGTGCGCGTGTCGATGTTGAGGTCTTCACGAGCGCGAGCGGTGTAGTAGTTCGTCAGACGGTTGCGTGCACCGTTGGCGCCCTGGGTCGAGACGTTCTGATTCAGGGTGAAGTCCGAGTTGGTGCCCAGCGCGACTTCAGCGCGCAGGTAACCACCCAGCTTGATGCAGGTGTCAGTGCCCGGGATGTAGTAGAATCCGGCACCGTACAGGGAGCAGATCTTCACGTATTCGACCGCTTTGGCCTTCACGGGGAGATCGGCTGCCTGTGCTCCGCCAACGGCGATCAGACCCGCCGCTGAACCGAGCAAAAGGCTCTTAACCAACTTCATGTTAAACCTCCAAGTTTGCTCTATAGGGAAGGTTCCGGATCCGCTGGGTGAAGACACCCTAAGGTTGGTTCCCTTGTCCCTTAACTCACCGCTTAGTCGCTTCGCGCCTTCGGACACACCCGCTGAACGCGAGGGACTTAAGCGAACCACCTAAAACGGGACGACCTCGGGATGCCCCCCTCCGTCGCTCAGTCACAATTACCGAACGTCCTTGCACACACAACAACAGAACGCTCCGAAACGGGCCAATGGAGCGCGTTTTCCGATGGGTGTTGCACAAATAACACGCAGATGTGATCAGAACGGCCTCGCAACATATTGTTTTTACTGTGGTTTTTAGGACGGTTCCGACTGCCATCGAAATTCCTCACCTGGGGCGCCGCGGGGACGGGCGTCGCGAAGCTGCGGTCTGGCGCCATCGAATCGTAGAATCGGCGAGCGACTTGGCAGGATCCGCCGCCCCTTCAAGAATCGACTGATCTGGAAAGAGCGCGACCACGGCAACATCGGCGCCGGGATGTCACGCGGCAGGCCGAAACGGTCGCCCCCGGCCGGCGGCGACGGAGTCTCGCCAGCCCCTCTTCTTCCTCAGCCGGGGTCCGGGTTCTTCATTCCGGGCGGGCGGCGGGAACCCGCGAGGAAACCCAGTTTAACCGGCGCGCCTCCGCCGCACGGCAGGGCGTGACGACAGGTCGCCGGTCAAAGATGAACGAAGCTACGCGATCATCGGTCAGGCCAACGAAAGACAGGAATATCGGCATTCGGGATAAGGCGACTGGAGACGGCATGGCCGGAGTTAAGCGCGGCCTGGTGGTCTGCACGAGCAACAGCAGACGCGCATAGGCAGCCTTCCTCATCCGAGCGGTCGAATGTCGATGTGATCCGGCGGAAGTCCCGCCTGATGCCGTTGATGCATGGCCTCGTAGGCCGCTTCCAGGTGCCTGGTATAGCGCGCCGCATCGAACAACGATGTCGTCAAACGGTTCTCTCGCAGCCTCTCGCGAATCCCCTGGAGCTTTTGCCTGTTCAGCGCCAGCTCGATTGCGAGCGCTTCATATTCGTCGCGTGTTCGCGCGACCAATTCGGGCAAGCCGACTGCGTTGAGCAAGCTCGCCGCGACGCGGCCTGCGAAACTGTTTCCAATTTGCGTCACGACCGGCAGGCCGGCCCACAGCGCATCGCTCGCCGTCGTATGTGCGTTGTAGGGCAGCGTATCCAGGAAGAGGTCGGCAAGGCGATGCCGCGCCAGGTGCTCGGAGGATGATGAAAGGCGCCTTGCGAACACCAGGCGATCCGGATCGACGCCCCGGTCCTTGGCTGCTTTTCGCAGGTTCGATTTTGCGGCCTCTCCCATGTCGGACAACCACAACACCGAATGATCCACCTTCCCCAGAATATTCACCCAGCTATCGAAGACGGACCGATTGATCTTGTAGGCAGGGTTGAAACAACAAAATACAATCCATTCCTGCCGTAACCCGTGATCAGCCCTCTCGAGCCTTATGTCATCGATTGCCTCCCCCTTGTTGTCGCGGGGCATGAAACTGCCGGGCAGACGAACCACTTTCTCTGCAAAGAACTGGTTGTTTGACTCCGGCAAGACGACGTGATCGGCAATGATGTAATTCGACAGCTCCTTGCTGCCCACCGTCCCCGCGAACCCGAGGAAATTGACGGCTATCGGAGCGGGACCGGAAACGAATAGCGACAGCCTGGCATTCTGTGTGTGCCCCGCAAGATCGACGAGAATGTCTATCTCTGCCTCCTTGATCGCCTCCAGGACTTCACCGTCACTCTTGTCCTGGCAATCGATGAAGCGGTGGAAGGCCCCTTCCAGTCGTCTGCGCAGGTCGCTGCCGTCGTTCGGACCGATCGAAAAGGCGTAGGTCTCAAATCGGCTGGTATCGTGGTTCTCGAACATCGCGGCGGTCAGGTACCCGACCGGATGCTGACGAAGATCGGGTGAAACATATCCGATCCGAATCTTGTCGTGCTTGTGGATCCCACCCCTTGAACCCGGTTTGGACAATTGCGGGAGCTTCGCGCTCACCCACGCCCTGGCGCATCGCAGATGATCGTCGGGAGTGTCAGTCAACGACAGCAACGCAAAAGGAGAGCTATTGGCCTTCCCGGCCCGTATCGCCCCCGTCAAATGACCGATCTCTCCCTCCAGATTGTCCCAATTGCACAAGTTCATCTTTGCAAAAAGGCGCAGCCCCTCGATGCCTTCCAGGTCCGGCTCGATCGACACCGCCTTGTCATAAGCAGCAAAAGCTTCCTCATAGCGCTTGAGCTCGGTGAAGACATTGCCCCGACCGATCCACGCCCCCTCCAGGTCAGGCTTGATCGAGAGCGCCCGGTCATAGGCGGCGAGAGCCTCCTCATAGCGCTTGAGGCCCCACGCGACATTGCCTCGACCAAGCCATGCCTCCGCGAGGTCAGGCTTGATCGAGAGCGCGCGGTCGAATGCGGCGAGCGCATCGTCATGGTGCTTGAGCTCGTTGAGAACATTGCCCTGGCCAAGCCATGCTTCCGCCAGATCAGGCCGGACCGATAGCGCCCTGTTAAACGCGGCGGACGCTTCGTCATAGCGCTTCAGGTCAAACGACACATTGCCCCGGCCAAGCCACGCATTCTCCAGATCGGACTTGATCGACAGCGCCTTGTCATAGGCAGTCGACGCCTCCTCATACCGCTTCAGGATCCAGAAGACATGGCCACGGGCAACCCACGCACCCTCGAGATCGGGCTTGATCGACAGTGCCTTGTCGTACGCAGCAAGCGCTTCGTCGTAGCGCTTGAGACTGTTGAAGACATCCCCTCGGCCGATCCACGCATTCGCAAAATCGGGCTTGAGCGACAGCGCCTTGTCGTAAGTGGCAAACGCTTCGTCGTAGCGCTTGAGATTCCTCAAGGCATTCCCTCGACCAAGCCACGCATGCTCGAGATCGGGCTTGACCGACAACGCCTTGTCGTAGGCAACGAGGGCGTCCTCATAGCGCTTGAGCTTTTCGAGGCAATTGCCCTTGCTTGAATATGCATCGGCAAAGTTCGGATTGTAGAACGCCGCCTTGTCGAACTGCTCGATCGCCTCCGAATAGTTCCTCGAGAATTCGGCGAGTATCGTACCTCTGTTGTGGTACGAGAGAGGATTGTGCGGATTCACCGCCAGGGCGCGGGTGAAATAGACCAGCGCTTCCTGGGGGCGATTCAGGCTCTTGAGCGCGTAGCCGTAATTGCTGAGCGCTTCATCACTGTTTCCATTCAGGCCGACCGCTGCTTTGAGATGGATCTCAGCGTCGGCAAATCGGCCCTGGACCAGCTTGATCACGCCAAGGAAGTGCTCGACGTCGAAGATTTTCGGGGAGGATCTCCTGATCTGCTCGAGTATCTTCTCCGCTTTCGCCAGGTCCCTGGCCTGAAAGGCATCGACAGCACGCCGAAATTTGGCCTGCAACTCACTCGCCAAGCCCATTCCTCCCTCGATTCAACTCGTTGACCATAGCAACCGATCCCGCGAAGGCCCATCCGGCTCTGCCGCTGGGCGCCTGTTCCGCCGAGAGCATCGTTAGCAGAATCGGCGGACCGTCCGAGCGAATACGATCAGGGAGCAGCTCGTTCCACGTGCGGCAACAGGCACTCAGCACAAAACAAAGTAAAATCAATGCATTGCCGACATGCTGGGAAGGCCAAGGGATTCGAACCTGTCGATAGGCTCCCTCTCACAAAATGCACTGATTTTGCAGTAAATCCAGCCACTTACGCCAGAAAGAATGCTCCCATACGCAAGAACATCCTTGCTGCATACGCCGGACATTCCAGCCTCCCGCGTCCGTTCTCGCGCGTAACGGTTCGCACCCCGGAAGCAAACCGGCTCCATTTCGAAAATCGCTGGGAATATTCGAGCGCAAACACGCGCTTACAAATTGACCGGCCCAAGTAATTAGAGGCATAAGGCTCGCACCGGAGAGGTGGCCGAGTGGCTGAAGGCAACGCTTTGCTAAAGCGTCATACGGTCTCAAGCTGTATCGAGGGTTCGAATCCCTCCCTCTCCGCCACCCAGCAGCAGAATCAAGGCCTGCCGTTCTTTCACCTGAAAGCGATCGCCGCGCCGGACAAAGCTTGGTGCAGGGATCCGCGCGGCTGAGCTCAGCCCGATTCTCGCTCTCCCTATATTATGTGTGTCCGCACCTAGCGGCCGGACCGCCAGATTCGCCAATGCGAGGGCGAAATCAGCACCGGCTCGTCGGCCCAGACGTTGAACCAGACGCCGGACCTGCGCCGGCATGGAAAGGTCCAGGGCACGATGCCCGTCTTGTGCGGCCGTCCGAGTTCCAGATCGCAATCGTCGGGCGCGATCTGAATCGGCAGCCATTGTCCATTCGTGTCGGCAGCGCTCATGCCGCGCGGGTCTAGGCGGCGTCACGACGAAGGAACTTGATTCAGCGCAACCAGGCACGCCCGTGGAAACACGGGGCCGGCTGCGATCCTCAGCTCGAAGCGTTTTCAAGCGAAGCGGATACCGGTTCGCGTCGGGAAAACATCTCAGAACAAGACACCAGAGCCCTGTTCCGATGCCATCGGAACAGAAATGGCTCTAGTGGGTGGAAACCCACGCCCTCGCGTCGCGCTGTGCGGCCGAGATCTCGGCGTCCGACATCTGTCCGGCAACTTCCTGGCGCAGCGCCACGGCGTCCTTGCGGCCCTTCAGGGCGGCGAGGTTGAACCATTTGTGCGCGGCGACGAGATCGACGAGGCCGGCGCGGCCGCTCGCCCAATAGATCCCGCGCTCGAACAGCACGTCCGACAGCGCGCTCGCGTCGATCGGCGTTGCGGTCTCCAGATCGAAAGTACCCTGAAACATAACGCATCCCCTGTTTTCTTATGCCGCCTCGTTCCCCCGAGCGCGGCTCCCGTCCAACTCTGATTTGCGTGATCCCTTCTGGGATCATGCGCTGCTCAACTCTTCCCCAAGTCTTCTTGCCCAGGCCGTTTGCCGGCTTGTTGGAAGCGATGATGGCGGGCAAATTTGAATGGCAGTTTAAGTATCGCGATGAAGCAGACGTAAACGCGCCTTGGCCGCGGCCGCGCACGGAATGCCAAAAGTCCCCATTTGACGGGCACTTCTGCGATTTGTCAGATTCGGTTTACCCTGCGATTTTCGGACAACGATAACCATCGCGCGCGGTGGCGGGGCGCTGTGGCGTACACTCCGCCACTTCCTGTCGTCACCCATGACCCGGCTACGCCAAGGCACTGCCGGGGCTTGCGGTCCTGGAACGCCGAAGCTTCAGCGAAGGCGGCAGGCGGGCGCCCCATCCATCGAGAAGCCGCGACGCACCGGGTCGCCGCCGGGCGATGGCACTGCAAATAGGGAAAACGGCGCACGGACGTCGCGCAACGACAAAGCCGCAGCCCTCGCCTGCCCCGAGGCAGCGCTCAGCGGCAGCGCGGTCACGCCACGACCAGATCAGCAATATATGAAAAGGGAATGCCGGCAATACCCCGGCCTCAGAGAACGAGGGCGTCGGCGAACACGTCAGGACCAGATTTCACGTTGACCCGAAGGCCGCTTGTGAAATTGCAGAACCGGAGAACCGGCACCGCACCGAACGAAGAAAACTCGTTTCTTCTGCCGGACCGCGAAAAGAGCGATCCGACCGTTGACCTGATGTCTCGCCGACACCCTCTATCGTCGACCAGAACCTCTGGGAGGCGCTGATGACGTGCCGGCTCTCTGGGAGCCGGCAACTTCAGAAGTCGAAGTTACTTCTTCTTCTTCGCGACCTTGCGGGTCTTCTTCGCAGTCTTCTTCACTGCGCTCTTCGCCTTCTTCGCCTTCTTCGCTTTCTTGGCCATGTTGCCCTCCGATGTGTGAGATGGCTTTAATCGCTGCATGCAGTCGGGGATCGAATGCACACTCATCCCGAATACACCAACACGACGAAAAAAACAGCTTCTCGCTTAAAGAAGTGTTGACGCAGCAAGGCGCGTGCGCTTGGCGAGCGCGATGCAAGCACACTGCATGACGTGTTCGTCCGATCGCGGAGAGTGGGCGCATCATCGATGTTTGCGAGAGTAATGATTGCAAGAAAACACTATGCAGAAAGTATTTTCCTGCACTCACGCATTGCGCGTGATCGACGCGATGACGCGCGTCGCGACGCGCAGGATCGCCCCGCGAAGGCGTTTCGCGGACTCTGAGTCGCAGTTTTTGGCAACGAAAATATTTTCATGCTTAACGGCGCGAGCGCTCGTCGGAGCCCGTGCAAGCCGCCGTTTTGCGCGAATCGCGTGACGGCGATTCGGTCGCCGCATCGCAGTCGTCGGGACGAAGATTGCCGCCGAGGACGCGCGCGAGCGTCGCATCGCGAACCCATAGCGAGGTGACGAAGCATGTCCGTCACCTCGTCCGAACGCGTGAGGCTAGATGCCGAGCTTGGACTTGAGCAGCTCGTTGACGCTTTGCGGGTTGGCCTTGCCGCCGGACGCCTTCATCACCTGGCCGACGAACCAGCCGAGCGACTGCGGCTTGTCCTTGACCTGCGCGGCCTTGTCGGGATTGGCCGCGATGATGTCGTCGACCACCTTCTCGATCGCCGAGAGGTCGGTGACCTGCTTCATGCCGCGGCTTTCGACCAGTGCGCGGGGATCGCCGCCCTCCTGCCAGACGATCTCGAACAGATCCTTGGCGATCTTGCCGGAGATCGTGCCCTCGCCGATCAGATCGATGATCGTGGCGAGCTGCTCGGCGGTGACGGGAGAGCCCGTAATATCCCGGCCTTCCTTGTTGAGACGACCGAACAGCTCGTTGATCACCCAGTTCGCCGCCATCTTGCCGTCGCGCGCGCGGTTGCCGAGCTTGTCGAGCACGGTCTCGTAGAACACCGCGCTCTCGCGCTCGGCGACCAGCACGCTCGCGTCGTAAGCTGACAGGCCGAAATCGGCGACGAAGCGCGTCTTCTTCTGGTCCGGCAGCTCGGGCAGCTTCGCCTTCAGCTCGTCGACGAACTCCTGGCTGAACTCCAGCGGCAGCAGGTCGGGATCGGGGAAGTAGCGGTAGTCGTGCGCCTCTTCCTTCGACCGCATCGACCGCGTCTCGCCCTTGTCGGGGTCGAACCGGCGCGTCTCCTGCTCGATCTGCCCACCGTCCTCGAGGATCTCGATCTGGCGCCGCGCTTCATACTCGATCGCCTGGCCGATGAAGTTGATCGAGTTCATGTTCTTGATTTCGCAGCGGGTGCCGAGCGGCCCGCCGGGCTTGCGCACGGAGACGTTGACGTCGGCGCGCAGATTTCCCTTCTCCATGTCGCCGTCACAGGTGCCGAGGTAGCGCATGATCGAGCGCAGCTTGGTGACATAGGCCTTGGCCTGCTCGGCGTCGCGGATGTCCGGTTTTGAGACAATCTCCATCAGCGCCACGCCACAGCGGTTGAAGTCGATGAGGGACAGCGACGGCGACTGGTCGTGCAGCATTTTGCCTGGATCCTGCTCGATATGCAGGCGCTCGATGCCGATGCTGACGCTGCGGCCGCCGTCGAGCTCGACCAGCACCTCGCCCTCGCCCACGACGGGCGATTTGTACTGGCTGATCTGGTAGCCCTGCGGCAGGTCCGGATAGAAATAGTTTTTGCGATCGAACACCGAACGCAGATTGATCTTTGCGTTGAGACCAAGCCCGGTCCGGACAGCCTGCCTGACGCATTCCTCGTTGATGACGGGCAGCATGCCCGGCATCGCAACATCGACCAGCGACACGTGGCTGTTCGGCTCGCCGCCGAACGCGGTGGACGCGCCCGAGAACAGCTTTGAGTTCGACGTCACCTGGGCGTGGATCTCCATGCCGATGACCATCTCCCAATCGCCGGTGGCGCCTTTGAGAAGCTTGTGCGTGGCCGTGCTCATGTCTTGCTCCCGAGCAGCGTGACAGCGATCCGCTGCCACTCCGCTTCCAATGAATCCTTTGCCGCGACCTGTCCGGCCTGGCGATACCAGTAGCCGGCATTGCCGAGATCGCCTTCGACGCGGTGCAGATAGGCGTGCACCCAGGCCGCCTCGCGGCTGCTCTCGTCCTGAACGATCTTGTGCGCCCGGCCCCAGTCGCCCTTGGCGGCCCACCAGAGACCTGTGAGCGGCGCGTTCAGGTCCGGCGCCGGCGCCGCGCCGTCGAGGCTCGCGATGAACGCTGCGACATTCACCACCACCTCGCGGGCGTGAAGCGGCCGGCGGCCTGCTCGATCACTTCGCCGAGCGAGAACAGCGTCTCCTCGTCGAAGGGACGGCCGATCAGTTGCAGGCCGAGCGGCAGGCCCTGTGCGTCCTTGCCGGCGGGCACGGCGATGCCGGGCAGCCCCGCCATGTTCACCGTCACCGTGAAGATGTCGTTGAGATACATCTCGACCGGGTCGGCGCCGCCCTTCTCGCCGATGCCGAAGGCCGCCGACGGCGTCGCAGGCGTCAGGATCGCGTTGACGCCCTTGGCGAAGCAATCCTCGAAATCCTTCTTGATCAGCGTGCGGACCTTCTGGGCGCGCAGATAATAGGCATCGTAATAGCCGGCCGAGAGCACATAGGTGCCGATCATGACGCGGCGGCGCACTTCCGCGCCAAAACCTTCGGCGCGGGTGTTCTCGTACAGCTCGATTATGTTCTTGCCCTGCTCGCGCAGGCCGTAGCGCACGCCGTCATAGCGCGCGAGGTTGGAGGACGCCTCCGCCGGCGCCACGATGTAATAGGCCGGCAGCGCGTACTTCGTGTGCGGCAGCGACACCTCGACGAGCTCGGCGCCGGCGGCCTTGAGCCACGCCGCGCCCTCGCTCCACAGCTTCTCGATCTCGGCCGGCATGCCGTCGAGACGGTACTCCTTGGGGATGCCGATCCTGATGCCCTTCACGGACTTGCCGATCGCGGCCTCATAGTCCGGCACGGGAATATCGACGGACGTCGTGTCCTTCGGATCGTGGCCGGCCATCGAGCGCAGCAGCATCGCGCTGTCGCGCACGCTGCGCGCGATCGGACCTGCCTGGTCGAGCGAAGATGCAAAGGCGACGATGCCCCAGCGCGAGCAGCGGCCATAGGTCGGCTTGATGCCGACGGTCGCGGTGAACGCCGCCGGCTGGCGGATCGAGCCGCCGGTGTCGGTCGCGGTCGCGCCCATGCACAGCAGCGCCGCCACGGCCGAGGCCGAGCCGCCGGACGAGCCGCCCGGCACCAGCGTGGTGTTGGAGCCTTCACGTCGCCACGGATTGCCGACGGGGCCGAAGCACGAGGTCTCGTTCGCCGAGCCCATCGCGAACTCGTCATTGTTGAGCTTGCCGAGCATCACCGCGCCGTCGCGCCAGAGCTGCGAGGTCACGGTGGACTCGTAGGTCGGCACGAAATTGCCGAGGATCTTCGAGCAGGCCGTGGTGCGCACGCCCTTGGTCGCGAACAGGTCCTTGATGCCGAGCGGGATGCCGGCGAGCGGACCGGCGTCGCCCTTGGCGATCTTGCCGTCCGCCTCGCGCGCCATATCGCGCGCGCGGTCCGGCGTCTCCATCACGAAGGCATTGAGCACGCGCGCGGCTTCGATCGCGGACAGATGCGCGTCGGTCAGTTCGAGTGACGTGAAAGTCTTGGCCGCGAGACCCTTGCGGGCCTCGGCGAGCGTCAGCGATGTCAAATCGGTCATTTATTGATCGGGCTGCAGAAGAATGGAGACAGGGTCTTGTCGTTGGCCGGGTCGTCTTTCTTGGCGGCCGCTTTCGCAGCCGCCTCGATCTCGTCGAGCACGGCATTGACGGCGACATTGGGGTCGGCAGCCTTGCCCTGCCGCTCCATCTTGTCGAGATAGTTCATATAGGCCTGGTAGGCCTTCTCATCGTCGCAAAGCAGGCACATCGGACCACGTCCTAAAAATTACTCGACGACCTTCGGCACCAGGAAGAAGTGGCCTTCGGTCGCGGGCGCGTTGGCAACGATATCGTCCGCGATCTCGCCGTCATTGACCACGTCCTGCCGCTTCTTCATCTGCATCGGGGTGACCGAGGTCATGGCCTCCACGCCCTCGACATTGACCTCCGAGAGCTGCTCGACGAAGGCGAGCATGGCGTTGAGCTCGCCCTGCAGATGCGGAACCTCGCCCTCGGAAACCGCGATGCGCGCCAGATGCGCGATGCGGCGGACGGTAGCGGCGTCGACGGACATTATATAAGGCCTCTCACGGCAAAACCTATGTGCCGTATAGCAGAGGCCGGTTTTGCGCCGCAACCGGGGCTTCCCGCCTATCCAGCGAGCGCCTTCATGCGGGCCAGGGCCGATTTGGCCAGATCCCGGGTCAATTCGGCGGCAGGGAGCTCACGGCCGAGGGCGATGGCCTGGCCGGCCCAGAGATTGGTGAAATCCACCCTGCCCTGCTTTTCGGCGGCGGCCTTGAGCGGCCCCAGCGCGGTTGCCGCATGGGGAAACGGAGGTGCATCCGGCGAGATCGGACCGGCCTCGCGCATCAGGCGGTTCTGGACCCCGCGCGCCGGCCGGCCGGTCATGACATTGGTGATGACGGTGGAATCGTCCCGTCCCTCGGCCAGCGCAGCGCGGCCCGCCGCACTCACCTTGGATTCCGGGCAACGCAGATAGGCGCTGCCGATCTGCACGCCGGAGGCGCCGAGCGCGAAGGCGGCGGCGATGCCGCGCCCGTCGGCGATGCCACCCGCTGCGATGACCGGCACCTTCACGGCATCGGCGACCTGCGGCACCAGCGCGAAGGTGCCGGGCTGCTCGGCGATCTTGTCGGTCAGGAACATGCCGCGATGGCCGCCGGCCTCGGCGCCTTGCGCGATCACGGCGTCGGCACCGTGCCGCTCGAGCCAGACGGCTTCCTTCACCGTCGTGGCGGACGAGATGACGAGAGAGCCGGCCGCCTTGACGCGCTTGAGCAGCGCCTGCTCCGGCAGGCCGAAATGGAAGCTGACGACTTCCGGCTTCAGCTCCTCGACGACTTCGCAAAAGGCCGCATCGAACGGAGCCCGGTTCGCGGCGTTGATGGGCGCCGCCGGATCGAGGCCGTGCTCCCGGTAGTAACCGGCGAGCCGCTGCTTCCAGCGCGCTTCGGCCTCCGGCGTGAGATCGACCGGCGTGTGACAGAAGAAGTTCATGTTGACCGGCGCCTTCACGCGCTGGCGGATGAGACCAACCTGTTCGCGCGCCTTCTCCGCCGACAGCATCGCGCAGGGCAGCGAGCCCAGCGCCCCGCCTTGCGCGGCGGCGATCACCAGCTCCGCATCCATCACGCCGGCCATCGGCGCCTGCACGATCGGGAATTCGGTCTTGAAGAGGTCGATCAGTCGACGGTCAGGCCACATGGTGTGTCTCTCTCAGTTCAGGCGACGGACGTGATGGAGTTGCGCCGGCCGGCAAGCAGGTGCTCCGCCTCAATCGCAATACGCTCGACGATCTCGGCCGCCGGCGGAATATCATGGATCAGGCCAACCGCCTCGCCCGCGATCACGGCGGCGACATCGAAATTGCCGGCCGCCTTTGCTGCGGCATACTCCGCCGCGACTGCGGCGACATTCTGCATCATCTCGACCTCGCGGCCGATCCAGCGCCTGGCGTGGTCGTTGAGCAGACACCTTCCCGTGAAGGGCGCCGGCCAGACATTGTTGCGCGACAGGTCGAAGATGATGCCGCGCACGGTCGAGCCGCTGCTGGCCGCGCAAATGCGCCGCTTGGCCTCCTCGGCGCCGTCGGCTTCCTGGCTCGCATAGAAGCGCGTGCCGAGCAGCACGCCGCCCGCGCCGAGCATCATCATGGCGGCGAGACCGCGCCCGTCTGCGATGCCGCCGGCCGCGACGACGGGCACGCGGCCCGCGGCGAGATCGACCACGGCGGGCACGAGATCGACGGTCGTCCGTGACGCGCCGTGACCGCCCGCCTCCGTGCCCTGCGCGATCAGGATATCGGCGCCGGCGTCGAGCGCCTGCCGCGCCATCGCCTCGTCCTGCACCTGGCAGATCAGGCGCGCGCCCGCGGATCTGATCTTCGGTGCGAACGGCGCAGGATCGCCGAAGGACAGCATGATCGCCGACGGCTTTGCGGCGAGCGCGATGTCGAGCAGCTCGGGCCGCTTGGCGAGGCTCCAGGTGATGAAGCCGATCCCGAACGGCGCACGCAGACCGGAGAGCTTTGCGGTCTCCCGCTCCAGCCACGCCCGCTCGCCATAGCCGCCGCCCAGAATGCCGAAGCCTCCCGCGCGGCTGACAGCCGCCACCAGACGGCTGCCCGCGATGACATCCATCGGCGCCAGCAGGATGGGATGCCTGATCTCCAGCAAGCTCGTCAGCGGCGTCGCAATGGGCATGGCTTCTCCCCGATCTGGACAGCGAGACTAAGCGCGACTAGCATTCTCGAAAAATGAATTGTAGCGAACGCTGCCATCACAAAAGCGAAACGACGCCATGGAACTCAGCGATATCCAGACCTTCGCCGCGGTCGCGCGTACCGGCGGCATCACTCGCGCCGCCGAAGAGCTCAACACCGTGCAATCAAACGTCACCCAGCGCGTGAAGGCGCTGGAGGCGGAGATCGGCACGCCGCTGTTCGAGCGCCACAGCCGCGGCATGACGCTGACCGGCGCCGGCAAACGCCTCCTGCCCTACGCGGAACGGATGGCCGCGCTATCGCGCGAGGCCGTGCTCGCCGCGCGCGACGATGGCGAGCCGAAGGGACCTCTGGCGATCGGTTCGATGGAAACGACAGCCGCCGTGCGACTGCCGCCGCTGCTGGCCGATTTCCACCGCTGCTTCCCGGCCGTGCGCCTCTCCTTGCGCACGGCAACAACGGCCGACCTTGTTGCTGGCGTGCTCGAAGGCACGCTCGACGGCGCCTTCGTCGCAGGTCCCATCGCGCATGCCGACCTCACGGCGACGAGCGCCTTCCGCGAAGAGCTGGTGCTGGTCAGCGCGCGGCGCTGGAGCTCGCTAGCCGAGCTGCGTGCCGGCACGCCGGAGTCAGGTCCGACTGCGCTGGTGTTCCGCACCGGCTGCACCTATCGCCAACGACTCGAGCAGATCTTCGTCGAGTTCGGCTGGCCGTCGGCCGCACGGTTTGAGCTCGGCACGCTCGACGGCATGATCGGCTGCGTCGCCGCCGACATGGGCGTGACGCTGCTCCCGCGCGCCGTGGTCGAGCGCAGCGCGATGAACGGCAGCGTGTCGATCCACCCGCTGAGCGCCTCGCACGCGCGCGTCGAGACACTCTTCATCCAGCGCAGTGCCGGACATCAGTACAGCGCGCTGCAAGGCTTTGCCGCCTGCCTGAAGAAGGACGACGACGTCATCGCGGCCTGAGATACCAGCGCCGGAGCGCCACCACGGCCCAGATCGCCTCGACCAGCCCGAACGGCCAGGCGCCCTGCAGGAAGCCGTAGGCCGAGCCGAGCGCGCAGGACATCGCGAACAGCAGCACGAACCAGTGGCTGCGGTCCTCCATCGCATAGCAGACCAGCATCGCGGTGACGGCAAACAGGCCGAATAGTGTCAGCGCATCCATGTTCCGGGTTCACTCCACGGCGTGACGCGTGATATGCGCTGATGCCATGCCGGCTCTTATCCTGCCCCTGGTCGATGCTGCAACCCACTGGCCCGAACGCGGCGGGCTGGTTGGCCTTGATCTGGGCACCAAGACGATTGGCGTCGCCGTGTCGAACCCGGACCGGCGGTTGGCGACCGGCGTCGAGACCATTCAGCGCAAGGCGTTCAAGCAGGACGCCGCCCGGCTGCTCGCGATCGCTGCTGAGCGCAAGGTCGTCGGCTTCGTGCTTGGCCTGCCCATCAACATGGACGGCAGCGAGGGCCCGCGCGCGCAATCGACCCGCGCCTTCGCCCGCAACCTCGCCAATCTCACCACGCTCCCCATCGGCCTCTGGGACGAGCGCCTCTCGACCGCAGCGGTCGAACGCGAGCTGATCGGAATGGATGTCAGCCGCGCCAAGCGCGCCGAGGTGATCGACGAGCACGCCGCGATCTTCATCCTGCAAGGCGCGCTCGACCGCCTCGCGAACTTGCGCACCGGAAACGGCTGACCCCCATGGCCGTCGTAATCGCGGCGCTGCTGCCGGTCTTCATCCTCATCGTGCTCGGCGTCGTGCTGAGGCGCAGCCTGATGCGGCTGGACACGCAATGGCACGGGCTGGAGCGGCTGACCTATTTCGTGCTGTTTCCGATGCTGCTGATCCAGACGCTGGTGAAGGCCGACCTTTCCAAGGTGCCGGTCGCCGGCGTCGGCGGCGCGCTCTTGCTGTCGGCGCTGGCGATGTCGCTGCTGTGCCTCGCGCTGCGCCCGGCCCTGTCGCGGCTCGATATTGACGGGCCGGCCTTTACCTCGATCTTCCAGGGCGCGACGCGCTGGCAGACCTATGTGGCGCTCTCCGTCTCCGCCAACATGTTCGGCGATGTCGGGCTGGCGCTGGCTTCGGTCGCGATGGTCGCGATCATCCCTCTGGTCAACGTGTTCAGCGTCGCCGTGCTCGCGCACTATGCATCGCCGGAGAAACAGTCCGCCCGCGCGATCGTCATGACGGTGATCCGAAATCCCCTGATCTGGGCCTGCGCAATCGGGCTCTTCATCAACGTCGTCCATCTGCCGCTGCCGAAGATCTGGCATGAGGTTGCGGACGCGCTGAGCCGGTCATCGCTGGCGATCGGCCTGCTCGTGACCGGTGCGGGCCTGCATCTCGAAGGCCTCCTGCGTCCCAGCCTGAGCGCGACGATCGGCGTCGCCTTCAAGCTGGTCCTGATGCCCGTGCTCGCGCTGGGGCTTGCGGCCTGGTTCGGGCTATCAGGCAACAGTCTGGCAATCGTCGCGATCTGCGCGGCGGTGCCGACCTCACCCAGCGCCTATGTGCTGGCCCGGCAGATGGGTGGCGATGCGCCGCTGCTGGCGCAGATCATCACGCTGCAGACGATCCTTGCGGCCATCACGATGCCGGTCGCGATCGCGCTGGTGGCCTGAAACTCGTCGTTGTGGGCGCCTCCCTCTGCTCGTCATTGCGAGGGGCTCGCGACAAAATTGCGAAGCAATTTTGCGCTGATGCGACGAAGCAATCCAGAATCCCTCCGCGGAGAGATTCTGGATTGCTTCGCTTGCGCTCGCAATGACGGAATGCGGGGCAACCTCCGTCAGCCCCCCAGCCACATCGTCAGCACCACCGCAGTCATGTTGTTCAGCGCGTGCAGCACGATCGTGAGCCAGAGCGAATTGGCGCGATAGCGCATGTAGCCGAACCACACGCCGATGGTGAAGACCTCGGCGAGGAAGTACAGGTCGTATTGCAGATGCACGACCGTCCACACCAGCGACGACAGGATGATCGCGCCGGGCACGCGCAGGAAGCTCGCCGACCAGCCGCGATAGAGAAAGCCGCGCGCCAGCACCTCTTCCGACATCGGCGCCGCCACGCTGAAGGCGATCAGCAGCAACAGGGCCGCGCCCTTGTCACGGCCCGATTTCAACAGATCGGTCATGAAGCCCGGCGTCGCCTCGCGGCCGAGGCTCCGCGACACCGTCTCCCAGGCCAGCACCAGCAGGATGAGACCGACCGCGCCGAACAGGAGCTGCATCCAGGACGGCCAGCGCAGCGCGAGATAGTCGACGAAGGAGGCCTTCTTGATACGGATGGCGAGCCACACCGCGAGGAGTGTCGCCGGCAGGCCCATGATGACCGACAGCGCGAGCGCCGCCGGCTCGCGGCCGACCGACTGGATCGAGGCCATGTCGATCGGAAGGCCGCGCAGCGCGGCCAGCAGCAGGATCGCCCCGACCTGGCCGACGAACATCGCGACGAAGATGAGAAGGCCCCACAGCGCCGTACCGAAGAACCTCCAGACGCGCGGCGCGTGATCCGCGGGCGTCATGGTCAGTGGCGGATGCTCGGGATTGAGGGAATCCATCAGGAGGCTTTCGTTGAGATGGCCGTCATTCCGGGGCGCCCGAAGGGCGAACCCGGAATCTCGAGATTCTCAAGGTGCGCAAGGGCGCACCGTAGTTCGATGCTTCGCATCGCCCCGGAATGACGGCAA
Organism: Bradyrhizobium sp. B039; assembly: GCF_038965675.1. Lineage (NCBI taxonomy): Bacteria > Pseudomonadati > Pseudomonadota > Alphaproteobacteria > Hyphomicrobiales > Nitrobacteraceae > Bradyrhizobium > Bradyrhizobium sp. B039. The sequence continues at coordinate 5,208,415 of NZ_CP152416.1, forward strand.
AAAAGAAGCAAAAAGCTCACGGCAGCGCCCTCTCCAGCAGCGCGCGCACGTCGCCGCTCTCCAGCTCGACCGCGCCGTACATGCTGGCGTGGGTTGTGGCGAGGCGCGTGGCCGCGAACAGTTCAGCATGACGCGGCGACACGCCGTTCAGCGCGGCGGCCGCGGCAAGCAGCGCCAGCTTCTCGACCGCGAGCCGCGCGACGCGCTCGCCATCGGCGCGGCGGAAGGTCTTGTCGATGAACGCGACCGCCTCGCCTGCGCCCGGCAAACCCTTGGTCTCGGCGGCAAGCGATTGCAGCACCGCCATCGCCGCCTCCGGCTCGCGCGACAGTGCGCGCAGCACGTCGAGGCACATCACGTTGCCCGAGCCTTCCCAGATCGCGTTGACCGGCGACTCCCGATAGTGGCGTGCCAGGATGCCGTCCTCGACATAGCCGTTGCCGCCGAGGCACTCCATCGCCTCGTAGAGGAAGCTAGGCGCGCTCTTGCAGGTCCAGTATTTGATCGCGGGCGTCAGCAGCCGCATATAGGCGGCCTCCGCCGCATCGTGCGGGGTGCGGTCGAAGGCGCGGCAGAGCCGCATCACCAGGGCGACGCTCGCCTCCACATGCAGCGCCATGTCCGACAGCACCGCCTGCATCAGGGGCTGATCGGCGAGATGCTTCTGGAACACGCTGCGGTGACGCGCATGATGCAGCGCATGCGCGAGCCCCGAGCGCATCAGGCCGGTGGAGGCGATCGCGCAATCCTGCCGCGTCAGCTGCACCATCTGGATGATGGTGCGGATGCCCTTGCCCGCCTCGCCGACCGCTTGCGCATAAGCGGCGGCGAATTCGACCTCGGACGAGGCATTGGAGCGGTTGCCGAGCTTGTCCTTCAAGCGCTGGAACTGGATCGCGTTGACGGACCCGTCGGGCGCAAAGCGCGGCATGAAGAAGCAGGTCAGTCCCTCGTCGGCCTGCGCCAGCACCAGGAACGCGTCGCACATCGGCGCCGACATGAACCATTTGTGGCCGGTGATGCGATAGGCCTCGCCGTCGCGCACCGCGCGCGTCATGTTGGCGCGCACATCGGTGCCGCCCTGCTTCTCGGTCATGCCCATGCCGAGCGTCATGCCGCGCTTGCGCCACCACGGCGCAAACATCGGGTCGTAGCTCTTCGTCGCCAGCACCGGCATCACGCGCGCCAGCAGATCCGGCTGCATCGCCAGCGCGGCGACGGAGGCACGCGTCATCGTGATTGGACAGAGATGGCCGGTCTCGACCTGCGAAGCGATGTAGAATTTTGCGGCGCGGATGACCTCGGCGGCATCGCCCGCCGGCTTCCCGTCCGCCGTCCACGTCGAATTGTGCACACCGGCATGCGCGCTGTGCGCCATCAGCTCGTGATAGGCCGGATGAAACTCGATCTGGTCGCGGCGATTCCCCTTGGCGTCGAAGGTGCGCAGTTTTGGCGTGTTCTCGTTCGCCACGCGCCCGCGATCGGCCATCGCGGCCGAGCCCCAATGCTTGCCGAATTCGGACAGCTCCCGCTCCGCCTTAGCGCCGCCATTGGCCTTGACCGCCTCGACCAGCGGCCGGTCCACGGCAAACAGATCGACATCCCAAAACGGCGGCGACTGGTTGAAGACCTCGTGGGTTGCGAAGCTGGGCTGAGTCATCTTGTTTCCCCGGCGCGGAATCAGTTCCGCCGCGGCTGGATCGGGAAATCATAGGCCGCCCCGCCTGCCCCCGGCAGCGAAAAATGCCACCACTCCTTCGAATAGTTCACAAAGCCTTGCTTGGCCATCGCAGCCACCAGCCGCTTGCGCCAGGCGCGCTGGTCCGGCGTAATCGACGGTGCTGCGGTATGGCCCTTCGTATCCGTGCAGTCGTAGCCGGTGCCCATGTCCACGCTGCCCTCCGGCGGCCGCGCCTCGACCGACGCCGTGCAGTCGGCATAGGTTTTCGACGGGTCGTATTTGCCGGAATTGTCGGCCTTGAGATCGACCAAGGTGAGATCGAGCGCCGCCCCCGTCGAATGCTGCGAGCGGCTCGCGATGTAGCCGAGGCGAAACAGCTCGGTCTTGGCAATCCTGGGATTGTAGCGGCGCTCGGCGGCGGTCTCGCGGCCGTTCTGCGACCACGCGACCATGTCGAGCGAGGCCCGCGCCGGCCGGTAGCAGTCGAACATCTTGAGCGACAGGTTCTGTGCGGCGAGGTCCTGCTGGACCGCCTTCAACCGCAGCCCCACCTCCCGCTTCACCACGCACTCGCCGGCGCCGTAGCCGGCGAGCGGACGGCCGACGAAATTGTTCGATGTGGCGTAGCGGATGTCCTGGATGATGCCGGGATCGATGTCGCGCAAATAGACGAAGCCGCCGGGGAGCGATTGGGCGTGGGCGGACGAGATTGAAGCGATCGCTAAAAGTGCGATCAAAATTGATTTGGCTGAGCGCATCCAAACTTCCCTGTCATTCCGGGGCGATGCGACAGGACCGCGAAGCGCGGCCTGGAGCATCGAACCCGGAATCTCGAGATTCCGGGTCTGGCGCTTGCGCGCCATCCCGGAATGACGGTGTACCAGACTCCTCAGGGGATAACTCCCCGCCCCGGCATTGGCCCTTGCCCCCCCAGCCATCCCCGCCTATAGCTCTCGTTTTAATGACATCGAAATCGACCTTCGTCCTCGGCCACCGGCATTTGCTGGGCATCGAGGGCCTTTCCGCGGCCGACATCACCGGCCTCCTCGACCTGTCCGAAGAATATGTCGAGCTCAACCGCCAGGTTGACAAGAAGCGCACCGTCCTGCGTGGACGGACGCAGGTGAACCTCTTCTTCGAGGCTTCCACCCGGACCCAATCCTCGTTCGAGCTCGCCGGCAAACGGCTTGGCGCCGACGTCATGAACATGTCGGTGTCTTCCTCGTCCATCAAGAAGGGCGAGACGCTGGTCGACACCGCGATGACGCTCAATGCCATGCACCCGGACATCCTGGTGGTCCGGCATCACGCGTCAGGCGCGGTGGAACTGCTGGCCCGCAAGGTTGACGGTTCCGTGATCAATGCCGGCGACGGCGCGCACGAGCATCCGACGCAGGCGCTGCTCGACGCCCTGACCATCCGCCGCAACAAGGGCCGGATCGAGGGCCTCGTCGTCGCGATCTGCGGCGACGTGCTGCATTCGCGTGTGGCCCGTTCCAACATCATCCTGCTCAACACCATGGGTGCCCGCGTCCGCGTCGTCGGCCCCTCCACGCTGCTGCCGCCCGGCATCGAGCGGATGGGCGTCGAGGTTGCGCGCGACATGCGCGAGGGGCTCAACGGCGCCGACATCGTCATGATGCTGCGGCTCCAGCGCGAGCGCATGAACGGCTCCTTCGTGCCGTCGACCTCCGAATATTTCAACTATTTCGGGCTGGACCAGAAAAAGCTTGGCTATGCCAAGCCAGACGCTCTCGTCATGCATCCCGGCCCGATGAACCGCGGCGTCGAGATCGACACCGCGGTCGCCGACGGCGCGCAATCGCTGATCCGCGAACAGGTCGAGATGGGCGTGGCGGTGCGCATGGCCGTGCTCGAAGCGCTCGCCCGCAACTTGCCGAACGCGTGATGCTCATGCTGACTGACCGCCGTCCCATCCTGCTCGCCAACGCCCGCGTCGTCGATCCCTCCAGGGATTTCGACGGCCCCGGCGATGTCCTGATTGCCGACGGCATCATCCGCGAGACCCGCCGCGGCATCGGCGCTGCCGGCGTCCCCGAGGGCACCGACGTCGTCAACTGCGCCGGCAAAATCGTGGCCCCGGGCCTGATCGACATGAAAGCTTTCGTCGGCGAACCCGGCTTCAGCCATCGCGAGACCTTCGCGTCCGCGAGCCAGGCGGCCGCGACCGGCGGCATCACCACCATCATCTGCCAGCCCGATACGGAGCCCGTCATCGACAATTCGGCGACGGTGGACTTCGTGATGCGCCGCGCCCGCGACACCGCGATCGTCAACATCCAGCCGATGGCGGCGCTGACCAAGGGGATGCGCGGCGAGGAGATGACCGAGTTCGGCCTGTTGAAGGCCGCGGGCGCCATCGCCTTCAGCGACGGCGACAGGAGCGTCACCAACGCCCAAGTGATGCGCCGGGCCCTGACTTACGCGCGCGATTTCGACGCGCTGATCGTGCATCACACCGAAGATCCCGATCTCGTCGGCGAAGGCGTGATGAACGAGGGCGAGTTCGCCTCGCGGCTCGGCCTGATGGGCATTCCGAACGCAGCGGAAGCCGTGATGCTGGAACGCGACATGCGCCTCGTCGCGCTGACCGGTGGCCGCTATCACGCCGCCTCGCTGTCCTGCATCGACTCGCTCGACATCCTCAAGCGCGCCCGAGACGCCGGGCTCGCCGTCAGCGCCTCGGTCTCGATCAACCATCTTGCGCTGAACGAGAACGATATCGGGCCCTACCGGTCGTTCCTGAAGCTGTCGCCGCCGCTGCGCACCGAGGACGACCGCCGCGCGCTGGTCGCAGCCGTCGCCTCCGGCCTCATCGACGTCATCATGTCCGACCACAATCCGCAGGACGTCGAGGTCAAGCGCCTGCCGTTCGCGGAAGCAGCTCCCGGCGCCGTGGGGCTCGAGACCATGCTGCCCGCCGGCCTGCGGCTGATGCACAATGGCGAGCTGGACCTGAAGACGCTGATCCAGGCGATGTCGACCCGGCCGGCCGAGATTCTGGGCCTGCCCGGTGGAACCCTGCGCGCAGGCAGCCCGGCGGATGTGATCGTGATCGACCCCGACGTCCCCTGGGTGGTCGATCCCGCCGAGCTCAAATCGCCCTGCAAGAACACCCCGTTCGACGAAGCCCGCTTTACAGGCCGCGTGGTGCGCACCATTGTCGGCGGACGGACGGTCTTCGAGCATGTCTAGGGTGACGGTTTTGGGTGTCGCCCTGCACCGCGACAGCGGATCGGGACAGGATCATGCGTGGCGTCGCAGTTCAGCATGGCGATGCGGTCAAGGGATTTGCAGCCATGGGTCTTGAAGCATTTTTGCCGGTGGCGCTCGTCATCGGCTACCTCCTCGGCTCGATTCCGTTCGGGCTGGTCCTGACCAGGCTCGCCGGCACGCAAGATATCCGCTCGATCGGCTCCGGCAGCATCGGCGCCACCAACGTGCTGCGCACCGGACGCAAGAGCCTTGCTGCGGGCACCCTCTTGCTCGATGCGCTGAAGGGCACCGTGGCGGTCGTGATCGCCGGCTACATCGCCGGCCCCAATGCTGCGATGGTGGCAGGCCTCGGCGCCTTCCTCGGCCATCTCTTCCCGGTCTGGCTCAAATTCAAGGGCGGCAAGGGTGTTGCGGTCTATATCGGCATCCTGCTCGGCCTGTTCTGGCCGGCCGCGGTGGTGTTCTGCCTGCTCTGGTTGGCGACCGCCTTCACCACGCGCTATTCCTCGCTCTCGGCGCTGGTGGCCTCCTTCATCACGCCGATGTTCCTGTGGTGGTTCGGCCACCTCGCTTTGTCCGCGCTGTTCGCCGTGCTGACGCTGCTGCTGTTCTACGCGCATCGCGAGAACATCAAGCGGCTGCAATCGGGCAAGGAAAGCCGGATCGGCGAGAAGGCCTAGAGCGTTATCGACCGAATTGGATTCCGGTTCGCGTCAGGAAAACGCGTCAAAACAAAATCCAACGCCGGGAAAAAGTACGGATACCGCCGCGCTCCTTCCGCATTATACGCCAAATCCTGTTCGCAACTCGCAAGCCAATCGTGGCCAGAGTGGCGAACGAGTTCCATGCCTGTCATCCTGACAGCGCAAAAGGCGTTACGCGGTTGCTCAGAATGAGCGAGAAGATTGTCGGCGCGCATATCGACGGTGGTTCGCAAGGTGCGGCACGCACTGCGGCGAGCCGACTGCTGTCCATGACGGACATCTGGTCCGATGCGCCCTCGCCGCCTCGTGTCCCCGAACCGGCTCCCGTTGCACCGCCACCTGCGCCGCCGCCCGCCCCCGTGGCACAAATTGCCGCGCCCATCGAGGCCGTGACCGCGGCTGCACCTGTCGCGCGCGATCAGGTCCGCCCCGATCAATGGCCACCGCGAAGACTCTCGCTGGCGCTTCAGGGCGGCGGCACCTTCGCCGCCTTCACCTGGGGCGTGCTGGAGCGGCTCCTGGAAGAGCCCGATATCGAGATCGACACCATCAGCGGCGCCAGCGCCGGCGCCGTCAATGCGCTGCTGCTCGCTTGCGGCCTCGCCGAGGGCGGCCGTGAGGCTGCGCGTGCGCGGCTGAACCGGTTCTGGGTTCGCCTGATGCACGAGGCCTCGTTCCGCTCGCTGATGCTGGTCGGCGGCTTTTCGCCGGCGGGAAGCTCGGTCGCGTTCGGGCCGACGCTGCGCTCCGGCCAGTTCGATCCGTTCGATCTCGATCCGCTGCGGCAGGCGCTGTCGCGCGACATCAATTTCGCGGCGCTGCGCGCGGCGAGGTCGCCAAGGCTCCTGATCGCGGCGACGCGGATCCGCGACGGGCAGCAGCAGATCTTTCGCAACGACGCCATCACGACCGACGTCGCGCTGGCCTCGACCTGCCCGCCCCTGGTCCACTGCGCCGTCGAGATCGAGGGCGAAGCCTATTGGGACGGCGGCTTCGGCGGCAATCCGCCATTGCTGAAGCTGGCGCAGGAGACGGCGGCGACCGACGTGCTGCTGGTCCAGCTCACCCCGTCCCGCGACAGCTACGTGCCGATCACGCTCGCCGCCATCGACCGCCGGCTCGACCAGATCACCGCAAACGCCGCGCTCAATGCCGAGGTTGCGGCGATCGCATGGGCGCAATCGCACGCCGCATCCTCGCTGCGGCTGTCCAGGATCGCGGCGGAAGACTCCGTTGAAGGCCTGGCGCAGCGCAGCTCGGCCGATCTCGGCCGCGGCTTCATCCGCCTGTTGCACCGGAGCGGCCGCGAGGCGGCCGAGCGCTGGCTCGGGCAAGGAGCTACGATCAGTGCCGCTCCGCCTGCATCCGACCAGCGCACCCCTTCCGCAGAACCCGCGCTAGCCTGATTTCGACAGCGCATCCTCCAGGAACCACGCCGTCGCAAGCGCATGTGCGTCGTTGCCGAAGCGCGCGATCACCTGCACGCCGATCGGCAGGCCACCGACCTTCAGCACCGGCACGTTGACGCAAGGATTGCCCATCAGCGTCCAGAGCCGGTTGTAGCGAGGGTCGCCGGTGCTCGCGAGCGCCTTGGCCGGCGCCGTGCCCGGCGCCGAATAGGTCAAGAGCACGTCGACGCCCTCGAACACTTCGCCAAGCTCGCGGCGGCCACGGCGGCCGATCCGGCGCGCCTCATCATATTCTTTCGGCGTGAGCCCGACCGTCGCATCGAGACTGGCGCGCAGCATCGGCGCGATTTCGTCGTGATGCTCGGAAAACTCCCAGGCGAGCGCGCGGTGCGCCTCGAAATCCTGGATGATGGGATGGATGCGCCAGGCCTCATGCACCGCCTCGGGCAGATCGATGGCCTGAACACTGGCCCCGGCCCGCTCGGCCGCCTTGATCGCCGCTTGCAGGCCCTGCTCGGCCGCCGGCTCGACAGCACCGGCGAACTCCTGCCTGACCACGCCGATGCGCGGCGCCTTGGCCGGGACGATGCCGGAGAACTCGCTGCGGCCGGTCATCGCCAGCAGTCCGCGCGCGAGATCTTCCGCGCGCGCGCCGAACAGGCCGACCGTGTCGAGCGCCCACGAATAGCACTTCACGCCAACGGTCGGCAGCATGCGGAACGACGGCTTGATCGCGGCCGTCCCGCAATAGGCGGCGGGCCGGATCACCGAGCCGCCGGTCTGGGTGCCCAGCGCCAGCGGGATCATGCCGGCGCCGACCGCCGCCGCCGAGCCCGAGGACGAGCCGCCCGGGGAATGGCCGGTATTGTGCGGATTGAGCGTCGGCGTCGGATCGCGCGAGGCGAACGCCGTTGTCGTGGTCTTGCCGATGATGGTGGCGCCCGCCCGCTTCAGCATCATCACGACAGGCGCGTCCGAGCGCGGCTGCCAACCGCGATAGATCCGCGAGCCCATCTCGGTCGGCATGTTGGCCGTGTCGATGATGTCCTTGATCCCGACGGCGATGCCGCGCAGCGGGCCGGAGGCTTGCGCTCTTGCCGACTTGTCGTGGCGGACGAAGGCATGGACCTCCTTCTCCCGCGCCTCGATCGCCGCGTGCGACTGGGCGATGGCTGCGTCAGGCGACAGCTCGCCCGTTTCGATGCGGCGCTGGAGGTCGGCGAGTGAGATCATGGCAATACCCTTCTTATTGCCATCGCTTTTAGCATCGGGGCGAGGTCGCGCAAGCGCACACCCCTGTTGCCCACGCGCTCAGGTTGTTCCATGCTGCGCCTGCAAGGAGGCACCGTGGACGCCATCAACCCCAGCGTGGAGCTGACCGAAGCCGAACGGGTCGACCGCCTGCGGCTGATCCGCTCCGACAATGTCGGGCCGCGCACCTTCCGCTCGCTGGTCGATCATTTCGGCACGGCGCGCGCTGCGCTGGAGCGGCTGCCGGATCTGGCACGCCGCGGCGGCGCGGCGCGGTCGGGGCGCATCTGTAGCGCGGACGAGGCGAAGGCCGAGCTCGCCGCCAGCCGCAAATTCGGCATCGCCTGGCTCGCGCCCGGCGAGGACGGCTATCCGGCGCGGCTTTCGACGCTCGACGACGCCCCGCCGCTGCTCGCGGTACGCGGCGACACGACAACCTTGATGCGGCCGATGATCGCGATCGTCGGCTCGCGCAATGCCTCCGGCGCAGGGCTGAAATTTGCTGGTCAGCTCGCGCGTGAGCTTGGCGAAGCCGGCTTCATCATCATCTCGGGGCTGGCCCGCGGCGTCGACCAGGCCGCGCATCGCGCCAGCGTCGAAAGCGGCACGATCGCCGTGCTCGCCGGCGGCCATGACTGCATTTATCCGCCCGAGCACGGCGACCTGCTCGGATCGATCCTCGATCACGCGGGCGCGGCGATCTCCGAGATGCCGCTCGGCCACGAGCCGCGCGCCCGCGACTTCCCCCGCCGCAACCGGCTGATCTCGGGCGCCTCGCTCGGCGTGGTCGTGGTGGAGGCCGCGCACCGCTCGGGCTCGCTGATCACCGCGCGCATGGCGGCCGAACAGGGCCGCGAGGTGTTCGCGGTGCCGGGCTCGCCGCTCGATCCGCGCGCCGCCGGCACCAATGATCTGATCAAGCAGGGCGCAACGCTCGTCACCGAAGCTGCCGACGTCATCAACGCTGTCGCACCGATCATGGAGCGGCCGCTGGTGATTCCTGCGCGCGAGCCCGACAGCGAGCCGTTCGAGAGCGATCCGCAGACGCACGACCGCGACCAGATCGTCAGCCTGCTCGGCCCCGTGCCGATCGGCCTCGACGATCTCGTGCGGATGTCCGGCGCCTCGCCGGCGATCGTGCGCACCGTGCTGCTGGAGCTCGAGCTCGCCGGCCGGCTCGAACGCCACGGCGGCGGATTGGTGTCGCTGCTTTAGTTCTCGCCGCGCTTGTCGAACCGCGTACGTGCGGCCTCGATCTGCGCCAGATGCTCCATCGCCCACTTGCCGAGCGCCTCCACAGGCCGCGACAGGCCGCGGCCGAGATCGGTCAGCTCATAGTCCACGCGCGGCGGAATGGTCGGGAAGATCGTGCGCGTGACGAGGCCGTCGCGCTCGAGGCCACGCAGCGTCAAGGTCAGCATCCGCTGCGAGATGCCGTTGATCATGCGCTTCAGCTCGTTGAAGCGCTTCGGTCCGTCGCCGAGCATCATGATGACGAACACGCTCCATTTGTCGCCGACGCGGGACAGCACGGAGGCGACCCCGCGGCAGTCCGCATGGTTGGGATCGGGCCTTTGATCCGGCCTTGGCGAAGCAGGCAGATCGATGTGCGCAGGTTTCAAAGATGTGTCCATGGCTCAAAAAAGTGCGTTCTTGCGGGGATTTCGATGGTCACTCATGTAGTGCGGGTTACAAATTTATACCATGGGTGACCTCAATGAAACTCCTCCATATCGACTCCAGCGTGCTCGGCCCCCACTCCGTCAGCCGGCAGGTTTCCGCCGCCATCGTCGACCGTCTCCGCCAGGCGACGTCCTCACTCGAGGTCGTCTATCGCGATCTGACCCAGACCCCGCTCGCCCACCTCTCCGGCTCGCATCTGGCGGCCGCGCAAGGCGCGCCCGCGCCGGCGGAACTCGGACCCGACCTTGCCGCGAGCGCGGCCGTGCTGAACGAGTTCCTCGCTGCCGACGTGGTCGTGATCGGCGCGCCCATGTACAATTTCACCATCCCGAGCCAGCTCAAGGCCTGGATCGACCGCATCCTGGTGGCGGGGAAGACATTCCAATACGGCGCCAATGGACCTCAGGGCCTTGCCGGCGCAAAGCGCGTGATCGTGGCGATCTCGCGCGGCGGCTATTACGGCGCGGACATGCCGACTGCCGCTGGCGAGCATCTCGAAACCTATCTGCGCTGGGTGTTCGGCTTCATCGGCATCACCGATCCCGAGTTCATCTCCGCCGACGGCATCCAGGTCGGACCGGATCATCGTGAGAAAGCGCTGGCCGGCGCACTTCAGGCGGCCACCAGCCTTCAGGCGGCGTGAGGCTCACGCCGACCGCAGCAGCCGCTGCCGGATTCCGGCGGCGGCTGACAGATCGCACCGGCTAAAACCAGGCGCCCTGCATGCCCAGGATGACGGCCACGAGCGAAACGAACAGGCCGATGCCGGAGAAAACAGCCACCCCGATGAGCTCCGATTTGTCGGAGCGCCTGGCGGGAATGGCGGAGCGTTCGGTGAAAATGCGCGGTGCTGAAATCGACGAAAAAATGCGAGCTGCCTTTGGCATGACGGGCTCCCTGAAAATGAGTCTTATGACCCCCTGCCCGTAAAAGGGTCTTGGCAGCTTGCGGCAAGGTTCAACCTCATCACGCAAGGTTCAGAAAATACATCCCGCAGGACGAGGGAACCGGTCGGCGCAACCGACCTCGTGGCGCCGACCGATTCAATTTGCACTTGATTTGATCAGCCGCGATAGATCGGCGCACCGCTCGGAGCGGCGACTGCGCCGCCATCGACGAAGATCTCCTGGCCTTGAATATGCGCGGAATCATCGGAGGCGAGGAACAGCACCGTCTTCGAGATGTGATCGGGTTCACCAATGCGGCCGAGCGGCGTCGACAGCGCGATGCGCTTCTCGAACGCCTTCTCGGCTTCAGGCGTTGCGATCGCAGCACCCCAGATCGGCGTGCGGATCGCGCCCGGCGCGACGACGTTGACGCGGATGCCGCGCGGCGACAGCTCCGAGGCCATGATCCGCGCCATCGCCCGCACGCCGGCCTTCGCCGCGCCGTAAGCCGAATAGCCGGGAATGCCGAGCACCGAGATCACCGAGCCGTTGAGGATGATCGAGGCATTGTCGTTGAGATGAGGCAGCGCCGACTGAACCGTGAAGAACACGCCGGTGAGGTTCGTGCTGATCACCTTCTCAAAGACCTCCAGCGTCGCCGCACCGAGCGGTGTGCTGCCGGGAATACCGGCATTGGCGAACACGATGTCGAACTTGCCGAACTTCTCGGCGCCCTGCCTGATCGCGGCTTCGGTGGCCGCGATGTCGGTGGCATCGGCGACGACCGCAAGCGCGTTCGGGCCGAGCTCCTTCGCGGCAGCCGCCAGCGTCTCCTTGTTGCGCCCGGTGATCACCACCTTCGCACCCTCGGCCACGAACAGCTTTGCCGTCGCAAGCCCGATGCCGCTGTTGCCGCCCGTAATCAATGCCGTCTTGTTCTTCAGTCTCACGTTCGCCTCCAGTGGTTTCATAATGAAACTACGTTGCCATCTAGGGCATTTGGTTTTATGATGCAACCACACAAGCGCGTGATCGCCTCCGGAATCGGGCGAACGCGAAAGGGACCAGGACGATGGTGAAACGAACCAGCTTCGAGGGTGATACCTGCCCGATCGCACGCTCGCTGGAGGCGATCGGCGACTGGTGGTCGCTCTTGATTATCCGCGAGGCGCTGTTCGGCCTGCGCCGCTTCGGCGAGTTTCAGAGCAAGCTCGGCATGGCCAAGAACATTCTGGCCGCGCGGCTGCGCGCGCTGGTCGATCACGGCATTCTGGAGACCGCCCCCGCCTCCGACGGCAGCGCCTATTCTGAATATTTGCTGACGCCGAAGGGCCGCGGCACCTTCCCGATCCTGGTCGCGCTGCGGCAATGGAGCGAGGAATTCGACGACCACCCCGAGCAGATCGCGACCATCCTGGTCGATCGCGAGAAAGGCCGCCCGGTGAAGAAGCTCGAAATGCGCGCGGAGGACGGCCGGCTGCTCAGCCCCGCGGACACGACAGTGAAACCGCGACCGGCGCCGCGCCGGCGATCGGCGTGACGACGCACGGCTGCCACTACCGCGCAGGGGGACTTGTACAAAATATCGACGGCGTCAAAGATGGCTGAACATCCCAAAGTGGCACCGCTATGCCCCTGCTCGCCATCGTCTATTTTTCCATCTCCGGCACCACCGAGAAGCTGGCGCATGCGGTGGCGCGCGGAGCGGCTGGCACGGCGGACGTCGCACTTTGTCGCATCACAGGCGACGACATCGTGTCAGGCCGGTTTCAGAATGAGAGGTTATTGGAAACGATCGACCGCGTCGACGCGGTCGCATTTGGCAGTCCCACCTACATGGGCGGACCCGCGGCCCAATTCAAAGCTTTTGCCGACGCTTCGAGCGACAGATGGAGCAAGCAAGCCTGGGCCAACAAGATCGCAGCCGGGTTCACCACGGGCGCCTGCGCAAGCGGGGATCAACTCCACACGCTGACCTACTTTACGATCCTGGGTGCTCAGCACGGCATGCTCTGGTGCGGGCTCGATATCCCTGGCGGAGAGGATCGGGACGGCCGCAATCGTTTGGGCAGCCAGCTTGGCTTGGCGACACACCTGGTCGACGGCGCCTTGCCTTGGAGCGATCTCAACACGGCCGAATATCTCGGCCAGCGATTGGCCAGAATGGCAAGCCGCAACGGCTAATCACATCGTCATCGCGATGTTGCGTGCTCAAGTCTTTCCCCGTCACCCTGAGGTGCTCGCCTCTTCGGCGAGCCTCGAAGGGCGACGGCCCGGCTTGCATCCTGGCCGTTCATCCTTCGAGGCTCCCGATGGGGCGCTTCGCACCCCATCGCTCGCACCTCAGGATGACGGGACCGATGGAAACGCCAGCCTCACGACAGCTTGCGCTTGGTGCGCAGCCGCAGATGCTCGTCGGCCTCCAGCTGCGTCATGCCTAAGAGATAATGCAGCACGTCGAGCCTGTGGCGCTCGGCGAGCTTGCGCAACACCGCCACCTGCTCGGCGATGAAGGCAACCGCCTCATCGGCCCCGCCTTCCCCCGGTTCCTCGTGGCGCGAGCCTTCCCGCGCGCCTGATGCGGCGCGCGCCCGTTTCTTTCCTGGCCTAGTCACCAGACCCCACCCCGAATCCATGCCCCACGGGAACATTACGCCCACATCGACCGCAACTCCAAGGTGGTATTTTGCAACTTTCTCGATATGAAACTTTTCCCATCGCGGCGGCTTTCTACACCCCTCGATTTGACAGCGACGGCCTCACCACCCATGTTCGGTTCGAAACGGCCGACCCGAATCTCGTCGAATTCGGCCTAGAATTTCCCCGTAAGTTACTGGAACTACATGAATATCGTCATTGTGGAGTCGCCGGCGAAAGCCAAGACGATCAACAAGTATTTGGGCTCGTCCTATGAGGTTCTGGCCTCGTTCGGCCATGTCCGCGACCTCCCGGCGAAGAACGGTTCCGTCGATCCGGACGCCAATTTCAAGATGATCTGGGAGGTCGACCCCAAGGCGGCCGGCCGGCTCAACGATATCGCCAAGTCTCTGAAGAACGCCGACCGCCTGATTCTCGCCACCGACCCTGATCGCGAGGGCGAGGCCATCTCCTGGCACGTGCTGGAGGTGTTGAAGGAAAAGCGCGCTCTCAAGGATCAGAAGATCGAGCGCGTGGTGTTCAACGCCATCACCAAGCAGGCCGTCACGGACGCGATGAAGCATCCGCGCCAGATCGACGGCGCGCTGGTCGACGCCTATATGGCGCGCCGCGCGCTGGACTATCTGGTCGGCTTCACCCTCTCCCCCGTGCTGTGGCGCAAGCTGCCGGGCGCCCGCTCGGCCGGCCGCGTGCAGTCGGTGGCGCTGCGCCTCGTCTGCGACCGCGAGCTCGAGATCGAGAAGTTCGTCGCCCGCGAATACTGGTCGCTGGTCGCGACCCTGCTCACCCCGCGCGGCGATGCGTTCGAGGCGCGTCTCGTCGGCGCCGACGGCAAGAAGATCCAGCGCCTCGACATCGGCACCGGCGCGGAAGCCGAAGACTTCAAGAAGGCGCTGGAAGCCGCCGCCTACGCGGTCACCGCGGTCGATGCAAAGCCCGCCCGGCGCAATCCGCAGGCCCCCTTCACCACCTCGACGCTGCAGCAGGAAGCCAGCCGCAAATACGGCTTTGCGCCCGCGCACACGATGCGCATCGCCCAGCGCCTCTATGAAGGCATCGACATCGGCGGCGAGACCACCGGACTCATTACTTATATGCGTACCGACGGCGTGCAGATCGATCCGTCCGCGATCACCCAGGCGCGCAAGGTGATCGGCGAGGATTACGGCAACGCCTACGTGCCGGAGGCCCCGCGCCAGTACCAGGCCAAGGCCAAGAACGCCCAGGAAGCCCACGAAGCGATCCGCCCGACCGACATGTCCCGCCGCCCGGACAGCATGAGCCGCAAGCTCGATTCCGATCAGGCGCGGCTCTACGAGCTGATCTGGAAGCGCACCATCGCGAGCCAGATGGAAGCCGCCGAGCTCGAGCGCACCACCGTCGACATCACGGCGAAGGCCGGCGGCCGTACGCTGGAGCTGCGCGCCACCGGCCAGGTCGTCAAGTTCGACGGCTTCCTCGCGCTCTACCAGGAAGGTCGCGACGACGAGGAGGACGAGGACTCCCGCCGCCTGCCCGCGATGAGCGCCGGCGACGGCCTGAAGCGGCAGTCGCTCGCCGTCACCCAACACTTCACCGAGCCGCCGCCGCGCTTCTCCGAGGCCTCGCTGGTCAAGCGCATGGAGGAGCTCGGCATCGGCCGGCCCTCGACCTATGCCTCGATCCTCCAGGTCCTGAAGGACCGCGGCTACGTCAAGCTGGAGAAGAAGCGCCTGCACGGCGAGGACAAGGGCCGCGTCGTGGTCGCGTTCCTCGAAAGCTTCTTCAGCCGCTACGTCGAATACGACTTCACCGCCAACCTGGAAGAGCAGCTCGACCGCATCTCCAACAACGAGATCTCCTGGCAGCAGGTGCTGAAGGATTTCTGGAGCGGCTTCATCGGCGCCGTCGACGAGATCAAGGATTTGCGCGTGGCGCAGGTGCTGGACGTGCTCGACGACATGCTCGGACAGCACATCTATCCGCCCCGCGCCGACGGCGGCGACATCAGGCAGTGCCCGAGCTGCGGCAACGGCCGGCTCAATCTCAAGGCCGGCAAGTTCGGCGCCTTCGTCGGCTGCTCGAACTATCCGGAGTGCCGCTACACCCGTCAGCTCGCCGCCGACAGCGAGGCGACGGCCGACCGTTCGCTCGGCCAGGATCCCGACACCGGTCGCGACGTCTGGGTCAAGGCTGGCCGCTTCGGCCCGTACATCCAGCTCGGCGAGCAGAAGGATTATGAGGAAGGCGAGAAGCCGAAGCGCGCGGGCATCCCGAAGGGCACCTCGCCCGGCGACGTCGAGCTCGAGCTTGCGCTGAAGCTGCTGTCGCTGCCGCGCGAGATCGGCAAGCATCCGGAGACCGGTCAGCCGATCACCGCCGGCCTCGGCCGCTTCGGGCCGTTCGTGAAGCACGAGAAGACCTATGCCAGCCTCGAGGCCGGCGACGAGGTCTTCGACATCGGCCTCAACCGCGCCGTGACGCTGATCGCGGAAAAGGTCGCCAAGGGCCCGAGCCGCCGCTTCGGCGCCGACCCCGGCAAGGCGATCGGCGATCATCCGACGCTCGGCACCGTCACCGTGAAGAGCGGCCGTTACGGCGCCTATGTCACCGCCGGCGGCGTCAACGCGACGATCCCGGCCGAGTTCGAAAAGGACACCGTCACGCTGCCGCAGGCGATCGCGCTGATCGACGAGCGCGCGGCCAAGGGTGGCGGCAAGACCAAGGCGAAGAAGGCGGCGAAGCCGGCCAAGGCCAAGAAGGCTGCGGCGAAGGCCGCCGGCGGCGATGACGCCGCGCCCAAACCCAAGAAACCGGCCGCGAAGAAAGCCGCGGCCAAATCCGAATCCACCAGCAAGGCGCGCGCCGCCGTGTCGTCGACTGCAAAGACGTCGCCGACCAAGGCCGCCGCCACCAAGAATCCTGCAAACACTCCGGCCAAGAAGAGTGCCGGCAAGAATTAGAGGTTAAGTGAAACGCAAGAATGACCGTGGCTTTCCCGACAGGCAAGCCATCGTCGCCTTCATCAAGGCAAATCAAGGAAACGTCGGCACCCGCGAAATTGCGCGCGAGTTCGGCCTGAAGAACGCCGATCGCGTCGAGCTCAAGCGCATGCTGCGCGAGCTCGCCGACGACGGGACCATCAAGAAGAAGCGCCACAAGGTCTCGGAACCGGACACCCTGCCGTCGACGCTGGTCGCCGACATCACCGGCCGCGACTCCGATGGCGAGCTGATCGCCTCCCCCACCGAATGGGACGAGGTCGAAAGCGGCGAACCGCCAAAAATCCTCATCGTCATGCCGCGCCGGCCGAAGCCCGGCACCGCCGCCGGCGTCGGCGACCGCGCCCTGCTGCGCGTCGAGCGCATCGACGAGACCGAAGGCCCGGCCTATCGCGGCCACATCATCAAGGTCTTCGACAAGGCCAAGAGCCGCATCCTCGGCGTGTTCCGCAGTCTGCCCGAAGGCGGCGGACGGCTCGTCCCCGTCGACAAGAAGTCTGCCGACCGCGAACTGAACATTGCCGCGGCCGATGCACAGGACGCCCAGGACGGCGACCTCGTCAGCGTCGACATCGTCCGCTCACGCGCCTTCGGCCTCGCCTCAGGCCGCGTGAAGGAGAAGCTCGGCTCGGTCAAGTCGGAGAAGGCGATCAGCCTGATCGCGATCTACGCGCACGACATTCCCCTGCAATTCCGCCCCGCGGCAGAGCGTGAAGCCGAAGCGGCGGAGCCGGCGAACCTGAAGGGGCGCGAGGACTGGCGCGACGTCCCGCTCCTCACCATCGATCCGCCCGATGCGAAAGATCATGACGACGCGGTCCATGCGCAGGCCGATGGCGATCCCAACAACAAGGGCGGCTTCATCGTCAACGTCGCCATTGCCGACGTGAGCTTTTACGTGCGGCCGGGCACCGCGCTCGACCGCGACGCGCTCGACCGCGGCAACTCGGTCTATTTCCCCGACCGCGTCGTGCCGATGCTGCCGGAGCGCATCTCCAACAATCTCTGCTCGCTGGTGCCGGGCGAGCCGCGCGGCGCGCTGGCGGTGCGCATGGTGATCGGCCCCGACGGCCGCAAGCGCTCGCATACGTTCCACCGCATCCTGATGCGCTCGGCGGCGAAGCTGAACTACGCACAGGCGCAGGCCGCGATCGACGGCCGGCCTGACGACACCACCGGCCCCCTGCTCGATCCGATCCTGAGGCCGCTCTACACCGCCTATGCCTGCGTCAAGCGCGCAAGAGACGAGCGCGATCCGCTCAATCTCGATCTGCCCGAGCGCAAGATCCTCTTGAAGAGCGATGGCACGGTCGATCGCGTCATCGTTCCGGAGCGTCTCGATGCGCACAAGCTGATCGAGGAGTTCATGATCCTCGCCAACGTCGCGGCGGCCGAGATGCTGGAGAAGAAGTCGCTGCCGCTGATCTACCGCGTGCATGACGAGCCGACGCTGGAGAAGGTGCACGCCCTCGCGGAGTTTCTGGAGACACTCGACGTTCCCTTCGCCAAATCAGGCGCGCTGCGCCCGGCCCTGTTCAACCGCGTGCTGGCCCAGCTCGAGGGCCACGACCACTTCCCGCTGGTGAGCGAGGTCGTGCTCCGCGCCCAGGCGCAGGCCGAATATTCCGCCGAGAATTACGGTCATTTTGGCCTCAACCTGCGCCGCTATGCGCATTTCACCTCGCCGATCCGCCGCTACGCCGACCTCGTCGTGCACCGCGCGCTGGTCCGCGCGCTCGGCCTTGGCGAAGGTGCGCTGCCCGACACCGAGACACCGGAAACGCTCGGCGAGGTCGCCGCCCACATCTCGGTGACCGAGCGGCGCGCGATGAAGGCGGAGCGCGAGACCGTGGACCGGCTGATCGCGCACCATCTCGCCGACCGCATCGGCTCCAGCTTCCAGGGCCGCGTTTCCGGCGTCACGCGCGCCGGCCTGTTCGTCAAGCTGAGCGAGACCGGCGCCGACGGCCTGATCCCGATCCGATCCCTTGGCACGGAATATTTCAACTATGACGAGAGCCGCCATGCCCTCGTCGGCACGCGCAGCGGCGCCATGCATCAGCTAGGTGACGTGGTCGACGTCCGTCTGATAGAAGCAGCTCCGATCGCAGGCGCGCTGCGCTTCGAGCTGCTGTCGTCAAGCGGCGAGACCGCGCCGCAGGGCCGCAGGGCATCCGGTCCGCAACGCCGCCCCTCGTTCAAGGCGCATCCCGGACGCAGTCCGGCGAAGAAGCACAAGCCGGCGAAGCCGAAGAAGCCCGGCAAGGGCAAGAAGAACAAAGGCAAAGGCCAGAAGGGCAAGGCATGGTGACGATGAGCACGGCCCCGAAAATCTGGACGCGCGAGACCGGCCTCGTCGAGAAGCGCGATGTCTGGACGGCAATGAAGCGCGGCTTTCGCGGCCGCTGCCCGCGTTGCGGCGAAGGAAAACTGTTCCGCGCCTTCCTGAAGACCGCTGATCATTGCTCGGCGTGCAGCCTCGACTTCACGCCGCATCGCGCCGACGATTTGCCCGCCTATCTCGTCATCGTCATCGTCGGCCACATCGTGGTGCCCGGCATCCTCTGGATCGAGACCAACTACACGACGCCGGTCTGGCTCAGTTTCGCGGCCTACCTGCCTTTCACGTTCTTCGCCTCGCTCGCGCTGCTCCAGCCGGTCAAGGGCGCCGTGGTCGGATTGCAATGGGCTCTGCGCATGCACGGCTTTGACGACAACCCTCCGGATGGTATTCCGCCGGTGTAAGCAATAAGCAAGAAGCGGTTTGGGTGAGGACATGACGGACACGTTGCAGGCAGCCGAGAAGGCGAAGATCCACGAGGGCAAGGAAGCCGACCATCATCCCTATTTCCGCCCGAAGGATGCGGCGACACTGATCCTGGTCGATCGCGGCGGCGCCGTTCCGAAAGTCCTGGTCGGCAAGCGCCACGACAAGGTGGTGTTCATGCCCGGCAAGTTCGTCTTCCCCGGCGGCCGCGTCGACAAGGCCGACTACCGTGTGCCGTGTGCGGCCCCCATCACCTCCGAGCTGGAAGCCAACCTCGCCAAGGGCAGCCCGAAGACGCCGGCCTCACGCGCAAAATCGCTGGCGATCGCCGCGATCCGCGAGGCCTGCGAGGAGACCGGCCTCTGCCTCGGGCGCAAGGCCGAGGGGAAAGCGCCCAAGCTCGACAGCGCCTGGAAGCCGTTTGCGGATGCGGGCCTGCTGCCCGACCCCTCAGGCCTGTTCCTGATCGCGCGCGCCATCACCCCGCCCGGTCGCGTCAAGCGGTTCGACACGCGCTTCTTCACCGCGGATGCCTCCGCGATCACCCATCGCGTCGAGGGCGTGATCCATGCGGATGCGGAGCTGGTCGAGCTGGTCTGGGTCGAACTCGGCTCGAAGCCGCTCGCCGATCTGCATCCGATGACGCGCAACGTGCTCAACGAGCTCGACACGCGCCTTGCCACCGGCCCGCTCCGCCACGACGCGCCGGTGCCGTTCTTCCATTTCTACGGCGGCAAGATGCAGAAGGATATTTTGAGCTGACTGCTCACCTCTCCCGTAGGGAGAAATGAACCGGGCTAAGCCGATCGAGTATTCTTATCATGCGTCGTCGCTATCCGGCTCGGTGCCGACATAGTCGCGCGCCGGCAGCTTGAGGACGCGGCCGATCTCGCCCGCGAGCTTGTCCGCCTCCTCGCGCCTGGTGAAGCTCATCAGGCTGATCGGCTCGGTGCCCTTGTTGCCGCAGAGATTGACGTCATAGGTCGTCAGATCCGCGTCGTAGTCGTCGGTGATGCTGATGAAGTGATAGTCAGCGAGATTGCGATGCCTGCGAATGTTCAGCGGGCCGAACTGGCTGGTGATGACGATCTGGCGCAGCGTCTCGTTGAGCACGACGAAATAGCGGAAGGTGAGCAGGATCAGGCCGGGGATGCCGACGAGCAGCCCGAGGCCGGTGAACACCAGCACCGGCACGAGGTCATCGGCGAGCCGGCCGAAGCTGGAAAAATCCTGGCGCAGGCCGAGCGCGACATTCCACAGCAGATAACCGCTGGCCGCCAGCAGCGGCAACGACAGCAGCCGGCCAACCCAGGGCATCGGCCGGTCGATACGGACCATGCCGCCATCCACTGTCATCGCGCCTGCCATTGATGGTCTCCTCACGAGGTCATGGCTTTGGTCGGAGCGAGCGGCGGATTGGTTCGATGGGCGGCCCACTCCCTCACCGTCATTCCGGGGCTGGCCGCTGACGCGGCGCCCCGGAATGACGGGATTGTGCTGAGTGGATCGCGAAATACGAAAAATTCTTCCCGCCTCCCCCAATGGCGGAGTTGCCACTCATGCCTATGTCTTTCCCCAACGACACCCAGAACGGATACGGGGCGATGGCACAACGGCAACTCAAGCTTGGCGCGTTCATGCGCCCGATCAGCATCCACACCGGCGCCTGGCGCTATCCGGGGGCGTGGCCGGACGCCAATTTCAATTTCGGCCACATCAAGACGCTGATCAGGAAGCTCGAGGCCGGCAAGTTCGACGCCTTCTTCATGGCCGATCACCTCGCCGTGCTGAACATGCCGATCAACGCGCTGAAGCGCAGCCACACCGTGACGTCGTTCGAGCCGTTCACGCTGCTGTCGGCGCTCTCGGCCGTCACCGAGCGGATCGGCCTGATCGCGACGGGCTCGACCACCTTCGACGAGCCCTATCACGTCGCGCGCCGCTTCGCCTCGCTGGACCATCTCAGCGGCGGCCGCGCGGGCTGGAACATCGTCACCACCTCGAACCCGGACGCCGCGCTGAATTTCGGGCTCGAAGATCACATGGAGCACGCCGAGCGCTACAAGCGCGCCCGCGAGTTCTACGACGTCGTCACCGGCCTGTGGGATTCCTTCGCCGACGATGCCTTCGTGCGCGATGTCGAGGACGGGCTGTTCTTCGAGCCCTCGAAGATGCACACGCTCGACCACAACGGCAAATATCTGAAGGTGCGCGGCCCCCTCAACATCGCCCGCCCGGTGCAGGGCTGGCCGGTGATCGTGCAGGCCGGCGCCTCCGAAGACGGCAGGCAGCTTGCGGCCGAGACGGCGGAGGCCGTGTTCACCGGCGGCGGCAGCCTCGCCGACGGGCAAAAGCTCTACGCCGACATCAAGGGCCGCATGGCGAAGGTCGGCCGCGACCCTGAACATCTCAAGATCCTGCCCGGCGCCTTCGTCGTGGTCGGCGACAGCGTCGATGAAGCCAAGGAGAAGCGCGCGCTGCTCGACAGCCGCGTGCATTACGACAGCGCCATCGCCTCGCTCTCCGTCATCCTCGGCACCGATGCGTCGGGCTTCGACCCGGACGGGCCTCTGCCGGAGATCCCCGAGACCAACGCCAGCAAGAGCGGCAGGCAGCGCATGGTGGACCTCGCCGCCCGCGAAAAGCTCACCGTCCGCCAGCTCGCCCAGCGCGTCGGCGGCTATGGCGGGCTGGCCTTTGTCGGAACGCCTAAGACCATCGCCGACCAGATGGAGGAATGGCTGGTCGGGCGCGGCTCCGACGGCTTCAACATCATGTTCCCGTTCCTGCCCGCCGGCCTCGACGATTTCGTCGACAAGGTGGTCCCGGAGCTCCAGCGGCGCGGGATTTTCCGCAAAGAGTATGAAGGGGCCACTTTGAGGGAGAATCTGGGCCTGCCGCGGCCGAAAAACCGTTTCTTCGAGGCGTAATGGGCCCGATTTGGGTGGTTTTCAGGGTGTAAAACCTTGACATCAGGCGGTTTCTGGCTAGGTTGCCGGCCAACGCGGGCCGTTTGGCCGGCTCCAGATTCCCTTCATTTCTGAGGTTCTGAACATGGCCAAAGCGGTCACCATCAAGGTCAAGCTCGTGTCCTCGGCCGACACCGGCTTCTACTACGTCGCCAAGAAGAATTCGCGCACCATGACCGACAAGCTGGTCAAGAAGAAGTACGACCCGGTCGCGCGCAAGCACGTCGAATTCCGCGAAGCCAAGATCAAGTAAGAAGATCAAGTAAGATCGCGGGATACGCTACGGACTTTTGACGGGGCCTCACGGCCCCGTTTTTATTTTGTCTGTCGTGTCCCGGGCGCGCGGCAACGCGCGGGCACTGTGGCGCTGGGTCCGGAGCGCGAGACTGAAGCTGACGCGCTACTCCTTCTCCACGCCGTCATTGCGAGGAGCTCGCGACAAAATTGCGGAGCAATCCAGTCGTTCTGCAGAGGCACCCTGGATTGCCTCGCGGAGCCTGTCATCGCGCCGCGCTTTGCGCGGCCGGTGGCTCGCAATGACGGCGCGAGCATTCCGCGTTCTGCATGGCTGCCATCTCGGCCGCGGGCCACCGGCAGACATCCGCTCAACCCTCGGTTGCCCGATCCGGAATGTATGTTACCGTGCACTTACCGGAACGGCATTTCCGTCCCGGATTTGGGAAGGACATGGTCATGAGATTGTCATCAAGCCTTGTCGTGCCTTCAACTGTCGCTGTCTTGTCAACCGTCCTGGTGTGCGGTCCCGCCGCGTCGCAAATCCCGACCGGCTCCGCCGCCACACTCCCCCCCGTCACGGTCGATGCACCGAAGCAATTGACGAAGCCACCTGCGCCGCAGCGGGCGGCAAACACCGGGGCATCATCGCGCCGGACTGCGTCAACCGTTCAAACGTCATCGTCAACCGCACGGACGCCTTCGTATGCACCGGGTTCAGTGATGGGGAGGATTGCCAGCCTGGAGAAAGTCGCCAGCAGCTGCAACGGTGGCTGTGCATCAAGTTTCCCACACGGCAAGGAGCCCTGGATTGGCTGTAGCGAGTCGGGCGGCAACATAGATTATGGACCTTTCTCGCCAACGTGCCGAGACACCATCACCCATACGTCCTACGAGAATTGCGTCGAGACGAAGGTGTTCCTGGGCGAGAATCGAAACAGAGCCCACTGGTTCTGCAGCAGCCTGGCCGCCGGCAACAGGTTTAAGGTCGCAGAACTCAAGCGGTCGGGGCGTCCGCGCTAGTCCCGTCCGCTTGAACTCAGCCGCGGATGTCGGCCCGCGCTTGCCGCGGGTCGCCACGTTGAAGCCGTCCGATTCCAACGTTGGCGCCAGCAGTCGGCGCCAACGGCCATCTCCATCACGAGTTCGTCCTGCCGACCAGGGACGCCAACAGGCGGCCGGCAGCTGCCAGATCTGCCGTCTCCAGGCCTTCCGTGAATTGCTCGAACACGGGCCTTAACAGCCCGCAGGCATCGTCAGGTTGCCCTCGACCCGCCAACAGCGCAGCCAGATCGATTGCGGTGCGTAACTCCCAGGCGTGCGCGCCTTGGCGACGGCTCAATTCGAGCGACTGCTTGAACCAGCGTTCCGCATCGTCAACCCGGGTCGGCATAGCCAGGACGGCGCGTCCCCTGACACGCAACGCTTCTGGCATGAAGAAGAGATCTCCATTCTCCTCGGCCCGGCTGATCGTGTCATCGACCAATCTTATGGCTTCGCCGACCTGTTCGATTGCGAGGAGCCCTTGCGCCAGGAGAATGTTGAACTCCGTGTTGCGCACCTCGTAGTGCATCGCGTGGCAGTGCTTCAGGCAACCGCGAAGTGTGTCGACGCCGCCCCTTGCATCGCCACGACGGATCGCGAGGATGCCTTTGTACCCGTAGCCAACATGAAGATAGGGGCCCAGGGAATGGGACCGGGCATGCGCCACCAGGCGGTCAGCATGTGCTTCGGCGCTTGCGAGATCGCCGTTCCAGACGAATACGTCCGGAGCCCAGGCAAGAGCGACAGCAAGCGATGCGGGATTGGTGCTGGATTCCGCGTCTTTGATTGTCTCGCGCGCGCGGACCGCGGCCTTGGTGGGATGCCCCTGCACCCATAGGCCCCGCGCAAGGCCGAGGCCAACCAGGATACGGTCATCGAACCCAAGATAGGCCCGCTGGGCGTGCGACCAATGCTGGAGCGCAGCCTCGAGCTCCGACCGGGCGCTGCCGTGCTCACCGATGAAGTGGAGCGCCCTGCCCACGGCCGATTGGGCCAGGGCCATCGCGTGAGGGTCCTCGGCGGCCCCGGCAACCGTCCGCGCGCGCCTTGCATGATCCAGCGCAGTCTTGAATTCGCCGTCGCGCGTGCAGAACATCGACAGCGTGCCGAGAATTCCAACTTGGCTGAGCACGTTGCCGCCTGCCTCCGCAATCGCGAGGCTTCGGTCCAACGCCGCACGCGCTGCGTCGCTCGGCCCGTTCATGTGCATTGATGCAACCCCGAGGTTTGCCTGGAGCTGCATCTCCTCCGGTTCGCCGCGGGTCCTGCCTTCCAGCGCGACGATTGCGTGCTGCGACCAGCGATGGCATTCGGACAACAGCGACATCGCCAAGAGGACAGGCGCTGCGGCTGCCGCCAGCTTGATCCCGATTTCGGGATCGCCGCCCTCGCCAAAACACCATTCCAACGCCGCCCGGACATTGTTGAGGTCGGCAAGGTGCGCCTCCCTTTCAGCGCCGCTCGACAACGCTGCCCATTCCCTTCCCGCCTGCTCCGACCAGCGCCGAAAGTAGTTTGCGTGACGCGCGGCCAGATCGGCAGCCTCCGGATCGGCGATTTCCGTCCCGAGAATGTAAGTGCGCGTCGTGTCAAGCAGCCGATAGCGCATCATGGCTCCGATCGGGCGGGTCGTAACCATCGACTTGGCAATGAGGCTGTCGATCGCGCCAAGGACGGCGGTCTGGTCGACGTTGACGCTTGTGACCACCGCGAGCATTGCGTCCAGCGTGAAATGTCCGACGAACACGGCCAGCCGGCGAAGTACCAGCCGCTCGACGCTGGAAAGCAACCGGTAGCTCCAGTCCAATGTTGCCTGCAAAGTCTTATGACGCGGCGGCGCGGTGCGCGAACCCAGCCACAACAAGGTCAAGCGCTGGTCGAGCAGTGCCGCCGTATCGCGCAATCCATAGGCCTCGACGCGCCTTGCTGCCAGCTCTATGGCCAATGCCACGCCGTCCAGCTTCCGGCAGATACCGACCACGATTGGCGCGTCTGCATCGTCGAGATCCAACCGGGCGCCGCTCGCCGCTGCGCGTTCGACGAACAGCTGCGTAGCTGGGAACGATCGCGCAATTGCCGCCGTTGGCATCGCGTCGTCTGGCGGGCATGCCAACGGCTCCAGTCGATAGATCTGCTCCCCATCAACCTGTAGCGCTTCTCTGCTGGTCGCGAGTATGTGGACTTGCGGGGTCTCTCTGAAGACGCACGACGCGAAGGTCGCTACCGACTCGATCAGATGTTCGCAGGTGTCGAGGATCAACAGGACACGCTTGTCCCGAAGATAGGCGATCAGGTTCGGCGTAGCGTCGTCCGATCGCACCGATAGTCCCAGCATGGATGCGACGGTACTCGTCACCAGCCGTGAATCGCTCAACATGCTCAGATCGACAAACAGCACCGCGCCGCCGAATGCCTCAATCAGGTGGTGCCCGAGCGCGGTCGCGAGCGTGGTCTTGCCGACGCCTCCGAGGCCGACCACCGTGACGAAGCGCGCCACTTCCAGCTGGGCGGCGACCCTTTGCAGATCATCTTCCCGGTCGATCAATCCTGCGGGACGGACGGGCAGGTTGGCGTTTCGAAAGTTCTCAGCGGCAGCTGATGCCGCCTCGGGCTCCCCGAGCGACCGTGAGACTGGCGCTACGAAGCAGTAGCCTCGACCGGCCACGGTCGTTATGTATCGCGCGCCGTCTTTTCCGTCGCCGAGCATCTTGCGCAGGCTGGCCATTTGACCGCGCAGGCTGCCCTCTTCGACCGTGACGTTGGGCCAGACCAGCGACAGAAGGTCTTTCTTGCTGATGACTTCATTCGGCGTGGAGACAAGAGCCGTCAAAATTTCGTAGGCGCGTGCGCCCAAGTCGACGGGAACTCCGTCTTTGGTGAGCAACCGTTCGCTTGCAGTCAGGCGAAACGGCCCGAACGACAGGACTTCCTTGCCGTGCGTCGTCATTGGAACCGTCGCATTGTGCCCATGCTCCGGACCACATTTTAGGCCAAGGTCCCGCGTCAGGCCAACGGTCGGGAAATTGCCGTGCAGTCCTCACACTACCAAGGGCGAAGGACTGACGCCTCCTAACAACATTTCACAACGCATGACGGGCCATTCGTGACGGTTGGGCTTAGCTTGTTCGCCATCGGATAGGACGGCGCACGACAATGTCGAGCACAAGCCCATGAACAAAACCATCTTGCACGATCCCTTGGCGGCTCTGTTCTCGCCGGCGGCGCACCCGAGGGACGTTCCGGTTCCCGAGCTCCGCCCGGCCGATGTGGAGATGGCGCGGGTGCTCAAGACCGCGCCAATTCGTATGGCCTCCGATCCGTTGGGCGGCGCCATCGCCCATTGGAAACATGGCGCCCTGCATGACGTCGTTGAACCCATGGCCAATCATGTCGTCATGACTTACCCGTGCGGCGTGCAGCGACTTGAGCGGCGCGCCGGCAAGTCGGTCGCGATCGGAACGGCCCGTTCCGGCGTGGTGACGATCATTCCGGCTGGCTCAAGCGCCCGATGGGACATTGCCGGGGACATCAATGTCGTTCAGCTCTACCTCCCCCACACGACGCTCGATCGTGTCGCCCGGGAAGCCCGCGCGGCTGCACCTGGCGACCTCATGGAGCGAACGGGGCATCCCGATCCCATCACATCCCGCCTGCTGCTGAGTGCAGCGGATGCACTGGACGGCAATGCGGCCCTGGATGCCTTGTTCAGACATCAACTGACAGATCTCCTGGCCACCCGCATCTTGGCCGCGCACGTCGGTTCGCCTACCGCGATCCAGGCACTGATCGGCGGGCTGTCGCCAACAGCCCTCCGCCGCGCGATCGATCGCCTGCGCTCGGAGAGCGATTCCGATGTCTCTCTCGCGATGCTTGCTTCGGATGCCGGCCTGTCACGCTTCCATTTCTGTCGTGCCTTCAAGGAAAGCACAGGGCTCTCGCCGCATGCCTGGCTCCGCCAGTACCGACTCGAGCAAGCCATGAACATGCTGCGCGATACTGACGATTCGGTCGTCTCGATCGCAGCGGCGCTCGGGTACGCCTCCCAAACCGCCTTTGCCGCGGCGTTCAGAAAGCTCGCCGGCGTGACACCGAGCGACTGGCGGCGACGTCTCCGTTAAGCAGCAATCGCCCTGCAGGCGCTGCAATCGGTTGCGCAGCTACAGCTCATTTCCGTGAGATCCTCAGAGGCGCCGAGCCGACAGCCCCTCGGCTTGCGCCGTTGTGTCGGCTTCGGGTTGCGAGCGGCGACATCCGCATCCCCCAAACCGCCGCTCACGAGTCCCCGCCCCGGCTACGCCGTCCGCAGCACCGGCGGCTGCGACGGCCGGATCAGCGCGAACGCCACCTGCACGATGCCGCCGGCAAGACCGAGCGCGACGCCGATGCGCCAGGCCATGGTGTAGGAGCCGAGCGCGTCGTAGAGCACCCCTCCGCCGTAGGCGCCGAGGAAGCTGCCGATCTGGTGGCTCATGAAGGCGAGGCCCTGGATCATCGCCTGCCAGCGCAGGCCGAACATCTCGGCGACCGCGCCCGCCACCAGCGGCCCTACTCCCATCCACAGGAAGCCCATGATGGCGCCGAACAGCAGCGTCGAGAACGACGTCGCCGGCAGCATGAAGTACCAGGCGAGCGCCAGCGAGCGCAGGATGTAGATGCCCCCTAACAGCGCGAGCTTATTCCAGCGCTGGCCGGCCCAGCCGAAGAACAGCGAGCCCAGCACGTTGAAGCCGCCGATCATGCCGAGCGTCTGCGCGCTCAGCATCGGATCGAGGCCGCAGATCGCGAGGTAGGACGGCAGGTGCGTCGTGAGAAACACGAGCTGCATGCCGCAGACGAGATAGGCGCAGGTCATCACCGCGAAGGAGGCGTTGCCGAACGCGGCCGTCGCCACCGATGCGGCCGTGGCGTCGCCGATATCGTCGGCGGCCGGCTTCGGCAGCGGGACCTTGTCGACACGCCCCGCATACCAGGCCGCAGGGATCATCAGCACCGACATGATGACGAAGCCGGCGAGCCCGATGCGCCAGCCAAAGCCTTCGTTGAGCAACTGCCCGATCGGCGCGGACAGCAGCGCGCCGAGCGAGCCCGCGCCGGAGACGATGCCGAGCACGGTGGACCGGACGGTCTCGGGCACAGCGCGCGCGGCCACCGACATCGCGATCGCCGCCGCGGTGCAGGCGAGCGAGGTGCCGATCAGCACGCCGGCGCCGATCATGATGCTGACGAGCCCGCCCGCGGTCGCCATCAGAATGAGGCCTGCGATGTACATCAGCGAGCCGACGATCATGATCGGGCGGAAGCCGTAGCGCACCGTCATCGCGCCGGCGAGCGGCTGGAGAAAGCCCCAGGCAAGGTTCTGCACGGCGAGCGCCAGCGTGAAATCCGAGATCGAAATGTGGATGTCGTGAGTCAGCGGCTGCATGAAGATGCCGAGGCTCTGCCGCAACCCCATGCTCAGAGTCAGCATGATCGAGGCGCCGATCAGGATGGGCAATGTCGGCCGCAGGACCCGCAACAGGGGCATGTTTCTTCTCCCTCGTGGGCGCGGCGCGAGCGCCGACGTCTGCAATATCAGTTGATTTTGGTTACACAGACCTGTGTACTTAGGCTATGAAAAGGTGCACGCTGTCAAGCGAACAGGACGCGCGCTGCTGCATGGCTCCCCCGACGACCCCACAGACGATGAAGGAGCGGATCCTCGAGACCGCCGACAAGCTGTTCTATCTGCAAGGCATTCGCGCCATCGGCGTCGACACCATCGCGGCCGAGATCGGCATCTCCAAGCGCACGCTGTACAACCACTTCCCCTCCAAGGACGCGCTGATCGCGGCTTACCTCGAGCGCCGTTTCGTAGCTCCGCGCCCCTCCGACAAGCCGCCGGCCGAGCAGATCCTTGCCACCTTCGATTCGCTGGAGCGCCGTTTTGCGGCGAAGGATTTTCGCGGCTGCCCGTTCGTGAATGCGGTGGCCGAGCTCGGCCCAAAGGACCGCGCGGTGAGGAAGATCGCGGTCGCCTTCAAGGAAAGCCGCCGCGTCTGGTTTCGCGAGCGGCTCAACGAACTCGGCGTTGCGAATGCGGACGCGCTGGCAACGCAGCTCGTGCTGCTGGTCGACGGCTCCATCGCCCAGGACCTCGTCCGCGACGACCCCGCGATGGCGCGCGCCGCGAAGGAAGCGGCGAAGGTGTTGTTGCGGAATGCGGGGGTGGATGTGGGGGATGGTGCGGCGAAGCCCGCGAAGGGGCACAAGCGCCCGCCAGACTAACCATTGTCGCCGTATCGCTCGCTGTCATCACCCGCGAAAGCGGGTGATCCAGTATTCCAGAGGCGGTTGTGATTGAACCGAGAGGCCGCGGCGTACTGGATTCCCCGCCTTCGCGGGGAATGACAGCGGAGTTTGTAGGACCGCCGCGATCCTAACAAAATGCCCCTGTTTTGCCCGACGAGCCAAACGGCGCTATCGCCAGCGCAAGCCGTCTTGCAACCCGCGTAAGCCCTTGATCCGGCTAGCGCCGGCTACTGTGCATGGGGTTGTTTTCACAACTTTTGTGCGAGCCGCCCTCACGCCGCCTGCGAGACCACCCGGTTGCGGCCGTCGTGCTTGGCGCGGTACAGCGCGGTATCCGCGCGCTTGAGGACGTCGGCGACCGCCTCGCCCTTCTGCTCCAGCGTTGTGAGGCCGATCGAGATCGTGACCTCGATGCGCTTGGTGCCCTTGTGGATCGCGAACGGCTCGCCCGCGATCGAGCGGCGCAGGCGCTCGGCGACCATGCCGGCGACGTGGAGATCGGTCTCCGGCATCACGATGACGAACTCCTCGCCGCCATAGCGGCAGGCCAGGTCAATGCCGCGGATCGACTTGCGCACGCGCACCGCGAATTCGCGAAGCACGTCGTCGCCGGCATCGTGGCCGTAATTGTCGTTGATCGACTTGAAATAGTCGATGTCCAGGATCATCAGCGCCAGCGGCTTGCCGCGGGTTGCGGCCTGCTCGGCGAGCGTCGCCAGATGGCTCTCCATGTAGCGGCGATTGTGCAGGCCGGTGAGCGCGTCGGTGATCGCCATCTCGATCGAGTTCTGCACGTTGTCGCGCAGATGATCGGTGTAGCGGCGGCGACGGATCTGGGTGCGGGCGCGGGCCAAGAGTTCGGTCTTGTCGATTGGTCGCAGCAGATAGTCGTTGACGCCGATCTCGAGGCCGCGGAGCAGCCGGGTCGAATTCTCGGGGTCCGCGATCGCCAGGATCGGCACATGGCGCGTGCGCTCCAGCGAGCGCGCCTGGCTGCAGAGCCGCAGGCCATCGAAATTGTTGAGGTCGAGCGAGACGATCAGCAGGTCGTAATTGCCCTCGGCGGCGTGGAACAGCGCTTCGGTCGGGTTCGGCTCGACATCGACGGTGTGCTCGGCCGCGAGCAGGCTCGCCAGCCGCTCATAGGAGGACTGGCGGTCGTCGACCAGGAGGATGCGGCCGCCCTTGCCGGTGTCGGCGACCGCAGTGCGCTCCGGCGCCTGCATGCCGATCTCGAGCGAGGTGATGGCGCGCATGCGCAGCTCGTCGGTCATCATCTTCAGCCGCGTCAGCGAGCGCACGCGCGCGATCAGCACGACGTCGGAGACGGGTTTGGTCAGGAAATCGTCGGCGCCCGCTTCCAGCCCGCGGTTGCGGTCGGACGGGCTGTCGAGCGCCGTCACCATCACGACGGGGATGTGGTGCGTCGCCGGATCGGTCTTCAGGCGGCGGCAGACCTCGAAGCCGTCCATGTCGGGCATCATCACGTCGAGCAGGATGATGTCGCATTCGGCGCGGCGGGAGATCGCCAGCGCCTCGGTGCCGTTCGAGGCGGTCATCACGTCGAAATATTCGGCGGAAAGCCGGGCCTCGAGGAGTTTGACGTTGGCAGGAACGTCATCGACAACCAGGATACGCGCGGACACTTTGAACTCACTTCCTATCCGATAAAACGCCGGACCGTCTCAATGAACTTGCCGACCGAAATCGGCTTGGACAAATAGGCTTCGCAGCCGCCCTCGCGGATGCGCTCTTCGTCGCCCTTCATCGCGAAGGCCGTGACCGCGACGACGGGAATGGAGCGCAACTCCGGATCGTCCTTGATCCAGCGCGTCACCTCCAGGCCCGAGACCTGCGGCAATTGGATATCCATCAGCACGAGGTCGGGCCGCATTTTCCGAACGAGATCCAGCGCCTCGTAGCCGTTGCTGGTGCCCGTGGTCTGGTAACCGTGCGCCTCCAACAGGTCGCGGAAGAGCTTCATGTTGAGCTCGTTGTCTTCCACGATCAGGACGGTCTTAGCCATCCCGTCCTCCTGATTGGCACGAAGCCCGATACATGTGACGCCTCAGGCGCCGCTCCCCGGCGCTTCGAAAACTGGATTCAAACTAGCCTCAGATTCGCTCTAGTTTCGTTAAACCCGAGGGGCCACTTTCTGCGATGTGGTTTCCAGTTGCTTGTCGGGCGTCGCAAGACTCAGTCGCGAGACTCGGGCATATTCCAAAGTAGACACTGAAAGTTAACGGAAAGGCAAACTGGGCCCTTGAAAAAGCCTGTTCACAACCCCCGCGAAGTCGCTGAAATCGTTGCGATTCAGGCATTGTCCTTTGTCGCGGGCGAGCCCGAGCGGCTGGGCCTGTTCCTGGCCGAGACAGGTGTCGGCCCGGAGACCCTTCGGAACGCCGCCTCGGACCCCAATTTCCTCCTCAGCGTACTCGATTTCGTGCTGCGCGATGACGCGACCGTGAAGGCCTTTGCCACGGCCTCGGAGCTGCATCCGACCAACGTTGCCGCGGCGCGGCAGGTGCTGGGCGACGCGCTCGGCGACCGGACCTGGGAGCGCGACGTGCCGTGACCGTCTCCGACCCGGCCGGGCCCCGCTGCTTCTGCCGGGATTGCCTGGTCGATCTGGATATGGGCGTGCGGCGCTGCTCGGCTTGTGGTTCCCCTCGCCTCGTCCGCCACCGCGCGCTCTCGAGCCTGACCATCGCCCATATCGACTGCGACGCCTTCTATGCGACGGTCGAGAAGCGCGACAATCCTGACATCGCCGACAAGCCCGTCATCATCGGCGGAGGCAAGCGCGGCGTGGTGTCGGCCGCCTGCTACATCGCACGCACCTATGGCGTGCGCTCGGCGATGCCGATGTTCAAGGCGCTCGATGCCTGCCCGCACGCGATCGTGATCCGTCCCGACATGGCGAAATACGTCCGCGTCGGCCGCGAGGTACGCCAGGCCATGCAGGCGCTGACGCCGCTGGTCGAGCCGCTCTCGATCGACGAGGCCTTCCTCGATCTCTCCGGCACCGAGCGGGTCCACGGCATGATCCCGGCCAAGGTGCTGGCGCGGTTTGCCCGCAACATCGAGCGCGACATCGGCATCAGCGTCTCGGTCGGCCTCTCCTGCAACAAGTTCCTGGCCAAGATCGCCTCCGACCTCGACAAGCCGCGCGGCTTTGCCGCACTCGATCAGGAGGAAGCGCGTTTGATGCTGGCTTCGAGGCCGGTCGGCTTCATCTTCGGCGTCGGTCCTGCGACGCAGGAACGCCTGGTGCAACGCGGCTTCCGCATCATCGCCGATCTTCAGAAGGCCGACGAGATCGAGATGATGCGGCAATTTCCGAGCGACGGCCGTCGGCTGTGGCGGCTTGCCCGCGGCATCGACGACCGCCGCGTCGAGCCCGATCGGGGCGCCAAGACGATTTCCAGCGAAACCACCTTCGAGACCGACATCCGCGATTTCGCGACGCTGGAGAAGATTCTCTGGCGCCTCTGCGAGAAGACGTCGTCGCGGCTGAAGAGCAGCGAGCTTGCCGGCTCGACCGTCACGCTGAAGCTGAAGACCGCCGACTTCCGCCAGCGCACGCGCTCGCAGTCGATCGCAGCGCCAACGCAGCTCGCCGCAAAGATCTTTTCGATCTGCCGCGAGATGCTGGCCAGGGAAATCGACGGCACCGCCTTCCGCCTGATGGGCGCCGGCGTCAGCGCGCTGCGCGAAGGCTCGCCCGCCGACGACACCGACATGCTCGACCGCCGCGCCGCCCACGCCGAGCGCGCGGTGGACAGTCTGCGCAAGAAGTTCGGCAACTCCGCCGTCATTCGTGGCATCGCGTATGATGGTCCCGAAACAGGACAGCAGGAGTGATCTTGTCCTGCTCAATTCAGTCGCGTTCGAAGATCCGCGCACCCGGATAGACGCGCCGGGCATACTGAACGACCAACTGCCGATCCTGAGTCTCCAGGAACGGAGTTCGGATCTGACAAGACCCGACGACGAGGTGCCACAGGCCGTTGAGCTTTCGAATGATGACGTTCATTTGAGCTTCCTCGCAGTGACCCGAGTGGACTCAAATTGTAAGAATCTCCCGCCGTCGCTCAATTGTACCAGCGTAAGGTCAGCGTATGAGAAAGATTGGAAGAGATATACAAAGGTATGTTGACCGTGACTCCAACGGCTTCAGGCGCCGATAGCTTCGCAAGGGCTCAAACGATCCCGCCCGCCCAGGAGCTGGCACCGTGACAGGCGAACGCGACCTCAGCGTGCTGTTGAGAAACATGAAGCCGGAGATGCAGCCCGGCGCCTTCGTGTTTTGCACGATCCCGCCCAACGAGCCCATTCCCGCAGCGGTCAACCCACTGCTGACGTTCCGCGAGCAGGAAGGAACGACGCTGGTGATCCGACGCGAAGAAGCCGAGGCATCAGGCTTACGCTACGCGTTTGCATCGCGCCTGATCACGCTGACAGTTCACTCCGCACTCGATGCGGTGGGCTTTCTGGCGGCTATCACGGCGCGACTGGCCGAAGCCGGCATCAGCGTGAATGCCGTTTCGGCCTTCCACCACGACCATCTCTTTGTGGCTGTCGACCAGGCCGATGAGGCGATGGCCGTTCTGCGGGAGATGTCCAAAGCGAAGCACTCGTAGCCCGGGTGGAGCGAAGCGCAATCCGGGCTACGGGATTCACGAACACAGCGGAAGTAGGTTGTCCCGCGTCAAAGGCGCGAGTTTGACAGCTCCGGGCGTGGACGGATCGAGCCAGAGAATCTCCTCGATCTCGGCTCCCGGAGCGACCGGATGCGCAATGACGATGCGGAAAACTTCCGCATCGACCTGCCGGCCCGGCTCATTCGCGGCAGGCGCAGTGTATCGCCCGACATAGGTCATCTCGCTCGGATCGATATCGATCCCGAGCTCCTCCGACAATTCGCGCCTCAGCGCGTCCTGCGGATGCTCGCCGGTCTCGATCTTTCCTCCGGGCTGCATGAAGCTTTCGGTAGCCTTCTTCCTGACCAGCAGGACGCGCCCATCGCTCCTGCTCATCAATGCAGCAGCGATCCGAATGGAATTCTGCAAAGTCATTCCGTCCGCACCTCAATCCGCGACCGCCACCGCCTCGATCTCGATCAGCCATTCCGGCGCGGCGAGCGCGGAGACACCGACGAGGGTGGAGGCCGGCGGCTCCATGCCTTCGAAGAAGGCGGAGCGGGCCTTGCCGATGATCGGGCGCAGTTCCGGCTTGTAGTTCACCACGAAGGTCGTGATCTTGACGATGTTGGCGTAGCTCGCGCCGGCAGCTTTCAGCGCCAGGCCGAGATTCTGCATCACCTGCGTCGTCTGCGCGGCGATATCGCCCTCGCCGACGATCCGCCCCTCCTCGTCGGTCGAGACCTGGCCCGAGATGTAGATCGTCCGCGCGCCCGTGGCGGTGACGACGTGGGAATAGGCCGGATTGTGGTGCAGGCCGCTGGGGCGGAGATGATCGAGCTTGGGCATGGGGGGCTCCCGGAGTTGTGTTGGGAGAGAGCGTAGCGGGAGAGGGAGCTGAGGGCCAGCCCGTCATTGCGAGGAGCTCTTGCGACGAAGCAATCCAGAATCGTTCCTCGGAGAGATTCTGGATTGCTTCGCTGCGCTCGCAATGACGACACGGAGTGAGAGCCGACAAACAACTCTCGCCGTCCTTCCGGGGCGGTCCGCAGGACTGAACCCGGAATCTCGAGATTCTCAGGTGCGCAATTGCGCACCATAGTTCTCGCTTCGCGAGCCCCGGAATGACGATCGACGTTCAATTACAGGGCTTGCTGTCCTTGACGTCGAACTTGCCCATCGCGCCCGAGATGACGAAATCATTGTAATCGAGCACGAGCTGGCGCGAGACGCCGTTCTCATAGAGCTCGAACGCCATTGCATAGATCGGCGTCTGCTCGCCTTCCTTCTGCTGGGCGTCGCGGTCGAAATAGCTGACGGTGACGGGCCAGCGCTTGAGCGATTTCATGTGCTCGTCCGTGGTGGACGGATCGGTCGAGGAGGCACGGTCGGCGGGGATCGGCTGGCCGATCACGGTCAGCGTGTTGTAGACTTTCTGGCCGTCGTCGGAGCCGTCATAGACGGACAGCTCGAGCAGCGACTTGCCGTCCTTGGCGGCGGCGATGATGCGCTGGATCTGCTCGGTCGGGAACACGATCTTGCCGTCGAGCGTAAAGCTCTTCGGCGCCGGCAGCTTCAGCTTGACGTTGATGTGGTCGCCGTCGCGCTCTGCCGATCCGTCGACCCGGCCGGCGTCGGCCTCGTTCATCCGCGTCTCGATCTTGAAGCGGTAGCTTTTTCCCGCGGCGTCCTCCCAGGAGTTGGAGCGGAGGTCGCTGAGCGTGATCTTGCCCTCGCCGCTGTCGAGTTCGGAGACCTGGCGGAATTCGGAGGTGTAGCCCTCGCAGGAGCTTCCGGTGAAATTGTAGAGGATGCGGCCGCGCGCGCTGTTGACCGAATTGGAACGCGATTTGACGAGGCTGAGGTCATAGAGCGCCTGATGCGCGAGGAACGGACCGTTGGCGGCCAGCGCCCCGCCGCCGGGGCCACAAGCGGCCGCCGCGAGCGCCATCACACCGAGCGAAGTCCGGAAAAGGTGCATCATGTCTGTTCCTTGAAGATGCGTCCTTGGGAAGCGCAGATTCGACATTTTAATGACCGTTCCATTGCGTCGCAACTGAGGCCGTTTCACGTAAAGTTGCGGCCCTCGCCCTGAACCTCCTGCCCTGCCTCAACAAAACGCAGCCCGCCGGGGTTGCTTGCATGTGGCGGCACGATGGGCGAAACAGGGCGCGCCCGGCCGCCGATGGGACGCGCCCGGGGTGGATGATTTTTGGACAACGAGGTCGAAGATGGCGGGCACGGTCGAGCAGAAACTGGCGGAACAGGGTATCAAGCTGCACGAGGCGCCCACCCCCGTGGCCAACTACGTGCCGTTCGTGCGCACCGGCAATCTGCTGTTCGTCTCCGGCCAAGTCTGCTTCGATCCCGCGGGCAAGCTGATCGCCAAGGGGAAGCTGGGTGCCGGCGTCTCGATCGAAGAAGGCGCCGCGGCCGCGCGCGGCTGCGCCGTCAACCTGCTGGCCCAGGTCAAGGCGGCCTTGGGTGATCTCGACAAGGTCGTCCGCGTGGTACGCCTCGGCGGCTTCATCAACTCGGCGCCGGACTTCCTCGACGGGCCGAAGGTGCTCAATGGTGCCTCCGACCTGATGGTTGCCGCCTTCGGTGACAAGGGCCGCCATGCCCGCACCACCGTCGGCGTCGCCTCGCTGCCCGCGGATGCGGCGGTGGAGGTCGAGGGTGTGTTCGAGGTCGCCTGACGCGAATGCGCGCCCCTGATTGGCTGACAGCCCGGCCGGTCGCCCATCGCGGCCTGCACGACATTTCCCGCGGAATCGTCGAGAACATGCCGGGCGCGGTCCAGGCTGCGATCACAGGCAATTTCTCGATCGAGGTCGACATCCAGCTCTCGGCCGACGGCGAGGCCATGGTCCATCACGACCATGCACTCGGCCGCCTCACCGAGGCCACCGGCGAGGTGATCGAGAGGACCGCGGCGGAGCTGAGGGCGATCAGGTTCAAGGACACGGACGAGCGGATGATGTCGCTGTCCGACCTCTGCGCCATGGTTGGCGGCCGGGTGCCGCTGGTGATTGAGGTGAAGAGCCATTTTGGCGGCGACCGCAAGCTGGTGAAGCGGATGGCCGAGGTGCTGGCGTCCTATCAGGGCCCCGCGGTCGGCATGTCCTTCGATCCCGACCAGGTGCTGGCGCTGCGCGAACTGCTGCCCTCTCGCCCGCGCGGCATCGTCGCGCAGCGGAGCTATGAGGACGAGTACTGGGCCAAGCTGACCGCGGCGCAGCGCGACAGCATGCTGTACCTGCGCCACGGCTTCCAGACCCAGCCGCATTTCGTCGCCTTCAAGGTCGACCACCTCCCGGCACCCGCCCCCTGGATCGCCCGCAATGTGTTCGGCTGCGCCCTGCTCGGCTGGACCGTGCGGACGCCGGAGCAGCGGACGCGAGTCGGACAATACGCGGACCAGATGATCTTCGAGGGGTTCGTGCCGTAGCCCTAGGGTCGTCCTGGCGAAAGCCAGGACCCATTACCCCAGGGAGGAGTCGTGGCCCGAAGCTGCAACTCCGAGTCATCGCCAAACCAAATTCTGTGGGTATGGGTCCTGGCTATCGCCAGGACGACTCGGGATAGATCTTTGCACAATCGCTGATACCGCGTTTGCATCTACACCTCAGTTCCCGCCCTCTTGAAGTCGCTGCTGCAATGCACGATCTTGGGCACGATGGCATCAACCGAAATCACGCTCGAGGCCGTACCGTCTATTGGCGAAGTGTCGCCCGAAGATTGGGACGCCTGCGCAAATCCCGGCAAGGCTCTTATCGAAAAGGCTTGCAACGGGCATGGCAAGGGATCCTCATCCGGGCTTCCAGGCGATTCGGCCGGTCTCTTAAAGCCTGCCTATAACCCGTTCGTCTCGCACGCGTTTCTCTCCGCCGTCGAGAAATCGGGTTCGGCAACGATCCGCACAGGATGGGGACCCCGGCATCTGGTCGCCAAGATCGACGGCCGCGTTGCCGGCGTCGTGCCCTGCTATCTGAAATCGCATTCGCAGGGCGAATACGTCTTCGACCGCGGCTGGGCTGACGCCTACGAGCGGGCCGGCGGGCGCTACTATCCCAAGCTCCAGGTCTCGGTTCCCTTCACCCCGGCGACCGGGCCGCGGCTGCTGGTCCGCGACGGTGTCGACCGCGAGCGCATCATGGAGGCATTGGCGAGCGGGCTGGTGGCGCTGTGCGGGGTCAGCAAGGCCTCCTCTGTGCACGTCACCTTCGCGCGGGAGGCGGAGTGGAAGCTGCTCGCCGGGCACGGCTTCCTCCAGCGCACCGACCAGCAGTTCCACTGGCACAACGAGGGTTTTGCGAGCTTCGACGACTTCCTCGCCACCCTGAACTCGCGCCACCGCAAATCGATCAAGCGCGAACGCCGCGACGCGCTCGCGTCCGGCATCACCATCCACTGGCTCACCGGAAAAGACATCACCGAGGAGGCCTGGGACGCCTTCTTCGAATTCTACATGGAGACCGGCTCGCGCAAATGGGGCCGTCCGTATCTGACGCGCGAGTTCTTCTCGCTGATCGGCGAGACCATGAGCGAGGACGTGCTGCTGGTGATGGCGCGCCGCAATGGCCGCTGGATCGCGGGCGCGATCAACTTCATCGGCTCGGACACGCTGTTCGGCCGCAACTGGGGCGCGGTCGAGCATCATCCGTTCCTGCATTTCGAGGTCTGCTACTATCAGGCGATCGATTTCGCGATCACCCGCGGCCTCACACACGTCGAGGCCGGCGCGCAAGGCGAGCACAAGATCGCGCGCGGCTACCTGCCGAAGACGACCCATTCCGCCCACTTCATTGCCGATCCGGGCCTGCGCCGCGCCATCGACGATTACCTCAAGCGCGAGCGCGCCTATGTCGCCGAGGCCGGACGGGAGCTGGCCGAGCTCGGCCCGTTCCGGAAAGGCGCCGACGAGGCGCCTTGACGGTTCGATGCGGCTGGTGACAGTAAGCGCAAAATTCCGAGGAGCCGCCGAGGAGCTGCCATGACCGCCTACGACGCCAACAACATCTTCGCAAAGATCCTGCGCGGCGAGTTTCCCTGCCACAAGGTCTATGAGGACGAGCACGTCTTCGCCTTCCTCGACATCATGCCGCGGGTGCCGGGCCATACGCTGGTGATCCCGACGGCCCCTGCCCGCAACATCCTCGACATCAAGCCCGACGACTACGCCCATGTCGCTCGCGGCGCGCACAGGATCGCCGCCGCGGCGATGAAGGCGTTCAAGGCCGACGGCATCACCGTGCAACAGTTCAACGAGCCGGCCGGCGGACAGGTGGTGTTTCACCTGCACATGCACGTCTTGCCGCGCCACGACGGGGTGGCGATGCTGCCGCCCGCGAGCCGCAAGGAAGACGTCAAGGTGCTGGAAGAGAACGCGACCAAGCTGATCGCGGCGCTGAAGGCGGGCTGACTTTCTCCACATCGTCATTCCGGGGCGCGCCTCTTGGCGCGAGCCCGGAATCCATTTCACGACGATCTCTGCGGCCCGATGGATTCCGGGCTCGACGCTTCGCATCGCCCCCGGAATGACGACTACTCCGTCTGGAAATCCCCGGCTTGCGGCGCGGCCAGTGGCGTGAACTCGCAGCGGTCGGGCTTGATGTCGATCAGCGGCGTGTTGTCGATGCAGTCGAGCCCGCGCACCAGAATGGCATTGCCCTCGATGCCGACCAGCTTGACGATCGAGGTGCCGATCGGGTTGGGCCTGACCGGCGAGCGCAGCGAGAACGTGCCGCGGGTCTTCTCGTTGTTCTTCGGGCTTTGCAGGATGATGTCGCGGCGCGACTTGTCGAGCCAGTAGAGCACTTCGAGATTGCTGTAGAAGTCGACGCCCTTGATGGCCGGCACGAACGGCTCGAAGATCTCGAGGCGGCAGATCGGGCCGTCGTGCCGCCCCTGCCGCGGCGTCTCCAGCCGCGACGTCCAGGGCGTGCGGATGCGGCCGATGAAGACGAGGCCGGCATCCTCTGCGGGCGGCAGCTCGATGGCGACCTCGCCCTCGCGGAGCTCGTTTTCGCGAACCATATTTCCAGTTCCTTGCTGTTCGCGAAGGTTTTAGCCCAACCACCACGTGCCGGCCAGCATGAAGACTTCGCCCGTGACAACGCCCGCGAAGATCGAGCGGCGGGTCAGCAGGAAGACAACGAGGCCGGCGCCGACCGCGCCGTAGCGCAGGACATCGGACACGCTTGCCAATGCGCCCGGCGGCTCGACCACAATCTGGGCGATAACGCCGGCCAGGATCGCGGTGGCGACCGCCCTCACCCAGACCAGCAGCTCGGAACCCTCGTCGATACCGCCGCCGAACCACAGGCCCAGCATGCGCCAGATCTGGTTGGGCACGACGCCGGCGACGAACAGGACTGCGAGCGCATGCCAGTCGCCGATGAGCTGTGCGAAACTCATGCGCGCACCTCCCGCCACCAATGCACGCCGTAGGCGATCGACCCGGCCACCACGCCGCTGACGAGGATGTCGAGGCCGGAGTTCATCTTCGCCGCCAGCGGATAGAGCAGAATCCCGAGCGCCAGCGCGACCACGTCGGCGACCTCGCGGCTGTTGCGCGCGGTCGAGAACAGGAAGGACAGCGGCGTCAGCAGCAGGATCGCGGCGCCAAGCGTCTGCGTCAGGTTGGCGGCGAGGAAATAGCCGGCCGTGTTGGCGGTGAGGCACACCGAGACCAGGCCACAGCCGAGCCCGTGGACAAAGGCGATGCGCCGCTCGCGCGGCACCTGCGGCAGGAAGCGGTGGCATTCGACCCAGAGCGTCACGGCGGTGAGATGCGCGGCGAAGACCAGCTCGCGCCGTTTCGTCTTCGGCGTGCGCATCAGCGGCAGCACCGAGACCACCATCGGAAAGAGGCGGATCGCACTGACCGTCACCGCGATCGCCGATTGGATGACGGTCGCGCCCGAGCCGAGCGTCGTGATCAGGATGATCTGCGCGGGGCCTGCCCAGACGAACAGCGTCGAGCAGAGCGCCCAGAGCAGGCTGAAATGGGTGTCGTGGGCGAGCGCGCCGATGCCGAGATAGGTCACGAACAGCACGATGGTGAGGATCGTCTGCGTGATCGAGCGCAGCCCCCACGCAAAGGCGCGCCAAGGACTTTGCCATTGAGGTGAATCGAGCGGAGGAAGCGCCACGGGACGGCCGGCTGGGGTTACGGAATCGTGCCTGCATAACGGGCAATGCGGCGGTCCGCGTCAAGGAACCGCGCGGCGGAGCTGGCATGCGCACGGCCAACACCCGCCGCCGTCATTCCGGGGCGCGACGAAGTCGCGAGCTATGATGCGCAATTGCGCATCTGAGAATCCATCAGGCCGCAGAGATTGTTGAACAATGGATTCCGGGTTCGCGCCAAGGGGCGCGCCCCGGAATGACGGCGGGAGAGAGTTGCCCTACCCGCTCACACCGCGGTTCTTCAGCACGAAGCAGGCACCGCCAGCCTTGCGGATGCGGTTGCAGAGATCATCCGCCTCGCTGCGCGTATCCGCGCCGATGCGCACCTGGTAGAACGCGCGCGTGCCGCGGCTGCGCATCACCGAACTCAGCAGGCTCGGGTCGCGCTCGCCGATCACCGCGCTCAGCCGCGTGACCGCGCGGGAATACATCGCCAATGCCCTGTTGCGGTCGAAGCCGGCGGCGAGCTGCACGCCCCAGATCTTCGCGGCGGCCAGCTCTACATGCTGCTCGAGCTCGGCGACGAACGGATTCGGCGCGCGCTTCAACAGGGCCATGAGATCGCGGCAGCTCGTCGGCGGCGCGCTCGGCGGGCCCTTGCCGGTACCGCCGGCCTTCGCCCAGGCATCCACCGTCGCACCGGTGATGGCATAGACGTAATTGCGGGTCTGCTCCGGCATCGGGCCGGTACCGGCCAGCCATTCCTGGACGCGGCGCGGCCCCGCATTGTAGGCGGCCGCCGCAAGCCCGAGATTGCCGAACTGGTTGCGCAGCTCGTTCAAAAATTCGGCCGATTTCGGCAAGGCCTGAACCGGGTTGAACGGGTCAAGCAGCCCGCGCTCGCTCGCGGTGCCCGGCATGAACTGTGCGATCCCCTGCGCATGCTCGCCGCTGCGCGTCATGGGCCCCACCGCATCGGCCTGGAATCGGCTCTCCTGCCAGATCACGCGGGCGAAGAATTCCAGCGGCAGGTTGGCGTCCCGCGCGGCCGCCTCGACGATCAGGCAGATGGACTCCCGCGTGTCGCTCTCGCGCGCATCCGCTGGCTTCTGCGGCGGCGTCGCCAGCTCCTCGACGCTCGGCACCGCGACGTCGGTCCCCGCGGG
Source organism: Bradyrhizobium sp. B039 (assembly GCF_038965675.1). Lineage (NCBI taxonomy): Bacteria > Pseudomonadati > Pseudomonadota > Alphaproteobacteria > Hyphomicrobiales > Nitrobacteraceae > Bradyrhizobium > Bradyrhizobium sp. B039. Next base: position 5,251,151 of record NZ_CP152416.1, read on the forward strand.
CGAGCTGTCCCCTGCCGCGACCTCTGTCGCAGAGGTCAGCAGCACGGCAACGGCGAGTGATGCAATTCGCGCCAACACTGCCCAAGCATCGCTGTGGCGCACGCCGGCGCGGCATGCGAGAAGATGATCCGCCATGTTGTGGCATCGTGCCATGGTTCGACGAGTTGCCAGTATATGCTGCCTGACCTGCTTCTCCCAATGCGTTTCCCCGCCAAACGGATCCGCGCGATCCTTGCCCTCGCCGCCCTGGTCCTGTCCGCCGCGCCGGCCATGGCGCAAGTCAACTGGCGGATGACCACGGAATATCCGCAAAGCAACATTTCCGGGATCGGCCTCACCACTTTCGCCGACCGCGTCGCGGCGCGCACCAACGGTTTCGTGACCGTGGCCAACGCCTTCGACAACGAGCTCAAGATCAATTCGGGCGAGATGCCGCGCGCGGCGCTGGACGGCCGGATCGCCGGCGGCGATGCCTTTGCGGGCGCACTGTCCGGCCTCGACCCGGTGCTCGCCCTTTCTACCCTGCCCTTCCTGGTGCAATCGGTCGACGTCGCTCGCGCCACCAATGCGCGGGCACGCCCACTCTACGAAAAGGCGTTCGCCGCCCGCGGTCTCAAGCTGCTCTATCTGACGATCTGGCCGGCGACGGGCCTCTGGTCGGATCATGCGCTCGCAGGCGCCGACGATCTGCCAAAGCTGAACCTGCGGGCCTATGACGCCAGTTCCAGCGCGGTGATGCGCGCGGCCGGGGCCAATGCGCAGTTCCTGCCGATGGACAAAGCGCTCGCCGGATTGAAGGAGCACCAGCTGAACGCGTTCCTCACCTCCGGCGACGGCGGCGCGGGACGCAAGCTCTGGGACTTCCTGCCGCATTTCACGGCCATCAACTATGCGATGCCGGTCTCGATCGCCTTCGTCCGCAGCGAGGCGTTCGCGGAGCTGTCCGAGCCGATGCAGCGCGAGGTGATGGCGGCTGCGGCCGAGACCGAGCAGAGCCAGTTCGCGCTGCTGGCCCATCGCACGACCGAGAATTATGCGCGCATGCGCGACAACGGCGTCAACATCGCCGAGCCCGCACCGCCGTCCCTCGTCACCGCACTCCGCAACGCCGCGACGGACACGATCGCCACCTGGGAGACCCAGGCCGGCGCGGATGCGGCGGCGATCGTCGAATGGGCGAGACAGCAATAAGGGGTCGCAGCCATCGGCATGCGACCGCTCCCCTGCGACGAGATGTCGGCTGATTTCCCGTTGCGCTGCCTCAGTTCTTGACGGGCACCAGGCTTTCGCCGCTGATGGCGCGGTCGAGGGCGTCGATCAGCGCCTGAATCTCGACGAACTTGTTGCGCGCCCGCTCGGCCGTGTCGCGCACAAAGGGAGCGGCCAGCACTTTCGCATGCGCGTCTCTGTCCTCGATCATGCGATCGCGGGCCTTCTTCAGGGTTTCAAGTCGCTCGCTCATGTAGGCTCCTCTGAAAAGTATCTTCTCGATCGCAACCAGGGACTTTAGTCGAAGCCGGCCGGAATCTCGCCTTTCCGGAAAAACACCGTCGGCTCATCGTCATAGTCACCCATTTCGGCATCGCCGCTGGACGAGAACGCAACGACACCGAGCTTGCTCAAGGCCAGTCTCTCCGCCGTTCGCAGCGCGCCGCTCTCCGATTTGCAGACGATCGGAGAGTCGGCCTTGAGATTCCCGCCCTTGCCGGCATTGAACGCCTGCACGACGTAGGTTGTTTGGCGAACCATGACGGCTCCTCTGACCCTGTTGGCAAACGGAAGTGACGTCAACGACTGCGAACGCTCAGCGTCGCATCGCATCCATGAGCGCGGAAATCCTGATCGTTGCGAAACTGGAGAAGGTGTCCGACACGGCATATGGCAGGATGATCTGGTCATTGTGCCTCATCGCGCCGCAGGTATAGACGACGTTGGGGACATACCCTTCGCGCTCGGACGGTTCAGGCCGCAACAGCGGCTCGCTCGAACGCGCCAGCACCCTGGATGGATCGTGCTTGTCGAGCAGCGCCGCTCCGATCGAGTATTTCCGGATAGGGCCGACACCATGCGTCAGCAGCAGCCAGCCTTCGTCGAGTTCGATCGGCGACCCACAATTGCCGATCTGGACGAACTCCCAGGGAAACTGCGGTTTCAGAAGGGCCCGGCCGCCTTCCCATGTGGAGAGGTCGTCCGAATAGACCAGATACAGGTTCTCATTGTCCTGTCGCGCGATCATGGCATAGCTGCCGCCGATCTTGCGCGGGAACAGCGCCATGCCCTTGTTGTGGGCCGCAGCGCCCCGCAAAGGCGTCAGTCGAAACGACATGAAATCGCTGGTCTCGATCAATTCGGACCGGATCGCCCGCCCGCTGTAGGCCGTGTAGGTCGCGTAATAGGTCTTCCGATCGCCGTCGCTGAATTGGACAAAGCGCGCATCCTCGATGCCGTTCGATTGGGATTCGGTCACGGGAAAGATGACACGCTCGCTGAGATCTTCCTCGGGCCTGAACGTCAGCTCGACCCGGTCGCCGTCCGGGCCGGATGCGCGATGGCTGATCCGCGGGACCGAGGCAAGGCGAGCCGTCGGATCGACGGTCAGGCTCCCCTCAGCCGCGATCGTTCCGGTTCGAAACGTCAGCGACGACACATGCCCTTCGCCGATCGCCCGGAGACTGAGGATGAAGCGTTTGCCGCCCTCCGGGCTACCGGATTGATCGGGGTGCGGTACGATGCTCGGATTGAACAAGGCTGAGGCCTCGAACGAATACTCGCTGAGAAAATAGGCGCCGATCAGCTGGCGCTGGGCTTTCGAGAAGATACCATGCGTTGCGAAAGCATCCTCCATATCGTCGGCGCGGGCCTCGAACCTCTCCAGGAGGTTCCGATGTCGGCCCTCGAAATTATCGAGGACGTCCGCGAGCTGGGCCGCAACGGCTTCCGAATTAAGTGCGAGAACCCGCTCGACGATATGATTTGCGCGCATCTTGTCGGTCGGATTGAGATCGCGCGGTTCGGTCGCCGGCTTGAACGGCCGCACGATGACCCGCGCTGGATCGGGGCGCAGATGAAGTCCCTGCCGGTTCAGGAAGGAAGGTTGTGACACGGTATCCTCGGCTCGCTAGGTGGGAAGGTGAAGTTCAGGCGCCCACGGCGCGCAACGCGATCGGCCTTGTCAGGCTCGCGTTGACGCGCGCAAGCTGACGCATCTCGGCAAGGCCGAGGAGATAGCAAACGACCGACTCGCCCCCGCGGTTTTCGTTGGCGCGATCGGGGTGCAAGCCATCGCGGCAACTGCCGGTGAGCGGATCGACCAGCGCCACCGAGAGATCATTGCTGCCGAGAAACCAGGCGAAGGCTCGCGTTGCCATGGCCTTCCATTCGGCATCGCCATCCGCACGCCACGCCGTGAGGCAGGCCGCAATCGTCGCCGTTGCTTCCACCGGCTGCTGGTCGAAGGCACGGGGATGCTGCCGCTGCTCGCCGAAGCCAGAGGTGCCGACCGGCCGGAATTGACCTGCCGCGGTCGTTTGTTGCGTCATGAGCCAGCGCAACGACCGCAATCCCGCATCGATATATTGAGGCGTTTGCGTCGCCATGCCCGCGAGCATCAGGGCCTGCGGCAATCGCGCGTTGTCATAGGCCAGCCCCTCCTCGAACCACACCCAGTCCGGCGTCTCCACCGACGCCAGACAGGACATCAACCTGTCGGCAAGGGAATGCCGGACTTCCCTGGCGTGGAGATCGTCCGGCGCCACGGCGCAGTAGGCGTCCAAACCCAGCAGCATGAAGGCCCACGCGCGGGGCGAACGAAAGCTCTCCGCGATCGACAATGCCTGCGCGAACAAGGCCGCAGCCCACCGGCGCCGCGCCGGGCTCGCGTCCGTGCGCGCCGCCTCACCCAAGGCCCAGAGGGTCCGCCCGTGACTGTCCTCGGAGCCCCTGTCTTCAAGCCAGGTGCGATTGAAGCCCATGAAGTTGCGAAACTGCCCGGTGTCGGGGTTCCACGCGTGCTGCACAAAGGCGGCAAAGCGGGCCGTCAGGACCTCCGACAGCGGTTGCTCGCCCGGATTGTTGAGGGCGCAGGCCAGCAGCAACGCTCTGGCATTGTCGTCGACGCAATAGCCGTGCGCGCGATCGGGCACCGAATGCACCGCATGCTGGAGCAGGCCGACATCGTCGCACATCGACAGGAAGTGGCCGATCTGCATATCCGGCGGCGCGGGGCCACGCAGTCCCGGCAAGCCCATGTCGGAGCGCGCAAACACCCTGGGCCGGTGACCGTGCCGTGCCGTCTCGAAGACCGACATGTAACGCTCGGCCGTGCATTCCCACGTCATCATTCGGCTCGCGGCATAGGCGCGCCGAGACATCGCCTGCCGTCGCACGTCGTCGGTGAGCAAGTTTGCGATTTCGCCGCCGATCGCGGCGGCATCGCCGAACGGCACCAGGACTCCGCATCCCTCAGTGAGCAACTCGCGGGCGTGCCAGTACGGCGTCGAGACCACCGGCTTCCCCAGCCCAAAGCTGTAGGCTAGCGTCCCCGACGTCATCTGGGCCTCGTTGAGATAGGGCGTGACATAGACGTCGCACATCGAAATGAATTCGAGCAACGTTGCCAGATCGACGAACCGATCGAGGAACACCACGTGATCCTGGATGCCAAGTTCACGCACCCGCGCCATCAGGCCCTCGCGATAGGCCTCGCCCTGGTCTCGAACCAGATTCGGGTGCGTTGCGCCGAGCACGACGTAGACTGCGTCCGTGCAGCGCTTCATGATCGACGGCATGGCGTCGATCATGACCTCGATGCCCTTGTTGGGCGATAGCAGGCCGAAGGTCAGAATGACCGACTTTCCCGCAAATCCGAGTCTGGCTTTCGCTGCGTCGGACCCGACGAATGCGACATCGGGAATGCCGTGCGCAATTACCTCGATCTTGTCGTCCGGCACCAGGTAGACGTCACGCAACAGCTCCCGGCCCTTGTTGGCCATCACCACGACCTTCGACGACGCGTCGACGATACGCTCCACGACGGCGCGTTGCTTGGCCGTCGGACGCGCCAGCACGGTATGGAACGTCGTCACGACCGGCATGGTGAGGCGCGACAACAGCACCAGGATATGGGCGCCGGCCTCGCCGCCGAAAATCCCGAATTCGTGCTGGAGGCACACGATGTCGAACCGGCCGGCATTGAGGAAATCAGCGGCGCGCATGTAGTCGTCGATATGGCCGTCCTTGATCTGAAAAGCGACCGCCGGAGGATAGTCGTAGGCCTGACCGGGATCGGTCATCGCCACGATGCTGGTCTCCAGATCCGCACGCGACATCGAGATCGCCTTGTGCAAGTCGGTCGTGAAGGTTGCAATTCCGCATCGGCGAGGCAGCGAGTTGCCGATGACGGCGATACGGTGGAGCGGCGTCATGTCGGTACCTCGATGATTTCACTTGATGTCGGCGCCTGGGCGGCGGTGGAATTTTTCGTCAGTCCCGTACAATCCTGCAGCAAGGATGCGATGGGATCCGGTCCCGGATAGGCGAGCAGCATGCTCATCCCGCTCGGGCCAATGTCGATACCGGCGCTGTCGGCCTCAATGAAGATGGCCTCTCCGACGGTCACGTTCGCCCGTCCGATGCGCCCCTTCCCGTCGATCACGAGGAGCCAGGCTTCCCGATCGGTATCGAGCTCCCAATGCGAATTGGCTTGAAGATCGATCCGCTCGAGCACGAAAGGCGAGCTCGCGACGAGAACCGTACGACCGTCGGTGAGACGCCGCGGAGGCAATTGCGTTGGCGGCGGCCAGGCATCGGAGGCGGCCACGGCACTGTCCTCATGCAACTCGCGCTGCCGGCCAAAATCGAACAGACGGAATGTCGTATCGCTCTGCTGCTGAATCTCGGCGAGCACGATATTGGCGCCGATGGCGTGGATCGTGCCGCCGGGAACGAAGATGACGTCGCCTGGCGCGGCAGGACGCCATTGCACATGGCCCGCAATCGAGCCGTCCCTGATTGCCGCGCGCAATGCCTGCGGCGTGAGTTTCCGCTTCAACCCCAGCGCAACCCGCGCGCCCGGCGGCGCCGACAGGATGTACCACGCCTCCGTCTTCCCGTTCGGCAAGCCGATGGCGTGTGCGAATTCGTCATTCGGGTGAACCTGGATCGACAAGGGCTGGCTGGTGAACAGCAGCTTGAGCAGGAGCGCCGGGCTGGGCGCACGCTTGTCGATACGCCCAAGCCGCAACTCACCGACCGGATCAGCCGAAGCGTCGATGCTGCTCCAGGGACGCAGATCGACGCGGCCCCAGGGTTTGCGGGCGATCTCGACGGCGGCATGCTCGATGGTCATCCTGTCCGGCTCAAGCCAGCCGATGGAATGCCGGCGGCAACGGCTCGCGCACGAGCTCGCTCAGATCAAGGGCCTCACCACTTTCCTCAATGTCCGAGACCAGAACCTCGACAAACGGGTGTTGGCGGTTGAGCGTGACTCCAAGCTGGTACTTTGCACTGACGATGCGCTCGATCGACGCAAGATTCAGTTTGCCGAGCGCATTGTACTGACCACGGAACAGGCTTTGTTTGCCGACACGATGCGCGACCGAGGCGACCCAGATATCCATCACCTTGCGGCCAATGAACGCCTCGACCGGCTTAGCGCCATCCCGCGCGCTCAGTCGCAGCCCGTCCATGGTATGTGGCCCGTCATCGACGCCAAATTGTTTAAGTGACATGACAGATCCTCCCGTTAATGGCGCTTGTTCACGCCGTCAGCCCGCTGCCACGCCCGCGCTGCCTGGTTACAAGCCTCAACAACCGCGACAGATATTCTTCAGCTTCGCCGCGGTTCGGGCCTCTTCCGCAACGAATGGATCCTTGTATGGGGCCCGAGATATGTCGATTTCCACGGCAATGGACTTCTTCACCTTCGGAGGAAACGCGGCGTCGTAACAGGCGAGCCGTCCGCTCGTGCTTTCGATCTCGCGGCAGTCAGATTCACCGGCGATAGCGCCTTGCGCGAATGCGCCGAGCGTCAATACGACAAGGAGCGTTTTCATCCAGATACCTTTCCGGGGCGGCGTTCACACGAGGCATTCTCTTGCGATGGACCCAGGCGCGCCATGTGACGAACCGCAGGCGTCACCTCATGCCTCGAACTGGTCGAACTCATCGGAGAGCAGAATCCGGCCTTGCGGTGTGCATATCCGCACGTCGAGATAGCCTTCCTGCAACAGCTCCCTCGCCTTCTTCAAAGCAGCAGCCGTTGTGGTGCGACCCAAGCTGACGTAGCCGCTTTGATCGCGCGCGCTCACCAGATATTGCAGTGGCGTCCTATCCACGCAGAAAAGCCGCCGCAGCCACCAGAAGCAGTAGAAACATCGGGACGATCACTGGCGGCACGATCCAGTCGGCCAGACGAAATCGAGGCATGCACGCTCTTCCTCGTTCGGCGGGAGCGCTCGTGACCCTCAGTCACCGATGGAAGCCGTGGGAAGGGCGGTGATGACGCGACTCTACGCTTACGTCCCGCCAATAGCGAGCTTTATAACGGGGCGCGACATCAGCGAACGCGATTTCGACGGACCAACCATTTCGAATTGTCTGAAATGCCGCGGCAACAAGACGGCTGACGGCGCCGGATCCGAGATTGCTCCTGGTTTCCTCGCCAAATCTGTCCGCGAGCGCCGCCTTCCTGAACCTCTCCGCAGCCTGTGCCGACCGACGCATACCGGGAGATTGCATTGTCCGGAACAAGCTCAGCGCCGCCAGGCATTATTCAGCTTGGTCGCGCTGCATTCTGATCGTCGAATGCGCACGACGGCATGATGCAAGGGTCTTGACTTGAGGCCCGATCCAATTAGCAACGGGCGGCAGTCTCCACGCCGGTTCCGCATTGATGATGACAATCTATTTCGATCTCGACGGCACCCTGACCAACCCGAAGCCTGGGATCACCCGCTCGATCCAATACGCGCTTGAGCGCTTGAATCTCGCGGTGCCGAGCGAGGACAAGCTGACCTGGTGCATCGGGCCTCCGCTGCATGCCAGCCTGAAAAAGCTGACGGGCACCGACGAGCTCGCCGACCGGGCGCTGCTGCTCTATCGTGAGCGCTTTGCCGATATCGGCCTGTTCGAAAACGAGGCCTATGCCGGCATCACGGACACCTTGGCGACGCTGGCCGCGACAACACCGCGCATGTTCGTCGCCACCAGCAAGCCCGCGGTCTACGCCACGCGCATCGTCGATCATTTCGGCCTGAAGCCCTATTTCGAACGCGTGTTCGGCTCCGAGCTCGACGGCACACGCGTCGACAAGCGCGACCTGCTCCGCTACGCCCTCGACGAAGCCAGGGTCGATCCCACCAGTGCGATCATGATCGGCGACCGCAGCCATGACGTGGTCGGCGCCCGGACCAACGGCATGACCGCGATCGGCGTGCTCTATGGCTATGGCAGCGAGGCCGAGCTGCGGGACGCCGGCGCGCATCACATCTGTGCCGCGCATCCGGACTTGCTCGGCCATTGCCTGGCGTAGGACGCCCATCCCGGTCCGCCATCACCGCAAGCCTTCGTCCTGAGCGAAGGCAGCGCTCGGCAATTCCAGATTGTCTTGGTTGGCAGCCTGCATCAGGCTGGCACGCATGAGGACTCACGCCACGACAAGCGGATCCGAGCTGTTGCTGGGCATGATCGCGATCCGGCTCGCGGCGCTGGTCGTGGTGGGCTGGAGCCTTGCGTTCCTGCCGCGGCAGGCGCGCACCGTTGAGCTCGCCTGCACGCCCTCTGTCGCAGCAGCAATCAAGACGCAGGCTTCAGTGGAAACCGTCGGCCAGCGCGTCGTCGATGCCGCGTTCGACGACATGCTTCGGCACGACTAGAGCGTTCCCGAGCAAGGCCGGTATGTGACTGCGCGATAGGACAAGGCGCTCGCTTGCGCTAACTTCGGCGCCAAGGCCGCATCGATCAACCAGCGGCCAGCCGAGGAGCATATCGATGGAATACCGACGCTTGGGCCGGTCAGGCCTCATGGTGCCCGCTCTGAGTCTTGGAACCGGCACCTTCGGCGGCGTCGGCCGCCTCGCTGCGTGGGGCACCACGGACGCGAGCGAAGCCCGCCGCCTTCTCGATATCTGTCTCGAGGCCGGCGTGTCGATGTTCGACACCGCCGACGTCTATTCGCTCGGCGAGTCCGAGCGTGTTCTCGGCGAAGCCATCAAGGGCCGCCGCGACAAGGTTTTGGTCTCGACCAAGGCGACGTTCCGCTTCGGCGACGGGCCCAACGATATCGGCTCGTCACGGCAGCATCTGCTCGCGGCCATCGACGGCTCGCTCGCCCGGCTCGGCACCGACTACATCGACCTGTTCCAGCTCCATGGCTTCGACGCCTTCACCCCGCCTGAAGAGGTGCTCGCCACCCTCGACGTGCTCGTGCGCGCCGGCAAGATCCGCTATGTCGGCGTTTCGAACTTTTCAGGCTGGCACCTGATGAAGTCGCTCTCCGTCTCCGACAAGCACGGCTTCCCGCGCTACGTCGCCAATCAGACCTACTATTCATTGATCGGCCGCGACTATGAGTGGGAGCTGATGCCGCTCGGCCTCGACCAGGGGATCGGCGCCGTGGTCTGGTCGCCGCTCGGATGGGGACGCCTCACTGGAAAGATCCGCCGGGGGCAGCCGAAGCCCGAGGTCAGCCGCCTGCCCAAGACTGCCGATTTCGGCCCGCCCGTGCCGGACGAGCACGTCTATCGTGTGGTCGACGCGATCGACGAGGTCGCCAGGGAGACGGGAAAGAGCGTCTCGCAGATTGCGCTGAACTGGCTGCTCCAGCGTCCGACGGTCTCGACGCTGATCATCGGCGCGCGCAACGAGACGCAGCTGCGCGAAAATCTCGGCGCGGTCGGCTGGTCGTTGACCAAGGACCAGATCGCAAAGCTCGATGCTGCGAGCAAGGTGACGCTGCCCTATCCCTACTGGCACCAGCGCACGACCTTCACCGACCGCAATCCGCCGGCGGTGTAGCGCGCCCGGGCTTGAGCTGCATCAAGCCCGCTCGCGTCGGCCGTGGCATCGTACGGCCCTCGCGAGGCTTCCGATGCGCCGATTTGCCATGAAGGCCCTGTTTACGGCCCTCACTTTCAGAAAGGGTGAGAGAGAGAGGATCGATTGGGATCGCCGCATTCTGATCTTCTCGACAGTGGTAACGATCGTTTTGATCGCACTCTACGTCTGGAGCAAGGCAAACTCGCGCTGAGAATGACGGGGAATGCTCGATGAAGAGGTTCGCGCCGGCCCTGCTGGCCGTTGCCGTGCTACGGAGCACCGGTAGTCAAGCCACGGACTTCGAGCAGCGGCACGCTGAAGCACTGTTGCAGCGGATGTGCTCGCGGTGCCACGCGGTCGGCAAGACCGGCACGAGCCCGAACAAGGTGGCGCCGCCGTTTCGCCGCCTCGGCGAGAACAAGCTCTACGATCCCGATTTCATGCAGCGCCTTCAGGACGGCTACAGCAGCATTCACCGCTTCATGCCGACGTTTCGATTCGGCCGCGACGACGCCGAGGCCGTGGTAAACTACCTCAGAGCGATTCAGGAGCCGCAGAAGCCGAAATAGCCATCGGCTTTGGCTGGAACCATCCCGGGTCGGATCAAGTTGCGAACGAGCAACTGCGCCTCAACCGAACACGATTACCATGTCGTCCGCCCCAACAGTGCATGCCGACGGCCTGCCGCAGCCCCAGCGCAACCAGGCGATCCTGACCATTGCGCTCGGCATCATCATGGCGGTGGTCGACAGCGCCATCGCCAACGTCGCGCTGCCGACGATCGCGGCCGACCTCGACGCGAGCCCGGCCTTCTCGATCTGGATCGTCAACGGCTACCAGCTCGCGATCACCATCTCGCTGCTGCCTCTGGCTTCGCTCGGCGAGATCGTCGGCTATCGCCGCGTCTATCTGGTCGGGCTCGTGCTGTTCACGCTCGCATCCGCCTTCTGCGCGCTGGCGCATACGCTGCCGCTGCTGACGGTCGCACGCATCGTCCAGGGCTTTGGCGCGGCCGGCATCATGAGCGTCAACGCGGCGCTGGTGCGCTTCACCTATCCGCGCAGTCTGCTCGGCCGCGGCATCGGGCTCAATGCTCTTGTCGTCGCTTGCTCGGCCGCGGTCGGCCCGACGCTCGCGGCCGGCATCCTCGCGGTCGGAAGCTGGCCCTGGCTGTTTGCCATCAACGTGCCGCTCGGCGCGGTGACGCTGGTGCTCGGCCTGCGCAGCCTGCCGCACACCAAGCCCGCGAGCCATTCCTTCGACTGGCAGAGCGCGGGTCTCTCCGCGATCACCTTCGGCGTCGGCATTGCCGCGATCGACAGCGTCGGCCATGGCGAGGCCGCGCTCACCTGCCTCGTCCAGTTCGCCATCGCTCTCGTCGCCGGTGCGCTGCTGATCTACCGCGAGACACACATGGCCTCGCCGCTGCTGCCGGTCGACCTCTTGCGCATCCCGGTGTTCGCACTGTCGATCGCGACCTCGATCGCGTCGTTCTGCGGGCAGATGCTGGCCTTCGTCGCGATCCCGTTCTATCTCCAGAGCCGCTTCGGCTATTCCGCCGTGCATATGGGCCTCTTGATCACGCCGTGGCCGATCGCGATCGCCTTCGCGGCCCCCCTCGCCGGCCGCCTGGTCGAGCATTATCCGGCGGGCCTGCTCGGCGGCATCGGCCTCACGCTGTTCGCCTGCGGGCTCGGCGCGCTGGCCCTCCTGCCTGCCGCGCCAACGCCGCTCGACGTGATCTGGCGGATGGCGCTGGCCGGCGCCGGCTTCGGCCTGTTCCAGACCCCCAACAACCGCACCATGATCGCAGCCGCCCCGCGCGAGCGCGCCGGCGGCGCCAGCGGCATGCTGGGCACGGCGCGGCTGCTCGGCCAGACCACGGGCGCGGCGCTGGTGGCGCTGTTCCTCGGCCTCTATCCAATTGACGGAACCCGAGTCGCGCTCCTCGCTGGCGTCGGATTTGCGCTCTGCGGCGCGGTGCTGAGCATGCTGCGGCTCTCGCCCGCAGGCGCGCGCGGCGCCGAGCAAGTCCGCGTGCAGGACGACCAGCGCCTGCGCGGCGAATAGACCGGCCCACGCGCAGGTTCGCCCCCCTTCTCCGCACAACCGGTGCGTGGCTTAACTATCTGGACCAATGACGTATTGCCCTCCCGCCCTGGTTGCGCTTCACTGCGGACGGGACAAGGGGCATTTCATGCGTTCAATTGGAATTGTGGCGCTCAGCGTCATGCTGGGCGGCTGCGCGTCTGTCACGCGCGGCACGACCGAGAATATCAGCATCTCATCGACACCTTCAGGCGTTGAAGCCGTCGTCAGCGGAATGGAGGTTCCGACCACCTGCACGACGCCCTGCTCCGTGGTCGTCAAGCGGAACGCCGACATCTCCATCACCTTCCAGAAGGACGGCTACGAGCCGCAGATCGTCCCGCTCAGCCGCGACATACAGACCGGCGGCGCCGCCGGCTTTGCCGGCAATCTCTTGCTGGGCGGTGTCGTCGGCATGGGGGTCGATGCCGCGACGGGCGCGGCAACCGATCACAAGCCGAATCCGGTCATCGTCACGATGCAGCCGTCCGCTCCCGCCCGCGCACGGCCAACCGCGCCGAAGAAACCGCGGCCGCCTGCGGCACCCGCGCCTGACACCGGCACTTAAAGCCCCGCACTGCGACACAAACAAAAAGGCCGGCTGAACAGCCGGCCTTTTCGATTTCATCACGCGCCGATCAAGCCTTGACCAGCGGCCCCTTGGAGGTCGGCCCCTTCGAGCCGCCGGGGCCGCCCGGCTTGGGCTTGCCCGGCGGGCGCTTGCGGGCGCCGGGCAACTTTTCCTGCTTCGGCGTGACCGGGCCTTCGACGAACTCGAAGCCGATCTTCTCCTTGGTCTCGTCGGCCTCGTCCTTGACCAGGACGACGCGGACGTGGCCACCGCTCTTGAGCTTGCCGAACAGCACCTCGTCGGCCAGCGGCTTCTTGATGTGCTCCTGGATCACGCGGGCCATCGGCCGCGCGCCCATCTGCTCGTCATAGCCGTGCTGAACCAGCCAGGCCTTGGCGGGCTCGGACAGCTCGATGGTGACGTCGCGGTCGCCGAGCTGAGCCTCGAGCTGGAGCACGAACTTCTCGACCACCGTGCCGATCACCTCGACGCTGAGATGGCTGAACGAGACGATGGCATCGAGGCGGTTGCGGAATTCCGGCGCGAACTGCCGGTTGATCGCCTCGTGGTCGTCGCCTTCCCGCTTCGAGCGGGTGAAGCCAAACGCCTGCTTGGCCAGATCCGAAGCACCCGCATTCGTGGTCATGATCAGGATCACGTTGCGGAAATTGACCTGCTTGCCGTTGTGGTCGGTGAGCCGGCCGTGATCCATGATCTGGAGCAGCACGTTGTAGAGGTCGGGATGTGCCTTCTCGATCTCGTCGAGCAGCACCACGCAATGCGGATGCTGGTCGACGCCGTCGGTGAGCAGGCCGCCCTGGTCGAAGCCGACATAGCCCGGAGGCGCGCCGATCAGGCGCGACACGGTATGCCGCTCCATGTATTCGGACATGTCGAAGCGCAGCAGCTCGACGCCGAGCGACGCCGCGAGCTGCTTTGCGACCTCGGTCTTGCCGACGCCGGTGGGCCCGGAGAACAGGTAGCAGCCGATCGGCTTCTCCGGCTCGCGCAGGCCGGCACGCGCCAGCTTGATCGAAGCGGCGAGCGACTCGATCGCCTTGTCCTGGCCGAACACGGTGCGCTTCAGCGTCTGCTCGAGATGCTTGAGCACCTCGGCATCGTCCTTCGACACGCTCTTGGGCGGGATCCGCGCCATCGAGGCGATCGTGGTTTCGATCTCCTTGATGCCGATGGTCTTCTTGCGCTTGTTCTCGGCGACCAGCATCTGCGCCGCACCGGATTCGTCGATCACGTCGATCGCCTTGTCGGGCAGCTTGCGGTCGTGGATGTAGCGCGAGGAGAGCTGCACCGCGGCCTCGATCGCCTCATTGGTGTACTTCAGCCGGTGGTAGTCCTCGAAATACGGCTTGAGGCCCTTGAGGATCGCGATCGCGTCCTCCACCGTCGGCTCGTTGATGTCGATCTTCTGGAAGCGCCGCACCAGCGCGCGGTCCTTCTCGAAGTGCTGGCGGTATTCCTTGTAGGTGGTCGAGCCCATGCAACGGATCGTGCCCGAGGCAAGCGCCGGCTTGAGCAGGTTCGAGGCATCCATCGCCCCGCCCGACGTCGCGCCCGCACCGATCACGGTGTGGATCTCGTCGATGAACAGGATGGCGTTGGGATGCGCCTCGAGCTCCTTCAGCACCTGCTTCAGGCGCTCCTCGAAGTCGCCGCGATAGCGCGTGCCCGCAAGCAGCGTGCCCATGTCCAGCGAGAACACGGTGGCAGCCGCCAGCACCTCCGGCACCTCGCTGTCGACGATGCGCTTGGCGAGGCCCTCCGCGATCGCGGTCTTGCCGACGCCGGCTTCGCCCACGAACAGCGGGTTGTTCTTCTGCCGGCGGCACAGCACCTGGATCGCGCGGTTGATCTCGGAATTGCGTCCGATCACCGGATCGATCTTGCCGTCGCGCGCCTTCTTGTTGAGGTTGACGCAATAGGTCTCGAGCGCTTCGCCCTTCTTCTTGGCGTCGTCGCTGCCCTTGGTCTCGGTCTCCTCGTCGACGCCGCGCACGGGGCGGGCCTCGGAGACGCCCGGCCGCTTGGCGATGCCGTGGCTGATGTAGTTGACGGCGTCGTAGCGCGTCATGTCCTGCTCTTGCAGGAAGTATGCGGCGTGGCTCTCGCGCTCGGCGAAGATCGCGATCAGCACGTTGGCACCGGTCACCTCTTCGCGACCGGAGGATTGCACGTGGATCACCGCGCGCTGGATCACGCGCTGGAAACCGGCGGTCGGCTTGGCATCGTCGGCGCCATCCGTCACCAGGTTCTCGAATTCGGTCTCAAGATAGTTGACGAGGCTCGTGCGGAGCTTGTCGAGATCGACGCTACAGGCGCGCATGACGGCGGCTGCATCGGAGTCGTCGATCAGGGAGAGCAAGAGATGCTCGAGCGTCGCGTATTGGTGATGACGCTCGTTTGCGATCGCCAGCGCACGATGCAGGGATTGTTCAAGGCTTTGAGAAAAAGTCGGCATTCGCGTCCTCTATGGCCCCCACCATCATGATCGTCCTCGCCCGGTCAGGCAACAACAACCTTTGTCACATATAGTTATACAAGACCGCGGCGAAAGACCGGTTCCGCGACTCGGCAGCTAGCCACCTGCGGTATTTTTCGATGCAAAACCCGTTCCGATTTGGGCGGGATCGGCGCCGGTGCAGAATTCCGTAGTTTTGCCGGCTGCGATGGAGATCGCGCGCAGGCATCACGCGGCGATCACACTGCGACATACACAAGCAAGAGCCGGCTACGAACGCGCCGTGGGGTGACTTATTTCTTTTCCATCACGCATTGCAGCGGATGCTGGTGCTTGCGGGCGAAGTCCATCACCTGCGTCACCTTGGTTTCGGCGATCTCGTAGGTGAACACGCCACACTCGCCGATACCGTGATGATGGACGTGCAGCATGATCTTGGTCGCCGCCTCGACGTCCTTCTGGAAGAACTTCTCCAGCACGTGGACCACGAACTCCATCGGCGTGTAGTCGTCGTTCAGGATCAGAACGCGATACAGGTTCGGCCGCTTGGTCTTCGGCTTGACCTTGGTGATGACGGAGGTGTTCGGACCCGTCGGGCTGCCGGAACGGTTCTCGTCGTTGCTCATCCGGGGAGCGCGGGCGGCGGCGGCCGCAGACAGGTCAAGGCTGGAAGTCAATTGCGACATGGCTCAGGCGTTCAAATTCCCCACGGAAGCGTATGACGGCCCGCCGCGCGGCCCCGCCTTTCGGAGCTTCGCACTGGCGCACCGCGCTTTTGGATCGCCGCTTCCAACCGGTCCGGTCCAAACCAGATCGATTGCAGGAATATGGGCTTGCCCCCGCCTCGCCGCAAGCGTGCAAAAGTCCGGCTATGGCGGGCCCGATTCCCGATCCGGGCGATCCTGACCAAGGTTAATCAATCCGGACCGGTTTGACAAAAATTTCCGCCGCGCCGGTCTAGAAACAGGTTGACCAGGAACCTAGCCGTTAACGCGACTGCGACGGTTTCGCGCGGGATCGTCTCCGGTTTTCTACGGTAGATGCTGTTCAATCGCGTGGCGCCAAATCGGGCAAAATCGCAAATTTCGAGGATGGCCGTGCTTCGTCCGCCCTGCCCTGTGTCAGCCGCATCGCTCGACGCGTCCGGCACCACCATCACCTCGCAGATCAGCAGCGAGGCGCGGACCCAATTCAACGCGCCGTTCATTCGTGCTGTGCGCATCGAGCGGGTGAGCATCCGATCCACACCATGCCGGCGAACACCGGCAGCGCCCTGCCCCCAAGCGTGCTGCAATATCGCGCGAGCAGCACCGGCAAATTCTGCTTGGTCCCGCCGGCGAACCCGACCGCGCTCTGGCACGGATCGGTCGCGACAACAAAAAAGCCCGGCTGGTTCAGCCGGGCTTCTTGCTTCCAGGATGTCCGGGAAAAGTTAGTTGGCGGCCGGGGTGAACTTCGACACGATGGTCTCGACCGGCTTGAACGCCTGCTTGGCGAGGTCGCTGTAGAGGCCGGCAATCTTCTGCGATTCCGCGACGAAGGTCTCGTAGGCGGAACGGGCGAAGTCGGTCTGCGCTTCCATCGCCTTGTCCAGCGACTTCACGCCGGAAAGCTTCTCGACGAAGGACTTGGTGTCTTCGAACGACTTCTTGGTGTAGTCGCCGTAGGCGCTGGCGATTGCCTGGAGGCCGTGCTGCACCGAGGTCGCGGAGGCGACGCACTGCTCGAACTGCTCTTTCCCGTAGCTCTGAAAGTCTTCAACCTTGAACATTTCGGAATCCTTTTCCCTGGCTCGCGTCGGGAAGCCCCGGCTCCCTGACTCTGCCCACAATTAGTGCAACGCACAAAAAAGTCAAGAATCTTGTGCGTCGCACAAAAACTAGATCCAAACCGAAGAGATTCCCGGGGTTTCCCGCAAGGGTTCCTTAAGCTTTTGGAAACCGCGGACCCCTACCTTGATTCCCTGGACGTGTTCAGCTTCCGCAAGCGGCCAAAAGCCGTTTGAGAACATCACCTTAGCCAGAATAGCGGCTCAGGTTCAACGTCCCCCGCGGCGAACACCAGCGGAGGGGCAGCCTGGGCAGGTAATGATCCCGGGTCCATTGGGCACAATTTCGCCTCACGGGCCGGTGATCAAGTCAGAAACGGGGACGGGGTTTCATGCTTCGTAAAAACTTGTCTTCCTCGCGCTTGGCGCGGGTCGGGGTTTTCGGGCTTCTTACGGTCACCACCGCGGTCATCTTCACCACCGATGCCGCCGAGGCGCGGCGTCACCGCCGCCACTACGCGCACCACCGGGTGCAGCGCGACGTGTCCGAGAGCTCCAGCCCGAAATTCGCGTCGATCATCGTCGACGGCAATTCCGGCTCCGTGCTCCAGGCAACGAGCCCCGACGGGATTCGCCATCCGGCGTCGCTGACCAAGATCATGACGCTCTATCTGCTGTTCGAGCGTCTCGAGTCCGGCAAGATGAAGCTCGACACCGAGATGCCGGTGTCGCAGCACGCCGCCGATCAGGATCCGACCAAGCTGAACCTGCGTGCCGGTCAGACCATCCGTGTCGAGGACGCGATCAAGGGTCTCGTCACCCGCTCCGCCAACGACGCAGCCGTGGTGATCGCGGAAGCGATCGCCGGCGACGAGGACGACTTCGCCCAGATGATGACGCGCAAGGCGCGTTCGCTCGGCATGTCCAAGACGGTCTACCGGAACGCCAACGGCCTTCCCAACGACGAGCAGGTCACGACCGCGCGCGATCAGGCCACGCTCGGCCGCGCCATCCAGGAGCGCTTCCCGCGCTACTACCGCTATTTCGCGACCTCGACGTTCAACTGGCGCGGCCAGTCGATCCGGAACCATAACCACCTGCTCGGCAGCGTCGAGGGCGTGGACGGCATCAAGACCGGATACACCCGCGCCTCCGGCTTCAACCTCGTGACCTCGATGCGCCGCGGCAACCGCCACCTGATCGGCGTGGTGCTGGGCGGCCGCAGCGGCGGTTCGCGCGACGCCATCATGCGCAACCTCCTCGCGGAGAACCTCGAGAAGGGCGCGACCAGCCACACCGTCGCCGCGGTTACCGAGCGTAGCGGCGCTGACGCCGCTGCCGAGGTCGCCGATGCGTCGGATACCCCGGCCCGCACCGCTCCGCAGGTCCAGGCCGCGGCCGCCCCTGCTCCCGAAGCAGCCCCGTCGCGTCTCGCCTCGCGCCTGTCCACGCTTGCGGCCGCCACCGCCGCAATGCCGCCCGCTCAGCCCAAGCCTGAAGCTCGGCCGACTGAATCCAAGATCGAGCCCGCGCCGCTCACCAATGGCGTGATCTCCAGCCAGCCGCTCTCGATCATCCCGGGCTCGTCCGAACCGATGAAGCCGGTCCGGGTCAAGACGGTGCAGGTCAAGGCCGGCACCGTGAAGGTCGCCTCCGCCGCCCCGTCGCAGGTCGCGCCGCAGATTACCAACACGGTTGCCTCCCGCTCCGACGTCGCGGAAACCTCCGGCGCCGTCGTCGCCCGGGCCGATCTGATCAACAAGCCCGAGATCCAGAGCCAACCGGAAGCGCCGAAGGCGGAAGTCGCCCGCACCGAACTGCCACGCCAGCCGGCCGGCTTCGGCACCGGCAACGGCGTCCTCGGCGTGCTGCCGGCTGCGACCGCCGCCGCGCCCGCCCCGGTCGCTCCGAAGCTCGCCTCCGCCGACCCGGCGCCGCAGCCGATCCAGATGAGCGCCACCACCAAGCCGGTCGTCACGCACAGCGGCTGGATCGTCCAGGTCGGCGCGCTCGAGAGCGAGAACGAAGCCCAGCAGCGCATCGACGCCGCGCGCAGCTCGGCCCGCGGCCTGCTCAGCAAGGCCGATCCGTTCACCGAGCCGGTCGTCGCCAAGGACAATCGCAAGCTCTACCGCGCCCGCTTCGCCGGGCTCGAGCGGGATCAGGCCGAAGCCGTCTGCCGCGCCCTGAAGCGCGCCGACATCTCCTGCATCACTGTCCGCAACTGATCTCCCGCACCGCTCCGAAAAATGCCCGCGCCTTGCGCGGGCATTTTTGTTTTCGGCATGCGGCCAGCCAAAGTCGGTTCCGCGACAACCTCTCGTCAACGTTTTACGGTTAAATTTTTACTCAAGAGATCGGCCACGCCGAAATGGCGGGCATCGGGGCGACGACAGACAGAGCCAACGGAGATCACGCGGTACGGGCGTTTGTAGCGTAGTGCCGGAGTTAGCCGTTATGCGTGCGAAGCAGAGTATCCTTGGCCTCGTTTACCCGGGCAGCGAGATACGTCGAGCCCCCCTGGTCGGGATGGAGTTTCTTCATCAGGGACTTGTGGGCCCGGCTGATGTCGTCGCGCCCCGCTCCCGGCTGCAAGCCAAGGATCTGATAGGCCTCCTCCGTCGTCATTTTGCCGCTCGCCGCCGTGCGGCGCTGCCCCCCTGCCGGATCGCCCTGCGCGTTCTGACGCCAGGCGGGAAACCTGCGGTCCAGATAGCTTTCAAGTAAGGCCACGCTCTCGGCGTCGAACGCCGGGACCATCGCCAGCAGGCCGGCGAGATCGAACTCGTCGAGATCGCGCCCGGCGTGAGGCCCGGCAACGATCTGGCCTCCGAGCCGGCCGGAATCGTGGTCGAGCCGCATGTCGAGGAATTGCGAGCGCACGCGCGAGGCCTGCCCGGGCGCGGGCGCCGCACCGCCACCGAACAGCCCGCCGATATTGCCGAAGCCGGCGTTCGTCAACGGCGTCCAGCCGAGCAGCCCGGCGCCGAAAATCCCGAGCGGGATCGCGACGGCCAGCTCGCCCCGCAAGCCCGTGAAGGCTGCGACCGCCAGCGCGACCACGCCGCCGCCGAACTTGATGGTGCGCGCCAGCACCGCCGGGTTGGCGGCGCGGAACATCTGAAGCAGCAGATACAGCGTGATAACGGCGACAGCGCCAGCGATCAGGGTCATGGGCGGAATATAGGCGCCCTGTTGTCAAAAAGCATGGCGTCCTTTCGCCCGTCGGCAATTGGCAGATGACATGGGACGCTGGCTTGCCCGATAGTCCGGCGCGACGATTGAGGGAGACAATGCGTAGCGGATTCAAGCCGCCGATCGTGCCAGCCGCCTTCTTCGGCATCGTGCTTGGCGTTGCCGGCCTCGGCAATGCCTGGCGCGCCGCGCATCAGGTCTGGCATTTGCCGGCGATCGTCGGCGAGATCCTGCTCGCCCTCGCCTCCATCGTCTGGGCGCTGCTGCTCGTTCTCTTCATCCTGCGCTGGATCCTCGCGCGCGCCGAGTCGCTCAGTGAAGCCCATCATCCGGTACAATGCTGCTTTATTGGTCTCGCCGGCGTCTCCACCATGCTGATCGCGATCGCGGCGGAGCCCTACTCGCACCTTGCCGCCGAAATCCTGTTCGGCCTTGGCGCGGCGTTCACGCTCGGCTTCGCGCTGTGGCGGACGGGGTTGTTGTGGCGCGGCAATCGCGATCACACCGCGACGACACCGGTCCTGTATCTGCCGACCGTTGCCGGCGGCTTCGTCACCGCGGCGGTTTCTTCGGTGCTCGGCTACCCAGATTGGGGACAGCTTGCCTTCGGCATCGCGCTGTTTTCCTGGCTCGCGATTGAATCCGTGCTGCTACATCGGCTCTACACGGTCGCGACACTTCCAGTCGCACTGCGGCCGACGCTCGGCATCCAGCTGGCGCCGCCCGCGGTCGGTGCCGTCGCCTATCTCGCGATCAATGGCGGCGTGCCCGACATGGTCGCGCATGTCCTCGTCGGCTACGGACTGATGATGGCGCTGCTGCTGCTTCGCCTGCTGCCGTGGATCATGGAGCAGCCGTTCTCGGTGTCGTACTGGGGCTTCACCTTCGGCGCCACCGCGCTTGCGATCGCACCGATCCGCATGGCCGGCCACGGCGACACCGGTGCGATCGCGCTGCTCGCGCCATGGCTGTTCGGAGCCGCCAACATCGTGGTCGGATTGATCGCGCTGGGCACGCTGCGCCTGATCCTGCAGGGACGCCTGCTGCCGCCGGTCGCAGCGCCGCCGCCAACGCAAGCCGCGCCAGCGTAACCTGCTACTTCATCTGGCCGATCAACTGGGCCGCACCGCTCGCGCTCTTGGCCAATTTCAGCAGCGCCTCGCGCCCGCCGGCGGCATAGGCCGCGGCCGCCCGCAACAGCTCGCGCAGCTGTGCCGCAGCGCCGGGATCGAAACGGCACCAGGCGCCGCCGGTCAGGCGCGCGATCTCGCGAAACGCCTGCTCGGCCACCGGGTCATGACCTTCCTGGAACACGAAGACAGGCACCTTGAGCATGCCGAGTTCGCCGGCCTTGGCGCAGAGCTCGTCAACCTTCTCCTCCATCGCATCGCCGACGAAGACCACGGCCCGCACGCCCGATGCGACCGCCTCGCGCCGCGCCTCGCTCAGCACCTTGCCGATCTGGGTGTCGCCGCCGCGGCAGTCGATCTTGCTCATCAGCGTCGCGAGCCTGGCGCTGTCGGAGATCCACCCCGTGGCACGGCACTCGTTGAAGCCGCGATAGTAGACCAGCCGGATGTCGAGACTGCCGAGCGCCGCGGTCTCGCGAAACATGTCGGCCTGGAGCGCGCAGGCCATGTCCCAGGTCGGCTGCCGGCTCATCGTCGCATCCAGCGCGAAGATCAGCCGGCCTTTCGCGCCGGGAGCATGCGGTGACAGCGCACGCGCCTTGGCGACAAAGGCGGCGATATCGTCCGAGGTCGACGTCCCGGCCTGCGGCACCGCGCCGCCTGCTTGCGGCGAGACGGCATCGCGGCCGCGCGGTTTGATGGGTTCGCCCGACATGCCTTGGCCCTGCGTGAACGGCTAATGTGGTTAGCGCGTGCAGCCCGGTCAATGTGCAAAGCCTCCGCGGGCGAGCGCCGGCGGAGGCTTTGAAAGTCGTTTCTGACTATGATGAAACGTCAGCTCTTGGCAGGCGCCATCAGAGCGACCGGACCGGGCTCGAGAATCTTGGGTGGAGACGATTGCGTATCGACCGGCCCTACCTCGCTGTCAGTCGCGCTCAGGAATTTGTCGAGCATGCCTTGGATCGAGTTCTTGGCCACATCCGGACCGGTGTCGCGCATGTCGTTGTGCTGGAATTCGGTCTTCACGACCTGGATGCCGGCCTTCTCGCATTCCTCGTCGCTCGGGATCACGCCCGCATCGGTCTTGAACTGCGGATCGGTGGAGCGGAACGACAGGATCTTGAACTTGCCGGCGGTCACGAACGGCACGCGCAGATTGTCCAACGTGACGACCTTCTTGACCTCATCCGGATACTGCTTGGCGAAGTACATCGTGATGTCGCCGCCCATGGAGTGGCCGACCATCGTCACCTTCTCGTAGTCGGCGTTGGGCTGAACCTTCTTCATCTCCTGCATCGCCAGATGGATATTGGCCACACCGCGCAGGATCTGCGGCAACCGGCCGACATAGAGCTCGCCGGGCTTGGTCACCATCGGAGGATCGGTCGGCAAATCATGCTGCGGGCTCACGACGAGGTAACCGCGCGCAGCGAAAATGTTGGCAAGGAAGCCGTACTCGGTGTTCTTGACGGTATTGCCATGGTTGATCACGGCGACAGGCATCGTGATCATGCCGGCATTGGCCTGCATTTCCTTGTCGCGACGGATCGCGATATCGACGGGCACGGGACGGTTGTCGCGCGAAGCGTCGTAGAAGGTGATGGTCTCGTGCCTGATGGCCCACTTGCTCGCCGTGAAATAGGCGATGCCGCAGAGGGCACTGACCGAAACCAGAACGGCAATTCCACGCTTCATTTTCGTCCTCAGCCTCAGGCTCTTGCGGCCTGAATCCCTGTTGAAAATCGTGTTCTTCCGAGGCTCTTCGGCCCCTGGTCGCCTATTTGCTAATATATGTCACAGCCGCGTGACAGGAAGGCCAAATATTGTGAACTGGCAGCCCTTTCATTGTGCGCCGCACACGTTTCTTGGGCATCCTCCTCTCATACGGCTACGTCAGGGTGCAGATCACCATCCGATGCAACCGGTCTCGATTGGGTTCAATTTCGCAGTAAACGTAGAGTGAAAACGGCCGAGGGCGGGCTCAGTTCCTGCGGGGGACCGGCTTATCAGGCCGCTGGCAGTAGCGATATACCGCTAAATCAGGTGCCGAGGATGTCGTGGACCTCGAGCGGCTTGTCGACCTGGCTGAACCACTCGGCGCGGTTCGCCGCGCGGCGGCGGCCGCGCTCGTCGAGCGGCAGCTTGAGCTGGCGGAGCAGGCTCGTCACCTCTTCCCGCGCGGTGAGATGGCCGAGATTGGGCCGCATGCCGAGCGTCGCCTCGTCGATCTCGTCGAGCGCAGTGAGGCCGCGCGGGAAGAATTCGCGGTAGACGACGCGCTCGGCGAAACCGTCGATGTAGCGGAAGCCGAGCCGCAGCGACAAATCCTTCAAGCCGTCGGCGACAAGCTGCTTGTTGCGGGAGCCGAGCATGGACAGGCGGTTGCGCACCACGATCCAGTCGGTGCTCGAGCCGTCGAGCTGGCGACGCTTGCGGCGGGTATCCCGCACCATCTCGGCATAGTGGCTCTCGCCGGTGACCGCATAGTTGGCGGGGTCGACGGTGCCGAGCACGTCGAAATCGAGGAAGCTGTCGTTGATCGGCGTGACCAGCGTGTCGGCCAT
The DNA here is from genome assembly GCF_038965675.1 of Bradyrhizobium sp. B039. Taxonomy (NCBI): domain Bacteria; kingdom Pseudomonadati; phylum Pseudomonadota; class Alphaproteobacteria; order Hyphomicrobiales; family Nitrobacteraceae; genus Bradyrhizobium; species Bradyrhizobium sp. B039. The sequence goes on from NZ_CP152416.1 coordinate 5,274,978, forward strand.
CGAATGGGCGAGCCGCATCAGGTAGCTGTCGGTGCCGGGCGTATCGATGACGATGAAATCGAAACTGCTCTCGACCGCAGAGACCGCCTCCATGAACTGCTGGAACTCGGAGTTCTCGTTCTCGGCAATCTGCATGGTCTCGCCGAGCTTGATGCAGCGATGCACCGGCAGCTCGAGATCGAGCTTGGTGCGACGGGCCCAGGCGGCGCGGTTGTTGATGTAGTGGGTGAAGCTTTGCTGGCGGCAGTCGAGGTCGATGGTGGCAACGCGCTGACCGGCCTTCAGGAGCGCGACCGCGATGTGCAAGGCAGTGGTCGATTTGCCGGAGCCGCCCTTCTCGTTGCCCAGCACAACGACGTGCGCCGAGCCGGATTGGCCTTGGCTAGCCTGCACAAGCATGGTGATCCTCAACACCCCTAAGCAATATCTTCAAGTTGGCCGCGTCTGCGGTCAAGTGAAATGCGTGACAGGATAGCGAAATCACAGTGCGTTAGTCTTCATCATGAATTGCGTCGCCGCCTCGCGTCTGCGATTCAGCCCACAATGTCGCGACGTCGTGCGCGGCATTACGCGGGATGCTGTGCCGCATCCGGATGCATGGCGTCCACGATCGCTGCTTGTTAAGGTTAGCCGGCTGCACGCCGCGCCCAACCTATCCCCAAGCCCCCTGAGTCCTGATGTCACGAAGCCCTCTGATCGCCCGCACGGTCCCTGCGCTCCGACGCGCCGCCGACAATCTTCGCAAGCGAAAGGCCACGATCGCGCTGGTCCCGACCATGGGGGCGCTCCATGACGGGCATGTGTCGCTGGTGCGCCTCGCGAAGCGGCGCGCCAGCCGCGTCGTAGTCTCGATCTTCGTCAACCCGACTCAATTCGCCCCGACCGAGGATTTCGGCGCCTATCCCCGAACCTGGAAGGCCGACATCGCCAAGCTCGCGGCCGAGGACGTCGACATCGTCTGGCACCCGGGCGTCGAGGCCATGTATCCGGAGGGCTTTGCGACCCGAATCGTGCCGGAGGGTCCGGCCCTGGCCGGCCTCGAGGATCGCTTCCGGCCCCACTTTTTCGGTGGCGTCGCCACCGTCGTCGGCAAGCTGTTCACGCAATGCCGGCCGGACTTTGCGATCTTCGGCGAGAAAGACTTTCAGCAATTGCGGGTGGTGACGCAGATGGCGCGGGACCTCGATCTCGGCGTCAAGGTGATCGGCTCCCGCACCGTGCGCGAGCGCGACGGGCTCGCGATGTCATCGCGCAACGTCTATCTCTCACCGCAGGAGCGGCAGACCGCGACCACGCTCTACCGCGCCATGAAGGACAGCGCCGGCCGCATCCGCGCCGGCGAGGCCATCGCGCCGGCGATGGCGCGCGGCGCCGCGACCATCAAGGCGGCCGGCTTCGTGCTCGACTATTTCGAGGCCCGCCACGCCGAGACGCTGGCACAGGTCACCTCGCGCAAGGACGGCCCCTTGCGGATCCTGGTCGCAGCCAAGCTCGGCACGACCCGGCTGATCGACAATATCGCGGTCTAAAGCGCGATGACGACATCGCGCTTCAGGTTACTGTTTGAGCATGATCTTTCCGGAAAACCGCTACACACTTTTCCGGATCATGCTCAGAGCAATCCGAGATCGCGCAGCTCGCGCCGCATCGGCTCCGGCATCGCCGCGATCGTGCCGGCGGCGGACTTGCCGAGATCGGGCGGTACGGAATCGTCCGCGAGATAGCGCCAGCCCTGGAACGGGCGCATCGGCCGCGGCGAGACCGGGATCACCTTCGGCTGCATCACGATCCGGCAGCGCCCGATGCCGTCCTTGTCGCGGAACGGCTCGATGCCGATGATCTTTTCGCGCGCGGCGATCTCGCCCTTGATGACCCAATAGAGCGACCCGCCCGAGAGGATCTCGGCGTCGCGCTTGGGCACCATTCGGGTGATGTGGATGTGATGTTGCGGCAGACCCTTCTTCTTGGCGGTCTGCATCCGTTCGGCCACCCACTCCTTCAATTCCTTGACGGAGTCGCAGCCGACGGCGAGCTTGATCAGATGGAGTGGCATGCCCCAGCATTAGCGGGCCGGCCGCAGGTTTTCAAAGCCGAACTATTCGTTATCCGCAGCCGCGGGAGCCGCAGCAGCCGGCGGCGGTGCCAGCGGAACCGGTGCAGCTGCCGGTGCGCGCGCAGCCTTCGGTGCCGGCGGCTTCTTCGCGGCCGGTGCCGCAGGCGCTGCGGCCTGCGCCGAGGTCGTGGCCGGCGCGCGCGGAGCCGGCGCTGCGTTCGCGGCCGGCGCGGTCTGGCGCGCCGCCGCTGTAGGCGGTTCCGGATTCATGATGCTCACCGGCGGCGTCGACGAGGCGCTCGGGAATTCAGCGTTGGTCGGCTTGCCCGTCGGCATCGACGGCGGCAGCGCGGCGAGCGCACCTGCGGCCGGTGCTGCCGCCGCGGGCGCGTTCCAGCTGGGCGCATAGCGTGCGACCAGCATGTCGTAGAGATGGGACTCCATGTTGGCGGCGACCTGCTGCTGATCGGTCAGCGAGCGGAAGGCGGCGCAATCGAACCGGGTGCAGCCGTCGCGGGCGATCAGCACCTGCGCGACGAGGCCGTAGCGATCGCGCTCCAGCGCCTTGCGCAGCACCTTCATGTCCAGCGTCAGGCTCTTGTCGACGGTCGCGGCGTCGCCGAGCGCGGTCAGCCGGTCGATCCTGGCGGCGGTGTAGGAGACGGCCGCGGCCGCCGCATCCGGCGAACCGAACAGCGCCTTCTCGCAGCCAATGGCCACCGCATCGCCGGCAAGATCGTCAAGGCAGGACAGCGCTGGCAGGCTCGCGGTAACAACGCCCTGCGCGCGCGCCTCGGCCGGAGCGGCCTGCCCGTCCGGTCCATAGAGGTGCGCCGTGGCAGCCACCGCGATGGCAATGGCAAGCAGCGTGATGACGGTCAGCGCACCGTTGGCAACCGATCTCTCGGCGCGCAGCAGCGTGATCATGAGGATCAATCCGAAGAAGCCCGCAGCCGCCAGCGTCATCCACATCGGGACGGCCGGCGAGCGCCAGATTTGGTCGAGCGACGAGGCCCATGCCCAGTTCATGCGCGACGTCCCCTCACGCGAGCAAAGAGCGAATGGTCAAAGCGAGCACCGTGAGCCGGCAACTGCCCCCGACCCACCTTGTGAAGGTGAAGCGGGCCTTTTGACGGCGAGCGCAGGAAATTCGTCCGCGACATCAACGGGCGGCGGTGCCTCAGGAGAGCGCGAGCTGGCTTTCCTTGGCGACCCGTTCGAAGGCTTCAGTCGAGCTCTTGATCCGGTACTGGCAGTCGTCACCTTCCGTCGGCAACAGGCGGATGATCTCATACGAGCCGCTGGCAGCCGGGCGCGCGACGTTGCTGGCCGTGAACAATACGCGCGTTCCAACGGGGAATTTGTGCTTCAACACCCTCTCCATTACTCAAACAACGCCTGCCTCGCCCATGGTCCCACTGCGATGGCCGGCCGGAAACCCAGCCGTTATATAGCACGCATGCGGCGTTTTTGGCCAGCCTCATGCGAGCATGGCAAACACACCAATCTTGAAGTCTTTTCAGGACGATAACGGGAACAGCGGGCCACGCTAATACCGCTGGAACCGGGCCTCAGGCGGTATGGGGCAGATGACCCTGCGGGCTGGCCTGGTCCACCGCCTTGGGCAGCTCCTGGGCCAGGATCTGGCCCAGCTGGTCAACCGGGATGTTGTAGCGCGCAGCCAGCTGGCGGACGGTGTCGTTGCCGAGCACCGCGCGGAGCTGGTCGGCCGAGATCGGCAGGTTCTGGCCGTTGCCGAGCCAGGATTTGACCTGGTCACCGAACCCGGCCTGCTGAAGCTTGGCCACGATCGCGCTGAGGCCGCCCTGATTGTTGCTGCCGAGCACCTCGCTCAAGACGGCCGGCAGCACGGCGGCGCCGAGCTGGCCGAGCGCGCTGCGGAGCGCGGGGTTGTTTTCCAGCGAGTCCAGGATTCCCATGGCGTGCCCTCTTCCAAGCCGCAACTCGGTACGATTGAGCGCCGCCGGCTGGTGTATCGTCAAGCGGCGCCCGATCACATTCGCGGGTTACGCGTCCTCGAACTTCGCGATGACAAGCGTCTCGGCAAGCCCCTCGCGGGTCCATTCCTGGAATGCCGGCAGCGCCATCATCGTCTCCATGTAGGCCTTGGTATCCGGTGCCACCTCGATCGCGTAGGTGCGGAAGCGGTGCACGACCGGCGCATACATCGCGTCCGCCGCGCCAAAGCGGCCGAACAGGAACGGTCCCCTGGCACCATGACGCGCCCGGCACTCGCGCCAGATCTCCTCGATGCGGGTCACGTTGGCCTTCGCATCGGCCGACAGCGCCACGGGACGGATCGGCCGGTGCAGGTTCATGCCGCATTCGCTGCGCAAGGCGACAAAGCCGGAATGCATCTCGGCGCACACCGAACGGGCATGGGCGCGGGCCGCGGCATCATCGGGCCACAGCTTCACTTCCGGGTAGCGCTCGGCGATGTATTCGATGATGCTAAGCGAATCCCACACCGTGGTCTCGCCGTCGACCAGCACGGGCACCTTGCCGGCGCGGCTGAAGGACAGGATCTGCTCCTTGTCCGCGGGGTTATCCGTGTAGAGCGGGATCAGGGCCTCCACGAACGGGATGTCGTTGGCGCGCAGCGCGAGCCAGGGCCGCATCGACCATGACGAGTAGTTCTTGTTGCCGATGGCAAGTTTTAGTGCAGCCATGTCCACTGGTCCTTCCCAAGTCCTCTGGATGCGGCTGCTTTTAGCGCCATCGCCTGCCGTCAATCAATCGTTGCTGCGCCCGGCCTTGCGTGGCAATCGTTGCGATGCTCGCGAGGAGAGAGACATGAGCAGGCATTGGGTCGACATCACCGCCGTCGGCTTCTTCATCGTCGAATGGCTGGTCTATGCCCTGACCCTGGAACACTCGGCCTATGGCCGCGACAGCCTGTCGGCGCGCATGAACCGCTATCGCGAGGTCTGGGTGCGCCGGCTGCTCGACCGCGAGACGCGCATGGTCGACATGCAGATCATGGCCTCGCTCCAGAACGGCACCGCCTTCTTCGCCTCCACCAGCCTCATCGCACTCGGCGGCGCGCTGGCGCTGCTGCATGCGACCAACGACGCCATCACGATCCTGAGCAAGCTGCCGACCGACCTCAGCACCTCGCCCGCAATGTGGGAGCTGAAATGCGTCGGTCTCGTGCTGATCTGCGTCTACGCCTTCTTCAAGTTCGCCTGGGCCTATCGCCTGTTCAACTATGTCGCCATCCTGTTCGGCGGCATGCCGCCGGCATCCCAGCGCGACACGCCTGCGGCCGAAGCCCATGTCATCCGCACCACGCGCCTGTTCGAATCCGCCGGCCGTCATTTCAACCGCGGCCAGCGCGCCTTCTTCTTCGCGCTCGGCTATCTCGGCTGGTTCGTCAGCCCCTGGGTGCTGTTCGTGACCACGGCGGCCGTGGTGATCGTGACATGGCGCCGGCAATTCGCCTCGAGCGCATGGTCGGCGATGGCGCCGGAGATGGTGGATGGCGAGACGATGAGGAAGCGCGGTCATTGACCCCAACTCTCTCCACGTCGTCATTGCGAGCGCAGCGAAGCAATCCAGAGTCTTTCCGCGGAGGGATTCTGGATTGCTTCGCTGCGCTCGCAATGACGGAGCAAGGGGCGGCATCGCCATTCTCCAATCCGCATCTCAATTTGCAGACACGCCTTCACATCTTCGCGGCGTAATTCGCCCGAGCTTTGCTTCGTCGCTCTGCTCTCTTGAGCCAAGAGGGCGCAGGGAAGGCCGGGTGCCGGCCGGCACCCGCGGTCCGCTGCGCAAAAGGCACACGCAGAAAACCGCACAGCAGCATACAGGTGTAGCCAATCACTCGGCCTTCCCTGCGCAGTGGTTGGACGGCTTATGCCGTGCTCTCCCGGGAGCCGAGTTCCTGCTGGCCTCCCTCACTCCGGCGAAATTCACCAGCACCGCGCCGGTTGACGCGACTGCCGCATCCGCAAGAGCTTGACCGTAGCAACGACGGCCAGGACCACACGTCTATATTTTGGCATTCGGTGAAACACGCCGAAACTAAGAAATCTCTTTAAAAGAAGCGCTTTTCGAATAGCCTGATGCAAGCTGTTTCAACGGGCTTCACCAAAAATAAGGGCCCGGCCCTAAGCCTTTCAGCGTCCGCACGACAAACTGAAAGTCCAAGAAGCCGAGCCCTTTGGTCTCAAGCCTTAGGAGCCGAAACCACATGAATAGTAGCATTGTCCCCTCCCCCGCCGGCAAGCGGGGCCGTAATAGCAGCGTGATCCTCACCGATCGCCTGTGCGAGAAGCGGGTCGCCCAAAGGACCAAGTTCTACGACCGCAAGTGCCCTGGCCTTTACGTCAGCATCACCGCGGCGGGCGTCGCGACCTTTTCTTTCAAGTTCACCGACCGGCAGACCGGCAAGCAGCGCACCGGATGGCTCGGCATCTACAATCCTGAGACCTTCACGGTCGAGGACGCCCGCAGCAAGGTCTATGGCCTCAAGGCCATGGGGGGCGAGGCCGTGGCCGAGACCTTCCGCGACCAGAAGGCTATGAACGTGAAACGCGGCAAGACCGTCACCGAGATCATCGACGAGCGCATCAAGTGGATGAAGGTGCCGGTCAAAAAGCCGGACGGCGAGATGCGCCCGCGGCTGGAGAGCTGGGAGAACACGGCAAGCCACCTCAACCGCCTCATCCGCCCCCGCCTCGGCAAGAAGCTGGCCATGGAGGTCACCAAGCACGACATCGCGACGCTGTCGAACGATATCGTCGCGGGTAAGTTCGGCAAGCCATCGGTCAGCAACGCGCGCCACATGCGCAAGGCGGCCTCTGGCCTGTTCAACTGGGCGGCCGAAGCCGGGCGCGACTACGTGACCGCCAGCCCCTGTGTTAACCTGCCGAAGCTCGACCCGGAGCATCCCCGCACCCGCGTCCTCTCCGCGGACGAGATCAGGATCTTCTGGCATGGCCTCGACCGCAACGACCTTCCCTATGACCGCCGAACTCGGCTCGCGCTCAAGTTCGAATTGGTCACCATGCTGCGCTCACGTGAATTGCTCGGTGCACATCGGGATGAGCTGTTTGACCTCGACGGCGAGCATCCGCGCTTCGACGTCCCCCTCAAGCGGGTCAAGAAGCGGCGGGTGATCCAGCAGCCGTTGTCCGATCTGGCAGTCGAGATCATTAAGGAAGCGCTGGCCTCGGATGATCAGCAGTTTGTGTTCGAGAGCCCCATGTACAAGGGCCAGCCGGTTCACCGCAAGGCGATGGCCGACGCGCTGCGCGGCACCAAGCTTGAGAAGAACAAGGACAAGACCAAAACGCCTGGGCTCTGCGAGCTATTGGGCCTCAAGCCATTCACGCCGCACGACTTGCGCCGGACGGCAGCGACATTAGCCGGCGACCTCGGCTTCGACGATGCTTCGATCGCGAAGTGCCTCGACCACGTCGCCAGCAAAAAATCAGAACAGATCGTGCCGACCGTTACCGGCAAGGTCTACAACCACTCCAAGCGGATGAAGGAGAAACGCGCGGTGCTGGACGGCGTCGCGGCCGAACTGAGGCGGATCGTCGCCGGGCCTGTCGCTAAGGCCCTGGCGCAGGAAGGGGCCACGGCTCGCCGCCTGATTGCATATGCCGACCGATTCTGAGCCAGGTCACAGCTCCCGCGGGCCGCTTTTCCCTGCGCAGGGAGTGTGTTCGGACAAGAACCGTATAGAAATCAATGCGATGGGAATGGTGTTTCGTATTTGTGTCGCGATCCGGCTGGCTTATCAGCAAAGGCGCTACGCATGAATTTCTGTGGAGCATGATGGAGCCCGGTGGAAAACCGGGCGGTGGAAAAGACCCCGGACTGATTGGGTTCGCGTGGCGGGGCTGCCCGGTGTGCTGCGATATTGCAGCATGGACCCAAATGAACGCACTGCGGTCATCGCAAATGCTGCGCGGCTCTTGCAGGATTCAAAACTGTTGTTCGACCACACCCGCTTTGCCAGCGCCTTTGCGCTTGCCGTGCTGGGCGTCGAAGAAATCGGAAAGGTGATCCTCGATATTTGGGGGAGCGCTGCGCCGCTCTCAAAGCCCGTTGCTCGGCGTAGCGCGCACATCCGAAAGCAGGCTGCCGTCAGTTCACTGCTGCTTGCTTCAGTCGCGGTCCGAGAGTTTAGCGCCGAAGTCGATAATGAAGAGCTTGTCCATCGCGTCGCTGAGGCCTTCAGGCTGAACCGCGAAGGACAGTTCATGTCTAATGTTCACGTCGGTGCCCTCGACAAGGCCAAGCAGATTGGCCTTTATCGCGACGACTGGCTGACGGATGCAACACTGCACGCCGATCAGTTCACTGAAGCTGATGTTGGCGCGATCTTCACGATTGCGCGTCGCGCAATCGAGGCCGTGGAAGACCCGCTCATCATGAACACAGGGCGAGCGATCTATGAAACCTGACTGTGATGTCGCTCTCGCTCTGCGGTGCCATGTCCGGTCGATGTTTTTCGACGCGCGAATGGGGAACGACCGATGAGTGAAGATGAAAGCGATTGCGGCGGCGGCGACGATTGGTTGCTGGATGACGCGTCAGAAGGAAACGAGTTCATCCACTTCGACGAGTATGAAGATGCGGTAGCCGCCATCGAGCTGGTTGCCTCACAATCTATCGACCTTCAGAGACGGCCGTCGCAGTGGAAGTGGGTTATCACTGCCATGCAAAACGCCGTACAGGGTGCGATGGTGATCGCACTCAGCGGCACAGACGGTTGTGGCGCGCTCACCGATAAATCTAGACGACAGAATCGGGTGTGGCTGGACAACCCTACCTCGGATCGACCACGAACGATAATGGCCGATTACAATGTTTTACTTGAGCGGATCGGAAAACCTGAACTGATGGAAGGGCCCGTGCCCGAGCTGTCGGCGGAGGATTATCGGAACCTTCAACGACTGAACGACAACCTGCGACGTCAGTTCGCCCACTTCCATCCGACTGGTTGGGGGATTGAACTCAAATACATGCTGAACATCATGCCGATTGCGCTAAACTTCTTCGAATTTCTCACGACGACCCAAGTCCGTCCAAATATTCATTTCACCGAAGAGCACCGCGCTCGCATGACGAAAGCCTTGGCACAGGCGCGGGTTTCTTTCGAGGCATTCAAACAAACGCCCTGATACGTGCGCCGCGTCACAGGCACGTTGCCGATCATAAACCATCCAGCCCTTGGACCCCTGGCGAACCAAGAACCTGGATGGAGGAGACGCCTTGTCGCGCTCCTTCATTTCCGATCCCGCGTGTTGATCATCGGACGATCACCTCAATTCTTCAATGAGCGTCCTCCAGCCGAGCGCATCGTTCGCCGTCAGCAGCGAAGCGCCAAGCGTTGCCAAGTGCTGTGGCAATTCGCAATCGGGACGCGCGTTCATATTGCCGACAAACGAGGCGACCGCGTTCTTAAGATCACCTCGGTCGAGATGATCGAAGGCCCGTTGCTTGCACCGCTCGACATATCTGTCGCGCTTCATCTCAATTAACAGGGAACGTTCCATTTCGCCTCCCCAACCGATGACTACTTCCAATAGTGAAGTTGGAGCGGAGTGGATTTGGGCCGTCTGTTCGAAAGACGACAAACGGATGCGCTTTTGGTCGCAAGTGTGGGAATTAGGACACAGACGCAACTGCGACCGCACCGTTGGCGTCGGGCGCATAGCAAGAGGCTCTTTGTCTTCACACTCAGTCTGGCTTGGTCAGATGTTTCAGCATGGCGTTGCAGGCCACCTCGGCTTCCGCGAACGTCTTGAATGGAGAGCCGCCGATCTTGATCGCGCCTCGGCTCTGATAAAGCGGGCGCCATGACGCCACATAGCCGGGGCGTCCGTGAAATCCGGGACCGGCGGGGCTCTCATATGTGATGACGAACGAAAAGTCGTCGTTGCTTGCGCTCCATATTTCCATGTCCTCGACGGCACGGTGGAATTGAAGGGACATCACCAGTCGTTCACTTGTAGCTACGGCCGGAATAGAAACGGCCCGGAGTGTGCCGGGCCGTTGGGCGATCGTCGTTGTCGTAGAGTTGGCGCCATGACAGCAACGCAACACGGCGTGCCCGCACCGGGCGCCCCGACAGGAACCTCAGCCTAGAGGGCGCGCAACTAACGCGGCCAGCCGCCTCTGAAATCCGTCGATCTCCTTCAATGCATTCTGTCGCTCTGGTCCCTCGGGGAGCCGTTGCGCGGCTTCGCATAGGCTCGCCAGCATCTGCGCCATCTCTTGCAATTCGTGATCGGATCTTCCACCGCGCGTTGGCTCAACGTTGTGCCCTCACAGATCGAATTCTATTGCCGCGCACACACTTGTCGCGGATAACGTTCTCAACGTTAAGTAGCGCCAATTTCCAGCTCTTAGTAATGTCCAATACGAAGGTCAGCCTCCGGTTTGCAGCATAGATGTACGGAGAAGATTAGTTCTGAACGATGTGACACGAAGGAACCGTCCCAGTCTGCGTATGCTTGCCCAATTTGGCCGGTTCAAGCTAACCATGCTGCGCGATCCCCTTAGTGGTATGCTTTCCCTCGGTCGGAAACCGTTCCAATGTGCTGGCGCTGACACTCAGGGGGCTGAGCTAATGCCCATTTATCGGTTACTTCAAAACCTCCCGATGGGGCCGGAGGAGGTTAACCGTATGACGACGGCTTTCGACAAAGCGCTGCGTACCATCGGCATCAAAGACCGCAGCGATCCTATGGCCGAGATGATCGCGAAGAAGATCGTCGAGATCGCGCAAACTGGCGTGCGAGACCCGGCGGAGATTTCCGCGCAGGCAATCCGTGAGCTTGGCATGTAGTGAGCCGGGGATAACTACTCGCGCGATGCGGATACGCTTAAGATCGTGGTGCACCTTGTTCAAAGGGTTGGGGGCACACCTTGGGAGAATTCATCATGGCTCACCCAACGGAAGAGCAGATACGGAAGCGCGCGTTCGAATTGTGGGAGCAGGCGGGCAAACCTGAAGGACGCGAGAACGAGTTCTGGCAGCAAGCGCAGAGGGAATTGCGGGACGCAGAAGAGCAAGAGCGTGGTGATCCAAACAAAGGTGCCGACATTTAAATTCCGCGTCCCTTAATGTCTGACCAAGGCCGGGCGACCGGCAGCATCAGAGCTTGTGCGGCGTTTGCTGACCAACATACCTGCGGGGAAGAGGCCAGCCAGTTAGGCGGCCGCAATCCGGTGTGCGTCATTCGAGTTGGCAGTTCGTTGTGGTTGCATCACGTCATTCGAGCTGGCCGCGCACTCTTTGAAATGCTCCAGCAGAGCGGCGCTTGCCATGTGCTCCCAGAACTCCGCCTCCGCGAGCAGCTTCCAGCTTCTGTCAGGATGATGCGCGGCGCTCTGTCGGCACAGCAACGCCATCGCGCGCAAGCGCTGTACGGTTTCCACTCTGATCCTCCCGTGATTTTTTCCGCGTTTTTTCCACCTTATTTTCCGTTTTCGCGTCAGTGTCATCATCATTATATCAAGAAACTATTTTTAGGTTGTTCGGAACGAGAAACCAGCAATCGATGCCGCGCTTGCTACGAATAACTTTCGCTTTTGCTTCACTTCGGCTCATTGCACGTGCGCCGCCTGTCGTTCCGTGATTGGAACCTTCTTGCCCCGCTAACAGTTGGCTTGCCTAAAAGCGAGGGTTCAGCATGACGCGCCTTAGGCTGAAGCACGCGACCACCCTTGAAGAACGTCTCGCCATGGATGCCAGCCAATCCAGAAAAAGAGCGATGAGCCTGCCGCCGGGCCAAGAACGGGAAGCTCTCCTCAGGAAAGCTCGGCGGGACGAGATGGCCGCGACCGTCACCAAGTGGTTGACGTTACCCCGTCCGCAGCTACCCCGCCGATAGCGCCACCGTCCGCAGACGTGGGCACTCCCAATCCATAAGTGCACTTCGACATCCTCGCCGAGGGGCGCGACGATCTGCGGAAGTTGTCCGCTGCATCTCGCACGAGCAATATGGAACGCCTACTTGCGCGGCGCCCACGATCTGCGCCACGGCAACTCGACAAGAACGCGCGTCTGCTTGAGTTACCTCCTAATCGTAGACGCCCCATCTACCGTTTGCTCGCAACGATCGGCATGATGCGCGGACTGTACGCCGTGAGGTAGAGACAATGAGCAATGACCGCCTCGTGCAGACACCGCCGATTGCTCACATCCGCAAAATTGGCATCGTCGGGACCGCAGCCCTAGTGTTCGGGCTAATGGTCGCTTCCACCGCCCTTGGAGCAGGAACGCGCATCTCTGATGCCTTCGAACCGTTCGAGAAATCACCGAATGAGCGCGTCGCCCAAGCCTTCGAGGACATTAATGACCTCGCGTCCATCACTGACGAGCTGAAGACTGCGCTGGCGTTGCTGAGCCAGAGCGTGCAGGGCCCGCAGAAGCCGCCTGTTCAGGCTCAAGGCAATGAATGACCTGATGGTTAGCAAACAGCGACATGGCGGGCGGACCATCCACTTTGGGTGGGCCAAGGGCAACCCTCGATTTCGTAGGCGTGAAGGCGTCGGATGGTGATCGCGGGCAGGTACCACCCGTAATTTTCCCAAGTGCTGGTAACCAGGCGCACTGGTTAAGTGGCGGCAGGTTGAGCGCCACACCATGAAAACACCGAAGCCAAAGCAATGGGCCGAGCAGGAAGTTCGACGATTAGTCAGGCTCGCCCGGCAGGGAGTTGGCGCATCGAAGATAGCTGCCGAGCTGGGCCGACACGCCGGATCAGTGAGGCGAATGGCGCGAACAGTGGGAATACTGTTGAAGAAGTAGCCCTGCGCCTCCCTGCGGAGAGCATGTTCACGCCGCCGCGCTTACTCATCGGAAAGAGCCTATCGGGAAGCTAGCGCGACGTAGGCTTCAATCGAAGGCAGCGAGATTTCACATGTTCCAAATTCGAAACCCGGTGTCTGAGAGATGATCCAGCACCAACGGCCCGTATAACCACTGTAATCCTATTTAGGCTTTTGGGTTACTTACGTTTCGCCTTAAGTTCGCTGAGCTGGAAGTTGGGAGCGCGGTCGCGCTCTGTAGGTGAAATCTCCGTCAGCCTTAAGGTGTCCGGCTGGCCGTTTGAGAGCTTCCTGACATGACCAATTATTCATACGCCACTGATCGACAATCCCCTCGGCGCCGGAAGCACCCAGCCGAGGAGTCAGAAATTGAGGGTGCATCCCTCGATATTGTATGCGCCAAACCCAAGATGGGAGGTTTCCATGCGCATTATTCAAGCATCAGCATTAGCCTTTTGTCTGCTCATCGCCGCTCCGGCGATAACGCTCGCCGCTGACGCCAAGGCCGACGTCGAGAAAGCCTACGTCACCTTTGATGCTGCATTCAACAAACAGGACGCGAAGGCCGTCGCTGCCAACTATGTCCCAACCGCCAAGGTGCTGCCGCCGACGCACGAAGTCGCGTCAGGCCCGGCGGAGATCGAAAAGTTCTTTGCCGGGTTTTTCGCGAATGGTGTGACCGGCCACAAGCTGGAGGTTATCGACGCGGGCGGAGACGACAAGGTCGTCGTCGGCACAGCTAAGTGGAGCGCCACGGGCAAGGACAAGGAGGGCAAACCGGCTCCCTTCAGTGGACTTGCCATGCACGTCTTCGAACGCCAAGCGGATGGTTCGTTAAAGCTGAGGTTTCATACCTTCAATTGAGTTGGTCGTACCCACGACCGGCAGTAGCTCGCGCGCTTCCCGAGCCGCTAGGAATCGATAATTTGCAAGGTGCTCACGACGGCACTTTGATCTCGGCATGCCTCGTCCTGTTCGACGCCACACGCCTGCACACGTTCACGGCCGCCCCGTCAAGATCACCTTCGGCGAGATGCGCGAAATGGGCTTCGGTGGCGTCCTGGTCTACTGCCATTGCGGCCATCACGTTGCTCTGGATGCCGACCATTGGCTTGACAAGGTAAGGCTATCGGATCTCGAGCCGCGATTTGTCTGCCAGGGCTGTGGGTCTCGCGGTGCCGACGTTCGGCCGGACTTCGACTGGAACGCCAAAGCGCCTGTCGGTGGCTTGGGCTAATTGATGCCACTTGAAAGACGGCCCCGGCCGTGGGGGGCTTTTGAGGTGTGGAAGGCCGGGGCCGCTGGAGGTGCTGGACTGCGTCGATCCAGCGACCCGAGCCTAGGAAAATTCGGCATTCAGCTCTGTTCGCTTTCAAACCTTGGCAGTACAGTTCCCCTCAGGGAACGGAATAGCTGCAATGAAAGACATGCAGGCTCAATTGGAAAAGCTCCGCACAGATGCCGCCGAGTGCGCCCTCATCCGTGACTTGGCGACCGACCCGAAGAAACGAGAGCTTTTTACGAAGCTGGCTGATCACCTGACGGTTCTCGCCGCAGAAGTTGAACGCGCAATCGCGGAAAGCGTGAAGAGGACCTGATGAAGGCGGGCTGGGGGCGGCCTTTCGAGGAGGCAGATCAGGGTCAGGGCCCACCAACGGCGCTTTGACGCATCGGGAAAAATCGGCAATACTCGCCGTATGGTTGCTCTCGATGAGATTGCAGATGCCAGCCGCCGCGAAGCTGACCGCGCGCATCGACTGAGATTAGAGGGTCTGGTCGAGGACATCCGGAAGACCATAGAGGGACCGAGCAGCGCCAAAAAGAAGGTGGCGCGGATCAGAGAGCTACTCGCCGTCCAGGGCTATCGCGCCCAAGAGTAGGCCCGCCAGCTTGAAACCGACCACCACCTGAGGCGGCCTTACTTCCAGAACGTCAGCACTGCTAGCGCCACCACAGGCGTGAGCCCTAAACAGATAATGGCGATACGAACTAGTATCTCGCTCCACATGGCCGGGGAAAAATAGCACCTGCAACTTGGTCGCACAATCCAAAATTGTACGCCAATTGGGCCCGCCAGCGTAACCGGCGGGCATGAGCCTGGCGATTCGAACTTTCGCTGAAGGCCGTGCGGCACATCACCGTTACATCGTTGGTGGGTTCAAGGCCTTGAGACCCGCCGCTTTCAACGCGTCGGTTGAGAGCTGTCCATGTGCCGCAGCATCGAGCAGCTTCGAGGCAACGTACGCTCTGGCGCCCGTCTCGCTTACAGGAATATTTTCGCAAACTTCCTCGAGCACCGCCCTGAGCAGCGCAGTCATTTCAGCATTAAACACACCTAACTCCCGAAATTGAGAGGATGCTGAACGCTGCACAATCGGAGTATATTCGCTCGGCAGAGTTCGCCGCGTATTCCGGTCTGGGCTCTGAAATCCCAGCACCTGCCAAACCGGCACCTGTCTGTCAAAGTAATGTGACAGCTTCCCCGCCGATCTGGTGGTCCGGCCCGCCAAGCGGAGAGCCCTCAGTCCGACGTCCAGCCGTCCCATCGCAGCCGACTCCGGCGCCGAGATCTCGTCTGCGCTACAAGCCTTCATCGCCGCTAACGCCACAAAGCGCTTCGACATGCAGCTAGCGCTGCCCTGGCGGGGTCGGCCTGATGTCCAACGAGGAAAAGCCCCTGGCCGCCGGTGCAATGGCCACGACGTGCGCCAACTGTGACGATCGCGGCTGGGTTTGCGAGAACCATCAGGACCGTCCCTGGGACGACCCGCGCGCATGCACCTGTGGCGGCGCTGGCGCGCCCTGCCCGGCCTGCAGCGTTACCGACGAAGGTAAAGTGCCGCGGATGCCGAAGGCTTTCGGGTGGAGGTCGACAAGGACGGCTGGCGGCACTGAAATGCCTTGTGAGCGGCCCCAAGCGCCTTCGGGGCTGGAGGCGAGACGCCGGGACCGCCACGACGCACCGGCTCAAGGCTGGGCGCCGCCGACATTCTCCGCCCCTCGATTCATCGCTGGCCCTAACAAATGTATGGTGCCCTAGATTAACTTTGTAGGCCAACCGTCGCCCTGTGCAACGCGATCAGTGTTCCTTCGCGGAACAGCGCCGACGGGATACTATTGAAACAATCGGCTACTCTCATTGCCCCAACCGGGCGCGACGTTTGCATCCCTGTTCAATTTTCAAAACAACAGATCACGGCTTATCTTGCGGTTTTTCGGGCTCTCCATTCGGTAGGACAGCATCAATTATGCGCTTCAGCGCATCCAGCGAACAGGGTTTGATGAGGACAGGCATTCCTTCAAATCCGTCGGGCACGCCTGCGCTGCCGTAACCACTCAAGAAGAAGAGAGGCAGCCCTCGGCTCTTTACTACCTCGGCAACTGGATGCACGTTGATCCCCTGCAAATTGATGTCGAGGATCGCGAGATCTCGGCTAGCTTTGTCATGCAGGCGCTGCGGATGAATTCCTGCACGCCGGGGTCGGCGAACACGCATGGCATGAGCTACCTCAGTCGGGAAAAAGAGGTAATGGAACTCGACTTCAACTCGCCGCTGCGTGGTTTAGCGGCGCAAGCCACACGTTTCCCAGGCGGCGCAAAAGCAGACATCGTGGGATGTCCGAGTTGGATCGAAAGCAGCGGTGGACGCCAAGTTGGATCGGCGCCCGGTTTGCCCCTGACAACCGACGTGACACGCGCTCAATGACCTTCGGCTAAGGGCCAGTTGCAGACGTCAAACCATTTTACTCCGGCCGCATTTTGTCAATCAGGCGTTTGTCTTTAGCTTCCGTGTTTCTTGGATAGCTCTGTTCTTCGATACAGGCCTGCCGCAATTTGTCCCCATTGTAGCAAAGGCTCCGTTGATCGCCGCTGGTGGGGCGCGCTCGCGGAAGGATTTCTAGAGATCCCCTCTTAGGATTTTCCTGCCCGCCGCGGTCTGGGACATCGCATCCTTGCAGGGATCTCTCAACTCAGCCATGTGCAATTTTATGCAGGCCCTGATACCGCCGGTGCCCGGCACAATACCGGCGCACAGCTTCGCAACGTCGGCCTTGCACACCTTTCCGGCCACGGCAACCGTGAGCAAGCGTTCCTCGCAGGCTGGTGACAGGTCGGTCAAATGCGACTTTATGCAGGACTTGATCCTGCCTTCGCCGGGCTGAATGCCGGCGCACAGTGTCTTGATATCGTTGGCGCAGGGCTTGCCCGCTTGCTGTGCCACGGCGGCAGAGCCTGACCAAAGCAGCGCTGTCAATATAACAAGCCCGGATCGCATTCCTGCCATCTTAGATTCCTCTGGGATACAAAAAGGGCAGATTGGGGATGATATCCGAAAGTCGGCCGCAAGGCGATTCGTTCCGGAGGACGGATCAGCGTAGCCGGCTATCTGGGCGGGACGGAGCGCCGCGTCAATCCGCTCGACGTCTTCCGCAAGCAGGCCATGGGTCAAACTGGGAAGTCCGGGCGCTCAGCCGGCAGGTCAGCTTTGCCCCCAACTCCAGACAAGCCGCTGCATCGGACTAACTGACGCGATGGGCCATGTGTGGACGGCTCCGGGTTGGCAAGGAGAATCTTCACTTTGCAGCATTGGTCGGAGCAGCCATGTGTTCGGCCTGTTCGCGCGGTACCCATGACCGCTGGCCATAATGCCCTCCGCGGATCAGATCCCGGTCAAAAGCACGCATTCGATGATGCTGTGGCCCATGTGGGTTGTCCTGATCGCCGGATCGACCGGCACTGCATTACGTGCTGTTCGCCCTCCCAACCGTTACGTCACACTGGGCTGTCCGGTGTGATTTCGTTTACGCCGCAAGAGCGGCGGGTTCCTTGTAGCCTTCATTCCTCGCCATCATCGCCCATGCCATCCTCGCGAGTTTGTTGGCGAGCGCAATTGCGGCGACCTTGGTTGGTCGGCGCGCCAACAGCGCGGTGAGCCAGGGCCGATGCTGGGTGCCGTGGATCTTGGCATAGCGGATCACGGCGAGTGCGCCTGCCGTGAACAGGCTGCGCAAATAGCGATCGCCTTGCTTGCTGATACTGCCAAGCTTGTCCTTACCCCCGCTCGAGTTCTGCTTCGGCACAAGCCCGACCCAGGCCGAGAAATCCCTCCCTGATCGGAAGGCTTCTGGGTCAGCAATGCTGGCGACAAGGGCCGTGGCCAGCGCCGGCCCGACGCCGGGGATCGCATCCAGCCGCTTGCTCGTCGCATTTGATCGATGCCAGGCGATGATGCGTCTGTCGAACTCCAGTATCTGAGCCTTCAGTGCTCGCAACTGACTGCCGAGAGCAGCAAGACATGCACGGCCGACCTCTGGAAGCCGGCGGTCGGCTGTATCGGCGACGACTTCCAGCAGCTGCTCGACACCCCTGCGTCCGACAGGGGCGACGATCCCGAACTCGGCAAGATAGGCGCGGATCGAGTTGATCACGGCTGTCTGCTGGCGAATGAAGAGATGGCGCGCCCGGTGAAGCATCAGACAGCTCTGTTGCTCGACCGTCTTGGTCGGCACGAACCGCATGTTGGGTCTCGTAACCGCCTCACAAATCGCTTCCGCGTCCGTGGCATCGTTCTTCTGCCGCTTGACGTAGGGTCTCACATAAGCCGGAGGCATCAATCGCACCGAATGCCCCAACGCCTGCAGCTCGCGGGACCAATAGTGTGACGACGCGCAAGCCTCGATCCCGACGAGGCATGGGGCAGCTTCTGGAAGAACG
Organism: Bradyrhizobium sp. B039; assembly: GCF_038965675.1. Lineage (NCBI taxonomy): Bacteria > Pseudomonadati > Pseudomonadota > Alphaproteobacteria > Hyphomicrobiales > Nitrobacteraceae > Bradyrhizobium > Bradyrhizobium sp. B039. The sequence continues at coordinate 5,293,564 of NZ_CP152416.1, forward strand.
CCAGGACGTGCCGACGCCTCAACTGACGGCGTATGACCACCTGGCCGGCTGTATCAACGCCATGCACTTGAAAGACCGACTTCGCGATATCCAGACCGATTGTCGAAATTGACTGCATAGCTTGCTCCTCCGAATCGTGGGAGCCTCAAACGGCGCCCACTCCTTGGCACTCTCGTGCCCGTGGAGGAGCCGTCCACAGCATCACAAGCCGACGTAGGCTAGGTGCGCGAGCGTCGACAATCGGCACGCCCTTAGCCGCAACATAGACTGTCTCGCTTTCCCGCCAGCCTGGGTCTTGAAGCCATTGACCCGCGCGCTTACTCGCAGTCCTGGTCGGCCGCCGTAACCTTTTTCTGAGACGGTGCGGGCTCGGCCGTGCCTGCCGTTGCCTTCTTTGATTGTTCAGTGGGCGCGGGACGGGTCTGCTCGACGGTGCCTGCCGTCCGATCCGGTGACTGCGCAGAGGGTGCGGGGTGGGTAGCCTTTGATTGTTCGGCAGCGGTGGGCCGGCTCTGCATCTGGCGCTGCGCATCTTCCGACGACGTTGCGGTATTCTCCGAGCCTTTGCTCATCGAAGATGTCGGCGGTTGCTGCCTGGAATCAGTTGCTGTGGAACCAGTGGTTTGTCCCGTATAGCCCGGGACATTCCCTGATCCTGCATCGCGGCTCACCGTGGTGCAGGGACCGGCATAAACGGAGTTGGCGCTGAAGGCGAGCACCGCACCTAAGATCATAAGTCTGTTAGCGATCATAAGCCCTTCTCCTTTAAACTCTCTGGACGATTGAACAAAAGGATGGCGCCTTTCGTTCCCGACTCGCGAGAGAGCCAACATTGGCGAGTGGCTGAGTTCACCGGGGTAAAATCGCCTACCTAAAGTAAGGCCGCTCAGTTTGCGGCCTCATTATCCTCGTCTTTTGCCCACTTCGCCTTTCGATACAGGTTTTCGCCATGGGATCGGAGCTGGAGGTTGTTTGAATCGATGTCGACGACGATAGATTGATGATTGACGTGCGACATGTTCTCCGAAGCTAGGAACCCCCCTGGAGCGGCCAAGTTAAGCCAAAAACCTACCTGTGAGGGAGACGAAGCCATGGCCCGCGCAACAGCCCATCCGGATCATCAATGCATCTCAAGCGAAGACATTCAAGGGACCGAAGTTTATGGAGCAGATGGAAAGAACATCGGTGAGATTGATCACCTCATTATCGACAAGGTGTCAGGTCGTGTGGCCTATGCCGTCATGAGCTTTGGCGGATTTGTTGGGTTGGGCCACAGCCATTACCCCATTCCTTGGGGAGCTCTAACATACGATACGTCGCTTAGTGGTTTTCGAACCAATATCACCGAACAACAGCTGAAGGACGCGCCTGAGTTCAGTGATGACTCGTGGCAGGATCGAGACTGGGAAACGCGGACCCACCAGTACTACGGGACACCTAGTTACTGGGAGTCGCGAGGTGGCTTAATACGCTAGGCAGCGCATGAGCCAGCCAACCCATTAAAAGGCCCGCAGTGTTGAAAACACTGTGGGTCTTTTTGTGGCCAGCTGGATGTCCGCTTAGGATCCAGCAGCTGATTTGACGGCATCGATTTTGGCGGTCCGCTATGGGCCACAACCAGACCTCAATCAACGTAGGGCGTGCCCCCTGCGGCCGCGAAGCAAAGCCTTCCACACCAGGTCGGCCTAAGTGGGAACTGCCTCGATAACCTGGAAGTGCGAGCCCGCGCGAGTCGTGCTGCGCGTTTCGAATCCGGCCATTCGACACAGCGCGGAATACTCGTCGTAGGTCCGTTCTAGCGCACCGAGCATGACGAGCATATTGAGTCACTGAATTTCGAGATTAGCCCCTCGTTCGGCGGCTCCACGACACGTTCAACGAGCAGCAATCTGGCATCAGCCGTCATGGCACGACGGCAGGTCTTCAGAATGGAAATTGCTTCCTCGTCATCCCAATCGTGGATGACCGCCCGCATCACGTAGGCGTCAGCACCCTCCGGGATGGTTTCAAAGAAACTGCCATCAACCACTTCGCATCTGTCGGCGACACCATGTCGCTTCAGAACTTCGGCCGCCTTGACTACTACGTGCGGCTGATCGAACAGCGTTCCGCGCAGGCTCTTGTTTGCGGCGAGAATTCCCGCCAGCAGTTGGCCTTGACCACCCCCAATGTCCGCGACGTGACGAAAGCGGCTGAAGTCGTAGGCGGCGATGGTAGCCTCGATGGCGCCGCGAGAATTGGCCGTCATGGCACGGTTGAAAATCGCGTTCTCATCTGAACGGGTGCTACGATACTCCCAGACGCTCTGACCGTTGAGGTGCCGAAAGGCGTTCTCGCCGGTGCGGACGCTGTGTTCAAGGTGGCCCCAGGCCTGCCAGGCATAAGGTCGGCCAGGCTGAACACCTTGCAGTGCTCGCATCCGCCGTTGAGCAGGCTATCGGTGAGAGCACGGGCAGCGACATCGCTCCTGATCTGCCGCCCAGGCCGCAATAATGTGGCGCCGCTTGACCGGGTCGCCTTAAGCTCCATCTCGTAATCGGGCATCGAATGCCTATTTTTCCCACATGCGTTCATTTGAGTTTTGCCTGCCGAGCAAGGGCATTTCGGTCCCGGCCGGCCCCGATTGGCTCCATGAGGTGAAGCACGACGGCTATCGCCTCCGTCTGGAGCGCGATGGCGACCGCGTGCGCCTGATCACGCGCGGCGGTTACAACTGGGCCGACCGATATCCTTGGATCACGGAGGCCGCGCGCAAGGTCCGCCAGAAGCACTTCGTGCTCGATGGCGAAGCGGTAGTGCTGGGCGTCGATGGTACCTCAGATTTCAACGCGCTTCACTCGCGCAAGCACGATGATGAGGTTCAGTTTTGCGCCTTCGATATTCTCGCCGAAAGTGGCGACGACCTCCGCATGCTTCCGCTGTCGATGCGAAAGGCGAATTTGGAGCGCTTGCTGGCGCGGCGTCCTGAAGGCGTGTTCGTCAATCCGTTTGAGCGGGGCGAGCTTGGGCCTGAACTGTTTCGCGCTGCCTGCAAGATCGGCCTTGAAGGATTAGTATCGAAACGCCGCGACCGGCCGTATCAGGCCGGGCGCAGCAAGTATTGGGTCAAAGTGAGAAACCGTAGTCACCCGGCGATGGGTAGTCACCCGGCGATGGAGCGAGTGCTTGACGCATTCGCATGATGACCTTAAGGCGAGAACCCAAATCACGCCGGAGACGATCAAGTGGCAAAAAAGACTAAGAGCAAGCGCAAAGAGTACACCAAGGACGACGTCAAACAGCTCAAGGCACATTCCAAGGCCCGCACCCCGGTGGCGAAGCTCTCAAAGCTGATGAAACGATCCGAGGGCTCGTTGCGTCAGAAGGCTCTCAGCCTTGGACTTGGGCTAGGCCATCAGCGTTAAGCGAAAGGCCCCGGCGTGCTTCACTCGCCGGGGCCTTCCTAGGATCATACCGTGACCCTTGGAACCCTTAAGCCTTGAAGAAGGTCGCAAGAGAAAACACGACAGCCAGAACAACGGTGATACCGATGGCTGTCAAGGCGGCCTGATTGGTTGAAACGTCGCGCATATCAAAGCCTCCGTCAGTTGGACACCCCTAGCACCGTCAAGGAGCGCTTGTTGTGGCCCGGCGTTTGAAACTCGATGGCTTGACCAACCGACAGGCCGATCAACGCAGCGCCGACGGGCGTAAGAACCGAGACGCGTTTTAATGTTATGTCCGCTTCATGCGGATACACCAACACCACGTCCCGGACTTCACCGGTCTTCTCATCGCAGTACCGGACCTGCGAGCCCATGCGGACCACCCCTCGCAGTTCGGAATTGTTCGCCACCACGCTTGCACGCTCTATCTCCCGCGCAAGGAAATGGGCCACGCGCGGAAAGAGTACCGCGCTCGAACTGGCCAGAGCGCTTAAACGCCTGGCCTCATCCTCCAACACTGTGACGGGCGGCAACACGATTTCAGGCTTGTCCTTGTAAGTAGTCTTGCTCATCACTTCTCTCCCTTCTTTAGGCGGCTGATGGTCCCGGATCATCGTCATCGAAAAGCGTTCTGTCCGGGAACGTGTGATTGCTAAACAGAACCCCGACAACATCATTCGGATCACCTCGACTGACGCGTTCGATCCTGACGACGTTGGTGCGCCCGAAGGCAAAGAAGGGAATTTCACTTCCGACCTTCAGCCCCACCAATGCTGCGCCCAACGGTGACATCACGGGGATTTGGGTTCACTCGGACGTGTAGTCTTCGGGATACACCAGTTGCCTCGTCTCACGCGGGAAACCCCAGTTGATCCAGAACGTCACCCACGAACCCATGGTGACGACGCTATCCAATCTGGCTGCGCGATCAGGGACGACTTCCGCACGGTTGATCTCACTCAACAGAAAACGTGCGTCCACGTGGCCTTGATTTGCTCCCACGTGCGCGAGCCTTTCCAAGCGGCGATGGTCAGACGCCGGAAGAGTGACGTTCGGGAAAAGCGGGTTGTTCACGACATGCCTCCTTGTTGGCTTCCCTCCCGGGAGAGCCACACACCAAATCTGATTGATGAAGGAAGGGGGTAAATCCGGACGGCACCAACTGCCGTCCGGCTAAGCTCCTGCTTGGAGCCGTCCGGCATGCAAGCAACGCCGCGCAACGCGCGGGTCGATGTCGAGGACGTGGATCATGTCCTAGCCAACATAGGACCTTCCGTTGTCCTTGTAACGCGACCAAAGAGCGCACACGCATGGAAGGCGTTGCACCGGCCTGTTCTAGCATCCAGCACGGATGCGCCCAAAGCAATGGCCCCAACGATGTTGCACGTCGGGGCCCTTCAGGATCATCAGGCCGGTTACATCCGCCGTGCCTTACGATCCTTGATGTCGTCGATTACCGCACGCGATCTGGCGCAGACCGTGGCAAGGCTGCGGTATCAGCGTGATCACATGCGGCGCGAAAGCGCTCGGCGACCAGCTCCGCCTTGCGCCACTCGGCTCGCCGCCGGCGCTCGGCCGCCAACTGTAGACCCGCGACCGTAGTTGCGATCACGTCGTCGATCTCCGCTCCCGTCAAGGTACGACGAATTTTCAGCACAATGCTCAAGGCCATGATGATCGGACCATGGGGCGGCAAGAGGTCGTGGGCTTGCTGCTCGCAGAATGCCAGGAAACGCTCGACCGCCTCCGCCGACTTGCAGACCAATGACGCGAGCGCGACCGCTTGCTCAACGTCACTAACAGACGGCACGGGCTCTCCTGGCAGAAGCATGCGCTCTGCGACGGATGCCGCAGCCAGTTCGATGCAGCGGTCAAGCACGCGCAAGTACACGTCTGCGGCATCGCTGCGATCTTCGCCCTCCTGCGGCATCAAATCCTGCAAATTGTCGCACAACTCTGGCACATCATCGCCGTCGTCATCGCTACCGAAGGCGACGCTGTGACGCGGCCCCCACACCAATCCGCCGTACTGGCCGGTCGGATCAGGATTGATTGTCGCTCCGCCGAGCGGTTTGCCAAGCAAGCAAGCGGCCACGGCGTGACCGGCCTCATGAATAGCAATCCGCTCGTCCTCACCAAAGCAATGAAAAGCCGTGTTTGCCCAGCCATCCTAACACGGCCGAGCAGACGAGAGAAAACAGGCCGGCCCACAGCCAAGAACGCCCACGGACTGCATTGATAGATCTTAGATACAGGACTGCGCCAAGCAATGTGCCGTAGTTCTTCCTGAAGTCTCCATTGAGCTTCGCAATCTTGGACAGCTCGGAAGAAGTCTCGACTTCAGTCGCCATGGCGCTGGTTCCTATCACGACAGTTAGAGCCAGCGCCTTATGAACCACTGTTTTGCCCGACAGAGCAAGCGGAATTTCGGTATATCGAAAGCCTCCTTTTTCGACTCGAGGTGCGCGCGTTTTCCACACCCACGACCGGCAGTAGCTCGCGCGCTTCCCGAGCCGCTAGGAATCGATAATTTGCAAGGTGCTCACGACGGCGCTTTGATCTCGGCATGCCTCGTCCTGTTCGACTCCACACGCCCGCGCATGTTGACGGCCGTCCCGTCAAGATCACCTTCGGCGAGATGCGCGAAATGGGCTTGCGTGGCGTCCTGGTCTATTGCCATTGCGGCCATCACGTTGCCTGGGATGCCGACCGTTGGCCTGACAATGTAAGGCTATCGGATCTCGAGCCGCGATTTGTCTGCCAGGGCTGCGGATCTCGCGGTGCCGACGTTCGGCCGGACTTCGAGCGGGGCAACCCGCAGTTTGCAATCATGGGGTACCGAAACATGCAATGATCAAAGGCTGGGGGCGCCCTTTCGAGGAGCCGATCGAGGTCGATGGTCGCAGCCTAGCCACGCTGCGCGAGGCCGGCGAGTACATCGCTCTGCTGCCGAGCATGACGCGCCCGAGTGGCGCGCGGCGATGGAAGCCTTGCTCCTGGTGGTCGAGCGAGGTGGCCCGACGATGTTCGCCCCCATCGGGGTTATGCGGGCGCTGAACAGACATTACGTCCCGGAGCTCAATCCCAAGGGCAAGGAACCGCATTGGGGACGACGCAAGCTGAAGCGGGATCAATGAAGAAGCCGCCAACTGAGGCGGCCTCAATGCAGCAGCCTCTGACGGAGCTTCCTGATGATCTCCCGGAGTTCAGCAGCGTACTCTTCAACGGCCTGCCGCACCTCATCCAAGCGCGTCGGTCGAGGAGGTTGCGGCTTAGCTGAATCCGACTTGTCGGATTGGTTCATGGCCCCAGCGAGCGGGCGGGACCAAGCGGGGTCATTGAGCTAAATCAAAGACCGACGGCGACGGCTACATCGGCGGCCGCAACCGCACAGAGGGGGCAGCGAAAAAATCAACTAGGCGATTCACATATGTGGTTGCGAGAACCTTGAGGATCGGGAAAAATCGGCAATCCGGGGCTGGCTAGGCCATTTGATCTCGGAACTATTGAAACCCGGACGGGGCCGCTGACGGCAAGTCGGCGGCCCTTGTTTTTGAGGAACGACAAGGCGCCTGCCAAGTTTTCCCGGTGCCCTTCCCCAAGGGCACCCTGAGTGGCCCCAGCTCCAACGCCCCCCCCGCGAGCTGGGGCCTTTTTTGCCGCCTCAATTGGCGGCCTCTTTCATGCACATCGAGACCCGCCCCTTCGCAGATCCGCAGGTTGCCGCGCGCAAGCTCCTCGAGCTTGCCGCCGGTTTCGAACCAATCAACGGCCGCATTCACATCGAGAAGATCAACGCGCGGTTCCTCTCCAAGAACGGCTGCAAGGCGACCGGCGCGGAGTTCGGCGCCGGCATTCGCTACGCGGTCGAGAAAGGCTGGCTCGAGCTGCATGAGAGCGGCACCTTTGTGAAGTTGCTTCCGCAGGGCGAAGATCTGCTCAAGCGCTGATGGCAGGGCCCACCGCGTTCGCGCCGACCGGAGCGGCAGGCCGCACCGGAGGCGCTGCCATCGCGTGGGAAATTTACGGGTTGACATTCCTTGCAGGAACCACGCGGGCGCGCGGTATTTGAATCTCGCCGGCTCGCTGTCCGAGCTGGCGGAGCGGCCCCGGCCTACCCCAAACGCCCCCCTGAAGCCGGGGCCGTCTCTCCGCCACGGTCTGTGTTGGAGTTTGCGTATGCGTTCCTCGCCCTCGATCGTGCCGGCCGACCGCCTCGACCGCGACATCTATCTGGTCATCCAGGACTTCGGCGTCCGCGCCGGCTGCGCCTGGCGCGAGACCGACGAAACCGATACTGATCTCGAGACTATCCTCAGGCATCTCCTGTCAGGCCAGTACGCCCATCCGGTTCGGATTGCGTGCTTCAATCCGGGCGAAGGCTGGTCACGGGACGCCACCTCCGATGTCGCTGACGCGCTGGCACAGCGGGCAACTGATAACGACGTCGATATCCCGCCAGCGCTGCAGGAATTTATCGCCGCCAACGCCACTTCCCGCTTCGACGTGCAGCTCGCGCTGCCGCTGCTGGGTGCCACGTGATGCCAGGACAGACGCAGGCTAAGAACGACCCGATTGCCGTCGGTACGCGTTTCAGAATGAGCAAGCTTGGTGCCGCTCGATGTCCGGGGCTGGCTGATCGGAGTGGCATCGTCGTCGAAGTGGGCCGCCGGACCACGGGCCTCATCGTTCTGTTCGACGGTGCGCGAAGACCAACTTGCCTGCACAGAGACTTCATATCGCCCATCTCGGATGGGACGATCGCTGTCGCTTCAGACGAATGGTCACGTTAGCTTGGCCGGCCGGAGCCCGGGCGAGGTCAACCAATCGCTTAGATGCGTGCCAGTCTCTGCTCGGCCAGCCTCTCCTCAAGAGAGCGGACTTGCGCCTGTAATCCAGGCGGCAAAACATAAGGCCGCGTCGGTCGAGCGGCCTTAGCCAGCCTGCTTAGACTTCATTGCCAGCTCTACCTCATCAGCAAGCGTGCTCAAATGTGCGTGCAACCGACAGAGCGCCGATGGGCATGAAACGTTGCAATCGGTCTCCAGGATCACCTTGCGGAGTACTCACAATTTGCCGCCGCTCAGTCTCCGACGAGACTCGATCGACGGTTCTTATCTCAAATCCTTTTGCGTAAACTTGCTCAAAGTGACTTCGGCACGTCCCAAGACCGTAACAGGAGAGGAAGTTATGAGCGACGTCGATCTTCCGGTAGCTGTCATCGGTGCGGGGCCGTTTGGCGTCTCAACCGCGGCTTACTTGCGGTCTCGCGGCGTGGAGTTCCGTATATTTGGCTCACCAATGCATCGCTGGCGGACGCAAATGCCGGCGGGCATGCTCCTCAAGTCTGAAGGATTCGCTTCCAACCTCGCGGATCCGGCCGGCCGTCGCACTCTGCAGCAGTTCTGTGAAGAGGAAGCGCTGCCCTACGAGGGTATACCCGTATCACGTGAAACATTTTCCCGATACGCCGTAGCGTTTCAGCAGCGGCTCGTTCCAATGGTTGAAGATGTATCAGTCACCATGCTGGATCGACAGACCAACAGGTTTCAATTGCGACTGGCCACGGGTGAAGAAGTAAGGGCCAAAAAGGTGGTTGTCGCAACTGGTCTGTCGCATGCCGAATACATCCCCGCTAAACTGGCGAAATTGCCTGCAGAGTTGCTGTCGCACAGCAGCAACCATCACGATTTGGACAAATTCAAGGGGCGCGAAGTAGTCGTCATCGGCGGCGGTCAATCCGCGCTCGAGACGGCGGCTCTCTTGAACGAGGCGCAAGCGACGGTAACGCTGCTGGTGCGGCGTTCGTCAATCGAGTGGCATGATATCCCCAAACCTGGGCCACGATCGTTATGGCAACGGCTGCGCCGGCCCGAGTCGCCGATGGGAAATGGGCTTAAATTATGGCTCTGCGCCGCCGCTCCGCTGGCGTTCTATCATCTGCCCGAGCAAATACGCGTCGATGTGGTGCGGACGTACGGGCAACGTCGCGGGACGTCTCTAGAGGTGCTTGGCCCATCGGGTTCCTGGTGGCTTAAAGAGCGGGTCGTGGGCCGTGTCCCGATACTGCTCGGTCAGGGCGTGCGAGAAGCCGAAGCGAAAGGCAGCAAAGTGGTTCTGCACGTCGATGGCCCAGAAGGGACGTCCCGCCAACTGATCGCTGACCACGTCATTGCCGCGACCGGCTATCGCTTCAATGTTGGATCACTCCCATTCCTAAGTCAGAGGCTGATATCCGAGTTGCGCTGCGTGCAAGATGCTCCGTCGCTGTCGCCCAGTTTCGAGTCCTCGATCCCGGGCCTTTATTTCACCGGCATAGCCAGTGCATACAATTTCGGACCGGTGATGCGGTTCTTATGCGGCACTCAGTATGCAGCCGAGCGCATCTCCAGCGCCATTGGCCGTGAGCAACGTCGCTCTCCGTCGTCAGTTTCTGTCGAAATTGCTTCCACACGCAATCGAACCGCTTGATGAAGCAAATGGCGAGTGCGAACGAAGGCTTGCCGCCCTTCCCGGTTCTCATCCTGAAAACGGGCCGCTATGCCCTGCATCATGGCGGCCTCGGTATCATTCGAACCTTGGGAATGCTCGATGTTCCAGTATTTACAGTCATCGAGGATCGCTTCGCACCGGCCGGCCTTTCCAAATATCTGACGGGAAAATTCGTTTGGGACACCCGCGACTTGCCAAGATCGCGGCTGCTCGAAGGACTGAAAAGGATTGGACGACAGCTGAAACTGCCGACCATCCTCATTCCAACGGACGACGTCGGCGCGATCCTGATTGCCGAAGAGGCTGTCACATTGCGGCAGTGGTTCTTGTTTCCGAAGCTGCGATCAGACATTCCACGGAGCTTAGCCGACAAATCTCAGCTGCACACACTGTGCAAGCAACTCGGGGTACCATGCCCTCAGGCAATATCACCCGGCACGATTTCAGAGGTCTACGAGTTTATTGAGACCGCAGCTTTCCCGGTTGTGGTGAAGCCATCGAAGCCATGGCTCAATCCTAAGATCAAACCCTCCATCGTTTCCTCCCCTCGGGCACTCCTAGATCTCTACCGCCGATCGGAAGCACAGGTTCCTCATAACCTGCTGATCCAGGAATACATTCGTGATGGCGAGGATTGGCTCTTTGATGGATATTGCGACGCGGACTCGAAGTGCCTGGCCGGCTTCACTGGCAGAAAGCTGCGCTCTTATCCGTCCCGCTTCGGTTCTGCAACATTGGGCAGATCTGTCACCAACCCCGCGCTCCTCCAACAGGCCGAGGCTCTCGTCAAAGCGGTTTCCTATGCAGGTATAATGGACATCGACTATCGGTTCGATAAACGAGACGGTCAATACAAGCTCCTCGACTTCAACCCGCGTATCGGCGCACAGTTTCGATTGTTCGAGGATAGCGACAGAATTGACGTTGCGAGAGCGCTTTATCGCGATCTCACGGGTCAGTGCGTGCGGCGATCGCCACAGATCGATGGCCGAGTATTTGTGGTCGAGCCCTATGACTGCCTAGCCAGCGTACACGACCTCTTGGGCCGCCAGCTCTCGGTCAGAGATTGGTGGCGATCACTCAAAGGCGCCCGGGAATTCGCCTGGTTCAGACGGAGTGATCCCTTTCCCTTCATCGTGATTTGGATACGCCTTGCCATGGCAGGCGTGGCGAAAGGGATACGTTTTTTGCATTACCTATTCCGGAGGTCGGAAGCCGAGGGCAGCAAAATCCGAAGAGCGCCCCATGGGTGACGCGCACCTGCACCTCCTGTTTCACTTGATTGAGAGTGGAGCGTTCGATCGGGTGCCCGGGTCGCTGGTCTCGCAAGGACCGTCGCCGCCAACCAGCCGCGGACCTGGCTAAAGCCCCAACTGACTGCAGCAGGTTTGAAGTAAGAAAACCAGAGAAGTTGTTTGGAATGTTTTTGCACTCTGCAACCTGCTGCGCAGGTTCTGCGCGATGTCAAGCAGCGCCGGATTGCTTTTCACGAAACGCTTGGCTTCGTTGACGGTGGATAGCATGATCTATTCGATCACTTCATCCGCGCGTGCGAGCAAGCTCGGTGAAAGGCTGATACCAAGCGATTTATCCGCGCGGGTATTGGCTGCAAGCCAGACCGACGTTGGAAATTCGATCGGCAGATCGCCTGGCTTTGCGGAAGCCTCACGTCAACCACCGTGACGTCGGGATGCTTCTGCAGGTACGCGCGGTGGCCCTCCTTTGCATTGAAGGCCTCCAGGATCTCGACGGAAGGGTCCGACGTGAACAAAGCCCGGCAGCCCGTTACCACAACGGGATGGTCGTCGACGATCAGTACCCGCATGTCTTTCTGGCCCTCATTATACGTCCTCACGTCCTCCAGTTGTGGAAAACGTCGCGAGCGCTGGAATGGTTCACTTTCCGAGCGTAGCTGGGCAATCCAACCAATGGAGCACGAAGTACAGCAGGCCTTCGCGGAACCTAAGCAAGAGCAGAACCGGTGGTTCATGCACCGTTCGAATCTCGAGCTTAGCCAGGCCCTTCCACGGGGACAACTGTGAAGCGGACTGCACGCCCAAACATCGAACGCCTTAACTTCGGTTTTTTCGGACACCAAAGAGTATCACGTTGATCTAATCATTAGTCAGAAGGCGGCGAACACCAAACTCAATACGGTTGCGCTGCGCAAGGGTGTGAACAGGAAGGCGTCGAGCGCGAGCGTGGATCGACCTCAGCGGCTTCGCCCAATCGCGGAGCCGCCGCCTTTTTGTTCCGTCCGCCCTCTCCGCACTGATCGCGTCTTGCGCCGCACGTACCAGGCCACCATCGAGATGACCAGCCAAGCAAGCGATGCACCTATGAAGGCGGCTGCGATGCTGGTTTCCGCCGTCAACGAAAAGACCATCGCAAAGGCCAGCATGCCGAGCGCGCCGAGCGCGGCGCCAGCGGAGTCGACCGCGGCCGCCGTTCGCCCGCGGCGCTCGCCGGCGAGGCCCGCCTCCCGCTTCCGGCGGATTTCATGCTTCTCGATCAGCGTGGCGCTGGCGCAGAAGATCGCCGGAAGGGCGAGGAAAAGCCCGCCGATAGAGGCTCCATAGCGACTGCTGACGAGGCCGGCGAAGACTGTCGCGGTGCCGCCGAGCGCGAATCGGATCAGGTATTCGTACCAGCGGCCTTCCTTGAGAGATGACGGCGAAAAGCGGATCGGCATCATGTCTGTCCCCCGGCAAGGGTCAGCACGCCGAAGGCTACGATCAGCCAGACGACGAGAGATAGCAAAGTGGCGGGCAACGCTCGCAGTCGGGCGCGAACGAGGATTTGACAAACGACGACGCTGTAGACGGCGAGCGCGATCGACCCCGCGAGCATCGCCTGAGCTTGCAGGGTCGCATAGTGCGCCCCGTGCTGGTGTACCGCAATCCCGAGCGTTGCGAGCGCGACCGAGGGTGCGGCCGCGAAGAGACCGGCGAAGCTCTTAGGACGTAGAAGATCTCCCAGCATCGCGAAAGCTGATACAACGGCGCCCCCAACGAGAAAGCGGACGATGTATTCGGTCATTTTGTCGTCTTCCAGAGTCTCCCGAGCGGCCCGCCGGCCCCGTAGACCGGATCCTTGCGCGGCGGCGGCACCTTCGGAATGCTCTTCAGGGCGCGTGGACGGTCCTCCACCGTCGTGCATTCGTCGTAAGTCCCCGCCGGCGGGTAGGCTCCGATGACGAGGAAGTCATCGTCTGCCCCCAGGCACTGGTGCCCTGTGCCGGCGGGCAGGACGGCGACATCGCCGGCCTTCAACGTGAATATTCTACCCTTCTTTTTTCCGCCAAATCGAACGCGCCCCTTGCCGCGCGCGATGCCGAGCACCTCATGGATCCGGGAGTGGTAATGAACGTAGTCGTAGATGGTGTTGCGCCAAGTATCGCCCCATCCGTTCGCCTCGAACAGGTCTTCGATCTCCGCCGCGGGGTCGTAGCGTTCATCGAGATTGACTGCCCGGCGATAAATGACTAGGGGCCATCGCGGATGATTGGGGATGAGACCGTCATCCTTGAAGCGGACAGTGTGCGGGTTTCGCGCTTGCGCGAAGTCCATAGCTTTCCGCTTACCGGGGCGCCGCAAACCGGTGGCGCGTTCCGCATACCGCTTTAGAGACTCAAGGGTCGGCATGATCGTTCTCCGTTGATGCATCGAGCGGGTAGCCGGTGCACAGCCGCAGGAACCGTTCAAGAGCCGCTCCCAATGCGAAACCTGCGACGACATCGCTCGCCCAGTGCGCCAGGACGACTAAGCGCGTCAGCGAGATGCCGACCGCAATGGCGCGGATCGCCCGACGGGGGCCGGCCGGCATCGCACCGGCCGCCGATGCCAAGGCTCCCATGTGCAGTGCGTGGCCGGAGGGAAAGGCGTCCTCACTTTTCCCGGAAAATGGGACGCCGTGGAGGTGTCCGATCACTGTCCTGCGGTCCGGTCGGGTCTGGTCGAACAGAAGCTTCAAACCATGGGGCAGCAGCGACGCCGCGACCGTGACCAGCAGAGCATGGTTGCCGGCGCGCCGCAGCGGCTCGCCTCGCCCCCGCGACGCAAGCCAACCAGCCGCCGCGAGGACCAGAAGGACCTTCTCGTCGGCGCCCCAAGTCAGGGCGCGGGCTACCATTTCTGGAGCCGGCGCAGTGTTACGGGCGATGAAGCGTGCGGCCACGACATCCGCTCTGGTCGGCCGGACAGTGACCGGAAAGCTTGGCCCTCTAAGGCGACTTGCTGAAACTCTAGCAATTTTGAACATGGCTCAAGCGATCAACTTCGCTCCATAAAGACCTCTGATCGCGCTCCGCTGCTTGTCATCGACAATCAGCCTTCCGCCGTATGATTCTCGCCCAACGCAAGCGAACGCTCGGAACAGCCCTTGCTACCCATTTCGGGTAGATCACATCGAACTCCCCGAGGATCCGTCGGACGCGAGCCGATGTCATGCCGCGTGAATGGGGAGTCCGCCGAAGTAGACGATGTGGCAGGCCTCCGCGGCTGTCACCTGTCGCTATTCCGCTGCCTGGACACTCGGTGAACTTTCCACCGGCGCGAGCGGAGATACGGCGGGCCCATTGAGCGCGGTACCGTCCGGCGCGAATTGAGAACCGTGGCAGGGGCAATCCCAACACTGCTCCAGCGAATTCCAATGCACGACACAACCAAGATGGGTGCAGCTCGCCGACAAAAGGTGCAATTTGCCATCGCGGTCGCGGCAGGCGGCAATCTTCTTCAATCCGCTGCGAACGAGCCGGCCCTCTCCCAGGCGGAGCCGCTCCACCGAGGCGAGTGCATCGGCGCTGAGATATTCGGCAAAGTTCTTGAGTGGCGTGATGTTCTCGCTGATGAACGTCGTGATATTCTTGAAGACCTTGCGCTCGGGTAAATAGACGGCCTCCCAGTTATTGCCGCCGATTGTAATCAGGTCCGCAATCAAGAGACCTGCCACCAGGCCGTTCGTCATGCCTTGCCCGGAATCGCCGCTGACGAGGAACACATGCTCTTCGTCCGGGCTGCGTCCGACGAAGCCGGTGAAGTCCGTGGGTTCGAGCACTTGGCCCGACCAGCGATGGGTGATCTTGCCGATCATCGGCAACCGCGCGCGCGTCCATTGTTCGAGCGCGGAAAAGCGCGCCTGACCATCGTCGGCTTCGCCGGACTTGTGGTCTTCACCACCGACGATCACGATGTCCTCATCCGCCGAGCTCGGCTGCAGGCGGACATAGTGATAGGGATCGAGCGTGTCCCAATACAGCGCATCCAGCAGCGAGCCCGCCGGGACTTTGGCCGCAATCACATAGGTGCGATAGGGCGCCTGTTTGGTATGGATCGCGACGCGCAGACTGACGGGCGAGTTCGTCGCAACGACGACGTCCGTGACCCGCACCTCGCCGCCTGACGTCCTCAGAACGATTTCTCCGCGGCCGTGCTCGATCGTCTCGACGCAGGTGTCACCGTAAAGCCTGGCGCCGCGCCGATGCAGCGCTTTCGCCAATCCGGCAAGGTATTTGGTCGGATGAAAGCGCGCTTGTCGGGGAAAACGAAGCGAGCGCGCAAAACCGCCGTGATGGATTGGTGTCGGATCGCTGCAAAGCTCGACGGGGATTCCCAGCTTCCTGCAGCTTTCGAATTCCTCATCCAGATGCGATGGCAACGTCTCCGGCGCCAACACCCAATAGCCACCGACGCGGCGGAAATCGCAGTCAATGCCCTCGGCAGACTGGATCGCCTGCGCGCGGTCGATCGCGGCGGCGACGCTCTGGTAGTACAACCGGGCGCAATCCTCACCCCGAACCCTGATCAATTCCTTGTAGTCGTCGTCCAGGGCCGTTGCCAAATGGGCGGTGGTGCGCGCCGTCATTCCGCTGCCAATTCTGCCGCGGTCGAGCACGATGACCGAGCGCCCGCGCGCGGCCAGTTCATAGGCCACCGACAGACCGGCGATGCCGGCGCCGATCACGCCGACGTCGGCACGTGCCTGCCCCGAAAAGCGCGAAGCCGCCGGGATGAACGTCTCCATCCAAAGCGACTTGGTATCTTCATCCAGCACGTTCATGGCGTTTGTCCTCCGGAATACAAACGAAGGGCAAAGCGCAACCGTTCCTTTGAACAGAGGCCTCCGCGTTCGAGCCCATATGTGCCGACGAGGCCCGAATGGACTGTCATGGTGCAGCTTTAGCATTTGCGGAAAGAAGAATGCCTTCTCGCGTCCGAGGCCGGTCAGAGGATGCGCACATAGGAGGTGGCACGCCCGGTTCCGGGTTCTTCTGAGCCGATCAGAGATCAGAGTCGCGAGAAGCGTCCAATCCCCGCCTGGCGCTGCCGCCAACTGGCGTACAAAGCCCTCATGAGCCTCCATATTCGTTGTCGGGAAGCAACTCGTGGCGGTCGAACGCGAACTGTCACTCGAATGACCTTCTCGCCACGGACAGCTTCGGCCGCGGCCGCAGTGGATCGTGCGGACGCGATTAACGCTCCGCGGTACCGCGGCACAAAAAGAGCCCCGCCGAAGCGGGGCTCAGCATCACGTCCTCAATACTTCTTGCCTTGAGAATTGTCGGCCGGCTGGCTCGATGCCGGAGGATTGCTCTGGTTGGGCTGCCCGGACGGCATATTCTGGTTGGCGGCCGGCGGATTGTTGCCTTGGGGCGGAGGCGCCGCTTGTCCGGTCGTCTGACCGGAAGGCTGTTGCGTCCCGCTCTGTCCCGTCGTTGCCGGCTGGTTTTGCTGGGCCTGTCCGGTCGTTGCCGGTTGATTCTGCTGAGCCTGCCCGGTCGTTGCCGGTTGGTTCTGCTGAGCCTGCCCGGTTGTCGTGGGCGGGTTCTGCTGCGCTTGGCCCGTTGTCGGTTGGTCCTGCTGCGCCGGAGCATTGGCCTGACCGGTGTTCTGTCCGGTCGTGCCCTGTTGCGCCGGCTGCTGTTGGCTCGTCTGTCCCTGACCAGTCGTGGTCTGGCTCTGGGTGGCACTGATCTTGTTGGAGACGCCAAGCGCCGAGACCGTGCTGATATCGATCGAGCCGCTGGCCTGGATGCCTTGCTGCCGCTGGAAGGTGATCAACGCCTCGCGCGTCCGCGGGCCGAGCACGCCATCCGCCTCACCGGTCAGCAATCTGCGCTCGATCAGCACCTGCTGCACGACACGAATTTCCTCGGGGCTCAGATTAAGCGCAGCGGCGCTGCCGCCGCTGACACCGCCACCTCCACCGCCGATCCTGCCGGCGTGGCTGAACCGCGTCCGCGGCCCGGCCGGAACAACATCTACAATCCGGCGGCTGCGATCGAGGACCACGATCTCGTCGTCGACGACGAAGAAGCTGTCGTCGCGGAAGGCCGGGAACACATCGATCAGCGCCGGAAAGGCCGAGACGGACACCACGTTGATGCTTCTCGGCACCACCACGCCGGTATTGACCTGGAAGTTGATCGAGCTGGCGTTAACCCGCGCCACGTTGCGCGAGCTGAGCACCGACTGCTGCAGCGTTGTCTGCTGTTGCGCATTGACCGACACGCGGCCCGACATGCTCTGGGTCGTCGTACTCTGGTTTTGCGCCGGCGCAGTGGCTTGGGTGCCGGTCGCTGCGCCCTGGTTCTGCTGCGAGATCTGACCCTGCGTCGTCTGACCCTGCGTGGCCTGACCCGGGGCAGGAGCATTGCTCGGTCTGGTGTTGGCGCCGGTTGTCGTGCTCTGGTCCTTCTGGCCCTGTGGCGCCTTTTGCTCGGACTGTCGCGTCTGGTCGCGCTCGCCGCGCCCCTGTCCGACGGTCTGACTGTTTTGCTTGCCCGAGGACTGAGCCTTGTCTTGCGACTTTTGCTCGGATTGACGAGTTTGGTCGCGATCGCCACGACGCCGGCCGATGGTTTGGTCCTTTTGCCCCTGCTGATCCTTACCGGCCTGGCCTCTCTCCGTAACGCGGCCGCCCTCTCTCATACCTTCGCCACGCTCGGTGCGTGACTGACCGCCCGCAGGGCTTTCCGCCCGGCCTCCGCGTGGCTCCGCGGCCCGGCCCTGCGTCATGCCTTCACCGCGCGATGCACCGCCCGGACCTTGCGACGTTCCGCCTCCGGACTTGTCGTGCTCCGCGGCGCCGCCGGCACCCATTCCGCCGCCTCCACCTTCACGCATGCCTTGCGCCGCCGCCAGGCTGACGCCAGCGAGCAGCACTGCTGTGGACAACAGGAACCTACTCTTTCTCATGCTCATCTGCATCTCCTCCAATATTCATTGCTCGCAGTGTCTTCGATCGGCACTTTCGGATTCACAAAACTTGAAATCCATCGCGCGCTGCGACGCGGCGCGAAGTGCAATCCGACTTTCTGTTCGGACAACGAGACGGTACTGGGAACGTTCCTGACCGCAGCACCAGACGGAACTGGTCAGGCTGAGGAAGCTTCATGTTCCCTACGGGGTAAGTCCAACAGTGCAGTCAGGATAGTTTTCTCGGGCGAGTCACCCGGACGAGGCAAGAAGCCGTTCAAGAAAAACCTTGCCGGCGCCCTCGCGGCGGAGGGAGTGTCGGGACGCGCTGGCGCCGTCGCCCTCACGAGCCGGATATCGGTGGAGATGGTGCAAAGGATCGCCGCAATCGGCGCTCATCATCGCAATTTCAGCGCCTGCCGCGCTCGCAATACGGACGGCTGCAACGCCAACAGCTGGTCGGCATCGCAAGCGGACGCGAATAGAGTCTTCAGCCATTTCGCCGGAATTCTCTGATCCGGAATTCTCTGATGATGTGCCGCACGATTATCTGGCCCGAAAGGCCGCAATCGCTGCCCTGGCGTCCGGCGGCACCGCCACGATCGAATGGGCTGGCACGCCGGTCTGCCCACGGACTGGAGCCTATGGCACGGCCGTTCTCTTTGGCTCTAATCCGGCAAAGGCGATCCACTCCGGGAGCGGCGCGCCGTCGCGGTGCCGACCGCCGGCAACTGCCGCCGCCCAAGCGCTCACAGCCCCGAGCAGTGTGGCCGCGGCCAAGGAGAACGCGAGAACGATCGTGCTGCGACGCACATGAGCGATTGCTGTTTTCGAGCTCGCTATGGCCTGATCGACCCGCCGCTCGGAGTCGCCGGCCGAAAGGCCCGTCAGTGCCTGGATCTGCTGGATCAGATAGGTCCGGTCATCTCCGTTCACACCGTTGTGGCTCGACGAGGTCATGAGAATCCGGCCCGCCTCGGCGCGTTCGGCGCTGATCTCGGCATTCGCAGGCCGACGCGGGGAGCGCAACAGCCGATCGAGTTCGTAGCTCAGGAGCGGCTCGGCAACCGTATTGTTGGCCAATGTCGTCGATGAAGACGCGCGATTGACCGCGGCCGCGCCAACAATGCCTGCCAGGACAGCGCCAAGTAGAACCGCGAGCGCCCATGCCGCCAGCCCATGAAGTCCGTCGCGCATCTCCCTTTCGGCACCGCTCGTCGCATCGATGCCGCCGCGAACTCGCCCTGCAATGTAGCCGCCCAGACCAAAACTGACGATCGCCTGCAAGATCAAATAGAGCCCAGAGAGTAGCGACAGCGCGGGAGACGCGTCTCGCCAGGTTGGTGAGGTTGAGCTGACACCGAGACCGATGGCGACGCCAAAGGTCACCAGAATAAAGGTAAATGCCGTCGCGACGAACGCGCCTGCGACGATGGACGTCCATCGCAAATGTCGCCCCTGATCGGGAATTGTCAGCGCTTCGTCTTCGATGAGCGTGGGAGCTTCGATGGTCATGATCGAAGTCCTCAGCGCAGACCGAAGAACGAAAGGATGGCCATTATCACGACGATCAGCCCGATCAGATAGATCAGCTGGTTCATTTCAGTCCTCCAGTTCCGCTCCGGCCTGATAATTGCACTTGGTTCGGAAGGTTCCTGTCGGATGCTAATGATGCCATGCAACACGCTAGCGCTATTCGCTGCGATTGCCGTGCGTCATTGCTGCGACTGTCGCCGAATAGGCTCTCGGCAGCTTATCGATTGGCTCGCCGTCGCTCAAACGCGCCCGTTAGCCCGTTCGCTTGCTCAATGGCCGCCTAGCGCCAGAAGCCGCTTCCCCGCCCCGACATTCTGCTTTCGGCACCCGTCGAGCGTAGGTTCAGCCGAAAACGGAAATAGCGAGAGAATACGGTTCGCACCTGGTAGCGTGATGCTATGTCCGCGATCGCAGGTAAAACCCGGTCCATCCAGGGAGTTTCCCAGAGGCCGCCAGGGGCGAAGATGTTCTGCATGTCAATGCAGAGGTGAACCGCATCCCGGATGTCGGGGATTTCCGACTCGCTGTCCCTCGTCGATGCACCACTTGCCCCACCCGGGATTCGAATGAGATCGTGAGGGCCCAGGTTCCGTTCCGAGCAGCCGCATGGAACCAAGCGATTGGCCGACCGTTGGGCGCGAATGGCGAGCGGAAACTGGCGCACTCGCGCCAGCAGGTTTGACTTCTCAGCTCGGCCTCCACCGCAGGGAAAACGACATGGCTGATGTCGCAAATCAAGTTGCCAATCGCATCCCAACCAACCTCGTCGTCAATGGCGTCAGGCGCACGCTGGACCTCGTGCCCTGGACCACGCTGCTCGACGCATTGCGTGACCATCTTGCGCTGACCGGCACCAAAAAAGGCTGCGATCACGGTCAATGCGGCGCCTGTACGGTGCTGGTCGATGGTCGGCGGGTCAATTCCTGCCTGACGCTCGCCGTCATGACGGACGGCGCGGAGATCACGACCATCGAAGGTCTTGCCAGGGATGGCGCGCTGCATCCATTGCAGCAGGCCTTCATCGACCACGACGCCTTCCAATGCGGCTATTGCACGCCGGGACAGATTTGTTCGGCGGCCGGTTTGCTCGCCGAAGGTCGCGCCGGGGATCCTGACGAGATCCGGGAGCTGATGAGCGGAAATCTCTGCCGCTGCGGCGCCTATCCCAACATCGTCGCCGCCATCCAGCAGGCAGTGGGGCGGCCATGATCAACTTCCAGTACTCCCGCGCCGCCGACGTCGCCGATGCGATCCTCCTGCTCACCGCCCATCCCGGTGCCAAGCTCATCGCCGGCGGCACCAATTTGATCGACCTGATGAAGAAGAACGTCGAGCAGCCGTCCTGGCTGATCGACATCTCTCGCCTGCCGCTCCGCAAGATCGAGGAAACGGCTGACGGAGGCCTGCGCATCGGCGCCTTGCTGCCGAACTCCGATCTTGCCTACCATCCGCTCATCGAGCAGCGCTACCCGCTGGTCGCCAGCGCCATCCTCGCCGGAGCTTCGGCGCAATTGCGCAACATGGCCTCCGTTGGCGGTAATCTGATGCAGCGAACGCGTTGCGCCTATTTTTATGATACGGCAACGCCCTGCAACAAGCGAACTCCCGGCAGCGGTTGCTCGGCGATCGACGGCCTCAACCGCAATCATGCGATCCTCGGCACGAGCGCCGCCTGTATCGCGACCAATCCGTCCGACATGAGCGTGGCGCTGGCTGCGCTCGGCGCGCTCGTGCACATCGCAGGCCCATCCGGTGAGCGGACGATGGCATTGACCGATTTCCATCGGCTGCCTGGCGACACGCCTCACATCGATACCAATCTCGATACCGCCGAGATCATCACGGCAATCGAACTGCCGCGACGCGGCTTTGCCCATAACTACAGCTATCTGAAAGTCCGCGACCGCCTGTCTTATGCCTTCGCCCTCGTCTCGGTCGCGGCCGCGCTCGAACTCGAGGGCAACGCGATCAGCGAGGCACGCGTGGCGCTCGGCGGCGTGGCCCACAAGCCCTGGCGCAGCTTTGAGGCCGAAGCGGCGCTACGCGGCCAAGCGGCAACAGTGGAGCATTTCTCGCACGCTGCCGATCTCCTGCTGCAGGGCGCGAGGGCCTCTGCCCATAACGGCTTCAAGGTCGAGCTGGCACGCCGCGCCATCGTGCGGACGCTGATGCAGGCCGCAAGCGCCACGCCGCAATCGCAAGCTCACAAGAAGATCGCGTGAGGGACCGATGAACGCCTATGTCGGAACAGCAACGTCTCGCGTCGACGGTCGGGCCAAGGTCACCGGGGCCGCCAAATATGCCGGCGAATTCACCGCCGACGGACTCGTCCACGGTTTCGTCGTCGAGGCCACAATTCCACGCGGACGCATTGCCCGCCTCGACACCAGCGAGGCGCTGAAGGTCACGGGCGTCCTCGACGTGCTCACCCATGCGCATCGCCCGCCGCTCGCCGACAAGGACGAGGCCTGGAAGGACGAGGTGGCGCCGGACGAAGGTTCGCCGTTCCGTCCGCTCTACGACGACAGCATCAAATTCAACGGTCAGCCGATCGCGCTGGTCGTGGCGGAGGAGTGGGAAACCGCGAAATTCGCCGCGACGCTGGTGCGTGTCGAATATCAGCAGGAACAGGCGTTTGCGACCGATCTCGAAGCCGGGCGCAACAAGGCGACTGAGGTGAAAAAGCCGCACGAGCCGCGGGGCGATGCCGCAGGCGCGCTCGCAGGATCGGCTGTGCGGCACGAGGCGGACTACTTCATTCCGACCGAGCATCACAATCCGATGGAGCTCTATGCAACCACGGTCGTCTGGGACGGCAACGGCAGGCTCACGGTCTACGACAAGACGCAAGGCGTCCTGAACGTCCACAAATATCTCTGCAGCGTATTCGGCAAAAAGCCCGATGAAATCCGCGTGCTCTCGCCCTATGTCGGTGGGGCCTTCGGCTCCGGCTTGAGGCCGCAATATCAGGTGGTGCTGGCAACGCTTGCCGCGCTCGCTCTGAAGCGCTCCGTTCGCGTGGTGCTGACGCGACAGCAAATGTACGGGCTCGGTCACCGGCCGGCGACGATCGAGCGCGTCGGGATCGGCGCCAAGCCTGACGGCACGCTCGAGGCGGTCACGCACGAGGCCACGGCCATCACCTCGCGGTACGAGGATTTCGCGCGCAACGACAGCGGCTGGGCGGAACAGCTCTACAAGAGCCGGAACAGCCACTATTCCCACAAGCTCGCGCGCCTCGACGTCTCCACCCCCTGCGACATGCGCGCGCCCGGCGCAGCTTCGGGCGTCTGCGCGCTCGAATGCGCCATGGACGAGCTGGCCCTCGCGCTCAACCTCGATCCCATCGAACTGCGGCTGAAATGCTACTCGGATCGCGACCAGAGCGAAGACCTGCCCTACACCAGCAAGCAGCTGCGCGAATGCTACGCCCGCGGCGCGGAGGCCTTCGGCTGGAGCAAGCGCAATCCCGCCGCACGCTCGATGCGTGATGACAAGGAGCTGGTCGGCTGGGGTATGGCGACAGGCGTGTGGGAGGCGCTGCAGATGCCGGTCGCGGTCCGCATCGTGCTGAGCGCCAATGGCCATGCCGAGGTATCCTGCGCGGCGTCCGACATCGGCACCGGCACCTACACCATCGTGGCGCAGGTGGCGGCCGATGCACTCGGGCTGCCGATCGAGAACATTAGCGTCAAGCTCGCCGACTCGACCCTGCCGCAAGCTCCCGTCGAGGGCGGTTCCTGGATGGCTGCATCGAGCGCGCATGCGGTACTGGGAGCAGCCGAAGACATTCGCCAGGAGCTCGCGCGCCTCGCCAGTGCAATGCCCTCTTCGCCCCTCGCCGGTATCGATGCGGCCGAAGTCATCCTCGTCGACGGCACCATCGCCAGCAACGGCGAGAAGAGCCGTGCGGTCCCGATCACGGATGCGATGCGCTACGGCAAGCTCGAACGGATCGAGAAGCACAAGCTCAACCACTTCGCGGAGGACAAGTCGCACGCCCGCAACACGCATTCAGCCGTATTCGCAGAGGTGAAGATCGACGAGCAGCTCGGCGTCATCCGCGTCACGCGAGTCGTGAGCGCCGTCGCAGCCGGGCGGATTCTCAACACCAAGACCGGCCGCAGCCAGATCATGGGCGGCGTGGTCTGGGGAATCGGGATGGCCCTGCACGAGGAGACGGTGATGGATCACCGGTTCGGCCGGATTATGAACGCGAATATCGCCGAGTACCACTTCCCCGTGAATGCCGACATTCACGACATCGATGTGATCTTCGTCCAAGAGCGCGACGATCGCATCAACCGGCTGGGCGTCAAGGGTCTCGGCGAAATCGGCATCGTCGGCGTTCCCGCAGCAATTGCGAACGCCGTCTATCATGCCACCGGAAAGCGCATCCGCCGCTTCCCGATCACGCTCGACAAGCTCCTCGCCTGATGCGCTAGATAAGTGTTCCCGCAGCGAGGCTCGTCGCGCATCCATGCCGTATGGCCAGCGCGTCTTCTACGCGACCTGATGGAAGCGCATACCCGGACGTCGTAGTCCTGTGGCGCGCTCTGCGTATTCCTTCAGATCTTCAATGAGCGGCATGGTCGTCCGCCGGCGAGCGAGAGGACGGCTTCGAGAAGATGGCAGCCCGCGTAGCCCAACTGGAACAGCAGATGGGCATTCACGACCTGAACCAATTTACGCCGCGGTAACTGCAGAACGCCGTGCCTCCATCAGGCAAGCGGAGAATAGCGGATGTCGCAATCCCGAAAGGTAGGCAGCTTAACCTCGCCGGCGTTCCTCTTCGTGATGACCACGGGCGTCGTCAACCTGTTCGGCCGACATCACCTACTAAGGCGGCGCCAGCATCAACGGACCGTTCATGGCGACGCTAGGCGCCGGCGCCGCCATCGTCAGTCACGGCGGGGCTCGGCGAGTTTCTCGGCTACGCTCTGCGTTTGCCCGCCGGCTACGCGGCGGACCGGACTGGGCGCTACTGGCTAATCACGTTCATCGGCTACGTCATCAACCTCTTCGCGGTGCCGGCCATGGCGCTCGCTGGAAGCTGGCAGGTCGCGGCCGCGCTTGTCCTCGCCGAGCGGATAGGGCGCGCGCTGCGCAAGCCCACGGTGGAGGCGATGCTCTCCTACACGACGGGCGAACTCGGCAAGGGTTGGGTGTACGCGCTGAACACCTCGCTCGACGAGATCGGTGCGACCCTGGGTCCGCTCATCATCGCGCCGGTGCTCCTGCTGAAGGGGGACTTCCGGACCGGGTACGCCTTCCTGACGATCTCGGCCGTGATGGCGCTCGTGGCGTTGGTGGTCGCCAGGGTGAGCTTCCCATTGCCGTCGCGCCTTGGGCAGGGCGATACGGCGCCGGCCAAGGACTTCGGCAAGGCCTATTGGCTGTATATGCTGGCCGGCGCCTTGTTCGCCGCTGGGCTGATGAGCTTCGAACTGATCTCCTATCACCTGACCAAGGCGAAGATCACTTCCGAGCAGTGGATCCCGGTGATGCTCGCGATCTCGACCGGCTTCGGCGTGCTGGCGAATCTGGCCTTCGGAAAGGCCTACGATCGCATCGGGCTTCCGGTCGTGATCGCCGCAGTGAGCGTTTCGGCGGCGTTCTCGCCCTTCGTGTTTCTCGGCGGTTTCTGGCTTGTGCTGTTCGGCATGCTGCTCTGGGGCGTCGGCTACGCGATCCAAGACACGCTACTCAAGGCGATCGTCGCTGAAGTGCTGCCGGACGGAAAGCGCAATTTCGCATTCGGACTGTACTATGCGGGCTACGGCGTAGGCTGGCTTGTCGGCAGCATCGTGGCGGGTCTGCTGTACGAAAACTCGCGGGCCGCGCTGATCGCATTCTCCATCGTCGCTCAACTTGCCTCGGTGCCGGTCTTTGTCCTGGCGGGGCGGCAGGAGGGCTCGCGATGAGCGCGGGTCATTGGCGGACGCTACGCGCTGGCATTATCGTGCTGCGGTCACCTCGCCGTCCTTCTTGACGAAGCGGCCCTACCGGATCCTCCAGAATCCGGCACATTGGAAAATGTATGCGGCCGCGCGACAGCAAGCCAGCAAACCACCGCAAGGATCAGAAGACGTTCTCGTCGACCCCCAAAGTCAAAGCGCGGGCTACTTCCACCGGAGCTGGCGCAGTGTTGCGGACGATGGAACATCCGACCGCGACATCCGCTTTTGCCATGACCGGAAAGCTTGGTCGTCTAAGGCGACGCGCTTGGTACGGCTAGTTGGTCTTCGTGAGGTCACGCTCGGAATGCGAGCGAGGAATCTCTTGCAAGAGCATCCTTCACTTTCCTGGAACGGAAAGCCGCCGTTCCGGTTACTCCACCTTCAAGTGTGCTTGAGGCCCGGTCGGTTGATCGCCTGCCGAGGGGGGCCGAGTGGCAATATGAGCCGAAGTGGGACGACTTTCGCCGCCTTTTGATCCGAAGCGGATCGCGCCTTCGGATGCAGTCCAAATCGGGGCGAGAGCTTGCTCGTTACTTTCCGGAAGTGGCAGTCGCGGCCCTGAACCTTGCCGAAACACAATTTGCGCTGGACGGCGAGTTAGTCATTCCAATCGGCAAGCGCTTTTCGTTCGATGATCTGCTGCAGCGCATCCACCCAGCGGCAAGCCGCGTCAAACGGCTTGCCACGGAAACGCCGGCCGTATTTCTCGCGTTTGATCTTCTTGGCTGCGGGACCGACGACATTGCGGGGCTCCCGCTCACGAAACGGCGCCCTGCGCTGGAACGGTTCGCCAAACGGCATTTCAAGCGCAGCGAGATCTTTGTCCTCTCTCCGGCAAGTCGAAATCATACCGATGCCGAACGGTGGCTCGCTCGGGCCGGTGGTGGTAGCGATGGTGTCATCGCCAAACGCATCGATCTTCCCTACCAGACCGGCAATCGCGAAGGCATGCGAAAGATCAAACGCATCCGCTCCGCGGACTGCGTGATTGGGGGTTTTCGCTACGGAGAGAGGCGTACTGCCGGGCGCAAAGTCGTAGGCTCTCTCTTGTTGGGCCTCTATGATGAAAAGGGCCAATTGAACCATGTCGGGTTCACGTCCGGGCTCAAGTCTGCAGCGAAGGCGGCTTTGACGGATCAGCTTGAGACCATCGTGAGCGACCACAGCTTCACCGGAAACGCGCCCGGCGGCCGCAGCCGGTGGTCGACCAAACGATCGACGGAATGGCAGTCGGTGAAACCGAAATTCGTTGTTGAAGTTTCCTATGACCACTTCACCGCCGGACGATTTCGCCACGGCACCACGATCATCCGGTGGCGTCCTGACAAAAAGCCGCGCCAATGCACTATGGACCAACGTGAACAGTATTCGGTTCTGCCTGCGGCATTGCTTCGTGCTCCAGTGTAGGAACGTCTACGCCGGACAGCTTGGCTGCCCTCGCGCTCCCTCTCGACGTGCTGATCGCCGAAGACCGCCTCACCTGTCGCCGGTACGGTCCATCATGATCTGGATTGCCATGATCGTCCTCCTCGGAATGCTGATGGCCAAGGACCTGATCCAGTATCCAGCCGAAGCTATTTCCAGAGAAGAAGATTTTCATCGCGAACGCCTGTCGCCGACGTAGGTCAGTCGGCAGGTCAGACTGTTCGGCGAAGCGCACCTCGATCCTGCGGAGCGCTTTAGGGCCACGCCCGGCTTTGCCATGGCCACGGCGACCGCGTCGGGTCGCCCGTCTCCCTGCGCAGCTCCATCATTCGCCCTCCGCTAACGCCGACGGGCTACCAATACTCCCAATAAGAACGCCAGCAAGAGCGATTGCAGCGGCGCCTCCACGGCCATCTTGCGCAAACGGTCGGACAACCGCAGTGCTGTCTGTTGGGAATCCGGCTCGCGTCGGCCTGGCGTCCCTACCACATCCCTCTCGCCGCATCGCTTCGAAACCGAGCTCAATACCGCCCTGATCGTTCACGAGGACAGAGGCTTCCGTCATTGCAGAGGCTCCCTCATGTCCATGCGCGTCCTCCCTGTGGTCGTAGCGAAGCAATTGCCCCCTGGGCATCTTGGTTTCTAGTGACCGCACGTGTCCTCGCGCTCTTCGAAGTAGTCAACCCTTACGTCGACAACTCGCCGCCGATGCCCTATCCAGCGCCTATGATCCGAAACACGGAAGCCGGAAGCGAGATGACGCTGATGCACGAGGGAATGCCACCACCGCCGCGCACAGGTGGCCCGCCAGTCACCAACATTCGCAATACGTCACAGCCGCAGGAGCGGTTGGCTCAAGCCTCAGAACCGCTGCTCCAGCTAGGTGGCCTGCAAACAAAAAGTCGCGCCGAGAGGAATAGGCGCGACCCTTCTCGAATTCGCCAAGGCCGTCGGTTACTTCTCTTTGATAACGGTCGTGCTGCTGCTACCAACAGTGCCTTCCTCGCAGACTTTGGTCTGCTTGATGCGGTCTTCAGCTTCCACGCGGGTCTTGAAGGCCATCGGACCGATCTGCGTCACGACTTCCTTGTCCGCCGGACGTGTGGTGGTAATCGTGCATTGATGGCTCGGACCTTGTACGACGTAGTACTCATCTGCTAATGCTGGGGCGGCGCATCCGATGATTAATGCGCCAGCAAGAAGAAGTGGTGCTTTCATTGTCGCCTCTCCATTTTGTACTGCCGAATGGAGGACGAGTGCGATCAAGAGAAACGCCGTGCGCTACTGCGCACACGATCGCTCATCCTTCATCCCCTCGGCGGTTCTGTAACTCGCCCGACAGTTCGGAGTTCCCCGATTTGTGATGGATCCAAGCCAGCACCAAACCTGCTGAGAGGTTGGTGCGCTATCCGCTAATTCAGTTTGCCCTTTTGGGCACCGGGCGATGGATGTGTGGCCTTCGCCGAACTGCGCGCCTCCATCGGGTCAGCCAGCATCCGGAAAAGCACTTTTTCCGCAGTCTCAACGATCCACACTCTTTCAATGCCGGGAAGGGCCACGCTGTCCGCGGCCGGACTTCCGGCGAGATGAATCATGTTTCGCACGGGCCGTTGCTCAGGAGTGGCGCCCCGTCTCGACCACTACCAGGTCGCCCTCTGACCGTCAGCATCAGCCCGTCGGCGTCGATCCATAACCCTGTCGCTGCAAGCCGCTCGAGCAAACGCAAACTCAAGTGCCAATGGGAGTCGAAACGGTAGTTGATTTTGAATCGAAACTGCAGTCGTACGTCATTCAGACGCCGAATGCCGATCCCATGGCATCGGAGTGGATGCACTCTCTTGCTTCAATTGCGATGACCGCGTGGCGACGACTGTGACGGTAGGTGGTGTCCATTCCGAATGTGTCCTTGTTATTTGTCATCCCGGTTATCATCGCTGGCGTTCGGCTTCGGCTTGGATCTCACTCTGCTCGGCGATACTTGACGCTCTGGCTTACAATTTTTTTCTTACTGAGCCTCGCCTCCAACGGGCCGCCGCTGCAGGAATAGCCACGGAGCCCGCCGTCGTCTTATCCGCGAGCGGCGTGTCATCGAAGCGTGCATAAAGGGTGGCCGGCCCGGGGTACACATCGACGCAACCGGCATCCCGCAGCGAGCTTTCCGTAAAGCCGCCGCAGAGGACGCCGATGGTCGGGATACCTGCCTTGCCAGCCGCGATGGAGTCGTACGGCGTGTCGCCGATTGCGACCGCTGCGCCGCCCTCGATGCCGAGCTTCTCCAGCACGATTTCGAAGATGTCCGGTGCCGGCTTGGACTCGTCGACGTCTTCGGACGAGGTCGCGACGTCCACCAGATCGACGATTCCAGCAATGGTAAGGTACTTCTCCAGCTCGTCCTTCTTAGCGGAGGAAGCGATGGCGATGCGAAGTCCTGCGCCTCGCGCGCGCCGCAAAAGGTCCGGAACAGCCGAGAAAGGACGGACGAGCGGTAGATACGCCGACTTGAAGCGCTTGCCGCGCCACTCATCGAGTGTCTTGCCATGGTCCCGTTGCGCGGCCTCAGAGAGAAACACAGGAATGAGCTTGTCTCCGCCTTTCCCGATCTGGCTTCGCGCCTGCTCGAACGTGACGTCGTGGCCGAATTCGACCATCGCCTCCTGCCAGGCGAGCGCGTGCAGGTCGACCGAGTCCAGTAAGGTCCCGTCGAGATCGAAGATGGCGGCTTGGGGCATCGCGAGGTTTCCCGGTCCCAAGGAAGGGGGCGCCTAGCGCCGACGCGCGACCCAGATCCCAAGCAGAAACGCCACAAACAGGGATTGCAGCGGCGCCTTCAAAGTCATCTCGCGCAACTGTTCGGCCCAGCGCATCGCGGGATCCTGCGAATGCGACGGGCGACGGCTCGCGTCCGCTTGGCGGCTCGGCCTCGATAAGGAGGCCTGCTCTATGCCGCCGTCATTATTCGTCAGCCCGGAAGCTTCCGTCATTGCCGACATTTCTTTCATATCCATGCGGCCCTCCTATGATGGTGTCAGAGCAACCGATCTCCCGACGGCTCGTTCCTACGCAGTCTTCCGCTGCGTCCCGGCGCTGACCTGCAGAAGCGACTGAAGCCTCTCATCCGAAGGACGCAACCCTACACCAAACGCATCCCAGAGGTATCTGGGTCGAGCCGAAGCTTCTGGCGGAGATCGAGTACCGGGCGAAGTCGGCAGAGGGCAAGGTCCGGAACCCCTTCTTCAAAGGAACTGCGGGAGGACCTGTGATGGATGCCTTCCGCTTTTGGCGATGGGCGGACAAGGCGCTCGAAAGTGGGCTAACCACCCCCGCTGAGCTCCATCGGGTGGTGATGCGCTCAGCCTGAAGCATAGGCAAAACCCCGCCACGGTGACGGCACGTCTTCAGGGACCGTCGGACGAGAGCGGAACGCCATCCCACACCGGCCAATAGAAGAACATCCCGCTCACGCTGCGAACCGATCCGGTGAACCGCCGTGGAGCTGGTCCAGCAGCCGCTGCTAACGCGATCCGGCTCCGATAGAGTTGGCGCTCGCTTTCGGTTTTGGCACGCGCCAGCAGGAGGCGATAGTGTCCGATGCCCCTTTCGCTGCCGCGGATGAGGAGCTCATGGACGTCGCTCATCGCCCAACCCCCATCCTTGTGGATCCTGACCTTCCGGAAGCGTGAAAGCGACGGGGAATTCGGCGGCCAGAGCATCGAGCGCGGTCTGCTCCTCGGCGAGCCGCCGTTCGATGAACTGACGTTCCAGCTCCGATAGCCTAGTCCGAAGCAGACGTCGATAGCGGTGGATGTTGTTGCGGTGCGCACGAATGCGCGCCAGATCTTCGTCGAGCATCGTCGTCACTCCTGACGGTCGTCACGGTCCTTCTGTGTTTAGAAAACCGGGAAAGAGAATTTCCCGGCGCAAAAATATTCGGGGCGATACCGGAGTCAAGTGTCCGGCGGTCGCCGAACATCCAAACCCTCGGCCAGATCACCAAGCGGCGTTTGCGGTGCCGCAATGGCCGCGGCTCTGCACCGCGACCGAGCGCCACATCATTTTTTTCGATCCGCCCCTTGAAACCACTTCTCGTTTTTCTAATTGATTTTTCGCCGCGACAGCGGTGTGCCGGGCGCCTTCACGGGTCCGGCACGGGCGCCCGGCCGGGTACCAGACCCGCTCTGACTCCAGCCTTGCGCTCCTTGTATCCATCTTGCTCTTTGGAGGACTTGGTTATGAGGACCACCTTTGACTTCGCGCCCTGTGGCGCTCCACTATCGGCTTCGACCACCTGGCCGACCTCGTCGACAGCACGCTCCGCCAGGCGAGCGAAGACCACTATCCCCCGTACAACATCGAACGCACCAGCGAGGATCACTACCGGATCTCGGTCGCCGTCGCCGGCTTCGGAGCCGACGACATCGCCGTGACGGCCGAGCAGAATGCGCTCACTATCGAGGGCAGGAAGCCCGAGGAAGCGGCCGGCGAATACCTGTACCGGGGCATCGCCGCGCGTCCTTTCCGGCGCGTGTTCAACCTCGCCGACTACGTTCAGGTGAAGGAGGCCTCCTTCCGCGACGGACTGCTGATCATCGATCTCGTCCGCGAGGTGCCGGAAGCCATGAAGCCGCGCCGGGTCCAGATCGGAAGCGGCGCCTCTCCCGCCTCGCAGATCGAGCAGAAGAAGGCAGCCTGACGCCTGATCGAGGTTCGACAGCGGAACGCGGCGCGCGCAAGCGCGGCCGCGCTCCCTGGCCCATGCAACGAAGGAGAAAAACCATGGCAGTTCGTGATCTCATTCCCTGGTCCAGAAACCAGGAGCTCGCGCCGGCGCGCGGCAGCCACGATCCGTTCATGACGCTGCATCGCGAAATGAACCGACTGTTCGACGATGTCTTCCGCGGCTTCGGCAGGGCGGCCCTGTCGCCGCCCATGGAAGGGCAATTCGGCTGGCCCAAGATCGAGCTCAGCGAGACCGACAAGACGCTGACGATCTCGGCCGAGCTTCCCGGCATGACGGAGAAGGACGTCCAGATCGAAATCGCGAACGGGGTGCTGACCATCCGCGGCGAGAAGAAGAGCGAGCGCAAGGACGAAGGCAGATACTTCACCGAGCGCTACTACGGCTCGTTCCAGCGGCAGATCGCGCTCGAGGACGTCGCGGAGGACAAGGCCCAGGCCTCGTTCAAGAACGGCGTCCTGACGATCTCGCTGCCGAAGTCCGAGAACCCGCGGGCCGGCGTCAAGCGGATCGCGATCAACGCGCAGTAACGACGACGGGGGCGGCCGCGCCGCCGTCCGCCCGTCAGACGAGCGACACCTTCCCTAAGAAAGGAGCGTAAAGGGAGACCAACCGATGAGCGACACCAACACGAACAACGGCAATCTCAATCCATTCTTCCATCCGGCCGCACACTATGCGTCTCCGGAGGATGTCCTGAACGATAGCGAGCTCTCCGCGCCGGAGAAGCGGATCATCCTGTCGTCTTGGGCGTCCGACATGTTCGCCGTCGAATCCTGTCCCGCGCTTCGCGAGATTCCCGGCATGGGCCACACAATCCGGCTCGCCGACATCCTCGCGGCTCTGCGGCGGCTCGACGGCGAGGACGATCCGCCGCCCCCCGGGGGCGTGCCGATGCGGCTGCGGCGGCCCTGGGCCGCCGCGCAGCGGAGCTCCGCATGATGCTCACGCAGGCTGTCGTGACGATGGTTCTGCTGGGGCATGCTTCGGCGACGTGGGCCGTTCCGCTCATTGCTTTCATGAGCGAGTTGGGAGCTGGCGCTGGCGAAGCAATACGAAGCCAAAGGCGGCAAGCCTTCTCCAGCGTCCCGGTCCGACGAGCACCGTTGCCGCCGCTGCGCATCGTCTCGCAGGCCACGGCCCTACCCGGATCGGGCGAGGCTTGAGGGACCTCTCCCCCCTCGCCCTTGGCGGCTAGAGCGCCTCTCACTTGGCCCGATCGGCGGTCTTGACGCCGTTCATCATAGTCGACATGAGCAAACCCGTCGTGAACCAAACAATCGCTCTTGCCGTTGTCCGCATCCGGGCGCCTTCGACCGAGTGCGCCGAGAGACAATCATGAAGGCCGATTCACGCCAGCATTTCGATTCAGGCGGCGCTTGGGACCGGACCTACCTCGAGTCCTTGATCCGCCAGGATTTCGAGCGATGTCATCCAGGCGAGACCCTGGAGGATCTCAAGCGGCGCGCGTCTTTTTCGAAGGAGGACAGAGGCCTGCTGCGAGATTGGATGGCGGTAGCGGCCGCTCGCGCGGCGAAGGGATCGCCACCCTAACTGACGACCTCGTGCGCAGCTTCCCCTGATCCGCCGTCCACTGCCGAAGGCCCGATCGAAAAGGTTCGAGAGCCTTAGCACGATCCCAGTTCAGATAGGCGTGTCGAGTAGCTGCGACACACCGCGGCAGCCAATTGCGCCGGCACGAACGGCTTCTCGATCAGCACGCTGTCTGCAACACCCTGCGATTCCCACTCTCGCGCGTTGGCGCCCGTCATGTAGACCACGGGAAAGTCAGGCGTGATTTCCCTGATCTGCCGGGCCAGCTCCCATCCGCTGATGCCGTCACCCGGATTGACGTCGGTCAGCAGCGCGCGACACCGCTCCCGGCCATCGCGAAAGGTGGACAGGGCCGCCTCTCCCGAATGGACCATGCAGGCCTGGAAGCCGCCGTCCGATAGGGCGTCCTCGATGAAACTGCAGATCGGAGCTTCATCCTCTACGACCAGCACGCGAACGGGATCGCCCACTTCCAAATCTCCTTTCCCTCGCCTTACGGCCGCGCGCCGCGTTCGCGGCAGACCCGGCATCGGACAGCTCGTGCCGCCTCAAGCCACCGGCACGCCGTAGTAGGCGTTCACGGAGCGCGTGGTGGCGGGGTCGCTCCAATTCCAACTGCTCTCGTCGGCATACTGGGTGATGCCGGTGACATAGCCGCCGAGGTTGGTGTCGTACTTCAGCGCCTGCCAGGGCAGCGGATAGTGATCGTCGCCGATGCCGAGCAGGCCGCCGAAGCTCAGCACCGCGTACGACACCTTGCCGCTGATCTTGTCGATCATGACGCGCTCGACGTAGCCGACCTTTTCGCCGTCGACCCCGTAGACATTCGTGCCCTCGACCTTGTCGCTTCCGATCAGGCTGAAGGTCTCGCGATCTTCCATGGTCATGTTGACCTCCCGGATGTTGTCTTCTGGAGTCAACGGGAGGACGATGGCCCCGTTCCTGGCTGAAAGCGTCGGTGGCCTTGTTCTGGATGAGCGGAGTTCGAGGATGGAGCTGGCCGAGCTGGAGCGCGAATTTTTGAGGAAGCTGCTCGGCGAATCCTGGGTCAGCCCGCCGATGTTCGACCATGAGATCGTGGCACGGCTGGTGGAGCTGGGTCTCGTGGAAACCGAGCCGCTTCCATCTGGCGATATCGAATACCGGATCACTGACGCGGGCCGAGCGGCGGCTACCGCGTAAACGTAGATCGGCAGATGCAGCAGGTCCTGAAGGGCATCGGCCGGTGATCAAAAGGGTGGAACGGAGGCAAGGCTGGGGCGGCATCGTCGGAGCTTGCACGGCACTAGGCCGCACACGCCTCAGGACCAGCCACGGGGAGTGCGGATCTTAGCGCCCTGTGATGGCGATCGCCGGACAAGGACGCCGACGGAATTCAGGCCTCCAGCCCCAGGCTCGCGCCACATCCTGAAGTTCGTTTTTGCTTCGCCCCCGCTGCGCCCTTCCGACGACCTTCTTCGGGTCGCATGATGACCTGTTCAAGCGCATCCAGCCGACCTATCGCGGGCGACCCTTCCAAACTACGCGCGGCCTTCGCGGATAAGGCGGCAACGGCCGAAATCTTGGTCTGCCGCGCAGCGTGGCTACGGAGAATGGAGTGGTAAATTTTCACGTAGTCCGATGCCATGCGACGGGAGGAGAACCGCTCCTCGAAGCGCATCCGGATCGCTTTCCGGTCCAACGCCAACAGCTCTGGAATGGCCTGCACCGCCTCATCGAGGCTTGAGACGATGCGCCCGGTCAGCCCGTCCTCGACGATCTCCGGGACCGATCCGCAGCGGAAGGCAAGCACCGGCGTTCCGCAGGCCATGGCCTCGATCATGACCAGCCCGAACGGCTCGGGCCAATCGATGGGGAAAAGCAATCCGGCCGCCCGGCCGAGAAACTCGGTCTTGGCGCTCTCGTTGATCTCGCCAACGAACTCGACGTCCGTCCCGTTCAAGAGTGGCGCGATGACCTGCTGGAAGTAGGCCTCGTCGACCTTATCAACCTTCGCCGCAATCTTAAGCGGCACGCCCGCAGCCCGCGCAATGGCAATGGCGCGGTCGGGCCGTTTCTCGGGCGAGATGCGACCAAGAAACGCAAGGTAGCCGCCCGCCGACGTCCAGGTCGACTTGTGAAGATCGACCGGGATGCCGTGATATACGGTTCCGACGAATTTCGCGCTGGGCAATGGCGCCCGTTGCGCGTTGGAGATGGAGATCAGCGGCATCTCCGAAAACCAGCGATAGAACGGCATGTGATCGGCAAGGTCCTGCCGGCCATGCAGCGTCGTCACTGTCCGTCCGGACTCCGATCGGAACAGAGGAAAGTGCAAGTAGTCGACGTGAAAGTGCAGGATGTCGAAATCGTCAGCGCGCTCCCGCACCTTGTCGAGCATCAGCGCGTGATGCGGGATCGGGTCGCGGGCGTCCGGATCGAGGCGCAACGCCCGGGGCACGCACGGAACGAGTTCGGCGGAGGTGATGGAATCGCCGCTGGCGAAAAGCGTGACCTGATGACCTTGCCTGATCAGCTCCTCGGTCAAATATGAAACGACCCGCTCCGTTCCGCCATACAGCCGTGGCGGGACGCTCTCGAAGAGCGGCGCAATCTGCGCGATCCTCATTCATTCCTCCCGTACAGCCAGTCACACCCGTTAAAGGCCGACGCCAGTTCAGTGGCCCCGAGCGCGGGGATGACCCGCGAGCCGTCGGTCTGGACGTGGCGCGCCTGCACGGGCTTCTTTCTGTCGATGCTCCAGGTCTTCGCATCCTGTTGCAACCGGCTCGTCCAGCGCTGCTCCAGACGGTCGATTACGTAACGGGGTAGACGGATATCTTCCATGGGATCCTCCTCACGCCGCCAGCACCCGCGACGTGGAAAACCGTCGCTTTGGCTTTCCGCCGGGCGGATTTCGCGGATTGCGTGGGCCGCCATCCAGATCGCATAATGCATCCAGGATGGCATCGATGCTGGCAGGCGCCTTCAGTCCATGGGGCGCACGAAGCCCCGGACATGACGCAATCGCCGAAGCGTCGGAAGCCCAGGAGGCGAGGATCGCCCGCTTCTCGGCCAGCGAAAGCGACGGATGCCTAACCACGTCCTTGGGATGCTCGAAGACGGTGCCGGGGTGCAGGAGCGCTTGGAAGTCGAAGACGTTGTCGGTGGCGGTCGTCGGCCGCATGTTTTCCTCCCTTCGAAGACGAGTGGATGGACGGCCCGTAGACCGGGCCGCCGCAATACGTACTGGTTCAAGCCGCCCTGGATTCGAGCTTGTGCAGGTTGTCCGGCGTCGCTCCATTGATGGCGATCCGTCGCGGCTTCATGGCCTCGGGAATCTCCCGGACGAGTTCGATCTTGAGCAGACCGTTGTCGAAGGACGCGTTCTTGACCTGAACGTAGTCGGCCAGGTTGAACTGGCGCTTGAACGCGCGGGTCGAGATGCCGCGGTACATAAATTCGCGTTCAGTCTTGTCCGTCTTGTTGCCCTCGATCGTCACGACGTTCTGCTCGGCCGTCACCGAGATTTCGTCGGGAGAGAAGCCGGCCACCGCGAGCGAAATCTGGTAGCGATCGTCGCCGAGCCGTTCGATGTTGTAGGGCGGGTAATTGTCCTCGGTCGCGCGCTGGGCGGATTCAGCGAGGTCGAAAAGGCGGTCGAAACCGATGGTCGAACGCCAGAGCGGTGAGAAGTCGTAACTGCGCATAGCCAGATCCTCCACGGAGCAAAATGGTTACGAGCGGCACCGGACACGACCGGTGCCCGTCTCTGGATTCGCCGAGCCCGTCAGGCGCCCGGAGAGCCGCCCTGCGGCGGCGACTCGAAAATTAGAGAAACCGAGTTTGGTTTCAAGGGAGGGCCGGAAAATTTTCAGCCATCCGGGGCCGTCTAGATAACGGGCTTCCGCAGTGCCACCAGGGCGGGGCTACATGAGGCCCGCTCCGAGTCTTTGCCCGTCGTCGGCCGACGCGGCGATGTTCGACTTTCCAGGAGCCTTCGTGTGGCATGACCGGTCCGTCGGCCGGTCGCTTCTCTGTCCTACACTCCTCTTGAAACAAAATCGCCCCATCCTAGTTTTTGTGCAGCCACGCGGGAGCGTGGCGCCGGATGCCTCTCGGGTCCGGCAGACGCCATCGGGCAGAATCCGATGTTGCTCCTATCCATATTGCTCAGAGGAGGATGTGGTTATGAGAACCTACGATCTATCACCCTTCTGGCGTTCGACCATCGGGTTCGACCGCCTCTTAAATCTGGTGAACGATACGGTAGACAACGGCGACACTTACCCGCCGTATGATATCGAGCGCACCAGCGAGGACCAGTACCGGATTTCGCTGGCGCTGGTCGGTTTCACCCCGGACGACGTGGCGATCACCGCAGAGCGCTCGACGCTCACGGTCGAAGGCCGCAAGACCGACGAGGATGAACGCGACTACCTGTATCGTGGAATCTCCGTCCGGCCCTTCCGGCGCGTATTCAACCTGGCCGACTACGTCCAGGTCAAGGACGCGACGTTCGAAGACGGCCTGCTCAGGATTGCCCTGACTCGGGAAATGCCGGAGGCGCTGAAGCCGCGTCAAATCGCGATCGACGTTGCCGGCAACGACCACCAGAGGAGCGATCGGACGCAGGCGGCCTGACACTGGCTGCTGCCCATCGAACCGCTGCGCGGCTAGGTCCGCGCTGCGGACTGCTGGCCCATTGACGACCAAACCCAAGAAAGGAGGACCACAATGGCACTACGCGAACTCATTCCGTGGAACAACGGCTCCCGCAATCTGCCTGCGCGACGCACCGAGGTAGACAACCCGTTTCTCTCGCTGCATCGCGAGATGAATCGGCTGTTCGACGACGTGTTTCGCGGCGTCGATATCGGCCAGTTCGCCCCGCCGGCGACAATGGGGTGGCCGAGCGTCGAGTTCAACGAGACCGACAAGGAAGTGAAAGTTATCGCCGAGCTTCCCGGCATCGAACAGAAAGACGTCGAGGTCGAACTTGCCGACGGCGTGCTGACGATCAGCGGCGAGAAGAAGAGCGAAACGAAAGACAAGGAGCGTCGCTTCAGCGAGCGCTACTACGGACGTTTCGAGCGGCGCATTCCCGTCGACGACGTCGACCAGGATAAAGTCGCCGCGTCCTTCAAGGACGGGATCCTCACCGTCACGCTGCCGAAGTCGCCTACGGAACAGCGGAAGGTGAAAAGGATCGCAATCAACGGAAAGTAAGACGAAGCGGACGGGAGCCCAGCTCCCGCCCGCCCGGCTCGAAGGAGGCGTTCATGAACGTCACGCCTTTATCGGCACATTCGGACTTTACGGCGCGCCGGCCCGTCCCGGAGCCGGTGGTGACGAAGTCGGTATTTCCGGCGGATGCGCAGGCCGTGATCTACAAGCCTACCCCCTCGCCGATGACTTCGGGACGTGCGCGCGCCCAGCGCTGGACGCTGCGTTTCGAGCGCCGCTCGGCCCCGTACATCGAACCCCTGATGGGTTGGACCGGCGACGACGATCCCCTCTCGCAGGTCGAACTTTCGTTCCCGTCCGCCGAAGCCGCCATCGCATATGCGCGCCGCCAAGGTCTGCAATACTCAGTGGAGGGCTTGCCGGCGCAGGGGGCGAAGCCGCGCCTGATTTCGGACAATCCCGACGTTGAGGGCCCAGCCGCCAGCCAGCAGCGCCGCCGGCGGCTGGAATGGATTGAGCGGACCCTTGGGCGGGAGGTGATCCGCCACGGGTTCGGGCCTGGGGCTGAACCTGCCGAGAGCTACGCGGATCCGCACCAGGTGCTGCTGGACAGCAATCTGTCGCCAACGCGAAAGCGCGACATCCTGCGGCGCTGGGCTCTTCATGCCTCTCAGATTGAGACGGAGCACTCGAAAGGCAACTTGCTGGCGACGCCTTCCCATCTCCAGGAGGTGATCGACGCGCTACTCGATCTCGAGGAGCCGCAGATTACGGAAGCATCCTTCGAGCATGTCGACAGAAAGGCAAGCTGACTTCGAGCGCAGGTGGTCGGCCCGCTCACGGCGGGGCGCCTAACTTGGCAAAGGCCTATCGCACTCAAGCGGACGTGTTGAAGGCTAAGCGAAAGCAGGAAAAGAAGCGACGACGACCCAGGCATCTGAAATTGGCCTTTGATCTTCAAGCCGCAGGATCGGCAACAATGGCGCGCTTTCTGATTACTCTCGGCATTGTAAGTCTAATGGCCGGCCTGCTGTGGCCTTATCTCAGCCGGATCGGTCTGGGTCGGTTGCCCGGCGACGTCGTGATCGAACGGGAGAGTATGACGTTCTATTTCCCTTTGATGACATGTTTGCTTTTGAGCGCAGTGCTCAGCCTGGTCTATTGGGTCCTGAACCGCTGAAGAGCGCAGCCCAAGCGGAGCTTGGTCTGGCCATGCGTGCACCTCGCCGGTGCTTCTGGCACCGCGCCTCAGTTTGCCTTCATCTGAAATTGGCGATCGAATGGTGCTTCGCCGGCGCCATCTCCAAAGGACTCGATGCAGCGACTTGCGGGCTTGGCGGCTCAATCTCCGCCGGTTTTGACCCGTCGGACGAACCCAGAATGTACAGGAGGCCGGCGACCAACATGAGACCTGCGCACAGCACCGCCAGACCAGCAGTCACCACGTCGCGATAGTCGTCCATGTTCGTCGTTCTTGGCGGGTTCTACATTCGCTGACGCCTCAATCCGCAGTCAGCTCCGGAGCGAGGGCGATGAATGGAAGATCTCTTTCCAATTAACTGGTCGAGCCAAATCCGCCGTTCAAGACCGCGGTTGGCAGTCAGACGGCCGGAGTGACAAAAATTTTTAAAAGACCTCTTGAACGGCCGTTTTTCGGATCCTAGGTCGTTTTCGCCCGGGGGCCGGTTGCCCGGACCCGGTTTTTGGACATCGCTGAACTGACATGGAGGATGTGTATGCATTTCCGCCCGCTGCACGACCGCGTGCTTGTGCGCCGCATTGATGCCGAGGAAAAGACCGCCGGCGGCATCATCATTCCCGACACCGCAAAGGAGAAGCCGCAGGAAGGCGAGATCATCGCCGCGGGCTCCGGTGGCAGAAACGAGCAAGGCCAGTTGATCCCGATCGATGTCAAGCCGGGAGACCGCGTTTTGTTCGGCAAATGGTCGGGTACTGAAGTGAAGATCGACGGCCAGGACTACTTGATCATGAAGGAGAGCGATCTTCTGGGCGTGGTCGACAAGACCGGCTCGGTCAAGAAGGCCGCCTGAGCACAACTTGCGAAGCCGACAGTCATTGAGGAGAGAGGAGCAACGAACATGGCTGCCAAGGAAGTGAAATTCTCCACAGACGCCCGTGACCGGGTGTTGCGGGGAGTGGATACGCTGGCGAATGCGGTCAAGGTCACGCTCGGCCCCAAGGGGCGGAATGTCGTGATCGAGAAATCCTTCGGTGCGCCGCGCATCACCAAGGATGGCGTGACCGTCGCCAAGGAGATCGAACTGGAGGACAAGTTCGAGAACATGGGCGCGCAGATGGTGCGGGAGGTCGCCTCCAAGACGAGTGACCTCGCAGGCGACGGGACGACCACCGCGACCGTACTGGCCCAGGCCATCGTCAAGGAAGGCGCGAAATCCGTCGCCGCCGGCATGAACCCGATGGACCTCAAGCGCGGCATCGATCTGGCCGTAGAAGCCATCGTCAATGATTTGAAGGCGCACGCCAAAAAAGTCACCACCAACGAGGAGATCGCCCAGATCGCGACCATCTCGGCCAATGGCGATATTGAGATCGGCCGCTTTCTCGCCGACGCCATGCAGAAGGTCGGTAACGACGGGGTCATCACCGTCGAGGAGGCCAAGAGCCTCGATACCGAGCTCGAGGTGGTCGAAGGCATGCAGTTCGATCGCGGCTATGCGTCACCCTACTTCGTCACCAATGCCGAGAAGATGCGGGTCGAGTTCGAAGACCCCTACATCCTCATCCATGAGAAGAAGCTGTCGACCCTGCAGTCCATGCTGCCGCTGCTCGAAGCCGTCGTGCAGTCCGGCAAGCCGCTGCTCGTCGTTGCCGAGGATGTCGAAGGTGAAGCGCTCGCGACCCTCGTCGTCAACCGGCTGCGCGGCGGGTTGAAGGTCGCGGCCGTGAAGGCGCCCGGCTTCGGCGATCGCCGCAAGGCCATGCTGGAGGACATCGCGATCCTGACGGGTGGCCAGGCGATCTCGGAGGATCTCGGCATCAAGCTCGAGAACGTCACGCTCAAGATGCTCGGCCGCGCCAAGAAGGTCGTCATCGACAAGGAGAACACGACCATCGTCAACGGTGCGGGGTCCAAGAAGGACATCGAGGCCCGCGTCACCCAGATCAAGATGCAGATCGAGGAGACTACCTCCGACTACGATCGCGAGAAGTTGCAGGAGCGGCTTGCGAAGCTCGCCGGCGGCGTCGCGGTGATCCGCGTTGGTGGCGCGACCGAAGTCGAGGTCAAGGAACGCAAGGATCGCGTCGATGACGCGATGCACGCGACCAGGGCGGCAGTCGAGGAAGGCATCCTGCCCGGCGGCGGCGTCGCGCTGCTGCGCGGCCTGAAGGCGCTCGATGCCATCAAGACCGTGAATGCCGACCAGAAGGCCGGCGTCGACATCGTGCGCCGCGCGATCCAGGTGCCGGCGCGGCAGATTGTGCAGAACGCCGGCGAAGACGGCTCGCTGGTGGTCGGTAAGCTGCTGGAGAACTCCAGCTACAATTGGGGCTTCAATGCCGCCAGCGGCGAATACCAGGACCTGGCGAAGGCAGGCGTGATCGATCCCGCCAAGGTCGTTCGCACCGCGTTGCAGGATGCGGCTTCCGTCGCCGCGCTGCTGATCACGACGGAAGCGCTGATCGCCGAGAAGCCGAAGAAGTCCGAGCCGGCGCCCGCAGCGCCGCCGATGGACTTCTAGTCAAGATCGAGCCCGGCCGCCACCGGCCGGGCTCAACCACTAACCAAAAGAGAAAGGAACGCAAAGCACAAGGAGACCCAGATGAGCACACGCATGCAATCTCGATCGCGCAAGAGCGGGGCGACTGTAATGCATTGGCTCATGTTCGCCCTCAGCCTTCTCACGATCGCCTGGATCAGTTTTCGACCGATTGGAGGATGAGATGATCAGAGATCAAGCCATTGTCTCCGCTCATGCGGAGAACCGCAAACAAGCCTTCGGACAGCGCGTGGTCCGCGGGATTCTCACGGCCTCGATGACAGCGGTCCTGGTCCTGCCGTCGCTGGCGGCTTGGGGGGTGGATGGCCCGCGCAGCAAGCCGGAGTCGGGGCAGGTTTTCGGGACGATCGCGCTGCCGCCGATCCCGTATCTGGATTCGATGCCCTGGTTGACGTGGGGCGCCGGCGTGAACACGTTGAAGGTCGACATGCTCCTTTCACCGATCCTGGACCCATCGGGAATCAAGCTTATGCCGGAAGACCGCAATAGGGAGAGACCAGCGATCGGCTAGTTTCATTCACTCACCGGGATGCGATCTCGACCGATTGCGCTGATCGCATCCCCCGGCCGGCTCCCCCCTCGCTATTCGATCATGTCGGACGTACTGACCAGCGTCCGGTTTCCGCCTGAGACGCTCGTATTTGAGCGGGCCGCCAGGGTCCGATCCTTCGTGGTTGAGGGCCAACGCAGAGCAATCGAGCATTGCGGCGACTTCTCAAAGCACAGGATCTCGCTGCAGAACATCGCCAAAGGCTCACCCGGTTGGTCGAACTGGCCGAAGCGGAATTGCAGCGTTTACACGCCTGACGATCGAACTCAGTACGATATTGCCGCATCGCTTACCGACGCAGGGGCGTCTGGTAAGGCCCCTGAAGACCCCTCGATGGCTTTGCCTAATTTTGAAGACGTGCTCCGTGGCTCGGTAACATTGGGTTAGTTTTCGGACAAAAATTCTCCGCTCTCTACTTGAAACCGAAAGGCGATTTGCTAGTTTTCTGCTCGCCGCGACAAGCGGTCCGGGCGCCCTAGGGGCCCGGCGGAGACGGGCGCCGGAGGTGTCCGACGCCTGCTCGTACCCATCTTGCTCCTTGGAGGATTTGGCTATGAGGACTTACAACATCAGCCCCCTGTGGCGATCAACTATCGGCTTCGACCGCGTGTTCGATCTGGTCGACGCGGCCCGGCACACCGCCGGCGAAGCCAACTACCCACCCTGCAATGTAGAACGCCTGTCTGACGACCGGTATCGGATTTCGCTGGCTTTGGCCGGTTTCTCCCCCGATGAAATCACCGTGACGGCCGAACAGAGCGTGCTCACCATCGAAGGTCGCAAGGGCGAAAAAGGACGGCGGGACTTCGTCTATCGAGGCATCTCGTCGCGACCTTTCAAGCGGCAGTTCGGTCTGGCTGCCCACGTCCGGGTCGAGGGAGCACGGTTCGACAACGGCCTGCTGCAGATCGAGTTGGTTCGCGAGATTCCGGACGCCATGAAGCCTCGCCGGATCCCGATTGACAATCTGGCCGCATCCGACGTCCAGCAGATCAAGCGCGAAGCGGCCTGACGGCTTGGTTGTTCGACGGGCTCACCACAAGGCCGAGCCGCTTACCGGCCGCCGCACCTGTGCCGGCGTGTCCGTGCGCGTGCCCCTCGATCAAGCGAGATCGAGCCGGTCGATTGAGGCCCGATGAAACGAGTCCAATTCCTTAGCTCTAATGGGGTTTGCAAGATGTTTAACAATGCCGCTCTACCTGCCCCGTCTGTCGACGCTGGGCTGTCGAAATATCTAGTCGAGATCCGTAAGTTTCCCTTGCTCACGCCCGAGCAGGAGCTCGCCTACGCAAG
The DNA here is from genome assembly GCF_038965675.1 of Bradyrhizobium sp. B039. Classification (NCBI taxonomy): domain Bacteria; kingdom Pseudomonadati; phylum Pseudomonadota; class Alphaproteobacteria; order Hyphomicrobiales; family Nitrobacteraceae; genus Bradyrhizobium; species Bradyrhizobium sp. B039. The sequence continues at coordinate 5,337,656 of NZ_CP152416.1, forward strand.
GCGCTGGCGCGAGCACCGGGATCGCGACGCAGCGTACCACCTGGTGACCAGTCATCTCAGGCTCGTCGCCAAGATAGCGATGCGCTATCGCGGTTACGGCCTCCCGATCGCGGAAATTGTCTCGGAAGGAAACATTGGCTTGATGCAGGCTGTGAGGCGGTTTGATCCGGATCGGGGCGTTCGCCTTGCCACCTATGCGATGTGGTGGATCAGGGCCTCCATCCAGGAGTACATCCTGCGGTCCTGGTCGCTGGTCAAGATCGCCGCGAGCGCCAGCCAGAAAAAGCTTTTCTTCAAACTGCGGAGGGCCAAAAGCGCGATCTCTGCGCTACAGGACGGCGATTTGCGTCCGGAGCAGGTCAGGCTAATTGCTGAGCGTCTCAAGGTGGCTGAACGAGACGTTGTCACCATGGACCGCCGCCTGCGTGGAGACGCTTCCTTGAATGTACCGATCCACGACGAGGATGAGGGCGGACAAACGTTGGATTGGCTTGTCGATCCCGCGCCGACTTGTGAAATCACGTTGGCCGAGGAGCAGGAGGCCAAGCAGCGTCGTCTGGCCCTCGCTAACGCCCTCGCCAACCTCAACGCTCGCGAACGCAACATCTTCACCGCGCGCTGGCTGAACGAGGAGTCGACGACCCTTGAAGAACTTGCCGCGGAATATGGAGTATCCCGCGAACGGGTTCGCCAGATCGAGGAGCGAGCGTTTCAAAAGGTAAAGGCTGCGATGCTGACAAGTCGACATGAGGCCAATGGCCCGCCGTCTTCCCGCGCGAAAGAAATGAAGCAGGGGGTGGCGCGGGCCTAAGCCCGCAAAAAGATCACTGGACCGATCGCCATGTTTACTCCGTTGGTCATTCTTCTCGTGATGGCAAACACAGCCGCAGCGACTGGAGCAGTCGTTGTCGCCTTGCAGGCCGCGATGTTCGAGACAGGTTGTGCGGCTCGCCGGCGTTGACGGTGGAGGGAGCCGGCATCGCCAACACCGACTTGTCTTGACAACAGGTGGGATTGCGGGCGCAGCATGAGAGGCGGATCCCGTATCCTCTCCAATTCGCGGACGTCGAAAGCCAGACACGCGGTAGTTATGACTTGGTGAGCCGGAAAGTGATCGCTCTTCGCGAGAATCCGGGCGACCGCGAGCAAAACCATATCGGCGGATTCCCCGGTCGCTGAAAATCGTTGATCGCCCACTTGAAATCGAATCGGCTTTTTCTAATTTTTAGCGTGCCGCGACAAGCGGTCCGGGCGCCCTTCGGGGGCCCGGCGGAGACGGGCGCCGGAGCCTGCTCGTACCCATCTTGCTCAGTGGAGGATTTGGCTATGAGGACCACCTACGATTTCGCTCCCCTTTGGCGGTCGACCATCGGCTTTGACCGTCTGTTCGATCTTGTGGACGCCGCGCAACAGGCCGGCACGGAGGATAACTATCCCCCATGCAACGTCGAGCGACTGAGCGAAGACCGCTACCAGATTTCGCTGGCGGTGGCTGGCTTCTCGGCCGATGAAATCGCGATCACCGCAGAACAAAGCGTGTTGACGGTCGAAGGCCGGAAGTCGGAAAAACAGCAGCGCGAGTTCCTGTACCAGGGAATTTCGTCTCGGCCCTTTAAGCGGCAGTTCAATCTGGCGGACTATGTCCAGGTCAAGGGAGCCTCGTTCGACAACGGCTTGCTGCAGATCGAACTGGTGCGCGAGATCCCCGAGGCCATGAAGCCGCGCCGGATTTCGATCAGCGGTTCGTCCGCTTCGAACGTCCGGCAGATCGACGGCAAGGCGGCCTGACCGCCACGCAACGCGCACATCAGCGAAGAACAGACTTCCGCGGCGATTCGCGGCGGAAGTCGCCTGAATTGAGGAGAACACACCATGGGTATCAAGGACCTCATTCCGTGGAATAACGGCGGACGAGAGGTCGGCATTCACCGCGGAGCCGATGTGAATCCGTTTCTTACATTGCATCGCGAGATGAACCGGATGTTCGACGAGGTATTCCGCGGCTTTGATCTTGCGCCGTTCGGATCGAGCCGGGGACTGAGCGGGCTCGGCTGGCCCCAGATCGACATCGATGAAACGGACAAGGAGGTGCGCATCACCGCTGAGCTGCCCGGCCTGGAGGAGAAGGACGTCAGTCTCGAAATCGCGAATGGAGTTCTTTCGATCTCCGGCGAGAAAAAATCCGAATCGGAAGACAAGGCACGTCGTTTCAGCGAACGATACTACGGCCGATTCGAACGGCGTATCCCGCTGGAGGGCATCGACGAGGACAAAGTCTCGGCCGCGTTCAAGAACGGCGTCCTGACCATAACCGTGCCGAAATCCGCCGAAGCCAAAAATGTCCGCCGCATCGCGATCAATCGCAATGGCTGACACTTTCCAACGTCCGGGCGTGCGATCGTCGGGACGTTGGAATTCCCCCTCTACAAAACTCGTTTACTCACCATGTCGAAGAACTCATCAGTAATAAAGGATCGACGGTTCGCCGCAGTCTTGCTCCTTTGCGCCTCTATCGCGTGGTCGCCCGTGCTCGCACAGGTTCCGGACATCAGGGGCGTCCAAATCCCGACCCTTGCGCCTGTGGTAAGGGAAACCACCCCTTCGGTCGTCAACATTTCGGTGCACGCCCGGGTCAAGGAGGACAATCCGCTCTACCGCGATCCCGTCTTTCGAGAGTTTTTTGATCTTCCCAAGCAGCTTGAAAAGGAAGTCCAGGCAACCGGCTCGGGCGTAATCGTCGACGCCGAACGCGGCTATGTACTCACCGCCAATCACGTCGTTGCGCAGATCTCTAAGGCCCAAGTCACGACCAAAGACGGACGAAAGTTCGACGCAAAATTGGTTGGGCGTGACCCTGCAACCGACGTTGCCGTTCTTCAACTGCAAGGACTAAGAGGTAACCTCAAGGCCATCCCGTTGGGTGACAGCGATCGGATCGAGGTCGGTGATTTCGTGATCGCGATCGGGAACCCCTTCGGCTTGGGTCAGACCGTAACTTCGGGAATTGTCAGCGCCCTCGGCCGAACCGGCCTTGGCAAGCAAGGGTATGAGGACTTCATCCAGACCGACGCATCCATTAATCCCGGAAATTCGGGCGGCGCCCTGATTAACCTGAGGGGACAACTTGTCGGGATCAATACGGCGATCATTTCTCCGGGCGGGGGTAACGTCGGAATCGGATTCGCTGTGCCGATCAACATGGCCCGCCGCGTCATGGAGCAGCTTGTTCAATACGGCGAAGTTCGTCGCGGCCAGATCGGCATATCCATCCGCGATCTTGGAGTCGATCTTGCGGCCAAGGAGAGCTATCAAGGGGCGCTGATCGCGGAGATTGCCAGTGGTTCGCCGGCGGAGCAAGCGGGGCTGCAAAAGGGCGACATCGTGAAGGCTGTCGATGGCACGCCGATCCGGAGCGCGTCCCAGCTTCGCAATTTGATTGGCCTTACCCCAGTCGGTAGCCGCGTCGAGCTTCGGTTCGAACGCAATGGCGCTGCTCGCAGCGCGAGCGTCGAGGTGGGTCCAGCAAAAGCTGTGCCCGTGAGACGCACGGCCGATCAATGATAACGAATGGCGCGGCGACGGGTTTTCAAAGCAGTACGGCATGAGTACTCGGGGGAGATGTAGGTGGTCAAGGATCGCAAGAGTGAAGAAGAACTGCGCCAGATGATGCTGGCGGCCGCTCGCAAGCACGAAGAGTGCGGCGAGTTGGAGGATCTTTTCATATTTGGTCCTACGCCGCGCCCCGATGCAAATTGGGGCTTTGGGATCGCCGGAAAGGACAACAAGGTATCCGTGGCCTGTTATGCGCGCCTCGACCAGATTGCCAGTGACCTGCAGGCTAAATACGAACTGCATCCGGTTAGGGCGAGCCGACGCGACATCGAAGCAAGGGTTTGGTCCCTGGTGCGTGACCATCCAACGCTCGGGGCGTCACTGTCGCGCACCGGAGGCGCTTACGAAGTCGCCACGTTCAGGGAACTGGAGGGTCGACCGAATTGGACAATGGAATGGCTCACTGATGATCGGCTGGCTAAAGCTGCCTTCGAACGGGTCGTCAGGTCCGTTCAAACGCAAATTGAGCTGGAATAAGCTGTTGCTCCTACGGTTTGAGGCGCTGGAGACCATTTGCCGGAAGCTCCCCGCGGCGTCGATCAAGAAACCCGCAAATACGTTGTCCAAGCGCTCCTGCGGGCCGCGAACGGCCATGCCAATCTGGGCGAGGCGGAGGCCGTCGCCCGGGAGGGCGTTGCGGGAAGCTGACGGCAAATCGGTGACGGACGACGCCTTCTTACGCTGGCCTGAGATGGGCTCCGTTACGAAGCCTTGGCCCTTGCCCGCGCTGCGACCAGATCGCGTCGACGCCGCTTCTGGTCCCGCTTGCGTCGGCCCGTCGCGACGGGGGATGCCGCCGGTGTCGCCGCAGGCGTCGAGGCATCGGTCGCCCGGATGGGAGGCTGCTCGGTAGCCGGCACGGCAACCGGCCGCGCCTCCATGATCTCGAGAACGGCGCGGCCTTTCTCGGTGATACGCCAGCCGCCGTCGAGCCTCTCGACGAGACCTTGCGAGAAGATGTCCAGCTCGGGCACGCGCGCAGCCAGCCGCTTGGTGCGTTCGGCCCAGTCACGTCCGCTGGTCGCCAGAATCGCCATGTCGCGCTTGAGGTCGGCCATGACGGCGAAGCCGTCCGGATAGCTCACCAGGATTTTCAGGACCGTGACCTGAAAATTCATCCCCGCCCCCTGCGCTCAGCGCCATATGGTTGGCGCCCAGGGCTTTGCGCCCGGCTCGCCTCAATCGTTCGTGGAGATTTCGCCCTTCGTTGCGGCTTCCAAAATCTTCGAAGCGAGGTGCGCGCGCATCCCGATCTCGCACCCCGAGATGCTCTTGCAGACTTCATCGAGGACCGCACGCAAGAGTGCTGTGGTAGGCGCGTCGAACATTAGGCGACCTCCTACTTCGGAGGCGGCGGCTTGGGCATCGCCGACAGCAAACGAATCTTGAGCTTGCCGCCCTCGGTCACGTAGGTCGCCGTCCAGATACCTCCCGTCTCGATGGGCGCGCCGTTCTGATTTTTGCCTGCGAGGCGGTACGCCCCTATGGCAAGCGCCATGTCCGACCCCAGCGGCCATGCCTGGTCGACCGTGATCTCCTCGTGGTCGAACCCAGCCTTGAACGCGCCTTGGTAGAATTCCGCGATGTCGGAACGCGGACCGGCCGGATTGACGTGGATCCCGCCCGCCGCGAACAGGGCGGCAATTCCCGCACCGTCCTGCTTGTTGAAGCTTGCAGCATATTCCGAAGCGATCGCTTCGACCTTCTGCTTCGGATCACCGTCAGCGGCCATTGCTGACAGCGAAACGATCGCAACGAAGAGGCATGAGAAGCAGGCCCGCAGCATCGCAATTCCTCCCTGAAAATGGACATCAAAAAAGCTCGACCCAGAACAAGGATCAATTTGACATCAAATACGGATGGTCGGCAATCGTCGAGACCGCTGCGGTGCAGCATCAACGCCCACCCATGGCGCCTCGATCTGGATTGGCGCTGGCACCAGGCCGCCCTCGACTTCGGCTGCATGCTCAGCATCAATCCGGACGCGCACTCGATCCCGGAGCTCGACCACATGCACTGGGGCGTCGAGATGGCCCGGAAGGGCGGCATTCCCGCCGACCGTGTCCTGAACGCGATGACGCTTCCGGAGATCACGCGCTACCTCCGCCAGAAGCGGCGCTCGCTCGCCCGGGCGGCCTAATGTCGCCAGCGCACGATGGCTCGCTGGAGGGAAATGTGGTTGCGGTCGCCACGGATCGCGGTCACGATTTCAGCAAAATTCCGCACATCGTGCTAGTGGCCCATGCGTAGAAGGCGACGTCCACGTCAGCGCGTTCGCAGCACCGGTACCTTGCCCGCCGCCAGCCTCGCCTACCCAATCTCCAACACAAGCGCCACTCACCCGCAAACTGTGGCAAGTCATTTCAGTGAAAGGTTGGTGCCAGCCGTGACCAGCCGGCGCGCCGCATGCCCTCGCGGAAGGCTCGCAAGATGAGCGCGAGGGTCTCGGCCTCGGTCAGCATTTCCACTTCGCCATTCGAATGAATACGAAAGCCAACGCGCGACTCACTTTCAAGCGACGTCCGGGTCTTCTTTGTCATCATGATCGCCTTTATGGGTTTCGTCGATCTGGCTCACAAGGCCCGCAGCCGTCATACGCGCAGCAGTCCAGGCCGGATCGGCAATTTCTTCGAGGGCTGCGCGAACAGCATCATCCACAACCTTGAAACATTCTTCCTGCCGACGCATAGCGAGCAAATAGGCGGTCTCGCCAGGTAAGTTGAGCAGTCGATTGCGCATGCCGACGAGACTTTGCTCCAGACAACGGCAGACGGATTCAAGCTGCACAAGTTGGCCTGCTTCGAAAGCGTCCTGGCGTTCCTCGCGGCGACGTTTCGCGGCCACAAGGCGCGTGCGCTCCTCGGTTAGCCTGCTACCGGCAGCACCGCCGCGACCGGCGGCGACGGACCGCAGATGCGCCAAAACCTCTCGACGGACCTGATCGAGATCATACTTCCCGGAAGGCTGCCGGGTGATCACGCCCTCGGCGAGGTAAGAATCAAACTGTGAGCGCGAGCAGCAAATATGAGCTGCCGCCTGAGCTATCGTCGCCATTTTCCTACTGACCCCTAATTTTGTACCATACAGTACAAATATCGTGCGCGCAAGTGCGACCCGCATGTGCCCGGGTCCGACAGGGACCCGCGCCGTTCGATAGGTCCCGATCTGGAGTTCCAGACCGGGAAGACGATTGGTGTGTAACTTATTGTGCGCGCCACCACTCGGCCTTGGCCTCGGCCTCCGCTTTCGGCATGTAGAGAATGCCCGGTGAGTTCGCTGACAGTTTGCCCTCCTCGTCCAGGTGATGATAGGCGACGCGGTGGAAGACAATTTTCACTAAGCAACGATCGATCGACTTCGGAATCGCCGTCCGGTAGAAATTCTCGAAGACGGTGAAGAAACCCAGCTCTTTTAAAAGAATGAATTCCGTTTCGAAGCCACGGGCTTTGCAGAAGCTGAAGTCGATGGCGTACACGAAGGCATCGTCTGCTTCACCGTCCATCATTTCTTGATCTTGAAGCGCGCTCACGACTGCCAGCGCGCAATCATGAAGCTGCGGATCCGGGAACGTTACCAGGTGAGGAAAGTTCTGCGCAAACAATTCAGCCTGACGCACCTCGAACCAGAGTTCCTCTGCCTCCACTACCTTCAGCAGCCACTTCGCGAAGTCGGGGAGCCAAGGAAACTCCATCAAGACGTGAAAATTCTTGACGGGCGGCATTTTCAGCCGATCGCCCTTCATTGTGACGACGTTGTACGTGTTCATTTGACCCTCTTCTCATCGGGACTCTGTCGAGCGGCCATGACGCGTCCCATCGTCATACCGAGCGCAGCGGGGAATCCGCCGCACCTGTTCCGAAAACGCTTGCTTGGGGAAAGGGGGAATGTGGGGAATGTTAGAGCCCCGCTGCTATGAAAAATTCTCGAACCAGCGAGAACTCACTCCCAAAATTCGCGCATTTCCCTGCGACGAGGCTGTAAACTTTCCCCTCTTTCCCCTCTTTCCCCTCTTTCCCCTCTTTCCCCTCTTTCCCCTTCGACATCTCGCGTCAGTTCGGATCCGAAAAAGGATCATCGTCACAATCGCCGGACTTCGCAGGCGACCGCCGATCGTCAGCCGCCCGCCGGATCTCGATCCGATATAGATTCTGCTGATGACCAGGGACGCGGCGCAGGAACGCGACGCGGTCTTCGATCCATGTTGGACGGCCGGTCAAATGCTTCTGGAAGAGCTTGCCGATGCCCTGTGCCGTCGCCTTATCGACCGCTTTCTGTGCCAACTCCGCCAAACCGTCCGCAAGCTCAGCGGCATCCTCGTCGGTCGCCAGATTGTAGTCCGACAAAAGCGAGGCCACTGACCGCGCGGTGAACTGCTCCTCACCAAACCGCGTCCAAAGGGCGGTCAGGACGCGCGACGTCGTGCTCGCTTCCTCGTCCTGGGCCTCGCCGGCTAAGAGGAGTTTGCCGCAATCGAAGTCAATGCCGACCAAAGCTGCCGCGTATTCAACCGGCCACCCGGCCAAGTTCCACCAGCTCTTGAAGCGCGTTTTCGCCTGTTGATCACTCGGCCGGTTCTGAATGCCGGCAACCAGAATCAAATAGAGCGCCCGAAGAACACGCGCGCGGTTCGCCTGCGTCCAGCCCACGGGATCGCTGTGCTTGAAATCGCGATTCTCAGGATCGGGCCGATCGACGTTCAACGACAGGACGAATGACCGGCTTGCCATGTCGCCACGAGGCGCGATCGAGTTGCCGGTGAAGACCTGGATGGTCGACGCCGGCACGGTCTCGAAAAGGGAAACGCCCAGCACGCGATCTGAGATCTCGGGCGCAGTGAGCGCGGCCTCGATATGGGGACAGCTGATCGTGGATCCACGACTGATGTTATCCCAGATCAACACACCGACAGCTTGACGCAGATACGAGAACAACGCCTTTTTTCGCTCCTCCGCATTATCCGACCACGCCGCCGCAGCAGCAGGTCGGCCGAGAATTGCCGCGACAATCATTTGAATCAACGTCGTCTTGCCGCCACCGCGCTGGCCCGCCGTGACGAAGAACGCCGGACGCTCGGGAAGCAGCGCGCGCTGCAGCAGGGTGATTGCGAGAACAATGACGACACATTTGCCGGCATCATCGAGAGCCACATCAACGAGCCATTCACGCATCAGAAATTCCAGCGCCACGCGAGCCTCGTCGTCCGTCGGCTTGCCGGCAGGCAAGCACGCTCGCAGGGCGGGATCGATGCGATGCACAACACCGAGAGCCCGGTCGAGGCCGTTTCCGTCGATCACTCGTCCGGTTGCAGTCACGAGCGGCGCCTGATTGATCCCGCGAACAACGGGCATCTCGCTGTCTGCATAGTCAAAGAACGCTTTGATGAACGGCAATGGCGTTGCCGCGAAATAGTTAGGTCCATCTTCGCAGACCTTCTCCCAGCGGAGATACTTCTCGATCAGCATCTGCAGGCTGCTCGCCGTCAACTCGGTGATCACCGGCTGGGTCGGCGCCTTCATCAGCTCATCGGGGCGAGCGGTCGCGTTTGCCGAACCGGACGTCAAAAGATGGAGAGCCCATGGCTCCTTTTCGTCGATCCGAACAGGAACACCGTTTGCGTTGCGCATCGGGGGCTCGGGGCTGTCGTCTTTTGCGAGAACATCGTCGATGAAGGTGACCGTCGGCAGCAATTCCTCATTTGCATACGGAAGCGGACGAACGATACGGCCATCGGTCGTCGCCTCCGCAAAAACTTCCCGCGCCTGGCTCTTTCGCGCAGCGAGCTCGTTCTTCATTCGCGCCTTGATTGTACGCACGCTCGCGCCAGCCGCCTTTGCTACCGACGCAGCAAAGTCGTCGAGCTCGTCCAGCTCGAGCCTGGCTTGAGCAAGAATCGCCATCGCGTGATCTACCATGCCGGCGGCGGGTCCGGCGGTGACGATCGCCTTTGCTGATGCCAGATCGTAACGCAGGTAATAGAGCGAACGACCATGCGCAAATGAGTGGATCACGAGATCGCCCTCGCCTCCTCCCAACACCATGGCTTTGCCGCGACCGTACGACACGCCCTCCAGCGGATCGGCAAGCGTTTCATTCACGTAACGCTCCGGCGTCGCCAGCACGGCGCCGACGGTGACGCTACCAAGGCGATCGAACTCCAACTCAATGTCGGGATAGAGCACGCCCTGGTGCCGCGCTTTGATCAAACGCAACGCGGTAGCGATCGGCGTGCCTGACCGAGCTGAGATGGCCTTGGCGAGATCTTGGTCGCGCTTGTTCGCGACCTCGGCAGCGGCTTTGCTCAAAGCTCGCTTGCTGTCAGCCTTGGCCAGGCTGATCCGGTGCCGGTCGTACTCGGTCGGCGGCGGCACGACGCGGCTGGAGTCAATCGCCTGGCCGTCAAAGACGCGAGGCTCTCGCTTCGAAGAGTTCTGGACCAGCGGCGGGACGAGCAAGGGAGTACCCTCGAAGCACAAGCGCTCGCCAAAGCCCACCATGCGATCCACGATGCTCCGTTCGAGCAATTGGCCGGCGCGGCCGATCATGTACCAGCCGTATCCATTCAGCCAGCATTTATCGTGCAGATCGCGCAAGAAGCGCTCGATGTCGCCGCCGTCAGCGACGAGCAAGTAGTGATGCTCACCATCCGAGCCGGGGATCAAATCACCGGTGTCCGCACGAGACAGCCCCGCGCTCGTGCTGGCGCGGCTCACGCGGGCGGCACGCGCGAGGTCGGGAGCCACCGTGAGCAGGCACTCCCACATACCGCTGTTGGAAGCGATCTTGGCTTTGACTTCCGGAGGCATGCCCTTGGTATCAAAATCAATCAAAAGCCAAGAGGGCACGCCCGACCGATAGTCGATGAAGTCGCGGGTCCGGGCAATGCAACCAGGGCTCTCGTTGACTCGGTCTTTCGTGACGATGTGGACGGGATCGGCGATGTTCTTCGCCAGCGAGCCGAGCGCAATCGCTTGATTGGGACGACAAGCGACGATGATGCGCGCAAGCATAGCCGCGGTGGCGGCGAATGCGCGCGTAGCCATACCCTTGCTCATCCAGCATTTCGAGCCGTCGCTGTTCAACGAGCCGTCGTCATTCAACGACAGCCGCTTCGACATCAGCGACGGTTCGTCCATTTTCGTGATCAAGGTCAGTTGTGCGCCGGCCAAGTTGGTCTGACCGGCGACGTCGTCGTCGCTTTGCGTGACGTCGTCAGCTGACTGCGGAACAGAGTCAGGAGTGCTCATTGTCGCTCCGCGACTACTTGTGCAAACGCGCGTCAGTTTCGCGTTCACGGATCGCGGCGAGCTTCTCCTGGTGAACCGCGCGATCTTCGGCAACGCGCAGTTCGACAGCACGCTCCAGCACATCCCCCGCATTACGCAGCGCGCGGATGAGGTTGGTGAAGAATGTTTGCGACCAGCTGTCCGTCGGCGCACAGGTCAGCGCCATACTGGTGATGCGCTCAATGTCGCGACAGGCACTGCGCACGAAGCGATGCAACGGGATCGGCGGCTTCGGCTTGCGGCCGCGCGGGACGACGGTGAAACCCATGAGATGGAGACCTCGGCTCTTAGGGGGTCGTCAACCCTGCATCATCACCGCTCGCGGGTGACCAAGTCAGGACCGGATGCGACCCCGGTTTCAGATAGAAAAAACCTCGCCGCGCTGAGTCGACGAGGTTTCTCATTGAGCCGGAAGGCAGTCCTGCCGTGAATATTTAGCTAGGGATTATTAGTCCCCCTCACCCAATGCCTTGCTGTTTGCCGCTGCTTGCCTGCTGCTTCAGGAATTCAAATTTCACGTAGCCGACGCTGTTAGGGTTCGGCGGCTCCTCAATTCCGAACAGCAGGTGCGCAGCTCTGAGCGTGTATATCAGGGGCTGATACCTCTCCAGCGGCTCAATGCCACACTCCCGCAGCAGCGCGAAGATCGCTTCCCAGAGCACGCGTTCCGGGTTCTTTTGGTTGGTTGGCGGCTGTTCCAACAATTCACCCAAATCCACATCGGGCCTCAATAAGTACCCAACTCTGCTCCAGCCGTCCTCGATTGCCAGCAGGAGCCGCCCCCATTTTTCGTGCTCGGGAACTTCTTCTTCAGCAACGCTGGTGTCGAACACATGTGGATACCATGGATTGTCGGGCGGATCTTGGTACCATCCGCTGTCGGGCACATCCCTGTCCCGTCCAGCGTTAAATGCTCTGCGGACATTCGGTAGCTGCTGCATCCGGCGGTAGACGACGCTCAGTTTCATCTGGAGATCGTCAAGCAACTCACGAGTCTCCGCAACGGAACGGAACCGCGACACTCTCCAGTATAGGCGCCCGGCCGCCCGGAGCTTGTGCTCAACGTGGCGAGCCACCTCGTCGGTGCGTGTCGGGCGCTCAAATAGATCAGGTTCGGACACAGTTCCCCAATCCGGCCCCACGTAATCGACTATCGCCCCGACTGGGCCGAATGCCTTCAGCACAGTCGCTAGATAAGCGCGTGCTTGCTCTGGATCATCCGTGATCCTTGTTGCTGTCGGCCAGTCCGAACCATGAGGCATTGGGTTGAGGGGTGCAATTTCGGCTAGTTAAATCTTCCACCCGAATGCCCGTTGCTCCATTTGGTTCCGTGTGAGCGCAGACATTGTCATGACGAGGCAGTGGCGCGATGCCGCGGGAACACCTGAGATTCGGATGGTAGCAGGAAATCGACACGGAGCCCAATTGGAGGAGGAAGAACCCACAAGATTCGGTCCTCGACGCATGCTCAACGAAAAGCAGGTTTTGGAGATCATCCCGGTCGGGCGCACCACGCTTTACCGCATGGAGAAGTCCGGCCGCTTCCCCAAATCAACCTACATCAGCCCGAACCGGCGCGTCTGGTTTGAGGACGAGATCATCGCTTGGCAGAACGCGGTTGACGAATTCGATCCGCGTCGGGGGCGGGGCAAAGGAAGGCGCGCGCGCACGATTGTGAACCCGTGCTGATGATTGGGGTTTGTCCGGCCCACGGCGGCCCTCGGCGATGCAGGGCGCGCCGGATGTCTCGGACCTGATCGAGCACGATCGCAAGATCGTCGGGCCGATGCAGCGCTTGCAGTCGCAGGTCTACAACACCGGTGCGCCATCGCTTGCATTCGCAGAAATAGACGCAGCGACCCTTCTGCTCGTGTGGCTGCATTCCGAGGCCATCATCAAACGGCTTGCTGCGGAAATAGACACCGAAGCCGATGACGAGGCGGCGCTGTCGCATGAAACGCGGCAACAGCGCGAAGCCGAGGTGCAGGGCGATCTGCTGGGGGTTGAGCGCGATGAGGCGGCACTGGTGTGGCTGCGCAGCAACGTCTGCTCCCCGGTCGAGCATCGTGCCGACATCTCGCCGCTCGCGCTGCTTGGCGTGCGGCTGGTCACTTCACCGCGCGCTACCGAATTGCGCGAAACATCGCCGGGCGTCGCGGATTTAGTGAAGTTTTAGGGGTTCAGGCGCTATCATTCAGGAGCTTGCGCGTTTTCGGTCGCAATCGGTGTCTCGCAAGCGCACTGGGCATGTCTCGTCCAACATGCATCGCAAAACAATCATCCATTGATGAAGGGTGAACGCGATGCACGCGCTCGAACCCGCCTCGGTGCATGCTCTATCCGAGTTGTTCATCGCCTTAGCCGTCCTCGTTGGCTCCATTTGGCCAAACGGCGTTTTCAAGTAAGCGATTGGGGCGGGCAGCAACGAGCGTTGCCCGCTTCAAGCTAACCGGCCGAAGCCGCCGCGCCGAACGGCCCGAAGGCGGGGGATAACCGCATCCGTCTATTGCTCATCGCTGCAAAGCTCTGCTCGATGCTCGCCGCCTGGACGGGCAGGCTCAAGTGAAGGAAGTACCATGTTCACGCTGATCGGCATTGGCATGATAGTCGTAGTGGTCTTCCTCGCGAACAGAGAGCAGCGCAAGGACACTGGCGGCACCGACGACTACATCCGACATACGCGGCAGGATATCAGAGGGGTGATGTGGCTGCTCGCAGCCGTAGTTGTTATGCTCGGCATCATCGCTGACCGCATCCATTAGATCGCGACCGGCAGGCGACAGCGTCGAGCCCGCAGGAAGGCCGCACAGCGCGCCGCAACAGCAGGGCCGCGCCAGCGGACAGGTGTGAAACTAGGGCCTAATAGGGCCCGGCAGGTTCGGTCGGCTCGTTCGTTAGCCGGGCAACAACCGAAATATGCCTTTAGTTTCAGGTACTTTCACCGCCTTCAAGAGGCCGGAAAAAGGCCTTGCGGAAAGGACCACACGGTTTTGCCGTACGCACGGCCCGCCATTTCGCCGCAGTTTTCCCGGCCCTGTCGACGGAGCCGGAAACTTACGGGCGAGACGAACCTGACAGCGCCGCTCATCCAGCACGAAGTCCTGGGCTCACGGAGAGCAATCCGCCCTGCCCACGCCTCTCGCGCCCGACGCTGCCGCGTCCACCGCAAGCCCGGCTCGCGAAACATGACGACCACACGATCGCCCCTCAAGGATGAGCCGGGATGGGCGACAAATACGATAAATCCGAATTTCGGTAAAGTGGAATATTTTCGGGAAAGAGGCTTGACTGCATTCGCGGTGTCTTGCCCGTCGGGTAATGGCTTGTTCTGGATGCCATTGAGAAACACAACGACGAGATCGTCGCCAGTGAACAGTCAGTGCGCGCTTCCATAGCGCCGCCGGCACTTCACCCAAGGTTGCAGGCAGCAGTTCGATGCGCTATAGGCGCAGCATTGAGAATACTCAAAGCATAATTCCGGGGGCGAAATGAACAAGCTGATGATCGCGGTTGCCGTAACCATTCTCGGAGCATCAACGGCCAAGGCGGCTCCACTTTACGAATGCGGCGGCGACCCGGCCTGCCAGGCCAAGCGCGACAGCATGTCTCGCGCCACATATGAGCGAAACATCAACCAGTGCCTCGCCTCGGCGGGCGCGACGCGCGAGCAGTGGCGAGCTCACGCAGTGCCGAAGCCCGCCGCCGACAAGGTCCGCGCCTGTCTCGCCGCGCGCGGATAGCTGCGAGGCAACTTATCCCCCGCCGAAATCCTGCGGCGTGAACGGCAGGTCCAACACCTTCCATTCCTCGTATTTGTCGGCCGGCAGCATCTTGTACGGCTGGCATGCCTGGAGCGCGCTCGTCGCCGACTTCACGATGGCCACGCCCTTCGCGGATGGCGGGGCTTCGATCAGGATCGGCGGGCGCGCCAGCGTGCCGTCGGTGGCGAACACCGCGCGCAGCTTGATGCGCACCGGGTCGGTCGGCGCGACACCGGCCGGCAGTTTTGCGCAGCTCCTGAGGCGCCGACGAAGCTCGGCAATGACCTCGGGCGGCAGCTTGGCTCCGATGGAATCCTTGGCATCGCCGCCGTCATCCCTCGGCGCGTCTTTCGGCTCGACCGGCAGTTCCGGCGGCAGGCCCAGCATCACGCCGTATTTGACGGTGACGTCGGGCTCGGGGGCCTGATAGGCCGGAGGCGCGGCCTGCCGCTGCGGCACCGCTTGCGAGGGCTGCGGCGCGGGCTGAGGTTGCGACTGCGGCAGCGGCTGTTGCGGCGGCAACTGCGACGGCTGTGGTTGCGGTTGCTGAGGCTGCTGCGGCTGCGCGGTGGCCTCACGTTGCTTCGGCGTCTGTGAGGGTTGCGGCTGCGGCTGTTTCTGCTGCGTCGGCTGCTCCGGTTCGGGCGACGCTTTCTGCTGCGATGATTGCGAGGCGGCCTGCTGCTTGGCGTCCGGCTTCGCCGCTGCATCCGCCTTGTCGGTGACGTCCAGCTTCGGCAGTCTCAGCTCGGGGGTCGGGGTCGGCTCCGGCGCTTTCTCCTTTGCGGCCTCCTCCGCCTTCGTCTCCTGCTCCTTGACCTGCTCCGGCGTGACGATGTCGACCGCAACAGCTTCGGGCGGCGCGGCATGGAACGGATGGACCTCGCTGATCACGATGATCAGCGCCACCAGCGTCAGATGCGCGATCGCCGACGCCGCAATGTCCGTCCGTATGATCTTCCGCAGTTCCATCGCCCGATCTTGGGTTGCCGCCCTGCTCCTAAAGCGCGATGAGGTTAGGATCAACCGTCATCCCGCTTTAGGCTCTTGTTCGAGCATGATCTTATCGGAAAACCGCTTCGCACTTTTCCGGATCATGCTGGGCATACGGCAGCCCGCCCTCAATCCCATTTTGGCGCGAAGCCAAAGTCGGTCAGGCGGCCCTTGGGATTGGCCAGCGCGGCGATCCGGGCCATCTCGTCGTCGGAGAGCTCGAAATCGAAGATCTCGATGTTCTCCGACAGACGCTCGATGCGCGAGGTGCGCGGGATCGCTGCGACGTTCTGCTGCACGAGCCAGCGCAGGCAGACCTGCGCCGGCGTCTTGCGATGCGCCCGCCCGATCCCGGCGAGCGTCTGGTCGGTCTTGATGCGCCCCCTGGCGATCGGGCTGTAGGCGACCAGCGCGAGCCCATGCTGGTCGCAGGCCGCCCTCACCTTGGCCTGGTCCAGATAAGGGTGAAATTCGACCTGGTTGCAGACGAGCGGCTCCGGCGACAGCGCGACCGCCTGCTCGATCAGCGCCACCGTGAAATTGGAGACGCCGATGTGACGCGTCAGGCCCATTTGCCTGGCATGCGACAGCGCGCCCAGCGTCTCCGCCAGCGGCACGTGCGAATTGGGCCAGTGCAGCAGCAACAGATCGACGGAGGGAAGTCGCAGCCGCGCAAGGCTCTCCTTCACCGACCGTTCGAGATCGTGGGGCGCGAAATGGTTGGTCCAGACTTTGGTGGTGAGGAAGACGTCGTCGCGGCGCACGCCGGAGGCGCGCACGCCATCGCCGACCTCGCGCTCATTGTCGTAGACCTGTGCGGTGTCGATGTGGCGATAGCCGAGCCGCAGCGCCTGCTCGACCACGCGCGCGCATGGCCGCCCGCTCAACTCCCAGGTCCCGAGCCCGATCGCCGGGATCCTTGCGCCATTGGCCTCGACGAACAGCATGAGGAATCCTCTCTGTTGCGGTCGCCCCAAATACCATCAGGCATCATTATGGACCGGGTCCGAGAGGCTGCCAACGGAAGCCGCTGCAACCGGGCCGGTTATTCAGCGCAATGCTAATGGGAGGTTCGCGTCATGCTTTGGCAAGCGCCTGGAACACGGTGTCGGGCGCATGCGCGATCACGGCAAGCAGCGCGCGGGCCGGTCCCCGCGGGGCGCGCTTGCCCTGCTCCCAGTTGCGGATGGTCTCGACGGGAACGCCGAGCTTGGCGGCGAACTCCATCTGGGTCAGGCAGGCGCGGCGGCGCAGGTCGCGCACCGCGAGCGAGCCGGTGTCGGCCGGCGCGGCATTGGCCGTGGGCTGGACCGGAAATTCCTGCCCGTCCCGCAACTCGACGATCCGTCCGTCCGCCTTCAGCCGCAACCGCATGTTCATTCCCCCAGGCCCGGGCGATGATGCGTCAGGTCGCTTAAGTTCGGATTAAAGATGATGGCGGGCCGTCATTCCGGGGCGCGCGGAGCGCGAGCCGGGAATCCATCGTGCACCGGAGCACGCCGACAAATGGATTCCGGGCTCGCGCCAAGTGGCGCGCCCCGGAATGACGGAGCGGAGGCGACAGCTACCTCAACCCGAACCACAAGGTCGCAATCCCGAGGAAGGAGAAGAAGCCGACGACGTCGGTCACGGTGGTGACGAAGGTGCCGGAGGCCACCGCCGGATCGGCCCGGACACGTTCGAGCGCCATCGGGATCAGGATGCCGCCGAGCGCGCCGGCGACGAGGTTGCAGATGATCGCAAGCCCGATGACGATGCCGAGGCCGGGGATCTTGAACCAGGCCACCGCGGCAATGCCCGTGATCACGGCGAAGGCCAGGCCGTTGACGAGGCCTACCAGGCCTTCGCGCATCACCACGCGCCAGGCATTGGAGGAGCCGAGCTCGCGGGTCGCGAGCGCCCTCACCGCGACCGTCATGGTCTGGGTCGCGGCGTTGCCGCCCTGGCTCGCCACGATCGGTGCGAGCACCGCAAGCGCCACCATCTTTTCCAGCTGGCCCTCGAACAGGCCGAGCACGGAGGACGCCAGGAAGGCGGTGGCGAGATTGACCAGCAGCCAATTGAACCGCGCCCGGGCAATGGTGAACACGGTGTCCGACAGCTCTTCGTCGCTGGTGACGCCGCCGAGCGCCTTGAGGTCTTCGTCCGCCTCTTCCTCGATGACGTCGACGACGTCGTCCACGGTGATGACGCCGACCAGGCGATCCTGGGTGTCGAGCACGGGAGCTGCGACGAGATTGTACTTGCCGAACATGCGCGCCACCTCCTCCTGGTCCTCCAGGACGGAGACGCGACGGCGATTCTCGTCGGTCAGCTCGGCAAGCGCCACCGGGCGGCGGGCCCGGAGCAGCACGTCGAGCGAGATCGCGCCCTGCCAGTGCTGGTCCTTGTCGACGACATAGATCTCGTAGAAGCGGTCGGGCAGATCCGGCGTCTCGCGCATGTAGTCGATCGCCTGCCCCACGGTGAAATCCTGGGGCACGGCGATGAACTCGGTCTGCATCCGGCGGCCAGCGGAATTTTCCGGATACAGCAGGCTGCGCTCGAGCGCGACGCGCTCCCGCATGGGCAGCTTCTCGAGGATCTCCTCCTGCTCGGCCTCGTCGAGGGTCTCCAGCAGCTCGACCGCGTCGTCGGATTCGAGCTCGCGGACGCCTTCCGCGACCGTCTCCGGCGGCAGCTCATCGAGGATCTCCTCGCGGACGCTCTCGTCGACTTCGTTCAGCGCCGAAAAGTCGAAGTCGCGGCCCGTGAGCTCGACCAGGCGGACGCGGTCGTCGGGCTCCAATGCGCCGATGAGATCGCCGAGATCGGCCTCGTGCAGCTCGGCAACGCAGGCGCGCAGCGCGGCGCTGTCGCCGGCCTCGATCGCACGGGCAATTTCCTCGACGAATTCATGACGAATTTCGCCGTCTTCATTGCGCATCGGCACGTGGTCGAGTACCGAGGCCGCAGCGGATGGAGCACCGTCCATATGTTCATCCATGGTGCGCCTCGCCGTTTGACAGGTTGGTGGTCTGAGCTGATGGTTCAGGCAATACCCACAAGGCAACTCCGAGCGCAATGGCAAAGATGCTTCGGCTGAAATGGACCTCGATGTCGCTGGGCGCGGTGCTCGCGGCCCTCGCCGGCATCGCCTCGACCGAAGCCGCCGAGTGCCCGCGCAAGGATGCGCTCGGCACCTCGCGCATTCTGAGCGTCGACGCCAGGACCACGCCGCGCGTGGGCTTGAAGAGCTTTCCGCAGACGCTGCCGCTCGCCGATCACGAGGTCGTGCTGACCTTCGACGACGGCCCGTATCCGCCGACGACGTCAAAGGTGTTGGCGGCGCTGGCGCAGGAATGCGCGCGCGCGACCTTCTTCCTGATCGGCCTGCACGCCTCCGAACATCCCGAGATGGTCAAGCGCATCGCGCGCGAGGGCCACACCATCGGCCATCACACCTGGTCGCACCCGTTCATGGCGCGGATCCCGCTCGACAAGGCCAAGGCCGAGATCGACCGCGGCATCGCCGCCGACGAGATGGCGCTGCACGGGACCTCGACCACGACGCCCTCGACGCCGTTCTTCCGCTTCCCCTATTTCGAGGCGACGCAAGCCGAGCTCGACCTGCTCCAGTCGCGCGGCATCGTCGTGTTCGGGGCCGACCTCTGGGCCAGCGACTGGAACGAGATGACGCCGGAGCAGGAACTGAAGCTGATCACCGAGCGGCTCGCCGCGGCCGGCAAGGGTATCATCCTTTTCCACGATCCCAAGGCGCGCACGGCCGCGATCATGCCGGCCTTCCTGCGGTATCTGAGGGAGAACGGCTACCGGGTGGTTCACATCGTCCCGGCGGGCGCAGCGCAGAAGAATGCCGATACGCGCTGATGCCGGAATGTCACGCCGTCGCAAAATGGGGTGATTTAGGGCCTATTAACACTCTGTTCATGCTACGCCGTGCAAGTATCGAGGCGGACTCGTCGTGGGGAAGGTTCTTGTGCCTGAACCGTTTCCTGATGTCTCCGACCTACTTATGGCGACAATCGCGTATGAGGCAGACGGGATTCATGATCGGAAGTAGCGTTGTTGTTCGGACGCGATCGTGGATCGTCCTTTGTTTGGGCTTGCTGACCGTTGGAACACCGGCGGCCCTTGCATCCGACTGTCCCGGCCACCCGGACGCGCTCGGGACCTCCCGCACCCTCGTGGTCGATCCGCACGAGCATCCGCGCATCGGCACGATGCAGTACCGCGAGACGCTGCCGCTGAAGGATCACGAGGTCGTCCTGACCTTCGACGACGGTCCGCTGCCGAAATATTCCAACCAGGTGCTCCAGATCCTCGCCGACGAGTGCATCAAGGCGACCTTCTTCATCATCGGCGGCCAGGCCAAGGCGAATCCGGAAGGGGTGCGCAAGCTTGTCGCGGCGGGCCACACCGTCGGCACGCACAGCATGAACCATCCGCTGACGTTCGACCGGATGGGAATCGAAAAATTCGAGCCCGAGATCAACGGCGGCATCGAATGGACCTCGGCCGCGATGACCGATCCGTCCAAGCTCGCACCGTTCTTCCGCATTCCCGGCCTGATGCGCGCCGAGGGCGTCGAGAACTATCTGATCTCGCGCGGCATCCAGGTCTGGAGCGCCGATTTCCCCGCCGACGACTGGCGGCACGTGTCGTCCGACCGTGTCTACCAACTCGCGATCCAGCGGCTGGAGGCCAAGGGCAAGGGCATCCTGCTGCTGCACGACATCCAGGCCCGCACGGTGGCGGCGCTGCCCAAGATCATCCGCGATCTCAAGGCGCGCGGCTATCGCATCGTGCATGTGGTGCCCGCGACCGCGGACCGCCCGGCGACGCCGACCACGCCGGTAGAATGGCTGCTGCATCCGCCGACCGAGACCGTGCCGATCGCGCGCTGGCCGGCCGTGCCGAACTTCGTGTTCACGCAGACCCAGACGCTTCCGGCGCCCTCGCTTGCCGATCTCAATGCGCAGACCGGGCATCAGCCGCTGCTGCCGCGCCGGACCATGGCGCAGGCGAATGTCGCCGCCACCCTGCCCGTGCCCGACCGCGAGCTCTTCGCGATTCCCGAGGGCTCGATCGAGGTCTTGCTGTCCACGACGCTGTCGCGGCGGGCTGCGACACGGCTGGCGATGGCGGCCGAGACGCCCCGTGCAGCCACGAGCAAGGCTGCCAAGTCGCAGGCGCGCCGCACCGCCCACGCGGCGCACGGCGCACCGAAGCATGCCGCGCAGGCCAAGGGCACGGCCCCCAGGAGCGCTGCCCCCAAGAACGCTGCTCCAAAGAGCACTGCGCAGAACGCCGCGCCGCATCCAACCCGCGTGGCCAGCCTGAAGAAGCGCGCGCAGTAAGCTCTACTGCCGCATGATGTTGGCGACGCAGAGCAGCACGATCAGCGCCAGGAAGAACAGGTCCATATAGGACTTGAGCTCGCCGTCGCGGCGCAGCCGCGCTACGTCGGTCACGATCTGCTTACGCGTCGAGGTTCCGCCGGCGCCATCGTTGATCGGGGCCTGAAGGCGCTTGGTCTCGGCTTCCAGCTTCTCGATCTTCTGGAAGAAGTAGAACGCACGCAGCGTCGAGGCCGCGCGCATGCCGGTGTAGACCAGCACCAGGATCGCGACGATCGCCCGGTTTTGATATTTCTCCAGGAAGTTGAGGCTGAAATAGACCATCGCCATGAACGCGAAATTGGTCACGAAGCGGTAGACGAAGCTTAGAAAGACCATGCTGGCTCCAGCCCAGAGAAGATGCGCGCAACCGGATCGTGCTGCGCGTTCAGCGATTATGGGACACAGGCCGGAACAGCCGGCCCGAATGCCGCGCGGGCCCGTCTACGCCAACTTCGTTTCAACAAAGATACCATCGCCCTCAACTCGCCGCCTTTTAGCCACGCGCGGCCATAATGCAAGCCGGGCCACGACGGCCGGTCCGTTCCGCACACGGGTGTCCGCAACGCTTAATGGCGATCTGGCGGAAGTCGCGATAGACTGGGACTCGCCGCCACATGTGGGGTCTGCCGATGCCGAAGAAGGGAATCACGGGCCACGACGACTGGGTTCTGACCGAAGCTCTCGCGACGGCGCTGGTCGCGCTGGAGCAGCTTGAGCCGAAGCACCAGCCGAACGCGCATATGGACGACATCCGCAAGATGCTTGCGAACGGCAAGGAGCCGGCGGCGGTGAGCCTGCACCTCGCCCAGGCCAAATGCCGCCTGTTTCCCGATCTCGACCCGCTGGAGATCTACCGCGAATACGGCATCGGCGAGGAATATGGCTGAGGGGGGCGGATCATCACCCTACTCCCGCCCGCATCGTGCGCGACATCGGACGAACTGCACAGCGCGTCCTCGACGATGACGACCCTGAAGCCGAGATCGACAGCGCTCAGGACCGTCGACAGGACGCAGACGCCCGTCTCCGCCCTGGATGTCGGCAACTTCCGACGCGCTGTCCCTCGTCGTCCTCCACCTTCAAACGCATGGCCGCGCGACGGCACGCGGCGAGCACATCGGCTGTCATGCGCGTCCGACAGCCGTCGTTCCGCGGTCATCCGCGGTGGGCGAAGCCCCGCGCCATCAGCGCGCTCCATCACGCCGGCGAATCGCGGGATCGATTGACGGTGTCAGCGATCGGACCGGTCACGCGACGGCCCGACCGACGCAAGCGGCGCGCGGAAGAGGACCGGCGTGATGCCAGTCCCGGGTCTACATCAGAAAAACTTCAGGGATTTCAAAGCCAAGTTCGGCCTTGTGGTGCGCTCGGAGGGACTCGAACCCCCACGATTTTACTCACTGCCACCTCAAGGCAGCGCGTCTACCAGTTCCGCCACGAGCGCTTTGGGGATGCCGGCCTGAGGCTTGAGGGCCGGCCGGATCAACGGCGCCGATCTAACAAATCCATCAGAGGGGTACAAGCCTGCAAAGGCCCAGAATTCCACAAGCTTGGCAGGAAAGTTCCGGCCCTCCCCGCAGGATCGGCATTTACCGCATGCCCAGGCCGCTACCGCGTGCCCGGCGTGCGTGGCAGCATCTGCTTGACCTCGACCGCGATCCGGTTGCGGTCGACCAGCACGACGCCGGAGGCGACCGGCAGGTTGTTGGCCAAAACCTTGACCTCGTCGGCCTCGGTTGCATCCAGCTCGATGATGGCGCCGCGGGAAAGACGTAATACCTGATGGATCGGCATGGTGGTCGTCCCGAGGACGACCATGAGATCCACGGTGACTTTATCGAGAGTGGGCACTGTCGGGACCGCCGCAACTTGAGACTGGCATTTGCGCCTGCAATCATCACCACGTTATGGTTAGCCAATGGTTAATTCGCCTCAAAACCCCCGCCAAGATCAGCGTCAAGACCTCGATTTGACGTCGTTTTCCGCCTCTGCGGGCCCCCCCGTGGAATGGCGGATCTCGGACGCGCCGGTGCCCTATCCGGAGGCCGTGGCCGCCATGGAGGCGCGGGTTGCCGCGATCGCGGCCGGCGAGGCCCCCGAGCTGGTCTGGCTGCTCGAACACCCCCCGCTCTACACCTCCGGCACCTCGGGCAAGGATTCGGACCTGCTCGATCCCCGATTCCCGACCTTCGCCACCGGGCGCGGCGGGCAGCTCACCTATCACGGGCCCGGCCAGCGGGTGGCCTACATCATGCTCGACCTCAAGCGCCGCCGGCCTGATGTCCGGGCCTATGTCGCGAGCCTGGAGGAGCTGATCCTGAAGACGCTCGCCGCCTTCAACGTCCGCGGCGAACGGCGCGAGGACCGGGTCGGCGTCTGGGTGAAACGGCCCGACAAGGGGTCGGAACACGAGGACAAGATCGCCGCGATCGGCGTGCGGCTGAAGCGCTGGGTCGCGTTCCACGGCATCGCCATCAATGTCGAGCCGGAGCTGTCGCATTTCGCAGGGATCGTGCCCTGCGGCGTCGCCGATCCCCGCTACGGCGTCACCTCGCTGGTCGATCTCGGCCAGCTCGTGACGATGGCCGATGTCGACGTCGCGCTTCGGCAGGCGTTCGAAGAGCTGTTCGGACCGACCCGCGCGCTGGTGCCGGAAGCGGCCGCCTGACATTTTCCTGTTCGAGCCTGACCGCGCGAGTTCTCCGCTCGTAATGGAATCGGCTATGCTTGTTTCAGGTGCCGCCCACGCCTCCCCCCTCCGCCGGGAAAGCAGACCTCATGCCGGGCGAGTTGATCATCGGCCGACTGTTCGAGCGCCAGGCATAAGGAGGGGTTGCGATCCATGCTCGCAATGGGAGGTTTTGACGATGAGACTCTCTGCACCCATCTATCATCTGAAGCGCAAGGCGAAGCGCCTGTCCCGCGAGGAAGGCATTCCGCTCCACCACGCGCTTGACCGCATCGCCACGACGGAAGGGTTTTCCGCCTGGAGCATGCTTGCGGCAAAAGCCGCCGCGATGACGCCGGCCAATCGGCTGTTCCCGCAATTCCGGCCGGGTGACCTGGTGCTGGTCGGGGCGCGCCCCGGTCAGGGCAAGACGCTGATGAGCCTCGAGCTTGCCGTGGAGGCGATGAAGTCGGGCCATCGCGCCGCGTTCTTCTCGCTCGAATATACCGAGAAAGACGTGTTGGAACGCCTTCGGGCGATCGGCGTGGACCCCGCGCAATTCGCTGACATGTTCGAGGTCGATTGCTCCGACGCGATCAGCGCCGATTACGTCGTCCAGCAGATGGCCGCAGCCCCCCGCGGCACGGTCGTGGTGATCGACTATCTGCAACTGCTCGACCAGCGACGGGAAAACCCCGACCTGACCGTTCAGGTGCGCGCACTGAAATCGTTCGCGCGCGACAAGGGGCTGATCGTCGTCTTCATCTCGCAGATCGACCGGTCCTATGATCCCTCACTCAAGCCATGCCCCGACCTCGACGATGTCCGCTTGCCGAACCCGCTGGACCTCAAGCTGTTCGACAAGACGTGCTTCATCAACAACGCCGAAGTGCAGTTCCGCGCGGCGAGCTGATGGCTTCGGGCCGCGGGTGAGATGGTTCACCCGCGGCCCGCAACGTCATGCCGCCTTCAGCGCAACCTCGAGCTTGCCGGCGATGTAGCGCCGCTCCTGCGTCAGTCCGCCAAAGCCGTAGGCGTCGCCCTTGACCTCGTCGACATGCAGATAGGTCTCGGGATGAAGCGGGCCCAAAATCTCGGCCATGCGCTTGAACATCGCGGCGAGATAGGCCGCCTTCTCGTCCTTGGTGTTGGTGCCTTCGGTGACATGGATGTCGATCCAGTAGCTGGCGAGCCTCTGCTCGGCGAGTGACTTGCCGCCTGCGAACCAGTCGCCGGCATCGACGGACTTCACGATGATGGCGGTGACCTTGGGATCCTTGTGCAGGATTTTTGCCGTGAGTTCGGACACGGCGCTGGCGATGTCGGCCTTCAGCGAAGGCGATTGGCGCGAGGCGGTGTAGGACACGGTGATCAGGGGCATGGTCGTTCTCCTCAAGATGCCGCACTGGCGTTGCGCGGTGGTGATGAAAAGCTAGACCTCCCCTCGTCATTTTGGTATCTTATCTCTGTTGATACCAGTGATAACCGACTATAATGACAGCCACACTCGACATCGCCACCATCAAGGCCTTCCTGCTGGTCGCCGATCTCCAGAGCTTTACCCGCGCCGCCGAAGCGCTCGGCACCACCCAGGCCGCCGTCAGCCTCAAGCTACAGCGGCTGGAGACGTTGCTCGGCAAACGCCTCGTCGAGCGCTCGCCGCGCGCGGTCCGGCTCACCGCCGACGGCGCCGCATTCCTCGATCGCGCCCGTGCGCTGATGGAAGCGCATGACCGCGCGCTGTCCGGCGATACATCGACTGCACAATCCCTCTCGCTCGGCATCTCCGACCATGCCGCGGGCCCCGAACTGGTGCCACTGCTCGAACGGCTGCACGCGATGTCCGCGAACCTCACGCTCGCCGTCACCATCGGCTTCTCGCGCGAGATGCAGGACGCCTATGACGCGGGCGAGCTGGATGCGGTGATCGTCCGCCAGGAAGGCAGCCGCCGCGGCGGCGAGAAGCTCGCCGAGGACGAGTTTTGCTGGTTCGCGTCACGACGCTTCACGCTGCCGAAGGGTGAGCCGCTGCCGCTCGCGACGCTCGCCCCGCCCTGCGGCGTTCGCGCCATTGCGGTCCGCGCGCTCGACAGGGCCGGCCTCGCCTGGCGCGAACGTTTTGTCGGAGGCGGCGTCACCGCAGTGGTCGCTGCCGCGCTTGCCGGACTTGCCATCGCGCCGCTGGCGCGGCGGATCGCGCCTCCCGGGCTGATCGACATCGGGCCCGCGCACAAGCTGCCGAAACTCGGCAGCTCGAAGGTGATGCTGCATTCGAAGGTCAGCGATCCCGCGAAGCTGGCGGCGCTGCGGGCGGTGGCGGCGACGTTCAAGAGCGTTGCCGCCTGACGTCCATCACCTCACAAGATCGCCTCGAACGCGCTGCGCAGCGTCTCGTGCCGGAACACAAAACCGCGGCTCAGCGCCTTGTTCGGCAGCACGCGCTGGCCACCGAGCAGAAGCTCGTCGGCAAAGCCGCCGCCGATCCGGCGCAGTAGGCCGCCGGGGATGCGGAACACGGCGGGCCGATGCAGGCGGCGGCCGAGCTCCTCGGTGAACTTTGCGTTGGTGACCGGGATCGGCGCGGTGGCGTTGACGGGCCCAGTGAGATCGGGCGTCGCGATCACATAGGCGATCAGCCGGATCAGATCGTCGCGCTCGATCCAGGACATCCACTGCCGCCCGGTGCCGAGCGGCCCGCCAAGGCCGAACTCGAACGGCGTCAGCATGCGCGTGATGAAGCCTCCTTCCGTGCCGAGCACGAGGCCGATGCGCAGATAGACCACGCGCACGCCAAGCTCCTC
This sequence comes from Bradyrhizobium sp. B039, assembly GCF_038965675.1. Taxonomy (NCBI): domain Bacteria; kingdom Pseudomonadati; phylum Pseudomonadota; class Alphaproteobacteria; order Hyphomicrobiales; family Nitrobacteraceae; genus Bradyrhizobium; species Bradyrhizobium sp. B039. Next base: position 5,364,176 of record NZ_CP152416.1, read on the forward strand.
CGCCGGCCGCGCCGCCTGCTCCCACGCCGCGCACAGTTCGTGGCTGAAGCAGGCATGCGACTTCGCCGACTCCGTCAGCACCTGGTCGGCCCACAGGCCGTACCAGCCGATCGCGGAGCCGCTGACGAGCACGTCGGGCTTGTGGTCGAGCCGCGCGATCAGCTTGACGACCTCGCCGGTCATGTCGATGCGAGACTTCAGTATCTCTGCGCGTTTCGCCTCGGTCCAAAGGCCGTTGCCGATCGGCTCGCCGGCGAGATTGACGATGGCGTCGATACGCATGTCCGAGGCGAGCTGATCGAGGCTGGTGATCAGCGTCACCGGCGGCGGCAGCAGCTCGGCCTTCGCCGGGTTGCGAATGAGCGCGACGACGTGATGCCCTGCCGCGCTGAGGCTCGCCGCGAGGCGGCTGCCGATGAAGCCGGTGGCACCTGTGATCAGCACGGTCTTGCGCCCGGGGAGCTTTTCGACGAGCCCGTACGCCGGCACGCTCGTCATGCGGCCGAGCCGGCGCACCGCCGCAAAATCCCTGATCCCGCAGAGCGCTGCGCCGACCGCACAGGCGGTCGCTGCGATGCTGAGCAGACCTTGATACACGACGGTCACGCCGAACGGCCGCATCGCCCAGTCGATCAGGACCGGCAGCAGCAGGACGAGAATGGCGCCGTAGTTGATCGCAAGCAGCGTGTGATTGATGCGCTCGCTCGGCGGCAATTTCCGGCTCAGATCCTCCTCGACGAAATCCATCAGCGTGATGACGACCTCGGCGACCAGCACCGCGACGATCGAGAGCGCCAGCAGGCCATGAACCTCGAGCCAGCCGAGCACGAGGAACAACAGCGCGTAGAGCATGTTGCGGACGCCGTGCAGCTTCAGCTCGAAGCGCTGCGACGGACGCCAGGCCAGGCGCTCGGTGAATTCGTGGTGATAGAAGGTGTCGAACACGCCCATCGCGATCTGGACGGCGATGAGGATCCACAACAGCGGCGTCATGATACGGCCTCCCTGAAGGTGGCGGACTGGTGGATCAGCGCACCGTAACGCGGGTGACTGAGATCGAGGGTGAAGCGGAAGGCGCCCTCGCCGAGATCGCGATGCGTCACCGTGAGGTCGCCCGGCGTCAGCCATCGCGGCAACGGAATCCACAGGCTTCCGAGCTGGAGCCCGTAAGCGGCGCTGCGGAAGGTCAGCACCTGGTCCTCGACCGCGATGCGCAGCGCCATCGAGAGGCCGAAGCCGACATATTCCTCGAGCCCGGTCGGACCGGCGAAGCGCTTTGCGGAATGGATCACCTGCGGAAAGCCGCGCTTGCGCGCGCAGATGCGCGTCCAGGTCTGGCCGCCGCTGGCGCCGTCCTCGGTGACGGTGACGATCATCGGCACGCCGGTGTCGCGGCCGGTCGGCAATGGCCCGCCGATCAGGCGTACGAGCTGCGCGAGCCACCAGCCGATGTCGCTGAAAGCGACCTCGTCGACGACGCCGACATAAACGACGCTGTCGCCGTCAGCGACGCGCTTGGAAAAGCGCCGCCAGGTCGCGAGCGGCAGGCGGCCCCAATCCTCGTCCGACAGCAACGCACGGAAGCGGCGGTCGTCGAGCAATTTGGCGTGAGTGGGAAGAGATGCGCTGGAACCTGATAATCGAGCCGACGTCATCGCACCCTCCCCGACGCTATTTGACCTTGCCCAGCGGCAGCAGGTTGACGACCTTCTCGCCAAGCCGCATCAGGGCGACCAGCCGCGGCCGCGGCACCTTCAGCATCTGCATGAACCAGTGGTCGGCGAGCTCGGTGAAGGCGAGCATCTCCTTCAGCCGTTTGCTCGCGACCGGATTGATGGTCGGATCGTCGGCGGCATCGGACACGCAGGCCCGGAGCGCTACGATCGCTGGATCGAGCTCCCGCTCCTTGCGCCGCGCCGCGATCCGGGCCGCAACCTCCCAGATGTCGGTCTCGGCTTCGAAATGATCGCGGCGGTCGCCGAGGATCGGCACCCGCCGGATCAGGCTCCAGGCCAGCAGCTCCTTGATCGAGTTGGAGACGTTGGAGCGCGCCATGCCGAGCGTGTCGGCGATGTCCTCGGCGGTCATCGGCGCTTCCGCCAGATAGAGCAGTCCGTGGATCTGGCTGACCGAGCGGTTGACGCCCCATTCGTCGCCCATGTCGCCCCAATGCAGGATGAAGCGCTCGACGGCGGCAGGGAGTTTCTTCTTTCCGGTAGTTTCTGTCATAACAGAAATATCTGACGGATGAGATTGACTGTCAAGTGCTCCCCGACGGCCCGTCCCCCTGCATACCGTCCGCTGCATTTGCCTAAAAACTTCCCAGAGGCCAGGAACCAAACGACTTATTCAGCGTTTGCACGGGTCGAGGCAGGGTGTCCGAAATGGTTAGAAAGTCCAATCAGCAGAGAGACTTGTTCGAGAGCGAACGCAGTTTCCGGCTGTTGGTCGAAGGGGTTGCCGACTACGCCCTGTACATGCTCGATCCCAAGGGGATCATCACGAGCTGGAATATCGGTGGCGAGCACATCAAGGGCTATTCGCCCCAGGAGATCGTCGGCCAACATTTTTCGCGTTTCTACACCGAGACCGACCGGGCCAACGGCAAGCCCGCCCGCGCCCTCGGCATCGCCCGCGACAAGGGCCGCTACGAGGAGGAAGGCTGGCGCGTCCGCAAGGACGGTACCTTCTTCTGGGCGAGCGTCGTGATCGACCCGATCTACGAGGACGGCGAGCTCATCGGCTTCGCGAAGATCACGCGCGACATCACCGAGCGACGCAACACGGAGCTCAAGCTCGAGGCGATGCAGAAGCAGCTTGCCGAATCCCAGAAGTTCGACGCGCTCGGCCAGCTCACCGGCGGCGTCGCCCACGATTTCAACAATCTCCTGATGATCATCAGCGGCAGCCTTCACACCCTGAAGCGGGGCGCCGACGACGGTGCCAAGCTCCAGCGCGCGATCTCGGCGATCGAGACTGCGACCCGGCGCGGCGCCGCGCTGACCAACCAGCTCCTCACCTTCGCGCGGCGACAGAGCGTCAACCCGCAGGCGATCGATCTTGCCGAGCGCATCGGGGCGATCCGCGAGGTGCTCGAGGCCGGCGTCGGCAGCGCCGTGCGCCTCGCCTTCGACATCGCCCGCGAGGTCTGGCCGATCAGAACCGACGTCTCGGAGTTCGAGACCGCGCTGCTCAATCTCGTCATCAATGCCCGCGATGCGATGCCCGACGGCGGCACGGTGACGATCCGCGCCCGCAACGTCGTGCTGGACGAAGCTCCGCTCGCCGGCGAGTTCGTGGCGATCGACGTCGCCGACACCGGGCTCGGCATTCCCGCCGACGTCGTCGACAAGATTTTCGAGCCGTTCTTCACCACCAAGCCGATCGGCAAGGGCACCGGTCTCGGCCTGTCCCAGGTGCACGGCTTTGCGCACCAGGCCGACGGCACGGTGAAGGTCGCAAGCGAGCTCGGCAAGGGCACGACTTTCAGCATCCTGCTGCCGCGCGGACGGGATGTGCCGGCGCGGGAAACGGCGGAAGCGGTGCCGTTCCGCGGCGCCGGCACGGTGCTGCTGGTCGAGGACAATCCGGATGTCGCCATCGTCAGCATCGGTCTGCTGGAGCAGCTCGGCTACCGCGTTCGCCGCGTCCCCGACGCGGAATCCGCGCTGCGCGAGCTCGAGCAAAACGGCGTCGATTTCGTCTTTTCGGACATCGTGATGCCCGGCAAGATGGACGGCCTCACCCTCGCCCATCATCTGCGCCTGATCCGCCCCGGCCTGCCGATCCTGCTCGCCACCGGCTACAGCGAGGCCGCCGCCGACGTGCGCGGCGATTTCCCGATCCTGCGCAAGCCCTACGAGATCCACGAGCTGAGCGAAGCAATCGCGAAGCTGCCGAGGTGATCTTCACCTCTCCCCGCTTGCGGGGAGAGGTCGAATTCGATCGCAGATCGAATTCGGGTGAGGGGGTACAGGTCACTCGACGACCACTCGTGTTGAGAGAGGCTCCTCACCCCAACCCTCTCCCCGTAAGAACGGGGTGAGGGAGCACACCATCTGTGTGGAACGAGGTGTAGCTCTCAAACCGTCGGCAACACCGAGAACTTCTCCCCTGCCCTGCGCAGGTTCAGCTCATCCGCACCGGCCGTCTCGCTGGTGACACTGTCGACGCGCGAGGATGGCGGACCATGGCGGCATAGCGCGACCATGTCGGCGACGTGGTTCGGCGCGCCCGCGAACAACGCTTCGACGCTGCCGTCGCGGCGGTTGCGGACCCAGCCTTCGAGGCCGCTCGCGGTGGCCTGGTATTCGACCCAGGCACGATAGCCGACGCCCTGCACGCGGCCGCGGATCATGACCTGGAGGATCGCCCGGCTCATTTCTTGAATCCGAGCACATCGGCGCCGCGCGCCTTCGTCTCGGCCTCGCGCATGACACGGCTGGTCAATTCCGCGGACGCCAATCCCTTGAGCGCTTTGGGCGGCGCGCCTTCGCGCAGCGCCTTCAGCGTATCGTGGACGGCCTGCGTCGCGGCCGCGATCGGCGCATGGCCCTGGAGCGCGATGCGCACGCGCTGGCCGGCGAGATAATCGGGCGCATTCAATTCTTCCGGCGCGCCGCCGAGCACGATCGGCAGATGCGTCGCGGCTGCGACTGCTTCAAGCTCGGCACGCGACTTGATGCCGGTGAAGAACAGCGCATCCACGCCGGTCGCCTCGTACGCCTGCGCGCGGCGGATCGTATCGTCGAGCGAGGTGATCGCGGCAGCTCCAGTGCGGCCCATGATGACGAGCGTGGGATCGCTGCGGCCGCTGAGCGCCGCCTTCATCTTGCCGACGCCCTCCTCCAGCGAGATCAATTGCGTCTTCGCTTCACCGAAGGCGGCCGGCAGCAGCGTGTCCTCGATGGTGAGACCGGCCGCACCCGCCGTCTCCAGCTCCTGCACGGTGCGGCGCACGTTGAGCGCATTGCCATAGCCGTGATCGGCATCGACCAGCACCGGCAGCGCGGACGCGCGCGACATCCGCCGCATCTGCTCGGCGAGCTCGGTGAGCGTGATCAGCGTGATATCGGGGTCGCCGAGCACGGCGAGCGAGGCCACCGAACCGCCGAACATGCCGAGCGGAAAGCCGAGATCCTCGGCGATGCGGATCGAGATGGCGTCGTAGACCGAGCCGGGATGGATGCAGCCCGGACCCGACAGGATCGATCGCAGTTTTTCGCGGCGGGAACGAAAGGCCATGGTCGCCTCACTCTCAATTCCTCATCCTGAGGAGCGCGCTCTTGCGCGCGTCTCGAAGGATGAAGGCCCGGCTGGTGGCCTCGCCCTTCGAGACGCCGCGCAAGCGCGGCTCCTCAGGGTGAGGGTCGACTGTTGTGCTCCGGAGTGCTTACGCAAACTCCAAAATCAGTGCGTCCACCGCGAGCGTCGCACCGGCGCTGGCGTGGATCTTCTTCACGGTGCCGTCCTGCTCGGCGCGGAGCACGTTCTGCATCTTCATGGCTTCGACCACCGCGAGCGTCTCGCCGGCCTTGACCTCCTGCCCTTCCGTCACCGCGATCGAGACGATGAGCCCGGGCATCGGGCAGAGCAGCTTCTTGCCGGTGTCGGAGGCCGTATTCACAGGCATCAGCCGCGCCGAGGCGGCCTCCGCCTCGGTCCAGACATAGACCGGCACCTCGACGCCCTGATGCGCGAGGCGGATGCCGTTGGCGATCGGCCGGGCCTGCACCGCGACGAAATGGCCGTCGATGGTGCCCTGCCAGACCGGATCGCCCGGCTTCCACGGCGACTGCAATAGATGCACGTGGCCGGCCTTGCCCTCGGCATCGACGAAGCGCACCGCGATCGCCTCGCCCTCGCGACCGACCTCGAGCGAAATCTCCTGGCGGTCGAGCCAGACCGCGCGGCGGCGCTCACGCTGCACGACGCGGCCACCAAGCTGACCGGAAATCTGACGCTTGCGTTCACCCAGCACGTGGTCGATGGCGGCGCCGACCGCGGCGATCCGCCGGGCGACCTCGCCTTCGGGCACGCGCACCGCAAAGCCCTTGGGGAATTCCTCGGCGATGAAGCCGGTCGAGAGCCGGCCCTCGCGCCAGCGTGGATGATGCATCAGCGCCGACAGGAACGGGATGTTGTGACGGATGCCGTCGACATAGAACGAGTCCAGCGCGGTCGCCTGCGCCTCGATCGCGGCCGCGCGCGACGGCGCGTGGGTGACGAGCTTGGCGATCATCGGATCGTAATGGATCGAGATCTCGCCGCCTTCCTGCACGCCGGTGTCGTTGCGGATGGTGATGCCGTCCTGGCTCGCTTCCGCCGGCGGATGATATTTCACGAGGCGCCCGATCGAGGGCAGGAAGTTGCGGAACGGGTCTTCGGCGTAGAGGCGGGATTCCACGGCCCACCCGGTCAGCGTGACGTCCTTCTGCGCAAGGCCGAGCTTCTCGCCTGCGGCGACGCGGATCATCTGCTCGACGAGGTCGATGCCGGTGACGAGCTCGGTGACGGGATGCTCGACCTGGAGGCGCGTGTTCATCTCCAGGAAGTAGAAGCTCTTGTCCTGGCCTGCGACGAACTCGACGGTGCCGGCGGAATCATAGTTCACGGCCTTGGCCAGCGCGACCGCCTGCTCGCCCATCTTGCGGCGGGTGGCCTCGTCGAGCAGCGGCGACGGCGCCTCCTCGATGACCTTCTGGTTGCGGCGCTGGATCGAGCATTCCCGCTCGCCGAGATAGATGACGTTGCCGTGCTTGTCGCCCAGTACCTGGATCTCGATGTGGCGGGGATCGACGATGAACTTCTCGACGAAGACGCGGTCGTCGCCGAACGAGGCCTTGGCCTCGGCCTTGGCGAGGTTGAAGCCTTCGGCGACCTCGCTCTTCGAATTCGCGATGCGCATGCCCTTGCCGCCGCCGCCGGCGGAGGCCTTGATCATCACGGGGTAGCCGATCTCGTCGGCGATGCGGACCGCGTGCTTGTCGTCCTCGATGACGCCGAGATGGCCCGGCACGGTCGAGACCTTGGCCTTCGCGGCGGCCTTCTTGGATTCGATCTTGTCGCCCATCGCGGCGATCGCGCCCGGGTTCGGGCCGATGAAGACGAGGCCGGCCGCCTCCAGCGCGCGCGGAAACGCCTCGCGCTCGGACAGGAAGCCGTAGCCGGGATGCACGGCCTGTGCGCCCGTCTTGCGGCAGGCCTCCACGATCTTCTCGATCACCAGATAGCTCTCGGCCGCAGCCGGCGGGCCGATCAGCACGGCCTCGTCGGCCATCTCGACATGGAGGGCATCGCGGTCGGCTTCGGAATAGACCGCGACCGTTTCAATTCCCATCCGGCGGGCAGTCTTGATGACCCGGCAGGCGATTTCGCCGCGATTGGCGATCAGGATGCGTTTGAACATGCTTTTCTTGAGTCTCGACCTTGGGCGGGACCCTTCCCCGACCGTTGGGGCCTCTGGGATGGGCCGTGTGACCCCCGTGGTACATTAAAATAGGCCGGAGGCAACGGTCTAAATCCGGCCCCTCTGGTGTACCAGCGCAAGACCGAAACGGGCTTGGGCAACGGGCTTGGCGCGCCCCGGGATGGGCCTACGGCTTCCCGGCCCTGGCCGCGTCCCGCAACAGGGCGTGAATGAAGTCGAGTTTGGCGACCACCGCCTGCGACAGGATGAACGGATAGAGGTCGCGCATGCCCATGGCGCGGTTGACGCTGTTCATGGCGAAGGTGAAGGGCAGCCATGCGTCGACCAGCGTCTGGACGCCACGTGCCTCGTAGGGGTTGAACCGGAGCCGCGTCGACAACTCTCCGTCACGATCGACCCGCGGCCGCACCTCCATACCGAACTCGGAGGCCATCTCCAGGGTGTCGACGATGTGGAGGTAGTGCGCCCAGGTTTCGGCGAAATCCTCCCAAGGATGCGTCGTGGCGTAGGTCGAGACATAGCTCTGCTGCCAGTCCGGCGGCGCGCCTTCGGCATAATGGCGCTGCAAGGCCTGGCCGTAATCGGCCGAATCGTCGCCGAAGACGGCGCGGCATGCGTCGAGCTTGCCACCCTCGCGGACCAGCACATCCCAGAAATAATGTCCGACCTCGTGGCGGAAATGCCCGAGCAGCGTCCGATAGGGCTCGCCCATCTCCAGCCTGCGCCGCTCGCGCTCGATGCCGTCGGTTTCGGTGAGCGCGATCGTGATGAGGCCGTTGTCATGGCCGGTCATGATCCTCTGTCCGCTGTTCGGATCGTCGGCGAGGAAGTTGAAGATCAGGCCGCGCTCGGGATTGTCCTGCCGGTTCTGGAGCGGCAGCTTCCAGCGGATCAGGGAATAGAACAGCCGGTGTTTCGCCACCTCCAGCTCGCGCCAGCCGGCGAGCTGAGCCGGATCGGAGAGATCAGGCACCATGCCGTTGTGGCGGCAGGCGCGACAATATCCGTTGGTATCGCCCGGATCCGTGAGCCAGTTGCAGGCATCGTACTCGGCATTTCGGCACAGCATCCGTCCCCCGCCCCTGTCGGCCAACGTCGTCCAGGACACCGCCTGAGCCTCGCCGTCCGGCTCGAGCGCCGACATCGTCTCCTTCTCCGGGAGGAAGGCGACGCGGTGACCGCAACGTCCGCAGGCGCGGTTCTCGAAATAGAGGACGTTGCCGCAGGACTGGCAGACAAAGAGCTTCAAGATTTAGCCTCTTCGAAAACGGAGTTTTATGAATGAGCGTTATGGCGCCTCGCAAAGACGCGTCCGCAGACGCATCGTTCCAATCTTCGGAACAAATAGCCAGCCCCGCCGTTAGCTGACCGGACTTTTCCGCGTTCAGGCTGGCCGCGGGCCTTTCCGACAATCTATCCCCTTTGAGCAATGGCTATCACGCTTTGTCTGTGTGAATATTGGTCCGGCACGTGCGCACACGCATCACAACGGCCGACGCCTTGAACGATCCTTTGCCAGAGACAATCGCCGCCGAAAGGCTGCGCCAGCACCTCGAAGATGTCGCGCGCGAGCGCGACAATGCCTATCGCGCGCTCCAGGAGCGCGAGGCCGAGCTCGCGCGCATCCAGCGCATCGGCAAGGTCGGCGGCCTCGAGGTCGACTTCCGCGAGGGCTTCAAGAACCGCCGCTCGCCGGAATATCTGATGATCCACGGCCTGCCCCCCGAGGCCGCCGACGAATCGCACGAGGACTGGGTCAACCGCATCCATCCCGATGACCGCGACGCCGCGGTGAAACACTTCTTCGATGTGCTGGCTGAGACCAGCGAGGATTATACCGCCGAATACCGCATCATCCGTCCGAGCGACGGCGAGACCCGCTGGATCCGCGTCGTCGCCAAGATCGAGCGTGACAGCAACGGGCGCGCCATCCGTCTCGTCGGTGCCCATATCGACATCACCGACCAGATGCTCGCTCGTGAGACGCTGCGCGAAAGCGAGGAGCGGTTTCGGCTGATCGCCGACAGCGCGCCGGTGCCGATCTGGGTCACAAAACTCGACCGCAAGCGCTCCTTCGCCAACCAGGCCTATGTCGACTTCGTCGGCCTGCCCTACGAGGAGGCCATCGATTTCGACTGGCGCAAGGTGCTGCATCCGGACGACCTGCCGCATGTGCTCCAGCAATCCGTCCAGGGTGAAGCGTCGCTAAAACCCTTCGTGCTGGAAGCGCGTTACAAGAACGCCAGCGGCGAATGGCGCTGGCTGCGCTCCGAATCCCAGCCGCGCTGGGATCCGACCGGCAAGCATATCGGCTTCATCGGCGTCGCCCACGATATCACCGCCGCCAAACAGGCCGAAATCGAGCTGCGGCGGCTCAACGAGACGCTGGAAGAGCGCATCGTCGAGCGTACCGCCGAGCTCGAATCCAACGAGGCCCGCCTGCGCGCGATCCTGGAGACCAGCAACCAGTATCAGGGGCTGGTCAACCTCGAGGGCGAATTGCTCTACGCCAACAAGACCGCGCTCGCCGGCATCCGCACCGAGGCGCGGGACGTCATCGGCCAGCCGTTCTGGGACACGCCGTGGTTCACGGAGACCCCGGGCATGAGCGACGTCGCGCGCGAGGCCTTCGAGACCGTGCTGAAGGGCGAAGCGGTGCGGATGGAGATGCGGCTGCGCCTGCCGATCGGCGAGCGCGATTTCGAGTTCGGCATGCGCCCCGTGCTCGACCGCCATGGCAACATCACGGGCGCGGTGCCGGAACTGGTCGACATCACCGAGCGCCGCCGCGGCGAAGAAGCGCTGCGGCAGTCGCAGAAGATGGAGGCGATCGGCCAGCTCACCGGCGGCGTCGCCCACGACTTCAACAACCTCCTGACCATCATCCGCTCGGCGACCGACTTCCTGCGCCGGCGCGAGCTGCCGGAGGAGCGGCGCCGCCGCTATGTCGACGCCATCTCCGACACCGTCGAGCGCGCCTCGAAGCTGACCGCGCAGCTTCTGGCCTTCGCGCGACGGCAGCCGCTGAAGCCGCAGATCTTCAATGTCGGCAGCCAGGTCGAGGGCGTGGCGCAACTGGTCCGCCCGCTGGTCGGCGGCCGCATCGAGATCAGCGTCGAGGTTCATGACACGGATTGCTTCACCGTCGCCGACGTCGCACAGTTCGAGGCCGCTTTGATCAACCTCGCCATCAACGCCCGCGACGCCATGGACGACGAAGGCCGCCTCACCATCGCGGTGCGCAAGGTGCAGGGCATCCCGAGCCTGCGCGCGCAATCGGCGCGTGGCGGCGACTATGTCGCGATCTCGGTCGCGGATACCGGCAGCGGCATCGCGCCGGAAAACATCGACGCCATCTTCGAGCCGTTCTTCACGACCAAGGAGGTCGGCAAGGGCACCGGCCTCGGCCTCAGCCAGGCGTTCGGCTTCGCCAAGCAGTCCGAAGGCGACATCGCGGTGATGAGCACGCCTGGCAAAGGCGCGACCTTCACGATCTACCTTCCGCAGGCGCAGAGCCCGGCCGCCGACGACGAAGCCGCAGCGCGGACCAGCGAGGCCGCGACCACCGGGCGCGGCTACCGCGTGCTCGTGGTCGAGGACAATGACGACGTCGGCCAGTTCTCGACCGAGCTGCTGGAGGATCTCGGCTATGTCGTCCGCCGTGTTGCCAACGCCAGTGCGGCGCTCGCGATCCTCGGCGAGAACGAATTCGCCGTCGACCTCGTCTTCTCCGACGTCATCATGCCCGGCATGAACGGAGTCGAGCTCGCCGGCATCATCCGCGAGCGCTATCCGGGCCTGCCCGTCGTGCTCACCAGCGGCTACAGCAACGTGCTCGCCGAAAACGCCCATCGCGGCTTCGAACTGATCCAGAAACCATATTCGGTGGAATCGCTGTCGCGCATCCTGCGCAAGGCGATCACCGAAAAGCTGTCGGTGGCGCGGTGAGTGTTATGGTTGCACGAAGCTCCCACAGACTCCGTCATTGCGAGCGCAGCGAAGCAATCCAGGCTGCCTCCGCGGAAAGACTCTGGATTGCTACGCTGCGCTCGCAATGACGGCGCTGGCGCCCCGTCCCAAAGCAACGGAACTTGACGACATGAAACCCGCCCTCCTCTCCGCCTGGCAGACCTGGGCGCTGCTGTCCGCTTGCTTCGCCGCACTGACCGCGATCTTCGCCAAGGTCGGCGTCGAGAACATCAATCCGGATCTGGCGACCTTCATCCGCACCATCGTGGTGCTGCTCGCCTTTTCGGTGCTGCTGTTCTTCACCGGGCAATTCGCCGTGCCCTCGGCGATCTCGTCCAGGACCTGGCTGTTCCTGGTGCTGTCGGGGCTCGCGACCGGCGCATCCTGGCTGTGCTATTTTCGCGCGCTGAAGCTTGGCCCCGCCACGCTGGTGGCGCCGATCGACAAGCTCAGCGTCGTTCTGGTTGCTCTCTTCGCGTTCGCCTTCCTCGGCGAGCGTCCGACAGCGCAGGGCTGGACCGGCATCGCCATGATCGGCGCCGGCGCGGTGCTGCTCGCGGTGAAGTTTTGAGGCGGAACAAAAGTGCCGTGACATCCGTTCCTGCCGGGGCGCTCTCGCCTCGATCGAGAGACCGATGTCGAGCCAAGACCCCGATCGGGCAAGGCGCGCCGGCCGTGCGCTGGATGCGGCCAACTTCTTTCTCGCCGACGTCCGCGACGGGCTTGGGCCCTATCTTGCCGTCTATCTCCTCACCGAGCAGCACTGGGACGAGGCGCGCATCGGCCTCGTGATGTCGATTGCCACAGTCGCGGGTATCGTGGCGCAGACACCGGCCGGCGCGCTGGTCGATGCGACCCGGGCGAAGCGGCTGGTGATGGTCGTCGCCGCAATCATAGTGACACTCGCTTCGCTGCTGCTGCCGTTGTTTCCGGGCTTCGGGCCGGTTGCGATCTCGCAAGGCATCGCCCAGGCCGCCACCGTGGTTTTCCCGCCGGCGATCGCGGCTGTCTCGCTCGGCATCTTCGGCCATGCCGCCTTCACCCGACGGATCGGCCGCAACGAGACTTTCAACCATGCCGGCAATGCGGTCGCAGCCGGCCTTGCCGGACTCTTCGCCTGGCGATTCGGACCGACTGTCGTCTTCTACCTTCTCGGCGCCATGGCGGTTGCGAGCCTCGTCAGCATCATCGCGATCCCCGAACGCGCCATCGACCACGACCTTGCCCGCGGACTGCACGACGCTGCCGGCGACAAGCGGCGGGAAACACCCTCGGGCCTCGCCGTACTCTTGACCTGTCGCCCCCTGCTCGTCTTCGCGATCTGCGTCCTGCTCTTCCATCTCTCCAACGCGGCAATGCTGCCGCTGGTCGGCCAGAAGCTCGCGCTCCAGGACAAGAGCATGGGCACCAGCCTGATGTCGGCCTGCATCGTCGCAGCCCAAGTGGTGATGGTGCCGTTCGCGATGCTGGTCGGCGCCAGGGCCGACCGCTGGGGCCACAAGCGATTCTTCCTCGCCGCACTCCTGATACTGCCCATCCGGGGAGCGCTCTACACGCTCTCCGACAATCCGTTCTGGCTGGTCGGCGTGCAGCTTCTCGACGGCGTCGGCGCCGGCATCTTCGGGGCGATCTTCCCCGTCATTGTCGCCGACCTCATGCGCAACACCGGACGTTTCAACGTCGCGCAGGGCGCGGTCATCACCGCCCAGAGCATCGGCGCGGCGCTGTCGACGACGCTTGCGGGCCTCGTCGTGGTCGGTGCGGGCTACAGCGCGGCGTTCGTCACGCTCGGCGCGGTCGCTGCGATCGGCGCGATCGTCTGCCTTGTCGCCTTGCCCGAGACGCGGCATGGAACCTTGCCGCCGCAGGGGAAGACAGCGCCGCCGACATCAGCTATCGCAGCCGAATGAGCCGACCAAACCTCAAGGACTGAACGTGCCGTCTGACGCCATCTGGGCCTGGAGCATCATCGTCGCCGCGACCGCCGGCGTCATCATCCGTCCCTTCCGCCTCCCCGAAGCGATCTGGGCCGTGATCGGCGCTGGCGCCCTCGTGCTGCTCGGTTTGCTGCCGTGGCAGGATGCGCTTCTCGGCATCGAGAAGGGCGTCGATGTCTATCTCTTCCTGATCGGCATGATGCTGATCGCCGAATTGGCGCGGCTCGAGGGCCTGTTCGACTATCTCGCCGCGCTCGCGGTGGAATATGCAGACGGATCGCCGCAGCGGCTGTTTTTGCTGATCTATCTCGTCGGCACCCTTGTCACCGTGCTGCTCTCCAACGATGCCACCGCGATCGTGCTGACACCCGCCGTCTATGCCGCGACGCGCGCGGCCGGCGCCAAGCCGCTGCCCTATCTGTTCGTCTGCGCCTTCATCGCGAATGCCGCAAGCTTCGTGCTACCGATCTCCAACCCGGCCAACCTCGTCGTGTTCGGCGCGCGCATGCCGCATTTGACCGAATGGCTGCGCCTGTTCGCCCTGCCCTCGGCAGCCTCGATCCTGCTCACCTATGTCGTGCTGCGCCTGACCCAGCACCGCGCGCTGAAGGAAGAGACCATCGCGCGCAGCGTGCCGCATTCGAAGCTCAGCCGCGGCGGCAAGCTCACAGCCGTGGGCATCATCGCGATCGGAATCGTGCTGGTCACGGCCTCCGCGCTCGACAGGCAACTCGGCTTGCCGACCTTCATCTGCGGCGTGGCGACGTCCGCGATCGTGCTGCTAATCAGCCAGCAGTCACCTTTGCCTGTGCTGCGCGGCGTGTCCTGGAGCGTGCTGCCGCTGGTCGGCGGGCTCTTCGTCCTGGTGGAAGCGCTGGTGAAGACCGGCGTGATCGGGCAGCTCAGCGCGCTGCTGCACCAAGCGGTCGCGCAATCGATCCCGAAAGCTGCCTGGAGCGTCGGCATCGCGACCGCATTCGCCACCAATGTCGCCAACAATCTTCCGGTCGGCCTCGTCGCCGGCTCGGTCGCCGCCAGCGATCATTTGCCCGCGCCCGTCGTCAGCGCCATCCTGATCGGCGTCGACCTCGGCCCCAATCTGTCGGTAACGGGGTCGCTCGCCACCATCCTCTGGCTGGTCGCGCTGCGGCGGGAGAAGATCGAGGTTGGCGCCTGGCCGTTCCTCAAGCTGGGTCTGCTGGTGACGCCGCCCGCTTTGGTCGCCGCGCTGGCTGCCGCGATCAGGTAGTCGCGGCCGAATCCGCCGACCAATCAAGTGCAATTGTTTGCGGTGCATCAATGACGGCGGGGCAACCACAGCTAGAGTTCACTTGTCGCGCAAGACATGCCGCGGCAAGGAAGGTTCATCATGCAGATTCAATCAAAGGCGCTGCCGCAGAGCTTTTCCCTGCGCCGCGAAATCCGGAGCTTCATCGCGCCCGCTGAGGGCCGCGGGGAGACATCCCATCCCCTGCTCGTCTTCTCCGTCGTGGCGCTGCTGGCCCTGTTCGCCATCGTGGAAATCGACCTGCACGCCGCCCAGCTTCAGGCGATCGGCCTGCTCAGCCATGGGACCGGGATCGATCCCGTCTTCCTGAGCCCGTAGCTGGAAAAGCCCGATCGCGGCCATAACGGCCGCGACCGGGCAGCGCATCCTCAGTCGTTCTCGTAGCCGTACACTTCCGGCAGGATGAAGATGGCGGCGAGCAATCCGATCAGCGGGAAGATCGCGACCATCAGCGTGGCATTCGCCTGCCCGATCGCAGCGAATACCGTCGGGAACAGGAAGATCGCCAGGAACGACGGCAGCTTCACGAACATGTAGGCGAAGCCGCTGGCGGTGCCGCGGTACTTCGGCTTGGCGACCATGGTCGGGATCGTCATGCAGTTCGACGCGTCCCAGTAATGGCCCCACAACATGGCAGCCGCTGCGAACGGCAGCAGGATCTTGTTGTCGGTGTAAAGCGCGAAGGCCGCGACCAGCAACGAGGCCATCACGATCGAGAAGCCGGCGATCGCGATGCCGCGGTGGCCAATCTTCGGCGTCAACAGCGGCCCGACCCACCCGGACAGAGCGGCGAAGGAGAACAGCGCCATCGTCACCAGATTGATGCCGAGCACGCTCGACACACCGACCATCACGAACAGCACGGGCAGGTAGAACGCAAAGGTCGAGAACTCGCTCGCCTGGGTGAAACAAGCGATCCAGCCGTAGACCGTGGCGCGCCAGCGGATCGGATCCTTCTTGAGGTCGGCGAGGAACGCACGCGTGCTGGTCTTCGGAACCACCACATCCTGATCCGGCAGCATGTCGAGATTGTCGTTGAACATCTCGCGCGCGACCTGCTTGGCCTCGCGGTAGCGTCCCTTCTGCACCAGCCACACCGCCGTCTCCGGCACGTCATGACGCATGATCAGGATGATCAGCGCCGGCACCGCGCCGAGGCCGAGCGTCACGCGCCACAGCATCTCGTGCTGCATGTCGATCAGCAGGAAGATCACGATGACGCCGATGGTGAGCACTTCACCGACTGCGAACATGAACTGCCAGCGGTTGCCCATGACCTCGCGCTCACCCTTGGCCATGGATTCCATGATGTAGGTGTAGCCGGTCGAAATATCGGAGCCGAGCGGAATGCCGAGCAGGAAGCGGATCACGACGAGCCAACCGACGGTCGGCACGAAAGCCTGCGCCAGCGCCAGCACGATGAACAGCACCATCGTCACCAGGAACATGACGCGGCGGCCGATCTTGTCGGAGAGCCAGCCGCCGAGCAGCGCGCCGATCAACGCGCCGCCCTGCGTACCGGCGGCGGCAAGACCCAGCATCAGCGGATCGGGATTGTACTGCTCCTTGATGAAGATCAGCACGAAGGCGATCGAATAGAGATCCCAGGCCTCGACGAGGATCGAGGCCATCATCAGCCAGCCGACCTTGTTACCCTTGGGACTGTAGTTCGTGATCAGGTAGCGGACCGCGGCTTCGCTCGCGGTCGGTTGTGGCATCGCCATCGTCGACATTCTTCTTCCTTTCTCCAGAACTCTTTACGCGCCGAGCAGCGGCTCGATGCTGCAGTCGAGCAGGCGCGGGTCGATCCCCGCCTCCATGCCCGTGAACATCTCGCCCATGTAGTCGATCAGCGCATCGCTCGCCTTCACGGCGTCATCGACGCGGCGGCTGGCGACGGCTGCGAGAATGGCGAGATGATGGTCGATCGTGCCGGAAAGATCGGCCTGGCCCGGCATGAAGCGGTGGTGGATGTAGCCGATGCGGCGGTACAGCGTGTGCAGCGGCCGCAGCGTGTGCACCAGGAACGGCTCGCCGGCCGCCTCCAGCACCAGCGCATCGATGCGGCGGTCGATGTGATTGAATTCGTCGAGGGTCAGGGTGGCGCGGCGCTCGCGCAGCAGGCGCTCGATGTGCAGCGCCTGATTACGGTGCGACAGGCTGGCGCGATCGGCCGCGAGCCGGACGACAAAGCGCTCCATGTCACGGCGCAAGGCCAGCAGCATCCGCTCGCGCGCAAGATCGATCGGCGCGATGTGCAGGCCGTGGCGCGGACGGATGATGATGAGCGTGTCGGCGGACAGACGATTGACGGCGTGATGCACCGGTGTGCGACCGAAGCCGGTGATGTGCTGCAATTCCAGCATCGTCATGAATTGTCCGGGCTTGAGCTCGCAGTGGACGAGGAGCTCTTCGATCCTCTGGTAAGCCAGCTCGAAGAAGTTGAGCCGGTTGCGCCGGGAGGGCTTGCCCTCGCCGTCGTCCTCGTTTCTCACCACCTCGAGCGCGCGCTTGCGCCGTGCCATGTCGTCCTCCTGTCAGCCGCGCTCTCATTGCTGGGTGGCGCCTATTTGTGGCACCCTTAAAACATGTTGTGATATATTACAAGCAGGCGTAAGACTTCGGCGCGACTTGCGGCATGCTGCAGTGCGAAATGAGACTTCAGGCGCGAGGCGCCTGTGATGGGAGGATTGTTGCCGTGAAGATCACGTCGATCGAGACGCTGCGCACCGAGGAATTTTCCAACGTCATCTGGGTGCGCGTCCACACCGACACGGGCATGATCGGTCTCGGCGAAACCTTCTATGGCGCGGGCGCGGTCGAAGCGCAGATCCACGATACGTTCGCCGGCCGACTGCTCGGCCGCAATCCCCTGCACATCGAAGCGATCCACCGCGACATGCTGAACCTGCCGATGGCGCAATCCTCGACCGGTGTCGAGTATCGCGCCGCTTCAGCGATCGACATCGCGCTGTGGGACCTGTTCGGCAAGGTCTGCAATCAGCCGGTACACCAGATGCTCGGCGGCCTCTGCCGCGACAAGCAGCGCATCTACAACACCTGCGCCGGCACGCAATATGTCCGCTCCACCAATATCAGCCCGGTCGCGAACTGGAATCTCGGTGCCTCCAAGGGTCCCTATGAGGACCTCGACGGCTTCATGCACCACGCCGACGCGCTCGCCGAAAGCCTTCTGGAGAGCGGCATCTCCGCAATGAAGATCTGGCCGTTCGATCCGGCGGCCCAGGAGAACAAGGGGCTCTACATCACCGCTGCGCAGATGAAACGGGCGATCGAGCCGTTCGAGAAGATCCGCAAGGCCGTCGGCGACAAGATGGAGATCATGGTCGAGCTCCATTCGCTGTGGAACCTGCCGACCGCCAAGCAGATCGCGCGCGCGCTCGAGCCCTACAAGCCGACCTGGTACGAAGACCCGATCCGCATGAACTCGCCGCAGGCGCTCGCCGAATATGCGCGCTCGACCGACGTCTGGGTCTGCGCCAGCGAGACGCTGGGCTCGCGCTTCCCCTACAAGGACATGCTCGACCGCGACGCCATGCATGTGGTGATGGCGGATCTGTGCTGGACCGGCGGCCTCACCGAGGGCCGCAAGATCGCCGCGATGGCCGAAACCTATCACCGGCCTTTTGCTCCTCATGATTGCATCGGCCCGATCGGCTTCATCGCCGCCATCCACATGTCGTTCAGCCAGCCCAACACGCTGATCCAGGAATCGGTGCGCGCCTTCTACAAGGGCTGGTACAACGAGCTCGTCACCACGATGCCTGTTATCAAGGACGGCTATGTCTTCCCGATGGAAGGCCCCGGCCTTGGCGTCGACCTGCTGCCTGCGGTATTCGACCGCAGCGATCTCACCGTGCGCCGCTCCAACGTCTGAGGATTTCTTGAGATGAGCACCGCCCTTTTCGACCTTTCCGGCCGCACCGCACTCGTGACCGGCTCCTCCCGCGGCCTCGGCCGCGCCATCGCCGAGGGCATGGCCAAGGCCGGCGCCAAGATCATTATCAACGGCGTCGATCCCAAGCGCGTCGAGCAGGCCGTCGCCGAATTTCGTACCGCCGGCCACCAGGCGGAAGGTGCTGCGTTCAACGTCACCGACGAGCCGGCGATCGTCGCGGCGTTCAATGACTTCGACAAGAAGGGCATTGAGGTCGACATTCTCGTCAACAATGCCGGCATCCAGCACCGCAAGCCGCTGGTCGAGTTCACCACCGACGAATGGCGCAAAGTGATCGAGACTGACCTGACCAGCGCCTTCGTGATCGGCCGCGAGGCCGGCAAGCGCATGATCCCGCGCAAGCGCGGCAAGATCATCAATATCGGCTCGCTCGGCAGCGAGCTCGCACGTCCCACCATCGCGCCCTACACGGCAGCGAAGGGCGGCATCAAGAACCTGACCCGCTCGATGGCGGTGGAATGGGCCCAGCACGGCATCCAGGCCAATGCGATCGGCCCCGGCTACATGCTGACCGACATGAACGAGGCGCTGGTCAACAACACCGATTTCAACAACTGGCTGATGGGCCGCATCCCCTCCAAGCGCTGGGGCAGACCGGACGAGCTGGTCGGCGCGGCGATCTTCCTGGCGTCGGACGCCTCCACTTACGTCAACGGCCAGATCATCTATGTCGACGGCGGCATGATCGCCGCGATGTGATCGCGAAACGCTAAGGGAAAGAGACCATGCGCGCCGTCGTCATTCACGCCCCGAAAGACCTGCGGATCGACAGCTATCCCGATCCGGCACCCGGCCCGGGCGAGGTCCGCGTCAAGATCGCCAATGGCGGCATCTGCGGCTCCGACCTGCACTACTACCATCACGGCGGCTTCGGCGTCGTGCGCATCCAGCAGCCCATGGCGCTGGGCCATGAGATCGCCGGCGTGGTCGCGGCCGTCGGTGACGGCGTGACCAGCGTGAAGCCGGGCACGCGCGTCGCCGTCAATCCGAGCAAGCCGTGCGGCCAGTGCCTGCATTGCCAGGAGGGGATGCGCAACCAATGCCTCGACATGCGCTTCCTCGGCAGCGCGATGCGCTTTCCCCATGTGCAGGGCGGCTTTCGCGAGTTCCTTACGATCGACGCGACGCAGGCCGTGCCGATCGCGGATAAGCTGTCGCTGGCCGAGGCCGCGGTCGCCGAGCCGCTCGCGGTTTGCCTGCATGCCGGCAAGCAGGCCGGTCCCCTGCTCGGCAAGCGCGTGCTGGTCACCGGCTGCGGCCCGATCGGTGCACTGATGATCCTGGTCTCGCGTTTCGGCGGGGCGTCCGAGATCGTGGTGACCGATGTCGCCGACGCGCCGCTGGCGGTCGCCAGAAAGCTCGGCGCCACCCACGCCATCAACGTCGCGACCCATGCCACCGCGCTCGATCCCTGGCGCGCCGGCAAGGGCGTGTTCGATACGCTGTTCGAGGCTTCCGGCAACCAGGCTGCGCTCCGCACGGCGCTCGACGTGCTCAGGCCCGGCGCCACGCTGGTGCAGCTCGGCCTCGGCGGCGAGATGACGCTGCCGATCAACTCCATCGTCGCCAAGGAATTGCAGCTCCGCGGCACCTTCCGCTTCGATCCCGAGTTCGAGCTCGCGGTGCGCCTGATGGGCGAAGGCCTGATCGACGTCAAGCCGCTGATCACGGCCACCATGCCGTTCGAGAACGCGGTCGCCGCCTTCGAGCTTGCCAGCGACCGCGCGCAGTCGATGAAAGTGCAGTTGACGTTCTAGGGCTTTGCCTGGCTCTCGATCAGCCGGTCGCTGACCAGCCGTACGGCGCCGCGCTTCCAGGAATAGTCCGCGCCCATGCGCAGGCCGCTGTCGCCGCGCGCCAGCACCGCCCCGGTCCTGGCATCGCGGAGCTGGAAGCCGAGCGTGTATTCGGTGCGGCTGACCCGCCGCACCACGCCGATCAGCGACTGGTCCGCGCCGAGCTTTTGCGCAATCGCGGCCTCGCAGCCGCCACAGTCCCGCAAGGCACGCGCCTTCACCGCCTCGCCGCTGATATCGACGATACGGTAGCGGCCGGACTGGCCCAGGGCCTCACGCACGCTGCCGGTGACCTCGGCCAGGTATGACGCATCCGAAGCGGCCGAGGCGCCCGCCGAAGCTGCGGTCGTGTCCTCGAGCTCGAACTCGAACACCGCCAGCGCGACCGGCGTTTGTGTGCCGAGCGCGGCGATGACCTCACGCGACACGAAGACCTCGGCACGCTCCCATGATTCATCATTGTCGCCCCGGAAGGTGTAGAGCTTGTCCATCACGATCTTTTTGGCACCGACATCGATCACGGCGACCTTGGCCCATTGCACCAGCGTGCTCGTCTTCTGGATGCCGCCGATGACCTTGAAGGCCGCGCCGTCCTGCGCCGACGGCACTGGCCGGTAGCGGCCGTCCGCACTGATGTCCCGCCTGAGCGCGGCCATGAACGCCGACAGCCGCCGCTCATGGGCGGCGGTCTGGTTGGCCGGCTCGGCCGACGTATCGGTATAGCTGAAATCGTCCATGGCAACGCCGATGGCCGCCCCGGCACCGGCTGGCGAATAGGCCGCCGGGAGGACGACAAGGAGAAAAGCAGAGCAGATCAACCGGGACAGGTGCATGAGCGGGCCTCGTGTGACGGAGCGGCGCGAAAATCTGGATGGCCGCCTCTCGCCATGCAACCGTGCCCGTCCCGGCGAACGCCGGGAAATTTTCACGACGTTGCACTGCGGTAGAGCACAGCGCTTTCCGCCGCTTGCGTTCTGCCGTTTAATGCGGTGGCGACAAACCCGTTCGCGCCAGGTGCCTGCCGATGTGGAACCGCCCGAGATTCGATCTCAAGGTCCGTCTGACGTTGCGCGTGGCCGCAATATCGGCCGCCTGCTTCGCCGCGATCTCCGCCTATTTCCTTGTAACGGCTGATCGCGAGGCGCATGCGCGCATCGACGGTATCGCCGCCATCGTGGCGAAGTCGCTGGAGCTGCAACAGGGCAAGGTCCAGTGGGTGGCGAACCCGCGCTCGGACTTCCCCAACCTTGACCCCGTATCGGCCTATGTGATGACGCCCGGCCTGTGCCTGGCATTCCGTGGCGCGAACGGCGAGATACTCCAGCGGTTCTGCAGTGGCGCGCCTACTCCGGCAAACCCGCCGCCGCAGGTCTTCGCGGCCTTCTATCGCAGCCTGTTCGACCCCGGCCGTGAGGCAGCGCGGCCAGTGATCGTGCGCGGAGCGAAGCTCGGCGAGACCGTGGTCTCGGTCGATCCGGCCGTGCAGACGGCGGAGGCATGGCACGAGGCCGGCCGCCTGATGATTGCGCTTGCGATCGCACTGCCGCTGCTCTGCGCACTGGTCTATGCGGCACTGGCGCGGGCGCTGCGCCCCACCCGCATGATCCGCACCGGCCTCGAACGAATCGCCGCCAATGACCTCACCGCGCGGCTGCCGCCGTTCGACCTCGCCGAGCTCTCCGCCATCCGCGACGTCTTCAACCATCTCGCCGAAAGCCTCGACACCGCGCTTGCCGAGCGCAGCGAGCTGACGCGAAAGCTGATCGCGCTCCAGGACGAGGAGCGCCGCCATCTCGCGCGCGAGCTGCACGACGAGTTCGGCCAGTCACTGGCCGCCATCCGCGCGCTCGCCGCATCCGCCCGCCAGACCGCCGTGCAGGACTGCCCTTCCCTGCTGTCCGAGTGCGACGGCATCGCACGGACCGCAACCGGCATGATGGAGATGCTGCGCGGCACGCTGTTCAGACTGCGTCCGCCCGATGTCGAAGAGCTCGGGCTGGTCGCCAGCCTCGAAGGCCTGGTCGCCGGCTGGAACGGTCGCAGCCGCGGCGAGACGCGGTTTGCGATCCGCTTCGACGGCGCCTTCGAGACCCTGCCGGCCGCGATCAGCGCCAGCCTCTATCGCATCGTGCAGGAGGCTCTCACCAACGCCGCCAAGCATGCCGGCGCAACCAAGGTGAGTCTGGAACTGACGATGCGTGCCGACGAGATCGCGCTTGCGATCGACGACGACGGACGGTCGAGCGATCCCGCCGCGAAATCCGGAATGGGCCTGCTCGGCATGCGCGAGCGCGTCGCGGCCCTGCGTGGCAAATTGAGCTTCGAGGCCGGACCGCATGGCGGCACCGCGCTGCGCGTCACCATCCCTGTTGCGGCCGATCGGCCGGTGCTGGAGCGGGCGGCATGAGCGCGGGCGATGCGACCATTCTGCTGGTCGACGACCATTCCGTCGTCCGCGAGGGCTATCGCTCGGTGCTCCAGAAGCAGCCGGGCCTGCGCGTCGTCGCCGAAGCCGCCGACGGCGCGGAGGCCTACCGTCTCTTCAAATCCGAGGCGCCCGACCTCGTCATCATGGATCTGAGCATGCCCGGCATCGGCGGCATCGAGGCTGTCAGGCGGATCAGGCAGTGGGACAAGGGCGCGAGAATCCTCGTCTTCACCATGCACCAGAATGCGGGCTTTGCCGTGCAGGCGATCCGCGCCGGTGCGAGGGGCTATGTCACCAAGACCAGCCCGCCCGAAACGCTGGTGCGCGCGGTGATGGACGTGCTCGCGGGCAGGATCGCCATCAGCCCCGACATCGACCACGAACTCGCACTGAGCCGCATCAGCGGCGAGAGCTCGGCTGCCGACGTCCTCACGCCGCGCGAGTTCGAGGTGCTGCGGCTGCTGCTGGCCGAGGAGTCGACGGAGGAGATCGCCGAGACGCTCCACGTCAGCCCGAAGACGGTGGCAAACCTGCATTCGCTGATCAAGGACAAGCTCGGCGTCGACTCCGACATCGAGCTGGTCCGCCTGGCGCTGCGTCAGGGACTGTTGACGCAGGTCGATCTCGGCAAGGCCTGATCGCCGCTTGCGCTCTCCCGCCTGGCGGCGGATCATTCGCGCGCGACCACCGCGTCCAGCCATGCGCAGTTCAGCGGCGGCACACGCGGGTCGGCGACGCGCACGCCACGGGCCGCGGCGTCCAGCCTCATGTCGCGCAGGCGCTTGCGCTGCTCCTCCGGCATGTTGAGCCGCTCGTGGCCCCATAGCGACGGGCCGTCAAAGGTCTCGTGCGGCTGCCAGGTCTCGGGATCGATGACGCGGCCGCCCCAGCCATATTCGATGAAGAAGCCCGAGGGCGTATTCACGTAGAACGAGGTCATGTGGTCGTTGGTGTGCCGCCCCAGCGTATAGGCAATACGGCCGTCATCCAGCTGCGCGAGGTCGTAGCCCTGCCCGACATCGTCGAGGCTGCCGAGCTCGACCATGAAATGATGCAGCGCCTTCCGTCCGGAGCCTACCATCGCAAAGCTGTGGTGGCGGCCGTTGACGTGGAAGAAATAGAGCCCATAGGGCTTGAGCCCGAAATCGGAGACGTGGAAGCCGAGCACGTCGCGGTAGAACGGCAACAGCGGCTCGACGTCCTCGACGTTCAGCACCACGTGCCCCATGCCGAGCGCGCCGGTGCGAAAGCCCGAGATCGGCCGCCCCGGCTTGAACGGCTCGGTTGCAAGCTCCGGCTTGCAGAAGGCCTCAAGCCGATTGCCGGCGGGATCGGCGAACGTGATCAGCTCGGCCACATGCCGTTCGTCGGCGAGTGCGCGCGAGCCGCGCGTCACCTTCACGCTGTGGCTTTCCAGCCGCCCGGCTAACTGATCGAGCTCGGCGGTTGAGGGAACTTCCCATCCCATCACCGCCAGCCCGGCGTCGCTGCTGCCATCGACGATCAGCCGCTGCTTGCGATCGTCCATGCGGAAGGCGCGCATCTTGCCGCCGCGATCGACCTGCTGCATGCCGAGCAGCCGGGTTGCCATTTGGCCCCACTGATCGAGCTGGGATGAATTGATCCGGACATAGCCGAGTGCGGTGATTTCCATCGACGTCCTCCCGAGGGCATCGCACCCGCCGCACTGCGGCGAACTTGATACCGGCCGCGCACGCTCCTACGGTGGCGTCCGCAATCGCTTCTCGTTTGCGAAGACGATAGTCGCGGAGCGAAACGGCACAAGGGAGGAAATGCGAAGTGTCCAAGGAGCGGACGCGGACCGGAGCGCCGCGGCAGTCGGAGGGCGTCCGCGCCTTCAAGCGTGGGCTGGACGTGCTGCACGAGGTCAACCGGTCCGGCGGCATCCGCGCGGGCGACGTCGCCCGCGCACTCGACCTGCCTCGCCCGACCGTCTATCGCCTGCTCGAGACGTTGGAGGAACTTGGCTATGTCGCCCGCAGCGCCAGCGACGACCGCTTTCGCGTGACCCGGCGCGCGCTCAGTCTCGGCGACGGCTACGATCCCGGCGTGGTGATCTGCCAGGCGGCGGCGCCTTATCTCGCCGAGCTCAGCAAGAACCTCGTCTGGCCGGTCGATCTCTCGACTTACGAGAACGCCGCGATGGTGGTGCAGGAAACCACGCACTCCCGCAGCCCGCTCTCGATCGACCGCGGCATGATCGGCAAGCGCCTGCCGATGTTGCGGACGTCCGCGGGCCGCGCCTATCTCGCCGCCTGTCCTGCGCGCGAGCGCAACCTGATCGTCAATCATCTGCGCCGCATCGACGAGGCCGACGACCGCCCCTTCCTCGACGAAGGCCGCCTCGACCGCATGATCGCCGAGACGCAAGCCCGCGGCTACGCCATCCGCAGCGAGGGCGAGTACAATCCCAAGACGGCCTCGATCGCGGTCCCCATCGTGCGCAACGGCGCCGTGTTCGGCTGCATCTCCATCATCTGGATCCGCTCGGCCCTCGGAATTGAAGAAGCGGTGGCGCAATTTGCAGGACAGCTTCAGGAAACGGCATCGGCCATCCCGGTCGAGGTCTAGCGGGGTCCGTCCGCTGGGCGGACACTTGGCGCGACGGCATTGATGCTGCGGCGCGGCTTGGGGAAGAGATAGCCCCATGCAACATAAGTCCACCCCCGAAGAGTTTGATGTCGTGATCGTCGGCCGCGGCCCGGTTGGCGCCACGTTGGCCAATCTGCTCGGACTGTGCGGCGTGCGGACGCTGGTACTGGAGCGCGAGGCGCGGACCTATCACCTGCCGCGCGCGGTGCATTTCGACGACGAATGCATGCGCGTGTTCCAGACCATCGGCCTCGCCGACGCGATCCTGCCGCATGTCATCCTCAGCCCCGGGATGCTCTTTCTCGACGCCGGCGGCCGGATGCTGCTGGACTGGTCGCGCCCGCAGACGCTCACGCCGATGGGATGGAATCTCAGCTATCGCTTCCACCAGCCCGATCTGGAGGACGTGCTGATCCATGGCCTTGCGCGCTGGCCGCATGTCACCCTGCGCAACCGCTGCGACGTGTTCGCGCTGGATCAGGACGAGACCGGCGTGCGCGTCCGCTACGAGGACCTTTCCAATGGGACGCTTGGTGAAGTCCGTGCCGGCTATGTGGTCGGCTGCGACGGTGCCCGCTCTCTGGTGCGCCGCTTCATCGGCTCCGGCATGGACGATCTCGGCTTTCACGAGCGCTGGCTGGTGATCGACGTGCTGCTCAAGCGCGACCGCGATGACCTCGGCGACTACAGCATCCAGCACTGCGACCCCCGGCGGCCGGCGACCTATGTCCGCGGCACCGGCACCCGGCGGCGCTGGGAGATCACGGTGTTGCCGGACGAGGATTCGCAAGATGTGGCGCAGCCGGCCAAGGTCTGGGAGCTGCTGTCGCGCTGGATCACGCCCGACGACGCCGAGATCGAGCGCGCCGCTGTCTATACTTTTCATTCCGTGATCGCGCAGCAATGGCGGGGCGGACGGCAGCTGCTCGCGGGCGATTCCGCACACCAGACCCCACCCTTCCTCGGACAGGGCATGTGCGCCGGCATCCGCGATGCCGCCAACCTTGCCTGGAAACTCGGCGCGATCATCCGCGACGGCGCCGCGCCTGATCTGCTGGAGACCTATCAGAGCGAGCGCCAGCCGCATGTGCGGGAGTTCATCGAGCTCGCCATTCGCCTTGGCGGCATTATCAACACCAAAGCGATCGAGGCCGGCCTTGCCGCCGGCGAAGCGCGCGACAACGCGCCCGTGAAACTCGAGGTGAAAAAGCCCCTGCTCGGCCCCGGGCTCGCGCTCGGCGGCCTGCCGCTGGCCGGGCATCTCGCACCGCAGTTCGAGCTGAACGACGGTAGCCGCAGCGATGACCGGACCGGCTACAGCTATGTGCTGCTTGTCGAGAGCGCGGCCGCGCTGCCATCGCGTCTTGCCCCGTCGCCGGCCGGGATCGCAATCCTGACCGGCGACAAAGCCCAGGGCGTCGGGCACTGGCTGCGTGAGCACGGCATCATCGCCGCGCTGGTCCGTCCCGACCGCTATGTGCGTGGCACGGCCCG
This sequence comes from Bradyrhizobium sp. B039, assembly GCF_038965675.1. Lineage (NCBI taxonomy): Bacteria > Pseudomonadati > Pseudomonadota > Alphaproteobacteria > Hyphomicrobiales > Nitrobacteraceae > Bradyrhizobium > Bradyrhizobium sp. B039. The sequence continues at coordinate 5,391,109 of NZ_CP152416.1, forward strand.
CAACGATTCCGAGTTCGAACGACTCGTCGCCGCCGTTACTCCCCCAACCCGCGTGCCGTCCGCGGCCTGACCGAACCCGCTTTCCAAGGACACTCTCATGAAGCTGCTCTCTTTCATCGTCGACAGCCGCGCCTCCTTCGGGGCCGTCAAGGACAACGGCGTCGTCGACCTCGGCGCGCGCATGGCAGGCTGCACGACACTGCGGCAGCTGCTCGAAGCCGGTCGCGTCGCCGAGGCGGCAAAGCTCGTCGCGTCGGCCGCGCCCGATCATGCCCTCGACAAGGTCAGCTTCGCGCCCGTTATCCCCGATCCCGGCAAGATCATCTGCGTCGGCCTGAACTATCGCGACCATGTCGCTGAAACCGGACGTATCGTAACCGAGAAGCCCGCACTCTTCGTTCGCTTTCCCTGCAGCCAGGTCGGCCATCTCCAGCCGATCGTGAAGCCGAAAGTCAGCGACGATTTCGACTATGAGGGCGAGCTTGCGCTCGTCATCGGCAAGGAAGGCCGGCACATCCCCGCGAACCGCGCGCTCGACCACATCGCCGGCTATTCCTGCTACAACGAAGGCAGCGTCCGCGACTGGCAGCGCCACACCAGCCAGTTCCTCTCCGGCAAGACCTTTGCAGAGAGCGGCAGCTTCGGCCCATGGCTGGTGACGGCGGACGAAATTCCCGATCCGTCAAAGCTGACCTTGCAGACCCGGCTCAACGGCACGGTGGTGCAGGACACCACCACCGATCTCCTGATCACCGCCATCCCCGGGCTGATCGCCTACATCTCGACGATCTGCCCGCTGGTCCCCGGCGACGTCATCGTCACGGGCACGCCCGGCGGCGTCGGCGCAAAGCGCACGCCGCCGTTGTGGATGCGCCCCGGCGACACCGTCGAGGTCGAGATCTCCGGCATCGGAACCTTGCGCAACAAGGTCATCGCCGAACCGGAGTGACCGCCAACGTCGCTCAATCAAAACGACAACAAAATCAGGAAACGCCATGGCCACTCACCGCACGACCTCCGCCGCTATCCTGCTGATCACGCTGGCGCTCGCAGGCACCGCCGCACGCGCAGAGATCAAAGGCGACGCCATCCGGATCGGCGTCCTCACCGACATGAACGGGATTTTCGCCACCGCCATGGGTCCGGGCTCGGTCGAGGCGGCGCGAATGGCGGCGGAGGAGTTCGGCGGCAAGATCAACGGCAAGCCCATCGAGATTTTGCAGGCCGATCACCAGAACAAGCCGGACCTTGCAGGCTCACTCGCGCGAAAATGGTTCAGCGACGGCGTGCAGGCGATCGCGGACGGTGGCAGCTCGGGCGCGGCGCTCGCGGTGCAGGAGCTGGTGCGCGGCAACGGCAGGATCTTCCTCGTCTCCGGGGCCGGCGCCAACCAGCTCACGGATGAGGCCTGCGCGCCGACCAGCGTGCAATGGACCCAGGACGCCTACTCCACCGCGACTGCCGTGGTCTCCGGCATCATGCAGACCAGCAAGGAGCCTTGGTTCTTCATCACCGGCGACTACGCCTTCGGCCATTCGATCGAGGCGACCGCTCGCGCCCGCATCACCGAGCTTGGCGGCAAGGTTGCTGGCGGCGTTAAAGCCCAGCTCGGCACGCCCGACTACAGCTCGTTCCTACTCCAGGCGCAGTCCTCGGGCGCAAAGGTCCTGGCGATCAACGTCGCCGGCGACAACGCCACCGCGATCAAGCAGGCCGAAGAATTCGGGCTCGCCGCGCAGGGCATGAAGATCGTGCCGATGTCGTTCCAGAATGTCGACATCGAAGCGGTCGGCCTGAAGGCCACGCGCGGCGACCTTATCGTGACCTCGTTCTTCGAGGATATCTCGCCGGCGGCGCGGAAATTTTCCGATGCGTTCTATGCGCGCCGCAAGGCGATGCCCTCACAGATCCAGGCCGGGGTTTATTCCGCCGTACGCCACTATCTGCAGGCCATCAAGGACACCGATACGGACGACAGCGCGATCGTGATGGCCAAGATGAAGGCGACGCCGGTGTCGGATGCCTACACCACCAACGGCCGCATCCGCGAGGACCAGCGCATGGTGCACGATCTCTATCTGGTCCAGGTCAAGACGCCGGAAGAGTCGAAAGGCCCGTGGGATTTCGTCAAGCTGGTCGCGACGATCCCGCCCGACCAGGCCTTCCGCCCGCTCGACCGCAGCAAGTGCAGCCTGGTCGGCAAGTAAAGCGTTTTCAAGCGAAGTGGATACCGGTTCGCGTTAAGAAAACGCGTCAAAATAGGAATCAACCCTCAGGCGAGATAGCGCGTCAGATAGCCTTCCATCGCGTAGAGCGCGCAGAGCGCCAGGCTCGACCACACCGCGGCGCTGAAATACAGGAACATCCAGGTCAGCTCGCCCTTCCAGTGCGCGATGTCGTGGGTCACCACCCAGCGCGTCGAGACGTCATGCAGGCCTTCGAGGAAGCCCAGGAACCTGCCGCCCTCGGCATGCCCTGCCCGCCAGCGGCTGAGATACATCGGCACGTCGACGGTGACGAGGAAGGCGAGGAAGCAGGCGATGCCGACGATGCCGGCGATCAGAGCCCAGCGCACCACGCCCTGGAATTCCGGCATCAGGCGGCACAGCGCGATGCCGGCGAGGAAGAAGGTCACCGCCCACAGCGAATTCTCGATCGCGTTGTAGAGATAGTTGGTGGTCACGACCGCGTACCACGAGAAACACTCCGCGATGATGATCACGGGCACGATCACCCACGCGATGTTCACGGCCGTCTCGGCACCCGTCATGGTGCCGAGCTGATGCAGGATCACCGCCCATTGCGCGGCGAAGCAGACTTCGGCCACCGTCGCGACCGAGCGGCCGACAAAGACGCTCGAGAGCCAGGTGTCGAACAGGCAGATGCGCTGCACGTCGGCGCGCGGCAGGAACGAGCGGAAGGCGCAGCCGAACACATACCCCGCGCAGAGCAGGAACATCAGCCCGATGTCGGAGCCGCCGCCGACGCTGCCCGCAACCGTCGGGTAGAACTCGCGATACAGCATGAACCAGACGAGGATGTTGGCGCTGCTGACGAGCGTGAGCGACCCCCACCACCACGCGAGGGGATTTGACCGCGCCTGCCACTGCAACATGAATCGCTCCGCTGTAATCGATGTGACATCTATTCGTAATAATCCTGTCACAGGACGCCATGGAATCACGACAAAAATCTGTGTGCAGCTCGGCTCGCGCGCGTCTTTTTTGCCCGCGGTAACGACGGAGGGTGTATCCACATATCGGACGGAAGAGGCAAAATTGTCGAATCTATTGGACAAGCCAGCGGAGCGGGTCCATTAAATCTCCCATGGCTCGAACCGCGTCCAAACCGCCTCCCGCCTCCTCATCCGCGGCCGCAGTGCTGGCTTCGAGCGCGGATGACGCCGCGTTCGCGACGACGCTGGCAAAGGGCCTCGTGGTGCTCGAGGCGTTCAAGGCCGGAACGACGCAGCTCGGCAACATGGAGCTGTCGACGCTGACGGGGCTTCCGCGGCCGACGGTGGCACGGCTGACGCATACGCTCGCCGAGCTCGGCTACCTCCGCTACGACGCCGAACGTGCGAAATACCGCGTCGGGGCACGCGCCCTGCGGATGGCGCATCCGCTGCTTGCCGACATGCAGTTCCGCCAGGTCGCGCGCCCGATGATGATGGAGCTGGCGCAGAGCGTGCGCGGCACGGTCTCGATCGGCCTGCTGGATGGCACGTCGATGATCTATGTCGAGACCGCGCGCTCCGGCGATGTCGGCCCGCACGTCCCCGACATCGGCATGCCCATTCCCGTGGTGATGACGGCAATGGGCCGCGCCGCGGCCGCGACCTTGCCGCCGGCCGATGCAGCGCTGCTCGAACAGCAGATCGCAAGCGAGGATGCCGAGCTGTGGTCGGCCTTTCGCGACAGATATCGCGCCGGCCGTGCACAATGCGCCAGCCGCGGCTTCTGCACCTGCTGGGGCGAGTACATGGCCTCGATCCACGCCGTCGCCGCGCCGCTGTTTCATGCAGATGAGACGAGGCGGTCGTTCTCCATCAATTGCGGCATTCCGGCGTTCCGGCTCCAGCCCGGCCAATTGGAGGCCGAGATCGGCCCGCGCATCGCCGCCCTCGCCGACAGCATCCGCGCCATCGTCGGCGCGGCAGGGCCGGCGGCCGAGACACAAAAGCAAAACAAGAAGAGGGCCAGGAAATGAACAAGACAACTGGCGCTCCACCACCGGGAGGCCAACATGACCGTCACACGCCGAACATTGCTGGGCACCCTCGCCCTTGCCCTGTCCGGGCTTCCAGTCTCCGCGCGCGCTGAGGACGTTTGGCCGTCGCACATGGTGCGGCTGATCTCGCCCTACGGGCCCGGCGGCTCCAACGACATCTCGCTGCGTCTGCTCGCCGAAGAGTTCGGCCGCAGCCTGCACCAGCAATTCATCGTCGAGAACAAGCCGGGCGCCGGCACGCGCATTGCGAACGATCTCGTCGCGCATGCGCCGGGCGACGGCTACACCATTCTCTATGTCGCGGCCCCCTATGCAACCGCCGAGGCGCTGTTCGGCAAGCTGACCTATGATCGCAAGGATCTTCGGCCGGTCGCGATGGCGGTGATCGCGCCGCTGTTCCTGATCATCAGCGCGGACGCGCCGTTCAAGACGCTGCCGGACCTGATCGCCTACGGCAAATCGAAGCCGGACGGACTGACCTTCGCCTCACCCGGCGCCGGCTCGCAGCCGCATCTTGCCGGCGAGCTCCTGTTCAGGGATGCCGGCGTCAAGGGTCTCAACATCCCGTTCCGCGGTGACGCGGCGTCCTACACCGAGCTGCTCGCCGGCCGCGTCGATGCCACGCTGACCGCACTCCCGACGGCGCTGCCCTACATCCAGAGCGGCAAGTTCGCCGTGCTCGGCGTCGCCTCCAGCGAGCGCAGCCCGCTCTATCCGCAGGCGCCGACGCTGCGCGAGCAAGGCTTTCCCAACGTGATCGCCGCCGGCTGGTTCGGCTTCATGGCGCCCGCCGCAACGCCGCAGCCGATCGTCGACAAGCTGCAGACCGAAGTCTCGCGCGTGCTCGCCGACCCCGCCGTGAAGGACAAGCTCACCGCCCAGGGCCTGGAAGTGCGCACCGGCACCGCCGCCGAATTCGGCCAGTTCATCGACAGCGAGACCCAGAGGTGGACCGGATTGATCCGCGAGGCCGGGCTGAAGGGGGAGTGACAGCCGAGGTGGACGAGTGAGGGGCGCCATCGACCTCCTCTCGTCATGGCCAGGCTTGTCCCGGCCATCCACGCCTGACCGCGCGGCACGAAGAACGTGGATGCCCGGGCCTTCGCCTCGCCGGAGCGGCTTCGGCCGCGCAGGCGGGACAAGCCCGGGCATGACGACTGACGGTGCAGCTACCTCTTCAACGCGCCCACATAAGCCGCGAGCTTGTCCAGCGTCTGGTAGCCGTATTCGACGGCGCCGAAACTGATCATGCCATCGCGCTGCTCCGTGCTCGAGGCCAGTTGCCGCATCATCAGCACGGTCTTGCCGTTGCTCTGCTCGGCGAAGGTGATGGTGAAGCGAAACATGCCGGGATCGTCGTCCTGGTCGACGCCATGGTCCATCTCCATCAAGGACGGCCGCTCAATGCGCCGAAAGCGCATGCGGTTCGGATAGACGGTGCCGTCGGGGCCGATCATGTTGAAGCGCCAGACGCCGCCAACCCGCACGTCGATCTCGAAGGTCTCGATCTTGAAACCCTTGGGTCCGAACCATTGCGGCAGATGTTTTGGGTCGGACCACGCCTCGAACACCAGATCGCGCGGCGCGTCGATCACGCGCGACATCACGATCTCGCGGTCGAGCGACCATTGCGACAAAGCGGGATTGGCAGAATTCGTCATCACTCAGAACCTTTCCGTTTGGTTGTTCGGGACGGCCGCTTGGCGGCCGCCCTCTCCTTCTCTTTCTTGAGCTTCATCACGTAAGCCTCGAACCGGTCGAGGCGCGCCTCCCAGATCGCGCGCTGCTGCTGGAACCAGTCCTCCGCGCCGACGAGCGCGTCCGGGCTGAGGCGGCAGGTGCGCACGCGGCCGGATTTCTCCGACAGGACGAGCCCGCTCGTCTCCAGCACATGGACGTGCTTCATGAAGCTCGGCAGCGCCATGTCGAAGGGATCCGCGAGCTCGCCGACGGATGCCTCGCCCATGCAGAGCCGCATCACGATCGCCCGCCGTGTCGGGTCGGCGAGCGCGGAAAAAATCTGGTCCAGTCGAGATAATTGGTTAGCCATGAAGCTAACTATAGACCCGTCGCGAACCCGCGTCAATATTTGTTAGCCGACAAGCTAAGTAAAATCCGCCGTCGAGGCGGCCGTGCGCTGGATAGGCGGCTAGAAGGTTCGCTACGGAACTTCCAACGCGCGATTGTGAATTGAGGCGGGACGCGGTTTGCAGGTACGACTGGCGCCGGGGGCGTCGGCAATCTGTTCATCAAGCGCGTGTCCTCTCTTGTCACCTTACGATCTCTTTCGATCAGCCGGCGCGGCTTCGCCAAGGCGGCCCTGCTTCCGCTCGCAATCGGCCTCATCAGGCCGCGCGAGGCGGCTGCGGATTCCGACATGATCGCGCAGATGCGCGACATCGTCGCCAATGAGCTGGCGCCGACCGCGACGCCGGACCAACCGGGCGGCCTCGCCGCCGCGCTCTATGCCGGCCGTCATGTCGAGTTCTTCAACTACGGCTTTGCCGACGACACCACACGACGGCCGGTCACGTCGGACACGTTGTTCAACCTCGGCTCGCTGCGCAAGCCGTTCGAGGCGACGCTGGTCGCGCTCGGCACGCTCCGGGGCGAGCTGCGGCTCGACGACCGCCTGCCGAAATACCTGCCCGAGCTCACCAGCGACTCTATCCGCCGCGTCACCGTCGGCGAACTCGTCACACACACGTCGGGACTGCTGCTGCCGACCGACCACCCGCCCTGGCCGAACGAGGAGTTCTCGCGCGCACAGTTCATCGAGATGCTCAACGCCTGGAGACCGCAGTCTGGCGAGGCGCCCGGCAAGCAGCGCATCTACAGCCATGCCGGCTATGTGCTACTCCAGCTCGTGCTCGAACGCTGTTACGGCACGCCGATCGCAACCCAGCTCGAACAGCGCATCTTCAGGCCGCTCGGTATGACCGCGACCTCGGTGCCCGAACGCGGCGAGGACAACCGTGCCGTCATGGATGCAGCGTGGATGCAGCGGGTCGTCCAGGGCTATTCGGATCAGGGCATGGCCATCGGCCCGCCCGGCAACCAGCAGAGCTATTTCGATTTCCCCGGCACTGGCCAGATATTCTCTTCGCCGCGGGATCTTTCAACCTTCGTTGCGGCCTGCGTCGATGGCCACTCGGTCGACCCGCATTTGCGCGAGGCGCTGAGGATGACGCAGCACGAGATCTTCCGCGTCGACGAGAAATTCGGGCAAGGCATGGCGTGGGAGACGGTGCGTCTTCCCGAGGCCACCGTCGTCGACAAGCCGGGCGGCCTCAACAACGCCTCCGGCTATCTCGGCCTCGTGCCGGCGCGGCGGATCGGCATCGTGCTGCTGGCCAATCGCGGCGAATATCCGCACGAGATCGCGCGCTACAGGATCCTGCCCGCGCTGGCGAAGCTCGTGGCCTCGCACTGAAGCCGGCCCTCGAAACAGAAAGCCCCGGCTGAGCCGGGGCTTTCCACGCCAGATTCGGAACGGGATGAAGCTCAGTACCTGGCGACGACGGGTCCGCCGAACTTGTAGTTCACGCCGACGCGCACGATGTTCGACTTGAGGTCGACCGAGTGGGTGTAGACGTTGCTCGGAAATGCGATGGCCGGCACGAAGGCAGCAAGGTTCGTGCTGGTCGCGCTGGCGCGTCCGAGATCGACATAGAGATATTCGGCCTTGAGCGACCAGCCGCCGCCGAACGCATATTCGGTGCCCACGCCCGCGGTCCAGCCGAGACGCGTGTCGCGGATCGCGCTCGACTCGGTTGCTCCCGCAAACGTGTCGGTGAAGTTGAAATTGCCCTTGACCTCCGCGATCGCGGCGCCGCCCGTGGCGTAGAGCAGCCAGGTCGGAGCGGCCAGGAAGCCGATACGGCCGCGGATGGTCGCGAGCCAGTCGGCCGAGACCGACGACGACACCGTAAAGCCGGTCGGCGCGCAGCAGGGATAAAGCGCCGAACCGGTCGCACTGCCCTTGAAGCCGAAATAGTTGATGTCGCCTTCGAGGCCGAGCACGGCATGGTTGACCTGCCAGTTGTAGCCGGCGGTGAAGCCGCCGGTCACGCTGGAGCTGTTGATGCCCTGGGCGCCGACCGTGTTGATGGCGGGAACGCTGCTGGCGGCGAAATAGCCCGTCGGAGAAAACACGGTCGAGGTGCTGGGATCGGAGCTGCCCCACTGCCCGCCGACATTGCCGCCGACGTAAAATCCGGTCCAGTTGTAAGCCGGCGCCATCATCGGCGCCTTGGTGTAATGCGCCGCGAGGTCGGCCGCCTGCACCGATGCGGTGCCCAAAACAACCGAAGCGACCGCCAGCAAAAACTTCTTCATTCTAGTCTCCTTGCCCACGCGATCAGCTCGCGTTTCGAATGCGCGCGGGCGGAAGGCATCCGGCGCAGATCGGGCATAGGCCGCCGGCCCCATGCCGTCTTGGGCTGCGGCGAAGTTCATAGGGACTGTGACGTAGTGTGCGCCCCACGTCGTGCGAACGGACGAGGAGTGTGACCCAAGAGCCACGCCTCGCCCTTCATCCGTGGCGCGCTACGCGCGCCGGTGTCGCATCACGACAAGGCGGCGCGAGCGCGATTCGAATCTGTCGGCGTCAGACCGAGCGCGTCAGCCCACCATCCACACGGATGTTCTGGCCGGTGATGTAGGCTGCGCCGTCGGACGCCAGGAACGAGATCGTCGCCGCGATCTCCTCGACCTTGCCGTAGCGCTTCATCGGCACGCCGTCGCGGCGCGCATCTAGCTGCGGCAGGCTGTCGATCCAGCCCGGCAGAACGTTGTTCATGCGGATGTTGTCGGCGGCATGGGTGTCGGTGAAGATCTTGGTGAAGGCGGCAAGGCCTGCGCGGAACACCGCCGATGTCGGAAACATCGCGCTCGGCTCGAAAGCCCAGGCGGTCGAGATATTGATGATGGCGCCAGCCTTCTGTGCCTGCATCACCGGCGTCACCAACCGGGTCGGCCGGATCACGTTGAGCAGATATGTATCGAGGCCGGTGTGCCACTGCTCGTCGGTAATCTCCGTGATCGGCGCGCGCGGCCCGTGGCCCGCACTGTTGACGAGCACGTCGATACGCCCCCACTTCGCCATCGCGCCGTCGACGAGGCGCTTCAGATCTTCATTCGACTTGTTGGAGCCGGTGACGCCAAGCCCGCCGAGCTCGGCCGCCAGCGCCTCGCCCTTGCCGGAGGACGACAGGATCGCGACGCGAAAGCCGTCGGCCGCAAGCCGCCGCGCAGCCCCTGCCCCCATGCCGCTGCCGCCGGCGGTGACGAGTGCGACTTTCTCTGCTGCCATGACTGATCATCCCTGTCTTGAGGCGAGCCGCGGGCCCGGCCTATCATGAGGCCTTCTACCGCCAGACTTGCCGGCAGGTCCACCGTCGAAGGCATCCATGATGAGCGATTTGCAGATTCGCAATTTGCGCCCCGAGGAGATCTCGATCGCCGTCGACTGGGCCGCTGCCGAGGGCTGGAATCCGGGCCTCTCCGACGCCGCCTGCTTCGCGATATCAGACGCGCAAGGCTTCTTCGTCGGCGAGATCGACGGCGAGCCGGTCGCGACCGTCTCCTGTGTCAATTACGACGACCGCTTCGCCTTTCTCGGCTTCTACATCGTGCGTGAAAGTTTTCGCGGTTCCGGCCACGGCCTGCGCATCTGGAACGCGGCGATCGCGCATGCGCGCCCCCGCGTGATCGGCCTCGACGGCGTCGTGGCGCAGCAGGACAACTACAGAAAGTCCGGTTTCCAGCTTGCCTACGCCAATATCCGCTATGGCGGCAGCCTCACCGCGCCGCCGGCGCCTGCCGATATCATCGCGCTCGACAGAGTTCCGTTCGCGCTCGTCGAAGCCGACGACGCCACGGTGTTCCCAGCGCCGCGCAGCGCCTTCCTGCGCGCCTGGATCAACACATCAGGACATGTCGGCCGCGCGCTGCTGCGTGATGGCAAGCTTGCCGCATGGGGCGTGATCCGCCGGTGCCGGAGCGGCCACAAGATCGGCCCGCTCGTCGCCGATGATCGCGCCGCCGCGGAGAAGGTCGTGCAGGCGTTGCTGGCGAGTGCGGGCGGCGGCGAAGTCTTCCTCGATGTCCCCGCCGTCAATCGCGAGGCCATCGCGCTCGCGGAACAGCTCGGCCTCAAGCCGGTGTTCGAGACGGCGCGGATGTACACGGGGCCGATCGCGCCGCTGCGGATCGACCGCGTCTTCGGCGTGACCAGCTTTGAGCTGGGCTAGTAGCAGCGCATGATGTTGACGGTGTGCTCGCCGCCGCCGCGGCCGGGCACCGTCACCTGCTCCGTCGGGCAGCTCGGCACGTAGGGCCGGTCGGACGGCACCACGTTCGGCGGGAAGCGATGCGTCCAGTCCCAGGGAACGTCATAGGTATAGGTGTAGCGCACGTCGTTGGAGAGCGGCTGCCCGGCGTCGGCGAAGGGCTGGCCGTAGCCTGCGCCATCGTAGAAGAACCCGCCGCCGCCCGGCCAATAGACCCACGGCGTGTTGCGGCCGCGGAACCGGGCACCCGGCGCGATCGGCGGACGCATTGCCGCAGTCGGCGGCGCCGCAGCCAGCCCATGCGCAGCAACGCCGCCGGGCCTTGAAAAACTGTCGCTGGAAGAAAGGAGCAGCGCGGCTGCGCTGAGCGAGGCGAGCAGCGCCCCATATGATCTGGACATCATGATACGCACCAACTCGTTTGGCTTCGGCGGCTCCCCACCACACGCTAGGCCGGGCTGTCGCCCACCCGCAAACGTATAATTAATTGTTGGTTAAGACACGGGATTAACGGGGAACAAGGTGCGGCAGAACGCCCGGAAGTCCCGGCCTGTTTCAGCGACGTCGTTCCGGCCAACGCGGGTGGCCCGTCGTCCTTTCAGGGACGATGGGCCTCTCTGCGTCAGCAGGACGTGTCAGTGGTCTTGCTGGTGCTTGCGCAGCCAATCGAGCGTGTCCTGCGCATTTCCGGTGCCCTGCGTCACGATCGCGGTGTTTCCGCCGCTGCGCCGGTACACCGTGGTGCGCCCGGGCTCTTTCTCGATCCTGACCTCGGCCTGCGCGGGATCGCCGCTTTGCGTGATCGCCGCCGTCCCGTTTTCGTCCTGGACCACCGTGGTGTGACCGTCGCCGGCCCCGGCCGGCGCCATCGCAACCACGCTCATGAATCCTATTCCGGATGCGAGCAGAAGCAACCTCATGTCATCCCTCCATCATCGGCCGAACTGGAAGATCGCCAGCCAGTTGAAACGTCCGAACTGCCTCACCGCTCCCGAGTTCATGTCGCCGATCTGAAGCAGGAGCGCATTGGTGGAATTGCCGATCTGGGTGATGTCGGCGGTGTTGCTGAGGCCGGACTGACCGACCGCCGCGTTGGTGGTGCCGCCCATCTGGATCACGTTGGCATAGTTGCGCGTGCCGTTCTGGATGATGGTCGCATCCACCGTTCCCGATCCGCCGATCTGGATCACCCGCGCGATATTGACGCGGCTGTTCTCCTCGATCGTGACAGGCTGAACGTCGTTGCCGAATTGCACGATCGTCTCGATGCTCACGTTCGGGTTCGTCACGCTGCGCTGGATGGATCCGGCCGACGCCTGCGTCGCCGCGCCGATGGCGGCAAGCAACGCCGCCACGGCCAGAACCCGCTTCGAGACTTCTCTGCCGCTCCGCATCGCGCTTCCCCGCTGGTTCCCGACGCCGATGAGTTCGCGCGTCTTTACGGACCGGTCTGGACGATCGTCGACGTATTGACCGTGCTGAACTGCGCCACCGTGCCCGTGTTCATGGCCCCGAGTTGCGATACGAGACTGGTCGCCGACTGGCCGGTCTGGCCGACGAAGGCGAAATTGTTCATCCCGCCCTGCCCGATCGACGCCGAATTCGTCCCGCCGAATTGCAGGACGCCCGTGGCATTGTTGGTGCCGTTCTGGACAACGGTCGCGCTGGTGCTGCCGCCGACCATGAACACGCCCGCCATGTTGAGCTGACTGTTCTGGTTCAGCACGACCGGCGGGCCGCCGACCGACACGATGGTCTTGATGTCGGCGGTCTGGGCGCCGGCTGATCCGGCGCCGGCGCAGCACAAGGCGAACATTGCGGCGCAGCTGCTTGCCAAGAGGCGTTTCGAGAGACGTTTCATGACGTGCCTCACCACTTCAGAATTGCTCACGGAGTCTGCTGGAGAATCGTCGAGCCGTTCAGGATGCCGAGCTGCCCGACGCCTGCCGTGTTGTTCGCGCCGATCTGACCGATCAGGCTCGAATTGGAGCCGCCGACCTGGCCGGTCAGCGCCGTGTTGGACGCCGTCGCGGTCGTGCCGCCCTGCCCGGTCACCGCGGTGTTGACGGTGAGGAGCGAGCCCGTCTGCAAGGTGGTCGCCGTATTGGTCGCACCGAACTGCAACGTCGTGGCGTTGTTGCTGGTCGAGCCCGTCTGCGAGATGAAGGAGCTGTTGGTCGTGCCGAACTGCAGCACGCTGGCCGAGTTGCCGGCCTGGGCATCGACGGTGGTCAGTGCACTGAGCGCGATGGCCGTCGCAACGAGATAGGTGATCCGCATGTCATGTTCCTCCGCGAGAATTGGCCGGACGCGCCGTGACGCATCCGGCCGACGAGATGGTTCAGTGCGCCGTCTGCGAGACGGTGCTCGTGTTGATGCCGAAGCTGAGCTGGCCGACGCTGGCGGAGTTGTTCTGGAGCGCGGGCGGCCCGAACGAATTCTGGGTGATCGCGCTGCCGTTGTTGCCGAAGGCCACCTGGCCGGTGGTCGCCGAGTTCTGCACGCCGGCCTGGTTCACAGTGCTGACGTTGTTGAGCGACGGCGAGCTGGTGCCCTGCATGGTGGACGCACCGTTCAGGATGCCGATCTGGGTCGTCGACGAACTGTCGTTGGTGAGGCCGTTCTGCGTGACGCTCGAACCGTTCACCAAGCCGACCTGCACCGTGGTCGAAGTATTGGCGGCCTGGGCCGCGGAAGACAGAGCGAGCACGGCAACGGAAGCAAAAAACAATTTGCGCATGGAGTATCCCTTTCTGGCCAAGTTGTCTGACTGGTTTCGGATGCTGGTCCTGAATGCGACCGACATCGTGGGATGACTCTGAACCGGTCGCGGCGATCGCGACAGACTGCAGTTCATGCTAATCGGTACGGACTAGACGAAGCGCTGCATGTCGCCACGCGCAGCCTCAGGTTTGCGGCTGTCCTGCACCGGAGCGCGCCGTCTCCGCTTCGCGTCCCATGCTGTCGATCAGCCGCGCCACCTCGATCGGCGAACGCAGCTCGAGCTTTCGCATCATCCGGGCGCGATGGACCTTCACCGTCACTTCGCTCACGCCAAGCCTCGCCGCGATCTGCTTGGCGACAAGCCCCTCGGCCATCAGCAGCATGATCTCGCGCTCCCTCGCCGTCAGCGTCTCGATGCGCAGGCGGGCCTCGCGCACGGCGTATTCGCGTTCCATCCGCCTGCGGTCGCGCTCGATGCCATGCCTGATCGCATCGAGGATCTCCTGCTCGCGAAAGGGTTTTGGTAGAAACTCGACCGCGCCGCGCTTCATCGCCTCGACCGAGACACGGACGTCTGAGTGGCCGCTGATGAAGACGATCGGAATCGGCACGCCCGTCTCGGCGAGCCGGCGCTGCAGCTCGAGACCGGTCGGCGAGGTCCCGGGAAAGCGAACGTCGAGCACGAGGCACGAAGGCCCGCCGGAAAGTCTCTCCGCGAGAAATTCGTCGGTCGACGCAAACAATCTCACCTGGTGTCCGGTCTCCTCGCAGAGACTTCCAATCGCAGTTCGAATCTGAACCTCGTCGTCAACGACGTAAACGGTGGCTTGACCTGAGCTCATGGCAGACGGACTCCCCGGCTTGGGGCTCGATGAGCAAGCAGCGAGCCATCCATTCTTCTTGCAAGCGAGAACAAGGTGCTTGGTTGAATTCGCGGGGATCGAACGAATGGCGTCGGTCCACCGGTTCGACGTCTTAGGGCCAACACTCCGTGAAGACGAGTGAAGGCGTTCACATATCGGGCTTCGTGATTGCAGAGATTCGATCTCGCCACCGGCGGCATCACGGCGAGGCGCGTTATCGCGAATGAAGCAATCCGCCGTCGTCGCCGCGGTATCGCCGACTGCGTCATGGCGTCGCCACCCATACGCCGACTTGAACGCCGGCGACTGGCCGCATCGGCCAGATCATACGGGACGTTCAGTCAGCCTATCGAGTTCGATACCGCGCGCAACCTTTGGCATACGCCGGGTATACATTTCACGCAAATCACGAAAAGTCGCACCCCCGCACTTTACTTCTGGATCGCTCAGCGCACCCGACCGTCGCCCCGGCAACGACGACATACTGACGATCGATATTGCTTTTGACAATTTACAACCATAGCGCGATCTCGCTCCGCGCCGCCAACGAAGCCATTTCAAGCAGGCGAGTTTTTGATATGCGATTTGTGCCAATTATTGCCGTGCTTGGAACTGCATGCGGCCTTGCCGCGGTCTTCGCCGCGGAGCCGGCCGTCATCGCCGGCGCCGCCGGGAGCGCGGCAGACACGGCGGCTCACGCCTACGACTCGACGAAACGGCTGCTCGTGCCCGGCGGGCGCGAAGCTTCGGCCTTCGGGTCGGATGCGCCGATGTTCCGCTATGCCGCGATCCAGCGCGGCAGCATCGAGCAGACCGTCACCGTCACCGGCGCGCTGCAGCCGGTCAAGACGATCGAGGTCGGTTCCCAGCTGTCCGGGCAGCTCGCCCGGGTCTATGTCGACTTCAACGACACCGTCGCCAAGGACCAGCCGCTCGCCCTGATCGATCCGCGCAGCTTCGCGGCCAAGGTCGACGAAGCCAGGGCTTCCCTGGCGGTCGCCAATTCCCTGGTCGACATCGCGCGCGCCAAGCTCGATCGCGCCAGGATCGATCTGCAGAACGCCAGGGGCAGCCGGGACGTGCTCGCCGCCAAGCTCGAGAGCGCGCAAGCCGTCAAGGCCTCGGCGCAGAGGACCCTGCAGCGCAAGCTGGCGCTGCAGTCGCAGAACGTGGTGGCGACGACGACGGTCGACGACGCGCAGACCGAGTTCACGGCACGGCTGGCCCAGGAGCGCGAGGCCGAGGTCCTGATGTCGCTCAATTCCTACTCCGTGGACGGCGCGCAGGCCGACGTCCGCCGGATCGAGGCCGAGCTGCAACAGGCCCGAATGGCGGTGCCGGAGAAGGCGGCCGTTCTCGCCGCGGCCCAGGCCGATCTCGACCGCACCGTGATCCGCTCGCCGATCGACGGCGTCGTCGTCGGCAGGTTCGTCAACGAGGGCCAGACGCTCGCGGTCGGCCTGGAGTCGCGCACCACCTTCGTGGTCGCCCACCGGCTGGAAGACATGGAGATTCACGCCCAGGTCGACGAGGCCGATATCGGCCGCATCGCCTCCGGCCAGCGCGCCCATTTCACGGTGGATGCCTACCCCGACCGCCGCTTCGAGGCCGTGGTGCGGCAGGTGCGCAAGGCGCCGCAGAACCAGCAGCACGTCGTCACCTACACCGTCGTGCTGTCGACCTCCAACCTCGACGGCGCGCTGCTGCCCGGCATGACTGCCCTGGTGAAGATCGTGATCGAGCGGCAGGACGACGTGCTGAAGGTGCCGCTCGCCGCGCTGCGTTTCCAGCCGTCCGGCGCACGTCCGGACCCGACCACCGCGCACAGCGGCGTGTGGGTGCGCACCGCCGGCGGCTCGCTCCGGCGTATTGCGGTGACGGTCGGCGCCTCCGGCACCGAACAGGTCGCACTCAAGAGCGGCGACCTCGTCGAAGGCAGCCAGGTCGCCGTCGGCCAGGCCATCCGGCCGGCAGGCATGGAGTTTCTCGGAATCAGGTTCGGATCATGACCGCCCCCCTGCCCCTCATCAGTCTCCGGTCCGTATCCAGGACCTATCACACCGACGGGGTCGCAGTGGCCGCGGTGCGCAACGTCAGCTTCGACATCGCACAGGGCGAGATCGTCGCAGTGATGGGACCGTCGGGCTCCGGCAAGTCGACGCTGATGAACATGATCGGGCTGCTCGACCTGCCGAGCGAAGGCGAGGTCCATCTCGAGGGAGCCAATGTCGCCGGGCTCTCGGAAGATCGCCGGTCGTCCCTGCGCGCCCGCAGCATCGGCTTCGTGTTCCAGTCCTACAATCTGCTCGCACGCCATAATGCGATCGAGAACGTCGCACTGCCGCTGGTCTATTGCGGCATCGGTCGCAAGGACCGCCTGGCGCGAGCCGAAGCGAGCCTTCAGGCCGTCGGCATGCTGCACCGGGCTCATCACTTTCCGCGGCAGCTCTCGGGCGGCGAGCAGCAGCGCGTCGCGATCGCGCGTGCACTGATCGCCTCCCCGCTGATCGTGCTCGCCGACGAGCCGACCGGCGCGCTCGACAGCCGCACCGGCGCCGAAATCCTGGCGCTGTTCGCCGCGCTCAACCGGACCGGCCAGACCATCGTGATGATCACGCACGACCCCGGCATCGCGACGCGGTGCCGGCGCACGATCCGCCTGCACGACGGCGAGCTCGTCAGCGACGAGACGGTGGCCCCGCTGCTGCCGAAACGGAGCGCTGTGTCATGACGATGCTCCAGGGCTTTCAGATCGCCCTGCACGCCTTGCGCCTCAATCCATTGCGCAGCTTCCTCACCATGCTCGGCATCGTGATCGGCGTCGCCTCGATCGTGACGGTGTTTGCGATCGGGTCCGGCGCGCAGCTTCGCCTCCAGGAGCAGATCCGCTCGATCGGCGCCAACGTGCTGATGATCACGCCGGGCGCGGTCTATCAGGGCGGCGTGCGCCTGAAGGACGGCAGCAAGCTGACGATGACCGAGAGCGACGTGCAGGCCATCATCGAGCAGATCCCGGAGATCCAGGCCGCGGCCGGCTCGATCGCCGGAACGGCGCAGGTCATCCACGAGAGCAAGAACTGGAATACGACCATCAACGGCACGACGACCGGTCACTTCATGGTGCGCGACTGGCAGCTCGCGGCCGGGCGCTATTTCTCCGGCACCGAAGAGACCGGTGCCGGCAAGGTCGTGATCCTCGGCAGCACCGTCGCGCGCGAGCTGTTCGCGCCCGGCGACGATCCGATCGGCGCGCAGATCAGGATCATGAAGGTGCCGCTCGAAGTCGTCGGCGTGCTCGATCGCAAGGGCCCGGCGCAGGACGACGTCGCTTTCGTCCCCCTCACCACGGCCAAGCTGCGCTTCCTTGGCAGCGCGAGCAACATCAACCGGGATTCGGTCGCCTACATCATCGCCAAGGTGGCCGCGGACAGTCAGATGGCGGGCGCGCGATCGGAGATCGAAAGCCTGCTGCGGCAGCGCCACCGCATCCCCGCCGGCCAGGAGGACGACTTCAAGGTCCAGGATCCGGCCGCCGCCATGGAAGCGCAGCAGGGCGCGATCCGCACCGTGGCGCTCCTGCTCGTCGCCATCGCCTCGGTCTCGCTGCTCGTCGGCGGCATCAGCATCATGAATGTCATGATCGTGTCGGTTACGGAGCGCACGCGGGAGATCGGAATCCGCCGCGCGCTTGGCGGCCGGATGCGGGACATCAGACTCCAGTTCCTCTGCGAGGCACTCGTCCTCTGCCTGCTCGGCGGCGCCATCGGGGTTGCCGGCGGCATCACACTCTCGATGACCGTCGCCCGTATGGCCGGATGGATCACCTCGATCGACGGCGAAGCGATCGGCCTTGCCCTCGTCTTCTCGATCGCGACCGGCCTGATCTTCGGTTTCTACCCCGCCCACAAGGCATCCAGGCTGAGCCCGATCGAGGCGCTCAAGACGGAGTGAGAAGATGCCGGGGGGCGGCCACGTCAACCAGAAGACCAGGGAGGAGCCAGTCATGAGCCCGGATCCGAAGGATTCGATTACACCGACGCCGCGCGAGCGTGAGCTGATGATGCTGATCGCGCGGGGCATGCAGAACAAGAACATCGCCTACGAGCTCAGGATCTCGGAGAACACGGTGCGGGCGCATATCGGCAACATCATGCGTAAATACCGTCTCCAGAACCGGACCCAGATCGCGATCATCTATGCACTCAAGACGGCCCCGCTTTCGCTGCGGCGCGATCGGACCAGGAGCGGAGCCGACCCGGCGTCCGTCAAGCCGGCACAGGCCCTCGCGCAGACTCCGCGGGTGACGACCGCGCCGGAATAAGTGTCCCGGCCACAACCCCTTGTGCACCCCGTCGGGCAAAACACCCAAGACCGGGGTCAAGCGACCGGCATCGAAATAATTCTGTTTATTAGAATTCGGATTTTTGTTAGACATTATTCACTCCGGCCCAAGGAAGAGGGGCGTATCGCGATCGTCACGACACGCGGGCCGGGCAGCGGTGGACGCAGGCTTCACTGGCGCGAAGGCTTCGCAGGGCGGAGAGCCGTGAGCGAAAAGCGTCGCGCGCACGACCGGTGCAGCTTGCGTACGGCAAAATCGTGTGGTCCTGACGCCCGGGGTCTGTGCGTCAAGTCTTGCGGTGATGTTGCGGCCCGACCGGGTACGCGCATCAGCCATCCGCAGGGCGACGGGGGCAATAGTGCATCGCTCCCCGGGGAGCTCACGACATAAGCCGTTCCAACCATCCGCGCAGGGAAGGCCGGGATGTCTCCGGTTGCCCTGTTTCCCGCTGTGCATTGTAGCGCAACCTGCTCTTGGCATAGCGGTCAATGGGAGCCAGCCGGCTCCCGGCCTTCCCTGCGCCCTCTTTCCTTGATGAGGGTGAAGTGACAAAGCAGAACTCGGGCGAAACAAGCCGCGAGGATGCGGAGGTGTGTCTGCGGGGTTGTAGGATGGGTAGAGCGAAGCGAAACCCATCACCTTTCGTCTACGGGGAAGCATGATGGGTTTCGCAAGTGCTCTACCCATCCTACGAGCTGCGTCGCGTCCGGGACACGAGGGTGTTGCCGTCCCCCTCCCCATCCCTCTTGCACTAGTAACAGGCCTTGTAACAAAACTGTCATCCAGCAAAACTAAACGATGGCAGGGCCGCGGTCGCGGCCTTGCCGCCTCACCGTTAGGAGAGATTTGATGCGCCGTTCACTGGTGTTGCTGTCCGCCGGACTGACAGTGCTGTCCACCGGACTTTCCGCTGGACTTGCCTCCGCCCAAAACAACACCCCCCGCAACCTCATCCTGTTCATCCCGGACGGGCTGCGCGCGCTGAAGGTCACCCCTGAAACGGCGCCCGCGATGGCCGAGGTCCGCGACAAGGGCGTCAACTTCAAGAACCCGCATTCCCTCTTCCCGACCTTCACCATGGCCAACGGCTCGGCGATGTCGACCGGCCATTATCTCGGTGACACCGGCGTGTTCTCCAACACGATCTGGACCAACTACACCTCCGTCCCCGCCGGTGACACCGTGGTTCCCTTCATCGAGAACGACGCCGTGCTCGGCGACATCGACGAGCATTTCAAGGGCGACTATCTCAACGAAGAGACCATTCTGAAAATGGCCCGCGACAAGGGGCTGAGCACGGCGGCGATCGGCAAGGTCGGCCCGACCTACCAGTTCGACCACACCGACAAGCCCGAGAAGCCCGGCCTGCATTCGGTCGTGTTCGACGACTCAACCGGCGGCAAGAACGGCGTGGCGCTGTCGGACGAGGTGAAGGCGGCGCTGACCAAGGCCGGCCTGCCCCTTGCGACGCCCCCGCGCGGCGACAACAGCAAGGCCGGCGATGCCAAGACGCCCGGCACCACCGTCGCCAACGTCGCGCAGCAGGCCTATTTCGCCGACGTCGCCGCCAAGGTGGTGCTGCCGATGTTCAAGGCGCGCAACAAGCCGTTCGTCCTGGTGTTCTGGTCGCGCGACCCTGACGGCAGCCAGCACAACACCGGCGACAGCCTCAACCAGATCATGCCCGGCATCAACGGGCCGACCTCGATGGCCGGCATCAGGAACGCCGACAACAACCTCGCCCAGCTCCGCAAGGCGCTCGACGAGCTCGGGCTCGCCGCCTCGACCAACATCATCATCTCGGCCGACCACGGCTTCTCGACGATCTCCAAGGAGAGCAAGACCAGCCCGTCGGCCAAGGTCAGCTATGACGACACGCCGAAGGACTTCTTGCCGATGGGCTTCCTGGCGCTCGACCTTGCCAAAGCGCTCGAGCTGCCGCTGTTCGACCCCAACGACAAGAATGCGAAGGTCGAGGGCAACAAGCATCCCAAGGCCGGCAACGGCGTGCTCGGCAAGGATCCGGAGAAGCCCGACCTCGTCGTCGCCACCAATGGCGGCTCGGACCTGGTCTACCTGCCGAGCAAGGACAAGAAGCTCGCGGCGAAAACGATCAAGGCCCTGCTCGAGCAGGATTACGTCTCCGGCCTGTTCGTCGAGGACTCGCTCGGCCGCTTCCCCGGCACGCTGCCGCTGTCGAGCCTCAACCTGCGCGGCAAGTCGGCGACGCCGACGCCGTCGATCGTCGTCAACTTCCGCTCCTATGCCAGCGATTGCGGCGAGGCGCCGACCAACTGCTCGGTGCAGGTCGCCGACACCGTGCTGCGCCAGGGCCAGGGCATGCATGGCAGCTTCAGCCGCGGCGACACCATGAACTTCATGGCCGCGATCGGACCGGATTTCAAAGCCGGCTATGTCAGCCTGATCCCGGTCAGCAATGCCGACGTCGGCATGACGGCCGCCCAGCTGATGGGCCTGCGCGGCGCACACAACGGCGGCCTGATCGGCCGCGTGATGTCGGAGGCCCTGCCCAACGGCATCGTGCCGAAGGCATTCAAGGGCGTCGAGAAGTCGAAGATGTCCGAGAACGGCCTTCAGACCGTGCTCAACCTCCAGCGCGTCGGCAGCCAGCGCTATTTCGACGCCGCCGGCTTCCCGGGCCGCACGCTCGGACTCGAGCCGGACGCCGGCAAACAAAAAACGGCGGGGAAATAACCCCGCCGCTTGTTCGCGTCTTCAAGAGACGCAAATTTACATGCCGATGTCGAACACGTTCGGCAATTGGCCCGCCAGAGGCAGCGCGGTGGCGCCCAGGAAGGTCGCCACCATCGCCATCAGGCGACGATTGTTCTGGCGCTTGCCGCGCATCTGGCCGGCGATCCACTCCAGCATCTCGCTGTTGACCTTGGAGGCATAGGACGGCGCCCAGCTCTCGATCTCGGTGTCGGCCGACAGCGCAACGCTGCGCGGCGGCACCTTCAGGCCCGAGGCGCTTGCGGCGTAGTGAGCCACGGCCTTGGCAAGCAGGTCGTCGAACCGGCCGCCGTCGGTGCGCTCGGTCGCGGCCTCGTTGATCTCGAACAGCGTCTCGGCTTCGGCGCGGCTGACCGGCTGGTCGTTGACGGCGGTGGCGGTCAGGATGCGCGTGCACCAGGCGGTGTCATCGGCATCGAGCGAGCGGGAGAAGTGCACCCGCCCCTTGGTGGTCGGGCCTTCGCCCGTGATCACGCCGTCGCGCACGATGGAGAGAGCATGAGCCGCGGTATCGCGGCAGGACGGTTCGAGGGACGGCGACTCAACAGACTTAGGCGCAGCGGCAGACATAGTTCACTTCCAGATTTCTTCTGACCGACCAGCATTTTCATGCGGGCGTAAAGGGGTGGTTAATGATTCGATACGGGGATCGCGACTTTTCTCAATGGTTGCCGATTAGTCGCTATGAGGACCATTTCGGTTCCGGAGAGCGTCGGGCGGGCGTGATGCGGGTCATAAAAGGCTTTATCGGGGCAATCGAGACCGTGAGGCCCCGGTGGAGATGTTTCGCCGCAGGTGCCGCTGTAACAGAAAAGTGCTAGGAGATCGGCTCTTCAGAGAAGGAATTCACATTTTACTTCAAGCGGTTCAGTCAACGTTCACTTAGCCTCGCCAAGCCCCTATACTGACGGCGACGGCCAGAGACAAATTCTCAAGCAAATTCAATGTGATGAGGTAGAACCATGACACTTCCGATCGGCACCACCGCCCCCGACTTCGAAGCTGAGACGACCGAAGGGAAGATCAAGTTCCACGATTGGATCGGCAACAGCTGGGCACTGCTGTTCTCGCACCCCAAGGACTTCACGCCGGTTTGTACGACCGAGCTCGGCGCACTGGCCAAGCTGAAGCCGGAATTCGACAAGCGCGGCGTCAAGCTGATGGGCCTCTCGGTCGATCCGGTCGATCGCCACGCGAAGTGGTCTGAGGACATCAAGGAGACGCAAGGGGCGGCTCCGAACTATCCGATGATCGGCGACACCGACTTCAACGTCTCCAAGCTCTACGAGATGCTGCCGGCCTCGACCTCGGGCGATCCCCTCACCCGCACGCCGGCCGACAACCAGACCGTCCGCAACGTCTTCATCATCGGGCCGGACAAGAAGATCAAGCTGGTGCTGGTCTATCCGATGACGACGGGGCGGAACTTCCAGGAGATCCTGCGCGTCGTCGACTCGCTCCAGCTCACCGCCAAGCACCGCGTCGCAACCCCGGCCGACTGGACGCAGGGCGAGGACGTCATCATCGCAGGCTCGGTCTCCAACGACGAGGCCAAGACGATCTACCCGCAGGGCTGGAAAGAGCCGAAGCCCTACATCCGGATCGTGCCGCAGCCGAAGTGACTTTTGGCGGTCGCGAATAGCGACCGCCAAAAGTCATCCCGGGATGGTCCGAAGGACCAGACCCGGGATCTCGAGATTCCGGGCTCGGTGCTGACGCCCCGCCCCGGAATGACCGCGTTGGAGCCCTACGCCGCGTGAACGCGCTCGAGGAAGCCGTCGACCTCGGCCTTCAGATGCAGGCTCTCGCCCGACAGCGCCTGCGCGGAGGCAAACATCCGGCTCGACGTCTCGCCGGTCTCGCTTGCGCCCTTGGCGGCGTGACGGACGTTGACGGCGACCTCGGCCGTACCCGAGACCGCGGCGCGAACGCTGGCCACGATGTTGTGGGTGGCGCTCTTCTGCTGCTCGACCGCAGCCGAGATCGAGCCGGCGATGCCACTGATGCGCTCGATGGTCTGGCTGATCGCCCTGATGGCGGCGACCGATTCCTCGGTCGCAAGCTGCATGCTGGCGATCTGGTTCGAGATCTCGTCGGTCGCCTTGGCGGTCTGGCCGGCGAGCGTCTTGACCTCCTGAGCCACGACCGCAAAGCCGCGGCCGGCATCGCCGGCACGCGCGGCTTCGATGGTGGCGTTCAGCGCCAGGAGGTTGGTCTGCTCGGCGATCGAGGTGATCAGCTTGACGACGTCTCCGATGCGCGTGCCCGCCTCGGAGAGCTGCGCGATGCGCTGGTCGGTGACCTCGGCCTGCCTCACCGCCTCGGCGGAGATCTCGTTCGATTCCTGCACTCTCCGGGTGATCTCGGAGATCGACTGGCTCAGCTCGTCGGAGGCTGACGCCGCCGAACGCACGTGCTCGGAGGCGTCCTCGGACGCCCCGGCCGACTGTGCGGACAGATCGGCGGTCGAGCGTGCGGTGTCGGTCAATTGCCGCGCCACCCGCTCGAACTCGCCTGACGACGTCAGCACCTTGTCGAGGATGCCGCCGACGCTGCCGCGGAACTGCTCGACGAAGTTGCGCAGGTCGGCCTTGCGCTGCTCGACTGCGGCAGCCGAAGCCGCCGCCTGCTCGCTGCGCATGCGGGCGCGCTCCAGCGAATTGCTCTTGAACACCGCGACGGTGCGGGCGATCTCGCCGATCTCGTCGGCGCGATCCTCGCAATCGATCTCGACATCGCTCTGGCCGTTCGCCAGCGCCGTGAGCGAGCGCGTGACCGAGGTCAGCGGCCGGGTGACACGGCGGACGATCAGCAGGGTGAGGATTAGAACCAGCAGCGCGGCGAACCCGGCGGCGGCGGCCATGCTCGAGATCGCCTGGGTCAGCATGCTCTCGAACTGGGCCATTGGGATGCCGACGTAGAGAATGCCGGCGACCTTCCCGGTCGCGTCCGCGACCGGGAAATAGGCGGTCATGAAGGACTTGCCGAACAGAACGGCCGGGCCCTTGTAGGCCTCGCCACGGCGCAAGCCGGCCTGCGCCGGATGATCGGCGGCAAGCTGGGTGCCGACGGCGCGGTCGCCATTCTCCTTCTTCACATTGGTCGAGCGACGGACGAACTGCCCGCTCGCCTCGTCGAACACGAACAGGGTTGCGTTGCCCCCGACATAGGACACCGCGCGGTCGACGATGGCGTGATCCCTAAATTCGGGCATCTTGGGTATCTCGGCGCGCGCGACCGCGCCATCCCGCACGGTGATCTTGGCGTCGGGCACGATCTCGGCAAAGGCCAGCGCCAGCGTGCGCAGATTGACCTCGATGTCGCGCAGCGCGCGGTCATTGAAGGCGTTGGTCAGCGACCAATAGCCGGCGCCAACCACGAGCGCCGTGTTTACGGCGATCAGCAGCACGGCGCACAGGACGGCCTTGGTGCCAAGTTTGAACTGCGGCAGGAACTTCGCCGTCGAAAGGCTGGACATGAATGGAATGACCCCCGTAATTCCTGCATAATCGTGCAAGGGGCTTACGGCCGCATTAACGGCGGTTCACGCCGCCCCATGCTTTACAAATTGTAAACGAGGACGCCCTGACCACACCAAGCGCGCCGCCTATCGTCGTCTGGTTCCGCGATGACCTCCGCCTGTCCGATCACCCCGCCCTCCATGCCGCCGCCAAGACCGGTGCGCCGGTGGTTTGCCTCTACGTACTCGACGACACAGCCGGCCGGGCACCCGGCGGCGCGGCGCGCTGGTGGCTGGCACAGTCGCTGCGGGCGCTCGGCGCCGAGATCGCAGCGCGGGGCGGATCGCTGATCCTGCGCAAGGGACCGGCGGCCGGGGTGATCCCCGAGGTGGCGCGCGAAAGCGGCGCCCGCGCCGTCTACTGGAACGGGATCGCGCAAGCGCCGCATCAAGCGATCGAGCGGCGGCTCGAAGCGGAGCTGGCAAAGCTCGGCGTGGACTCGCAAAACTTTCCGGGCGACCTCCTGGTCCCGCCCTCGGCGATCCGCAACAAGGAAGGCCGGGGCTTGCGCGTGTTCACGCCGTTCTGGCGGCGCGTGCTGTCGCTCGGCGATCCGCCAAAACCCCTGCCCGCGCCGAAGCAGCTGCGCCCGGGTCCAAAGATCGTGAGCGACAGGCTGGAGAGCTGGCAGCTCGCGCCGACCAAGCCCGATTGGGCGGGCGGCCTGCGCGAGCGCTGGACGCCGGGCGAAGCCTCGGCCCGCGCGCGCCTGCGCGACTTCCTCAAGACGATCGCGCGCGGCTATGCCGGCGACCGCGACCGCCCGGACCGGGTGGGCACGTCAGGCCTGTCGCCGCATTTGCGGTTCGGCGAGCTCAGCCCGCGGCAGGTCTGGCACGCCGCGCGCTTCGCCGCGGCCGAGGATGCGGCGCTCGGGCCCGGCATCGAGAAGTTCCTGAGCGAGCTCGGCTGGCGCGAATTCTGCCGCCACCTCCTCCACGACCACCCCGACCTCGCCACCGAAAACCTGCAAACGAACTTCGACGGCTTCCCCTGGAAGCGCGACACCAAGGCGCTCGCCGCCTGGCAGCGGGGCCGCACCGGCTACCCGATCGTCGATGCCGGCCTGCGCGAGCTCTGGTACACCGGCGTGATGCACAACCGGGTACGGATGGTGGTGGCGTCCTTCCTGGTCAAGCACCTCCTGATCGACTGGCGCGATGGCGAGGCCTGGTTCTGGGACACGCTGGTCGATGCGGATGCCGGCAGTAATCCCGCCAACTGGCAGTGGGTCGCGGGCTGCGGCGCCGATGCTGCGCCCTATTTCCGCGTGTTCAATCCGCAGCTGCAGGGCGAGAAGTTCGATCCCGATGGAACCTATGTCCGGCGCTGGGTGCCGGAGCTGCAAGGACTGCCGGCGAAGCTGATCCACCAGCCCTGGCAGGCGACGCCGATCGAGCTGGCGAGCGCCGGCGTCACGCTCGGCAAGACCTATCCGCAGCCGATCGTCGATCACGCCCGGGGACGCGAGCGTGCGCTCTCCGCCTACGCAAAGATCCGCAAAGGTTGAGGGTTGCTTTGACACAATTTTGAAACCCGCTATCGTCATCGCTCCATACAAACCGTGGGGGACGATATGGACGACGATAAGCCGATCACCGAACAGGCAATGGAGACGATCACCACCGCCGTGGATGCGACCAAGGACGCCGCAGTCACGGCCGTCAAGAAGGTCAGGAAAGCCGCCAAGAAGGTCGCGAAGAAAGTAGCGCCGAAGAAGGCTTCCAAGAAGAAGGCCAAGAAGACTTCGAAGAAGGCCGCAAAGAAGTCGTCGAAAAAGGCGGCCAAGAAGACCGCGAAGAAGGCCGTGAAGAAATCCGCGAAGAAGGCCGCCAAGAAGAAAAAGAAGGCCAAGAAGGCCAAGCGCTGATCGCGCTCCCGAGACCAGACACGAACAAGCCTCCGGGTGCGGACGCGCCCGGAGGCTTCGTCCCGCAACAGCCTATCCTCGCCGCTTGGCTGCGCGCCGCCCCGGATGATGGACCCCTCGCGGGTCGCGAAATTCGCTGCGATGGCCGCGCCGGTCCTCCATGGCAAAGCGCCGCCGTTTCTCGGGCGAGCCGAACTGCTTGATCACCCGCCTGCCGTTGACCTTCTTGATGACGTAGCCGCCCTCGGTCATCGAGAACGGCTCCTTCAGCGTTCCCTTGTGGTCGAACTTGGTGCCGCTCGGATGCTCGAACGGTTCGAACCAGGACGGATAGACGAAGTTCGACATTTCGAAGCCGCCGACGCGGAAGGAGTCCTCCTCGACGGCGTCGCAGACCTCATAGGCGTATTGCGTGTTCCTATTCTTGTCGGCCCAGAGATTGGCCATGGGGTCGAGCACCATCTCGAACAGCTCGTGCGAGGCCGCGACGCTGACGGGCTCCTCGCCCAGCGCCTTGACGAAGATCTTCGAGATCGGCTGGCCGCGATGCGTCAGCTCATGGCGCCCGAGCAGCCCCTCATGCGAGGCGTCGTCGAAATAGACGAGCTGCCAATCGGTGGGCTTCGGCCTTTTCGTGACATAAAGGTCGACCGGATAGCCCCACACCGGCAGGAAATGCTTGTCGTAACATTTCTGGAGCGCCGCGGTGAGCTGGCTCATCATGCGGCCGCTGATCGTTTCCTCCGCGTAGTTGATGCAGGCAATCCGGACCGGCTTCAGGGACCGGCCGAGCAGCGCACGTCTCGCCTTCTTCATGGAGGTCACCGCGTGAAAGGGAAGCTGAAATGCGGCCAGCCTAACACGGCGCGCCGCGCACGTCAGGGATGTATGCCGTCGCCTCGCCCCGTCAGCCTAGACGCGCCGGTTGACCACGAACACCGCGGCCGCGCACATCGCCATGCCGGCAATCGCCATCGCATCGAGCTTCTCGTCGAACAGTGCGTAAGCCATCAGCGCGGTCACGGCGGGCACGAGATAGAACAGGCTCGCGACCGACGTCGCCGCGGCGTGGCGGATCAGCCAGTACAACAGCCCGATCGATCCGATCGAGAGCGCTACAGTGAGCCAGGCGAGCGCGAGCACGAACTCCCGCGTCCAGTGCACCACGCGATCCTCGAACAGGAAGGCGCCGATCGCGAAGAAGACGGTGACGGCCACATATTGCACGAGATTGCCGGCGCGCCAGTCGATGTGGTTGCAGTAACGGCGCTGATAGAGCGTGCCGAGCGTTATGCTGATCAGCGAGACCACCGAGGCAAGCCAGCCGAGCCCGGCTTCGCCGGTCATGGGACGGTTGTGCAGGATCAGCACCACGCCGCCGAGGCCGAGCACGAGCCCCGCCCATTGCAACGGCGTCACCTTCTCGCCCAGCCAGCGGTTGGCGATGGTCGAGGTCAGGATCGGCTGCAGGCCCGGAATCAGTGCGGAGAGCCCGGCCGGAATCGAATGCGCGATCGCGATCGCGGTGCCGCCGAGATAGAAGCCATGGACGAGGATGCCGGCAACCGCGCTGTGCGCGATGCCAATACGGTCGGGCCATTTCGGCCGCGCAATGCCTGCGATGATCGCCATCAGGCCGACCACGATCGCCATGCGGATGGCGAGATAGGTCAAGGGATCGGCGTTGCTGATGACGTATTTGGTGCCGATGAATCCGGTGCTCCAGAGCAGGACGAACAGGATCGGCGCGGCGCGGGCGGTCAGGGCTTCTTGATTATGGTTCATTGCCGCCCTCATTGCCCCATGGGGGCCGATGCGGCAATGCGAATTTCTCGCCTAGCGATGCTGCGCTGCGACGAGCGGCAGCGGCTCGGATCAGCCGCTCACCATTCTTCCGGACAGGGGTCGATGATCTTCCAGAGCTCGACGCCGTTCTTGATCTTCTTCATGTCGGTGGTGAGCCCTCCATTGCGGCGGATCCAGTCCTTCACCGTGTCAGGATAGTAGGACATCAGGTCGGACGTCCCTTCCGAGCTGGTGACCTTGATGCCGAAGGTGAAGGCCTTGTCGTAATAGGCCTGATGGAAGCCGAGGCTGGCGCGCGGCGTCACGCAGATCTTGTTCATCGGCACGATGCCGAGCACGAGCGTGCAGGCCGAATTGCAGATGCCGTCGATGATGACGCGCTCGCCCTTCTCGCGGACCCGCTTGTACTTGGCCTTGTACTCCTCGACATAGCCGCCATGGTCGCGGGTGATGTGCAGCTCGGCCCGCGCCGGCGTGGCGGCGGCGAGGCAGAGCAACAGCAGGCTCAAAAGCGTGATGCGCATGGCGGCGGACGACGAAAGCCTTCAGGAATGGGACCGGCCTCGAAGGACCCCCAAAGGGCCGGCAACAGGATTCTAAACCGAATTCTCTTTGGTCATACTTGTGTGGGGAATTCGTTAAGCATCCCGAAAAGGCCAAAAATGGGCAGGGTCCGGCCGCACTTCCGGCAATTCTGTCACACCCACCCGGGAATCGGCGGGACTGGCCCCGTTTTCCGGCCGCCGGACAGGTGTCCTGGCGGCCTGAAATGGCTATAACCGGACGACCTATTCGCGCGGGTTCCGGAGAATCGAGATGAGCAAGTTGAAGCTTGTAGCCGCGGTTGCTGCCCTGTCGGCCGCAATCCTAGCCCCTGGTCTCGCGGAGGCGCGGGGACATCACCGGTACCACCGCTCCTACGTCAACCCGCTGCCCTACCCGATCAGCTATCTGCACAATTATGGCCCCGGCATCACCCCCGGCACCTTCGCCTATTACGACGGCCCCTCGACGAACCGCTGCTACCAGAGCGCGGCCGCCTATGTCGGCCAGGACCGCCGCCGGCACCCCTGCTTCTGAGGGGCGCCGGCGCGTCCGCTGCGGGCGTCCCTATCTGGCGGCGCCCGACAGCAGCAATTGCTTCTCGATCTCGTAGACCGGCAGCTTGACGAGGTCCTTGCCCACCTCGCCCTGAAGCGCCTTGCGCACGACGTCCGAATAATCGGCGCGGATCATGCCGAGCGCACGCGGCGAGGCCACCATGGTCAGGGCCGACGTTTCGCCCGAACTGACCGCGGCGTCGAGCCGGCTGGCTAGGCCGCGCAGAAAGGCGCGCTCGGCCTCATCGTGCCAATCGGTCTGCTCGACCGAGCTGCGCGCACCGCCGGCTGCGCCATGCAATCGGCCCGGCGCATCGCTCCCTTGTGCGCTCGTCGGGGGATTGGGCTGCTCGTGCACCTCCCTGGTGTGCAGGTTCGGAAACATCTCGTCGCCGAGGTTTTCCAGAATGAGCGCCTTGCGCCCGTCGCACACGACCAACCAGTCACCCTTGTCGATTCTCATCTTGTCCATTGCACAGCTCCAAGCAAACAGTGGGCCCCGGACCGATGCGGACGACCGGCCGAACGCGCTCCTCGTATTCCGCGAAGGACGGCCCACGGCGACAAGACTAGGGAGGATGCACCGAAGATGAATTGCGCAGGATCAAGGTTGGTGGCGATGTCCCGCGATGCGGCCGCGAGGCAAGCACGACATGGCCAGAAGCGCGGAGCTGCAGTAATCTGGCACAGCCGGATCAGGCCCGCGGCGGAGCGACTGAAGATTTGTTCATCAGCATTACATTTCGGTTCCGCCACAATTTGATCAGAACAACTTCGATATCCTGCATCGCGTAAGCGGAGGAAGACATTATGAATCTGAAGATTGGCCTCGTCGCCGCGTCCCTGTTCGGTGCCCTCGCGGCATCGCCGGCGGCGTCCGCCATGCCCATCGCGCCTGCACCTGCGGTCCCGCAGGTCTCCGACGTCGAGCAGGTCCGCATGGTCTGCGATGCTTGGGGGCGCTGTTTCTGGCGTCCGAACTATTATGGATATTACGGCCCGCGGCCGTACTACGGCCCCCGATATTATGGACCGCCGCGCTACTACGGCGGCTACGGCCCGCGCTATTATGGTTACGGCTATCGCCGCTGGTAACATTCGAAGGGGCCCTCGGGGCCCCTTCGCTTTTGCAAGATCGCGGATGGTCCACGCGCGCCTGTTCGGCCGGTCTGGAGCAATTCCAAAACTGATCTAGATCAAAGAGAAAAATTCGCCGCGCCGACATTCTGCGACGATGGCCGACCTGATTGTTTTTCGATGCCCCCAGACGGGCATGAATGTGCAGACGCATCTGGAGAAGCAGCAGATACCGGAGGGACGGAGCTTCGAGTCCTTCGTCTGCCCCGCCTGCACGCGCATCCATTTCATCGACCTCGCCTCCGGCCAACCGATGAACCGGGAACGTTGACGGTGACAATGATCTGACGGACGCCTTGGCATGATGTCCGCAATACTACGGCCCGGAATCCGGTTTACTGAAGCGCGATGTTTCGCCATTGATGGCGATGTACCGACGTTCATTTTATTGTCACATTGCAGCAGCCGGCCAGACGCATGTTCGACGCCCTCGCCCCGTCCTCCGCGCTTCAACTGATCGACTTTGCCGATGTCGATGCCTTTCGGCCGATCGAGTCGATGGAGGACGCTCGAAGCATTCCGCTCGACGTCCCGAACTTCGCGGCCGCTCGCGCCGTCGTCTCTCTGCCGGCGTGCCGCATCATCGTGATGAGATCGTTCGCGCGCATCCTCGACACCGCCTATCGCATGCCGGGCGGGATGGTGATCCTGTCGATGACCGACGACCTTCTGGTCAATTCCAAGGGAATGGATCTCGACGCGCGCTTCTTCGTTGCGCTCCGCGGCAACGACGAATGCCATTTCGTCGAACCCCGCACGAACTATCATGCGATGATCATCTTCTCTCCAGGCCTGAAAGACCGGGGCTGGTTCGATCATGCCGACGATTTGCGGGCCTATGTCGCGAACCGGCCGGCCCTGCTGCACACACGGCAACTCCTGCTCGACATCCTGCGAACCGCGTCGGTGCAGCCGTTCCTGTTCGAGACCACCGAGGCCGCCGCCCATCTCCAGGAAGGCCTGCTGCTCGCGCTCGACGATTTGTTTCGGATCGACGCGCGACCGGAGCGGAGCACCTCGGTCCAGGGCGGGCGGTCGGCCAAGCTCGTGCAGTGGATCGACGAATACGTCGCGGCCTATCCGACCGCTCCGATCTATACGGCCGACCTCGCCGGCGAGTTCGGCGTCTCGATCCGGACGCTCGGCGGCGCAGTCAGCAAGGTGCGCGGCATGAGCCTGCACCAGTACATCCGCCTGAAGAGACTATGGGCGACACGCGCCCGGCTGCTGAAAGGCGGCGGCGCCACCGTTGCCACCTGCGCACGCGCCCAGGGTTTCCATCACATGGGCGAGTTTGCCGCGGCCTACCGTGCGACCTTCCACGAGGCGCCCTCGGACACGCTGGCGCGGGGGCGGCAGATCGGGCTTCCGACAAGCTGACGCCGCAAGCCGTGCGACGCTGACCGGCATCGACGCCACTTCGGAACATATCCGGAACATCAAGGCTGGCGCGCTCGGAAGGATTCGAACCTCCGACCCTCGGAATCGAAATCCGATGCTCTATCCAGCTGAGCTACGAGCGCCCCGGCCCGGGTATTGGGCCGCAACCGAGAAGCGCCGGACCGTTGCTGGCGAACCAGCGTACCGGCGGCGTTCGGACGCGTTCGAATTAGCAGAGAGGCTGGCCAATAAAAAGCCCTTCCCGTCTCGTTTCGAGACGGGTCAGAGGCGCTCTCACCAGGTCGTGTTGAAGAGGCCGAAATGCGGCTGCTGGGCCACCATCATCGGCCGGCCGTATTGTGGCCCACCAAACTGTGGCCCACCATAATACTGCGGCGCCGGATGCGCCCTTGCGATCTTGCGCTTGGGCTGAGCCCGGGGCGAAGATGCAGCCGGTACCTCCGCCTGGGCCTGAGCCGTCTTCTTGGCTGCAACGGCATCAGCCTTCGAGCCCGGCGTGAACTGGGCGAACGTCTCGCGCACCCGCGCCTTGGCCGACATCTCGGCGAGCGCCGCCGAGGCGACATCCTGCACCGGCGGCTGAGGCGCAACGACAGCTGCGGCTGCGGTCTTCATCGCGGGCGGGGCAATCGTCGGCTGGGTGGTGTCGAGCACGACGCGCTCAGGCAGGTGCCGATCGGACCGGATCCGGATCAACGGCTGGTCATTGCTTGCGGTCGCGACGACTGGCGTCACGGGCGAGGCCGGCACAACGAAGTTCACCGCAAACAGCAGTGCGAGCAACGCTCCGCCGACAAACATGAAATACCGAAAGATGGGCATTGGCCGCGCTCCGCCCCCCGCAATCCCCGCGTGGGCACTCCGCCTTAACAGGCGATACTATAATTGGTTCCTGGCCCAGCCCTTTGGTTCAAATGGCAACCCCAGGTTTTTCTGCCAAGGCCCGGTAAGGGTAACTTTTCCGCTACCCGAAAATGCCGCCCTTTACGCGCGACGGGCTGCAACCAGCGAACACTTCGCCTGATCGGCATTGACGTTGACGTAGCCGACAGGGATGCGCGCAAAGGTCTTGCGGCTCTTCATGCTGACCGTGTCGGCCAGAACGCGGCTGCGGTCGGTGAGATGACTGCCGTCGCGCCGTGCGAACGCGCAAACGATCGCCAAATCCTTTACGGCATAGTCATTGTCATTTCGCAGCGTGAACGTCACCAGCGCCTTCGAGCCAAGGCCGCCGCGGCGCCAGGTCTGGGAGGAAATCCTGAGACGGTCGAGTTCTGCCGCAGCCTGGGCTTCGGACCCCGGCGTGACCGCAACTGCCGCATCGCCCGAAGGCGCCATCTCGACGGATGCCAACTCCGGCTTCACCGGTTCAGCGCTGTTGCCTTTGGAGAGCGGCAGCAGCATCCAGACGCCGCAGCCCACGATGATGGCGGCCAGCAGCCACAGAATGCTTCGGCCAAATGATACGCTCGCGACCGTCACGACCCGCGCCGTGCGCTCACCAATGGCGGCGAAGCGTCCCAACCCGACCCGCTCAAGCCCTGCGCTCATGGCTGTATCACCGATCGTGGCCGCAGAAGGTTCGACGGCGGACTGGGCCACTGCTTACCTTAATCCGGGAGACGAACTAAGGTTCCCGCGCTTCAAGCGAGTCGGCAAGGACGGTGGCGATCACCGGCTGGGGTCGCTAACATGCGCCGCAATATCGAAAGACCCTGTTGGGAGAACATGAAATGCCAATCGCCGTCACCTGGGATCACGTCCACCTGCGCAGCCCCGATCCGGAGGCCACGGCGACCTGGCTGCGGGACATCCTCGGTGGCGAGATCGTGCGCGCGCCCGGACGGATCGACGTGAACCTCGGCGGTGCCAGGATCTTCATCGCACCGCTCGAGGGTGACAACGCCGTCAGTCCGCCGCCGCCGCATCCGCACCAGGGCCTCGATCATTTCGGACTCACGGTGAAGGACATCGACGCCGTCGCGGCCGAGATCAAGGCCAAGGGCGTCACGTTCACGCGCGAGCCGACGACGATCCGGCCCGGCGTGCGCATCTGCTTCATCCGTGGCCCCGAAGGAATTTCCGTCGAGCTGCTCGAGCGCGACAAGAAATACACCTGACGCGGCGCACGCCACATCGGCCATCAGCGAGACCGGGCGGCGTGCCGCCTGGCGCAGCTAAGTCATGCTGCCGGGCATGAAGCAGCGGATGGTGACGCCCATATAGCCGTAGATCGGCCACACCATGGTACGCCCGACCCGGTTCGGCTCCGAGATCACGGCCTCCTCAGGCACGTCGACCCAGACGAGTTCCTGCTTCTGGCCCTCGAGCGCGTAGCCATAGCGCGGGACGCGGACACGATAGTGCCCGTCCTTGCTGTCCCAGTCGGTGTCCGAGAGCGCCGAGCCGTCGGCATCGGAGCAGCACGGCCCCTTGCCGCTTCGCAGGCCGTCGAACCAGGCCTTCAAATCCGCATTGGTGTTGACGAACTGGCCGCGGTCACGGGCGTGCCCGAAGGGGGCTGCTAGCGCGATCAAGGCCGAGGCGCATGCCAGCTTCGTCACGCTTCGCCAGCGTACCGCGCTGCCTATCCGCCGTCGTTCGCTTTTGCAATTCGTGGGACGCGCACTGTACAGACGCGGCTGATCGCCGCCGGAATCGATCCAGTTGCTCACGTTTGTCTTGCTCCAGCACCCCGCGGCCAGTGCAACAATGGTTATGCATTTCGCGGGCCAACTTGATTCGCAACGACGGGCCTCGCCTCATGATGAGACCGTCATAACCGCGTCACAAACAAGCCGGGACAACTACGGCTCGCGGCCGCCGGCTATCGTGGCCGGCCGGCAAACTGCCGCGTTGCGCGAGGGGATGTGCTTTGGCATAAAAGCTCTACCGGTTACGCCATTGGGCGATGGCGGCCGGCCTGCGGGACGTTATGAAGAACGGCCTCTATTCGATCCACGTGAACCTGCTCGATGGTCGAGCGGGCA
The DNA here is from genome assembly GCF_038965675.1 of Bradyrhizobium sp. B039. Taxonomy (NCBI): domain Bacteria; kingdom Pseudomonadati; phylum Pseudomonadota; class Alphaproteobacteria; order Hyphomicrobiales; family Nitrobacteraceae; genus Bradyrhizobium; species Bradyrhizobium sp. B039. Next base: position 5,426,140 of record NZ_CP152416.1, read on the forward strand.
AGGGCAGCGGCGTGATTCTTTTCCGCGACGGCAAGATCCTTGGCGGCGATGCCTACCTCTATTACACCGGCAGCTACGTGGTGAAGGATGACCACTCCTTCAAAGGCGAGGTGCTGGTGCAGCGGCACACCTCACCGCGGGGCGACGACAATCCGCTGTTCGGCGGACCGGCGCCGGTCGGCATCGGCGTCAGTGGGACCTACACGGACACGCGCGCGGAGATGACGGGAACGGCGCTCGTCGGCAAGGCCAGCCTGATTTTCGGCGCTACTCTGCACAAGCTCGCCGAAGTCGACTAGCTATTCCGCAGCCTGCTCGAGCGGCGCCGTGCGCGGCAGGATGATCTGGATGCGCGTGCCCCCGCCCGGCTCGGAATCGAGATCGAGCCGGCCGCCGAGCCGGTTGGTGACGATGCTGTAGACGATGTGCAGCCCGAGTCCGGTGCCGCCCTGGTCGCGCCGCGTCGTGAAGAACGGATCAAAGGCGCGGCGGCGGACGTCGAGCGACATGCCGCAGCCGTTGTCGGAGAAGATGATCTCGACATTGTCCTTGTCGGACTCGCGCACCTGGATGTCGATGATCCCCGGACGCCCGTCGGGAAAGGCGTGCGCCACCGAATTGAGAAACAGGTTGGTCAGCACCTGCCCGTACGGGCCGGGATAGCTGTTCATGGTCAGGTTGGGCTGGCAATCGACGTTGAGCGTCAGATTGTGTTTGCGCAGGCCCGGCCGCAGGCTCATCACCACCTGCTCGGTGAGGTCGCCGAGATCGAAGCTGCGCTGGTCCGAATAGTTGCGGTCGGCCGCGACCTGCTTGAACGACTGGATCAGCTCGGCGGCGCGGTTGAGATTGGAGACCAGCTGCGAGGATGCGTCGCGGCTGGTGTTGAGGAACTCGTTGAGCGTCGAGCGGCGGAGCTCGCCGCGCTCGACCTCGGACGTGAACATCGCGGTCTTGCGCTCCAGCGCGGAGGCGACCGTCAGGCTGATGCCGACGGGATTGTTGACCTCGTGAGCGACGCCGGCGACCAGCCGTCCGAGCGCGGCGAGCTTCTCCGCCTCGATCAGCGAGGCCTGGGTCTCGCGCAGATTGCGCAGCGCGGTCTCCGCCGATTCCTTGGCTTTGCGCATCTCCTGCTCGCCGCGCTTGCGCTCGCCGATGTCGAGCGCCACCGTGACGATCCGCTCGATCTCGCCCTCGGCATCGAGCAGCGGCAGCTTGTTGACAAGCCATTGGCGCATGTTGCCGGAGGCGTCCTTGTACTCCTCCTCGTAGAAGCCGAGCCCCTTACGGAGCCTCAGCACGCGCTTGTCGTTCTCGTCAGTCTTGGCCGCGCCGTAGCGCGACATCAGGTCCGCGGTGGTGCGGCCGAGCGCATCGCCAGGCTCGATGCCGAAGATGCCGGCCATGTAGCGGTTCATCAGCACATAGCGCAGGTCGCGGTCCTTGACGTTGATGACCGCGGGCACGGTATCGATGACCTGCTGGAGCAGGCGCCGGCCCTCGGCGATGGCGTCTTCCGCCCGCTTCTGGTCGGTGATGTCGCGCAGCGTGCCCTCGTAGCGGATGATCTTGCCCTGCTCGTCCCGCACGCCGGTCGCACTGTCGGAAAGCCAGAGGATGTCGCCGCTGCGCTGGCGCACCTGGTACTCGAACTCGCGCACCATGCCGTCGCGATGCATCAGCCGCTGATACTCGACGCGCGCCTCGGGGTGGACGTAGATCGTATGGGCGATGTCGTTGATGCTGTCGATGAGGTGCTGCGGGCTATCATAGCCCATCATCCGCGCCAGCGCCGGATTGGCGTTGAGGAGGTCGCCGGCCGGCGTCGTCACATAGATGCCGTCGACCGAGCCCTCGAACAGTTTCCGGTAGCTCTCTTCGGCGAGGCGCTGCTCGGTGAGCGCGCGCACCGCCGCCTCGCGCGCGGTGTCGGCTTCTTCCAGCGCGCGGCGGAACACTTCGGCGGCGCGTGCGATGTCGCCGATCTCGTTGTCGACGTCGGCGGACGGGATCGAAGTGTCTTTCTGGCCGGCCGCGAGCGCGCGAATCGATCGTGCGATCTGGGCCAGCGGACGTACCGTCCGCCGCACCACGAAGCCGGCCGCGAGGATGCCGATCAGCACGCCGATGCTGCCGAGCACGATGCTCTGCCACCGCGCCTCCGTGAGCGTGCGGGCGAAATCGCGCGACAGCACATGGCCGCGCCTTGCGCTGACCTCGCGCAGCAATTCGGTGACGCGGCCGATCAGCCGGCCCTCGGTGCCCAGCACCTCGCGGTCGATGTCGGCGATCTGCCGCTCCCGGACGGCGACCGCCATGATCGCCTCGGCGTAATCATTCACGGCCGTCCGGAGCTTGGCGTCGGCGATGTCCATCGTCCGCATGTTCTGCGCGGCCTGCTCGGCCGCGGAGGGATTACGCGCGAGCAGCCCGAGCGCGATCCGGCTCTGCGCCTCGGACAGGCGGGAGGCGAGCTCGCGGTCCGCGGTGCCGGAGACCGCGGCGTCGAACTGGTCGCGCAGCGGCGGCAGGCCGGCAAGCAGCTGGGCGCGGCGGTCGATCAGGGTGGAGATCCGCTCGAGGCCGTTGCGATAGGTCGCAAGGCGCTCGGTGACCCCGTCGATCATGTCCTGCTGCTCGGGCGCGAGCTCGATACGGGTCTTCTTCAGGATGTCGCTGAGCGTCGAGGCCGCCTCACCGACCTGCTTGAACTGGATCCCGGCGCCGGGATCGGTGACGAAGTCGCGCGCGGCAAGGCGCAATTCGTTCATGCGGCGGTCGATGTCCTCGGCAAGGTCGCCGACGCTCTGGAGCCGCTGCAACTCGGCGAAGGTCGTGTCGATGTGCCGGATCGCGATCACGCTCGCCGTCGAGGTGACGATGATCACCGCCAGCACCAGGATGAAGCTTCCGAACGTAAGCTGGCCGATGGACAGCGAGAAGATTCGCTTTTTCTCGGGGGGCGGCGTCAAGTCGGCGGACATTGGTGCGTTGAGGGACCGGGCTGTTGGAAGCCCAATATACGACGTATTGCACGCCCGGGGGAACCTGCCTCCCGCCTCGGAATATCCTTAATATCGTGGTTCTCGCCCCGCCCTCCTCGCCGGCTTTATGACGTTTTGACGCTCGCCTGCCGCCAGGCCGGGATCGTCATGGCGGCAACGCCGAGAACCACGCAGGCCAGCCCGATCCAGGCGGTCCGGCTCAGGGTTTCGCCGAGGAAGGCGACGCTGATGGCGACCCCGATCGGCACGCGCAGATAAGCCTGCGCGATGGTCCCGACCGAGCCCAGGGTCTGGATCAGCCGGAAATAGATCGCGAACGCCGCCGCGGTCGAGAACACCGCGAGCGCGAACAGCGCCAGCACGGAACTCAGCGACGGCGATAGCGTCCAGGGCTGCTCGACAACCAGCGAGGCCGGGATCAGGACGGCCGCGCCCGCCAGCAGCGAGCCGGCGGCGGGCGCCATCGGGTCGAGGCCCCTGAAGCTGCGGCCGAAAATCGCGGCGCAGGCGTAGCAGATGGTGGCAGCGACGATCGCGGCCTCCGCAATGATGCCGCTGCCGATGTCGTGGACGGTATCGACGCCGACAATCAGGAGGATGCCGGCCATGCCGGCGACCACGCCGAACAGCTTTCGCGGTGTCGTCGCCTCGTGGCGGGTCACGACCGCCGTAAGCAGGAAGGTGAAGATCGGCCCGGCCGAGTTGAGGATGGTGGCGAGCGCGGCATCGACATGGTGTTCGCCCCAAGCGATCAGCGTCCAGGGGATGACGCTATTGAGCACGGCCTGGAACGCGAAGCGCTGCCAGGTCGCGGCATCCGTCGGCATTTTGATGCCGCGCGCCCGCATGACGATGAGCAGCAGCAGGCCGGCGATCGCGGTGCGCGCCGCGATCAGCGTGATCGGCGGAATGGTGGCGACGCCGAGCTTGATGAAGGTGTAGGAGCCGCCCCACAGCGTTGCGAGCGCGACGAGCAGCGCCAGCTCGACGGCGATGTTGGTGTCCTGCCGGTTGTCCATTGTGCGCTCCGTCCATTCCGCGATGGACGGAACCTAGCGCGCCCGCAAGCGTCAATACTTCGCTGCGTGTCGAAGTGTATCAGCCGACCGCGCCGACCTCGAACACCTCGCCGTCATAGCCGGCCTCGCGGGGGATGCGGAGCTGGCGGCCGGTTTCGGTCTTGGTCATCACTGGCATCACCGTGACGATGGACATGCCGCGGGCGTGCTCCAGCGCGGCATCCACGCTGCCCTGCTTGGCAAGCCGGATCAGATTGCGCGTGGTCGGGAACGGCAGCTTGAAGCGGCCGCTCTCCCCGCCCTCCACCGCCTCGCGCGGCGACACCCAGATCGAGTCGGTCGACTCGCGGCCGTCATGCGCGCCGAGCTGGTCCGGGGGCGCCGCGGCCAGGAAGAACCAGGTGTCGAACCGCTTCGGCATGCCCTCGGGCGTGATCCAGTGTGCGTAGGGCACCAGCGTGTCGAGCGCGAGCTGGAGGCCGTTGTCGGCGAGGATGCTGAGGAACGAGATCTTGTGCTCGTTGAGCGCGACGCGATGCTTGTCGGCGAGTTCGCCGGCACGCCTGGCATCGACCGGCGTGCCCGTGTCCTTCGACCGCGCCAGCAGGATGCCGCTCTCTTCAAAGGTTTCGCGGATCGCGGCAATACGAAAGCCGCGGTCCGATTCACTCAGGCCCTCGCCGCCCGAATACAGGTCGGCGCGGGCGACGATCTCGTTGTCGCCGGCATCGACACTGCCGCCGGGAAACACCAGCGCGCCCGAGTTGAACTCGATCTGATGATGGCGGACCATCATGAAGACTTCCACCTCCTCCGTTCCATCACGGAGCAGAAGGATCGTCGACGCCGGGCGTGATGCTGATGTCTCGGCCATTTACCTAACCTGCAGCGCTGGATTGCGGGCCAAGATTGGCGCGCTTGTCGACGCGGGCAACGCGCGACAGCAGATACTCGACCTCGGCCTTCGCCGTCGCCGTGATGGTGGCGCCCGGCTTGCGCTGCGCGCTGGAGGCGATGATACCGCGCTTCTGCAGCACGTATTTGCGCACCGCAAGGCCGGCCCCCGGCTGCTGCTCGTAACGGATCAGCGGCAGATGCGCGTCGAACAGATCATGCGCCGCATCGCGCTTGCCGGCCTTGGAGAGGTTCACGACGTCGATCAGAAGTTCGGGGAAGGCATAGCCGGTCATGGCGCCGTCGGCGCCGCGCTCCATCTCGAAATCCAGGAACGTGCCGCCATTGCCGCAGAGGATCGAGAGCGGGCGAAGCGAGCCGTCTTTCTGGAAGTTGCGCAGCGTCGTGATCTTCTCCAGGCCCGGCCAGTCCTCGTGCTTGAGCATCACGCAGTTCGGATTGTCCATGACGATCTTGCGGATCACCGCCGGCGTGAACACCACCTGCAGGGTCAGCGGATAGTCCTGGAGCACCCACGGCACGTCGGGGCCGATGGCTTCCGCCGCCTGCTTGAAATAGCCGACGATCTGGTCGTCGGTGCGAAGCGAGGGCGGCGGCGCGATCATCACGCCGGCCGCGCCTGCATCCATCGAGGCCTTCGCCAGCGAACGCATGGTGGCAAAGCCCGGCGCGGAGACGCCGACGATCACCTGCATCTTCTTGGCGCGCTTGACGAAGCGAACCGCGACCTGCTCGGCCTCGGCGGCATCGAGCTTCGGCGCCTCACCGAGGATGCCCAGCACCGTGACGCCATCGCAGCCGACCTCCTCGTAGAAATCCGTCAGGCGGTCGATCGAGCGCTCGTCGATCCGGCCGTCGTCGTGGAACGGCGTCGGCGCGATTGCGAAGGTGCCCTTGGCCTCGGCGGTCAGTTTCATCAGTCTCTCTCTTTCTCTGTCATTCCGGGGCGCGCGCAGCGCGAACCCGGAATCTCGAGGTTCCGGGTTCGGCTCTTCGAGCCGCCCCGGAACGACAACAACGGCTAAAACCGCCGCGCCCCCATCTTGATCTGCTCCTCGGAGAAGAAGATCTCCTTGGCATGATCGACGATGTCCTGAGCATTCCAGCCCGAGTGCGGCGGTTTCCAGCCTTCCATTTCCATCATCCGCATTTCGCGCACGCCGCGGGGCCCGGACACGCCCAACACCTTGCCGGTCTGGTCGCCCGACAAGTCGCTGACCATGTATAGCACGGCCGGCGCGATGCCGTCCGGCCCGAGCGCCGCCGAGGGGTTCTCCTTATAGCGGGGCAGGTCTGCGGTCATGCGGGTCAGGGCGCCCGGGGCCAGCGTCCAGATCCGGATGTTGTACTTGCGGCCCTCGATCGCCAGCACGTTGGACAGGCCCCAGATGCCGCCCTTGGCCGCGCCGTAATTGGTCTGCCCGAAATTGCCGATCAGCCCTGATGTCGAGGAGGTGTTGACGATGACGCCGCCACCGTTTTCCCGCATCCAGCGAAACACCGGCATGGTGCAACAAAAGGTACCCTTCAGGTGCACCTTGATGACCTTGTCCCAGTCGGATTCGGAGGCCTTGGCAAAGGTCTGGTCGCGCAAGATGCCGGCATTGTTGACGAGGATGTCGGCGCGGCCGAAGTGCTTGATGGCGTCGTCGAACACCGACTGGCCGCCCTCCATGGTGGAGATGTCGGCGCCGTTGGCGACCGCCTTGCCGCCTTCCGCCTTGATCGCGTCCACCACGAGCTGTGCCATCGACTTGTCGGCGCCGGAGCCGTCGCGGGGGCCGCCGAGGTCGTTGACGACGACGGATGCCCCTTCCCGCGCGAACAGTTTCGCGTAGGCCTCACCGAGCCCGCCGCCCGCACCGGTGATCAGCGCGACCTTGCCGTCGAGTAGTCCCATGGTGGCTTCTCCCTGTTTTATTATCGTCATTCCGGGGCAGCGCGCAGCGCTAAACCCGGAATCCGGAGGTTGTAGCTCGAGATTCCGGGTTCGCGCTTCGCGCGCCCCGGAATGACGGAGGCAGCTAACCCAGCACCGTCTTGCCGTTCTTGATCACGGTGACGCCGCGTGACTTCACCTTGGCTTCGAACGAGATCGTGTTGCCGTCCTTCCAGAGGTCCATGGTCACGGTCTCGCCGGGATAGACCGGGGATGAGAACCGCGCGACGTGCTGGCGGAAGGCGGAGGCGTCGTAATCGGCATAAGTCTGGAGCACGCCGCGGCAGGTGATGCCGTAGGTGCACATGCCGTGCAGGATCGGGCGCGGGAAGCCGGCCTTCTTCGCAAACTCGGGATCGCTGTGCAGCGGGTTGCGGTCGCCGCAGAGCCGATAGACCAGCGCCTGGTCGGGACGCGTGACGATGTCGATCGTCTTGTCGGGCGCGCGCGCCGGGATCTTGTGCGGATCGGGCTGGGTCAGGTTCGGCCCGCCAAAGCCGCCGTCGCCGCGGGCGAAGCGCGAAGCGACCAGCGTCGCCAGCTTCTCGCCCTTCTCGTTCTTCAGCACCGTCTGGTGGCTGATGACGACGCCCTTGTCCTTGCCCTTGTCGTAGACCTCGAGCACGGAGGAGTCGGCGGTGATGTGCGCGGCCACCGGCAGCGGCTGGTGAAAGGTGATGTCGCGCTCGCCATCGACCACCATCACGCGGTTGAGGTTCATCTCGCCCGGCCCCGAGCCCCACGCCGCGACGGAAGCAAAGGTCGGCACCACCTTCAGCGGCCGCGGCGTGAACGTGCCCTCGTTGACGAAGGCGAGTTCGTTCTCGTCCATCGGATCGGCACCGAGCCCGATGCCGTAGGCGTAGAGCATCACCTCGCGGTCGGTGTAGGCGTATTTCTGGCCGATGTTTTTCAGGCCTTTGAGTTCTTTATATCTGGCGGACATTTTTTGGTTTCCTCCCGGCATTCTTAGCGAGCAGCGGCGCTCGTTAATGTGCCCTCTCCCCTTGTGGGAGAGGGCCACGAGAACCGTGCGGCAAACTCGTTTGGGTGAGGGGTTAGCTCCGCATCGAAAGTCTTTCCGCGGAACGATACCCCTCATCCGGCGCTTCGCGCCACCTTCCCCCACAAGAGGGGAAGGAAGAATTCGTAGGATGGGTAGAGCGCATCAGGCCGGCGTGAAGAACGGCAGCGGCGCGCCGTCGGTCGGCTTGAACACCACCTTCACCTTCTGGCCGATCTTCAGCTTCTCGAGATCGCAATCGACGAAATTGGTCTGCACCGAGGGGCCTTCCTTCAGCGTGACGTAGCCGATGGCGTAAGGGCCGGTCGGCGACTTCCGCATCAGGCTCCAGGTGTAGATCGTGCCCTCGCCCGAAGCTTCCTCCCACACCGTCTTGTCGGAGTAACAGAACGGGCAGATCGAGCGCGGGAAGTAGTGCGCTTCGCCGCACGCGGTGCAGCGCTTGATCATGAACTTGCCCTGCTTGGCTGCGTCCCAGAACGCGGCGGTCTCGGGGTTCGTCACCGGGGCCGGATACTTTTTCGCTTCACTCATTACACGCGCTCCAGAATGGCCGTCGAGGCGGCGTGGCGAACACCCAAAAGCCCGCCGGTGCCGTGGGCGATGGCGAGATCGCAATTCTTGACCTGCACCTTCGGATGCGCCTCGCCGCGCAACTGCCTGACGGCCTCGATGATCTTGGTCATGCCGCCGCGGTTGACGGGATGGTTGCTGCAGAGGCCGCCGCCGTCGGTGTTGAACGGCAGCTTGCCGACGCCCGAGATCAGATTGCCGTCGGCGACAAACTTGCCGCCCTCGCCCTTCTTGCAGAAGCCGAGGTCCTCGAGCTGCATCAAGACGGTGATGGTGAAGCTGTCGTAGATCGAGGCGTATTTGATGTCCTTCGGCGTGATGCCGGCTTCGTCGAACGCACGCGGGCCGGACCAGATGCCCGCGGAGTATGTGAGATCGAGATCCTTGCCGCCGCGCGGTCCCTTCATCGCCTCGCCATGGCCGATCAGCTTGACCAGCGGCTTCTTCAGGCTCCTGGCGATCTCGGGCGTGGTCACGATCAGCGCGCCGCCGCCGTCGGAGACGACGCAGCAATCCATGCGATGCAAGGGATCGGAGATCATCGGCGAGTTCAAGACGTCCTCGACCGTGACGACGTCCTTGAGCATTGCATGCGGATTGTATTGCGCGTGGTGCGAGGCCGCGACCTTGATCCAGGCGAGCTGCTCGCTGGTGGTGCCATAGTCGTGCATGTGGCGCATGGCACACATGCCATAGGCATTATGCGTGGTCGCGCCGTAAGCGGACTCGAAATCGGCTTCCGCGCCGGCCGCGCGCGGCGGCATCACGCCGGTGCGCGGTTTCCCGGCGAGCGTGATCAGCGCGATCGAGCACTTGCCCGCCGCGATCGCTTCCGCGGCATGACCGAGATGGATGATGTAGGAACAGCCGCCGGTCTCGGTGGAATCGACGTGGCGGAGCTTTTTGGTGTTGAGGCCGAGATAGTCGACCATCGGCCAGGCGCCGCCGGGCGCGTCGCCCGCGCAGAAATAGCCGTCGACATCGTCCTTGCTGAGCCCGGCATCCTCGATCGCGCCCTTGGCGACCTCGGCGTGGAGCTGGGCGGTGGATTTGTCCGGCGCATGCCGGGTCGGGTGTTCGTAGATCCCGGCAATGTAGGCCTTGCCCTTGATGGTCAAAACAGAGGTCTCCGCTCGCGTTTCTTATTGCCCCGTTTTTCTGAACCGCACTGGCCCTGTTGGCAAGCGCGGAAATATTCCGTCGGGCGAGAGGGCAGCAGGTGGGCGCAAGTGGGCGATATTGCCCCGCCGTCGATCACAGCCCCGTCAATGGTGGATCTCTAGAACAATGATCGGCATCGGCGCCGTGCCGCTCCAAGCGGTCGCGACGTAGCAGTAACTGTCAGGATAGTCGCCGAGACTGAAGCAATCAGCGTCCCGGGCTATCAGCCGCCCCTTCACCTCGGTCTTCCAGAACGAAAAGCGGTCGGCGGCCGATATCCATCGCAACGGCTTTCCAACGTCCGCGACCACGAAACTCGCACCGTCCCGCAGAAGCAGCTCGATCTCAGCCGCGCCGACTCTTTGGTCAGGCCGGACATCCAACAGACCTTCGCTGTTCCAAAGCTCGGTAAGCGGCAGGCACGTCACGATGCGCCAAGCAAAATCCATATTCGACCACAGGTCCATTTCAGCGCGGACAGCCTCACGTCGCCGCTCCAGCCAGGCAGAATCCTAAAGGTGTTTTGCCCGACGGCACAAGCGATTTTCGTTTTATCGAAAGAACCCGTTGTACGAAAACAACCCCATGCACAGTAGAACGGCGATTGATATCAAACAGGAAATCGCGAGGGGGATCTGCCTAACCCAACCGACGTCCCTCTCCTGCGATCAAGCCGCGCTCGGACGCGCGCGATAGCGGAACGCGGTCACCGCGGCCAGGATCAGGCCGAAGACGAGAAAGACCGCGCCGCCCTTCACGCCAAAACTGTTCTGGTATTGGGCTTCGGCCGCGTCGTCGACGATCAGAGGCCGCGCATCCGGCCTGCCTGAGAGATAGCGGATCCTGGTCTGCCTGACCGTCTGGACGCCGTTGCGCGTGATCTTCTGCCAGAAGCTCGGGCTGATATGGGTCGGCCCGTAGCTTTGCCGCTGCCCGGACTTGTCGGTCCACGCCAGCGTAACGAGATAGCTCGGCGCGTCGCCGGCTTTGTTCACTTCACCGTAGGCACGCGTAATATCGGCGGTGGCTTCATCGCCGTGGTCGAGGATCTCCTTCAACGTGCTTTGCTCGAAATAGGAGGTCACCAGCATGTAGCCGCCGAATGGAAGCATCACAGCGGCCAAGATCCCGAGGATGAAAGGAAAGGGCCGCCGCGATCCGGCGGCGATTGCGGTACTCCCCGCCCCGCTTCGACGCGCCGACCATGCCTGCCATCCGATCACGAGCACCAGCATCACGGCGCAGATACCTGCTCCCGCCGCCATAAATCTGGACGTGGACCGGATATGGCTCAGATGATCGTCGATATCCTCGACGATCACAGGAAGCGATGAATCATCGTCAACGGCCTGAATGGGGACCGTCAGGAGCTTGAGCTGATTGCCAACCGTGATGCGCGCCGCATAGGCGGCGCTGACCGCGATGCCCTTGCGCTCGCGCCGAACGCCGTCCTTTCCGATCCATTGCAATCCGATCGACAGATTTTCGTCGACATAGCGGGGCCAGAACCCGTCGAACACGAACGGAAATCGCGTCGAGACGACTTCAGCGGACGTGATCTTGCCCGTGGTGCCGTAGCCATCACGCATGACACGTTCGATATCATGCTGATTCCAGTACATCCCCAAGGCCGCCAATACGCCAACGGCGACCAATACAATCAAGACACCGCGCAATGACATCGATCGTCGCTCCGCATAGCGCACGACCGCATCACCCGCCGCGCGCCACTATCGCAAGTTGCTGATATCGCGCGGTCACAACCCTTGTCAAACGTAGGTCTTGTAGGGTCGGCAAAGCGAAGTGTGCCCACCTCTTCTGACTCAATCCTCGTGAGGTGGTGGGCACGGCGCTTCGCGCCCTTGCCCACCCTACGGGACTTGCCCTACTCCGCCGCGATCTGCCGCGGCGCGGGCGGCGGGCTCGCCAGGTCGGCGGCGAGCTGGGCGTAGCGGGCCTTGGCCTCAGTGACCGCCTTCTCCTTCACCGGGCCGTAGCCGCGGATGCGGTCGGGCAGCGAGAGCAACTCGACCGCGGTGTCGATCGTGAGCGGCGACAACAGGCCGAGCACGGTGGCGACGTCCTTTTCGTAGCCCACGATCAGATCGCGCTCGAGCTTGCGGTCGGCGCTGCGGCCGAAGATGTCGAGCGGGGTGCCGCGCAGGAACTTGAACTTCGCCAGCACGCGGAAGACCTTCAGCATCCACGGGCCGAAGGCGCGCTTCTTCGGACGGCCCAGGGCATCGACGCTGCGGCTAAGGATCGGCGGCGCGAGATTGAAGCTGAACTTGAAATCGCCCTCGAACTGGTCGCGGAGCTGCTGCTCGAAGGCGCCGTCGGTGAAGAGGCGCGCGACTTCGTATTCGTCCTTGTAGGCCAGCAGCTTGGCGTAGTTCACCGCGACCGCGCGCGGCAGCGCGTCGTCATAGCCGCCTTGCCTCGCGGCATCGCGAACCTGGTCGACCAGCTTGCGATAGCGTTTTGCCAGGCGGCCGTTCTGATAGGCGGTCAGGTGCTTGGCGCGATGCTCGATGACTTCGTCGAGCGTCATTGCGTCCAAGGTCTTGGGCGCGACAACCTCGCCCGTTCCCTTCAGCATGCCCGCAAGACGCTGGGGATCGGCGACCGCGAGGCGACCGAGGCGGAAGGCTTCCTTGTTCATCTTGATCGCGACGCCGTTGACCTCGATCGCCTGCTCGATCGACTCGGCCGCTAGCGGGAACAGCCCCTTCTGATAGGCATAGCCCATCATCATCATGTTGGTGGCGATGCTGTCGCCGAGCAACTGCTCGGCGGGCTTGGTGAAGTCGAAGAAGACGGAGTCCTTGTGCAGCGCCGTCTCCAGCAATCCGTTCAGCTTGCGGGTCTGGAAGTTGAAGTCGCGGTTGAGGACGAAGTCGGCGGTGGGAATGACGTGGCTGTTGATGATGCCGCGGGTGCGGCTGGTGTCGCAGAGCGAGATCGTGTCCTTGGCGACCGCGACCACCTCGTCGGCGGCGAGGACGAGATCGGCCGTGCCGGTGACGATGCGCGAGCACGTGACCTCGGCCGGATGGTCGGACAGGCGGACATGGCTCAGCACCGCCCCGCCCTTCTGCGCGAGGCCCGACATGTCGAGGATCATCGAGGCCTTGCCCTCGATGTGGGCGGCCATGCCGAGCAGCGCGCCGATGGTGAGCACGCCGGTGCCGCCGACACCGCCGACGGCGATGTTGTAGGGCTTGTCGAGCGTCGGGCGCGAGGCCGGCTCGGGCAGCGCGCCGATCTCTTCAAGCTCGGCCGGCGCACGGTGGCGCGGCGCGCCGCCGTCGACGGTGACGAAGGACGGGCAGAAGCCCTTCACGCAGGAATAGTCCTTGTTGCAGGACGACTGGTTGATGGCGCGCTTGCGGCCGAACTCGGTCTCCAGCGGCTCGACCGAGATGCAGTTCGACTGCACCGAGCAGTCGCCGCAGCCTTCGCAGACGGCCGGGTTGATCATGACGCGACGCGCCGGATCCTCCATCAGGCCGCGCTTGCGGCGGCGGCGCTTTTCGGCGGCGCAGGTCTGCACGAACACGATCGCCGAGGTGCCCTTGTACTCGCGGCACATCTTCATGACGTTGTCGAGTTCGTCGCGGTGATACTTCTTCACGCCGGGCGCGATGGTGTCGGCGGGATAGGTGTCGGGCGCCTCCGAGACCAGATAGATCTCGCGGATGCCCTCGGCGTGGAGCTGGAAGGTGATCTGCTGCGGCGAGAGATCGCCGTCATGGCGCTGGCCGCCGGTCATGGCCACCGCGTCGTTGTAGAGGATCTTGTAGGTGATGTTGGTCTTGGAGGCGACCGCCTGACGGATGGCGAGCAGGCCAGAGTGGAAATAGGTGCCGTCGCCGAGGTTGGCGAAGATGTGGTTCTCGTTGGTGAAGGGCGCGATGCCGACCCACGGCACGCCCTCGCCGCCCATATGCGTGAACGTCTCGGTCGAGCGGTCCATCCACAGCGCCATGAAGTGACAGCCGATGCCGGCCAGCGCGCGGCTGCCTTCGGGGACCTTGGTCGAGGTGTTGTGGGGACAGCCGGAGCAGAAATACGGGGTGCGGGAGACAGGCGCGGTGGCCTGCATCTGTGTGGCCTGGCGGCCGTTGAACCAGTCGGCCTTGACGCGGAGCATCTCCGCGATTTCAGGGTTGAGATTAAGCCTTAGAAGTCGCTCGGTGATCGAGGTCGCAAGCGAAGCGACGCTGAGCTCGGCGGCGAAGGTCAGGAAGCGCTTGTCGTGCTCGTCCATCTTGCCGACGATGCGCGGGCGGACGTCGTCGCGCCAGTTGAACAGCTCCTGCTTGACCTGGTTCTCGACGATCTCGCGCCGCTCTTCGATGATGAAAATCTCTTCGAGCCCGACCGCGAACTGGCGCACGCCTTCCGGCTCCAGCGGCCAGGGCATGCCGATCTTGTAGAGACGGAGACCGATCTTGGCGGCAACCTCCTCGGTGACCCCGAGCTCGCGCAGCGCCTGCCGCACGTCCTCATAGCTCTTGCCTGAGGCCATGATGCCGAAGCGCGCGTTCGGCGAATCCATGGTGACGCGGTTGACCCTGTTGGCGCGCGCGAAGGCGATCGCGGCAAAGCCCTTGTAGTCCTGGAGGCGGCGGTCCTGCTCGAAGCGGTCGTCGGGCCAGCGCAGATTGAGGCCGCCGGGCGGCAGCTCGAAATCGGGCGGGATGATGAAGGGCTTCATCTCGTCGGTGAGGTCGATCTCGGCGGTGGTCTCCACCGTCTCCGTGATCACCTTCATGCCGACCCAGCAGCCCGAGTAGCGCGACATCGCGATCCCGAGCAGGCCCATCTCGATCATCTCGTGGATGCTGGACGGGTAGAGATACGGCATCAGCGCGGACATGAAGGCGTGGTCGGACTGATGCGGGACGGTCGAGGATTTTGCGCCGTGGTCGTCGCCGGCCAGACACAGCACACCGCCGTTCTTGGCCGAGCCCGCGGCATTGCCGTGGCGGAACACGTCGCCGCAGCGATCGACGCCGGGGCCCTTGCCGTACCAGATGCCGACCACACCGTCATACTTGGCGCCGGGCGAGAGATTGAGCTGCTGCGAGCCCCAGACGGCGGTCGCGGCCAGGTCCTCGTTCACGCCGGGCTGGAACTTGATGTTGTACTGCTCGAGATGCTTTCGCGCCGCAAAGAGCTGCTGGTCATAGCCGCCGAGCGGCGAGCCGCGATAGCCGGAGATGAAGCCCGCGGTGTTGAGGCCATTGGCGCGGTCGCGCCGGATCTGGGCCATGGGCAGGCGAACCAGGGCCTGGATGCCCGTGGTGAAGACGTGTCCGGTGTCCTGGGTGTATTTTTGATCGAGACTGATCGGACCCTGGTTGATTCCCATGCTGTCCTCTTTCCACGCCCTGTTCAGGTCTTTGTCACTTAACGTCGCTTAAGCCGTTGCCTGCCCGTTGTTTTTAGCTAGGGCGCGCCGACCATCTCCGCCACTCTATGTCGGATATTTAACGCTCCGCACCACAAATCTGGACCAAAGCGAGCGCCAGGTAAAAATCGCAATTTCGTGGCTGCAAAGGCATCAGGCATTTTCAATTTGTGTCACCATACCCCCGCCGTCGCGAAATGAATTGATGCCCCCGTCACGCAGGCGACGTCGATTGGTCGCAGGAAAGGCTCTCGATGCGGACGATTCTGGCTGGCCTGGCTGTGGGTTTGGCGTTGTGCAGTGCGGTTGCAGGCGCGGCCCTCGCCGCCGAACCGTCGCCGGAGCTGATCGCCTATGGCAAGACGCTGGTCGAGGCCGGCGACTGCGCGGGCTGCCACACCGCCGATCCGGCCAAGCCGTTCGCGGGCGGAAAGCGCATCGACACGCCCTTCGGCGCGATCTATGCGCCGAACCTGACGCCCGACCGAGACACCGGCATCGGCGCCTGGGCGGATGCCGATTTCACCCGCGCCCTCCGCTATGGCGTCGCGCCCGACGGCTCGAACTACTATCCGGCCTTCCCCTATCCCTACTTCACGAAGATGACGAAGGACGACACGCTGGCGATCCGGGCCTATCTCGGCACGCTCGCGCCCGTCGTGAGCCGCAACAAGCCGCCGGAGTTGCGCTGGCCGTTCGGTTACCGCGGCCTGATGCGGATCTGGAATGCCATGTATTTCAAGCCCGGCCTGTTCGAGCCGGACCAGAGCCAGAGCGCGGCGTGGAATCGCGGCGGCTATCTCGTCACCGGGCTCGGCCATTGCGGCGCCTGCCATACGCCGAAGAACTATTTTAGCGCGGACAAGCAGGCGCAGGCATTCGCCGGCAACGAGATCGGCGGCTGGTACGCCCCAAGGCTCGATGGCGCGCCGCGCACCGGGCTGAAGTCGTGGAGCGTGGAGGACATCGCCGAATATCTGCAGAGCGGCCGCAATGCCAAGAGCCATGCCGACGGGCTGATGGCGGAGGTGGTGGTCAACTCGACCTCGAAGATGAGCGACGCCGATGCGCGCGCGATCGCGGTCTATCTGAAGGGCCTGCCGCCGGCGCGGCGCGAGACGATCGTGACGCCGCCCGACGAGGCCGAGATGAAGGCCGGCCAGGCGGTCTATGCAAAGCTCTGCATCGCCTGCCACGAAGCCGACGGCACAGGCGCGCCGCGCATCTATCCGCCGCTGCCCGCCAACGCGCTGCTGCAATCGGTCAATCCGTCCTCGACGTTGCGCATCATCCTCGACGGCGCCCACACCGTGACCACGCCGCGCGCGCCCAACACCGGCGAGATGCCGGCCTATGCCAAGCAATTGTCCGACGGGGAGATCGCGGCGGTGACGAACTACATCCGCAATTCCTGGGGCAATTCGGGCCCGCTGGTGACGCCGGCGCAGGTGGCGAAGGCGCGGAAGCAACCGTAGCCAGCTCTCTCTCCCGTCATTGCGAGCGCAGCGAAGCAATCCAGAGTCCCCACGCGGAAAGATCCTGGATTGCTTCGCGAGGTGGATGGAGCTACCGCTCATCCTCCTTGAACACGAATTTCGGCATCTCCCATTTGTAGCGCACCGCGAGCAGGCGGAAGCTGATGCCGAGGATGAAGGTCAGGATCGTCCAGAGCTCGGCGTTGAGATTGAGGCCGAAGGCCGTCGCGTAGAACAGCCCCGTCACCACGGAGACGCTGGCGTAGAGCTCGGAGCGAAACAAGAGCGGCACGTCGTTGCAGAGCACGTCGCGCAACACGCCGCCGGCGCAGCCCGTCACCATGCCCGAGACGATGACGATCGGCAGCGAGACATCCATCTGCCAGGCGATGTCGCAGCCGGTCATGGTGAAGACGACGAGGCCGATGGCATCGAGCACGATGAAGGCGAGCTGAAGCCGGTGCACGAGGCGCGCGAACAGGATGGTCAGCAGCGCTGCAGCGCCAGGGAGCACGAGATAGATCGGGTTCGCGACCCAGGCGAGCGGATAGTGGCCGAGAAACAGGTCGCGCAGCGTGCCGCCGCCGAGCGCGGTAATGCTGCCGAGCATGCAGACGCCGACATAGTCCATGCTGCGCCGCCCCGCAGCAAGCGCCGCGGTCATGCCCTGCGCCGTCAAGGCAACAAACGCCAGAAGGTGCAGCACGCTATCGCTCGGCGGCAGGCTCCACATCGCTTTGTTCCCTTATTCCGCCCGTGGAACTTACGTCCGCGGTTCCAGGATGAACAAGGGGTCCATCCGGGATGAGCAGGTTCCCGATTCCCGACGCGGGGGCAACATGCGACGAAAGCATCAGAGGGGGCGGAACAGAATCTCGCATCTATGGGTTGTCCAGCCGCCATAATCGAGGAGACCCAATCGATGGCTGACGACCGTTTCCCCAACGATCCGTATCGCCCGAATCTCGCCGATGATGAGTATCTCCGTGCGGCGCGACGGGATGCCGACCTTCAGGTCGACCCCGAGCTGGGCGAAGGCCCCGCCTCCAGCGGCAAGGTCGCACTGTTTGCCGTGGCTGTCGCCCTGGTGCTGGGTGCCGTGTTCTACGGCTTGAACAACACGACCACCGGCAACCAGGCGAGCAACGAGCCGGCGAAGCAGACGGCCCAGCAGGCTCCGCCGGCCAATCCAGCGGCGCCTCCCGGCATGCGCGACGTGACGCCGCGCAACAACACCGCGCCGGGCGTGACCACGGGTGCTGCGCCGAGCAAGCCGGCCGCGCCGGATCCGGCCGCACCGTCTAACGGCGCGAAGTAAGACTTCGCAGTGACGCATGAAAGCGGCGGGACACAACATCCCGCCGCTTTTCGTTTGGCTCTAGCTGAACATCTTGTTGAGCTCGCCGCCGGGATAGCCGCTGCCGAGCTCGGTGAAGGTCCCCTTCTCGGCCATCTCCTTTGCCGCGCGCATGAAGCCGCCCCACGCGGCGCGGGCGAGCGAGCCACCGACGCTGATCCGGCGCACGCCGAGATCTTCGGCCTCCTGCAAGGACAAGCCGGAACCGCCGATCAAGAGGTTGAACGGCTTCGGTGCGACAGCCTTGACCACCGCGGCAATGTCCTCGCGGCTCTTCAGGCCCGGCGCGTAGAGGCAATCGGCGCCGGCGTCGGCGTACGCGGTGAGCCGGTCGATGACGAGCTTGAGATCGGTCACGCCCCACAGATAGGCCTCGCAGCGGCCGACCAGCAGCGTGCCGCTGTCGCCGATCGCCTTGCGCGAGGCCATGATGCGCTCGACCGCGAGCGCGCGATCGTAGAGCGGCCTGTCCTTGTCGCCGGTGGAATCCTCGATCGACAGGCCGGCGACGCCGGTACGCACACAGCGCTCGACATTGTCAGCGACCTTGTCCGGCTCGACCGCAAAGCCGCCTTCGAAATCCGCATTCACGGGAATGTCGACCGCCGAGCTCAATGCTGCCAGATGCTGACAGACGTCCTCGACAGTGACGTGGTTGTCGGCCTTGCCGATGGTCCACGCAAAGCCCGCGCTCGATGACGCAATCGCCTTGAAACCGAGATGCTGCAACGCCTTGGCGCTGCCGACATCGACCGGATTGGGCAGAATGAAGCAGCCGCTCTCGTGCATCTTCCTGAAGGTCGCGCGCTTGTCCGCGGTCGTCACGTGCATGTTTCTCTCCCTTGTTGGCCGCGCAGACATAGGCACGCATTCAGGGCAGCGCTAGTGCGCATCGTGCACGGCGCGACTGTCCTTCGGCGCCTCGTCGCGATCGTTCATGCCGTAGTCCCTGATGACGCTGGCGATGCGCAGATGATAGTCGGCAAAGATCTGTGCCCTGCCCTTGGCCTGGGTGCGCCGGTGCTCCATCGTGTTGCGCCAGGCCTGCACGGCTGCCTCATCCCGCCAGAACGACACCGACAGGATCTTGCCTTTCTCGGTCAGGCTCTCGAAACGCTCGACCGAGATGAAGCCGTCGATAGTTTGCAGGATCGGCTTCAGATCGGCTGCAAGGTCGAAATAGGTCTGGCGATGCTCGGGCTTGGGCCAGACCTCGAAGATCACGGCGATCATGGGCGTCTCCTGCTGACGGTGTCGTGGCCTACAATACCACCTTGCGCAGGAAGGTGCGCTCTTCCGCGAGGATGAACTTGTGTTCCTCGGCGAAATGAAAGTTCGCCATGCCTTCCGCATCCTGGCGCAGCCGGGCGCGGTAGGCCTCGTAGGCGGCCAGGCTCTCGAAGGTGATCAGTGCGAAGGCGATGTTGTTGGTGCCCTCGTGCGGCATGAAATAGCCGATCAGGTCGCCGCCGCATTTCGGAATGATAGTGAGCCAGCGCTTCGTGTATTCCTCGAACTGCGCGCGCTTGAACGGATCGAGCTGGTAGCGGATGAAGACGGTGACGGACATGTAAGGCTCCTGTGTTTCCACCTCGTCATTGCGAGCGCAGCGAAGCAATCCAGGAATCTCTCCGCGGAGACAGCCTGGATTGCTTCGTCGCCAGTGCAAAATTGCTTCGCAATTTTGTCACGGGCTCCTCGCAATGACGACTTGGTGAGAGCCTACGCGCTTGCCCGACCGCAATGCTTCGGCTACCATCGAAGCATGAAATCAGGACCCGACATCGCCATGGTCGCTTCGCTGGTCGGCGACCCCGCCCGCGCCAACATGCTCACGGCGCTGATGAACGGACGCGCGCTGACCGCGAGCGAGCTCGCGCAGGAGGCCGGCATCACGCCGCAGACGGCGAGCTCGCACCTTTCGAAGCTCGAGGCCGGCGGGCTGGTCGAGCCGGAGAAGCAGGGCCGGCATCGCTACTACCGCCTCACCGACGACGACGTTGCCGGCGTGCTCGAAGGGCTTGCGGGCCTCGCCGCTCGCACCGGCCACATGCGCGTGCGCACGGGACCGAAGGATCCGGCGCTGCGGCGCGCGCGCATCTGCTACGATCATCTCGCCGGCGATCTCGGCGTGCAGATGCTCGACACCATGCGCGAGCGAAACCTGGTCAGGCAGAAGAAACAGGACATCGAGCTGACCGCCGAGGGCGAACGCTTCCTCGCCAAACATTTGCAGATCTCGCCCGACATGCTCGCCCATCCGCGCCGGCCGGTGTGCAAGGCCTGCCTGGATTGGAGCGAGCGGCGCCACCATCTCGCCGGCACGCTGGGCGCCACCATGATGCAGCGCTTCACCGAGCTGAAATGGGCCGCGCGCGACGCCACGCCGGGCAGCCGCGTGGTGAATTTCACCCGCACCGGCGAGAAACAGTTTGCCGCGCTGTTCGGGAATGGGAAGGACTGATCACGCCGGAAGCGTGACGGCACACAATCGCGTGTTAGCTCTCACTCTCGTCATGGCCGGGCTTGACCCGGCTGTTCACAGGTTTACTGGCACCGTCATTCCGGGATGGTCCGAAGGACCAGACCCGGAATCTCGAGATTCCGGGGTCGCGTCTTCGACGCGCCCCGGAATGACGTTCTGCAAAAGCCAGAGAGCCCAATGATCCGCTTCCTCCCGGCCGCGCTTGCCGCCGCCCTCCTCGCCGCCCCTCTTGCCGCATACGCCGCCGACACCACACCACGCGAGCCTTACGGCATCGCGCTCGAAGGCTTCGCCTATCCCTATCCCGTGCACCTGCTGCCTGTTGTCAACGACGGCGAGCAGCTCAGCATGGCCTACATGGACGTGGCGCCTCAGCAACCGAACGGCCGCACCGTGGTGCTGCTGCACGGGCGCAATTTCCCGTCGAGCTACTGGGCGCCCGTCATCACGATGCTCAGTGAGGCCGGATTCCGCGTCGTGGTGCCGGACCAGATCGGCTTCGGCAAATCCTCCAAGCCGCAAGGCGAGCTGCATTTCGACACGCTGGCGCGCAACACCATCGCGCTGCTCGATCACCTCAAGATCGACAAGGCCGAGGTTGTCGCGCATTCGCTCGGCGGCATGCTGGGCGTGCGCATCGCCCGCGCTTATCCCGACAGGGTCGCCCACCTCGTGCTGACCGCGCCCATCGGACTGGAGGACTACCGCCTCTACGTGCCGCCGACGCCGACCGAGAAGATGATCGAGAGCGAAGACAAGCTGACGGCCGAGGGCTATCGCAAGCAGCTCCAGACCAATTACGCGATCAAGCTGCCGCCGGATGCAATCACGCCGTTCATCGACGCCCGCTTCAACATCAAGGGCAGCCCCGACTATCCGCGCTGGCTGCGCGCCTTCGTGAGCTCCGGGCAGATGATCTATCGCGAGCCGGTCGCGCACGAGGTCGCGCTGATCACCGAGCCGACGCTGTTCATCATGGGCGCCGACGACCACAACGCACCGGGCCGGCCAAACGCACCGGAAGCGCTGCGCGCGAAGATGGGGCAGAACGCCGAGCTCGCGAAGGCGTTTGCTGCGAAGATGCCGAATGCGCGGGCCGAGGTGATCCTCGACACCGGCCATCTCGTCTTCCTGGAAGCGCCGGAGAAATACAGGGAGCTGGTGCTCGGCTTTCTCGGCCGGTAGAGCGTTTTCGAGCAAAGTGGATACCGGTTCGCGTAGCGTCAGAACAAAGAACCTGGAGGCCCGCTTCGATTCCATCGGAACGGGCCGCTGGCGCCATTGCTGTCGCCTGAAGCCGTATGCGGACAACGTTCATGCCGCATTCAGGTCATGATTGGCAGGTTTGGATCGCGACGTGTCGGCACGTTTCTCCCCAGATTTAACGTGTCGAATCGTGTCTTTTGATTCATTGTGCGCCGCAAGCGCGCTGCCCAAACATTCTGTCCCGAGGACGAGAAGGAAGTTCAAATGAAATATCTCTTCGCCGCCGTCATGCTCGCCAGCGCGGTCGTCGGTTTCAGCGAAGCGGCCAGCGCCGCCGGCGGTTGCGGCCCCGGCTGGTATCGCGGCCCCTATGGCGGCTGCCGTCCGATGGCCGGGCGCCCGCCGGTTGTCGTCGTGGCGCCCCGCCCCGCGCCGGTCGTGGTCGTGCGTCCGCGCGTGTGCCCCTATGGCTTCCGCTGGTACGCCGGCCGTTGCCGGCCGTTCTGATCTCGTCCTTTCGCATCGCGAATGGCCGCGCGGCGACAGCCTGCGCGGCCATTTTCTTTTCAGCGCTCTGCAGCACATCGGCTTGCAGGAGCGCCGAATCAAAACGGGGATCGCGAACCGCGATCCCCGTCCAGGCCTCGACGGCCGGGCGCCTACCAGTGGCGGCGATGCCAGCGCCGGCGACGCCAGCCCCAGTGGCGGTGGCGCCAGCCCCAGTGATGGCCACGACCGTGCCAGTGCACCTGCTCGGGCTTGAGCTGCGCGGCTTCATCGCTGCTGGTGACCGCCGGATGGGCGTCCGGATTGCCTTGCGGCATACGGGGATCACCGAGCGGCTGCGGCGCCAGCGGCGCGGCCTGCGCGGCGGCGGTGAACGCGGCAGCTCCCGCCGCGGCACCGAATGCAAGTTTCAAAAAATTGCGGCGTTCCATGACATCTTCCTCTCAGGCACGCGTTGATGATGCCGAGCAAGTGTCGGGCCTGCGATATGAACTGCGGCTGAATCGTCCGTTCAGATTCGTTGCAAAGGCGACAGGAACTACTTCGCAAACTCCTGCGCCAGCACCAGCGTCTCGCGCCCGTTTCACGTCGGGCCAGTCGCGGTTGAAATCGGCGACGAGCTTTTTCAGCGCGTCACCTCTGAGCATCGCCGCGAGCTTGGCCTCGTCGTCGATCTGATACATGGCCTGATGCAGGGAGGGATCGTCCAGGCTCCAGAACCGCCAGGCCTTGCTGATGCCGAACGCCTTTACCGCGTCGGGCACGTGCTCGGTCTCGTACCATCTGTCGAAGGCGGCACGCTTGCTGGCGTCGGTGACGATGGCGCGGACGACGAAGAAGGCGGCGGGCATCGGGGTTTCCTCCTGTTGTTTTGGGGCGAGACTAACCGCTCAAGTCGCCGGCGACAAAAAGAATTGACACCGGTGTCGGAACGCACGTCCCTCGCCCGTCCTATGCCTTGAGCAGCACTGGGAGACACCGCATGGCCGACCTCACCCTCACCACTTTCGACTGGGTTCCCGAGATGCCCAGGGGTTTCGTGCGCGACCTCCGTGTGCGCTGGGCTCTCGAAGAGGCCGCGTTACCGTACCGCGTCGCGAGCGTGCCGTTCGGCCCGCGGGACGCCGCGCATTTCGCGCACCAGCCCTTCGGCCAGGTGCCGTGGCTGACCGACGGCGACCTCTCGATCTTCGAGAGCGGCGCGATCCTGCTGCATCTGGGTGAGCTCAGCCCGGCATTGATGCCCACCGATCCGCGCGGCCGTAACGAGGCGACGACGTGGGTGTTCGCGGCGCTCAATTCGGTGGAGATGCCCGCCCTGCCCTGGACGATGTTCAAGTTCACCGGCAGTGACGATGGCTCACCTGCCGTGAAGTTCGTCGACGACTTCCTCAAGCTCCGCCTCAAGCACATGGAGCCGGTGCTCGCCGGCCGCGAATGGCTGGCGGGCTCCTTCTCCGTCGCCGACATCCTGATGTCGGACGTGCTGCGCGTCGTCGATCGCTTCGATGGGTTGGCGACACATCCGGCTTGCCGCGACTACGTCGCGCGCGCCACGGGCCGCCCGGCCTTCGCCAAGGCCCGCGCCGACCAGATGGCGCATTTTGCTGCGGCGGATGAGGCACGCTAACGCAGACGGATTAGCGAAGCGCAATCCGCCAATGTCCGCCTCAACAAAATTGGTGGGTTACGCCCAGCGAACTGCGCTTCGCGCAGTCGCAAGGCTCACCCACCCTACGCGCTCAACCCGTTCCACCCTGACTTCTAGTTTTGCGAACGCGTAAAAGGGACAAACCGCACGAGGGCGACGGCGCGCGTCGTCGTCTTGCCAGGAGCGATTTTTTCGACGACCGTGAGCTGCTGGGTGCCGTAACCGGGGCCCACCGGCATGACGAGTCGGCCACCTACTTTAAGCTGCTCGATCAGCGGCGGCGGTGGCTCC
Source organism: Bradyrhizobium sp. B039 (assembly GCF_038965675.1). Taxonomy (NCBI): domain Bacteria; kingdom Pseudomonadati; phylum Pseudomonadota; class Alphaproteobacteria; order Hyphomicrobiales; family Nitrobacteraceae; genus Bradyrhizobium; species Bradyrhizobium sp. B039. Next base: position 5,450,167 of record NZ_CP152416.1, read on the forward strand.
CCGAGCGCGGCAGTCACGACGACTGCGTCAAAAGGACCACATTCGGGCCAGCCATCGTAGCCATCGCCAAGCCTGACGCTCACGTTGTCATACGCGAGGTCCCTTAGTGTTTTCGCGGCGGTCTCGGCCAATTGCGGGATGATCTCGATGCTGCAGACCTTTCGCGCGAGCTGCGCGAGGATGGCGGCCTGGTAGCCCGAACCGGTACCGACTTCGAGCACAACGTGATCGGGCGCGACCTCGGCCAACTGGGTCATCAAGGCCACAATGTACGGCTGCGATATGGTCTGGCCGAGGCCGATTGGTATCGGTCTATCGGCGTATGCGATAGAGCAAGATTGCTCAGGGATGAACAGGTGGCGTTTCGTTTGCGCCATGGCCTCAAGGACCTTCTCCGACAGGCCTTGCTGTCCCAAAACACCGGCAGCGGACCGGGCGTAGGCCCGGATGGCCTCGACCATGGCGGCGCGTTCGCGGACGCATTGTGCGTCCTGTGCGGTCGCTTCCCACGCGACGACACCCATGGCGACCACGAGCAGTGGCAAGACCTTCATGATCGTGCGCTCTCCAAGAGGGACACAATTCACGTCGACCGTTTGAGCGCTGACCCTGCGCGTAAGATCCGACCTCGCCCCGCATGCGAGGCGAGGTTTGCTTAAGCTCAGGTGCCCTCGAACTTGAACGACACGTTGAGTTTAGCGCGATAGGCCTCTACTTTTCCTTTGGCGTCCAGCTGAATATCGAGCTTGACGACCTCTGCGACACGAAGGTCACGAAGAGATTTTGCAGCCTGCTCGACCGCGTTGGCGGCGGCCTTTTCCCAGGAATCGTTGCTGGTGCCGATCAGTTCTATGACCTTGTAGACGCTCTCAGGCATGTCGTCCTCCCGTTCGGTATGAAGCAGGAAGCAGGTGCTCCCTGCCACAGTCGAGCCTAGCACGATATCGGCGCTGAAAGGACGCCACGATCGCAGGGCGCACCAAGGTCCATCGAGACTAGGCTTTGGCTCGGTCCTCCCAGTCCTCCCAAGATCCAGCGCGCCCGCGACGGCCATTGCCCCGACGACGGCAATCAGAATGCCTGGCAGCCGCTTGTTGCTCTCGAGCAGAAGGATCACCGTCAGCGTGCCGAGCCCGAGCCCAAGGGCTACCCAGCTTGTCTTTCCTTCGGTGATTGCACCGGCGATCGCCCACAGGCTCCGCAGAGGTCCTTCGCTTTCGATCGTAAAGCCGAACAGCTTTGGCAGTTGACTGATCAATACGGTCAATGCAATTCCGTTCATGTAACCGTGGCGTATGGGCTTGGAGAGAAGTTCGGTTACAAAGCCCAGACGTAGAATGCCTGCCAGAATACATGCCGTGCCGGAAACGATTGCCATCATGCCGGCCAAGGTTATGGCGCGCATGGGATCGCCACCCGACAATGGACCGACAACACCCACGATACAATGGCTGCCAGAGCCGAGTCTGGTCCCAGGACGAGGATGCGGCTTGGACCGAACAGCGCGTAAGCGAGGAGCGCTGTGATCGTTGCGTATGGACCCTGGATACCGGGCAAGCCCGACGCCTCCGCATGGGCAATGCCAACCGGGACCAGCATTGTCGCCAATACGAATCCAGCGAAGATATCGTGCGAATGCCACTTCCCTTGATATCGACGAAGGGTGCCAAGACCTGGTAACCAGCGGGTCCAATGATCCATTGCCCCTCCCAACCCGGTCGGACTCGGCTCATTGAGCCCGCGCCGCAACAACGTCGCGGTAGCCCGTTAGCCCGTATTCCTGACCGCTTCAGCTAGCATGGCGTAAAGCTGGTGCTTGCTGAATTCCTTTGGCTGCTTGTTTGTTGTCTTCCGCGACACCTTCTTGGCTGCCGGTTGGGCACCGGCAACCAACAACGCCGGCTCTCGCTTCCGGACCGACCTTATCTTGGGTTTTGCTGTTGGCGGCTTGTGGCCACGCGTCAGGCCCAAGCGAGTTAGCCTGCCGCAGACAGCGTTACGGCTACACCCGAGACGGCGCGCGATCTGCGCGGCACTCTGTCCTTGGACCCAGAGTTTTTTGAGCAGCGCTACGTCTTTCGCATCCCAACTCATGGGAGATATTGTACGCCAACTGCCATCCACTTTTCTAGTCTTCGTCCGGCTCGCGTACGACCGCCGGTTCGTCGTCGTCCCCCTCCTCTTCTCCCTCCTCGTCCTCGTCCTCTTCATCGTCATCAGGATCCCGGGGCGGCATCTTGCTGCCCTTGATCACAAAGCGACTCCAATCCATCAAGCCGGTGGGAAATTCTTCGGGGATGTTTTGCTTCATGGTGTTGCTCCTCGGGTCTGGAGCTTGAGAGCGCCGGCGATTAATGTGCCGGGCATCTTGCGGTTGTGGGTTCGACGGTCTTGTCGATGCAGGCCCGCCGCTTCGGCTGCATCCAGCCACTACAGCTTGTAGCCGATCTTTCGCAGCAGGTCTTTCCGCCACGCAATGTCCTCGTCGGTTTCGACACCCAGCGGTGAGGCGCCATCCACCACCCCGAGCACGCCGCAGCCCTGCTCCGTTTGCGCGACGATCACTTGTGTGGGGTTGGCCGTCGCGCAGTAGATGCGGCAGACCTCCGGCGCCGCACGCACCGCAGCCAGCACGTTGACTGGAAAGAATCCGTCGCCCAGGAAGATCAGGAATGTATGGCCGGCGCCGATGGCCATTGCGTTGTCGCGTGCAAGCGCGATCGCGGCTTCGTCGTTCCCCGACCAGCGCACCAGCCGCTTGCCGGAGGCCTCGCAGAAGGCCAGCCCGAAGCGGATGCCCGGAACTGCGCCCACCAGCGCCTCATGGAGGTCTTCCACAGTCTTGATGAAATGCGACTGGCCGAAGATGAAGTTGGTTGCGTCCGGCTTGACGATCGGCACCACGGTGAGTTCCATGGCTGCACTCCTTCAAGGTCCCAACGCTGTTCATGGTAGGCCACCAGAAGGCAATTGCAAGCGGCCAGAGACAGCCGATTTCGCGCCGGAAGCCACTGGCAGCGAAGCAAGGGACGGGCGAAGCTGGGGCAGTGAACAAAGGTGCCGAACGGCCGGCGCGTCACACCAGCTTCATCGGCGCATCGGCAACCACGCGCAGGTCGATCCTGCCGATCAGCCGAGATCGAAGCGCCTCCGCATCACCGATCGCGCTCTCCGTCTGCCGCAACGTGCTGACGTTCGAGCCAAGTGACACGATCCCGCCCAGCACCAGAGCGATTGATCCGAGCGCGGCGGTCTGACCTGTCCCAAACAGGCCGAGGATCGCGACCAACAGCAGCGCGCCCCCACCGCCGATGGCGATCTTGGACGCGAGAATGTACTTCCGGCACCGCTCGGCAATCTCGGCGAGCCGCTCGATCCGATCTTCGATCTGTGAAATTTCGTCGGTCGGATCGTGTTCGGTCATCGGATCTTGATCGAGGATGCCAAATCAGAGGCGTAGCCAGTAGCCCGCATGAGCGAAGCGACATGCGGGACTCTTGAGTGGAAAACCGGATGTCGCCTCGCTCATCCAGGCTACGAGATCTTACAACGGCAAATTGTCGTGCTTCTTCGCCGGCATTTCCACCTTCTTGTCCTTCAGCATCGCCAGCGCCCGCGCGATGCGCCTGCGGGTCGAGTGCGGCATGATGACGTCGTCGATGTAGCCGCGCTCGGCGGCGATGAAGGGTGACAGGAAGCGGTCTTCGTATTCCTTGGTGCGCGCCGCGATCTTGTCGGGGTCGCCGATATCGCCGCGGAAGATGATCTCGACCGCGCCCTTGGCGCCCATCACGGCGATCTGGGCGGTCGGCCAGGCGTAATTCATGTCGGCGCCGATCTCCTTGGAGGCCATGACGTCGAAGGCGCCGCCATAGGCCTTGCGGGTGATGATGGTCACCAGCGGCACGGTGCACTGCGAATAGGCGAACAGCAGTTTCGCGCCGTGCTTGATCAGGCCGCCATATTCCTGCGCGGTGCCCGGCAGGAAGCCCGGCACGTCGACGAAGGTGACGATCGGGATGTTGAAGGCATCACAGAAGCGGACGAAGCGCGCGGCCTTGCGCGAGGCGTCGCTGTCGAGCACGCCGGCCAGCACCATCGGCTGGTTGGCGACGAAGCCGACGGTGCGGCCCGCGATGCGGCCGAAGCCGGTGACGATGTTCTTGGCGAAGGCTTCCGCGATCTCGAAGAAATCGCCCTCGTCCACGACCTTGAGGATCAGTTCCTTCATGTCGTAGGGCTTGTTCGGATTGTCGGGGATCAGCGTGTCCAAGGACATGTCGACACGGCCGATGTCGTCGAAGCTCGGCCATTCCGGCACGCCGTCGGTGTTGTTGGACGGCAGGAAGTCGATCAGGCGCCGCATCTGCAGAAGCGTCTCGACGTCGTTCTCGAAGGCGCCGTCGGCGATCGACGAGCGCGTGGCGTGCACCGAGGCGCCGCCGAGCTCCTCGGCGGTGACGACCTCGTTGGTGACGGTCTTCACGACGTCGGGGCCGGTGACGAACATGTAGCTGGTGTTCTTCACCATGAAGATGAAGTCGGTCATGGCCGGCGAATAGACGTCGCCGCCGGCGCAGGGACCCATGATGACGGAGATCTGCGGGATCACGCCGGAGGCCAGCACATTGCGGCGGAACACGTAGGAATAGCCGGCAAGCGCGGCGACGCCCTCCTGGATACGGGCACCGCCCGCGTCGTAGAGGCCGATGATGGGCGCCCGCGCCTTCATCGCCATGTCCTGGAGTTTTGTAATTTTCAGCGCATGGGTTTCAGAGAGCGACCCGCCGAACACCGTAAAATCCTTGGCAAAGACAAACGTCTTGCGGCCATTGACGGTGCCCCAGCCGGTGACGACGCCGTCGCCGGGCACCTTGGTCTTCTCCATGCCGAACTCGGTGGAGCGGTGCTCGACGAACATGTCGAACTCCTCGAACGATCCCTTGTCGAGCAGGAGCTCGATGCGCTCGCGCGCGGTCAGCTTGCCGCGGGCGTGCTGCGCCTCGATGCGCTTCTCCCCGCCGCCGAGCTTTGCGCCGGCACGACGATCTTCAAGGGCGTCCAGGATATGTTTCATTTGCTCCCGCCAGTTCTTAGCCTAAATGCGATTGCCGGGGGTTCTAACACGGCATTTTGCGGGCCGGGAAGCGGCTTTCGGGCCCGCAGGGCTGCCTTGCCGCAGCGGGAAAGCGCAAGGAATTACAGAGTTTTGCCTGGGAGGCGACGATGGACCAAGGAACGACCGAGACCGGCACTGTGACGGGCGGTGTCAACATCCTGCTGCGGCTGGAGGGCCTGACGCTGTTTGCAGGCATGGTGGTGCTCTACTGGGCCTGGGACGGCTCCTGGCTCGTCTTTGCCCTGCTCTTTTTCGTCCCCGATCTGAGCTTCCTGGCATACCTCTCGGGCACCAGGTTCGGCGCGCTGGTCTACAACGCCGCCCACAGCTACATGGCGCCGGTGGCGCTGCTGACGCTGGGCTTCGGCCTCGCCTCGCCGCTCACCTTATCCATCGCCTTGATCTGGCTGGCCCATATCGGCATAGACCGGGCGCTGGGCTATGGCCTGAAATATTCAGCCGGGTTCGGCTTTACCCATCTTGGGCGGATTGGCCGGCAGAAGGACGCCTGATCCCGCGCGCGACTTGGCGGCGGGAGGGTCGATTTTGTCCGTGCCGGTCGGTTGACCGGGCCCGCCGATTCAGGCTTGCTCCAGGCTTACGATCAGGCGCCGAATGTTGCGTGAGCCCAGTCGGTACGGCGGCGGTCCTCACGTCTGACTGCAAGCATCACCTCATGTCCGCGACGGTCGTCCCCCTGCCGCCGAACTCGTCGTCCGAAACCGTCGACTTCCTGCGGCGCATGGCCAGCATGGTGTCAGGGCGGAACGGCGAGATGCTGCTGCGTGCCGCAAGCCTGATCGAGTCCCTGACGCAGCGGGCGATGTCAGCCGAGCGGCTCTATCATCAGCAGCATGAAGAGAACAGACGCCATGTCGAGCTGCACGAGGCCGCCGAGCTTGCCTCCGACGCCATGGTCAGCCAGATCGAGGCGCTGCGGGCGCAGTTGACCGAGGTGACGGCGGCTGCGGCGGCCGAGCGTGCGGCGTTCGATGCCGAGCGCGGCAAGCTGCTCGGCCTGATGCAGGACGCGGAAAGCCACATCGGGAAGCTCAGCACCGAGCTGGAGACGCTGCGCGCCTCCGTCGACAGCTTCAACGAGACCGCGGTCTCCGTGCCGATCGAGGTGCTGCGGCCGGCGCGGACGCAGTTCGACTATCTCTCCAGCGGCTTTGCCAGAAGCGGCGACGTGATCTCGCAGGCCATGAGCGAGATCGGCGGCTTTGCCATCGACCAGGCGCTGACGACCAAGAAGACGGCCGACAAGGCCTAAGGCCGCCGCGCGCCAAATTGACAGCGCGCGGGCCTGTTGTTCTACTACAAAAAAAATCAGGGAGAATCCGATGCCGAGGGCATTCCGCGCCGCTGCCGCGCTCATCGCGCTTTGCGTCTCAGCCGCGTTCGCCAACGCGCAATCCCTTCCCAAGGAAGTCGCCACCCGCGCGGAGATCTACCCGATCCCCTCGCTCACCCTCTCCGACCAGCAATTTTTGAGCGGCGATGCGGCCGCCGGCAAGGTCGTGACGGTCGCGGGCGAATTCCGCGTCGCGCAGGGCAGTGGAAAACTCCCCGTCGTGGTGCTGATGCACGGCTCCAGCGGCGTCGGCGCTACCACGGAAGCCTGGGTCCACGCCTTCAACGCCATGGGCATCTCGACCTTTGTGATCGACGGCTTTACCGGCCGCGGACTGACGGTGGTCGGACCGAACCAGGCCCTGCTCGGCCGGCTCAACCTGATCGTCGACATCTACCGCTCGCTCGAGATTCTGGCGAAGCATCCCCGCGTCGACCCCGACCGCATCGTGCTGATGGGCTTTTCGCGCGGCGGACAGGCAACGCTCTATGCGAGCCTCAACCGCTTCAACAAGCTCTGGAACAAGTCCGGCATCCAGTTCGCCGCCTACATCCCGTTCTATCCGGATTGCTCGACAAGCTACGTCGGCGATACCGATGTCGCGGCGCGCCCGATCCGCATCTTCCACGGCACGCCTGATGACTACAACCCCGTGAAGAGCTGCAAGGCCTTCGTCGAGCGGCTCAAGGCCGCCGGGCGCGACGTGGTGCTGACCGAATACCCCGATAGCGCGCACGGCTTTGACAGCGGCCTGCTCGGCGCCGCCACCGTGGCTGTCTCCGCCAACGCGCAGACCGTGCGCAATTGCCAGATCAAGGAAGGTGACGGCGGCGTGCTGATGAACGCCAGCACGCAAGCGCCCTTCACCTACAAGGATTCCTGCGTCGAGCTCAATCCGCATGTCGGCGGCAATCCCGCAACCGCCGCGGAGTCGCGCAAGGCCGTGGAGGAGTTTTTGCAGGCGCTGTTCAAGCTGGGCTGAGAGGGTCTGGTCCGCACGCGATACCGTAGGGTGGGCAAAGCGAAGCGTGCCCACCAACTACAGGTGACCGTATCGAGAGATGGTGGGCACGGCGCTACGCGCCTTTGCCCACCCTACGGCATCGCTGCGCTCGCAATGCAGATCAGCGCGGTTGCGCTCAGACGGCGCCGATCTCGGCAAGGCAGGCTTGCGTCACCGGCATGCGCTCGCCGACGAGGCGCGGCTCGGTGCAATCCATGTTGAGCGCAAACACGGTGTGCGCCTCGCCCTTCTCGGCCCAGCCGACCATCCAGCCCAACGACGGCTCGCCGCGCTCGGCGCCCAAGAGGCCGGACTTGGCGCGGATGACGCTATCGCCGACCTTGGTCACCGGCAGGATGTCAGCGACGAGATCCTGGCTGCGTTTGGAAATCGGCAGCGCGCGGCGCCGCAACCGGTCGACGAAATCGACCTGCTCGACCGGATCGATACGCAAGGCTCCGGTGAGCCAGAACTGGTCGATGCCGCCGCCAATGTCGCGATTGCCGTAGTCGAGCAGGTCGACGTATTTCTGCATGCGCTCCTGCCCGATGCGCCGCGCGATCTCCTGATAGACCGGCACCGCACTGACCGCGATGGCACTGCGCAGCGTGTGATCCTTGTTCCACGCTTCGATCGGCCGCTTCACACCGTCCCAGGGGAACACGTCCTTGTCAGGATCGGCAACCACGCCGGTCTCCAGCGCTATCAGCGAGTTTGGAATCTTGAAGGTCGACGCCGGCAGCTTCCCCTCGCCCGAGCGCTCCTTGTCGCTGGCGACGATCAGATAGTCCTCGACCTTGTAGCCGACGAAGGTGCCTGATGTGCCGAGATCGGTGAAACGCTTTGCCAGGCTGTCGCGGATCTCATTGCGCGGCGGCGCGACATGGGCGAGCGCGCGCGACGGCATGGTGGCGGCAGCAGTGAGAAGACCGAGAGTGGAACGGCGGGTAAGCAAGGGCGATGTCCGTTGAACTGAGAAATGCCACGCGACCATGCAGCCGCTATCGTGGTGAAACGATGACAGCGCGTCAGCGCCCCCGGCCCGACAGCCGCAGCACGAACACCAGCACTTCTGCGACGGCCTTGTAGAGATCGGGCGGGATCTCCTCGCCGAGCTCGACCTTGGACAACGCGCCGGCCAGGATCTCGTTCTCCTCGATGGGGATGTCGTTGGCCTTGGCGATCTCGACGATTTTTTCGCCGATCGTGCCCTTGCCCTTGGCGACGACGACAGGCGCGCCAGAGCCCTTCTCGTAATGCAGCGCAATCGCGAGCTTGGACGGATCACTCATGTGGCGCGGTCCAGGAAGTGGCCGGCGCGGGCCGGTGCCGGCTGCGGCGGCGTGCCGTCGCGCACCACGATGTCGCCGGGCTTGAGCTCGGCCCTGGTCATCGCCTGGCTGAGCTCACCGATTCCGGCGCGGAGCTGTTGCGCGGTCGCCGGCCGCTCCGCCCACATTCGCACGAAGGTCTTGTCGCCGTTCAGCGTGATCAGCGCATGCACCGGGCCGGCCGGCTCGACATTGAGCGTGAAGCGCGCGCGCCAGGCGCGCTTGGTTGGATCGGTGGATTCGTTACCGCCGTCGCGCGAGATCTCGAACTGCGCCATGGCGGTGCCCTGCGGGGTCGCAAAGGGAATCTCGAAATTCCACTGCGGCACGGCCGGATCGACGCGATGGCCGGAGGCATCGGTGCGATCGGGGAGCGAGGCGACCTGGAGCAACGTCTGCCGCGCGATCGCGGCATTGGTGTCGTCGAGCAGGCGGTGCACGGTCGCGGCCAGCGGCGTATCCGGCGCGAGCGACGGCGAGGCGATGGACTGCGGCGACGGCAGCGCGCCGCGGAACGGCGGTGGCGTCCCGCGCGCGGCGGCCTCGAAGATGTGGCCATCGGGCACCGCCTTGTTCGAGCCCGGCACGTTGCCGATCATGCGCGGCAGGTTTTGCGTGACCTCCTGCAGGAGGCTCGCGGCAAGGCCTGCGGACATGGTTCGCGGGCCCGCCGTCTGCGGCGCCTTGCCCGGCATGTCGGCCAGCACGGCGGCTGCGAGCGCAGCGCCGCGCGGCAGTTGCGTCGGCTGGGCGATCTCCGTATCGGGCGACGGGGATGCCGCTTGCGCGGCCGCGCCCGCCGCCTGAAGTGCGGATGCTGCGGTCTGCGGTGTGGTCGTGACGCTTGTCGGCGGCGCGGCGGCTTGCGCCGGTGCCTGCGGCACGCCGGTCTCGCGCACGCCTGAGGTCGCGGCCAGCGTCTGGCGCAGCACCAGCAGCGCCGCCTTCAGGTCCGGCACGGCGCCTGGCGACGGCGTCGCGCCCGCGGCCAGTGAAGCCTCGAGAAACAGGCCGGACTTCTGGAAGGCGGATTCGATGTCGCCGCCATCGAGCTGAGTATTGAGCTGCGTCTGCTGCGCCAGCACGTCGAGCACCGCCTGCTTCAATCCCGCCGGCAGATCGCTGCCGGTGACGACGGAGGCGAGATTGGCGAACAGCGGCGCCTGGCTGCCCTGCTTGCTCGCGGCCTCGGCCGAAGCCGTTGTGACAGCAAGCTGCTCCGATGGCGTCAAGGTGTTGCGGGCGGCGGTTGCGGACGGCGCGAGCGGCGGGCTCTCTACCAGCGAAGCCGCGGCCGGCGTCAGCGTGACCTGGTCGGCCGCCGCCTCGCCTGCGCCGTTGACGACGGCGAGCCGGATCGTGCCGTCGTTCTGCGACACCGCGAGCTGAAGATTTTGTCCAGGCGACAGCGCGACTTCCGACATCACGTCGAGGGAGAGGTTTGCGATCGCGATCCGCACCAGATTGTCGGCGAGCACGCTGACCACTCTGGCGTCGACGACGCTGCCGGCCTGAAGCACGAGATCGGGCGTCGCCGCATCAGCCACGGGGCTGGCAGCACTGACGGGAACGATCGAGCTTATCGGCGTCGGCATCTCGGGGGGCCCAGGGAACGCTGGTCCCACCCTAAGGCCGCCCTCGTAAACCTCTCGTTAAGGACCTTTGACCGCAGGTACCTTCACCGCGTCTAGAACCGCCACGGCAGCCTCGAAATCCTGCGCGCGGGCGGCCCGGCGTGCCGCAGCTTCCTCGTCCACGCCCCATTGGTCGATGTTCCAGTCCTCGTCGACATGGGCGGCGGCCCAGACCTGGCCGGCATCGCGCACGCCATGAGCCAGCGCCAGCGCCAGCAGCGCCGAGCCGGTCAGGGTCGTCACCACGTGGAGCGCGGCGACCGACCAGGCGTCGCCCGGCAGCGCCGCGCGCGCGGCCTCGACCGCCTCGTCCGGCTGCTTCACATGCATGACGCCCTCGGACAGGATGAAATGCGCGCCCAGCGTCTCCGCGGCCCAGAACAGCACGGGGTCCCAATGCGTGGCCTCGCGGGCCACGAGCGCCTCGGGGTGACCAGCGCGATAGAACAGCAGGTCGGACTCGAAATATTTCGCAAGGTCGTCGCTGACGAGCTCGACGCGGTCGACCACGCCCTCGACCACGCTGTTGGCGATCCGCGTCAGCGGCATGGTCACGGGATCGATCGTCTCGCCCTGGGCCGCCCATTCGGCGGCGACCGCGTCGGCCAGCGCGCGCGAGGGGATCACGACCTGGCGGCCGGACGGCGTGCGGATCGGCCTGCCGTCGAGTGTGATGGCGAAGCCGCCTTCGGCCTCGGCGACGCCGGCCTCCTTGTAGAAGCGCTTGCGCTGCGGCGTGCGCGCGGACTGGCGGGCCGATTCCCGCGGATCGCGCGGAGACTGGCCCGCAGCTTCATCGAACAATTCACGCATCTTGGGTTTTCGGTCTCCGCGGCTGGATGCTAGGCTTTTAAGCTAAGACCTGTGGCCGATAAAGCGAGCGGCGGGCATGAGGGAACTTACGGGCATTGTCGCCCTATATGCGGGACTTGGACTGGCCGCGGCGGAGGCAGGCTTTCGTAGCCCGGAATCGCTGGTTCGCAATGTCTACGCCCATTACGGCCAGGGCGCGCCGGAACTGTCAAAAGGCCTGCCGCGGGATGGCGCCACCGCCCGGCAGTTCTTCGATTTCCCGCTGCGCAAGGCCTGGAGCACGCCGAGGGCCGAGCCCTATGATTTCCTGGTGCAGAGCCCGAGCTGGAAGCTCGGCCCGGTCGCGATCGCGGTGGCCCGCAGGCAATACGACAAGACCTATGTCGCGGCGAATTTCGACAATCACGGCCGCCGGGTGACGCTGAACTTCATCCTCGTCAACGGACCCGAGGGCTGGCTGATCACCGATGTCGAGAGCTCGCACGACAGCTTGCGGATGTTTCTGGAGCAGTTTCGGAATTGAGGGGGTAAGCCGCTCGCCAAACACCTGATGTCGTCCTGGCGAAGGCCAGGACCCATACCGCGTGATCTATCGATCGCGAGAGGTCGGAATACCGAACGAGGAGTCTTCGCCAAACCCCTCCCTGGGGTAATGGGTCCTGGCTTTCGCCAGGACGACGTCGCGGAAACTCCCTAGCCTACGGATTCACTATTCCTCCGGCGCGTTCTCGATCGGATCAAACCGGCTTGCATCGAGCCCGAGCAGATTCCACGACTGCTGCATGTGCGGCGGCAGCGGGGCGGTGGCGTCGATCACGCCGCCGCGCGGATGCGGAATGACGATGCGGCGCGCCAGCAGATGCAGCCGGTTTTGCAGGCCGCCCGGCAGCTGCCAGTTCTCGATGTTGAAATATTTGGGATCGCCGACGATGGGATGGCCGATATGCTCCATATGTGCGCGGAGCTGGTGGGTGCGGCCCGTCACCGGCTTCAGCGACACCCAGGTCAGCTTGTTGCCGGCGGTCTCGACCACGGCGTAATAGGTCACCGCGTGGCTGGCGCCCTCATCGCCGTGCTGGGCGATACGCATGATGGTGTCGTCCTCGCTCTCCTCTTTCGCGAGAAAGGTCGAGATGCGGCCCTGCTTCGGCTTCGGCAGCCCCGGCACCAGCGCCCAATAGACCTTTCGCGCCGACCGCGAGCGGAACGCGCCGGTCAGGTGCGAAGCAGCGAAACGGGTCTTCGCGATCAGGAGGCAGCCCGACGTGTCCTTGTCGATCCGGTGCACAAGCCGCGGCTTCTGCCCCTTGGAGTCGCGCATCACCTCCAGCATCTGGTCGATGTGCCGCGTCGTGCCGGAGCCGCCCTGCACCGCAAGCCCAAACGGCTTGTTAAGCACGAGGACGTCGTCGTCCTCGTAGATCGTCATCTCCTTCAGCGCCTTGAGCGTCTTCTGCGCAGCCTCCGAGAGCTCGCCGACGGCCTTGGGCGCGTCGAGCTTCAGCGGCGGGATGCGGACGCTCTGCCCCTCCTCCAGCCGGTCCTTGCTGTCGACGCGCTTGCCGTCGACGCGGAGCTCACCTTTGCGGACGACGCGCTGGATGTGGGAGAACGACAGGCCGGGAAAGCGCGCCTCGAGGAAGCGATCGACCCGCATGTTGTTCTCGTCGGCGGTCACGGTGACGGTCTGCACCTTGGTCGGCAGCAGCGCCTCGACCGGCTTTTCGGGCGCAGGCCTTTCCTGTGCAGCAGCCTTGGGCGGCCGCCGCTCGGCGCGCTCGCCCGCAAAGCGCGGCGGCTTCGTCCCCGGCTTGCCACCCGGCCGCGGTCCCGCTTTCTTTGCGGTGCGCGCCTTGAACGGACGCGAATCGTCGCGCTCGTCACGCGAACGGGGCTTTGGATTCATTCTCTTGATGCGGCGGCTCATGGCTGCCTGCGTACCCTAAAAGCCGGCTCCCGTCACGGCGAAATGGCCGTTTCTAGCGCGAGCCGCCCCGCTCCTTCCGCAGCTTGGCCCAGTAATCCAGCCGCTTCCGGATCTCCCGCTCGAAACCGCGCTCGGGCGGATCGTAGAAGGTCTGGCGGCCCAGGGCTTCCGGGAAATAATCCTGGCCGGAGAAGGCGTCGGGGGCGTCGTGGTCGTATTCGTAGGCTGCGCCGTAGCCTTCCGACTTCATCAGCTTGGTCGGGGAATTGAGGATGTGCTTTGGCGGCAGCAGCGAGCCGGCCTGCTTTGCGGTCTGCATGGCGGCCCCGAAGGCGGTGTAGACCGCGTTCGATTTCGGCGCAGTGGCGAGATAGACCACCGCTTGCGCGATGGCGAGCTCGCCTTCGGGATGGCCGAGGAAGTCGAAGGCGTCCTTGGCGGCATTGGCGATGACGAGCGCCTGCGGATCGGCAAGCCCGATGTCCTCGACCGCCATGCGCACGACGCGGCGGGCCAGGAACAGCGGGTCCTCGCCGGCATCGAGCATGCGCGCGAGGTAATACAGCGCCGCGTCGGGATCGGAGCCTCGCACCGACTTATGCAGCGCCGAGATCAGGTTGTAATGGCCATCGGCCGACTTGTCATAGATCGGGGCGCGGCGCTGCAGGATGTCCTGCAACTGCGCGGCATTGAAAATCTCGTCAGCCCGTGCAGAGCGCCAAACCTCTTCGGCAAGCGTCAGCGAGGCCCTTCCATCGCCGTCGGCCATGCGCACCAGCACCGCGCGCGCCTCCGCATCGAGCGGCAGCTTCTTGCCCTCCACCTCTTCGGCATGCGCAAACAGCTTCTCGATCGCGGCAGCATCGAGCGAGCGAAACACCAGCACACGCGCGCGCGACAGAAGCGCCGCGTTGAGCTCGAAGGACGGATTCTCGGTGGTGGCACCGACCATCACCACCGTGCCGTCTTCCATGACAGGCAGAAACGAATCCTGCTGGGCGCGGTTGAAGCGGTGCACCTCGTCGACGAACAGCAGCGTGCCCTTGCCCATCTCGCGGCGGGCACGCGCTGCGTCGAATGCCTTCTTCAGGTCGGCGACGCCGGAGAACACGGCGGAGATCTGCTCGAAATGCAGGTCGGTCGCGTCCGCCAGCAGCCGCGCCACCGTGGTCTTGCCGGTGCCGGGCGGGCCCCAGAACACCAGCGAGCCGAGCGTGCGCGTCTCCAGCATGCGCGTCAGCGCGCCGTCGGGGCCGAGGATGTGATCCTGGCCGACGACCTCCGACAACGCGCGCGGGCGCAGCCGGTCCGGCAGCGGATGCGGAGCCTCGTGATCGAGCCCCGCCGCGGCAAAGAGAGTTGGCGTCTCCTGTGGTCGCTTCGGACTCATCCGCCCAGCGTGACGTTGATCTGCTGCCCGCCGCGCACCAGCGTGATGCGCCAGATCCGCGGGCGCTCACCCGCAGCCTTTTCGAGATCGCCGGTCGTGCTGATCTTCTGATTGTTGACAGCCAGGATGATGTCGCCCTTCTGGAAGCCGACATTCGCGGCCGCGCTGTCGCCGCCGAGATCGGCGATCACGACGCCTTCGGTGTCGGCGTCCAGATGCAGCTCGTCGGCAACCGCCGGCGTGATGGTCGAGACCTTCGCGCCCTGGAACGGCGAACGCGCAGTGATGACGAGCTCGTTGCGGCCGGCGTCGGGTGCGGTCTCCAGCGCGATCGCGAGCTTGAGCGGCTTGCCGCCGCGCTGCACGTCGATCTGCGCGGAACCGCCGAGTGGACGCGTCGCGAAGCGGTAGTCGAAGGCATTGGGATCATCCACGGTCTGGCCGTCGATCCCGGTGATGAGATCGGAGGATTTCAGGCCGGCCTTCGCTGCGGGACCGTTCGAGACCACGCTCGCGACCAGCGCGCCGGTCGGCGAACGCAAGCCGAGGCTTTCGGCGATCTCGGGCGTCACCGCCTGCAACTTCGCGCCGAGCCAGGGACGCTTCACCGCCTTGCCGCCGCCCTTGGCGGAAGCGACGACCACGCGCACCATGTTGGCGGGGATCGCAAAGCCGATGCCCTGCGAGCCGCCGGAGCGCGAATAGATCGCGGTGTTGATGCCGGCAAGCTTGCCGCTCATGTCAACCAGTGCACCGCCGGAATTGCCGGGATTGATCGCCGCATCGGTTTGGATGAAGAACTGGTAGTCGGTGATGCCGACCTGCGTGCGCGCCAGCGCCGAGATGATGCCGTGGGTCACGGTCTGGCCGACGCCGAAGGGGTTGCCGATCGCGAGCACGACGTCGCCGACCAGCAGCTCGTCGGAATTGGTGAAGTCGAGCGTTGGAAATTTCTCCTTGGTGTCCTTCAGGCGCAACACGGCGAGATCGGTGCGGGGATCCTTCAGCAGGATCTCGGCCTCGAACTCGCGCTTGTCCGACAGCGACACCTTGACCTGGTCCGCGCCCTCGATGACGTGGACATTGGTGACGACGAGGCCCGACGCATCGACGATGACGCCGGAGCCGAGCGAGCGCTGCATCTGCTCGGGCTGCTGGCCGGGCACGCCGAAGAAGCGGCGGAAGATGGGATCATCCAGCAGCGGATTGCGGTTCTGCACCACCTTGGCGGCATAGACGTTGACGACCGCCGGCTGCACCCGCTGCACGATCGGCGCATAGGACAGCCGCAGCTCGGCCGGCGACGACGGGGCCCGACGGTCCTGCGCCGCTGCCGGATTGAAGTGGGTCGAAAAGCCTATGCACAATGCCGTGACGACGGCGGTCCAGGTCGATCGAAACATTCCTACCTCTTGGAAAAGACGCCGGAATATAGGCGCGTTCGCCCCCCAATAGAAGGGCGCGGGATGGCAATATTCACCCCCCTTCCGGCGCCCGCCGCATACCGGCCCGGTGTGCGAAATGGCAATTTGCCCGGCGCTACGGATTGGCATGATACGCGTCATCTTGCATGGTGATGCAAGGCGGATTCGGTTGCGGCGAATTTGCATCAGTGGGAACCACGCAACCGGACGCAGCGTCGCGGGGCAGTCATCGATCCTTCCTAGGCTCTCCGTTCGCGACTTGGGGAAGTTCGTCAAACGATGGAGGCGTAACGTGAGCAGGACAAGAATTGCAGCCACGGCGATTGGTCTCGCCGGCGTGCTGGCGGCATCGCAAGCCCAGGCCCAATCGGCCAGCAACAGCGAACAGGAGATCGCACTCCTGAAGCAGCAGCTGAAGATGCTCGAGCAGAGGCTCGACAAGCTCCAGAGCCAGACCGCAGCGAACACCGCAGCGACGGCGAAAGCCAAGGCTGAAGCCAAGGCCGAAGCAAAAGCCGAAGCGCGCTCGGAGGCGAAAGCGGTCGTCGCCAATGCCAATGCGGCGATCCCGCTCAAGGGCCCGGCGCCGGCTTCCGGCGTCGTTGTGACGATGCCGAACAACCGGCCGACCATCTGCACGGCCGACGGAGCGAACTGCGTCGCGATCACGAGCCGCGTGCACTGGGATGTCGGCGGCTACGATTATCGTCCCAATACGGCAGGCACCGTGCCGCAGAAACTCGACAGCGGCGAGAACGTCCGTCGCGCACGCATCGGCGTCGTCGGCAAGTTCCTCGAAGACTGGAATTTTGCCCTGATCTACGACTTCGGCGGTTCGGCTGACGGCTTCGGCGGCACGGGGGCCGCCGGCGCTACTCCTGTCGGCTTCCTGCCCGGCGGTGGCACATCCGGCATCGAGAACGCGTATGTGAGCTACACCGGGCTGAAGCCTTTTGGCGGCAAGATGGCGATCGAGGCCGGCATCATGGACCTTGCCTGGACCCTCGATGAGTCCTCGAGCTCCAACGACATTCCCTTCATGGAGCGCGCCTCGGTCGGCGTGATCGCGCAAAATATCGCCGCCGGCGATTTCCGTTCTGCCGTCGGCGCCCGCTGGTACAACGACGTGTTCTGGGCCGGCGCGTACGTGACGGGTCCGACCACGGGTGCGATTCACTCAGCGTCGAGCGTCTCACCTCCGGGCACCAGCGAGCAGTACGGCGCGACGGCCCGCGTTGCGGGCCAGCTCGTCAGCGGCAAGGATTATTCGCTGCATCTCGGCGGCGACGCACAGTGGCTGATTCAGCCGCCGCGCAATCTGGTCGCCAACACGCAGACGCTCACGCTCAGCGACCGGCCTGAGCTGCGAATTGACCCTACGACACTGATCTCGACCGGTGCGATTGCCAATGTCGCGGGCGCGCAGGTTTATGGTGTCGAAGCCGCCGCGACCTATGGATCGCTGTTCCTCCAGGGCGAATACTACTGGTTCAACATCGATCGCAACGCGAACACCAGCGTGCCGTTAATCGGAGCGCCAAGCCTGAAATTCCAGGGCGGCTACGCGGAAGCGGCCTACGTCTTGACCGGGGAATCGCGCAAGTACAATCCAGCGAACGCCTCCTATGGCGGCGTGAAGCCCGATCATCCGTTCTCGCTCGATGGCGGTGGCTGGGGCGCCTGGGAGATCGCCGGCCGCTATTCCACTATGGATCTGAATAATCAGCTCGCGACTGCCGCCGGCATCGCCGGCGGACGCCAGACGGTCTACACGCTCGCGCTCAACTGGTACGTCAACGGCAATGTCCGCTTCATGCTGGACTACCTGCATGGCACGGTGTCGAAGCAAGCCTCGCCGGTCTCGACCGCCGACGTCGGCTCGAAGTTCGACGCGGTCGCGATGCGCACGCAGTTTGCGTTCTGACGCAATCTTGTCCGGGAGCGGCGCAGTCCGCTCCCGGACATTCACGCTGCTCGCTTCGGCTTCTTGACCGGTTCCGCCGCCTCGGGCGCCGGCGCGCAGGACAGCCGTTGCTGATGGCTCTCGCCCCACGCCTTCAGGATGTCGATCACCGGCCTGAGGCTCTCGCCGAGCTCGGAGAGGCAATACTCCACCCGCGGCGGCACCTCGGCATAGACCTTGCGGATGACGAGCTTGTCCTCCTCCAGCGCGCGAAGCTGCTTTGTCAGCATGCGCTGGGTGATGCCGGGCATCCGGCGGCGTAGTTCGCCGAAGCGCTGGGTGCCGTCCTGGAGGTGGTAGAGGATCACGCCCTTCCACTTGCCGTCGATCAGGTCCAGCGTCGCCTCGACCGAGCAGCCGGGACGCCGGGTAAAATCTCGCCGCTTCATGCGTGTTTTCCCAATAGTATCCAAACAGGGACTATATCCCCGAATTTACAGTACTTGCCAAACCGGGGCCAGCGGGACAGTTAGCAGGCCGGGCGCACGTCACAAGCTGCGCGCTATCTGATGGAGACAAGCCATGAAGGCCGTTGGCTACAAGAAATCGCTTCCGATCGAGGATCAGGACGCGCTGTTCGATTTCGAGACCGCAAAGCCCGAGCCCAAGGGGCGCGACATACGCGTCGCCGTGAAGGCGATCTCGGCCAATCCGGTCGACTACAAGGTGCGCAAGCGCGCCGCTCCGCCCGAGGGCGAGACGAAGATCTTGGGTTATGACGCAGCCGGCGTGGTCGACGCCGTCGGGCCCGAGGTCACGCTGTTCAAGCCGGGCGACGAGGTGTTTTATGCGGGCTCGATCCTGCGCCAGGGCACCAATGCGGAATTCCACCTGGTCGACGAACGCATCGTCGGCAACAAGCCGAAGAGCCTGTCGTTCGCGCAGGCCGCCGCCCTCCCCCTCACCTCCATCACCGCGTGGGAATTGCTGTTCGACCGCCTCGGCGCGGTACCGGGCAAGAGCGTCGATCCGCGCACGCTGCTGATCACGGGCGGCGCCGGCGGCGTCGGCTCGATCCTGATCCAGCTCGCCCGCCGCCTCACGGGCCTCACGGTGCTCGCGACGGCGACGCGGCCGGAATCCCAAAAGTGGTGTCTCGATCTCGGCGCACATGCGGTGATCGACCACGGCAAGCCGATGAAGGAGCAGATCGAGAAGCTCAAGCTGCCGCCGGTGGCGCTGGTGGCGAGCCTCACCTTCACCGATCAGCACTACAAGGCGATCGCCGAGTTCATGGCGCCGCAAGGCCGGTTCGGCCTGATCGACGATCCGCCCGAGTTCACCATGAGCACGTTCAAGGGCAAGGCGATCTCGGTGCACTGGGAATCGATGTTCACGCGCTCCTCGTTCCAGACGCCTGACATGATCGCGCAGCATCATCTGCTCAATGACGTCGCCGACCTCATCGACAAGGGCGTGTTGCGCACCACGCTCGACCAGACCTTCGGCACGATCAACGCGGCCAACCTCAAGCGCGCGCATGCGCTGCTCGAGAGCGGCAAGTCGCGCGGCAAGATCGTGCTGGAGGGGTGGTAGGCGAGCACAGCGCCGCTGCCTAGGGTGGGCAAAAGCGCGCTTGCGCCGTGCCCACCATCACGCAACGGGCGCAGAAAGGTAGTGGGCACGCTTCGCTTTGCCCACCCTACGGCAGTTGTGCTCCTGGAGCGATGCCCTCGACGAACATCAACCGCCGCTCCAGCGCCGTCTGCCGCAGCTTCAACGCCTCGGCATATTCCACTGAGGCGTACCATTCGCGCGCGCGGGCCATCGTAGGAAACTCCACGATGATGATGGTCTTGGGCGGCGGGCCGCCCTCCACCACGTCGGCGGCACCGCCGCGCGCGAGGTAGCGGCCGCCATATTGCGCGATAGTCTGCGCCGCAAGCGCGCGATAGGCTTCCATCATCGCCTGATCGCGCACCTCGACCTCGGAGATCACATAAGCCGGCACGTGCGCAGCCTCAGGCAATCGTGTTGACGATACCACCCTCGGCCCGCAGCGCCGCGCCATTGGTCGCGGACGCTTCCTTCGACGCAACATAGACCACCATATTGGCAATCTCGTCGACGCTGGCGAAACGCTGGATCAGCGAACTCGGGCGATGCTGCCTGACGAAATTGGCGGCGGCCTCATCCACCGACTGACCGTTTTGCTTCGCGAGATCCTTCACGAAGGTCTCGACACCCTCCGACATGGTCGGGCCCGGCAGCACGGAATTGACGGTGACGCCGGTGCCGCGGGTGAGCTGCGCCAGCCCGCGCGCGACCGAGAGCTGGGCGGTCTTGCTCATGCCGTAGTGAATCATCTCGACGGGAATGTTGAGGCCGGATTCCGAGGAGATGAAGACGATGCGGCCCCAGTTGCGCTTGAGCATGCCCTTCAGATATTCGCGCGACAGCCGCACACCGCTCATGACGTTGACCTCGAAGAAGCGGCTCCAGTCCTCGTCCGGGATATCGAAAAAGTCCTTCGGCTCGAAGATCCCGGCATTGTTGATGAGGATGTCGACCTCGGGCAGCTCGGACACAAGCGCCTTGCAGCCCGCCGCGGTCGAGACGTCGGCAGCGACGCCGCGCACCTTGCCACCCGCCGCTTCCAGCTTGCGCACGGCGGCGTCGACCTTGTCCTGGCCGCGCCCGTTGATCACGACGCTAGCACCGGAGGCGGCGAGACCTCTGGCAATGGCGTGGCCGATGCCAGCGGTCGAGCCGGTCACCAGCGCAGTTTTTCCGGAAAGGTCGATATTCATGTAGTATCTCCATCAGATCGATGATGGGAATATCGGACGCGGCGGATCGGGCCGCAATCGGCGCTCACCAATCAGTGAGACGCCGAGCACTTTTCCTGCGACAACGTAGACACCCCACCTGAACCGCGGCTGGAACGATTATTGCTAAGCAGCACGCCGTCTCATGTGAACACGGAAGAACTATGCGATGAAGCGGACGGCTCTCACGATTTTTCTCGGACTGGTCGGCTTGATGGGCGGCAATTCGCTCGCGCCGGCTCAAACGGTCTATCCGGAGAAATCGTTGCAATTGATCGTCCCCTTCCCGCCGGGCGGCGCCTCCGACGTGGTCGCGCGCATCATCGGCGGCGAGCTGGAGACGCGGCTCGGCAAGCCCGTGATCATCATGAACCGTCCCGGGGGCGGCACCACGATCGCGGCCAAGGAAGTCGCACGTTCGGCGCCTGACGGCTACACCCTGTTCTTCAGCTCGAACTCGAGCTTCACGCTGCCGGCAGCCGTGAAGGAAAGCGTGCCTTACGACGCGGCCAAGGATTTCGAGCCGCTCGGCCAAGTCGGCAAGATCACGCTGGCGCTCGTCACTTACAAGGACAATCCCGTCAAGGACGTCGCTTCGCTCGTCGCCGAGGCGAAGGCCAATCCCGACAAGCTGTCGCTCGCATCCTTCGGCGTCGCGACCGTCTCGCATTTCGCCGGCGAGCTGTTCAAGTCGAGTGCCGGGGTCAAGATGGTCCACCTGCCCTACAAGGGCAGCGCACCGGCGATGAACGACCTCATCGGCAAGCACATCCAGTACCACGTCGACACCGTGATCGCCGTGAAGCCGCAGATCGAGGCGGGCACCGTCAAGGTGCTCGCGGTGTTCTCCGGCAAGCGCACGCCCTACCTGCCCGACGTGCCGACGCTTGCCGAGCTCGGCTACACCGGCATCGACTTCGCGTCCTGGGGCGCGGTCGTCGCGCCCAAGGGGCTGCCGCCGGCCGTTCACGACAAGCTGACGGCGGCGCTGGAGGAGATCGTCAACAGCCCTTCCGTCATCGAGCGCTTCACCACGGTCGGCTTCGAACCGGGCTTCATGCGCTACAGCGATTGGGCAGGAGCCATCGGCAAGGAGACCGCCGAGATGAAGGAGATCGCGCAAAGGGCGGGGATCAAGGAAGAATAGTCGCGCTGATCTTCGCGAGCCCCAAAAACAAAAGCGGCGCCCGAGGGCGCCGCTTTCAATTCCGTACCTGCTGAAACGGCTTACGCCGCCTCGGCTTCCTTCTCCTGCACCGGACCGGAGTCCTGGCCCTTGGCATCGACGTCGCGATCGACGAACTCGATCACGGCCATCGCGGCGTTGTCGCCGTAGCGGAAGCCGGCCTTGATGATGCGGGTGTAGCCGCCCTGGCGGTCCTTGTAGCGGGTCGCGAGCACGTCGAAGAGCTTCTTGACCTGATCCTTGTCGCGCATCTCGGAGATCGCCTGGCGGCGCATGGCCAGCCCGCCCTTCTTGCCGAGGGTGACGAGCTTCTCGACGATCGGACGGAGCTCCTTGGCCTTCGGCAGCGTGGTGACGATCTGCTCGTGCTTGATCAGCGCGGCCGCCATGTTGGCGAACATCGCCCTGCGGTGTTCGGCCGTGCGGTTGAGCTTCCGATGAACCTTGCCGTGACGCATGTAACTATTCCTTACGTTAAAACTGCCGCGACGGTTCGTCGGACATGTTGCTCAGGTGGGCTGCCTGCGTTCGCCCAGTCAGTCATTCCGGGATGGCTCGCAGAGCCGAACCCGGAATCTCGAGGTTCCGGGTTCGATGCTCCAAGGCCGCGGTTGCGCGGTCCCGTCGCATCGCCCCGGAACGACGAATCTCAGTAGTGATCCTCGAAGCGCTTGGCGAGCTCGTCGATGTTCTCCGGCGGCCAGCCCGGCACTTCCATGCCGAGATGCAGACCCATCTGAGCCAGCACTTCCTTGATCTCGTTCAGCGACTTGCGGCCGAAGTTCGGGGTGCGGAGCATTTCCGCCTCGCTCTTCTGCACGAGATCGCCGATGTAGACGATGTTGTCGTTCTTCAAGCAGTTGGCCGAACGCACCGACAGCTCAAGCTCGTCCACCTTCTTGAGGAAGGCCGGGTTGAAGGCGAGGTCCGGGATGATCTCCTGGGCGACTTCCTTGCGCGGCTCTTCGAAGTTGACGAACACGTTGAGCTGATCCTGGAGGATGCGGGCGGCGTAAGCCACCGAGTCATCCGGCGAGATCGCGCCGTTGGTCTCGATCGTCATGGTCAGCTTGTCGTAGTCGAGGATCTGGCCCTCGCGGGTGTTCTCGACCTTGTAGGAGACCTTGCGGACCGGCGAGTACAGGCTGTCGACCGGGATCAGGCCGATCGGCGCATCCTCGGGACGGTTGCGCTCGGCGGGCACGTAGCCCTTGCCGGTCGCGACGGTGAACTCCATGCGAATCTCCGCGCCCTCGTCGAGGGTGCAGATCTGGAGGTCCGGATTGAGCACGACGACGTCGCCGACGGTCTGGATGTCGCCGGCGGTGACGACGCCCGGGCCCTGCTTCTTCACGACCATGCGCTTGGGGCCTTCGCCCTGCATCTTGATCGAGATGTCCTTGATGTTGAGCACGATGTCGGTGACGTCCTCACGGACGCCAGCGATCGAGGAGAACTCGTGCAGCACGCCGTCGATGTGCACCGACTGCACCGCCGCGCCCTGGAGCGAGGAGAGCAGGATGCGGCGCAGCGCGTTGCCGAGGGTCTGGCCGAAGCCGCGCTCGAGCGGCTCGGCGACGATGGTCGCAAAACGGGCCGGATCGCTGCCGGGCGTGACCTGGAGCTTGTTCGGCCGAATCAGTTCTTGCCAATTTTTCTGGATCGTCACTGTTTCACCCATACAGGCCAGTCGAACTGCCGTTGCAGACACTGGCGTTGGAGAAAGGCCGCAGGTCGCACCTGCGGCTTCTTGCAAAAGTCATTGCGGGCGCCGATGCACCCGCAACCTCGTATCAAACGCGCCGACGCTTGCGGGGACGGCAACCGTTGTGCGGGATCGTGGTCACGTCGCGGATCGAGGTGACGGTGAAGCCTGCGGCCTGGAGCGCGCGGAGCGCCGACTCGCGGCCCGAACCGGGACCGGCGACTTCGACTTCCAGCGTGCGCATGCCGTGCTCCTGCGCCTTCTTCGACACGTCCTCGGCGGCAACCTGCGCCGCGTACGGGGTCGACTTCCGCGAGCCCTTGAAGCCCATCGTGCCGGCGGAGGACCAGGCAATCGTGTTACCCTGCGCGTCGGTGATGGTGATGGTCGTGTTGTTGAACGACGAGTTCACGTGCGCAACGCCGGAGGCGATGTTCTTGCGTTCACGACGGCGAACGCGGGTGGCTTCCTTGCCCATTGAGTACCTTTCCTGGAGATCTCAAACGCCGCCGTAGTGCCAGCGGCTACACCTGTGGAACGAAAGGCGCGTGGCGAACGGGTTATCCCCGGTTCGCCACACGCCGCGATTGGATGCGAAGACTTACTTCTTCTTGCCGGCGATGGCCTTGGCCGGGCCCTTGCGCGTGCGCGCATTGGTGTGGGTACGCTGACCGCGCACCGGCAGACCGCGACGATGACGCAGGCCGCGATAGCAGCCGAGGTCCATCAGACGCTTGATGTTGATGCCGACCTCACGACGCAGGTCACCCTCGACGAGATAGTCGCGGTCGATGACTTCGCGGATCTGAAGCACTTCGGCGTCGCTGAGCTGGCTGACGCGACGATCCACCGGGATCTTCACCTTCTCCAGAATCTCACCGGCGATCTTCTGACCGATGCCATGGATGTACTGGAGCGCGATCAGCACGCGCTTGTTGGTGGGAATGTTCACGCCGGCAATACGGGCCACGGCCTTCTCTCCTGTTGCCGGTCCTCGTCAGGACCAGGCTTTAAGTGCTTGTGTTCTCGGGCAGGTGTTCACAAACGCGAACACGACGCCCACCCCCGGTCTTCCTGGGGCCCGGCATCGTCTGAAACTATCCGACTTGGATGCGGGGCTTATTAAGGGATTCCGGGGGCTTTCGTCAACCGCCGCTAGCGCTTGGCTCGCTTTTTCGTGACCTTTTTTGCGGCCTTTTTGGCACCCTTTTTGACAGCCTTCCCGGCGGTCTTTTTGGCAGCCTTCTTTACCGTCTTCTTCGCGGTCTTCTTGACCGCCTTCTTGGCGCCCTTCGCGGCCTTCTTGGCCGCCTTTTTAGCGGATTTGGCGGTTTTTTTGGCCGTTTTCGCCGACTTCTTGGTTGTTTTGGCCTTGGCCGCCCCCTTCTTGGCCGGCGCCGTCTTGGCGGCACTCTGGGCAGTTCCCTTGGCAGTTCCCTTGCCATGCGTCTTGGGCTCGACTGCCCCGAGCGCCAGGAGCTGGCGGTGAACCGCACGGGTGACCTCGTCGATGGCCATCATGCCATCGATGGTCGAGAGCTTCCGCCGCTCGGAATAGTAGTGAATCAGCGGCTCCGTCTGGCTGCGGTAGCTGGCAAGCCGCTTGGTCAGGACCTCGGGGGTGTCGTCGAGGCGAACCTCCTCACCGCGCTCCCGCATCTGGGCGACTCGGGTCTCGACGCGACTCAGCAGCGCGCTTTCGTTGACGCGGAGCTCGATCACTGCATCGAGCTTGAGGTGCTTCTGCCTCAGCAGCTCATCGAGCGCCTCGGCCTGCGGCACGGTGCGCGGGAAACCGTCGAGGATGAAACCGTTCTTGGCGTCCGGCTGGTCGATCCGGTCGGAGATGATTCCGACCACGACGTCGTCGGGTACGAGGCCGCCGCTGGCCATGATCTCCTTGGCCTTCAGACCGACCGGCGTTCCCGCCGCCACGGCCGCACGCAGCATCTCGCCGGTCGAGAGCTGGACGATACCATAGCGCTCCACCAGCAGCTGCGCCTGGGTCCCTTTGCCCGACCCCGGCGGTCCCAGAAGTATAATTCTCATCGGCGTACGCCCCCCGGATTGGTGAGCGATACGTCGCGCACCTGTGTTTGAAGATCAAGAACAGTGCAAACCATAATCGGCGCCGCACCGCTACCCATATCATAGGGGAGCGAATACCCGGTCGCCAAGAAGGCCTTTGAAATCAGGGATTGCATCGCGCTGAGAGCAGCTCCGCCGATGCGATCGAACGGCTGGCTGGTCGTCTCTGCGGGCGCCGCGCGTTGCTCTCGCGCGGGCGAATCGGCGGCGCAGTCGCGCCGCCTTCAGAGGACGCCGCGCTTAGCGGCGGCGGCCCCGCAACTTCGACTTCCGGATCAGGCCCTCGTACTGATGGGCCAACAGATAGCCCTGCACCTGCGCCACCGTGTCCATGGTCACGCTGACCACGATCAGCAGCGAGGTACCGCCGAAGTAGAACGGCACCGAGGCGTAGGAGATCAGGATCTCGGGGATCAAGCAGACGATCGCCAGATAGATCGCGCCGAGCACGGTGATGCGCGACAGCACGTAGTCGATATATTCCGCGGTGCGCTCGCCGGGGCGAATGCCCGGAATGAAGCCGCCGTGCTTCTTCAGATTGTCCGCGGTCTCGGTCGGGTTGAACACGATCGCGGTGTAGAAGAACGCGAAGAACACGATCAGCGCGAGATACATGATCAGGAACAGCGGACGGCCGTGGCCGAGCTGGGTGGTGATCCACTGGAACCATTCCGGCCCGCTGCCCGCATTGAAGTTCGCAACCGTGGTCGGCAGCAGCAAGAGCGAAGACGCGAAGATCGGCGGAATCACGCCCGAGGTGTTGAGCTTGAGCGGCAGATGCGAGGACTGACCCTCGAACATCTTGTTGCCGACCTGGCGCTTCGGATACTGGATCAGCAGGCGGCGCTGCGCGCGCTCCATGAACACGATGAAGGCGATCACGGCGACCGCCATGATGATGACGACCAGGATCAGGCCGGTCGACATCGCACCCTGACGGCCGAGCTCGAGCATGTTGGCGAGCGCCGCGGGCAGCTCGGCGACGATGCCGGAGAGAATGATCAGCGAGATGCCGTTGCCGATGCCGCGCGAGGTGATCTGCTCGCCCAGCCACATCAGGAACATGGTGCCGCCGGTCAGCGTGATCGCCGTGGACAGGCGGAAGAACATGCCGGGGTCGCTGACGACGTTGCCGGCACCCTCAAGGCCCACCGCGATGCCGTAGGACTGGAACGCCGCCAGGATGACGGTCAGATAGCGGGTGTACTGGTTCAGCGTCTTGCGGCCGGCCTCGCCTTCCTTCTTCAGCGCCTCGAGCTGCGGCGAGACGGTGGTCAGGAGCTGGATGATGATCGAGGCCGAGATGTACGGCATGATGTTCAGCGCAAAGATCGCCATGCGGTGGATGCCGCCGCCGGCGAACATGTTGAACATGCCGAGGATGCCGCCCGCCTGGGAGCGGAACACCTGCTCCCAAATGTTGGGATCGATGCCCGGCAACGGGATGTAGGTCCCCAGCCGATAAACGAGCAGTGCGCCCAGGGTGAACCAGATGCGCTTCTTCAGTTCGTCAGCCTTGGCAAACGCACCGAAATTGAGGTTGGCTGCCAGTTGTTCCGCTGCTGAGGCCATCTTGGACTTTCTCCCGCCGCCTGTTGCGCCGTCATGCCCGCGGCCGGGCTACTTTAGCGGACGCCGGACATTATCTGGGGCTCGGCATCGATAAGTCCACGTCCCGCATGCGTAAAGGCCCGCGAGCCGCGGGCCAATGACGCAGTTGTTACGCCGCCTCGCCTTCTTCCTTGGCAGGGGCGAGGATCTTCACCGAGCCGCCCGCCTTCTCGACCGCGGCAATCGCGGTCTTGGTGGCGCCGTGCACCTCGATGTTGAGCTTGGACTTGAGCTCGCCACGGCCGAGCAGCCGCAGGCCGCCCTTGGCGCGGCGCAGCACGCCGCCCTTCACCAGGGCCTCGACGTTCACGACGCTGCCGGCGTCGATCTTCTTGGCATCGACCGCTTCCTGGAGCCGGTCGAGATTGATCTCGGCGAACTCGACGCGGAAGATGTTGTTGAAGCCGCGCTTGGGCAGACGACGATGCATCGGCATCTGGCCGCCTTCGAAACCCTTGATGCGCACGCCCGAACGCGCGGTCTGGCCCTTGCCGCCGCGGCCCGACTGCTTGCCCTTGCCCGAACCGATGCCGCGGCCGACGCGCATACGCTTTTTGCGCGAGCCGGCGTTGTCGGCGATATCGCTGAGCTTCATCGCCCTTCTCCTTGTGTCTTGCGCATGATCTTCACCGAAAACCGGCACCCGTTTTTCGGGATCATGCGCCTTTGCTTACTTCTCGTCGACGATGCGGACGAGATGGTGAACCTTCTCGATCATGCCGCGCACGGCCGGAGTGTCCGGCAGTTCGCTGGTGCGGCCGATCTTGTTGAGCTTGAGCCCGATCAGCGTCGAACGCTGCGAGTGATGGCGGCGGATCGCGCTGCCGGTCTGCTCGAGCTTGATCGTCTTTGCGGCCTTGGCCATTTGATCTACTCCGAAAAGCTTCCGTTAGTCGGCAGCCGCCTCGGCATCGCCGCCGATACGGCGCGACTGGAGGGTGGACACCTTGATATTGCGGCGGGCTGCGACCGAACGCGGCGAATCCTGGTGCTTCAGCGCGTCGAAGGTCGCGCGCACCATGTTGTACGGGTTCGAAGAGCCGATCGACTTCGCCACCACGTCCTGGACGCCGAGCGTCTCGAACACGGCGCGCATCGGGCCGCCGGCGATGATGCCGGTACCGGCCGGAGCGGCACGCAGGTAGACACGGCCCGCGCCATGACGGCCGGCGATGTCGTGATGCAGCGTGCGGCCCTCGCGCAGCGACACGCGGGTCAGGTTGCGCTTGGCGGACTCGGTTGCCTTGCGGATCGCCTCAGGCACTTCGCGCGCCTTGCCGTGACCGAAGCCGGCGCGGCCCTTCTGGTCGCCGATCACGACCAGCGCTGCGAAACCGAAGCGCTTGCCGCCCTTGACGACCTTGGCCACGCGGTTGATGTGGACGAGCTTGTCGACGAACTCGCTGTCGCGCTCCTCGCGCTCCTTGCGTTCGCGTCCGCCGCCGCGTTGATCGCGTCCACCACGTTGTTCGCGTTCTGCCATTTTTCCAATCCTTCAGAGGCTTACGCCTCAATCCTCAAATTCTGTTAGAAGCTCAGCCCGCTCTCACGCGCCGCATCGGCAAGAGCCTTGACGCGCCCGTGATAGAGGTAGCTGCCGCGATCGAACACGACTTCCTTGACGCCCTTCTCGGCGGCGCGCTCGGCCAGCAGCTTGCCGACCGCCTTCGCCGCATCGATGTCGGCGCCGGTCTTGCCGCCGTCGCGCATCGACTTCTCGAGCGAGGAGGCGGAGGCCAGCGTCTCGCCCTTCAGATCGTCGATGACCTGGGCGTAGATGTGCTTGGACGAGCGGAACACCGACAGACGCGGACGGCCACCACCGGAGCGGCGCAGCTTCAGCCGCACACTCCGCTTGCGCCGGGCATTCGTAACCTTGGCTTTCGACATGACCGGCTCCGTTACTTCTTCTTGCCTTCCTTGCGGAAGATGAATTCGCCAACATACTTCACGCCCTTGCCCTTGTAGGGCTCCGGCGGGCGGTATGAGCGGATTTCGGCCGCGACCTGGCCGACGCGTTGAATGTCGCTGCCCGTCACCGTGATTTCGGTCGGCTTCGGCACCGTGATCGTGATCCCTTCGGGGATCGTGTAGATCACGTCGTGGCTGTAGCCGAGCGCGAGCTGCAGGTTCTTGCCCTGCATCGCGGCGCGGTAGCCGACGCCGGTGATCTCGAGCTTCTTCTCGAAGCCCTTGGTGACGCCTTCGACCAGATTCGCGACCTGGGCGCGAGCGGTACCATACAGCGCCCGGGCTCGGTTGGTCTCGAGCCGCGGCTTGACCTTGATCTGGCCGCTCTCGAGCTTCACCTCGACGTCGTCATGGACGACGAACTGAAGCTGGCCCTTGGGCCCCTTCATCTTGACGGTCTGCCCGTCGACGGTCGCGGTAACACCCGACGGAACCGCCACAGGCCTTTTGCCAACACGTGACATGGATCAAAAATCCTTCTCAGAACACCGTGAAGAGGACTTCACCGCCCACATTCGCGTCGCGCGCGCTGTGGTCGGCCATGATCCCCTTCGGCGTCGACAACACCGAAATGCCGAGCCCGTTGTTGACCCGCGGCAGGTTCTTCACCGAGGCGTAAACACGACGCCCGGGCTTGGAAACACGTTCGATCTCGCGGATGACGGGCTCGCCGTCGAAATACTTCAGCTCGATCTCGATCTCGCTGCGGCCCGAGGAGTGCTCGACCGTGGCATAGCCGCGGATGTAGCCCTCGCTCTTGAGCACCTCGAGCACGTTCTCGCGCATCCGCGAGCCCGGCGTGGAGACCTTGGTCTTGGAGCGCATCTGCGCGTTGCGGATGCGGGTGATCAGATCGCTGATTGGATCGTGCGTAGACATCTAAACGACCCTCCTTACCAGCTCGACTTCACGAGGCCCGGGACCATGCCCTTGGAGCCAAGTTCGCGCAGCGCGATACGGGACAGCTTGTTCTTGCGGTAGTTCGAGCGCGGACGGCCCGACAGCTCGCAACGAAGACGCACGCGGGTCGCCGACGAATTGCGCGGCATCTCGGCGAGCTTCAGGGTCGCGGCGAACCGCTCCTCCATCGGCAACGTCTTGTCGGCGATGATCGCCTTCAACCGCTCGCGCTTCGGGGCGGCGTTCTTCACCATCCGCTTGCGCCGGTTGTTCTTCTCGATTGAACTCTTCTTTGCCATGCTTGGCTCCTGGGTATCCGCGTTTGAGAGGCTTTAGGTCAGCGTCTCACTGCCGGAACGGGAAATTGAAAGCGGTCAACAAGGCCCTCGCCTCTTCGTCGGTCTTGGCCGTGGTGCAGACGGTGATGTCCATACCGCGGGCTTCCGTGACCTTGTCGAAGTCGATCTCGGGGAAAATGATGTGCTCCTTGATGCCGAGCGAGTAGTTGCCCCGGCCGTCGAAGCTCTTCGGGTTCAGGCCGCGGAAGTCGCGGACGCGCGGCAGCGCGACCGTCACCAGGCGGTCGATGAACTCGTACATGCGGGCCTTGCGCAGCGTGACCTTGCAGCCGATCGGCTGGTTCTCACGCAGCTTGAAGGTCGCGATCGCGATGCGCGAATAGGTCACGATCGCCTTCTGGCCGGCGATCTGGGTCAGCTCGGCAGCGGCGGTCTCGGCCTTCTTGCGGTCGTTGACGGAATCGCCAACGCCCATGTTCAGCACGACCTTGTCCAGGCGCGGAACCTGCATGACGTTCTCGTAACCGAACTTCTCGGTCATCGCCGTGCGGATCTTCGCATCGTATTCCGCGCGCAGGCGCGGCGTGTAAGCAGCCTCAGCCATCGATCTCAGCTCCCGAGCTCTTGGCGATGCGGACCTTCTTGCCGTCCGCCAGAATCTTGAATCCGACGCGGGTCGGCTTTCCGTCCTTGCCGACATACGCGATGTTGGACAGTTGGATCGGCGCCTCTTTCGAGATGATGCCGCCCTCCTGGGCCTGCGTCTGCTTCTGGTGACGCTTGACCATGTTGATGCCGCGCACGAGCGCCGTACCGGCGTCGGGGCGAACCTCGAACACTTCGCCGGTGCGACCCTTGTCGCGACCGGTCAGCACGACGACCTTGTCGCCCTTGCGGATCTTCGCAGCCATCACAGCACCTCCGGCGCGAGGGAAATGATCTTCATGTGATTCTTGGCGCGCAGCTCGCGCGGCACGGGCCCGAAGATACGGGTGCCGACCGGCTCGGACTGGTTGTTGATCAGCACGGCGGCGTTGCGGTCGAAGCGGATGACCGAACCGTCGGCGCGGCGGATGTCCTTGCGGACGCGCACCACGACGGCCTTCATCACGTCGCCCTTCTTCACCTTGCCACGCGGAATCGCTTCCTTGATCGAGACGACGATGATGTCGCCGATCGTGGCGTAGCGGCGCTTGGAGCCCCCGAGCACCTTGATACACATGACACGGCGTGCGCCAGAATTGTCGGCCACGTCGAGGTTGGTCTGCATCTGAATCATTGATGCACCTCGTCCTCTTCTCTCTTGCGCCAGCCCAGCCGGCGCTCAACATTTCCCTGAAGACAGTCGGCTAAAGCCAACAGATCAGGCGCTTTTCTTGTGTTCGCCCCGGATCACGACCCAGCGCTTCAACTTCGAAATCGGCTTCGATTCCTCGATCCAAACCATGTCGCCCGGCTTGAACTCGTTGTTCTCGTCGTGCGCGTGGTAGTTCTTCGAACGGCGGATCGTCTTCTTGTAGATCGGGTGCGTGAAGCGGCGATCGACGCGCACAACGACCGTCTTGGCTGTCTTGTCGCTGACGACCACGCCCTGCAAAGTACGTTTCGGCATCTTCGTAAGCCTCTTACTTCTTCTTCGCGCGCGTCTGCGCGGCGACGGTCTTGATCCGGGCGATGTCGCGGCGAGCCTCGCGCAGGCGCGAGGTGTTCTCGAGCTGCCCGGTGGCGCGCTGGAAGCGCAGGTTGAAGCGCTCCTTCTTCAGGTTCAGGATGGCGTCATCCTGCTGGTCGGGGCTCATCGCGCGGATGTCTTCGATCTTCATCTGGGCCATGGCCATTACTCCGCAATGCGCTCGACGAAGCGCGTCTTGATCGGCAGCTTGGCGGCCGCCAGGGTCAGCGCCTCACGCGCCGTCTGGGTGTTGACGCCGTCGATCTCGAACAGCACCCGGCCCGGCTTGACGCGCGCCACCCACAGTTCCGGCGAACCCTTGCCGGAACCCATGCGGACTTCGGCCGGCTTCTTCGACACCGGAAGGTCGGGGAACACGCGGATCCAGACGCGGCCGGCGCGCTTCATGTGACGGGTCAGCGCGCGGCGAGCGGCTTCGATCTGGCGCGCGGTGACGCGCTCAGGCTCGGTCGCCTTCAGGCCGTACTGGCCGAACGCCAACGTCGCGCCCGAAGACGCAACGCCGTGGATGCGGCCCTTATGCGCCTTCCGGAACTTCGTTTTCTTAGGTTGCATCATGGCTTTAAGCCCTCAAATTCCTGTGCTGGCTCAGACCGCAGCGTTGTCGCGGCGCTGACGGCCACCACGATCACCACCGCCGCCGGTCTCGCCTTCGGCCATTCTCTTGTCCTGGGCCATCGGATCGTGCTCGAGGATCTCGCCCTTGAAGATCCAGACCTTGACGCCGCAGGTGCCGAAGGTCGTGAACGCGGTCGCAACGCCGTAGTCGATGTCGGCGCGCAGCGTGTGCAGCGGCACGCGACCTTCGCGGTACCACTCCATGCGCGCGATTTCCGCACCGCCCAGACGTCCCGAGCAGTTGATGCGGATGCCTTCCGCGCCGAGACGCATCGCCGACTGCACGGCGCGCTTCATGGCACGGCGGAACGCCACGCGGCGCTCCAGCTGCTGCGCGATCGACTCGGCCACCAGCGTCGCATCGAGCTCCGGCTTGCGGATCTCGACGATGTTGATGACGACGTCGGACGAAGTGATGTCCGCGACCCGCTTACGCAGCTTGTCGATGTCGGCGCCCTTCTTGCCGATCACCACGCCCGGACGGGCCGAGTGGATGGTGACGCGGCACTTCTTGTGCGGACGCTCGATCACGATGCGGGCGACGGCCGCCTGCTTGAGCTCCTTGTGCAGGATCTCACGGATCTTGACGTCCTCGTGCAGCAGCTTGCCGTATTCCTGCTTGCCGGCGAACCAGCGGGAATCCCAGGTCCGGTTGATGCCGAGACGCAGACCGATCGGATTGATCTTTTGACCCATCGTTTTCTCCTGCGACCCTTAAGCCGCTGCTGCTTCGGCTTCGACCTGACGAACAATGATCGTCAGCTGCGAAAATGGTTTGTAGACACGGCCCGAGCGGCCACGGCCGCGGGCGGCAAAGCGCTTCATCACGAGGCCGTTGCCGACGAAAGCCTGCGCCACGACGAGATCGTCAACATCGAGGTCGTGGTTGTTCTCGGCATTGGCGATAGCCGATTCCAGGCACTTCTTCACGTCAACCGCGATCCGCTTGCGCGAAAACTGCAGGTCGGCGAGCGCAGCAGCCGCCTTCCGGCCGCGAATGAGCTGGGCGACCAGGTTGAGCTTCTGCGGGCTCACCCGCAGCATCCGGGCGACCGCCTTGGCCTCGTTCTCGGCGAGGCTCCGTTCGCGCTTAGGTTTGCTCATCGTTTAATCCTCAAGCCTTCTTGGCTTTCTTGTCACCGGAGTGGCCATGGAAGGTCCGGGTCGGCGAGAACTCGCCGAACTTGTGACCGACCATTTCCTCGTTGACGGCCACCGGCACGTGCTTCTGACCGTTGTAGACACCGAAGGTCAGACCGACGAACTGCGGCAGGATCGTCGAACGACGGCTCCAAATCTTGATGACGTCGTGACGGCCGGACGCGCGCGCGGCATCTGCCTTCTTGAGCAGAGAACCCTCGACGAACGGGCCTTTCCAGACTGAACGAACCATGTCCGGCGTTCCTTACTTCTTCCGCTTGTGGCGGCTTAGGAGAATGAATTTGTTGGTCGACTTGTTGGAGCGGGTCTTCTTGCCCTTGGTCGGCTTGCCCCACGGAGTAACCGGGTGGCGACCGCCCGAGGTACGACCTTCACCACCGCCGTGCGGATGGTCGATCGGGTTCATCGAAACACCGCGGTTGTGCGGCTTGCGACCCAGCCAACGGTTGCGGCCGGCCTTGCCGATCGAGGTGTTCATGTGATCCGGGTTCGACACCGCGCCGATCGTGCCGCGGCAACGGCCGTGCACCAGGCGCTGCTCACCCGAGTTCAGGCGGATGATGACGTAGTCCTGGTCGCGACCGACGAGCTGGGCGTAGGTGCCCGCGGAACGGGCGAGCTGGCCGCCCTTCCCGATCTTGACCTCGATGTTGTGGATGATCGTGCCGACCGGCATGTTGCCGAGCGGCATGACGTTGCCCGGCTTCACGTCGACATAGTTGCCGGCCACCACGGAATCGCCGACCGCAAGGCGCTGCGGCGCCAGGATATAGGCCTGGGTGCCGTCTTCGTACTTGACCAGTGCGATGAACGCAGTGCGGTTCGGATCGTATTCCAGCCGCTCGACGGTCGCGGGCGCATCGACCTTGTCGCGCTTGAAGTCGACGATGCGCAGGGTCTGCTTGTGACCGCCGCCGCGGAAGCGCACGGTGATGCGACCGGTGTTGTTGCGACCGCCGGAGGAATGCTTGCCTTCGGTGAGGGCCTTGACCGGCTTGCCCTTGTAGAGGGCCGAACGATCGACCATGACCAGCTGGCGCTGGCCCGGCGTCGTGGGATTGAATGTCTTCAGTGCCATCGTCGTACGACCTTACAGACCGGTGGTTACGTCGATCCGGTGGCCCTCTTCGAGGGTCACGATCGCGCGCTTGGTGTTCGACTGCGAACCGAGGTTGCCGCGGAAGACCTTGGTCTTGCCCTTGCGGACCAGCGTGTTGACGCTCTTGACCTTGACGTCGAACAGCTTCTCGATCGCTTCCTTGATCTGCGGCTTAGTCGCCTTCGCGGCCACCTTGAACAGGACCTTGTTGTGCTCGGACGCCAGCGTCGCCTTTTCGGTGACGACCGGAGCAACGATCACGTCGTAGTGGCGAGGCTCAATGTTCTTCGTCATTTGAAGCGCGCCTCCAGCGCATCGATGGCGGCCTTGGTCAGAACGAGCTTCTGACGGCGCAGGATGTCATAGACGTTGATGCCCTGGATCGGCAGCACGTCCATGTTAGGGATGTTGCGAGCCGCGGCGGCAAAGCCGTTGTTGAGCTCGGCGCCGTCGATGATCAGCGCGTTGGTCAAGCCCAGACCCGAGAAGTGACCGAGCAGCGCCTTGGTCTTGGCGGCTTCCAGCGCGGCCTTGTCGATCACCAGCAGATCACCGTCCTTGGCCTTGGCCGACAGCGCATGCTTGAGAGCCAGCGCGCGGACCTTCTTCGGCAGGTCGGTGGCGTGCGAACGCACCACCGGACCGAAGGCGCGGCCACCGCCACGGAACTGCGGCACGCGGGCCGAGCCGTGACGAGCACCGCCGGTGCCCTTCTGCTTGTACATCTTCTTGCCGGTGCGCCAGATCTCGGCGCGGCCCTTGGCCTTGTGGGTGCCGGCCTGGCGCTTGTTGAGCTGCCACTGCACGCAACGCGCAATGATGTCCTGGCGCGGCTCGAGACCGAAAATGGCGTCGGAAAGCTGGACCGAGCCGGCTTCCTTACCTTCGAGGGTGGTGACCTTCAATTCCATCTCACGCACCCTCCTGCTGGGCCGCAGCCTCGGCTTCGCCACCCGCAACCTTGAACTTGCCGGGCTTCGGAGCTTCCTTCGGCAGCGGCTTCTTGACGGCGTCGCGCACGCGGATCCAGCCGCCCTTGGAGCCGGGAACGGCGCCTTCGACGAGGATCAGGCCGCGCTCGACGTCGAGCTGAACGACTCGAAGGTTGAGCGTGGTGATGCGGTCGACACCCATGTGGCCGGGCATCTTCTTGTTCTTCCAGGTCTTGCCGGGATCCTGACGACCACCGGTCGAACCGATCGAACGGTGCGAGATCGACACACCGTGCGTGGCGCGCAGACCGCCGAAGTTCCAGCGCTTCATGCCGCCGGCGAAGCCCTTACCGACCGAGGTGCCGGTGACGTCGACGAACTGGCCAACCACGAAATGATCGGCCTGGATCTCGGCGCCGACCGGGATCATGGCATCCGCGGTGACGCGGAATTCCTCGACCCGGCGCTTCGGCTCGACCTTGGCGACCGCGAACTGGCCGCGCTCCGCCTTGGGCATGTAAACGGTCTTGCGGCTGCCAGAACCGAGCTGGAGCGCGACGTAACCGTTCTTCTCTTCGGTACGGTGGCCTACGACCTGGCAATTGCCGAGCTTCAGCACGGTCACGGGGATATGTTCGCCGGCCTCCGTGAAGACCCGCGTCATCCCGACCTTTTGTGCGATCACTCCGGAGCGCATCGGCTTGCTTCCTGTTCTTTCTGTCCGCTTACGCGAACGGGATCCAAAAATCTTAGAGCTTGATCTCGACGTCGACACCGGCGGCCAGATCGAGCTTCATCAAAGCATCGACGGTCTGCGGGGTCGGATCGACGATGTCGAGCAGGCGCTTGTGAGTGCGCATCTCGAACTGTTCGCGGCTCTTCTTGTCGACGTGGGGCGAACGGTTGACGGTGAACTTCTCGATGCGGGTGGGCAGCGGAATGGGTCCGCGGACCTGCGCGCCGGTGCGCTTCGCCGTGTTCACGATCTCGCGGGTCGACGTATCGAGGATACGATGGTCGAACGCCTTGAGACGGATACGAATGTTTTGGCCGTTCATTGCCGTGGTCTCTCTTCAGTGGGTGGCGAATAGCGAATAGCGAATGTCACCATTCGCTACTCGCCGATCCCTATTCTCGTATTACTCGATGATCGAGGCGACGACGCCGGCGCCGACGGTACGACCGCCCTCGCGGATCGCGAAGCGGAGCTTCTCTTCCATCGCGATCGGCACGATCAGGTGCACTTCCATCGCGATGTTGTCGCCCGGCATCACCATCTCGGTACCTTCCGGCAGATGCACGACACCGGTCACGTCGGTGGTGCGGAAGTAGAACTGCGGACGGTAGTTGGTGAAGAACGGGGTGTGGCGACCGCCCTCTTCCTTGGTGAGGATGTAGGCCTCAGCCTTGAACTTGGTGTGCGGCTTGACCGAACCCGGCTTCGCCAGCACCTGGCCGCGCTCGACGTCCTCGCGCTTGGTGCCGCGGAGCAGAGCGCCGATGTTGTCGCCGGCCTGGCCCTGATCGAGCAGCTTGCGGAACATTTCGACGCCGGTGACGGTGGTCTTCTGGGTCGCACGCAGACCGACGATCTCGATTTCCTCGCCGACCTTGACGATGCCGCGCTCGACACGGCCGGTCACCACGGTGCCGCGGCCCGAGATCGAGAACACGTCTTCAACCGGCATCAGGAACGGCTGGTCGATCGGACGCTCCGGCTGCGGGATGTACTCGTCGACGTTGCGCATCAGCTCGAGGATGGCGTCGTGGCCGAGCTTCTTGTCCGAATCTTCGAGAGCGGCGAGCGCCGAGCCCTTGATGATCGGGATCTTGTCGCCCGGGAATTCGTACTTCGAGAGCAGTTCGCGGACTTCGAGCTCGACGAGCTCGAGCAGCTCCGGATCGTCGACCATGTCGCACTTGTTGAGGAACACGACGAGCGCGGGCACGCCGACCTGGCGGGCGAGCAGGATGTGCTCGCGGGTCTGCGGCATCGGGCCGTCAGCGGCCGACACGACCAGGATCGCACCGTCCATCTGGGCGGCGCCGGTGATCATGTTCTTCACGTAGTCGGCGTGGCCGGGGCAGTCGACGTGGGCGTAGTGGCGGTTCTTGGTCTCGTACTCGACGTGCGCGGTCGAGATCGTGATGCCGCGCGCCTTCTCTTCCGGCGCCTTGTCGATCTGGTCGTACGCGGTGAACGTTGCACCGCCGGTCTCGGCGAGGATCTTGGTGATCGCCGCGGTCAGCGACGTCTTGCCATGGTCGACGTGACCGATGGTGCCGATGTTGCAGTGCGGCTTGTTACGTTCAAACTTTGCTTTGGCCATTTGAC
The DNA here is from genome assembly GCF_038965675.1 of Bradyrhizobium sp. B039. Lineage (NCBI taxonomy): Bacteria > Pseudomonadati > Pseudomonadota > Alphaproteobacteria > Hyphomicrobiales > Nitrobacteraceae > Bradyrhizobium > Bradyrhizobium sp. B039. The sequence goes on from NZ_CP152416.1 coordinate 5,488,491, forward strand.
TCTCCGTTCAATCGTCAGCTTGAGACCGACGACAATCAGGCAAACTTCTTTTGGACTTCTGCCGACACGTTGGCCGGCGCTTCTGCGTAGTGATCGAACTGCATGGTGAAGGTTGCGCGCCCCTGGCTCATCGAGCGCAGGTTATTCACGTAACCGAACATGTTCATGAGCGGCACCATCGCGTTGATGACGTTGGCGTTGCCGCGCATGTCTTGACCCTGGATCTGACCGCGCCGGGAATTCAGGTCGCCGATGACCGAGCCGGTATAGTCTTCCGGGGTCACCACTTCGACCTTCATGATCGGCTCGAGCAGCACGGACTTGCCCTTCTGCAAGGCTTCGCGGAATGCCGCGCGCGATGCGATTTCGAAGGCGAGCGCCGACGAGTCGACGTCGTGGTACTTGCCGTCGACGAGCTGAACCTTGACGTCGACCACGGGGAAGCCCGCGACGACACCAGAGCTCATCACGCTGTTGAGGCCCTTTTCGACGCCGGGGATGTATTCCTTCGGAACCGCACCGCCGACGATCTTGGACTCGAACTCGTAGCCCTTGCCGGGCTCGTTCGGCTCGACCACGATCGACACTTCCGCGAACTGACCGGTACCGCCGGTCTGCTTCTTGTGGGTGTACTTGACCTCGGCCTTCTTGGTGACGCGCTCACGGAACGCAACCTGCGGCGCGCCGATGTTGGCGTCGACTTTGTAGGTGCGCTTGAGGATGTCGACCTTGATGTCGAGATGGAGTTCGCCCATGCCCTTGAGGATGGTCTGGCCGGACTCCTGGTCGGTCGACACGCGGAAGGACGGATCCTCCGCCGCGAGCTTGGCCAGCGCCACGCCCAGCTTCTCCTGGTCGGCCTTGGACTTCGGCTCGATCGCGATCTCGATGACCGGCTCGGGGAATTCCATCTTCTCCAGGATCACCTGCTTGTCGGGATCGCACAGCGTGTCACCGGTGCGCGCTTCCTTCAGGCCGGCCAGGGCGACGATGTCGCCGGCATAGGCTTCCTTGATGTCTTCGCGGTTGTTCGCATGCATCAGCAGCATGCGCCCGATGCGCTCCTTCTTCTCGCGGGTCGAGTTCACGACGCCGGTGCCGCTCTGCAGAACGCCGGAGTAGATGCGGCAGAAGGTGATGGTGCCGACGAACGGGTCGTCCATGATCTTGAACGCGAGCAGCGCGAGCGGCTCCTTGTCGTCGGCCTTGCGCACGACCTCGTTGCCGCGGTCGTCGGTGCCCTTGATCGCGGGCACGTCGATCGGCGACGGCAGGTAGTCGACGACGGCGTCGAGCAGCGGCTGCACGCCCTTGTTCTTGAAGGCCGAGCCGCACAGCACGGGATAGAACGCGCCGGTCAGCACCGCCTTGCGGATCAGGCGCTTCAGGGTCGCTTCGTCCGGCTCGTTGCCGTCGAGGAAGGCGGCCAATGCGTCGTCGTCGAGCTCGACGGCGGCTTCCACCATCTTCTCGCGGTATTCCTTGGCCTGCTCGACGAGGTCTTCCGGAATGTCGACATAGTCGAACTTCGCGCCGAGCGATTCATCGTTCCAGACGATGCCCTTCATCTTCACGAGGTCGACGAGACCCTTGAAGTTGTTCTCGGCACCGATCGGAAGCTGGATTGCGATCGGCTTGGCGCCGAGGCGGTCAACGATGTCGGCCAGACACTTGAAGAAGTCGGCGCCGGTCTTGTCCATCTTGTTGGCGAAGACGATGCGCGGAACCTTGTACTTGTCGCCCTGGCGCCAGACGGTCTCGGTCTGGGGCTCGACGCCCTGGTTCGAGTCCAGCACGCAGACGGCGCCGTCGAGCACGCGCAGCGAACGCTCGACTTCGATGGTGAAGTCGACGTGGCCGGGAGTGTCGATGATGTTCAGGCGCTTGCCGGCCCAGAAGGCGGTGGTCGCAGCCGAGGTGATCGTGATGCCACGCTCCTGCTCCTGCTCCATCCAGTCCATCGTCGCGGCACCTTCGTGCACTTCGCCGATCTTGTGGCTCTTGCCGGTGTAATAGAGGATGCGCTCGGTCGTCGTGGTCTTGCCGGCGTCGATATGCGCCATGATACCGAAATTACGGTAGTCCTCGATGGCATGTTGGCGGGGCATGGGTCGTTCCTTGCGAGTCCGAGTGTGTCGCCGTTACCAGCGATAGTGCGAGAAGGCGCGGTTGGCTTCCGCCATCCGGTGCACGTCTTCACGCTTCTTGACGGCGTTCCCCCGGTTATTCGATGCGTCCAAGAGCTCCGCCGAGAGCCGCTCGGTCATCGTCTTCTCGTTGCGCTCGCGCGCGGCCGAGATCAGCCAGCGAATGCCCAGGGCCTGCCGGCGGGTCGAACGAACCTCGACCGGAACCTGGTAGGTCGCGCCGCCGACGCGGCGGGAGCGAACCTCGATCGTCGGCATGACGTTCTCGAGCGCCTGCTCGAACACGCCGAGCGGGTTCTGCTTGGTCTTGGTTTCGATGATGCCGAGTGCACCGTAGACGATGCCTTCGGCGACCGACTTCTTGCCGGCGTACATCACCGAGTTCATGAACTTCGTGATCACGATGTTCCCGAACTTCGGATCCGGGAGAACTTCGCGCTTTTCCGCTGAGTGGCGACGAGACATGGACGTGGTTCCCGCTTACTTCGGACGCTTGGCGCCGTACTTCGAACGACGCTGCTTACGGTTCTTGACGCCCTGGGTATCCAGAACGCCGCGGAGGATGTGGTAGCGCACGCCGGGCAAGTCCTTGACGCGGCCGCCGCGGATCATGACCACCGAGTGCTCCTGGAGGTTATGGCCCTCGCCGGGGATGTAGCCGATCACCTCGAAGCCGTTGGTCAGGCGCACCTTGGCAACCTTACGAAGCGCCGAGTTCGGCTTCTTCGGGGTCGTGGTGTAGACGCGGGTGCAAACACCACGCTTCTGAGGCGACTGCTGCAGCGCCGGCACCTTCTTGCGCGACTTCTGCACTTCCCGCGGTTGAGCGATCAGCTGGTTGATCGTCGGCATCCTGGCCTTACCCTTTGTTCTGCCGCGGCCCCTTCCGGGTCCGCTGTCTTGCCGCGGCCCGTTGCCGGAACCGCAAATTCGTTTCGAGCCACCCGCTCGATGGGCCCGCCTTCCGCGGAACAATCCGCACAAAGCGAAATTGCGCCAACCGCTCCATCACCGAGCGGAAAGCGTTACGACGCCACAGAGGACCGCAGTTTCCGGGTCAATCAGCGTAAAGCTGTGGCCCGCGCACTGAGGTCATGCATCCGAATTCGATCTCAAGAGAACAAGCTCAAGAGAACTAGAATCGCACTGGCATTGCCTAGCTATGATCGACAGCGTTTGAGCGGCATTCGTCGAGGTTGGTGCCCGTCTTCAACGATCCCTTGTGGATCTAATCCTTGGGGATCAACGGGTGGCCCGTTCCGACGTTGGCGATGCTCACCGCCTGTCGTTAAGTGAGGCGCTTTCTATAAGTGGGAATCGATCAAGTCAAGGCGAAACGACAGTCACAAAGCGCTTCTCGCGCCTATGGAATTCGCCCGTTTGCCGCCCTCACCGCGCTTCCATGATGTGGGAACGACGAGCCCATTCCGCTAGCCCTAGATCTATTTGTGCCCGGGTGAAATATACTTTTATAACCCGCGCTAAGGCTTTTTTTCCTGTTGATGCGTCAAACTGCCGCCTTCGGCGGGGATTGGCGCCATGCGGTACACCGACATTGCCATTATCGGCGGGGGATTGTCCGGCTCAACCGCCGCCGCAATGCTCGGCCGCGCCGGCATTTCGACGGTGCTGATCGATCCGCATGAGAGCTATCCGGCGGACTTTCGAGTCGAAAAACTCAGCGGCCACGAGCAGGTCGAGCGATTCCTGAAGACCGGAATCGCAGAATCAGTGCTGGGCCGCGCGACCTTTGCCGGCGAGAACTGGATCGCCCGCTTCGGCCGCCTGCTCGACAAGGCGCCGAGCCGGCAGTTCAACATCCTCTACGATTCGCTGGTCAACGCGGTCCGCGACGAAATCCCTGCCACCGTCGAGCGCGTCTGCGCCAAGGCCCTGGCGGTCGAGACCAGTCCGGAGCGGCAGAAGATCACGCTCGCCAACGACGAGACGATCTCGGCCCGCCTGGTCGTGCTCGCCAACGGCCTGAACGTCGGCCTGCGCCACCAGCTCGGCATCGCCCGCAAGGTCATCAGCGCCTGCCATTCGATCTCGATCGGGTTCGACGTGATGCCTGCGGGTCGGAATTCGTTCGACTTCCCGGCGCTGACCTATTTCTCGGAGCGGCCGAGCGACCGCACCCCCTACATCTCGCTGTTTCCAGTCGGCACGCGGATGCGCGCCAATCTGTTCGTCTACCGAAGCTTCGACGATCCCTGGCTGCGCGAGCTGCGCCGTGCACCAGCTGAGACGCTGGACGCCACCCTGCCCCGGCTCAAGCGCATCACCGGCGCCTTCGACATCCCCGGTGAGCTGAAGGTCCGCCCGGTCGATCTCTACGTGAACGACCCTCGCGGTCAGCCCGGAATCGTGCTGGTCGGGGATGCCTTCGCGACCTCGTGCCCCGTCGCCGGCACCGGCTGCGACAAGGTCTTCACCGACGTCGAGCGGCTCTGCAACGTCTACATCCCGCAGTGGCTTTCCTCCGACGGGATGAATGCGGCCAAGATCGCCGGCTTCTACGCCGATCCGGTCAAGCAAGCTTGCGATCAATGGTCGGCGGCGAAGGCGTTCGACTTCCGCTCAGTCTCGATCGCGACGAGCCCTTACTGGACGGCGCAGCGCTGGGCGCGCTTCATCGCCTGGTCGGCTCAAGGGCTGCTGCGGCCGCTTGGAGGAGCGTTCCATCTGGAGCCGAACTTCCTCGGTCACTCCTCCTCGTCGTCCTCGTCCTCATCATCCTCGAGGTCGTCTTCATCCTCGTCATCGTCGCTGTCGTCGTCGGCCTGAGCCACAGCGCCATGCGGCTGGTGGATCTGGTCGTTCCACAGCTTGCGATAGGTACCGTTCCTGGCGAGCAGTTCGGCATGCGACCCGCGCTCGATCGCCCTGCCCCCTGAAATCACGATGATCTCGTCCATCTCGACCACCGAGGTCAGGCGGTGGGTCGACCAGATCATGGTGCGGCCCTTGGCGACCTTGAGCAGCGTGCGGTTGATCGCGGCCTCCGTGGTCTGGTCGAGCGCCGAGGTGGCTTCGTCCAGCAGCAGCACGGACGGGTTGCGGATGATCGCGCGCGCGATCGCGATGCGCTGGCGCTGGCCGCCCGACAGAGTATCGCCGCGCTCGCCGACCGGCGTGTCGTAGCGTTGCGGCAGGCTCATGATGTAGCGATGGATCTCGGCCTTCTTGGCCGCCTCCTCCACCTCCGCGTCGGTCGCGCCCTCCTTGCCGAGCCGGATGTTCTCGCGGATCGACATGTTGAACAGCATGTTCTCCTGGAACACCACCGCCATGCTCCGGCGCAGCGAATCCAGCGTCACCTTGCGGACGTCGACGCCGTCGATGGTGACGCGCCCCTCGTCGGGCACGTAGAGCCGCAGGATCAGGTTGAGCAGCGTGCTCTTGCCGGAGCCCGAGGGGCCGACGATGGCGATGCTCTTGCCGACATTGAGCTTGAGGCTGAGATTGTCCAGCACCGGCGTCTGGCTGCCTTCGTACTGGAAGGTGACGCGGTCGAAGGTGATGTCGTGGGTAATGCGCGGCAGATCGGGCGCGCCGGCACGATCTGCCCCGCGCGTCGGCTCGTCGAGCAGCTCCTGGATGTGCCGGATCGCGGCGGCCGAGGAGATCGACACCGGGATGAAATGCATCACATGGGCGATGTTGTAGGAGACCTCCCAGAACGCGCTCTCGAAGGTGACGAAGGTGCCGATGGTGATCTGGCCCTTGGTCGCCAGATACGCACCGATTGCCAGCACAACGAGATGCAGGAGCAGCACCGAGATGGTGACCGTCCGCTCCACCATGGTCGACAGGAACGCGGCTGAGGCGATCCTGTTGCGGGTTTCGTCGTTGCGGAAGGTGAAGAAGCCGAACATCCGGCGTTGCAGGCTGAACGCCTTGATCACGGCCTGCGCCGCCACGTTCTCCTGCACCATGCCGAGCAGCGCGGATTCATTGAGCTTCTGCTCGTAGTTGGCCTGCACCGCCTTCGGCGTGAGCATGCGCGGCCCGATCAGCGTGATCGGAAATACCAGGAGCGCGACCACCGCGAGCTGCCAGTTCAGGAACACCATCAGGATGATGCCGGCGAACAACTCCAGGAACGGCAGCGCCGCGCTGTTGGCGAAGGTCTTGACCGAGCCCTCGAAGGCCGCGAGGTCGACGGAAAAGCGCGACAGGATCTCGCCGCGCTTGGTGCGGCCGAAATAGGCCGCCGGCAGGTCCTGGACGTGCTCGAACAGGTGCTTGCGGACGTCGGAGATGATGCAGGCCGCGAGCCGCGCATCCCAGCGCTCATACCAGACCGCCACGATCGAGGTGAAGATGCCGGCGGCCGCGAGCACGCCGAGGATCTTGTACAGCGCCTGGAAATCCTCCTCGCCGAGCGCGTCGTCGATCAGGAACTTCAGGCTGAGCGGCATGATGACGTTGAACAGCGTCTCGACGACGACGCCGAACGCCACGAACGACAGCATCCGCTTGTAGCTGGCCAGATAGGGCTTGACGAAACCCAGGATGGTGGCGAGCGCGCCGGCGGCCTCGCGCGCGGTAAAGACGACGAGGTCCTCGTCCTCGTCGTCGTCATCGAGCTCCAGCTCGTCATCCTCCTCGTCCTCGTCGTCCTCGTCGTCTTCGAGGTCCGGCTTGGCGGTGGGGGCAAGCTTGTCGAGCTCGGCCGCCTCTTCCACGGGGGGCTTCTGTTTGTCGGGAGAAGGAGGCTTGGACGCCATGAAACCAACGGATGCTGACGGCCGGCATGACCGCAGAGAAAGCAGGAAATAGCGGCAACCGCTATTGCACTGATTCTATGCGATCAGAATGAATTCGGCAAAGCAATTGGCGAATCCGGTCCGATCGTTGCGGCTAGTCGTCGTCCTCGTTTTCGACCTTGTCGAAGAAGGAGTAGCGCAGACTGTCGGCGTCGGCATACCACTGGCCCGGCCCCTTGTTGGCGGCGAGCGTCGCCTCCCAGAGCGCATCGGTGCAGTCCCTGCGGTGCATCGACAGATCGAACCCATTGCCGAAGAACAGTTCGGACCATTCCCACCAGGTGCCGAGCTTCTTGACCCCGCGCAGGAGGTCGTAGCGGTCGATCACGGCCGAGGCCATGTCCGAGGTGATCGAGCCGAACACGAGGCCGGTCTTGACGACGCGGTTGAGCTCGCGGATCGCGCGGACTACCTGCTTCGGGGAAACGTGGCAAAGACTGGTCTCGAACACGAAGTCGAAGGCGCCGTCCTTGAACGGCATGTCGGTGATCGAGCCGAGCTTGTTGTATTTCTTCAGCGCCTTCGGCGTTTTGGCGTGGATGGCGCGGTTGTTCTCGATGCCGAAGGCATCGATGCCGCGCTCGCGCAGCGCGCCAACCAGCTCGCCACTGGCCGAGCCCGCGATCAGCAGCTTCGCGCCCTTGGCCTTGCCCCAGACGATACCGATCAACTTGGTCAGGTAATCGGGATCGGTGAAATGGCGCCACGCCTCGCTATAGGGGCCGAGGCCGCGATAGTTCTCGAAATAGTCGCGATCGATCCTGTCGGAGAGCGGCTTGTCGTCCTGCGCGCGCTCGCGGCGCAGGCGCATCATCTCGGTGAGGATAATGTCGGTCGCCGCGTCCGAGGAGTCGAGCAAGCCGTTCAGCGTCGAGTCGAACAGATAGTCGCCGACCACGACGATGCCGGGATGCTCCTTCGGCTCGGGCCGGTGGTTGGTCATGACGTCGCGCACCGGCAGGCCGCCGGGAATCGCGTTCACCGACGACAGCCAGCGGTGGATCTTGCCTTCCATGAAATGCGCGCGCGCATCGCCGAGCGAGGCCGGCAGCGATTTCAGCGCGGCGTCGATCAATTCCTGGTCCGACAGGTTGGCGAAGGCCAGCGCGTCGGAGCCGGGAATGAGCCAGTTCAACACGCCGTGCTTGCCGACGTCGTGGCGCGCGCCCTCATTGTAGACGCAGCAACCGCCGAAGGCCTCCGACATGAACCAGGCGCCGGCAATCTTGTCGCCCCAGAACGGCGTGTCGAACAGGATCGAGACGCGCAGATAATGCGCCGGACGGTCGAAATACGAGACGTGCTTGACCATCGACTTGCGGAGCTGCTCGCCTTCCCAGCCCATGGTCGCGAGCCAGGAATGCGGCAGGCAGACCAGCACGAGATCGAAATCGCGCGTCTCCGGCCCCTTGCCGTTCATCATCTTGAGCTGGTAGCGGCCGGTCGGCGCCTTGCCGACGGCGAGCACGCGGTGATTGAGCTGGATGTCGGCATTGACCTCCGACTGCAGGCACTCGATCAACTGCTCGTTGCCGTTCTGGATCGAATAGAGGCCGATATAGCCGTCGACATCCATCAGGTAGTTCTTGAGCGCGTTGAGGCCATTGGTGTTGTGGCTCTCGGTCGCGATGTCGGAGCGCGCCATCACCTTGAAGAAGCGCTTTGCGGTCTCGTCCTCGACCTCCTCGTCGAGCACCTGCTCGGCGGTCTTGTAGGCCCAGGGATTCTCGTTGTCGTGCGCGCCGACGCCCTCGTAATATTCGATCGGCGACATCGCCTCGGTGCAGCGCTTGCGGAACGCCTCGATCGCGGCCGCGGTCTTGGCGCCATATTTGCGGCGCATGCCCGGCACGTCGTTCAGCAGCTCGCCGCCGAACTGCACCTGCTCGGCATCCATCGGAATGGTCTGAAGCCCGAAATGCTGGATCAGCTCGCGCAGCGGATCCGGACCGGTCATCGAGTAGTCGTAGATCTCGGCAACGCCGGCCTCGTACATCGCCGGCGCCGAATCGAATTTGCGGGTGACGATCTTGCCGCCGAGCCGATCGGACGCCTCGTAGATGGTGACGCGGCAGAGGTCGCCGAGCTTACGCTTCAGATACCAGGCGCTCATCAGCCCGCCGGGGCCGCCGCCTACGATTGCGAGATCAAGCATGTGAGTTCCGTGGTCTCCGGCCCTGCCCCCGTCACGGGACCACCGGTCTAAACTCCCCTAGCAGAAGCGCTTTTACGCCTGAAGGAAAGATGAACAAAGGTTGATCCTGCACCGCAACAGGGAAACAAAGCAGCAAAAAGGCCGGCTTGCGCCGGCCTTTTCATTGTCCTCGGTATTCCTACGGATGAACGATCATTCCGCAGGCGGCAGCGCAGGAAGCTCCGCTTCCGGCGCCGGCGACACGACGGCCGCCTGCTTCTCGCGCTCGTCCAGGATCAACTTGTCGCGCTTCATCGCGACTTCGCGGATCTTGGCCATGGAGGCGCCGGTGCCCGCCGGGATCAGCCGGCCGACGATGACGTTCTCCTTGAGGCCTTCGAGCGGATCGACCTTACCGTTGACCGCCGCTTCCGTGAGGACGCGGGTGGTCTCCTGGAACGAGGCCGCCGAGAAGAAGGAGCGGGTCTGGAGGCTCGCCTTGGTGATGCCGAGCAGAACCGGCGTCCCCGTGGCGATCTTCTTGCCCTCTTCCTTGGCCTTCTCGTTGAGCGCGTCGAACTCGATCTTGTCGACCTGCTCGCCGGAGATCATGTCCGTGTCGCCCTGGTCGGTGACTTCCACCTTCTGGAGCATCTGACGGACAATCACCTCGATGTGCTTGTCGTTGATGAGCACGCCCTGGAGCCGGTAGACCTCCTGGATCTCGTTGACCAGATAGGCCGCGAGTTCCTCGATGCCCTTGACCGCCAGGATGTCGTGCGGCGCCGGGTTGCCTTCCACGATGAAGTCGCCCTTTTCGACGACGTCGCCGTCCTGAAGGTGGATGTGCTTGCCCTTCGGGATCAGGTACTCGCGCGGCTCGTCGGTCTTGTCCATCGGCTCGATCGAGATGCGACGCTTGTTCTTGTAGTCGCGCCCGAACCGGATGGTGCCCGCGATTTCGGCGATGATCGCCGCATCCTTCGGACGCCGTGCCTCGAACAGTTCCGCCACCCGCGGCAGACCGCCGGTGATGTCACGCGTCTTGGCGCTTTCGGTCGAGACACGGGCGAGGATGTCGCCCGGCGCAACCTTGGCTCCGATGTCGACCGAGAGAATGGCGTCGACCGACAGCATGTAGCGGGCATCGCCGCCACGGGCGAGCTTGAGCACCTTGCCGTCCTTGCCCTTGACCACGATGGCCGGACGCAGGTCCGAGCCGCCGCGGGTCGAGCGCCAGTCGATGACCACGCGCTTGGCGATGCCGGTGGCTTCGTCGAGCGTTTCCGAGATCGACTGCCCCTCGACCAGATCCTCGAAGCCGATGGTACCTTCGACTTCGGTGAGCAGCGGACGGGTGTAGGGATCCCACTCGACGATGCGCTGGCCACGCTTGACCATGTCGCCCTCGTCGACGTGCAGGCGCGAGCCGTACTGAATACGGTGCGTCGCGCGCTCGGTGCCGTCGGCATCGACGATCGCCACCACCATGTTGCGCACCATCGCGATCAGGTGGCCTTCGCTGTTGCGGGCGATGGCCTTGTTCCGGATCACGATCTTGCCGTCGAAGTTGGATTCGACGAACGACTGCTCGTTGAGCTGCGCCGCACCACCGATGTGGAAGGTGCGCATGGTGAGCTGGGTGCCCGGCTCGCCGATCGACTGCGCCGCGATGACGCCGACCGCTTCGCCGTGGTTGACCGGCGTGCCGCGGGCGAGGTCGCGGCCGTAGCACTTGCCGCAGATGCCGTTGACGAGTTCGCAGGTCAGTGCCGAGCGGATCTTCACCTCCTGGACGCCACCCTGGTGGATGGCATCGAGGTGGCTCTCTTCCATCAGCGTACCGCGCTTGATGATCACCTTGCCCGAGCTGTCACGCACGTCTTCGCAGGCCGTGCGTCCGAGGATGCGCGAGCCGAGCGAAGCGACTACGGTGCCGGCATCGACGATGGCGCGCATCTTGATGCCGAGCTTGGTGCCGCAGTCGTCCTGCGTGATGATGCAGTCCTGCGCGACGTCGACGAGACGACGGGTCAGGTAGCCCGAGTTCGCGGTCTTCAACGCGGTGTCCGCGAGGCCCTTGCGGGCGCCGTGGGTCGAGTTGAAGTACTCGAGCACCGAGAGGCCTTCCTTGAAGTTCGAGATGATCGGCGTCTCGATGATCTCACCCGACGGCTTGGCCATCAGGCCGCGCATGCCGGCGAGCTGGCGCATCTGGGCCGGCGAACCGCGGGCACCGGAGTGAGCCATCATGTAGATCGAGTTGATGTCGGCATCGGCTCCGCTCGCCGTCTTCTTGGTGGCGGAGATCTCCTTCATCATCGCCTTGGCGATTTCTTCCGTGGCCTTCGACCAGGCGTCGACGACCTTGTTGTACTTCTCGCCATGGGTGATCAGGCCGTCGTTGTACTGCTGCTCGAAGTCCTTCGCCAGCGTACGGGTGGTGTCGACGATCTTCCACTTGCCGTGCGGCACGACCATGTCGTCCTTGCCGAACGAGATGCCGGCCTTGAACGCGTTGTAGAAGCCGAGCGCCATGATGCGGTCGCAGAAGATCACCGTCTCCTTTTGGCCGCAGTGACGGTAGACCTGGTCGATCACGCCCGAGATCTCGCGCTTGGTCATCAGCTTGTTGATGATCTCGTACGAAATCCGCGGGTTCTTCGGCAGCAGATTGCCGAGCATGACGCGGCCCGCGGTGGTCTCGATCCAGCGCGTCGAGACCTTGCCGGTCTCGTCCATGCCCTGCCACCGATACTTGATCTTGGTGTGGAGGTGGATGACCTTCGCGTGCAGCGCGTGCTCGAGCTCGGCCATGTCGCCGAAGATCTTGCCCTCGCCGGGCAGGCCTTCGCGCATGATCGAGACGTAGTAGAGACCGAGCACGATGTCCTGCGACGGCACGATGATCGGCTGGCCGTTCGCGGGATGCAGGATGTTGTTGGTCGACATCATCAGGACGCGCGCTTCCAGCTGCGCTTCAAGCGACAGCGGAACGTGCACGGCCATCTGGTCGCCGTCGAAGTCGGCGTTGAACGCGGCGCAGACCAGCGGATGCAGCTGGATCGCCTTGCCCTCGATCAGCACGGGCTCGAACGCCTGAATGCCGAGACGATGCAGCGTCGGCGCGCGGTTGAGCAGCACCGGATGCTCGCGGATCACCTCGTCCAGGATGTCCCAGACCTCGGGCCGCTCCTTCTCGACCAGCTTCTTGGCCTGCTTCACGGTGGTGGACAGGCCCTTGGCGTCAAGCCGCGAATAGATGAACGGCTTGAACAGCTCGAGCGCCATCTTCTTCGGCAGGCCGCACTGATGCAGGCGCAGCTCGGGACCGACCACGATCACCGAACGGCCCGAATAGTCGACGCGCTTGCCGAGCAGGTTCTGGCGGAAGCGGCCCTGCTTGCCCTTGAGCATGTCGGCGAGCGACTTCAGCGGGCGCTTGTTGGCGCCCGTGATGACGCGGCCGCGGCGGCCGTTGTCGAACAGAGCATCGACCGCTTCCTGAAGCATGCGCTTCTCGTTGCGGATGATGATGTCGGGCGCGCGCAGCTCCATCAGCCGCTTCAAGCGGTTGTTGCGGTTGATGACGCGGCGGTAGAGGTCGTTGAGGTCCGAGGTCGCGAAGCGGCCGCCGTCCAGCGGCACCAGCGGACGCAGGTCCGGCGGGATCACCGGAACCACGGTCATGATCATCCATTCCGGCTTGTTGCCGGAGTGGCGGAACGCTTCGACGATCTTCAGGCGCTTTGCGAGCTTCTTGTGCTTGATGTCGGAGTCGGTCTCCTGCATCTCGACGCGCAAGGAGGCCTCGAGCTTCTCGAGGTCCATGCCCTTGAGCAGCTCGCGGATCGCTTCGGCGCCGATCATGGCGGTGAAGGAATCCTGGCCGTACTCGTCCTGCGCCTTCAGATACTCGTCTTCCGACAGCAGCTGACGGTCCTTCAGCGCGGTGAGGCCCGGCTCCAGCACGACGTAGTATTCGAAGTAGAGGATCCGCTCGAGATCCTTCAGCGTCATGTCGAGCAGGAGGCCGATGCGCGAGGGCAGCGACTTCAGGAACCAGATGTGGGCGACCGGGGCTGCGAGCTCGATATGGCCCATGCGCTCGCGCCGCACGCGCGACAGCGTGACCTCGACCGAGCACTTCTCGCAGATGATGCCCTTGTACTTCATGCGCTTGTACTTGCCGCACAAGCACTCGTAGTCCTTGATCGGCCCGAAGATGCGGGCGCAGAACAGGCCGTCGCGCTCGGGCTTGAAGGTACGGTAGTTGATGGTCTCCGGCTTCTTGATCTCGCCGTAGGACCAGGACAGAATCTTCTCTGGAGACGCGATCGAGATCCGGATCTGGTCGAAGACCTGAGCCGGAGTCGTCGGATTGAAGAGATTCATAATTTCTTGGTTCATCGTCTTCTCCTCGCGTGCCGGTCGCCTCCGGCCGCAAATTCGAAAATCACTCAAGCGGGGCGCCCTGCCCTCAAGGCATTGGGAAGGGGCACCGATGCCCGGCCGCTAAAGGCCGGGCATGAAAGGTCGAATTACTCGGCCGCTTCCGACGTCGGCGCCGGTCCCATCTTGGAGTTGTGCAGGTCGACGTTGAGGCCGAGCGAGCGCATTTCCTTGACCAGCACGTTGAACGATTCCGGAATACCGGCCTCGAACGTGTCGTCGCCGCGCACGATCGCCTCGTACACCTTGGTGCGGCCGGCGACGTCGTCCGACTTCACCGTCAGCATCTCCTGGAGCGTGTACGCCGCGCCGTAAGCCTCGAGCGCCCACACCTCCATTTCGCCGAAGCGCTGGCCGCCGAACTGCGCCTTGCCGCCCAGCGGCTGCTGGGTAACGAGCGAGTACGGACCGATCGAACGCGCATGGATCTTGTCGTCGACCAGATGGTGCAGCTTGAGCATGTAGATGTAGCCCACCGTCACCTTGCGATCGAACGGATCGCCGGTGCGGCCGTCATAGACGGTCGACTGACCCGAAGCGTCGAGACCGGCAAGCTTCAGCATCTCCTCGATGTCGGCTTCCTTGGCGCCGTCGAACACCGGCGTCGCGATCGGCACGCCGCGGCTCAGATTGTGGCCGAGCTCGATCAGTTCGTTGTCGTTGAGCGACTTGATCGTCTCGTCCTCGCCGTAGACCTTCTTCAAGGTTTCCTTCAGCGGCTTGATGTCCTGCTTCGACAGGTAGGCATCGACCGTCTGGCCGATGCGCTTGCCGAGGCCGGCGCAAGCCCAGCCGAGATGGGTCTCGAGGATCTGTCCGACGTTCATGCGCGAGGGCACGCCGAGCGGATTGAGCACGATGTCGGCGTGCGTGCCGTCTTCGAGGAACGGCATGTCCTCGATCGGCACGATCTTCGACACCACGCCCTTGTTGCCGTGGCGGCCGGCCATCTTGTCGCCGGGCTGGATCTTGCGCTTCACGGCGACGAAGACCTTGACCATCTTCATCACGCCGGGCGGCAATTCGTCACCGCGTTGAAGCTTCTCGACCTTGTCGAGGAAGCGCTGCTCGAGCCCCTTCTTCGACTCGTCGTACTGCTTCCGCATGGCCTCGATCTCGGCCATCAGCTTGTCGTTCGGCGACGCGAACAGCCACCACTGCGACTTCGGGTACTCCTCGAGCACCGCACGGGTGATCTTGGTGTCCTTCTTGAAGCCCTTCGGACCCGCAATGCCCTGCCGCCCCTCGAGGAGCTCGGCAAGACGGTTGTAGACGTTGCGGTCCAGGATCGCCTGCTCGTCGTCGCGGTCCTTGGCCAGACGCTCGATCTCTTCCCGCTCGATCGCCAGCGCACGCTCGTCCTTGTCGACGCCGTGGCGGTTGAACACACGCACTTCCACGATCGTGCCCTGCACGCCCGGAGGAACGCGCAGCGAGGTGTCGCGAACGTCGGAGGCCTTCTCGCCGAAGATGGCGCGCAGGAGCTTTTCTTCCGGCGTCATCGGGCTTTCGCCCTTCGGCGTGATCTTGCCGACCAGGATGTCGCCGGCGCGCACTTCCGCGCCGATGTAGACGATACCGGCTTCGTCGAGGTTCTTGAGCGCTTCTTCCGAGACGTTCGGAATGTCGCGGGTGATTTCCTCAGGCCCGAGCTTGGTGTCGCGGGCCATCACCTCGAACTCCTCGATGTGGATCGAGGTGAAGACGTCTTCCTTCACGATCCGCTCGGAGAGCAGGATCGAGTCTTCGAAGTTGTAGCCGTTCCACGGCATGAACGCGACCAGCACGTTCCGGCCGAGCGCGAGCTCGCCGAGATCGGTCGACGGACCGTCCGCGATGATGTCGCCCTTCTTGACGATGTCGCCGACCTTCACCAGCGGACGCTGGTTGATGCAGGTCGACTGGTTGGAGCGCTGGTACTTCATCAGCCGGTAGATATCGACGCCCGACTTGGTCGGATCGAGATCTTCGGTGGCGCGGATCACGACGCGGGTGGCGTCGATCTGGTCGATCACGCCCGAGCGGCGCGCCGCGATCGCGGCGCCCGAGTCACGGGCAACGACGCCTTCCATGCCGGTGCCGACGAACGGCGCCTCGGCGCGAACCAGCGGCACCGCCTGGCGCTGCATGTTCGAGCCCATCAGCGCGCGGTTGGCGTCGTCGTTCTCGAGGAACGGGATCAACGCCGCGGCGACCGAAACGAGCTGCTTCGGCGACACGTCCATGTAGTCGACCTTGTCCGGCGTCACCGGCAAGACTTCGCCGGCGTGACGGCAGACCACGAGGTCTTCGGTGAAGCGGCCCTTCGGGTCGAGCGGCACGTTGGCCTGCGCGACCGTGTAGCGGCCCTCCTCCATCGCCGAGAGGTACACGACCTCGTCGGTGACGCGGCCGTCCTTGACCTTGCGGTACGGCGTCTCGACGAAGCCGTACTTGTTCACGCGCGCGAAGGTCGCGAGCGAGTTGATCAGGCCGATGTTCGGACCTTCCGGCGTCTCGATCGGGCAGATGCGGCCGTAATGCGTCGGATGTACGTCGCGCACCTCGAAGCCGGCGCGCTCGCGGGTCAGACCGCCCGGTCCAAGCGCCGACAGGCGACGCTTGTGGGTGATCTCCGACAGCGGGTTGGTCTGGTCCATGAACTGCGAAAGCTGCGAGGAGCCGAAGAACTCGCGCACCGCGGCAGCCGCGGGCTTCGCGTTGATCAGGTCCTGCGGCATGACCGTGTCGATGTCGACCGAGGACATGCGCTCCTTGATGGCGCGCTCCATACGCAGCAGGCCGATGCGATACTGGTTCTCCATGAGCTCGCCGACCGAACGCACACGGCGGTTGCCGAGATGGTCGATGTCGTCGATCTCGCCCTTGCCGTCGCGAAGGTCCACCAGCGTCTTGATGACGGAGAGGATGTCTTCCTTGCGCAGCGTGCGCTGGGTGTCCGGCGCATCGAGGTCGAGGCGCATGTTCATCTTGACGCGGCCGACCGCGGAGAGGTCATAGCGCTCGGCGTCGAAGAACAGCGACTGGAACATCGCCTGCGCCGAATCCAGCGTCGGCGGCTCGCCCGGACGCATCACGCGGTAGATGTCGAACAGCGCGTCCTCGCGCGTCATGTTCTTGTCGGCCGAGAGCGTGTTGCGGATGTAGGCGCCGACATTGACGTGATCGATGTCGAGCAGCGGCAGTTCCTTGTAGCCCTGCTCGTTGAGGGCCTTCATGTTCTTGTCGGTGATCTCCTCGCCGGCCTCGGCGTGGATCTCGCCGGTCTTCGGATTGACGAGATCCTCGGCGAGGTAGTTGCCGACGAGCTCCTCATCCGACAGGCGCAGCGCCTTCAGCCCCTTCTCCTGGAGCTGACGGGCGGCACGGACGGTGAGCTTCTTGCCGGCCTCGAGCACGACCTTGCCGGTGTCGGCGTCGATCAGGTCGTTGATGGTCGAGTAGCCGCGGAAACGGTTGGCGTCGAACGGAACGCGCCAGCCTTCCTTGGTCCGCTTGTAGAGGATCTTCTTGTAGAACGTGGACAGGATCGCCTCGCCGTCAAGGCCGAGCGCGAACATCAGCGACGTCACCGGAATCTTGCGGCGACGGTCGATACGCGCATAGACGATGTCCTTGGCATCGAACTCGATGTCGAGCCAGGAGCCGCGATACGGAATCACGCGGGCGGCGAACAGCAGCTTGCCCGACGAATGGGTCTTGCCCTTGTCGTGGTCGAAGAACACGCCGGGCGATCGGTGCATCTGCGAGACGATGACGCGCTCGGTGCCGTTGACGATGAAGGTGCCGTTCATCGTCATGAGCGGGATGTCGCCCATGTAGACGTCCTGCTCCTTGATGTCCTTGACCGACTTGGCGCCGGTTTCCTCGTCGATATCGAACACGATGAGGCGCAGCGTCACCTTGAGGGGCGCCGCGAAGGTCATGCCGCGCTGGCGGCACTCGTCGACGTCATACTTCGGCTGCTCGAACTCGTAGCGGACGAATTCCAGCATCGAGGTGCCCGAGAAGTCGGAGATCGGAAACACCGAGCGGAACACCGCCTGCAGACCCTCGTCGAGACGCCCGCCCTGGGGTTCGTCGACCATCAGGAACTGATCATAGGACGCCTTTTGAACCTCGATGAGGTTCGGCATCTCGGCGACTTCCTTGATGTGTCCGAAGAACTTGCGAACGCGTTTGCGACCGGTGAATGTCTGCTGCGCCATCGTGGCCTCTCATTTCGTCGCCCGCTCTGGGCGCGCCGTCCAGGACGCAGCTGCCGCCGCTCCCCGGGTTGAATTTTTCGAACCCGTTTTGGGGACCAAAAATCCAGTTTCAGGCCGTCATGTCCTGAATCTGTTCTTCAGACCTTCAAAACGCAAAACGACGCGCGGGGCGCATAGGCACGCCCGCCCGTCACAACGATTGTCTTCACGGACTGCAAAAGCCCGAAATAGCCTGCTCTCCCAACGGCTTACAGGGAAATCCCGCATCCCTGCCCACCGCGCTTTCGTGCTGCCGACCCGATATGGGGCGACAATAGTGCAGATTCGAGGGGTAAACCCTCAAATCCCCACACTTTTTCGTGTTCGGCCCGCGTCGGGACGTTCCGTCGCACGCCTTTTGCATCCGGCCCACCCTCGCGAGGGTGGACCAAGATCCCGGGCTTAGCTGATGCTCGCCCGGGATCTCGCGCCAGTAAGCGTTGCTTACTTGAGCTCGACCTTCGCGCCAGCCTTCTCGAGCTGGACCTTGATCTTCTCGGCTTCGTCCTTGTTCACGCCTTCCTTGACAGGCTTCGGCGCGCCCTCGACGAGGTCCTTTGCTTCCTTCAGGCCGAGGCCGGTGATGGCGCGAACTTCCTTGATGACCTCGATCTTCTTCTCGCCGGCGCTGGCGAGGACGACCGTGAACTCGGTCTTCTCTTCCGCCGGAGCGGCGGCGGCGCCACCACCAGCCGGGCCGGCCACGGCGACAGCCGCGGCAGCCGAAACGCCCCACTTCTCTTCGAGGAGCTTCGCGAGTTCGGCAGCTTCGAGCACGGTGAGGCTCGAGAGGTCGTCAACGATCTTCTGCAAGTCAGCCATTGTTCAGTTTCCTTACGTGTAAGTCTGGTTCGGGTTTGAGTTTTGCGAAGGGCGTCAGGCCGCTTCGCCCTTTGAGGCATGAGCCTGGATGACACGCGCGAGCTTGCCCGCGGGCGCGTTGGCGAGCTGAGCGAGCTTGGTCGCCGGGGCCACAATCAGGCCGACGATCTTGCCGCGCAGTTCGTCAAGCGACGGCAGCGAGGCAAGCGCCTTCACGCCGTCGACATTCAGGACGGTCTTCCCCATCGAGCCGCCGACGATGACGAACTTTTCGTTCGCCTTGGCGAATTCGATGGCGACCTTTGGCGCCGCTACCGGATCGTTCGAAGTGGCGATCACGGTCGGTCCCTTCAGCATGGGGCCGATGGCAACGACGTCAGTGCCTTCAAGAGCAATTTTGGCGAGACGGTTCTTCGAGACCTTCACCGAGGCACCCGCCTGCTTCATCTGCTGGCGCAGCTTCTGCATCTGGGCGACGGTGAGGCCGGAATATTGAGCAACGACCGCGACGCTCGTGGTCTTGAAGACCCCATTGAGCTGTTCGACCGCTTCTTTTTTTGCCGCTCGTTCCACAGCAAGCTCTTTCCGGTTGGCGGTCATCGCGAAAGCGGGACCGCCGGGTTGCACCCATCGTCCCGCCCAAACCTGAACCTCAGGGGGCAAACCCTTCGGACACGCCGGGCAAGACGACAATTCAAAGCCTGCCCTCCGGGAGCCCGCTAGAGCCCACGGCGTGTCGAGGTCCGAACCAGACCCGTTCCGCAAGCCAGCCCTTAGAGCTGGATGCGAAGTGAAATCCGGTCTTCACCCGTCTATGCAGGCCATGCGATTAAGCCGTTGAGAAATCGAAATTTCCCGCGGGCGCCTGCAGTCTTGGACAGGACAAGGTCAGCCGGCGAACCGCCCGACCCCTGCCCGCATTCCACCAACCGACGGGTTTTCCTTCCTTTTCCGGCAAATCCTTGCGGACGTCCTGAAAAGGAATGATCTCCTGTCTTGTCGGGTTTTCGGAATGCGTGCACGAACGCGCCAGCCGAGGCCGGCACGTCCGGAGGCGGTTCTTTAACCGCTCCGGGCCTGCTTGCCAAGAGCAAAATTCACACCAGTTCCAATCCGTTGCCGGGCGGGCTTGAGATGGCCCAACAAGGACCGATTCAGGCCGATTTGACCGCGTAAGGCAGCGGCTTGCCCGCGAAGAACGCGGTCAAGTTCGCAAGTACACAGTTCTGCATGGCGACGTGCGAGTCCAGGGTGTGGCCGCCGATATGGGGGGCGAACACGACGTTCGGGAGCGCGGTCAGCGCGTCGGGCCTGTGCGGTTCCTGCTCGAAGACGTCGAGGCCGGCGCCGGCGATGGTCTTGTCGGTCAGCGCCGCAACCAGGGCCTTCTCGTCGATGACGGAGCCGCGGGAGATGTTGACGACATAGCCGTCCGCCCCGAGGCGCCCCAGGATATCGGCGTTGACGACGTGCTGTGTCTCGGCCCCTGCCCGGACCGCGATCATCAGCACGCTGCACCAGTCGGCGAGCGCCTCCAGCGTCGGGAAATATTGATAGGCCAGATCGTATTTGCTGCGGCTGAAATAGCCGACCTCGCTCTCGAAGGCGGCGCAGCGCGCGGCGATCTTGCGGCCGATCTCGCCCATGCCGTAGACGCCGATACGGCGGCCGGGCATGCCGGCCTGCGGACGCATCATCGGCGAGGGCTTTGACGCGGCCCAATCGCCACTGCGGACATACTGGTCGGCGACCAGGATCCGCCGCGTCGTCGCCAGCATCAGGGTCATCGCGATATCGGCAACCGAGGCCGCATTGGCCCCCGGGCTGTGGCCGACCGCGATGTCACGCGCGGCGGCCGCTTTCAGGTCGACGCCATCATAGCCGGTGCCGTAGCAGACGATGGCGCCGAGATTCGGAAACAGGTCCATCGCCTCGGCCCCGAGCGGGGTGCCGCCCCCAGTCAGCATCGCGCGAATGCCGCCGAGCTCGTCCGCCGAAAACACCTCCCGCACGGGCTTGCCGCCGGTGTCGAGCATCTCGAACCGCTCGGCGAAGCGCGCCATCATCGTCTTGGGGAAGCGCGAGTAGATCAGGACCTTGTCAGCCATTGTTCTCGTTTCCAGTGAACGCCGCCACAAACGAAGAGGGGCGGAATCGGTTGCCCAATTCCGCCCCTCGCCTCGTGCAATTTCCAAACCTCTAGCCGAGGCAAACCTTAGCCGAGAATGGTGCCCGGCTCGACCTTCACGCCGGGGCCCATCGTCGAGGACACCGCAACGCGCTGGATGTAGGTCCCCTTGGAACCGGCCGGCTTCGCCTTGGAGACAGCGTCAGCCAGGGCCTTGATGTTCTCGACCAGCTTCTCCTCGGAGAACGAGGCCTTGCCGACGCCGGCCTGCAGGATGCCGGCCTTCTCGACGCGGAACTCGACCGAGCCGCCCTTGGCACCCTTCACCGCACCGGTGACGTCCATGGTCACGGTACCGATCTTCGGGTTCGGCATCAGGCCGCGCGGGCCCAGCACCTTACCGAGACGGCCGACCAGCGGCATCATGTCGGGGGTGGCGATACAGCGGTCGAAATCGATCGAGCCGTTCTGCACCTTCTCGACCAGGTCTTCGGCGCCGACGACGTCGGCACCTGCCGCCTTGGCCTCATCGGCCTTGGCGCCACGGGCGAACACGCCGACGCGCAGCGTACGGCCGGTGCCGTTCGGCAGGGTTACGACGCCACGGACCATCTGGTCGGCGTGACGGGGATCGACGCCGAGATTGATCGCGACCTCGATGGTCTCGTCGAACTTCGCCTTCGCGCGTTCCTTGACCATCTTGATGGCTTCCGCGAGCGGGTAAAGCTTTTCGCGGTCAACACCTTCGCGGGCTTTGTTCAAACGCTTTCCGATTGCCATGACCGCTTACCCCGCCACTTCCAGACCCATCGAACGGGCAGAGCCCTCGACCATCTTCATGGCCGATTCGATGGTGTCGCAATTCAGGTCCTTCATCTTCTTCTCGGCGATCTCGCGCACCTGCGCCTTGGTCACCTTGCCGGCCTTGTCGCGGCCCGGCGCCTTCGAGCCGGACTGGATCTTGGCGGCCTGCTTGAGGAAGTAGGACATCGGCGGCGTCTTCATCTCGAAGGTGAAGGAACGGTCCGCATAGATGGTGATGATCACCGGGATCGGGGTGTTCTTCTCTTCCTTCTGGGTCTGGGCGTTGAACGCCTTGCAGAACTCCATGATGTTGAGACCGCGCTGACCAAGCGCGGGACCGATCGGGGGCGAAGGATTCGCCGCACCGGCCGGGACCTGAAGCTTCAGGTATCCGGTCACTTTCTTTGCCATGTATCACTCCTGTTGTGCCGGCATGTCGCCGGCGGTTTCAGGTTCGTGGTCTGGGTCGGATGCGGCTGGCAACCGCCCTCTCCCTCCCACGGCCTCTCTTTGCGCGAAGCCTTCGGCTTCACGCGCGACCCGATCAGACCTTCTCGACCTGACCGAATTCCAGCTCGACCGGCGTGGCGCGGCCGAAGATCGACACCGCGACCTTCACGCGCGAGCGCGCCTCGTCGATTTCCTCGACCACACCCGAGAACGAGGCGAACGGGCCGTCGGCCACGCGCACGTTCTCGCCGATCTCGAACGACACCGACGCCTTCGGTCGTTCCACGCCTTCCTGCACCTGGTGCAGGATGCGCATGGCCTCGGCTTCCGAGATCGGCATCGGCTTGTTTTCCGCGCCGAGGAAGCCGGTCACCTTCGGCGTGTTCTTGATCAGATGAAACGCCTCGTCGGTCAGCTTCATCTTCACCAGCACGTAGCCCGGGAAGAACTTGCGCTCGGCGTCGATCTTGCGGCCGCGACGCACTTCCGTGACCTTCTCGGTCGGAACCAGCACCAGCTCGAACAGCTCCTCGAGCCCGCGCTGCTTGGCCTGCTCGCGGATCGATTCGGCGACCTTCTTCTCGAAGTTCGAATAGGCGTGGACGATGTACCAGCGCTTGTCGGACAATTGAGCGGTTGCTGTAGCCATCAGTGAATGCCCAAGAGGAAGGTAATGAGGTAACGGATGATCTGGTCGGCGGCGAAGAAGAAGATCGAGGCCACAGCGACCATGACGAACACCATGATGGTGGTGATCGTGGTCTCGCGACGGGTCGGCCAGGTGACCTTGGCGGTCTCCGAGCGCACTTCCTGCAAGAACTTGAACGGGCTGACTGCCATCGTTTGATGTCCAACGTCCGTCGACAGACGCGAATGAATTTCAGGGATCCGAACAGCCGCCGTTGGCCCAGCCCTCTGTCTCGAAGGATGAGCCGGAAACCGGGCTCGATTGTTCGGGGGATTTCAAAGCCGCGCCGGAGATCCGCGTCTAACGGGCCGGCTGCAGGTGGCGGGTATCTACTGCGAACGGGGCCAAACGTCAAGGTCACGGCTCACCCGTCCAGCGTCCCTCGTCCCCGGACGGCCTACGGCAGAGCCCATGCGAATCAACGGTTTACCGGGCCGGGTCGAGCGTCCTCCTGACGCTCGGACCGACCTCACCACCCGCCTCACGCTGACGGCGCCCGCAGGAGGCGCGTCAATCGGCCCGGTCGACCATGGAAATGCCCGGCAACGGCACCACGAACTTTCCGCCGTCAGCGAAATAACCGGCATGCTTGGCCCGGATCGGGTCGACGTAGCGCCAGGCGAACACGACGACGAACGCCGGCTTGCGCTCGTAAAGGGCGGCGGGCGGCAGGATCGGGATGTCGTAGCCGGGGCCGGCCATCACGTTCCCCTTCTTGGGATCGTCATCCACCAGGAAGTCGATCTTGCTCTCCAGGCCGAACTGCGGAAGCAACGTCGTGGTGCCGACGGAGACGCCATAGCCGGCGACAGATTGACCGCGCGCATGGGCGGCATCGGCCATCGCGACCAACTCGTCGCGAATCGCCGCGATCCGCTTCACATAGGGCGCATAATAGGCCGGCTGATCAACGCCGAGCCGGTCTTCCTCGGCGATGAACCGCGCGACCTCCGCCGACGGCTTCTTCGCGCCGCCGGCGCGCTGCACCGTCACGCGGATCGAGCCGCCCTTGGTCCAGATGTGCTGGACGTCGATCACTTCCATCCCGAGCCGCGCGAAGAAGCGCGTCAGCGGCTTGATGTTAAAATACGACAGATGCTCGTGATAGACGGTGTCGAGCAGGTTCTTCTCGGTGACGTCGACGCCGTATTGCGTTTCGAAGACGAACAACCCGTCCGGCGCAAGCACGTCACGGACCCCGATCACCAGCGGATCGAGATTATCGACATTCGCGATCATGTTGTTGGCGATCACGACGCTCGCCGCACCGTGGCTCTTCAGGATGCGGTGCCCGACAGCGTCGGTGAAGAAATCGCCGATGGTCTCGATGCCCGCCTCAGTCGCGCGCCGCGCGATGTCGACGGCGGGATCGACGCCCAGCACCCGCATGCCACGCTCCTTGAAGAAGCCGAGCAGCGATCCGTCGTTGCTGCCGAGTTCGACCACCAGCGAGCCCGGCGCGATTCCGAAGCGGCTGACGACGTCGCTGGCATAGCCTTCGAAATGCTGCCGCAGGCCGAGCGAGAGCGAGGTCGTGTAGACGTAGTTGCGGTACTGGACCTCCGGATTGCCGACATGGAGAATCTGGAGGTGGCCGCAGTCCCTGCACAGATGCAGCGCCATCGGCACCGCGGCCCTGAAGACGGGATCGTCAACGCTGGCGTCCGGCACCTGGAAGTTCGGCGTGCCAATGGGCATGCCGGCCATCGGGACGACCAGCTCTTGCTTGTCCGAGTGACAGAGGCGGCAGGTATGACGGACGTAGAACAGGTTTTTCATCGTGGAACCGGAAAACGGAGAGATGCGCGCAGGTGGGGCAATCCCACCCTGTGAAGATCAGATGGACAGAACTGGTTCAAGCGGGTCAAGGGTGGCTCGATACCTCCTCGGCCTTCGCCAGCCCGTAGTTCGGTGATTCTTCCGCAGCCTTCGCCGCCTTGTCCGCGGAATACGAGCCGCGCTCCGGACTTGCGAGCCAGATCACGCCGCCTGCAAGACCGATGACCACGCTGACGGCCCCCAGCAGGAGCGAAACCGACAGCGCCTCCTCGGAAGGAACGCCCGCAAGGCCAAGGCAGGCGACCATGGCCCCCTCGCGAACGCCCCAGCCGCTGATCGAGATCGGAACGGCCGTCAACAGCACCACCGGCGGAATCAGGATGCCGGCGTCCAGCATCGAGAGCTGCGCTCCGACGCCGCGCGCCAGGACGTAGCAGGCCGCTGCCGTCACGAGATGGATGAGGAGCGCCGATCCGAGCAGCAAACCGCGGCATTCGGATCGCACGAGAAGAAACCTGACGAGCGTTCCGAACCGGACGAAGCTTGCGATCGCGGGAAGCGCGATGAGACGCTTCGGCAGGCGATCGAGCGTCAACAGGACCACGGTGCCGGCGACACCCGCCAGCGTCAGCCCGCCGATCGCCAGGATCGCGGCTTCGTTGGACACGCGCGACATCAGGAGCGGCAATCCCACCGCCATCAGCGCGATCAGCCCGATCAACGCCGTGAAACGGTCTGCGGCAACCCCCTTGACCGCCTCCGGCCACTGCACGCCGCGCTGGCGCAGCAGCCATATCCGAACCGCGTCACCGCCCACCGACGACGGCAGCACCTGGTTGAACCAGAGGCTGATCATGAGGATCCGCCAGCCGGCGAACCAGTCCAGCGACACGCCGAGCGCACGCATGATCAGCTCCCACCGGCCGTTGAGCACGAAGGTCTGAAAGAAGATCAGCGCCAGCGCGAGAGCGAACAGGAAGGGGTCGACGGAGACGAGATGAGTCCGCAACCGGCCCAGATCGAGGCCGCGCGCGATATAGGCCAGCACCGCGATCGACAGCAACAGCTTCACCGAAAACAAAGCTGTCTGTTTAAAGCGCGACTGCATCCGATACCCGCCTCAGGACGCCGGGTATTCCGCGCGACCGATGACGAGGTCGATCGCGGCCATCATCCAGAACTGGTGCGTGGTCTCGACAATGTTGTAGCTGCGGCTGTCCACCCAGAAATTGACGTCGCCGAGATTACGCAGGGGATTGTCCGCATTCATGCCCGACATCGTGATCACATCGAGCTTCATCGAACGCGCCTGCGCGACCGCATTGAGAATGTTCTTCGAGCGCCCCGACGAACTGATCGCAACGAGGCAGTCGCCGGCGCGGGCGCTCAGCCGCACGGCGTGCGCGATCCAGTCCTCAAAACCGTAGTCGTTGGCGAGGCACGACATCATGCTTGCATCGCTGAAGCACAGCGCAGGCACCGATGCATTCTTTGCGAGGTCGATCGCCAGATGCGAGGCGATGCCGGCCGAGCCGCCATTACCGATGAAGATGACTCGACCGCCCTGCTCGCGCGTGCGCAACCAGGCCGTGCGGGTGGCAGAGATGCCGGCAAAAACACCGTCGTCAATCGCCGTCGCGCGATGAAGGCGTCCGACGTAATCGTCGAGGAAAGCCTTGTGATCGGGATCGAGAGATTCGGCGGGCATGGCGTGACGGCTCGACTGCAACATGACGCCCTGATACCGGCTATTACTAGCGATTGCAAAGGTATAATACTTGCAAAAGTTGCGACCGACTGTTAGTCGGCTTCAGGGTTTCACTCAACATTGGCGACGCCCGCAGGGCATTCGCGCTACGGATGTTCCTATGAAATGCATCGTCACTGGCGGCGCCGGTTTCATCGGCAGTCACCTCGTTGATCGCCTCCTCGATGACGGCCACGAGGTGATCGCGCTCGACAATTTCGTCATCGGACGTTCCGAAAATCTGTCGTCGCGCGCCGATTCGAGCCGGCTGAAGATCGTCCGTGCCGACGTCACTGACCGCGAGTCGATCAGCCCGTATTTCTCCGGTATCGATTGGGTGTTTCACCTCGCGGCACTCGCCGACATCGTTCCCTCGATCGAATCGCCGATCCCGTATCACCGCGCCAATGTCGACGGCACGGTCAACGTTCTCGAGGCTGCGCGGGAGGCAGGCGTCAGCCGCTTCGTGTATGCGGCGTCGTCGTCCTGCTACGGCATCCCCGACATCTATCCGACGCCGGAGAGCGCCGAGATCCGGCCGATGTACCCCTACGCGCTCACCAAGAATCTCGGCGAGCAGTGCGTCATGCACTGGTGCCAGGTCTACAAGCTTCCGGCGGTGGCGCTCCGTCTGTTCAACGTGTTCGGGCCACGCCATCGCACCACGGGGACCTATGGTGCCGTGTTCGGCGTGTTCATGGCGCAGAAGCTCGCCGGCAAGCCTTTCACGGTGGTCGGCGACGGCGAGCAGACCCGCGATTTCACCTTCGTCAGCGATGTCGCCGACGCCTTCGTCACGGCAGCGCGTTCCGACGTCTCGCACGAGATCTTCAACGTCGGCTCGGACAACACCTACAGCGTCAACCGGCTGGTCGAGTTGCTCGGCGGCGACAAGGTCCACATTCCCAAGCGCCCCGGCGAGCCCGACTGCACCTACGCCGACATCACCAAGATCAAGCGGGTCCTGAAGTGGACGCCGAAGGTGAAATTCGAGGACGGCGTCGCGACGATGCTGAAGTCGATGGACCAGTACAAGGACGCTCCCCTGTGGACGGTGGACAAGATTGCCGACGCCACCAAGGACTGGTTCAAATATCTCGGTGACGACAGCGATTCGGCGCCCGGTACCCCGCAGAAGGCAAGCTATTGAACAGGTTCGCCGGTATCATTACCGCGAATCGATCAATTTCGGACCAGCCGGCTGAGGCCGGCCGGCGCTTTTGGGTAACTCACATGGGCAATTCTGCGACAGACAAGGCGGCCGTCCATCCGGCGCCGCACGAGAAGATCAAGACGATCGAGGAACTGGGAGCGGTCGCGCGCGCCGCGCAGGCCGAGGGCCGCACCGTTGCGCTCTGCCACGGCGTGTTCGATCTCGTGCATCTTGGCCACGTCCGGCACATCCTGGCGGCGCGCAACGAGGCCGACGTCGTCATCGTGACCGTTACGGCCGACCGTTTTGTCAACAAGGGCCCCGGGCGGCCGATCTTCCCGGAGAACATGCGCGCCGAGATGCTGGCCGCGCTCGGCACGGTCGACTGGGTCGGCATCAACCAGACATCGAGCGCCGAGCCGATCCTCGATACCGTGCGCCCCGACATCTACGTGAAGGGTTCTGACTACGAAAACCCCGAGGATGACGTCACCGGCAAGATCGCCACCGAGCGAGAGGCCGTCGAGCGTCATGGCGGCCGCATCGTCTTCACGCGCGACGTGACCTTCAGCTCGTCGTCGCTGATGAACCGCTACTTCGACATCTACGATCCCCCTCTGCGCGACTACCTCCAGAAGGTGCGCGAAGGCGGTGGCGCCGAACGACTGCTGAAGCTGATCGACAAGATCCAGGACATGCACGTCGTGCTGGTCGGCGACACCATCATCGACGAATACCAGTACGTCACGGCGCTCGGAAAGGCCTCGAAGGAAAACATCGTCGCCACCCTGCTCAAGAACGGCGAGCAATTTGCCGGCGGCGTCATCGCCGCGGCCAATCACGTGGCGAGCTTCTGCAAGTCGGTGGAGATCGTCACGACGCTGGGTGGCAACGACTACCCCGAAGAGTTCATCCGCGCGCATGTCCGCCCGAATGTCACGCTCACGCCGATCCGCGTTCAGGGCCGTCCGACGACCCGCAAATTGCGGTACGTCGAGCTGGGCTATCTGCACAAGCTCTTCGAAGTCTACACCATGGACGACACGCCGCTCGACGAGACCGAGCGGAAGGAGATCGACCGTATCACCGCCGAGCGCGTTCGCGGCGGGGATGTGGTGATCGTCACCGACTTCGGTCACGGCATGATCGCACCCAGCACGATCGACACGCTGATCGCGAACTCCAGGTTCCTGGCGATCAACGCCCAGAGCAACAGCGGAAACCACGGCTACAATCTGATCACGAAGTATCCGCGCGCCGACTACATCTGCATCGACGCGCCGGAAGCGCGCCTGGCGGCCACCGACAAGTTCAACGACATCGCATCGGTGATCGAGAACGGCCTGCACCGCAAGATCGACTGCAACAACATGATCATCACGCACGGCTCCTTCGGCTGCTACCCCTTCTCGTCGAAGACGGGTGTCGCGCGTGTCCCCGCTTTCACCAAGACCGTCGTCGACACCGTCGGCGCGGGCGATGCCTTCTTGACGATCACGGCGCCGCTGGTTGCCGCGGGCGGCAATATCGAGGACGTCGCCTTCATCGGCAATGCCGCAGGCGCGATCAAGGTCGGCATCGTCGGTCACCGCAACTCGGTCGAAAAGGCCCCCCTGGTCAAGTTTGTCACCGCGTTGCTGAAGTAGCGCAAAGAATTCTGGAGAACGACAGTGATTGATCAGAAATGGAACGTGATGGTCACCGGTGGCGCCGGCTATGTCGGCAGCGTGCTGGTTCCCCACTTGCTGGCCGCGGGCCACAAGGTCACCGTGCTCGACCTGTTCATGTATGGCGAATCCGTCTTCGACGCGGTTCGCAACAATCCGAATCTCCGGCTGATCAAGGGCGACATCCGCGATGAGGCCGCGATCAACGAGGCCCTGCGCGGCAACAACGCGGTGATCCACCTCGCCTGCATCTCCAACGACCCCTCGTTCGAGCTGGATCCGGCGCTCGGCAAGTCCATCAACTACGACTGTTTCCGGCCGATGGTGCGCGCCGCGAAGAAGGCGGGCATCAAGCGCTTCATCTACGCCTCCTCCTCGAGCGTCTACGGCATCAAGGACGAGGCCGAGGTGACCGAGGAGCTGTCCTGCGAGCCGCTCACGGACTACTCCAAGTTCAAGGCGATGTGCGAGACCGACCTTGCCGACGAGGCGGCGTCCGGGTTCGTCGCGTGCACCGTTCGTCCCGCCACCGTCTGCGGCTACGCACCGCGGCAGCGGCTCGACGTCGTCGTCAACATCCTGACCAATCTCGCGGTCAACACCGGCCGCATCCGCGTGTTCGGCGGAACGCAGCGCCGGCCCAACCTGCACATCGAGGACATGTCCGCGGCCTATCTGTTCCTGCTTCAGCAGGACGACGCGAAGATCGACGGAAAGACCTACAATATCGGCTACGAAAACCACTCGCTCATGAAGATCGCCGACATCGTGAAATCGGTGGTGGGCAACAACGTCGACATCGCGGTCGAGCCGACCGACGACCTGCGCTCCTACCATGTGTCCTCGGAGAAGATCCGCCGCGAACTCGGATTTGCGCCGACGCACACGATCGAACAAGCCGTGTCCGGACTGGTGGACGCCTTCAAGGCCGGCCGCCTGCCGAACTCGCTCAACGACCCCCGGTACTTCAACATCAAGATGATGCAGAATATCAGCCTGAAGTGAGCGGCGTGCGGATCGGCATCGATTTCGACAACACGATCATCTGCTACGACAAGGTCTTTGCCGCCGTCGCGCGTCAGCGCGGGCTGGTGCCCGAGGGCTGGGAGGGGCCGAAGACCGATGTGCGGGATCATCTGCGATCCCGCACTGGCGGCGAGCTCGCTTGGCAAGGGCTGCAAGGCTTCGTCTACGGCAAGGGCATTGGCGGCGCCGAAATCTATCCGGGCGTGCGGGAATTCCTGGCGGCGTGCAGGCACGCTGGCGCGAAGGTGTACATCGTCAGCCACAAGACCCGATTCGGTCATCAGGATCCCGACCATACCGACCTGCGTGAAGCCGCGCGCGGCTGGCTGCGTGGTGCCGGCCTGATCGACGCTGCGGATGCGGCGGTGGCTGCCGGCGACGTGTATTTCGAGGACACGATGGCCGCCAAGGTCGAGCGACTCGTGAGCCTGGAGCTCGACATCTTCATCGACGATCTCGTCGAGGTGTTCGAGCAACCGCATTTTCCGAAGGGCACGCGATCGATCCTGTTCACGCGTTCGCAGCCTCCCCACCCCGAACACTGCAAGCCGATCGCGACATGGACCGGCATCCGCCACGAGGTGTTTGCGGAATGAGCGAGCCCGAGATCAGCGCGCCGGATGCAATGGCGATCGGCAGCCGCCTGGCCGGAGCGCGGGTCGCGGCCGCCCAACCGGCGCGGGCCGGCGGCAACAACAGGGTGTTTCGGCTGGAGATGGCGGAGGGACCGCCCCTCGCCCTCAAGCATTATCCGTCCGACGGGCGCGATCGCCTGGGACAGGAATATGACGCGCTGTCGTTTCTGTCGCGCCACGGCATCATGTCGACACCGCGCCCGATCGCGAAGGATTCGGGTGCGTTCTGCGCGCTGTATCAATGGTTCGACGGCGAAGCGGCGGTGCTGCGCCCTCAGGACGGCGATGCCGATCAACTGGCTGATTTCCTGATCGCGTTGCAGAAACTGCGCAACGCCGACGGGGCGCAAACTTTGCGGAACGCTTCGGCCAGCATCTTCTCGCCCGAGGAAGCCGTCGCCCAGTACGAGCAGCGCCTGGACGGACTGAGGCGCGCTTCGGATGATCATCCGGACCTGCGCGCGTTCATGGACGACAGCCTGGTTCCCAGCACTGCCATCGCGATTCGGCGGCTCCGCCAGCGCTATGCGGAACTCGGCCGGGATCCCGCAGCGGACCTTGCGCCCGCGCATCGCGCGTTGAGCCCGTCGGATTTCGGACTACACAATGCGCTGCGCGCCGCGGACGGCCGGCTGCGCTTCATCGACTTCGAATATTTCGGCTGGGACGATCCGGTCAAGCTGGTGTCGGACACCGCGATTCACCCCGGTAGCAATCTGCCTGAAGCCAAAGCAAATCGATTGACCGAACGCCTCGCGCAAGCCTTCGCGGCTAGGGATGACGCGTTTGCGATCCGCCTTGACGTACTGTATCCTCTCTTTGGAGCGATTTGGTGCCTGATTGTCCTGAATGCCTATTTGCCGGAAAGCCGCTCCCGGCGCGCCTTGGCTGCGCAAGGTGGCGACCTGACGGTCCGCCTCGCCGGTCAGCTCGACAAAGCCCGCCAGCTCCATCAAACGATTTGCCAACGTGATCCAGATCTCACCCCACGCTGAAGCCGCCCTCACCTGCACGCTCGACGAGCGCAGCCTTTACCTGCGCCGCCTGGTCCTCGGTTCTGTCCGTTCGGCGGGACGCGGACATGTCGGTCCGGCCCTGTCGCTGATCGAGATGGTCCGCGTGCTCTACGACGATGTGCTGCGGATCGATCCGAAGAACCCGCGCGATCCGAACCGCGACCGCGCGATTCTCAGCAAGGGACACGGTTGTCTGGCGCTCTACGCGCTCCTGGCCGATCGCGGCTTCTTCCCCCTGTCGGAGCTGGACGGCTTTTGCGGCCCGGACAGTATTCTGGGCGGACATCCCGAATACGGAATGGTGCCTGGGGTCGAGGCCTCGACTGGCGCGCTTGGACATGGTCTGTCGATCGGTGTCGGCCTTGCGCTCGCCGCACGCATGCGCGAACGCACTTACCGCACCTTCGTCCTGCTCGGCGACGGCGAGATCAACGAGGGATCGGTGTGGGAGGCGGCGATGGGCGCGGCCAAGCACGGGCTCGACAACCTCGTCGCGCTGATCGACTACAACAAGCTCCAGAGCTACGGACCCACCGACTACGTGCTGCCGCTGGAGCCGCTTGCGGACAAGTGGCGCAGCTTCGGCTTTGCCGTGCAGGAGCTCAACGGCCACGACGTCGGCGCCCTGCGCACCGTCCTGAAGCAAGTCCCGCCCGTTGCGGGGAAACCCACCGCGATCATCTGCCATACCGTCAAGGGCAAGGGTCTGCCGGCCGCAGAATCCAACGCCGACTGGCATCACAAGAACAAGCTGACCGACAGCGAGCTCGACGCGATACGCGTTGCTGTCGGCGATTTTTGATCGGCACCCCATGCGCAACACCGCCATGAACATGGTCCACAAGCTCGCCGCGCGCGACGAGCGTGTGCTTTACATCGGCTCCGATCCCGGCGCGGGCACCTTGCGCGCGATGAGCAAGGAGTTTCCGAAGCGCCATCTGATCGAAGGCATCTCGGAAGCGCACATCATCGGCATGTCGGCTGGCCTCGCGATGGAAGGCTTCGTGCCCTACGTCAACACCATCGCGACATTCCTCACTCGCCGCTGCTACGAGCAGGTCGCCGTCGACCTCTGCCTGCACAATCTGCCGGTGCGGCTGATCGCCAATGGCGGCGGGCTCGTCTATGCGCCGCTCGGCCCCACCCACCAGGCGATCGAGGACATCGCCATCATGCGGGCGCTGCCCAACATGACGGTGGTCTGCCCGTGCGATGCCGACGAGGCGGCGCGCATGATGGAGCAGACCCTCGACTGGAAGGGACCGATCTACATCCGCCTGGGCAAGGGCGGCGATGCCATCGTCTCGAAGGCCGAGCACGGCTTTGAGATCGGCAAGGCCATCCTGATGCGGCCGCCGGGTGACGTCCTCATGGTGACCACCGGAATCATGCTTCAGCGGGCGCTGGCTGCAGCCGACCTGCTGGCGGCACAAGGCGTCCGCGCGGGCATCCTGCACATGCATACCGTCAAGCCGCTCGACACCGAGGCGCTGCTGCAAGCGATCCGCGGCATCAAGCTTGTGGCAACTCTCGAGGAGCATGTCCCGTCCGGCGGCCTCGGCAGCGCGGTCGCGGAGACGCTGATCGACAAGCTCGGGTCAGGCCTGCCGGCGATGCTGCGGCTGTCGCTGCCGGACAGCTTCATGCACAATTACGGCTCGCAGGACTCGCTGCTGAAGAAGCACGGGCTTTCCGCCGGCGCCATTGCCGCCTCGATCGAGCGCGCGCTTGGCGCCTCGCACACCGCCTCCCCTCAACTCCATTCCACCTGACGGGCCACATGTACGACGTTCGATATTCCTATCTGCTCGAGCAATTCTCCGATCCTGCCCCCATCCTGGCCGAGATCGGCCGGCTGGTCGCGACCGGGGACTTCACCCTTGGCAAGCCCGTCGCCGAATTCGAGAAGCGCTTTGCCGAGCTGATCGGCGTGCGCCACGCCATCGGCGTCGGATCGGGCACCGACGCGCTCAAACTGCCGCTCAAGGCGCTCGGCATTGGCCATGGCGATGAAGTCATCACCGCCGCCAATACGTTCATCGCGACCGTCGGCGCCATCGCGGAGACCGGGGCGAAGCCCGTGCTGGTCGACTGCGACGATTCGTTCTGCATGAACGTCGACTATGTCGAAGCCGCGATCACAGCGAAGACCAAGGCGATCATGCCGGTTCAGTTGACCGGCGAGGTCACCGACATGGGCAAGCTGATGGCGATCGCGCAGCGCCACAACATCCCCGTCGTCGAGGACGCCTGCCAGGGCATCCTGTCTGAGTTCGCGGGAAAGCGCTCCGGCACCCACGGCATCGCGGCCGGCTTTTCCCTGCACCCGCTCAAGAACCTGAACGTCTGGGGCGATGCCGGCGTCGTCGTCACCAATAACGACGGCATGAACGAGAAGCTCCGGCTCATCCGCAACCACGGCATGAAGAACCGCGACGAGATCGCGATCCTCGGCTGCAACTCGCGGCTCGATTCCTTGCAGGCCGTCGTCGGCAACTGGCTGATCGGCCAGACCAGCGAGATCACGCGGCGCCGGATCGAGAACGCGGCCTATTACGACGCAGGCCTCGCCGGCCTGCCCGGCCTGCGCGTCCCGCCGCGCCGGCCCAACGTGAAGCACGTCTATCACCTCTACATGGTGTTCGCCGAACGCCGCGACGAGCTTTACAAGTACTGCCTGGACAACGGCATCGAAGCCAAGATCCACTATCCGATCCCGCTGTATCAGCAGGAAGGCCTCAAGCATCTCGGTTACGCCCCGGGAACGTTCCCGGTTACCGACCGTCATGCCAAGGAAGTCATCAGCTTCCCGGTGGACCAGCACCTGACACGCGCGCAGCAGGACCGCGTCATCGAGACTGTTCGGAAGTTCTGCCATGGACGCTGACACCGGCCGCCGGCGCATCGGTTACGTCAACCTTCCGGCGCAATTCGAGGAAGAGCGCGCCGAGATCTTGCAGGCGGTCGAGGGCGTGTTCCAGCGCGGCGATTTCATCGGCGGTGCGGCGGTCGGAAAGCTCGAAGAGGAATTGTCCGCCTATCTCGGCTCGCCGCATGTCGTGACGCTGAATTCCGGCACCGATGCGCTGATCCTCGCGATGAGGGCGCTCGACATCGGTCCCGGCGACGAGGTCATCACCCCGCCGAATTCGTTCGTGGCATCGACCGCCGCGATCATCGCAGTCGGCGCCTCGCCGGTCTTTGCGGACGTGCTGCCGGACCAGAACATCGATCCGGCCGCGGTCGAGGCCGCCGTCACGCCGCGGACCAAGGCGATCATGCCGGTGCACCTGACCGGGCGCATGGCCGACATGAACCCGCTGATGGCGATCGCACGCAAACACGCCCTCGCCGTGATCGAGGATAGCGCGCAGGCCGTCGGCTCGACCTATGACGGGCGAATGAGCGGCACCATCGGAACCTTCGGCTGCTTCTCCGCGCATCCGCTGAAGAACCTCAATGCCGCGGGCGATGCCGGCTTCCTCGTCACCGCCGACGCCGAGCTTGCCGCACGAATTCGCCGCCTGCGTAATCACGGTCTGATCAACCGCAGCGACGTCCAGGAATGGGGCATCGTATCGCGGCTCGACACGCTGCAGGCCGAGCTGCTTCGCATTCGCCTGCGCAACCTGCCCTCGGTGATCGAGCGCCGGCGGCGCAACGCCGCGCAATACCGCGCCGAGCTCGCAGGCCTGCCGCTGTTCATTCCGCCCTGCCGCAACATCGAGTTCAACACGTTCCACACCTTCGTGGTGCAGACCGACCGCCGCAACGACTTCCAGAAATATCTTGCCGACAACGGCATCGAGACCGCGATCCATTATCCGGTCCCGATCCACCTGCAGCCGGCGGCAGCGCATCTGGGTCATGGTCGCGGCGCATTTCCGGTGACCGAGCAGCAGGCCGACCAGATCCTCACCCTTCCCATCAACCAGTTCCTCTCGGCCGCCGATATCAGCTATATCTGCGCGACCGCCCGGGAGTACTTCGCATGACGGATACGGACTTCCTCGAGGCCGATGAGCAGGCGCTGGCGCAGCGCTTCATCGACGATGGTTTTGTCACCACGCCGGCCGACGACCGCGCCGGGCTCGACCGCATCCAGCGGCGCGCCGCCGAACTCGCGGCGGACTATCTCAAGCTGCCGCACAGCAACGATCCCTATGCGATGCTCGACACCATCCACACGCGCGTGAACGTGGATGATCTCAACGGATTGCGGCTGCACGTCTTCAACGGCCTCAACGCCGAGCCCTGGTTCCGGCCGACCTATTTCCGTCTGGCGCGCTCGACGATCGAGACCATCGTCGGCAACGAGCTCTGCATGCAGCGCCGCGTCAATCTCAGCATCCAGCTTCCCGGCGACAGCTCATCGCTGCTCGCCACCCATTCCGACGTCTGGTCGGGGGACTCGCCGTTCGAGGTCGTGGTGTGGGTGCCGCTGGTCGACGTCCGCCGCACCAAGTCGATGTACCTGCTGCCGCCGTCCCTGAACGGCGAGATGCAGGACCGGATGGCCAGCCTGCGCAGCGCCGAGGAGCTGTACAAGACGATCAAGCCGCACGCGACCTTCATCGAGATCCCCTACGGCCACGTGATGCTGTTCAACCAGACCCTGATGCACGGCAATCGCATCAACGAGGAGCCCGGCACACGCTGGAGCATGAACTGCCGCTTCAAGAGCATCATGTCCCCCTACGCGGACAAGCGCTTCGGCGAATTCTTCGAACCGATCCTGCTGCGCCCGGCGACACGTGTCGGCATGCAATACAAGCTGCCCGGAGGCTTCCATGGCTGAGCGAGCCGGCCATCGCGGCTATATCGGCGCCCGCCCGCTGAACGGCAGCCGTACACCGCAGCACGTCCAGAACATCGTGATCCGCGACTATGCCCGGCGGAAGAACCTGCACTATCTGCTTAGCGCCGCCGAGCACACCATGCCCGGCAGCTACATGGTGCTCGAGGATATCCTGGATGAGCTGCCGCGGCTGCGTGGCCTGATCCTTTACAGCATCTTCATGCTGCCGCCCGACGAGGCACGGCGGCGGGAGATCTACGACCGCGTGCTGCGCGAGGGCTGCGATCTGCACGCGGCCGTGGAGGAGATCACGCTCTCGTCGCAGAAAGACATCCAGGCCGTCGAGGACATCCTGCTCGTCAATAAATTCGCGACCATCCTGTGACGATGCCGCGGACCGGTTGACGATCATGACCGAGATCAACCTGCTCCAGCCGATGCACGCATCGACCAAGCGGGACTACGTTCAGCGCGTGCTCGAGCATGACAAGGCCGAATCCGCCGCCGTGGCGCGGCAATGGGGGCGCGACTACTGGGACGGCGACCGCCGTTACGGCTATGGCGGCTATCGCTACGACGGACGGTGGCGTCCGCTCGCCCAGACCCTGATCGACCGCTACGGCATCAAGCCGGGCATGAGCGTGCTCGATGTCGGCTGCGGCAAGGGCTATCTGCTCTACGAGTTCACCCAACTCGTCCCCGACCTCACGATCGCCGGCATTGATGTCTCCGAGTATGGCATCGCCAACGCCAAGGAGGACGTGCGGCCGCAGTTGAGGGTCGGCAGCGCCGTCGAGCTGCCCTACCCCGATCACAGCTTCGATCTCGTAGTGTCGCTCGGCGTGCTGCACAACCTTCCACTCGAGGACGTCTTCCGCGCGGTGTCGGAGATCGAGCGTGTCGGACGCGGCGCCTCGAAATATCTGATGGTGGAATCGTTCCGCAACGAGCGCGAGAAGGCAAATCTCCTCTACTGGCAACTCACCTGCCTGAGCTTCCATGGCCCGGACACATGGGCCTGGATCTACGATAAATGCGGCTATCGGGGCGACCATGGGTTCATCTTCTTCGAATGAGACGGCGCGTCCGCGCCCACCGACTTCGCTGCGCGCGCAAAATCCGGAAGTCTACTATTCGGACGACGCCATCGTCACGGCGGACGACGCCACGATCGCGGAGCTGAAGCGTATTGCCGCCGGCAACCCGCGCCTGCGCAGCCGGCTGTGCACGCATCCCGATCCCTCGTCCGGCCTGCATGAGATGCTGATCGTGCATCATCGCGAGGCCTACGTGCGGCCCCACAAGCATTTTGGCAAACCTGAATCGTTTCACGTGATCGAGGGTACGGCGCAGGTCGTGATCTTCGAGGATGACGGCCGCGTTCGCGACGTGCTCGAGATGGCGCCCTACGGCCAGGGCAAGCGCTGCTACTACCGGATGCCCGAACAGGTCTTCCACTCGATCCTGATCACCTCGGAGTGGCTGGTGTTTCACGAAACCACCGCCGGCCCTTTCGACCCCTCCCGCACGGCATTTCCCGACTGGGCACCGGATGGCAGCGATGCCGCCGCAGTTCAGGACTATGTCGCGAAAACTAGCGTGCTCGCCGCGGAGCATCTGGCGGGACGTTAGATTTCGACTGATACCGCTACTCGACTATCCCGCCTTGAACGTTCGAGGACGACCTACCCGATGAAGCTTACGTTGCGCGCGACTTCAGAAAGATCGCATTGGGGACCGCCGACACGGCGGAAGCCACTTTCGATCCCTTGGCACAAAGCGCTTCGATATCCAGAAGCAGAGTCGCGATTCTTGACTCAACGGATTCTCCGATCCGGCCGTACCCGCCTCCCGTCGATGGACGGCGGCACGTATTGCAAGACCTACCGACGACTGCTACCTGCATTGATTGAGGACGCATCGGCCGGAGGGCTGCGCCGTGCACCCCGGGTTGGATGTATCCGGGACCATCTCATTGCGGGCCGCGCCGGTTTCATTGAAGATCGCCTCGTCAGATCCGCCAAATGCGAGAACAACCAGTGACCGACCATTGCCGCCTCTGCCATTCGACCAACCTGCGACCGGTCATCGACCTCGGGCAGATGCCGATTGCGCATCGGCTTCGGCACAGCCGGAACGAGCAGGAGGAACGGTATCCGTTCGAGGTGCTCGCCTGCGGCGATTGCGGTCTGCCGCAGATCGTCAAGCCGATCGATCCCGACATCCTGTATCGCCAGTTCAACTACAATTTCAGCAGCTGGAAGCCTGAGCCGCACCAGGTCGACGAGCTCGATACCATCGCGAAATTCTCGAGCCATCAATCCGTGTTCGAGATCGGCTGCAACGACGGCCTGTTCATGGACAAGCTTCGCGAGCGCGGCGCGAAAGTTTTGGTCGGCGTGGAGCCCAACCCGGTGTCGGGCAAGATCGCCCGCGAGCGCGGCATCAAGGTCTATGCCGACATGATCAGCCCTGCGATGTGTCACGACGCCGTGGCGCAGGCCGGCAAATTCGATCTCGTCGTCTCGCGCCAGGTGCTGGAGCACATCGTCGATTTCGAGAACTTCTTCGACTGCGTGAAGATCGCGCTCAGCGACGACGGGCTGCTGTTCATCGATGTGCCGGATTTCGCGCCGGGCTCGACGACCGGCGACCTCTCAGTCCTCTGGGAGGAGCACGTCAGCTATTTCACCGAGCCGACCCTGGTCGCGCTGCTGGCGCGCCACGGCTTCGAGGCGGTGTCCGTGAAGAAATACAATTTCAGCGGCGGCACCCTCGCGATCGCGGCCCGCCGTGCGACGCGCGACGTGACGCCACCGCCCGCCCCCGCCGGCGTCGGCGAGAAATTCGGCCAGCGCGCGAGGGAGTATGGCGCCCGCCTGCGACCGATTCTCGCCAAGGCCCGCGCCAGCGGCGCCGAGATCGCCATCTACGGCGCGGGCTGCCGCGCCTGCACCTTCACCAATGCCCACGAACTTGCGGATCTCGTCGATCTCTCGGTCGACGATCAGAAGGAGCGTCAGGGACTGTTCCTGCCCGGCACCGGGATTCCGATCCGATCGCCCGAGGATCTCGCTGGCAAGTCCGAACCGCTCGTCTGCCTTCTTGCCGTGAACCAGGAGAACGAAGCCAAGGTCAGCAGCCGGCTGCGCGAAAACGTGAAGCGTCCGCTGCACATCGTCTCCATCTTCGCGCCGTCTGATATCTGGAGCGAGCTCGATCGCCTCGAGGCGGCCGCAGGGTCGCAGCATGGCTGACGACAAGCTCTTCAACTACTACGAACGCCAGGACATCCTGCCGACGTTCGGCAATTTCAAATCCTCTGCCGAACTCACCGCCTACGCCGGCCAGCGTCGCGAGCTTTTTTCGGACAAGCTGGTGCTGCCTGCGCGGCTGTTCCGCGATACGGAGGTTCTCGAATTCGGTCCTGACTCCGGTGAGAACGCCCTGGTGTTTGCCGGCTGGGGCGCGAACATGACGCTCGCCGAACCGAACCGGCATGCGCACCCGAAGATTGAGGCTTACTTCGCGCATTTCGGCCAGGCGGAACGTCTTCGCGAACTCGCATTGTCCGACGTCGAGGGGTTTCGCAGCGACCGCCGTTTCGACGTCATCGACGCCGAAGGGTTCATCTACACGGTGCAGCCGAGCGAAAAATGGCTCGGCATCTTCCATCGGTTGCTCAATCCGGACGGTTACGCCGTCGTTTCCTATTACGAACGTTACGGCGGCTTCTTCGAGCTCGCACTCAAGGCGATCCATGCCGCCGGCAAGGTCTTGACGGGCCGCTCCGCGCTGGAGACGGCGAAGCTGCTGTTCGAGCCGAAGTGGAACAGCATTCCGCACACCCGCAGCTTCGAATCCTGGTTGATGGACGTGCTCGAGAATCCGTTCGTCCGGTACCGCTACTTCCTCGATGCGGAGGCCCTCTGTACGGCGGCGCATGAGCAGGGGTTCGACATCCATTCGGCATGGCCCGCCTATCGCGACAGCCTGGACGTCTACTGGCACAAGAAGGTCGTGTCGGCGGACGAGAAACTGCGTCGCGCCACACGCCATCTCGACCGCAGCCGTCTGAGCTTCCTCGGGGGACGAAAGCTTTATCTGGTCGGCAAGGCCGACGCGGTTAGCGCGATCTCGGCTTCGATCGAAGCTCTGGTGCTCGATGTGGACAGGATGATCGACGAGCCCTTCGGCGACAGCCTGCCCCGCGTGATCACCAGCCTCGCCTCGTTACGCGAGACGATCCTGACGACGGACATTCTCGCCGACGATGCTTCCGACATCGAAGCCATCACCGCAACGCTCGACAGTTTCCATCGCATCTTCAGCGCGATCGGACGGCGCGATGCGTCCGCGATCGCCGCCCTCACCCAGTCAGACCAGGCGTTCATCGACACCTGGGGGCAGCCGGCGCATTTCCTCGTCGTCCGGAAGCGCATCGAGGGATCGTAGCAAGTGAGGCCAGGCATTGGCATCATCGGAACGGGCATGGTCGGCCAGATGTGCCACCTCGCCAATTTCGTCGCCAATCCGGCCTGCCGCGTCGTTGCGATTGCAGATCTCCGACCTGACCTGGCAACCGCCGCGGCGCAGAAATTCGGCATCTCGCGGGTCTACGGCACGCACCTGGAATTGCTCGCGGACAGCGAGGTATCCGCCGTCGTCGTCGTGACCAAGCGTCGCGCCACCGGCCCGATCGTGCTGGACGCGTTGAACAGCGGCCGGCACGTGCTGTCGGAGAAGCCGATGGCCTACACGACGGTTCAGGCCGCGTCGCTGGTCGAGGCTGCGCGGCGGCAGCGCCTCGTCTACAGCATCGGCTACATGAAGCGTCACGACGCCGGCGTAGCGCGCGCATTGGCCGAGCTGGCGCGTTTGCGCACAGACGGTTCGCTCGGATGCGTTGTCGGAGCAAGGGGCTGGTGCTTCGGCGGCGACACCGGCCGATCGCACGACAATTTCGTCATGACCGGCGAAACCCAGCCGGACGGGCTCGAGCTCTGGCAGGATGGCCCCGATTGGATGCCGAGCGCGATGCGGCCCGGCTACGATAATTTTCTGAACGTGTTCAGCCATATCATCAATCTGGCGCGCTACCTGCTCGGATCGTCGCCGGCAGTCGCCG
Source organism: Bradyrhizobium sp. B039 (assembly GCF_038965675.1). NCBI lineage: Bacteria > Pseudomonadati > Pseudomonadota > Alphaproteobacteria > Hyphomicrobiales > Nitrobacteraceae > Bradyrhizobium > Bradyrhizobium sp. B039. Next base: position 5,530,084 of record NZ_CP152416.1, read on the forward strand.
AAAGCACCGTCGAGATCGCGGGCGCGGCGCGCATAACCCTCGACTTCGACGGCGTCGCGTGCGCGCTGGATCTGGTGAATGGATCCGAAGGTGCGTGGCGCGAGGGATTGACGATCGATTTCGAGCGGGGCGCATTGACCATCGAACTGCCCCCGCCCTTTGCCGAGCAGGAGGCGGAGGTCATTCTCGACCAAGGCGGACAACGCACGCGGCTGGTGCGCGAAGGGAGTTGGGCGTTTCGGCGTCAGGCCGACGCTTTCGTCGCCGATATTGTCGAACAAGGAACGCCCCTGGCGTCCGGCCAAGATTCGGTGGCTGACATCGCGCTCGCCGAGGCGATCTGGAAGCGGCAGGTCAGCGGCTAGGCATCGCATCCGCTTTCGGGCGATCGAGCGGCGTTATCCCCGCGATCGGCCCTGGCTTGATGGTGACCTCGGCAAGTTGACGCAGAAGCTGCGATACGTCGCAGCGCGCCAGCAGCCGGCATGCATAGTACTTGCGCACCAGAACCCAGTTTGGCGCCGCACCGGGCCCCGGCTGGAACGAGATCGTCGCCTGGGGGCCCGACGGGTCGACATGATGAAACGCACTTCCTGGCGCTGTCCGGGCCAGTTCGACGTCCTGGAGAACGCTCGACCTCTCGCCGCGCAAGGCGAAGCCGACAAATGGCTGATTGCCCCAGGCAAGGCGGAGTATGCCGGTGACCTCCGCGAAGCCAAACGGCACGTGGCGCGACGGGTAGTCGACGAATCCGTCATCGAGCGCGAACACCGTTGCTGCCGGCTGGGCGCGGCTGACGAGCTCGTTCGCCAGGGCCTCTTGTTTCAGGGTTCTCGCCTGCATGAAGATGTATGTGTCCCACAGCAGGCCGATCGACAGCACCGATCCAAATCCCAGCACGACCGCGAAGGCTGCCTTCGGACCGATCGCGTGTTCGACCCATCGCTTGAGACCGAGAAGGATCAACGCCAATGGCAGGCCGAACATCAGCAGATGGCGGCTCTCATAAAAGTGCAAGCTGGAGGGCCGCAGGCCGGCGACCAGATAGGGAAACGACAAGGCCAGAAACAACACGACGGCGAGCAGGAGCGGCGCGGCAACCGTATATTTCGCGGTGGTCGGCTCCGTCTCGGACCGCAACAACAATAGGGCGGCGCCGACGAGAAGTGCGGCAACGCCGAGCGGCGCCGGTACCTCGATCGTCATCTTGAGCGCGCCAGCCATGACGTCCCAATAGCTCGTGATGAAAAACGCCTTCCAGCCGCTCGCCAACTCGCCGAGCGTCGGAAAATGGGCGCCATAGTGCTGCGCGTACGCGCCGATCCGCTTGAACCAGATATTGAGCGTGCCCCAATAGACCAGAGGGAGCACCATCAATTCCGGATAGCCCAGAGCGCAGCGCCAGGCCGCGAGCCATGTGCGGCGAACGAAGCCATGCGCCGCATCCCCGCCCCGCCATATCGCGACGAAGAGGCCGAGCACCATGAAGGCATAGAGCACGATCGTCGAGTTGAGCGCGAAGCTCAGCAGGAACACGAGCGCAGCGGCGACACGAAGCAGAACACGTCGCAGGCCGCGAGCAGTGAAGGCGAGCGTCAACAGCCAGGCACCGTTGAACAGCAGTCCGAAACTAAACACGTAGACCGCGTTCGCCTTGCCAGCCCAGAGCTGATAGCCGGGATAGGTCCAGACGATCAGCGCGAAGCCGACCGCCTCCGCACGGTCAAGCAGACCGAGACGCGTTGCGGTCAGCACCAGACACGTCGCACCGAGGAGAATTCCGGCGAGCGCCAGCGCCACCATCACGGCGATGGGCGCGCCGGTCCAGTTGGCGAAGGTGTCGTAGCTGAAGAAGATCGGATGGCCCGCAGCGCTCAGGAGAAAATCGATGTCGATCACGAAATCCGGACGCGGCTTGAGCACCAGCCAGTCGTCCATGAAGAGGCCGTCGTTCAGCAGCATCGGCGCATGCGCGACCAGCAGCAGCGCCAGCAGAACGACTGTCGCGCGCAGCGTTGCGGATGTGCTGGGACGGGAGAGAGATGGCATCGACGGCAAGAATTCGCACGCCCACCCGACCGCCGCAAGGGCCGGATGACGGGCATTGACCCCCAAAATGCGACCTCCTATAGACGCCGTACAGGCTGGGCACCACAGAGGCGTCCGAGGCGATTTCCGCGATGAATTTCCTACCGGGCCCGGCGCAGACCACTGCGATTTGTCTCAGTGCCGCGCTTCCGCTGCTCTTGCTTTGCTATGCACGTATCGCCGCCATTCGAGGCGCCGGCCGCCGTTTTCGGCTGGGCTGTCTCAGCGTGGTCGTACTCTTTGTGATCGCCTGCATCGCAATTCCGGGTCCAAGGCTTCTCGACGACGTGGTCAGCGGCCTCTTCCTTCTGGCGACGGCGATGATGCTTTGCTACGTCCTGTTCAGCCTGCTGGCCTGGGGCTTCACCCTGACGCTGCTCACGGCACTCGTCCGGGCCGGATCTCCCCTCACCTTGGAGCAATGGGCTGCGGCCTACATGCAGGGGGGTGATCTCGGCACCTTCGCACACAATCGATTGAAGCTGCTGATCGCTTCGGGGATGGTGATGATAGCCGACGGCAAATTGGCGCCGACGGCCAAAGGACTTGCGGTGGCGCATCTCGTCAAATTCGTTCGTTTCTCAACGGGTCTTGGATAGCGACACGATGTCATTTGCTGTCGGTCTCATCGCTGCCGTCGCATTTGCCGTGCTGGCGCCTGTCCTGCAGTTCGTCGCTCGCGCTCGGGGATGGTCGCTGGCACCGGTGATCGTGCTCGCGATCGCCGCAGTCGTTGCGCATCTTCTCGGCGTGCTGCTCGGCGTTCTGATCCTTCCGCAATTCCGCTATTGGGACGCCGCATCGATTTTCGGCTTTGGCGTCATGGGTTACGTTTTCGCCTTCGGCGCAGTCTACAAATCGGTCTCGCTGGACATCCTGCTGGGTCTTGCCGAGCGGCCCGACCGGGCGGCTCCGCTGTCGGACGTCGTCGAAGGGCAAGTTCCAGAACTGTTCCGCGGACGGACCAAGATCTTGATTGACGGGGGTCTGGTCGAGCAGGTCGATCCGCGGTTTGCCGCGACGGCGGCCGGACAGACCATGGCAAAACGGATCGCGCGGCTACGGCGTGCCTTCGGCATCGGCGATACCGGACTCTACGATTTTGCCGACTAGTTGCCCGAATGCAACGCAGTTGCGTTGACCTGATTGACTGGACCGATATTGTTGGCCGGATTTTGATCACCTAGCGTTGCAGGTGAGGTTCCAACAGTACTGAGTGGCCGGCGACGGCGGTATGTGATGACACCTTCCAGGGCGGAAAAAAGTCTTACGATCGTCATCCCTGCGCTGAACGAGCAGGACAAGATCGCCGACACCATCGACGGCGTGTTGCCGCTCGCCCGCGAATTGCTGGACGATTTCGAGATTTTCCTGATCGACGACGGCAGCACCGATGCCACCGGCGCGATCATGGACGAATTCGCAGCCAGCGACCGGCGGATCACCGTTCATCATAACGCCGAGCGGCGGGGCGTCGGCGCCGGCTTCGAATACGCCCTGTCACGCGCGAAGTTCGATGCCATTACCCTGATCCCCGGCGATCATGCCTTCCAGAACGAAGGCATTGCCAGGATGTTAAAGGCGTTGGGCGCCGCCGACATGGTGATCACCTATCGTGACAACCAGTCGGACCGTTCCGTCAACCGCTCGATCCAGTCGCATTCGCTGCGCTTCGTCCTGAACTGCATGTTCGGCTTCTGGCTGTCCGACTACCACAGCATGATCGTCTACCCCGTGAAATGGCTGCGCCAGATCGCGGTCAGGGCCGACGGCTACGGCTATCAGATCTGCGCGTTGATCTCGCTGCTCCAACTCGGCCTCACCTATGTCCAGGTCCCCGTGAGCCTGAACGCGGAGTTGAAGGGGTCATCGCGCGCGCTGCGGCTGCGCACCTATTTGGAGCTCATCGGGACCATCGTCTCGCTGCTCCGCCGCGTTCCCATCCGGGATGTCGATCGCGATCAGGTTCCGGTTGACGCCGGACGGACCCCCGCACGCTAGTCCCCGGCCGAGGCCCTCATCGCTGCGGGCGGCCGCGAGCGCCTGCCGGGGCAATCTTGCCCCATCCCGCCAGTATCTAGTCTAAGTGGTTGATTTCGCTGGCAGGAGTGGCAGGGCTCGAACCTGCGACCCCCGGTTTTGGAGACCGGTGCTCTACCAATTGAGCTACACTCCTACGGACCCTGCGTCGCCTTAGGATCACGGCCGCTTTCAAGCACAGGGGACGGCCGGATTGCAAGGGAGAAGCGCGCTCCCTTCGCTTGTTTGTGCCGCACCTTCTGGGCCACATTTCGCTCCCGATAATAATGTGCCCCCGGGAGTGACCATGACCGCGACAGCCGCCCTTAGCCCCGCAACCGCGCCGAAAACACCGCCTTTGCCCGAGGCCAAGCCTGAGGCGCTGGGCCTGTCGCGGCCGCGCCTCCAGGCGATGTCGGACGCCTTCAAGCGCGAGATCGACAAGGGCACCGTCCCCGGAATCACCGTGCTGGTGGCCCGCCGCGGCCAGGTCGGCTGGTTCGAGGCGCTGGGCCGCCAGAGCCCGGCCGCATCAACGCCGATGGCGCTCGATTCGATCTTCCGGATCTTCTCGATGACCAAGCCGATCGTCTCCGTCGCCGTCATGGCGCTGGTCGAGGACGGCCACCTCCTGCTCGGCGATCCCGTCGCCAAGTTCATTCCGGAGTTTGCCGACCAGAAGGTCGGGATCGTCAGCGGTGGCAAGCTGGACCTGGTTCCGCCGAAGCGGCCGATGACGGTGCAGGACCTGCTCCGCCACACCTCTGGCCTCACCTACGAGCACCAGGGCGACGGGCCCGTGCACAAGATCTACCAGGACTCGCGGGTGCGCAGCCGCAAGATCACCAATGCCGAGCACGCCGCACTGGTGGCGAGCTTCCCGCTGGTCTGCCAACCCGGCGACGAGTTCAACTACAGCCGCTCCACCGACATCCTCGGCCGCATCATCGAGGTCGTCAGCGGCAAGTCGCTCGGCACCTTCCTCGCCGAACGCGTGCTTGCGCCGCTCCAGATGGCCGAGACCGGCTTCTCGACATCCGAGGCCAAAGCCGGCCGGCTCGCCGAACCGTTCGCGGCCGATCCCTGGACCGGCGACAAGGTCGCGCTGTTCAACATGCTGGAGCAGCCGGTGATGGAATCCGGCGGCGGCGGCCTCGTCTCCACCACGATGGACTACGCCCGTTTCGCGCTGATGTTGCGCAACGGCGGCACGCTCGACGGCAACAGGATCATCGGCCGCAAGACGCTGGAGCTGATGGCCTCCGACCACCTCGGGCCCGAGGTGAAGACCAACGGCACCCTGCTCTCGCCCGGCCACGGCTTCGGCCTCGGCTTCGCCGTGCGCCGCGAGGCCGGGATCGCGCCCTTCCCCGGCAGCGTCGGCCAGTATTTCTGGAGCGGCATTGCGGGGACGTTCTTCTGGATCGACCCGAAGGAGGATCTGTTCGCGGTGTTCATGAGCCAGGGCCCGGGCCAACGCGACTACACGCGCACGCTGGTGCGGGATCTGGTTTACGCGGCGGTGGATTGACCCGAAGGGTCATTCCGGGGCGATACAAAGCATCGAACGATGGTGCGCAATTGCGCACCTGAGACTCTCGAGATCCCGGGTTCGCGCTAAGCGCGCCCCGGGATGACGCTCTATCGCGTCAACTGATCGTTGCGCCGCCGTCGATCACCATGGTCTGGCCGGTCATGAAGTCGCCGGCCTTCGAGCCCAGGAACACGGCCGCGCCGGCGATCTCGTCGGGGATGCCGATGCGGAGCAGCGGCGAACGCGAGGTCGAGGCCTTCAGGTTCTCCGGATTGTCCCACAGCGCCTTGGCGAAATCGGTCTTGATCAGGCCGGGCGCGATGCAGTTCACGCGGATGTTGTGCTTGCCATATTCGCAGGCGAGATTTCGCGCGAGCTGCATATCGGCGGCCTTCGAGATCGCGTAGGCGCCGAGGATGGTCGAGCCTTTGAGGCCGCCGATCGAGGACACGATGATGATCGAGCCGTCCTTGCGCTCGATCATCTGCGGCACCACCATCGAGATCAGCCAGTTGTTGGCGACGATGTTGTTGTCGAGGATCTTGCGGAACTGATCGTCGGAGATGCCGGCGAGCGGACCGTAATACGGGTTCGACGCCGCGTTGCAGACCAGCACGTCGATCTTGCCGAACGCTCGGTTGCTCTCGTCGATCAGGTTTTGCAGATTTTCCTTCGAGGAGATGTTGGCCGCGATCGCGACCGCGGTGCCCTTGTCGAACCTGTCGTTGATGCCCTTGGCTACCTGGTCGCAGACGTCGGCCTTGCGTGAGGAAATCACGACTTTGGCGCCGTGCTCGGCCATGCGTTCGGCGATCGCAAGCCCGATGCCGCGCGTCGAGCCTGTGATGACGGCGACTTTCCCCTTCATGTCGAACAAGGTCATGTTTCTCTCCCAGATTGATTTACGTATTCAGTGTCGTTCCGAGGCGATGCGAAGCATCGAACTATGGTGCGCGGTTGCGCACCTGAGAATCTCGAGATCCCGGGTCCGGTCCTGCGGACCGTCCCGGAATGACAGCTTGCTCAGGCGAGCTTCTTGACTTCCGGGCCCGCCAGTTGATGCATCGCCGCGTGCGCATCATCCGCGATCCACGGCTGCTGATTGACCATCGGCAGCCGCCAGACCGTGCGCTCGGGACTCGCAAAATAGTCGAGCCGCGTCACCGAGCAATTGTCGATGTCGAACGACAGCCCCCGCTCCGGTTGGCCGTCGAGCGCGAGTCCCAGCGCGGCCTTGATGGTGCCGCCATGCGCGACCGCGATGATGTCCAGCCCCGCCGCCTCGCTGTTGATCCGCTCGATGGTGCGGCGCGTGCGGTTGTAGAGATCCATGAAGCTTTCGCCGCCGGGCGCGGGCTCATTGATGTCGGCGAACCAGCTCGTGCCGACCGGACGGCTGGCGATGAACTGGGCGCGGTTCATGCCCTGCCAGCGGCCGAGATTCTGCTCGGCGAGGTCCGCTTCCCACGTCATGGACGCAGGCCTTGGAAAGCCGGCCGCCCAGATCGCTTCGGCCGTTTGATGCGTCCGCATCAGATTGCTCGAATACCAGACCGCCTTGCGTGGCAGCACCTTGGCGACAGCATTGAACACGTAGGTATCGCTGGTGTCGCAGGCGATGTCGCTCTGACCGTAGATATTGCCGCCGTCATTGCGCACCGGCGCGTGACGGACCCACCACCACCGTGTCGTGACCACATTCGGCTTGTCTGCGCCTGCCATCGAAACCCTTCCATCCCGTGTGATGTCGCTGTACGTCAGGTGTGAACGTGTCTCAAGACACTTTACCGTTTGAAATCTTGTTTGAAATTCCGTCGCGCGGCAAGCGTCGCGCACGCGTCAAAGGGAGAAACGCATGGGCCGTCTGCAAGGCAAATCCGTCATCATCACCGGCGCCGGCAGCGGCATCGGTCGCGCCGCTGCGCTGCTGTTCACCAGGGAAGGCGCCAGGCTGATTGCGGTCGATCGCACCGAGGCGGTGAAGGAGACCGTCGAGGAGGTGAAGAAGGCCGGCGGTGCCGCGGAAGCGATGGTCGCGGATGCGGGTTCCGAGAAGGACGTGATCGCCGTCATCGACAGGGCGGTGAAGACGCACGGCCGGCTCGACGTGATCTGGGCCAATGCCGGCGTCTCCGGCGGGCTCATCCCGCTCGGCGAGCAAACCGTGGAACACTGGCAGGAGGTGCTGCGCGTCAACCTGATCGGTCCGTTCCTCGCGGTGAAGCACGCGATGCCGCACATGGTGAAGCAGCAGTCCGGCGCAATCGTGCTGACGGCGTCGGTCGCCGGCCTCAAGGCCGGCGCCAGCGGTCATCCCTATGCCGCGAGCAAGGCCGGCGTGATCAGCCTGGTGCAGACCACGGCCTATTCGCTCTCCGGCACCGGCGTGCGCATCAACGCGGTCTGCCCCGGCCTGATCGAAACCGGCATGACGAAACCGATCTTCGACCGCGCCAAGGAGCGCGGCACCGCCGACAAGATCGGCCAGCTCAACCCGCTGAAGCGCCCCGGCCAGCCGCACGAGCTCGCGGCGATGGGATTGTTCCTGGCCAGCGACGAAGCCTCGTATGTCAACGGCCAGGCGTTCCCGGTGGACGGCGGTCTGACGGCATCGATGCCGTATGCGGGCAAGCCGGTTTAGCAAAGTCGTTCTCTACGTTGATGATGGCCGGGCGAGCCCGGCCATTTTCGGACCGGCGTTTTGCGCGAGACCGCGGCAACACCCTCGCTGTCGTCCTGGCGAAAGCCAGGACCCATAGCCGCCGAACTTGGTTGCTGCGAACGCTGGTGGCCACATCGCGCTTCGGCAACGCTGACCGGGGTGCGGAGGGATTCTGGATTGCTTCGCTGCGCTCGCAATGACGGAGTGTGGGAGACGGCGTCGCTCTTTCAACTCGCATTCCCATCGCAGACACACCTTCACCCTCTCGCGGCTTGTTTCGCCCGAGCTTTGCTTCGTCACCTCACCCTCGGATGAAAGAGGGCGCAGAGAAGGCCGGGAGCCGGCTGGCTCCTACTGACCGCCATGCGAGATGCAGATTGCGCTACGATGCACAGCGGGTAACAGGGCAACCGGAGACATCCCGGCCTTCCCTGCGCAGTGGTTGGAACGGCTTATGTCGTGCTCTCCCCGGGGAGCGATGCACTATTGCCCCCGTCGCCCTGCGGATGGCTGACGCGCGCGGTCCGGTCGGGCCGCACACATCACCGCAGAACTTGGCGCACAGACCCCGGGCGCCAGGACGACACGATTTGGCCGTACGCCGATCACACCGGTCGTGCGCGCGACGTCCTCGCTCACGGTTGCCCGCCCTGCGAAACCCTTCGCGCCGATGCAACTTGCGTCCACCGCCGCCCGGCCCGCGTTCGTGACGATCGCGATACGCCCCTCTTCCTTGGGCCGGAGTGAGGCGACACATACGCCGTTTCCGAATTTCGGTAAAGTGGAATATTTTCGACAAGGCGCGTTGACCGCCATCTTGCGTGTCTTGCCCGACGGGCAACGCAAGGTCTCGTAGCCCGGATGGCGCCGGCGGCCCGCCTTATTCCGGTGGAATCGTCCCGGCCTGCTCGCGCAGCGATTTCGGCGTGACGTTATAGGCGGCGCGAAACGCGCGGTAGAAGCTCGAGACGTCGAGAAAGCCGCAGCGGAACGCAATGTCCGCGACCGACAGATCGGCGTAGACGGGATCGAGCAGATGAACGCGGGCCCGCCGCAGCCGCGCCGCCATCACCACCTGCGAGAAGCTCTCGCCGGCCTTCGCCAGCATGTGCTGCACGGTGCGCGAGGGCATGCCGAGCCGCCGAGCCACCCGCTCGAGGCTGACCTCGGGATCGAACGCCTGCTTGCTGATCGTCTGCCGAACCAAGGCGAGCCGCGCGCGGTAGACGGCCTCCTCACCGTCCACTCCCTGCACGCCGTCCCTGGCGCCGAGCCAGCGGCCAGTGAGCTTGATCAGGTGCTGCGTCGCCTCCGCGGCGCCGCCTTCGTCCAGCCCCGCCCCGTTCGCGATCAACAGCCGCGCATAACCGGTCAGGAGCTGATAGTCGGCACCGGTGCAATCGAGCGGGCGGCAGGCCAGGTCGACCGGGGACAGGCCCCACTCCCTGAAGATCGCGTTCGGCAATTTCAGGCTGATGCAATGGCCGCTGTTCGGGGCAATGGCCTGTGTGCTCGCGTCCAGTACGAGCAGCCCCGCCTGTCCCGGCTGGACATCGATCTCGCGCCCGAGCTGGCGGCCGATATGAGTTGTCGCGCCGATGTTGAAGCTCAGATAGACATGGTCCTCGTCGTCGCGGTTGATGTGCTTTTTGGTCCGCGCGCCGATAAAGGAGGAGCTGAACATCTCCCCCAGCGCGACCGTCTCGTTCATGAGGAATTTGTGCGTCCCGATGATGCGGGCATCCCCCTCGGCAAACCCCATGTCCATGCCGGTGACGATCTGCTCGAAACACTCGGCCCACACGCGAGCGCGAATGGCGGGATCGGTAATGCCGTCAAGCACAGTCGTATCGAAAATCAGGCTCTGAAAGACCGACATCCCCCCGCCCCAGTTGCAAACGAAAAAATAACACGGAAGAAGAAGAACGGCGCATCTTCCGGCAATAATTTGCAATAGACGCAATGTGGTTGCGTGCCAAGCGGTAGAGGCGGACCGGCCGGGGCGATAATTTCGTCAGCCACAAATCATTGCAGTCGCAGGCCTCGGCCCGATGCAGCACGACATTCGCATCGCGATAGCGTGCCGCAACGAGGACGACGCCCCTGCTGCGGGCATGGGCGAGAGCGACATGATGTTGAATTGGGCGGGGCTGACAGCGTATCGATCAACCGAGGATCGCAGGTGGCGCGCATCCAATGCCCGAGGCCGATCCTGCCCGGTCCGCATTGTGCGCCTGGTCGCGGTCTTTGCTTTGTCGGCGCTTTGTCTGCTGTCCGGAAAACGGCCGGCGACAGCGCAGTTCGTCTGCGCCACGTCCGGCGGTGCGACGATGGGCGCCTCCGCGGGCGGTCTCGCCAGCACCAACTTCGCCTGTGGACCGAACGCCAACGCCTTTGGCCTCGTTAGCGCCAATTTCGCCGCCGGCGTCAACTCCGACGCCAGCGGAGACGCCAGCTCGAACTTCGCCGCGGGCGTGAATGCAAGCGCGACCGGCGACAACAGCAACAACGTCGCAATCGGCAACGGCGCCAGCGCCGCCGGCGATTCCGGCACGAGCGTGGCGACCGGCTTCGGCGCCAACGCCGCCGGAATCGGCGGAAAGAACGTCGCCACGGGCGACCATGCCAATGCCAGCGGCAACAATGGGACAAACATCGCAATCGGCGTGAACGCCGCTGCCAATGGCAACAACTTGAGCAATACGGCCGTGGGTTCCAATTCAATCGCCACCGGTACGAATTCGTCGGCGTTCGGCGCCAATGCCCACGCGTTCGGCAGTCAGAGCAGCGCATTCGGCCTCGGCAACACCGCCAACGGCGGCAACAGTGCCGCGCTCGGCACCAACAACACCGCCACCGGCAACAACAGCGCCGCCGTAGGCTCGACCAACGCCGTCAACGGCGACGGCAGTGCGGCCTTCGGCTCCGGCAACGCCATCAACGGCACCAACTACGCGGCCGTCGGCTCCAACAACGTCGTCGCCGGCAACAACGGCGCGGTTGTCGGCTCCGGCAATGGCGTCACCGGCGACAACACCGCGGCCTTCGGCTCCAGTATCGGCATCGCCGGCGGCAACAACGCGGCTGTCGGCTCCTTCAGCACCGTCACCGGCAGCAACAGCGCGGCTGTTGGCTCCTTCAACAACGTCAGCGGCAATAACAGCGGCGCCTTTGGCACCGGACAGAACGTCCGCGGTAACGGCACGTTCGCCATCGGCGATCCCAACATCGTCAACGGCAACAACAGTTTGGTGTTCGGCGACAACAACACGGTGAACGGGTCCAATGTGGCGGGTCGCGGCGACAACATCCAGCTGGTCGGCTCGAACAACACCATTGCGGCAACGTCCAGCGCCGCGGGCTCCTCCGTGTTCGGCAGCGGCAACACCGTCAACGCCACCAATGCCGTGGTGATGGGCAACAACAGCACCGTCTCCGGCGCGTCCTCTGTCGCGATCGGCAATGGCACGGGCACTACGGGCATCAACGCGATCGCGATGGGCACCGGCGCCGGCGCGAATTTCGACAACTCGGTCGCGATCGGCAGCGGCGCGACCACGACGCGGAGCAACCAGGTCGCAGTCGGCACCGCCAGCAGCACCTACACGATGAGCGGCATCACCTCGGCTGCGAGCAAGGCGGCGCAGTCCGGACCGACCCAGCTCGTCACATCGGACGCGGCCGGCAATCTGGCGACCACCTCGCTGGCTGGCCTCGGACTTGCCTCCGCCGGCGACATCAGCGGAATCAACTCCCAACTGGCCGCCCTCAACGGTCGCGTCGACAACCTGACACGGGAGTCGCGCGGCGGCGTGGCGTTGGCGCTCGCGGCGTCCAGCCTGCAATTCGATCCTCGCCCCGGCAAGATCTCCGTCTCCGGCGGCTTCGGCAATTTCCAGGGACAATCCGGCCTCGCGGTCGGCCTCGGCTATTCCTATTCGGACGCCATGCGCTTCAACGCGGCATTCACGGCCGCACAGCAAGGCGCCATCGGCGTCAGGGCCGGCGCATCGTGGACGCTGAACTGAGGATGATGTTACCGACCGATCTTGCGGGCCGCGACAACTTCGCGTGTCCGGATGTTGCCGGACGGTGACAGATTCCGTTCGATCGAACCGCTAGTGTCGTTGGGCTCGGTTGGTCTGAGGAATAGCGATGCATGATTTTTTTGGCTCGGGTGTGGGAGCCCGACCTGGATCGATGAGATTCGGCGCGCGTGTCGGGGTCAGGCCCGGATGGTGAGGCTGGGTTGGGCCGTGCGCTCGCGGAAATATCTCGGCCTCGCTTTGGGCGTGGTGATCGCCTTGTCGCCGATCGTGATGAACCCGATCAGCGCCGAGGACGACAAGGCCGCCGCCAAACAGCCACAGCTTCCTGTCAGCGCCGAGCAGGCGCTGTACCTGATCCGCTCGACGCTGCTGACGCTGAACGATGCCAACCGCTCCGGCAACTATTCGGTGCTGCGCGATCTCGCCGCGCCCGACTTCCAGGCCAGGAACAGCGCCGCCGACCTCGCGCTGGGATTCACCGACCTGCGGCGACGGAATTTCGACCTGTTCTCGGTGGCGCTTGCCGCACCGCAGCTCTCGACGCCGCCTTATCTCGATCCCAACAAGATGCTGCGGCTGACAGGGTTCTTTCCGACCCGCCCGCTCCAGATCAATTTCGACCTCACCTTCCAGAACGTCGCCAACCAGTGGCGGCCCTACGGCATTTCGGTCGCGACACCGCAGGCGCCGCCGGAAACCGCCGCGGCGCCGGCGCCCGCGCCGGCCAAGAAGAACGCGGCCCAGAAGAACTGAGCGCATTCGGACGGTCGAGCGGGCTCGCCCCCTGCCCGGGGTTTGCACGTCGTGCCGTTCCCTTGGTATGGTTCGTGCAGGCGGCAGAGCCGACCACGATCCCTCCCATCACATGATCCCGAGAATGCTGGACACAAGACCCGACCGGATTCGCAAGCTCCTCGCCGACCTCGTCGGCTTCGACACCATCAGCGACCGCACCAACCTGCCCCTGATCGCCCATGTCGAAAGCTACCTCGCCGCGCTTGGCGTCGGCTTTGAGCGCATCACCGACGAGACCGGGCAGAAAGCCTCGCTGTGGGTCACGATCGGGCCGGAGGACCGCCCGGGCCTCGTGCTGTCGGGCCATACCGACGTGGTGCCCGTGGTCGGCCAGGAATGGAGCCATGATCCGTTCAAGCTGGTGGAACGCGACGGCAGGCTCTACGGCCGCGGCACCACCGACATGAAGGGCTTTGTCGCAGTGTGCCTCGCCATGGTGCCGGACATGGTGGAGGCCAGGCTCAAGACGCCAATTCATCTGGCGATCTCCTATGACGAGGAGATCGGCTGTGTCGGCGTGCGGCCGATGCTCGGCGAGGTCGCCAAGAAGAAGGTCAGGCCGCTCGGCGCTTTCATCGGCGAACCGACGCAGATGCAGGTCATCATCGGCCACAAGGGCAAGCACGGCGTACGCGCCACCTTCCGCGGTCTTGCCCGCCACTCCTCGATCGCGCCCGACGGCGTCAACGCAATCGAATATGCCGCCGAGCTGATTGTCGAGATCCGCCGCCGCGCCGTGCTGCTCGCTGGCAAGAGATCGACGGACAGCCTCTACGACGTTCCGCACTCGACACTGCTCACCAGCATAGTCCATGGCGGCGCTGCGCTGAACATCGTGCCCGATACCTGCACGGTGGATTTCGAATGCCGCGGCATCGGCATCACCGAGTCGCGCGAGGTGACGGATGCGATCGTCGCCTGGGCCAAGGCCGAAATCGAGCCGGCGATGAAGGCGCGGCATCCGGAATGCGGCATCGATTTCGAGGAGATCCTCGACTATCCCGCGCTCGACACCGCCGCCGATGCGACAATCGTCACGCTGGCCAAGAGCCTCGCGGGCCGCAACGACCACGCCAAGGTCGCCTTCGGCACCGAGGCGAGCCTGTTTGCCAGCATGGCCGGTATCCCCTCGGTCGTGATCGGCCCCGGCGCGATCGCACAGGCGCACACGCCGGACGAGTTCGTGGAGATGTCGGAGCTGTTGAAATGCGCGGGGTTCGTCGAGAAGCTGATCGCGCATTGCGCGAAGGGGTAAGCGACGCTGCCGTAGGGTGGGCAAAGCGGAAGCGTGCCCACCAATGTTACCGCGATCGCGGCAAGATGGTGGGCACAGCGCTGCGCGCTTTTGCCCACCCTACGAGAGCTGGCGCGGGCCGCCTCATCTTTCCTGCAACGCCAGCCGCACGCCGACGGCGCAGTAGATGGTCCCAACCACCTTGCCCTGCCACCTCACGACGGCCGGATGGCGGCGCAGGAAATTGCCGAGACGGCCGGCACCCACCGCGAACACGACGGTGCTCAACAAGCCGAGCAGCACGAAGACGATGCCGAGGACCGCAAGCTGAAGCGCGGTCGCGCCGTGTTCCGGACGGACGAATTGCGGCAGGAACGCCAGGAAGAACAACGCGGTCTTGGGATTGAGCACCTCGGTCAGCACGGCCTCGCGGAATGCGCGACCTGCGCTGATCGTGGGCGCTCCGCCATTCAGCTCGATCGGTGCCTTGTCAAGCATGGCGCGAATACCGAGATAGATCAGGAACGCGGCCCCCGCATATTTGACGATGCTGAACAGGAGCGCCGAAGTGGCGATGATCGCCGAGAGGCCGACGATCGCCATGCTGGTGTGAATCACGTCACCCGCCGCAATCCCCGCGCCCGTCGCGATACCCACCTTCGTTCCGGAGCTTGCGGCCCGCGCCATGGTGAGCAGCGTGGCCGGACCGGGAATGAAGACGAAGCCGAGTACGATGAGGATGTAGGTGACGAGGGTGGTGTGGTCGATCATGTCGCGAGCTTACGTCACCGCAACATCGCTGTCATGCCCCGGCTTGACCGGGGCATCCAGTACGCCGCGGCGGCCCGGTTCAGGCACTGCCGGCTCTGGAATACCGGATTGCCCGCCCCAGTGCGCAATTGCGCACAAGGCGGGCAATGACGCGGAGCGTGTCGAGGAATGTGAACCACAAACAAAAAGGCGCGGCCATCGACCGCGCCTTCATAGCTCCTCAGACCGCCCCCGCCTTCTGCGCGTATTCCCATGACGCCTGCGACAGCGGCACGGTGCGCTTGGCAGATTCCAGCGCCTTGGCGTTGGCGGCGGTGCCGTCGCGGATGCGCCCCGCAATACCTTGCGTGATGCCGGCGAGACGGAACAGGTTGTAGGAGAAGTACCAGTTGAGATCGGGCACGCTCATCCCGGTCGCGTTGCAGTAGATCTGCGCGGCCTCCTCCAGGCTCGGTATGTTCAGCGCCTTGAGATCGACGCCCTGCAGGCCCGGCATGATCCACTGCATGAGCAGATAGGTGAAGTCGGCCATGGGATCGCCGAGCGTCGACAGCTCCCAGTCCAGCACGGCCTGCACGCGCGGTTCCGTTGCGTGGAAAATCATGTTGTCGAGGCGATAGTCGCCGTGGACGATCGAGACGCGCGCCTGCTCCGGCACGGTCTTGGGCAGCCACTCGGCGACCTTCTCGAACTCCGGAATGTGCTGGGTTTCGGAGGCGCGATATTGCTTGGTCCAGCGGTCGATCTGGCGCGCGAAATAGTTGCCGGGCTTGCCGAAGTCGCCAAGGCCGATCGCGACGGGATCGTACATGTGGAGTTTCGCCAGCGTCTCGATCTTGCTGGTGAAGATCTTTCGCCGCGCGTCGGCATCCTGGCTCGGCAGCGCCGGATCCCAGAACACCCGGCCCTCCTCCATCGACATGATGTAGAACGCCGCGCCGATGACGCCGTCGTCCTGGCACAGCGCATAGGCGCGCGCGACCGGAAAGCCCTGTTTTCCAAGGGCCGCGATCACGCGATATTCGCGATCGACCGCATGCGCCGACGGCAGCAATTTGCCGAACGGCTTGCGGCGCATCACGTAGGAGCGCTTCGGCGTGTTCAGCCGGTAGGTCGGGTTGGACTGGCCGCCCTTGAACTGGAGGACGACCAGCGGTCCCTCATAGCCTTCGACGTTGTCGCGCATCCACGCCTCGAGGCGCAGCTCGTCGAAACGATGCCGCTCCTCGACCGGCTTGGTGCCCGAGAACTCCTCGTCTTTCCTGACGCCGTCGGCCACGATGACGCTCCCTCAATTCTTTCGTCCGTCATTCCGGGGCGCCTCGAAGAGGCGAACCCGGAATCTCGAGATTCCGGGTCTGGTCCTTCGGACCATCCCGGAATGACGGCGTGGAGAGCGGCTTGTGCCCTCCCCCATTTTAGTGCGTGGAAGAGTTTGCATACTTCCGAACTTCAAGTCTGGCAATGGCGCGGTTGTGCACCTCGTCCGGACCGTCAGCGAGACGGAGCGTGCGGATGTGGGCGTAGTCCTTGGCAAGGCCGGCCTCGTCGGAGACACCGGCGCCGCCAAAGGCCTGGATCGCCTGATCGATGATCTTCAGCGCCATGTTGGGGCCTGCGACCTTGATCATGGCGATCTCGAGCTGCGCCGCCTTGTTGCCGACCTTGTCCATCATGTCGGCGGCCTTGAGGCACAGCAGACGGTTCATCTCGATGTCGGTGCGCGCCTCGCCGATGCGCTGCTCCCACACCGAATGCTCGATGATCTTCTTGCCGAACGCGGTGCGCGAGGAGAGCCGCTTCACCATCTTCTCCAGCGCCTCCTCGGCCTTGCCGATGGTACGCATGCAGTGATGGATACGGCCCGGTCCGAGACGGCCCTGCGCGATCTCAAAGCCGCGGCCTTCGCCGAGCAGGATGTTCTCCTTCGGCACCCGCACATTGTCGAGCAGCACCTGGGCATGGCCGTGCGGCGCGTCGTCGAAGCCGAAGACGGGGAGCATCTTCTCGACCTTGATGCCTGGCGTGTCGAGCGGAACCAGGATCTGCGACTGCTGCTGGTGCTTGGCCGCCTTCGGATCGGTCTTGCCCATCAGGATCGCGATCTTGCAGCGGGGATCGCCGACGCCCGACGACCACCATTTGCGGCCGTTGATGACGTAGTGGTCGCCGTCCTTCTCGATGCGGGTCTCGATGTTGGTGGCATCGGACGAGGCCACTGCCGGTTCCGTCATCAGGAACGCCGAGCGGATCTCGCCGTCCATCAGCGGCCGCAGCCATTTCCGCTTCTGCTCCTTGGTGGCATAGCGGATGAACACTTCCATGTTGCCGGTGTCGGGCGCGGAACAGTTGAACACTTCTGAGGCCCAAGTGACGCGGCCCATCTCTTCCGACAGCAGCGCGTATTCGAGATTGGTCAATCCCGCGCCACGGAATTCATCGTCCTCATGCTCGGACGGCGGCATGAACATGTTCCAGAGGCCTTCGGCCTTCGCCTTCTTCTTGAGGTCCTCCAGGATCGGGATCACCTTCCAGCGCTCGCCGTTGCGATCCTGCTCGTCATAGACCGGCACCGCGGGACGTACGTGCTTGGCCATGAAGGACCGCACGCGGTCGAGCCATTCCTTCTGCTTGGGGGACAGATCGAAATCCATGGGACGCTCCTCGTTTCTCTCGTTCGAACCGGTTTTGCGCCGGACTGTCCTCCCGCTGCATACGGCCCGCAAGCGCGAATGCGCGGCTTGCGAAGCGCACCGGAACCAGATCGCAGTTGCGAACGAGTCCCGATTGCGGATTGACTTTTCCCGGCCTTCAAACGATAGTTTCATACAACTGTTTGAATTGCAACTCCCTCGGCCCTTCGCGCCCACTCGTCATTCCGGGGCGACGCGAAGCGTCGAACCCGGAATCCAGAAGTTGCGGCGCGAGATTCCGGGTTCGCGACGATGTCGCGCACCGGAATGACGGGATAAAGAGCCATGGCCAGCGATCATACGAGGTCTGCCATTCTCGCCGCCGCCGAACGGCTTTATGCCGATCGCGGCTTCGGCGACGTGACGCTGCGCGACATCGTCGCGGAGGCCAATGTCAACCTCGCGGCGGTGAACTATCATTTCGGCTCGAAGGACGAATTGATCGCGGAACTGTTCGTCTCCCGCTCGATCGCCACCAACCGCGAGCGCCTGCGCGAATTGAAGGCGGCGGAAGAAGAAGGCGGCGGTCGCGCGCCGATCGAGGTGATCCTGCGCGCCCTCGTCGGCCCGACCTTGCGCGGCTGCCTCGGCCCTGAGAACCAGCGCTCGACGGCGGCGCGCTTCATGATCCGCGCCTCGATCGAATCCGTGCCGCCAATCCGCCGCATCAAGAACCGCGAGATCGACCATCTGCGCAAATTCGCCGGCGCGATGCGAAGATCCCTGCCCGATCGCAGCGACGTCGACATCTACTGGGGCCTCAACTTCGCGCTCGCCATGGCCCACCACACCATCCGCGAGAGCGAGCGGCTGACGAAACTGTCCGAAGGCAAATGCGATCTCGACGACGTCGAGGACGTGGTCGCGCGCGTCGTCAGCGTGGCGACGATGGCGCTGACCGCGGGAAAGATGGAGACGAAGGCGCCGGCCCGCGCGCTGGCGAGAGACGCGCGCTAGCCTTCACATCATCGCGATGCAGTCGATCTCGACGTCGAAGGGGGCGAACCATTCCGGCGTGCAGACGAAGATCCGCGCCGGCGGATCGACCGGGAAATAGCGCGCATAGACCGCGTTGAACGCGGCGAAGTGCTTCGTCGAGGTGCAGTAGACGTTGCACTTCATGACATTGTCGAGGGAGGCGCCGGCCGTCTCCAGGCACAGCTTCATCTGCTCCATGATGATCTCGCTCTGCCGCTCGATCGGCGCGGAGGCGATCTCGCCGGTGTCAGGGTCGAATGGCGGCAGCCCGGCGACGAAGATCATGTTGCCGGCGCGCGTCACCGGCGAGGTCGGCGCTTTCCAGCGGTCGAGAAACGACGAGATCGGTTCGACGCGGAGCGCTTCGCGTTTCATGGCGGCCACCTTCGGTTCGAGCGAGACTGGCGCCTTGCTACATTATACTGCAGCCGGCATGTTTCGCTTCTGATCGAAGTGTGGTCGTAGCGGGATCAGGCCCGCTGCGGCATCTCCTCGGCCTCTTCCTTGGCGAGCAGCAGCAGCATCTCGATACCCATCTCGCCCTCCTGCGGCGAACGGATGAACTTTATTTCGTCGGCGCTTTGCCGCAGCGCGGCAATGATAGCGACGGCCTGATTGGCGGTTGCCGCCTCGGTCGCCAGAACGGCCTTCTGGTTCTTGGACTGAAACCCGATCGTATAGGACATGCACTTCCCCTCCCGGAACTCGCAGGGAGATCGAATCAGAGTCGCGCGCGGAGCGGAAGCCTGTGTAAGTACGGACCGGGTTTATCTGGGGATTGCGCGCAAGCCTCACGCAAGGCCAGCAAGCGTCACGCTGCGGTCACTTTTGGTTCGACGGCGCTCAGCCGAGCCCAAGCATCGCACGCGCCTCCGCCGCAGTTGCGACGCTCGCACCCAGGCTCTTCAGGATGCCTGCGGCGTGCGCGACCAGCTCGGCATTGGACTTCGCCAGCACGCCCTTGGACATAAAGAGATTGTCCTCCATGCCGACGCGGACGTGGCCGCCCAGCAGATGCGCCTGCGCCACCATCGGGAATTCGGCGCGGCCGATGCCGAAGCCTGACCAGACCGCGCCCGGCGGCAGCAGGCCGCGGGCGTAGAACATCGTCTCCGGCGTCGCCGAGAAGCCGTATTTGACCCCGAGCACGAGCGAGAACAGGCCCGGCCCCTTCAGCGTGCCGTCGGCGAACATATCGCGCGCCAGGTGGCAGTCGCCGGAATCGAACAGCTCGATCTCCGGCAGCACGCCGGCCGCCTTCATGCGCTCGGCCATGATACGGACGTTGCGCGGCGTGTTGATCACGACCTCGCCGCCGGAGTTCATGGTGTTGAGGTCGAGCGTGCAGATGTCGGGCTTGAGCAGCTCGACATGCTCGACGCGCTTTTCGGGAGGAAGCAGCGTGGTGCCTGCAGCGGCGATGCGGGGATCCTCGATTGAAGGCACAAAGCGTCCGCCCGGGCCGGTCGTAAGATTGATGACGAGGCTCTTGTTGCGGGCGCGGATTTTTTCCACCACCTCGCGATAGAGGTCGATCGCCATCGACGGCCGACCGGTCGCGGGATCGCGCACGTGGATATGGGCGATGGCGGCACCGGCGTCAGCTGCCTCCAGTGCAGATGTCGCGATCTGCTCGGGCGTGATCGGCAGATACGGCGACTGCTCGGGCTTGGTCAGGTTGCCGGTGATGGCGCAGGTGATGATGGTTTTGCCGGTCATGCGATGCTGTCCTTTGCCCGTCTGTTTCAACGCGATCGCGGGCATCTTCCTTCTCCCCTTGTGGGAGAAGGTGGCGCGAAGCGCCGGATGAGGGGTATCTCTCCGCGAACTCAACAGGCAGTTACGCGCGCGGAGAGATACCCCTCACCCGTCTCGCCGCTTTGCGGCGAGCCACCCTCTCCCACAGGGGGAGAGGGTAAGAAACCGCTAGATAATCCCCTGCTGCTTCAGCGCTTCGATCTTCCCGGCATCATAGCCGAGCTTGCCACCCAGCACCTCCTTTGTGTGCTCGCCGAGCAGCGGCGGGGCGCGGTAGTTCTTGATCGGGGTCTCCGAGAAGGTCAGCGCGTTGCGGATCAGCGACAGCTCCGGCTCGAACTTGTGCTCGGTCTTCACCCGCATGCCGCGCGACTGGACGTGCGGATCGGAAAATACCTGCTCGAAATTGTTGATCGGACCTGACGGCACGCCGGCCTCCTCCAGCTTGTCGAGCCAGTAGGCCACCGGCTTCTTCAGGAACAGGCCGGCGAAGATCGCCATGATCTCCTTGCCGTGCACGACGCGGTCGTTGTTCTTGATGAAGCGCTTATCGTTGGCGAGCTCGGGCTCGCCGAGCACCGCACAGGTGCGCTGAAACTGACCGTCATTGCCGACCACCAGCATCAGCTCGCCGTCGGTGCAGCGGAACACGCCGGCCGGCATGCCGCCATTGCCCCAGGTGCCGCGGCGCGGCGGCGTCTTGCCGTTGACGAGGTAGATCTGGAGCCAGTGGCTGAGCGAGGCAATCACGGTGTCGAGCAGGCAGACGTCGAGATGCTGTCCGACACCGCCATTGGCGTCGCGATGGTAGAGCGCCGAGAGAATGCCGATCGAGGAATTCATGCCGGTCATGTAATCGACGATCGACGGGCCGACCTTCATCGGGCCCTCGCCCGGCTCGCCGTCGATATGGCCGGTGACGCTCATCAGGCCGCCCATTGCCTGCAGGATGGCGTCATAGCCGGCGCGCGGCGCGTACGGGCCGGTCTGGCCGAAACCGGTCACCGAGCAATAGATGATGCCGGGGTTGATCGCCTTGATGGTCTCGTAGTCGAGGCCGTAGCGCTTGAGATCGCCGACCTTGTAGTTCTCCATGAAGACGTCGACGTCCTTGGCAAGCTCGCGAATGATCGCCTGGCCCTCGGGCTTGGCGATGTTGACCGTGACCGACTTCTTGTTGCGGTTGGCGCAGAGATAGAACGAGTTGTTGTTGTTCGCCTTGCCCTCGGGGTCGGTCAGATAAGGCGGGCCGAAGGCACGCGCGTCGTCGCCGGTGCCCGGCCGCTCGATCTTGATGACCTCCGCACCGAGATCGCCCAGCATCTGGGCCGACAGGGGCCCGGCGAGCACGCGGGTAAGGTCAAGGATCTTGATGCCTGAGAG
Source organism: Bradyrhizobium sp. B039 (assembly GCF_038965675.1). NCBI lineage: Bacteria > Pseudomonadati > Pseudomonadota > Alphaproteobacteria > Hyphomicrobiales > Nitrobacteraceae > Bradyrhizobium > Bradyrhizobium sp. B039. The sequence goes on from NZ_CP152416.1 coordinate 5,552,048, forward strand.
CGGCAAGGCCGACATGTCGGTTTCCTCCGGGGAACTGGTGTTGGCGCGGCGGCCCGAGCGCTGAGGTTCGGCCGTGACTGCGCTCCCTGCGGATACACCATTTTCGGGCCTTGAGCACTGCACTCCGGGCATACGGCCATCCCTGCGCCGGCGGCCGGATCGGCCATCGAGAGCGAATTCCGCGCCGTGAATATTGCCTCAGGTTACGGCAGCCGCAGCCACCTGCGGCCGGCGGCGGCCGAGCAGGACCAGGATCAGCACGGTCGCGCAGGAAAACACCAGCGTCAGGCCCAGCGCGCCGCGGCTGCCGAACTGGGTGAGCAGAGCTGCAAGGAGCGGCGGCGAGATCGCGGAGGCCAGATTGAGCGGCAGCGCGATCATCGACATCGCCTTGGCGAACTCGGCCTGGTCGTAGAAGACGAGCGGAATCGTCGCTCGCGCCACCGCCATGGCACCGCTGCCCGCGCCATAGAGCAGGATGAAGGCTGCGACCGCCCAGGTCGCCCCCTCGCTCAGCATCAGCAGCAGCATGGCGACGGGGAGCGCCGTGCCTGCGACAAGCCCGGTCGTGATTCCGTCCCATCGTCCCCCGCCGAGGAAGTCCAGCCCGCGGGCGCTGACCTGGATCACACCGAGCATCGAACCGAAGGCGATGGCCTGGGCCGGCGCCAGCCCTTCCGCCCGCAGCAGCTCGATGAGCACGGCGCCGAGACCAAAATTCACGAAGGCGTTCAGCGTGATCGCGATGACGACGAGATTGAAGGTGCTTCGCGGAATCGCGGGCGCATCGGAAGGTCTTGCAGCCGAGCCGCCGTCGTCCTTCATGATATTCCGGCGCGGCGCACCAAAGGCATAGAGCGGAAGCGAGACCAGGATCAGCATGGCGGCGTAGACGAGGCAGGTGCCCCGCCAGCCGAAATGGCCGCTGAGAAACGAGGTGGTCGGCCAGAAGATGCTGCTGGAGAGGCCCGTCACCAGCATCAGCGCGCCGATGGCATTCTTGGCCTGGCGCCCGGCGACCTCGTTGAGCATGATATAGGCACCGGTCGACAGCGTGGCGCTGCCGCCCATGCCGAGAATGACCCAGGCCACGAAATAGAGCAGCGGCTCGCGCGCGAAATACAGAACGACATAGCCCGGCACGGCAACGACGGTGCCCACCATCATCACCTTGCGTGCACCGTGCCGCGCAAACGCCTTGGCGAGCCAGGGCGCGCACAGCCCCATGGTGACATAGAGCGTGGAGGTGCCCGCAAACACCATCGGCAGGCTCATGCCGAGATCGGCCGCAAGGTCGCGGCCGACGATCGGCGGAAGACCGATCGTTCCCCATCCGATGAGCTGGGTGATTGCAAGCACCAGCAGGACCCCGATGAGCCTGCCGTCAGTCTTCAAGAACCGCATTCCAAACGTCGCCTGCCCGGCAGGCGCAGATCGCGCCTGTGGCACTCGTCTTACCCGGAGACTCAGCGCACGGGAACGCCGGCCGCCGAATGGCAGAAGGCAGCCGGGAGCATGTCAGGCGGAGGCAGTAGCCCCTACCGCGCGATCCCGAGCACGGATCGCGCCTCGACTGCGGTCGCGACGCGCCGGCCGTGGCGCGCGACAGCCTCGCCCGCGATGGTCACGAGCTCCGCGTTGCTGGCGGCGAGGCGCGTCTTGTCGACCCTGATATTGTCCTCGAGCCCGGTGCGAACCGCGTCGGCGCCGCGCGCGAGCGCCCAGCCCATGACCTCGGCTTGGTGGCGCCCGATCCCGGCCGCGGTCCACGTCGCTTTCGGGATCAGCCGCCTGAGCTCTCCCAGGAGGATATCGAGGACATGCTCGTCCGCCGGCATCGCGTTCTTGACGCCCATGACGAACTGCACGTGCGGTCGCGGGTCGATCAGCCCCGCCTCGATCAGGCGGCGGGCGCCATGCAGATGCGACAAATCGAAGATCTCGATCTCCGGCCGGATGCCACCTTCCTTCATGCTGGTGGCGAGGGTCTCGACCAGGGCAGCGCTGTTCTCGTAGACAATCGTCGGAAAGTTCACCGATCCCGTGGACAGCGAGGCCATGTCCGGCCTCAGATAGAGCGACGATCCCCGCGCCGAGGGATCGCGGCCCCGCCCGCCGGTCGAGAACTGAACGATCATCCCTGGGCAATGCTTCCTGATGCCTTCCTGCACCCGGGCAAAGCGCTCCGGGTCGGAGGACGGCGTCTCGTCATCGTTGCGAACATGGATATGGGCAAGCGTGGCGCCGGCCTCGAAGGCTTGTTGCGTCGACTCGATCTGCTCGGACGGCGAGATCGGCACCGCGGGATTGTCCTTCTTGCGCGGAACGGAGCCGGTGATAGCGACGGCAACGACAACGGGGTTCATCCTGCAACCTCATGATGATCGCGCTCACGCGCACATATTCTGGATCGGCAGCCACGCAGTGCTGCGAAACCCTGCCGCTGCGACAATCATCGATCGCAGCGGCAATCGCCTCATACCATACCCGTCAGGTCGGAACTGCGGCAGCCCCGCTCGCCGCTCCGGCACGCTGCCGCTCATAGTCTGCACGCGCCATCGGAACGGCTTCGGGATTACCGAGATCCTCGATGTTGATCCGGTAGGTCTCCCGGGCAGTGACGGCCGCCAGCGCGGCGATGACCGTGATGCCGAAGGCGATCGCCCCCACCGTCAAGGGAATGTTGGCCGAGCCGGGAGGCGCCACGGTCGCAAACAGAGCGGGAAGCAACGCGGTGATGGTCGTGCCGATGTTCTGCGAGATCGCCATTGCCGACACACGGGTGCGCGTCGGAAACAGCTCCGGGTAGAAACTCGGGAAGATCGCGTTGTAGCCCTGGTAGACGACGCCCCACATCAGGAGGGACAGCAGGATCGCCAGCGGCACATTCCGGATGCTGATGGCATAGAGATAGCCGAAGGCGAGCAAGCCGGAGAGCAGCGCGCCCACGATGATCGGAGGCTTGCGGCCGACCTTGTCGGAGAGATGGCCGACGAAGGGAATGACGAACACGGCCAGCATGTTTCCGAGCACCGGGATCCAGAGATAGACGTCCTTGGCAAAGCCGATGCCATAGGCGGGCTGGACCGCGTAGGCCGCACCGAAGATGGTCGCAACGACGGGGATGACGTTCATCAGAGCCATGCAGATGACCCTGAGCATGTCGCGCCAGCTCAGCTTGATAGCCTGGACAATGGGCGCCCGCGGCGTTTCTCCCAGCTCGCCCTCGCGGGCAAAGGCGGGGGTTTCGTCGACTTCGCGGCGAATGATGTAGCCTGCGACGATGACGAAGAAGCTGAGCAGGAAGGGAATCCGCCAGCCCCAGCTATTGAAGGCGTCGGTCGGCATATAGGCCGCCAGCGGCAGGAAGACCGCGGCCGCGAGAATTTGTCCGGCCTGCACGCCCTGAAGGGCGAAGCTTGCATAGAAGCCGCGCCGGCCGAACGGCGCATGCTCCAGAATCATCGAGCTTGCGCCGGAGATCTCACCGGCCACGGCAAATCCCTGCACGAGGCGAAGGATGACGAGCAGGATCGGCGCCAGGATGCCGACTTGCTGATAGGTCGGCAGGATACCCACCGCCATCGTCGAGATGCCCATCAGGAACATGCAGACGATGAGAACAGTCTTGCGGCCATGGGTGTCGCCCCAATGTCCGAGGACGAAGGCGCCGATCGGCCGGGCCACATATCCAACACCATAGGTCGCCAGCGATGCGACGATGGCGACGGTGGGATTGTCCGACGGAAAGAAGATCTGCGGGAAGATCAGCGACGCAGCGGTCGCGTAGATGAAGAAGTCATAATATTCGAGAGCCGACCCGATCCAGCCGCTGGCAGCAGCCTTCCTCGACTGACTCATGTGGTGCATCGCGCGAGTCGTGACCATTTCAAAATTCCTCCCTGGTTTTCTGGCGTCCCGTTGGCGGGCTTCGTTGAAAATTGGGCAGCAATCTCCGGGCGTTCTGCGAAGCTTCGCGAGCGCTGGTCACTGCCGATGGGTGTCTGATTAATCGCGACAATAGGCTTTCGCTGGGCTAACACAATTACCCAGTTATGTGATAAACCTAACATGATGTTATTTGCGTCGGAGCGCGAACGTCGGGCAGCGGGCTCGCGGACCGCGGCTCGGCATGCCGCCGCGGGAGAGCATCGTCACCGGCTCGCTTGCGACCGCCAGCAGCTTTGGTCAGCCCTCCCCGCCAACTCGCCCCCCGCTGAACAATTGCGCATCCGCTCGCTGATGTCGGAAAACGGCGCCATCTTCAGCGGCGGCGTCGAAGCCGACCGCCTCGATTTCAATGCGGGTGCCGAGGTCACGATCGGAATTGCCGCGCGGCGCGGGCGATTGATCGTGTGATGCGGCGCGCAAGAGGCCCACCACACTGACGATGCTAGCTCCCGAGGTCAGCCTCGCCGTCTTCGCGGCCGGGCGCACTGACATGGACCTCGTGCCCCTGCCGGAGTGCCAGCGAGGCGGCGGCCACGGCCGCTTCGAACGCCGATTCCTTGGTCGCATATTTGCCGTTGACGTTGCCGTCGTGCAGCACACCCCATTGGTCCCGGACCGGCACGATGGCGTATTGAGCAAGGCCCATTGTCCAAATCCTGTCGCTGCCCGAGTTGCGGCCGCGCGCGAGTTAGCCGTCACCCCCTCCGACCAGCCAACTCGTGCTTGCGGTGAAGGTTCCCATGGGTATTCGTTCTGATCTCCCCCTGCATCGAACAACGCGGGCGAGCAGTCGCTGGATTATTGCGCAGCTAGCTGCGCGGCTTGATACGCCGCATAGGCGCGCTTCAGGCCGTCCTCGAGCGAGGTGGTCGCGCGCCAGCCGAGTCCTGCAAGGCGGCTGACGTCGAGCAGCTTGCGCGGCGTACCGTCGGGCCGCGAGGTGTCGAAAGAGATCTCGCCGCTGTAACCAACGACCTCGGCAACGACGCGCGCGAATTCGGCGATGGTGATGTCCTCGCCGGTGCCGATGTTGATCAGCCCGGCACCGGAATACGTCTTCATCAGGTGCACGCAGGCATCCGCCATGTCGTCGACATAGAGGAACTCGCGCCGCGGCGTGCCGGTGCCCCACACGACGACGCCCTTGGCGCCCGAAACCTTCGCCTCGTGGAAGCGGCGGATCAGCGCGGCGACGACGTGGCTCATCTCAGGGTGATAATTGTCGCCGGGGCCGTAGAGGTTGGTCGGCATCACGCTGATGAAGTCGCATCCATATTGGCTGCGGTAGGCCTCCGCCATCTTGATGCCGGCGATTTTTGCAATTGCATAGGGCTCGTTGGTCGGCTCCAGCGGGCCGGTCAGCACGGACTCCTCGCGCAAGGGCTGCGGGGCCAATTTGGGATAGATGCAGGAGGAGCCGAGGAACATCAGCTTCTCGGCGCCGTTCCGATGCGCGGCGTGGATCACGTTGGCCGCGATCGCGATGTTGTCGTAGATGAACTCGGCGCGCAGCGTGTTGTTGGCGACGATGCCGCCGACTTTCGCCGCCGCGAGGAACACGACCTGCGGCCGCACCTTTGCGAACCAGTCGAACACGGCGGCCTGGTTGCAGAGATCGACCTCGCGACGGTCCGCGGTGACGAGCTTGACATCCTCTCCTGCGAGCCGGCGCACCAGCGCGCTGCCGACCATGCCGCGATGGCCGGCGACGTAGACGCTTCTGCCCTTCAGCTCAAACGGAGCGTTTGTCATGGGCAGCGTCCCGTTTCGCCTGTGCCAGATCGCTCGCCATCATCTCCTCGACAAGCTGGGCAAAGCTCCGCTTCGGCTTCCAGCCGAGCACCTCGCGCGCCTTGCTGGCATCACCGATGAGGAGATCGACCTCGGTCGGGCGGAAATAGGTCGGATCGATCTTCACCACCGTCTTGCCGCTCTTGGCATCGACACCGGTCTCCTCGACGCCTGCGCCACGCCAGGCGATGCGCCGGCCGACCTGCGCGAACGACAATTCGACCATCTCCCGCACCGAGCGCGTCTCACCGGTGGCGAGAACGAAGTCGTCGGGCTTGTCGGCCTGGAGGATCATGTGCATGCCCTCGACGTAGTCCTTGGCATGCCCCCAGTCGCGCTTGGCCTCGAGATTGCCGAGATAGAGCGTGTCCTCCAATCCCACCTCGATGCGGGCGACGCCGCGCGTGATCTTGCGCGTGACAAAAGTCTCGCCGCGGATCGGGCTCTCGTGGTTGAACAGGATTCCGTTGGACGCGAACATGCCGTAGGCCTCACGGTAGTTCACCGTGATCCAATAGCCGTAGAGCTTGGCGACGCCGTAAGGAGAGCGCGGATAGAACGGCGTCGTCTCCTTCTGCGGGATCTCCTGCACGAGACCGTAGAGCTCGGAGGTCGAGGCCTGGTAGAACCGTGTCTCCTTCTCCATGCCGAGGATGCGGATCGCTTCCAGCAGCCGCAGCACGCCGATCGCGTCGGCATTGGCTGTGTATTCCGGGCTCTCGAAGCTCACGGCGACGTGGCTCTGGGCGGCGAGATTGTAGATCTCAGTCGGCCGGATCTGCTGCACCAGGCGGATCAGATTGGTCGAGTCGGTCATGTCGCCGTAATGCATCAGGAACGGCACGTTGCCGACATGGGGATCCTGATAAAGGTGATCGACCCGCGCGGTGTTGAACGAAGACGAGCGCCGCTTGATGCCGTGCACGACATAGCCGAGCGACAGCAGATATTCGGCGAGGTAGGCGCCGTCCTGGCCGGTCACGCCGGTGATGAGAGCGATCCGCTCGGTCATAGCTATCCCGATCTCCTGGTACCCATTGGCGGGGCGGTCCGCGCGTCCATGGCCGTCGATGTGACGCCCTTCTTTGACAGAACGGCCGCCCCGGTCAACACGTACGGGACGCAATGGAGATTGAAGCGGGTGAAGCGCTCCGACTCAGAATCTCTTTCCCGTTTTTATACGTAATTCCAAGAAGTTACATCATCCCCAAGTTTCGTGTTGGACGTTCCAGCCGCGGCTCACTTTGGCGCGTGTGCTGCGCAAGACGGCCGGCACCCATGACGCGGCGAGTCGGGGGCGCTCGCCGGCGCAGGTTCTGCTCAAACCGGCCATTGTCGATCGCTCGCGGCCTCTGTCCGGATAGCGCCGCACGCATGCCAAGGATGTCGAGCGCTTCACCCACCCAACACGCCGCTTTGAAGTTTCTTCATTCTGCGGCGATGCAGCCGGCGTTAATCGACGTCAGGGAAACCGCATTTCATGCTCGGCACGGATCCTCGAATGAACGGATTTCAGCACCTATTCGTCGTCCGAAGGCTTCACGCCGGCCCCCTCGCCTCGACGGAGCTTTCTGACGAATGCCGCGATCGCATCATAAGCTTGCAGCAACGGCGGGCTCAGAGAAAAGAAGGCGCCGAGCGCGACTGCAATAATCGCATGACGAAGCGAAAAACCCTCGTCCTCTTCCAGCCGACTTTTCGGATCGATCAATGCAGGCGACAGGCCGCTCTGTCCTCGCTCGCCATTCGACCTCCGCGACTTCCGCGGGGGGATCATGATCACGGCGAAGAGGACATTGATGAGCAGCCAAATGCCAAGAATAATGAGCAGAGTTCGCATCGAAAATCCGAAAAATATCAATCGAAAAAAAATCAGTCACGTCATTTCTGCGAATATTCGTTCACGCTTTCCGTCACAATCACTAGGTGCCTTGCCGGACGCAAGCAAAATGCGCGCTCTCCTCGCCTAAAGGACCGTGCAGTGTTACCAGCGCCGACGCTCTGCATCGGCGACACCTGCATGCAACGATGGCTGTGATGACAGGCGCCGAAGCCGGCCCGCGTGTCGGCCGCGACCTGTCCTCGCGCTGTGGCAGCGGGCTCCTTCGGACGATCGGTTGAGCGTGAAGCCGGTTTCTGTTCGCCAATACAGAATGGTCCGCTGGCGGAACAGTACGGGCATCGTGGATCGACAACAGGCTGAGAGGTAAAGCGGCACAGCGGAAGCTTGCGCTTCGTCACATCCAGGTTTGGCGCCGCCCTCCACCCCGAAGACAGAGGTATTATTACACCTTCGCTCTGCCTCCGACGTGGCAGAAATGCGACAACCCGGTACAATTGCTCAATTTTCCCGCATTGCGCCTAGCTTGTCGGTTCAGTCCTTGCGAGACTTGAGGCAATTTCATGGGGGACCCCGCGACCGAATTTCGGAAACGGGCGGAGGTAAAATTGCTCAAGTACATTTTCGTTTTCACAGCATTGGCTCTGGTTCCATGCGGCGGCGCATTAGCCGAACCGTTCTCGATCAATGACGCGTTGAAACAGGCCGTACGTACCAACCCTGGAGTTGGTGAAGCCTCGGCTAACCGCCGCGCTACCGAGAGCGAGCTTCGCCAGACCCAGAGCACGCTGCTTCCGCAGGTTCGCGTGGAAGCGCGCTGGGGTCCCGAAAAATTCGACCAGAGTGCTGCCGTATCAACCGGCACCGCCCTGCCCGTCCCGATCGTCGGAAATGGCTCGTGGCGAAACGGATCGCAGGAATCCGTCGTCGTCCGGCAGATCTTGTTCGACGGCTTCGCCTCGATTCACGACATCTGGCGGCAGACGGCGCGCGTCAACGCCGCGGCTTTCCGCGTTCGCGAGCGGACCGAGTTGATCGCCCTGGACGCAGCGGAAGCCTATGTCGACGTCGTGCGCTATTTGCGGCTGGTCACGCTCAGCGAGCAGAACGTCGTCACCCACGAGAAGATCTTCAGCAACGTCAACACGCGCTTTTCCGGCGGACGCGCCGGTGAAGGCGATCTCGAGCAGGCCCGCGAACGGGTTGAAAATGCGCGTGCGACGCTCGCCGAATTCCGCCGGAGCCTGGAAGAGTCCCGCGCCAGATTCCGCAAGGTCGTCGGACTTGAACCCATCAATCTTCGCTTCCCGGGACCACTGGGCGGCTTGCCCACGACCCGCGACGAGGCCCTTGCCACCACGGTACGGTTCAACCCCACCATTCAGGCCGCGCAGGCCGACGCCGATGCGGCAAAGCATGCGTTTCGCGTGACGGACGGCGCTTTTGTTCCGACCTTCTCGCTCGAGGGCCGGGCGACGCACAACGACAACACCTACCCCTATCTTGGGGTTACTCACGACGACTACAGCGGCAAGGTTGTCATGTCCTGGGATGTCTTCCGCGGCGGTCAGGATGTCTGGCGGCGGTCGGAGATGTCCGAACGTTACGTCGAAAGTACCGCGCGGCATGCACGCCTTCAGCGCGATGCAATCGAATCCATCGACAAGGCTTGGGCAGCGCGGACGGTCACCGTGACACGAATCGCCGCGCTGACGCGGCAACTCGAGGCTGATCGCAAGACGATTGCGGCCTTCCAAAAGGAATATGAGCTGGGCCAGCGTTCGCTGATCGACCTCTTGAATGCCCAGAACCAGTATTTCAACGCATTGGTTTCGTTGACCTCGGCTCGTGGCGTCGTGGTATTCGCCGACTATCAACTTTTGGCGGCCATGGGCACGCTGCTTGAATATTTGAAATCTCCGCCGCCTGTTGACGCAGCGCCGGTGGATCTTGGGGTTTTCGGAACGCCCGACTACAAGGCGCCGACGCTCCGCGTGAAGCTGCCCCAGACCGGTTCCGAACCGCTGAACGTCCCGGTGCCTGCACCGGAACGAGTTCCCGCCCGTCTGGGCTACGCGAGCGAAGCGCCCGAACCTGATGCGTTCAAGGATAGATGGCCGACACGATCCAATCTGCCGACCATGGTGGGAGCATCCGAATGGATCACGCAGCGGCGAAGCACCGACGATCCGGTCATACTCAACACCTCTCCCGCTACCGCGTACGCGGCCGATAGAAAGCCGCACTGGCTAGCGACGGCATTCGAGCCGGTTCAGAGATAGTTCCAACTCCGCGAGCGCGTCCGTGATCGGCGAAAGGCGGTTCGAAGATTAACCTTTAGTTGCGCTTTTGCCGATTAACCAAATGATTTCGTGCGTTTTCCGCTATGCTGGAATGACGGTTCGCTTTTCGCTCCGCATCATTTCATTTTGGACATTCGCATTTGTTGTTTCGAGCATCCGAGTCAACGCACATGCATGGCCACTCCGTCGCGGAGCAAGCCGTTGCGTCTGAACCGAAGCAAGCGACGGGTCGCCTCGAAAGCGACGACCCACTTGCATCATCGCTCATTTTCCTGGCGTCGTACCACGGCCGTGCCGTTAGTCGCGAGGCATTGCTAGGCGGCCTGCCGATCCTCGACGGCCGGTTGTCAGTTCCCCTCTATGACCGTGCGGCTCAGCGCGCGGGCCTCCAGACCGAAGCCGTCAAGCGCGACATTGCCGATATTCCCGCGCTGGTGCTGCCTGCCGTCCTCATCATGAAGAATGGCACGACGCTGATCCTGCTGGAGTTCGACAAATCCGGAAGCAGTGTCAAAGTCCTCAATCCGTCCCTCAAGGCCGGCATCCCTGAGCTTCACGCGATCCAGACCATCTCGGCCGGCTACACCGGATACGCTTTCTTCGTCAGGGCTACGGTCGAGAGCAACGCACGCGCCGTCGCTGCCGGCGATCTGCCGCGAAGCCATTGGTTTTGGTCGGTGGTCAAGCTGCATTGGCGCGGCTACGGTCACATCGCGCTTGCAGCCTTCCTGATAAATATGCTCGCGCTGGCGACGCCCCTCTTCACCATGAGCGTCTACGACCGCGTTGTCCCCAATGGCGCGCTTCCTTCGCTGATCGCCCTGTCGATCGGAATGGGGTTGGCGATTGCGTTCGACTTCATCTTCCGGACGGTTCGCAGCCGTATGATCGATGTCACCGGCAAGACGATCGACGTCATCCTCGCTGCCAACATTTTCGAGCACGTGATGGGCGTGAAGATGGCGCAGCGCCCCTCGTCGGTGGGCATCCTCGCCAATCAGTTGCGCGACTTCGATTCGGTTCGCGAGTTCTTCACGTCCGGCAGCGTCGTATCCGCGACGGATCTGCTGTTCGCGATGCTGTTTGTCGGGATTCTCTTTGTCATCGCAGGGCCGCTGGCCTGGATACCTCTGGTGATGTTGCCGGTCATGCTCCTGATCGGCCTGGCATTGCAGCGCCCGCTGGACCGGGCCATGAAACGCCAGCAGGCTGAAGCTGCGGCACGTCATGGCGTGCTGGTCGAATCGCTGTCCGGCCTCGAGACGATACGCGCGACCGGCGCCGAAGCGCGCATGCAAACGGCCTGGGAGCGATCCGTCGCGGCAACGGCCCGCTCGGGCGAAGACGTCCATTTCTGGGCCTCGCTCGCGCTGACGAGCGCCAATACGGCCCAACAGCTCACCAGCCTCGCCCTGATCGTCGTCGGCGTATTCCTGATACTCGACGGCAAGCTCACGGTCGGAGCGCTGGTCGCGGCAAACATGCTGGCGGGGCGCGTTCTGGCACCGATCGCCGGGATCGCTTCGGTGATCACGCGCGGAACGCAAACGCTGAGTTCGCTAAAGGCCATCGATCGCATTATGTCGCTGGAGCGCGAGCGATCCCCTGCGCGTGCCTATGTCTCTCGACAGATCCGTGAAGGCGCGATCGCTTTCGACGGCGTCAGCTTCACTTACCCCAACGCGCCCGGCAAGGCCCTCGACAAGGTATCCTTCAAGATCGAAGGCGGCGAGAAGGTCGGCATCATCGGACGCATTGGATCCGGCAAGACGACTGTGGGGCGGCTTCTGCTCGGCTTCTATGAGGCGCAGGAGGGCCGCATCCTCGTCGATGGTGTCGACTCGCGGCAATACGATCCGTCCGACCTGCGGTCCGGGGTTGGCTTTGCGATGCAGGACACCGAGCTGTTCTTCGGAAAGCTGCGCGACAACATCGCGCTGGGCAAACCCGAGGCAACCGACGAGGAAGTCCTGGCCGCGGCACGGCTGGCCGGCGTCGAGACGTTCGTCGCGGGCCATCCCATGGGCTACGACATGCCCATTTCGGAAGGCGGCCGGAGCCTCTCCGGCGGCCAGAAGCAGGCCATCGGCCTTGCGCGGGTGCTCATCAGGAAGCCGCGGATATTGTTTCTGGACGAACCGACCGCCCATTTCGACATTCGCAGCGAAGCCGAATTTCTCGAGCGCCTGAGGGCGTTGCGCGAAGAGCAGATCACCATTCTGATCTCGACGCATCGGCTCTCACTGCTGAATATGGTCGACCGCCTGCTGCTGTTCGACAACGGCCGACTGATCGCCGACGGCCCCCGCGACAAGGTTCTCGCGCTCCTGCAGGGCAAGCCGGCGCCATCGACGCCGAGCCAGACCCCGATGCCGGCGGCTGCCGAGCAACCCGTCTCACCCATGGCCAGAACCAATGTCGTCTGATTTCGCGTTTGCCAACGATGTTCGGGCTGCCGCCGCGCTTCGTGCGCCGCGGACCTCCCGCATGCTGCTTGTAGCGTCCCTTGCCCTGCTCGCCACGTTCCTGACCTGGGCTCATTTCGCCGTGCTGGATGAAGTCAAGCGGGGCAACGGCCGCGTCGTACCCGCGCGCCAGATGCAGGTGGTGCAGTCGCTCGAAGGCGGGATCGTCGGCGATATCCTCGTCCAGGAGGGATCGATCGTCCAGCAGGGACAATCCCTGATGCGCATCGACGATACAAAGTTTGCATCCGAATTCGGCGAGATCAGGGAACGGCGGGCTGCGATGGCGGCCCGTGTCACCAGACTTGAGGCCGAAGCCAGGGGAAAGGGCGAGCTGATCTTTCCCGATCAGCTTGACCAGGTGGTGCCGTCGGCCGTGGCCACGGAAAGCAGCGTGTTCAAGATGCGCGCGCAGAAACTGGCGCAGGATGTCGACGTCCTGAACCAGCAGGTCGCCCGGCTCGGCGGCACGCTCAAATTGCTGGATCGGGAGCTGGCGTTGACGCGCAAGCTGTACGAGCAAAAGGTGGTGCCGGAAATCGAGATGTTGCGGCTCGACCGCCAGGCGACCGAGATGAGAGGACAACTCGCGGAGGCCCAATCCAAGATCGCGAGCACGGTCTCCTCCTTCCGCTCCCAGGCGGACGAAGATCTTGCGAAGTCCAAGGGCGACCTGGCCGTGCTCGATGAAAATATCAAATCGGCGCAGGACCGGGTCCGGCGAACCGACCTCAAGGCACCCGTGCACGGGATCGTCAACAAGTTGAACGTGACCACCGTGGGGGCAGTCGTGCAGCCCGGCGCCAATGTGATGGACATCGTCCCCCTCGACGACACGCTGCTGGTCGAAGGTCGCATCAAGCCCCAGGACATCGCCTTCATCCGGCCCGGCCAGGACGCCGTGGTGAAGATCTCGGCCTACGATTCCTCCGTCTACGGCTCGCTGAAGGGCAAGGTCGAGCGCATCAGCGCCGATACGATCGTCGACGACAAGGCCGAAAAGACCCCGGATCGCCAGGAGAGCTTCTACCGCGTCATGGTGCGGACAGAGAAGAACCACCTGGGCACGGAGCAGAAGCCGCTCCCGATCATTCCCGGCATGATCGCGACGGTCGAGGTGCTGACCGGCGAGAAATCGGTTCTCGATTATCTGGTGAGGCCGGCCCGCACACTGCGCGACGAAGCCCTGCGCGAGCGTTGAGGCTTCGACAAGGTTAACAGGGCGCAAAGGTCGCGGCGACAATTTGCCGGTCGCTCGAAGCGCGCGATTGACCGCCTTTGCGACAAGGCTGCCGCCCTCCCCCCGCTTTAACCTCACCTAAGCGTCGCAGACCTCAGTCTCGATCCGACAACAGGATCGGGGCGTGGATCGACGCAATAGACGTTGACGACGCTCCCGGCGCAGGGGACGTCGTCTATGACACTGCATTGGGAATTGCAGCGCAAAGGCCTGTGCGCGCTCGGCGTGGGGCTGGTTGCATTGGTCGTTGCCGGCGTGACATCGCCCGCCCGGGCCGATGACGCCCTGGCTCGGGACGTCTTGACTCAAGACGCCCTGACTCAAGACGCCCTGGCTCAGGACGCCCAGGACACTCTCGCTCCCGGCATTGACGCGGCAACGCGTGCGCCGGCGACGTTCTTCCGCATCAACGACGTGCTGGCGAAGCTCGATGCCATGCGCGGCCGCGGGCCGAATGCCGTCCGTCTCGCGGCGCTGACACCTTCCAACATCGCGACCGACGCGGCCCCGGAGCCCAGGCCCGTGCCGGCGAAAGGCGACGAGCCGTTCGGCCTCTTCACCTTCCGCGCGCCCGAAGGCCTGTTGTGGCAGAAATGGCGGGGCCTCGAGACCAGGCTGGTCAGGGACGCAGAGACCCTGAAGCGGTGCGAGTCTGACGCCGCCAATTGCCCCTCGAACGCAGCGCAGTTCCTGCGATTGATCGGCGCCGCGAAAGCGAAATCGGGACGCGCAAGGCTCGACGAGGTCAATCGCGCGGTCAACATGGTCGTCCGCTACGTCAGCGACTATGCGCAGCACGGCGAAGCCGATCGCTGGAGCTCGCCGCTCGAGACCTTCGCCACGGCGAAGGGCGACTGCGAGGATTATGCGATCGCGAAATATGTCGCGCTCCACGAAGCCGGATTTCCGCGCGAGGATCTGCGGCTCGTACTGGTCCGCGACCGCGCGGTGCGGCAGGACCACGCCGTGCTCGCCGCGCGCCTCGAGGGACAGTGGCTGGTGCTGGACAACCGGCGCTCCGAGCTGATCGAGGATTCAGGGGCGACGAACCTGGCCCCGCTGTTCGCCATCGACCACGCCGGCGTCCACCTGTTCGCCGCGCCCTACGCCCAGCACCGGTTCGCCGGTCCCACAGAGGCCGCGCCGGCAGCCAACAATGAAGGCGCCGAATGGGGCGACACGGACGTCGCCGCGGGCGGTGCCTGGCCGGGCGCGCTCCCGCTGCTGATGTGAGACAGAAAGAAAGCGGCTCTCATCGAGCCGCTTCCGGTATCGTCGGCACCTGCCTGTCGGCTAGGCCTGCGCGGCGTGGTTCACCTGCAGATCATTGTCGATGAACAACGTGGCCGCTGGGCCGCTGGTCGAGACCCATTGGTGGAAGACCTGCCCGCCCGCCGAGGTGTAGGTCGCTGCGGTCTCGGAGAAGCCGGTCAGCTCGACGTCGTCGCCCGCCGATCCGATCACGAACAGCGTATTGGCCGTGCCGGTCTGGCTGTTGATCGCGCCTGCCCCGCCGGTGAAAGCCACCACATTGGAAGCCGTCAGACCGTGCAGCTCGGTGCCAAACAAGCTGCTGGCGGAAGCCTCCGCCGTGAGCTGGATGGCTTCCAGGTTGGTCAGGTTTTCGGTCGACAAATCGACGTCATACAGCCGGACGCCGCCGGTGACGTGCGAATTGGCGGCGGAGAGACCGCCGGTCGGCGCGCCACTTACCTGGAACGAGCTGTTGTAGATCGCGCCCTCGTCGATACGCAGGATGTCGAAGCCGGCGCCACCGTTGACGCTGGTATCGTTCGTATCGAACACGATGACGTCGTTCTTGCTGCCGCCCGTGATGACGTCGGCGCCGGCACCGCCGTTCAGGAACGTATTCCCGGTCCCGCCGACCAGAGTGTCATCGCCACTGAAACCATAGACATAGTTGCCGTTGACGCTGGTCCCGGTCAGCGGATTATTGCCGGCACTGGATCCATCCTGCGAGTTCACATAGGTGTCCGCGTTGTGAGCGCCGTCGGGAACGATCTCTGATGTCAGCGCTTCCGCGGTGCTGCCGCTCAGCAGATATTCGATCTTGGTTGTGACACCAGACCCGCCCTTGTCCATCGTAACGTTGTTCAACGTGAAATCGGTTACGTTGACTTGGCTCGTGGCGGTAAAGGCGGCTTCCAGGACGACCTCAAACGTATGCGAGCCGGTGATATTGAAACCCGCATCGCCTGCGAAAGTGGAAGCCTGGCCGGTGCCCTGGAACGTCATAAGCTGCGCGAATGCATCCAGGGGCTGCGCTTCGTCGACAAAGCTGAGAATCGCCTCCTGCACATTGCTGTTCGTGTTGGTCTTGAAGGCACCCGACAGCAGCCTGGCGGCCGGAATGGCCGTGCTGTCGAGGAACGTGGCCACGTTATCGGTGGTCAGGTCGGCGTTGGCAGCGCCCACGCCGCCACCGGACAGGGTCGCTTCCGTCGAGGTTGCCGTGATGCTGAAGTTCAGGTTGTCCGGCAGCGTGCCGGTCAATGGCGCCGTCACGGCGAAGCTCAGATCGATCGTGGCGGTCTGGCCTGTGTTCTGGTTCAAGGCCGTATCGTTGGGAACGATGATGTGGATATCCCCGGTCCCGCTGCTGTAGGTGTAGCTGAAATTCGTGCCGACACCGTTGTAGGTCCCGGCGATGGTGCCGCTGGCGGCAAGGGCGGCCGTAAAGCCGGTCTGCAGGTGGATGTCCAGCACGTGGGTCTCCGACCCGTCGTGCACGTCCCCGAGCGTCGCCTTGACCTGCAGCGACCCGGTCTCGCCATTGCTGAATGCCGAGTTGGTGTCGCTGGCCGAGTCCTTGACGAAAATGATGTGGCTCTGGCCGGTCACCGGTGCGGGCGCATCCGCGACGGCGTCGACGTAGATCGTGCCCGGGGTCGCGGCGCTGGTGGACGTCGTCGCCCCCTGCGCGGCCGTCGCCGTCATCGACACCGTTGCGTCAACGTCGCTGTTGAGCGGCGGCGACATCAGCACCGCAGCCGTCACGGCCGCACCATCGGCGGCACCGGTGATATTGATGGTCAACACACCACTGTTGAACGAAGCGCTGTTGACCGAGGCAGTGCCACCGCCTCCCGTGAGCGCAATGTTGGCCGCCGTCGCATCCACGTTCCATCCGGTGAGACCGGAGACCACGATCTGCGTGACGTGCGAGCTGCCGCCGACGGTCGCCGTGAACTGGATTCCCTCCTGCGTGTCTTCGGGCAAGCCGTTGTTCGGCCCGACGGCAATTGTCGGCGAATAGACGACCGGGACGGTCGTCGATCCCGTCGTCAGCAACTGCTCATATTGCGCGCCGTTACTAACACTGTTGATGGAATCGACGATCGAGACCTGGCTGGTAATCTCGGCGTCAGTGTACGCCCTGGTGACAGAACCGCTGCTCGCGTTCGCGGCAATGATGACGTGCTCGCCATTGCTCAACAGGACATCCAGCGGCGACTTCGGCGTGAACGGGCTCAGCCCGCTCGACAGCGTCACTGTATAGGTGATCGAACCGCCGTACTCCGAGATGGTCGTGGTGGAGGTCGTCAGGGTGGCGGTGACCGGGTTGATCGTGTCGGTGATCTGCGTCACCGCGGGCGTGCTGTTCACGACCAGGTGCTCGAAATTGCCGCCGCTCGCCGTGCTGATCGTCGCGCTGACCGAGGTCGGGTCGAGATAGACGTCCTCGTTCGGCACGACCGTGTGCACCACCGAGCCGCTGCTGGCGCCGCCTGCGATCGTGATGACGTCGCCGGTCGACAGCGTCACCGTCACCGGCTGGCCGGCCTGCGCCGGATGGCTCAGCGTCGCCGTGTAGGTGATGCTGGTGTCCGCTTCCGTGATACTCGGCGTCGCCGTCAGGCTCACCGTCGTGTCGTCGATCGTGTCGGTGATCTGCGTCACCGCGGGCGTGCCGTTCACGACCAGGTGCTCGAAATTGCCGCCGCTCGCCGTGCTGATCGTCGCGCTGACCGAGGTCGGGTCGAGATAGACGTCCTCGTTCGGCACGACCGTGTGCACCACCGAGCCGCTGCTGGCGCCGCCCGCGATCGTGATGACGTCGCCGGTCGACAGCGTCACCGTCACCGGCTGGCCGGCCTGCGCCGGATGGCTCAGCGTCGCCGTGTAGGTGATGCTGGTGTCAGCCTCCGTGATGCTCGGCGTCGCCGCCAGGCTCACCGTGGTGTCGTCGATCGTGTCGGTGATCTGCGTCACCGCGGGCGTGCCGTTCACGACCAGGTGCTCGAAATTACCGCCGCTCGCCGTGCTGATCGTCGCGCTGACCGAGGTCGGGTCGAGATAGACGTCCTCGTTCGGCACGACCGTGTGCACCACCGAGCCGCTGCTGGCGCCGCCTGCGATCGTGATGACGTCGCCGGTCGACAGCGTCACCGTCACCGGCTGGCCGGCCTGCGCCGGATGGCTCAGCGTCGCCGTGTAGGTGATGCTGGTGTCCGCCTCCGTGATGCTCGGCGTCGCCGTCAGGCTCACCGTCGTGTCGTCGATCGTGTCGGTGATCTGCGTCACCGCGGGCGTGCTGTTCACGACCAGGTGCTCGAAATTGCCGCCGCTCGCCGTGCTGATCGTCGCGCTGACCGAGGTCGGGTCGAGATAGACGTCCTCGTTCGGCACGACCGTGTGCACCACCGAGCCGCTGCTGGCGCCGCCCGCGATCGTGATGACGTCGCCGGTCGACAGCGTCACCGTCACCGGCTGGCCGGCCTGCGCCGGATGGCTCAGCGTCGCCGTGTAGGTGATGCTGGTGTCCGCCTCCGTGATGCTCGGCGTCGCCGTCAGGCTCACCGTCGTGTCGTCGATCGTGTCGGTGATCTGCGTCACCGCGGGCGTGCTGTTCACGACCAGGTGCTCGAAATTGCCGCCGCTCGCCGTGCTGATCGTCGCGCTGACCGAGGTCGGGTCGAGATAGACGTCCTCGTTCGGCACGACCGTGTGCACCACCGAGCCGCTGCTGGCGCCGCCCGCGATCGTGATGACGTCGCCGGTCGACAGCGTCACCGTCACCGGCTGGCCGGCCTGCGCCGGATGGCTCAGCGTCGCCGTGTAGGTGATGCTGGTGTCCGCTTCCGTGATACTCGGCGTCGCCGTCAGGCTCACCGTGGTGTCGTCGATCGTGTCCTTGAACGTGACCGTGGCATTGCCGTAGGTCGTGGTGTTCACCGCCTCGAAATTGCCGCCGGACGTGCCGGCGATCGAGACCGGGATGACCTGGCCGTCCACATAGACGTCTTCGCCCTGCGCCGGCTGCGGATCCGAGGTCGCCGTAAACTGACCGGGCGCAAAGGTGATGTCCACGCCGTTGTTCAGCGTCACCGTGAACGGCGTCAGCGAGGCGTAGTCCATGTGCGCCGTGTAGACGAACGTCTGGTTCTCGAACACCACGACGTTGTCCAGCGTCACGAAGTTGGTGGTGATCGTGTCGTTGACCGTCACCGTCGCCGTGTCGGTGGTGTCAAGGAGCTCATAATTGCCGCCGGTCGCGCCGGTGACCGAGACGGGATAGGTCTCGTGATCGACATAGGGGTCGTCGCCCTGCACCGCGAACGGCGTCGAGGTGCCCGTCGTCTGGCCATTAAGGATCGTGATTGTCGCGCCGTTGCTCAAGGTCAGCACGAGATTGCTGCCCTGCGGCGCATGGTCCACGCTGGCCGAGATCGTCGCCGTGCCGACGCCCTCGTTCACCGTCACGTCGTTCAACGTCACCTTGGTCGGGTCGATCGTGTCCTTGAACGTGACCGTGGCATTGCCGTAGGTCGTGGTGTTCACCGCCTCGAAATTGCCGCCGGACGTGCCGGCGATCGAGACCGGGATGACCTGGCCGTCCACATAGACGTCTTCGCCCTGCGCCGCCTGCGGAGCCGACATCGCGGTAAACTGACCGGGCGCAAAGGTGATGTTCACGCCATTGTTCAGCGTCACCGTGAACGACGTCAGCGAGGCGTAGTCCATGTGCGCCGTGTAGACGAACGTCTGGTTCTCGAACACCACGACGTTGTCCAGCGTCACGAAGTTGGTGGTGATCGTATCGTTGACCGTCACCGTCGACGTGTCGGTGGTGTCAAGGAGCTCATAATTGCCGCCGGTCGCGCCGGTGACCGAGACGGGGTAGGTCTCGTGATCGACATAGGGGTCGTCGCCCTGCACCGCGAACGGCGTCGAGGTGCCCGTCGTCTGGCCATTAAGGATCGTGATCGTCGCGCCGTTGCTCAAGGTCAGCACAAGATTGCTGCCCTGCGGCGCATGATCCACGCTGGCCGAGATCGTCGCCGTGCCGACGCCCTCGTTCACCGTCACGTCGTTCAACGTCACCTTGGTCGGGTCGCTGTCGTCGGTGACCACGAGCGATACCGTCGATGCCGACGTATCGCCGTCACCATCGGTCACGGTGTACGTGAAGTTCGCCGGCCCGCCGGTCTTGTAGACGTCGTCGGGCTGCGCAACGAACTTGTAGGCGCCGTCCGCGGTGACCTGGAGACTGCCATGGGCGAGCGCGATCGCCTGGGAATACCCGTCCACACCGAAGGACAAGTTCACCCCGTTGATCTCAGTGACGGTCGCGCCGTCAGCGCCCGGATCGAAGTCGAGCTGTCCGGTGACCGGCGCGGAACCTTCGAGGACATCTTGCGGCGCTTCCGCAAATGCATGCGGACCATCGTCCTGGAAATTGATGTGAAGCCCGGCCGGCGAAACGGCATGGGCGGTGTCGCCATCACCGTCGGTCGCGGTGGCCGAGATGTACACGAGGCCGTTGGTGATCGAGACCTCGTCGTCATAGGCGGCGGGCGTCGAGCCATCGACATTGTGCGCGATCGCCGCGAACTGTGCGACCCACAGATGCCCGTCGGTGTCGACATAAAGCGCGAACACCTTCTCGCCGGTCTGGAGGTTGTTGCTGTCGACGCCCCAGACGATGTTCGGGTTGGCGGAATCCGTGAACAGGAAGATGTCGCGGTTGCCGACCGTGGTGTTCAGCCCGGAATCCTGGCCGGTGAACCCGCCACCGGTGGAATTCGTCAGTTGATAGGACACACCTCCGGCCGGGCCGGGTCCATCCGTGCCGAAATCGGGCGTCGTGAACAGAGTGTTGGCGGCGCCGGTCGACTCGGCGTAGCCGAGAACCGTACCGATCTGGGCGCCGGCAATCGCGGCTGTCAGCACGCTCGGAGCGGTCGCGGGATCGACGTCGTTCTCCGGGTTCGGGCCGGACTGCGGAGCGAATCCCGCGCTCTCGTCATGGGTGACGCTGAGCGTGGCGGGCGCGCACACCACGGACGAAATGCCGCTCACCGAGAACGGATGACCGACATTGAGCTCTTGCGAATCGTTCGGGTCGACCGGAAGGGTCGGCGCGCCGTTCGGCGTGCTCGAGAAGGCGACATTGTCGTAATTGGAAATGACGAGACGATTGAAATCGTTCGACGTGTCAACCGTGACGGTGGCACCCTCGTTCAGGCCGACGATGACGACGCCGACCAGCGTATTGCCGTCATACACCGGAATTTTGGTGTAGCTGGCATCCCCGGTCACGGTGACGTCGTTCAGCGTGATCGGCAGCGGATTGCCGTCATCGGTGAAGTCGTTGTTGTCATTGGCATTGAAGACCTGGACGAAAACCGTCGCCGTATTGCTCGGATTGCCCTGGATCTGGTGGATCGTGAACGAGGCCGCATCAACCTCATAGTGCCCATTATAGGCGAAGGTATTGGCAGGGAACGTGACATTGTTGACGAAGTCGAGCCGCAGTATCTCCGCAGCCAGGTCGTTGCCTCCGTGGACCTCGTGGCCCTCGATCGACTGGTTGCCGACGCCAATATCACTCCCTGTCGTGTTGATCGTGTTCGCGTTCGGGCTATTGCCCTGGCCGACGCCGGACATCAGCACGTCCTGATCGCTCGGACCATCGAGACCGCGCTCGTCGACGTTGCCCGCCTTGATGCCGACATAGCTGAGCGGCGTATCGACGCAATCCTGCGAAGCGGAGATCGTCGGACCAGAATCGTCGATCGAGACGATGGAATTGCTATGGTCGATGACAGTCGCGGTGGCCGATTTCGTGACATGGTCACCATCGCCGTCGGTCACCGTCACGGTGAGCTTCACGCCGACGCTCTGGCCGGCAATCGCCGTGAGCAACGAGATCGACTCGTCGAACAGCGAGGGATTCTCGGGCAACTGGGCCCCGGCAGGCTCCGACGCGTCGTGATCGATCGGCAGGAATTGATCGACCACGAGCTGTGCCGTGGCCGGATCGGTCGAATTCAGGGAGATACGCAGCACGACGAAATCATCGGCCGTGGACAGCGTATCATGACCGACGCGGCCGACGATCTGACCGCCCTCGATCGTCAGCCAGACGGTCCGATGCTCCTGCGACGTGCCTTCGAGCAGGCTATCCGCCAGCGCGGTCGCGACAAGGTTGGTCTTGATGCCGCCCGCCTCGGGCGCGCCCGTCAGGACGAGGCTGAGCGCGGACGTGACGGGATTGACCAGGGCGGGACCATCAGCCCCGTAATCGATCACCGCATTCGTGAACAACGGCGCCAGCAGCCCCGCGCCCGTCATCAGCTCGCCGATCTGAGCCGTCGAGGTCGCGTCCGTCGTGAACGTGACGGTGGCGTTGCCGGTGTCGTCGGCCGTTCCGTTCGGCACTCCGCCGCCCGACTCGCCCTCGCCGAGATTGTATTGATCCGGCGGCGACCCGTCATGGCCGATCGTCTCGTCCAGATTCAGTGCGAGCGCGACAAGTTCCGGCGTGGTCACGCCGGTGCCGATGGTCAGCGCCGGACCGTCGTCGTTGAAGTGGATCTTGCTCGAAATATCCGCCGACGCGGACGCCGTGTCGCCATCGCCATCCTTGATGGTTACGACGGCGGAAATCGAGCCAGCAGCGAGCGAAACCTGATCGTTCGGATTGGACGAATCGGAGTGATGCAGCGAGAGATATTCGACCACCGACACCTTGCCGGAGAGCGGATCGATGGCCACGGCAAAGGCGGTGGTGCCGCTCAGCTCGGGATGCACGTTATCCGTACCCACCGTGCCGATCACCCGGCCGGCGCTGTCCAGCGACAACGAAATCGCCGTTCCGTCTGTCAACGTCACGCCGGAGTTTGAAGACTTCAGTTCGAGCGAATAGGTGATCGCCGCAGCCGGATCGGGTCCGTCGACGCCGAAGTACGGCAGGATGCTCAGGGCTGCGCCACTGCTGGTCGCGTAGGCGAGCGGTGTTCCGGGCTCATCCGGATCAACGCCGGGATTCTGCACGCCAGCAAAGATCTGCAGCGGGCCGGTAACGTCGTTCGCCTGGTTGCCCGGTGTCTCGTCCGCCGTCACCCCGAAATTGCGAGACAGCGTCGCCGCCACCAGCGGGCCGTCGTCTTCGAACTGGATACCACCGCCAATGTTGGCGGACGCCGAAGCGTGGTCGCCGTCGCCGTCGGTGACCATCACGGTCGCCTTGACCTGGCCGAGGGCGCCTGCAAGCGAGACCGCCTCATCGATATCGCCGCCGATATCAGCGCTGTTATGGTGAAGCGAAACATACTGGACGACGGACACCTTGCCGTTCACCGGATCGATCGCAATCGCAAACGCGGCCGGATCGTTGGTGCTGGTCACGTCATTGCCGGGATCGCCCCCGTCGTAACGGCCGACGATCAGGCCGTTCTCGAGGAACAGGAAGATCTCTTTCCCTTCCGTCGTGGCGATATTCGAATCGATCGGGCCGGTCGTGCTCTGACCCTGCGCGTCGGTCAGCGTCAGCGAGAAGAGCTGGGCGCCCGTCTTGGCCGCGCCGTCGGTGCCGAAATCCACATTGTCGATGGTGAGCGCGGCGACGTTGCTCTGCGCGTACCCGATCGGAAGGCCGAAGAGAACCTGCGGATCGTGTCCGGGATTGCTGACGCCGTTGAACACCGGCGTGAACAGAATGTCATTGTCGTCGCCGAACGGCGGGCTCTGCAGCAGCAGGGTCTCGTCGTGAACGACCTGGAAAGCCGAATTGGCGGAAACCGAGACCGCGGGGCCGTCGTCCTGGAAGCTGATGCTGGAGTCCTCGGTACCCACGATCTCGATCGTGGCCGAGGACGTCGCGGTATCATTGTCGCCGTCGGTGATGGTCGCGGTCAGCGTAATGCCGAGGCTCGCGCCTTCTCCGACCAGATTGAGGAACTGCGTCGAATCGAAATTGTTGAGGTCCGCGCCATGGTCGATCGCCATGTACTGGTCGACGACGAGCTGGCCTCCCGAGAGGCTGCCTGCGTTGTCCAGCGTGATGCGAATCGCGACCGGGCCGTTCGGATCGTCGCCGACATGGCCCACGATCTCGGTGTCGCTGACCTTGAACAGATAGATCGTGTCGTCAGAATAGGTGTGGTTCGGGTCCGTCACCTTCAACGTGGTGGCGATGCCGCCGTTCTCCGCTTCTTTGCCGCCCGAGAGCGCGAACGAATAGGCATAGTCGGTCGACTTCTCGCCGTCGGTGCCGGCAATCTTGGTGACGTCGAACAGCGCCTCCAGATCGCCCTTCAGCTCGCCTTCGCCGGCCACCGTCTTCAGCTCGCCGATCGGATTGGTGCCGGTCGGATCCGGGCCCGTGTTGCCTGAGACGTCGTCGACCGTTCCGTCAGGAAGACCGTTGGCGCCGCGATCGCCGCCGATCGATTCGTCGAACGACAGTGTGGCTAGATGGGCCGAACCCTCCACCGGCTGATGCACGGTCACATCAATCGACGGGCCGTCATCCTGGAAGCCGATGCTTGACTGTTGGGGCCCCGCGATCTCGATCGTGGCCGAGGACGTCGCGGTATCATTGTCGCCGTCGGTGATGGTCGCGGTCAGCGTAATGCCGAGGCTCGCGCCTTCTCCGACCAGATTGAGGAACTGCGTCGAATCGAAATTGTTGAGGTCCGCGCCATGGTCGATCGCCATGTACTGGTCGACGACGAGCTGGCCTCCCGAGAGGCTGCCTGCGTTATCCAGCGTGATGCGAATCGCGACCGGGCCGTTCGGATCGTCGCCGACATGGCCCACGATCTCGGTGTCGCTGACCTTGAACAGATAGATCGTGTCGTCAGAATAGGTGTGGTTCGGGTCCGTCACCTTCAACGTGGTGGCGATGCCGCCCTTCGATTCCTCCGAGAAGCCGGCGGCGTTGAGAGTAAACGAATAGGCATAGTCGGTCGTCTTCTCGGTGTCCGTGCCGCCATCCTTGACGACATTGAACAGGGCTGCCAGATCGCCCGGGCTTTCGACATTGCCGACATCGGTCTTCATCGTGCCGATCGGATGGGTGCCGGTCGGATCCGGACTCGTATTGCCCGAGACGTCGTCGAACGTTCCGTCGGGGAAGCCGTTCGCGCCGCGGTCACTGGCGATCGATTCGTCTAGCGACAAGGTTGCAAGACGCGTGGGTCCTTCGCTTCCGTCGGCCACCGTGACCAGGATCGTCGGACCATCGTCGAGGAATGACACGCCGAGCGAGCCGGTCGACAGCGCAGTCGCCGTGTTGCCGGAGCCGTCCGTCACCGTCTGCTGCACGAAAACGACATGGCCAAGCTGCGCGCCTTCGCTCGTGTCGGAGTCGGACGCGGTGCCGTGCTTGATGGCTTCATACTGGGCCACGTCAAGCTTCAGGCTCGCAGGATCGAGGTAGAGCTGGAAGGCGACCGCACCGTTCGGATCGGCCACGCCGCCGGCGCCCTCACGTCCGACGACCAGATTGCCCTCGGTGAACAGGAAGATTTCATTGCCGGTGACCGTGGCCTGCAGACCGGAATCGACGCCGGCGAACGCCGCGCCGGTCGAGGTCGTCAGCGCATAGGCGATCGTTCCGGTCCCGCCGCTGCCGAAACCGGCGCTCGACGACGCGATCTCCGAAACGGCGCTTTGGGCCCATCCGATCAGTCCGACGGCGGAGAAGACTGCGGGCAGACCAGCACTGGGCTGATCGTTCGCGCCGTTCAGAATCTGTACATCGACGGTTTCATCGTGGATGACGATCGTATCCGAGAGCGTAAAGCCTGCGCTCGGCGGAGTCGTTGCAGGCAGTCCGGCGAATGTCTCGGGATTGAGGGCGAAATTGCCGAGCTGTTCCTGCCCGAGCAGGTCCAACGGATTGCCGGCGTTTAGGGTATCGACCGCAGCATTGGAGAAGTTGGCGCCGCTTCCCTGGGCGTTGCCGTTGCCATCACCGGCTGCAGGCAGCACGGACTGGTCTGTGGTGATGGGGAAGAGGCTCGCGAATTCCTGCACGTTGACGTCGCGTCCGGGCGCCAGCTCGATGGACAGCAGGTGCTGATCGTCGTGTCGGGAATCGAAGACCGGATCGACAGTGATCGTCGATTTGTTGTCGAACAGAATGATCAGCTTCTCGCCGACATGGACGAGCGTGATCTTTTCATTGGCTATCGCCGAGAAATCGAGCTTGACCTTCTGGTCATATCCGAGATGTACGACCACCGCCTGATCTGTTAGCGGCTTTGCCAGCGTGAAAGTTCGAACTGGAGTTGTGTTGGTAGGAATAGCCGTGCCGGTAGCCTGCGCTACCTGAAATTGTGCGTTCATTATCTGCCCCTGCCAAAACTCTATGCAGTTCAAATCAAGTCTTTAGAAAGCAATCCGAAAAATCTCGCTATTAAGCTATTGTTAACCGAGGCGGGGGTCAACGAAATCAACTAGTTAACGAGGGGTTTTTGGTGCGCCGTGGTAAATTGGCTAATTGGGACACCGGGCGCCGAAAAGGCATTTAGATTGAGCATCTTGCAGCGAACTGACCGGGAAAACCCGGTAAGCGGGAGAGCACCAATGAGGGTATTATTGTCCGCAGGCATCGCAATGTTGTCTGGGTTCGTCGCACCAGCCTTGGCCGAGGACGCATTGTCTCCCGTCGAGCGAACGGTCAAATCCGCCCCCAATAAGGACACGCGGGTCGGCGTCTTCATCAACGTACTACCCGATTGCACGTCGGGTCCCCTGCCGACGATCCGCCTGGTCAATGCGCCCGCATCCGGGAAGGTGACGGTCAAGTCGGCGAAGGTGAAAGCCACCAACTACAAGTCATGCCTTGCGCTGGAGGTGCCCGCCTATGTCGCGTTCTACAGGTCGCAGCCCGACTTCATCGGCGACGACGTTCTGACCATCGAGGTCAAATATGCCGGCGGTCGGACGGAAATTCAGAAGATCACGATCAACGTTGCCGGCCCCGGAGCGCAGCAGAAGATCTAGGCGCGCGACCTCTTCACGATGCTGATCAAGCCGCCGGCCGTGTTGCCATTCATTGCGGTTTGACGCTGTTAGGGATTTTTGCTCTGTTAGCCGGTGATTTTAAGAATCCATTGGGGGGCAACGATGCGCAATTTGATAGCCAAGAGTCTCACTGCAGCCATTCTCATCGGAGGCGGCTTGGCCGCCAATCCCGGCGCAGCCACCGCCGCCGACATGGCCCTGCGGGCTTCACCGAGCGCGATCGGCAGCTGCTCGGAACTCGTCTTCACCTGCGAGAACGGCAGGCAATACCCCCTGTGCCCGATCGCGGTGTCCATTGCCGGTGAGGTTGTGACCGCATCGCTGCATACGAGCCACTCCGGCGGCGTGCATGTGCGCCTGGTCCCGATGGGAGTCGGATACCGCTATGCCGGTCCCGGCGTCTGGGTCGACGGCTTCCGCGGCAATGCCTTGCTCAATTTCGGCAAGCACAGCCAGATCGCCTGCACGATCGAGAACTACTGATCGATAGGACCGAGCGGCGCCTCCGCAAGGCGCCGTGCATCGGCCTCGCCCGTTAGCCCTTCGCGCGAACGGCCACCGCCCGCGCTCGCGGGTACATGTAAGCCTTGGGACGGACGTAGACCGGACAATAGTTGTCCCACTGGTATTGCTGCCAATTCCATTTCCAGCAGCCAGCCGCGATCTCGGGATCGGGATACCAGTTCAGCCGATACGGTTCATCACCGAAGGGGTACGGCCCCTGAGCGCTGACGGGCGATGCGTACAAGCAGACGGCGGTTGCGATCGCAACAAAACATGACTTGTACATGACTTTCTCCGAATATGTCGGCATAGTGTCAAACTGGCAGGTCGGGATCAAGCTTGGAAACTTCGGTCGTCCCGGCATTCCCCTCCTCGGCAAGCGGCCAGCCACGATATCACGAGGCCATTCGCCTGGTGCGTGGGCCTCTTTTGGAAATTGTTGACCGGACGCGTCGATCGCAAGCGCGTTCAGAGCATTGCATTCGAAGTGATTTGCCCACTCGCCCTACACACAAGCATTGTTCATGAAACAATCTATTTCCCTCAATGCCAAGCTTCGGTGGCCGGACGTCAAGGACCACTACGTCGTCATCTACGAGGGGCATGTGATCGGCAACGTACATCGGTCCGGAGACAGCTGGTCCTGGTCGATAAGCGTTCCCATGGGCTTGCCTGATTGGTCGGTCGGAAACGCTGCCAGTCTGCACGACGGCATCAAGGCACTCGGCAACGCTTGGGCCGGCATATTGAAGTCGACAAGCGCCGAGCGCCTGCAGCGGGCGTGGGATCTTGAACGAGCCGCGGAGACACGAAACACCGGTTTCGAATCCAACATCTAGTATCAAGTCGCCGCGAGCGTTTTGGGTTCTACAGGTGAACAAGGCGAACCTGCCCAACCACAGCGTTTATTCGCGGCCAGACGTCCTGTATAATACTCGCGAGGAGGGATCGCGATGAAGGCTTTCATCCTTGCCTGTGTTGCGACGATCGTAATCGCGGCGGCTGGAGTTGCCGTTCTCGACAGCATACAGCAACCCGTCGCAGAGGCCTTTGCGACGACAGGCGTGCGTCTCTAAGCAATGCTCCGTCAGCTCTATTCGGCTGCCGACGCAGCAGGGCGAGGCCGCGGCTGAGAATCGTTCGGTCCGCTCCGTGCCAACTCCTGGTCGAGCCACAGGCTATGGTGCTCGCGCGCCCAGTTGACATCCACCTCACCTGATCCCATCGCCTCGAAAGCCCCCTCCATCCCGATTGTGCCGATGTAGATGTGAGCGAGCATCGCGGCGATAAACAGCACGGCCACGACGGAGTGAACGATCTGGGCAATCTGCATGCCCTCGATTCCCGACACGTAGAATGGGAACATGAGCTGATACCCGGTCGCGGCGACGAGACCACCGCCGATCACAACAATCCAGTAGATCCCCTTTTGCCCCGCGTTGAAGCGGCGAGCCGGCGGATGATCGTGACCGATCAGGCCGCCGCCGCGCTTGATCCACTCCAGATCCACCTTGTTGGGGATATTGCCGCCGATCCACATCAGAAAGATCAGCACGACGCCAATCGTGAAGGGAAAGCTCAGGTAGTTGTGCGCGAATTTCGCCCATTGCGACCAATCGGAGAAGGCGTCAAATCCGATCAGCGGAAGCAGCAGCGGCCGCCCGAACGTGATGTTCAGCCCCGAGATCGCCAGGATAACGAAGCAGGTCGCGGTCATCCAGTGCACGAAGCGCTCAAAGGTGTTGAACCGTACGATGGTGCGGCCGGATCGTCCGCTTTCGAGGCGGATCATGCCGCGTGTCAAATAGAAGATCACCAGCACCGCCAGCATGCCGAGCACAGCAACGCCGCCGATCCACCGCAGCACAACGTTGCGGAATTCACGCCACTCACGGCCAGCAGGTTGTATCAGCACGCTGGAGCGCTGGTCGGGGATGCTGACGCGTCCCTGGATCCGATCCATCTCCTGAAGCAACTGGCGCTCGTTGACCGAGCTCGCCGTCGGATTGATCTGCTGGGCCAGCGACGGTGCCGGAGCTGCCATGATCAACAGAAGCAACGCCCACGCGCCGATGGTTGGTCGAATGAACCTTGCAAATGAGGACATAGACTTCTCCCCGGCATCTGTGCCGCGTCGCCCGCGGCCTGCTTCAGGACTCGATCGTCTCGCGATAGGCGGTCTTCCAGCCCCACGCTCCTGAGCCGTAGCCGCGCTTCAGCACGCGCTCCTTATAGATCTGGGCGATGATCTCGCCGTCGCCGGCGAGCAGCGACTTGGTCGAGCACATCTCGGCACACAGCGGCAGCTTGCCCTCGGCCAGGCGGTTCGCACCGTATTTCTCGTATTCCTCCTTGCTGCCATCGGCCTCGGGTCCGCCGGCGCAATAGGTACATTTGTCCATTTTTCCGCGCGAGCCGAAATTGCCGACCTTCGGATATTGCGGCGCGCCAAACGGACAGGCGTAGAAGCAGTAGCCGCAGCCGATGCAGAGATCCTTGGAGTGCAGGACCACGCCATCGGCGGTGGTATAGAAACAGTTCACCGGGCACACTGCCGCGCACGGCGCATCCGTGCAGTGCATGCAAGCCATCGAGACCGATCGTTCGCCCGGCTTGCCATCGGCGATGGTGACGACCCTGCGGCGGTTGATGCCCCAGGGAACCTCGTGCTCGTTCTTGCAGGCCGTGACGCAGGCGTTGCACTCGATGCAACGGTCGGCGTCGCAGAGAAACTTCATACGTGCCATCGTCGTTGCTCCTTATGCCGCCGCGATCTGGCAGAGAGTGACCTTGGTTTCCTGCATGTTCGTCGCGGGATCGTATCCGTAGGTCGTGATCGTGTTGGCGCTTTCGCCGAGCACGATCGGGTCGGTGCCCTTCGGGTAGTTGCCGCGGAGATCCTTGCCGGCAAGCCAGCCACCGAAGTGGAAGGGCATCCAGGCAACGCCCTTGCCGACACGCTCGGTGACGAGCGCCTTCATCCTCGCCCGGGAATTGTTCTCGGCACCCGTGACCCAGACCCAGCCGCCGTCCTTGACGCCGCGCTCGGCGGCGTCGGCAGGATTGATCTCGATGAACATGTCCTGCTGCAATTCGGCGAGCCACGGGTTGGTCCGGGTCTCCTCGCCGCCGCCCTCATATTCGACCAGGCGGCCAGACGACAGGATGAGCGGGAATTGTTTTGCAATTCCCTTCTCCACCGCAGCCTTCTGCACGGAGAAGCCGATATTGGGCATCCGGAACTGCTTGGCGTCGGGCAGCGTCGGGTATTTGGCGACGAGATCGACGCGCGGCGTGTAGATCGGCTCGCGGTGAACTGGGATGGGATCGGGCAAGCCGAAGGCATTCATGCGCGCCTTGCCGTTGCCATAGGGAACGCAGCCATGCGCCAGCGCGACGCGCTGGATGCCGCCCGACAGGTCGAGCGACCACGACACCGCGTCCGGAGTGGCGGGGTTGACCTTGTTGATCACGGCCATTTCCGCTTCGGTGAGCTCGGTGTCCCAGCCGAGCTTCTTCAGGCTCGCGAGCGTGAATTCCGGATAGCCGTCCTGGATGGCCGACCCCAGCGAGTACGAGCCGTCCGCGAGCAGGCTCACCTTACGCGTCGTGCCGTCCGGCAGCTTCTCCTCGCGCTCGATGCCGAACCGCGGCCGGAACGTGCCGCCGCCATCCATCACGTGCAGATTGGTATTGTAGAGCAGCGGCGTTCCGGGATGCTTGACCTCCGGTGATCCCCAGCATGGCCAGGGCAGGCCGTAGTAGTCGCCGCCGACCTCGGGATCGTCCTTCGGCGCCCGCATCGTCAGCATGTCGAACTTCGCCTGGTTCTTCATGTGCGCCTTGAGGCGCTCGGGCGATTGCCCGCAATAGCCGGTCGACCAGCTGCCGCGGTTCATCTCGCGAAGTACATCCTCTGCTTCAGGAAGATTGTTCTCGACCTTGATCTTCTTGAACATCTGGTCGGCGAAGCCGAACTTCTTGGCCAGCAGGTAGATGATTTCGAGATCATCCTTCGACTCGAACACCGGCTTCACAATCTGCTCGCCCCATTGCAGCGAGCGGTTGGAGGCGACGCGAGAGCCCTTGCACTCAAATTGGGTGGCGACCGGGAGAATGTAGACACCATCCTTGCGTCCCGCCTCGACTGCGAGCGAGGCCCAGGTCGTCGGATGCGGATCGGCGATGACGAGCAGCTCCAGCGCCTTCAGGCCATTGAGGGATTCAGGGATACGGGTGATGCTGTTGGAGGCGTGTCCCTGCACGAACACCGCCTTCACATTGTCCTTCTGCGCGACCTGATCCTTCGGCAGCGTCACCGCCTCGAACCAGCGGGTCAGCGGGATGCCGGGGGTTTCCATGATCTGCTTGGAATCGAACCGCGACTTCAGGAAGTCGTAGTCGACCTCCCAAACCCGCGACCAGTGCTTCCAGGCGCCCTCGGCGAGGCCGTAGTAGAACGGCAGCGTGACGATATCGAGCCCGACGTCGGTCGCGCCCTGGACGTTGTCGTGGCCACGGAAGATGTTGGCTCCCATGCCCGCGCCGCCGACATTGCCGGTCATCAGCAGCAGGATGCAACTGGCACGCACGTTGGCGGTGCCGAC
Organism: Bradyrhizobium sp. B039; assembly: GCF_038965675.1. NCBI lineage: Bacteria > Pseudomonadati > Pseudomonadota > Alphaproteobacteria > Hyphomicrobiales > Nitrobacteraceae > Bradyrhizobium > Bradyrhizobium sp. B039. Next base: position 5,584,030 of record NZ_CP152416.1, read on the forward strand.
GGTCTTCTGGGTCTGGCCCATGGCCCAGATCAGCGTGGCCGGCTTTTCGGTGGCAAACATCTTGGCGACGCGCTTGAGCTGCTCGCCGGGAATGCCGGTGACGCGCTCAACTTCTTCCGGATTCCACTTTTCCACCTCCTTGCGGAGGTCGTCGAACCCGTAGACCCGCTGCCGGATGAACTCCTTGTCCTCCCAGCCGTTCTGGAGGATGTGCCACATCATGCCGTAAAGCACGGGGATGTCGGTGCCCGGCCGCATCCGCACATATTCCGTCGCGTGCGCGGCGGTGCGCGTCAGGCGCGGGTCGATGACGACGAAGTTGGCCTTTTGCAGTTCCTTGCCCTCGAGCAGGTGCTGCAGCGAGACCGGATGCGCCTCTGCCGGATTGCCGCCCAGGACGACCTGCGTCTTCGCATTGCGGATATCATTGAAGCTGTTGGTCATCGCGCCGTAGCCCCAGGTGTTGGCGACGCCGGTGACGGTGGTCGAATGGCAGATGCGGGCCTGATGATCGGTATTGTTGGTTCCCCAGAATGCGCCAAGCTTGCGGAACAGGTAGGCGCCTTCATTGGTCATCTTGGCCGAGCCAAGCCAATAGACGGAATCGGGGCCTGACTTCTCACGTACGGTTTGAAGCTTGTCGCCGATCTCGTTGATTGCGGTATCCCAGGACACGCGGGTCCACTGCCCTCCGACGAGCTTCATCGGATAGCGCAACCGTCGCTCGCTGTGCACGAGCTCGCGCACGGATGCGCCCTTGGCACAATGCGAGCCGCGATTGATCGGAGAATCCCAACTCGGTTCCTGGCCGATCCATACCCCGTTCAGGACCTCGGCAGTCACCGTGCACCCAACCGAGCAATGCGTGCAGACGCTCTTGCGGACGCTCGCACCCGCGGTGAGCGGACCGGCCATCGCCGCCTCCGCCTTGCGCACGCCGCCGACCGGCAGCGTGCCGAGCACGGCGAGCGCGCCACCGGCGAGACCGGATTTGCGCAAGAAGCTGCGGCGGTCGAGACCGCCGCCCTGCCCTGCAAGGGACTCGGCAACGGAACCATGGCGCAGGGAACGCTGGTTTGCTCGCTTGATCAGCACGGTCAACCTCCCTTGGCCGGATAACGATTGACGCGATAGAAAGCCTTGACGTGATCAGTTTCCTTGTAGCGCGCCTTGCGCTTCTCATCGTTGGTTTCGCTATCGGCCTGCGCGGACCCGACCAGCGGTGTCGCGAGCGTCGCGCCGGCGCCCAACGTGCCGGCGCCGACCTTGCGCAGGAAATCGCGACGCCCGACTGTGGCTTTCCTGTCTTCACTCATCGCATCTCTCCTGGACCCGCCGGTGCAGGTCAGTTGGCGAACGTGAATGCCTCCGCCTCGATCTCGATAAAGGCGCGACCGAGCGCGCCGACCGCACGATAGAAGACGGCGCTCTCCGCGCCCTCGATGTCGGCGAACAGCCGCCCTATCCAGGGCTCGACGTGTTTGACAAAGAATGCGCGCTGCGCCTCGAACGACGTAGGGAAGCGGCCTCCCGCGAAACCTGCCATGATCTCGCACAGGATGGCGGCGTGATCTTCCGGCTCCGAATTATTCGCGGCGCGCTCGATCCCGGACGCGGCGAGATCGGCGCGCAGGCGCGACAGCGGCCGTTCGTTGAGGAATCCGGTCAGATAGTAGGAGGCATAGGGCAAGAGCTCGCCGCGGCCGAGACCGACGAACAGATCGAAATATTCGCGTTCGACCTGCGTTGCGACTGCATTGGCGGCGGCCGCGGCCAGCCCAGCATGCGCGCGCCCGAGTGGCGTCGCATCACCGGTCAATGCGGCCAGTTGATCGAGCAGCCTTCTTGACGGTGCTGCGGACAAGAGCGTCGCGAGCAGCAGATATTCCTGCGCACGCGCCGCATCGACGGGTTCAATCAGCTCATTGGACACAAACGGCTCGCCGTACAGATCAGGCCGCAAGTCTTTGCGCGATACGCCGGTCGCCGCTTCGACCGCAATCACCCGTTGCGCGGGCACCTGGTTCCAGTTCGAAACGGAGGGTTGGCTAATGCCGATTTTGCGCGCAAGCCCAGCAACGCCGCCGGCGGCGTCAATGGCTCGCTCAAGGCCATCATCACGCACGTGGACCTCCCATCCAAGTCCCGGGTGCTGATTTTGCTTTTGCTACAAAGCGCTAGACGAAGCGTAATCCCGGCCCAGCGGAGGGTCAATCGCATCACATAGTCTGAGGCTATGGCCTTTCGTCGGGGAGCCCTAGCGGGGCAGCGCGCCGCCATGCGGGCGACGGGGAAGCGACAGGTGTTCGCTTGCAGTGCTTTCAGGGACCGTTAGTTGCGCTGCAGCAGGAACAGGTGCGGGCTTGGTGGGCGCAGCTTCTTCGGCGACGACCTCGACATTCGATCTCTCGGCCTGGCGCAATTCCCGCGAAGAATCCGTGACTTCAACCGGAGTCTCGGACAGCGTCTCGGCTGACTTGCTGAGGCCGCCGACGATTCTGTCCACGAACGCGGCCAGTTCTGCTTCCGAACAATCCAGCGGACCAAAGCCCGGCATCGCGGTCGGATCGTTGAAGTCCCACGCGCTTTCGGCAAGCCCCACGAAGTCGCGAATGGCGGGATCAGCGCTCCAGGCGCGACGAAGCGCCGCACGCGTCAGCTCCTGCGGAATCCCTTTGCGCAAGAACGCCTTGATGTCGGTCGCCGACGTAATCAAGTCGATCGAAGGCAGGCTCGAGGGGTCGAACTCCGCTTCGTCATCCTTCGCGGCGGGCGGCAGTGCCGACTGCATGTCGTCGCGCTTTGCCGGATCCGATTGCGTCGGGTTCGCCTTTGCGTGCTGCTTGCGACGGGACCAGCGCGTCAGGAACCTATCCTCACTCATTCGTGTCCGCCTTCATGCTGCCGGCGCGCCAGCGCCTCCGGATCGGCCTGCCGCCGCTTCCGTTTGAAGAACTCCCGTTCGACGTGGTGCTCGGCAACGAAGCTTTCAATCTGCTCACGCAGCACGTCCGGCATGGGAACGGCCTCGACCAGATTCGCAGCGGCCCCGGTGAACGCCTCGCCTTCCGCAGGATCGGCGGTGGCGGCAGCCACCGAATAGGGCCAGGTGCCTTCCGCAGGCGACAACACTGTCCAGATGCTCGGACAACCCGAAGCAAGATTGTCGCGATAGCGCGCCGTCTCGGAAATGTAGAGATCGACCATAGTGCTGCCGGCATAGAACAGCGTCGTCCCACCGCCCTCGTCACGGAGCACCGTCCAGGACTTTGTGTCCGGCTCGTCCGGCAGCACGGCGACGGCGCGCCAGACAAAGTCGGTCCACGGCGAGTCCGCCTTGTACCGCCCGACCACGATACCGACGGGGATGCGCACAAGCGGCAGCGCAGCCGGGCTCATGTTACCCTCTCCAGGTGCTTGATCGGCAGCCCCGTCAGCAAATTCTGCGGTTTCATCCGGAGCTTTTGATCGGAGTTCATCGACAGGATGAGATAGACGGGCTCGCCCTGCATCTCGTCTGCGACCGCACTCGCATCTGCAAACGTCAGGCGGAACAATGAAAGCACGCGGCCGGCGCTGCGGTCGTCGAGTTGCTCGCCATGCCAGAGGCGGTCGCCGAGCCTGGTCGCATCGGCGTCGAGCCCAACATACCAGGTGAGCCGCGCATCACGCAGTTCGCGCAGCGGCTCAATGCCGACGTCGATCCCGAGCAGATGGGAGATCCAGCGCGCCATCGCCTGCGCCAGCGCCCTCGGCCCGCGCCCGCCCGCGGTGAGATCGAAAGCCATGTCGAAATGGTCGCTTCGGTGCCAATAGTCGTCGGCGTTATCCTCGTTCAAGACGTCCAGCTCGGCATCGGTCACGGCCCCGAGCATCGACATCAGCGAGAGCACCGGGGTCGGGCTCTGCCCACCGACGACCTCCTCATCGCCGAGCAGCAAGGCCCGTTCATGCGGCAGGATGCGCTGTGGGCGGAAGAACAGCTCGGCGGCGCGCAGCACGAACGGGTCATCGCAGCCATCCAGCGCATTGCGCAGGATGACATGCACGAGTTGATTGACGAACAGCGGCGGCAATCCGTTTCCCCCCGACCGGACGGTTGCAAGATAGGCGGCCTCCAGGGTCGGATGCCGCACCAGGAGGTCGCGAACGGCAAGCACGAACCGCCAGTTCTCCCGGGCATCCGCATCGACAATCGCTGCGATCTCGTCCGCGCTGACCGCCCGGCGGGGAGCGGCAAGCAGCTCGCGGTGCAGCCGCCGCTCGACCGGGCATGCTTCGTCCGGTGGAATCAGCTCGGGCCGGACGAAATAGACCTTCAGGAACTCGTCGGTGACGCAAAGCCCGCCGCCCGCCTCGCGATCGAGCAGATGGTGGCCGCATGCGATCCAGAAATCATTCATCGATGCTGCGGCTCCTGGCTCATATCGGCAAGCCTGACATTGCTGTCGGGTTCGACATCATCCTCGGCTTCCATGAACGAGAACGCCTTGCCGTGCCCCTGCCCTTGCCGCAGCTGCAGCCTGCGGAACGACTCGCGGACTTCGCCGTCGCTCACCGAGCGGTGGACGGCAATGAGCGAACTGATCGGATGCGTGCAGAGCGACCGCACGAAGGCGACCTCCTCTTCGGCGGCCGTCCGCGCGGTTGCCGGATCCGGCGCGCCGAAACGATCGATGAGTTGTCCGGCGAGGAGCTCGATCAGCGCCCGGCAATCGCTCTCCGTTGCCGGCACGATCTGCACCAGCGTCGACCAGCCCCAGGATTGCACCCCGAGGAAGCCGCTGCGGAACGCCGCGCGCGCCTTGCCGCTCAACGTCGCCGGATCCTGGTCGCAGAAGCGGAACGCGCCGGAGACGGCCCATTCGCCGGGCTCTGCCGCCGCGTCGAACACGAAGGTGTCGGAGGGATCGAGCGCGATGGCGCGCAGCAGTTTCACAGTCACGTCCTTGGCCCTCCGAGCTTCGGATCGAGCCAGGATGGCCTGGCGAGCGCCTTGACGAGCTCGCTCCGCTCAACCTTGCCGGTACCGACCTGGCGCGTGAGGAGATCGCCGCTCTCGTCGATGCTGAGGACGGTTCGCCGCTCACGGGGAACCCGGCTGAGATAATCGCGTGCGACGCTGTCAAAGCCATCGACCTGCCAACGATCGATCGCCCGCATCAGGTGCCGCGCAAAACTCTCGGTCACCTGCACGGCGCCCGCTTCGCCGAACCCCTCCTCATCCAGCGCGGACGCGAGCGGATGAACGCCGGGCCCCTGATCGGCCATTGCGACCGTCCGGATCATGGCGCCAAACACCAGCCAGGCGGGCGGCTCGTTCTCGCGCGCGGACGATGGCCACCCCATCCGCCCCCCGCCGACCAGCCCGCCGTCGATCTCGACGGAGCCGGGCCAGCCGATCGCAACCGTCTTGTTGGGCGGGGCATAGGCGCGAAGAGCGTCGGTCAGCGCGACCATGCCGGCGTAGAAGGCGCGCCGCGCGGTGCTCAAAGGTTCGCCTGGCTCGAGCACCACGGCGAATTCGGCGAGATCGAACCGCCCGACGCACACCAGCGTGCCGGCGCCGCACTTGGGTGCAATGCCGCAAGCGTGGGCAAAGGCGTCTCCGCTCTCCCGCAGCCGGACGAGCGTGAAGGGCGGCGGCAGCTGGATCGGTTCTACCAGGGAAACGTGGTTGATCGGGGTCGACCGCAAGGCCGTCCTCCACTTTCCTTTTCTTCCCAATAGTGAAAATCTATACGAGGTGCAGGAACGGCGCGAGTCCGTAAGTCGGCGCCGCACTGACGGAGGGATTCACCTGGAGCAGCCAGCGAAGACCGTCCTGATCTGTTCGTGTGAAGACACGATGCGCCTCGACACGGCCGCGATCCGGCGTGGATGCCCCAATTGCGAGATCAGAAGCTTTCGCCATCTCTGCGGCGCGGAGCTCGATCATTTCCGCAACGCGGCAAAGGCCGATGGCCCGCTGACGGTGGCCTGCACGCAGCAGGCTGCGCAATTCACCCATGAGATCGGCGAACGCCCTGGCGGGATCACCTTCGTCAATATCCGCGAGACGGCGGGCTGGTCGCGCGACGGTGCGAATGCGGGCGCGAAGATGGCGGCGCTGCTTGCGGCAGCCGCAATTCCCGCACCGGACTTTCCGCTGGTCACATTGTCGAGTGACGGCATCATCCTGATCTATGGCCGCGACGAGGCCGCGATCGAAGCCGGGCGGCTGCTCGCAGACCATCTCGACGTCACGGTCATGCTCATGCAGCCGGCAGACGTTACGCCGCCTGCCGCGGCAGTGTTTCCGATCGTAAAAGGCAAGATCCGCAACGCGCGGGGACATTTTGGCGCATTCGAGCTCACGATCGACGACTACGCGCAACCGCGCCCCTCTTCGCGCGACCGCTTCGTGTTCGAGGCCCCGCGCAACGGGGCGACCTCGCGCTGCGATCTGGTGCTCGACCTCTCCGGCGAGCCACCGCTGTTTCCGGCGCACGACCTGCGGGACGGCTATCTCCGCGCCGATCCGAGAGATCCGGCGGCGGTGCTGCGCGCTGTGCTGGCCGCCCGCGACCTCGTCGGCAGTTTCGACAAGCCGAGATATGTCGACTTCACGCCCAGCCTCTGCGCGCATTCGCGCTCGAAGCTGACCGGATGCCATCGCTGCCTTGACTTATGCCCGACCGGCGCGATTACGCCGGACGGCGACCATGTCGCCGTCAACGCATACGTCTGCGCAGGTTGTGGGCAATGCGCGGCCGCCTGCCCCACGGGTGCTGCATCCTACGCGCTGCCGCCCGCCGACACCCAGTTGCAGATGCTTCGCACCATGTTGCTCGCCTATCGCGAAGCCGGCGGCACGCATCCGGTGCTGCTGCTGCATGACGGCGCGCACGGCACGCCGCTGATCGATGCGCTCGCCCGTCATGGCGACGGATTGCCAGCCAACGTGCTGCCCCTCGCCGTCAACGAGTTGACGCAGGTCGGCCTGGAGGCCGTTATCGGCGCATTCGCTTATGGCGCGGCGGCCGTGCGGTTTCTCCTGCGCGCCAAGCCGCGACACGGCGTGACCGGATTGCTGCAGACGATCGTCATGGCCGAGACCATTCTCGCCGGGCTCGGATTTGAGGGCCGACGCGTGGCCACGATCGAAACTGACGATCCCGACACGCTAGCTGACCAACTGACGGGGATTGGTCCCCTCGCCGGCCTCGACAATCCTGCGACTTTCCGGACGGTCGGCAAGCGCGGCGACCTGCTTCGCTTTGGCCTGAGTGAATTGCATCGCCTCGCGCCCACGCCGGTCGACGTGATCGCCTTGCCCGAGGGCGCACCGATCGGTGCGATCACCGTTGACACCGGCGGTTGCACGCTATGCTTGTCCTGTGTTTCGGCCTGCCCGACCGGCGCGCTTCGCGCCGATCCCGAGCGTCCCGTCCTCAAATTCGTGGAGGACGCCTGCGTGCAGTGCGGTCTGTGCCAGAGCACCTGTCCTGAGAAGGTCATCACGCTCACCCCGCAGATCGACTTCCGGGCAAGGCGTGCGCAGGCGCAAGTGATCAAGGAAGAAGAACCGGCGCTGTGTGTCCGCTGCGGCACACCCTTCGGCGTGAAGAGCACGATCGATCGGATCGCGACGAAGCTCGAGGGGCACCATTGGATGTATCCCACCGGGGACCGCCGGACCGAGGCCTTGCGGATGTGCGCCGATTGCCGCGTCATTGTCATGAGCGAACAGCAGTTCGATCCGATCCAGGACGTTCCGGAACGCGCGCCACCGCGGACGACGGACGACTATCTGCGTCAACGCGAGAACAAGGACTAGCCGTATGCCTCGTTTCATGATGATTTTTTGGACATGCCTCGTCATCACGGTGCTCGCTGGCACAGCCGTCGAGGCCGCCGCCCTCGCCAAGGCGGAAAAGGTCGCGCTCAAGCAGGCGATCGTCGCCTGCAAGGCCGAGGCAAAGGGCAAGAAGATCAAGTGGCTGTCACGCCGGACATACGTCAATCAGTGTGTCGTGACGGCGCTCAAGGAACGTCCCAGCGTCAACGTGGCTCGCATGCTCGAGGAGAACCCGGAGCTGACGAATATTCCCGTGGAGCGATGGCCGGGCTATTAGGGCGTTGACGTCAAGACCTTGCCGCCTTCGCTTGAAGACGCGCAAGGCGTTGCTGCGGGCTACTTCGACGTCGCACGCGCCAGAAAGTCCGTGAGCGCGCGGCGATCCTCGGCGGAGCCGATCCGCTGCTCCGGCATCTTGGTGCCGGGCGTGTAGGCGTTTGGCCCGATCTCGAACAGTTTTGACACGGTCTCCGGCGTCCAGACGATATCCATCGCCTTGAGCGCGTCGGTGAAGCGATAGCCCGGCAGCGAGGCAATCTTCCGGCCGAAGAGCCCCGCAAGCGTCGGCCCGGCACGCTGTACCTCATTCTCCGACAATGTATGGCAGGCAACGCAGGCCCTGAACATTTCGGCGCCGTGATCGCCGACATAGGCAGCGAGCGGATCCGCCGGCGTGCCCAGCACGTTCGACCCGATCGCCGCGCCGGTCAGTGCATTCCAGCGCCTGATCTTGCCGTCAGCACCGCCCGTCAGGAGCGTCGCACCATCGGGCAGGAACGCGACCGACCAGACCGGCGCGCCGAGCCCGGCGAGCGTGCGCATCACGCTGCGCGCCTTGCGATCGACGATCGCAACGGTGCCGTCAATTGCCCCCGTGGCGATCAAAGCCCCGTCTTGCGAGATCGCCAGGGCCACGATCGGCCTGGCGCCAGCCATGACCTCGCCGTTCTCCTTGCCATCGGCGGTCATCATGCGCAGCTTCCCGTCTGCCGCGCCGGTGGCGATTTCGCCATCAGGCGAGATGGCGACGGCATTCAGCGGCGCCGGCATCACAACGATCTCGGGGCTGCCGCCTGCCAAGGGCCAGATCCGCACCGTCAGATCGTAGCCAACGCTCACCAGCGATTTTCCATCGGGGGCAAAGGCCACACCGTTCACGCTTTGCGAGTGACCTTGCAGCACGCGCGTCCCACCATCGGACAGGGATGAAATCCGCACGGTGTGGTCCCACGAGGCCGACGCGAGCTTCGATGTATCGGGCGAGACGACGAGTCCGACAATGGGTCCCGTATGACCTTCGAGAACCTGGTCTGGCTGCAGCCCGCCCGCCGTCCAGATGGCAATCTGGCCGTCCGCACCAGCCGTTGCCATTCGTCCGTCTCCGAGGAAGGCAGCCGCGTTCACCGCACCCGAATGGAAGCGAAGGACCTGTTCGGCCGACTCGGTTGCCAGGGACCATCGGATCGCTGCCGTGTCGAAGCTCCCCGACAAAACCGTCTTGCCATCGCTCGAAACGGCGATTGCGCGGACAGGCCCGCCGTGCCCCGCCAATTGCGCCTGCGCGGGCCGCAGTGGAAGAAGCAGCGATGCCGTCAGAAGGGCGGTGGCGAGACGCAAGGTCAAATCCATTGGCCGTCGGAGACACTCACAGCAAAGCACCCACCGTGCCATTTTGCCCGGCCTTTGCACCATGGCCAAATGCCGTCCCGTGACGTCCCGCGCTTCTTGCCGGCGATCGTTCTGTGGAGATCTTCCGTGGCGTGTCCGTGGCCGACTGGCCTGGCCTCTGGGCAAAAGCGCACCCATTTGATCCAGCTCAACGGGGGTAGCTCATATTCGGTTCCAGGTGCGACAAGCGGCGCCTTGATTGGCGATCGACGTGGTCGCAGTCTTGCAAAAGGCGCCTCAGAGAGCGAGGCCGGACATGCAAGTACACCCGAAAGCCTATCTGCAGCTCATCGCGCGGTTGTGGCACTTTCGCGCGTCGCCGCTGCGAAATCGCGATCCCGACAGCCAGGATGCGTCGGCACTGCTCGTCTACATCGCCGTCGTGTTAGCGCTGCTCTTGGCTGTCCTTGAAATCGATATCCACAGCGCGCAGCTTCAATCCCTGGGACTGCTCGGCGATCCCATCGGGATCAACCCGATTTTCATGGGTCCTTGAGACAGCGCCTGCGACAATTGCTGCGCTCGCGACCCGACCAGCCGCTGGCGCATAGCCGTTCGAGAACATACGAGCCGACCAAGACGTCCAGCTCGGCCACGATTGGTTGAGACGCGTCTACTCCTGTGTTCCCCTTGGAAACACAAGAGATCGATCTACGAAATCTTCAACCGGCAGTTTGCCTTGTTGCGCCTGTCTTTGCATCTCTTGCACCGGCATCCCTGCTACCGATGTGCGACTTACCGGTAATGGATGCGATCGCAGCATATTCGTCGCGGCCACGAAAACCGCGAACACGGCCAAGCCAGAGATCATCAGGAGCTTCACGCGAACCTCCGTTGGTTCTGAGAGAGTCGAAGCTCTGACTAGTGCAAGACTCGAAGTTCCCGTGTGAGATCTCTCACATCTCTCTTTCTCTTGATCATCTCTTGATCATCGCCGGGGCGGCTGTTCCTCGCTCCAGTCATCTGGTGCGCCGTGGAAGGACTGCTGACATTTGCGTTCAATAGGTCTTTCTTGACCTCTCGATGCACACGTCACGCAGCGGCCATGGCGCCTGATGTGCATGACGACGATGAAGCAAAGCAAGACGCGCAAGCGAAACGCGTCAAGCGCCGCGCAAGACAAGCGATAGGAAAGCGAACGTCTGTCAGAATGAGAATGCGCGACTTGTCAGAATGGAAAACTCTTGACGCGCTAAGCCATTGAAAACATTGGAGCGGGTGAAGGGAATCGAACCCTCGTATTCAGCTTGGAAGGCTGCTGCTCTACCATTGAGCTACACCCGCATCTCGCGTTCCCCTAACACGGCCGCGCGGCGGCCTCAACTGCCCCGGATCGGTCTTTCCCGCTTCGCGAAGGGCTTGTTCCCGGCCGCCCGCCCCACCTCTTAACGACGCGGGTATTTGGCCCTATATTGGAGTCTCCCGAAACCAACGAAAGGAGGTGATCCAGTGTCTTATCTCAAGCGCTGTCACCTCGCTGGGATCGCCCGCTAAGCTTTGAACAAGGCTTGGCATCGGGGCGCTCTCAGCCCTGGACCAGCGAGCACAAAATCGGGCGCGACGGGGCCTCCCCGCCGCGCCTTTTTCGTGGGCGGGCGCCGCTCAGGCGGCCGGCTCGCCCGCAAGCACCTCGCGGATCTTCTGCGACAGCTCCGACTTCCGGTATGGCTTCTGAAGCAGCGCCACGCCGGGATCGAGATGTCCTTCGTGGACGATGGTGTTGTCGGTATAGCCGGAGGTGTAGAGCACCCTCGCCCCCGGCCGCCGGAGCCGGACGGCTTCGGCCAGTTCCCGCCCGTTCATGCCGCCGGGCATGATGATGTCCGTGAACAGCAGGTCGAAACTGGCGCCCTGGTCGACCAGCGCGAGGGCGGCTGCGCCGTCGCCGGCCACGAGCGTGCGATAGCCGAGGCTCCCGAGCTGGGCGATGACATAGCCCTGCACCAGCGGATCGTCCTCGACCACGAGTATCGTCTCGTGCCCGCGCGCCGCGGCGGGCGCCTGAGCCGATCCCGTCCTGGTTGCCGCCTCGCCCTCCGATCGCGGCAGGAACAACCGCATCACCGTGCCTTGTCCCTCCTCGCTCTCGATCGCGACGGTGCCGCCGGTCTGGCGGGCAAAGCCGTAGACCATGCTCAGCCCAAGCCCGGTGCCGCGGCCGACCCCCTTGGTGGTGAAGAACGGCTCGAACACGCGCTCGCGGATGTCGGCCGGGATGCCGTGACCGGTGTCGGTCACCGCAATCATCACGAAGGCGCCGCGAATGACGTCGCCGTCGCTGCGCACGCCGTCAAGCTCCCGGTTCGCGGTCTCGAGCGTGAGCCTGCCGCCGTCCGGCATCGCGTCACGCGCGTTGACGGCGAGATTGACGATCGCGGACGAGAGCTGCGACGGATCCGCCATCGCGGACCAGGCGTCGTCCGCGAGCCGGGTCACGATCTCGATATGCTCGCCCAGGATCGGCTTCAGCAGCTTCGCCGTCTCGACCACGAGGGCGTTGACGTCGATCTCGCGCGGCTCCAGCGGCTGGCGGCGCGCGAAGGTCAGCAGCTGCGAGGTGATCTCGGCGCCACGCGCGGCCGCATCGTCGATGAGCTGCGCGATCGCGGCGAACTGGGGCCTGTCCGCAAGCCCTTCCTGGATGATCTCGATGGTGCCGGTGATGACGGTGAGCACGTTGTTGAAGTCGTGCGCGACGCCGCCGGTGAGCTGGCCGATCGCGTCCATCTTCTGGGATTGGCGAAGCCGCTCCTCGGTCTCGTGCTGCTCGGTGAGGTCGGTGGCGGAGCCGCGATAACCCATGAAGCGTCCGTCGGCCGCGAATACCGGCTGGCCGTTGACGCTGAAATGGCGCACGCGTCCGGTCATATCGCGGCCGCGATACTCGAACTTCCGGAACGGCTCGTGGCGATCCAGCACCGCCATGTGCGCGCGCCATTTCTCCGGCTCGGCGTCGTGGTCGAAGGCGGCATCGGTGCGGCGCTTGCCGATCAGCGCCTTATGGTCCATGCCGAAGGCCCCTGCGCGGTCGGATATGTAGGTGAACCGATGATCCGGCCCGGTCTCCCAGAACCAGTCGGACGCGGTCTCGGCATAGTCACGGAAGCGCTGCTCGCTCGCGCGCGCGTCGCCTTCGGCGCGCTGGCGGATTTTCAGGTCGCGCTCGAGATTCGTATTGGCCTCACGCAGCTCGCCATAGGCCCGCTCGAGATTGGCGCACATGGCGTTGAAGGCGTCGATCACCTTGTCCAGTTCGTCCGCATCGTAGGGCGGCCGGCGCTCCAGGTGCAAAGGCGGCGGCGGCCGCACCAGGCTGTACTTGCTGACGAAGTCGGCGATGGCAACAAGGTGCCGCGTCACCAGGAGATGGAACATGTAGATGATGAACAGCGAGACGAGGAACGTCTTCGCCGCCTGGCTTGCCAGGATGATCAGGGCACGGTGCAGCAATTGCTGATAGACCTCGCTCAGCGTCGCCTCGACATGGAGCACGCCGATCGGGCGCGCGGCGCCCTGCACGGAGTAGTTCAGCGGGTAATCGCGCGTGACGATCGAACGGGTGTTCGGCTCGCCGACCGCGACACGGACCGGATTGGGGCGATCAGCGATCTCGCGCACCTCGGCGGCGCGGATGTCGGGCAGCCGCAGGATGCCGTCGAGCTGGAGCTTGAGCTGGTTCTGGTCGAGATTCCACAGGCTTTCGCCGAGGCTGCCGGTGGTGCTCCGGCCGATCTCGTCGAGCCGCGTCTCGATGACGCCGACCTCGCGGTCATAGTCGAGATAGAGCTGAAGCGCGGTCAGCATCAGCGTGACGATTGAGGAGAACAGCAGCACGGCGGCCAGGAGGCGCGGCCCGACGCCGCTGCGCGACCAGTTGAAAATCCGCGACAGCAACGCACCGATCATCGCCGGCGCAAACGCGGCGCCGATCCCGCTCAAATCCTGCTTCGCGGCCGCCGGGGCAACGGCGCGGCCGCGCTTGGAATCCTCGTCGCCTGCGTTGCCCATGCACCACGTCCCCGGAATGGCGGCATCCTGCTCCGGCCGGCAGCGGTCGCGAGCAATTCGATCGTTGAGACTTCCCCTCCACGCGATGCGCGTGGCGATTCCTGTCGGCCCATGGGCGGCTTGAGGTCGGCGGGGTCATATCTTGCGCCCAGCAGCAGGATTCCGGCGCAAACTATCACTTCGCGTGCTAGAATAACATCGGTTAAAGTCCGGAGTCGCCTGCATGGCGGCGAGTGATGGCCGTTGCGGCTGGCGCGCAGGCGCGCGCCACTCCCGGTAGATCGCGCGGGCCTCCGAATCCAGTGGTAGCAAGGCACGACCAAGGAGACGCGTGATGTGGCGGATGGCCATCGCCTGCCTGTCGTTGCTCGCAGCCGGTCCAACGCAGGCGCAGGAGCTGATCCGGCTGGCGCGCATCGCGGACATCCCCGATCAATATGTCGGCGGCGAGATGCTGCGGGCCGTCTACGCCAAGCTCAACATCAGGCTCGAATTCGAGGACGTCCCCGGCAAGCGGGCACTCGCGCTGTCGAGCGCCGGCGAGGTCGACGGCGAAATCCAGCGGATCGGAACGCTCTCGCGCGACTACCCGACGCTGATCCAGGTCACGCCGGCGATCAACTACATCGAGCCCACGGTGTTCACGACGAAACTGCGTTTCGACGTCGCCGGCTGGAATTCGATCAGGGACTACAACATCGGCATCGTCCGCGGCGTCGGCTCATCGGAGGCCGGCACCCGCGACATGGCCCGTGTCACGGCGACCACCAGCCTCGAGAACATGATCCAGATGCTCGATGCCGACCGTTTCGACGTGATGGTCACCGACCTCTTCAGTGGACTCGTCGCGGTGAGGAAGCTCAATCTCCAGGCCAGGATCTACCCACTCTCCCCGCCGCTCGAGCGCATCCACATCTACCACTACCTGCACGAACGTCATCGCGATCTGGTGCCGAAGGTCGGCAAGGTGATCGCGCAGATGGAGGCGAGCGGCGAGCTGGCGGCGCTGCGTGAGGTCCTCGTCAAGCAGGTCCTGAGCGCGCCGTAACAGCGCCGCTCAGGTCGCGCGAAGCCGTTCGCGTAACGCCACAGCGGCGATCAGCACGCCAACACACCAGGCCAAGACCGCCCGGTGAGGCTCCTCGCCGAGCAGCACTGTGAAGATGCTCGCGAGCAGGCATGGCGCGATCGCCTTGCTGCTCCGGCTCGCCAGCGAGACCAGGAACGGCAGCGCGGCAACCGATATTTGCAGGACACCCATCAGCGGAGACCGGTCTCGCCCAAAGCTTCAGAAAAGGCTTCAGAAGCCACAGACATTGACCGCGCGCGGGCGTTTGCCGCGGCGGCTCTCCACGATGCGTTCGCCGCCGTTCTCGGCCGAGCTGCCGTAATAGCGGTGATGACCGCTCTGGTCGTGCAAATCGGCAGGCTCCGATTGTGCCGCCCGCCGTGCGTCGCAGATGATCTTGATAGTGTGACCCGACATTGCCGCCTCCGATGGCCTTCCGTGTTCTTGTGGCCATCAGTCGCCTCGGCTTTGGGCAGCGTTCACACCGCAAGGCGGTAATCGGGTTTCAGGACGGTTTCGTCGAGGCCTGCACGACGCAATATTTTGCGCTCGGGGATTGTCGGCGCCGGCCGCCGTGATACGTCCTTGGGACGCGCGCAGCAAAAGAAAGCGAGGTGACGATGCTCTACGCCATCCTGGCCTATCACGTGGAAGACGAGATCTTGTCCTGGACTCCGGAGGAGGACGCCGCGGTCGTGGCCAAGGTCATCGAGGTTCAGGCGCCGCTCAGGGCAAGCGGACACCTTGGGCCGGCCGCCCGTCTGGACGAGACCCGAAAGGCCCGCACCTTGCGCGGCCCCGGCGCGGGCGTGGTGATGGACGGCCCGTTTGCCGAGACCAAGGAGCAGCTTCTGGGCTTCCACCTCGTGGAATACGACACGGATGACGAGGCGATCGCGGCGGCACGGAAGCTGCGTCAGGTCAATCCGAGTGCCGTCTACGAAATCCGCCCGGTCAAGCTTTATGTGCCGGCCGACGGGTTCGGCGCGACATAAGGGGAAGCGACCACCTTACGCATCCGGTTCGGTTTGCGCACTGTAGAAGCGCTGGATCAGCAGGCCGCCGAAGGCGATGAACCACACGAAGGGTGCGACGTGCGGCGCAAACGCCGCCACGATCGTGCCCGGGATGAACACGAGCAGCGGAAACAGCGATGCCATGATCTCATGGCGCCAGCCGCCCAGGATCGTCCACCACAGCCAGGCATTGAGGCCGGCGATCGCGGTTAGGTGCAAGCCGTAGAGCACGGCAACGGCGCTGCTCATGGCGTAGTTGGTATAGAGGCCGTTGGTCACCGGCAGCAGCACGATCGAGAGCAGGAAGAACAGGTTGAGGATCACCGCGCCGCGGCTGCCCACCGGCTGGCGCGCCAGCCGCCGGTGATGGCTGATCCAGAACACCCCGGCGATGATGAAGCTGAGCGCAAAGCCGGCAAGCTTGCCGGAATAGACATGGGCGAGATCGCTCCAGCCGGGTGCGCCGGTGAAGACGGCGGCCTTGGGCAGATCGTAGGCCAGGAGCGTCATGGCGACACCAAAGATGGTGTTGCTGAGCGACTCCAGCCGCCGCATCTCGAACTGGTCGGGCTTGAGCTCGGTCATGCCGGGCGCGCTCTTCTCGGGCTGGAACCTTGGGCCGTCTTTTCCCTAGGTGTTAAATAAGGTTCCGTCCAGCCGCATTGCGATTCGCGAGGAGATCGCCGAATCTCACGGTTTCACCGGGGCGATTCGTGGCAACATATCTGGACACGCTCAATGCGGAGCAGCGCCGCGCCGTCGAGCATGGCGTGGCCGATGGCGCGACCGTGGGCGCGCCCCTGCTCGTCATCGCCGGTGCCGGCTCGGGCAAGACCAACACGCTGGCCCATCGCGTCGCCCATCTGATCGTTGCGGGTGCCGATCCGCGCCGCATCCTGTTGATGACGTTCTCGCGCCGCGCCGCGGCCGAGATGGCCGGCCGCGTCGAGCGGATCGCCCGAAAGGTGCTCGGGGAGAACAACGCCGCGATCATGCGAGATGCGCTGACCTGGGCCGGCACGTTCCATGGCATCGGCGCGCGCCTCTTGCGCGAATATGCCGAGCGGATCGGCGTCGATCCCGCCTTCACCATCCACGACCGCGAGGATTCCGCCGACCTGATGAATTTGGTTCGGCACGAGCGCGGCCTGTCCAAGACCGAGAGCCGCTTTCCAGCCAAGGGCACGTGCCTGTCGATCTACTCCCGCTGCGTCAACGCCGAGATGGAGATCGAGAAGGTGCTGGGACAGCACTATCCCTGGTGCGTGGGCTGGGCCGCCGAGCTGAAGGGCCTGTTCGCGGCTTACGTCGAGGCCAAGCAGGCCCAGCACGTGCTCGATTACGACGACCTCCTGCTCTACTGGTCGCAGATGATGAGCGACGCGCTGATCGCCGAAGAGATCGGCAGCCGCTTCGATCACGTGCTGGTCGACGAATATCAGGACACCAACCGCCTGCAATCCTCGATCCTGCTGGCGCTGAAGCCCGACGGACGCGGCCTCACCGTGGTCGGCGACGACGCGCAGTCGATCTACTCGTTCCGCGCCGCCACCGTGCGCAACATCCTGGAGTTTCCGCAAAGCTTCTCGCCCTGCGCCGAGATGATCACGCTCGACCGCAACTACCGCTCGACGCAAGCCGTGCTCGCGGCGGCCAACGGTGTCATTGGCCTCGCACGCGAGCGCTTCACCAAGAACCTCTGGACCGACCGCACCTCCGCGCAAAAGCCGCAGCTCGTCACCGTGCACGACGAGGCTGATCAAGCGCGCTACATCGTCGAAGCGGTGCTGGCCAACCGCGAGCAAGGCGCGCTTTTGAAGCACCAGGCGGTGCTGTTCCGGACGTCCTCGCATTCCGGGCCGCTGGAAATCGAGCTGACCCGCCGCAACATCCCGTTCGTAAAGTTCGGCGGGCTGAAGTTTCTCGACGCCGCGCACGTCAAGGATGTGCTGGCGATGCTGCGCTTCGCCGAAAACCCGCGCGACCGCGTTGCGGGCTTCCGCATCCTGCATCTGTTGCCCGGCATCGGCCCCGCGACCGCGCAGCGCGTGCTCGACCAGATGGCGGAGAGCGCCGATCCGCTTGCTGCACTCGGCCAGCTCCCGGTGCCGCCGCGCACCGGCGCGGACTGGACCGACTTCGTCCGCACGACCCAGAATCTGCGCTATTCGGAATGGCCGGCGGATCTCGAACGCGTGCGGCTCTGGTACGAGCCGCATCTCGACCGCATCCACGAGGAGTCCGAGACGCGTCGCGCCGATCTGATGCAGCTCGAGCAGATCGCGAGCGGCTACGCCTCGCGCGAAAAGTTTTTGACCGAGCTCACGCTCGATCCGCCGGACGCGACCAGCGACAAATCCGGGCCACCGCTCCGCGACGAGGACTATCTGATCCTCTCCACCATCCATTCCGCCAAGGGCCAGGAATGGAAGTCGGTATTCGTGCTCAACGTCGTCGACGGCTGCATGCCCTCCGATCTCGGTGCCGGCACCAGCGCCGAGCTCGAGGAGGAACGCCGCCTGCTCTATGTCGCGATGACGCGCGCCAAAGACGATCTCCATCTCGTCGTGCCGCAGCGCTTCTTCACCCACGGCCAAGCCGCCAAGGGCGACCGCCACGTCTACGCCTCGCGCACCCGCTTCATCCCGGAGCAGCTGGTCTATCTGTTCGAGCGCACCGCCTGGCCCAAAGCCGCCGCCGGCGGAGCCCGTACCGCGGCGCAAGGGCCGAAGATCGACATCGGCGCGCGCATGCGCGGGATGTGGCGGTAGGGCCGACTACGCGTTCAGCCTGTCGAACTGGACCTTGCCGGCCTTCAGCACCAGCGGAATGTGCTCGCCCTGGCCGAGCAGGCAAGCGACATCGCGCAGCGGATTGCCGTCGACCACCAGCAGGTCTGCGAGAGCCTCGGGTGCGATCCGGCCGAGCTTGCCCTCCATGCCGAGCACCTCGGCACCAATCACCGTGGCGCTGGCGATGACGGCGCGCGGGCCGAGAATCTCGGCGCGGATGCGGAATTCATCGCTCTGGAGGCGCTGGGACGGCCCGAGCAAATCGCTGCCGAACCCCATCTTCACGCCGGCATCGCGATAGATCGCGAGCGAACGGAGACCCGCGTCGCGGACATCGGCGATCTTGGCGACGCTCTCCGGCGGCAGGCCATACTGCGCGCCCTCGTTGGCCAGCGCCTCATAGGTGACGAGGGTCGGCACCACATAGGCGCCCTTCTCGGCCATCAGCCGCGCGGTCGTCTCATCCACGAGATTGCCGTGCTCGATGGTGCGCACGCCGCAGCGAACCGCGCGCGCGATGGCGGCGGCGGTGTAAGCGTGGGCCAGCACATAGGTCTGGCGCCCGCGCGCTTCCTCGACGATGGCGCGGATCTCGTCCTCGGAGTAGCCGAAGGCGCCGACCGGATCGGTCGGCGAGGCAACGCCGCCGGAGGCCATGATCTTGATCTGGTCGGCGCCCATCTGGAGCTCCTCGCGCGCGGCCCTGCGCACGCCGTCGACGCCGTCGGCGACGCGCGCCAGTGCGCCGACCCGCACGCAGCACGGACATGGTGCGTCACTCGCCAGATAATCCGAGCGCGCCCGCATGTCGCCGTGGCCGCCGGTCTGGCTGAGCGCGCGGCCGGAGACGAACAGCCGCGGGCCGTCAGTGAGGCCGGTCTCGATCGCCTGCTTCAGCGCATGGCCGGCGCCGCCGGCATCGCGGACGGTGGTGAAGCCACGCCGCAGCATGCCGCGCAGCAGCAGCGTCGAGCGCAGCGTCACCAGCACGTTGGGCATGTGCACCTGCTGCGCCAGATTGAGCTCGACCGCCACCGCGTGCACATGCAGGTCGATCAGGCCGGGCATCAGCGTCTTGCCCTTCAGATCGATGGTGCGGTCGGCGGTGACCTGGAGCGGCCGGTCCGAGACCTCCTTGATCAAATTGTCTTCGACCAGCACGTGATGTCCGTCCAGCAGGTCCGGCTGAAGCGGATCGAGCAGAGCGGCGTTCTTGAAGAGGATGCGGGGCATCGCGGCGTCCTGTCAGAAGTGGGCCGGCGCAAGCAACGCCGGCAATGTGAGCTGGGCAAAGGGAAGGCACGCGGCGACATCATCCTCGCCGTACCAGCCCGCCTCATGAAGCAGATTGAGCGAGCCGAGCGTACGTCCGCGCCAGCGCACAGGCATGTTGAGCACGCTCTCGCAGCCGAGCGAGGCGATCAGCTCGTGGTCGGAGAACACCATGCGCAGATCGGCCTGGGTGCGGCCGATATAGGCATCGCCCCGATCGAGCACGGCCTCGGTCCACGGGCCCGGCGCGAGGCGCTTGCGTCCGCCGGTCGGATATGGGCCGGGGAGATTGGAATAGATCCGCGCCGCTTCACCGCTGTCGCCGTCATAGGTCAGGATCGTGAACAGCTTGTGCCCGATCGCTGACTTCACGGCTTCGTCCAGCGCCACGAACAGCGCATCCGGCTGATCCACCCTGCCCTGCGCCGCCGCGACGGCACAGAGCAGCGGATCGGCCTGGGGTTTGGTCCGCGTCATGCAACTTCACCCGCCGCAATCTCTTCCAGCGAACGGCCGCGGGTCGGCACGCCCATCAGCACGACGGTCACCGCCCCGAGCAGCAGCACGGTGGTGGTGACGCCGAACACGCCGGCGAAGCCGAAATTGGGATAGAGATAGCCGACCAGGATCGGCGAGACGATCGCGCCGATGCGGCCGATCGCAGAGGCAAGCCCGGCACCGGTGGTCCTGACCGGCGTCGGGAACACCTCAGCGGTATAGGCATAGACGCCCGCATAGGTGCCGTTCATGAACAGGGACAGGAAGATTCCCGCCGCCATGATCTGCTGGTCGCTCTGCGCGAAGGCGAGCCCGAGCGCGCTGGCGCCGCCGAGCACCATGTAGGTCGCGATCGTCGCCTGCCGGCCGATACGCTCGTTGAAATACGCGGCGCTGAAATAACCGGGGATCTGCGCGCAATAGATCGCGATCGAATAGGCGAAGCTCTTGGTGATGCTCATGCCGTTCTGAACCAGCAGGCCGGGGATCCAGACGAAGAAGGAATAATAGCTGAAGGTGATCGCCAGCCACATGATCCAGGTCATGATGGTGATGCGCGCCTGCCGGCCTGCGAGGAGCGCGGCGAAATTGGCGAGCAGCGTTCCGGTCGCGCCCTGCGGCGCGACGGCTTCGACGACCGGCTGCGGCAGGACATGGCCCTGGCGCGCAAAGCCCGCCTCGATCGTGTCCAGCAAGGCTTCGGCTTCCTTCTCCCTGCCGCGGCTTTCGAGCCAGCGCGGCGATTCGGGCAAGGCCCTGCGCCACCACAACAGCATGACCACCGGCACCGCGGTGATGACCAGCACGATGCGCCAGCCGTTCTCATAGGCGGGCACGATGAAGTAGCCGAGCAGCGCCGCCGCAACGAAGCCGAAGGAGAAGAAGCCGGCCAGTGCGCCGGTGAAGCTGCCGCGGTAGCGCCGCGCGACGAACTCCGCGAGATAGGGCGCGATGATCGCGCTCTCCGCGCCGGTGCCCATGCCGGCGACGACGCGGGCGGCGAAGAAGGACGGCCATGTATCGACCATCGCACTCACGATGGACGCCGCGCAATACAGCGCAAGCGCCGACATCATCACGGCGCGGCGGCCGATCAGGTCACCCAGCGTGCCCGCCAGCAACGCGCCGAACAGGAAGCCGATATAGGTGCTGCTGCCGAGCACGCCGATCTGCACGCTCGACAGATTCCACGCGGTGCGCAGCACCGGCAGGATGAAGGCCAGCACCGCCGCATCCATCGCGTCGAACATGTAGCCGAGCCCGCCCATCAGTAGCAGATGCTTGTGGAAGCGAGCGAACGGAAGGCGCTCGATGCGCGCCGATATCATCGACATGAAAGTCCCCTCAGTCTGGCGGCCCGGCGCACCGCGTGTCCCTCAGGGAACCATAGACAAGGAGATATTATCGTCATAATTTATAATCATGATCTAATATATCACTGTGGTGAATGTTCGTGTCGTTCCGTGCACTCGACCTCAACCTCTTGAAAGTCTTCGAGGCGCTGATGACCGAGGGCAGCGTCACGCGCGCGGCGAGCGCGCTGACGATGACCCAGCCCGCGGTCAGCAACGCGCTGGCGCGGCTGCGCGACGCGCTCGGCGATCCCCTGTTCGTGAGATCCGGCACCGGCATCCGTCCCACCCAGCGCGCCGTGGTGCTGTGGGAGCCGATCGGCGAAGCGCTGGAAAGCGTGCGTGGTGCGCTCGACGAGCAGGTGTTCGATCCCGGCCGCGCGCAGACCGAGTTCAGCCTGTCGATGTCGGACTACGTCTCCTCGCTCGTGATGCCGGACCTCCTCGGCCATCTCGGCAAGGTCGCGCCCAAGGCGCGGGTCCATACCGTCCCCAACACCATCCTGGAGATCGCCGACCAGCTCGAGGACAACAGGGTCGACTGCGTCATGAGCGTCTATGTCAACGAGGCGCAACAACCGGCCGCCATTCGCTCGCGCTCGCTGTGGACCGTCGACTATGCCTGCTTCATGCGGCGCGGCCATCCGCTCGCGGGCATGAAGCGGCTCAGCACCCGCACTTTCCTCAACGCGGGCCACGTCGATGTGAGCCTCGCGGGCAAGACCATGCCGTCCTACGACCTCTTTCTCGCCTCGCGCGGGCTGTCACGCAACCTGGTCGCGACCGTCAATCACTACAGCGCCGCCTACGAGGTCGTGCGCCAGTCCGACCTGATCGCCGTGCTGCCGAGCGACCTGCGTTCGCAATCTAGGCATGCGCCGTTGCTGCACGCCATGCCGCTTCCGCTTCAGGCGCCGCCGCGCATCGTCAGCCTGTTCTGGCACCAGCGCAACGACACCGTGCCGGCGCAGCGCTGGCTGCGCGAGACCCTGGTCGAGATGTTCGCCAGATCCGATTGAACCCGCCGGCGTGATGCAAAACCGGAAACCGTGCCTTTCCCGGAGCGGCATTGCCGAAGCGGCCTCCGCGCCCTAGCTGCACGGCGAGCCATTTCCTCCCACATGACGGGCGCCGCCCGCGTCCTGCAGAGACCCGATCGATGACCGCATCGCTTCAATTCGGACTGGATACCTTTGGCGACGTCACCAAGGACGCCGACGGCACCATGCTTTCCCATGCGCGGGTGATCCGCAACGTCGTCGATGAGGCGGTGCTGGCCGACGAGCTCGGCCTCGACTTCATTGGCCTCGGCGAACATCACCGTTCTGATTTTGCGATCTCCTCGCCCGAGACCGTGCTCGCCGCGATCGCATCGCGCACCAGGCGCATCCATCTCGGCTCGGCCGTGACGGTGTTGAGCTCGGACGATCCGATCCGCGTCTTCCAGCGCTTTGCCACGCTCGATGCGCTCTCCAACGGGCGCGCCGAGGTGATCCTCGGCCGCGGTTCCTTTACCGAATCCTTTCCGCTGTTCGGTTTTGACCTGCGTTCTTACGAAACGCTGTTCGAGGAGAAGCTCGATCTGTTCGCGGCGCTGCTGTCGCAGAAGCCGGTGACCTGGCAAGGCAAGCTGCGCCCGCCATTGAAGGATCAGCTGGTCTATCCCCCCGTCGAGAACGGCCAGCTCAAAACCTGGATCGGTGTCGGCGGCAGCCCGCAATCGGTGGTGCGCGCGGCGCATTACGACCTGCCTTTGATGCTCGCGATCATCGGCGGCGATCCCGCGCGCTTTGCACCTTACGTCGATCTCTATCACCGCGCCTTCAAGGAATTCGGCCGCCCGGCCCAGCCGATCGGCGTGCACTCGCCCGGCTATGTCGCGGAAACGGATGGAGAGGCGCGCGAGGAGCTCTGGCCCGACTACAAGGCCATGCGCGATCGCATCGGCAAGGAACGCGGCTGGCCGCCGATGGGCCGCGACGAGTTCGTGAACGAAGCCGAGCACGGCTCGCTCTATGTCGGCTCGCCGGAAACCGTGGCGCGCAAGATCGCGGCGACCGCGAAGGCGCTCGGGATTTCACGGTTTCAGTTGAAATATTCGGCCGGCCCCCTGCCGCACGAGAAGCTGATGAAGAGTATCGAGCTTTATGGGCGCAAGGTGGTGCCGATGGTGCGGGAGATGATGGGGTGACTTACGCTCCGAGGCAGTCCGCCTACGCCCTCCGGGCTACGGCGTGACAGCCTTCGCTAGCTTCGCGTGACGATGATTTGGGCTGGCTTGCCCAGCCGTAGCTCGCGAAGCGAGCGAAGGCTGGTGGGGGAGGCAGGACTCGAACCTGCGAAGCCATGAGGCGGCTGATTTACAGTCAGCTCCCTTTGCCACTCGGGACACTCCCCCGCTCGACGGCAGCACAATCGGGCCGGACCTTGCCGGCGACCGAGAACGGCCATGGAACGTGAAGGCCGCGACAGCCCGGATGGGGGCGCGACCGGGCGCGTTTATGGGCGATGCGGTGGGGCAAAGTCAACCGAGGCGAACAGCTAAAATCGCCCTCGCAGGCGCTCAAATTGCCATATTACGGGACCCGTGACACAAGCGAGCCCATGAAGGATCGAAAATTCACCTCCAAGGGCTCCCGCGGCGGGGCTAAGCCCTTCAACAGGCCCGGGAAATCGGCCGGCCGGCCGGCCTGGCGCGACCGTGATTCGGCATCCGACGGGCCGGTCATCCTCTATGGCTGGCACAGCGTCACCATGGCGCTGCAAAACCCGGCGCGGCGGATCCGCAAGCTGACGCTGACCGAGAACGCCGCAAGGCGCCTCGCCGAAGAGAATATCGAGACCCGCGTCACGCCCGAGATCGTCCGGCCCCAGGAGATCGACCGCCTGCTGTCGCCCGACGCCGTGCATCAGGGCCTGCTCGCCGAGGCCGATCCCCTGCCCTCACCCGACATCGAGACCTTGACGCCGGAGGGCATGGTGCTGGTGCTCGACCAGATCACCGATCCGCACAATGTCGGCGCCATCCTGCGCTCCGCCGCGGCCTTCGCGGTGAAGGCGATCGTCACCACCGCGCGCCACAGCCCGGAAGCGACCGGCGTGCTCGCGAAAGCCGCCTCCGGCGCGCTCGAGCTGGTGCCCGTCGTGACGGTGCAAAACCTCGCCCGCGCGCTGACCGCGCTGAACGAGCGCGGCTTCCAGACCGTCGGGCTCGACAGCGAAGGCAGCGAGGACCTCTCAAACGTCGCACTGCGCGAACCGCTGGCGCTCGTGCTCGGCGCGGAAGGAAAAGGCCTGCGGCAATTGACGCGCGAGACCTGCAGCGTCGTGGCGCGGCTCGACATGCCCGGCGAGATCAAGAGCCTCAACGTCTCCAACGCAGCCGCACTCTCGCTCTATGTCGGCGCGAGCCGGCTCGGGCTGATGAAGCGGTAGCCGCGGACGCAACTACGCTCCCTCGCCCCGCAAGCGAAGAGACACAAACAAGAAACGCCCGTCCGCATGACGCGGACGGGCGCTTCGAAAAACTCAACCGATCAAGTGATCAGTAGTAGCGGCGCAGCACGCGGTGGCCGCCATAGTACGGCGCGGGCGCGTGGCGATGGGCGTAACCATAGCGCGGGCCGTAGCCGTAATGCACGCGCGGCAGATAGCCGTAGCGCGGGCCATAGCCGTAGCGATACGGACGGTAGTACGGGCGGTGATAGGGATAGGCGGCGGCGCGATAGCCATAACCATAGTTGGCGGGGGCGACGACCGCGTCCTCACGATAGGTCGGATACGGCGCGAAGGCGCCCGGGCCGGTGTAGGTCGGACCCTGGTTGACGTAGTAATACTGCGTGGTCGGCTCGGCGAGACGCTCATAGGCGCCATAGCCATAGCCGTAACCGCCGCAACCGGTGTTGCAGCCGGAATAGACGGGCGCAACCGGCTGGCACGGATTGAAGCCGCAAGCCGCGGCCGGCGCGGCCCCGACGAACATCACGGCAGCCGCCGCGACCAGTCCCGAAATCATCTGACGCATTACTCTCTCCTGTTGATTTCCGTATCTCGGATTTTTGACGTTTCTTAACCCGGCGGCTTGCCGGGCACCTCGGCACGCGGCCGGGGCCGACGATGCTGCGGATTCACATTGATCTCCGGCGCCAGGATCACCGGCGGCGGATCGGCGGGCACGTCCATCTGCGGCGGCAGCGGCGCCGATTGCGCGCCCCAGCTCTGGTGGTAGCTCTCGGCCGGCTTCGGCAATCTGCGGTTCGCGGGCGGCTCGACCTCGAGCCGGCCGTAGCCGGGCCGCAGGCCCAGTGTCGGATAATAATGGCCGACGTCGTCGGGCTGCCGCTCGGCGATATAGCGTCCGCCATAGATCGTCGGCTGCACCTGGACGTTCTTGCCGAGGCCCCAGACACCTTCGACGACGCTATAGGACGCGTCGATGCCATTGATGATGATCGGCACGCCGGGGCGGCCGGGCACGACGATATCGAAGCCGCCGCCGGCAAACGCCGTCGCGGGCAGTCCGATCAGAAAGGCTGCGAGCGCCAGAGCGCGCATGGTGGGATCCCGGTTGTCTGGAACACAACCTAACCGATCGCGGCACACAGAGGGTTAAGGCCGGCTCACCAAATGCCGGTAAGCCTAACGCGCAAGGGGCGCGGGCCGCTCAAATGCCGCAAGCTGCGCTAGCGAAGCGTTAACGCGGCGCAAGCTCGCCGCACGTGCCGGAGCGCGCAAGGTTGCGTGGCACAAACTTCACATCCTGGGCGGGCTCACGTCGATGTGACCCCGCGTGCGAGAATCCGCGGAACGACTACCAGATGCCGCACTTAGCACAGGTCTCAACAACATGGAGAAAATGCCATGACGAGCCTGAAGCTTCTTGGCTTGGCCGCGATCGTCGCGTCCACGCTGGCAACACCGGCCTTCGCGCAAGCGACAGTCGACAATTCGGGCCGCTGCACGGGGCTCTTCCAGGATCCTAATTGCCAGAATCTCGGTCCCGGCAATGCGACCGCCGACCGCGCCTATCGCCGCCGGCACATGGCCCGCGGCCAAGTGAATCCGAATGATGGAACACAATCGGGCTTCTGGCCGCTCGACACCGCGGGCGCGGTGGCTGGTGCGGCAGTCGGCACCGCCGCAACGATTGCGGCTGCACCGTTCCAGGGCTGGGGCAATTCCTACGCGCGCTATGACAGCGGCGGCCCCGCCTGGTACGGCAACTGGGACGCCTACGCAGCCCGCAACGGCATCGTGTGCAGACCCGGCACATGGTTCAAGGGCGAAGACGGACGGCGGCACCTCTGCCAGTAAGGCCCCGGCCATCAGGCTGAAAGCTTGCAGGCGGCCCGACGGGCCGCCTGTTTCTTGCCGGCGAAACGCCACTGCCAGGTTCTGGCACTTTCCGACCAAGTCTGATATTGCGACGCCCGAGCGGGCGGACAGCTCCGGCACATGCCGAGCCCTGCCCCGCGTCGCCGGCTTAGCTCAGCGGTAGAGCAGCGGTTTTGTAAACCGAAGGTCGGGGGTTCAATCCCCTCAGCCGGCACCAGCGCTCGAGGCGGGAGCACTCAGTCCGAATTCTGCTGCGCGCTGCTCTGCTGGAAATGCTGGGCGCCGGTGATTTCCACCCAGGCATGTTTCGACTGCTCGAAAACCGATCTGATCGGTGCCGGATAGTTTGGATCCGCGATGGCACCGATGGCGACGCCGATCATCGCAGGCAGTTTGTCGGCTTTCCACCAGACCGTTGAACCGCAGTCGGGACAAAAATAGTTGCGGACCTTGCCGCCGCTTGCGGCTGTGCGGACGTATTCCTTCGACGCGCCTGAGATCGTGACGGCCTCTGCCGGATAGAAGGCACCGACACCGAACGGCGCGCCTGTTCGCCGCTGGCAGTCAATGCAATGGCAGGCAGCGACGAGGCTTGATGGCCCCGGAAGCGACAGCGCAAGGGCGCCGCAATTACATCGGGCGTCGATCATCGAAGTTCCTTCCTCTTGGTTGGCCGACGGGTCCTGCGGCCCGGATGGAGTGGAGCGCAATCCGGGACGGTGTTCCCGCATTCCGCTGCTTGGAGCGCGCTACGAAAGAGCTGTGCCCGTGTTTGAGATGCGAGTTGGATTGACCATGACTTCTCATCTTGCTCCGTCACTGCGAGCGCAGCGAAGCAATCCAGACTGTCATCGCGGAAAGACTTTGCGGTTGCTTCGCTACGCTCGCGATGACGAGTTGGTGGAGCGATGCACCTATGCTCGCCCTCACTCCTTCCCGACCTCGAACGCCAGCAGCACGTTGCCGGCCACGCCGCTCCACTGGCCGTAGCCGGAATTGGTGTAGAGCATGCCGCCGGCGATGACCGGCCCTGGGCCGTCGATCGCGCCGCCATGGGCGGGGACGCCGTTCACGGCCGTATAGTCTCGCGCGGTATCGAACTCCCACAGCAGCTTGCCGTCAGCTGTGGCGTAGGCGCGCAGGACGCCGCTGACGCCGCCGGAGAACACGACGCCGGGGATCAGGCTGACCGCCGCCGACAGCGCGGGGCTGCATTGGAGGCGATCGCCGCAGGCGACGGGAGGCACTTCCATCGCAATTTTCCCGCTGGCGAGATCGAGACCGAACAGGCCTCCACCTTGGGTGGAATCCAGCCGCCGCGTGCCATCGTGCAGGAAACGCACGTCGGAGTTCGCGACGTAGATGCGGTCCTGATCGGCGGCCGAGCCCCATTCGCTGCCGCCGAGCGCACCGCCCTTCCCGATCCGCGTCTGCCACAGGATCTTGCCGCCATCATCCGGGTCGAGCGCATGCACGACACCGGACTTCTGCGCGATGGCAAGAACACGCCTGCCGTCGCGCAAGGTCACGAGGATCGGCGACTGGCCGAAATCGTGATCGGGGCCGTGCTCGTCAGGACAATTGGTCCTGTCCGCGCCGTAGCATGCCACGATGAAGGCGTCCTTCGGGGTCGCCTGCTGCTTCCAGAGCAGCTTTCCGGTCGCAAGCTCGAACGCGAGGATCGCGTCGGCGGTTGCGGCCGGCGGATTCGAATAGGAATTGCTGGTCGCGACGTAGACGGCGTTGCGCTTCGGATCGACCGTCGGTGCCGACCACACCGCGGCGCCGGACGGGCCGAACAGCTGCGTACCTTTCGTATTCTTGCCGGTCGGATGCGGCACTTCCGGGATCGTGTAGGCCTGCCACACCGGCTTGCCGGTCACAGCCTCCAGCGCCACCACGCTGCCGCGGAATGTGCAGCATTCGTAACTGGCTTGCGAGCCGGCGGCCTCCTCGAGCGAGGACACCGGGACGTAGAGCACGCCGGAGTGCAGCGTCGGCGCGCCTGTGATGCGCGCGGCCGGATGCTCCTCGACCTTCGTTTTCCAGATCAGTGCACCGGTCAGCGCGTTCACGGCATAGGCATTGGCGCGCAAGTCACCGAAGAAGATCACGAACTGATCGGTGCCGGGAAGCGGCGCGAAGCTGATCGCTGCGCGCACCGCGGCATCGGTCGCGAATGTCCACAGCGTGCAGCCGCTTCGCGCATCGAGCGCGTGCACCTTGCGGTCGGTGCCGCCGATGAACAGCAGGCCGCCCATGATCGTCGGCGGCGCAAAGGACACCGAGGCGCCGGGAAAGGCGTAAGCCCATTTCAGCCGCAGGCGCGGCACCTCTTCCGCGGTCAGCCCCGCCATGTCGGCCGGCTGGAAGCGGCTGTTGCCAGCGTCGACGCCCCACCCGTTCCAGCGTGGACCGTCAAGCGGCTCTGGAAAGCCACGGACCTGCTGCGCGCAGCGTCCTTCTGCGTCGGCTGCGACGCCGCCGGTCGCAGTCTTGCCAGTGACGAAGGAAGCAATCGCGCGGCGTTCCTCGTCGCTGCGCTCCTTCGCCATCGCTGCCATGCTGCCGGTGGTCAGTGTCCCCAGCACATGATCGAACGACATTCCTTGCATGGCGCTACGGCCCGGCACACGGCTTTGGCCATCGCCGCCATCGTGACATTGCGCGCAGTGGCTTGCGTAGAGCGCAGCGCCCTCCTGCTGCGCCAGCGCCGGCGCGCAGTACCAGATCAGCATGGCGGCAATCGCAACACTCGGTCTCATGGCGTGCTCCGGCATCGTCACCGCAACGCGAGATGGCTTCATGCAACCCAAAGTGTAGCGCGACGGCATTCGCGGAGGCAACGGGCGTCCCGCGTGCGTCCGTCACATCCCCGTGGCAATGCGGATGCGATCGGGCAATTCATCCAGCCGCCAGAGCCCGAGGCTCTTGTCGCGCCAGCCACCGCCGCCCTCCTCGCAGCGCTCGTTGATCAGTTCGCGCGGCGCCGGCCAGTTGAACGGCGCCGTCGCCATGTTCAGCGCGCGCCAGTCGCCGTCCTCGCAGTCGCGATTTGCATCCCATTCGGGAAACGTCGTGACCAGCAGGAAGCGCGCGCCGCTCGCACGAAAGTTCGTGACGGCGCGAGCGATGTTGTCGAAGCTCAAATGAACCAGGCAGTCGCGGCACAGGATCAAGTCGGCCGCCGGCAGCGTATCGCGCGTGATGTCCGCGACGCGGAAGCGGCCGGCCAGTTCACCTCGTGCCGCGCGCTCGCTATTGGCCTCGATCAGCGACGGCACGATGTCGATGCCGGTGTAGTCGAGATCGAGCTTCATGCGGCCGATCCAGCCCGCATCGCCGCAGGGCGCATCGAGCAGCGAGCGCGCGCCGAGCCGTTGCAGCAGTGCAGGAAGCGCCTCCCGGATCGCGGCCGTGGCGGGATCCTCCGAGCCGAGGCCCGAGACCGAGCCGGCCGCGCCCCACAGGTTCGTCTTCTCGATCCGCTCGAACCGCGCGGCGAGATCGAGGGCCGCGAAATTGTCACGATCGGCAGCAAAGCGTTCGTGGGCGAGCACGGGCGGACGGTTGGGGATCATCGGACGCTTCCAAATCCAGATTCCATCGCGAGCGCAGTCTACACGCGAAACGTCGCGTCAGAAATCACAGGCCTTTCCACTCAAGCCGGCTTCTGCCACTCCATCATGTGAAAGTAGGGCACCCGGCGATGAAGGTCGTTTCTGCGGGGGTCGCCGCTTGTGGGCTCCGGTTCGACAAACAGTCGCAGCTGGAGGCCGTGGTCGAGCAGCAGCGTCATGTAGGTGCCGAGCGGACGATGCCAGTTCTGGAGCCGGATGCCGCGCCAGCTCAGCCAGATCGGGCGCTCGTCCATGTAGTGATCGATGGCGAAGCGCATCTCGCCCTTGCGGTCACGTGCCCAGCCGTCGGGCTGGCCCGCGGTGTTGAAGCTGGTCAGATTGGCGATGAGCAGCGTGCCGCCCGGCCGGAGCGCCCCCACCATCTTCGCGATCGCCGTACCGAGATCGGGAATGTCAATCAGGCTGAGATAGCTGACCACCAGATCGAAACACGCATCGATATCCATCGTCTCGGCACGACCGAGCCGATAATCCCCGCGGGGGTCGAGCTCCCTAGCGCGCGCGAGTAGCGCCTCGGTCGGATCGATGCCGGTGGTGCGGATGCCGGCGCGCTGCATGATGCGGCAGAAGCGTCCCTCCCCGCAGCCGACGTCGAGCGCATTGCGGAAACCGCGGCCCTCGATCCGCGCGCGCATCGGCGCATCCAGCACGAAGCGGCGGCCGTAGTCGCCGTCCTCACCCTGCTCGATGATCCAGGCGGCCGCGGACGCGGCCCAGCCGTCGTCGACATCGTCGGTCATGGGCTGCCTTCGAAGGGGCGCGGACGCCGAACGCCGCGGGGACGGCTACTGATCACAGATTGGATCAGAATTCAACATCAGGTAGCATGCGCACCCGATGCGCCCTACCACGCCCAAAGAGAAGGCCAGGATCGCCGCCGGCGCGATTACGGCCGTCGTCATGACGGCCATGCTGTTCGTCATCGCGCTAGCGTTGCTGCTGCCGCAATAGAGACTCTTGGCGCGGCGGATGCCGCCGCGCGGACTCAGGCGGCACGCACCGTCCGGAGGAATTTTCCGACCTCGTCCTTCAGCCGGTTGCTGTCGGTCGCCAGCATCTTTGCGGTCGAGAGCACCTGCAAGGAGGCCGAGCCGGTTTCGGCCGCGCCGCGCTGCACGTCGGTGACGTTCGAGGAGACCTGCTGGGTGCCGTGGGCGGCCTGCTGCACGTTGCGCGAGATCTCCTGGGTCGCGGCGCCCTGCTCCTCGACCGCCGCGGGAATGGTCGAGGACGCTTCCGAGAGCCGCTCGATCGTCGCGGAGATGTCGCGGATCGCGTTCACCGATTCCTGGGTCGCGGTCTGGATGCCGGAAATCTGCAGGCTGATCTCGTTGACCGAGGAGGACAGCTCTTCCGTGGCGGTAGCAACCGACTGCACGGACCATGTCGCGGCGACGCTGCTCGGCCGCCTGCTTCTCGGCTTCGGCCTGCGCCGCCTTGAGCCGCTCCACTTCGAGTCCGTTGGACTTGAACTCTTCGACCGTCCTGGCCACGTCGCCGATCTGGTGCGGAACCAAGCACGTACGTCGCTCGTTCTTGCCCCATGCGGATCAGGGCAGACCATCGAGACATATTCTTGCCGGGGGGCGGTGACGCTGTGCTGCGTCGTCGTAGCCGGCGCTCTTGCGCTGTACGAGCCCGTCTTTGGACAGGCTCCGGAGAGGCAGGTCGCCGACAGCAGGCCGGTCGAGGCCGCAGCCCCGGCGGCGGTCCGGGTGGTCGGTGCGCCCTTCGTGCCCAACGTCAACCCGCGCGAGCGATAGCACTCACCTCTGGGATGTGCCCTTCGGAGACGTGCCCTCGCCCTCCCCGGGCTGGCCATGGGCCCGCGCCAATTCCTCGGCGAACGCGATCACCTCCGCCCGCTTGTCGGGCGGCAGCGACAGGAACGCGCGAACGAGCCTCAATCCTTCGGCTTCATCCGCCTGCTCTTTTCCGGCATCCATGCGCCCACTGTCGGGCGACCGGGAAAAATATGCAATCCCTCGGAGGATATCTTCTTGATTCGTCCCTCGAGCTTTGGTGGAGTACCCCTAACGGGGGTGGCCCATGAAGTGGATCCGAGAGCGCGACGCATTGATCGCGCAGACACTGGCCTTCGTCCAATCGGTAACCGGCAAGAAGGATGACCTCCATCCGCCGGAAAGCCCGCCTGCTGCATTCGCGGTGACCACGGAAATCGTGACCGTGCAGGCCATCGCGATCGAAACCGACCCGCCACCGGCCGTATCTCCGCCCGCCCCTCAAGCTCGGCCCGTCCAGGTCCCGCCGCCCCGCACGGGTGGCGATTTCCGTACCGAGATGCAGGCCAGGATCGCAAATTTCCGCAAGCATCAGGAGCGGTTCGAGCGCGAGCGCGAGGAATATTGCGCGGCGACCCTGACAAAAGTCCGCGCCGCCATCCGCGACGGCGGCCCTCCTCCACCGGCCGCCAAGTAAGGCAGGCCGTCCGTCTGGCGACCTACAGCCAGGACCAAACCAGCCAGAGATTGGCTGCGCAGGCGCCGAGCAGCGCCACTGTCAGCGGCAGGAGCATGTGCCCGCAGGAGGTTTTCAGGTCGCTCGTCATGGCCGAAAACATCCGCTGATTCCGGCCGGAGAGTCCCAGGGATTCTTTTTTTGGAGATTCAGGACTCGTTTACGACTCAAGGACCCCGGGCACCGCGATCACGGCGCCGTGATCAGCCGCCGGCCGGAACCCCTCGCCATTGAAGTCGTTAACGCGCTTTCCGGGAGCGGGAAGAATGCCCTACGCCCTGTTTTGCAACGATGCCCAGATCAGCAAGGCCTATCCTGATGAGTCCGACGTCTGGAAATTGGCGCAGCGGAGCGGTCTCGTCGTGGATGTCAGCGCCGACGACAACCGTGCCGGGCCGCGGCGTGTGCTCGACAACGACTACGAGATTAAGCCCTGCCGGGCAGCGCAGGGCGAGGACCCCGCCACGAACAAGGCGGAGGCCGAGCGCCAGTCCAGGATAGAGCTTCAGTTGAATTTGTGAGGTCTGGCCGGAAGCCGGGGTTCAGGGCGTCGCGGTCGCCAGCGATGCCTGCTCGCCGGCCAGCGCCACGCAGGCCTTGCGGCGGTGCAGCCCGCGGATCGCGCCGGTGACCTTCAACACCTTGCCGGACGGACAGGACGCGTCCTTGACGAAGGCCACCTCGTAAGGTGCCAGCATCAGAGGCTCGGATTTGAGGATTGTTTGAGCAGTGCACGGCCCGCCGACGAAGCACACGAGCACCGCTGCCGACACCAAGATACGCATGACCGTCGTCCCACCAGCCCGATAATTCTCATATAACGCGTTCCGGAGCGCGAGTTCCGTAAGCGGCAAAAATTATTTTTGCTTTACGCCAGCCCCATGACACGCGTGAGAAGGCGCGCGCCGGAATGTTTGCTTGCAAATGACGCGCCAGATGGTTCACGCAAAGCAAAGAACCGGCCGCCAGCACGGGCCGGCATACGAAAAGGCCGGCGGGAGCCGGCCTTTGTCGGAACTGCGATTGCCGCTGGCGGGTCAGTAGCGCGAGGCTGACGGACCACCCCAGCCGAAGCGGTAGTTCACACCGACCTTGACGGTATGCTCGTCCTCCCGGCCGCGGACGCCGATGTCGGCCGGCCCGGAGGTGAAGGTGGTGCTACCGAAATTGTAGTACTGGTACTCGGCCTTGGCCGACCAGCTCGGCGCGAACATGTATTCGAGGCCGGCACCGACGGTGTAGCCGTCCTTGTTGTTACCGGTGGCGGTGAAGCCCTGCGGCACGCCGGCGACGTTGACGCCAAGGCCGCCATTGCGCCAGGCGTAACCACCCTTGGCGTAGACCAGCGCCGGACCCCAAGTGTAGCCGATCCGGCCTGTCACCGACCCGAGCTGGTCGGTATTGGACGTCACCTGCGTTCCCAGTGGGAACGTGACACCGTTGTTGTTGGTCGGCAGCCAGGAATACTGGGCCTCGACACCGACGACCCAATTGGGCGCGAACTGGTAGTCGAAGCCACCCTGCACACCGCCGAGGAAGCGGGCGTCGCTCGACTGGAAGCTGCTGTCGCCGGCGAACGCGCCGCCAACATGGCCGCCGATGTAGAACCCGGTCCAGTTGTAGATCACCTGCGGCGGCGTATAGGCCGGTGCCTTGGTATAGGCGCGCGGCTGCATGTCGGCCGCTGCGGCCGGCGCGGCCAGCGCAAGCAGAGCGACTGCGCCCAGCAAGATCGTTTTCATGATCATCCCCGTTCTTTCAAATTCGACACTCAGGAAACAACGTGGCGTGAATTAGGTTGCTTCGCGGCGATGCCGGAACGTTGATCGTTCGCTACTGTGACGGGGTGGCAACATCGCGATTTTGTTCCGTCACGTTGCCCTGCACCGGCTGTTTTGTCGCCTGCGCAAGGCTTGCCGTAACAATCTGTCGCAAGGCGAACCCGCCCCGTTCAAAGCTCGCCAAAATGTGATCCAGCGGCTCCGGCGACTGCAGTCCTAGCACCAGCCGATGAAGACGGGCTTTGCGCTACCGCATCATCTTTTCCAGTTCCGGAAAGGGTGCGTAAACCGCACCGGTACAGAGCTCGCTGGCGCGATCGAGAACACGGTCGGCCCGTCCGTTGACGAAGACGACGGCGCGCTCGCGCATGCCCTTGTAGCTGCCGTCGGTCTCGCGGGGCGTGAAGCGCAGGCAGCTCACGTAGAACTGCCGGCCGCCGAGCTCGCGCAACACCGGCTCGGCCATGCTGGCCTCGCGCACGCCGACCGGATTGTTCAGATAGGCGCGCATCAGGGCGAGCGTGTCACCGCGGAAATTGTCGGGAAAAGGCTGAGGACCTCCAGCCTGGGTCCCATCCATCAGGGTTGGACGGTCACCGTCGCTGCCGAAACACGCTGCGAGCGCCAGCGGCAATGCCAGGATCAATAGCAGGCTCACCGCACGTTTCGCCAATCGCCCCACAGGTCACGCTCTCCGCTCGCTCAGACTCGGAGATGTTCTAGCCCCAAGGTTGCACGAAGGGAATTCGCTTGCAGGCGCACCGGCCCGCCGCCGGTGCCTTGCGCTTTCGCGCAAGGCACCGAGACAGCGGACCGGGCCTGAATTCCGCACGCGGCGGCGGGGCAATGCCAGGGATGCCGCCGCGCGGGATCAGTCGTTAGCTGCGCTTCTCGGTCGTCACCGGCTTGGTCGCGTCCGGCTGCGCCTTCAGCGACTTCTTGGCCGACAGATGCTTGTGGTGATGGCGATGCGTCCGCACGGTCTTGTGCTCGTCAGGCGTGACCGCGGCGTTCGCATTCATCGTCTTCGACTTGGTGTCGACCTTGGCGTCCGCCTTGACGTCGGCGGCCTTGGTGTCGGCCTTGACGCCGGCATCCGGTTTCGCGGCGGTGTTCGACACCTTGGTCTGGCTCTGGTCCGCCTTGATCACCGGCGCGGTCGTGGTGGTCTTGCCGGCCTCGGCGGCGAAGGCCGGGGCTGCGATCACGGAAGCTGCGAGCAAGGCTGCGGAAATGGTCTTCAACATGGTTGGTCTCCTCTTGGAAGGATCTTCAGGCGGGCGCCCTCTCGCCAACCCTTCGATCGTAGGTGGGAGCCTAGGCCTCGCGCGCTGAACCCAGTCTGAAGCCGGTTGCAGGCTTCCGTTCATCTGGATGACAAGTTTGTCATCTGCCCAGGGCGAATAGATCGTGCGAAGCGGGAATGTTTTCGCCCGTTGGGTGTTCCGGTCTTCGGGCAATCGTGTAGGATCGCCACGTTCCATACGGGAGAACTTAGATGCGCAAACTCTCAATGCTTCTGCTGCCGGGGCTCGTTTCCATGACGCTCGCAGCCGGGCCGGTGCTGACCAGCGCCTATGCCGCGGGGAGCGACGAGCCCTCGTCGCCGCCGAAGTCGGACACTTCGACCAAGAAGGGCAAGAAGAAGAGCTCGTCCGTCAGCGATCCGAAATTCCTTGCTGCCTATCGCACCGCCTACACCACGATCTACGACAATCATGACTACACCGGCGCGATCGATCAGTTGAAGTCGCTCAAGCGCGACGACGTCGCCGACGTTGCCAATCTGATCGGCTATTCCTATCGCAAGCTCGGCGACTACCAGTCGTCGAAGGTCTATTACGAGCTGGCGCTGAAGGACGATCCGAACCACGTCCGCACCTGGCAGTATTACGGCCTCTGGCAGCTCGAGCAGGGCAACCGCGAGCAGGCGCAGTATCACCTGAACAAGATCGCCTCGCTCGCCGGCACCGACAGCTCCGAGTATCGCTCGCTTGCCGCGGCGCTGGACAAGCCGACCGGCGCGACGCTCGTCTACTAAGCCATCCCGTTTCCGAACGACGCGAACCGGCACAACCTAGGGGTTGTGCCGGTTCTGCTTTCTCGGCTAGCCTCGCGCACCAATCCTTCCCTCGCAAATCGGTGCGCAATGGACACGTGGCTGCGATCCGCGATCGACTACATCAGCTCCTGGATCGAATTCCAGCAGACGACAATCCAGCAGCCTGGTGTGATCGTCGCCTTCGTCTATCGCGGCGATGTCGTTGCCGAGCACGCCTTCGGCCTCGCCAATCTCGACACCGGCGAGAAGCTCACGCCGCGCCACCGCTGCCGCATCGCCTCGCACTCCAAGAGTTTTACCTCGGCTGGCATCATGAAGCTGCGCGAGCAGCGCAAGCTCCGACTCGACGATTCCGTTGGGCAGTATGTCGGCGGCCTGCATCCGCGCGTCGCCGAGACCACGATCGCGCAACTGCTCTCGCACAGCGCCGGGCTGACGCGCGACGGCGCCGATTCCGGCCAGTTCATCGATCGTCGTCCGTATCTGAACGCGGACGAGTTGCTCGCGGAGCTGAAGCTACCGACCGCGATCGAGCCCGGCACGCGCTTCAAATATTCCAATCACGGCTTTGGCCTGCTCGGTCTCGTGATCGAAGCGGTGACGAAGCAGCCCTACACCGCCTGGATCAAGCGCGAGATCATCGAACCCGCGGGTTTGCGCGAGACCGAGCCGGACGCGCCGCTCCCCAAAGGTGCGGCGTTCGCACGCGGTCACACGCGAAAAGTGCCGCTGGGCGAGCGCTGCGTGATCCCCGGCGACAATCCCACACACGCGATGGCGTCCGCCACGGGCTTCGCCGCCACCGCCGCCGATACGGCGCGTTTCTTCGCGCAGCTCGCGCCCAACGCAAGAAAGAGCGTGCTGTCGGTCGCCAGCCGCCGCGAGATGACACGACATCATTGGCGTATCCCGCAGAGTTTCGAGGCCTATTACGGCTTGGGCATCGGCGCCGGCAAGCTCGACGGCTGGGACTGGGTCGGCCATGGCGGTCACTTCCAGGGCTATATCTCGCGGACCTGCGCCATTCCCGCCTGCGAGCTCGCGATCAGCATCATCAGCAACTCCATCGACGGCGCTGCGCCGTTCTGGATGGACGGCGCGATGCAGATCCTGCGAACGTTCAAGACCCGCGGCGCACCCGACCGGCGCGTACGCGACTGGACCGGCCGCTGGTGGACGATCTGGGGCGCGACTGACCTCGTGCCGATGGGCGACCGTGTGCTCATCGCCAACCCGCAGTTCAACAATCCGTTCATGGATGCCGGCGAGATCGAGGTGACCGGCCGCGATACCGGCAGGATTGCCGCCGCCGCCGGCCATTCAAGTCATGGCGAGCCGGTGCGCCGCGTCCGCGATGCTCGCGGCAAGGTCAGCGACATCTGGCTCGCCGGCGCCAACGTCAAGCCTGCGAGCGTCGTCGCCCGCGAGATCGCACGCCAATATCCACCGCGCAAGCGTCGGCCTACTCCCTGATCAATCCCTCGACCTCGCCACGAAGCGCCTGCCGCGAGCCGTCGCGCGAATAGAACATGTGGCCGCCGGGATAGACGACGAACTTGATCCGCTGCGTCGCGAAGGCCGGCAACTGGTCGAGCACCCGCTTGGATCCGTAATAGGGCGTGGCGAGATCGAACAGGCCATGCGCGACCAGCACGTTCAGCTTCGCGTCGGCGGCGAGGACCTGCCGCAGATCCGACACCGACTGCGGCGGGTTGATGCCGCGGCCGAAATCCCACTGCCCCTCGACGGCGCCGTTGAGGACTTCATAGGAGCCGTCCGGCCGCCAGTTGAGCTTGCGTGTCAGGACGTCCACCGCGGCGCTCGTCAACGGCGCCTGGAGCGCGTCGCCCGAGGGATCGCCGAAACGCGAATTGCCCGAATCCGGATAGGGATCGAGGCCGCGGACAGAGGCATCGTAGCGTCCCGTCACCTTGCCGTTCTTGCGGTCGAACTCGCGGCGGAATTCACCGATGTCGAAGCGGCCGGCGAGCCTGCGGCTCACCGCCCGATCGATGCCGGTGAGCTCGGCGACCTTGTCGGCAAGGCGATTGGTGGCCTCCCTGTCGGCCTCGCCCTTGACGAGGTCGGCCAGGAATTCGCCGCGCGCGTAAGCCTCGACGTCGGCGAGATCGGCGCGCTTGACGGGTCCTTTCGCCTCGCGCGCCACCGCCACATAGCTCGGCAGCGTTGCGACATATTGCAGGAGGCTGGTGCCGGTGAACTCTCGGAAGTCGAGCAGCGGCGACACCAGGATCAATCCCCTGACGCCGACGCCGTGCTGGATCTGCAGCTGGCGCACCACCTTCGGCCCGCGAATGCCGCCATAACTCTCGCCTGCAACGTATTTCGGCGAGACCAGCCGGTCATGCCTCTCGAGCCAGCGGCGGATCACCAGCGCGATCGCATTGACGTCACCGTCGACGGAATAGAAGGACTTGCGCGCGTCCTCGCCGGTCGCAACGAACCGGCTGTAGCCGGTGCCGACGGGATCGATGAAGACGAGATCGGTGAAATCAAGCCAGGTCTCCGCGTTCGGCTTCACCTCGGGCGAGGCCGATGGCGAAAGGGCTTCGCCATCGAGCGGCAGCCGCCACGGGCCCGCAGCGCCGAACTGCAGCCATGCCGAGGACGCGCCGGGTCCGCCGTTGAACAGGAACGTCACGGGACGCGTCGCGCGGTCTGAACCGTCGAGCTCATAGGATGTGTAGGCGATGTCGGCCAGCGGCTCGCCCTTGCCATCGAACACGCGGATCGAGCCGGCGGTTGCGGCGAAGTTGAGCGTGCGACCGGGCAGATCGAGCGTCTGCTTCGTGGTCGAATCCGAGGGAAGACGGTGCGGCTCGGCGGCCGACGGCGAAGCTTGCGGCGCGCTTTGCGTGCCGCCGCCGCGTCCGCCTTTCTGTCCGGCCGGCGCCGCCGTCTCAGATCGCGGCTGCGGCGGATCGTCCGCGCGCGCAAGGCCCGCAAGCGCGAAGGCCGACACCGCCAGCACCAGGATCGCGCGGCTCGGCAAACTCGTGGTCATGATCGCTCTCCCTGCCGGCTGTGAGAGCCCGGCGAGCCCAAAAGACTAGCGCAAAATTGCGACGGTTTGGGGGATTGTGGACTCGAGGCGCCCAAGGAGGCCGATCTGGCTCGAAACGACCCGATTTCGTCCCGAATCGGCAGCCGCCCGTTTGCCTTGAAGGGCGGTCATCCTCGACAATGCAGGCCCGGGTGTATAGACGAGCCCGGCGGAACTTACTCGAGCCAGCGGCCCTGCCCGGAAGCCATGACCAAGCCAGCGCGCTACGACCGGATCGCCTTCGTCGCCAGCCCGAGCAGCGAGGCGCAGGCCGCCTTCGGCCAGCTCACCAGCGACTATGGCAATTGCAACCCGAACGAAGCCGACATCGTGGTCGCGCTCGGCGGCGACGGGTTGATGCTCCAGACGCTGCACCAGAACATGCACACGGGAAAGCCGATCTACGGCATGCACCGCGGCACGGTCGGCTTCCTGATGAACGAATACTCGACGCACGATTTGCGTGCGCGGCTCGAGGCGGCACAGGAGTCCGAGATCAATCCGCTGCTGATGCGCGCGACCGACGTCAACGACCGCGTCCACCTGCACCACGCCATCAACGAGGTCGCGCTGTTCCGTCAGACCTACCAGGCGGCACGCTTGCGGATCCTGATCGACGAGCGCGAGCGGATGCCCGAGCTGATCGCCGACGGGATCATGGTGGCGACGCCGGCAGGCTCGACCGCCTACAACCTGTCCGCCCAGGGACCGATCCTGCCGATCAACGCCGCGCTGCTGGCGCTGACCCCGATCAGCGCCTTCCGCCCCCGCCGCTGGCGCGGCGCGCTGCTGCCCAACACGGCCTATGTCGTGATCGAGGTGCTGGAGGGCGACAAGCGCCCCGTCGCCGCGGTCGCCGACCACGACGAGGTGCGCGACGTCCGCCGCGTCGAGGTGCTGTCCGACAAGACCATCTCGATGCGCATGCTGTTCGACCCCGGCCACAGCCTGGAAGAGCGTATTTTGCGCGAGCAGTTCGGGTACTGAGCCCCCTGCCCGGCGCTTGACCGGCGCTTGGGGACGCCCGGTCGCAACCCTTCGTTAACCCCCGCCACGATATGGTTAACGAAGGTTGACCGCTCTGGCCCAGGCGTCATGTTCCGCATCGATTTCAACAAGCTGCGCTTCCTCGTCTGCGACGACAATCCGCACATGCGCCGCATCCTGCGGACGCTGCTGCATTCCTTCGGCGCGCGCGAAGTCTACGAGGCCGAGGACGGCGCCACGGCGCTGGAAATGTACAGCCACTACGTGCCCGACATCGTCATCACCGACTGGGCGATGCCGATCTTCGACGGGCTCGAGCTCGCGCAGATGATCCGGCAGCCGGAATCCAAGGGCAATCCTTACGCGCCGATCATCATGCTGACCGGCCATTCCGAGAAGCGCCGCGTCACGGTCGCGCGCGATGCCGGCGTCACCGAATTCCTGGCCAAGCCGATCTCGGCCAAGGGGCTCTATCAACGCATCCTCAACGTGGTCGCCAATCCCCGGCCCTTCATCAAGACCAAGACCTATTTCGGTCCGGACCGGCGCCGCAACACCAACTCCGCCTATATGGGCCCTGAGCGCCGTGTCGGCGAAAAGCACGAGGTGCTGCAGCAGCCCTCGCTGCTCGACAAGGCCCGCTCCTCCATCTAGCGCAACGTCTCACGCGAGGCAGGTATCATGGCGAAGAACAGCGCAAAGGACATCGAGGTCACGGCCTTCGCCACGCATCAAATCATCACGCAGCCCAATCCGCTGCGCAGAGTTCTGCGTCGTGTCGAAGAAAAGGACCTGGACGATCCGGTCAGCCGCGCCGAGCAGGCGCTCGCCGGCCTCGCCGGCGAGTTCAAGGACTGGATGACGACAGAGGTCAACCGCCTGTCCGCCGCCTACGTCGCCATCCGCCATGACGGCTTCACCAAGGACAGGCGCGACGAGCTGTTCCGCGCCGCGCACGACATCAAGGGCGACGCTGCGACATTCGGCTATCCGGCCGCGGCGGGCGTCGCCGAGAGCCTGTGCCGCGTCATCGAGCACGCGCCCGATCTCGAAAGGGTGCCGGCCGAGCTGTTCACGCACCATATCAACGCCATCCTGGCCATCGTGCACGAGAACACCAAGCTCGACAGCATCAGCGTCTCCGCCGAGCTCAGCCGGCGCCTGCGCAAGGTCGCCGACGACTACCTCGCCGACGTCAACCGCGACCGCCCCGAGCACCTTGAGGTGATCCTGGCGCCGAGCATCGTGCCGGCGGAGTAAACACTCTCGCGTCTTGTCATTGCGAGCTCAGCGAAGCAATGACGGGGCCTCAGGCTGCTCCATCGACACGACCAGAACGAAGGATGGGCAAAGCGAAGCGTGCCCACCAATCAACATGAGCTGCGTGGAGAGATGGTGGGCACGGCGCTACGCGCCTTTGCCCACCCTGCGGCGTCTCGTTACGCGGCGATCAGATCGTCGTAAACCGGATCGACCGTGTCGTCCGCGACCAGCTCGTCGCAGAACAGCCTTGCCTCTTCGCGCGCAGACTCGGTGGCGAAGCGGCGGAGCAGGACCATCAGCGGCTCGGTGGCGCCGCGGTCGGTCTCGCAATGGGTGAGCACGCGCTCGACCATGCGCCGGCGCAGCCGCACCGCGCCGTCGTCGCTGTCGACGAAGCCCTGCTCGTGGCAGGCATCGAGCGCCACCTGGAACGCCGCAAACGTCGCCTCGGGAAGCCCGGCGCGGCGGAGCAGCGCGTGCAGGCTGTTGCCGCCGCGGTCGTGCAGCAGCGCGGTGACGCGCGCCAGCGGCAAATCGGCGAGCTCAGCCAGCGCGGCGTCGAACAGGTCGAGATTGCTCGACAGCAGCGCGCGCAGGATCAGGCCCGCGGTCAGCTGGCCGGTGACGCGCAAATGATGCACTAGCCCCTGCATGTCCTCGCCGCGCGAGCGCGCCGCGATGTTGATGGTGGAGCGGTCGCGCGCCTCGATGGTGATGCGGTCGGCGCGATCGGCACTCAGCCAGTTCCGCGCGACGACGAATTGCGCCAGCGTCTCCGAGAGCTTTGCCACCAGCGCCGCGCGCGTTGCGGCCGGCAGATCCTCCAGCACCAGCATCGCCTCGCGGATCGCGGCGAGATGGCCGTGGCGCTCGACGATGCGGTTCCAGGAGAACGGCGCGAGCTCGGCGTGGGAATTCTCGATCAGCTCGAGCGCTGCCGCCGCGCAGCCGACTTCGGCGATCGCGGCGCAGACCGACACCGGCAGCGCGATGCGGCGCGCGACCGCGCACTGCACCTCGTCATCGCCGGTTGCGACGATGTCGACGAGGTCCGCATCGATCAGCAGCGGAGAATGTTCGAGCACGGGCAGCGCAACGGTCGGCTGGTCCGCCGACAGCGCCCGCACGATCGCCGCCGGGGCATCCGTGCTGCGCGCAAAAGCCTCGGCCATCGCCTGCCGCACCAGCGGCGAGGGATCGTCGAGCAGCATCAGAAGCGCGCCTTCGGCGGCGACGCGATCGTCATGGGACAAGTCTGAGATCAGCCAGGCCCGGGCCAGTGCCCGTGTTGCCTCGGCCCGCTCGCCGGCGGGCGCCGTCCTGATCCAATTGATGAACTGCCGAACAATCATGCTGCTTCCGGCTTACACAACAAACGAAAATGGTGACGGCTCGTCACCTGCAACACAAAATAAACCACGACGCTTAACAAAGCGTTCACCATAACTGGCTGGTTTTATTGACGTTTTGTTAAGGGAACCAAGGCGGCCTGTTGACGTGCCCCGGACGCGAAAGGCGAAATGTCAGCTCGAGAACGTGCCGCTGCGATCGCTGAAGAGATCGAGCGGCTGCGGCGGCCGCACATCCGGCGTCGCCGATGCGACCGAGGTCGCGGGCGCGACCGAGGTGAGCGAGGCGTTGTTGCCCCACAATTTCTGCACCGTCGTCGAGACCGGCTGCGTGCTGTCGCCGGGCTGATAGATCGAACGGAATGCCGGCGTGACCGGCGTGTTGTCCGCGACCGTCATCGAGGATGTCGCACCCACCGGCGTCACGCCGCGCGCATCCGGAAAGGTCTGGAGATAAGCGGCGTTGTCGATCACCGGCGTGGTGGGCAGCACGGCATTTGCACTCGCGACCTGCGTCGTCGACGGCGTGCCGCCATACATCGCCATCGCGCTGCGCGTGGTCTTCGAATTTGCCGCGCTCGCGTAGCGCGCGTCCAGCACCGAATAGACTTCGGAGACGCTGCGGGCGCGGCCATCCCTGGCGTAGAAGATCGAACGGTTGGCGGATGCCGCGTTGGGAAACAGCCGCGCGCCGACTGCTTGCGGATTGTCCTCGGCATTGGCGATCAGTTTTGCGGCGCCGCCGACGCCCATGAAATGCGCCATGTAGAGCTCGCTGTCGGACGGCCTGCGGCCGAGCAGACCGGTGAGCTTGAAGCTGTTCGACTGCGTCAGCGCCGCCGCCATGCTCGAGGCAGCCTCCGGGTCGTCGCGCAGCTTCATGATCGACCGCTTCGTCACGGGATCGTCGACGGTGTAGGTTCCCGACGAAGTCCTGGTGATGGCGTCGGCGTAGTTGCCATAGCCGAGCTGGGTCCCCGCCTCCTTCACCGTGCCGAGCCAGGTCTGGTCGATGAACTGGTAAAGCCCGTGCGCGGACGATGTCGTGGCCCCCGCCGTCGGATCGAAATCCGATTCCATCTTTGCGGTGGTCAGCATGTATTGGAAGCTGACGCCACTGACGTTCGAGGCCTGCTT
Organism: Bradyrhizobium sp. B039; assembly: GCF_038965675.1. Lineage (NCBI taxonomy): Bacteria > Pseudomonadati > Pseudomonadota > Alphaproteobacteria > Hyphomicrobiales > Nitrobacteraceae > Bradyrhizobium > Bradyrhizobium sp. B039. The sequence continues at coordinate 5,628,641 of NZ_CP152416.1, forward strand.
GATCGCACCGGCGACACGCGCCCGCGACGGATCGAGAACCGCCGTCTGAGAGGCACTGGAATTGTCGACCGACATGATGAAGTGCCCGCCCCGCGCGGCGTTGAGCGACGCCGGCAATTCGGCGTCCTGTCGTCTCACCGTGAGACAGGTATGGTTAATGCGGGGTTAATTCGGGGATCGCCCCCCTCCCCGAGTCATTCCGGGGCATCGCGAAGCGATGAGCCCGGAATCGATCCAACCCCGCGTGATGCCGCACGATGGATTCCGGGTTCGTGCTGCGCACGCCCCGGAATGACAGAGGGGCTACTTCTTGTAGACCGCGTCCGGATCGAACAGCCTGTCGGCGTCGACAAAGACCAGTTTCGCTCCCCCGTCCTCGGCCTCGACCTTGCGATAGAAGCAGGACCGGCGGCCGGTGTGGCAGGCCGCGCCGATCTGCTCGACGCGGATCCAGACCGCGTCCTGGTCGCAATCGGTGCGCATCTCGACCATGCGCTGGGTCTGACCCGATGTCTCACCTTTTCGCCACAAGGCATTGCGCGAGCGGCTGAAGTACCAGGCCTCGCCGGTCGCGATCGTCTTGCGCAGCGCCTCGTCGTTCATGTGGGCGACCATGAGCACGTCGCCGGTGGCGACATCGGTCGCCACGCAGGTCACGAGGCCGCTTGCGTCGAAGCGCGGCTGGAAGGATAGCCCTTCCTCGATCTCATGGGAGTGAGCGGACACAGGAACCTCGCCAGTCAACTCGCGAGGTCAGCGCGTGCCTCGCACCAGGGACAGGAAACGGGCCTGCTCCGCCGGATTGTCGCGGAACATGCCGGTAAAGCGGCTGGTGAACGTGGAAGCGCCATGCTTGGCGACGCCGCGCACCGACATGCAGGTATGCTCGGCCTCGATCAGCACGGCAACGCCGCGGGGCTTCAGGACCTCGTCGATGGCCGCGGCAATCTGCGCCGTCAGATGCTCCTGGGTCTGGAGCCTACGGGCGAAGATATCCGTCAGGCGGGCAAGCTTCGACAGGCCGACGACGCGCTCCACCGGCGTATAGGCGATGTGCGCCTTGCCGTAGAACGGCATCATGTGGTGCTCGCACTGCGAGGTGAACTCGATATCGCGCACCAGCACGAAGTCGTCATAGCCGGCGGTCTCGCCAAAGGTGCGGTCGAGCACCTCGGCCGGGCACTGGTGGTAGCCCTGATAGAGCTCGTCGAAGGCCTCGACCACGCGGCGCGGCGTGTCCAAGAGACCCTCGCGCTCGGTGTTCTCGCCGATATAGGCCAGCAGCGTCTTCACCGCCGCTTCCGCCTGCGCGCGCGCGGGGCGCGGCTGGTCGGCGCGGACGGCGGCCGCGAGGAATTCGGCAGGGTCAAGCTCGGCCGGGCGGCTCTCGGGCTGCCGGTCGGAGGGCTTGCTCGGGCGGATGGATTTGATCGTAGCGTCCATATCGACTCCGTTCGACGGCCTTGCGGCCGGAGTGTCACCGGCAGACGGGGCGGCAAGCCGCCGGACGCCTGAAGACTACAGTTTTGGCGAAAAAGGTCCGCAATCTCTGACGTCGCCCGCGTGGTCCTGGATCACCACTGCCGGGCCGCTGGACTGTTTTTCCACCCGTTCCGACCCTATATAGGACCCTGGACGGCGCCCGCCAAGGCCGATCCGGTGCGGAAGTGTTGGACTCCATCACATGCTGAACGACATTTATAACAAGCGGATCATCGAGTTGGCCGGGAATATTCCGCGCCTCGGGCGGCTGTCCGCCCCCGATGCCACCGCGACTGCCCACTCCAAATTGTGCGGCTCGACCGTGAAGGTCGATCTCAAGATGGACGGCGACACCGTCACCGACTTCGCCCATGACGTGAAGGCCTGTGCGCTCGGACAGGCCTCCTCATCCATCATGGCAAGTCACGTCGTCGGCTCGACTGCGAGCGAACTCCGTGAGTTACGCGAAACCGTTCGCAAGATGCTCAAGGAGAACGGCGCGCCTCCTGAAGGCAAATGGGAAGAGATCAAGTTCCTCGAGCCGGTGCGCGACTACAAGGCGCGACATGCCTCGACGCTCCTGACCTTCGATGCCGTCGTCGATGCCATCGGTCAGATCGAGGCCAAGGCGAAGCAGCCGGCAACGGCGCAGGGCTGAACCGCCCGCGTCATTCCGGGGCGTCGCAAAGCGACGATCCCGGAATCCGGAGATTACAGCGCGAGATTCCGGGTTCGCGCTACGCGCGCCCCGGAATGACTGCCAAGATTTAAGATCCTACTTCGGCGAGGCCGCGCTCGGCGTCGCCACCCCACCCGTCGGCACCACGGCTTCCGCCGTCTTGGTCGACTTGGCCGGCTGCTCCGGTTCCACACCGAACCTGGCCTGCGTCTTCGGCGCCAGCTCCGCCATGGCCGGCGCTGTGACGTCCACATGCGGCAGCACGTCGGCCACCAGATCCGTCGTCACGAGATTGGTGAGCTTGAGCTCTCCGGTGTCCAGCTCATGCAGATCTTCCCAGGGCGGGACGCTGAGCGCGAGCGACAAAAGATCGCCGGCGCCGCCCATGTCGAAGGTGTATTTGGCGAGCCGGCCGATGTCGCGTTCCACGATCATCAGGTCCTGCGCGCTGTAGCTCGCCGCCTTGGCATCGTCGGCGCGATCGCCCATCCAGATCTGGTGGACGCGGACATGGGCGGCGTCCGGCACGTAGCGCTTCTTGCCGGCCAGCAGCAGGAACACGCACATGGATTCGCAATAGGCCTCGGGCGCGACCGCCGGACGGGCCGACTGCCCGCCGCGGTTCTGAACGCTGATACCGACCGTGGTCAAAAGCCCGAGATTGCGGAAGCGCCTGCCGAGCGTGATCGCGTCGTTGACGGAACCACCGCTGGAATCGAGCACGACAGTGGCGCCGCCGAGCTGGCGCCCGCGCGAAAATTCCTCGAAATCCTTGGGCGTATCGGCGGTAATGATGCCAACCGCACTGACCCAGCCGCGGCAGTTCGGCTCGCAGGCGACCCAGCTGAACTTCATCGGCAGCTTGCGCTCTTCGAGGGCCGCGCCGGCGTGAGCCTTGGTGCCGGTCGTAGCGACAGCTCCGGTCAGGGCGATGCCGAATGCGGCGGCCCCAAGCACCAACCAGCCGCGACGATCAAGGGAGTTCAGAAGTCTCAATCTGGTTCCTTCCCCAAGCCCCAAAGGTCCCCCAACAATCCCCGGTAGCGCCCTCTGAGTCCATCATACAGGCGTATGTTTCTACACGCGGGCGTCATAAAAATGGTATCCGGGGGAATACAGATCGTCCACAGGTACTTGCTGCACTGCTCCCAAAAAGCACGTAAAATATGGCGCGCAAACAACAGCTTGCTGTTCCCTGCTCGGGAACCGCGCAACACCTCGCTTAACGTCGCAGCAAAGCGCACATGAAGCATTCAGCCTGCGAACATTGCTCCACTCCCCTCGAGGGCGCGCTTCGCCTCCCGCGCAGATTCGGTCGCGCGCTGATCTGGCTCTACCGCCATACACTCTCGCCGCTGGTCGGCTACAACTGCCGGCATTTGCCGACCTGCTCCGTCTACGGCGACGAGGCGATCGAACGTTTCGGGCTCTGGGCGGGTGGCTGGATGACGCTCGCGCGCCTGCTTCGCTGCAATCCGTTCGGCACGTCGGGCATCGACAACGTGCCCCTCGCCGCGCCGCAAGACGCACGCTGGTATCTGCCCTGGCGCTACGGCCGCTGGCACGGCGTCAACGCACCCTAAGTTTGTTGCGGTGCTTTGCGCATCGCTGCCCGGAGTGGAACCGGAACTTTCTCCTCGCGTTGTTTTGATGCTCCCGCGGGAGGAAACAACAATGCGCTGGAAAATCAGCCCTCATCTTCACTTCAGGCTTGGTCCGCATCCCAAATTCAGTCCAAGGGAGCACGATCCAAGAACAATCGATGTGCTCGCCATGGTCGCCCTGCTGGCGCTCGTGCTCGGCTCCGGCTGGTATCTGGCGACGAGCTTGGCCACGCCGCCCAGCAACACGGCGTTCATCGTGCCGAGCCAGAGTGTGCACTGGTAGCTCAGAGATCCAGCACCAGCCGCTCCGCGTCTGATCCGGCGACGCAAACCATGAGATAGCGCTCACGCTCATATGGCGACAGGATGCGGTCGCGGTGCACGGGCTTGCCCTCGATCCATCCGACCTTGCAGGCGCCGCAGATGCCCCCGCAGCAGGAGGTTGCGATGTCGATGCCTCCTTCCTGCAACGCGGCCAGCATGGTCTGGCCGGCGCGGACCTGGATCTCGGCGCCCGAGCGCGCCAGTGACAGCGTGAAGGGCTTTGTGTCGGGATCGATGACCGGCGGCGGCGCGACGAAACGCTCGATATGGACATTGGCGGCTGGCCAGCCCGCGGTGACCCGCTCGAAATCCTCAGTCATGCCTTCCGGCCCGCAACAGGCGACCAGCGTGTCCGCCCCGCCCTCCCCGATGAGCGCAGCGAGATCAGGACGCCCGATCCGGGACGTGCAGTGCACGACGACACGGCCCGCTTCGATCAGTGGCGCGAGATGCGCGGCGAGCGGCACCTCCTCGCGCACGATCAGATGCAGCACGAAGCCGGCATCGCCCGTCTGCACGAGGTGCCGCGCCATCGACAGGAACGGCGTCACGCCGATGCCGCCCGCAATGAACACATGGCGCGCAATGCCTGCACCGGGATCGAGCCCGCCGCGCGGCAGCGAGACGCCGATCACGTCGCCAATACCGACCTCATGAAGCGCGCGCGAACCGCCACGCCCATCAGCCTCACGCTTGACCGCAACAACATAGCGCGCATTGTCGGCGGGCTCGTTGCACAGTGAGTAGGTGCGGACAAGTCCGTTCGGCAGATGCAGGTCGATATGCGCGCCGGGCTTGAAGGGCGGCAGCTCCCAGCGATCGGGATCGGCCAGCGTGAACAGTTTTGTGCCTGCCCCCGCCTCCTCGATGCCGGTGACGATCGTCTTGATCGTCGTGATCGGACGCACCTTCATGCCGCGTTCCGCACGGTATCGCCGACCTTGACGATGCCGGCTTGCAGGATCTTGCAGTTCAGGCCGGAGCGATTGATGAGGGGATCGAAGATCGCCTTGCCGGTGATCTCCTCGATATGCCGGCACGGCACCGACAGCCGGGTTGCTTCCAGCAGGGTTTCCCCGAGCCAGAAGCGGCGGCCGACCAGATGGTTCAGCGGCACGCCTTCGACCGTGACGTTGCGCCGATGCTCCTCCGGGCCAAGCTCGATGCCGGCGTCACGCTTGAGCGCGACCAGCGTCTCGAGCTCGAACAGGGTGACCTGCCGGCCCTCTTCGGGCTTGTGCGAATAAAACCCCTCCTCGTTGCCGATCATGTAGCGGTCGCCCTCGATCCCCCGGCCTGCGACGAGCGTGATCGTTTCCGCTGCGCGCATCGGCAGGAACGCACGCGGGGCGAGATGGAGGAAGCGCACCACGCCGGTCCAGCCGAGCTGCGCTGTCGTCTGCGCCGAGCCGGCGCTGATCGTGTCGAGCATGACAAAATCCTTGTGAGAGGCGTTGGCGCGCCGCGGGATCAGGTCAGTTCCTTGTTCGCCATTTCCGGCGCGAACGTGGTCGCAGTTGCCGTGATGGCCGCGCAGGCGATCAGCAGTAGCGAGACCGGCCAGGTTGCGCCGCCGCTCCAGGCCATCAGCGACGCCGCGATCAGCGGCGTCAACCCGCCGCTCAGGGCCGCGCCGACCTGAAATCCGAGCGAGGCGCCGCTGTAACGCAGCCGCGCGGAGAACAGCTCGGAGTACCAGGGCGCGCCGATGCCGAACATCACCATCTGGCCGAAGGTGATCGCGACCACGATGGTGCAGATGACGACGGCGGGATCGCGGGTGTTGAGCAGCCAGAACAGCGGAAAGGCAAACAGCGCCGAGAACAGGCAGCTCGCATAGAACATCGTCTTGCGGCCGACGAGGTCGGACAGCCAGCCGAACAAGGGAATGGCGAGCAGCGCGACCAGCGATGCGGCGAACGCGCCGTTCAGCACCACCGTGCGCGACAGGCCGAGATTGGCCGTGGCGTAGGACATCACGAACACCCCGCCGATGCTGGCATAGGCGATCTCGGAGATCTTCAGACCAACCGCAGTGAAGAACGGCCTGCGGTGATGCCTGAAGATCTCGACCAGCGGCATGCTTGCGACGTCCTTCTTGGCCTGGACCTGACGGAAGGCCGCGGTCTCTTCCATGTTGAGGCGGATGTAGAGCCCGACGCCGACCAGGAGGATCGAGATCAGGAACGGAATGCGCCAGCCGTAAGCCATGAAGTCGCTTTCCGGCAGGCTCGCCACCAGCGCAAACATGCCGATCGCGGCGAGATTGCCGATGGGATTGCCGACCTGCACCATGCTGCCGAGCAGGCCGCGGCGGTGGGTCGGGCAGTTCTCCACCACCATCAGCACCGCCCCGCCCCACTCGCCGCCGAGGCCGATGCCCTGGAGGAAACGCAGGCCGATCAGGAGCAGCGGCGCGGCGATGCCGATCTGCTGATAGGTCGGAAGCAAGCCGATCAGGAAGGTGCCGATGCCCATCACCATGATCGTGATCGCGAGCATCGCCTTGCGGCCGACCCGGTCGCCGTAATGACCGAAGATCGCAGCGCCCAGCGGCCGCGCCAAAAAGCCGACCGCGTAGGTGCCGAAGGCGGCGATGGTGGCGAGCGTGGGATTGCCGGCCGCGAAGAAGACCTTGTTGAACACCAGCGCGGTCGCCGTGCCGTAGATGAGGAAATCGTACCATTCGACCGCGGTGCCGATCACGCTCGACCACACGATCCGTCGCAAGCTCGCCGCCTCGTCCGGCGCTACGCTCAGGGTTACGTCGTCTGCCACGGTCATCGATCTCTCCAAAAGGTACCGGCGCCTGGGAAAGCAGTTGGTTCTGTCGCGGAGCCCATCGGCAGCCGCGGCGGTAAAATCGATCATGTTTACTAATGGAAATCAACGGCACGGAATGCGGCAAATGCCGCCGATCGCGGCAGAGCGCATCAATTGCACCATTATTCGGCTGATTTTCGCGATATACCAGCTCGCCTGCCCACAATATCCGCGGCGCTGCTCGAAATTTCTGCGCGATAGTTTTCCTTTGGAATACACCTGCACGTCCCCCGGAACTGCCCTGCGCGCGCCACCGGGCTGGCAGTTCGGCAGCATCTGATGCAAAAGAAGCATCAGCAGTTCAGGAGACTCATGCGTGCTTGACGTCAGCAAAGCGACAGCGGTCGGGGCCAATATCCGCCAGGCGCGGATTGCCAAGGGCCTGACGCTGGACCAGCTTGCCAGGCAGAGCGACCTCACGCGCGGCTACATTTCGCTGGTCGAGCGCAACCTCAAGATCCCTTCGCTCGCCGCGCTGCTGCGGATGGCCGCCGCCCTCGAGGTCAACGTCGCGAACTTCTTCGACCCGAACGCCGAGCCCGCGCCGCGCTACACGCTGTTCCGCCGCGAAGGCGGCAATGTCCCGCTGTTCCAGGACACCTTTGGCGTGGTGCCGCTGGCAACCGGCCGCACCCGCAAGATGATGGAGCCGTTCCTCCTCAGCCCGCCGCACAAATCGGCGACGCGCGCCTCGCATGCCGGCGAGGAGCTGCTCTTCGTGATCAACGGGAAAATTGCGATCAAGCTCGACGGCGAAGAGCTCGTCCTCGGCAAGGGCGATTGTCTGTATTTTTCGGGCGAGACGCCGCACGAGGTCCGGAGCCTCGGCCGGCAGAAGGCGGAGGTTCTGGTCGTTGTCGCCCAGAACGCGACGACGTAACCCCGGACTTCGGCAAATAGCCTAGCGGAACCAGAAGAAACGCCCGGACGGCGGGACGGATTCGGGCGGACGCGGCCGCTTCGGGCGCGGTGGCTTTGGCGTCGGTTCAGCGGACGAGGTGGTCTCCGCCCCCGGCGCGGTGTCGCTTCCCGGCACCTTCACCGACAGCAGCAGATTCGATTCATGCGTGCGCCAGCGATAACCGACGCCGAAATCGATCGGCTGGGCGCGCGCGAACAGTTCGGCATAGCGCTCCTGGTAACGGCCGGGGAATTCGGCGATCGGTCCGAGGTAGCGGCCGAACGGGAAGAACCGCCATTGCCGCGCATTGTAGTTCGCGAGCGGAATGCCGGAATCGTCCTGGATGATGGTGGCGCTGTTGGCCAGTAGCCAGTCGCGGACGACGGTGAAGTTGCCGGAGTGCAAGAGATAGGACGCGCTCTTGAGCAGGCTGTTGCCGGGCCCGAGCGTCTCGCAGAACTTCAGGAACCCGGCCGCGCGCGCGCCGGGATTGGAGAGATCGGTCGAGAAATAATACAGCGTGCGCACTTCGCCATCGCTGCCGGCGAAGGTGATGCGGACGCCGCGCGTCGCGTTCGGTCCCGGATTGTCGTTGCCCGCGTGAATCCCGCCCTTGTCGTCGAGCGCAATCATCTCGACGTTGCGGATGGTCTTGCCGGAGCGGGCGAGGAAGACATAGAGGATCGGCAAGGTGCCGTTGACCTGGTTGGCGTGCAGGTCGACCTTCATCTGCTTGGTGATGAAGAAGGAGAAGCTCAGGATCGAGCCGAGCGAGCGTTCGACATTGTAGAGCGCGGCGCCGACCGAGCCGCGCGGCACCCGCGTCAGGTCGGGCACGGCGCCAACCGGCTCCAGCGCACCGAGCACGTAGGTGCTGGCCTTGGAATAGAAGGCGTCGGCGTAGAGGAAGTCCGGGCCGCTGAACATGTAGAACATGGTCGGCCTGGGCGCGGCCAGGTTGACGTCGGACCAGGTGCGGATCTTCGAGAGTTGCCGCTGCTCGAGCTGGGCAAAGGCGCCGTCGAAGAATTTTGCGTGATGCTGCCAGGACGGGTCTCTGGTCAGCGCCACCAGCGGCGAGTCCGCCGATGGCTGCATGCCCGCAAGGAAACGCGCGGTGTCGTCGAAGGTGACGTCGGCGGCCCGCACGGACGAGACGGCCGCAGCCAGGAGGGCAACAGCGACGGCCGCAATTCTCAAGGGTCGAAACATGTCTATTCGCGATTGTGTGACGTGCCAGCGGCGACCGGCCGCCTGCGGAAAACAGCATAAATCAACAGGCCCGAGAGCATGACGAGCATCCCCGACAGCGACTGCACCGGCCGCTCGGTCAAGAGGTAGTACATCATGAACGCGGTCACGAGCAGGAAAACGAGGGGGGTGAAGGGGTATCCCCAGGCGCGATAGGGCCGCGGCAGGTCAGGATCGGTGATGCGCAGCTTGATCACGCCGGCGACCGTGAAGAACGAGCAGAACAAGAGCGCGAACTGGATGAAGTCGAGCACCGCCTCGAAACTGCGCGTGAACAGCAGCAGGGTCGCGACCGCGAGCTGAAACAGGATGGCATAGGCCGGCGCGCCGCTCGTCGACTTGCGCGAGAACACGCGCAGCGCCGGAATGTCCTCCCCCATCGTCATCATCACGCGCGGACCGATCCACATCATCGCGCTGATCGAGGAGATCAGGCCGACGCAGATCATGGCGCCGACGATCCGGCCGCCTAGGCTGCCGAAGATGGCGCTGCCGGCGACACTGGCGACATCGAGCTGGCCGGCGAGCGCGCCGACCGGCGTGGAGTAGAGAAACACCGCATTCAATGAGACATACAGCACGAGCACGATCAGCGTGCCCGCGAGCAGCGCGCGCGGCAGGTTCTGCTGCGGCATGTTCATCTCGCCGATGATATAGGTCGCCGCATTCCAGCCCGAGAACGAGTACATCACGAAGACGAGGCCGATCGCGAAGGGCGCGCTGACGATATGCGCGAGGTCGCCCGGCTGCGGCGTGAAGGCGATCGGCTGCGGCACGCCGATGATGAAGCCGGCGACCAGGAAGGCGACGATCAGCACGACCTTCAGGATGGTCGAGATCAGCTGGAAGGTCGAGGAGTGCCTGACGCCGGTCAGTTGCACGAGCGAGACCAGCCACACCACGCCGATGGCGAGCGGGATCGGCGGCAGGTCGGGGACGACCGACTTGGCATATTCGCCGAAGGCCATCGCGGCGAGTGCAACCGGCGCGGCAAAGCCGACCGTCGCCGAGACCCAGCCGGCGAGAAAGCCGAAGGCGGGATGATAGGCACGGCCGAGGAAATTGTATTCGCCGCTCGAGCGCGGAAACATCGCGCCGAGCTCGCTGTAGGAGAACACCCCGCACAGTGCGACGATGCCGCCGACGCTCCACAGCAGCAGGATCGAGAAGCCGGACGGGATGTCCTTGACCTGGAAGCCGAGGCTGGTGAAGACGCCGACCCCGATCATGTCGGCAACGACGATGGCGGTTGCGACCAGAACGGAGACACCCGCCCCTCTTCCGGTCAACCGGCCAGTCCAGGGCGCAGTACCCGCATCTGATGCCGTCATCGGGGTCCTTAACCTCAGGCCTCACGTCTCGTGGGAAGCATCGTGCAGTTTGATCCAGTCAATTCAAGCAGGGTTAACAAGGGTTAAATGAGGCAAGGGAAATAGGTATCAAAGCACCTTCTTAGCACGGTCCTAGGCGATAAAGCTGCGCAAACACCGGAGAATCCCGTTTCCGATCCCCACAATCACGACACGATTGCGTGGTCCTTTTGAGCGTTCCGGATGTGGGGAAGTTTCTCCGGACACTTAACGTCACCTAAACGCCAGTCGGCTCAATTATCTCAAGATTGCCGCTGGGCTTGTGGTCATGACTTGGGGTCATGGGTGGATGGTCGGGGCCGTTCCGAAAACGAGAGCTGACATTCGTGCCGATCGGACGCCGTCCGATCGGCGCGGTCGTGCGCTCCGGATCGGCCTGATCTCAGCCTTGGTGCCGCTGTCGCTCACGCTGGTTCAATGCGGCCAAGCGCCGAATCCGACGGCGCTCGCAGCCAACTCGCAGGCCAATGTCCAGGTCGTCGCCAAGACCAATCCGCAAGTTGCGAGCGGCGACACGTTCGAGGATCGCTTCCCTGCCCCGCAGTTCAAGGAGCGCTTTCCCTCGGTGGGCGAGAGCTTCCTGCAACGGCAGATGTCGGACTTCTCGCCCAAGCGCGCCGTACAGCAGCAGCCGCAGCCGGAGCAGGCACCCTACAAGGTCGCTTCGCTCGCACCGCAGGCGCCCTACCAGCGTCCGCCCCGCGAAGACCTGACGACGCTCGTCAGCATGAAGTCGTCGGCCTTCCCCTATTTCGGCAACAACCCTGCCTCCGACGCGCCGTTCCTCAACATCTCCAAGGGTGACCGCCGCGGCCACCGCAGCTATTCGGGGCGCGTCTACTGGCAGGACGAGACCTACAGCGACAGCCGCGTGCTGGTGCACGTGCCCGAGCATTTCGACGCCCGCAAGCCGGGCGTGATCGTGGTGTTCTTCCACGGCAATGGCGCGACGCTCGAGCGCGATGTGCGCGACCGGCAGCTGGTGCCGCAGCAGATTACCGATTCCGGCGCCAATGCCATCCTGCTTGCGCCGCAGATGGCCGTCGACGCCGCCGATTCCAGCGCCGGAAAATTCTGGCAGGCGGGCGGCCTCAAGCGCTTCATGGATGAATCGGCCAGCCACCTCGCCCGCCTCACCAGCGATCCCAACAGCGCGCGCGCGTTCGCCAACATGCCGATCGTCATCGTCGGCTATAGCGGCGGCTTCCTGCCGACGGCCTGGAGCCTCGAGGTCGGCGGCATCAGCGACCGCGTTCGCGGCGTCGTGCTGCTCGACGCCGTCTATGGCGAAATGGACAAGTTCGCCTCCTGGATCGCGAGCCACCGCTCGGGCTTCTTCGTCAGCTCGTACACTCACTACACGGCGCGGCGCGACCGCGAGCTGATGAGTATGCTCAGGCAGAAGGGCATCAACGTCTCCGAGGACATGGACGGCCCGTTGCGTCCCGGCAGCGTGGTGTTCGTCGAAACCGGCGACGGCATCACCCATCGCGACTACGTGAACCGCGCGTGGACGCAGTATCCGCTCAAGGACGTGCTGGTGAAGATGTCGGCGACACCGGCGCTGGCGCTGACGCGCGTGGCGGCGACCACTCCATCGGCATCGAACCGATAGTCCCGATATTGCGCCAGCCGGTATTTCCGTGCGCTGCCTGCAATTCTCTCAAGCCATGATCAAAATGTGATGTTGATGGCCGACATCCCCGTGAGCCACCGGATTGTTTCCGCTGGCAACGATCATAGTTTGCCGGCCAAGTTGGATTTGGAATTTCTGCGGGGACAGGTCGTGCGTCAGGGACTGTACAAGGTCGACTTCCACACGGTTCACGGAACCGGGTGCGGTGTCGTCTATGTGGTGGATGGCAAAATGCGCGGCGGCAATTCCGCCTTCGCCTTCATGGGCACCTATACGGGCGAAGGCGACGCGATCAAGGTCAAGATCTCGACCCAGCGCTACAACGACGACCCGTCCTTCAAGGGGCTGTTCGGCATCGACCGGATCACGCTGACGCTCACCGGCCGCGAGGACGGCGACGCGGCGGAATTCGAAGGCAACGCGCTGCAAGCGCCGGGCGTTGCCTTCAGGGCTGTGCTGAGCCGGATCAGCGACTAGCCGTCCGGCGTCTTGACCTTAGGTCTTGGGCAGCTTCGGAATGCTCTCGGCAAAACCGTTGAAGCAGGCCAGCCGCTCGTCCTCTTCCTTGAAGAAACGGCAATCGGCGTAGCCCTTGGCCTTCGCCGGCTTCGGCTTCGGCGCCGGCGGGATCACCGCGTCGTAGCAATTGAGGCGGTCCTTGGTGCCGTCATCGAGATCGAGGCAGGCCTGGAGCCGTGCGGCGATCGATTGCGGCTTGCCCTTCGGCGCTGCGGCCGGCTTGGCCGCTGCCTCCTTGGTCCCCGCTTTGGTCCCCTTGGGCTTGACCTGCACCAAGGGCTTGTCCCCCACCATCGGTGGCTTGTCGGCTTGCGCAAACGCGGAGGCTGAATAGAGCACCGCGGCAACCGCCAGAATCATCCTCATCTCAGTCAACTCTCTTTGGTCCCCATGACCGGCCTTCTAGCGCTCCCGCGCGCGGTTTGCCAAGCACCTTGCACGCACGAAAACGCAGGTTCAGGCGGCGGCAGCCGGCCCGGGCCGGGTCAGGATCACCAGCACCAGCGCCAGCACGACGAAGCCGACCGCAACGAAGCCGAGTGGGTGCAGGAGCTCGTGGGCGAACAGCAGCCCGCCGATGGCGGAGCCGACCGCCTGGCCGATATAAAGGACGGAGGTGTTGAGCGCGACGGTGGCGGACGCAAGCGGCGGCGCGGTCGCGACCAGCCGCACCTGCTGCATCGAATTGGTCGAGGCAAAGCCGAGGCCCCAGATCGCGACGGCACCTGCCATCAGGACGAACGTGCCGGCGCCGAGCGCCCAGCCCGCAATGCCCGCAAGCAGCAGGCAGGTGAACAGCAGCGAGGTGCGATAGGGACCCCAGGTATCGACGATGCGGGTCGCGATCACGACGCCGAGGAAACCGCAGAGGCCGTAGATGCCGAACACCATGCCGATTGCGTCCGGCCCCGCCCCGGTCAGCTTCTTGAGCAGCGGGCCCATGAAGGTGAACACCACGAACTGCCCGGACATTTGCAGCAAGGTGATCGCAAGCAGCAGCAGAACCGTCCTGTCGCGGCCGACCGCGCTCCAGGTCTTCAGGTCCACCGGCGTGCCCTTCAGTCCGGCAGGCAGGCGCAGCAGCAACAACAAGAAGCTGATGCAGCCGAGCGCGCCGATCCCGCCATAGGCCGCGCGCCAGCCGTAGCGGCTGGCCATGAAGGTGATCAGCGGCAGGCCGACGGCGGCCGCCAGCGACCAGCCGAGAAAGATATAGGCAATCTTGCTGCCGCGCCGCTCCGCCGGCACGATCAGCGCCGCCGTGCCGGCCGCCTGCGGCGTATAGAGCGCGCCGACCGCGAGCATCACCAGGCGGATGACGAGGAGGCTCGCATAGTCGGGCGCGAACGCCGAGGCGAGATTGCCGAAGGCGAGCACCGCCAGCGTGGTCGCAAGCAGCGTCCGCCGTTCGATGCGGCTCGTGAGCCAGGCCGTCAGCGGCGAGCCGATGCATAGCGTGATCGCGCCGAAGGTGATCAGGAGCCCGGCCGCGTGGATGCTGATGCCGAGCCCCGCCGACAATTCCGGCAGCATCCCCGCCGGCGCCAGCACCGAACAGCCGGTGACGAGATTGCCGAGCATGAGGGCGGTTGGCGCGAAACGGCCGGCGGCGGGGGATTTTTGCATGCAACTGCATGTAGAGCCGGCTTGCCGCCTGTTAAAGGCCGCTGCCCGAAATAGTTGGTGCAAGGCCGCAGCTTTTGCGTGCCACTTTCTTGGAAATGCCGGATTGCGCAGGCCGAATCGCCTGATATATCGCTCGTTCCCGCTTACCTGCGCTCGTTCGCAGGAGTGAGCTTCAGGAGAAAAGCAATGACCGACCAGCCCAAATCCGAATCCGGCTTCCAGTACAGCCTCTCGAATCTGAAGCCCGTGACCCCCGCAGCCAAAGTCACCCTCACCTTCCCCGACGGCGCCCGGCGCGAATACGACAAGAGCATCACCGGCCTCGAGATCGCCAAGGGCATCTCGCCGTCGCTGGCCAAGCGCACGGTCGCGATGGCGCTCGACGGCGTGGTCGCCGACCTCGACGATCCCATCGAAGCCGATGCCAAGATCGAGCTGATCAACCGCGACGATCCGCGCGCGCTGGAGCTGATCCGCCACGACTGCGCGCACGTGCTCGCCGAAGCCGTGCAGACGCTGTGGCCGGGCACCCAGGTCACCATCGGCCCGGTGATCGAGAACGGCTTCTACTACGACTTCTTCCGCAACGAGCCGTTCACGCCGGAAGACTTTGCCGCGATCGAGAAGAAGATGCGCGAGATCATCGCGCGCGACAAACCCTTCACGAAAGAGGTTTGGGATCGCGAAAAGACCAAGCAGGTGTTCCGCGACAAGGGCGAGGCGTTCAAGGTCGAGCTGGTCGACGCCATTCCCGGCAACGAGCCGATCAAGATCTACTACCAGGGCGACTGGTTCGATCTGTGCCGCGGCCCGCACATGACCTCGACCGGCAAGGTCGGCAATGCCTTCAAGCTGATGAAGGTGGCCGGTGCCTATTGGCGCGGCGATTCCAACAACCCGATGCTGACCCGCATCTACGGCACCGCCTTCGCCAAGCAGGAGGATCTCGACGCCTACCTCAAGCAGATCGAGGAGGCCGAGAAACGCGACCATCGCAAGCTCGGGCGCGAGCTCGACCTCTTCCATTTCCAGGAGGAAGGTCCGGGCGTCGTGTTCTGGCATCCGAAGGGCTGGACCATCTTCCAGCAGCTGATCGCCTATATGCGCCGCCGCCTGACCGGCGACTACAGCGAGGTCAATGCGCCGCAGATCCTCGACAAGGTCCTGTGGGAGACCTCGGGCCATTGGGGCTGGTACCGCGAAAACATGTTCGCGGCGCAGTCGGCCGGCGACGAGGCCGAGGACAAGCGCTGGTTCGCTCTGAAACCGATGAACTGCCCGGGCCATGTGCAGATCTTCAAGCACGGCCTCAAGAGCTACCGCGACCTGCCCTTGCGGCTCGCCGAGTTCGGCGTGGTGCATCGCTATGAGCCATCCGGCGCCATGCACGGCCTGATGCGCGTGCGCGGCTTCACCCAGGACGATGCGCACATCTTCTGCACCGAGGACCAGCTCGCCGAGGAATGCCTGAAGATCAACGATCTCATCCTGTCGACTTACGCGGATTTCGGCTTCACCGGCGATCTCACCGTGAAACTGTCGACCCGGCCCGACAAGCGCGTCGGCACGGATGCGATGTGGGATCACGCCGAGCGCGTGATGGCGACGGTGCTGCGCGAGATCCAGTCGCAGAACAACCACATCAAGACCGAGATCAACCCGGGCGAAGGCGCGTTCTACGGGCCGAAGTTCGAATATGTGCTGCGCGACGCCATCGGCCGCGACTGGCAGTGCGGCACCACGCAGGTGGACTTCAACCTGCCGGAGCGGTTCGGTGCGTTCTACATCGACCATGACGGCGGCAAGAAACCGCCGGTGATGGTGCATCGCGCGATCTGCGGCTCGATGGAGCGCTATATCGGCATCCTGATCGAGCACTATGCCGGCAATTTCCCGCTCTGGCTCTCGCCGGTGCAGGCCGTGGTCACGACCATCACCTCCGAAGGCGACGAGTACGCCAAGCAGGTCCTGGAGCAGGCGCGGCGCGCGGGGCTTCGGGTCGAGATCGACCTGCGCAACGAGAAGATCAACTACAAGGTCCGCGAGCACTCGCTGGCCAAGATCCCGGCACTGCTCGTGGTCGGCAAGAAGGAGGCCGAGACGCATTCGGTCTCCGTCCGCCGGCTCGGCAGCGACGGCCAGAAGGTGATGACGACGGCGGAGGCGATCGCCGCCTTGGTCGAGGAAGCGACCCCGCCTGATGTCGTGCGGGCACGGGGCATCGTTTAGAACCTGCCACTGAACCTGACGAACAGGGCGCGCCTGCGCAGCAAGGTGGCCGCCCTCAGAGCGCGATACCAGCCCGACTTCCGGAGCACTACCCCATGAATTGGGGATACCGACGTACCGGGCTCCGCGCGAACATTGGTCATGTTTGGTGAACTCGATACGAATTTGCGAGCCGAGCCCGAGGCGGCCGGGTTTCGGCGGCCGGCTTCAGGTGCCGTCGTCGCTCTTGTCATGTTCGCACTCGGATTCATTGTCTTTCCCGAAGCTGTCTACGCCGAAACCTGCCTGCTCGATTCCGGCAGTGGCAGCGCGCCCGTTGCCGATTCATTCGCTTGTGGCAACGCTGCATCCGCTTCGGCTTCCAGCAGTACGGCGGTGGGGAACCATGCAGATGCCGCGGGAGCCTATAGTGTCGCGGTCGGTTTTCTGAGTAGTGCGTCGCAAAGCCACGCCACCGCGGTCGGAGCGACGAGCAATGCCAGCGGGACGGATTCGACGGCGGTGGGCTACGGAAGCGAGGCGACAGCAGCGCAGACTTCCGCCTTCGGCTCCTACAGCAGCACGACCGCCCAGCAAGCCTCGGCTTTCGGTAATTCGAGCACGGCGAGCGGGACACAGTCCTCCGCCTTCGGCGCTTCAAGCACAGCGACTGGCGTAGCCTCCGTCGCCGTTGGCTACGCCGCGAGCGCCGGTGGTGACTACGCCATTGCGTTCGGCCGGCAGAGTCAGGCAACGATGCAGAGCGCGCTGGCGATCGGGCAGAGCGCCGAGGCAACCGGAGCGGACAGCGTCGCACTCGGCTCGGATGCGCTTGCCGACAATTCAGGCGCAATCGCAATCGGCAGTTCCGCCCAAGCCCATCTCGCCGGAACCGCCGTCGGACGGACGGCGCACGCCTATGGCGACTACAGTACGGCCGTCGGGCAAGCCGCGGCGGCAACCGGCCAGGGGAGTTCGGCCTACGGCTACACAAGTGTCGCGGGCGCCACAGCTGCGTCGGCATTTGGCTGGAACGCGCGCGCCAACGCCGTGGACTCGACCGCTCTTGGTTTCAATACAAATGTTTCAGCGGCGGCAATTTCGGGCGTCGCCATCGGTGAAGGTGCGCAAACGACTGCATCCAACGCGGTTGCGCTCGGTTCCAAGTCCGTCGCCAATGTCGCAAACACGATCTCGGTCGGCTCGGCCGGCAAAGAGCGCAGGATCGTCAATGTCGCCGCCGGCACGCTGTCTTCCACCAGCACCGATGTCGTCAATGGCGGCCAGCTCTACACTGCAAACCAGAGGGTCGCCGCAGCATTCGGCACAACGCTCGATGCCGGCGGACAGATGGTTGCGCCGAGCTACATGATCCAGGGCGTCTCCTACAACAACGTCGGCAGCGCGTTCTCTGCCGTGAACGCTGCGCTAAGCAGCACGGCGACCAGCATCAGCAACTTGCAGACGCAGATCGACAACGGGTCGATCGGCCTCGTGCAGCAGAATTCGTCGACTAAGGTCATCGGTATCGGCAGCAGCACGGATGGCACCGTGGTCGACGTGTCGGGCACATCGGGCAACCGCACCGTGACTGGCGTCGCCGCGGGCGCCGTTGACGCGACCAGCACCGACGCCGTCAACGGCAGCCAGCTCTACGCCACGAACCAGACCGTTGCCTCGCTGAGTGCGACGGTGGCCGGCATCGCCGGGACAACTCAGTACACCAAGGTCAACAGCGCTGGCGCAGCGGCCAACGCCTCCGGTACCGATGCGATCGCGATCGGCGGCAATGCGCAGGCCACCCAGTCCGGCTCGATCGCAATTGGGTTGAATTCCGCCTCGACCGGCACCAATGCGATTGCGATCGGCACCGGTGCGGTGGCAACCGGCTCGGTAGCAGTCGGCGCAGCAGCCTCCGCAGGCAATGGCGGCGCGGCCTTCGGCGACGGTGCGGTTGCGACGGGCTCGAACTCGGCCGCGTTGGGCACCAATGCCTCGGCAACCGCGGCCAACTCAGTGGCGATCGGCACAGGCTCGACCAACACCGTCGCCAACACCGTGTCGTTCGGCTCGGCCGGCAATGAGCGCCGCCTCACCAATGTCGCCGCCGGCGTCAACCAGACCGATGCAGTCAATGTCGGCCAGCTCCAGTCGGCTGTCGCAGGCTTCCAGTCGCAGATCGGCAGCCTGCAAAGCGAGATCACCGCCAACCAGCAGGAGGCCCGGCGCGGCATCGTCGCCGCGGTGTCAGCCGCACCGGTGCTGATGCCGTCGGCGCGTGGCAGGACCACAGTCGCAGTGAACGCCGGATATTATCGCGGCCAATCCGGCGTGGGCATCGGCATCTCACATCGCCTGGACTGGACGACGCCGACGGTGCTGTTTGGCGGCTATTCCAATGGCGGTGGAAGCGAGCATATCGGCCGCGCCGGCATGGCGGTCGAGTTCTGACGTTGGTGCCGCAGATGAAGCTTCCCTTCCCGGCCTTCGTACTGGCCGCAGTCGTGCTCGGCTCCCGCCCTGTCGTCGCGCAACAGCCGCAACAACCGCCGCCGCAACAATTCCAGCCATCGGGCGAATGGGCCAAGCTTCCGCGCATGCAATTGGAACGGCAATTCGCCGGCCCGCTCCAGGATACGGTGGTCCAGCGCTTGCGCGATCCGGTCGACGGCACCATCTGCTATGTGTATCTGCCGATCTCGGCGCCGCACTCGCCGACGACGGCAACGGGTTTCGTACAATACGGCCCGAACGGCATCGGTAGCATCAACTGTATGCCGGGCACGCCAGCTGTCGCTGCGCCGACGAGGCACAAATAGGCCCCGATCACAATCGGTCTAAATGAGCCTGTTCAGTCTCGTGGCCGGGAGGATCGCATGCTATGCGGTGCCCAATTGGTTCCATGAGAGAGACGCCCGTGCCCGACGCCATCGAACTCCTGAAGACCCGCCGCTCGGTCAAGCCGCGCGAGATGACCGGGCCCGGCCCTTCGGAGGCCGAGCTCGAGACGATCCTCACCATCGGCGCGCGCGTGCCGGATCACGGCAAGCTCGCGCCCTGGCGCTTCATCATTTTCGAAGGCGATGCGCGCCAGCGTGCCGGCGAGGTGATTGCGAAGGTCTTTGCGCGGAAGAATCCCGGCGCGCCGGCGGCCGATGTCGACATCGAGCGGAAACGGCTCACCGATGCCCCGCTCGTGATCGGCATCGTCAGCTTCACCAAGCCGCATCCGAAGGTACCGGCCTTCGAGCAGGAACTGTCGGCGGGCGCCAGCGCCATGAACATCGTCACGGCCGCGACCGCGCTCGGCTACGGCGCATGCTGGCTGACCGGCTGGTTCTCGTTCGACCGCGACGTGCTCGACGGCCTCGGCCTCAAGCCGGACGAAAAGCTCGCCGGCTTCATCCATATCGGCACGCCGACCAAGCCGAGCGAGGACCGTCCGCGACCGTTCCTTTCGGAAATCGTGACACGATTTTGATCGATGACATGTTGACGCCCTGAATATCTTGCGGCTTTGATCCCGGCGAGGGAGGGAGCCCAGATGAAGCGGCGTGAATTTCTGGTCGGAGCCGCGCTGCTCGCCGGCACCATGGCGCGAAGCCGGGCCGCCGACATCCCTGCACCTGCGCCCGAAGGGCTCGACCGCATCACGGCGTTCTTCGACAACGAGGTGACGAGCGGCCGGTTGCCGGGCGCCGTGATCATGGTCCAGCAGCACGGCAAGCCGGTCTATCTGAAGACATTCGGCGTGCGCGACGTCAGGACGGGCCTCGCCATGACGCCGGATACGATCTTCGCCATCCACTCGATGACCAAGCCGATCACCTGCCTCGGCGCGATGATGCTGATCGACGAGGGCAAGCTTGCGCTTACCGATCCCGCATCGAAATACGTCCCCCTCTTTGCCGGCACCAAGGTGGGACTGGAGGTCACCGAGCCGGACGGCAAGCTGGAGCTGGACCTCGTGCCGCCGGTCCGTCCCGTCAACGTCGAGGATCTGCTGCGACACACCTCGGGCATCAGCTACGATTATATCGGCGGCAAATGGGTCGAGCAGGCCTACAAGGCTGCCAACATTTTCGAGGATCCCTTCAACAACAGGAAATTCGCCGATCGCATCGCAAAATTGCCGCTGGCACGGCAGCCGGGAACGCTGTGGCGCTATGGCCATTCCACCGACGTGCTCGGCGCCATCATCGAGATCATCTCGGGCCAGACCCTGTACGACTTCCTGAAGCAGCGCATCCTCGACCCGCTCGGCATGAGCAGCACCAAGTTTGCACTCGCGACGGAAGACGAACTGGCTCGGATGGCGCGGCCGCTGCCGAACGATTACATCCTGCTCGCCGCCGAGCGCGACCGGCTCGACCATCCCGAATGGCAGTCCGGCGGCGGCGGCCTGCTCTCGACCATCACCGACTATCAGCGCTTCTCGCAGATGCTGCTCAACCGCGGTGAGTTCGAGGGCAGGCGTTACCTCAGCCCGGCCGCCTTCAAGGCCATGACGACCGATCACGTCGGTCCCGGCTCCGGCGTCGGACGCGACTATTTCTATTTCCCGGGTGACGGCTTCGGCTATGGCTACGGCCTTGCGGTGCGCACCGATCCCGGCAATGCGAAGCCGCCGCCCCCGGGCTCGATCGGCGAGTTGAAATGGGACAGTGGCAGCGGCACCTATTTCGGCGTCGATCCCAAGCTCGACATGGTCTACCTGATGATGCAGCAGACCCAGAACGAACGCAGCCGCATCACGCCCGCCTTCAAGGCGCTGGTCTACGACTGCTTTCCACCCGCGTTACGCCGCCCGTGAGGCGCGCTGGCCGAAATCCGCCAGCAGCTTTTCGATCTCGGCGGCGGGCCGCGCCGCGCTGAACAGAAACCCCTGAACTTCGTTGCAGCCTTCGGCGCGCAGCCAGTCGAGCTGGTCCTCGGTCTCGACGCCCTCCGCAGTCGTGGTGATGTTGAGGCTGCGGCCGAGGCCGGAGATCGCGCGCACGATCGCGACGCAATCGGGCCGCTGCGCCAGGTCCTTGACGAAGGAGCGGTCGATCTTGATCTTGTCGAAGGGGAAGCTGCGGAGATAGCTGAGGCTGGAATAGCCGGTGCCGAAATCATCCATGGAGATGCCGACACCGAGCTCGCGCAGCTGGTGCAGGATCGCGAGATTGGCATCGGTCTCGGCCAGGAAGATCGACTCGGTGATCTCCAGTTCGAGCCGCTTCGGCGACAGGCCGGACTGCGCCAGCGCCGAGATCACGACCTGCACCAGGTTGCGGCTGCGGAATTGCGCCGGCGACAGATTGACCGCGACCTTGACGTCGACGGGCCATTTCACCGCCTCGCTACAAGCCTCGCGCAGCACCCATTCGCCGAGCTGGGTGATCAGGCCGATGTCCTCGGCGACCGGGATAAACTCCGCCGGCGAGATCATGCCCTTGTCGGGGTGACGCCAGCGCAGCAGCGACTCGAAGCCGGAGATGCGGTCGGAGGCGATCGACACCAGCGGCTGATAGTGCAGCTCGAACTCGCCGTTGGCGAAGGCGCGGCGCAGATCGAGCTCCATGTCGCGGCGCTTCTGCGCCTGAAGATCCATCTCGCGCTCGAAGAAATGGTGCACGCCGCCGCCGTCGGACTTGGCCCGGTACAGCGCCATGTCGGCGTTGCGCATCAACTCCTCCGACGTCACGCCGTCGCCGGGCGACAGCGCGATGCCGATGCTGGCGCCGATCACCATCTCCTGGCCGTCGATCTCGTAGGGCGCCTTCAGCATGTCGATCAACAGGGTCGCGCAGGCGCTGGCCTCGTTCGGCGAGACGTCGGCCGCCAGGATCACGGCGAACTCGTCGCCGCCGAGCCGGGCTGCGAGATTGGCGCCGCGGACCGCGGTGGTCAGGCGCTCGGCGACCTCTTTCAACAGGCGGTCGCCCACCGGATGCCCGAAGGAATCGTTGATGTTCTTGAACAGGTCGAGATCGATGTAGAGCACGCCGACCCGCTTTCCGCCGGCCTGGTCGAGCGCCTGCTTCAGGCGCTCCTGGAAGTATTCGCGGTTCGGCAGGTCGGTGAGCCCGTCGTGGTGCGCCATGTGGGCGATGCGCGCCTCGGCCTTGCGCCGTTCGGTGATGTCGACCACCGCGACCAGATAGCCGTCGCGGTCGTCGAAGGCCACGCGGCGGCCGAAGGTGAGCACCTCGATCTCGCTGCCGTCGGCACGCAGGTGCCGCCAGTTGCGCGAGGAATGATAGGTGTCGCCGACACGATCGAGCGCTTCGGCGTGGCTGTCCCACTCGTCCTCCGGCCAGATCTCGTGCAGCTTCATGCGCAGGAAGGCGGCACGGCTGTAGCCGTAATGCTGGACCGCGGCATCGTTGACGCCGAGGAACTGCTTGGTCTCGGCGTCGAACACCCACATCGGCATCGGGTTGTTGTCGAACAGCAGCCGGAACGAGGCGTCGCGCCGCTTCAACGCGGTGACGTCGGAGATCGTCAGCGAGAGCACGTCGGCGAAGGCGGTGGCGCTGAGCCGGAGATGCCGGCCTTCGTGCTCGATCTCGAGCTGTTCGCCGCGGCCGCCGCGGACGGCCTTGAGAAGGAATTCCATGATGTCGGACGCAGCCAGCAGGGTGTTGCCCTCGCCGATCCGGCGCCACAGCAGGCCGGCACTTGCGACCTTCAGCAGCGTGGCGGCGCTCTGGTTGTGATGCACGATCTGGAGATCGAACGGCTTGCCGCCGGCATCGCGCAGCGTCGCCAGCGAGATCACCGCGTCGTCGGTCGAGGCGAAAATCGCATCCAGCAGATTGTATTGCGTGCCGCGCTCGTTGACATAGGCGCCGACCAGCGTCGCGCCCCAGCGCGAGGCGGTCGGCAGCGCCAGCACATCGTAGGTCCTGACCATGCCGTCGCGCACGCAATGCGCGCTCGCCTGATGCGGCCGTCCGTTCGCAAGCGCAATCGCCGCCGCCTCCGACAGCGCCGTGGCGCAATCGGGCGAGAGCTCGGCGACGGGGATGTCCCAGCGCTCCTCGCCGAGCCATTTCTGCACGTAGCGTCCGCTGCGCGATAGCTCGAGCGCACCGTCGTTCTTCAGCAGTGCGATATGGTCGGCGAGCCGGCCGAGGCTGCCGAGCATCACGTCCTCGTAGCGCGGCAGCCGTTCGCCCGGCTTCAACGCGGCGCGCCATTTGCGCTGAAGCACCGGGATGTCGTCAAACATTTCGGCGGCCGGTTTTCCCGGCATCTTCTTCGCGGCACTCATCGCAGTCCCCAACGCACTTTCCGAGCGCATCCAATGCAGGTGCACTTAACGGCGTGTAAAGAGCGCGCGGGCGCGGGTTCCATTCGGCGATTATGACAGTTTTAAGTCAGGCGTTGGTTAGTAGCCGTTAGAGACTATGACGGTTTTGTTTTTGCGGGCTGCGCGATGAGATGGCGATAGCGTCGCGCCACTCTCAGTGTCGTCCTGGCGAAAGCCAGGACGACATTGGAGAGGTGTGTACAAACTGCATCACCACCGTCATTGCGAGCGCAGCGAAGCAATCCAGACTGTCACCGCGGAGGGATTCTGGATTGCTTCGCTGCGCTCGCAATGACGGAGTGTGGGTGACAACGTCGCTCTTTCAACTCGCATTCCCCATCGCAGACACACCTTCACCCTCTCGCGGCTCATCTCGCCCGAGCTTTGCTTCGTCACTTCACCCTCAGATGAAAGAGGGCGCAGGGAAGGCCGGGAGCCGGTTGGCTCCCATCGACCGCCATGCGAGATGCAGATTGCGCTACGATGCACAGCGGGTAACAGGGCAACCGGAGACATCCCGGCCTTCCCTGCGCAGTGGTTGGAACGGCTTATGTCGTGCTCTCCCCGGGGAGCGATGCACTATTGCCCCCGTCGCCCTGCGGATGGCTGACGCGCGCGGTCCGGTCGGGCCGCACACATCACCGCAGAACTTAGCGCACAGACCCCGGGCGCCAGGACGACACGATTTGGCCGTACGCCGATCACACCGGTCGTGCGCGCGGTTTCGCTCACGGCTCTCCGCCCTGCGATGCCTTTCGCGCCGATGTGACCCACGTCCACCGCCGCCCGGCCCGCGTTCGTGACGATCGCGATACGCCCCTCTTCCTTGGGCCGGAGTGAGGCGACACATACGCCGTTTCCGAATTTCGGTAAAGTGGAATATTTTCGACGATGGGCGTTGACCGGCATCTTGCGTGTCTTGCCCGACGGGCAACGCAAGGTCTTGTAGCCCGGGTGAGCTAAGCGACATCCGGGACTCTCGATCACCACCGGTCCCGGGTATCGCTTCGCTCACCCTGGCTACGAGACCATCACCCCGCCAGCCGCTCGATCACAAGGTCGAGCATCGCGCGCAGGCGGCCAAGGCGCTTGAGGTCGCGGTGATAGCCGACGAAGGTGTCGCGACCGGGCGGCGTCGAGCCGATGTCGAGCGCGACGAGGCGGCGGTCGCGGTCGCCGAGCGGACGCGGCAGCACGGCCAATCCACCGCCGCCGGCGCAGAGTTCGGCCTGCGCCTGGCGGTTATTGCTGCGTGAGGCGATTTCCGCCCTCGGCAGCACGCGCTTCAGCCACACTGCATCGGGCATGTCGGCGAATTCTGCGTTCATGGTGACGACGCGGACGCCGCTGCCGTCGCCGGCGCGCGGCGGCTTGCTGCCCTTCTTGTCGTAAAGCGCGTAGGGAATGTGAAGCAGCTTTCGCGAGATCACCTCGGGTTCACTGAACGGCTTGATGCGGAAGACGAGATCGGCCTCGCGGCGCGGCAGGCTGTAGAGGCGCGCGTCGGTCAGGAGCTCGACAGTCACCTTGGGGTGACGCTTGCCGAAGGCCGCGATCACCGGCGAGAGCATCACCGTCCCGAACCAGTCCGACGACGAGAGGCGCAGCAACCCGTCGAGCTGCGTCTCCGCGCCGGTCGCATGCCGCTCCAATGCGAGCGCCTCCTCCTCGATCCGCTCGGCATGCCGCAGCACGGCGGTGCCCTCGTCGGTGAGGACAAAGCCGTCGGCGGTGCGCTGGAACAGTGTCTGGCCAAGCGCCGTCTCGAGCGCGCGAAGCCGCCGGCCCATCGTCGGCTGGGTCTGACCGATCTTTCGCGCGGCAGCGCCGAGCGTACCCTCGCGGGCAATCGCGAGGAAGATGCGCAGATCGCTCCAGTCCATCAAAACCCTCCCATACATAAATGCACGACAACTGTACATCTTCGTTTCTTTCCATGCAAAAAATAATGGGCATATTGGAGGCCGACAACGGAGCAAGACGATCATGACCGGACACTCGACCATGCGCGCAAGCGTCCTGGAGGCGTACAACGCACCGCCGCGCGTCTCACAGATTTCCACGCCGGAGCTTGGCACCAATCAGGTGCTGGTCCGGGTGTGCGCGAGCGGGATCAATCCGCTCGACACCAAGATCCATGCAGGCTCCGCGGCGCATGCGCGCCATCCAATGCCTGCTATTCTCGGCCTTGATCTCGCCGGCGTGATCGAACGCACCGGGCGCGACGTCACGCGATTCAAGCCGGGCGACGAGGTCTACGGCATGACCGGAGGCGTCGGTGGTGTGTCGGGATCGCTCGCCGAATTCGCGAGCGTCGATGCCGATCTGCTGGCAACCAAGCCCGCCAATCTCAGCATGCGCGAGGCGGCCGCCCTGCCCCTGATCTTCATCACGGCCTGGGAAGGCCTGATCGACCGCGCCTCGCTGAAGGCCGGCCAGAAGGTGTTGATCCATGGCGGTGCGGGCGGCGTCGGCCATGTCGCGATCCAGATCGCGCATGCGTTCGGAGCAAACGTGTTCGCGACGGGCTCAGCGTCGCAGCGCGCCACGATAGAAGGCTTTGGCGCCGTCTTCATCGACCGCGACATCGCGGTTGAGACTTACGTTGCGCAGCACACCGGCGGGCGCGGCTTCGACATCGTCTACGACACCGTTGGCGGCAAGGTGCTCGATGCCTCCTTCGCAGCCGTGCGCCGCTTCGGTCATGTCGTGAGCGCGCTCGGCTGGGGCACGCATGCGCTGGCACCGCTGTCGTTCCGCGCTGCCACCTATTCCGGCGTGTTCACACTGCTGCCGCTGCTGACAGGCGAAGGTCGCGCGCATCACGGGGAGATCATGCGCGAGGCAACACGCCTGGTGGAGGCCGGCAAGCTCGTGCCGCTGCTCGATGCAAGGCACTTCACGCTGGAGAGCGTTGGCGACGCCTACGCACTGATCAGGGATCGTGCTGCGAAGGGCAAGCTGGTCGTTGACGTCTGAGGTTGGGCTCGTAGCCCGGATGGAGCGCGCGTGTCCGGGCCACGGAACGACGGTCGCGCTAGTCCTCGCTGGACGCGGCCGAGCGGTTGCGCAAATAGGCCTGCGACAACAGGAAGAACAATGCGCGCTCGCCATGATATTTGGCGGACGGCCGGGTGCGCTCGAAGCCGTCGGCAAATATCTTGCCGGACTGGTCGCACACCTGCCATCGCCAGCCAAACCGCTTACGCCTGGTGAGGATCACTTCGAACATACCGACGGGCTTGGTCCCTGCTCCTGCCGGTCTCGCAAGCGCACACGCCTGCTCCGGCCTCCCCCATTAGACGGATGCCCGACATATAACGCAGCAGGATGGAAAGAGAATAAAATTGATTATCGGAAATGCGTATCTTGCACCGGCTGTGACGAAGTCGCGACGCCCGTGGAATAAGCCGATGTTTGCGGTGTTTTGCGGCCGCTCGGGCGCCTGATAGCGCTGACAGAGGTATTCAAATCAGAACACAGGACGAGGACGCCCGGTAAGCGAACGCTCACCGGGCGTTCATGCACGATGTCAGCGGCCGACTCGCGCCTGGAGATGCGCAGGATAGCGATCGCCCTGCACCGCCACCTTGGCCAGCACGGCCGCGATGGCAGCGAGATCCGCATCCGACAGCGTCACCGCGGCCGCGCCGACATTCTCCTCGAGCCGGTGCAGCTTGGTGGTGCCGGGGATCGGCACGATCCACGGCTTCTGCGCCAGCAACCAGGCGAGCGCGATCTGCGCCGGCGTCACTTTCTTCGCTGTTGCGATCTCGCCGAGCAGATCGACCAGCGTCTGGTTCGATTTTCGTGCGCTGGATGAGAAGCGCGGTACGATGTTGCGGAAGTCGCTCTTGTCGAACGTCGTGCTCTCGGTGATCGCGCCGGTCAGGAAGCCCTTGCCGAGCGGGCTGAAGGGAACGAAGCCGATGCCGAGCTCTTCCAGAGTCGGCAGGATCTCCTGCTCCGGCTCGCGCCACCACAGCGAATATTCGCTTTGCAATGCGGTCACGGGCTGCACCGCATGGGCGCGGCGGATGGTCTGCGCGCCCGCCTCCGACATGCCGAAATGCAGGACCTTGCCGTCGCGGATCAGGTCCTTCACCGCTCCCGCGGTGTCCTCGACCGGCACATCGGGATCGACGCGGTGCTGATAGAACAGGTCGATGCGGTCGGTCTTCAGCCGCTTCAAGGCGGCCTCCGCCACCGCCTTGACGTTGGCGGGCCGGCTGTCGAGCCCGTCTTCGACCTTGCCGCCCTTGAAGCCGAACTTGGTGGCGATCACGACCTTGTCGCGGATTGGCGCCAGCGCCTCGCCCAAAAGCTCCTCGTTGACGAAGGGGCCGTAAGCCTCGGCGGTGTCGAAGAAGGTCACGCCGCGCTCGAAGGCGGTCCTGATCAGCGCGATCGCCTGCGAGGTCTCCGTCGCCGGACCATAGCCATAGCTCAGTCCCATGCAGCCGAGGCCAAGCGCCGAGACCTCCAGACCACTCTTGCCCAGTTTACGCATCTGCATCGCAGCTCTCCTTGCAATCACGTTCGGCTGCGAATTTAGGTCGCGCGCGAGCCTGCGATTAGGTGATAAAACCGGCATGTACTCATGACCCGGATTCATGAATGGCCCGCACCAACGTCAACGACCTCCTCGCCTTCCTCGCGGTCGCCCGCGAGCGCAGCTTCACCCGCGCGGCCGCCCAGCTCGGCGTGTCGCAATCCGCGCTCAGCCACACCGTGCGCGCGCTGGAGGAGCGGCTCGGCCTGCGGCTGCTCACCCGCACCACCCGCAGCGTCGCACCGACGGAAGCCGGCGAGCGCCTGCTGCGCAATATCGGGCCGCGCTTTGCGGAGATCGACGCAGAGCTGTCAGCGCTGACCGCGCTGCGCGAGACGCCGGCCGGCACCGTGCGCGTCACCACCGGCGAACATTCGGCACAGACCATCCTGTGGCCGGCGCTCGCCAAGCTGCTGCCGCGCTACCCCGATATCAAGGTCGAACTCGTCGTCGACTACGGCCTCACCGACATCGTCGCCGAGCGTTACGACGCCGGCGTGCGGCTCGGCGAGCAGGTCGCCAAGGATATGATCGCGGTGCGGATCGGGCCGGAGATGCGCATGGCGGTGGTGGGCGCGCCGGCCTATTTCGCCGCGCGCGGCAAGCCGAAGCAGCCGCAGGATCTGACCGAGCACAATTGCATCAACCTCCGCCTGCCGACCTATGGCGGGCTCTATGCCTGGGAGTTCGAGAAGCGCGGCCACGCCATGAAGGTGCGGGTCGACGGCCAGCTCGTGTTCAACACAGGGCTGCTCAGGATGAATGCCGCGCTGGCGGGGCTTGGTCTTGCCTATATCCCGGAAGATCTGGTGAAGCGGGAGATCGCCGACGGGCGGCTGATCCGCGTGCTCGCCGACTGGTGCGCGCCGTTCGCGGGCTATCACCTTTATTACCCGAGCCGGCGGCAGCCGACGCCTGCGTTTGCCGTGCTGGTGGAGGCGTTGAGGTATCGGAAGTGAGGGGCCGCGCAGACGGTGTGCTCCCTCGCCCCGCTCTTGCGGGGAGAGGGTTGGGGTGAGGGGTGCCTCCGCAATCACGGTGAGAGTTGGACTCGCGGAGAGCCCCCTCACCCGGAATCCGCGCTTCCAGCGCGCATTCCGGCCTCTCCCCGCAAGCGGGGAGAGGCGAAGTAGCCGCACCGGTCGGGCTAATTAGCGCGCGACGACTTCCACTTCGCCGTCGACGCCGTTGACGACGTTGAAGCCGCGCTCGTAGACCTTGCCCTCGTTCTTGGCGATGGCGCGGTATTCGCCTTCGGAGAGCACGACGCGCGGGAAGGCGCCGATCGATTCCTTGATGACGTCGCCGCCGGGGGTCAGAACCGACCAGGCGGTGTTGGCGAGGGCCTCGCCGCCCCTGTCGCTGACGAGCTTGAGCGTGATGACTGCGGCGCGATGGGTGATGGTGACGTCGGTGAGCTTGCCGGCCTGGACGCGAATGTCCGAGCGCACCACCGAGTTGGCATCGCCATAGTTTGAGACGATGTAGTAGGTGCCCTCCGGGATCAACACGACGTCGCCGGCGGCGACGTTCGGCACCAGCGAGGCGCGCTCGCCGGATTCGAACTGGCTGCCCTTGTAGATCGCGAACGAGATCTGGTTCTGCGGGATGCGGCTGGTGCCGACGCGGCCTTCGATGCGCAGGCCGCCTGCCGGCAGCACGAAGGATTCGCGGTCGGTCTCGGCCTTCAGGCTGACGGTGCGCACCGCGCTGACGAGCCCGAAGGCGACGTGCACGACGTAATTGCCGGGCGGCAGCACGATGTTGGGCGTCGCGTTGCGGTCCTCCCGGATCAGCTTGAACGTGCCGTTCTCGTCGGGACGGTCGGCGAAGACACGCCAGACCAGGCCGCTGGTGATCGGGGCCGAGTCCTTGCCGTATTTCGCGGTCAGCGACAGCACACCCTGTCCCGGCGCCGCCGCATTGAGCGGCGCGGCCGGCGGCACGGTCGTGACCGCGGGTGGCGGCATGCTGGGGGAAATCGGCTGGGTCAGGGTCGGCGGCAGGCTGGGGGGAGCCGCCCCCGGCCCGGAGGGCGGCGCCAGGCTGACGGCGCCGCCGGGGTCGGGCACCGATGCAGGGGGCACCGGCGGAGGCCGATCGGAGAAAAGCTGCGCCTGGGCAACACCTTGCCCCAGGATGACGAGGCACGCGGCAAGGATCAACGCCGGCAGCAGCGATACGCTGCGCCGCCATCCGATGATGCCGTCACCCCCGATAGTCATGCCACCTGCTTTTCACCGAAAACGCGGCAAATTCAAGCCTCTGAAACCCCAGGAAATACGGCCCCGCCACGGTTTGATGGAACCTGGTTGACGCCTGCGTGATTAGACAGGAGGCAACCGCCCCTCGCCATACTCCTGCCCAGTGCCCTTTCCAAAGCGGCATAAACCATGCTTCGCCCCGGTTCTGGCGCAGAGCAGGTGCTATGCCTAGTCTGGTGGTGCGGCTGGCCACGCGTAGGAGAGTTTTGGTGCTGGACAGATTGAAGGGCCGCGGCGCGAATGGCTCGAACAGCGAGAAGATCGGCCTCGGCAGCATCCGCCGGCCGGTCATTGGCCTTGCCCTTGGCGGCGGCGCAGCGCGCGGCTTCGCCCACATCGGCATCATCAGGACCCTGCTCGCCAACGGTATCGTGCCCGATGTCGTGGTCGGCACCTCGATTGGCGCCGTGGTCGGCGGCCTCTACGCGTCCGGCAAGCTCGATACGCTGGAGGAATGGGGCCGCGGTCTGCAAGGCATGCGCAACATCCTTGGTTATCTGGACATCCGCCTCAACGGCTCCGGTCTGATCGGCGGCGAGAAGCTGGCGACCCGGCTCGAGGCAGCGTGCGGCCAGACCTTGATCGAGGACCTCCCGATCAAGTTCGCCGCCGTCGCGACCGAGGTTCGCACCGGCCACGAGATCTGGCTGACACGCGGCCGCGTGGTCGACGCGATGCGCGCCTCCTACGCCCTGCCCGGCATCTTCTCACCCGTGCTGATCGGCGATCGCTGGCTGGTCGACGGCGCGCTGGTGAATCCGGTGCCGGTCTCCGCCGCCCGCGCGCTCGGCGCTGAAATCGTCATCGCTGCAAATCTTTCCAGCGACATCTTCACCTATTCGACGACGGTCTATTCGCACGGCGCGGCACCCGGACCGGCCGCACCTGCGGCCGAAGAGACGACGCCAAAACGGCGCTTCCCGAGATTCTTCTCGCCTGAGAAGACGGTGAAGCGCGAGTTCTTCGGCGGCGGGGACCGGCCCGGCCTCTCCTCGGTGATGGTCGATGCCTTCAACATCATGCAGGACCGCATCACCCGCGCCCGCCTCGCCGGCGATCCTCCGGACCTGCTGATCACGCCGCGGGTCGGCCAGTTCGGCTGGTTCGACTTCCACCGCACCGACGACCTCATCGCATTGGGCACCCGCGCCGCCGAGCGTGCGCTGGACTCGATCCAGGAGGCGATCCACGCGCTGGCGCCGCCGCCCGAGGGCGCGGCGCCCAAAGCCGGCGAGTGACGGCGGTCAGGCCGTCTTGATGTAGTCGCGCAGGGCTTCCTGCTCGGACTCGTATTCCTGGACGCGGCGCTTGACGATGTCGCCGATCGAGATCAGGCCGACCACCTTGCCGTTGTCGATCACCGGCAGATGGCGGAACTTGCCTGTCGTCATCGTCTCCATGAGCTCGGCGACCGTGTCGGTCTCCTTGCAGGTCACGACCTTGCGGGTCATGACCTGGGAGACCGGCTCGTCCAGCGCGCCGGCGCCGCGCTCGCCGATCACGCGCACGATGTCGCGCTCGGACAGGATGCCTTCCAGCCGGCTCTGGTTCATCACCAGCACCGCACCGATCTTCTTCTCACCGAGCAGCTTTATCGCGGCGGCCAGCTTGGCGTCGGGCTCGACGCTCATGATCTGGTGGCCCTTGGTGTTGAGAATGGAACGTACCGTCATTGTCGCCTCCCTGAATCGGAGCCGTCCGCCTTTTGGCAGTCGGGACTTGTTCCTCGAGTCTTCAACTAACAGTTTCAGCGCCGGTTTCACGCTCAGGCGCTTTACGAAGCAAAGCCGCTACCCGCTTGTCGCTTCGGAACATTCTTCACGCGAATGATGGATGAATTCGGGCCGCGCCGCAAGCGCCGCTTCAAATACGGTCTGAAACGTCCTGTGATGACGCATCCGCAGCATCGCTTCGCACGCGCGGTACCGGATCGAACAGCGCGAACAGCAACAGGCCGGCGAAGAAGCCGCCGATATGCGCCTGCCAGGCGACGCTCGTGGTCTCGGCATCGACCCCGATCGCGCCGACGCCGAAGATGATGTTGACGCCGAACCACACCGCGAGGAAGCCGACCACCCGCCCGTCGCGCAGCGCGCGCGACAGCGGCAGGGCTGGAACCTTTGCGGCGGTATCGGCGTCCGAACGGCTGAACGACAGGAAGCTGCCGCGGACGAAGGCAAAGCGGATCGCCGCCGCCATCGCGCCCGACACCGAGGCCGAAGCGCCGATCATCGGCGCCACCGCATGCTCATGGGTGACGAGATGGGCGAGCGCGCCGGCCGCCGCCGTCACCGCGAGAAAGAGGAAGAACCTGATCGCGCCAAAACGCCGCGCCAGCGCGCTGCCGAACGGCAGCAGCCACAGCACGTTGAAGCCGAGATGGGTCAGATTGGCGTGCAGCAGCGAATAGGTGACGAAGCTCCAGACCTTGGCGCCGGCGCCGCCCGGGATCTGCAGATTGAGCAGCGAGGAATCGTAGCGCTTCGGGATGAAGCCGAAGACGTCGATGGTCCAGTTCTCCAGTTCCGGCGGCAGCAGCACCCGCAGATGGATCAGCGCCAGCAGGGCGATATAGGCGGTCAGCGCGAACGGCAGCGTCAGGATCGGCTCGCGCGGAGCCGCCTCAACAAGGGCCGGCACGTCCGGCTGAGCATCGTGCGAATCTTGCGGGGAATCCAAGGCGGCTTCGCTTTCAGGCGCAATCGGAGCGATACGCTTGGAGATAGTCGCCTTTGCCGGCCTCGCGCAAGTGCACAAAAGGAAATCGTGAACGAGGGACTCGCCTCGAACCGAGCGAGGCACTTGGTCCCGGCTCAGCAGTGCATCGCTAAGGCGCTGCCCTGCGTCCGGGACACGGAGCCTTAGCGATCCGGACCGATCTCGTGTCCCGGACAAGGTGCGGCACGAAGTGACGCGCCGCCGAGCCGGGACCCAGATTGGCAGCGGGTTCGAATTATACAACTTTAGGTAGCTGCAACGATCTGCCTCACGCCCATGCAAACCGCCTTCTTCGTCTATATCCTCGCGAGCAAACGAAACGGCCTGCGCTGCGTCCGGGGCACGAGAGAGTGTGTCTGAGAAAGGAAAAGGCAGGGCCCTGGGAAAGCCCTGCCTGTCCGTGTCGGACTTCCGGTACCCCGAGGGAATAAGGTGTATCCCCACCCCTCCCCGCGGCCCGTGACCAAACTGTTTGACGCCTGTGTACAGGCCCCGCCGAGAACCTGGAGAAAAGCGGCGAGGCTTGCGACCGCGGTCACCATAGCAGGGCTGCGGGACACGCAAAGCGCATAGTTAATTTAACGTTAACGACGCAAAGACCGGCTTAACAGGCGTGAAAACGCCCCTGCGGCATGGACGCTGCAAATCCCCTCCTGCACAACAACAGAAGGGATCGCGGGTGCACTGAAGCGGGACAGGTCTGTCCCACATGGTGTGGCCCCGGGGTAAGCGTTCAGTCATGAAACATCCGTCGAGCCGCGCATTCTTCGCGTATTGGGACAAGAAGCGCGGCGCTGCGCGGGCCCCCGACCGGGCCGACATCGACCCGGCCGCAGTCCGCGGCCTGCTCGGTGACATCTTCGTGCTGTCCTGCGAACAAAACCTCGGGTTTCCGTTCCGCGTCGCCGGCACGCGCGTCTGTGCGCTCGCCGGGCTCGACCTCAAGGACCAGAGCTTTGCGGCGCTGTTCACTGAGGCCAGCCGCAGCGAGATCGGAGAGATCACGACTGTCGTCGCCGACGAGACGCTCGGCGCCATCGCCGGCGTCACCGCCGCGCGCGAGGACGGCAGCAAGGCGCATCTCGAACTGTTGCTGCTGCCTTTCAACGCCCGCCCGCACACCCCCGTGAGCGTGACCGGCGTGCTCGCCCCCTTCGACGACGAATGCGGCGCGCTTGGCCCGTTCACCCTCACCTCCTGGCGCTATCTGCACCAGCCGGAGAAGCTGCTGCCGCGCGCCATCCGCAAATTGCAGATCGCACGCGGACTGATGGTGTATGAGGGGTTGCGGTAGGAGCAGCCCTCGTGTCGCGCGCGCAGTCTTTGCAAACGGCCGACCAAGTTTTCAGCGCGCGAGTCGATTGAAGGTCAGACCGCGTCGGCGCGCGGCGCGCGATCCGTTATTGGAACCTTACCTGCCGAAGTGCGTTTGTCCACTTGCCGTGGCAAGTGTCGGCACGGCAACGCGGCTCGGCCGGTGACGATGCTTTCGCCCGCCGCCGAGCCTCCGTCGAGGGGCTACTCCCGTGATGGAGCGCGCGACAAGAGTTGGTAATCGCCTGTTAGCTGCGTTACCGCCGGCCGACTTCGCTTTGCTTGCACCGCATTTACGGAAAGTACCGCTCCTGCACGACGCAGTGCTCGTTCGATCGGGCGACCGGATCGAGCACCTTTACTTCCCCTGCAGCGGCGCGATCGCCCTCATCATGGAGTTGCCGAACGGACAGACGGCCGCAACCGCGGTGATCGGCAACGACGGCGCCGTCGGACTCATGACGGCGCTCGGCCCCGTCCGATCTCCCCTGACGGCGGTTGTCCGCGTGGCCGGGACCGCACTGCAGATCTCACCCGCACGATTTCAAGCGGCGCTCGAACGCAGTCCCGCCATCGCAAACGCGGTTCAGATTGTCACCAGGGCGATGATGACGCAATTCCTGCACGTCGCGGCCTGCAACGCGCTGCACTCCGTCGAAGCGCGCCTCGCCCGCTGGCTGCTTCACATTCACGACCGGACGGATGGCGGTGACATCCTGCCCCTGACCCAGGAGACGCTGTCGGAATTGCTCGGCGTCCGGCGCACCACGGTCACGCACGTCGTGAGCGCACTGCGAGCATCAAGGGCCATCAAATCCAATCGGCGCGGCCAGCTCGAAATCGACAGGCAACGTCTCGAGGTCGTCGCTTGCGAATGCTACAAGGTGATGAGCCGCAGGATCGATCGGATCGTGTCGCAGGATGCGGTAAGGCTCCTTCACGCCGCGCCGGCGCGGAATGGCTGCCCGCCCCCGGACTTCCCGTTCGCCAAGACCGACTCGTAGACCCAGGCCTCCCTGGCGAACCACTCGTGCGTCGCCGCGCACATCCGGCAATAGGTGCGCGAGAAAAAGACCGCGCTGCAGCGAAACTTGTCGCTATCCACCTCGATGCCTGTCGGAATAGCGCTCCCCGTTTCCGGGCACTTGATCATCACCATACCCATCCCTGATTTCCCTCCAGCTTGGCATCACCTCACGGCGAGGCTGGCCGCCATCGGCTGGACGGCGTCTCTTCTCGCGAAGACGCTCGTCCAGCCGATCCACGTGGCCAGTAGCTTCGATTCAAGCAGCCCTATGCAGAACCCGGTTGAAGCTGTTCTTGATCGGCTCGGCCGTCTCGGTCGCGACCTTCTGGGCCAGATCCCAAAGCTCCCGATTCTGGGCGGAAGCCGCTTCAAAGGTCTTGCGACCGTGGGCGGTGGAGAGGTTCACGAGGTCCGCAAACGACCTCGCATCCGCAAGCTGGGAGAAGAATTCCAGCGCGGAGCTGGTATTGGCGTTGGATATTTCGATGACCTTGGTGCCGTAATCGGCGGAACGCTTGGCACTGGTCGAACAGGCGTCGCAGAGTGCCGTGGTAATCTCCTCGGACGTCACCTTCATCTGCTCGAAATTTGCCTTGGCCCGTGTCGCGGCCGGCGCGGCGAGATCGCCGAAGATCGCCTGGATGTTGAAAAACGGCATGTCGAACTTGAGCTTTGTATTTCCGTTCGCCGTCCCATTCAGCGGAGCGGCTTTCGTCTCGACTTTCATATCGGCATCACTCACGGGCTTTCATCCTTTCAAGCGAAACTAGATGATGGATTGAAGACTCCCCGACGCGTCCAGGTGCGTGCTGCAACGGGACGCCACTGCCCCTACTTTCACGATGGTGGGATGCTGCTGCGGATATTCCGCTCTCGCCCCCTGCCGGAGCCAACTATGGCCGACGACAATCGACGCTTCGGTTCGCTTTCGGACTCTCGCTTTGAATTTATTCGAATATTGCGACGAAGCGGCGCAGCGAGAATCCTGCGCCCTTAAAGTTGCGGCAATTGCATGCGCCAACTTCAGATCAGCGCCGGCGAGCTATTCAGAGGCGTCGATCCCCGGAGCCGTTTGAGCCGGAATGTTCTACCGCCTGCGCAGCCGGCAAGTTGGCCTGCAACGGACCCTGTGCGACAAATTGGCCGGTCTATGCGGGCTGATGGTGTATGAAGGGCTGCGGTAGATTTCGTTTCGACGCGAGCGAGCGCCACAATCTCGATGCAGCCTCTCTCACCTGGACGAAGCAGCCATGCCCGACATCATCAATTTCGGTACGCTCGAGCTCCGCTTCCTGCACAGCAAGGACGACACCGGCGGCAGCGTCGACATCTTCGAAATGACGTTGCAGCCGAATGCGCGGATGCCGATCCCGCACTATCACGACCGCTGGGACGAAACGATCTACGGGCTGTCCGGCGTCTCGACCTGGACGATCGACGGCCAGCAGACCGATGTTGGCCCCGGAGCCTCAGTCTTCATCAAGCGCGGCATCGTGCACGGCTTTACCAACCGTTCGACGGGGCCTGCGACATGCCTGTGCATCCTGAGCCCCGGGGTGCTGGGACCGCAATATTTCACCGAGATGGCAGCGCTCCTGTCGGCCGGCGCGCCGCCCGATCCCGAGAAGATGAAAGAGACGATGCTGCGCTACGGACTGGTGCCGGCGCCGGCTGCGTGAGCCAAGCTCGCCGGCGAATGGAAATGACCGAGCATCATGCGATCTCGTCGGTCCAGACCTTGAAGCTGACCAGCTCGTTCGGGCCGAAGGTCTGCGTGATCGGAACGTCGCAGGCATCGCGCCCCTGAGCGATCAGGACGCGGCCCTGCCGCGGCACGTTGTTGCGCGGGTCGAAAGTGTGCCAGCGCCCGCCGATGAAGGCCTCGAACCAGCCGGCGAAATCGCCCACCGCCCAAGGCTGCGGCGTGCCGACGTCGCTCAGATAGCCGGTGCAATACCGTGCGGGAATGTTCATGCAGCGGCAGAACGCGATGGCGAGGTGGGCATAGTCGCGGCAGACGCCCTTGCCCTCCTGGTATGCCTCCCACGCCGTCTTGGTCGCGCGCGCATGCTCGTAGCCGAAAGCGATGTGGCCGTGAACGAAATCGCAGATCGCCTGCACCCGCGCCCACCCCGGAGGCGTCTTCTCGAACAGCTTCCAGGCGATCTCCGAGAGCCGGTCGGTCTCGCAGTAGCGACTGCCGAGCAGATAAACCAGCGTATCGGAAGGCAGCTCCTCGATCCTGTGCTGAACCGCCGACGCAACCACCGGATCCGGCAGGCCGCTGTCGCGAACCACGCCATCTGCTGCAAGGCGCATGCGACCGGCCGGCGCGACCATGCGGCTGCACCAATTGCCGAACATGTCCCGATAGGGCGTGATCTCGACCGCAGGCGTGGTGGTCAGGAAGTCCGGCACGATGACATCGGAGGCGCGCGTGAAATGCGTGCCCAGCACCATGATCATCGGAGTCGGTTGCGGGAAATCGTAGAGCATTTCGAATCCGACACGGAATTTCATTCGAAATGCCTTTTTGCTAGGTGTCAGCTCGAAATGGCGATGAATCCGCCGATTACAAGGCATGCAGGCGAACTTGCGCGTGCTCCGCGCCATCATTGCACTTCGCGCACGGGCTGGCGAGTTCGTTTTGACAGCTTCACCGGCGCGGCCCGCGCGGCTAAGCTGTGCGCTCCAAAAGGATTTGATCTATGGGAAGAGCATGCTGACCGGAAGTTGCCTGTGCGGCGCCGTTGCGTATGAAGTGGATGCGGAGCCCGCGCCCTTCGTGCATTGCCATTGCCAGACCTGCCGCAAGACGCACGGCTCGGCGTTTTCCAGCGTGATGCCGGTGCCGCGCGCGGCGTTCCGGTGGGTGCGCGGCAACGAGTTGCTCGCCGCGTTCGAGTCCTCGCCCGGCAAATTCCGCCGCTTCTGCACCCGCTGCGGCTCGCACATCATGGCGGAACGGATCGCGCAGCCGAACGTGCTGTTGCGCATGGGATGCCTGGATACGCCGGTCGCGGGCCCCGCGCGCGCTCACATCTGGCGCTCGGACGCGGCAAGCTGGTACGACCCCAAGGACGCGACGCCGGAACTGCCGGAAGCGGCCGCCAGCCCTCCCCCGGCGCGATAGAGTCCCTCGCGCGACACGCCGCCTGCGCTATCGGGCCGGACATCGCGTGCCACGGCGATCCCCGGCCCGTGCTGTCAATCGCTCACGGCATCGCCAGATGCCAGGCGCCGTTGAGGAAACCGTCGCCGGTGATGTCGCCGGGCTTGGTATCCTTGGCGAAAGTATAGAGCGGCTTGCCCTTGTAGGCCCATTGCCTGGAGCCGTCGTCGCGCGTGATGATGGTGTAGCCGTCGCCGGCGGCATCGCCGGCCTCGGCCTTCAGCACCGGCCAGTTCGTCGCACACGGACCGTTGCAGGCCGACTTGCCGTCCGCGTCCTTGTCGAAGGTGTAGAGCGTCATGCCCTTGGCGTCAGTGAGCACGCTGCCCTTGTCGGTCTTGCCGGTTTTCGTCGGCGGCGCGGCGAACGCGGCGGGAATGATTGCGAGCGACACGGCTAGCGTGAGCGCGAGGCGGATCGGGGATGTCGTCATGATCTCTCCTGTCATGCAATTGGCTTGCATGGGTAGGACGCCGCGCGAGCCGTCGTATTCCTTTGAGCGCGGCAAAGAAATTTTTCGCTGCACGCATCATTGCGCCGGAATAAACTGGAATGAGTGAGACGGACCGACATGAGCAAGCTGCATTGGCGTCCCGCGCACGCCTCCGACCTGCCCGCGATTGGCGCGATCGCAGCGCGCATCCATCCTGGTCTGCCTGAACGCCTCGAGGTGTTCGCGGAGAAGATGCGGCTCTATCCCGATGGCTGCCGTGTGCTCATCGCGGACGACGAGATCGCCGGCTACGGGATATCGCATCCCTGGCGTCGGCACCGGATTCCGCCGCTCGATGGATTCCTCGAACGACTGCCCGATGACGCGGACTGCCTCTACGTGCACGACGTCGCCGTGCTGCCGGATCATCGTGGCGGCATAGCGCGTGCCTATGTCGAAACGATCGAGAACCTGGCGCGCGCGTCGGGCATCGCGGCTCTCGCGCTGGTCTCGGTCTACGCCACGCGGCCGCTGTGGGAACGTTTCGGCTTTCGGCCCGTCACGGCGGATGCGGAGCTGCGCGCAAAGCTCGAATCCTACGGCGCCAGCGCGACCTACATGCTCCGCGATCTCACGGAGCGGTCGAGCGCCGGCACATGAGCTCGCCGTCCGATTCCCCGCTCACGCGGGCGTGAAGCCACCGGCTCGAACCGGTTTCGATCAGCTTCCGTCGAAGGTTCGTGCGAGCCGTTCCGGTCTCGCCGACCCGAGGCTGGAGAATTTCATGAGACTCTCATTGTCGAAAGTTGCTTTCATTGCATGCGTTGCGGCGACCGCGTTCACGGCGACCAGCGCCAACGCGGTGCAGTTGCGGACCTATGGCTGCGACACGGGCTTCTTCGAGGGCTGCGCCGGCTTTGTCGAAGTGCCGCAGCAGCAGGCCGGACGACGCGTCGTTCGCCTCACTCACGATACCTCGCCGATCTACATGAAACAGACCGACCCTCGCTACAATTCGGCGATGCGTGATGCCGGCGGCGGTGGTGGTGGCGGAGGCGGCGGTGGTGGCGGTGGTGGCGGCGGTGGTGGCGGCGGCCGCTAAGCCCACCCGATCTTGCGGGAACGCCGCTGGTTCGTGCCAGCGGCGTTCATTCGTTCCGGCCAGGACACGCGGGGTATTTCAGCCCCGATGCTTCTTCTTTGCCTTCTTTCCGGGCGCGCCCTTCACAGGCCACGCAGTGACCGCAGGCGGCTGTCCGGCGTGGCCGGGCTTGTTCTTATGCTTCTTTTTCTTCCCGAAAGCAGGAGCATCGTCGAATTTCGGCCCGCGCTCGCCGAAAGCCTTGCTGCGCGGCTTGAATCCCGCCTCGCGTGGGCGATCGTCGCGACGTTCACGATGATCACTGTCGCCGCTCTCGCGCCGAGGCGGCTTTGACCGCTCTTCCGAAGGCGCTTGCCGCTGCGGCGCATCCGCCATCGGTTCGAGGCGGATATTGTCTTCCTTGTCCGGACGCTTGATCTTGGCAGCGAAGGAGTCCGCGACCCGCTCGGAAATTTCGAACTCGGTCGTCGTGTCCATGATCTTGATGGCGCCGATGTCGCCCTTGTCGATGCCGCCACGACGGCAAATCATTGGCAACAGCCAGCGTGCTTCCGCATTCTTTCTTCGTCCGATGTTGGCCCGGAACCAGACGCTGCCCTCCGCCATGCCGTGCTTCGACGACGATTTCCCCGATTTGGGGCGGGCTCTTTCGGGGCGATCATCGCCGCCCTGGGCCCGGACATTGTCGCGACCGCGATCGTCGCGCGGCCGGCCAGCCCGCTCGCCGGGATCGATGATGTCTTCGGGCGACGGCAGCCGCGCGCGATAGAGCCGCGCCAGCGCCGCGGCGATATCCTCGGGCGACCGTTCGGCCAATAGCGCCTGCGCCAGCACCAGATCGTCGGCGGTCGTCTCCTCGGTGAACAGCACGTCCTTCATGCGCTCGTGATCGAGCTTGCGGATCTCGTCCGCCTGGGGTGCCGTTCCCCAGACCGCGTCGATGCCTGAGAGATTGAGCAGCAGCTCCGCACGCCGCCGCCGTGCGGGCGGCACCAGCAGGACACTCGTGCCCTTTCGCCCCGCACGGCCGGTACGGCCCGAGCGATGCTGCATGACTTCGGCGTCGTTGGGCAGATCGGCCTGAATGACGAGGTCAAGGCTCGGCAGGTCGATGCCGCGGGCGGCGACGTCGGTTGCTACGCAGACGCGGGCACGCCCGTCCCTAAGCGACTGGAGCGCCAGGGTCCGCTCGTTCTGCGTCAATTCGCCCGATAGCGCGACGACGGAGAAGCCGCGCTCCAGCAGTGCCGCCTGCAAATGCCGGACGGCATCGCGCGTGCTGCAGAACACCAGGGCGCTCGGCGCCTCGAAGAAGCGCAGCACGTTGACCACCGCGTGCTCGACATCGGCGGGAGCGATCCGGATCGCGCGATACTCGATATCGGCGTGACCGCCTTCGTCGCCCGCGACCTCGATCCGGAACGCCTGCTGCTGATATTGCTTGGCCAGCGCGACGATGCCGCGCGGAAAGGTCGCCGAGAACAACAGGGTGCGGCGCGTCTCCGGCGTGGTCTCGAGGATGAACTCCATGTCCTCGCGAAAGCCGAGATTGAGCATCTCGTCGGCCTCGTCGAGGACGACGGCCTTCAATTCGGAGATGTCGAGACGGCCACGGCGCAAATGATCGCACAGCCGGCCCGGCGTGCCGACGACGATGTGCGCGCCGGCCGCCAGCTCGCGCTGCTCGCGCCGCGGATCCATGCCGCCGACACAGGAGACGACGCGCCCGTCAGCATGCTCGTACAGCCAGGCCAGTTCGCGCTGAACCTGCAAGGCAAGCTCGCGGGTCGGCGCCACGATCAGGGCGAGCGGCGCGCCCGCCCGCTCGAACCGCTCGATGCCATCAAGCAGATCCTTGGCCAGGGCCAGTCCGTAAGCGAGGGTCTTGCCGGAGCCGGTCTGGGCCGAGACCAGGAGGTCGCGGCCTGCGGCCTCCTCGGTGAGCACGGCGAGCTGAACGGGGGTCGGACGGTCGTAGTTGCGCTCGGCCAAAGCTCGGGCGAGCGGCGGACTCATAGTCGGGAATGACACGGGATAAACCTTGGTTGGTCCAGGCGCGGAACGTCGAGCCGCGCGACCTGAAGCTGCGTGCTCGGCAAATGGTCCGGCCGCACGCGTGGTGATTTGATTTGGACGCTCTTTACGCCAAGCGCGGGCAAATCACCATGCCTATGACGCATGGCTTTGGCGACATCGCGAATAAGCTTACCGGCGGTCCGACCTACTACATGCAGCGTTTCCGGGCCGTTTTGCTGCATATAGTGAGCTTTTGCTCCAAAGCGGCTGATTTTCGCGGCCGCCTCGCTTAAATTGTGCGCGATTGGACGTGCCGGGAATGCGCGCATGATCTCTTCCATCAAACGCACCTGCGGCGATTGCACGCTCTGCTGCAAGGTGATGGCCATCGAGGCGCTGGCCAAGCCCGCGAATGCCTGGTGCCGGCATTGCAAGCCCGGCCGCGGCTGCGCGATCTACGCCGAGCGTCCGACCGAATGCGAGAACTTCGCCTGCCTGTGGCTGGTCAACGATCTCCTCGACGAGCGCTGGAAGCCGAGCCGGTCGAAGCTGGTCCTGACCACGTCCGAGGACGGTATCGAAGTCCGATCCGACCCGGGCTTTCCCGACGCCTGGCGCAAGCAGCCCTACGCCGACGACATCCGCGCATGGGCCGTCGAAGGCGAGACCAGCAACATGACGGTGGTCGTGATCGTCGGCCAGCGCATGATCCTCGTCACGCCGGATCGCGAATTCGATCTCGGTGTCGTGGGGCCCGATGAGCGGATCGTGCGGGAGCTGGAGGGCACGAAGGTGGTGGGTGCGGCGGTGGTGAAGGAAAGCGAGATCGATACGGGGAGCGGCGCCCCGCCGACTTAGCCGGCGCCCCTTGGATCTCGCCAGCCAGGATCACGCGATTGACGGATGCAAGTCTTGTCGCGCCCGCCACTCGATCCCAAATCGTGCCTCACGAGAGAGCAACGGGTGAAACATGATCGACAGCATATCGCTTGCCGACAAGCTCGCGACCTTTGGGGATTATTGGTCTCCGCGCACGATCACGACGTTCAACGAATGCGACGTGATGGTGGTGAAGGTGAAGGGCGAATTCACCTGGCACAAGCACGACGACACCGACGATTTCTTTCTGGTCCTGAAAGGCAATCTGGACATCGAATTGCGGGATCGCACGGTGACGCTCGGCCCGGGCGAGCTCTACGTCGTGCCCAAAGGTGTCGAGCATCGCCCGGTGGCGCGCGAGGAGGTTCACCTGATGCTGATCGAGCCGACCGGCACGCCGAACACGGGCGACAAGGCAACCGCCGCGGCGCGCAAGTTGGCATAGCGGGCAACGCGCCTGGCGCGGCCCTAATCCCTGGAGGTCGCCAGTTTGCTGAAGCTGCCAACCAGCTTGGCTCTTGCGCGCGCAACAGTGTTCTTGGCCGCGCGGGACAGGGCTCGGATGGCGCGCCAGGCTTCGGTCGCCTGCAGCCACGCCTTCGCCGCGGCGTATTTTCCGTACGTCCAGGCAAAAGCGGGAATTCGCATCAGCTTGTCGCGCGTGAGATGAAACAGGCGCTCGACCAGCACCAGCTTGAGCAATTCGCCGACAATGAAAGTCACGGCACCGCTCAGGACCTGACCGGTTGCGGCGAGGTACGCAGCAACCGGCTTGACCGGCTCCAGAAGAACGACGGGCA
The DNA here is from genome assembly GCF_038965675.1 of Bradyrhizobium sp. B039. NCBI lineage: Bacteria > Pseudomonadati > Pseudomonadota > Alphaproteobacteria > Hyphomicrobiales > Nitrobacteraceae > Bradyrhizobium > Bradyrhizobium sp. B039. The sequence continues at coordinate 5,672,641 of NZ_CP152416.1, forward strand.
CGGAGAACAAGGCGAGCGACGGATAAGGCGGCAGCGATTTGATCCAGGCGCGCAATCGCCTGAATTCGAAATGCCGCCCGATCCAGCGCCCAATCGGCCTCGCCACGGCCATGAAGACCGCATCCACCAGGAAGTAGATCGCAGCCAGGATGTAAGTGACAGGTTTCAGGATTTGCTTCACGGCACCTCTCCCGCGAAGTGAAAGTCGGAACTTGGGCCTAAGTTTCACCTCTGCGTGGATAGTTCGGGGATATCGGATGGAACTTTTGGGGCATCGCTCCTGCTCAGATCTCCGCGTAGCCTCCAATAGATTGCCGTCTGGGTCGCGGAAGCAGGAAATCCCCGCCAAGGCCCGGGATATCGCTTCGCTCATCCGAGCTACAGATCTTCACTCCACCAGTTCCGGCCACGGCACGATCGTCGACTTCACCGTCTTCATCGCCATCGCATCCCTCACCGCCTGCGCGACGCCCTCTTCCGTGAACGGGTAAATCGTCTGCATCTTCAGCCAGGGGTATTTGCCCGCCGTGCGGTAGAGCATGTCCACGCCGAGCGGCAGGTCGTTGCCGGTAAAGCCCCAGGAGCCGAGCACGTTGAGGTCTTTGGTGCAGATGCGATGCCATGAGGTCTCGATCGAGCCGGCATCGGTGAACTGGCCCATCTCGACATAGGTGCCGCCGTCGCGCAGCATCTCGATGCCTTCGGGGCCGGCGGTCGGATGGCCCGAGCAGTCCATCACGAGATCGGCGCCGAAGCCGCCGACGATCTCGCGCACGTGCGCGATGCGCTCTTGCGGTGACTTCAGCTCGTCGATATTCACCGTCGCCTCCGCGCCGAACTCACGCGCGAGCTTGAGCCGCGGCTCCTCCGGCGCGCCGACGCAGATCACCCGCCCTGCCCCCATCTCCTTCGCGGCCGCGACTGCGAGAATGCCGATCGGGCCGGAGCCCTGGATCACCACCGTGTCGCCCCAGGAAAAACCGCCGGCACGGCTGGCGCGGTTGAAGGCGCGGATGCAGGAAGTCAGCGGCTCCGACAGCGCGCCCAGCCGCAACGACATGTCGTCGGGCAGCTTGTAGATCTTGGTGCCCGGCAGCATGTCGAGATCGACATAGACATATTCGGCCCAGCCGCCCCACATGTGAGGCGCCTTGTCGAAGCCGAGATAGCGACCGTAATAGACCGGCGTCAGGCACTTGTTGGCGGTCTGCGGATAATGGATGCAGTAATAGCAGCGGCCGCACGGCATCAGCGGCGGGATCATCACTTTCGAGCCGACGGTCAGCGGCTTGCTCATGAAGTCCTCGGTGAACTCGTCGCCGCATTCGACGATGATTCCGCCGAGCTCATGTCCCAGCGTGAACGGCCAGGGCAGCGGCTTCGGCCAGTGTCCCTTGAGGATGTGCAGGTCGGTGCCGCAGACCCCGCAGGCGCCGATCTTGATCAGCGCAGCCTTGCGGCCGACCTTCGGCCACGGCACGGTGCGGATCACAGGCTCCGAGCCCGGTCCTGCGTGAGTGCAGACGCGGATGTGCTCCATGGTGTGTCCTCGATGCCCGTCTGTTATGATTGATTGGCGCGGGCTGAGGCGAAGCGTATGTGAGATGCGCAGTCGTGCCAAGCGCAAGTCTCGCAGCCCGCATGAGCAGAGCGACACGCGGGAGCAGCGGACCCGGATTTCGCCGCGCTCCATCCAGGCTACAGCGCCTGCCTGCCACAAGCTCAACCGTCATCCCCGCGCAACCGCAAAGCGGTTGTCGCTGGAGGTGCGAGCCTTGCGACGCGTCTGCGTCGCAAGGAGAAGCCTCGAAGGATGACGGTGGTGCTTGTGGCCGCAGTGCATGGCTGATCTCCAAGCACACCCAAGTGTCTTGAGCGGTCGGCGCCGACCGTGTAGGGACGACTTAAGTCCCACCCAGGTGCCCCTTGAACCCCCTTCCCCAAAATCCCGTGGTCGCGTCCGGTTCGTTCGCGGCGATGAAGTCCGTGCCTTATCGTCTCCAGTTCATCGCCTACGTGCTGGCGATGATGGCCGACAATATCGAGCACGTGATCAGCTACTGGGTGGTGTTCCAGAAATTCCATTCGCCGACGCTGGGAGGCTTTGCCGTGCTGTCGCACTGGCTGCCGTTCCTGTTGTTCTCCGTCGCCGTCGGCGGGCTCGCCGACCGGTTCGATCCGCGCCGCATCATCCAGTGCGGCATGCTGCTGTTCATCGTGGCATCGAGCGGCTGGGGCTTCTTCTTCATCACCGACAGCATCCAGATGTGGCACGCGATGCTGCTGCTGGTGATCCACGGCTGCGCCGGCGTGTTGTGGCAGACGCCGAACCAGCTGCTGCTCTACGACCTCGTCGGCCCGGCCGATCTTCCGAGCGCGGTGCGGCTGAACGCGATGGCGCGCTATCTCGGCATTTTGGTGGGCCCGGCGGTCGGCGGCGTCATCATGCTGACGCTCGGCACCTCGCACGGCATCATCTTCAACACGCTGTTCTACCTGCCGATGCTGATCTGGCTGTTCTGGGCGCCGGTCCGCGACAAGAGCGTCGCGGTACGGCGCTTCGCCGTGCGCGGTCTCGCCGACATCGTGCTGACGATGCGCGCCATCGGCACCCAGCCGGTGTTGACGGCGATGACGTGGCTCGCCGGCCTCACCTCCTTCATGATCGGCAACGCCTATCACGCCCAGATGCCGGGCTTTGCCGGCGATCTCGGCCATGGCGATCCCGGCGTGTCCTACAGCGTGCTGCTCGCGGCCGACGCCGCCGGCGCGCTGCTCGCCGGCATCGCGCTGGAATCCTGGGGGCGGTTGAAGGGCACGCCGCGCACCGCGATCATGCTGGCGATGCTGTGGAGCGCCGCGCTGCTCGGCTTCGCCGCGGTGCGGATCTATCCCATCGCGATCGTGCTGCTGTTCTTTGCGGGGTTCTTCGAACTGTCCTTCAACACCATGGCGCAGGCGCTGGTGCAGCTGAACGCGCCGCCCGACATCCGCGGCCGCGTCGTCGGCCTTTATAATATGGCCGGGCTCGGGATGCGGGCCTTCAGCGGCATCACCGTCGGGCTGTTCGGCGCGGCGATCGGCATTCACTGGTCGCTCGGCCTCTCGGCCGCGGTGCTGCTGGCGCTGCTGCTGTGGCTGTATCGGCGGGGGGCAAGGCAGGCCTGACCGGCCGCCCTCGACCCCGGTCGCGCTGACGGTGGCCGGCCTGCCCGCCCCTGATGAGGCTTTTCGCGCGTATTGCGTGCGTCCAACATCGCTGCACCCGATCCTAACGCGGCATTAACCCTATGCACCTTAGGGTCGTCCCGGACTCCGCCAGGCGGGGGGTCGGGTTGTGAAAATGGCGTTGGCGAACAAAAAATTTCTTCCGGCCGCCGAGGAACGTCGGCGTTTCCAGCGGGTCAAGGTGCACCTGCTCGGCCGCTACATGCTGCCGGACCGCCGGGAATTCCCTTGCCAGGTGATCAACATGTCGCCGGGCGGCCTCGCTTTGCTCGCCCCCGGCATCGGCAATGTCGGCGACCGCGTGGTCGCCTATCTCGACCATATCGGCCGCGTCGAGGGCAAGATCACCCGTATCATCGACAATGGCTTCGCCATGACGATCGGGGCGACGCCCAGGAAGCGCGACAAGCTCGCCGCCCAGCTCACCTGGCTCGCCAACCGCGACATCCTCAACCTGCCGGAGGATCGCCGCCACGACCGTATCGTGCCGCGCAACCCGATCGCGGTGCTGACGCTCGAGGACGGCACCAAGATGACCTGCCGTATCATCGACCTGTCGCTGTCGGGCGCGGCCATCGCCGCCGAGAACCGCCCGCCACTGAAATCGATCGTGCTGCTCGGCCGGGTCCAGGGCCGCGTGGTCCGGAACCTCGAAGACGGCTTCGCGCTGGAGTTCATGCACGAGCAGCCGATCGAGACACTCGAAGAGAGCGTTACCGCGCGGTAAAGCGAAAGCGCGCCAAAACCACTGATTTTCCAGCCTCAAAGGCGGCCGCCGCGATGCGGACGCCGCCTTTTTCGTGCGCGGGGACGGGTCGGCGCGGGTTAACGCGGGACCTGTTTGCGCCTCGGAACGGCCGTTCCGCCAGCGTTTCCGCGTTAATCGATAAAACTTGAATCAATTGCAGTCATTTCAAATTTTATTCGAATTCGATTCAAGTATAGATCGAATTCGCCGCCCATTTTACTTGCATTCGTCTCGACTTGACTTGGCTGACTTAGCGGCAACGCAAAAGCTCCGTGCGAAATGTGGTCCCAACAAGAAACGGGGGCCGCAATGTTTGATTTCAGGGGACAGGGGAAGAGGCTGGCGATCGCCGCCATGCTCTTCGGAATCAGCGCGACGGTGCAGGCCGGTGAGAACCGTCTGCTCTACGCGAGCCTCGGCGACACCACGCGTGCGCCGATCGGCTGGGTCGAATTCTGTGCGGACAATGCCGCTCAGTGCCAGGGCGGGCCGACGCAGCCGCGCGACATCGTGATGTCGCAGACCGCATGGCGCGACCTCGTCAAGGTCAATCGCTGGGTCAACGAGACCGTCAAGCCTTTGACCGACCAGGAGCACTGGGGCGTGATCGAGAAGTGGTCGCTGCCATCGGACGGTTACGGCGACTGTGAAGACTACGTGCTGTTGAAGCGCAAGATGCTGATGGATGCCGGCTGGCCTCGCGAGGCGCTGCTCATCACCGTCGTGCGCGACAAGAAGGGCGAAGGGCACGCGGTGCTGACGGTGAAGACCGACAAGGGCGAGTTCGTTCTCGACAATCAGAACGAGAACGTCGTTGCCTGGACGGAGACCGGCTACCGCTTCGTCAAGCGCCAGTCGCAGAGCGATCCCAATGTCTGGGTCTCGCTCGGCGATACCCGGCCGGCGGTCTCCACCGCCAGCGCCAGGGACTAGCAGTCAGGAACAAGCGAGTTACGCGACCCGGTCACATCCCCACCCCTCCCCGTCCCAGACCGGTTCGCGCGCGGCCAGCCATCCCCCAATGGCTGGCCGCAACTTTTTTGGGAAACAGTTTTCAGCGCGGAACGATATTCTTGTAGACCTTGCCGCCCTTCATGATCACGACGAAATTCTTCGCGGGATCTTCAACGAGGGTGATGTTGTCGAGCGGATTGCCGTCGACCAGCAGGAGATCGGCGAGCGCGCCCTCCTCGACCACGCCGAGCTTGCCGGGATAGGGATTTCGCGGACCCGACAGGCTCAGCAATTCGGCATTGGCCGACGTCGCCATGGCCAGCGCTTCGGCCGGCGTGTACCAGCGCGTCAGCGCGGCCAGCATTGAGCCCTGTCTGTCCGCCAATGCCTTCGAGAACAGGACGTCGGTGCCAAACGCGGTCTTGATGCCGTACTTTTTCGCCAGCGCATAGACGCGGTCGGTGCCGGTGACCACCTGCCGCATCTTGTCCTGCTCCGCAGGTCCGAGCGCGGCAGCCATGGACATATCCAGGAACGGCTGGGTGCTGAGCCAGATCCCCTTCTCCGCTATCAGCTTGGCACTCGCCTCGTCCATGAGGTGACCATGCTCGATGCATCTCACGCCGGCTGCGATCGAGCGCTGGATCGCGACCGGCGTATAGGCGTGCGTGGCGACATAGGTGCCCCAATTGTCGGCGGCCTCGACCGCCGCCCGCAGCTCCGGCTCGGTGAAGGTGGAGACATCGAGCGGGCTGAAGGGCGACGCCACGCCGCCGCCCGCCGTGAGCTTGACCTGCGAGGCGCCCTGCATGAGCTGCTCGCGCGCGCGAACACGCACCTCGTCGGGACTGTCGGCGACCATGCTGCCGCCGACCTGCTCCATGCGGCTGAGCATGCCGCCGATCGTTCGCGGCAGATCGGAGAGCTGCCGGAAGTCGCCATGACCGCTGGTGATGGTGATGATGGCACCGGAGGGATAGATGCGCGGACCGGCGACGAGGTCCTCGTCGATCGCCCGCTTGAGGCCGAAACTGGGCCCACCCATGTCACGCACCGTGGTGAAGCCGCGCATCAGCGTCGCGGTCGCCTCGCTCGCGGCGAGCAGATTGTTGTAGCCGACGTCGCCGAGGGCCGCGGCCGGCGTCGGACGGACCAGCATCGCGTGCCAATGCGCGTCGATCAGCCCCGGCATCAGCACCCGGCCGCCGCCGTCGATTGCCTGGGCGTCAGCCGTGATGTTCGCGGTCGATATCTTCTCGATCTTCGTGTTCCTGACGAGAACATTGGACGCGGCGGAGAGCGCACCGCTCTTTCCGTCGAATATCCGGACGTTGCGGAACAGAACGGCGGAGTCCTGTTGGGCCCGCGTTTGCGACGAGAGACAGAGGCTCGTTCCAACCGACATGAGCAGTGCGGCGACTCTGAAGAGTCCGGCCGGCGTGGTCAAATCCCGCATATCCAATCTCCACGCAGATACGCCGCTGCGCAGTTCTGGCCGCAAGTTGCCGGAGCGAAAATCAGCCAGCCGCGCGGTGTGCGATGTTATCTGCGGATTGATGCCCGCAAACCGCATCGAGTCAATTTGCAACCACAGGAGATTATGCAAATCAGCCATACGACGCGATGAGCGACCTGCCCGGCGTCAAGCTCTACAGACAATGGGTAAGCGCGACTGCCGCACATCGTCGAACTCAAATCAAAACGCGAATATCCGACCAGGCGCGTGATCAACGACAGATTGCAACGTCTTCGCCCAGGAGTACGATCCTGCGCGATCTACGCGACTGCGGGCACTTGGCAGGGGGATTTTTGGCAGAGGGGATTTTGCAGCATCTCAAATGACGAGGCGTAACATGGTGACACAAACGAGTGACGGACACGTCCTGCTGGTCAAGAAGCTCGGCGGGCTCTTCGCAATCATCATCGGATGCCTGCTGACCGCGGTCGGCGTGACCTTTGAATCCAGCGGCACGACTTTCGTCGGCGTCCTCTTCCTGGTGCTTGGCGCTGGTTTGCTCGTGCTGAAGATCGTCAGGCGAAACGAAGGATCTTCGCTGCCATAGAAGACCGTGCGGCTCGCTTAGGTGCCCAGCACATCCGCGAGCCGCGTCTCGTCGGCGGCGGGATCCTTCAGGAACAGCTCGGCTTCGATCTCGTTCAGATGCGACAGCATCTGCGCGCGGGCAGCCTGCTTGTCGCGCTTGCGGATCGCCGCGACGATCCCGGCGTGGTGATCGGTGCCGCAGGCCGGCGTGTCGTGGCGGCGATAGAGCAGGATGATCAGCGAGGAGCGCGCGATCAGCTCCTTGAGGAAGCCGAGATAGATGCTGTGGCCACTCATCTCGGCGACGAGCTTGTGAAATTCGCCGGAGAGGCGGACCGAGGCGCGCGCGTCACCGCGCAGTTCCGCCTCGCGCTCTTCAGTGAGATGTCGGCCGAGGCGCTCGAGCCATGCCGGCGACGCCGCCTCACACGCGTGGTCGACGATGGTGGGCTCGATCAGGCGGCGCGCCTCGAACACTTCGCGCGCGTCGGCGGGCGTCGGGCGCGCGACGAAGGCGCCGCGGTTCTTCTCGATGTTGACGATGCCCTCATGCGCGAGCTGCTGGAGCGCGGTGCGGACCAGCGTGCGGCTCGCGCCGTAGATCTCGCCGATCTCGTCCTCGCCGAGCTTCGTGCCCGGCAGCAGACGATGCTCGAGGATCGCCGCGGTCACGCCCTCCCTGATCCGGCTGACGCGATCGCTCGCGTCTGGCGCATCGGATTTCTGGCGGGTCTTGGCGGCCATCGGTTCGAGGGGCTTGGGTTTGAGGGCTCGATCGGCGACGTTCGGCCCCGCATGGTAGTCGACCAGCTGTATCCAATCACAGGCGAAACTTTATACAATCCGAGCACATTTTGTGTGCATATTACTGCCTACCCGGCGAGCCGCGCCGCTGCGCCGGATTCGATCTAACGACCTGACTCCACTGCACAGTTTTGGAATTCGGCAGTCTCCGGGCGGTTGGCACGGACCTTGCGGAGAAAGCCGGAGCATCGCCCTCCCAGCGGACACGCCATGGCCACTCCTGCCGCTCTCGAACTGGTCGCCGTCACCAAGCGCTACGACACGACGCTGGCGGTCGACGACGTCAACCTCAAGATCCCGGCCGGCACCTATTGCTGCCTGCTCGGCCCCTCCGGCTGCGGCAAGACCTCGACCCTGCGCATGATCGCAGGCCATGAGGCGGTCAGCGAGGGTGATATCATCCTTGGTGCGCAGAACGTCACCGATCTCGAGCCCGCCAAGCGCGGCACCGCGATGATGTTCCAGTCCTACGCGCTGTTTCCGCATCTGACCGTGCTCGACAACGTGGCATTCGCCCTGAAAATGCGCGGGATCGACCGGGCGACGCGGCACAAGCGTGCCGGCGAACTGCTCGAGCTGGTGGCCATGACCCCCTATGCGGCCCGGCTGCCGGCGCAACTCTCCGGCGGCCAGCAGCAGCGTGTCGCGCTCGCCCGCGCGCTGATCACCGAGCCGCAGATCCTGTTGCTCGACGAGCCGCTCTCCGCGCTCGATCCGTTCCTGCGGGTGAAGATGCGCGGTGAGCTGAAGCGGCTGCAGCGCGAGCTCGGCATCAGCTTCATTCAGGTCACCCACGGCCAGGAAGAGGCGATGGCGCTCGCCGACCACATCGTGGTGATGAACCACGGCAAGATCGAGCAGCAGGGCACCGCCCGCGACATCTTCCACCATCCCCGCACCGAATTCGTGGCGCGCTTCATCGGCGGCCACAACGTCCTCAGCGACGCCGGCAAACTCATCGCCGTGCGCGCCGATCAGCTCGGCATCGTGCCGTTCGCCGACGGTGCGTACGGCGCGCCGGCGCTGCTGACCCAGACCGAGTACCAGGGCTCCTACATCGCCGTCTCGCTCACGCTCGACGACGGCACCGCCCTGTTCTCCCACCTTCCCGAGGCCGCCTTCGACGTTCACCCGTTCCGACCGGGCGATCGCGTGCTGGCCACCTGGGATCCCGCCAAGGCGCAGCGCCTGCAATAGCGCCGATCGATCACTGGAATGCGCAACAGAGGAGTGACTGATATGACCGAGACCACCAGGACAAAGGGCGTCAGCCGCCGCACGCTGCTCAAAGGCACCGCGGGTCTCGCCGGCCTTGCCGCCGGCTCCGGCGCCATCACCGGCTTTCCCTATGTGAAGTCGGCCGATGCGAAAGTGCTGCGCTATCTCGGCACCGCCGTGAACGAGGGTGACGACATCTCCAAGCAGTGCCTGAAAGACACCGGCATCAAGATCGAATACATCACCGCGACCACCGACGACGTCACCAAGCGCGTGATGACCCAGCCGAACTCCTTCGACGTGCTGGACACCGAATATTTCTCGCTGAAGAAGCTGGTGCCGTCCGGCAACATCCTTGCCCTCGACGCCAGGAAGATCAAGGAGTTCGACAACATCACGCCGGTCTTCACCAAGGGCCAGACGCCCGGCGGCAAGAAGATCGGCAACCAGGGCACCGCGCCCTGGAAGGTGCTCTATCTCGAAGGCAAGGACTCCAAGAAGTTCGCCACCTCGGCGACCGAGTTCGTCACGCTGATCCCCACCGTCTACAACGCCGACACGCTCGGCATCCGTCCCGACCTGATCAAGCGGCCGATCAGCTCCTGGTCCGAGCTGCTCAATCCCGAATTCAAGGGCAAGGCGTCGATCCTCAACATCCCCTCGATCGGCATCATGGACGCCGCGATGGTCGTCGAAGCCACCGGCAAGTACAAATATGCCGACAAGGGCAACATGACCAAGGAAGAGATCGATCTCACCATGAAGGTGATGACCGAGGCCAAGAAGGCCGGTCAGTTCCGCGCCTTCTGGAAGGACTTCAACGAGAGCGTCAATTTGATGGCCTCGGGTGAAACCGTGATCCAGTCGATGTGGTCGCCGGCAGTCACGAAGGTGCGCTCGATGGGCATCCCCTGCACCTTCCAGCCGCTCAAGGAGGGCTATCGCTCCTGGGCGTCGGGCTTCTGCGTCTCCAAGGGCGTGTCGGGCGCCAAGCTCGAATGGGCCTACGAGTTCGTGAACTGGTTCCTGTCCGGCTATGCCGGCGCCTATCTCAACCGCCAGGGCTACTACTCCGCCGTGCTCTCCACCGCGAAGGCGCATATGGAGCCCTACGAATGGGCCTACTGGATGGAAGGCAAGCCGGCCGAGAAGGACATCAAGGCGCCCGACGGCTCGCTGCTGGAGAAGGCCGGCGCGGTGCGCGACGGCGGCTCCTACGAGGACCGCATGGGCGGCGTCGCCTGCTGGAACGCGGTGATGGACGAGAACGACTACATGGTCCGCAAGTGGAACGAGTTCATCGCGGCGTAATTTGATGGACACGTCAGAGGACATCCTGCAACAGGCGTCCCCGGGATTGATCCCGGGGTCGGGCACAGCGCGCGCCGCAAAGCCGACGCGCCTGTCGCCGTCCTTCATCTCCTGGCTCCAGGCCGGGCCGATGATGCTGGTGTTCCTCGCCTTCTTCCTGATCCCGCTGGTATTCGTCGTCATCGTCTCGTTCTGGGACTACAACGAATACCAGCTGCTGCCGGCCTTCTCGGGCCGCGGCTACACCGACACGTTCGAAGGCTGCATCACGCAGCTCCCCGATCTCTGCACGATCGGCAAGACCTATCTGATGACACTGAAGCTGTGCTTCCTGGTCTGGGCGATCACGCTGTTCATCGGCTTCTGGGTCGCCTACTTCCTCGCCTTCCACATCAAGTCCAAGACCTGGCAGATGGGATTGTCGCTGCTCTGCACGATCCCGTTCTGGACCTCCAACGTGATCCGCATGATCGCGTGGATTCCGCTGCTCGGCCGCAACGGCCTCGTCAATTCCGGCCTCGTCAAGACAGGTCTCATCAACCAGCCGCTGGAATGGCTGTTGTTCTCCGAGTTCTCGGTCGTGCTGGCACTGGTGCATCTCTTCACCTTCTTCATGGTGGTTCCGATCTTCAATTCGATGGTGCGCATCGACAAGTCGCTGATCGAGGCCGCCTATGACGCCGGCGCCACCGGCTTCCAGACGCTCGTGAACGTCGTCATTCCGCTCGCCAAGCCCGGCATCGTGATTGGCTCGATCTTCGTCATCACCATCGTGATGGGCGATTTCATCACCATCGGCGTGATGGGCGGCCAGCAGATTGCGGCGGCCGGGAAGATCATCGAGACGCGGGTGAACGCACTGCAGTTCCCCGCGGCAGCGGCCAACGCCGTCATCCTGCTCGCGATCACCTTCCTGATCATCACCATGATGTCGCGCATCGTCGACATCAAGAAGGAGCTCTGAGCGATGAAGGAAGGACGCCCGCGCTCTTTCTACGTGCTCGCGATCTTCTTCGCGGCCTATGTGCTGTTTCTCTACGGCCCGATGATCGCGATCTACGTGCTGTCGTTCCAGGGGCCGCAGGGCGGCCTCACCTTCCCGATGAACGGGGTGTCGACCTTCTGGATCGCGAAATTATTCCAGGGCACCGGCATCGTCGATCTCGGCGCGGCTTTCCGCCGCTCACTGCTGCTCGGTCTCATCGTGATGATCGTCACCGTCGTGCTGTCCGTCGCAGCCGGTATGGCCTTCCGCCGCAGGTTCAAGGCGCAAAGCATCCTGTTCTACTCGGCGATCGCGAGCCTCATCGTTCCCTCGATCATCACCTCGCTCGGCATCTCGCTTGAATTCCGCATCATCGACGATCTGATCAAGGCGCATTGGAACGAGAATTTCGAGACCTCGATGGGCCTGCTCACCTCCGGGCTCGGCGCGCATCTGACCTGGACGCTGCCGTTCGGGCTTCTCATCATGTTCGCGATCTTCAACCGCTTCGACCCCAGGCTCGAGGAAGCCGCGCGCGATCTCGGTGCGACGCCGTGGCAGGCGTTCCGTCATGTCGTGCTGCCGATCATCCTGCCCTCCGTGATCGGCATCGGCCTGTTCGGCTTCACGCTGTCCTGGGACGAGCTCGCGCGCTCCAGCCAGGCGATCGGGGCGGTGAACACTCTGCCGCTCGATCTCCAGGGCCTCACCACCACCGTGACGAACCCCGACATCTACGCGCTCGGCACCGTGATCTCCGCCGTCTCGTTCACGGTGATCACGCTTGCGCTCGGCACCATCCACGTGCTGAACAAGCGGCAGGCGGCCAAGGGCTCGGACGCCGGCAAAGGGCTTGTCTGAACAAGGGGCTGGTCTGATCTGATGCGACTTCACGTCGTCAATCCCAACACCACCGCGTCGATGACGGCGAAGATCGCCGCTGCGGCACGCAGCGTCGCCCTGCCCGGCACCGAGATCGACGCGCGCCAGCCGACGATGGGGCCGGTCTCGATCGAGGGCTTTTACGACGAGGCCTTCGCCGTGCCCGGCATGCTCGGCTGCATCCGCAAGGCCGACCGAGACGGCGCGGACGCGCACATCATCGCCTGTTTCGACGACACCGGCCTCGACGCGGCACGCGCGGTGGCGAAGGCGCCGGTGATCGGCATCGGCGAAGCGGGCTTTCACATGGCGAGCCTGATCGCGGCGCGCTTTGCCGTGGTGACGACGCTCGGTGTCTCCATCGTGCCGATCGAGCACAATCTGACGAAGTACGGTCTCGCCGGGCGCTGCGCCCGCGTCCGCGCCGCCGAGGTGCCGGTGCTCGCGCTCGAAGAGCGCAACGCCGATGCGCTCGCAAAGATCTCCGCGGAGATCACGGCCGCGATCCGCGACGACCGTGCGGAGGCTGTCGTGCTCGGCTGCGCCGGCATGGCGGATCTCGCCGCTGAGCTCGCCGCGACGCACGGCCTGCCCGTGGTCGACGGCGTCGCCGCCGCCGTGACGTTGGCGGAAGCGCTGGTGCGACTCGGCCTGAAGACGTCCCGGCTCGGGCCCTACGCTGCGCCACGATTGAAGACCTATTCCGGGCCGTTTTCGCCGTTTCAGCCCTGATCGCTGCTTCCGGCGGGGGCCTTGGGAGGTCTCAAGGCCAGAAGATCGCTGGTTTTTCGCCCTCAGCCTCTTTTTGGTCCCATTTGTTGCCGAACTGTTACGTTTTCGGGACATCCCGGCGGCCCTTTGGCTGCCGGTCTTCGCCACTCACCAAGTTTCAATTTGGGTTTTGTCAGCGATGATCGATCTCGCACAGGACACACCGTCCAACCCCCTGCTTCGCCTCGGCGCCCAGCCCATCGCGCTGACCGCCGCCGCCCTTCTCCTGTTGATCGCCGGTGTGACTTCGATCGCGATCTGGCGCGCCTATACCGGCGCTGCGCCGGAGGCCGACAGGGTGGTTGCGTCACGGCAGCTCCAGGCCCGCACCGCCCAGGCCTCCGAGCAGCTGGTCGAGAAGACCAAGGGGCTGGAGGCAACCCAGCAGGAATCGATCGACCAGCTCCAGGTCGTGCAGGACCAGCTCCAGACCGTGAAGCGGCTGCTCGCAGCTCAACAGGCCGATACCAAGCGCCTGTCGGAGCAGGTGGCGACCCTGAACGAGTCCATCGACGGCCTGCGCCAGTCCTTTGCCAGCGCCCGCGCCACCGAGGCCGAAACGCCGTCGGTTACCCGCAGGAAACCGGCACGCCACCGCGTCCATGCCAGCGCGCGCAAGCGCTCGCGCGGTTGAGCGGATCACGGTCTGCGGGTTTAATTTTCTCCACTTGTGAACTGGATCACATTTGCCCGTATGATTCCACGCCATGCTCACCGCTACCGGATGGCGTGAGCCGATTTCAATATCCGGGGCTGGCAAGGTCGTTGACGGTATACTGCGTCAACGACCTTGTTTTTTAGCAGGCTGGCAGGTCTTCCCGCCTCACTCGCAGACCTCGACGCGCCGGTATCGCCATCCCGAAGGCGTCATCACGCGCTTGCGCACGACATAGCAGCCGCCATAGCCGCCGTTATCGTAGCCGGTACCATAATAATACGGGGCGCCGTAATAGGGGTAGCCATAGCCGTAATAGCCGCCGTAGTAGCCGGCACCGGCAATGCCCGCGCCGATGGCGAGGCCGGGCCAGAAGCCGCCGCCGTGCCAATGGCCGCCATGGCCCCAGCCGCCACCGCCATGGCCCCAGCCGCCACCACCGTGGCCCCAGCCGCCGCCATGGCCCCAGCCGCCATGTCCAAAACCGCCGCCCGCCTGGGCCGCCTGCGGCGCCGAGAGCCCGACCGCCGCGACGGTCAGCGCCGCCATCATCATCTTCCGTAGCATTTACTCGATCCTCCGCGTGGACACGCTCCACGCTTCAACGCAGGATCAAGCTAATGCTATCGGGGCACTCGTGACAGCCATCCTGACTCACTTCCGCGCGAGCATCAGCGGCCGCGGCAGATGCTCTTCATCTTCTTGTCGAGCAGACGGTCCGGACCAAGACCGTTCCGGAACAAATGCCGTCACATCAGCTTGAAACGAGGAGGCAGGCACGATCATGCGCAAACTGATCGCGTTCGACGAGGACACGTTCGACAAGCTCAAGCAGCTGGGACGCGACCGGATGGCGACGTTCCAAGAGCTTGCGGATGAAGCCTTCGCCGACCTGCTGAAGAAGCATGGCATCCCCATCGATCTCCGGGACGCGTTGCGCAAGAGCGCCAGGCTCGGCGCCGAACCGGACAAGCCGGCCGCGCGTCCGAAGTCCGGAAATGCCAAATCACGATGACCGATCGCGATCCATTTGCAGAAGGCGAGCGCGCCGCGCGCGACAACATCCCGGCCGAGGCCAATCCCTACTCGGACGGCAGCGACGAACATGCGCTCTGGGCTGCGGGGCACGAGAAGGGCGCAGGCGCGATGGAAGCGCGCGAGTCAGAAGGAAGCTGAATTCACCCGATCCGCTTCAGGCCCTTCGTGAAGCGAGGTCCGTTGGCGACGTAGAACTTCGCCGCGCTTCCCATCCTCTGCACCTGGGCATCGTCGAGCGTGCGCATCACGCGCGCGGGCGAGCCGATGATCAGGGAGCGTTCGGGAAACTCCTTGCCCTCGGTGATGACGGAACCGGCGCCGACGATGCTGTTGCGGCCGATCTTCGCGCCGTTCATCACGATCGAACCCATGCCGATCAGCGCACCCTCCTCGATCGTGCAGCCGTGCAGGATGACGTTGTGGCCGACGGTGCAGTTCTTGCCGATGACAAGCGGAAAGCCGAGATCGGTGTGGCAGGTCGAGCCGTCCTGCACGTTGGCGCCCTCGCCGATCTCGATCCATTCATTGTCGCCGCGCAGCACCGCGCCGAACCAGACGCTCGCCCCCGGCTTCAGGCGCACGCGGCCGATCACGGTTGCGGTCTCCGCGATGAAATAGTTGCCGTCGGCGGGAAGATCGGGCGCCTGCCCGTCGAGCTCGTAGATCGCCATGGAGGTCTCCTGTCACGCTGAGACTGGCATAGCGAAACGGCGGCGCGGAGGCAAAGGGCCACCCGCACCGGCAGCCCTGCAAAGCGTCAGCCCAGGACGCCGGTCGCCCGCAGCGTCATCAGGAAGAAGGTGCCGCTCATCATGCTCCAGAAGCCGGCGATGACGGTCGCCATCATCACGAATTCGAGGCGGCGGCTTTCCAGCCGCATGCCGCGCAGCGTGTTGCGCATGATGATGAAGGGGGCGGCGAACACCAGGAACGGCACCGCCGCGAAGGTCTTCGGGGCCACGCCATCCTGCAACAGGCCGAAGCCGGCGGGCCGCTGCGCGACCGCCTGGTATCCGTTCACGAGTGCGCCAGCGAGCGCGAAACCGATGCCAATCGAGAAGAAGGAATTGAGAGCTTCAGGTGTCATCGGAACGGTCCGCCCTTACGCAACGCCGGAGCCTTCCTGTGACAAATAGTGCCGGTTAACGCTACATTATCCTTAAGGGAAGGTTAACGCCGCCGGCCATCCGGCGCAGGGCCCTCCCCCTTTCCCCGCAGCCGGGGAACGCTCCGCGAAATCGCCGCCGCATGGCATATTCGCCGCTGATTCGTCGGCCATCGGCCGACCACGGGCCCACGCGCGCTAGTCATGACGGTGTTTTCGGCAGCCTCCCCTCGGTCCCCCCGGACGCGCACCCGGGCGCATATCGTCCCGATCGTGCTCGGCGGCGCGGCGGCGGTGTGCGCCGTCGCGCTCGTCGCCTATCTGTTGTGGCCGACCTGGGGCACCAGCGGCGCCAACGCCCCCGACAAGCTGCCGGTGAGCGTTGGCGGCACGCTGTTCAACCTGCCGACGACGGCAATCCGGATGAAGATCCAGCGTCACTCGGGGCCGCAGGAGCGCATCGATCTCGACTTCCTCTATCCCTCGCTGGAGCCGCCCGGCACGCCGAAGCACGTCAGCGCCGACACGGTGGATGCGTCATTGCTGCCGATCGACCGCATCTTCCTGTCGATCGCGGCCCATCACGATGCGCTCTCGCCCGAGCAGCGGACCGCCACGATCTATCCGCGCTATCTCGAGCCGGGCGCGACGATGCCCGAGGACGGGCTGACGATGCGGATGTTCCGCGCCGATACACCTTACGGCAGCGAGGATCTCTATTCCGCCGCAAGCCCCGCGCTGACCGCACGCTGCACGCGCGATGCGGCGACCCCGGGCATGTGCCTCTCCGAGCGCCGCGTCGGCGGCGCCGACCTCACCTTCCGCTTTCCGCGCAGCTGGCTGTCGCAATGGCGCGATGCGGCGGAGGCGATGGAAAAGCTGACGGCGCAGTTGCGCGGGCCGAAGAGCTGAGCGCGACCTCTACGCCCGTGGCGAGACCAGTTTGCCGGGACGGGCTTAGGGGCCTCCCGATAAAAAATGTCGAAAACAACCCCATGCACAGTAGCCAAACATCGGCAGCATAGAGCGCTTTCGTATTTTTCGAAGTCGCGCTTGACCCGTCGGGCAAGACAGGGGCATGATGTCAGCATGGGGTAACCGATCGAACGATGCGGCCACACATCTCCCACCCGGTGCCCAGCTGCTGGGGCGCGAATGGCTCGGCTTCGACGAGAGCGGGCATGCGCTGATCCGCTTCCAGGCTCAACCCGCATTCACCAACAGGCATGGGACCATCCAGGGCGGATTCCTTGCGGCGATGCTGGACTCCGCCACCGGGATCTGCGCGCTCGCAGCGCTATCCCCTGACCAGACTGTGATCACGCGGAGCCTGGACACACGCTTCCTGAAGCCCGCAACGGTCGGACCGATCACGGCGCGGGCACGGGTCATCGAGCGGACGGAGCGCGACATGGTCGTGCAAGCCGACCTCGTCGATGCAGAGGACATCACTGTCGCTGATGCCACGGCGCGGCTGCGCCGCAACGGTCGGACCGATCACGGCGCGGGCACGGGTCATCGAGCGGACGGAGCGCGACATGGTCGTGCAAGCCGACCTCGTCGATGCAGAGGACATCACTGTCGCTGATGCCACGGCGCGGCTGCGCATTCTTACAAGGAAATAGAATGAGGGGTCGCGGTGTGCGCGGCCCCATTGAGCGACACGATCGCCGCGCTATTCCTGATCGACGAGATCGTCCTCGAGGATCGCCATCTGGAACTGGAACGAGCGATCGTCGTCCTCGTCGTCGACGAACAGCACGCCGATGAACTCCTCGCCGATATAGACTTCGGCGGAATCGTCCTTCTTCGGCCGCGGCACGACGCGGATCTTGGGATTGCCGAATACGCGTTTCAGATACGCGTCGAGCTTCCTTACTTCCTTGACGTCCACGGCAAGTCTCCAATCGAAATCTGGGTTGGCGGGGTTTTAGGCCGAGACGCGACGAACCGCCAGCATGAATTGCCAAAGAATTTGGGGACGGACAGGGCCGGAGAATCCGGCCCCTCTTCTTGAGCTCAAAGCCCCATCGCGTTGATCATCTGATCCATGGTGCGCGACGGCTCGGCGCAGCCGGCCTCGCCGACGATCTTGGCGGGCACGCCCGCGACCGTGACGTTGTGCGGCACGGGCTTGACCACGACCGAGCCGGCCGCGATGCGCGCGCAATGGCCGATCTCGATGTTGCCGAGGATTTTCGCGCCCGCGCCGATCAGCACGCCATGGCGAATCTTCGGATGACGGTCCTCGTTCTCCTTGCCGGTGCCGCCGAGCGTGACGCCGTGCAGGATCGAGACGTCGTCCTCGATCACCGCCGTCTCGCCGCAGACGAAGCCGGTGGCATGGTCGAGGAAGATGCCGCGGCCGATGCGCGCGGCGGGATTGATGTCGGTCTGGAACACCGCAGAGGCGCGGCTCTGGAGATAATACGCGAAATCCTTGCGGCCCTTCAGCCAGAGCCAGTGCGCAAGGCGATGGGTCTGGATCGCGTGGAAGCCCTTGAAGTAGAGCAACGGATCGATGAAGCGGGAGGTCGCGGGATCGCGATCGTAGACGGCGACGAGGTCGGCGCGGAAGGCGTTGCCGAGATCGGGATCGTCGCGCAGCGCCTCGTCATAGGTCTGGCGCACGAGATCGCCCGACAGCGCGGAATGATCGAGCCGGTCGGCGAGACGATGGATCACCGAATCCTCGAGACGGCTGTGATGCAGCACCGTCGAATAGATGAAGGTCGCAAGCTCCGGCTCGCGATGGACGATGTCCTCCGCTTCGCTCCGGATCCGGTCCCAGATCGGATCGAGGGATGCGAGCTTTCCTCCCGGATTGACCTGATGCACTGCCATGGGATCTGCTCTTTCGAATGGGCTCGTTTTGTTGGTTCTATAGCACAGTCTAGGCGACAAAGTCCTGACGGGCTTGCCTGAGAGTGAACAGCACCTTGCCCCGCGAAAGCCGCCAACGCGTTGAAACACAACAATTTCTTCTGACGCCCCCAGGCGGCAAGGTCGGCTAAAAGTGGTCAGGGTTTTGCCAAATTCAAGCCGGGCAGCGTCAAACTATTGGTGAATTCGCTCCCACCCCTTATTGCAGGCATGGTCCGGACGACGACGGAGCGGATTTGACCACCACCACCGATCATTTGCGCGCGCGCCCCGCGGGCTCGTTCTGGGTGCGGCTCGCCGCTCTGGCCCTACCCCTCCTGATGATCGCGCCGGCGTTCTGGAACGGCTATCCGCTGTTGCAGTGGGATACCGGCGGCTATCTGGCGCGCTGGTACGAGGGCTATCTCGTCCCCAGCCGGTCCACCGTGTTCGGCCTCTATCTCCACTCCGGCGAAAGCTTCGGCTTCTGGATCAACCTCGCGATCCAGTCGCTGGCGACGCTGTGGCTGTTGCAGCTCAGCTTGCGCGTCCTCGGCCTGTTGCAGACGTTCCGCTTCGTCGCGATCAGCCTGCTCCTGATCCTGTCGACCGCGCTGCCCTGGCTGGCCAGCATGCTGCTCACGGACATCTTCGCGGGACTGTCGGTGCTGTCGCTGTTCCTTCTCGTCGTCGGAGCCCAGCGCACGTCGCCGCACGAAAAAATCGCGCTGTTCGTCTTCACCGCCTTTGCCGCCGCAACCCACAGCGCCACACTCGGCGTGCTGCTCGGACTCTGCCTCGCCGGCTGGATGGCGCGGCCGTTCGTGGGCCGCAGGCTTCCGCTCGCCGGACTGGCGCAGGCGAGCATGACCATCGTCGCGGGCGGCCTGATGCTGGTCTCGGCGAACCATGCGCTGTCGGGCAAATGGGCCTGGACGCCGGGCGGCTACGGCGTCGCCTTCGGCCGCATGATGCAGGACGGCATCGTCGCGCGCTATCTCAACGACCACTGCCCGCGCGAGAGCTTCAAGCTCTGTCCCTATCGGAACGAATTGCCGGCGACCGCCGACGAATTCCTGTGGGGCAAGAGCGTGTTCAACGCGCTCGGCCGGTTTGAGGGCATGAACGACGAGATGAGCTATATCGTCGTGCACTCGCTCGCCGACTATCCGGCCTGGCAGGCCGGCGCCGCAATGCGGGCGGTGGGCCAGCAATTGCTGCACGTGGCGACCGGCGAAGGCACCAGCGGCTGGATCCCGCACACCTACGGCATCATCGAGCGCTACATCCCCGCACAGATCGCGCCGATGCGCGCGGCGCGGCAACAGCAATGGGATGTCAATTTCGACTACGTCAACTGGCTGCATGTTCCCGTCGCGCTGGCCTCGATGCTGGCGCTGGTCGGGTTGCTCGCGCATGCGCTGGCGCGCCGCCGGCTCGACGATCTGACGTTGCTGGCGGCGACGGTGACGCTCGCGCTGCTCGGCAACGCCTTCATCTGCGCCGTCATCTCCGGTCCGCACGACCGCTACGGCGCGCGCATGGTGTGGGTTGCGACCTTCGTGGTGCTGATGGCGCTGGCGCGCGCGTTCGGCGACGAGGAACCTAAAGGCTCAGCCGCGGCGTGAGAGAAAATCGAGCACGCCGGTCTTGTAGGCCTTGTCGCCGACCGCGCGCATGTGATCGCGGCCCGGAATGTCGAGCACTTCCGAGCCCGGAATGATGGCGCCGAGCGCGCTGGCCGAGCCAGCGACGTCGTCGGTAGAGCCGACCGCGATCAGCACGGGCACGTCGATGCGTGCAGCTTCGCCCCTGGTCATGAGGTCGCGCGTGCCGCGCAGGCAGGCGGCGAGCGCCCTCCGATCAGAGCGGGTCTGATCGGCAAACGCGCGGAAGGTGCGCCCCACGGGATCGGAGACGTCGTCGAGCGCGGGCGCTTCCAGCGCCTTCGCGACATTCTCGCCGGGCCCGGTGCCCTCGATCAGGCCGCCGATGCCGATGCCGCCGAGGATCGCCGAGCGCAGGCGCTGCGGCTCGTTCAGGGAGAGCCACGCCGTCATCCGCCCACCCATCGAATAGCCCATGATGTCGGCCTGCGGGATGGCGAGATGGTCCATCAGCGCGAGCACGTCGCCGGCCATGGTCGGAATCGAGTATTGCGCGGGCTCGTAGAGCTTTGCGCTTTCGCCGTGGCCGCGATTGTCGAGTGCGATGACACGGCGGCCGTTCTTGCGCAGCTCCGAGACCCAGGTCGGATAGACCCAGTTCACGTTCTTGCTGGAGGCAAAGCCGTGCACCAGGATGATCGGATCGCCCTCGCCTTCGTCGAGATAGGCAATTTCAACGGCGCCGTTGTGAAAGCTCGGCATCAGATATTCCGCGGTGTTGAGGGGAAGGGTTGATTCTAGGCCGGACCGGCCGCACTTGCCAGAGCGGCTTCGGCGGCGACCTGCGCCCGGCGAAGCCGCCTCGCCCGTCTGCGATCGCACCAGGCCTGCGTCAGGCGCTCGGTGGTGGCCTTGATCGAAGACAATAGGCCGAACAGCGTCAGCGCCGCACCGAACAGCCAGAGCGCAAGATCGAACGCGCCGCCGACGAGCAGCAGCGCGCCGCGGCCCAAGAGCTTCATGATCGCGCGGGTCTTGCTGCCCTGCGCTTCAGCAAGCCGCGCCGCGCGCGCGACGTCCTTGGGGCCCTCGGCGATGCGCAAGCTGTCCATCGCGCCGCGCGTGCTGGTCTTCTCGGCAACGCGCGTGACGTCCTTGCCGAGCCGGACCAGGGCACCTGCCTTCTCGGCACGGAACGCGGCCTTGATCGCGCTCACGGTCTGGCCCGGCCGCAGCACCGAGCCGGACGCCACCGCGTTCTGGAGCACCGGCGTGTCGACAACCTCGCGCGCGGACCGGCCGGCCCAGGCCGCGAGGCCCTCGCCGAGCCGCCCGACTTTCCGCGCATCCTTCACCAGCGTCAGGCCGGCGCGCACGGGCGCGGCGCCGCCGATGGACACATAGGTTGCCGCCGTCACCGCAAGGCCCGCGGCTGCAAGGCCCAGCACCAGACGGTCGGTGTCCTCGCCCATGGCGAGATGCTTGCCCTCGCGCACGACGTCCCTGACGTCGCCGATCACGAAGAGATCGCCGACCACGGTTCCGGACAGGCTTGCGACATCGTCGGCGCTGCCGGTGACGAGACCGGTCGCGAAGCGCCTGGCGAAATGCGAGGTGGAGTTTTCCTCCTTGACCGCATCGCTCACCCTGGCGAGGAGGTCGTCGGGCACCGCGATGTTGCGGTCACGCGCCAGCGCGACAAAACTGTCGGCGAGATCGGCATCGCCGGCGGCGAGCGCGGCCTCGATGTTATCCTGAACCAGGCGGTCGTTCTGTCGCAGTACGGCGTCGAGCTTCAGCTCGGACAGCGCGGCCGGATCATCCCGGGCGGCGAGAATCGCGCCGGCCTCGCGGGCGTGCGGCGCGACCTGCGCGAGCATGAAGCTGCATGCCGCGATGCCGGTCAACGCTGTGCTGATTCGCAGCCACTTCATGCCAAGAGCCCGGATGTTCCCAGATCGTTTGCCTGGATCGTTTGCGCCTGAAGGTTGATCTTTTGCCCCAATTCCACTCGTCCACAGACATAGTATGCCAAAATTGCGACACAACGTCCCCGACGAAAGAAGGGCTTCTCTCAGGCCGCAAGATTGTGTCGAATTTGCATGAGCAAATGAGCATGGGGCAGTTGCGAACCTTTCGGTTCCGCCGGGCTAGCAATCATCTGCACCCGCCAGTATGGTCCGCGGCGCCTCAAAGATGCCGCGTCAGTTGTGATTGTGTCTGCCGCCACTGCCACTCCAGGATGAGTTACGATGTCCGACCATGTCGTCCCGCACTTCCATAACGATGCCGGTGTTCCCGTCATCGAGATCGGCTCGCAAGAGTTCATGTGCGTGGGCGCCAACCCTCCGTTCGATCATCCTCACGTCTTCCTCGACCTCGGCAACGACAACGAGATCATCTGCCCCTACTGCTCGACGCTGTACCGCTTCGCGGCCGACCTGAAGGCCGGCGAAGCCCGTCCGCCGGAATGCGTTCTGAAGGACAAGGTGGCCTGACCGCGTCCACCGGTCAGGGGTGGCGCTCTCCCGAACGATTGTCATTGCCGGAGCCGGAATCGGTGGACTGACGGCCGCGCTTGCGCTGGCCGCCCGGGGCTTCCGTATCGTCGTGCTGGAAAAAGCCGAGCGCCTCGAGGAAGTCGGTGCGGGCCTGCAACTCTCCCCCAATGCGAGCCGCGTGCTGGTCGGGCTCGGCCTGACCGAACGGCTCAAGCTGCGTGCCGTCGTCCCGGAGGCGGTCTCGATCATGAGCGCGCGGGCGGGCGGCGAACTGCTGCGCATGCCGCTCGGCGAAGCGGCCTCGGTGCGCGCCGGCGCACCCTATTGGGTGGTGCACCGTGCCGACCTGCAGTCCGCGCTCGCCGGCGCGGTCTCCGACCATCCCGACATCGACCTGAAGCTAGGTGCGACCTTCGAAGACGTCGCGCCTCATGCCAAGGGGCTGACCGTCGTCCATCGCAGCGGCACGATCCGCCGCAGCGATCTCGCCAGCGCGCTGATCGGCGCCGACGGCATCTGGTCGACGGTACGCCAGCATCTGTTTCCCGAGGTGCAGCCGCGCTTCTCCGGGCTGATCGCCTGGCGCGGTACGCTCGACGCCACGCAGCTGCCGAAGGACTACACCGCGCGCCGGGTCCAGCTCTGGATGGGCCCGAACGCCCACCTCGTTGCCTATCCGATCGCGGGCGGACGACAGATCAACGTGGTCGCGGTGCTGCCTGGCACCTGGAACAGGCCGGGCTGGAGCACGCCCGGCGATCCGCGCGAGGTGATGGATGCGTTCGCCGCGCCGCGCTGGCCGTCGCAGGCGCGGATGATGCTCGCCGCAGTCGATGGCTGGCGCAAATGGGCGCTGTTCGGCGTGCCCGACGGCTGCCCCTGGAGCAAAGGCCCGGTCGCGCTGCTCGGCGACGCCGTGCATGCGATGCTGCCGTTCGCCGCGCAAGGCGCCGGCATGGCGATCGAGGATGCCGCCGTGCTGGCACAGCATCTGAGCCCCGAGACCGCCGAGAGCACGGACGGCATCGTCGCAGCGCTGAAGCAATATGGCCGCGCACGCCAGGCGCGCGTGCGACGGGTGCAGCGGACCGCACGGCAGCAGGGCCGCATCTATCATTTCAGCGGACCGCTCGCGATTGCGCGCGATGTTGCGATCCGGGCGCTCGGCCCGGAGCGCATGCTGGCGCGGCAGGACTGGATCTACGGCTGGCGCCCCTGATGCGAAGCGCTGCAGGCGCGGCGCTTCAGCGGACCGCTTTCCCGGATTTCGGCGCAGGCTTGGCGGCAGCCGCAGGCGCAGCAGCCGGTGCCGGCTCGGGCGGCGTTTCGCGGCACCTGTTGCGGCGCCAGGCCTCTTCGGCCAGCTGCGCCTGACCACGCACCGCGACGTACTCGTTGCGATAGGCGAGTTCGGCCACGACGGCGCCGCCGGCGCCGGTCTGCGCCTTGTCCATCAGCCTCTGCAAGTCCGCGGTGCGGCTGGCGAGCCCCTTGCGCTCGGACTCGAGCTGCTTGCAATCATACAGATCGTATCTTGCCGGATCGGCAAACGCCGGAGCGACCGTCTCGCTCATGCTCGCGCAGCCGGACAGCGCGCCGCCCGCGAGCAGCACGAAAAGCGCGCCGCAAAAGCGCAGGCGATGGGAAAGCGAAGCAACCATGCCGGATGAATAGTCCCCGTGGATTGAGAATGCCTAAAGCAGCAACAGATGTCCGGATTGAGGCTTTGCCTTGTGCGGCCGGCTCGCTTAAGGAAGAACCACCCACCCGGCCCGCGAAGCGCCAATTCCAAACGGCCGAAGGTGGACTTAAGTGTTTGATCTCGTTGGATCAAGCGGGCATGGCGGAATTGGTAGACGCAAGGGACTTAAAATCCCTCGGTGCGCAAGCGCTGTGCCGGTTCGACCCCGGCTGCCCGCACCACGAGAGTTGACGGCGCGAGGACGGCGGATGGCGCCGTCTGCAATCGCATCGCTTTCGTCCCGGTACGCTGACGTCATTTCGAGTCCCGGCGTAACTCAGACGGCGACATTCCGCTCGACCCTGAGCTCCCTGAACACCTTCGTGACCGGCAGGTGAAGCGGCAAATCCGTGTTGGTGTGGTGCCAGCTGAACGGGCACGACTTCTCGATCGAGATTCCCGGCGTCGAGTTGAGCGCGCCGAAGCCATCGATCGTGCCCATCACGTCGACGATCTTCTTGTACCGGGGCGGCATCGCGACCGCCGCAGACACCGTGACAATCCAGAACTTGTCGTCGGGAATGGTCTGTTCGATCGCCGGCTGCTCCCTCAGCTCGTACAGCGCTTCCGAGACCACGAGGTTGCCCTTGGAGTGTCCGGTCACCAGCGAAAAGCTGAAGCGATCATCGGCCAGCAAAGCCATGACCGTCCTTGTATCCAGGCTGACGCGGCCGAGTTCGAGCGGTGATGTCGGCGGACTGACGGTCTCGGGCCGGTTCAGCGCCCGGCTGACGTCGTCCAGCTCCTCGAACTGATGGCGCAGGCGGTTGAGCGTGCCGAACCAGAACCAGCCACCGAGCGCCTCGGTCAGGAGATCGGCAAGCCCGTAGCCCGACACCACGGCAGCAGCCGACACGCCAAACGCGTCGGCGACATTCCGTGCGAAGGCCGCCGCCCCCAGCGCCGAACTGCCGACGCCGGCCACCGCCAGGATACGGACATCGGCGCCGCCAGCATTGACGAAGTCTTCCACGGTGTTGCAGAGCTTGAGCGATCCGGCGCCGGATGGCGGGACGATCAGGATCGCGCCCTCGCGCGCGAGCCAAGGCGCAGTCTCGTGGGCCTCCTCTTGGGTCACCTTGCCGATGTCGTAGAAGATTCCGTCGAGCACCGCGTTTCTGCGGCGAAACGACTCCAGGGCGGCCTCGCGCAACGGCGTCCGGGACTCGAAGATCTCCTCGAAGCTGTTGCGGCCGAGCTGGGCCGTCGCGAGCGAGCGTTGCGTAGAGAGCATCACGGTTCTCCGCGGCCATTCCGGCGACGGATACCGTAGCAAGAATCCTGCCACCTTGGGTGGTATCGCCGCGCCGCTTCGTCAGGCTGTTGACCGAACGCCTTCCAGGCGGCGTGGCCGGTGCAACGGCGCTCGCGCCCCAGCCGACCTGTCCCGGAGCGACGGCGGGCCTCACCAAGCCTTGTCCGCTCCCGCTCCGCCTGACAGCCATCTCAAAACATGGGTTGTGCGCCGCAGCATGGACAATACATAAAGCCTTCCAATCAGAGGTGAGCTTCTTGTCCGACGTCAATGCCGACAGCTGGGTGTCCTCGGGACACCGGCCCATGGGTTTTCCCGAATTCGTCATCGTGATCGCGTCCATCATGGCGCTGAATCCGCTTGCGATGGACATGATGCTGCCGGCGCTGCCCAATATCGGGACCGCCTTCAAGATTCCCGTCGCCAACCATCTCCAGCTCGTGCTGTCGACCTTCCTGATCGGCTTCGGCGTGGGTCAGTTCGTCATGGGTCCGTTGTCGGACCGTTTCGGCCGTCGCCCGGTGTTGCTCGGCGGCATGGCGGTCTATGCGGTGGCGAGCGTGCTGGCGGTTGCCGCGCCCTCGTTCGAGACGCTGCTGCTGGCACGCGCGCTGCAAGGGCTCGGCACCTCGGCAACGCGCGTGATCGCGACCTCGATCGTACGCGACTGCTATGTGGGCCGCCGCATGGCGAGCGTGATGTCGCTTGCCATGATGGTGTTCATCGCGGTGCCCGTGATCGCGCCGTCGTTCGGACAGGCGGTGCTGCTCGTCACGCAATGGCGCGGCATCTTCGTCGTGCTGATGCTGTACGGCCTGCTCGCGCTCGCATGGTCCGTGCTGCGGCTGCCCGAAACCCTCCCTCAGTCAGAACGCAGGTCGCTGGCGCCCGCCGACGTGCTCTCGGCGTTCCGGCAGACCCTGACCAATCGCCAGACCATCGGCTATGCGACGGCCGCCGGCAGCGTCATCGGCGCACTCTTCGCCTATGTGTTCTCGGCCCAACAGGTCTTCACCGGCGTCTATCACCTCGGCCACTACTTCCCGCTCGCCTTCGCTGCGATCGCGGCCGGCACCGCCATTGCCGGCTTCCTCAATGCGAGGCTGGTCGGGCGGCTCGGCATGCGCGTGATCTCGCACGGCGCCCTGACGCTCTATGCCGTGGTCGCCAGCGTCATGCTGGTCACCGAAATCCTGAACATGCTGCCGCTTGCCCTGTTCATGGCACTGTCGGCGCTGATGATGTTCTCGTTCGGCATGATGGTCGCCAACTTCACCGCGCTCGCCATGGAGCCGCAGGGCCATATCGCCGGTACCGCCTCCTCGCTCTACGGCTCGATCACGACGCTGATCGGCATCGCGGTCGGCATGGCGATCGGGCAGAGCTTTGACGGCACGCTGCTGCCGTTCTCGGTCGGCTTCTTCCTGTCGACGCTGGCTGCGCTCGCGATCGTGCTGGTGGTGGAGAAGGGCCGGCTGTTCAAGCCGCATCATCGCCCCACCGCATGAGGAACTTCCGGCCGGCATCGATGTTGTAGTGCAGCAATTCGAGAGGCCGCCGCCATGGAACCGGAACACCGCGAAGACCCCACCCCGGATCGGCCTGATACGGGGCGTTCCGAGCCAAACGCCGAGCAGGCTGCGTTCAACGCGCCTTTCGCAAGCGAAGGCCTCGAGCGGCTGCGCGACAGCCATTGCTGAGCGCGCAGCCTATTCCGTCGGACGCCGGCTCGCACTGAAATCATTTGCGCTGCTCTCGGGCGCGGCGCTGCTTCCGCGCGGCGGCACCATCAGCACGACCACCTCCCGCGTGAGACCGGGCCGGCCCCACAGCGTGGCCTGCACGGTGAATTCACGCCTGACGAACTGTCCGGCGCCCGAGGACACCCGTTCCATCCAACGGTTGCAATAGTCCTGGCCGCGGAAACAGAGCGCGGCCCAGCCGCGATCCAGCGTCCTCTTGCGCGGCAAACCCCAAGTGTATTGATACGCGAGCGGCCGTGCATAATAGGGATGATCGGGGCTATAGAATGCCGCCGCAAAAGCCAGCGCATCATCGCCGCTCACGGCGCTCAGCGGCTCGCCGGTCAGCTCGCGCCACTCGCGCGTCAATTCGCCGGCCGCCTGCGCGTAGAAGTTCCGGCCCTCTTCGTAGCCGTGATTGTTGCGATAGACGGCATGGATCGGGGCCGCGACCAGGACGGCGGCGAGCGCGACGCCGGCCGCGGTCACCGCGAGGTTGACGGTGTAGAACCGCTCGATCGGATAGCGCGTGCCGCAGACCACGAGAATGACGAACAGGAACAGCCCCTGCAACGCCCACAGCGACGGCAGATCCGTCCCCACCACCAGCGACGTCAGGACCGGCAGCACGATCGTGCCGATCGCAATGTAGAAGAGAAGCCGCAGGCCCGGACTCATTGCCATGAAGTCGGCCGGAAACTGCTTCAGCCGCGTGCCGGCGATGAGCATCCAGAGCACGGCCGACACGCTCATGGCCGCAACCAACCCCAACAGGAAATTCTTCGCCTCACCGAGCGAGCTCACAGCGCTGCCGTTGGCGTGAGCCAGCGCATAGGTGAAGGCCGACGCGCCCGTCGTCGCGAGCCAGTAGAGGTGCGGCGACAGCGCCGCGAGCCCGACGGCGACCGAGATCCAGGGCGAAGCCGAGGTGAAATAGGCGCGCCGTGCCGGATGCGCCAGCGCGGCAAAGGCGAAGCTCGCGACGAGAAAGATCGAATAATATTTGCTGACCATCGCGAGCGCCGTCGTGCATCCCACAGCGACCGCCCACAGCTTGCCGCGCGTCTCGAATGCGCGCAGGAAGCACCAGGTCGCCAGCGGCCAGGTCGCGAGCAGCACCGCATTGGCGTTGAAGCGCTGGGCGTGGAATTGATAGGCCGGCGTCAGCATCAACAGCAGCAGCACCAGGACGCGCTTGTGCCCGGTCACGAACTGCCGCGAGATCAGATCGACGAAGAACAGCGCAAGCCCGGCATTGGCCATCGCCAACAGTTGCAGCGACCCGTCACTGAGCGGAAAGACGAAGGTCCATGCCGCCGCGACCCACCCCATCAACGGCGGATGCTTGTGATAGCCCCAGGCAAAGTTCCGTCCGAGCGTCCAGGCCTCGAGCGTATCGGGGTGCAGGCCGCCGCCGGCATAGGCGATGGCCAGATAGAGCGTCCAGATCGCAACGAAGCAGGCGATGAGAAGCGGCACGGCCCAGCCCGCTTCGACGCCGTCGAGCCAGCGCAGGAAGGGCCGGCGCCATCGCGCCGGCGCGCGATCGGACCGTTCGGCCATCGCCTGGAATGCAAAATCGACTGGCACAGGAATCAATTGGGACACGGAAAGTGATGCGCGAAGACGGCACATCTATTTCAGGTTGGAAACAAATAGCAATGATTGGAAACTGGAAGAGTTAAAGGCTCCACGGTCGTCTCGAGCCGGCAAACGACAACGGCGCCGCTGGTGACAGCGGCGCCGCGTGATGATCCGGACGAAAGGCGGAAGGACCCGCCCGCCTACTCCGACTTGTCGACGTTCCAGAACAGGGGCGTTGCGGGGCCGTCGAGCACACCGCTCAGCGATTTGCGCCAGCCGCTCGGCAGCAGATACTGCCCCAGCGGAACGTAGATCACCTGCTCATAGGCTTCTTTCTGGATGTCGGCGGCGATCTTCTTCTGCTCGTCGACCGACGGCGCGCGGACGAAAGCATCCTTGAGCTGCTCGATCTTGGGGTCTTCCGCCCAGCCGAACCAGCCGCCCTTCTTGCCCTGGCCGCCGATCGAGAGATTGGCGATCGGGTTGGAGACGTCGGCCGCGACCCAGTTGGTGAAGAACATGTTCCAGCCGCCCTCCTTCGGAGGCTTCTGGCTGGCGCGGCGGCTCACCACCGTCTGCCAATCGGTCGCTTGCAGGTCGACCTTGAAGCCGGCCTCGCGCAGCAACTGGGCCGCAACGATCGGCTGCGCCTTGAGCGTCGTGACGTCGCCGGGCGCCATCACCACGACCGGAGTGCCGTCATAGCCGGACTCGGCGAGCGCCTTCTTGGCTTCCGCCATGCCATTGCCCTTCACCAGGGTCTCGGCGCCGACGTCGGTCGCGAGCGGGGTATCGCACACGAAGAACGCGCCGCAGACCTTCTGATATTTGGCGTTGCCGACGAGCGCATCGAGAACGTCCTTCTGGTTCATCGCCAGAAAGGCAGCACGGCGCACCTTCACGTTGTCGAACGGCGGATACAGGAAGTTCATCCGGCCGAGCGT
This sequence comes from Bradyrhizobium sp. B039, assembly GCF_038965675.1. NCBI lineage: Bacteria > Pseudomonadati > Pseudomonadota > Alphaproteobacteria > Hyphomicrobiales > Nitrobacteraceae > Bradyrhizobium > Bradyrhizobium sp. B039. Next base: position 5,702,620 of record NZ_CP152416.1, read on the forward strand.
CTGGAAGCCGAACTTGTTCGAGACCTCGATCGTGATCTCCTTGTTCGCTTCCAGCACCGGCAGCATGTCGTACGGAAGGTTCTCCACGAAGTCGATGTCGCCCGACTGCAGCGCGTTCACCGCGGTCTGCGAGTCCGGCATCGTGATCCACTCGACGCGGTCGACCTTCACCACCTTGCCGCCGGAGGTCCAGCTCGCCGGCTCCTTGCGCGGCACGTAATCGGTGTTCTTGACGTAGACAGCCTTCACGCCGGGCTGGAATTCCGACTGCACGAACTTGAACGGGCCCGAGCCGATCTGCTCGGGGATCTGCTTGTCCGGCGGCGTCTCGGCGAGGCGCTTCGGCATCATGAAGGCAACGCGCGAGGACGGCTTGCCGATGGAGTCGAGCACGAGGCCGTAGGGCTCCTTCAGCTTCAACGTGATGGTCTTGGCGTCGGTCGCCTCGAGGCTCGCGGTGAAGTCCATGAGCTTCTGGCCCATGCCGTCGACCGCGCCCCAGCGCTTCAGCGAGGCAACGCAGTCTTCCGCGGTCACCGGCGCACCGTCATGCCACTTCAGGCCGTCGCGCAGCGTGAAGGTGTAGGTGAGCTTGTCGTCGGAGATCTTCCAGTCCGCCATCTGCGGCTGGATCTTGAAGTTCGAATCGGTGGCCACCAGCGTGTCGTAGACCATGTAGCCGTGGTCACGCGTGATATAGGCCGTGGTGAAGATCGGATCGATGATGCGCAGATCGGAATGCATTACCGCGGTGAGGGTCTTGCCGGCTGCAAGCACTGGCGAGGCCAGCGCGGTCGAGAGCGCGACGACCGACAGCGCAAGTTTGGAGGCGAACGCGCGAGGCGCCCGGCGCATGAAGTGGAACATAAAAAGTTTCTCCTGACGTGAAACTGTTCAAAGGCAGGTTATTGGTTGGGCATTCGGTTCGTTCTTTGGGCGAACTAACCTCATGCAATGCCTTTATCTTTTCGAGACTTGCAGACAGTGCCGAGCGCGTCAATCCGGTTTCGCTGCAGGCCCAGGCGGCGCGCGCACGGGCTCCCCAAAGATCGGTTTGGCTCTACAACGCTCTCCGCTTGTCCTGCCCCGCGCCGATGCAATGCGCGTTCCATCTTTCGAAGCTTGAGAGACATTACGATGAATCCAGCCAATCTTCCCTTCGATTCCGAGGCGATGCTCGAGGGCCTGCGCGGATGGGTGGAATGCGAAAGCCCGACCTGGGACGCGGGCGCCGTGAACCGCATGCTCGATATCGCAGCGCGGGATATGGCAATCATGGGTGCGACGATCGAACGCATCGCCGGCCGCCAGGGCTTTGGCGGCGTGATCCGTGCGCGCTTTCCCCATCCGAAGCAGGGCGAGCCCGGCATCCTGATCGCCGGACACATGGATACCGTCCACCCGGTCGGCACCATCGAGAAGCTGAAATGGCGGCGTGAGGGCAGCAAGTGCTACGGCCCCGGCATCTGCGACATGAAGGGCGGCAACTATCTCTCGCTGGAAGCGATCCGGCAGCTGGCGCGCGCCTCCTTCACCACGCCGCTGCCGATCACCGTGCTGTTCACGCCGGACGAGGAGGTCGGCACGCCCTCGACACGCGACATCATCGAGGCCGAGGCTGCGCGCAACAAATACGTGCTGGTGCCCGAGCCCGGCCGTGCCGACAACGGCGTCACCACCGGACGTTACGCGATCGCGCGATTCAATCTCGAGGCGACCGGCCGGCCGAGCCACGCCGGCTCGACATTGTCGGCGGGCCGCTCGGCGATTCGCGAGATGGCGCGGCAAATCCTCGCCATCGATGCGATGACGACGGAGGACTGCACCTTCTCGGTCGGCGTCGTGCATGGCGGACAATGGGTTAATTGCGTTGCTACGATCGCCACCGGCGAAGCGCTTTCGATGGCCAAGCGCCAGGCCGATCTCGATCGCGGCGTCGAGCGGATGCTGGCGCTGTCAGGCACAACCAATGATGTTGCGTTCAAGGTGACGCGTGGCGTCACCCGGCCCGTGTGGGAACCCCATGCCGGCACCATGGCGCTGTACGAAAAGGCGCGCGACATCGCCAGATCGCTCGGCGCCGAGCTGCCGCATGCGAGCTCGGGCGGCGGCTCGGACGGCAACTTTACCGGCGCGATGGGCATCCCGACGCTCGACGGCCTGGGCGTGCGCGGCGGCAATGTCCACACGCTCGAAGAGTATATCGAAGTCGAGAGCCTGGTCGAACGCGGCCGCCTGATGGCAGGACTGCTGGCCACGCTGGAGTGATTAGATCGTCATTCGGGGGCGCGTCGAAAGACGCGAACCCGGAATCTCGAGATTCTTCGATGCTGGCGTATCGCCCCGGAATGACGCCGCAAGAAAATAACTGGCCGCACTGCAAAACCTGTGGCCCTGATGGCACGGGAATTGCTCAAATGTTAGGCTGATGGCAGAACAGGCAACGACCGCTGCCGCCGATTTGACTCTAATCTGACGGATTCAACTTGCTCGGATATCTCCTTCGCCGAATCTTCGCCGCCGTGCCCGTGATGGGCGTCGTCGCGCTGTTCGTCTTCCTCCTGCTCCGCCTCACCCCCGGCGATCCCGCCGCGATCCTCGCCGGCGACAACGCGACGCCGGAACGGCTGGAGCGCATCCGGACCTCACTCGGCCTCAACGAGCCCCTGATCGTGCAGTTCATCACCTGGGTGAACAAGCTGCTGCACGGCGATCTCGGGACGTCGCTGATCTCCAACCTGCCGGTGATGAAGATGATCGGCCAGCGCGTCGAGCCGTCGATCTCGATCGCGCTGTCGACCATCATCCTCGCCGTCATCGTCGCGGTCCCCCTGGGGGTGATCGCGGCGTGGAAGCACGGCACCTGGATCGACCGTTTCGTGATGGGTCTCTCGGTGCTCGGCTTCTCGGTCCCGGTGTTCGTGGTCGGCTATGTCCTGATCGAGGTCTTCGCGATCGACCTGCGCTGGGTGCCGGTGCAGGGCTTCAAGAGCATCTCGAACGGCTTCGGTCCGTTCTTCGAGCGCATGATTCTGCCGACCTGCGCGCTCTCCTTCATCTACATCGCGCTGATCGCGCGCATGACGCGCGCGGCGATGCTCGACGTGCTCGGCGAGGACTATGTCCGCACCGCGCGCGCCAAGGGCATCAATGAAGTCGCCGTGATGATGCGCCATGCGCTGCGCAACGCCGCCGTGCCCGTGATCACCGTCATCGGCACCGGCTTTGCGCTTCTGATCTCCGGCGTCGTCGTCACCGAGAGCGTGTTCAACATCCCCGGCATCGGCCGCCTCACCGTGGATGCGGTGCTGGCGCGCGACTATCCGGTGATCCAGGCGATGATCCTGCTGACCTCGCTGATCTATGTCGTCGTCAATCTTCTCATCGACGTCGCCTACACCCTGCTCGATCCCCGGATCCGGTACTGAGGCAAGGATAAGGACAAAAATGTCGGTCGATACCCTTCCCCAGTCGTCCATTCCGATCACGTCGCCGCTGCGGCCGCGCTTCGGATTCCTCACCTCGACGCCGATCATCGCCACGGCGACGGTCCTGCTAGCGCTGATCGTGCTGATCTCGATTCTGGCGCCGCTGATCGCGCCGCACGATCCGATCCAGCTCGCGCCGTCGCAACGATTGAAGCCGACCTCGGCGCAATTCCTGCTCGGCACCGACGCCTACGGACGCGACCTGCTGTCGCGCGTCATCTATGGCGGCCGCATCTCGCTTCTGATCGGTGTCGGCTCGGCGATCCTGTCGATCGTCATCGGGCTGGCGATCGGCCTCGTCTCCGGCTTCTTCAAGCTGATCGATTCCGTCCTGATGCGGGTCATGGACGGCCTGATGGCGATGCCGAGCATCCTGCTCGCGATCGCCGTGGTGTCGCTGTCCGGTGCCAGCATCTGGACCGTGCTGATCGCGATCACGATCCCCGAAGTTCCGCGCGTGGCGCGCCTGGTGCGCTCGGTCGTGCTGTCGGCGCGCGAGGAACCCTATGTTGAAGCGGCGATCTCGGTCGGCTCATCCCTGCCGAAGATCATGTGGCGGCACTTGATGCCGAACACGATCGCGCCCCTGATCGTGCAGGGCAGTTACGTATGCGCCTCCGCGATCCTCACCGAGGCGATCCTCTCCTTCCTCGGCGCCGGCATCTCCCCGGAGACACCGACCTGGGGCAACATCATGGCCGAGGGCCGCCAGTACTTCCAGATCAAGCCGTCGCTGATCTTCTGGCCGGGCCTCCTGCTCTCGATCGCCATTCTCAGCATCAATCTGATTGGCGACGCCGCCCGCGACGCCCTCGATCCCCGCATGAAGCAGCGGGAGGGGAAGTGAAACCATTGATTCCGTCATTCCGGGGCGGTGCGAAGCACCGAACTATGGTGCGCAGTTGCGCATCTGAGAATCTCGAGGTTCCGGGTTCGCGCTTGCGCGCGCCCCGGAACGACGGTGGAGACATTGCATGACCAACACCATCCTCGACATCAACAACCTCGTCGTTTCCGTCGGCAAGAAGCCGAAGGCGGCGAACATCATCGATGGCATCTCGATCCAGGTGCGCGAACGCGAGACGCTGTGTCTCGTCGGCGAAAGCGGCTCGGGCAAGTCGGTGACCTCGCTGACCACGATGGGCCTGCTGCCGAAGGGCACGCTGGTGCCCACCGCCGGCAGCGTCAAGCTGGTCGGCGAAGAGCTGCTCACCGCGACCGACCGCCGGCTGCGCCAGCTCCGCGCGACGCAGATGGCGATGATCTTCCAGGAGCCAATGACCGCGCTCAATCCGGTCGTGCCGGTCGGCCGGCAGATCGACGAAGTGCTGCGCGCGCACACCAATCTCGATGCCAGGGCACGAAAGAAGCGCATCCTCGACATGATGGAGCAGGTGCGCCTGCCCCAGGTCGAGCGCATCTTCGCCTCCTACCCGCACCGCCTCTCCGGCGGCCAGCGCCAGCGCATCATGATCGCGATGGCGCTGGTGCTCGAGCCGAAGCTGCTCATTGCCGACGAGCCGACTACCGCACTCGACGTCACCACGCAGAAACAGATCCTGACCCTGATCCGCGACCTCCAGCGCGATCACGGCACGGCCGTGCTGTTCATCACCCACGACATGGGCGTGGTGGCGGAAATCGCCGACCGTGTCGCCGTGATGCGGCAGGGTCGCCTCGTCGAGACCGGTCAGCTCGACGCCGTGCTGCGCAATCCGACCATGGAATACACCCGCAACCTGCTCTCGGCGGTGCCGAGCCTCGTGCCGCGCGCGGCGCGGCCCGAGACCAAGGAACCGGTGGTGCTGGAGGCCAACGACCTCAGCAAGGTCTATAAGGAGCGCGCCTTCTTCGGCAAAGGCCGCGAGGTCGTCGCCGCCGACAAGGTGACGCTGACGCTGCGCAAGGGCCGTACGCTCGGCATCGTCGGCGAGAGCGGCTCGGGCAAGTCCACGGTGGCACGCTGCATCGTGCGCCTGATCGACCCGACCTCCGGCGGCGTGCGCCTGTCCGGTCGCGAGATCTCCGACATCTCGCGTCGCCTGCTCCAGCCGCACCGGCAGAAGATCCAGATCGTGTTCCAGGATCCCTATCGCTCGCTCAACCCGCGCATCACGGTGGGCGAGAGCATCGCGGAAGGCCCGATCAATTACGGCGTCGCGCATGCCGACGCGATGAAGCGCGCCCGCGAGCTGCTCGAGCTGGTCGGCCTGCCCGCCGATGCCGTGTCACGCTATCCGCACCAGTTCTCCGGCGGCCAGCGCCAGCGCATCGCGATTGCGCGAGCGCTCGCGCTCGATCCGGACGTGCTGGTCGCGGACGAAGCGGTCTCCGCGCTCGACGTCTCGGTGCAGGCCCAGGTGCTGGAACTGCTCGACGAGATCCAGAAGCGGCTCGGCATCGCGATCCTGTTCATCACCCACGATCTCCGCGTCGCAGCGCAAATCTGCGACGAGGTCGTGGTGATGCAGCACGGCCGCGTCGTCGAACAGGGCCCCGCCGCCGAAGTGCTGACGCATCCGAAGGAGGCCTACACCAGGGCCCTGCTGGAGGCGGCCCCCGGCCGCGGCTGGGACTTTGCGAACTTCCGGCCGGTGTCGGAGGGCTTGGTGGCGACGGCGTAACTCCACTCTCTCCTCGTCATTCCGGGGCATCGCGAAGCGATGAGCCCGGAATCCATCAGGCCGCAGACTCTGTCGCATGATGGATTCCGGGCTCGCGCCAAGTGGCGCGCCCCGGAATGACTGCGGAGCAGCATTCCCAAAACGATCTGACCCTATGCACGGCGCGATTGCTTCTCACCTTGCTCTCGCCGCAAGGGCAAGGCTAACGTCGAAGGCTAGCGCGCGCACTTTCAATCGACTGGACTTGAATTGATGACACGTATCGCCGTCGGCGGCTTCCTGCACGAGACCAACACCTTCGCCCCGACCAAGGCGACATTCGCGGACTTCCAGCATGGCGGCGGCTGGCCGGCGATGACTGAAGGTGCCGACGTGCTGAAGGTGATGCGCCGCATCAATGTCGGACTCGCCGGTTTCGTCGACAGCGCCGAAGCCAACGGCTGGGAACTCATTCCGACCATCGCCTGCGGCGCGAGCCCCTCCGCACATGTCACCAAGGATGCGTTCGAGCGCATCGTGAGGGTGATGGTTGACGGCATCGCAGCCTCGGGCCCGATCGACGCCGTCTATCTCGACCTGCACGGCGCGATGGTGACGGAGCATCTCGACGACGGCGAAGGCGAAATCCTGGCACGGGTACGCCGCGTCATCGGCGAGGATGTTCCGCTCGTCACAAGCCTCGATCTTCACGCCAACGTCACGCCCGCGATGATCGGGCATGCCGACGCGCTGATCGCCTACCGCACCTATCCGCATGTCGACATGGCCGAGACCGGCCGCGCCTCGGCGCGACATCTCGCGCTGCTGTTGAAGACCAAGCAGCGCTTTGCGAAAGCCTTCCGGCAACTGCCGTTCCTGATCCCGATCAGCTGGCAGTGCACCAACGACCAGCCGACCAAGGGCATCTACGAGAAGCTCGCCGCGCTCGAGAGCGACGGGGTTCCGACGCTGTCCTTCGCGCCGGGCTTCCCCGCCGCCGACTTCCGCGATTGCGGGCCCAGCGTGTTCGCCTATGGCAAGACGCAAGCCGACGCCGATCGCGCCGCGGATGCGATCGTCAAGCTGATCGAAAGCCACGAGGACGATTTCGACGGCAAGATCTGGTCGCCCGACGACGGCGTGCGCCATGCGATGGAGCTCGCGAAGGGCGCCAGCAAGCCGATCATCATCGCCGACACCCAGGACAATCCCGGCGCCGGCGGCGATTCCGACACCACCGGCATGCTGCGCGCGCTGGTGCGCAACAAGGCCAGCGCCGCGACCGGCGCGATCTACGATCCGGAATCGGCCAAGGCCGCCCATGCGGCCGGTGTCGGCGCCACGGTGACGCTGTCGCTCGGCGGCAAGTCCGGCATTCCAGGCGACGAGCCCTATCGCGAGACCTTCGTCGTCGAAAAATTGTCCGACGGCCGCTTCATCGCGCCCGGCCCCTATTACGGCGGCCGCGAGATGGAGATGGGTCCTTCCGCGGCCCTGCGCATCGGCGACGTTCGTGTCGTCGTCTCCTCGCACAAGGCGCAGCTCGCCGATCAGGCGATGTACCGCTATGTCGGCATCGAGCCGACCGAACAGAAGATCCTGGTCAACAAGAGCTCGGTGCACTTCCGCGCCGATTTCGAGCCGATCGCGGAACAGCTGATGATCTGCGCCGCCCCCGGCGCGATGCCGGCCGATACCGCCTCCCTGCCCTGGACGAAGCTGCGCCCGGGCATTCGCATCAAGCCGAACGGCCCCGTTTTCGATCCCCCTTCACGCTAACCGGACAGGACACATGCCCACGATCGACCGCATCGACGGCTATGCCGACGAACTCACCGCTATCAGGCGCGACCTCCACGCCCATCCCGAGATCGGCTTCGAGGAAGTGCGCACTTCCGGCATCGTTGCGGACAAGCTGAAGGGCTGGGGCATCGAGGTGCATCGCGGCCTCGGCGGCACCGGCGTGATCGGCGTCATCAAGGGCAAGGGGTCGAGCGGCAAGCGCATCGGCCTGCGCGCCGACATGGACGCGCTGCCGATGGAAGAGAACACCAATCTGAAATGGAGCTCGAAAATCCCCGGCCGCTTCCACGGCTGCGGCCATGACGGCCACACCACCATGCTGCTCGGCACCGCGCGCTATCTCGCCGAGACCAGGAACTTCGACGGCACCGTGCACCTGATCTTCCAGCCGGCCGAGGAAGGCCTCGGCGGCGCCCGCGCGATGATCAAGGACGGGCTGTTCGAGAAGTTTCCGTGCGACGAGCTCTACGGCCTGCACAACGCGCCCGACCTCAACCACGGCGAGATCGCGATCCTGCCCGGTCCGGCGATGGCCAGCGCCGACTTCTTCGACCTCCGCATCACCGGCTATGGCGCGCATGGCGCAATGCCCGAACGCTCCAAGGACGCGGTGATCATCGCGACCACGCTGGCGCAGGCGATCCAGACCATCGTCAGCCGCAACGTCGAGCCGCTGCAGGCTGCGGTGGTGTCGATCACCCAGATCCATGCGGGCTCCGCCTACAACGTCATCCCCGGCGACGCGCATCTTTGCGGCACCATCCGCACCTTCTCGAAAGAAGTCCGCACCCTGGTCAGCGAACGCATCCGCACCATCTGCGCCGGCATCGCGGCCGCGTATCAGTGCGCGATCGACGTCGACATCCGCGACACCTTCAACGTGCTGGTCAACCAGGTCGAGCAGTCCAAGGTGGTCGAGGAGGTGGCGCGCACCGTCGTCGACCCCGCCAAGGTGATCACCCGCACCCAGCCGAAGATGGGCAGCGAGGATTTTGCCGACATGCTGGAGACCATTCCCGGCGCCTATTTCTGGGTCGGCCATGACGGCTCGGTGCCGGTGCACAATCCCGGTTTTGTGCTCGACGACAAGATCCTGCCGATCGGCGCCAGCATGTTCGCCCGCATCATCGAAACGCGCATGCCGGTCGTTTAGCAATGCACAAAAAGAGCGTCGAAGAGGCGGTCACCTCGCTGCACGATCTGTCCGCGGTCGATCTGATCGCGGGCTATCGCGCCAAGCAATTCTCGCCGAGCGAGGTGCTGGAGGACGTGCTCACGCACGTCGCGGCGTGGGAGCCGCACCTTAGGGCACTCTATGCGTTCGACCCCGACGGCGCGCGCGAGGCCGCAAAGGCCTCGACCGCGCGCTGGACCGGCGGCGAGCCGTCCGGCCCGCTCGACGGCGTGCCTGTCACGGTAAAGGACAACATCGCGACCAAGGGCGTGCCGGTGCCGCTGGGGGCGGCCAGCGTCAAGCTCGTGCCGGCCGAGAAGGACGCCCCGCCCGCCGCGCGGCTGCGCGAGGCCGGCGCGATCATCTTCGCCAAGACCACCATGCCCGATTACGGCATGCTGTCCTCCGGGCTCTCCAGCTTCCACGCGCTCGCGCGCAACCCCTGGGACCTCAGCAAGAACCCCGGCGGCTCCAGCGCCGGTGCAGGCGCCGCCGCGGCGGCCGGCTACGGCCCCCTGCATCTCGGCACCGATATCGGCGGCTCGGTGCGCCTGCCCGCGGGCTGGTGCGGCCTCGTCGGATTGAAGCCGAGCTTCGGCCGCGTACCGATCGACCCCACCTATGTCGGACGCGTCGCCGGCCCCATGACCCGCACGGTTGACGATTGCGCGCTGATGATGAGCGCGATCGCAAAGCCCGACCGGCGCGACGGCATGAGCCTGCCCGCCGAACCCCTCAACTGGAAAGGGCCGGAGAAGTCTCCGCGCAAATTGCGGATCGGCCTGATGCTCGATGCCGGCGTCGGGCTGCCGGCAGAACGGCCGGTCCGTGACGTTGCCGTGAAAGCCGCAAAGGCGTTCGAATCCGCAGGCAGCGTCGTCACCGAGGTCGACGGCATTTTGACCCGCGAGATGCTCGACGGCCTCGACAATTTCTGGCGCGCGCGGATGTGGGACGATCTGTCCAAGCTGACGCCGGCCGAGCAGGCAAAGGTGCTGCCCTACATCTTCAAATGGGGCGCATCCGGCGCAAAGCTCTCGGGTGTGGATGTCATCCGCGGCTTCAACCAGACCATGGCGATCCGCGCCGTGGCGTCAAAGCTGTTCTGCGAGCTCGACTACGTGATCTCGCCGACCGCACCGAACGTGAACTATCCGGCCGACTGGGCGTCGCCGACCAACGATCCCATGAGGCCGTTCGAGCACATCGCCTATACCGTGCCGTGGAATATGTCGGAGAACCCTGCGGTCTCCCTCAACGGCGGTTTCGACGCCAACGGCTTTCCCATCGGCGTGCAGATCGTCGGCCGCCGCTTCGACGACATCGGCGTGCTCGGCATGGCCAAGGCCTTCGAGGGCTTGCGCGGCCCGCAGCGGCCCTGGCCGAAGCCGCCGGCACGCTGAATATCCTCCGTCATTGTGGGGCGTCGCGAAGCGACGAGCCCGGAATCCATAACCACCATCGTGAGTATGGATTCCGGGCTCGCGCCAAGAGGCGCGCCCCGGAATGACGTGCTACAGAGAGAATAAGAAACAAAGGAAGGAAATAACCCATGGCGTATGAGACGATCAAATACGAGGTCGCCGAGCAGATCCTCACCATCACGCTGAACCGGCCCGACAAGCTCAACGCCTTCAACGCGCAGATGCAAGCAGAGCTGATCGACGCGTTCGATGCCGCCGACAAGGACGACAACGTCCGCGCCATCATCGTCACCGGCTCCGGCCGTGGTTTTTGCGCAGGCGCGGACCTCTCTTCCGGGGCCGACACGTTTGATCGCGACGCGCGGCGCGGTCCCGTCAAGCGCCTCGCCGACGGCAAGGTCGATTACAGCGATCCGCAGGTGCGCGACGGCGGCGGCCAGGTGACCTTGCGTATTTTCAAATGCCTCAAGCCCGTGATTGCCGCGGTGAACGGCCCTGCCGTCGGCATCGGCGTCACCATGCAGCTCGCGATGGACATCCGCATTGCCTCCGACGCCGCCCGCTTCGGCTTCGTGTTCTCCCAGCGCGGCATCGTGCCCGAGGCCGCCTCGAGCTGGTTCCTGCCGCGCATCGTCGGCATCTCGCAGGCGCTGGAATGGTGCTATTCGGGCCGCGTCTTCCCGGCGCAGGAAGCGCTTGCGGGGCGTCTCGTCAGCAAGGTGGTGCCGCCGGATGATCTCTTGCCGACCGCCCGCGCGCTCGCCAAGGAATTCGCGGCGAAAACCGCGCCGGTGTCGGTGGCGCTGATCCGGCAGATGATGTGGCGCATGATGGGTGCGGACGATCCGATGGAAGCCCACAAGGTCGACAGCCGCGGCATCTACGCCCGCGGCCGCTCGGACGACGTCAAGGAGGGCGTGGTGTCGTTCCTGGAGAAGCGTCCGGCGCAGTTCAAGAACAAGGTGTCCAGCGACATGCCGGATTATTTCCCGTGGTGGACGGAGCGGGAGTACAAGTGACGCGAAGCGTCATCCCGGGGCGATGCGAAGCATCGAACTATGGTGCGCAATTGCGCACCTGAGGATCTCGAGATTCCGGGTTCGCCCTTCGGGCGCCCCGGAATGACGGTGATAGAGATCACTCCATCACCAGCGCCACGCGACCGATCGCCTTGCGGTCGATCAGCAACCGCATCGCCTTCGCGTAATCCCCAAGCGGCAGGCGGTGCGAGACGTTGGGGCGCAGCTTGCCTTCCTCCGCCCACTGAAGCAGCGCCTTCAGGCGCACCTCGCCCAGCGCCGGATTTTTCCGCACGGCCTCTCCGGCGCGCACGCCGAGTACACTGGCGCCCTTGATCAGCAGCAGATTGGTCTTGGCCGAGCCGATGCCACCCGTAAAACCGATCACCAGCAGCCGCGCGCCCCAGGCGATGCAGCGCATCGAATTCTCGAACACCTCGCCGCCGACGGGATCGAACACCACATCGGCGCCGCGGCCGTCGGTGATGCGCTTGACCGCATCGCGAAACGGCTCGCGGTCGTAACGCACGAGATGATCGGCGCCGCGCGATTTCGCAATGGCAAGCTTCTCGTCGCTGGAGGCGGTCGCGATCACGGTCGCGCCCAGCATCTTGCCGATCTCGACGGCGGCAAGGCCTACGCCGCCACCGGCGCCATGCACGAGCAGCACTTCGCCGGGCTCGACGCGGCCGCGGTCGATCAGCGCGTGATAGGCAGTGCCGTGGCCGGCGAGATAGGTCGCAGCCTCCGCGTAATCGAAGGTGGACGGCATCGGCGTGAGCTGCGACGGCGCGACGACCGCTTCATCGGTGAAAGCACCGTGGCGCATCTTCACGATCACCTTGTCGCCGACGGCAACGCCCCTCGCCTCCGCGCCCACTTCGGTCACGTCGCCGGCGGCCTCCATGCCGGGCGTAAACGGCAGCTCCGGCTTGAGCTGATATTCGCCGGCCGCCATCAGCACGTCAGGAAAATTCAGCCCGGCGGCGCGGATCGCGACGCGCACTTCGCCCGGCTTCAGGGCACGCGAGGGAAACTCTTCCAGCAGCAAGCTTTCGGGCGCGCCGAACTCGCGGCAGACGACAGCGCGCACCATCAGGCCGCGCTCGCCCTGCGGCGCTTGAGCGCCTCGCGGATCAGCGGCAGGCGGTCATTGCCGAAATACATGTCGGTCTTATCGACGAAGATCGTCGGCGAGCCGAAGCCGCCGCGCGCGACGACCTCTTCGGTGTTGGCCTTGAGCTGGTCCTTGATCCCCTGCTCCGAAATGCCTGCAAAGAATTTCTGCTCATCGATGCCAAACGTCCTGCAGATCTCGGCGAGCACCGTGTCCTGCGAGATGTCCTTGTCGCCGCTCCAATAGGTTTCGAACACGGCGGTCGCGAACGGCACCATATCCCGACCCAGCCAGATGCAGCCGCGCATCGCCTTGACGCTGTTCACCGGAAACACCGTCGGCGGCATCTTGATCGACAGGCCGGCCGAGCGCGCCCAATCCTGGAGATCCTTCTTCATGTAGCGCGCCTTCAGCGGCACCGGCTTCTCCCGCTGCGCGTAGACGCTCGGGTTGACCGTGTTGAAGATGCCGCCGACCAGGATCGGCCGCCAGGCGATGTCCACGCCGAGCTCCTTGGCCAGCGGCTGGATGTTGTGAAAGGCGAGATAGGTCCAGGGGCTGGAACAGTCGAAGAAGAATTCGATCATGGCGTTTCCTTTGCTCTTGTCATTCCGGGGCGCGCCCTCTTGGGCGCGAACCCGGAATCCATTCCACCAGTTTTATTGCGGCCCGATGGATTCTCAGGTGCGCAATTGCGCACCTTAGCTCGGCGCTTCGCGCCACCCCGGATGACGGGTGCAGCCTACTTCTTTCCCAACACTTCCTTCGCACGCTGGCCGAACATGATCTTGCGTGATTCCTCGTCGAACGGCTCTTTCACGAACTTGCCGATCGCGAGCCCCGCCTGCACCGGCGGCCTGGCACGGACCTCGGCGTACCATCGCTTCACGTTCGGATAGTCCTCTAACGTAAAGCCCTGCGCCTTGTGGGTCATGGTCCAGGGGAAGCAGGCGATGTCGGCGATGGAATAGTCGCCGGCGACATAGGCGCCGGTCTTGCCGAGCTGCCGGTCCAGCACGCCGTAGAGCCGCGCCGCCTCGTCGCGGTAGCGCTCGATCGCGTAAGGGATCTTCTCGGCCGCATAGAGCGCGAAATGGCCGTGCTGGCCGAGCATGGGCCCGAGCCCCGCCATCTGCCACATCACCCACTGGATGGTGGTGGAGCGGCCGCGCAAATCTCCGGCCAGGAAACGGCCGGTCTTCTCTGCCAGATAGATCAGGATCGCGCCGGTCTCGAAGGCCGAGAACGGTGCGCCGCCATCGGCGGGTTCGTGATCGACGATCGCGGGAATACGGTTGTTCGGACTGATCGCGAGAAACTCGGGGTTGAACTGCTCGCCCGCGCGGATGTTGACGGGCTTCACGCAATAGGGGAGCCCGAGTTCCTCCAGCATGATCGAGATTTTCCAGCCGTTCGGCGTCGGCGCATAATAGAGTTCGATCATCGCCTTCCCTGTCGTCGCCGCTGGAATAGAGAGCGACTTTTGTCGTTCTGTACCTCGACGTTAAGACATGGCAGGAAGAGGCGCAACATAACCTGCCGGGAGAGCCGCCATGCTGTTTCCAACCACGATCGCCGGCTCCTTGCCGAAGCCCGAATGGCTCGCCGAGCCCAACATGCTCTGGGCGCCCTGGAAGTCGCAAGGCGATGAGCTGCTCCGCGCCAAGCGGGACGCGACACTGATCTGGCTGAAGATCCAGGAGGACGCCGGCATCGACATCGTCACCGAGGGTGAGCAGGCCCGCCAGCATTTCGTGCACGGTTTCCTGGAGAAGATCGACGGCATCGATTTCGCCCACAAGGTCGAGATGGGCATCCGCAAGGACCGCTACAAGGCGATGGTGCCGCAGGTGGTCGCGCCGCTCCGGCTCAAGGGCCGCGTCCATGCCTTTGAGGCGCGCGTGGCGCGCACGCACACGAAGAAGAAGCTGAAATTCACCCTGCCCGGCCCGATGACCATCATCGATACGATTGCCGATCGCTACTATGGCGACCGCGTCAAGATGGCCTTTGCGTTCGCCGAGCTGCTCAACGAGGAAGCCAAGGCACTCCAGGCCGACGGCGTCGATCTCGTACAGTTCGACGAGCCTGCCTTCAACGTCTACATGGACGAGGTCAACGACTGGGGCATCAAGGCGCTGGAGCGCGCCGCGCAGGGGCTGACCTGCGCCACCGCCGTGCACATCTGCTACGGCTACGGCATCAAGGCCAACACCGACTGGAAGGAGACGCTCGGCGCACAGTGGCGGCAGTACGAGCAGATCTTCCCCGCGATCGACGCGAGCCCGATCCAGCAGGTCGCGATCGAGTGCCGCAATTCCAAGGTGCCGCTCGACCTGCTGGCGCTGCTCAAGACCAAGATCGTGCAGGCCGGCGTGATCGACGTCGCCAGCGACACGGTGGAGACCGCCGAGGACGTCGTGAAGGTGATCGACGCGGTGTCGAAATTCGTGCCCAAGAGCAACATCATCGCCACCACCAATTGCGGCATGGCGCCGATGCGGCGCGAGATCGCCGAAGCCAAGCTGATGGCGCTCGGCGCAGGTGCCGCAATGGCGCGCGAGAAGCTGGGATGATGACGGTAAGCCGCTGCGCTAGCTGCGCGCTGTCGGATGCAACGCAGGCCGATAGCCGGCGACGATTGCGCGCAGCGTAGAAGGCGGCGTCAGCAGCTTTGCATCGGCGAGCTCGCGGTTAACTGCCGCATAGCCTGCCGGCGACCACAACAGCGCCCTGCCCCGCGCCACCAGAAAACTCTCTTCGCCCTGCTGCACCATCGCGCCGTCGGGCAATTCTGCCAGCGGCATCGGCAGCGCGTGCAGCCGCTTCCTGCCGCGATCAAGGCGCTCGCGATGCAGCGCGGCGTCGATCGCCTTCGCGCTGACGTCGCTTGCAGCATTCCCCGCTTCCCACGCTCTGCGAAAGCGCCTGGCATCGTCGCGGCGACAGAAGAAACACGGCCGATGGCCCGCGGCAAACGAGGTGGCTTCGTCGAGGAAGAACAGCTCGGTCCAGCTCCGGCGCGCCATCACCGGGCGCCGCCAGCCGCGGAATTCGCAGAGGCAAGTAATCCAGGCCGGCGACGACCAGCGCTTCTTCAGAAGCGTCTTCGTCGCGGGATCGTGGATGATGCCGCGATTGCCGGTGAACATTCCGCGATGCGGGGTGGCGATGATCTCGCCGGTCGGCGTGACGCGATTTTGCAGGGGCATGGGTGCACGCCCGTTAAACTGACGTCATTCCGGGGCGGTCCGCAGGACCGAACCCGGAATCTCGAGATTCCCTGGTGCGCAATTGCGCACCATAGTTCGATGCCTTGCATCGCCCCGGAATGACTCCGTCCCTCACGCCGCCCCGTCGCGGAGCGGCGGGTGATAGGACAGCGCGGTGTCCCAGGGGAAGAAGATCCAGGTGTCCTGCGACACCTCCGTGATGTAGGTGTCGACCAGCGGGCGCCCCTTCGGCTTGGCGTAGACCGTGGCGAAATGCGCATCGGGCAGCATCTCGCGCACCAGCTTGCCTGTCTTGCCGGTGTCGACGAGGTCGTCGACGATCAGGAGCCCCTTGCCGGTGCCGCCTCCGAGTTTCATCGCAGCTTCCGAGATGCCCTTGAGGACCTGAAGCTCGCCCTGCTTGTTGTGGTCGTAGCTGGCGATGCAGACCGTGTCGATCACGCGCACGCCGAGCTCGCGGGCCACGATCGCGGCCGGCACCAGGCCGCCGCGGGTAATCGCGATCACCGCGTGGAACGGACCGACCTCGTTGAGCCGCCAGGTCAGCGCCCGGCAGTCCCGGTGAAACTGGTCCCATGAGACCGGAAAGGCCTTGCCTGCCCGCTCCTGCGCGCTCAGTTCCGGTGCTTCACCGCCCATCATCCTCTCCTGCAAATCGTCGTCCGGCGGCCTTTCTGCTACCGGGTGATGTTCAATCCTGCCAGCATTTCCTTCACCGCGGCCATGGCTGCGGCGAGCTTATCCGCATCCCGCGAACGCACCACCAGATTGGTGTTCGGCTTCGAGTCCTCGTCCATGAAGGGATAGCTGCCGATGATGGTGTCGGGATGAGCGGCGGCGATCGCCCGCAGCGGGCTGCCGATGTCACCTTCCCGCGCATTGGCGCGGACCGATTCGGAGAGCATGCGCACGCCCGATTTCAGCTTGGGCGAGACGATGTCCATCATCGCCTGCATGATCGAGGGCACGCCCGCCATCACGATGACATTGCCAATCTTGAAGCCGGGCGCGAGGATGGTCGCGCTCTGGATCAGCTCGGCACCGTCGGGGATGCGGGCCATGCGCAGGCGGGCCTCGTTGAGATCCTGCTCGCTCCAGCGCTCGCGGAAACGGGCGACCACCTCCGGGTGATGGTCGATGCCGACGCCGAACGCCTTGGCGACGCTGTCGGCGGTGATGTCGTCATGGGTCGGCCCGATCCCGCCGGTGGTGAAGACATAGGTGTAGCGATGCCGCAGTGCATTCAATGCGGCGATGATGTCGTCCTCGTCGTCGGAGACGACCCGGACTTCCTTCAGGTCGATGCCGATATTGGTCAGGTATTCGGCAATGAAGCCGATATTCTTGTCCTTGGTCCGGCCGGACAGGATTTCGTCCCCAATGACCAGAATGCCCGCCGTGACGATCTCGCTCATGCCTTAAGTCCCTCACCTGTAGCGCCGACTTTGCCGAGGTAACGCGTTGAAGTCACGCGGTTTTGCTGCCGAAATAAGCAGTCCTCAGCCATTTTTTCAGGCAAGCCGCCGGCCATCCCCGGTAAATGCTGCCAGTCCATGCTTATCGCGCTGGCCCGCCCCTTGCTACCACCTGAAAGTCATGCACTCTTGCCGCATGGCCAGGACGTTGCGGTCTTCACCAAGGCCTGACGACCTGTCCAATGGCGCAACGCCTTGCGGGGACAAGTCGGGATCTATGGCAGTCGCGTTTGATGAAATGAACATTCCCGGCGGGGACCTTCGCCCCGCCTATCAGGAGCTGGCTCGCTGGCTCAAGGAGACGCCTCCCGAGGCGCTCGAATATCGCCGCCAGGAAGCTGAGCTCCTGTTCCGCCGGATCGGCATCACCTTCGCCGTCTACGGCGAATCCGAGTCGACCGAGCGCCTCATCCCCTTCGACGTGATCCCGCGGATCATGTCGGGCAAGGAATGGGCGCTGCTGGAGAAGGGCCTGAAGCAGCGCGTCCGCGCGCTCAACATGTTCCTGCGCGACATCTATCACGGCCGCGACATCCTCCGCGCCGAGGTCGTGCCCGACGATCTGATCTTCCAGAACCCGGTCTTCCGCCCCGAGATGAACGGCCAGCAGGTGCCGCACGACGTCTACGTGCACATCGCCGGCATCGACATCGTCCGGGTCGACGCCGAAGACTTCATCGTGCTGGAGGACAATGCGCGCACGCCCTCGGGCGTGTCCTACATGCTGGAAAACCGCGAGATCATGATGCGGCTGTTTCCGGATCTGTTCGCCCGCCACCGGGTGGCGCCGGTCGAGCGCTATCCGGACGAACTGCTCGCGGCCTTGCGTTCGGTCGCGCCGCAAGGCGCTTCGGGCGAGCCGACGGTCGCCCTGCTCACGCCGGGCGTCTACAACTCCGCCTATTACGAGCACTCGTTCCTTGCCGACAAGCTTGGCATCGAGCTGGTCGAGGGCCGCGACCTCATCATCAAGAACAACGAAGTGTTCATGCGGACGACCGAGGGGCTGAAACGGGTCGACGTGATTTATCGCCGCGTCGACGATGACTTCATCGACCCCCTCACCTTCCGCCCCGATTCCGTGCTCGGCGTGCCCGGGCTGATGTCGGCCTACGCGGCCGGCAACATCACCCTCGCCAATGCGGTCGGTACCGGCATCGCCGACGACAAGGCGATCTACTCCTACATGCCTGACATCGTGAAGTTCTATCTCGGCGAGGAGCCGATCCTGAAGAATGTGCCGACCTGGCGCTGCCGCGAGCCGAAGGACCTCGCCTATGTGCTGGACAATCTGAGCGAGCTCGTCGTCAAGGAAGTGCACGGCTCCGGCGGCTACGGCATGCTGATCGGCCCCGCCGCAACGAAAGCGACCATCGAAGCGTTCCGCGAGAAGCTCAAGCGCGAGCCGGAAGGCTTCATCGCGCAGCCGACGCTGGCGCTCTCGACCTGCCCGACTTGTACGGCCACCGGCCTTGCTCCGCGCCATGTCGACTTGCGGCCGTTCGTGCTGACCGGCAGCAAGAGCACTACGATCGTGCCGGGCGGACTCACACGCGTCGCGCTGAAGGAAGGCTCCCTGGTGGTGAATTCGAGCCAGGGCGGCGGCACCAAAGACACCTGGATTTTGGACGAGTAGTCAGATGCTGTCGCGTACCGCCGAAAACCTCTACTGGCTCGCCCGCTACGTCGAACGGGCCGAGTATCTCGCGCGCACCATCGATGCGACGCTGCGCGTCACCGCGCTTCCCGCTGCCTATATCGGCAAGACCAACGAATGGGACTCGGCGCTGCTGACCGCCGGCGTCGCCGCAAGCTTCTATCAGACCTATGAGGAAGCCAACGAGCACAACGTCGTCGAATACCTCTCGTTCTCGCCGAACAATCCGTCCTCGATCAGGAACTGCATCGAGGCGGCGCGGCTGAACTCGCGCTCGGTGCGCACCGCGCTCACCAGCGAGATGTGGGACACCATCAACTCGGCCTGGATCGAATTGCAGGAGGTCTGGAGCAAGGGCACCTCGACGCGCGAGGACCTCGCAAAATTCCTGCGCTTCGTACAGGAGACTTCGCTGCGCTTCGACGGTTCGGCCTACCGGACCATGCTGCGCAACGACGCCTACTGGTTCTCGCGGATGGGCGTGCATCTGGAACGCGCCGACAACACCGCGCGCATTCTCGACGTGAAGTACCACGTGCTGTTGCCCGAGGAAGAGCATGTCGGCGGCCCGCTCGACTTCTATCAGTGGAGCTCGATCCTGCGCTCGGTCTCGGCGCTGACCGCCTATCACTGGGTCTATCGCGAGACGCTGAAGCCCTGGTTGATTGCGGACCTGCTCATCCTCAACGACACGCTGCCGCGTTCGCTGGCCAGCTGCTACGGCAATCTCGTGCGCAATCTCGACCAGATCGGCGTCGCCTATGGCCGCCAGGGCCCCGCCCAGCGCCACGCCCGCGGCATCCGCAACCGGCTCGAACACAGCAATATGAACGACATTTTCCAGCATGGCGTGCATGAATTCATTCAGGAATTCATCGCGGACAATTCCAGGCTGGGCGAAATCATCACGAAGCAGTATTTGATCTGATACACGCCGTCATTCCGGGATGGTCCGAAGGACCAGACCCGGAATCTCGAGATTCTCAGGTGCGCAATTGCGCACCATAGTTCGGTGCTGTGCACCGCCCCGGATTGACGCCAGAACAACGGTCCACCATGCGCCTGCGAATCCAGCACACCACGACCTATCGCTACGAGCCGCCGGCGACCAGCGTGATCCAGATCCTGCGCATGACGCCGTGCAGCCATGACGGGCAGTATGTGGCGGAATGGCAGATCGACGTCTCGACCGACACCAAGCTCGACACCCATGAGGACGCCTTCGGCAACGTCACCCATGTTCTGTCCTGCGGGCCCGTCGGCGATATCAAGATCACGGCCGAGGGCCTGATCGAAACCCACGACACCGGCGGCGTGCTGCGCGGCGCCGACGAGCGCTTTCCGGCCGGCATGTTCCTGCGCACCACCGACCTCACCTCCGTCAATCCGGCCATGGCCGCAGTCGCGCGCCAGTTGTGCAGCGAGGCCGAGAGCGACACGCTCGGGTTCCTGCACACGCTGATGAGCGAGATCGGCGACCACATGACGTTCGACGAGGATCCGACCAACAGCGGCACGTCGGCGGCGGAAGCCTTCACGCTCAAGCGCGGGGTCTGCCAGGACTACGCGCATATCTTCATCGCCTGCGCCCGCACCGGCGGGGTGCCGGCGCGCTTCGTCTCCGGCCACTTTTTGCGCTCGGACGGCACGGTGCACCAGGATGCCGGCCATGCCTGGGCGGAGGCCTATGTCCCCGATCTCGGCTGGGTCGGCTTCGATCCCGCCAACAGCATCTGCGCCACCGACGCCCATGTCCGCGTCGCGATCGGGCTCGACTATCTCGGCGCAGCCCCCGTGCGCGGCACCCGCTATGGCGGCGGCGCAGAGACGCTGTCGGTGGCCGTCAAGGTCGAGCAGGCCGGCCGCGGCGGGCAATCGCAGTCGCAGCGGCAGAGCTAAATCCGGCGAGATCGCGTCGCGAGACATCTGCGGCGTAATCAAGCCGCTACGTTACAGCTGTAATCCACGACTGCCGCGCTGAAACCGCCCCGTAGCACCATCTATTCAACGTCTGTCGCGATCCGTTTCCGCAACAGAGGTTGAACAGATGCAGCTTCACGAAAAAAACAAAAGCCATTCGGCGCCCCTGCGCGATCCCCACCAAGACATGCTGGTGGGCATCCGGGAGCTCGCTCCCGAGATCAAGGCACGTGCCGCCGAGATAGAAGCTGCACGCCGCATCCCGCCCGACCTGGTGGAGCGGCTGAGGTCGATCGGTCTCTTTCGGATGTTCGTGCCGCACAGCCATGGCGGGCTGGAGCTGGAGTTTCCGGCGGGACTGGAGGTCATCAAGACATTGGCCCGTCTCGACGGCTCGATCGGCTGGATCGCGGCTGTCGCCGGGGTCAGCAGCCTCTTCGTCGCCGCGTCGCCCCCGGAATTGTACAAGCGCGTCTATCAGGACGGACCTGATACGGCGATCTGCGGCTCATCCCAGCCGGGTGGAACGGCAGAGCGCGTGGCCGACGGCTACCGCGTCAAGGGCCGCTGGCCGTTCGCCAGCGGTTGCATGCATGCGGACTGGATCGGTGGAATCTGCATTGTCACCGAAAATGGCAAACCGGTCCCCGGCCCGCAGGGCAAGCCACTGCTTCGCGCCGTTATGCTGCCGGCTCGCGACTGGGAGATCGAGGACACCTGGCACGTGGCGGGGCTCGAGGGCACCGGCAGCCATCACGTCACGCTGCGGAAGACACTGGTTCCCGAGGCCAATTTCTTCGATCTCGATGCTGCCCCGCGCCAGTCGGGTCCGCTCTATCGAGCATTGCGGCAATTGCTGCCATTGGTGCACGGCGCATTTGTGGTAGGCATGGCCGAGAGCACCGTCGATGAACTGCTCGCGCTGGCCAATACCGGGAGGCAGCAATTGTATGCGGCTGTCCCGATGCGGGAGTCCGAGATATTCCAGTACGAACTCGGCCGGATCTCCGCCGAGCTCGGGGCCGCGCAGGCGTTTCACGAGGTCCAGGCTGCCAGTCACTGGCGTCACGCGCTGGCCGGAACGTTGAATGACGAAGACCTTGTCGTCGAAGGGACCCGATCGGCGACCTGGCTCGCCACGACCTGCGTCGGCATCGCCGACGCCTGCTTTAGCCTGGCCGGAAGCAGTGCGGTCTACGACAGCTCGCCGCTGCAGCGGCGCCTGCGTGACCTTCACGTCGCAGCACAGCACGCCCACGCGCAGCAGCGGCAATATGTCGATGTCGGCAAGCTGGCCTTGCGCCGCTCGACTGAACTTGCCGGCTGACCACGTGGGGCGTGCTACACTCGCAGGGTCAGATCAGACCCTGCGAGGACCCCCATGGCGACCGTAAAGCTGCTTTCGGACGATGAGCTCTCCAGCGAGGCGCGCGCCGTTTTCGACGACATCCGCAAGGTGCGGCAGTCGGATTTCGTCAACAATTTTTGGCGCGCGCTGGCGCATGATCCGAAGACGCTGCGGCGGACCTGGGAGAGCATCAAGGAGGTGATGGCGCCGGGGGCGCTCGATCCCAAGGTCAAGGAAATGCTCTATGTCGCGGTTTCGGTGGCGCATGGCTGCAGCTATTGCATCCATTCGCACACCGCCGGCGCACGAGCCAAAGGCATGACCGAGGCCGAATATGGCGAGCTGCTCGCTATCGTCGGCATGGCTGCGGAGACGAACCGGCTGGTCACGGCGCTCGGCGTTCCCGTCGACGAGGCGTTTCTCGTCGGCGCCGCCGACTGAGGTCAGCCGTCGCGCCCGGGAATGACGACCTCATCCCGGGAATTGGGGTTGGAGCGGCCCCCGAAATTGGCTAGTAATTCCGCGCAAACGCGTTCGGGGACTGGAAATGACCTATTGTTGCGGAATCCTGGTTCGGGACGGTTTGGTGATGATCGCCGATACCCGCACCAATGCCGGCCTCGACAACGTCTCGACCTTCCGCAAGCTGCACATCTTCTCCAAGCCCGGCGACCGCATCATGGCGATCGCCAGCGCCGGCAACCTCGCCATCAGCCAGTCGGTGCTGTCCACGCTGACCGAAGGCCTCGAGGACCCCAATACGGGCGAGATCGAGACGCTGATGAACGCGCCGACCATGTTCCAGGCCGCCCAGCGCATCGGCCGGGCGATCCGGGCGGTGCATGCGACCGAAGGGCCCGCGCTGAAATCCGAGGACGTCTCGTTCGACGTCTCCTTCCTGTTCGGCGGCCAGATCAAGGGCGCGCGCATGCGGCTGTTCATGGTCTACACCGCCGGCAACTTCATCGAGTGCACCACCGACACGCCCTACTTGCAGATCGGCGAGCACAAATACGGCAAGCCGGTGCTCGACCGTGCCATGCATTACGACGTCGAGCTCTACGAGGCGCTGAAGACCGGCCTGATCTCGATGGACTCGACCATGCGCTCCAACCTCGGCGTCGGCCTGCCGATCGACGTGCTGGTGGTGCGCGCCGACGCCTGCGATGCCGATCTCAACCACCGCATCGAGGCGGGCGAGCCCTATTTCCACGATCTGCGCTCGCGCTGGTCGGCAGCCTTGCGCGCCGCGCACCAGAACATTCCGCGCCCGCCCTACAAGAACGAAAAAGAACCCAAAACCTGACAGCTTAGAGAAAAGGCAGGAAACGATGAGTGAAGCAAAAAAGATCGCAGTGGTGACGGGCGCCGGCACCGGTGTCGGCCGCGCGGCCGCGCTGGCGCTGATGAACACCGGCTTCACCGTGGTGCTCGTGGGGCGCCGCATGGAGATGCTCGAGGAAACGGCGAAGCTCGGTCCCGCGGGAAAAAGCCT
The DNA here is from genome assembly GCF_038965675.1 of Bradyrhizobium sp. B039. Taxonomy (NCBI): domain Bacteria; kingdom Pseudomonadati; phylum Pseudomonadota; class Alphaproteobacteria; order Hyphomicrobiales; family Nitrobacteraceae; genus Bradyrhizobium; species Bradyrhizobium sp. B039. The sequence continues at coordinate 5,726,376 of NZ_CP152416.1, forward strand.
CTGCGTCACCGCCGACATGACCAAGCCGGACCAGATCGCCGCGCTGTTTGACAAGGTGAAGGCGACCTATGGCCGCCTCGACGTGCTCTTCAACAATGCCGGCATGGGCGCGCCAGCGGTGAACTTCGAGGATCTCAGCCTCGAGCAGTGGCAGGCGGTGGTGAACACCAACCTCACCGGCCCGTTCCTGTGCACCCAGCACGCCTTCCGCATCATGAAGGACCAGAGCCCGCGCGGCGGCCGCATCATCAACAACGGCTCGATCTCGGCGCATGCGCCGCGGCCGTTCTCGGCGGCCTACACCTCGACCAAGCACGCCATCACGGGCCTCACCAAGGCGAGCAATCTCGACGGGCGCATGTACGACATCGCAGTCGGCCAGGTCGACATCGGCAATGCGGCGACCCCGATGACCGATCGCATGGTCAACGGCCCCGGCGTGCTCCAGCCCGACGGCACCACCAAGCACGAGCCGCGCATGGACGCGAAAGCGGTCGGCGATGCCGTCGCCTACATGGCCGGCCTGCCGCTGGACGCCAACGTGCTGACCATGACGGTCATGGCGACCAAGATGCCGTTCGTTGGACGGGGCTGAACTAAAAAACGCGAAAACAACCCCATGCACAGTAGGCGTCAAGAGGCGCCTACTGCCGCTCGGCCGCCGGGGTGACGCGACACAAGTCCACGAGCTATCTCAACAATCGTCATTGCGCGCGCAGCGGCTCTCTCTTCCCCCTCTCCCCGTTCTTACGGGGAGAGGGTTGGGGTGAGGGGCTGCTTCCGCAATCACGGTGAGAGTTGGACTCGCGGAGAGTCCCCCTCACCCGGAATCCGCGCTACGCGCGAATTCCGGCCTCTCCCCGCAAGCGGGGAGAGGCGAAGAAGGGCCCTACTCCAGGCTCTCCACCCGCCGCAGGGTCGGAAACAGCTTCATCCAGAGCAGCGCCACCGCAATGGTGCAGACGCCGCCGAACACTGCCGCCGGCATGGCGCCGAGCAGCGCGGCTGCCACTCCACTCTCGAACTGACCGAGCTGGTTGGAGGCGTTGATGAAGAGGAAATTCACCGCGCCGACGCGGCCGCGCATCTCGTCGGGCGTTGAGAGCTGCACCAGCGAGAAGCGGATTACGACGCTGATCGTGTCGGCGGCGCCGAGGATCGCGAGCGACAGCACCGACAGCCACATCCATGACGACAGCGCGAACACGATGGTCGCGATGCCGAACACGATCACGGCCTGGAACATGCGCAGGCCCACATGCCGCGAGATGGCGTGGCGCGCCAGCACCATGGTCATCAGCAGTGCGCCGACTGCCGGCGCGGCGCGCAACACGCCGAGCCCGACCGGGCCGGTCTGGAGGATGTCGCGGGCATAGATCGGCAACAGCGCGGTGACGCCGCCGAACAGCACCGCGAACAGGTCGAGCGAGATGGTGCCGAGGATCGCCGGATTGCTCCGGATGAAGCGAACACCGGCGAAGATGTTGTCGGCGTCCGTGCCCTCCTTGGCGACCGCCTGCGGGCGCGGCCGGATGAAACCGGTCAGGATCATCCCGAGAATCCAGAACAGCAGCATCACGGCATAGGCAAGATGCGGCGCGACCGCGTAGGCAAAACCGCCGAGCGCGGGACCCGTGATGGTCGCGACCTGCCCCGCACCGCTCGCGACGGCCGTTGCCCGCTGGAGCGAGCCCTGCGGCGCGATCAGCGGCAGCAGCGCCGCGGTGGTCGGGCTTTCGAAGGCGCCGGCAATGCCGAGCACGAAGGTCGCGATGAAGATCTGCACTTCGCTGACTGCGCCGAGATAGGTGATGATTGCGAGATAGAGCGCGGTCGCGGCCTCCACGAGCTGGCAGAGCTGAACCACGCGCTTGCGCTCGAAGCGGTCGGCGGCGTGGCCGGCGACGAACACGAGCAGCGCGGTGGGCAGGAACTGCACGAGGCCGACCATGCCGAGGTCGAAGGCCGAGCCGGTGAGGTCGTAGATCTGCCAGCCGATCGCGACCGCCGCGATCTGGCTGGAAAAGCGCGACAGGCTGCGCGAGAGCAGGAAGAACAGGAAGGCGCGGTGGGAGAGGAGCACGCCGGCGCTGACCGGCGGATTTTCGGATATTGGCTGCTCTGGCATCGCCTTTTGGGTCACCCTCCGACCGCTCGCCCCCTTGACGTCGACATGCCCCCGCGTGACTGAGGCGGGCCGGCTTGTCAACAGCCGGGCGTTTCCCGCATGTCCCGGCATTGCGTTTGCAACGCACGCGCGGCCATAATCACAGAGGGTTTGGGGACATCATGCTGCGGCTGCAATCGGCACTCGGCATTTTCGCATTGCTGCTGATCGCGTGGGCGTTGGCAGAGAATCGCCGCGCGGTCTCGCTGCGCCAGGCGGCGATCGGCCTTGTCATGACCTTCGTCACCGCGGCCGTGCTCCTGAAGCTGCCGGCCGTCGCCCATGCCTTCGGCGCCATCAACGACGCGGTCGGCGCGATCTCGGCGGCCTCGCGCGCCGGCTCCTCCTTCGTGTTCGGCTATGTCGGCGGCGGTCCCCTGCCCTTCGACCTGAAGGTACCGGGCGCCGACTTCATCCTGGCGTTCCAGGCGCTGCCGATCGTGCTCGTCATGAGCGTGCTGACGACGCTGCTGTTCTATTGGCGGGTTCTGCCGCCGATCGTGCGCGGCATGGCCTGGCTGCTCGAACGCACGCTCGGCGTCGGCGGCGCGGTGGGCTTGTCGACCGCGGCCAACATCTTCCTCGGCATGGTCGAGGCGCCGCTGTTCGTGCGGCCGTATCTGGCACAGATGACACGCAGCGAATTGTTCCTGGTGATGACCGGCGGCATGGCCGGCATCGCCGGCACGGTGCTGGTGCTCTATGCGACGCTCCTTGCTCCGCTCATCCCCGACGCCGCCGCGCATTTCGTCATCGCCTCGGTGCTGGGCGCGCCGGCCGCGATCCTTGTCAGCCTGATCATGGTGCCGGAGACGTCGGACAAGCGCACCGGCGGCGCGCTGGAGGATCCCGAGATGGCGGTCTCCGGCACGATGGATGCGATCGTGAAGGGCACCGGCGCGGGGATTGAGCTGCTGATCAATATCATTGCGATGCTGCTGGTGCTGGTGGCGCTGGTCTACCTCGTCAACGCCATCCTCGGCCTGCTGCCGCACATCGGCGGCGCGGCGATCTCGTTGCAGCGCATGCTGGGGCTTGTGATGGCGCCGGTGTGCTGGCTGATGGGATTGCCCTGGGATCAGGCGGTGACGGCCGGCAGCCTGATGGGCACGAAAACCGTGCTCAACGAACTGATCGCCTATGTCGACCTGTCGAAGCTCGCGCCGGAGGCACTGGACGCACGCTCGCGCCTGATCATGCTCTACGCGATGTGCGGCTTCGCCAACTTCGCCAGCCTCGGCATCATGATCGGCGGCTTGGGGGTGATGGCCCCGGAGCGCCGCGAGGAGATCAACGCGCTCGGGCTGAAGTCGATCGTGTCGGGGACGCTGACGACGTGCTTGATGGGAGCGGTGGTGGGGGTGTTGGCGTAAGTCTCTCCACCGTCATTCCGGGGCGCGACGAAGTCGCGAGCCCGGAATCCATTTTACCGCGCGTATTGCCGCCCGATGGATTCCGGGTTCGCCGCTATGCGGCGCCCCGGAATGACGAGCGGAGAGACCGGAGCCCAAGAGAGAGCGCCTCACGCCTTCAGCTCCACCGTCTTGAACTCCGCCGGCAAAATCACCTCCAGCAGTTCCACGTCGTCCGAGTAATCCAGGATCATGTGCTTGATCCTCGGCGGCTGGGTCCAGGCGCTGCCTTCCTTCATCAGCGTCTCGCCCTCGCCCTCCATGTAGGTCTTCACCCAGCCCTTGAGCACGTAGACCATCTGGAATTCGACGTCGTGGAAGTGAAGCTTCGAGACTTCTGCGGGATTGCAGGGGCCCTGCAGCCGGATCACGTGCGCTTGCGCGAGGCCGTGGCTTGCTTCGGCGATACCGAGGTCGCGGTACTTCGCGTAGGCGCGCAGGCCATCGGCCTTGAAGTCTTCCTCGCGGTGATGACTGATCGCGATGCGCTGCTTCGGACGTACGGGCTTCTTCGGAGAGGCTGTGCGCGCCTTCGCCTTGACCGCCTTGCGTGCCGAGGATCGCGCCGCGGCCTTGGTGCCGCTCCGCTTCTTCACCGCGGTCTTGCTTGCGGGTCTTGATGCCTTTTGCTTGGCCATTGTCTGCCTCCCTGATCTCAGCCGCGCCCGCCGGATGGGTGCAACCGGACGGCAGATTAGCCAGTCCTGGACGAGGCAGCAATTGCAGGGCTTGGATCAGCAGCGCGATAATGGGATCGTTCGTAGCTTGTCCGAAGCTGTCGTCGCGAACGGCCGTCGTCTCGTATTCGTTCCCTCGCCGATTTAATCTCGCTGGGAGATTCTGGGGGATTGATTCATGAGCAACAGCGTAGGTCAGCGTGCATTTCAAAATGCCCGGCTTCAGAAGCGGCAGAAAGCCGATGTGCTGCCGTTGCTCGGGCAGGCCCTCCAGTTGCACAAGCAAGGGCTTCTCGCCCAGGCCCAGGCTGCCTACCGCCAGGTTCTGCAGCTGGCGCCCGACCAATTCATCGCGCTGCATATGCTCGGCAGCTTGGAGTCAGATACCAAAAACTATCAGCAGGCCGAAATTCTGCTGAGCCGGGCGGTTGCCGTGGATCCGCGATCTGCCGATGCTCACATGAGCCGAGGCGTCGCGCTGAACGGGCTACGACGTCACGGTGAGGCCTGTGAGAGCTATCGAAGGGCCCTCGCCTTGCGCCCCAACTTCGCCGTAGCCCTGTCCAATCTCGGTAACGCGAGCGTGACCCTCGATCTTCAGGAAGCGCTCGCGTGCTTCGACAAGGCGCTCGCAATCGACGGAAACCTTGCCGAAGCCCACAACGGCCGGGGTTGGGTGCTCTGCCGTCTGCGCAATTATGACGAGGCCATCGCCAGCTTGAACCGTGCGCTAGCGATCAAGCCCGCCTATGCCTCGGCGCTGGCGAACCGCGCCCTCGCTTTGCAGGAGCTTCTGCGGATTGACGAAGCCATGGCGGATTGCAATCGGGCAATCGCCGTGGAGCCCAACGATATGAACGGGTGGCTCGGGCGCGCCAGTGTCTGGCTCCAGGTCCAGCACATGGCCGAAGCGCTGCACGATAGCGAGAAAGCGATCGCTGTCGATCCCGATGCTGTTCAAGCTCACCTGGTACGGGGCATTTGTCTTGCCGCACTTGGGCGGGTCGACGAAGCCCTGGCCAGTTACGACAGAGCCCTTGAAATCGAGCCTGACTTCCCGAGCGCGATCTCCAACAAGATTTTCACGCTCGATTTCGCGGCGGATGCCAGCGTCGAGCAGCATCAGCGAGCGCGGCAAGTCTGGTGGGAGCGGATCGGCGCGAAGTTCGCCTCAGAAGCGGCGAGACCGCACGACAACAGCCGCGATCCGGATCGCCCCCTGGTGCTCGGCTATGTCTCGTCGGATTTCAACGCGCATTCGGCCGCGTTCATATTCAAGCCGGTCCTGCAATACCGTGACCGGGCACAATTCGAGATCGTGTGCTACTCTTGTTCGTCGAAAGTGGATGCGGCGACCGACGAATTTCAAAAGATCGCCGATCGCTGGCGCGACGCCTCGCAATGGAGCGACGATCGCCTCGCCGCCGAGATCCGCGCCGATGGCGTCGATATCCTGATCGATCTATCCGGCCACACCAAAGGAAACCGCCTCGGCGTGTTTGCGCGCAAGCCGGCGCCGATCCAGGCCCATGGCTGGGGTCACGGCACCGGCACCGGGCTGCCGACGATCGATTATCTGTTCTCCGACCCGGTCGCGATTCCTGCCGCGGTCCGGCATCTGTTTGCGGAAACCGTTGTCGACCTGCCGTGCTTTGTGACGCTGGAGCCGCTGCCGATCGAGCTTGCGCGGGCCTCAACGCCGGCGATCTCGAACGGCTTCGTCACATTCGGTGTCTTCAACCGCATCAGCAAGATTTCGGACCAGGCCGCGCAGGCCTGGTCCCGGATTCTCGAGCGGGTGCCGGGGTCACGACTGCTGATCAAGGATGTTGCGCTGGACGATCAACTGGTCCGCGACAATCTGCTGGCGAGGCTTGCAACTTGCGGAGTGCCGGCCGAACGCGTCGATCTGCTCGGAACCACCTTGCGAGTCGATCATCTGGCATCGTTCAATCGCGTCGATATTGCCCTCGACCCGTTCCCGCAGAATGGCGGCGTCAGCACGTTGGAAGCCTTGCAGATGGGCGTGCCCGTGGTGGCGAAGCTCGGGAACAGTCTGCCCAGCCGTGCCGCCGGCTCCATCCTCACCGCGCTTGGCCTGCCGGACTGGGTTACGGACAGCGAGGAGGCATATGTCGACATCGCGGTGAGCCGCGCGACTGAGATCGACGACCTCGACAAATTGCGCCGCGAGTTGCCCGGACAGGTCAGGGCTGCGCCCGCCTGCAACCCGGTCGCCTACGCGCAAGCGGCGGACGAGGCCTATCGCGCGATGTGGAAGCGCTATTGCAGCAGCGACGCCTGATCGCTGCGTCAATGCAGCCTGAACACGCCGTCCACCGCACGTAGCTCGGCCGGCTTGATCAGCTTGGAATGCGCGACGGTGACCGAATAGAGGGGACCGTCGAGCTTTTGCTGCCAGAACGCCAGGAAATCGGTCAGCGCCGGGAATTTCGGGAAGAGATCGTAGTTCTGCCAGACATAGGTCTGAAGCAGCGAAGGATGATCCGGCATCCGATAGAGAATTTCAGCCGTCGTCAGCCCGTAACCCAGCACCTGTTTCCGGAAGTCGTCGGAAACAACCCCAACCCGCGAGACCATGCCAACCTCCTTTGCAGGAGCGCATTCAGGGGGTGGCTTGATCCGGTACGCTGCTTACGAGCCACCCGGTGGAGATGCGCTCACATGAGAGAAATGTGACGCAAACTGACAACCCATCTCAAGCCCAAAAGTTTAACAAGCTGTTGAAATTCAATGCGTTAGCAGCAGAGACGGCTCCGTGCTAATACGGTCCGGCGGACGGTTAACGATGGGAAAGAGATTCTGGCAGCCGGGCCTTCCGAGTGCTTATTTTTCTGCTAGAAGCCCTTGCCCCCGCAAAATTCCTGTCCTATTTCAGCCTCACCCGTGCTAGCACTCGCGGGCACAGACTGCTAACAATCTGAAATCATCAACCCGAGCAATTGCTTAGGAGGACTGCATGAAATTCCGTCCGCTTCACGACCGCGTCGTGGTCAAGCGCATCGACGCAGAAGAGAAGACCGCTGGCGGCATCATCATTCCCGACACTGCCAAGGAAAAGCCCTCCCAGGGCGAAGTCGTCGCCGTCGGCCCCGGTGGCCGCGACGAAGCCGGCAAGCTGATCCCGATCGACCTGAAGGTCGGCGACCGCGTGCTGTTCGGCAAGTGGTCCGGCACCGAGGTCAAGATCGACAGCGTCGATCTCTTGATCATGAAGGAAAGCGACATCATGGGCGTCCTCGACGTCCCCGCTTCCAAGAAGAAGGCGGCCTAAGAGCCCCCTCTCGCCCCCAGCCAACCTCAAGGAAAAATCCAGATGGCAGCTAAAGAAGTCAAATTCTCGGTTGATGCGCGCGACAAGATGCTGCGCGGCGTCGACATTCTCGCCAACGCGGTGAAGGTCACGCTCGGTCCGAAGGGCCGCAACGTCGTGCTCGACAAGTCGTTCGGCGCTCCCCGCATCACCAAGGACGGCGTCACCGTCGCCAAGGAGATCGAGCTCGAGGACAAGTTCGAGAACATGGGCGCGCAGATGGTGCGCGAAGTCGCCTCCAAGTCCGCTGATGCGGCCGGCGACGGCACCACCACCGCGACCGTGCTCGCCCAGGCGATCGTGCGCGAAGGCGCCAAGTCGGTTGCCGCCGGCATGAACCCGATGGACCTCAAGCGCGGTATCGACCTCGCGGTCGAAGCCGTCGTTGCGGACCTCGTCAAAAACTCCAAGAAGGTCACCTCGAACGACGAGATCGCCCAGGTCGGCACCATCTCGGCCAACGGCGACGCGGAGATCGGCAAGTTCCTGGCCGACGCCATGAAGAAGGTCGGCAACGAGGGTGTCATCACCGTCGAGGAAGCCAAGTCGCTCGAGACCGAGCTCGACGTCGTCGAGGGTATGCAGTTCGACCGCGGCTACATCTCGCCCTACTTCGTCACCAACGCCGACAAGATGCGCGTTGAGATGGACGACGCCTACATCCTCATCAACGAGAAGAAGCTCTCCTCGCTGAACGAGCTGCTGCCGCTGCTCGAGGCCGTGGTGCAGACCGGCAAGCCGCTGGTCATCGTCGCCGAGGACGTCGAGGGTGAAGCCCTCGCGACCCTGGTCGTGAACCGTCTGCGCGGTGGTCTGAAGGTCGCGGCCGTCAAGGCTCCGGGCTTCGGCGATCGCCGCAAGGCCATGCTGCAGGACATCGCGATCCTGACCGGCGGCCAGGCGATCTCGGAAGATCTCGGCATCAAGCTCGAGAACGTCACGCTCAACATGCTCGGTCGCGCCAAGAAGGTGATGATCGACAAGGAGAACACCACGATCGTCAACGGCGCCGGCAAGAAGGCCGACATCGAGGCGCGCGTGTCCCAGATCAAGGCGCAGATCGAGGAAACCACCTCGGATTACGACCGTGAGAAGCTCCAGGAGCGTCTCGCCAAGCTCGCTGGCGGCGTCGCGGTGATCCGCGTCGGCGGCGCGACCGAGGTCGAGGTGAAGGAGCGCAAGGATCGCGTTGATGACGCGATGCACGCGACCCGCGCGGCTGTGGAAGAAGGCATCGTCCCGGGCGGCGGCGTCGCTCTGCTCCGTGCTTCCGAGCAGCTCAAGGGCTTGCGCACCAAGAACGACGACCAGAAGACCGGCGTCGAGATCGTGCGCAAGGCGCTGTCGGCTCCCGCTCGCCAGATCGCGATCAACGCCGGTGAAGACGGCTCGGTGATCGTCGGCAAGATCCTGGAGAACAAGACGTACGCTTACGGCTTCGACTCCCAGACCGGCGAGTACGTCAACCTGGTCACCAAGGGCATCATCGACCCGACCAAGGTGGTCCGCACCGCGATCCAGAACGCAGCCTCGGTTGCGGCCCTGCTGATCACCACGGAAGCGATGGTCGCCGAGCTGCCCAAGAAGGGCGGCGCCGGCCCCGCGATGCCTCCGGGCGGCGGCATGGGCGGCATGGACTTCTAAGCGACGAAGTCGTCCCTGACGCGGTGCAGCGCAAAGCGGTGCACCACAGATCCGGGATCTCGCTCTACAAATACGAAGCCCCGGCAGCGATGCCGGGGTTTTTGTTTGTGGCGCAACTCTCCCCACCTCGTCATTCCGGGGCGCGCGAAGCGCGAGCCCGGAATCCATAACCACGAACCTGAGTTGGCTATCCCAGGATAGAGATCATCCCAATTCGGGTTCTGCTCCTCGATCAAGCGCGTCTTCCAATCCCGACGCCCACTTCTTGAGCTCCTTCTCGCGTGCGATGGCGCTCGCGGGGTCGTCGTAGATCTCGAACAAAACGAGCTTGTCGATGCCATACTTCGTCGTGACGCCGGGGACGGCTTTGCTCCTTGTGCTCGTAGACACGGCGCACGAGATCATTGGTCACGCCAATGTAGAGCGTGCCGTGCTCCTGCTCGCGAGGATGTAGACGTAGTAGGCCATTCCATCCGCCTGGGGTTATGGATTCCGGGCTCGGCGCTTTGCGCCGCCCCGGAATGACCAAAGCTACCACACCTTCCCCATCCGCTCGCCTCGCAAGCGGCCGTCGGCGTCGAGCGACCAGAATATCCGCGTCACCTTGCCGACGAGATGGTCCATCGGGACGAAGCCCATCGCCGATATCATGCGGCTGTCGGTGGAGTTGTCTCTGTTATCGCCGAGCGCGAAGAAATGGCCCGGCGGCACCGTGTAGACGCTGGTGTTGTCGAGGTAGCCATTGTCGACGCAATCGTAGGTCACATAGCTCGCGCCGTTCGGCAGCGTCTCGCGCCAGCGCTTGATCTTCGTGCCGTCGTCGGTCCCGCAGACGGCCCCGCCCGCCACGCTCGCCAGCGCGACGCGGGTCACCGGCCTGTCGTTGAGGACGAGTTGCCCACCGCGCATCTGGACCCGGTCGCCCGGCAGCGCCACCACACGCTTGACGTAGTCCACCGAGGCGTCCTTCGCCGTGCGAAACACGACGACGTCGCCGTAGCCGGGATCGGCGGCAAAGAAACGGCCCGAGATCCAGGATGGCGCATAGGGAAACGAATACCGGTCGTAGCCGTAGGCCGATTTTGCGGCGAAGACGTAGTCGCCGACCATCAGCGTCGGCGCCATCGAATTGGAGGGGATGTTGAACGGCTGGTACAGGAAGAAGCGAAACAGGAACGGCGGCGACCACAGCACCGGGACCAGCAGGATCAGGATGACGATCGCCTTCCATTCCCGCGATTGCGCCGAGGGGCGGATCGTTTGCTCAAGAGTGGTCATGGGCCTGCCCTGATCAAGACCGTGATCGTCATCGTGAGATTACGCAACCCTTGCGGGCGCGCAATCCCCTCGCAGGATTTTGGTCGCACGGGCCCGCTTGCGCGTTCACCGCGACAGAGGACAACGCAGATGTGAAGGGCCGCCCATGGGCGGCCCTTCTGCTTCACGCGTTCTCGGGCGCCTTCAGGCGCACGAGCCGGGTCAGCAGGGCATCGAGGCCCTCGCCGTTGCCGGCATGGAGGTCGATGCGGCCGACCTTCTCGACCAGCCGCTCCAGCGACTCCAGCTCCTTGAGCCGCAGCAGCAGGGGGTTGTCCTCCATCAGGCGGGCGGTGTTCAGGAGCGAACGCGTTGCCGCGGTCTCCTCCTGCCGGCGGATCAGGTTCGCCTTCGCGACCCGCTCCGCCTCCACCACCTTGTTCACCAGCTCCCGGATCTCGCCGGGCAGGATCACGTCCTTGACGCCGAGCTCGGTCACCTCGACGCCAGACTCCGCGATGCGTGCACGCACATAGTCGCGCAGCTCCGCATCCAGCGCCGCCTTCGCAGACAGCACCTCGTCCAGCGTCCGGCCCGCGACCGCCTCGCGGATCGCGAACTGCACCAGGCGGTACAGCCACGCATCCACGTCGGGAACGGTCGCAACCGTCCGCTCGGGATCGACGATCCGGCGGAACGCCGTCAGCGTCACCCGCAGCGCGATGCGATCCTTGGTCAGCATCTCCTGCGCGGTGATCTCGACCGCATGGGGCCGCAGGTCGAGGCGCTTCACCTCGATCTTGCGGCCGACGGTCCAGAAGGCGTGCCGGCCGGGCGCAAGCCGCTCCACGAGCCGGCCCTCGACGTAGAGCAGGCCCGCCTCGTGGTTCTCGACCACCGCTTCCATCACGACGGTCGAGCGGTTGCGCTCGATCATGGTCAGGTGCCGCGCGCTGACCTTGGGATCGGCGGACACATCGATGCGCTCGACATCGATGCGGGTCGCGACCTTCCAGTAGACGCGCACCTGCCAGGGCGTCATCAGATGCACGGGCCGGCCGTCGAGGCTGACGATGGCGATCTCGTCCGCCTTGGTCTCGACCGCCTCGAACAGCTCGGCGGCGAGATCAGGCCGCGCGGCCTTCAGCACCGCGTAGCGATCCGCAGAGAATTCGCTGCGAACCACGTCGAGCACCTCGGCCTTCAGCTCGTGCAGGGGATCGAACAGCCGGTGCTTGCCGGGCGCGAGCACGCGCACGAGCTGCCCGTTGCGCGTCAGCAACGCACGCTCGCCATCCTTCACCGTCACGTTCAGCATCAGCAAGTGCCAAGTCATGGCACGCCTCCTTCATTTGCGCCCGGCCGGATGCCGGACAACAGGCTTCGTCTGCAAAGGACGTGAGGACGCGGACGACGCTTCCCGGGAAATCGGCGGGCCTGGGCTTGAGCTTGCGTGACGACGGGCGCACGCGCGCGATCGCTCGACGCGTGTCGAGCGGTCATGCGGAGCCACCCGGCATAGGCGCAAGCGGTATCTACCCGCGGCGCAAAGCCGGTCTCACAGTGTCTAGGTTCGGACGGAAAGCCTTTCGGCAAAACGGCCGGACTGCGACTGAAGCGCGCGTCCGGTCCTCGTCAGAGGTGTCAGTTTTTCAGGCTGACCCGGAGCGATGGAGCGGGAATCGAACCCGCGACAAGATGATTAACAGTCATCTGCTCTAACCAACTGAGCTATCCCTTGTGCAAGAGACCGGAATCGAACCGATGCCTTCGGGCGTTCAGCCCGACGCTCTCCATGAGCTACGTCCTGCGTTTCTCCTTCATTCGGCGGAACACGAAACCGGAAACCGGCCCGCGCCAGTCGGGATCTCAGAGAGCCCGAACCCATGGCCTAGCGAAGGAGCGGGCTAATAGACGAGGCAGGTTCGGGTTGCAAGGGGGAAAGCTGAGATTTTTCGTCGCGCGTCTTGCGTTGTGACGCGATCGTCACACCGCGACGTGACGTCAACTGCGCGACATCTCCTGGAAACACGCCCTCACCCAGTCGATCGTCACGCGCGTTGCGGCGTCGCGCTTGAGGTGGTTTTGCACGAGCAGCCAGACGTCGCGCCGCTTCGGCAGCAGCGTGGCGCGCAGGCGGCGATCGCCGAGCAGGTCCGTGCAAACATGCTCCGGCAACACGCCGGCGGCCTGATGCGCGCGGATCAGGTTACGGATGACGCGAACGTTGTCGGTGACGCAGCGCGCGCGGGCTTGCTTCATTCGCAGGAATTGCATCTCGGGAATGGCACCGAGCTCGTCCGGATAGGCGCACAGCATCGGCTCGCCCTCGGTCGTAACAGGCTCGAAATAATAGAGCTTGACGTCGCCGAGCCTGGAGATCGCGAAGTCACCCTTGTCGGGTTTGCGCAGCCGGATGGCGAGATCGGCCTCCCAGCGCGAGAACTTGACGTTCTCGCTCGAGGTAAGGAATTGCAGCGTCAGGCCGGGATTGGCGCGCAGGAAGTCGCTCGCGCGCGGCGACAGCACCTCCTCGGCGACCGTGTTGGTGGAGGCGATGCGCAGGCGTCCCACCGGACCTGCCAGGCTCTCGCCGACGCGGCCGATCTCGGCGGCATGTGCGGCCATCGCCTCGACATGCGCCAGCACCGCCTCGCAACTCCGCGTCGGCCTGCGGACGCCGTCGGCGGCCTCGAACAGGCGCAAACCGAGCGCACGCTCGATGCGCGACAGCCTGCGCCCGACCGTCGTCTCGTCGATGCGCAGCCGCGCGCTGGCGCCCGCGTAGGTGCCTTCGTCCCTGACGGCAGCGATGATGCGCAGATCGTCCCAGTTCATTGTTTGAGGTTATACCGGCCGGGCGCAGCCTGCAATATTGCAGCCACCCGCTGCAATATCCCTGCATATCGGCAGGCACTCCCGGGGCTATGTTCGCAGAGCCTTTTGCCCCGGAGATTTCCAAGACCATGACGACCGCAAAGACCCTGCTGCAGCTCGCCGGTGCCGATCTCAACCCGCCGCGCCTTGGCGACGCCGCGCTGGTGCTGATCGATATCCAGAACGAATATCTCGCAGGCCCTCTCGCGTTGCCCGACGCCCGCGCTGCGATCGCGCGGGCGGCTGCGCTCCTGGCGCGGGCACGCGAGAGCGGAGCCGCGATCATCCATATTGCCCATCGCGGCAAGGCCGGCAGCCTGTTCGATCGCGGCACCGAGCGCGGCGCCATCGTCGCCGAGCTGAGCCCCCGTGCCGGCGAACTGGTGATCGAGAAGGAGTTGCCGAATGCGTTTGCCGGCACGGATTTGCAGGCGCGCCTTGCCGCAACCGACAGGAAGAACATCGTGCTGGCCGGCTTCATGACGCATATGTGCGTCAGCTCCACGGCGCGCGCCGCGCTCGACCTCGGCTTTCGTACGACCATCGACGCCGACGCCTGCGCCACGCGCGACCTGCCCGACGGCCGCGGCGGCACGCTGGACGCCCGGACCATCCACGAGGTTGCACTCGCCGAGCTATCCGACCGCTTCGCGATCATCGCGCGCGGCGATGCGCTGAAATAACGGAGCAACGCGATGCTGCAACTCTATTTCTCGCCGATGGCCTGCTCGCTCGCGAGCCGCATCGCGCTGATGGAAGCCGGCCTCGATGCGCGCTATCATCAGGTGCATCTCTTGACGAAGAAGGTCGTGGACGACGACAGCGACTTCCACGGCGCCTCGCCGAAGGGCGCGGTGCCGGTCCTGGTTCTGGAGAACGGCGAACGGCTGACCGAGAGCGCGGCGGTGCTGCAATACATCGCCGATCTGAAGCCGGAGACGGGGCTCGCGCCGCGGTTCGCCGATCCCGATCGCTATCGCCTCCAGGAATGGCTGAGCTTCATCGGCGCCGAGATCCACAAGGCGTTCCTGTTTCCGACCTTCTGGTACAAGGACGACGGCTCGCTCGCCAAGCCGCGTGCACGCATCGCGCAGACATTGTCGGTACCTGCCGCGCACCTTGCGGACCGCAAATTCCTCGTCGGCCACAGCTTCACCGTCGCGGATGCCCACCTCACCTGGGCCTTGCTGCTGCTGCGTCCCGCGGGGGTCGACATCGCGCAATGGCCATCCCTGTCGGCCTATCTCGAACGCATGCAGGCGCGGCCCGCCGTGAGGGAGGCGATCGCAACCGAGATGGCGCTGCGCAAGACCGTGGCGGCGAACCCGGCGTGACAGGATGTCACGGCCGGCAAAATTGACGGTTCCATAGCGAGGCCATTGATGCCGGCGCGACATGCGCTAATCTGGAGAGATATTTTTCGATATTTCCCTGGAAGGCATTCATGCGTGCTCCTTCTGGAATTTTGCCTCGATTTTTCCTGGCCCTCCTCGCCTGCTGGCTGTGCCTGGGTCCCGCATCGGCGGAGACTAGGGTGGCGCTGGTGATCGGCAACGGCGCCTATGCCTCGACGGCGCAGCTTCCCAACCCGCCGCACGATGCCGAAGACGTAGCAAGCTCGCTCAGGCGCAGCGGTTTCGAGGTGCTGGAGGGTATCGACCTGCGCCAGGCCGACATGCAGGACCTGACCATCCGCTTCGCGCGCGCGGCGAGCCGGGCCGACGTCGCCATGTTCTACTACAGCGGCCATGCGATGCAGTACAACGGCGTGAACTATCTGATGCCGGTCGATGCCGTGCTGACCGACGAAGCCGACCTGAAGCGCTTCGTGCGCGTCGACGACATCGTGAACGACCTGCAACAGGCCAAGAACCTGCGTATCCTGGTGCTCGATTCCTGCCGCGACAATCCGCTGGCGGAAAACCTCAAGCGCTCCGCGACTCGCGCCGCCTCGCTCGGACGCGGATTGTCGAAGGTCGAAGCGCCGCGCGGGACGATCGTGTCGTTCTCGACGCAATCGGGGCAGGTCGCCGCCGATGGCACCGGTCGCAACAGCCCCTACACGACGGCGTTCCTGAAGCACATCGAGGAGCCGCAGGAGATCGGCGACGTCTTTCGCGACATCAGCAGCGACGTCTATGACGCCAGCGGCAAGACCCAGCTGCCGGAGCTGTCGCTCTCGATCATCGGCAAGTTCTACCTGAACGGGCCGGTGGCGGTCACGGTCGCGCCAGCGGCCCCGCAAGCCGCGCCGCGGCCTGATCCCTGCGCAGCCGCGGAGGCCCATTGGAAGGCTGCGGATGGCATCGGTACGCTGGGTGCCTACGAAGACCATCTCGCCCGATTCCCGAATTGCATCTTCGCAACCCTCGCCAAGGCGCGAATCGAAGGCCTGAAACAGAAGACGGCGCTTGCGCCGGCGGCCGGCAACGCCCGAACCGGCGGCAGCAAGGACTTCGACGGCAACTGGGACGTGACGTTGAATTGCCAGGCGACCGGCAAGGCGCAGGGCTTCACCAGGCCTCTGTCCGCCACCGTTGCGAACGGCGTATTCCACGCCGAGGCGCAGAGCCTGAACGGCGTCAACCGGCTGGAGATCGATGGCCAGATCCCGCCGGACGGCAAGACGACCTTGAGCGCGCGCGGCACGACAGGGGCAAGCACTTACACCCTCAATAACCTGCCGCCCGGCTCGCCCTACGCCTTTACGGTCGATGCGCAGTTCGAACGCACCCGCGGCAGCGGCAAGCGCAACGAGGCGCGTGCCTGCAACCTGGTTTTCGTCAAACGCTGATCGTGCGATATCGCGCAGTGCAGGCGAAGGCGATCGGCCTCGATCCCGCAGCGGACTGACACCTCACGACAGGAAGAAGATCATGACGTCGCATGACAGGGCCAAGGTTTTGGCAGGAAAGACTGCGCTGGTGACCGGCGCGGGGCGCGGGCTCGGTCGCGCCTTTGCGGAGAAGCTTGCCGCGCTCGGCGCCGACGTCGCCATCCACGGCATGCGCGAGAACGGGCCGGCGGAATATGGCGAGGGTACCACCCTCACCGCGGTCGCCGCGGAGATCGGCCGGCAATTCGGTGTCCGCACCCAGCGCGTGCTCGGCGATCTCACCAAGGGTGAGGACATCGCGCGTGTGATAGCCGAGACAGAAGACACGCTCAGACCGATCGACATTCTGGTGCACAACGCCGGCGGCGACATCGCAGCCGCCGGCGGCAAGCCGGATCCGAACGACGCGGTGAATATCAAGGAGGCCGATGTGCGCGCGGTGCTGGAGCGCAATCTGCTCTCGACCATCCTGACCTGCCAGGCGGTCGCGCGCGGCATGATGGAGCGGCGCCGCGGCCGCATCGTCACGCTTGGCTCGGTCGCCGCCTTCAAGGGGCGCACCAACGGTGCGATCTATGCGGTGTCGAAGGCCGGCGTGACCCACTACACGCGATGCCTGGCCGACCAGCTCCGCCCCTACGACATCGCCGTCAACTGCATCGCACCGGGCGATACCCGCACCGGCCGCTTCCTCGGCACGCGCGCGGTGGACCCTGACCGGATGGTCGAGACCGGCACGCTCGACCGCATCGCGACCGTCGACGAGGTCGCGCGCGTCGTCGAATTCTTCGCCGGTCCCATGGGCGCGTTCGTCTCCGGCCAGGTCCTCAGGATCGACGGCGGCGGACAGTGCTGGCCGGGCTGAAGCGCGTCCACAACGCAGGACAAAGAAAAGGGCCGCTGCAAGCGGCCCTTTTCTCATCGGGAATGAACCGGGATCAATCGACCCGCGCCAGCACCGCGAGCTTGCGGATGCCCTTGTTGCGGTAGGCGTCGAGGAACGCGTAGTAGTCCTTGAACGACACGCAGCCGTTGGAGTCGCCGTTCGGCCCGAGCATGAAGGTGTGCGCGAGCAGGCCGTCGCGGCCGTAGATCGCGCTCTCGCCGCCGATCGGGGTCAGGCGCAGCGCCGGCACGCCGTGGAACAGCGCCTCGCGCGGCTTCAGCGTGTAGATGTGCGGCGGGGTCACGCCGCGCATGCGGACGCGCGAGGAACGGGGATCATCGAGATTGGAGCCGAGGCCGGAATGCGCCTCGAGCTTGGTGCCGTCGGGCAGATAAACCGTCTTGGCGGTGATGTCGTAGACCGCGGTGTCGCGCTCATAGGGCGCCGAACCGCCGAGCATGGGGTTCTGCTCCCTCGGCGCGATGGACGCGGTCACGCTGGCATCGGCCGAGGCATAGGCGAGCAGTCCGCCGGAGGACTCGCGCTTGCCCCAGAGCTTCTCGACCATCGACTGGCGCGGCCCGGTGATCGACATCACCGCGGCCTTGGCGCGATCGGCAAAGGATTTTGGCTTCGCTTCGGGCACCGGCACGATCTCGGCCGGATCGGCCGAAGCCAGTTGCAACTGAGCATCCGGAGCGCGCTTGGCCCTGGCGGCATCGGCGATCTTTTCAGTGGCCTTGTCAGTGGCCTTGGCCGGGGCGGACGGCTTCAGCGCTTCGGCGACCTTCGCGATCACGCCCGGCTTCGCGGTGTCGGCGACCTTCGTCGCGGGAGCCTGAGCTACGGCACTCGCCGCATTGGATTCCACCCCTTGCGTCGCGGCCGCGGCAAAGCGCTCGTTGAACATCTCGCGCGAGATCGGCGCGGCGACCTGCAAGCGGTCCGGCAGGAGAGCGAAGGCTTCCTTGATGGCATCGCCCGCCTCGCGCAGCGCGACCTTCGGCGCGCGCTTGATCACGGGCTCGTCGTAACCGTTACTGCCGACGGTCGGATAGACGCTGGCGGCGAAGATGTTGCTGTAGACGGTCCAGCCGGCGCCAAGCACGACGCAGCCGATCAAAGCGGCGCCAAGCACGTTTTTGGTGGTCATTTTCCGGGAAGGCTTCCGATGTGGATTCTTGCCAGGATTTTTGGACTTCCGTGCCGCGTTACTCTGCGCAGCGATACTCGTACTCATTCGCCTTGCGTCCAGGACGGTGTCACTCAGTCCCCCTTCGAAGTGCCGCTGCTGGTCAGGTTCCGGGAACAGCATCTCGCAGAGGGTCGGAGCGTCATTAAGGCGACTTTTAGTTAAATGCGGATTAAGTTCGGGCAGATATGGGGCAACTCGTTAATGCCGTCCCATTTCGAGAAAAAAGCCCGCAGAACTACGGACTTAGACGCTTCTGTTAACTATAATTCTCGGCTGGATCGGTGCGGTCAGCGGACGTCTTTGACGGCCTCTCTAGGCGCATCCAACCAAGTCATTTTCGTGGTCTTCAATGCGGCCTGACCATAGCGGTGAAGCGTTGCGCGAGGCTGGTCGCGCTGGCCATCCCTCCGTCTTTCGGCGCACCGATGTCAGCGGAATGGCGACAACGCACACACACATCACACATCGCACTGAGCGCTCACGCAGCACGGCGCCGTGACCGAAAGTTGATCGCGCCGGTCTGGAAAAGGCCGCAGCGACGAAATAGCTGCCAGACCCGGCACTTTTCAGCAGCCTCTGCGCGTGATACGGTACCGTATCAACATCGCCTTGAACTGTGCCACGCACGCAAACGGAGGCTGGCATGAGAGGGATCGCACGTGCCGGGTTTTTCGCCCTGGCGTGGTCGTCGTTGTTGACGGGATACGTGGCCGCGCAGCCCGCCAATGCGGGCTGCACGCCGTCGCCATCCGCCGCCGGCACGCAAACCTGGCGCTGCAACAACGGCATCACCATCGTTGCGGAAAACGGCGCCAGATTTGAACTTAAGGACGCGAACCGCGACGGACATATTGACTCCGTGGAGTTGAGCAGCAAAGCGCTGCTGGTCGAGGTTCCCAAAAAGCCCGGCGGCAATCCCTTCAAGGTGCTGACACCGCAGGCGATCGCCGCGGTGCGGGGCACCAAATGGGCCGTGGACGTCGCCGATGCAAAAACCTCGGTCTTCGTCGCCGACGGCCGTGTCGGCGTCAGCCGCAGGAGCCGCGGACGCGGCGTCGTTCTGGGCCCTGGCGAAGGCGTCGATGTCGAGGCAACCGGTCCATTGACCGTCAAGACATGGGGCCAGCCGCGCGTCGACGCGCTGATGGCAAGACTGGGTCAATAAGGCCCGGACGACAAAGCGAAGAAGATTGCAGTACGTAATGACTAGACGCGTTCAGATCCTGGTGCCACTCGTCCTCACCGCGCTGTGGGGTGCAGGCATCTATGCCGCTCACGCCAACGGCCATCTGCGCTTTCTCGACCGCCTCGAAGCGACGCTGACCGACCTGCGGACGCAAATCCGCGGCGTGCAGGCTCCGCCCGATCTCGTCACCATCGTCGCGATCGACGACACCGTCGTCAAACGCGGCGGCAGCTATCCCTTGCCGCGCGCCGATCTCGCCCGGATCGTCGACACCATCGTGCAGTTCAAGCCGAAGGTCGTCGCGATCGACCTCTTGCTGGTCGACCGCAGCGCCGCGATCGGCGATGCCACTCTGGCCAACACGCTCGCCACCGGTCCCATGGTCCTGGCCGCCGCAGCGATCTTCCCGTCCGCCAGCGAGACCGTGGAGTCCAGCAGCCGGGGCCCCCTCGCCGTCCTGCCGCAAGCCGAGCGCTTCCTGCTGCCCTTGCCCGCATTTGCCGACCACGCCGAGGTTGGCGTCGTCAACGTCGCGACGGGACAGTCCGGCTCGCCGCTCTCGATACCGATGCTGTTCCGGACGCACGACAAGGTCGAGCTGTCGTTCCCCTTGCGGGTCGCGACCCGCGCGCTCGACAAGCCGCTGACGATCGCGCCGGATCATCTCATGCTCGGCGATCGCGCGGTGCCGACCGACACCGACTTCGCGCTGCCGATCACCTATTACGGCCCGCGCCGCACCATCCGCACCGTCAGCGCGCAGAGCATCTTCGACGGCACGCTCAGTCGCGCCGCCATCGAGAACCGCATCGTCGTGATCGGCGCCTCGGTCGCCGGCGGCGGTGATTTCTATCCGACGCCGTTCGATTCCCTCATGCCCGGCGTCGAGGTGATCTCGACCGCGATCACCCATCTCGTCGCCGGCGACGGCATCGTGCGCGACCGCAAGGTGCATATCGCCGACGCGCTTGCCGCCATCCTGCTGCCGGTGCTGCTGGTGGGCTTGCTCGCCTGGCGGCGCAGCGCGCTCGGCATCATGGCGGCGGCGGCGGTGATGATCGCCTGGGCCGGGCTCAATCTGTTCGCGTTCACGCACGGGGTCTGGCTGAACGCCGCGACCACGCTTGCGGCCGCGGTTCCGCCCGTTGCGATCTTTGCCGGCGTGCAGCTATGGGCGGGAGGCCGCCGCACGCAGTATTTCGCCGCCAAGAGCAGGTCGCTTGCGCTCTTCCAGGCACCGGCCGTGCAGGAGTGGCTGGCGCGCGATCCGAACTTCCTGTCGAAGCCCGTCCGGCAGGATGCCGCCGTGGTCTTCATCGATCTCTCCGGCTTTACGGCGCTGAGCGAACGGACCGATCCGGACGCGCTCAGGGATCTCCTGAAGGCGTTTCACGCGTTGATCGACAAGGCGGCAGTCGATTGCGGCGGCATGGTCACCGGCTTTCTCGGCGACG
This sequence comes from Bradyrhizobium sp. B039, assembly GCF_038965675.1. Classification (NCBI taxonomy): domain Bacteria; kingdom Pseudomonadati; phylum Pseudomonadota; class Alphaproteobacteria; order Hyphomicrobiales; family Nitrobacteraceae; genus Bradyrhizobium; species Bradyrhizobium sp. B039. The sequence goes on from NZ_CP152416.1 coordinate 5,747,301, forward strand.
GCGCCATGCTCCTGTTCGGACTGCCGCACGCCATGCCGGATGACGCGGCGCGTGCGCTGAATTGTTCGATCGACCTGCATCGCGGCGTCGAACGCTGGATCGCCTCGCTGCCCCCTGCGATCGGGGGCCAGCTCGGTTTCAAGATCGGCGCGCATTTCGGCCCGATCGTCGCCTCCCGTCTCGGCGAAAGCCACCAGCACATCACAGCGACCGGCGACACCGTCAACGTCGCAAGCCGGCTGATGGAGGTCGCCGCCCAGAACGATGCGCGGCTCGCGCTGACCGACACGCTGCTGGATGCGGCCGACTTCCACGGCACTCCCAACGGCGTCCTGACAGGCCCCCTGCTCACGCAGGTCCGCGGCCGCTCCGGCGTCGTGACCGTCTGGTTCTGGCGCGACCGGCACAGGCCGAGCCAGGCCACCGCCAAGGCCGAGATGATCGACTGAATAGCCACCGCTACCCGCCCAACACTCCGCCGGGACGACGGTGATTACCGCGCTTCCGGTGGCGGCGAACGGTCCAGCACGTCGCCCTTGGCGCCTTCGAGCAGATCGATGCCGTAGGTCTCGATCACGAGCGGCCCGCGCTTGCGCTGCAATTGCGCAACCTGCGTCACCTGCGCAAAGAGATCGTTGACGGCGGGATGGCCGCCCTCACGCAGCTCATCGACATAGATCAGCTTGCCGGCAAGCTGCTTTGGATCGGGCTCGGGCATGTTGACCCAGCGGATGCGCTGGTTCTGCTGCACCACGCAAGTGCCGCGCGGCAGATAGAAGGCGAGCCAGCCGGTGGTGCCGTAGTCCGGCGCGAGCACGCATGTCGCACCGGTGCGGGCGCGCACGGCTTCGATCTCCGCGGCGAGTTCGCGCCAACCGACGCCGACGCTGCGCACGGTCGCGTCACGGCGATAGCCGGACAAGATGCCCGTGTTGGCTTGCACGATCAGGGCCGCAAACATCACGATGCCGGCGGGTGCAGCCCAGCGCAGGCAAAAATCGACCAGGCGCCGCGCACGCGGCTTCCACTGCACGAGGTTGGCGGCGGCCGCGGCCGCAATCACGAAGGGCGGGTAGACCGGCGCGAACCAGTTGGCCTCGACGCGCGCATGCAGCGAATGCCAGACGAAATAGGCGACAATGGTCCAGAACATCGTCTCGATGAGCACCCGCGAGGCCAGCGCGCCGGCGCGGCGCCAGGTCAGCGCGTGTAGCCCCATGGCACCGAGAATGAAGACCAGCGGGGTCGCGAACGCGATCTGGGTCGGGATCAGCTCGGCGATGAAGACGGGGCGGAAATCCTCGATCCTGGCGCGCCCGAGCTGCTTTGCGAACGAGACCCATTGATGATCCGCATTCCAGAGGATCACCGGCGAGAACAGCGCAAGGGCAACGAGGCCGCCGAGATAGGGCCAGGGCGAGAGGAACCAGCGCCTGAGCTTCGGCACGGCCGCGAGCCAGATCAGGATCGCCGGCCCGAAGAACATCGCGGTGTATTTCGACAGCAGCGCCGCACCGACGGCGGCACCGACCGCGAGCCACCAGACGCCGCGGCCGGTCTCCAGCACCTTGGCGAGGAAGAACAGCACGAAGCTGGAGGCGACCAGCAGCGGCGCATCGGGCGTGACGATCAGCGTGCCGACCGCGGCCAGCAGCGTCACGTTGAGCAGGATGGCACTGGTGGCCGCGACACGGGCACCCCCGAACAGGATCGCGGCCGAGCGATAGATCGCATAGCTCATCGGCAGCGCGAGCAGGATCGAGACGAGGCGGACGCCGAGCTCGGTGTCGCCGGCGATCATGGTGCCGGCGCGGATGACATAGGCGACCATCGGCGGGTGGTCGTAATAACCTCCGGCGAGGTTCTTCGACCACATCCAGTAATAGGCTTCGTCGAAAGTGATCGGCGTGAATGCGGCCGCGACGAGCCGCAGGGCCACCAGCGCGAGAATCACCAGCGCCGTGTTGCGGACAATCCGCGCGTCAGCCCCGCCCATACCGGTTTCCTTGGCGCGCTATTTCTTGCGCCAGACGAACAGTCCGGACATCGCGTAGTTCCACACCACGCCCATCAGCGCGCCGGCCAGGCCGGCCAGCCACCAGATCGGCTCCTGGTCGTAGACCGAGAAGGCGACGCCGACATTGGCGAGCAGGCCGACGCTGCACACGATGTAGAAGGCGATCAGGCCGCGCAGCAGCGCAAAGCCCTTCAGCCGCTGATCGCGATAGGTGAGGAAGTTGTTGAGGACGAAGTTGCTGGTCATAGCGACGACGGCGCCTGCCGCCTGCGCTTCCGCGAACGGCGCCTTGAACACGTGAAGCCCGATGAACAGCGTGGCCAGGTGCACCACGAGACCTATGCCGCCGACCATCGCGAACAGGATGAAGCGCAGCGAGAGGATGTCGTTGCTCAGCTTGGCCAGCACGAGGCCCAGGAAGTCGAGCGCGACCATGGAATCCAGCTTGCTCTCACCGTGCTGGCGGGCGCCGAAGGTGTAGGGAATCTCGACGGCCCGCAAGCTGCCATGCGCGGTCGCGACCAGGTCGAGCAGGATCTTGAAGCCATGCACCGAAAGTTTTGGCGCCAATTCCTCGAAACGATCGCGGCGGACCATGAAGAATCCGCTCATGGGATCGGCGATCTCGACCCGCAGCATCTTCCTGGCGACCTCGGTCGCCAGAGCGCTGGCGCCGGCGCGCTGCTTGTTGAAACCTTCGCTCTTGTAGCCTTCGATATAGCGGCTGCCGACCACCAGATCGGCCTCGTCGCTGGCAAGCAGCAGCAGCATCTTCGGCAGCTGCGTCTCGTCGTGCTGAAGGTCGGCGTCGATCACGGCGACAAAGGGTGCGCTGGAGGCCAGGATGCCTTCGATGCAGGCGCCGGACAGGCCGCGGCGGCCGATGCGGCGGACACAGCGCACGCGGCTGTCGCGCTGGGCCAGCGCGCGCACGACGTCCCAGGTGCCGTCGGGTGAATTGTCGTCGACGAACACGACCTCCCAGGCGACGCTGGCGAGCGTCGCCTCCAGGCGCCGGTAGAGCACCGTTACGTTGTCGCGCTCGTTGAAGGTCGGGACGATGACCGACAGTTCCGGCCCCTCTTGAGCCTGGGGCGGATTGTCGGGGCCCGGTCTGATCGCTTCATTCATGACGGCAGCGTATATCCGCCGCGTCCTGCGCTGCCAAGCCGGGGTTTCCAAGGGGAAGGGCCCAAATGGGCCCTAAAATGCCAACGACCCCGGAACGGCGGGCGCGCGTACATCCGGCGCAGCCTTAGCTATTCCAAGGTCGTTCCAGCAACGGAGATCGTGACTCAACGTTGCCGTTAGTAGCTAGATGGGGACGGCAAAGCCGCTTTTCAAGGGGCAAAAGCACCCTTTTTCAGGCCGACGACTAGTTCGGGACTTCCTTGATCACCGGGCCGCGCGGCGCGGGGGCTGCCGGCGCCATGGCCGCCGGGCCCGGATCGACCTTTGCCGGCTTGGGCGGCTTGCCGTACTGGCCGATCGGCCCGAGGACGACGGCGACCGCAAGCACGACCGCCGCGACGATCGCGCCCAAAATGCCACCCACCGACTCAGACGACATGGAAGCCCATCCCTGTTCCAGATGCGATCATTGATACCACGGATGAACGCGGAGCCGGAAGGGCCACGGGACCGCGACCGCTGTCGACCTATTTCTGCGGCGGCCTATGCTTGATGAAAGCCGTCACGATGTCCTTCTGCGCCGACTCCACCGCCCTGTTCGCGGTCGCGAGATGGGCGCCGGAATCGATGTTCGGATATTGCGTGGTGAGATAGTCGAGCAATGCCACCCGGTAATATTGCCGCTCCGACGGACAGGCGCCCGCAACCGAACGGCCAAAATCCTGTTCCGACAGGCCCTGATTGCTGTCGCGCGAATATTCCCGCGCCAGGCAATGCCAGTAATCGTCGCGGCCCTGCATGGCGAGCTTCTGCGCGCCCTTGGCGTCGTCGTCATCCGCCATGGCAGAATATGTGATGGCAGCAGATGTCATCATCATGAGCGCCGCCCCCAGCATCAGCATCCGCATCTTGTTCTCCTTCTTCGCAGATGTCATTTGACATTATAGTTTTTAAAGATACGGCAAAATGCCCAACCATTTCAAAACCCTTTGAGCCAGCGTGATTCATAAAGTTTTGGCTACGAGTTCTGGGTGCAGTTCGTACTAGCTGAATAGTTTTTACCCCTTGGGAATTCATACGAGACCACTTGATCGGCGCCAGCACATTTGCGACCACAACGAAGCGGCACGCTTTTCTCGATTGATGAGCTTGGTTTCCAGGGCACGTGGCAGTTGCTATGCCAGAGTCGGCCGACTCCGCCTCGTCACCGTCCTGCCCACATAAGGCTTGGATAGGATTCTCGCGCACTCCGGCAATTTCGCAATCTTTGTCTTCAGATTCTTGATACCGCATTCGCGCCCCAAAGCGGCGTAAGAAATTCGCTTTTTCCCAGACTTCGACCTCAGCGCCGACATCGCCGACCTAAGTAGAGGCGCGTACGTTTTATCCAATTTTTGCCAGTCTTTTTTAGGCCCCGTGGAGCCACGCCACCCAAACCTTCCTCGGTTTTTAGCCAACCACGATCAAGGGCGTAGAGCTTGGAATACACATCAAGTCGTCTCGTCCTCAGCCATGTTCTCCGCAATTGAGCGATCGTGCGCTCGTCGCGTGCACGCTCGGACCGGCTCGCTTTTCCTGCAAACAAACGCGCGACGGTACTGACGGACAGCCCCATTCGAGAGGCCACTTTGCCGATCGAAAGCCCCTCGTCCTTAAGTCGCTTGGTCGCCCGGCCCTTACTCCGCCCAAAATATTTCGTGGCACACCAGGCGCGCCGCATTTTCGGAAATCCGGCCGCAGCGCGTCCGACGTCATTCCGCGCGCCCAATATCGGAATAGAATGTTCACGACAGTCTGTCGCGTCACACCGAACTGCTTGCAAGCCGTCGCGATGAGCGGTCTGCGATTAACCGAAAACAAAAGCGATCGCTCGTCTCTGGCGCCGGCGAGGAGGACGGCTACGATCGCCCAATGCGTGCTCTGTCTCTCGTCCGTGGCAGTGTTGCCATTCGGCGGCGCAATGTATACCTGCTGCGGCTCATCGAACACTACCTCATATCGCGGAGAAGGTCCTTTATAGTCTGCAATAAACTCTGAATAGCTTAGTCGATACGGCCAAATTCTGTCATCAATATCCTTGAGCCATATCTCATCAATCGAGGCGTCCACGTGGACAATTCGCTTCAGCCGGTTGTCGTCCCGATCGCGGACAAGCACGCGGATAGCGAGCGATGCTATCGAGGGGCGCAAGCCAGTCATGTCTGGCTTTCCGCGAAGGAGAACTTTGCACAGGGAACTTCCGCCAGAGGCGGGGCATGGTTCAAGTCAACGAGCACTTCCTTTCTGGCCAGCAGCGCGCGGACAACGCCTAGGGCTGAGCCCCTTTCTAGTCCAAGCTGACCATCTATCAGGCGACACACTAGTCTGATCGGCACTGTCGGATAAGCAAGGCTCGTGGTCTGCACCTGCGTTCTTATCCGTTGTATCCAAGCATTCTCAGCCCGCACAGAGAGATCTGAGTCGAATAGCCAAGCGAGGTTCCGCGCGGTGTTGGTCTTGAGTTGGGATCTGAGCTGTATCTCCCACGCAATCCCTCTTATCGACCAGTAGACTCTTTCAATTTCCAACTTCTCGATCGTACGCAGGTTCTGGAGATCCTCGTCTTCCTTTATTGCGTAAGCAAACAGGCAATCCCCGCGCGAAGCTCTTCGGGTAATAAGCAAGTCGGTTGTCATCACGAGAGGAGTTCTCGATGCGCGATCAACTGGGTGATGAACGCCGAGCAGGTCAGCGAGCAGGATCGTCTCGCTCCGATCCAATGGAAATTGTTCGCGGACGTCGATTACATCGTCGTCATAACAATGATGCAAGAACGCACTGTATTCATTGTCTGAGAGAAAATGATGTACACGAGCCGATTTTCTCCAGAATAGTCGATGGCTCCGCCCTCGAGAGGGCACATCCGCGGTCGTTAGCCATGGAGTGTACTGTGAGCCCGCCCCTATCCCGCGCCCAACACGAACCTATTTGGCGATCCGCCTTTCGTCCCAAGAATAGCGTCGACGCGACATAGCCGATATCCATGCGCAGTCCTTCGCCGCCCGTGCCTGCGCTACGAACGGCAGCTGGATGAGGTGGTACGAGCGAATTCTGCGTCCTTGAGAGCGAGTCCTTCTAGGCTGGCCTCGGTTAAGGTTTGTAGAACCGGCCGCTACTAAGGCGTTTAGGGATTGTTGGACGTCTTGAGCTGCTTGTAGTCGGCGATCAGCAGGCCGTCGACGAAGTCATGGAAGAACGTACGAAGGATGGCCGCCGCGTTCGGAATACCCAGGATGCGGTCCTCGATCTCACGCATGCCGGCGAGAATGCGGCGCATGTTGCGGGCGAGCCGTCGCCGGTTGAGCTCGCCTGCGCGCCTTTGCTTGAGAACTGGCGTACGGCCGTGATGCAGTTCAGGCGCCAACAAGATCTGATGCTGTCCGTCCTGATACTGGTGGGACGCGTCACCAAGCATCCGCAGCACTCTGACGCTAGGACGATTCGCACCTCGCAGTTGATCTGGCTCGACCGCAACCGCAGGTGGGCACGCACCTGGAATCGAATCTACCGGCTCGGAGATCGAGCGGACGACGAGCACGTTACTCCGACCTGATCAGCGCGAGGTAACGAAGGTATCGTCGCGAAGTCGAAGCGGCTTTGAATCGTGCTTTAGATGACGGATCGCGGCTCAGCGCTACGAAGATCCCGTTTAAACAGGCGGGATCAGTTACGGCGTCCTCAATTCATACCGCGGCACAGATTTGCCAGGCTCTTTGGTGGTCCAATCGAGTCGTTTTGCTCCAGTGCTTGCCGCGCTCAAGAACCTCAAACGAGCCCACGGTAACGCTCGGTAACAACTTCCCGGTGAAGCAAAACCTAGCGAAACCGGCGGGCCCACAAGACATTCGAACGGCCGCACCTCAGATTCGTAGTCTGGGCGGGAGCGTTGAATTTGCTAGGGTTTGTTACCGTAACGCGAAGCTCATTCCCTCAAAACCGCGCAATTTCAGCCTTGCCGCTTGGCGGTATTACCGGGCACCGATCGGCGCTGATTGTCAGGTGGCGGAGAGATGGGACTCCCTTCCCCCATGCCGCGGTTGCGCGAAAACCGCCGAAAAACAAGGATTCCGGAAAAGACCGGTCGGAATTTGTGACCACCGCTGTGTACCACCGGACCGGCCGATTCGGTCGTCAAACTCGAGCGATTTCGAGCCATCAGGAGACGGTTCGACGTGTGGCGCCTGCTCCGAAGCACGACGCACGCGCGCCTGCTGCATGCGCGAGGTTCGAAGTGAAGCGGACCGTCCCGACCGCTGTCATGGAGCTTGGCGGGCCGCTCTTAGCATGCGGCACGTCGAACGCTATTGGAGTGGCTTCAGCCGCTTCGCCCATCGCGCGCCCTACGTCTCCGCCGCCCTGATCGTGCTCGTCGGTCTCTATACCGGCTGGTCCGGATGGCACGAACTGATGATCTGAGCCGGGCGGCCGCGTCGATTTGCCGTGGCGGCGGACCGCAGCGGGCCGTTGCCGGAACCCCCGGCCTTCAGTATCCCCTCCCAGGGGATAGGATATCGGAGCCATGAGCAAGGACCACATACACGAAAGTCATGCGGAGATCGTCAAACGGCTGAAGCGGGCCGACGGGCATCTCCAAAAGGTCATCGCGATGCTCGCGGAAGGTCGACCGTGTCTCGACCTGGCGCAGCAACTCCACGCCGTCGAGAAAGCGATCTCCGAGGCGAAGAAGACCCTGATTCACGATCACGTCGACCACTGCTTGGACGCGGCCGCCAACGGCGGGGCGGGCAAGTCGACCAAGAGCGTCCTCGCCGAATTCAAGGCGATCTCGCGCTACCTGTAGCGGAGCATAAGATGGTCCCGCGTTTTCGGACGGCATCCATGATCCTGGTCGCGACGCTCGCGGCGATGGCGGGCACCATCGTGCCTGCAACCGCGCAGTCGAATTCCGCGAAGCCGGCGGCCATCGTCATGGACGACGATCGCATCAAGCTCGCAGGCATCGAACTCCGCCAGGCAGGACCTGCCCCGATCGCCAAGCGGCTGACCGTGCCGGGCACGATCGTTCCCGACGCAGGCCGGGTCGCGCACGTCTCCATCAAGGTTTCCGGCACGGTCGCGGATCTGCGGAAGAACATCGGCGACGACGTCGCGAAAGACGAAGTTCTGGGCGTTCTTGAGAGCCGGGAGGTCGCCGACGCCAAGAGCGAGTACCTCTCCGCCAAACTCTCGAACGAACTGCAGCAGGACCTCACCGCCCGCGACAAGTCGCTTTGGGAAGGCCGAGCCGTCCCCGAGCAGCAGTACATCAAGTCCCGCAACGCGGCGGCGCAGACCGAAATGCGCTTCGGCATCGCTCGCCAGAAGCTGATGGCTCTCGGCGTCAGCGACGCGGAGATCTCCGGACTGCCGCAGGCGCCGGACGGTACGCTGCGCAGCCAGAACGTCCGCGCCCCCATCTCCGGCCGTATCGTCGAACGAAAGGTGGAACTCGGCACCGCGGTCGGAAGGGACAGCCTGGAGACCGAACTCTTCGTCATCGTCGACCTCAGCCGCGTCTGGGTGGATCTGGCGGTTTCGTCGACCGACCTGCCCCTGGTCAGGGAGGGCCAGGATGTCGCCGTGGCCGTGCGTGGAATCGCCGAGACCGGCTCGGGCAAGATCACGTTCGTCAGCCCCCTGCTCGACAAGGACACGCGCACAGCCCGCGTCGTGGTCTCGCTCGACAACGCTGGCGGCCGATGGCGCCCTGGCTCCTTCGTCACGGCGAACATCGCGGTCGAAAAGCATGATGCGGCGGTCGCGGTCCCCTTCGCCGCGGTCCAGACCGTCGATGGACGCAAGGCGGTCTTCGCCCGGACCAAGGACGGATTCGAAGCGCGCGACGTCGTGCTCGGCGGACGGGACGGACCGGTCGTCGAGATCGTCTCCGGCCTCACTGCCGGCGAGACCGTCGCGGTCTCGAACACGTTCCCGCTCAAGGCCGAGGTATCAAAGCCCGGCGACGAGGACTGATCGATGATCGAACGCATCGTAGAGTTCTCGGTCCGCCGAAGATGGCTCGTCGTGCTGATCGCCCTGGCCGCCGCTGCATCGGGCGCCTGGTCGCTGACGAAGCTTCCCATCGACGCCGTGCCCGACGTCACGAACGTCCAGGTGCAGGTCAACGCCGTGGCGCCGGCCATGACGCCGGTCGAGATCGAAAAGCAGGTCACCGTCACGTTGGAGACGGCGCTCGCCGGCATACCCGGTCTGGAATCGACGCGCTCCTTCTCGCGCAATGGTTTCGCGCAGATCACCGCGGTCTTCGGCGACCGGACCAACATCTATTTCGCGCGGCAGCTCGTCTCCGAGCGTCTCAACGAAGCCAAGTCGGGTATGCCCCCCGGCGTCGACGTCCGGATGGGACCGGTCTCGACGGGCCTCGGCGAGATCTACTGGTGGGCGGTGGAATACGAAAAACCCGGCGCTTCCTCACCGATCCGCGACGGGAAGCCCGGCTGGCAGACCGACGGGAGCTACCTCACACCGGAAGGCGAGCGGCTCACGGACGACTTCCAGCGTACTGTCTACCTCCGGACGGTGCAGGACTGGATCGTGCGGCCGCAGATGAAGACGGTGCCCGGCGTCGCCGGGGCGGATGCCATCGGCGGTTTCGTCAAGCAATACCAAGTGCAGCCCGATCCGGCGAAGCTCGTCGGCTACGGGTTGTCGTTGAAACAGGTGGTCGAGGCGATCGAGGCCAACAATGCCAGCCGCGGTGCGAATTATATCGAACAAAACGGCGAAGGATACGTGGTACGCGCCTCCGGCCGCGTCGAGAACCTCGGAGACATAGAGAACATCGTCGTCGCGACGCGTGGCGGCGTGCCGGTCCGCGTCAGGGACGTGGCCGACGTAGCGATCGGGAAGGAACTCCGGACCGGCAGCGCGAGCGTCGACGGACGCGAGGTCGTGCTCGGAACCGCGTTGATGCTGATCGGCGGCAACAGCCGGACGGTGGCGGCCGCGGCGGACGCCAAGATCAAGGAGATCGGCAGAACGCTCCCGCCGGGAATTTACGCCCACACGGTCCTCAACCGCACCCAACTGGTCGACGCCACCATCCAAACGGTCGCGAAGAATCTCGCCGAAGGCGCACTTTTGGTGATCGCCGTGCTCTTCGTCCTGCTCGGAAACTTCCGTGCCGCGCTCGTCACCGCCCTCGTCATCCCGGTCACGATGCTCGTCACGGCGAGCGGGATGCTGCAGGGGCGGATCAGCGCGAACCTCATGAGCCTCGGTGCGCTGGACTTCGGCCTCATCGTCGATGGCGCCGTCATCATCGCGGAGAACAGTCTCCGGCACTTGGCGGAACGCCAGCGCGAGTTCGGCCGCGCCCTGTCGCTGCAGGAGCGCCTGGACACCGTGACGGCATCCACCGTCGAGATGATCCGCCCGTCCGTGTTCGGCCAGATCATCATCATACTGGTCTACACCCCATTGCTGGCCTTCTCCGGCGTCGAGGGCAAGACTTTCGAGCCGATGGCGCTCACGGTGATGACCGCCCTCGCCGTCGCCTTCGTAGTGTCCCTGACGTTCGTCCCGGCGGCCATCGCCATCGCGATACGCGGGCGCGTCAGCGAGCGCGAGAACGTCATCGTCAGGACCCTGAAGCGCTGGTACGCCCCGCTCCTCGCTGGCTCGATCGCGAGGCCACTCCCCATCATCGCCGCCGCCGGGCTTCTCTTCATCGGTGCAGCGCTCCTGTTCACGCGTCTCGGCCAGGAATTCACCCCGACCCTCGACGAGAAGAACATCGTCATGGAGGTGAAGCGCGTGCCGTCGACCGCGCTCGCGCAGTCGCAGCGGATGCAGCTTCTCATCGAAAAACAGATCAGCACCCTGGACGAGGTCTCGTTCGTCTTCTCGCGCACCGGCACGCCCGATCTCGCCGCCGACCCGATGCCGCCGTCGGCCTCGGACACCTACATCATCGTCAAGCCGCAGGACGAATGGCCCGATCCCACGATGACGAAGGAGGATCTGATCAAGAAGATCGAGGCGGTGACCGCAAAGCTTCCCGGCAACAAGATCGGCTTCTCGCAGCCGATCGAGATGCGGTTCAACGAGCTGATCGCCGGCGTGCGCGAGGATCTCGCCGTCAAGGTCTTCGGCGACGACTTCGAGCGGATGCAGAAGACCGCCGGCCAGATCGCCGACGTCATCCGGAAGATCGACGGCGCCGAGAGCGTGAAGACGGAGGAGACGACCGGTCTCCCGTTCCTCGACATCAATATCGACAAGCGGGAGATCGCGCGGCGGGGCCTGAGCCTCGCCGCGGTGCAGGACCTGATCGCCACCGCCATCGGTGGCACCGACGCCGGCCTCGTCTTCGAGGGCGACCGGCGCTTCAAGATCGTGGTGCGGCTCCCGGACGAACTGCGGGACAGCATCCCGGCGCTCGAGGAGCTTCCGGTCCCGCTCCCGCATGCGAATGCGAACGCGCCGGCAGCGTCCATCCCGCTCCGAAACATCGCCTCGTTCGAGCAGACCGTCGGCTACAACCAGATCAGCCGCGAGAACGGCAAGCGCCGGGTGGTGGCCACCGCCGAGATCCGAGGTCGGGACATCGGCTCCCTGGTGACCGAGGCGCAGGCGGAGGTCGCCGAACAGGTGAAGTTGCCACCGGGCAGCTATCTCTCCTGGGGCGGACAGTTCGAGAACTTCGCGGTCGCCCGCCAGCGCCTCGTCTTCGTCGTGCCCGGGGTGTTCGTACTGATCTTCATGCTGCTGTTCGGGGCGCTAGGCTCTGCACGGGACGCGGCGCTCGTCTTCAGCGCGGTTCCGCTCGCGCTGACTGGCGGAATAGCTGCGCTCTGGCTTCGCGGTATGCCGTTCTCCATCTCCGCGGCCGTCGGCTTCATCGCGCTGTCCGGCGTGGCCGTGCTGAATGGTCTGGTCATGCTGACACAGATCCGGAGGCTGATAGTCGAAGGGGTGAATCCCGGAACGGCGATCTGCGAGGGGGCGCTGACCCGCTTTCGACCCGTCGCGATGACCGCGCTCGTCGCCTCGCTCGGATTCGTTCCGATGGCGCTGGCGACCGGGACGGGTGCCGAGGTCCAGAAGCCGCTGGCGACCGTCGTCATTGGGGGGCTATTGACCGCGACCCTGCTCACGCTGGTCGTTCTGCCCGCCTTGTACGCCCGTTTCGCCGTTCCCGCCGCGGCGTACAGGCGCAGCGGCTCGGTCGTGCCCCTCGTCCACGACCGAGCGGCGGAGTAGCGGCCCATGCTGTCAGTCCTTGCCCACCGCACCTACCGCCATCTATTCGCCGCCCAGGTCATCGCGTTGATCGGAACGGGATTGATGACCGTCGCGCTAGGATTGCTGGCGTTCCGTATCGCCGGCGCGAGCGCGGGGACGGTGCTGGGGACTGCACTCGCCATCAAGATGGTCGCCTACGTGTTCGTCGCGCCGGTCGTCGGCGGCCTCGCCGGACGCTTGCCGCGGCGAACCTTTCTGGTCGCGATGGATCTGACCCGTGCCGCGGTCGCCATCGCGCTGCCCTTCATCGACTTGGTTTGGGAGGTCTATGTCCTCATTTTCGTACTGCAGTCGGCTTCCGCCGCCTTCACTCCGACGTTTCAGGCGACCATTCCGGACGTGCTTCCGGAGGAGCGCGACTACACACAGGCGCTGTCGCTGTCGCGCCTGGCGTATGACTTGGAAAGCCTCCTGAGCCCGACGCTTGCGGCGGGCCTGCTGACCTTGGTCACCTTCAACTGGCTCTTCTTCGGAACCGTGATCGGCCTCTTCTGTTCGGCGGCGCTGGTGGTCTCGGTCACGATTCCCAAGGCGCCGGCGACACGACCCTGCCGCGGCTTCTACGAGGACACCACACGCGGCATGCGCATCTACCTGGCGACGCCCCGCTTGCGGGGCCTGCTGGCGCTGAACCTCTCCGTGGCTGCGGCGGGATCGATGGTGTTCGTCAATACCGTCGTCCTGGTGAAGGGACGCTGGGCGGAGCAGACGGCAACGTCGCGGTCGCACTCGCCTGCTTCGGCGGCGGCTCTATGGCGGCGGCGCTCCTGCTGCCACGCCTGCTCGACCGGCTGCCCGACCGAAGGATCATGCTCTCGTCGGCGGGAATGCTGGCTGCAGCGCTGATCGCCTTCGGCGCGATCATGGCGATATCCGGACACGAGGTCGTCAGGCACGCACTTCTGCCGACGTGGGTGCTATTTGGGATGGGCTACTCCGGCGTGATGACGCCCGCCGGGCGCCTGCTGCGCCGGTCGGCCGGCGCTGCGGACCGGCCGGCCGTGTTCGCCAGTTCGCGTTGTCTCACCTGTGCTGGCTGTTGACGTACCCGCTTGCCGGGTGGCTCGGCTCGTCCGCCGGGATCGCGCCGACCGCCTGGGTGCTCGCAATCCTGACGTTGAGTGGCGTCGCGCTGGCGTTCTATTTCTGGCCGGCCGTCGAGGCGGACCTCGTCCCTCACCAACATCCCGAGCTACCGCCCGATCACCCGCATTTGCGCGGGCAGTCACCGGATCACGCGCACGTCTATGTGCTCGACGACCTGGATCCTCGGTGGCCTTAGGACTCGCGCGGTTGCCTCCAATCAGGGGCGGCTTCCCCCCGGAAATTCCGACCTATTCGATCAACCTGCTGCCCCCCGCAGGCGACAGAATGATGGTTCAAACCGTGAGGGGAACGTTGGATCGGATGCGGACATTTGCGAAGGCCACGCTGCCGGTATGTACCTGCAGGCCGATGAAGCCCGAATCCGGATCCTCGCTCGTCATGCGTCCGCGAAAGCGCTCGTTGGGGTCGGCAGGGTCAGCCGTGAACTTCGTCGACGGCTGACCGTTGAGCAACACCTCGTACGTACGACCAGTCACGGTTATGTCGAAGCTGTGCCATGTGCCGGCCGCAAGCCTCTGCCCGTTCGTATAGTTCTGCTGCCCTGGCGAGGTGCCGATCGTCTTGACCTTGTAAATCGCACCAGTGCGGTTGAAGAGGAAGCCGTCGAGTTCGCCTTTCCGGGTATCGCCCCGCGCTTCCTCGTCGATCTGAACCTCGTAACCGGTGTCGACCGCCACAGTCGCGAGATTGCCGGGTACGTCGGGCCCGGGTGTTCCCGGCAACTCGGGCAACTTCGGATTGCGGAAGCGCAGGAAGACCCCCGAATTGTCGTTGCTGTTGCCCCGGGGGTGCGGGAGGCAGAAGTCCAGCCGCAGGGTGAAATCGTCGAACTGCTCGGCCGCGTAGTAAAGCAACCCGATGCCGTTCGAGTCGGGCTGCGCGATGAGGGTTCGCCGGACCAGGGCGAAATTTCCGCCTCCCACCCGGTTCCATTTGGCGAAGAGATCGGCGGATTTTTCCGAACCATCGAATAAATATCGGAAGCCGGCCTCGGCGACCGCGGCGGGTGGTGGAGGCAGCAGATGATCGCCCAGACGTCGGGCGAGCGCGATGCCGGTCAGCATCGGGTTTGGCGAACCGATCGTCGGAAACAGAGCAGGACCGACAACATAGGCATTCTTGACCCCGTGAAAGCGGCAATTCGCGTCGGTAACGGACGCTGTCGGGTCGTCCCCCATGCGCAATGTGCCCGCTTCGTGGTGCGTCGAGCCGAGCGGATCGCGCCGGCCGTTTGGGTGCTGATCGCGCCGCACGTGAGGAATGACGGCCGCAACGCTCGTCGCATCCGCGCCGAGCTGCACGTCCGCGCCCGTAACGGGATGCAGGAAGTCGACCTTGTGGCCGTTCGCAAAGACAACCGCGAGTTCGTCGGAGGCCTTGTCCATTGCCTCCCAGAGCTGCACGTCCTTCGGGTTCGGTTGCAGGTTCACGAAGGCCTTGCGTTCGCCGAAGTCAACCTGGGCGGGGTCGAGATCGAGCGTGACGTTGCTTGCGGCGTTATTCGCCTGCATCTCGCCGATGCCGCGGATCGTAACGATGACATGCGAATCCGTGGCATTCAGGTGCTGCTGGACCGTGTCGATGTCGGGGACCTTCTGAAACAGCTCCGCCTCCGAATTGGATCCCGCATTACCGAGGCCCGACGCGGTGATCTGGAAATGGAAGTGTCCGAAAGTGCCGTCCGGGTTGTTGTCCGCCCCCAAGAACGGATGCCGACCCTTAAGCAGCAGTGCAGAGGTTTGCAGCGCTTTCACGCTGGGGGAAACGGTGCTGAATGCCTCGCGCGGCACACGCAACGTGACGTTGGAACGTAAGTGAGCCATGAGGTTGGTGCCGATCCGACCGTCGGCTCCGAAGGATGAGAGGGCAAGCCGCGTGCTCTCGATGGTGCCGAGGGCCACGATCACCTTCGCATCGGGCGAGAGCGGAATGCGTCCGCGCTCGGTGAGTACGCCGTCGACGAGCACCCCGTCCGGATCGTTGGTCACGGTCAGTCGCGACACGTGGCAACGCGGTACGACCATCAAGCGCTTGCGCACGTCGTCACCGGGCGCTTCGCTGAAGGCCCCCCTCGCCGCCTTGATTAGCAGCGGCACTGCGCTGAATTTGTTGAGCGGGAAGAAGCCCGCATGTTCGGGCCGCGCCTGGACAGCGAGCGGCGCTTCCAGTTTTAGCTTATTGCGCATCTCGGCTTCGATCTGCTGGCTCTGGGCCGGATCCGAGGGCGGATTTGGTGGCGCCAGTCCGAGAAGACCGGCGAGATCATCGAGTGTGGGCGGCGTATCGAGGATTTCTACCGGAGGGGCCTCGGGCAGAGTGGCAAGGTCGACCGCGCCGGAAATCCGATTGGCGGTGATCGCGCCGTAGAGCTGCTCCCGCATCCCATGGTGCAACTCGCCGAAGATATAGTCGTTCGTCGCCACGACGCCGATCTGCTGTCCGGATTGGCGGAAGTAGCCGTTATCGCCGTTCGGCAGCTTCTTCGCGTTGAGGTCGTCGAGCACAGCCTGTGGCCAATCGGTGCGGGTCTCCGTATCGAGCAGCCGCGGAGACCACCCGCCCCACCAGATCGAGCGGCCGCCGACGCAGTAGGCCAGCCCGGATGCCGCATAGCCAAGGACAGGGGCAGCGTTCCACGACAGTCCCCAAACCTCCCGACCGAGATTGATCGACGGGAGGTTCTGCATGTGCTCGGCAAGCAGAACCGGTCCAGCTTCGAGGACAAGGATTCGTTCGGATCGACCGGTGCTGCGGAACCACAGATGCTCGGCGACGGCAGAGCCGAACGTGCCCCCGCCGATCACGACGAAATCGAACGGCCGCATGTCGCCACGGCCCGGCAACGGATTGCCCTTGATGTCCCGGGCGTTGGCGCGATAGGCCGGATCAGAATTGGCGAGCGCTTCGTCGAAAGTGTTGCAGACGTAGCGCCCCAGCACGTCGAGAGCGAAGTCGGTTGGTTGCGAGGACGAGCCAATGTTCATGGAGCACTCCAATCCTGGGCTTCGCACTCACGTCGGACCGACGGCGCAGGCCCTTACCGCTTATAGATCCGCAGCGACGTTCTTGACGTGAATTACTTCACACTGATGATCAAAGGTTGTTTCTGCCGCGAAGGCCGGCGCCTTAGGGTACTGGAGATGTAGATCGCCTCGCCGGCATTCCACCGCTGGCGAAAACGCATGAACAACTTGCCGGTGACGCAGCGCGTGAGTGTGTCCGTGCAGCACGTGCGGATCGAACATGCGCGAGAATGGGCCACGCCACACCGGCAGAGATATTGACCA
Organism: Bradyrhizobium sp. B039; assembly: GCF_038965675.1. Classification (NCBI taxonomy): domain Bacteria; kingdom Pseudomonadati; phylum Pseudomonadota; class Alphaproteobacteria; order Hyphomicrobiales; family Nitrobacteraceae; genus Bradyrhizobium; species Bradyrhizobium sp. B039. The sequence goes on from NZ_CP152416.1 coordinate 5,764,149, forward strand.
TTGCGGCCCTGGCATTCGGGAGCAAAGACATCGCTCATTTTCGAACAATGCTCATGACGGCGAGTTGGTGCACTGTTCCAACGACGAAGGGAGATACCTATGAGCAAATCCAGATCGCTGGCACTCTCGACAACTCTCGCACTGGCTCTCGCATTCGCCGGGACCTGTGCACAAGCCCAATCCACCCAAGTACAACCGTCTCAGACGCCGCAGCAGTCCGAGCAATCCCGTCAACAGGATCGCAGTCGCGCAGAGGACGTCAAGATCGGGCGGGACTGGAAAGCCGAGGGTGGCGAGAGCGACCATGCCAACCAGGCAACACCGGACGACAGCCATCAGACCGTCGGACGCGATTGGCGGGCGCATCCCGAGGACCAGGAGCGCAAGTAGCTATCGAGGCGGAACTGGCGACGCCTGGCGCGCGGCGTGACCTTCGAAGAAGGAAAGCGGAAAGCCGAAGGTCAAGCCCGCTCGAATCTCGTTCGCCGGGGCCTCCCGGTGAGCGCATGACGAACCGCGACGTCGAAGCTCAGATCGTCTCGGACCCGGTAAATCAATCCGACCAAGCCGGAAAACGTCTCCTCCTTTCCGAACTCATGCTCATAGAAGATCTCGGCTACGGGCCGCAGTGTCCACGTCGCCGGTCCTTCGATGATGACACCGAGGAAGAGGTCGCCGTGATGGTCGCGGGTCAGGGCCGTCTCGGCATTCAGATGGATGGTCCCCCAATCCCAGCGCTGTGAGACGATCCCGGCCAGGCTTAAACCGACGCCTGAATCCCCGGTGCTGTCAGGTAACAGGACGCCAAATTCGGTCGCAATGCTTGGGCCGGTCTTGTCCTGCAGGCTCCCGGGTACCACCACATGCTTGAGGAACGCTCCGGCTGCGGTCAGGCTGGTTGGTCCAGGTGGAGAAAGCGGCGTTTGTCCCTGACCCTCGAAGACGGCTTCCCAGTCTTCGCTCAAACCGTAGTTTATGACCCAAGCCGGCGCGATTAGACTTGCTCCGCTCTCGTCGCGCAGACGGCCGGCCGGTTGCAGCTCGAATTCCATTTCCCCTTTCTTTGCGACGGCCGCATCGGTCCCGTCGAAGGGGCGATAGGCCGACGCTGGAGAAGACCAGGCCACCAATTCCAACGCGACCAACAGGCTGGACGCGAGCCTTCTCGAAAAGTTGCGAAAGCCTCGGCTCAATACGTGCATGCACGTCCTCCCGCATTGTCGATCTCAAGGCATTGGCTTGAACACCCAGATCGCTGCCGGTCCGGAGGGGCCGGCACGCACCGCTACGAACAGGCGGTCCAACTCCGGCACAAAGAGCGACGTTCGCGCGCCCGTTGCCGTCGGCAGGCGTGCGATCCGTCGATAAGTCGATCCATCGACTTCAAACACGTCGACGTAGCCGGCGCCGCAGCTCACGTAGACACGTTCACGTTTTGCATCGACGAAGAGATCATCGACGTCGCCGCAGGTGTCGGCACGCGCGATCGGCTTGCCGTCCGTCGCGAATACGACAAGTGCGGCGGGGCTGCGAAACGCCAGAAGCACGCGGCTGCGGCCAGGATCAATGGTCATCGCGAAATTGCCGCCCTTGTCCATCGGCCAGTTGGAGATCTGCTTTGCGGATGCGCCGTCCACCACTGCGACCGCGCGCGCATTGGGCAGGTTGACAAAGATGCGCCCGCTGCCGGGCTCAAGCTGGAAGCTCTCCGGATGCGCCTTCAATGGCACACTCAGGACCTTGCTGCGGGTCGCCGGATCGAGGACCGCCAGACCACCATCGCCATAGCCGACGATGACGCGCTTGGCGGCCGTATCGATCCGGATGTTGTCGGCATCGCTGCCGAGCTCGATCCGTCCAGTCGCCTTGTATTCGTTGGCGTCGTAGAGACGGACCGATCCATCGCGCGCGCTGGCGACGTAGAGTGTGTCGGTCGATGGTTCATAGCCGACGCCTTGGGGTTCGCTCAGCCCCGTGATGGTCTTGAGGAGGCTATGTGCGGCCAGATCGACCACGCCGATACTATCATTGCCGAGTTCGGCCACGAACAATCGCTGCCGCGTCAGGTCGACTGCGAGGTGATCGATCCGGCCGCGGACGTCGCCGAGCGGGATCTTGCTTTCGAGTTGGAGAGGCGCTTTTTCTGCTGCGGCTTCGGTCGCTGCCGCCAGGGTCGGAATGAGCCCGTCGATGCGCCGGACGATCAGGTCGCGCGTCGTCTCATAATCATCGATACCCAAGGGAATGCCGGACCAGTAGGTCACGTTGGCGTCCCCTCGCCGCTCCGCCGGAATTTCGTCGAATGCTACCACCAGACCTGCCGCCATGTCTTCCCGGACGAGCTGTTGTGGCGTGTTGGCCGCCTCCAGACCGTCCAGTGAAAGGCCGTCCTGGATCCGCACAGGCAGCGTCCGATAAAGATCGATGCCGCGCGAGACCGCTCTGAATGGTAGCGCTCGCTCCTGCGCGGCCTTGTTGAAATACGCCGCAGCGATCTGGCTGTTCACCACCCCGTGCTGGCAGACGAAGACGACAGTCTCGCCATCAGCCGCTTGCGCCGGGGCGAGCGATGTCAGCAGAATCGCCAGGACTACGATCGCCAGGCGCAGCCCTGTCTGAGCATTCCCGAGCAGCGCTCGCATCGTCCGCATCTCACTTCAGCCCCGTGAGCACCCATGCCGGTTGCAGGATCGGATAGGCTACCAGTCCAATGACCGCCGTCGCGGCAATGAGCAAGGGATTGCTCACCTTCCAGCGGAACAGCACGGCGAGCGACACGATCCCGATCAGCGCGGTCAGCCAGTCGCCGCTCGCGATCTTGCCGAGCAGGAAGCTTGCACCCAGTATGGTTCCGATCGCCGCCGCATATGCGCCCTTCACGAAGCCCTGCACATTCGGATTCTTGCGGTGGCGCGCCAGCAACGGCGCCACGATCAGAACCAGCAGGAAGGACGGCAAGAAGATGCCGACCGTCGAGACCAGGGAGCCCCAGAAGCCCGCCACCAGATAGCCGACGAAGGTCGCCGTGATCACGACCGGCCCGGGGCTCATCATGCCGATCGCGACGGCCACCAGGAATTCGCGCTCGTTGAGCCAGCCGTACTGCTGAACCAGGCCCTGTTCGAGAAACGGAACGATCACCAGACCGCTGCCAAACGTGAGCGAGCCTGCCTTGAGGAAGAACAGCAGCAGCTTGCCCAGCGTCGAGCCGGTCGCGGCCGGCACGGCCGCGGGTGCCGCTGCAGGGATCAACGCAAGCTGCAGTGCGACGGCCGGACGCCTGATGTGACCGTAGTAGACGATACCGACGATGCCTGCCCCGATGAACAGCAGCGCGACCTCGGCCTTCAGGATCACGGTGACGGCCAGACAGACCGCCGCGATCACCCACTGCAGCCAGTCTTCCATGCCGAGCTTGGCGAGCCGATAGCAGGAATGCAGGATCAGGGCGATCACGGCGGGGCTGACGCCGTAGAAGATGCCCGTGACCGGCTGCAGATCTCCTAGATGGACAAAGAGTGCGCCGAGCGCCGCGACGATGACGAAGTTCGGCAGGATGAAGGACCAGCCACCGGCCCACGCCCCCCAGAAGCCGCAGCGCAAATAGGCGATGAAGATCCCGACCTGGATCGCGAGCGGGCCGGGGAGCGACTGACAAATGGCGATGGTCTCGCGCATCTGCTCCTTGGTAAGCCACTTCTTGTCGTCGACGAGCTCGCGTTCCATCTGGCCGACCAGCGCGACCGGCCCGCCGAACCCGAGAAAACCCAGTCTGAGGAGGTATCGCACCATCTCGTCCATTCTTCCGCGTTCAGTGCTCGTCGTTGTCGTCGTCATCACTTCTCCCCGTCCCCGTGATATGCAGGCTCAAAAATGCCGTCGAGCGGACCCCCGAGCCCCGTCGGCTTCAGCTCGAACCGCTCGCCGCTTTGCGTCACGCGATAGCAGCTGTCCTCCATGTCCTTGAGGAATAGGCAGAGCTCATTCTTCTCGATGCGCCATGTTCCCACCTGCTTTGCGCCCATCGAGTAAGTTCGTAGCGTCCCGTCGCTGTCATAAGCAAACCGATAGTGGACCTCGTCGGTCAGTTGCTTACCAGTGAAAGCCGCTCGAATCTGCGCGCCGGTTAACGTCCGAACGCTCTCGGCCGCGACAAAGCCGGCATCGAGAGTGACCAGTCCCCCGATGCCGGTAGCGAGTGCCGCGATGAGACACCTCGCAAGTTGGCTCTTCGATTCCGCCAGCCTCACTTTTTGCACGCCTTCCGACACATCTGGTACTCGGTCTTGCAGGGGGGCCGGCGTAGTTCTTCATGCAGGCGGCTCGCTGGTCGGCGCAGACCTTGCAAGTTTGTGCGCGCGCCGCCTATGGGGCAGCAAGCAGACCGGCCAACGCGAACACCGCGGCGGCAAGGTTTCTCATCCCTCTCACCTCATCTCTCCCCGGTTTTCCTTCGCGTATTGATCGTAGAGCGCGGAGGCGAGTCCCAGCGAAGGCCTCCATGTAGACGTCGATATAGCGTGCTGCCGCAGCGCCGAAGTCCATGTGATAGGCGTGCTCATACATGTCGAGCACCAGCACGGGACGGCCGCCGGCGAGCGTGGTCGTATGATCGGCGGCCCATTGGTTGACGAGCCGCTTGTCGCGGGGAGAAAAAGAAAGGATCACCCAGCCGGAGCCCTCGCCCTCCGCCTTTCCCATCGCCGCGAACTCCGCGCGCCATTGTTCGATGCTCCCGAAGTCGCGCACGATCGCCTCGGCGAGCGCGCCGTTCGGCTTGCCCGCACCGCCGAGACCATCGAAGTAGTTCTCATGCAGGATCATCGAGTTCGCCGCGATCAATTCTTCGCGTTTCAGGCCGTTGATGACGAAGTTCGGCGCCTTGGCGAAGTCCAACTCGGCGAGTTGCGTGCTGATCGCGTTGAGCCCGCTTCACCGCGCCGCCGTAGTTGTTCTCATAATGGCTGACTAGCACCCTCTCGGAGATGCCGCTGATCGATTTCGGATCGAACGGCAGCGGCTTGGTTTCGTAAGGCATCGGCGACTCCTTGGCTCGATCTTTGGCTCAACTCTTCGTACTGGCAGTCTTGTCGAGGGCTGCGCGGAGGCCGTCGGCGAGCTTCACGGCGTCGTCGTTCGCCCAGAAGTGCATGAAGAACAGCCTGGGCTGCTCGTCGAGCATGTGGCTATGCAGCGCGGTCACCTCGATGCCATGTGTCCGCAGCGCCAAAATGACCGGGTTGACCTCGTCGCCGGTCAACACGAAGTCGCCCGTGATGGCGGCCTTCCCGCCCCCGGTCGGCTGGAAATTGATGCCGATCGCGACGCCCATCGGACCGACGGGGGTCAAGGGCATGCCGTCCTGCGTGATCGGGTCTCGCCGCTTGACGTTGAACTGATAGACGCCGCCGTTGGCCTGGCCCTTCACGCCGATGATCTGGTCGAGCTTCGCCGTGTCGAGATCGAGGGCCGGCGGCTGGCTCGCGGGAGCCGCGGCCGTCAGTGGCGTCTTGCTCTCGGCCAGCGCATCGTGGACCGCCGAGGCCAGCTTCACGGGGTCGCCGTGACCGGCGACGTGCATGTAGAAGGTCGCTGGGCTCGCGCGCAGCAGATGATTGTGCACGGCGGTGATTTCGAGGCCGCTCGCGATCATCTTCGCCATGACGGGATTGATCTCGGTCTCAAGCAGCACAAGATCCCCCATGACCATGGCGTCGCCATGCGCAGGCTTGAAGGCGACCCAGCCGCCGAGCGCCAGCGCCGGCTTGATCGCCACCCCGTCCAGCGTGACGGACAGATCAGTACGGGGAAAACCGTAACGATGGACGTCGTCCGAGACGGCAGCCTTCCGCCCCAGCGTCTCGTCGACCTTCTGCCAGTCGACGCTCTGCGCACGCGCCGGCGCAGCAAAAGCCACGATGCATGCGCCGAGCGCGACCGTTGCCTGAATTGTCCGTTTCATCGTACTGCTCCTCGAGTTCAGTTTCGCTCTTTGATCTGACCGCTGCTGTCGATGACGAGCGTCACTGGCTTGCCGTTCTTCATCGCCTTGGCGGTCGTGCCTTCTGCCGTCGACTTGATGTCGCTGACCTGCGAGTAGCCGGCGGTCTGGATCTTGGCGATCAGTTCCTCTTGTGTCAGGGCTTGGGCGGGCGATAGCCATCCCACGATCGCCGTCAGCATGGCGGCGCGACAAATCATCGGTATTCGCATTTGGGTTCTCCTGGCATGTGAGTTCTACCCGGGTGCAGCGGAGAAGGGCCGCGATGCCTCCGCTCCAACTTCTTGCCGTTGCGGCAAGCCAAGACGAGCGTTCGGCGGAGAGCTCCGTGTCGATGCACGAGATCGATGAGCCTCGGCGCGGTCGACGCGACTATCGCTGGGAAAGGTGTCGGGCGAAATGTGGATGAGGAATGAAGGCATGCTGCGCCCTTGGTGGACGCGATTCTTGGGCATGTCGCCTCGCGGGGAGATCGCAAATCCCCGATGCCCTGAATTGAACTCCCGGAGCACCAAGCTGTCAACACGCCGCACCCGAGACTCCACGCGGGAACATCACGTAGATTTCAGTGGTTCCGAGCCACTCCGGCGATGCCGACATCGAGCGGCCGCGCCCGGGAGAAAGCCTCTTCGCTCGTCTTGAAAGGCCCTGACGTTCTCCCGTACAATGTTCCCGAGGGGACAAGCAGACTCCCCGTGAGACTTCGGTCCAAGCTCTGCGCAGCACGCACCACGTGGAGCTCGCGCATGGACACCGAAAGAAACATCCCTCAACGCACCGTCGCCATCCTCTCGCGAGGAGACGCCGTCGCGCGTCGGGATGCGACCTCGAAAAACAGCCGCTTCGTCGACGTCTTCGAAGCACTCGCCGCCGTCGGCGTCGAAGGGCGCCCGGCGATCTATGATGAAAGTTTTACCGAGGAGGTCCGCGAACAGTTGCTCGCGGTCAACGGCGTGCTCGTCTGGGTCAACCCCATTCAAGACGGCAGAAACCGCGCCGGTCTCGACGCCCTGCTGCGCGACGTCGCCGCCCAAGGCGTGTGGGTCAGCGCTCATCCGGACGTCATCCTCAAGATGGGCACCAAGGAGGTACTCTATCGTACCCGCTCGATGGGATGGGGAAGCGATACTGCGCTGTATCGAACCGCCGCCGAGATGGGCGCAGAACTGCCGACGCGCCTGGCCGACGGCCCGCGCGTGATCAAGCGCAACCGCGGCAACGGTGGTCAAGGCGTCTGGAAGGTCGAGAAGCTGCCGGCTTCCCTCAAGATAAGGGTGCTCGACGCAACAAAGGAGGCGTCCGAGGAACTGCCCCTGGATGATTTCCTCCGTCGCTGCGCGGAGTATTTCGAAAACGGCAGCGTCATCGACCAACCGTTCCAGCCTCGCCTGAGCGAGGGCGTGGTCCGCTGCTACATGGCCGGCGACCGCTGCGCCGGCTTCGGCTATCACAAAGTCAAAGCCCTGGTCGACTCGCCGGCCGCGCGTTCCGAGGCCGGACCGCGGCTCTACACATCGAATGCGGACCCGCGCTTCCAGCGGCTGCGCCGGCTGATGGAGGAGGAGTGGACGCCACAACTGACCTCGTTGCTGGATATCGCGCGAGACGACCTGCCTGCCATCTGGGACGCCGACTTCATGCTCGGCCCCGTCCAAGCCGACGGGAGCGACAGCTACGTGCTCGGTGAGATCAACGTCAGCTCCGTACATCCCTACCCGCGCGAGGCGCCGGCGGAGATCGCCAGGCGGGTTGCCGATCGGCTGCAGTTTAAGCTTTGACGCATGCTGACGGTCAGCGGGCTCAAGCGCCTGCACATCTCAGTATCATTCGACTTGCAGGACGGCGAATGCGTCGCCCTGCAAGGGCCTTCCGGGGTCGGGAAGACCCTGCTGCTTCGTGCCATCGCGGATCTCGATCCCAACGAGGGAACGGTCAAGCTGGACGGAACGCTGAGAGAAGCGATGCCCGCCCCCGCCTGGCGAAAGCGAGTGACCTACGTCGCCGCCGAGCCCGGCTGGTGGTCGGACACCGTGCAAGCGCACTTCACGGACTGGGATGACGCCCTGCTGCTGGTTAAACGCTTGGGGCTACCGGATGACTGCGGACCCTGGCCGATCCAGAGGCTCTCCTCCGGAGAGAGACAGCGGCTCGGACTTGTCAGGGCGCTCATGCTGCGATCGCGGGTGCTCCTGCTGGACGAGCCGACCTCGGCGCTCGACTCGGCATCTGCCGCCTCCGTGGAATCCTTGATCTCGGAGCGCGTTTCGTGTGGAACGAGCGTCGTTTGGAGCACCCACGACGACGCTCAGGCCCGCCGCATCGGGTTGAGGATACTCGCGATGAGGCCGGACGGCTGCATCGAGGAACGCCGACCGTGACCTACATCCAGCTTTCGTACGGCGATCTGGTCCTGCCCGCCCTCCTTGTCGTCATGGACGGAGTCCTCTCGCTTGTTCTCCGCCTCAAGCTTGAAATGCAACTGGCCATTGCGACCGCGCGCATGGTGGTTCAGCTAGTCCTCGTCGGATACGTGCTGACGTTTCTGTTTGCGGCCGTGTCGCCGCTCTGGACCGCTCTCGCCGCTCTGATCATGGTCCTCTTCGCATCGCGGGAGATCGTCGCGCGACAGAAGCGGCGCCTTCCGGGCGTTTGGAAGTACGGCCTAGGCGCCGGATGCACGCTGCTCGCCGCCGGTACGGTCACAATGTTCGCGCTCCTGACGGAGCTACGCCCCGATCCCTGGTATCATCCGCGCTATGCGCTGCCTCTGCTGGGCATGATTTTGGGCAACACCATGACCGGTATAAGCCTGGGCCTGGACGTACTGACGAACAGCCTGGTGCGCGAACGGGCCGCCGTGGAAGCTTGTCTCGCGCTTGGCGGCACCCGGTATCAGGCCCTGCTGCCGGTCATACGGGACGCGTTGAGAAGCGGCTTCATGCCGATCATGAATAGCATGGCCGCGATCGGCCTTGTCTCCTTGCCGGGAATGATGACCGGCCAGATCCTTGCGGGCGTCGAGCCTGTCGATGCGGTCAAATATCAACTGCTGATCATGTTCCTGATTGCGGGCGGGACCGGGCTGGGGACGCTCGCGGCCGTCTTGGGCGGCGCACGCCTGCTCACTGATCATAGACATCGGCTGCGTCTGGATCGCCTCGCCCCGGAAAAGTCCACTTGAACGCTCTGGACGTTCAGAGGCCATCTCGCTGCGCAATCCTGCTCCCGTCTGTGACCCGGTCGCTGGGGTGCAGCACCACCGGTCCCCCACGCCAGCCCATCGATCGTCTCCATGCCCGTGCCGTCGCCGGACTGCCGCATCATGCCAATCATCCGCATCGCGATAGATGAGCGCCAGCGCCGACGGCGACGATCATCGCGGGCCATCGGGGACGCGAACGAGAAGATCGGCGGTATTCGATAAATAGGCCGATGAAGTTCAGCGCCACCGGCAGGACTGCCCGCGGCAATCTCGCAGCTTCCGAACATCGGTGCGCGGCCCGGCGGACACCAGACGACAGTTTGCAAGGATCTCACTCAAATCAGTGCAGCGCGAAAATCGCGATCATCACCAGGCCTGCCCCGGTCACGCACCAGCAGGACAGTTCAAGTATGCGCATGAAACGGCCCCCGAGGGCCCTGCCCGAGACGAGAATACATCGGGAACCCGGCCCCGGAAACATTTTCCGCCCCTCGTGAATTGAGGATGGGGCTGCGTTGGACGCGGGTCTTGTCATGCCCCTGATGCCGATAGGCGACGTCTTTCTCACGGTCGTGATCATGACCACCGCCTTCATAGCCGAGGTCGTCTTTCTTGCCCTTCTCGGGATGTTCTGATGCCGAAGCCGCTGGCGCGAACTCCGGCCGATTCCCCGTCGGGACATCGCCGACATGGCGGCGTAGGGCGGATCAAATCCGAGGGAGCGACGAAAGCGACTATGCGGTCGACACCGTCCCGCGCTCGCGCGGGCCAGAACGCTCGGAAGGATCGCGGCCGATCTTGGAACGGAGCTCGACGAGGTCGATGAAGACATCCGCTTGGCGGCGCAGTTCGTCGGCGATCATCGGCGGCTGGCTGGCGATGGTCGAGACCACTGTGATGCGGACGCCGCGCCGCTGCAGCGCCTCGACCAACGGTCGGAAATCACCGTCGCCTGAGAACAGTACAATCTGATCTACATGCCCGGCAAGCTCCATGGCATCGACCGCCAGTTCGATGTCCATGTTGCCCTTCACCTTGCGGCGGCCGTAGGCGTCAACGAATTCCTTCGTAGCCTTGGTGACCACGGTGTAGCCGTTGTAGTCGAGCCAGTCGATCAGCGGTCGGATCGAGGAATATTCCTGATCCTCGATGACTGCCGTGTAGTAGAAGGCGCGCAGCAGCGTGGCGCGGCCCTGGAATTCCTGCAGAAGGCGCTTGTAGTCGATGTCGAATCCCAATGTCTTGGCGGCGGCGTATAGATTGGCGCCATCGATGAAAAGCGCGATCTTGTCAGGGGCGGATGACATTCGGGCGCCGCCGTAAATTTGAGCGATGCGGAGGGACGCGCTTCCGCACAAGCTCAGGTCACCGGAATGGCTTATGGTGAGCTGGTTAGGCTCACAATATTGCTTTCGCCCGGAAATTCGACCTCAACTCTAGAGCTACCTCCAATTATTCCAGCGTCCAAATCTTTTCCTCTAAGCGGTCTCTGTGCAGTTACTGCGGATTGAACCTGCGTCCAGATGGCAAGACAGATTACAATGGAAGTCCCCCTGACGGTTTGAGAGTGGCGATGGCAGACCACTTCGCTGTTTTCGAGACCCACTTGAGAAAGCGCGGCCGAAGATGGACGTGGTACTTGTGCACGGCCGACGGCCGCTTGCTGATCCAGAGTTCGGAAGCCAGCCGGCCCGCCGCCAGATACAGGGCCAACCGGGCACTGTTTCAGATGCTGCTCGGCGCCGGTGCCGGATCGGTCCGGCTTTGTGATTCGGATAAGAGCCGGCGGCGCTTGGGTCGCAGCCGTTCAGATAGCTGAGCGGCGCCAGCCTTAACTGGCCGAATTGCGGTTACGCGGCCGCCGCTCGGCCCGCGTCAGTGATCCGGTATTCGATATCGCCGGATGGAAGCGGTTCGGTTTCTACGAGACCCAGCTCCACCAGCCGTGCCACAATCTCATGGTCGAACATCGGCGGGCTGACCCAGGATTCGCCGAGCAGCTTCCTCAAAAATTCGCGCTCCAGATCGGTCAGTTCCATCCTCGAACTCCGCTCATCCAGAACAAGGCCACCATGGCTTCAGCCAGGAACGGAGCCATCCGTCCTCCCGTTGACTCCAGAAGACAACATCCGGGAGGTCAACATGGCCATGGAAGATCGCGAGACGTTCAGCCTTATCGGAAGCGACAAGGTCGAGGGCACGAACGTCTACGGGGCCGACGGCGAAAAGGTCGGCTATATCGAGCATGTCATGATCGACAAGGTCAGCGGCAAGGTTTCGTACGCGGTGCTGAGCTTCGGCGGCCTGCTCGGCATCGGCGACGATCACTACCCCCTGCCCTGGCAGGCACTGAAATATGACACCAACCTCGCGGGCTACGTCACCGGCATTACCCAGGACCAGCTTCGCAGCGCCCCCAAATACGCCGACGAGAGCAGTTGGAATTGGAGCGATCCCGCGCCGCGCGCTCCGTGAATGCCTACTACGGTGTTCCGGTGGCTTGAGCGGCGGGCCACTCGCGGCCGAACGCACCCGCCGTGACGGGACAGGATCGGCCCCGGTCGCAAAGGAGACTTGAAAAGTGAGCAATGCCCTTCGTGTTCTCGTGGTCGAGGATGAAGCTCTGATCTGCAGCTTCATCGAGGACGCCTTGTCGGACGGCGGCTTCGAGGCCTGCTCGGTCCATTCGGGAGAGGCGGCGATGTCCACCTTTCGGGACGGCCGGGAGCAGTGTCGGGCGCTGCTGACGGACGTCAACCTGGGTGACGGCATCAGCGGATGGGAGCTGGCGCGGCAAATCAGGGAAATCACGCCTGACTTTCCCGTAGTCTACATGACGAGCGCCAGCGCGCCAGACTGGAAATCGCAGGGCGTCGATGGCAGCCTCCTGATTGAGAAGCCCTTTGCGCCGGCGCAATTGGCTGCCGCCGTCTCGCAGCTACTGGATACCCGGGGCTAGCCGGGTCGAACCGGGATCGTTGTGAAACTCCGATCCTTCGATCAAGCCCGCAATGTTGGGCGGGGGATCAGCGGATAGTCAACGTGGGGGCGATGCATTGAGCGTGCGTGCGGCCCCAGCGCGAGCCTCCGCCACGGTGACGGACGGCGTCAAGGCCGCGGCGTTCTCGCCGAGTTGGCCGGACCCAACGTCGTAACCCGCCTCGCGGACGGCCATAAAGAGTTCGCTTGGAATGAAGTGGACCTGACGCAGGTTAGGGTGAGGGCTGTGCTTCGCAAGACGCCCGTTGCCGCACATACTCGCCGGCGTGGGCGTCGCGGTCGACGCCGTGCCCTTTCATCAGCGTAATATGGTCTGCACCGGTTTGCTGAAGCGGTGTCGCTGTCGGCAGCCACTGCCACGACGCGCCCGCGACGGTGTGCATCAAGATCGGGGGGCTCCCACGGTGTCTGCCATCTTGGCGCCTCTGGTGCCGAGCGGCTTAGGCTGTCCCGTCGTGGTGTCGCGCGCCGTCTGGTGCTCCATCTCGGCGTTGAGCTCGGCTCCGAGCAGGATCACGATCGCCGAGATCCAGAGCCAGATCATGAAGCCTACCACCGCGCCTAAGGACCCATAGGTGGCATTGAAGGTGCCGAAGTTCGCGGCGTAGAAAGAAAACAGGCCGGATGCCGCGAGCCAGAGCAGGGCCGCAGCCGCGCTGCCCCAGCTGATCCACGTCCACCGCGGCGCCTGGCGGCTGGGACCGAACCGGTAGATGCAGGCGAGGGCAAAGGCCAGCGCCACGAAGAGTGCAGGCCAGCGTCCGATCCGGACAAGCAGGTCCGTCGCATTCGACAATCCGACGTACTGCAACACCACCGGGATGACAACGACGGCGCCAAGCGCGGCCACGACGAAGGCGATCGCGCCGACGGTGAATCCTAGCGACATCGCATTCAGCTTGAAGAAACCGCGTTTCTCCTGCTCGCCGTAGACGATGTTCAGGGTGTCGAACAACGACTTCATGGCGGCGTTCGCGCTCCAGAGCGAGATCGCAAGACCGATCGCGAAAGTAAAACCAAGGGTCCGATTACCCTTCGTTGCGACGCGCGTCAATTGCTCGCGCGCCACTTCGACGGCGCCTCCCGGAATGAAGCCCGAGACGTCGTCGAGGTGTTTGGCGATGCTGCTGGGATCGGAGAACAGACCGTAGATGGCGACGAGCGCCGCAATGGCAGGGAAAATGGCGAGCAAGCTGTAGTAGGTCATGCCGGCGGCGAGCGCGAGGACGCGGTGATCGCCGATATTGCCATAGACCCGCCAGAGGATGTCCTTCCATCCTCGTGCCGGGATCTCGGCGGGCGAACTGGCCTGGCGTCCGCGATTTCCTCGTTCGGTCGCGATTTCGGTGGGCGAGGCGTGTCTGTCGGCTTCTCCGGTTTCTGGGAATGTTTCGTCCTTTTCCGCCTGAGCGACTCGGTCGGGCGGTGAGATGCGATCCCACAGAAAGGCGACGGCCACGAGACCTAGAGCTGCCGCCAAACTCCATCCGGGACCATCGGGGCGTCTGGATCCAATCTTTCCGAGTTCTGCCATCATGTCCTCCGCGAACTTCAATTTCACCGCGGAGGTTGGGTTCCTGCTTGAGAGGCTCGTCAGCTTCGCAGCGATTTAAGCGGCAGCGAGATCCGGACACGGAGACCTTCGCGGCGCCAGTCGCGCTCGATCTCGCCGCCGATCCGCTCGATCGTGGTCTCGACCAGCTTTGTGCCGAAACCGATGGTCTTCGGAGCGTCAACCCCGCAAGCGCCGATCTCGGTCCACTCCATCCGGAGCCGCTCCGCTTCCGTCGCCCAAGTGACGGTCACACGGCCCCCTTCGTGGCTCAAGGCACCGTATTTGGAGGCGTTGGTCGCCAGTTCGTGGAAAATCAGCGCCAAATGGTTCACCGCCTGCTCTCCGATCGCGAGGTCCGGTCCCTCTAGGACCGACGGTTGTCTTTCGTGCGGGCGGAGGATTCGTTCGACCAGATCGGAGAGGCTCGCGACGGCGGCGACATCCGAGCCGAAGGAACGACGGATCAGACCATTTGCCTGAGCCAGCGCATGCAGACGGCCCGACAAGGTCTCGGCCAGTTCTTCCTTGGTCGCCGCGTTCCGGGCCGTCATCCGGACCATGCTGTCGGCGACGCTGAAGAGGTTCTTGATGCGGTGGCTCATCTCCCGCATGAGGGTTTCCTGCTGCTGCACAGCGAGCTTAAGCCGCTGCGCGGTCTGGACCGTGCGCAGGGCCATGCCCGTGAACGCCGACAGTTCGGCCATCACCCGCGCATGCTCCTTGTTGAAGTGGCCTGTGTCGGCGGCGACCAGCCAAAGCGTCCCGATCGCGTCCGCCCCCTTCATGGTCAATGGGACGAGCAGCACCTCGGGCACCGTGATTCCGGCGTCTTGGATCCAGTCGTAGGCACGTTCGGGATGTTCCATGAGGATGGGCTGGGCCAGATCGAGGCAGACCCCGCAGGGGCTGAAATTCCGCGGTGTCGTCGCGCCTTCGAAGGTCGCCAGTTCGCCCGCGAGCGCGTGCCAGCGGAATTGGCCGGCGTCCGGCTCGAGGATGCTGATGCCGGCGGAGTGAGCCTCGCAGATTTCCATGCCGAGTTTGACCAGCCGGGGCAGCACCTCGTCCGGATGGTCGGACATCACCTCGGCAAGGTTCTGGATGGCGAGCTTCTCGCGCAAGAAGTCGGGCGCGGCAGCTTGGCGATCGGCAAGCTGCTCCGTGATGAAGACGGCGGCGATCGGATCGGGAAGCCGGACCTGCGATCGCATGAAGCACCCCCGGATTTGTCGATAGCACATCGTGACACTATCAAGCCGCCCTTACCAGCAAGTCCGCAAGCGGATCTCGCCGCTCCCGGCCAGGAACGCCTAGGATTGTTACACCACGGGTGTCGAGGGAAGGCACTCAACAAGCCTCCCGTCCTGTGTCCTGCGACCTCGGCGGACCAAAGCGATTCCCAGCGCCCGAGCCTTCGCCGGGTCGAGAGACCTCTCAAGCTTCTGGGCTGCCCGGAAGTCCTCAAGGTGCTGCGTATTCGGGCCGTAAGCGGCCTCTTTCTTGAGGAGATTATAGGATCCGCCCGGCCAGCAGCTGCAGATGCTTCATCCTGCCGAGCAGCATGGATCGGGCCTTACACAGAGCGCGGACAGCGTAAGCCCGGAAGTAGTCGGAAGCGTCTGACATGATCGGAAACGCCTGTTCTCACATATAGTTCGGCCGCTCGAGCCTTATCAAAGATCCTCGCGCAATCCCTTGAAGAACGGGTGCCGAACCTTCCCTTCTGCGGACTTCGCTCGGTACTCGATTTCGGCTTTCAGCTTTGGCTCGACCCAGATGCCTTTGTGCGCGACCCGCTTCGCGAAGGCCTGCGTTTTCCGGGCGAGCGGCTCCAGCCGCCTCCGGAGCTCCGCGGTCGAGGCCTTGTCGAAGCCGTGGTCGACCTTGCCCGCGTAGACGAGATCGTCGCCCTTCCGCCGGCCGACGTAAAGGCCGTCCCACTTGGTGCCGTCGAGGGCGAAGCCGGCGATTGTCAACGTCTCGCGCTGCGCGCAAGTCTTCTTCACCCAATTGTTGCCGCGGCCGCTCACCTACGTGCTGTCGCGGACCTTGGAGACCACGCCTTCCAGCCCCAGTTTGCAGGCGTGCGCGAACACATCCTGGCCTTCGATTTCGAAGCTCTCGCTGAACTGGACATCGGTCCCGGCGATGATCTTTTTGAGCTCCGCCTTTCGTTGGCGGAGGGGAAGCTTCCGCAGATCACGGCCGTTCAGGTAGTGGCCTTACGCATCATTTCCGCAGGGGAAGCCAATGCCTCAGGTTGGAGCCCGACAGGTACCAGCCGACAAGCAGCAAACACGGCCGCATAAGACGGCATTCGATCCGTACAGAACGAGCACGGGGCATTGAACAATTGCAGAAAGCAGGTTAGTATAGTATGAATTAGTATAATTTGGATTATGAGGCGGCAAATGACCGGATTTATTGGACGGGAGCAGGATCTAGCCGTTCTCGACCGCGAGTTCAGTCAACGGAAGGCATCCCTTGCCATCCTCTATGGACGGAGGCGGATCGGCAAGTCGACCTTGATCCGGCAGGCTTCGCTCGGCAGGCCCGCGATCTATTTCCAGGCAACGCTGGTCGACGACTCGCTCAACCTCGAAGCCTTCAAGAAGGAAATCGCGCGTGCGCTGGGGAGCGACCCGATTCTCGATGGTTTGTCGGATTGGTTGGGCGTCCTTCACTACGTCGCGGGGAAGGCCGAGCAGAAGCCTGGCCTGATCGTCGCGCTCGACGAATTTCCCTACCTCGTCGGAGGCAACTCCGGCTTGCCTTCCATCATCCAGAAGTTCTGGGATTCCGGAGCGGCCGAATCCGGAGCGCTGAAGATCATCCTCTGCGGATCGCTGATCGCACAGATGGAGGAACTGCTGGCGGAACGGAATCCGCTCTTTGGCCGGATGACGCTATCGCGAGAGATCGGGCCGATGCCGCTCAGGGAGGCCGCCGAGTTCATGCCCATGTGGGATCCAGCGGACACGATCGCGTTGTTCTCCGTCCTCGGCGGCGTGCCGTACTACCTCGACAAGTGCGATCCATCGCTGACGCTGGCGGAGAACATCAAGCAGCTGTTTTTGACGCCCTCCGCTCCGCTGCAGGAGGAGCCGGAATTCCTCCTGCGCTCGGAGCTGAACGATGCCAGACGCTACGCGAGCGTCGCGGCAGCGATCGCCGACGGTGCCACCAAACCTTCGGAGATCGTCTCGCGCGTGCACGCATTCACCGCCGCGTCCGAAGTGTCGCCCTATATCGCCCGCCTTCAGCAGATGCGCATCGTCTCGCGCGAACGCTCTCTCGACGCCGACGAGCGCTCGCGCAACACCCGGTACTCGCTACGGGACCCGCTATTCAGGTTCTGGTACCGCTTCGTGCGGCCCAACCTGAGCGCTCTCGGCCGAGGATTCGGAGACGACATCTGGACGCGGGCCGTCAAACCGCACTTCAACGACTACATGGGGTCCGCCTTCGAGTCCGTGTCTCGCGAACATCTGCGCGACCATGCGCAGGAGAGGTTCGACGTGCCGGCGGGAGAGATCGGGCGCCTTTGGGGCGGCGACTTCGAGATCGACGTAGCCGGTCGCCTTCTCGATGGATCCGCAATATTCGGCGAATGCAAATGGGAGAACGCTCAGATCGGCGAATCCGTCCGCAAGCGCCTCCAAGAGGCCATCGCGAAGACCAGATACGCGGAAGACGCCAGATCGAAGCATCTGGTGTTCTTCGCCCGCAAGGGCTTCACGGACGAACTGCGAAAGATCGCCGAAACTGACGCCGGTGTGTGCCTGTTCGAAATGGAAGAACTGGTGCGCGCGCCAGATCCGCATCCGGCACCATCTCCGGCGTGAGCACAGAATACGACGCAACGTGGTACGTCCACGTCGGCCTGCAAGCCAACGCTTGATGGCTCGCCGCTTCTCGGATCGCGGACGTACTATGCTTCCGGCCGCGGGCGAATATGCGCTTCCAGCGGACTTCCATGGGTCAGCATCTGGCGAACGTCTCTGCCGGACACCCGCCGGGCGTCCGACATCGTGGTCTTGGCCATCGACCTCCTCCGCGAAAATCAATCGCACCGCGGAGAATGAGTTCCTCCCTTAGCTTCCCGCCATGGGGCTGGCTTTCGGTGCCGATGGGGGCGGCCGTTCTCGCTTTTTTGGGGCCGGGCGAAGGATTGGGATCGTCGACCAGCTTACCCTGGCTGGACGCCATATAGGCCTCAGGCGCTCTTGGCGCCGGGCCAGGCGACTATGTGCCGACGACAAGCCACCGTGACGAAAGGCTTCAGGCCGACGCCGCAGGGCAAACGCGAGGTTGAGCAGCGAAAGATGCCAGGAGGCGTCCCGCGACTATTCTGAGTGGCGCTTCACAAATGCGCAACTCCAAGCGATATTTCAGGGTTACCAGAGGTTCGCCAATCAAGGTTAGCCAATGTCCACCCTCGCCTGCCGCCGCGCCGTCAATCCGCTCCAGGAGACTTGGCACATCTACTTCGGCGACGTCCGGGTCGGCGTGATCGGCGAGCGCGCCGGCATTCCCATCCACGCCGATCAAGGGGCGCGGTCGGTCGGCTTTTATCCCGGGATGGAGCCGAAAGCGCACCGCCGCGGCATCGCCGGCAGCTTCGCGGCCGCCCGGGAGGCCTTCGAGGCCACATGGGCCGAGCTTCTGCCAACCATCCCCGACGGCGCCTTCGCGGAATGGCGACACGATCGCGACAGTCGCGCACGCGGCGGCGCGCGAAGCTTCAAAAGTCGCTCGGCAGCCGAGACTAGATTTGAAGTTGTGGCGCGGCGGCAAGCTGCCCAATACCAGCGGCCGCTCGCTCGGCCCGTTCATCTCCGCGTGGGAGTTAGATCTCTTTCTCTCCAATGAAATCAGACGGCGTCACTAGATGCGGGCCGCCGCAGCGAAACTCGGCACAGCTCCCCAGGCTCTCGAAGAGGATCCGGGCGATGAAGTTCGTATCGCGTTTGACGGGGATGCAGTCGTGTTCAGCGACGAATTTGATGAAGTCTTCAAGCTTCACGGATTACACGCATTCTTGAAGCACGAACGGGAGAACGCGAAAACGCCAATGTCTGGCGGTCCATTCAGGAAGGCGCCGCTCCGGAGCGGGGGGTCGACAGACGAGCCGCCCAGCGCTTGCCAATTTGAGGAGACACTCTGAACTCTGGCGCTGCGGAACACGTGGACAATCCCTAGCCCTGCTGATTGGGAATCCCTGCTCCGTGCTAACCGCCCGGAACGAGCAAGGGGGCGGAAGGATTCGCCCTGGCAGGAGGGATCTCGATGCTGATGCTCAAGGAAAGGCGACCCACGATCCGGACGCTACGCGGCTGGCGATCTCCCTGCTGCAGGAGGCCGGCGCCATCCGCGAATGCGAGGAGCACGGCTGGATGCGGGACCGCGCCGATCCGCACGCCCGCGAGCGTGCCTTCGACATCGCCCGCCGGGATCCGCCGGACGGCGTCTCCGCCGAGAAAGCCGTGGCCGAGGTGCAAGACTTCATCGACACGATCGGTGATACCTGTCCCGAGTGCCCGTCGGAGCCCGGTTAGGCGGCCTGCTCCTTGCGGCCGTTGGGCGTCGAGGCCGGGTGCATAAGGGCAAGCTGTTGCCAAGCGATGGCTAGGCCAATCAGGCGTTGTCGCTCCGGTCCGTCGGCGGCCATGGCGAGCTTCATGGCCGCTTCCGCTTCGCGCCGAGGATCGTAATCGCTCTTCATCGAACGCAATGTAGTCACGGATCGTAAATGATCACGCACCGGGGAGACCGTAAGAATCCGGCCCCCCGGTGCCGGCATCGACGCTCATCGAGAACCGAGAGCAGCCCGTAGCAACTCGCCGGTGACTTTATCGAACTGCGCCTTCACCGGGAGTCCGCTTTGACGGTCGACGATGCGGGTATTGAAGGCACCGTCGTCCGGCTCGAAGCTGCCGAGATCGTAACCGAGGGCGTCGATCTGCCGTTTGAGCTGGTCCGCCGCCATCGCCCCAGTTCGCGAGGCCCGGTGGAAAGAGGTATCGGCGTCTTCCGCCAACGCGCTGCCGGTCGAAGCGGCGAACAGGGCGATGGCGGCGTCGATGACTGGCTTGCGCATTGTGATCTCTCGTTTTGGAGGCGCGGCGTCTGCCGCACGCGCAACCGTTACTCCAGCCCGGCCCTCAAGCCGCTGACGGCCGATGTCAGCAAACCGTCAGGCTTGCTGCGCAACAGTTGTGGACGGGGCCGCGTTTTCGGCCGGACCGCTTCGCTTCTCGAGCAGCGCAGGTCTCGGAGCGATTGCCGCCTTCAGACCGCCGAGCTCCGAAGTGGAGAGCTCCAGTCCCCATCCGTACGCGTCCAGAACGTCCTGCACGATGGCAAGACCCAGGCCCGCAGCGCCACCTCGCTCGTCGAGGCGGATGCCGCGCTCCAGCACGCGCGAGAGGTGGACAGGTTCGATGCCTGGGCCGTCATCTTCGACGGCAACGGATGGCCGGCTTCCATCGACCGTGAGGCGTACGCATCCCGCGGCGTGGCGAGCGGCGTTCTCGATTAGATTCCCGAGGATTTCCGCGAGGTCGGTTCTGTCGAGTGGGACGCAAACACTGTCGGCGATCAGGTTTTCGAACCTCACTCGCCCGCCGTCGGCAGTGCGCGACAAAGTCGCGACGATGGATCCCACGAGCGGTTTCACGGAAGTGGATGCTGGGGCGCTACCTCTGGCGCGGCCGCGGACCCTGGCGCGCGCGAGCTCGCGGTCGACGTGGCGCCCCATCGCCTCGCCGACGGCTTCGATGTCGCAGGCGATGTCGCGCTCGCCCCGCTCGCGGAGGCGCGACACATCGGCTGCGAGCGCCGAAAGCGGCGTCTTCAGTCCGTGCGCCAAGTCCGCGGCGCGTCCGCGGGACCGCTCGATCTCGCCTTCTTGCGCATCAATGAGCGCGTTGACTTCCTCGACCAGGGACCCGACTTCCGTCGGAACCGAGGACGGCAAATGCCGGGTTCGGCCCGCCCTGATATCCGCCACTCCGCGGCGCAGCGCTGCCAGGGGACGCAGGCCGACGCCGACCTGGACCCACGTCGCAGCGGCCAGCACGCAGGCGAGCAGAACGAGCGCGATCGCAAGGTCCTTGGCGAACGCCAAGGTCGCGGCCGACACCCTCGCCAGGTCCTCGGCGACGGCGAGGCGGACGACAACCGGCTTCCCGTCCGCGGAAAGCGTGACGGCGCGCTCGGCGACCAGCACGCGCTGGCCTCCGGGTCCCGTGGCTTCGTGCTGATGGGTTTCGCCAGGCCCCAGCCGGTCGGCCAGGAGCGTCATGGCGGAGTCCCACAGGGAGCGCGAACGCAGGACCTGCCCGCCGTCGTCGCCGACCTGCCAGTAGAGCCCGGACAGAGGATCCGCGAACCGCGGATCGACCGGCGTTTGCGTCAATACCAGCTTGCCTTGCGGATCGACGTCGATACCCGCGAGAAGCTGCTTCAGATGGACGTCGAGATCCTGGGCAAGGGTGCGCGAGATATGGCGTTCGAAGACCACGACGAGCGCGCCGCCGGCGACCGCAAGCGCGATCAGGATCGCAATGACCCCGCCTGCGACCAGTCGCAGCCTGAGCGAATGCCGGTTCATGCGGGTTCCTCGGGCATCAGATAACCGAAGCCGCGCCGCGTCTCGATGGCATCGGCACCCAGCTTCTTGCGCACGCGGCCGATCAGCACCTCGAGCGTGTTGGAGTCGTGCTCCTCGCCGTGACCGTAGACGTTTTCGTCGATCTCCTGCTGCGAGACGACGCGCCCGCGATTCCGGAGGAGATGGGCGACCAGCCTGTACTCGAGCGGCGAGAGCGTGATCGGCACGCCGCGGCGAGTCACCTTCATCTGCCGCTCGTCCAGCACGATCTCGCCGGCGGTCATGACCGAGGAGCCATGTCCCGCCGAGCGCCGCACGATGGACCGCAGCCGCGCCAGCAACTCCTCCATCCGGAAAGGCTTCGGCAGGTAGTCGTCGGCGCCGGCGTCGATCCCGTCTACGCGCTCCGCCCAGCTACCCCGCGCCGTGAGGATGAGAACGGGCATGTGGCGCCCGTTGGCGCGCCAGCGCTTCAGGACCGCGAGGCCGTCCATGCCCGGCAGACCGAGATCAAGGATAACGGCTCCGAAATCCTCGGTGTCTCCGAGAAACCAGGCGTCCTCACCGTTGGCGACGGTCTCAACCACGTAGCCGGAGGCCTCGAGCGTGCGCGCGACGTCGGACGCGATCCTCGGGTCGTCCTCGACAACGAGCACGCGCATCACTTCTCCTTCGTCCGTTCGACTTCGCCGCTGCGGGCATCAACATGGATTTCGAACAGCCGCCCCTTGTCGTCGACGACCCGCAGTTCGTACTTCCAGACGCCGGCTTCCCGTTCGAGCTTCACGCCGACGACGTCGCCGGGCAGCTTCCCCCTGACGACATTCAGAATGTCCGCAAGCGGACGGATCTCGCCGGCCTCGACGGCCCGCCGCGCATCGTCGTGATCCCGGGCGAACGACGATGCGCCGCCGCCCGCGGCCAGTAGAGCGACCGCAAGGATCAGGGCGCGAAGGCGAGGCAGGCGCAGGTTCATGGGGCAACTCGTCATCCGAAAGATATGGATGCCAAACCCCGGCTGACAAATCGCTGACATGGCTCAACAGGTGTCGGTCAGGCCGCTTCTGGCAGGTTGCCCGCATCGCCGCCGCATGGTGCGGCCGGCCACTTTCAGGAGACATCTATGCGCAAGATCGCAATCCTCACCACTGTCGCCATGGCGCTCGGGGCTGCGGCGTCCGCTCAGGCCGTCAGCCTCGGCAAGCCGTGCACGTCGGCCCCCGAGGCACAGTGGCTGCCGATGGCGCAGTTGCAGGCCAAGGTCGAGGCCCAAGGCTACAAGGTCCAGAAGGCCAAGCTCAAGAACGCTTGCGGCGAACTCTACACCCTCGACAAAAGCGGCAACCGGGTCGAGCTGTTCGTCGACCCGACCAACGGCCAGATCATCGGCCAGATGTGATGGTCGGCAAATGAGAATCGTGAGCAACAAGATCGGAGCCGGCGGCGCGACGCCGCCGGCCACGATCAAGGTCTGGGATCCGTTCGTCCGGATCTTCCATTGGTCCCTGGTCGCCTTATTCGTCGTAGCCTATGCCACCGGCGACGAGATCGAGCGGGTGCACGTCGCCGCCGGCTACGCCATCGCTGGCCTCCTTGGCGCTCGCATCATCTGGGGCCTCGTCGGTCCGCAGCATGCGCGATTCGCGAACTTCGTTCGCCCGCCGCGCGAGATCCTCTCCTACCTTCGCGACATCGCAATGCTCAGGGCGCCCCGCTTCATCGGGCACAACCCCGCGGGCGGAGCCATGATCGTGGCGCTCCTGGTCGCGCTGATCGGCACCTGCGCCACGGGCTACATGATGACCACGGACGCCTACTGGGGCTCCAAGCTGATCGAACACGTCCACGAGTTTCTGGCTAATCTCACCGTCGGCCTGGTCGTCGCGCACGTTATCGGCGTGCTGATCGCAAGCTTCGAGCATCGCGAAAATCTGGTCGCGTCCATGATCTCCGGCCGCAAGAGGGCCGCCGAATAGGCAGCCCTCTTCGAATCCGCGAATGCCGTCCAACCTGGAGCGTCCCTGTGCCAGCCACCCCGCACATCGAAAAGCACTTCACCTCCTCCGAAAGCGTCCGCGACGTCGTGATCGGGATGGCCGACGGCCTGACCGTGCCGTTCGCGCTGGCGGCCGGTCTTTCCGCGGCGGTCGCCAACACGGACGTAATCGTCACCGCCGGCCTCGCCGAGGTGGTCGCCGGCGCCATCGCGATGGGCCTCGGCGGCTATCTCGCCGCGCGCACGGACGCCGAGCACTACGCCGCCGAAGAGCAGCGCGAGCATCACGAAATCGATCACCTTCGCGAGCGGGAGATCGACGAAGTGGAGCAGATCTTCCGCGAGTACGGTCTCGAAGGAGATGTGCTGAAGTCCGTCGTTGGCGCCATCGCTTCAAACCGGCAGCGATGGGTCGACTTTATGATGCGCTTCGAACTGGGATTGGAGCGCCCGGATCCGAAACGGGCTGATCAGCGCTGCAACGATCGGCGGCTCGTACGTGGTGGGCGGCCTGATTCCGCTCGTGCCCTACATGTTCACGAAAGACATCGGGACGGCCCTGCAGATCTCGGTCGCCGCGACCGGCCTGGCCCTGCTCTGCTTCGGAGCCGTCAAAGGGCACTTCACAGGCGTCAACAAGATCAAGTCGGCGCTGCAAACATTGCTGGTCGGTGGATTGGCCGCAGCGGCGGCGTATTGGCTTGCGCACCTGTTCGGCTAGACCTCGTGAGAACTACGCCGACCTCCGCTGCGGCTTGGCCGTGGGCTTCTTCGCCGCCGCCTCCTTCGCGGGCTTCTTGCCTGCGATCGACATCAGCATTTCCTTCTGGCCGGCCGCCGCCTTCCGCGGCTTCTTGGCCAGCTTCTTCGGAACCTTGGCTTCTGCCGCAGCGCCGCCGACGCTTCGGCGCAGCGCCTCCATCAGGTCGACGACGTTGGTCGATGCGGGCTTCTCCTTCGGAGTGATCGGCTTGCCGCTGCGCTTGCTGTTGATGAGGTCGATCAGCGCGGTCTCGTAGTGGTCCTCGAACTTGCCGGGGTCAAACCGACCGGCCTTCTGGTTCACGATGTGCCTGGCGAGATCGAGCATGTCCTTCGTGACCTTCACGTCCTGGATCTCGTCGAAATATTCAAGCTCCGAGCGTACTTCGTAGGGGTAGCGCAGCAGGGTGCCGACGAGCCCCTTGTCCATCGGCTCGAGGGCGATGATGTGCTCGCGGTTGGTCAGCACCACGCGACCGATCGCGACCTTGTCCATCTCACGGATGGTCTCGCGGATCACGGCGAAGGCGTCGTGCCCGACTTTGCCGTCTGGCCGCAGATAGTAGGGCCGGATCAGGTAACGCGGGTCGATGTCGGTCTTGTCTACGAACTCATCGATCTCGATGGTGCGCGTGGATTCCAACGCGATCTCCTCGAGCTCCTCCTTCGTCACCTCGATGAACTGGTCCTTGTCGAGCATGTAGCCCTTGACGATGTCCTCGTTGGCCACCTCGTCGCCGGTGTCGGCGTCGACCTTCAGATACTTGACGCGGTGGCCGGTCTGCCGGTTGAGCTGGTTGAATGAGATCTTCTCGCTCTCGGAGGTCGCCGGATACAGCGCGACCGGACAGGTGACGAGGGACAGACGCAGGAAGCCTTTCCAGTTGGCGCGCGGGGCCATGTACGCAGAACTCCAGTTCAGGGCGGCTTGGATTCAAGACGAACGTGGCAGCCTGGTTCCGACACGATGCCCGACCGAGGATGCCCATTTCATTCCTCCGCTATGGGGCTAGCGAACTTTCGCGATCTGTTCCGTAGGTATTTTTACCTTGATCTAGCGCAGGTTCGGCGCCCCTTTTTGGGGCGGGCGGACGAATTCGGCAGAGCGTGCCTGAGCTTGCCGTTCGTTCGCCCGCTTGACTCTCATTGAACAAAACACGAACATCTATCATGCTCGCTGCACCCGAACCCGCTGCGCCCTCCGAGGGCGATCTTGAGTTCGCCGCCGACCAGGCCATCGCGACCTGCCGCGGGGACGCCCGGGAGGCGGTGAAGGCGCTGCTGGTGGCCAACGGTTTTCTCGAGGCAGAGCTCGAGGCGCTACAAGCGTCGGTCTCCACCGGCTATGCGCGAGGCCGGTTCGATCGATCGCGCGATCGCAAGGAGTGACCGCGATGGACGTCACCTCCTACGTTGCCCTGCCCTTCGTGGCCGCCGACGATGGAATCGCCGTCGGCGAGGCGACGGAGTGCCTCTCAGCCACCGCCGCCGTGATGCGCGCCGAGACCCTCTCGCGCAAGCCCGGCGTCATGGGCGCGGTCGCCTTCTCGCGGACCGGAGATCCGGCCAGCGGCGACTTCGGCGACGCCAAGGTGATCCGGAAGTTCGGCGAGGTGCCGGACGACTTGAGCGCGCTATAATCAAGATTGGTCGATGATCTTCGGCGCACCGGACCGCGGCTCAAACCGGAATCGATCCACCGCTTCGCATTTGAAACATCGCCAAACTGGAGACCCTTTGCCTGTTCGAGGCGTGGCCAACGTCATCGGCGTCCTGCAACGCGGGCAAGACGGAATTTGATTGGTACGAGGCATGCTGCAGCGCGCTTGAAGACCCCTAAGGCAATAACCCGGCTTCCGAGGAAACGTCCCGGCGATAGCGCCGCTGCGGTTCAAGATCGCGTGAGGAGACCGCTCGGCGACATGGTCGGCAAATCCCTCGGCGAGTGTGAGCAATTCGAGCCTCTGGGCTCGGGAGGAATGAAATGCGAGGCCGGAAGTTACCGCGCAGGCGCGGCATCCGAACTCAGAACCTGACGGCTGGCGTGGTGAGCAACCGTTCACTTCTTGTTGTTCCTGATCTGCCTCTACACGGGATTGTTCGGAAGAAGCCGCACGCGACGCGGCCGAGGCATCTCACGCCGCAGCGAGGCCGCTGGACGCTCCTTGCGTCCCGTGGCATCTTTCCGTCACTTCATCGGACCGAACGGGCCCAAGGCTGCGCCGGGATCGCAGCGGGTGGGCCCCACATCACCCGACCGACGGAAACATGAAGAAGTTCATTTGCGAGCAGAACATCGCGCATTTCCGCAAACTGCTGGAAGACGCGCCCGACTAAATCCAGCGGAGGACGCTGGAAAAACTGCTGGCTAGTCAGTTGCGCGAACTGGCGGTGCTCGATGCCGCGAGCGTCGGGGCCCTCAGCTCCCCGGCGCGGACGCTTCGCGGATCCGGGAGGCGTTTCTCGCGGACCTCGCCACATCCTTATCTGCTGCTCGATCCCGGACCCGGGCTACAGATTGTCGACGTGAACGCCGCGTATGCCGTCGTGACCTTTACAAGTCGAGCCGACATCCTCGGACGCTCACTGTTCGAGGTCTTCCCGGACGATCCGGACCAACCGTTCGCGGACGGCGTCACGAACCTGTACAATTCGCTGAAGACGGTCGCGCAGACCGGGAGGCCGCACGCCATGGCCGTCCAGCGCTACGACATCAAGGACACGGCCGGTTCCTTCGTGGAGTGCCATTGGCAGCCGATCAACACGCCGGTCCACGACGACGGCGGACAACTTGTCTTTCTGCTGCATCACGTGGAAGACGTCACCGGTCAGATCGTCCACGGAGCCGAAGGCTCTGATGGGCGAGATTGGTCGGCAGCTAAGTGAAGCCGCTGACGGTGAATGTCCTCTTTGCGCGTCGTAGCGGCTTGAGCGGCGCCGCAGCCGGATCATTTGATGTCATCGCGACACAAGCAGCGGTCCGAGCTAAGGTAGGGGACCTTTGCAATTCGTCGCGCCTCAGCCTGATTGCGCTTTTCCTCGGTCATCAGCCAGCTCGTCGGCTAACGCTCGCGCGTGTCGGTCACCTCTCGCGCCGCCAGCTCAAGCTCTCTGAGCTGTTCAATCAGCAGTTCGACGATCTGCTCATAGTCGGAGGGCGACAGCGAATTCACGCCACGCAACGTCATCTGGTCTTGGAGAATGGTCGCCATCATGGCTTTGACGCTCATGAGCCCCCGTCTGAAAAATGGGCCGTCATAAAATCAATCGTTCCATCAGATGGTCCTCCGGAGGTTGTCGTAGCGGGCACGATCGGCGATCGGTGCATGACGGAGCGTCAGTGCGGCCGGCGTCATAATGTTGGCCGGTGGGTCGGGTTCACGTTGACGGGCCAGGATATTGAGAACGACATCGGCGGAATGGACGCTGTGACTGAGCGCTTCGGCACAGGACGCTTCCACCGCGGGCAGACCGTCAGTCAGCACCGCGTTGAGGATGTCGACCATCTGCCGATTGCCATCGTCGGTGCTGGCAAGCTTGCGCCGGATCCGCTCGATCGCGGCTGGCAGCACCCAGTCTTTGAAGGGAGCACCCTTGCGCAAGGCGCCGGGTTTGCGGGCGAGCACCGGCACATATGCCAGGGGCCGTAGACGGTATCGCCGCGGCCAAAGGATCCCGGGTGCTCGGCAACGATGCTGCGACCGAGTACTTGTTGTTGTCGAAGCGCACCAGGCAGGTCTTCGAGACCGACGCCGTCACCGCATGGAAGCCGTCGAAGCGGCCGGCATAGGCAACGAGTTTGCGGCGTTCGGCTTCGAACACTTCCCAGGTCGTCCGATCGACCAGTTCCGGATGGCGATGAGCCTTGGCGTAAGCGATGCATTTGTCGAGCAGCCAGGCGTTTAACTCGTCGAGGTTTTTGAACCGCAGCCGCGGCGTGAAGAAGCGTTCCCTGACCAGCCCGACCTGGTTCTCGACCTGCCCCTTCTCCCAGCCCGACGCTGGCGTGCATCGGTGCGCGTCGCAAGGATGGTGGGCAGTTCAGGTCAATCGCGTCGGTTTGACAGGCCACCGAGGACTTCCGGTCAAGCCTGGTGAACGGACTTCCAGAACCGCTTTCATGGAGGGAGCGGCGGTCGCCAGATCGAAGAAGCCCAGGGAGGTCTGATAGGTTTACTGGATACGACAGAACGCAGTTGCTTGGGACGTCCCATGGTCGGACGACAAGATCGCTGCGGCGCGCACCCGGGAGCGCGAGACCAAAAATCAATTCTTCGCAGGAGAGACACCAGCAAACTTCTGGCAACGCTTCTGGCGCTGGCTATTCGGATAAGGGCTTCGGTCGGACCAAGAACAAGAGAGCATTGACTTCGCACAAGATGGGATGCCACTTACGCTTCGCCCACACCGGTTGGACGACAGCAAGCGCTGGGAGGAAGGCGATCAACATCGACGCAAAGATCTTCAGCAATTTTTTGCAAAACTCCCCCATCGAACGGACCCGGGTCAAGTATCGCAAATGCGATCGTTCGACCCGGCAATAAATTACCGTCTGATGCCTTGCACTCCGACTTCAACATGTTTCTTGAGCTTGCCCTCGTATTCTATGAAGCGACCTGCCGTGATCTGATCGTAAGGGCGCAGGCGCGGATTCGAGCACGGCAACGCCATCACGAGGTCAGCATTGCCTTCGCGATTCTTCAGCCGAACCATTCGCGTATCGGCGAAGTCGGTGGTCGCGCCGATGAAGACGATCGCGCATGCCAGAGCTGAGATCTGAGAATAGCCCCAGCTCCGGACCTTCGAAGCTGGGGCTGAGCCTCTCGATTGGGACCGGCAAGGGGATAGCCGGCAACACAATCTTAGCTCCTCCACCGAAGTCGAGGGATCACAATCCGGTGTCGAAATCGTCAAGGTGTACGTGGCAAAACAGAGCTGCGCGTCAGAAGTCGCTGATGCTTAAGGAAGGCGATGCTCGTCTGTATGCTCCGCATCGGATCAGCCGAAACGTCCTGTTCGACGAAAACATGTTGCACACCGCTCTCCGCGGCGGCTTCGAGTATCTCGGCGAAGTTAATCGTACCGTGACCAAGTTCGATGGTCGATCCGTCCTTTGCCATGTCCTTCAGGTGCAGGAGGCGAAATCGCGATGGATGCCCTCTCAAGACGCGCGCTGAATCGAGATGTCCCTTGGTTGCCCAGTAAACATCGAGCTCGAACATGACAAAGCGCTCATCGGTGCGGCTGAGCAGAACGTCGTATGGCTGGATGCCACCTGCCAAGTTCCCGAATTCAAAATCATGATTGTGATAGGCAAGCGTTAGCCCGGAACGCTGCGCCAGTTCACCGATCGTGTTCAGAGTGTCACAAATCCGCTGCCAATCATCGAGTGTTTGCCTTTCCGATACGTCCAGCCAGGGACAAACGACGAACCGGCTGTCGAGCAAATGGGCGATGTCGAATGCTGAGTTGGCGTTGTTCCGCAGGCTGGCGTAGTCGAGATGCAGCGATGGTGCGGTGAGATCCAGGCTGCGCAGGAGCTTGCGGGTGAGCCTCAGGTCGTTCCCGAGAATGCCGGCAAACTCCAGCTCGCGATACCCGAAATTCGCGACTTTCCTCAGCGTTCCTTCGAAGTCGGCCTTCAGCGGGTCGCGGACGGTGTAGAGTTGGAGACCGATATTCCACAGTTCCCGACCGGAAACCGGCTCGATTCCCATCGTGGCACCGGCCGCGATCCCTCCCAAAACAGTGCGTCTGCTGAGTGGCGCCAGCACGCTCGGCTACCTTGGTGCCTGCAGTACGACGCCATAGCTCTTGTATATCCGATCGACGGTGCCATCGGTTCGTAACCGATCGAGAGCTCCATCCATGGCTTCGCGTAAGGCATCATCAGGGCGAACCATGCCGACGGCGACATTCCAGTTGAGATCCACCGTGCTCTCGTCGCGATCAAGGATGCGGAGCGCCTTGTCGGGATGCGTCAGATTGAAATAGCTCGCCACGGTGGGCGTCACCGCAGCGGCGTCGATCTCGTTATTCGAAAGGGCCTCGAGACTGTCGCTCTCGAAACCAAAGGTCGATGTAGGTACGTGCCGCTGACTAATTATCATGGCTGCGACGGACCCGACCTGCACCCCGACCTTGGTATGCTCGTTGAGGCTCTTGAACGACGTAAGCGTGCTGGCGGATGGCACGGCCAACGCGACGCCCGTGCGATAGTACGGTTTCGAGATCCTCAAGTGAGTTTCGCCTTGCGCCTCGCGGTCGGCGATCACATCGAGAAGAATGTCACAGCCAGCGCTACGCATTTGGTACTGGGTAATGATCCAATCAAGCCTCAGGGAGACGCCGAGCTCCCGCGCCAGTGCTTGTCCCAATTCAACCTGAAATCCGGGAGGATCCCCGGCTTTGCTCGCGAATGGAAGCGAGTTCGGGTGAGCACATAACCCAAGTACGCCGGCCGAGCGGATTGTCTCGAGGGATCGAGCCCGTGCCGGCCCCAGCAAACCTGCCACCGCCACGATGATGAGCGGGAGGATCAGTTCTGTTCCGCGTACCTTGCGCATGGAGTTTGACTCGCCGGCTCATCCCTCTCGCGGCTTTAATTCCCGGATGTACTTGATGATTTGGTCGATCTGAGCATCGCTGAAGGTAGAATCGAATGCAGGCATCGCGCCTTGTTTGCCGTTCTTGATACGGTCGCGAATAAAATCGTCATCGCGCGTCGTGTTCATGAGCTGCGGTCCCTTACCCGCCGCGCGGCCGCCATCGGAATGACACCAGCCGCAGGTCGTTGCGAACAGCTGCTTAACATCGAAGTTCCCGTTGTCCGGCGCAGCGGAATCCGTCTGCGCGGAGACAGGCGTGGCACATGCGAACCAAGTGGCCAGCGCCATCAAGCTCAATTTCATGACGCAGAACTCCACTTTCCGTTAGCCCTGACCGTTCCAAGGCACGGGGAGCGAGCTTCTGTCGCTCCCCGCCAGATTGTCCGAAAACCCCTATTTCAAGCTGTACACGATGAGCGCGCCATCATCGCGCGGCATGCTCTTGTAAACGCCGCCGAAGGTCGGCGCGTAGTCGTCCGACGCCATGCCGCCGAAGCCCGCGGTCACGGCGACATATTGCTTGCCGTTAACGGCGTAGCTGACGATGCCGCCCTGGTGGCCAGTGCCGTCGGAATGGCTCCACAGCTCGGCACCCGACTCGGCGTCGTAAGCATGAAGGGTGCCGCGCGAGTCAGGCACGAAGACGAGATTGCCACCGGTCGATAGCACGCTTCCAAGCGGCGGCTCGGGGTAGCGAACCTCCCACTTCTTGATTCCGGTCACCGGGTCGCGCGCGTCGAGATGACCGTAGATCTCGCCGCCCGGAGGAGGCGCGATCTTAAAGTCGGCGCCGATGTTGAGCTGGGCTTGGGGCGCGGTCACCGGTGTGGTCTTCATGACCTCGAGCGTCATGCACCATTCTTGGCCGAGCTTGTAGTATAGACCCGTCTTCGGATTGTATGAACCCGAGTTGAAGCTGACACCGCCGGAAATATGCGGGCAGAGGGGTTCATTGACCTTGCCTGCGGAGAAGTCGCGACGGCCGATCAACTCACCTGTCTTGGGATCGATATCCTTGACGAAGTTGCTGTTCTGAGTGATCCGCCAGACATTCTTGATACCCAAATTACGGTCATAGACGAAGATGTAGCCGCTCTTATTGGGGTGCACCACGAGCTTCTGCCCGTCGCGATCGAGCATTACAAACTCACCGACCGCGCTGTCGAAGTCCCATGCGTCGTGCGGCAGCTCCTGATGATAGAATTTTAGTTTGCCGCTATCGAGATCGAGACCGATCACTGAGGTCGTATAGAGATTGTCACCTGGGCGGGCGCCTTGCGTCTTGTAATCGGAGCCCGACCAATCGTAGAGCGGCGCCGGGTTCGCGGTGCCCCACAAGATGGTGTTAGTCTCGGAATCGTAGGTGCCTGGCATCCAGCCGCCGCCGCCGCCGGTGCGCCAGGAGTCACTGCCCCAAGTCTTCATGGCTTCGTCGGTGCCCGCAACCGTCAGGAACTCCCATTTCTTCTTTCCTGTGGCGGCATCGACAGCAAAGATCGGGCCGCGGCCCGGCCATTCGCCGCCCTGCGCGCCAATGATCACCGTGCCCTTCGCATAGAGGGGCGCGCCGGTGAAACCGACCGTCAGCTTTTGGGAATCGATAAGCTTGGTGTCCCAGGCGACCTTTCCAGTCTTCATATCAAGCGCGATGAGCCGGCCATCCATCGTGCCGACGTAGACCTTGCCTTCTCCGAGCGCAGCGCCGCGATTATAGGGAGAGTGCGTCTGCCGCGCGATCAGGGCTTCGTCAAGTTCGGGGAAATAGGACCAGATCACCTCCCCTGTCGCGCCGTTCAGCGCAAACACTCGACTGTAAGAGCCCGTGTAGTAGAGCACGCCGTCGGCCGCAAGCGGCATTGACTGCAAGCCACGGGTGGACCGTCCCGGAATATGGATCCAGGCAACGCTTAAGTTACCGACATTGCTCGTATTGATCTGCGAGAGGGGACTGTAGTGATAAGACTTATAGGAACCGTGATAAGTCAGCCAGTCGTTCTGGCCGCCGGTCTCGATGCGCGCGGTATCCACAGTTTGGGCAACGGTTGACGACGCGGCAAACGTCGCACCAATCGCAACAACCACAGGCAAAGACAAATAACCCCACCGTTTCTTCATATGCTCGTCCTCCATTTCATTTTTATGGCACTTGGTCATTGCCTTGCTGGGCGCGCTGCGCCCTGTTCATTTGTCGACCCGAATAGATACGGCGTGCCAACAATCTCACCTCGCATCATAGGAACCCCGGCATCGAGGCTTTCGTCGAGTTCCACTGAAGGGGCTGCTTTCCGCACGGAGATGCACCCGCATCTCGTCAGTCATTTCGTCCAACAGTTGTTTGCTGGGCACACGATATCGCCTGCAGGCAATGCCCGCGCTTATCGCGGCATTGCGGACGACTCGATTGACGCATCGCACAATCGGCGGCCGGCTTCCACTTTGCACATGCAGAGCGTTTGCAGCCATCGCGTCTAACTGCCTCTCAGCCTCGAATGGCCCATTGCAGCGAGTTTCGGCTTGCTTGACGGCATCGTTGCCGCGGAATGTGGCGACACGGCGCCGAGTTGTATCATCCAAGGCGATTTTGTGAAGACGGCAAGCAGGTCGCGCACTAAACCGGGATTTCGTCACCTGAGCTGACCTAAAGACTTCACGGGCATCCCACACCGAAACGGCCGGCGCGTCGCATGGAAGTCCGTTCTTCCTTGGGGTAAGGCAGACTTCGCCTATCGACCAATCACGAGCGAGGAGAAGGCAAGCCCCCACGGCCTTACAGAACTACAGCCTATCAAGATTGTTCGCTTAACTCGCAGTGCATTTGACAGGACCAGGGCGCATTCCGCGATGGAGCATGAGACTCTGCTTGAAGCTGCGAAGCAGCGCCTGGATGCAAGCACACGAGCCAAGCGCCAGCGTTGAAAGACAGTCGAGCATCCGTTGGCACGATTAAGGCGCGCAGGAGAGCGACACAGTTCCTTACCAAAGCGCTCCCCAAATTAGCCGGCGAAGTGGCTCTATCGGTCTGGCTTATGGCCGCCATCCCGCGCCTGATCAGACCTTCTCAAACATCCATAGTGCCAGCACGCGCGTGCCGTATGTAAGCGCGACGCCTGTCAGAATCATTGCGATTGTTGTCCAGTCGCTGTTGAAGAGCGAGGCCATCGTCGCGAATGTGCAGGCCGTCGAGCACTCCGAACAGCTCGCTGAGCGCCCGGGCCGAGGAGCTTGGTCACGATGATATCGTGTGCTTCCTCACCAAATCTGAACGAAGAGAAGGCGGCCGGCACCATGCTCAACACAGTGGCGCCGCGCAAGGGCGTCAACGCCAAGGCTTCGAGCGCGGCCTGATCGAGTTTCAAGGCGGTTTCAGCGGCACCGCGACAACGCGGTGCCGCTGTCTCGTTGTGCCAATCGGGCAAGGCGGACCTGCCGGCGCACGAACCAGGCGGCGACGGCCACGGTCAGCCAAGCCAGCGAAGCGCCGATGAATGCGCCTGCGACGCTCCGCTCGACGAGGAACCAGAACACTGCGGCGAAGGCGAGCATACCGAGAGCGCCAAGTGCGGCACCGGCGGCATCTAGCGCGGCGGCCTCCCGCCCTCGCCGCCTCCCTTCGAGACCAGCCTCCCGTTTGCGACGGAGTTCGTGCTTCTCTATTAAGGTCGCGCTGGCGCAGAAGATCGCCGGGAGCGCGAGAAAGAGACCTCCGATCGACGCTCCGTAACGACTGCTGATCAATCCCGTGAACGCGGTGGCGGCGCCGCCTAGGCCGAAACGCACCAAGTATTCGTACCACCGCCCTTCCCGCAGCGACGAGGGCGAGACCTTCATCGGAAGCCTCGCGCGTACCCTCCCGCGAGCGCCCATAGACCGAAGGCTGCGCCTAACCAGACGACGATAGAGACGATCGTCGCCGGCAACGCCCGCATCCGGGCGCGCATGAGGAGCTGGCAGACCAGGATGCTGTAGACCACCAGCGCGACCGCGCCGGCCATCATGGAAAGGCTTTGGGCCCCGGCGTAGACGGCGCCATGTTCATAAATCGCGATGCCCAGTGTCGCGAGCGCAACCGAAGGTGCCGCCCCGAAGAGGCCGGCGAAGCTCTTCGGCTTCAGCACGTCGCCCAACATCGAGAACGCCAAAACGACTGCGCCTCCGATCAGGAAACGGATGAGGTACTCGGTCATTTCGGCCTCTTCCAAAGCTTCTTGAGCGGCCCCGCGCCGCCATAGGCCGGGTCCTTGCGCGGCACCGGTACCATTCGGAATGGTCTTCAGCGCGCGCGGACGGTCCTCGACAGTCGTGCACTCGTCGTAGGTGCCTGCCGACGGATAGGCGCCGACGACGAGAGAGTCCTTGTCCGCCGCCAGGCATTGATGGCCGGTCCCAGCGGGCAGGACTACGACGTCGCCGGCCTTCAGCGTGAAGGTCCGCCCCTTGTTGCCGCCGAAGCGGACGCGCCCCTTGCCGCGCGCTATCCCGAGGACCTCGTGGATTCTCGAATGGTAGTGAACATAGTCGTAGATGCCGTCGCGCCAGCTATCCCCCCATCCGTTGCCTTCGAACAGGTCTTCGAGCACCGCCGCAGGATCGTGCTGCTCGTCGAGTCTGACGGCGCTTCGGTACAGCATCAGGGGCCAGCGCGGGTGATTGGGCACAAGGCCGTCATCCCTAAAGCGGACCACGTGTGGCTTCCGCGGACGAGGCAGTTCGGAAGCCCGACGCTTGCCCGGGCGACGAAGACCGGTGGCGCGTTCGGCGTATTCCTTAAGGTCCTCAAGTAGCGGCATCATCTGTCTCCTTGACGGGATAGCCCGTCCATAGGCGAAGCATTCGTTCGAGCGCCGCACCAAGGGCGAAGCCGGCGACGACGTCGCTCGCCCAGTGCGCCAGCACGACGATGCGCGTCAGACAGAGGCCCACCGCCAGCGCGCGGATCGCCCGGCGGGGCCCTGCCGGAAGTGGCCCCGCCGCCGATGCCAGCGCGCCCATGTGCAGGGCGTGTCCCGACGGAAAGGCGTCTTCGCGTTTGCCGGAAAACGAGATCCCGTGAACATGCCCCAACACCGTCTTCCGGTCCGGACGCGTTTGGTCGAAGACCGACTTCAACAAGTGCGGAAGCACGGAGGCCGCAGCGGCCACAAGCAGCGCATGATTGCCGGCGCGGCGCAAAGGCTCTCCTTGCGTACGTGACAGGATCCAACCCGCTGCCGCCAAGGCCAGAAGGATTTTCTCGTCGGCGCCCCAGGTCAACCCGCGGGCGACCGTTTCCGCACGACGGTTAGTCTTGCGCGCCACCGTCCGCGCGATCCTCTCGTCGATCTTGGTCGGTTTCACGGTGAGAAGGGACATCGATCCTCTGAAATTCAACAGGGAATCCTAAAACGCGGGGCAGCTCTCTGGGTGCCAAGCGTTCGCGCCGAGGAACGGCCGCTAGTCGCCCCCGTTGACGGACCATGTCCGGCTCTCTCTCTCTCTCTCTCTCTCTCTCTCCACCTACCTCGGCAACATCGCCGCTTTCCTTGCATCGCTCTCCTACATTCCGCAGGTTCGGAAAGCCTGGCCGCGCAATTCCACGGACGATCTTTCGCTCGGCATGCTGACGGCACTGACGCTGGGGCTCGGCCTCTGGGCCGTGTACGGCCTGATGCGGGAAGATTGGGTCATCGTGCTGTCCAACGTTCTTCCCGCTCGCTGATCTTGGGAGCGGTTCGCTTCGCCGGCTTAGGCCGACGCTTTTCACGCTGAATTCGGTTCTCGCCGGACTCCAGATTGATTGGTAGATCGGAGTGCTCGGCAAAACGTCCGGACGACCCCGCCGGCCGCTTGAGGACCACGCCCGGCTTCGACATCGTCGCGGCGACCACATCCGGATCGTCCGTCTCTTTGGCGACGCCCTGATGGAAGAGATTGCTGTCGGCGCCCCACGCCTCCAGCGGCGCCTTCATCGAGGGCGCCGCGATCGCAAGATCGTAGAAGCCCAGCGAGGTCCGAAATGTCTTGAGCTTCCTGGCCATGGAGCGTGCCGGCCCGCGGATTTCCTAGCGCCGGCGCGCGACCCAGAGACCCAGCAGGAACGCGACGAAGAGCGACTGCAGGGGGGCTTTCACGGTCACCTCGCGCAACTGGTCGGCCCAGCGCACCGCCATGTCCGATTGGGGTGAGTGCCTTTGAAATACTCGCGGCTCCGCCCGGCCACTCGGCCCAGCTTCCGATGCCCGCTCGATGCCGCCCTGAGCGTCCGTCAACCCGGAGGGTTCCGTCATTGCCGAAACTTCTTTCATATCCATGCGGCCTCCTACAAGGGGGTCAGTCCGACTTCCGCTGCGGCTTGGCCGAGGGCTTCTTGGCGGCCATTTCCTTCGCCGGCTTCTTCCCGGTGATCGACATCAGCATTTCCTTCTGGCCAGCCGATACTTTCTCCGGCTTCTTGGCCGGCTTGGCCGAACGCCGAGCCCAAGATTCCAGAAACCGTCGCCCGACGCGAAGACGGATGGATCACCCGCCATTCAGCGAGAGGCTGATGCGCGTAACGATCCCATCCCAGGCGCGCTCTTCGCTGGCCGGATAATTGATCAGCACGCAATGGACCAACCCGCCGGAGAAGTTGCAGCGGTCATACCAGACCTTGTCGCCCTTGTAGCTGGAAACCGCAAAAAACCGCGGCGTCACTCTCTTGTACTGAATGCGCGCCGGCAGTCCTTTTTTCGCGAGGAAAACAGCGGGCGAATCGCTCCCGACGTTGGGAGCAGCCTGTATCGTGAGGTCGGCGCGGCCGTCGGCAGTTCGAAAGCGTTGCCCGTAACCGTCCGGCCGGCCCGCTTCTTCGGTGAAGATCGAATAAGGGAAGTCGACCGACGTGCCGGTCTGTGGAATGCGGTAGGTCGTCCACCTTACGGGCTGCGCCGAAACCGAAGCGGCCGAGACAGCGAAAATGGCCATCGCCAGAGCTGTCGCTTTCATCAAACCTCCTCCTTCGCAGACCCCCACCGAGACATAGGCAGCGAGCCGGCTGCATCCCTTCATACCAGGAAAAGCCGCGAGGCCAATTACGTTCCAAGAGGCCTGATCCTTCGCCATCAATGCCTCTCTGCCGAGAAGCAGATGCGAAAGCACCACGCTGACGCGTTCGAGGCAGGGGATCGATGGGCCGCAGCAAACATCGACCGGCGACGTGAGTATCCGAAGGCACGTGACCTCCGGGCGGCCGCTGAGCAACCTCGGTACATGTGTCCCTTACGGCGGAAACGATCAGCCGTCTGCCGCGCCTCCCCAGCAGCCCGCGACCGCCCTGCACCGCAGCCCGTCCCGCCCCGCGTCGCAACCAACTCCGAAACCCTGACGCCTCCACGAGCCCGCCTTCAAGGGGACTTCCGCAGCCATCATAAGACCACCAGAACCGGCTTCCAGTCATACTCGTCGGCGGGCTACCCAGGAACGGCTACGCATTTTGGCCGTTCGACATGAGAACAAATGCTATCGGATATGAGCCGCCAGCGAGCGTACTTCTTGTCGAGGACGACCCTTTGATCCGCGAATTCATCGTCGAAGCGCTGCGCGAGGCAGGCTATCACGTGATCCACGCGAGCACTGGGGAGGAAGCGCTGGCCTGGTGCAAGCGCCACGCCGCGGGTGTGCTGGTCACCGACGTCAGGCTACCCGGACAGGTCGATGGATGGCAATTAGCGGAGCGCTTCCGCGAGCAGGATCCGGAACTGCCGGTCATCTACGCCAGGGCTTCTCTCCCGCCACTTCACGTCCCGTTCCCGGGAGCCGCATCGTGTGGAAGCCCTTCCATCCGCACGAGATCGTCCGGATGGTCAAAGAGCTTGGCGAGGAAAAGGGAGCGCCGCCGAGTTAGCCGGTCTACTCGCGGCCTAGCTTAACCTGCGATCGCCGCAGCCTGGACCACCTAGGATCCGCAGCTTGGGCGCACCATGCCCTTTGCCGCGTAATCACCCTTTGGGCAGGCCCAGTTCCTCTACGGCCCGAACGCAGATTTCGGAGGGGTCCTTGAGGCCCGTCTGACCGATCTCGATGATCTTCTTGGCGATCAACTCGGTGAGAGGGTCGTTCCGATCCTGTACGCCAATCGAACGCAGCGCCTCTTCGTAAGCTCTCGAAAGCCGTGTGATCTCTTCGGGCCCCAGAGGCGAGTTTTGAAGTATCCGGTAGATGACCAATTGTTATCCCTCTACAGGGCGCAGCGTAGCACTGATCTGCTGAGGGAGCATTGCATCTTAGCAGCAAATCTTAACTTCCGTAGTCTGCGCTTGCTACGTTCAGGGAGTTTGCAGGCGGCCGGCGGCGAAGAAAGGCGTCGCAGAGGAGAACGGGGACCTTCGCGCGTTTCCTGGGCGACTGGACTCGAAACGTCTCTGGGACGCGGAAGGAACGATAGCTCGAATTGGCCTCAGCTCACACCCCGGCCCCCGAGCTGGGGCTTTCGGTTGTCGGGTGTCGAGAGGAGGCTAGTGTTGAGGTAGCGTGTAACGGCCCGGTCCTTAGCTATCCGTCGGCTCTGCTCCGAGAGTCCTTGGACCCGAGAAGCTTCAGCGCCGTATCGATCTTGGCGAGGAGCGCCTGGATTTCGGCGCGCTCGTTCGCGCCGGGTCCGGCTTCAAGCCGCGCCAGCAATTGCTCTTTCTGTCCCAGCAGCTTCGCAAGAGCGGACATCCGATCACCGCAATGTCGACCGTATCGAAAGGGCCGCTCGGAGAGCGGCCCTTTCTTGGTAACCGGCTACGGGTTGCCGAAGCTGAAGCCGCTGAGCGGGGCGGCGCTCGCAGCCGATCCCAAAAGGGAGGCGGCGAGCATTCCCAGTGCAATGATCTTCATGAATGTTCTCCTTCCTTGGCGAAATCAGTCGATCTCTTCGATGATGCGACGTTCCTGCGGTTCGACGATGTAGGTTCGGCTATCCCGGTGAATGTATCGGTACTCCCGCAGGCTCGGCGCCTCGCGATAGACCTCGTCGGGGAAGGCATCGATTTCCACGCCGTCCGGTAGGCGCTCGCCCCGGCGGATCTCAGTTCGCACTGTGCTGCCGGTCGTTTGCCGCTCGCGCTCGACGGGACGCGCCTTGACGTGCTTGCGGATCACCTCGCGATCACGATCGCTGAACGTGGTCTTCCGCTGCTCGGTGCGCGCCGGAGCGGCCGCCGTGGACCGGCCCGAGTACGGCAGGACCGCGACGATCTTGTAGCTGGAGGGCTCCACGATCACGACTTCGTCCTTCACCAGGACGAAGTTGTAGCCCCGGTACTGGGGCACGATCTCGACGACCTCCGCCGGCAGCGGCTGCAGACGGACATCCCGCGGCACGGCAGTGCCCACGGACAACGAGAAATTCACGTTGTTGAGGGGCTGCACGTTGAGGTGCGAAATCGACGTGCTGATCCGTGTCCGCTGCTGATCATTGATGTTCACCGAGGCATTCACGTTCGTGTTCGACGAACGATCGGCCGTATTCTGCTGGGTGCTCGGCTGCTCGGCCGTGTTCGTCGAGTTACTACCCGTCGGAGACTGCGCCTGACTGGCGCCCGAAGCTGGCGGGTTCGCGCTCTGCGCCCGGTTGTCCGTAGGCGGGTTGGTCTGCGTCTGGTCCGAAGGCGCATTGGTCTGGTTGGAGGGCTGGCTGGTCTGCGCCTGATTGGTCGAGTTGTTCGAGGTGGGCGCCTGCGTGGTGTTGGTGCCCGTACCGGAATTGGTCGTTTGGCCTGCAGCGCTCTGGCCGGTCGATGACGGAGACTGCGTCTGGGCCGAATTGGTCGAAGGATTGGTCTGCGCGGATCCCGAAGGTGTTGAAGAGGACGGCGTCGTCGAGGTGGAATCCGGCTGACGCTGCGTAGTTGACGGATTGGAGTTCGACGTGCTCGGAGAAGATTGCGCAAGAGCCGAAGTCGCGATCGCGACAGCAGCCGTCGTAGCCAAGAATAAACGCTTGTCCATCTGAACCTCCTAAATGCGGATGTCGATCAACCTCCGATGCGGCACGCGGTTCCTTTTCGGGAAAACCCGGCAGCTCTCGTGGCGGCGGGAGGTGAATTTCTTCCGGTAGGCCCAAGATCGCGGTTGTGCCGAAATGGCGCTGGGGCGCTGCAGCCGCGAACAAACGGAACTTCAGTCAAACCACGCCGTTGGCAGTGACTACTTACGAATCATTTGAGGAGGACACACCATGAAGAAGCTGATTGTGTGCGGCGCGCTTGCCGCTTTCGCCCTCGGCACGCAGGCCGCCAGCGCCGCCGAGTTCTACATCGTGCGCGACGCGACCACAAAGAAGTGCACTGTCGTCGACACCAAGCCGACCACTACGACCACGACGGTGGTGGGCAACGGCGTCTACAAGACCAAGGTCGAGGCCGAATCCGCGGTGAAGACCACCAAGGTGTGCACCGAACAGTAAATATCGCGGGCTTCAGGCGGCCACTCGGAAGCGTTCGGACAGCAATTGGAGGAAATGCCCGTACTCATTTTGTGGGCCGTTCCTGCCGTCCTCGTTATTGGTGGCCTCGGCTATTTCTTAATTCACATGCACTGAACGACGACCCGCCCGATGATCCGGGCGGGTCTTTTTTTCCCGACAACCGTCGGTGGCTCACGGCGGACAAAAAAGGGCCCCGTGATGGGGCC
Organism: Bradyrhizobium sp. B039; assembly: GCF_038965675.1. NCBI lineage: Bacteria > Pseudomonadati > Pseudomonadota > Alphaproteobacteria > Hyphomicrobiales > Nitrobacteraceae > Bradyrhizobium > Bradyrhizobium sp. B039. The sequence continues at coordinate 5,805,520 of NZ_CP152416.1, forward strand.
CTCATCTCTGAACTCTCGTCCCATTTAGTTGTAATCTGAGTATTTGAACTGCGGGAGCGCCTTCAATTGCTCCTTGTTGCCACTCATGACGGCGTGGTCAGGGACCCAATCGTTCGTGCTGCGGTTCGTGGTGGTTGTCGCTGCGGCGCCGGTGGTGGTGTCGCGCGACGTGGTCGAGGTGCTGCTCGAACTGGTCCGGACCGGCTCTTCGACGAACTTCAGCTTGTCCATCGAGACGGCGATGTCGTGCTCACCCATCCCCAAAAAACCGCCGATGCCGATCACCACCGCGTTGATCTTACCGCTCTTGTCGACGAGCAGCTCGTTGATGTCGCCGAGCTTCTCGTTGGCCTCGTTGTAGACGTTCAGGCCCATGAGCTTCGAGGCGCGCCAATTTCCCTTGAGCGCGATCTTCGCATCGGCCGAGTGGGTGGCCGCCGGCGCGGCGCGATCGGCCGGCTGAGTGGTTTGCGCGTACGCAGCGCCGCCGATCACAGCAGTGCCAAGCAGAGCGACGGCAAGAAAGCTTTTCATCGATTATCTCCTCCAACGTGAGCCAACATCCGTACAGATGCCGGCGCCAACGCCCGGGGCTGCCACTTGTTCCTGAATTGACTCTTGTTCAGAACGGTGCTCTCGCGAAGGATTCGATCCGCGCTGCGGACGCCGGTGCGCTACCGACGTTCGGTGGTAACAAGCCGGACGGGAATGCGCTTACCGTCGGAGCGGAGGCAGGCTTCCGAGAAATGCGGCCAAACCTGCTTCGAACAGACTTCCGCTTCCTTCGTGGAATCGCTTGCCGGCTGGACCTGCGGCTGCGGAGGAGGCGCCTCATCCGCAAGAGCCGCCGTCGTTGCGAGCAGAACGAAAGCTGCCGTTGCGGAAATAATGGTTTTCATGTGTCCTCGATCGCCAACTCAACGACCAGAGTCCGAAGCCGTTCCGACAGGTCGGGAAGACTGTGCTGCCCCTTTCGCGAATCCTTCGTCTCCTCCAGGTATCTGAACACTCTCGGCTGCGCGGACTCCGCGATCGACCAACTCGCGATATCGGATCTCGTACTCCCTCGCCATCCGGCTCGCGGCGAAGCGCTCCTCGAACCGGGCGCGGACTGCTCTTCTGTCCAGCCGGCCCAGTTCGTTCACCGCCGCGATCGCCTGCTCCTCGTTGTCGACGATAAAGCCGGTCACGCCGTCTTCCACCACTTCGGGCACCGAGCCCCACCGGTAAGCGATCACAGGCGTCCCACACGCCATCGCTTCGATCATGACGAGCCCGAAGGGCTCCGGCCAATTGATCGGAAACAGCAACGCGGCGGCCCCGGCGAGGAAGGGCTGCTTCCTGATTTCGTCCACCTCGCCGACGAGCCGGATCTCTTCACCATCGATGTTCGGTTCGAGCTTCTTCTTGAAGTAGGCCGTCTCCGCGCGAGGAATCTTGGCGGCGACCCGCAGCGGCATCCGCGCGGCCCGCGCGATACGTATGGCGGCTTCCGGTCCCTTGTCTGCCGTCAGCCGCCCGAGAAAAGCCAGGTACGAACCATGGTCGTAAGAGGGCCGAAGCAGGTCCTTGGGCATGCCGTGCTGGATCGTTGCGATCCAGTTCGCATCCGGAAGCGGCCGACGCTGGTTGTCGGAAATCGAGACGAAGCCCGCGTTCGGAAAGGCCCCGATCACCTTCGATAGACCGGGAAGGTCGAGGCGGCCGTGCATCGTCGTGAGGAAAGGCACCCCGGTCCGGCTGAGCACAGGAAGTGGCAACCAGTCGACGTGGGAGTGGATCACGTCGAAGTCGCTCGCGCGCTCGGCAATGGCTTCTATCAGCAACGCGCAGGCGGCGCTCGGGTCCGCGCCCCTCCGGCCCAGGCGCAGTGCGCGCGGCCACACCGGGTGGAGCTTTCCCTTCGTCTTCGAATCTCCGCTCGCGAACAGGGTGACGTCGTGTCCGAGCTCGACCAGTTCGTCCATCAGCCAGGCGATCACCCGCTCCGTGCCACCATACAGCTTTGGAGGAACGCTCTCGGCCAACGGAGCAAGCTGGGCAATCCGCATCGGCTAGGCCCCGAGCACGAACCGCAGGACCGTCACGATAGTCGCGGAAATGAGGGATGAAATCGCGAGCATTGTCCAACTCGGCCTTGTGCTTCCGCGAGCCACGCGTGCGGCGAGCATTTTCATCCCCGTCAACATTCGTCTTCGGGAAGCCGGTGCAGGTAGGCTATCCCGAAGCTGGCGAGTTCTTCGGCATCGCTCTCTCGCTCATCCCCTCTCCTTTGCAGGTGGCGCTCGAGCAGGCAGCGACGGCTGTCCTGTGCATCGACGTCGGGGTGCCTCGCCCGGTACACCGTCCAGGCGGTCTCCGCGGCCCTCATCAAGGCGACTTCGTCGACCATCTTCACCTCCGGCGACCGCACCAATCGCAGGCAACTCAAGAGGGTTCGGAAAGTTTCTAGTTTTTCCCGAAGCCTCGAAATACCGGCGGAGATCCGCGAGGAGGAGTCAGGAGGCCCTCCCTCGCGCCCGCTCGCGGGCGGCTCGGCGGCGTTGCAGTCGGTTGCTTCGGCCGGACGTTGTGGAGGCGTGAGGTCGGGGCGCGGGGGCTAGAGATGAAGGTTCGGCTCCGAGGCCTTCGCTTGTGGGCTCCAGTTCGCGAGGCCGCGCTTCCATGAATTCCAGCACTACCCGGCCCTTCTCGGTTATGCGCCAGCCACCGTTCAGTCGCTCGACCAGTCCTTGCGAGAAGATATCCAGATCCGGCACGCGCGCGGCCAGGCGCTTGGTGCGCTCTACCCAGTCACGTCCGCTCGTCGCAAGGATCGCCATGTCGCGCTTGAGGTCCGCCATGACTGCGAATCCATCGGGATAGCTCACGAGGATCTTGAGCACGGTGACCTGGAAGTTCACGCCCCGGCTCCCTTCCGCTACCGCCACATCGTCGGTGCGTCGTGGAGAGCCTCGCAGCCGACCTGCTTTAGTCTCTCGCGCGAAGTGTCGCCGTTCGTGGCGGCTTCCAGAATCCTGGATGCCACGAAGCTGCGTGCGCCGGTCTCATAGCGCGAGACGTCTGCGCAGACTTCGTCGAGAACGGCGCGCAGAAGCGCGGTCGTTGCCGGATAGAACATGGGAGGCCCCAAAAGGAGAAATAATCGTAGCGCAATCGCGGGGGCGCCGAAATCAACAGTGTTAAGCGCCCCAATATCTGGCCAAGTCTACACTCGAAGTCCAGCTCGGCAAGCTCCGAAAAGTCGCCGCACCGCACGCGGATTGAACCGGTCTTCGGTCGAAATGTTTGTGTTCCAAGCTCGAAACTCTCAAGTGACGACGTCCCGGCGCCGAGCACCATTGCCCCTCGGCACCGGGGCAACCAGCAACCATTGCCTATTTTTCCCGTTGTCTGGCCGGGCCAGAAACGTGGAGAGGAGGAATCCGATGAAGAAGATTGCAATGGTGGCGGCGACGGTCGGCGCTCTCGGTCTCGGCTCGATCGCGGCGACGTCGCCCGCCGAGGCTCATTGGCGAGGTGGCTGGGGACCGGGTATAGCCGGCGGCCTGATCGCCGGCGCGGTGATCGGCGGGCTTGCCTCCTCGGCGTATGCCTGGGGGCCGGGCTACTACGACTACGGTCCGGGCTACTACGGCGCCGGATACTATGGCGGACCCTACGCCTATGACTATGGGTACGATGCGCCCTACCGCTGGGGCGGCGGCTACGCCACGACCTACTACACCGCGCCGGTGTCCTATGGCTACCGGTACCGCCGCGTCGTCCGGCCCGCCTACGCCTATTACCGCGGCGCCTATCCGGTCGTGCGGCACCACTGGCATCATCACCACTGGTGATACGGCGCCGTCCCTTGAGGCCCCCGTCAGGCCGCGCTCCGAACGGGCGCGGCCTTCGTGGAGCAGGATATTGCAGGTCACCACCATCCGCCGGTGAAGAAGTCGTGCCGGCCGAACGCCAGCCGTGGTTCGGCTGGCCTCCTCACGGATTTTCGTCCACCGCTTCGCCTGCGGGCGAACTTCTGCGCGTTTGCGCGCCGGCGGCTCTTTCTTGGCGTCGGACGGCGGTGCTGCAGGCATCGAGGCCATCGCCTCTCCCACTGATTGCTCCGGTTCTTCCGGCATGGGATCAGCCTCCGCGCGATCTTCGGAACATCGGTGCGCAGGCGCGTGTCGAAGCTTTGCCTCCAACTCCAGACAAACCGCTGCATCGGACTAACCGACGCGATGGGCCAACATGATGTTCGACGCACTTTTCGCGCGCACCGAAACAATATCCATCGTTATCGTCGGCTAACGGTGCAACTCACGAGCAACATGCGCTCTCCCTCGCAGAAGCTTGGGGACATTCTGCCATTAGGTCAACGCTTCTGTATTTTCCGAATCGACAGTTCATGGTGGCTCAACCACGCGCCACGTTCCGGGGTGTAGGAGTGAGCCAGTTTCTGTCGACGCTTCTGCTAGTTACCGCGGTAATTTTGACCGTCTGCTTTGGAGTGGCGGCCTGGCGCCTCTCTGACGAGAAGGACATCGACGTCACTGGCCAAATTCCGCGCCAGTCCTATGGCTGGAAACCGACATCGAGGAATTGAGCGGGCCGCACCGCGATCTGCTCTGGAGCAAGCCACTTTCAGAGTACGCCCTCCATCAGATGTGCAAGCGTCTCTTGATCCCGCTGCCGATCCGCGGGCATTTCAAGAAGCGGCCGCCAAGGCCGCCATTGGACGGAGACCCGATAAGGGACCGACTCGACGAGTACGACGTGATAGGCCCGTCGGCGTGGTTCGCCCCACGCAGAAGCAAAATCCCCAGCGCGCGAACGCTGGGGTGGCCGCATCCATTAATGATCGAGATGCGGCCGCGAAGATCGAGGCGCTGGCTGAGGAATATAAGAGGCGCGCTGGGGCGCTCAGCGCTTCCAAAGAGGCGGAAGCACACAAAGGATTCGGACGAGCCCTGACTGCAGCCAGTATCAGACTGCGTTCAGCAAGCCTACGCCTCTAGCGGGCCAGACGCCGGATTGCCTTAGCCGCCCGGCGTGGACCATGCCATCCGAGAAATTCCAGCTCCTTGTTCTCAAGCGCATTCGTCGCCCGAAAGAATTGTTCAAGGTCGTCGCGCGCGCGGGAAGGCAGTTTGCGGACGTCCTTGATATCCGTTTCGAGCGGTGATCGGTCAGGCACCGCAAACACGCGGTCGTTTCGTTCCTTCTTGCCCTTGCTTTTCTGTTCGACCTCAAGAATGCCAACTGGACGACAGCGCAGCACGACACCGGGGTATGTCTGCGCGTCATGCAGGATCAGCACATCCAGCGGATCGCCGTCCTCGGCTTTCGTCGAGGGAATGAAGCCCCAGTCGTAGGGATAGGTCAGACCTGCCATCAGCGGCTTCGCCAGGGCAAAAACGCCAAGCTTGGGATCGAAATCAAGTTTGCACGAGCTGCCCCGCGGCGTTTCGACCACGGCGAAGATATTATCGTCGTCGGCCCAACTCGGCAATTTCGTCAGATCGGTCATCGCAACAGTCGATCACGCATTTCGCACCGACAACGGGGACGGGCCCGACGAAATCGCGTCGGTCAGGCCCCCTGCTGACATCACGCGGCGGTGGACGCTTTCTTGTTGACGCCCTTGCGCAGTGCGACGGTATTGAGCTTGGTGTTCGCCGCCTTCTCTTCGTTCAGATTTGTGGTCAAAAATCGCACGATATCGTCGTGGCCAAGTTCTTCCGCCCAGGCAATCAGCGTACCGTAACGGCATATCTCGTAATGCTCGACGGCCTGCGCGTTCGCGACAATCGCCGCGTCAAGCACCGTCTTATCTTCGATCTCGCCAGCCGTCTCGTTCGCTTCTTTGATCAGACCGTCGATAGCGGGACATTGCGTGCCGCTCGGCCCCTTGCCCAGCTTCTCAAAAGCCTTTTCGAGACGCTCGATCTGCTTGTTAGTTTCTTCCAAATGGTTCTTGAGGCCCGCCACCAGATCGCGGTTGGTCGCCTTCTCGATCATTTTCGGGAGCGCCTTTATGATCTGCTGCTCGGAGTAATAAATGTCCTGCAAGCCGTGTAGGAGCAAGTCATCCATTGTTTTGAGGTCTTTTGTGAAGAATCCCATAGCTTCCCTCCTCATTCTTAAGGCATGGGAACGCGCGCTTGCGAACCTTGTTCCTCCGCGGCTCCGTCCAGCGGCCGCCCAAGGACCCCCTCGCGTCTTCGGGATTGACGATTCGCGCTGCGGGGGAACGGAGTTGCGGCGGCCGGCCGCGTGGCAAGAAGGAACTCTAGCATCAAGCCGGTGTTTTGCTTTTTTGCGGAGTTTTGCATGGTCAGCACCTCGCTATGGATGGATACCGAGATATTGCCGGAGGCGAGTGCGCTCAAAGGTGATGTGCATTGCGATGTAGCCGTTGTCGGCTCGGGGATTGCCGGTCTGTCGACCGCCTACGAGCTCTCCAAGCGTGATCAGTCGGTGATTGTCATCGACCGTAAGGGCATCGCGAGCGGTATGACGGCGCGCACCTCGGCGCATCTTGCGCCGCTTTGCGATGATCTGATGAGTGAATTCAGGAAGCTGCGTGGCCCGGAAATCGCAAAGCTGTTCTACGAAAGTCAGGCGGCGGCCGTCGATCGTATCGAGGAAATCCAGGCGAGCGAAACCATCGCCTGTGACTTTCGGCGTCTCGATGGGTATCTCTTTCAGGGCCACGGCATGCCGGCCGATGTGCTCGATGAGGAGCTGGAAGCGGTGCGCGAAGTCGGTGCCCCCGTCCATCGGCTGGTCGGCGTTCCTCTCAAGGGATGTGAGAACCGTCATGTGCTTCGCTATCCGCGCCAGGCGACCTTCCACCCCCTCAAATATCTTGCCGGCGTGGCCGCAGTTTGCCAGACCCACGGCGTCCGCTTCTTCGCTAACAGTCCGGTCGAAGAGGTTGCGCAAGGAGATGGCGACGTTACGCTCCGAACCGCACAAGGGCAGATTACGGCCGGTAACGCCGTGATCGCGACCAACGCCTCAATTACCGACCGCTATCAACTGCATTCCAAAGTCGCTCCCTACCGCACCTACGTGCTCGCTTTCGCGATTGCACGGGGCGAACTCCCCGACGCGCTCTATTGGGATACCGAGGATCCCTATCACTATGTGCGGCTGCAACTAGGTTCCGACGATCATGACGTCGTCCTTATCGGCGGCGAAGACCACAAGAGCGGTGAAGCAAATGACGCCGAGAAGCGCTTTGCCAAATTGGAGAGCTGGGCGCGCGAATTGATCCCGGGCCTTGGCAGGGTCACACACCGCTGGTCCGGCCAGGTTCTCGATACCATTGACTATGCCGGCTTCATCGGCCGCGAGCCTGGCAGCGAACGCATCTACCTCGCGATGGGGGATTCCGGCCAAGGGCTGACCCATGGCGTGATGGGCGCGATGCTGAACACGTCCCTTATTCTCGGCGAGCACAACCCCTGGAGTGCTGTATATGCGCCTGGCCGCACACCACTTGCGGCCGCCAGGAATTTCTTGCGCGAGAACCTGACCATCCTACAAAACCTTGCCGAGTATGTGGCACCGGGTGAAATTGCCTCCCTTGAGAAGATTGAGCCGGGTGAGGGCGCCATCCTACGGCGGGGCTTCGAAAAGATTGCCGCCTACAGGGACAAGGCCGGCGAACTGCACCTTCATTCGGCAAGCTGCACGCATATCGGTTGTCATCTGCACTGGAACAGCTTCGAGACCTGCTGGGACTGTCCATGCCACGGCTCGATCTTTGCGCCAAACGGACAACCGATCAATGCACCAGCCGTGTCCGCCTTGCGACCCGTAAAGGTCTAACGAAACTGCTTCTATGCTCTCGGGAGAGTTCCATCTTTAAGGACGAAGACATCGAGCAGGATGATCTGCGCAGCTCCCGCACCCCTTGGGCGGCCCTACCTCCCCCACCGATAAAGCCTATCGCCGACAGCTTTCGTTGCGATGCTCTGGTAATCGGCGCCGGCATAACGGGTGCTCTGGTGGCCGAACGCCTGACACGGCAAGGTCGTCAGGTGGTCATCATCGATCGCGAGCTTCCCAGCCTCGGCAGCACAGTTGCGAGCACCGCGATGCTGCTCTGGGAGACCGACCGTCCTCTCTTTGAACTCGCGCAGCTCTATAACTTCGAGAAAGCGGTCCGCTGCTATCGGGCTAGCCACCATGCCGCGCGGGGCTTACTTGCCCTGGTCACCGATCACGGAATTGCCTGCCAGATGCGGCCACGTCTTTCGCTTTATTTGGCCGTCGATGACAGTCCGAAGCTTGTTCGGAATGAATATGCCCTGAGGAGCCGCGCTGATCTGCCGACACTGTTTCTCGATCGTGTCGAGCTGCTCAACCGCTTCGGCATCGCGCGGGCAGGCGCCCTTTTGTCAAGGGACGCAGCCGACGCCGATCCGGTGCGACTCACACGTGGCCTACTTGATGTCTCTCTCCAACGCGGCGCCCGCCTCCTGAAGGCCAACGCGGTTGCCTACGACAGCGCGGCGTCAACTGTGACCGTCGGCCTTGAAAACGGGCTTTCGATCGAAGCGCGCCATGTCGTGCTCGCGACCGGCTATGTGATGCCGAATATTGTGGGCTCCACATCGAACCAGCCAGCCTCCAGCTGGGCAATCGCGACCCGACGTCGGCCGAACGCTCTGTGGCCCGAGCAAGCGCTGATCTGGGAAGCGACCCGCAACTATCACTATGCGCGCACTACGCCGGATGGCCGCGTCATCTTTGGTGGCGAAGATGATGATGCCATCATCGATCCCGAAGCTCGCGCTGCCGCGACGCCGGCAAAGGTAAGAGCGCTCAAGGAGCGCCTGAAGGCGCTTTGGCCCCGCGCATCCACCGAGGTGGCCTTCACCTGGTCCGGCGCGTTCGATACCACCCGTGACGGGTTGCCGCTGATTGGCGCTGTGCCCGGCTACAGGAATATCCTTGCCGCCTTCGGCTATGGCGGCAACGGGATTACCTTTAGCTTCCTCGCGGCGGAACTGCTGGGCACGCTGCTTTCAGGAGGCTCTTCGCCCCTGCTCGACGTTCTTGCGCTCGACCGCGATCTCCCAGCTAACGACGCGCCATCAGATAGCCAAGCATGAAGGCGACGAGCAGCGACGGCAGTGGGGCCTCCCGGACCACATCACGCAGAAAGGCGCGCGCCCGGCCGGGCGGTTGCCCCTCTTCCAAACTCTGCCGCACACGAGACCGAATTGGACCCTGGAAGCCATTTCGTGCCTCCTCGCGGGGGCGTGCGTCGTTGTGCTGCAATTTCTGCCGGGACCGTAGGATTGACGACTTACGGCGCGCCGGAGAGGACCGCGCGCAGGGACGCGATGGTTTCAGCTTCGAATATCGTGAATTCCGGCGCGCCAGCGCGGTGCTCCCGCCGGTGCGGCGAACAGGTCGGCGGCCACACGCGCTGAGAAATCGCAGGAACGAGCACCTGCCGATCTCACTTGTCTTGCATCAATCTTTTCAGGAGGAGGACGACGATGGAAACGGAAAGACGTGAAACGGGAACGCTGATCGGCAGCGACAAGGTCGAAGGCACGGCGGTATACGGCGCGGGTGACCAGAAGATTGGGTCGATCGAGCGCGTGATGATCGACAAGGTGAGCGGGCAGGTGTCGTATGCGGTTCTCGGCTTCGGCGGGTTCTTAGGCATCGGCGACGACCACTACCCGCTGCCATGGCAGTCACTGAAGTACGACACGAACCTTGGCGGGTATCGGACCAATCTCAGCGCCGACAGGCTGCAAGGAGCGCCGCACTACGGCAACGATAACGACTGGAATTGGGACGACCCAACGCGAGCGAGAGCGGTGAACGACTACTATTCCGGCTTCTAGCCTTGCCGGCGGTCGAGGCCCTTTGTCGCGAGCGCGCTTCCGGCTGGTGCCGCACGCGAAGTTGAAATGGGTCAAGGCGAAGCAAGGCCAGACTTGGAGTTGTACCGAGTGGCGTTAGCACTCACGTGCTCTTACGGTTGTGGGGCCCGGCGCCTAAGCCCTCCGGGTCCCGCTTCTAGAGTGCTCGAGCCATCGGACGGCCTCAGCGAGCTTTCTGTCCATCTGCGCACGGGATCCTGGAGCGGATTGATTCCATCGCGGTATGCGCAGGCATGCCGGTCGCGCCCGGCCTTGCCGGGTTCGCTGTTCATTGGGTCGGCGAAAGCTGCGATGCTTCGCGAGCGCGGCGAAACGCAACGAAATTGGCAAAATCCGCGAAATCTGTGCGGCTAATACGCATGCCCCCGTATACCATAGCGACTCAATCATGTTGACAGCCATTCCGCATTATCGCGGCCAGCACCCCGATGGCGGCCGTTGTATCCGCACCCCGATGGAACCTACAGGCTTTTCCGATCTTGAACCGAATATTTCCAAACGACGGGAGGAGCGTCATGCCTCGTGGCGACAAGTCAAGTTACACCGACAAGCAGAAGCGACAGGCCGAGCATATCGAGGAAGGCTATGAACACGGTGGCGTCCCGGAGAAGGAAGCCGAGCGGCGCGCCTGGGCGACCGTAAACAAGGAGACCCACGGCGGGAAGAAGAGCGGCTCGGGTCGAGGCACTGAGGAAGACCATTCGCCGTCCCGCAAAGGTGGCAGATTGGGCGGCGCGGCGTCGGCCAAGCGGCCGGCATCGGAGCGTTCGAGGTCCGCCAAAAAGGCGGCCAAGACCAGAAAACGACGTGCTGCGTAAAGTCATCGAAAGGGAAGACGGGTCTCGAAGCCGTCTTTTCCTTGGAGCGTTTGTACTCCTCACGGCGCTGATCTATGGCGTCCTCAGCTATCACTATCCAAACCGCGCGTTGGATCGCGTGGCCGAAAAAGTTACGCGCGAGAGGTACCGAAGGAACGAAACCTGGCGCGACGCGATCGGGACTTCGATATTGGCTAGGACGCGCTCCAAATCCGCGGCGCTCTACCGAATAGTCGTCGAAGCTTATCGCCTGTTCTCAAAAATCTCCGGCAGGGCGATAGGCCAGCCAGCGACCTCACGCTGGACGGCTCAACCCAAGTTTCATGTTCAAGGTGACCTCATCGTCAAACACCCATCCTCATCATCGAACAACCATGGAGTCCCTTATGTCGCTGTCACCTTCCCGAGCCCCGCAACGACACTGCGCGAGATGCGCGGGTCCATCATCAAGGACGCGGACAAGACGGAGGTGCGAACCGCGATCACGAGCATGGTGAAGGCGGCACGCTGGATCTTCCGACCTCTCCGAGAGACATTGACCACGACGACTAACCGTTTCGCGGGCGACGTCAGAGCCCATCCTGGAATGGCCTAATCTGACGCCGACAAACTCGTCACGTCTTTCATGTCCCGATATCGATCAGCGCTATGCCTATATCTGGCTTCTTCCTCCGCCTGAGATGAGCTGGCGTGTCCGCGACGACCAACTCGAGCGTCGGTCGAACCTTTCCTTCGAGAAGATGCCCGCGACGACCTTCTTGGCATCGAAGATATCCTTGATGAAAAGCGCCTTGGGCTCGACTCGCAGAAGATCCGGATTGATCTGCCCGCCGGGCAACACAATCGCGTCGTAGTCGGGGGCCGATGCCTCCTCGAGCGCCTTGTCGACCTTCACCGGCCGCCCCCAATCCTTCTTGTCCCAGCCTTTGATCTCGCCGGCGGCGAGCGAGACGACATCGACCGTTGCGCCAGCCTTCTTCAAGCGATCCTGCGATACTTCCAACTCGGCCCGCTCGAAGCCGTTCGTGGCGAGAATGGCGATCCTTTTGCCGGTCAGATCCATGGGTCCAATCCTTCGTTTCGGGGTTTTGTCCAACAATCGATCGTCTCAACATCGTTCCTGAAGAGATAGCTCGGTCGAGAGTTAGGATTCGACCGCCGAGACGACGGTTATCAGGGGTTAGAAGCAGCAGGAGCGCCTCGCATCGCTGGCAGGTTCAATGGCAAAGTCGTCATCGTCACAGGAGCAGCTTCCGGCATCGGAGAAGCGACAGCTCGCCGCTTCGTTACAGAGGCCACGAAGGCAGCCCTCGTCGACCGCAATAGAGCCTTACTGGAAGAAGTCGCCAAGAGTCTGCCCGCCGACCAGGTGATGGTCCAAGCCACCGACGTGTCGGACTCGAGCGCCATCGACGAAATGGTCGCGGCGGTTGTCGACCGCTTCGGACGGCTGGACGTTGTCGTAAACAACGCGGGCGTCCATGAAGGGGGCGCCCCCGCTTCCATCACCGACAAGAAATGGCGGACGGTAATGTCGACTGACGTCGACGGCGTGTTCTATGGCTGCCGCGCGGCACTGCCCACCTTGAAAAGACCAGGGGCTCGATCGTGAACAGGGTGTCAGTCTCCGGGACCGATGGCGATTGGGGCATGAGCCCCTACAACGCGGCGAAGGGCGCCGTCGTCAATCTGACGCGCGCCCTTGCCCTGGACCTCGGCAAGAAGGGCATCCGCGTGAACGCGGTCTGTCCTAGGGTCTGTACCTAAATAGCGCCACGTGATTCTCTTGCCTACGTGTTGATTCGGGGGCGAGAGAATGCGCGCTGGTTTGTTTTGGCTGAACGACAGGCAATGGGCGCGTATCGAACCGCATCTGCCGAGGGGACTGACGGGGCCGGATCGGGACGACGACCGACGCATCGTCAGCGGCATCATTCACATGCTGCAATCGGGTGCACGATGGCGTGATTGTCCACGTGAATACGGCCCTTACACGACGATCTACAATCGCTTCAATCGCTGGGCCAAGCGAGGACGATGGTGCGCAATCTTCGAAGCGCTGGCCAAGCCTGGCGAAGACGGCGTCGTACTGTCGCTCGACTCGACCTCGATTAAAGCTCACCGGTGTGCCTCCGGCGGAAAAGGGGGGAGCACAATCAAGCAATCGGCCGCTCGCGCGGAGGCCGCACGACAAAAATCCATGCGCTGAGCGATCCGCTCTGCCGGCCGGTCGTCCTGCATCTGACTCCAGGCCAGGATGCCGATGTCGCTGCGGCTCCCGATGTCCTGGCGCTCGCGCCACCCATGAGCGTGCTCCTCGCCGACAAAGGGTATGATGGCGACAAGCTTCGCGGCGAAATCATTCGTCGTGGCGCCAAGCCCGTAATCCCCAATAAATCTAACCGTGTCGTCATCCATCGCTTCAACAAACGCGCCTACAAAGGACGAAATGTCATCGAACGCTGCTTTTGCAGGCTCAAGGACTTCCGGCGCATCGCCACGCGATATGACAAGCTCGCCCGTAATTTTTTGGCCGCTGTTCATCTCGCCGCTCTCGTCGCATATTGGCTCAATTGAGTCTGGACCCTAGCCTGACGCGTACGGGCATTACGGAAGACATGATGGACGACAAGGAACTGCTCGCGAAGTTCGCCGAGCGGATTCCGTTGGGCCGCGTCTGCGAACCAGAGGAAGTTGCCGCCGTGATTGCGTTCCTGGCAAGCGAAGACGCGAGCTTCATGACCGGCGCCTAGCGGTGGACGGGGGCGTATCCGCCTCCAATGGGCAACCGCCGCAGGAATAGCCGTAGAGCGCCGGTCGCGGTCCTATTTTGTGAGCGCTGTATCGCCGAACCGAGCGTAAAGGGTGCCTGGACCGGGGTACACTTCGACGCACCCAGCTTCCCGCAGCGAGTTTTCGGTGAATCCGCCGCAGAGGACGCCGATGGCCGAGACGCCCGCCTTGCGGGCCGCGATAGCATCGTAGGGCGTGTCGCCGATCGCGACCGCTTCAGACCCCTTGATGCCAAGCTTCTTCAGCACGACTTCGAAGATGTCCGGGGCCGGTTTGGATTCATCGACGTCTTCGGAGGACGTAGCGACGTCTACCAGATCGGAGATGGCAGCGATGTCGAGGTACTTCTTGAGTTCGTCCTCCTTCGCCGAGGATGCTACAGCGATGCGGAGACCGGCCTCGCGGACGCGCTGCAGGAGTTGTGAGACCGCCGAGAAGGGACGGATGAGCGGTAGATAAGTCGACTTGAAGCGGTTGCCGCGCCACTCCTCCAAATGCTTGCCGTGTTCTCGCTGCTGTTCATCGGACAGAAAAACCGGGATGAGCTTATCCCCGCCCTTCCCGATCTGGCTGCGCACCTGCTCGAAGGTGACGTCGTGACCAAATTCCACCATCGCTTCCTGCCAGGCGAGCGCGTGGAGATCTACCGAGTCCAGAAGCGTGCCGTCGAGATCGAAAATGGCTGCTTTAGGCAATTCGCTGTCCTCCATGTCCATCACGACCAAGCGATGCGCACCAATCCGCTAGAGCGTGTTCTTCGCTATGCGCCGGTTGAGCATGCACGGCCAAGGCATCGCCACTACGCGGATCCGCCGGCGACCATTGCGGGCTTGATCGAAGGATCGGAGTTTCACAACGATCCCGGTTCGACCCGGCTAGGCCCGGGTATCCAGTAGCTGCGAGACGGCGGCAGCCAATTGCGCCGGCGCAAAGGGCTTCTCAATCAGGAGGCTGCCATCGACGCCCTGCGATTTCCAGTCTGGCGCGCTGGCGCTCGTCATGTAGACCACAGGAAACCCAGGCGTGATTTCCCTGATTTGCCGCGCCAGCTCCCATCCGCTGATGCCGTCACCCAGGTTGACGTCCGTCAGCAGCGCCCGACACTGCTCCCGGCCGTCCCGAAAGGTGGACATCGCCGCCTCTCCCGAATGGACCGAGCAGGCCTCGAAGCCGCCGTCCGACAAGGCGTCCTCGATGAAGCTGCAGATCAGAGCTTCATCCTCGACCACGAGAACACGAAGGGCATTGCTCACTTTTCAAGTCTCCTTTGCGACCGGGGCCGATCCTGTCCCGTCACGGCGGGTGCGTTCGGCCGCGAGTGGCCCGCCGCTCAAGCCACCGGAACACCGTAGTAGGCATTCACGGAGCGCGCGGCGCGGGATCGCTCCAATTCCAACTGCTCTCGTCGGCGTATTTGGGGGCGCTGCGGAGATGGTCCTGGGTAATGCCGGTGACGTAGCCGCAGAGATTGGTGTCGTACTTCAGCGCCTGCCAAGGCAGCGGATAGTGAACGTCGCCGATGCGGAGCAGGCCGTCGAAGCTCAGCACCGCGTGCGATACCTTGCCGCTGACCTTGTCGATCATGACGCGCTCGATGTAGCCGACCTTTTCGCCGTCGGCCCCGTAGACATTCGTACCCTCGACGTTGTCGCTTCCGATCAGGCTGAAGGTCTCACGATCTTCCATGGCCATATTGACCTCCCGAATGTTGTCTTCTGGAGTCAACGGGAGGACGATGGCGCCGTTCCTGGCTGAAAGCCTCGGTGGCCCTAGTTTTGGATGAGCGGAGTTCGAGCATGGAACTGACCGAGCTGGAGCGCGAATTTCTGAGGAAGCTGCTCGGCGAATCCTGGGTCAGCCCGCCGATGTTCGACCATGAGATCGTGGCCCGGCTGGTGGAGCTCGGTCTCGTGGAAACCGAACCGCTTCCATCCGGCGATATCGAATACCGGATCACTGACGCGGGGCGAGCGGCGGCCGCGTAAACGCGATTCGGGAATCCCAGGTTCCGTTCCCGGCTGAACGATCGATCGGATGACCTCGGCCGCAACGCTTTGCCTGCAAGCGCGGCCCAGGTCCAAGGTTCCTGCGAGGCAGCGGAATGCCGCGGCGGCACCCTGGAGCCTCAAGTTCGGAGGAACGATAATCGTCGTATCCAGGATCCTGCAGAACTTAGCCATCGGCCGAGGCCGCCTCACAGGTTAGAGAAACGCCCCCGAATCGTCGAAGTTGGCATCGCGTCCGGCATGTAACGAGAAGCTCCGACAACTGCCGCCGCGGCCTCGCCAGGTCCCTCCGGAGCGGCGTTGTGCCAGTCTTACTCGACGACGAAAAACGTGCGTGGATGGAGCTTACGTCAGCGTCCAAACTCGTCCGTAGTGCGAGGGAATGTCCAGCCAGACCTGCTGCAGCGCAGGAACATTCTTCAGATCTAGAGCGACCCCATGCAGCTCTTCGACGTAGTTGCCGGCCTTAGGAAACCAGAACGGAACGGTCCGGTCGGTGTCGCCGAAATTAGTGGCGATCAAGGTGTACTGGGCGCCGTCGTGACGCGCGAACAGCAGGATGCCGAACTGCTGATACCGATCCCAATCATTGAAGAAGAAGTATGTGCCTTGACGAATGTGGTCTCTCTGCCGCCGAATGCGCAGCAACCTGCGCACCAGGCTCACGATCGGCCGGCCTGACTCATCGTAGAAAAAGTCCCAACGCATGGGCCGCAGCAGCGATACCCGGCCCATTCCGAAATCGGGCAAAAAATAGTTCTCCGCAAACTCCTCGCCTTGCCAGAGCATCGGAATGCCTTTGCTCATCAGCAGACAGATCAAATAGGGCTGCAGCAGGTACCGGCGCCTGCGATCGCCCTCCGCGAACAGTGGATTGCCTGCTTCGTCCGGATCCATCTTCCTCGAAGCCGTCGACGCCATGACCCCTGCTCGTCGTTCAGGAAGGGCATCATCATGCTCAACAACGAGGATCGCGGATGCTTCGTGAAGACCGCACGTCGTTACACGCGCGTGTGCAGCCCCGGCAAACTTGAATTGCTATCCTCCTCCTCACCGACTTCGCCCACGTGGCTGACGAGATCGCGGCCGGCGAAGCCTACGGCAACATGACCCGCTGCGGCGGGCTATTTTGGGAGGCGTTCGCGGCTTGCGTTCTCGACGCGGATTGGTGATGGGAGACCAGCAAACGGCAGCGATAGTGAACGGTCGCCGCGCGGGTACGGTCTTCCCATGCCGCAGTGGTAATGCGTCCTATGTGCAGGAATCTCTGGAATAATACGGTGCAGTTGCGGTTCAGGAAGTCGCACGTTGAAGTGGTGAGAAACGTACATACGTGGCCTTCATTGCGGCAGGACCACTGGAGCGGGCAGACATCGCAGGGTCGCAGCGTTAAGCAAGGGATTGCGAGATGCGCGCTGATCGCGTTGAGCCGCTTCGCCGCGCCGCCGTAGTTGTTCTGAAGCTCGGAACTCGGCCTCGGTCTTGCGACCTCTGCCTCAACTCTTCGTTGCTGGCCGTCTTATCGAGTGCCGCGCAAGCCTTCTGCGAGCTTGACCGCATCATATTCGCCCAGAAGTGCAGGAAGAAAGCCGTGGCTGCTTGTCCAGCATGCGGCTATGAAGCGCGGTCACATCGATGCCGTGGGAACGTAGCGCTTGACGGGGTCGCCATGTCCGGCGACGTGCATGTAGAACGTCGCAGGGCTCGCGCGCAGGGGATGGTTGTGCACGGCGGTGTACGGTGGCGGACCACCAGCCGGTCTTTCGCGCCGCAAGCGATCATCCCAGTATAACATTTGCCTCCCGAGCCATCGCCGCCTCCTTAGTTATTGCGGCGTCGAGGAGGGCTAATGTCGCGCTGCCGCTTCAATTTGGTGCGCCGTGACTGATTTCGTGCCGCGTGTCTGTCCTGCCAACGCTACCCTGATCAGCAGGATCATAATCCGCTTGCAGGACTTGAGGAGTTTCACGCGCGATCAGAAGCTGTTTCCGCATTTCGGCGAGGCGGGCGCGGCAATATTCGCGGTAGAGCAAGTCGAATATGGCGGGCATGGATACCCCCATCGTTTGAGTATCGCTAGAGATAACTTCCACCACGGATTCGGATAATCGTTGCCCCGGCGATGGCTGTCCGATGTGACCATTTACAGGCCGAGCCAATTCAAAAACTCAAAGGACGATTGGCTGGCTTGCAGGTCGGTGCAAAAGGAACAGGGCTGATTACCTAAAAAAGATTATAGCAGCCTTCTGTTTCCGCATAACTTCGTCAAACAACTTAAGAGCGCTGCTCCGCGAATAAATATCCAACTACAGCGCGAAATAACTTACCACTGGATGCAAGTACCCTTGGCTGCAACGCCCCCTGCTAGCCTCCGGACCGAAGCAAGAATGGATCGACCGAGGCAGCTAGTCGGTCTGCCACTTGCATCTTAGGCGTGGACCGCCCTTCGGTGGGCAGCGAGCCGATGGAATTGATTGCCAGCCCAGCACCAGCGGCAAGAACAGCTATCACAATCGCAGAGAGATATTTTATCCTCATGGCGATCCTCCATCGCTGACGACAAGGCAATTGTGTTCGCTCAAAATTGGTTCCGCTGCGGGCGCTCCGAAAGAGTTCCACAGCGAAAAGAAACGGCGACGGTGATGAGAGGGTACGTCGGGGCCGTGGCCATTCCACATATGACAGTGCTAATGGCTAGATGCCCTTCGCCCTTTCACGGTAACTGGACCCGCTTGCGAGCGATTGGCCACCGCATTTCTGGCTGCGGCGACCGACTACTCGTGATCCGCTCGCAGAGCCGCCTCCAATTCTGCAACGATGTCGAGCAACAGGCCCAGTGCAAGCGGATTAGTGACGTCGCGCTCCATCATGCGGTAGCGCATGATCTGATCTTGAAGCTCCTCGTCGTCGTTCATAACGCGCCCCGCAATTGACGCGAACGAGGTCCATGGTTGCGTGGACGGTCAAAAAGTTTGGCCGGAATTGAGGCGTCCACCCGGCCAACCGCCATACGCGGATCTCTCAGAACATTCCGATCAAGGCGAAAAGCGCAACCTCGATTAGGACAGTGAGGCCCATGATGCCGACAGTGAGAATTGCTTCGCCCGGTGGTAGAGGGGTCATAGCGTGCCTCGCATATTGCGAAGCCCCGAAGCCCAATAGCCAACCCGCCGAAGTCGGGAATGTTTCAGGTCCAAGCGCGTTAGCCACAAGATGCCTAACGCATCTCGAGTTCCTTGATCGCCAAAGCCGCAATTTCTGCCGGGGCGAAGACCTCCGTTTGCGCGATCTTGATTATCTTGCTCGCGACCATTTCCGTGAGCGGATCGTCGCGGTCTTGGACACAAAGCGTATGGAGTGCCTGCTCGTAAGCTGCCGTGATGCGGCTGACCATTTCCGGCTTTAAATTGGCGGTTTGTAATCGCAGGTAGGTAGACACTTCTTGCCTCCCCAAGCCCACGCGGGAGAGCAGGATAGCACGCGAACCCCGTTGGCGATTGAAAACTTCGGAAGCTCGGAGCAGCGGTATCAGCGCGAAGCTGGGATCAAGGTGGCATCTCGCACGTTACTACGGCGGCGGCAGGATATCCGTGCATGGCAAGGAGGCGGTGCACGTCAAGGCCAACGGTGGCAGCCATGGCAGATACCCCTTCGACCGCGCCCGTGGTCCATCCGCCAAATTTAGATCATCCGGATCATCGCCGGGCGATCTGCAACGAGATTGGTGAGCGACTTCGCGGCACCCTCACGGACGATCTCACCCCGCTACCATTGCGACTGCAAGGCATGGTGGAGCGGCTGACCGACTTGGATGGCGACGCCCCATCGGCCGCGCCGGATCGCCGGAGCGGTGCGCCATCCCGGCTACTCTCGAAATTTGTGTCAGCGCTTTCGCGGGCTCTCCGAAAGGGCCCTTGAAGTGCGGGGACGTGAGACCGCACCTTTTCGGCGCATTTCACCCGGACGATTTTCGAATTTAGTTTGCTAGAGTGCGCCACTCGCGCGTTTCCAAGTGAGGGCTGTGTGGGACGCGACCGCGTGCGTAAATCGCGGTAAACGGCCCGCTGGCATTTACCGGACCCACGTCCCACGCGGCGGCGCATCCCGCAATCCTAGAGCATGCACTCATTATGAGCGGCTGGCCGACTGATGTCCGGTCAACCCCCAACAGTGGCTGAAGAGCGAACATTCCCCGAGGTCGCAGATGGGCCCAATAGGCGACATGCAGTGGGATATTACTCTATCAACAGCAGCCCCCGCTTCTTATCGCCGTCGAGCGTATTTACAGCGTCGAACAGCCGCTTCCGCTCGACCAGCCATGGCTGGAAGTTGAAATTGACATCGAGCACGAAAACGAGGTCCTCGGCTTCGAAATAGCCCCCAATTGGGGAGTGATGTCCGCTACCAGCACCAAAAATTCGAGCGCGATCGAAATTCACGATGTAGCGTCGGCCCGGATCGTTGGCGCGACGGAGATGCTCCAGAAACTGGTTCTCGCTGAGATCGCGTAAGACCGTGACTTTCCGGCTCGTGTTGGTCTGGGCGACTTTGGCCAGCTCGTCGAGCGTGAGACCCATGATGCACACGCCTGTCCAGCAGCTCCATGTACCGGCCAACACCTTGCCCTCCGTCCGTGCCGCCTCGCCAAGCGACCGGTAGGCATTCGCAACAGCTGCAGGTCCGCAGCGAGAGCCATTTGACTGCCAGTCAACGTGTCTTTGGAATGTGGCTGCCACGGGCAGGTGCCACGCACGCTCCATAAGCTCCGGAGCACGTGTTACCGATGACGCTATGGCGTCTGATGGCACGTGCGATTGACCGACCACCAGGGCACCGGCACAAACCAGACCCACGGCGATAACCGTGCTGCTGATACTGGCGTAGCGCCATCGCTTCATGGATCAGAACCTTAGCGGCAATGACGACATTGGCCGGCAAGATTATGTTTTCAAGCCAACTGGCGAGAGATATTGTGTGAGCGTCCCATGGGGGCAACAGCTGCTCTCGATGGCGGCAGTCAGCCAGTCCCGGATCCCCGCAACGCCCGAGCTGAAGGCGCACCTCGACAAGCTAAAGAAACGAAGGCCGGCGCGCTGATGATGCTGACGCCGACAGGAAGGGCTTACACCAAGCGCTATTTCAACGAGCACTGGCGTAAGGACTGCGACAAGGTCGACGCGATCAATGCTGAAACCGCGGCCAACGGCAAAAACGCCGAATACGTCAAAACGGCGGACCTTAATTTCCACGAGAACCGCGGCACGGCCGCGACGCTGCTCGCCGAAGCCGGCGCCGGAGATCGCCGAGGCGCTATGCTGGAGCGTCGATAAGGCGCAGAAGGTGATTGATCTGTACCTCGCGCGTCGCGGCGTGCTGGCCGCGAATGCGATCAGGAAACTCGAAGACTACCGGGACAGAACGACGCCCTCGTGAAACTTGGGTGCGATCGATCTTCAAAGAATTACAGGAACTTAGGAAACAGTGGGTCCTTCTCACGTTGTTGAGCAAACAACCTGAGGAGGAAAGCATGCGTCGAATCGCACTTGCAGCAATCGTTCTTGCTGCTGGCTTGACGCCAGTGGTGGCTCAACAGACCTCGCCAAACATGCAAAACGAAGCCGATAAGGGCATCAAAACTCAGAACTCCGGCGCGTCGGGTTACGTCGGTGAGCAGGACAGACCAGGTTCCGCAGCGCAAATCCCGGGCAGTAGCTCAGGTCGCGCCGATTCCACGACAACAGCACCTAGCGCTCAAAATTCCGGAACAGGGATTGCCGGAGCACCGGGTGGCAAAAGCGGCCCCTCTCCAAAAGGTACTGTCGGTCAGAACATGTCGACTCAGCAACAGGACTCATCGAATATCAAAGGTCCGCCGGGAAACAAGAGCGGCCCGCCCGCTAAACGTTGACGGCTCGTTGCTCGAAGACGCGTGGCGTAATCGCCACGCGTCTTGATCGCTCTTAGACCTGTAAATTGTCGGTCATGCCGGGCGGCAGCTCATCTGGCTGCGACCGTCCCGTCAGAAGCTCCTTCTCGGCTTCATACCAGAAGGCATCCACGTCCCCGTTTGGCTCGCCAGCACGCCCAAGCTCGTTGGCACGAATACGAATGTCATCCTGACTTAAGTTGGGCGTCGTTTGCTCCTACGTACTGGGTGCAAACCTTGGCTCCAGACGCTCTCGCTGTTGATATTCAGTGTCGCTGGAGAGCGTATCGACGTTTTAATCTTTCGGTTGTCGTCCGAGCAGCATAATCGATGCGGTCAATGTCGGCGCCGTCGGCCGCAGTAACGTTCAAACGCCAATTCATAGTGCTCGGGTTATCTTCATCGCATTCAACTTCGACCGCGATAACCAGTTCGCCGCCCGAAAAGCTCCGGATCTCCTGCAGCGCTATCAACTCCAGGTTTTTCCTTGACACACTGATCATTGCGAGGCTCGCGCGCCCATTTCTCAACCAACACGCAACGTTCTTGCCTCGTTCCTAAAATGCGAAAAAGTCACCATGCCTCTTGTCGCAGACCGAGACAAAGAAAGCGGGTCTAGCCTGGCCCGGCATTGTGTCTTTGCGGTTGAGACAGCCAGGGGTCGGCTGTTCACTTTCTGACTTGAGCCCATTGCGGGGACGGTACTTCTGCCAAGGAACGATGGCCGTCGGTTCGTAGCTGCGGCGCACAGTCCACTAAGACCGGCCCCGCTGGGCTCCAAAGGAGTGCCCCTTTTGGGCAGTCATCTTTTCCACTTCACCGGCGTAAATTGGAACTCGCCCATCGGGCTGGCTCGCCCCTTCCAGCCCCAATCCGTGAGGCAGGCGGCCCTACCGCGCGATCAGCGAGGCGGGGTTGCTGCGCGTCATACACTCGCGGATGAGGAATGAGGACACCGCCTTTCGCAGGGCGCTGGCCTGCTTCAACCCATAGCGTCAAGAACTTGGATCCAGCGAACGGATTGCGAACGCAAGTGTATTCATCAGCGGAACGCGGTTCCGGGCTAAGGCGAGCTTATTTATTGACATTACCAAGCTGGTTGGTCGGCGCTTGGTGATGAAAGCCGGTTGGATTCCCGCCTGCCCAGCAAGCGAGGGTGCCGTGATCGAACAACCTCACTTCGACCCTTACTCGATCTTAGCACGCATCTGTTTTGCCGTCGCCGTCGTCGGTGGCGTAGCGCTCATCGCGGTGGCGATCATGAGTATCTGTTTCATGTAGGCATAGTCGCCTTTGGGTCAAACTCGGAAGTCGGCGGGTCTATGGATGGTCTGTTTTGCCACTGTGAGCGGACATCACCGGCTCCGCTGTTCAGGTCCGCGAAGGGCCAATTGCTGACTCATGCACCGCAGCAACAGGGGGTTCTATTGATCACCTCGTCGTCGCGCGCGAGCACAGTTCATTCGGGTAACCCCGCTTTGCGGAGACCCTCAATAAACATCTTTGAGCTTTTGGGGACCCGGGCGATATGCCCCGATATTGTAAAGGCTGGATCGATCTCAAGCACACGCGCCGCTGCGGCGTGCGCCTCAGCGTCGCGTCCGAGATGGGCGAAGGCAGACGCCAGTCCGCGGCAAGCTGGCATAAAGGAAGGATTCTGACGAAGGGCTTTCTTCAATACAATGATCGCCTCGTCAAACCGGCGAAGGCCCACAAGAGCATGCCCAATGCCCAGAAACGTCATATGCAGCAGCGGGTCTAATGGGCTCATGCGAATGGCACGTTCAAAGCTTCGAATAGCCTCTTCGGGCAGCCCCGCCATTGTATAGACCCAGCCTCTATTGTTCCAAGTGCGCCATGAATTCGGGTTGAGCGCGACCGCCCGGTCAGCCATTTCGATTTCGGCTTCACTATCGCCGACCACACACGCCGAGACTACGGCAACCCTTGACAACGTGTCCGGATCACCATCATCGAGGCTCAATGCCAAACGAGCAAGCCGAATTGCTTCCTTGGCGTCGAACTCGGGATTGTTGGCATAGCCTAAAGCGACGTTGCTCGCGTGACAGTCACCTGCCAGAGCCGCTGCAGAGCTGAACCTCGGGTCTAGCTCCAAAGCGCGATGAGCAAGCTTAATCGCCTCGGCCAAACTTTCGCGGGTCGTCAGGTAATACTGTTGCATGGATCGGAGAAAAAAATCATAGGCAGTGAGGTTCTCTGGTCGCCGCCGCGCAGCCGTTGCAATCTCTGTTTGAAGCATCTTTGGCTGAACGGCCGAGACAACGGCGAGCGCAACGTCGTCTTGGAGAGCGAAAATGTCCGTCAGATCACGCTCGAATCTGTCCGCCCAGATGTGCGCCCCTGTAATCGCGTCGATCAACTGTCCGGCGATGCGAACTTTCCCGGCAGCCTTGCGCACAGACCCCTCAAGGATATAGCGCACGCCCAGCTCGTGCCCGACCTGCTTCACGTTCACCGCCTTGCCCTTGTAGGTAAAGCTGGAATTGCGGGCGATCACGAACAACCATTTGAACCGCGAAAGCGCGGTGGTGATCTCCTCAACCATTCCGTCCGCGAAGTATTCCTGTTCGGGATCGCCGCTCATGTTCTCGAACGGCAGCATGGCGATGGATGGCTTGGCTGGAAGTGGCGGGGCCGCGCTTAGTCTCTCGGTCAGCGCGCTAGACGCTCCAGCACGGACAGCGTAAGCGCGGACCGGCTTGGCGATGTTCTTGAGCTGCTGCTCGCCGCGATCCTCGAAGCCAACGTCCAGCTTGCCTTCGACTTCGCTATAGACCTTTTCGGACATCAGGATGCCGCCCGGATCGGCGATCCCCTCCAGCCGGACAGCGATGTTGATCCCGTCGCCATAGAGGTCGCCGTCCTGCCCAACGATCACGTCACCAAGGTTGAGCCCGATGCGTAGCTTGAATGGACCGCTCCCCTCGGCGAGATGATCCTGCATCTCAGTCGCGCATCTCACGGCGGCTAAGGGACTCGCGAATTCGGCGAGCGCGCCATCACCCGTTGTCTTGATCAGTCGCCCGTCGTGGCGGGAGAGGCTAGGCTCGATCAATTCTCGCTTGAGCCGCTCGAACTCGGCGTAGGTGGCCTCCTCAGCGCGTTGCATCAACGCAGAGTAACCAACCACGTCGGCGGCCAAGATCGCCGCTAGTCGCCTCTGAACCCGCTGCTCGGTCACAGCCCCTCCGAACGACCAGACTAACCCCGCCGCTGGGACAAGGCGGAGCGTAGCACTTTGTTGCGGACATGTGAGCGGTAATCGCCGGAGAGACCCTATCTTGCCCAAAATTCGGGGCCGCCGTGGCACGGGCTGCACTCGCTTTTCCATTGCCGGGTGCAAGGCAAAGCGCCCCGGCCAATTCAATGCACTATGTCTCTTACGGGTCAAAAGCGCCGTTTTGGCTACGGCCCGCGCACTTCCGGTCTGCACCGCTAATCGGACGGACCCGGCGTCGGCGGCCACTTCGCAAAAGGGCCATAAGAGAGACTTGTTCAACGGACATCCGCCGAGCACAGTAACTAGCGTCTTAGCTTCCTCTCCTACGGAGGTTCTTCCGTGACATCCAACCCTTGGCTCACTCTCCTCGGACTGATCAACGGCTTCCAGGTCACACAGGCAATTCATGTCGCGTCAACTCTTCGTATCGCAGACCATCTGAAAGGCGGCTCTCGTTCGGCAGAGGAGTTGGCGCCCTTAACGCAAAGCCATCCAGGCGCTCTCTACCGACTGCTGCGGGCGCTCGCCGCAGTGGGCGTTCTTGAGGAAGATGAAGACCGAAGGTTTGCGCTGACACCAATGGGAGATTGTTTGCGCACTGACTCCGCGACACCGATCGGCGCGTGGGCGGAGTCGTCGGAAGTCCCTACGTTTGGAGCACATGGGGCCATCTGCTGCACAGCATTCGAACCGGCGAGAATGCCTTTCAAAGTCTCAACGGTAAGGACATTTGGAATTATCGCGCCGAACGTCCGGAGGAGAGCGCGGTCTTCGATCGCGCTATGACGGAGTTTTCGCGCGGCGGCGCTGAAGCCGTTATCGGCGCGTATGATTTCTCCGCTTTCCATCATGTTGTGGATGTGGGTGGCGGACGCGGTTTAATGCTGGCAGCCATTCTGACCGCTCATCCCAGGATGCAGGGCGCGTTGTTTGATCAGCCAGGGGTCATTGCCGGAGCCGAGGCGGTTCTGGAAGCGCACGGCGTCGTCGACCGTTGCCGAATGGTGAGCGGAAGTTTCTTCGAATCGGTACCTGAAGGCGGAGATGCCTACGTCATGCGGGTAGTAATCCACGATTGGGACGACGACGAAGCGATCGCCATTTTGAAGGCGTGCCGGCGTGCGATGCGGGAGACGGCGAAGTTGGTTCTCATCGAGCGAATTATCGCGCCTGCGAACGAAGTACCGGCGACAAAATTCATGGACCTCCACATGTTGGCTTTGCCGGTGGGCGGGAGCGGACCCGCGACGAGTTCTCTGACCTGCTTGCCAAATCTGGCTTCGAGCTGACGCGCGTTGTGCCATCGGGTAGAATCAACGTCATCGAGGCCCGGCCATATTGAGCACAAGGCGGCCCGCCCGGCCTCCGGTGCGTTCCGGGTCACAACGCGAAGAATTCACCTGAGCAAGTCTAGTCCCCATGCCTCAGTAAGCGGACATCCGCGAGGCCAGACGCTACTTCGGAAAAGGGAATTACAGATCTTGGCCGCGAACCGACGCGCGGATAGCCGTTGCGATCTTCGCCTTCGGGCCACAGGTGGAACGAGACTATCAGCTTGCAGAGGAGTCACCCCTGTTTTGAGTCAATTGCAACCCGTCGCATGCGCGGCAGTCAGGACAAGAGTCCTGCACCCTCTTGATCGCGACCCGACGGAGATCGATCGGGTTCTTTTGACCGTCAGCGGCCAGGATCAAAATCTTCTCGGCGAGGCATGCCATCAATGAAGGGGTTCGCCTTGCTTCGGGCAGCGTCTCTGCGGCATTCGCCAGAATACCTCGCAATACGGCACGAGGATAAGTGTGCGACCACTCGCTCTTCGTCGGCGCCATCAGCTACTCCACAGAGAGACTACCTACAAACAAGAATTGCTGCTGAACTTCGCTCGCCCGCCTCGCTCTTTAAAAAAAGGCCGTCGAACCCAACATTCGACGGCCCAATTCGTTCGGTGTGACGTGGTGAGCGTTTGGGGGGCTGCCACACCGACGAACCAATATAGTTAGGTCATTGAAAGCCGGACATCTTAGTCATCTCGACGCGCTTCGCAGAGGGGGGTAGTTTCCCAATTTCGTTCTCGAGCAACCAGAGCAATATGCTGCGCTTTTCCGGGTGCGTCTCCTCTCGCAGGAGCTTCTTGTAATGAACTAGGTTCTGGCTGACGATGAAGCTTTCCAAGTCAGTCATTCGAGCCTCGCCTTCTCACGCACTCATTCATACGGTACGCGGTGCGCGAGCAAGAATGATTTTCAACGGCCAAATCCTGCAGACATTGCTCAATCTGGGTCATCACAAATTGAGTGTTCCTTGCAGATTTTGAGCCAGACTGGGTATTGATCTGGATCAGTTTCAGCATCCATCTCCCGATGTAGCGATTTCCTACTCGGCACAATGATGTGACGAGGTCCCGGTCGATTTGGATCATGGATCTTCTTGAATACCCGCTCAGTCGATCTCCGGTCGTTCGCACCCGCGATCCGGAGACGATGAGGAATGCGCTGTTTACGGTGTATGGGGCAACTGGATTTGCGGTCGCTAAACCAGCCGACTTCGAAGGAGTGGCGAATTACCTACTATTGTCCAAGATCGGGCTTGGCTTTTGTGGATATGGTGCGAAGACAGTCGTCGAGTTTCCTGAAGGCGATTTCGCAAGATTACAAATCGGTCTTAAGGGGAAGGCAGGGGTCATTTTAGGCAGCACGGCGACGATCCCCGTGAATGAGCAGCAGCCCGGCATTACGCCGCCGGGACAGCCAACAACCATTGTGTTTGAACCTGGGTTCGAGCAGCTGATCCTTCGCATAAAAACCGGGGCGCTGGAGAACGCTTTAACAACACTGCTCGGCGCAAAACCTCGGGGATCGCTGGTGTTCGACCCGACGGCGCCTCCGAAGCCGCCGACTGCTCAGCTGTTGCGTGAGCTGATCATGTTCCTAGCCAATCAGCTAAATTCAACGGCAGCGCAGCTGCCCAAGTCGATGCTCCAAGAGCTTGAGCAAGCGCTAATCGTCTCGTTTCTCTCGGCTCACCGGCACAACTTCACCGACCTGTTGGAGAGTTCCGCCACGGAACCGGCGCCGCTCGTAGTCCGCTTGGCTGAAGAATACGTCGAAGCAAATTGGGCTCGCGCTATTACCATTGAGGAGCTGGCATCACAGACGAACACCAGCATCCGTAGCCTCTACGCGGCTTTCAAGAAATACCGCGGGTACTCGCCGATGAGATTTGCAAAAACCGTGCGCTTGCGACGTGCAAGGCAGATGCTCCTGGAAGGGAATCCGAAAACTTCCGTTTCCCAAATCGCTTTCAAATGCGGTTTCGGCAATCTGGGCCATTTCGCCGGTGATTTCCGGCAAATGTTCGGGGAGCTTCCCTCCGAAGTTTTCGCGCGAGCACAGCGAGCGAGGTAGCGTCCAAACGCATGTAATCAAGATGGGGCGGCGTTTCGCGCCGCCGCTCAGCATCTCTGCCGAGCCGAAATTCGAGTTGTAACTGCGCGCCGGGGCCGTCCCCGACAGCACGGCTGGCTCAATCTCGGTATTCCGCATGGGGTCAAAAGCGTCGGTGTACGTCTCGGCCGACGTAAGCAACCTCTCAGAAGCAAACTCCGCCCGGAGGGGCCGCGCGGCGAGGTTCTGTGCGGACAGGGAAAGGTGACTCCCATCTAGCCGCGAATGTTATTGTTGCTTTTGGATTGTCGTGAGTGTCCCACGCGGAGTTGCGGGCACGTCTCTGGCTTCTTCTTCGGCTAGGAGCTTTCGGATGAGGGCCCGCTTGTCCTCATTCTTCTCCTCCTCAAGAAGTCGCCGGTATAGGCGGATATGCGGCTGCCTCGTTGCGGTGGTACGAAGCGCAAGCCGTCGTCGGACATCTTCGACGTAGCGCGCCACTTCGCAGAAATGCGATCATCTATCGTCGCTCTGGCTCAGCGAAGGGCTTTGCTGAGCAACACTATTCCGAGCAGGATGATCAATATCGGTGCCAACGGCCAGGGAAACTGCAGAAGCATCCACACGCCTCCTGCGAGAAAAGCTACGCCGCAGGCAATCCAAAACAGGTCAACCTTATTGTCCATGCTCCAGTGGAAAAACTGCGCCGCTAGAGTGAGGACGCCGACGCCCACAAGAAACCAGTCCCACGGCACCCCCATTAGCATGGCGATGCCTACCCAAATGAAGAACGCGGCCCACGCGACAGAGTCGATTCTCCGCGCAGTTTCGCTCGCAGAGCCTTCGCTGAAGGCTGGTTGGATGCTGTTCATCACACGTGCACCGGACAGAGGTTGGAGAGACCAGCTTAAGCACCAGTGATCAAAATGAACGGCGCAAAAACAAAGGGCCACTCGGCCAATTCGGTACTGCAAAATCGGATTAGGCCATCAACGATAGACGACCTCTTAGAACTATCGGCGGCGCAGACCAATGAGCCTCAATGGTCGCAGGCCGGTTGTAAGTTAAGTCTTCGCATCAGAGAGCCGATGCCATCTGTTCGACAGTCTTGTGACGCAGCTACCTTGGCGGAGGAGTCGCTTCGGGAGGTGCTTCGCGATGGCTCAGGCTTCAACTTCTTCGCACTGGCTCGGGTGTTATTTGGATCGTGCCAGTGGCGAGCAATGAATTCTGGAGCCTTCGTCTTGGCCACTTCCCTTGGCTTAGGTTGAGGTGGTACCGGCGGCTCGGAAGGTGTTGTGTAAGCAAGGGCAACCTGCTCCACCCTCGGCTGGATGTCCTGCATGCTGACCAGCGAAAGCCGATCAGCCTTATTGCCGGCTACAGCAGGATAGGTGATTGATGTCATCGGCACCGGAGGAGACTTGGAGGTGGCGGCAGCAATAGCTCCGACGCCCCCAACACAAATCAATCCAAGTACGACGACCTTGATCACAGCGATGCCCACACCGAGGGATCGAGCCTAGACGACATTTTGCCCAGATTAAGGCTACCTGTTTGTTTGGTTAACGCAATAGCTGATCCGCGCCAGGCTCACGACCCCAGAGCAAGGCTATAATTCGGACCTGAGTAGCAGATCGTCTCGATATTCTCTTTCGACCTGTATCGAGCAATGAGTTCAGCGGTAGACTTTGAGGGCTTAACGGCGTTAGGCCAAATTACTATCCCTCTGCTCTCGCTGTCGGTCTTCCAGGTTCGATTGGCGCCTTCCAGCACAACGTCAACGAATTCCCGCCAGAGAATCACTTGGCTTGGCCCCATGAATTGCCAGAAACCCCGAGTTTGACGGTGGGTCTCGGTGGTTCGCTGAGACTTCAGCTCAACGTTAACAAGTTCGCATGCTCCGTTCTCGTCGGTGCGGATCATAAGCAAATCGGCGACCACTTTCGTTGGTTTCGAGTCTCCCCTGTCGTCGGAGGCCGCCAGTGCGATCTCATCTGAAACAAATCACCCTCTCCGCGCCCTATAGCGGGAGCGGGCCAGTTCCGGCAACCGATCAGACCTTAAAAGGCCCGTGGAGTCAGGCCCCCCGAGCACAGGCGCAGCGCTAGAGCATGAGCTCCAGGTCTTTCCTGAGCACGACCTGGCCATCGCGCTCGACAACATAAGTGGCCTTGTAGGACCCGCGTTCCCACCCCCCAGGAGGTCGCTTCTTCCCCGCAAAGAGCATGAATTGCGCCTTGTTGGCCTGAAGTGGCGCAGACCGAGTTTCCGCAATGACGTTCTCGAGAGGATCCTTGATGACCAGCCATTGCGCATCGCCTGCCTTGAGCCCGATAGCCCGCACGAATGCGACGATCGCCATCGAACTGGCAGACGGCATTTGCCTCTCGGCACTGCCGTCCTCGATGAGCTCCATCGTGACCGGACCCGTCGTAAAGCCCGCATTGAGGATGGCTCGTTCCTGATACTCGAGTTTCGAGCGCAAGGCAGTAAGCCAGAGGGATTGACCGCCTTGGCAAGACTCGGGACGAACGCCATACGCAAAGGGATCGACGACCACGCCATTGTGCCTCACGGTGAAATGCAGGTGAGGATACTCCGTGAGGCCGGAGAGACCTACACGGCCGATCGGCTGTCCAAGTTCGACCTTGTCTCCAAGTTTGACCAACACACTTCCGGCGGCCAGGTGGCAGTACTGGGTTTCCCACTGCTCCGGGTGTTCGATGACGACGCCATTGCCGCATTCGGCCTCGCGCACCGCTTCGCGCCCCAATTTTGTAAAAGTCCCGTCTGGAGCGTCATTGCGGATACGAAGAATGCTGCCGCCTGCCGCTGCGCGCACTTCCACGCCGGCCTTTTGCACTGCCAGTGAGGGCAAGCGAAAGTCGGTGCCGTTGTGTTCGTCATAAGTCAGCGTGCCGCACTTGTAATCTCGCGCCGACCGAGACGGATCGAGATCCGTGTAATTCTGGATGTAGCAGGTACGGCCAGGCTCGCAGGCAATAGGAAGCGCCAATTGAATGCTCTGGGCATCGGCATGGAAGCCGGCCCCAACCAATACGAGGGCGGCAAACGCCCGGTGGAGCAAACCTGCGCAGCTCATGCGACTCGACATCGCGGAGACCCCCGTACTCAGTCAGGCGAACGCTTGCCAGCCCTCCGCAATCTCATCGGACCCTCTTCGTCCAATTGACAGTCGAAGGCCGGCCGGCTCACCGAGTTCTCCCGCCTGCCAGCGCCAAAAGGCGACTGGGTGAGATGATACAGAAGAAAGAATTCCGACTGTCGATTGATCCCTAATTTGAGCATGATCCTCTTGGTGTAGGTTCGCACCGTTGCCTCGGTCAGCCGAAGCTCGGCTCCAATATCGCGAGGGCAATGGAATTGAAGAATCCGGGTGACGATTCTTTCCTCGGCCCAGTTCAATCCGAAGGCAGATGCAATGCAGTGCGCGCCCTGCACGTCGTCGAATTGCGGCACGACAATGAGGGCCTGTCCCAGCTTGTCATGCGTTGGAACAGCGCCGATCTTGGCGAAGGCGAACTGCTGACGATCCATCGAGAGCGGTACCGTGGTATTGAACCATCCATGAGTCCCGCTCTCGATCAGCACCTTCCCGACTGCCTCCCGCAAGCTCTCGGTCACGGAACCGCATGAGCCCGCGAGCCTGCCTCCGTCCATCCTTAGCAGCTGGCGCTTGGCAAGCAGTACTCGTCCACCACGATTGACTGCGTAAATGTGCAGACTCTGGTCCGCGACGATGGCGGGAAAGGTCAGCTCTTCGAGCCAGAGTTGCGCATCGACATGCTCCGGCGTTTGCCGGGCAAGTGAATGAGCGGCCTTCCATAACGGGCGCACGGTATGCGCCAAACCGGGAATCTCGGCTGCCGCAAGCGCGGCCGGTCGCCATCCGGCCACGAATACGACCGTGGCTCGCTCATCGGAAGCAAACCTGCCAATGACTGAATGACTCTTTACCGGGGGTTCCGCACCGATCAACTTGCGGACGAACGAGGTCCGGGAATTGATCGGCTCGAGCGAGGCGACGTCCTCAGGGGTGCCCGTGCGCGCAATTCGCTCAACCACCGTCGTGCATGACGGGTCGGTTGGGGCGTCTCCGATTCTGACTTCTTCAAGCCCGGAGGAGGATATCATGGCTACGTAGCAGCTCCGGCAACCGAGCAATTCCGCCATGGCCTTCGCGAAATATTCCATTGCGATCTGTGGCGGGCGCGGCTCCGGACACGGCCCTGATAGACCACATCCGTCATTGCCTTGCTTCGAGGCGCGCTCGACGCAACCGGAACGAAAATCATCCTGTGCGGACGGTAGTGCCTTACTGCATTCATGCACGGTCGCCTCCCTCGCAGGCCGGCCCACCCCTCACCAGCGCCTAATTCTCCCTGAACGCACGGTTGATCCGTAGCGTCATCGGCTGCAAAAGATATTCCGCAAAGGTTCGTTCCCCCGTCTCGACAAATATCTCGACAGGCATTCCAGGCATCAATGTGGAGATGTAGGAGGCTGTCGGCGCGTTGGGGTCCAGCTCAACCTCGGCCAAATAGGAGCTCTCGCCGGAACGGGTGTCGGTCAGCGCGTCTGCCGCAACGCCGACGACCCTTCCCTCGAGCATCGGCCGGCGACGAACGTTCAGCGCGTGAACCCGCACACGCGTCATCTGTCCGACATAGACCTCTTCCCGATCGGCAGGCTTCAATGTCGCCTCGATGACAAGCCGATCTTGCGTCGGAACGATTTCCAAAAGGGTTTCCCGAGGTCCAAGCACGGCATTGAGGTCCCTGCTGTTGAGGCCGACGATCCTTCCACTTTCCGGGGCACGCAATTCGGACCGGACAAGCTGGGCACGCAACGCGGCAATTCGATGTCTGAGGTCACCGATTTCCTCGCTCGTCGCATGCCGCTGCTTGGCGATATCCTGATTTTGGTTGAACCCTAGTTGCCGGCGTCTGTCCTGCAACTCCGAGATCTTGCCCTGCATCTCCGAAATTGATGCGGCATTGCGATCGACCTGTCCGGCAGCCTCGGCTTCCGCGCGTTGCAACGCCAACACACGTGGTTTCCGGGCGAGGCCCTTTGCGAGGAGATAGCTCGTGTCGGCTATCTCTTCTCGCAAAAGTTTGAGTTGCTGTTCAAGTCCTTGAGTGTTGCTCTCCAGGCCGCGGATGGCGTCCGCGTTTTGGAGCATCTGCTGATCGATCACCTTGCGCTCGTTTTCAATCGCGGCCAGTCGCGCGGCAAATTCAGCCTCCTGGGTTTGAATGGCGATACGTGCGGAGAGACGGGTCGCACTTTCCCGCAATTCGTCCGGAAACCGGATTGACTTGGCGGCGTCTTGCTCCGCCGCCAGCCGGGCCTCCATCGCCAGGTCGGCAAAGAACTTCGTTTCGAGGGAACCAAGGGTCGCTTCGATCTGCGCGGTGTCGAGCCGTGCAATGAGTTGACCGGCTTCGACGTGATCGTTCTCCCGGACATAGATCGATTTGATGATTCCGCCTTCCAGATGTTGCACCGCCTTGCGCTTTGAATGGACCTTGATGAATCCCGGTGCCACGACGGCGCCGCGGAGCGGAACCGTGGTTGCCCACAATCCGAAGCCGCAAAATTGCAGGACGAGCAATACACAACCCCAGGCGATGATCCGTCGCATGTCGGATCGCGGTTGCTCCGTCGGCCACGTCTTCGACCGGCCGGCAACAGGCGCGGACATCGCGGAGGCATGACCGGTCTGCGTCATGGAATGACCCTCCTGCCTGGCAGCCTCTGAGGTTCGACATTGCGAGGGGGCCCTGGCGAACCCGGTACCGGTGCCGGCCGCTGGGTACGAAGAACCTCATATGGCGGTCCGAAGGCGATCTGGTTGCCGTCCCGCAACAGCAGCACGGCATCGGCGATGGTCAACAGCCGCGGCCGGTGGGTGACGATCACCGACGCTGCGCCGCGCGCTTTGGCCGATTGAATGGCGGAGCACAACGCTTCTTCGCCGTCCGGGTCGAGATTAGCATTGGGCTCATCCAGCAGGATCAATTTGCGATCGCCGAAGAAAGCGCGTGCAAGACCAAGGCGCTGACGCTGGCCCCCGGATAGCCTGCAGCCGTCGCGGCCGATCTCGGTCTGGTAGCCGGCCGGAAGAGACAGGATCATCTCATGCGCCTGCGCGAGCATGGCCGCCGCGACGATGGCCTCGTCCCGTGCGCATTCATCAAACCCGGCAATGGCTTCGGCCACCGTTCCATCCAGGAGCTGCACGTCCTGGGGGAGATAGCCGACGAATTGCCCAAGCTGGTCGGGATCCCAGGTATGGAGTGCTGCGTGGTCCAACCGGATCGTACCGCTGGTCGGCCGCTCGAGGCCTGCCATCAAGCGCAGCAATGTGGATTTTCCAGCACCGGTCGGTCCGATCACGACGATAAGTTCGGACGGACGGCATTGAAAGGATATGCCCGCGAGAATGGGACGCTGCGTCCCGCCAATCCGGAATGTCACCCGTTCGACCTGGAGGATGCCGGATGGCGGCGGAAGCAACGTCTTCCGCGGACGCGCAAGCACCGGCATCGCGGCGTTGCAGACTTGCGTCCAGGCGTCCTGCGCAGATACCAGCGCGCGCCAGGCCGAGACTAACCCTTCCATGGGCTGCAATGTGCGCGCTATCAGGATCGAGCTCGCGATCAGACTGCCGGACAGCACCTCGTTCTGGAGCACGAGCCAGGCACCACAGCCGATCGCGGCAATCTGCAGGATGGTCCTGACCGTTCGCGCGGCGGCGCTAATCGTGTAGATGCGTTCGCTGGCCCGCACCACCGGAGACAGGGCTTCGTCATTGAGGCTCATGAACGCGCGGATGGCGCCCCGGGTCCAGCCCATCGCCCGCACCACGCTGGAGTGCCGGACGATTCCATCGAGCAACGCCTGCGTCTTCAACGCGGCCTGCGAAGCCTGCGCAATTTCCCCGCGCGCGATCCAGTGGCTTGCAACACCCATCGCCAGCAGGACCCCAACCCCGATCAGGGCTATGACGCCATACCAGGGGTGCAGGAAGAACAGGATGAGAATAAACACCGGGAGGAATGGAGCATCTATCAGCGATGTGACCGTTCCGCTCGACAGGAAACTTCTCAACTCGCGAAGCTTGACGAGATCGTGCTGCCGGCCGTCGCCCGGCGCCGCGCCGGTGATGCTACCTTCAAGGATGATCGGAGCGAGGCAGTGCTCGAACCCGACCGCGAACCGGCTCAACAGACGGTTACGAAACGTGTCGAAGGCGGCGCTGAAGGCGAGAGCGCCGACGGCGATGACGGTCAGGCCGACAAGCGTCTCGACGCTTCCGCTGCTGAGCACGCGGTCGAACACTTCGATGGAATAGAAAGGTACGACCAGCAGCAGCAGGTTTACGGACACACTGAAACACACGATCCACACCAATGCGAATCGTCCCGGAATTAAGGCCACCAGCAATCTCTGACCAGATGCTGGGATCGCACCACGGTTACGCGAATACATAACTTGCCAGCACTATCACTGACTGAGATGAGGGCGGGGCGGCCTAACAGCCGCCACGCTACTAGTCGGCGCTAGACAACTTCGATCGCCGTATAACCGGCGGCATTGTTGATATCATCGATCGACTCGAACGGTGTCGCGCCGCCCGAGACGCCGTCGAGCTGGATTGTGCCGAAGCCGAAATCCAGCACCGTGTTGGTGCCGTCGTCGTCCACGACGACCGTGGCCGGGTCAAAGCCTGCCGGAGCATCGACATGAACGACATCGCCATCAGCGGCACTGAGGTCGGTGACCTCATCATTGCCGAAATTGGTTGCCGTACCGTCACCGAAATTGTGCGTATCGGTACCTCCGCCGCCCGTCAGCACATCGTCGCCGAGCCCGCCGCTGAGGACATCGGCGCCGTTGCCGCCGCTCAACTCGTCATCGCCGGCATCGCCATTCAGGGTGTCGTTGCCGGCCCCTCCCGATAGGGAGTCGGCCCCGTCTCCACCGTTCAGGACATCGGCGCCGTCGCCGCCGGCCAGCGTGTCGTCTCCGGCGTCGCCGTTCAGCGTGTCGTTGCCGGCTCCGCCGCTGAGTTCGTCATCGCCGTTACCGCCGCTCATGGTGTCGTTGCCCGCACCGCCGGCCATGAGGTCGTCTCCGGCATCGCCGAACATCACATCGTTGCCGCCGCCGCCATCCATGAGATCATCGCCGGCATCGCCATGCATGGTGTCGATACCGTCGCCACCGTTCAGCGTATCGGCGCCGGCACCACCGTTCAGGATGTCGTCGCCCGTACCGCCATTCAGCAGATCATTGCCAAGTCCGCCGTTCAGCGTGTCGTTACCGGCGTCGCCATTCAGAGTGTCATCCCCGAGGCCGCCGTTAAGTACGTCGTTACCGTCGCCGCCGTTCAATACGTCATTGCCGGCGTCGCCGCTCAACGTATCGTCGCCGGCGTCGCCCCACAGGGTGTCCGCGCCTGCGCCGCCATGGACGTCATCGTTGCCGTCCCCGCCATGGATGCTGTCGTCGCCGGCGTCACCAAAGAGGTGATCGTCGCCGGTTCCACCATCGATTGTATCGATGCCCGCGTTTCCATGGATGGTGTCCACGCCGGCATTTCCGTTCAGCGTATCGTCGCCCGCGCCGCCATTGATCGTGTCATCGCCATCGCCACCGGCGATCGTATCGATACCGGCATTTCCATCCAGGGTATCGTTGCCGGCACCCCCATCGATGTTATCGTTGCCCGGGCCGCCGCTTACGGTATCGTTGCCGTCGAGACCCGTGATGGTGTCGTTACCTTGCAGGCCATTGATCTGATCGTCCGCAGCCGTGCCGGGCAATACATCGTCGCCTGCTGTTCCGTTGATGAGTGCCATGGTCTCCGCTCCCTTTGCATGGAAATGCGCGACGCGGGTCGGATTGCGGCCCGTCATGGACGTCGCAGATTTTGGGTTTGGCTTGATGCCCATCACCGATCGATGTGGGCTCCGATCAAGCAACCTTGGATGAAAGAAGAGCGATCCAGCAATCCCCATTTGGGGACAAAAGAATACGGCAAGCTGGTGGACCCAATGACGGCCACAGTCTTCGTCTCAGGCGCGAACGACCCTCACTCGTTCAACCGATGAGTCCGTCAAGGTGATGTCGGCGTGCGAGCGGAGATGACGGTGGTGCTGTTACGAGAGGTGCTGCTCGATGGCTCTGGCTTCAACTTCTTCGCACTTGCTCGGGAATCATTCGGATCGTGCCAGTGGCGAGGAATGAACGCTGGAGCCTTACGCACGTACATTCAAACTAATGAATTCTGGCGTCGAGCCACCTCCAATCAGCTCAGCTACAGTGGTGCAAACCCCGGGTCTGCGATCCTGTTAAATCAGCCCGGAGACCGGTTGCAGCGCTTTCCAAACCCTGCACGACCTATTTGCCCAGAAAGTCGACCTCGAGCTGCCGCGCCAAATGGGCTGGTCGGCATCTAGGCTGCCCGGAATCTCGCTTGCCTCGCTGCAGACGGTCGCCGACGCAGAGTCGCAGCACGACTTGCCGATCTGACCACATGCCAGCGTGGGAGCGTGCCCACGACTCTCGCTTCGGCCTGATCCCTATGTCGACGCGGCCAGAGATTGCTCACAACGGAAGTTGCAGCAGATCTCCGCGGCACAGAAAGTCTGACATGGCCTTGAGATCCTGACCTTCTAAAGGTGGGGTTCTGCAAGTCGCTTTGTCAGGGCCCTCGATAGCACCCGATAAGAGCGCCCGTTCGCGCCGATCTTGTCAGGAAACGACGTGCGGCTGTCCTGATCCGTAGGATCGGGTTTGTTGTTCAAAGCAGCGTCCCGTGGCCACATGCGGACAAGCCAGCTAAGCACCAGGAGTTTCAGATGATTCCGAGCAGCATGATTCGTGACGCTACTGAAGAGCGAACTCTTTCAACAATGATGGCCTGGCGCGTTCGCGAGTTCGGGCCACCAGAGATCATGAAGTTCGAGCGCGTTCCACGGCCCGAGCCAGGCGCTGGCGAGGTCCTGGTCAAAGTCAAAGCCGCTGGAGTCGGACCATGGGATGGCTGGATCAGGGCTGGCAAGAGCGCTTTGCCGCAACCGCTTCCTCTCACTTTGGGTTCAGATCTTTCTGGTGAAATCGTCGCCATGGGCCATGACGTTGCCGAGTTAGCTGTGGGAGATCAGGTGTACGGTGTTACGAACCCGCAGTTTGTCGGGGCCTACGCCGAATACGCTGTCGCTTCCGCAGGGATGGTTTCGACTAAGCCAACCTCGCTAACCCACGTCGAAGCCGCCTCCGTTCCTGTCGTTGCCGTCACCGCATGGCAGGCATTGTTTGATCACGCCCAACTCAAAGCAGGTCAAACGGTGGTCATTCAGGGAGCGGCCGGTAACGTAGGATCCTATGCGGTTCAACTGGCTCGTCAGGCAGGTGTGCAAACCATCGCATCCGTATCGACGGAGGATATTTCCGCCGTGCGCGACCTCGGCGCAAACACCGTGATTGATTGCCGGACCCAGCGCTTTGAGAAAGAAGTACAGGACGCGGACGCTGTTATTGATCTGGTCGGCGGCGAAACTCAAGAACGCTCATTCCAGGTCCTTCGTCGCGGCGGCAAGCTGATTTCGGCAGTGTCTCGCCCGGGTCAGGACCTTGCAAAGCGCTACGGTGTTGAAGCCGCCTTCTTTCTGGTCAACGTCAGGAGCGAATGTCTGACCAAGGTCGCTCGCTTCATCGATGGTGGAAAACTACGAACAAACGTGGGGACAGTCTTACCGCTCGCGGATGCGCGCGAGGCTCATTTGATGCTGGAACGCGTGCGGCCTCAGCCGAAAGGAAAGATCGTGCTCGACGTCGGAGCGAGTTGATCAGGATAACGTCGCAGTTGCGCTCCCGCGCAATGCGCAGCCAAGCCCCACAGTAATCCTAGAAAGGACGCAACAATGACAGCCCGAAATCTCGCCCAGGCTCTCGTCATTCCCGATTCCTTGCTCGCGAAAGAGGCGACAGACATCCTGCGCGAACATTCCACCGATCTGCTGTTCAATCACTCGATCCGCGTCTACCTGTTCGCGACTGAGCAGGGTCGTCAGAGGAATCTGCGCTTCGACCGTGAGCTTCTGTACGTCGCCGCCGCATTTCACGATCTCGGCCTGATCAAGAAGTTCTCGAGCCCAGACGAGCGCTTCGAGGTCGATGGCGCAAATGCCGCACGGCAGTTTCTTAGCACCCATAACATCGCTGAAGATCAGATGCAGACCGTCTGGGAAGCAATCGCGCTGCACACCACTCCCGGCATCCCGAAGTATATGGGTCCTGAAGTAGCGCTCCTCAATTCCGGTGTTCTTCTCGATGTCATTGGAGTGGGGTTCGAGCAATTTCCTGCGGAGCTGCGCGAGGAAATCGTCGCCAAGTACCCGCGCACGAATTTCAGAGAAGGCTTCATTCAGGAGTATTTCGCCGGTTTTGCGCACAAGCCAGCGACCACGTACGGCACCGTCAACGCCGCCGTTTGCGAGCGTTTCATCCCGGGGTTCAAGAGTCCCAACGCCTGCGACCTGATCACTGCTTCTCCCTTCCCGGATTCCCAGCACAAGACTCACAATCATGACTAGGACCTATCCGGTGCTCCAGGAGCTCAAGCCCGATCGCGCGCAAGTTACCAGCGCCGACTCGCTGGCCTCCCCAATCTGGTTAACCCTTGGCGAAGGGGTTCATGATCGCCGGGCTCTCTGTTGTCGGTGCTGCTCAGCGGCAGCAGCACATCAGGCCGAAGGTGATGGCGGAGGCAATGGCTTCTCATCGGAAGCTTCACCATGACCATCGGTTCGGCTCTGAGTCCTGGTTTCAAGCAGTTGCGTGAACTCGTTAGAAGAGGATGTGCGATGATGTCGATCAGTGGATTTGCCTATCGGATTGGTGCTGTATCAGACCCTCGAGGTATGTCGGCAAAAGCAGCGAGAAGAGCACTGCGAACGGCCGCCGTCCCGCTGATAGCAGCAGCGATCGCCCTGGGAGCCTCCCCGGCGATCGCGCAGGACCGGGAGCAGGTGAAAGTCGCCTTCGCGCACGCACTGCCGAATGTCGAAGGAAAGAGGCTGGTTGCTGTGACGGTGACTTATCCTCCCGGAGCCAAATCGCTCGCTCATCACCACGCAGCGTCAGCTTTTATCTACGCCTACGTGCTGTCGGGGGCCATCCGTAGTCAAGTCGGCGACGAACCCGCGAAGATCTATCACGCAGGCGAAAGCTTTTACGAAATGCCCGGTTCGCATCACAGGGTCAGTGAGAACGCGAGTGACAAGGAGTCCGCCAGCTTACTGGCGGTCTTCGTTGTGGATTCCAAGGACGAGCCATTGACGACGCCGGACAAGGCGCCGGGATCACAATAATGGCGCGACAAATTCGCCTGTTGCCGTGACGATCTTTTTGGACCTCCATGGGCCTCTTGATTGGCCGGTGGGAGAGCAAAATCGACCAATAGAGGTCCATAGCCCCTGGTTTATCCCGGATGCACGGATGTTCGTTCTGTTGCCTCTCGGATCGCCCCAGGCCTTTTGCGGGGGCCGGACTACCTGCATAATAAGGCTCCGAGTGGAGAGGCTGTAACAGGTGCCGGTACAGGCTGTCGCGATCGTCGTCTGTGAGGGGGTCCAGGCCCTGGACGTGGCGGGGCCGATGGATGTGTTCAGCGAGGCGAACACGTTTCTCGGCAGCGCGTATCGCTACGAAACGGTATTGGTTGCTGCTCACCGCAATCCGCTGCGCGCGTCGAACGGCATACGCATGGTCGCCGACCTGACTTTCGATGAGGCGGCGGGCGGCTTCGACATCGTTCTGGTGGCCGGCACTCCGACGCCACCGGAAGCGGAGCCCGAACCGTGCCTGCTTCAGTGGGTCAAGGAGCTACCGTGGCGCTCCAGCGTCTATGGATCGATCTGCACTGGGGCTTTTGTGCTCGGTTATGCCGGCCTCCTCGACGATCGGCGTGTCACAACCCATTGGCAGGATGCACAGGCGCTGGCGGCCAGGTTTCCGAAGGCCAAAGTCGAACCGGATCTGATCTATGTCCGCGATGGACGGTTGATCACCGCGGCTGGTGTGACTGCGGGGATAGATTTGGGCTTGGCGCTCGTCGGGCAGCGACACGGCGCGGAAACGGCGCTCAAGGTCGCCAAGCGGCTGGTTGTAGTTGCCCAGCGCCAGGGCGGACAATCGCAGTTCAGTCCCTACCTCACGGCACCTGCGGATCCGGAATCGCCAATCGCACGCATCCAGGACCATGTCATGGCCAATATTGGGGATCGCCACACGTTGGAGTCGCTTGCCGCTGTGGTCGGCATGAGCCCCCGGAATCTGGCCCGGCATTTCGGGCAGGTGACCGGGACCACACCGCACGAGTTCATCGAGCGCGCCCGTATTGATGCCGCGCGCATGATGCTGGAAGCAAGCGACCGACCGCTGAAGGCCATTGCCTTCGATTGCGGCTTCGGATCTGCGGATCGGATGAGGATTGTCTTCAGCACCCGTCTCGGCGTGACCCCTGTCCAATATCGCGCCAGCTTCCGACGAGCAGAACCGCAATAGTTCGCGAGCTATCCGAGGACGAAACTGCGGGCTCCTACTGCCCTGAAGCTCCGAGCGGCCCTTTGTCAGGAAACGACGTACGGCTGTCCTGATCCGTAGCATCCCGCTTGTTGTCCGGAGCAGAGCTCTGTTGCCTAATCCCGACAAGCAACCAGCCCGTTATCCAACCGAGGAGATTACTCCATGTCCGAAATCATCGCCGGCATTCGCGTGCCTGACAGCGCCATCGCGCGCGCAGCCACGCAGCTCGTGCGCGATACCGAAGACGACCTGCTCTACAACCATAGTCGGCGTGTCTTCCTGTGGGGCGCGCTCACCGGCGAGCGCCGCGGGCTGAAATACGACCCGGAGCTGCTTTACCTCGGCGCCATGTTCCACGACCTGGGCCTCACCGAGAAATATTCGAGCCCCGATCTGCGCTTCGAGGTCGACGGCGCCAATGCCGCCCGCAAATTCATGAAAAGCTACGGCGTGCCCGAGCGTGACATCGAGGACGTCTGGACTGCCATCGCGCTCCACACCACGCCCGGAATCCCCGAGCACATGCGCCCGACCATCGCGCTGGTGACCGCCGGTGTGGAGATGGACGTGCTCGGCATCGCCTATCACGACTTCACGCATGAACAGCGCGACCATGTCTGCGTCCATCATCCGCGTGAGGCAAATTTCAAGGAGAACATCATCGATCACTTCGCCAATGGAATTATCAAGAAGCCGCTGACGACGTTCGGAAACGTGAAGGCCGACGTCCTCGCGCTGAAGGACATGAACTACGTCCGTCAGAACTTCTGCTCGATCATCCTTGGCTCAGCGTGGCCGCACTGAGCCCTCGTTGCTCCCAGCCGATACCAGCCCATACGAGCATGTCTGGTCCTGAAGGTACCGAAATCGGCACGGTGAGATGTCGTTGCGCAGGGGGATCGAGGTTCCGCTCTTTCTAAAGGGATGAAGACACCAGTTGGTTCCCTCTGAGGTCGGCGGACGCGATGTGGGGGGCAGCGCAGAATCGGACCTCAAATGGGAGCCGGCCGGTTCCTTCCGAAAGGCCATTGCATACAGAAGAGACAGGACAGCTATTTCAGACAATCGCCACAAAGTTCACTGACACGACCCCGACAGTCAGTCTCCACGAAGGCCGCGATGTCCCAGTATTCACTCGATGTGTTGCGTCAGCGCTATGTCGTGGAGAAAAGACCGCTTGAAGCCAAGTGTCGAGCAGATCTTGCGGGCAGACACCCGCGCGGGAGCGCGGGCGATCTTGGCTTCAATCGATAAACGCCGCTTCGAGAATAGGTCCGAAGGGCAGCGGCTCCGCAAGATGCTCCGCTTCGAGACCTCCCTCTGGGAAAGTGGCCATGCTGCCGTGGCAGGTGTGGACGAGGCCGGAATGAGCCCTCTCGCCGGGCCGGTCTCCGCTGGCGCCGTGATCCTGAAACCTGGCACGCGGATAGTCGGGATCGACGACTCGAAAAAGCTCGATGCCGCGGCACGCGAAGAACTCGCGAAGGAGATCAAGGAAAAGGCGGAGAGTTGGTGTGTGGCGTTCGTCGAGGTCGAGGAGATCGACGCGATCAATATCTATTGGGCCGGCATCCAGGCTATGCAGCGTGCGGTCCGGGGGCTACGGTTGCCACCCCGCATTGTGCCAGCGTGACCACTCTGATTCGCACAAATGGAAAACGAGCCCCCAATGGCGGAAATTCGAATTGACGCTGACAAGGCTGAACGAATGATCTCTCAGATACTGCGCGACGAAGGCGGCATGCTTCCAGCCAAAGCAAACCAACTCGCGGCAAACATAAGCAGGCGGCTCGGGTTGGCCATGGCAGCTCCGACGTCAGAGTCCCTGACGGGTTATAGAGCTATTCGTCGAGAGCCCCCCCTACGGCAGCGATTTTGCTTTCGCCGTGGCTAAGATACTTGCCGACGCAAAGGGCGATTCCGCGCTGCATCCCGAGCCGCTTTGGAAAGCGGTTTATGATCGCGGTCGCGATCTTCCTGCGTCGGGCCTCGATCCATGATCGGGATAGACTACTGGAGAACGGAGTGGTCCACCTTTCACTATAACCTTGGGTGGTCTCGTTGGGTTCGGTTCTTGGATGGGTGGATCGCGAAATGCGCGATGGCCGTACCCGTCGTTGGCTATCTAGTTTTATTCAACGACGGTGTTTCCCAGCACATATCGTTCAATGATCTTGCAAGCGAACATCAACTGTCGGTGCTTAGCCTCACGGCGTCCGGGCGACTGAAGCTGATATACTTTGGCCTAATTTTTTTGGGTTCAGCAAACATCCTTTACCGATTGCGGCGACCTTATATTTTCCGGGTCGGCACCGATCAGTTTGATTACGTGGAGCGAGCGCTGGTTCATTTCACCGTGGACAATTACATCGATCTAAACGGGGTTATCAGACACGAAGGTCACCGCACGTTGCATGGGAAATATGATGACGCGGAATTTGACAGCTTCGTCGATGTTGCGACAGGACGGAACAATCCCGATGTCGGGAACTGGAATCTAGCAAAGAGTAAGTTTGAAGGCCTGCTCCGGTCGATCCTCATAGAGAATTTTTTCCGGAATGACGTCAAGCATCGGTTGGCACTTACGTGCTTCTTGCTTTTAGCATTCTGCGGATACGGCCTGCTTCTTATTCCGAGCTTCGATCTGTTCGTTAAGGTCATTCGCGTCACGATAAGGGGTGTGACGTAAGAGCCCTCACTTCACTTCGCGGCCTGCCTCGGTGGCTTCGCAGGCGGCAACGGGATCGGGATGCCACCGCGAAACACCGCAACGCTGCATGCGCAGCGCCAATTCGGCACCTTCGCGCTTCGCACCGGGATCGCCATAGGGCTGATCCAGCGCGCTCAAGGTGGGATAGCACCGTAGACTTTGCCACGGCATCAGGCCCACGCTTCGATCCGGCAATGATTCGCGGCTAACAGTTGCACATTTACAACCCGCACAGTCATTTGAGATACTAAGCTCGTCGATTGAGACGACCAAAACATATTTCATTCAATAAGATTAGCGGGGGACAAAAGGTGTTTGATGTC
Source organism: Bradyrhizobium sp. B039 (assembly GCF_038965675.1). NCBI lineage: Bacteria > Pseudomonadati > Pseudomonadota > Alphaproteobacteria > Hyphomicrobiales > Nitrobacteraceae > Bradyrhizobium > Bradyrhizobium sp. B039. The sequence goes on from NZ_CP152416.1 coordinate 5,850,248, forward strand.
TATCGCAATGACAAGCGCGACTTGCTCGTTCTAAGTACAGGCTCTGCCGTACCCGTGCTTTACTCTGCACATAAGTGGCGCAAGAGCAGAAAAAGAGTTTTCAAAGTCAGCGCCGAGATCAGGCTGGCCGTTCAGAGCCAAGGCTATTACGTCCGCCGCTTGCGCGTTACCGATAAGGGATTGATGTAGGTCGAGTGCGTCAGCATCACCCCCGACCAAGCGCCATCCTCGCGCCCTACCGCGTGGTCAACTGCTATGCCCCGCGCCTGCGTAGTGCCGGATGATCCGGTAAATCGATGCTTGCCGAAATTCGATCACTTATTTTCTGCAACTTGGATACTTCAATACCGACCGCGCGCAACCTGATAAACTTTCGTTAACCACTTAGGCGTGAAACTAAAACACGGATTTCTACTGCGTATCGGGCAGCCGTGATTATCACGGCAACTCTAGTCGGAGTTGGTCTGTTCGACCGTTGTCTCGCGTGAAGCTATATTTTTTTCATCGTTTTTTTGATCGCTTTCGACAAAGCAACGTCATTGCGGCAGTAATTGCCGACCGCAAAAGAGATTTACGACAATGTCTTCGGTCCTTAGATTTCAGCGGCCTCGCAAATTGAAATCTGGGACAAGTCCCTCAGACCAGAGACTGCCCGACGTTTTAGCGAACGTCGCCGCTCTGTTGTCGCAGGTTGAAGCTCTAAAAATTAAGACAGCAGATGACGCCCGCCAGGCCATTTTTCTTCTTGAACTCGCGAATACTTGCATCCGGCTGATCGTCGGGCAGACCAATTTGGATGAAGAGGTCAGAAAGGCGCTACTTGCTCATTCTGCGATGATCGATATGCGCCTTGGAGCCGCGCGCAGGGACGCATCTATTCTGAAAAGTTGATTGAAGCATTGGAATTTCAGATGATTGGAAATAATCGAAAGACAAATCGCGTTCGGTTTGACCACAAACATATCGTTAGGATCATGGGAGCCGATGGGACATGGCAGCGAAGGTGTCATCTTCTCGACGCGTCTGAAAGCGGTGCCAAACTTGAGGTTGAAGGCTCAACCGATCCTCTAAAGGCACAAGAATTTTTCCTCGTTCTATCCACCACAGGTCTGGCATTTCGGCGATGCGAACTGATTTGGGTCGATGGATCTCAGGTCGGAATTCATTTCGTCACCGCGCGGACAAAGGGCAAAGCGAACGCAGAGAAACAACGTGTTTGTTCACAATAGGAAGATCTTTAAGTGCAGCTTATTTCCTCTCGAATTATTCCGTTCATCGATACTCAATCCCTCTCAGAGAGCCACGCCAGAGAAGCGTTACTGCATGACAATCGCAGAGGCTTCGTCCTCTATCTTTCTAGCGGTGATTTAGCATCGGCCAGGGAAGAACGCGTCTTGTTTCTAGAGCCGCGACAAGCTCTGTTATGGCTAAATGAGTCCTCAGAGGAGCCGGGATCATTTTGGGTATGAGGCATTACGTCCCGACTTAGACACGCAGCCAATCCCCGGACCACACCTTGTCTATGGTTCCTGTCGACCAGGCCGAATGTTTTCGTGATTGGAGCCGGTCTCATTCAAAGACAATGCCGTGATCCTGACGGCGCAGACGAGCAGCGTGATGTCTGGATGCGCGCGCCGTGGGATGAGCGAAGGCGTTACAGCGGCCGTTGCCGGATGGCGCGCTCAAGATTGTGATGCGTGGAGCGGAGAAGGAAGTTAAGGCGGCGGGCTGAACGGGAACAACTGGTTGGCGATCTCGTCGCTGCGCCATCCAACCGCGCCAGCCCAGCCTCAATCACGACGATGTCTTCCTCGATCTGTCGAATAGTGCTCGTGCAGTCGATCCCGGTACATGAATTGAGATCTGCGATAAGTTTGCGGCGCTGTGTCCGAAGCTCATCAAGAGCGGCTTGGTCTCTGAGGGAAACGTAACCCTCCACGATCAGCTCAATAGCACCTGACACTTCATACCCCCCGAGCCTCATGCACACCCTCAAGCACTCCCCAAGCTAGGTTCGGGAGCGCGCCAATAAGGCTACGCGTCTCAATCCCGCGCCTTGAGTTCGTATAGAACAACGTGCCTCCGCAACTCGTGCGCAGTGGCCAAAACAGACATAGCAGTGAGCCAACTGGAGCGGCGAGAAGGCTTCGCGCGCCCGCCCGGTTACGATAAGTGTAATTGTTTTAGCAGCGTAGACAGCTGGATTATTTGGATCGATTTCGAGCGCTGCATCGTATTCAGCCATTGCCTCCTCAGGGTGTCCAAATAGAAGAATGGCTCCCTTGGTCCTATGGGCACTCGCGCTTGCCGGGTTTTTGGACAGAACTCTGTCGACGAGGTCGAGCGCTTGTTTCTTGTCTTCCACAACGGAAGACCAAGCGCCCAAGCCGCTTGGTATCTCGACCCGACGCAGCACATCGGCGCGACCACTCCAATGTCCATCCTGTAATGCCGCTTGGACGATCACTGCGTCGCCGCGGACCATCGCCTAGCGACGGAGCCGCCCTGCTCGGCAAGATGGTCGACGAAGCCCCGCTCGTGGATCTTGCCGCGCTCTGTCAGCGCATCGAGAGTTGGGTCATCGCGGACCCTTGGCCTCGCCAGCTCGCCTTGCGCGACCTTGAGATCGAGGTACGTGAGGTAACGACAATTCAGGTGCCCGACCAAGTCGCCTGCGCTGAAGACGATCGCCGCGCCGTTCTTTTGCATCTATTCCCCCGCGACTGCTGCCGGGACCTAAGGGACACGGCTTTCGCAGCAACGATACCGGCCTTCAGACGGGCGCAAAAGGCCTTCGGAAGTAGAACACGCAAAGCGAAAGAAGCCGGCTGCGAGCCGAGTATCGACAGAAACAGCCGCGCCTTCACCCATCCGATCTTTATGTGACAATTGGGTTTTCGGACCACCGGAGCCCGCAAAGCAAACAAGGCGAGATAAGCCACAATGCGCACATCAGTTGTTATGGAAGAAGTCGGCCATAGACCGACCTCAAACTAGACACCGGGCCGAAATCTATCTTGATCTCCGCCTTGCATTGCCGGCTCAACCGGTCGACGCGACACAGGCGCTAAAGCTGGCGCAGCGGACCAGTGGGTCTTCGATGCGGGGTCCGCACGAGCTTGTCAGGCCCATGCGGCAATGGGCCACGTCAAACCGCGAACCCAACCATGTGCTACGAAGCTTTATGCCTTGTGATGAACGGGCTGCAGGCCATAGACCGGGGTCGGAACGCCCTCATAGCGAGCTTTCAACTGTAGGGACAGGAATTGCGAGTAGTGACGCGACTGGTGCAGGTTACCGCCGTGGAACCATAACCCTTCCTGCTGCGTCGGCTTCCACATGTTGCGCTGTTCGCCTTCCCATGGGCCGGGATCCTTGGTGGTATTCGAGCCTAGTCCCCAGACCTTGCCGACCTTGTCGGCCATGTCCCGGCTGATCAGGTCGGCGACAAAGCCGTTCATCGAACTGTAGCCGGTGGCGTAGACGATCACATCGGCGGGCAGCTCCTTCCCGTCGTAGAGTCTGACACCATTGGGCGTGATTTCCTCGACCTGGCCTGCGACCAACTTGACCTTTCCGTCGATGATGAGCTGCGAGGCGCCAACGTCGATGTAGTAGCCCGAGCCGCGACGCAAGTACTTCATGAACAGACCGGAATCGTCGTCGCCGAAGTCGAGCCGAAAACCGGCTCTCGTCAACCCTGCATAGAAATCGGCGTCATCCTGGCGGATCTTGTCATAAACCGGCTTCTGCAACTGATGCAGGATCTTGTAGGGCAGCGAAGCGAAGATCAGATCGGCCTTGGCTGTCGTCATTCCACCGCGGACCGCGCGCTCTGAATAGAGGTCCGCGATGGATGCCATCAGCGAATCCGAGCGCACGATATGGGTGGTCGAGCGCTGCACCATGGTCACGTCGACGCCGGCCTCGTACAGCGCGGCGCAGATGTCATGTGCCGAATTGTTCGAGCCGATCACGACGACCTTCTTGCCCTTGTAGCGATCGGGACCTGGGTGGCGCGAGGAATGGTGCTGTTCACCCTTGAAGGTGTCCATACCCTTGAATTGCGGCATGTTCGGCTTGGCGGACATGCCGGTCGCGAAAACCAGCTGCTTCGGCTTGAGCGTAATCTCCTTGCCATCGCGCTCGACGACAACCGTCCATTCCTTTTTGGCGTCGTCCCAGTCAGCGTGTTTGGCCGTGGTGCCGGTCCAGTAGTTCAGCTCCATGACCTTGGTGTACATCTCCAGCCAGTCGCCGATCTTGTCCTTGGGCGAAAACACCGGCCAGTTCTTCGGAAAGTCGATGTACGGCAAATGATCGTACCAGACCGGATCATGCAGGCAGAGCGACTTGTAGCGGTTGCGCCAGGAGTCGCCGGGACGGGCGTTCTTCTCGACGATGATGGTGGGCACGCCGAGCTGGCGCAACCGCGCGCCGAGTGCGATGCCACCCTGACCGCCGCCGATGATGAGCACGTACGGCTGCGTCTTAAGGCCGAGCTGCTCGGTTTCCTCGTCCCGCAATTCCTTCCATGTTTTGGCGCCGGGATTGACGCCATGGCGGGCACCAAGCGGCCGGGTGAAGCCCGCCTTTTCCTCGTGACCTTTCAGTTCGACCATCGTCGTCAAAAGCGTCCAGATCTGGCCGTTCTGGAGACGGACTAGACCGTAGCCGCGCGCGACCTCGGTCTCGAACGTGATCCAGCATTCGATTACGCCGTCGGCTTCAGTAGCGCTTTCCGCGTCGGCTATTTTCCAATTGCGTGGCTTTGCTTGTGCCAAGCAGGAGTTGAGCATCTCGCGGATCTGATCGCGACCTTCCATGGTCTTGATGTTCCAGGTGAAGGCAACGAGGTCGCGCCAGTAGCACTCGGGTGCGAACATCGCTACGGCGGCGTCCAGGTCGCCCGCCACAAGCGCCGCTTCGAATTTGTCGAGAAAGGCCTGGATGCGCGCGTTAAGCGTGGTGTCGAGCATCATTTCCTCCCAAGAAGCTTTTTGATCTTTCCGCAATTGTTGCAAGCTTATCCGAACGATCGGCCGAAACCAGACTCGCGCGGATCAACTTTTTCGCAGCGCTTCTGATCGGATAGCGGCACCTTGCCGCGGTGCGTCAGTCCGCAAATTGCTCATGTTTCGTGGTCGCTTTGCCGAAAATTTGTCAGCAAGCGGATGATAGGACCCACTCTTTTGCGAACTGCCGGTCCGACCGAATGTCCGCTTTGCGCGAGGACCCGCCATCCGGCCAAGTCGCTTGTTGACCCGAAGCAGGTGCTTTCCGCAACCGACAAGGCCTAACGTGCACATTCTTGAACTGCGAAAAGCCGCCAGCGGCCGGGGACGCCCTTGAGAGTATGAGAACCCCGGTCCGAGCATTCTACTCTTGAGCCAGCGATCAGGTCCTTCACGGTGCTGGAAAGAAGTATCTCGCCAGGATCAGCGCGGGCTGCCACGCGCGCACCGATGTGCACAGCGATGCCAGCCACGTCGTCGCCTTCAATTACGCACTCGCCAGTATGAATACCGCAGCGGATCGCCAACCCCAAACTGCCAACCACGTCCCTGACCGCGCGCGCGCATTTGATCGCGCGCGCCGGGCCGTCGAAGGTTGCGAACACACCATCGCCGGCAGTGTTCACGACGCGACCGCCGAGACGCGCGACTTCCTTGCTAACGAGCTGATGATAGTTGTCGACCAGGTCGCGCCAACGTGAGTCTCCGATCTCCGTGGCGCGCTGGGTCGACTGGACAACATCAATGAAGAGGACCGTTGCGAGAACGCGGTCCGCCTCCAACATCGGAGTTTCGCCCGTCAGAAATTCTTGGATCTCTGCAAGCAGCGAATCGGCATCGCCGATCCAGAGCATGTGATCGTCGCCGGGCAGCTCGACGAACTTTGCACCCGGGATCTGCCCGGCCATGTAGCGAGCGCCCTCGCAAGGCTGCAATCGATCGCCTCTCCTGTGGAGGATCAAGGTAGGCACCCTGATCGTCGGAAGGATCGCGCGAATGTCGACCTCGACATTCATCCGATAGAGCGTGATGCCGGCGCCTGGGCTGGCGGCTATGCGCATGAACTGGGCCCACCATTGACGCACCCGTTCGTCATTGGCAGCACTGGGGGCCAGCGTCTTGAGGCCGATCGGTGTTCCCCAATGCTTTTCGTAAGCATTGAAGGCGGCTTCGTGCTGCTCACGTGTGGGGCCCCACGGATAGTCGTCGGTGCGAATCCACTTGGCGTAAGCGCCGTACATGATCAGTGCGGCGGTGCGCCCGGGATAGGTCGCGGCAAACAGCGTCGAAAGCGGCCCCCCCTCAGAGATGCCGAAGATGACGGCGCGATTTGAACCTGCTGCGTCCATGACCGCGCGGATATCATCCATCCGCATTTCGAGGGTGGGCAGCGCGCTCTCCGCGACGCGGTCCGACAGGCCCGTGCCGCGCTTGTCAAAGACGATGAGGCGACTGAAAGAGGCCAAACGGTTGAGGAACCTGGCTAATGCGGGATCTTCCCATTGGTACTCAAGATGAGAAATCCAGCCATGAACCAGCACCAAGTCGATGGGCCCATCACCAACGACTTGGTAGGCGATGTGAACGTCGCCGCTCTTGGCGTAGTGGGTTGCAGGGACCATAGCCTGGTACCCGTCGGATTACGTCATTGTCGCCCACGACAACTACACTGCGCAAGTCCACGGCGGAGGATCAATGCGTCAATACGGCTTCCCTGATGCGCCTGCCCAAGATCAATCAGGCTTCGCCTTCTGGTCCTTAGCCGTTGTCGACTATCTCGCCAGATGTCCGCTTCGCGTCCACGAGCGGATTCGCAAGTGAGATGTTATGAAAGAAGTCGGTCGATGGCCGACGTCCCTTTTGATGCGTTTAGCGGATCTGAAAACATTTGGGTCGCACGTCAGCGATGGGCCAGAAGGGAGGGCCGCTCTTGGGCGCAAAGCGGACACAAGGCGAGATCTGCATGTCGCCGAAGGGCCGATAGTGTTGCAAAAGTCGAAAGCTGAACGACGCCGAAAATCTCGCAAAAGCTGATTTTAGCCAGCTCCACCACTGCAATGCTCCGTAGCGCCCATACGAAGCTCCGTGGTCGTTTTTGTGGGAAACGATGTGGTCCCTCATATCGCCGCGTGCGAAGCGCAAGCAGACATCGGCACCTGATCGATCACCTCGCTAGCGCGCAGCAGGAACGACCCGAGCGCGTCGTTGACGACGTAAAGTGCATCCGCGCGACCAGCGGCGGTGAGGCCCCGCTCGGCCCGCGGGTGCGGCAACTCCTGCCAAACACTCAACGGAAATTTACTGGTGCGCCCGCTCGGCATCGGCGGTGGCGGTGGTCATGTATTTCGAATAGAAATGAGCAACCCGCTCGCGCCACATTCCGACGAACGCCTCCGACGTTAGCTTCTCCACCGATTTCCACGCCTCTTTGACGGCCGGAAGCGTATTGCGCCAGATCGCGCGCCTGCACCATTTTTCGCCCTTCTCCCTGCCTTCGCTGGTGGCGCACATCGATTTCCAGGCTATGCGCTTGGGTTGGCTGAGGTGCTCCGCGGCGCCCTCCCAGCCCTGCTGATGGATCAGGTAGAGATCGTTCAAGTCCGGCTCCCTGTGCGTCACCCACTGAAACAGAATGCCTTCGATGATGACCTTGTAGGCTGCCGCAACGGCATTATCGCGGGGATTGAGAATGTCTCCGGAGCCGAATTTGCCGAACTCGTATTTGCTCAGCTGGAACAGTCCGATATACGACCCGGTGCGTTGCTTGGGGTCGAAACCGGACTCGACCTTAGCCACCGCCTTCATGAAAGTGAAATCCAGACCGAAAGCGTCGGACGCGCGTTTGATCTCTTCCACCGGCGTTCCGACCGGGATGTCCTTGAACGAACGCAAGACGATCGCAGCCGGCTTCTCGGCAGGCGGCAGTTCGGACCAGACATAACAAATGAGATACCGAAAATCCTGCGGCCCCGAGTTGGAGGAACCGCCGGATGCACCACACCTTGTCGGCGCCGGTTGGGCGACATCACGGTGGCCCAAGCCCACCGATTCCTGCACAGGCGGTAAATCGGCCGACAGCATCTGCGACGGATCGGGCAACGCGACGATCGATTCCGGCTTATCCGATACCGCCGTCGTGTCGGTGGTCGTCCCTGCCGCGGGTTCGGCGGCCGTCGCCACTTCGGTGCTAGCGACAGTGGCGTTCGCGACAACGGTGTTTGCGACAACGGCGTTGGCCATTGCGATTGCCTGCGGTTCATCCGCGAGCCGAGCGGTGGCGGCGAGAGATGCTGCGCGGTCCTCGATTGGCACTGCGCGGGCGTTCTCGGTGCCGGCCGAACCGAAGCCAGCCAGCCAGCCAACGATCCCCCCCGCGAGAACGACCGTCCCGCAAAACGTTGGCGCCACTATCGCAAATCGCCGCGGGTTCATGATGCCGTCGCCTCCATAGGCTCCGCCGGAGCCGTGTAGAAAAGCCAAGCATGCGAAGAGGCTCATTCTTGGGATCAATGTGGGTCGCGCAATGGCGCAAACGGCCGCTCGTCAATTTCTCCAAAACATGTTGCCCGATTGCAACGCGCCGATCACAAGCAATTGCGCCCGTCTCAACGGCAACTCCCACCGTAATTGTGAGTACGGTCCTATTTTCGACCCACTGCGACCAGATTTGAAGGAGAGGCTTGGCGCGCTGGTCGGGATGACGCATCAGGCGTCGGCTTCGCGCATCGTTTCGAAACGATGGAATCGTGCCTATTGGACCGGGCGATGTTCGCTCAGGGATTACGAGCAATGCAGCGCGCGATAACAACGGCTGTATTCGCCATCTTCATGCTCCCTGCGGGGATCGTACACGCTCAATTTCTGTTTGAACCCCAACACACGTTCTGGCCGGGCCAATACGCTCACAAGCACCACCACCGGCAGACAAACTCTGAAACCGCGCCCGAGCCCCTTCCGAAGGGCCCGCTCCAGATCATCATCTCAATAGCAGACCAACGAGTCTCGCTTTTTGACAACGGCGCCCTGATTGCACGCTCTTCGGTGTCCACGGGAATGGAGGGGCATCCTACGCCCCTCGGCGTGTTCAGCGTTATCAGCAAACAACGATGGCACCGTTCAAATATTTATAGCGCCGCACCCATGCCCTACATGCAACGCATCACCTGGTCAGGGATAGCGTTGCACGCCGGTGTCGTGCCTGGGCATCCGGCGTCACACGGCTGCATCCGTTTGAAGAATGATTTTGCCGTTCGACTCTGGCATCTCACGAAGCGCGGCACGCGCGTGATCATTGCGCACGGTGATGTCCAGCCGGTCGAGATAACCAATCCGCATCTTTTTCAAGCGAAAGCCGCGTCCGCTTCGTCGGAATTCCAGACTGCCACCGTCGCAACCAAGAGCATCGGTACAGCCGCAGCAACGCAGGGATCACTGGTGTCAAACGCGGAGACTCCGGAAGCCGCCAGTCTCCAGGTGCCGGGCTCGGTTCCCGCTGCAAGCGCGCCAAAAAAAATCGTCCCAATCTCCATCTTCGTCAGTCGTAAGTTGAGCAAGCTGTTCGTGCGTCAGGGATTCACGCCGTTGTTTGATGTCCCGGTCAAGATCGAAAATTCGGAGGAGCCGCTGGGAACACACGTGTTTACCGCAATGGAATTCCAGAACGAGGGAACGGCTATTCGCTGGACCGTCGTGTCGATTCCGGACGAATTTCCTCGCATCGAGGGTGCCACGAAAGGGCGCGAGGCGCCCGTGAAGCAAACCGCCCTATCGGTACCGTCGCCCGATCAGGCCAACGCTGTCCTCAACCGCATCGAAATACCTCAGGATACGGTTGAGAGGATCTCTAAACTTCTGACGCCGGCCTCTTCATTGATTATTTCCGACAACGGATTTAGCCATGAGACCGGAAAAGACACGGATTTCATCGTGGTAACGCATTGATGCGGCGACGCAACCCACCAACAAACGACGCCGCTGCGCAACCCGTTGGAATTGTTCGACCGCAATTCTGGTGCAAAATTCTTGATGTCCGCACCTAAGCCAAAACGGCGCGAGGTCCGTTCTGGGTCACGAGCGACAAACCTCACGTTGAGCACAACGAGTCCGCTCTTGCCTCGGTCGCCGACATGCGAGCGGACATGAACTTCTGTCGCTAAGGGCCATAAGCCGACCTGCCAGGGGGCAGGGAATGCTCCGATGAGCGGCAGTGGTGGCATGGCAGACACGATCGAACCGGCTGGGCGTTACCAGCGGCACTTGGTCACCTAGCAGGCTCACCGTCGATCAGGCGAAGGGGGCGGCCCCGGTTGGCTTCGCTGGCAGCGGATGCCAAAAACTCATTTAGCAGGTGTCGTTTGATCCTGATCGGTTCACGCTCGCCTTGGGAAGCGAGTAAGAGAACGCGCTCGGCAACTTCCACCGCAGATCGCTGCTGCTGACGAGTGAATGACGGACTGGAAAGAACGTCGTCTAGAACGTCGCGGAGCATATGTACTGTTACCGTGTCGTAAGTCATGCGCCGAATACCCCGCTCGTCGAAACAAGATGCGTCGTAGTGATGGCGCAAGCGAAAGGAAGTGAAGCGTCGCCGGGCTCGAAATAAGCGTCCCGGCAGCGCTTATTCTCTAACTGAGCGCTGAAATCCCAGTCGTCCTGCATTGTGCAATGGTCATGCCACAGGCTTGTGACGCCGGTTCGCGCCGGGGTTCCATGCGACAGTCGAACGGCGACCGGAAGCCCCGATCGCGATCTACAGTCCCGTAATATGCACGTTGACGTGCATTTGGTTCCCAGCAAGTTCTTAATATATATAAAGAATTTCCGCTAGATATCTGCGCCGAGTGTTGCAGCTTAGCTACATCAACCTTCAGGCGAACGGGATAGCGTTGATTCCTCAGGTGGGCGTCGTGCCTTTTTTGAACTTCTTTCTGGGGAGATTTCTCGTAATGAAAAAGCTTCTGATTGCCGCGGCCGGGATGATGGCCGTGGGTCTATCCGCCCCTGCGTCGGCGGCTGATCTGGCGGCCCGTCCCTACACCAAGGCGCCGCCCCCGGTGGTCGCGCCGATCTATGACTGGACGGGATTCTACATCGGTGCCAACGGCGGTTGGGGCCAAAGCCACAGTTGCGTGGATTTCGTAACTGCCCTTGGAACGGTCGCGAGCGGGTGCGGTGATCGGTCGGGAGGCGTCGTCGGCGGGCAAATTGGATATCGCTGGCAAACCAGTCAGTTTGTGTTCGGATTGGAAGCCCAAGGCGATTGGGCCGACCTCAAGAACACGCGGGTGAGCCTGTTCAATCCGACGCTCTCAACCACGGCAAAGACTGACGCCATCGGTCTGTTCACCGGGCAACTCGGTTGGGCTTGGAATTCGGCGCTGCTCTATGTGAAGGGCGGTGCGGCTGTGACCAGCAATCGCTTGACTATATTCGACAACACCACCGGGATCGGTCTGGTCTCGGCAGATAATACGCGCTGGGGCGGTACCTTGGGTGTCGGCTTTGAGTATGGCTTCACGCCCAACTGGTCGGTCGGTGTTGAGTACGACCACCTGTGGATGGGGCACGCAAATAACTCCTTCTCCGTGGTCGATCCGCGCCTTGCGGCGGTACTCAACGACCGGATCAGCCAGGACGTGGACATGGTCACCGTTCGGTTCAACTATCGCTTTGGTGGTTACGGGGCTCCGATCGCGGCGAGATACTGATCGCTCCAGTCTGTGCAAACCAAAGCCCCGGCTCGCCGGGGCTTTTTTGCGGGCTATGAATTGCTAGCGTCTGAGGTGGGTCAAAATGCGAAGGACTCAACGTAAGCTCGGGTCTGCTATGCCCCGTTGAATGGACCTCAATGAGGCGTGTCGCCGCTTCGCTACCGGAAGTCAGGCGTCGAACTCCGCGAGAGCATGACGATCTAGCAATTCGATCCGCCGCTGAATGTTTCCGTCAAAGCGCAGCAGCGCTTCGTCTCGAAGTATGGAAAACGCGCGGGAGACGGTTTCCAAGGTGATGCCGAGATAGTCGGCGATGTCGCGGCGGTTCATTGGCAGCAACATCATCGCGGGATGTGCTAGCCGTTCATCCATTTCAAGAAGGAAGGCGGCAACTCTCTCCAGGGAAGTCTTCCGCCCCAGGAGAAGCATGTGATCTTCCGCGTGCTGCAGGTTTTGCGTAACAAAGCAAATGAGGTTTTTTGTGCTGACTACTCGATTTTGCATGGCATCGAGGATGCTGCCTCGCTTTATGATGCGAACGTGGGTTTCGACGAGAGCGTCAGCGCTAAACCGGTGCGCGACGCCATTCTCAAATCCGAACATGTCACCCTGGAGGTGGAACGCATTGATCTGGCGGCGACCATCTGGGAGCATCTTATACGTCCGCACCGCTCCGGAAGTAATCTGGTAGACGTATTCGGCGTGCCCCCCTTCGCCAAAAATCTCGATGCCCTTGCGATACTTGAACTCGCTGCAGAAGACGCGCTCGCCAGCGAGATCGGCGAGGTGCCCGTCAATAGGCTGGCGGGTGGCAGCGTTCGCATTGACTAGCACCGTTCAACCATCCCCATTTTGTAGCTTGGCAAGGAGTTGAGCATAGAGCAAATCCCCGAGATTGATCAGGCGCAAATTGGGGCGGACCTACGTAGTCAACCGGAGGCGGGTGCTTCTCTTGGCTGGCCGGAAAAATGCGTACAAAAGGAAGCCGCCAGCCCTTGGGGAAGCCAGCGGCTTTGGGGTGGGGTCGCGTAGTGGGGGCTACGCAACGTCTCCATTAGCTCTAGCGAAAGGATCGCATGTTGATCAGGATCAAGCTGGATATCGGGTGGAGTCGATGGACGCCCGCTATGGGTCAAAAGCGACCGTCTGGCGCTCGGCTACAAACTTCCGGTCTGCCCCTATGAACTGACATCCCGCTACACCGCGCCTACGGACGCGATGGGCCATATGCGGAAGTCACTGCTCCGGTAGCCCCGCTTTGCGCAACGCTCCTTCCACGTAAGCGCGCTGCTCCACGTAGGCAGGATCGTCCGACAGATCGGTGGCCCGGAATTTCGCAAGACTGGTGTAGTTCGGATTCAGGCGACCCGCCGCCGCGAGTGCCGCGCGGGCAGCCGCTATGTCGTCTTTGATAGCCATGATCGCGGCGTAGTAAAGTTGGCCATATGCCAGTCTCGGATTCGTCGCCACCGACCTGCTGAGCCAGGTTAGCGCCTCATCATCGCGCCTGAGCAGGATCATCGCGCGCCCCATTTCAAACTGCCACGTTCCAAGACCCGGGTCGCGTGGACTGAGTTCAATGGCCCGATCGAACAGCGGGATTGCGTCAAGAGATTTCCCGGTGAAGACAAACGTCTCGCCAAGAAAAGCGTCGTTGTCGCTATATTGCCGTTGATTTGCAGGGAGATCCTGTACTGCTCGGCGGCCTCTTTCTGCCGCTTCTGTGCCTGCAGGGCCCGGGCGCGCAACGCATGAGCGGCCGCATTATTCGGATCGAGCCCGACTGCTTGCTGCGAGAGCTCGTCGGCGCGACTTAAATCTCCTGCCGGGTCGGGGGATTGTCCATTGATCACCAGATTGGCTAGTGTCAGGGAAAGTCCTGTCATCGCCCTTAATGTATGCGGATCAATCTCAAGCGCATGCTCAAACAGGCGCCGAGCTTCCTCACGCGTCTCGGGCGTGGTCGGCTTGTACACGGCAGCCCATCCCTGCAAAGCAAGGTCCGACGCGGTAGGATTGGTCTGGTGCTCCAGTTCGATGCTGCGGGCCGCTAGAACAACCAGTTCCAATCCCAGAGTGCGGGCGATCCGGCCGGTTATGTCATCTTGCAATTCCAGATAGTTGCTCCGCAGACGATCGAAGCGGTCCGACCAGACATGGCCGCCAGTTTCAGTATCGATCAGCTGCGCATTGACTCGAACCTGATCGCCGACGCGCTGCACGCTACCTTCGAGCGCGAAGCGGACACCGAGTTCACGCCCGATCTGGCGGGCATCTATCGACTTGCCCTTGTAGGTGAACGCCGTGTTGCGCGCGATAACGAAGCTGCCCTGAATTCGCGAGAGATCTGTTGTCAGGCCGTCCGTGTGCGAAATAATCCTGTCCCGGATCGCCACTGAGGTTGATGAAGGGAAGCACGACAATGGATAAGCGCGGTGCTGTCCTGGATACTCGGGACGCCGCTTACGCGCCCTCTCGCGAGGGCCAAATCCGCCGTGCCGCTGTGCCTCGTGGTGGGGCGCTACCCGTAAATTTCCCAAGTGTTGGCGACTAGGCGCGCTGGTTAAGTGGTCGGCAGGTTCTGAGCGCCGTACCATGAAAGCACCGAAGCCAAAGCAATGGGCCGAGCAGGAAATCCGACGCTTGGTCAGGCTCGCCCGGCAGGGCGTTGGCGTATCGAAGATAGCCACCGAACTGGGCCGCCATGCGGGGTCGGTGAGGCGAATGGCGCGAACGATGGGAATACTATTGAAGAAGTAGCCGTCGTTCGACGCCTGATCCGTTGAATGCAGGGCGGCGGCCCTACAGCCCAAAACCGCGGCCAATCTCCCGCACAAGCCTGAACGCAGCGTCAGTATTTCGGCCGTAAAAGAGCGCCTGATCGAGCTGCGAAAGAATGCTCAGCCCAAATAGCGCGATAGCTATGCCTCTAAATATGGTTGTGGACCGGGTTGAACCATACAGCGAAAGTTCAAATCGGCCCCAGCCGCAGGTTGGGAGAAACAGCCGGGGCCGACATTCCCATTCCGTGTGCCGTAATCAGCGGTAATCGGCACGGCTCCCAGCAAGCCACAAGAAAGCTAATGAACTGTTTCGCTCGCCTCTGTTCGGGCGGACCAGCGCCGCTGCGTGCTCCCGTGTGTAGCGCAGCGGTGACACTCCGGGCCCGAGCCCCCATAACCTCAGCAGCCTGAACGGCAGGTTGTTCGGCTACGGGGCGAGGCTAATAACCTGGCGAAGCAAGCCGCGTCGATCTTGCGCAGGCGCGCATCGCTGCACCACCTAGCTGAAGGAGGTGCGTTGCCGCTGCGCGGCGCGTCGCGAGCTGGCCAAGCAGAACTCACATCGTTTGCAACAATATCATTCCGACGACGGTCACAAAGAAACTGATTGCCGTCACTGCGGCGAAGCACCGCTCTACGCTATCCATGAACGCAACCCCTGCCGAAAAAATTCAGTTCAGCGTTTTCCGTGATCTACTGCGATTCCAACCGCTGACTCGCTCGTACCCCGCCAGGAAATTTGAGATCTCCTTCCCTAGAACAGAACGCTCTGCAAAGAGTGAGAGCTAGCTGTGACCGTCAAGGGGACTTGGTACCGAAAGCGCTCATGCCGCCCTACTGTGGGCCGATTGCGTGGTGTTCGCATCATCTCCAATTGCTGGGAGCGGGAAGGCAGATGTGCATGACTGATCGCGCAGCGCATCATCGGCCAAATGCTCCCAAAACTCAGCTTCGGCGAGCAGTTTCCAACTTCGATCAGGGTGATGCGCAGCAGTCTGACGGCACAGCGATGCCATCGCGCGCAGGCGACTTAGAGTATCCACCTACTCCTCCCAATATCTTTGTTTTTTCCACCCTATTTTCTATTTTTGCGTCGGAGTCATTATGATTATGACGCAGAACCAATTTTTAGGTTTGCAAGCGCGATTCGGCTTTCGTTACGCCTCAAATCGCGTCCCGAAAACAACGGACGCAACCCGTGCTTCTTATTCGCGCTCAATTGTCGAGCGGCGCCAAAATGGTTGTCGAGTTTGCAGTGCAAAGGTCCTTGCCATAGCCCGTAATTCTACGGCGATGCGCATCCCTAACGTTTGGCGTCTACTTCAGATTGTTCTTATGACGATCTAATTTCAGACGAGGTCCCATGAGCGTCAAAGCCATGATGGCGACCATTCTCCAAGGCCAGATGACGTTGCGTGGTGTGAATTCGCTGTCGCCCTCCGACTACGAGCAGATCGTCGAACTGCTGATAGAGCGGCTTCGAGAGCTGGAGCTTAGCCTGGCGGCGCGAGAACTGACGGACAAGCACGAGCCGCAGTAGCGTAATGAACAACCAAGGCTGGCAGGGGACTTTCGACGATCCGATCCTACTGCCAGATGGCCGCAAGCTGATCACGCTGCACGACGCCGCCACCGTCATCACGAAGCTGCCGAAGCCCGAGCATGATGCTCCGGAATGGCAGGCCGCCATCGAGGCGCTGATGCTGGTGGTCGATCTCGGAGGCCCGACGATCTTCGCTCGCGTCGGCGTTGTGCGTGCGCTTAGCCGACATCAGAAGCCGTTCGTCAAGCCGCGCAAGAAGCGCGTGAGAGCGTACACGAATCGTCAGATGATGAAGCGGCCCTGGATTGTAAAACATCAACCGCGCCCGCAAGCACTTGTGCTGCGTGGGGCGCGGAGGTTGACGCTCGCTTTCTCTGGCCGCCAGGACGCTGGCACTGTCGGCGCTGACCCCGTCGGGCGCTGGCACTACCTGTTTGCCAGGCTAGCCGAACACCTGTCTGTGCTCGCATCGGAGGTGGAGCGGGCGATTGGCAAGCCTGCCGCCCAAGGCCGTAAAAGCCACACGGGCGACGATCTGCGGAGGCTGCCGCTGCATCTTCGCAAGTCCAATCTAGAACGCCTACTTGCGCGGCGCCCACGATCTGCGCCACGGGCAACTCGACAAGAACGCGCCTCTGCTTGAGTTACCTCCTAATGGTAGACGCCCGATCTACCGTTTGTTCGCAACGATTGGCATGATGCACGGACTGTACGCCGTGAGGTGAAGACAATGATCAATGACCGCCTCCTGCGGCCACCGCCGATGGCTCGCATCCGCAAGATCGGCATCATCGGAACCGCACTCCTCCTGCTTGGGCCGATGGCCGCTTCCACCGTTCTTGGAGCAGGAACGCGCATCTCTGAAGGCTTCGAGCCGTTCGAGAAATCAGCGAATGAGCGCATCGCCCAAGCCTTCGAGGACATTAGGGACCTCGCGCCCATCTCTGATGAGCTGAACACCGCGCTGGCGTCGCTGAGCCAGAGTGTGCAGGGCGCGCAGAAGCCGCCGGTTCAGGCTGAAGGCAATGAATGACCTGATCTGACTTCCTTCTGTGATGAGAGGCAATGCAGCTCGTAGTAACGCCGTGCCGTTTGAGGTGCCATTTCCGAGCATGGGACAGCAGGCACGTTTTCACCACGAGGTTGTCAAAATAATCCCTCTGCTTCCACGGAATGGGATACCTACGACGTCCAGTACCTCAACGCCGATCCCAAGTAATTGCGACCACGTCCGTCGGAGAGATCGACGATGACCGAAGAACGAATTGCTCGTTTACGTACCCATAGGAACAATATTGATCGATATCGGCGCCTGCTCGAAACTGAGTTAAGTGAGGCCGAACGGCACTACCTCGAAAGGCGGCTGTCCGAAGAACAATCCGCAATGGAAATGGACCTGAGCACGGTCGAGCCGCCGCCGATTATGGTCGGACCGAAATGACCACCTCAGATCGAGTACGACCTTTGGCGGGCGACGGCCCGACCACTGCGGAAATTGCTCGGCGTCTAGGGATAAGATACCAACATGCCTACAACATCCTGCACAATTCTGGCGCTGACAAATCCAATCGGCGGATCGGGGCGAGGCAAGTGGGTCTCCTCGCCATATACGCGCAGCGGCGACATTAAGGGAACGAGGGAAAGACGGCTACGTTCGACCACAACAAATGGCCCCGACGCTTTGCACGTCGGGGCCCTTCAAGATTATCAGGCCGGTTACATCCGCCGTGCCCTCTGATCCAGATGTCGCCGATTACTGCACCCGATTTTGTGCAGATGATGGCAGCCGCACGGCATTGAGGTAATCACATGCGGCGCGAAAGCGCTCGGCCGCCAGCTCGCCCTTGCGCCACTCGGCGCGCCGTCGGCGCTCGGCCGCCAATTGTAGACCCGCGACCGTCGTTGCGATAACGTCGTCGATCTCCGCGCCCGTTAAGGTCTGGCGAATTTTCAGCACGATGCTCAGGGCCATGATGATTGGGCCGTGTGGGCGCAGCAGATCGTGCGCCTGCTGCTCGCAGAACGACAGGAACCGCTCGACAGCCTCTGCCGACTTGCAGACCAATGTCGCGAGCGCAACTGCTTGCTCAACGTCACTAACGGAGGGCACGGGCTCACCTGGCAGAAGCATACGTTCCGCGACAGATGCCGCGCCCAGCTCAATGCAACGGTCGAGCACGTGCAAGTACGTATCTGCGGCATCGCCGCGAACCTCGCCATCCTGGGGCATGAGGTCCCGCAATTGGCCGCACAGCTCCGGCACATCAGCAGCGTCGTCATCGCTGCCGAAGGCAACGCTGTGGCGCGGCCCCCACACGAGACCGCCGTACTTCCCGTTCTGATCGGGATTGATTGTCGCTCCGCCGAGCGGCTTGCCGAGCAAGCGCGCTGCCACGGCGTGACCGGCTCCATGAATTGCAATCCGCTCGTCCTCGCACTCGGTGCGACCGATCTCGGCGAGCAGATCGTCGTATTCGTCGTGCTCGTCGCCAAAGCTCATGTTGTCATCATTCATGCCGGAACTCCTGCGGCCAGCTCATCGCGTCCGATGAGCTGGCCGCCTTCCACCGACTCCGCGAAATCTTATTCACGAACGCGGAACGTCAATCAGGATCGTGCGCGGTTCCGCGGCGGGGAGCGGAGTGAAGTTCGCTGAGCGCGGCACAGGATCGAAGTGCGGCAGGTTCTTGGGCTCCTCGACGACATCGAGATCGATGACATCGGGCGCGCGCGGATTGAAGTCGCCGCCGCGCGTACCACGGAGCCGAGCGCGCTTCGGATCCGTCACCAAGACCGCCACACCCATGCGCAGAGCACGCTGCGCAGTCGTCACCGGCATGGTTGCATCTTCAAATTGCTTGGCGAAACGGATGCGGCCGTCGTGATCGCGGAAATTTGCAGACTTCATCATGAAGATCATTTGCGTCGGCGGCGACGGCTCAGCAATCGGGACCGAAGTGGTGACCGGCTGGGCTGCCGGGATAGGCGCAACGCCCTCGCGGACCGCGACCACCATGCCGCGCAGCTCCACGAGCGCAAAACCGGCAGCGACTTCGACCTGCGTCGCGGTGTTGCAGATAAAGCGGACCATTGCGCCGCTCTCATGGTGGAAGTGAAGTTTCTCCAGGGCGTCGGCAAAGCGCTTGCCAGCCGCCAGATAATCCGGCAGCGCCCGCTCGACGGCATCGAGATCACTGGCCAGCTTTTCGCTTGCGGCCTTGCGTTCGACAGTAGCGCGTTCTGCTGCGAGCTTCTGCTCGGCATCGGTAATCTTCGCCTGCACCTCCACGAGCGCATTCGCGTAACCGTCGCGGGTCACAGCGCAGGCGGCGACCGCCGTCTCCAACTTCGCGCGGGCCTTGTCATCGGCATCAAGATCGGCATCGAGGTGGTGACGCTGGAGTTTCGCTTTGGCGTCATCGTGGGCCGCTTCCGCAGCGGAATGGCGGCTATTCAAGGCTGCGGCGCGCGTGCGCAGCGAGGCCAGTTCGGCTTCAAGCTTTTCCATGGGTGATTTTCGTCGGAAGAATGGTGTCATGCCTCCTAGCCTACGGAGAGCAAACCGATTTGCGAATGATGGACCTGTGGCCTGCGCCACATGGCTGGGCATTCAAGGGCAATTGTTGTGGTGATGCCCAATGATTGCCGGATCGTTGGGCGGGCGCACTTGCAAATGGCCTCAGATCAGATGTCCGCTTGCCCCTGATAAGCGGCGGAATAGCGGACGTTCTCCAGTGGCTGCTTGGGGCCAGGAGCGGACAGCGCGTTCTAAAGCCCCGTCAGTGCACGGTTTACTGATATCTCTTGCAGCCTCTTCTCACTGCATCCGGACGCAATATTATCTTCCATTCCATTGTGACCAGCGGCACTCCAGCCCATCGTTCGTAATCACATTCGTAGTACACGCCGCGCCGCCCGACTCCCCTCGCGCATCTCGCGCCAGCGGAAACCAGCTCTTTCTGCAAAACTTGAAGATCTGAACCCGCAGGAAAGCGACTGTTCAGATACGTTTGCGCGGCGCTACAATCTCTTTTCGCGGCAAGGACTCGAAATAGTTGAAATCGAAAGTCGTCGGATCTCCTCCCATCGCTTCTTCACAACATATGGATGGAAGTACCACGACCAATAGTGATACCCAACCCGCCGAGCCCGAGCGCATCTCCCATGTCCTTCAACCAGTCGTTAGGCTACGGAAATCGAACCGCGAGAATACAAGTTACTCTGCTAGTGGCTCTACAATGTATTCAATTGGTTTGAACATGCACAGCTAAAGATTGCAATTGGCAGGTCGTTACGCCGGCCGAAGTGTTGTCTTGATGTCTGCAACGGGTCATTCGCGTTCATTTGGCCGCATCCCCACCACGTCTGCTCTGGCGTCGGCTGCTGACGAGCCGGGCGCGGTTGCAAGTTCGCCCTCGGGGGCGTTCTCCGTGGTCAGTTTCGTTCTGGCCGGCCACTGCCGCTGTCTCGGATCGCCCTGGGCAATATCACTTGGCCTTTGGTCGAGACGGTGGTGGTCAGTTTCTGTTTGGATCAGCAGGCACGGCGGACGTAACCGGCCTGATGATCGTGAAGGGCGACGACGTGCGACATCGTCGGGGCCTTTCTGCTTTGTGTCAGGGGAAACGGATCGGCCTCGCCACGGCCGCCTATCTATCGACGTTATCTCCGCGGGTTGCAAACCGCTCGTCCACGGGCGTTGGCTGCCGCCTGGGTTCGTAGCGCTGCACTAAATTCAAAAGGCGCTTTTTGATGAATGGGTCGGCTTGCTCTGCGAGTTCACGTAATATTTTCGCACGTTGCCTATTAAATTCGTCGTCCAACATAGTCGGCCCCATCATAAAATATGAGATCGCAATAGTATGAATGTAGCGGCTTAGGCTTCGCGAGAAAGCCCAAAATATTTTCCTGCGTGACTAATACGAACGGCCGCGCGTTACAGAAAGACCATCTACAGACGGTCTTTCTGTAGGCGCCGGATGCGCGTGGCTTCTTCCCCGCCGATCACAATATTACCAGCCAATTTTTAGCGCAGATTATCTACGCAGGTCAGGCTTATCGTGTGAAGCCGAAACCACGGTGCAAATCATGGAACAAGAGAAGAGTTGCTTGCGTGCAACATGCTAGTGCCTGCCAACTTGCTTGTTCGCGACCTCACAGCTCCCGCTCCATCGCGGGGTGACTGCGTTTTTTTACCTTTACCCAATGCTTGCTCCGGCCCGCCTGATCAGGCTGGTCGCGACGCTTCGATACCAATCCTTCAAGACCCATGTTGCACGCGGCGCGGAATAGGTCAGGTCCAAGCTCGCCACGCTCAAAGGGATTAACGAAAACGCCTTCAGGACGCCGCGCCAGCAGGCGCTCCAAGTTCGTCTTCCGCATCGACAACGAGAGCCTGCGGTGATCGTCGCCGCCTTCGGCGAGAATATCGAAGGCGCAGAACTGCACTTCGTGGTCGCGCTTGCGCGAGTGAAGTGCGTTGAAATCGGAGATGCCATCGACGCCGAGCACGACTGCTTCGCCATCGAGGACGAAATGCTTCTGGCGGACCTTGCGCGCGGCCTCGACGATCCAAGGATAGCGACTGGCCCAGTTGTACCCGCCGCGCGTGATCAGGCGTACCCGGTGGCCCTCGCGCTCAAGGCGAAGACGGTAGCCGTCATACTTTACTTCATGAAGCCAATCCGGCCCGCTAGGGACCGCCACGCCTCTGCTGGGAAGGCAAAACTCAAATGAACGCATTCAGGAAAAATAGGCATTCGATGCCTGATTACGAGATGGAGCTTAGGGCAACTCGGTCAAGCTGGCGTCCACATTTTTACGGCTTGGGCGGCAGATCAGGAGCGATGTCGCTGCCGTGCTCTCACCGATAGCCTGCTCTACTGCGGATGCGAGCACCGCAAGGTGTTCAGCCAGTTTGGCAAACAGTTCGCGCTTTTTGGGGTCCGTCGCCAAGTCGCGAATAAGGGCGCACTCAGCGGCGTCTCGCTGTAGCTTCTCCAGTTGGGCCTGCATGTCTTTCATCTGCGGCCTCGATGTTCCAGTGCGGGAACATTACAAATACCTATTCCGGGTCACAAGTGAACAGAGCGATATCGCCGACTGGGACTAGCCTCCAATTGCGTGGCGCCTCCTCACGGCGCCAGCCCGTCGGACCGCTCGGCCCCGCAACTGTCCCCTCCGTACCGCCGCAAGTGGGCCGGGCTGGTCCGAGGGGCTTTGCGCAGCGTCAAAGCGATATCCTGCCATGTCGGACAGACTGGACGCGTAGCCGAACAACCTATTGTCAGGCTTCTGAGGTTATGAGGCCCTGGGCTCCTAGGCGCACCGGGCCTCGCCTTAACTGCCTATCCGCCCCTGACTGTGTGTTGATCTCGCAGGCGATGTGCGACAGGAGGCTAACGTGTCCGCCGAAAATTACGCCGATGATCTCCGCGCGACCGTGCGCTTTGCTCTAGAGACGACCCGTGCAATCGCGGTCTGCCCCTTCCATTCTCAAGTGACCATCCGCATAGGGGATGATGCGGCCGAGAGCCATGCTTTCGAGCGCGCGAAGAGAGTCGTCAAGAGTGACGGCACGAACTGGGACCCGCGGGCTCTTATGGGCGAGATTGGTCGGCAGCTAGGTGAAGCCGCTGACGGTGAATGTCCGCTTTGCGCGTCGTAGAGAGCCATCCGTCTGGCGCTCACCCGCGCATATTGTGCGAGCGCGGTTGCTGGCCGCTCGCAGGTGCTCGGCTGATGTTTGCGATCACCTGTTTCGCCGTTTTCGTATCCGCACAGTCAGCCAAGCCGCGGCCTGAAGACTGCGCACTTCCGCTGCAGGCTGATACCGACCTGCATTCGTCGAATTCGCAATCTTCTTCGCTGCATCTTCGCCACATCGCCTGCCGTTGAGATCGCCGGCGTCGCCAGTCCGTGTAACTACAGCTCCGGATGAATACTGTGAGAAAAGCTGACTTATCGAGCGATCTTTGTGTGGGTGCGCCCCAGCGGCAAAGAACGTGGCCGCGATATCGAGCGTACGAAAAGCCGTCCTCAGCGACATTCGCGTTTCGACAAGTCTTGAGGGAGCTGACCGCACGAGCGGCCTTCAAGCGCCCGAGGAACATCTCCGCGCGCGGTCGGTTGGCCGAGTGATTGCCGATGAAAGGACGGGGCGGCGGGAGGAGGCTGCGGTGGCAAGAACATCGATCTCGAAGACCGACTTGGAGCTTATGGCGCTTCAGCAGATTCGGAGCTTCCCGGGCGGCGAGCATGCGGTTTCTGTCGAGGTCGAATGCGTCGCTGGCGAGGCCCGAGACGTGACCTGGAGGCTTCATGTCACCGCAAAGGACGAAGCCGACTTCGGGCGTATCCATTATGCCGCAGAGACCACGACCGAAAGATTGAAGCGACGGTATTGCCTCAAACGGTGACCAGATGATCCATCACGTCTCGCTCGGCAGTAACGATGTCAACAGCGCAAGAGCTTTCTACGATCCGCTGATGTCCCTTCTCGGACTGCGGCTCCTCAAACACTCGGACCGTTCGCTCCACTACGGCGCCTCGGATATCATTTTCAGTATCGAAACCCCGATAGACGGGCTTCGGGCAACGGCAGGAAATGGCACTCACGTAGCTTTTCAAGCACCGGATCGCGAGACAGTGAGAGCTTCCACGCGACCGCACTTGCGCTTGGAGGCGTTGACGAAGGGACTCCCGGCATCCGAGACAATTACAACGCGAATTATTTTGGTGCCTTCGTACGCGACCTCGATGGAAACAAGATTGAGGCGGTGACGTACACCGCAAGAGAAAGCTTTTAAGAAGGCCCTTGAAATTCGCCCCGGCTCGGAGGCTGTCGAGGCCGGTGTCCCGAGAAGCGCGTCCTGCAAAGCGAGAGGATTTGAACCTCCGACCCTAGTCTCCCAAGCGCGGGCAACCTTTTGATCTTTCGATGTTATTTTCGAACTACCCTATTCAGCCCCCGCTGAATGAGCACGCTTTTCGGCCCGATTGGAACGTGAGCCTGACGTACCGCATTACCGCGCATGCCGAGATATTTCTTTCACATTACGCACGAGCGCACCGAGATCGACCGCGTGGGCGAGGACCTCCCGGACAAGCATGCCGCGTGGAAGGAGGCCACTGTCACCGCCGGACAGATACTACAGGGCATTGACGGGAACCTAGTACCGGGCCGAGACTGGCGGATGGAAGTGGCCGACGAGTTTCAGAACACGCTCTACGTTCTGCATATTCGGGCTGAAAAACCAGCGTAAGGCCGCCTCAGTTGGCGGTCTAGTGTTCGATTTTCATTGCGAACTGAGTGTTCGCGAGCCACATACGATAGCCCACCACCGTTGTTCCTCCAGATGGAACCAACTTGTCGGGATCCGCATCTTAGGAATCGGAAAACTCAAACCCTGCGGTTAGGACCCGTAAGACGAGGTGTTGTCATGCAGCGCCGCCGCCGTTTCAAACAAATACAGTCCCTTGAAGAACGTTTAGCCGAAATAGCAAAACGCCTCCGTGAAGAGGCCAAATCCCTCCCCCCAGGAATGGAGCGCCAAGAAAAGCTCCGCAAAGCCTGGCAAGCCGAAACCGGCTCGCACGTGAGCGAGTGGCTGAGATCGCCCGGATTGCCACTGCCTGAGTAATCCGCTCAGCGGTTTCAGGAACATTTGCCGGCATAGGCCGGTTGATCGCCATCACCGTTACAACATTTGGCCTTTGCCGGTGACTGCGAGTCCTTGTTCACGCCTCCCACCGTGGATGGCAAGCATGTGCGAACATTGCGTGGAGCTAGATAGACGGATCAACCACCTGAAAGGCTTGCTTGCGAAGGTAACTGATGCACAGACAGTCGCCGCAATCGGCGCGATGGTCGAGAAAATCGAAGCCGAGAAGATCGCCCTCCATCTCACCAAATAAAGGCCGCCTCAGTTGGCGGCTTCTCCTGTTCGAGGATCGAGCGGCTCAACGCGCGAAGGTTTATCGGGTGCTGTCCTAGGCCGTGTACCTATAAACCCGGCGGCGTCATGTGACTGGTGACTACGTCTGCTTTGCTCCTATAGCGACCAAGTTCTTGGGGCAGCGCAATATGTCGTGAGAGCAGCGAAGCCAAGCTCGATTGGGTTTTACGTCGGAACGGCGATTTCGCAAACTAGCCCTTCCGCGCGCCAGTCAAAATGCACCTTGCCGCCAAGTGGGGTGATCGTTCCTTCGATGAGGCGGCTACCAAAGCCCTTGCGTTCGGGCGCATTTACCCTCGGACCGCCCAATTCGGTCCAGCGGAGCATTAGCTGTCCATCCTCGGCTCGCGACCAATCCAATCCAATCCAGCCTTTCGCGTTAGACAGCGCTCCATACTTGGCAGCGTTGGTCGCTAATTCATGCAAAACCACAGCAATCGCCTGTGCAGCGGTGGGTTCTAATACAATTTGCAGACCCTCCATCACAATCCGCTTGTCTTGGCCTTCTTGGAGATAAGGGGCGAGCTCTTGCTTGGCGATCGCCGAGACCTCGGCTCCTATCCACCGCGTTTCAACAAACAGCGAGTGAACATTTGCCATCGCTTGGATGCGCCCGCTGATCACTTCCTTGAGGCGCTCGGAGGTGTCGGACTGAGAAAGATTGATGATTGCCTGTACGTTCGCGAGGATGTTCTTGCTTCGGTGCTCCGCCTCGCGAGCCAGAATGCGAATCTGCTCCTGAGCTCGCTTGTGCTCGGTAATATCTCTAGCAATCTTAGATGCGCCAATGATGTTGCCGTGGGCATCTTTGACAGGAGAAACGGTCAGCGAAACGACGATTGAGCTACCATCCCTACGTCGGCGAACAGTCTCAAAATGGTCGAGGCGCTCACCTCGTCGGATGCGGGTTAAAATCTCGCGTTCTTCGCTTTGTCGGTCCTCCGGGATCACAAGTGTGATAGGCTGGCCGATCGCCTCGGCGGCCGAATAGCCGAAGATGCGCTCAGCCCCCTTATTCCAACTTGTAATAATGCCGTCCAGATTCTTGCTAACGATCACGTCGTCGCTAGATTCAACTATGGAGGCCAGCAGATTGGCCAACCGCTCGGCACGGTCCAGGGCCAGCTCGCTGACGAGAGCTTCGCGTTGAAGTCCCGGCTCTCCTTTAATCGCCAATAGGACCCCCAAACCCAGATGTTGCACTGCCGTTGGTGCCCAATCATAGCACCGAAAGCAAAGGCAAGAAGGTGTCCGTTGGGACGGTTTCAGCGGAAATTGTCGGTCCCCTTCTACTCGGTAAGTGTCCAACCGGGGCCTGCCCGGAAGCGTTGCGTCTGGACAGGGCTGGCTGCGCGTTATGAGTCCGCGCCCTAGTTAAGACACTCGCAGGGGCAGACAGGAGACACCCGCCTAATCTGCTGCGTCTGTGGCAGCGAAAAAATCAATTAGACGATTCACAAATGTGCTTGCGAGAATCTTTAGGATCGGGAAAAATCGGCAATCCGGGGCTGGCTAGACCATTTGATCTCGGAATTATTGAAACCCGGACGGGGCCGCTGATGGCGAGTCGGCGGCCCTTGTCTATGTGGCAGGGCGGCTGCCAAGTTTTCCTGGTGCCCCGCGACCCCGTTGGCGACGTGCTCTATGGTACCGAACTCCTAGACCTATGCTATTGGCGGTCCACCGCAAAGATTGATACGTGACAGCGCCCGTGCCGAGCTCCTATTAAAGCCCCCATGACCACGCCGATCACGATCAAGAAGCACGAACGCGTCCCCGACACCGGCAGCTATAAGGTCCGCTTCGCGGACGGCCGTCCGAGCGTCTATTTCTACTGGGGCGACCTGCCCGGCCGGCGGCTTCGACCGGATCTGCTGACGCGCAACGAGGCCGAGGCCAAGGCCAAGGAACTGGCTCGCATCGAGCGCGACAAGCTCGCCGGCGCCAGCGCATGAAGCACGTCGAGACCCGCCACTTCGCAGATCCGCAAGTTGCCGCACGCAAGCTCCTCGAGCTCGCCGCCGGCGTCGAGCCCGTCAATGGGCGCATTCACATCGAGAAGATCAACGCGCCGTTCCTCTCCAGGAACGGCTGCAAGGCGACGGGCCCGGAGTTCGGCACCGGCATCCAGCATGCGGTCGAGAGAGGCTGGCTCGAGCTGCACGAGAGCGGAACCTTCGTGCGGCTTAATCAAGGCTGAGGTCCAATAAAAACGGCCCCAGCATACCCCTATGCTGGGACCGTTGGAGGTGCTTGGCGGTAGTGGGTCGCTAAGCATCCCTAGCTTAGGAAAAACTGGCAATCAGGTCTGTGCGCTTTCGTACACAAGCGGTATGGTTCCGCTCGGGAACGGAACTGATCGCAATGAAAGGCATGCAGGCTCAATTGGAAAAGCTCCGCACGGATGCTGCCGAGTGCGCCCTCATCCGTGACCTGGCGACCGCCCCGAAGAAACGAGAGCTTTTTACGAGGTTGGCTGATCACCTGACGACGCTCCAGCGCGCAAGGATGCTGGCAACCGGCGCCACCTCGATCTGCAAGCTGAACCTCTTGGTGTAGAGATTGATGAGCGCATCGTGACTTTCATCAGACGAGCTGCAGAGCGCGTCCTCAGCGAGGATAACACGGTAGCCGATATCGACCGCAGCCAGCACCGTTGCGAGCACACAGACATCGGTCTCACCGCCAGACACGATCAGCGTGTCCACCTGATGCTCATCCAGAAAGGCTTGCAGGCGCCTATTGGTGAATGCGCAGTAAGTCTGGCGGTCGATGACTGTGGCAGGCGGCACAAAGCGTGTCAGGGCCGGCATCAGCTCAAGCAACCCCGGATCGGCCTTGTCGCGTGTCACGCATTCCCATTTCTCATAATAGGCTTTCCAGACGCCGCGCGCCTCGGCCTTGTTACGGACCGGAATGAAGCGCGTGAAGACGGTACGTGGCGGCGCGTGCGCAATCAGCCTGACCGCCTCGGGTAGCGCACGCTCCAACCAGGGCGTTGCCCACGGGGCATACGGTGCGAACAACCTTTGCATGTCGATGCAGAGATGGACGGCGTGAGGACCGGGGGGTGCGAGCAGTTGCCCCATGACTAGCCCGATCTTCCCTGACGACCAAATCCCGTCAGCCGCCTTATGACGCGCTCCAGCGCGACTCCGATCGCCAGACCCGCAAGTACATCACTTGCCCAGTGAGCCAGCAGGAACACGCGCGTCGACACCAGAACGGCGCCGAGGCCCCACGCGAGATTGCGCTTGGCGGGCGACAGGACCGCGGCGGCGGATGCGAGGGCACCGACATGCACGGCATGCCCCGAGGGGAACGCATCCAGCGCGCGGCCGGAGAGTGGGATGCCATGCAGATGGCCGCGCACGGTGCGCCGGTCCGGCCGCACCTGGTCAAAATGCGTTTTTAGAAGATGTGGCAACAGGACAGAGGCGAGCGTCGTCAGCAGCACATGATCGCTTGCGTGCCGCTGCGGCAGTGGTTTGGCGCGACACCAGAGCCACCATCCGACGGCAACCGCGGTCAGAATATGCTCATCCGCTCCCCAGGTCAGCGCGCCCGAAATCCGCTCCGGCAGCGGACGGGTGTGTCGCGCAATCGCACGCGCAAGTTCGATATCGGCGGACAAAGGATGTACTCGTATCGTCATCGACTGCCTTCTCTCGCAGATGTCCTTATGCCCTGCAGCAATCTCCGTAAAAGAGTGATTGGAAAGCAGAGCAAGTCGACCTGGTCTTTCAATCAACCGCCTCGAAAACCGTTCCCGGCGAGGAACTGTGCGCCGGACGGACGCGTTGGATGCGAGGGACAGATCAATGGAGGAGAGAGCCATGGGCTTTGGACGAGGCGCATTGTTGTGGTTGCTGGGCATACCGTTGCCGATCATTCTGCTGCTCGCGATCTTCTGGCACCATTAAACCAGCGGCACAGGTCAGGCGAGCCTGTCGGCCAAAGGACTGTCAAAGTGCCCTGAGCAGCCCTGATGTAATATTCATGCGATGCTGGCCGGCTCGACAGCCTATGCCATTGGCGAAGGCCGCAGATGCCCCGTTGGCCTCGCCCGCAAACCGCGGCAGGCCATGGCGTTTTATTCGGTGCTTGCCCTCTCGGTCGGCCTCGGTGTGGCGCTCAATTTCACGCCAATTGATCCGATCAAGACGCTTTACTGGAGTGCGGTCATTAACGGGGTGCTAGCAGCACCGGTAATGACCGTTTTAATGCTGCTTGTCAGACGGCGTGACGTGATGGGCAAGCTCGTGGTCGAAGGCTGGCTGTATTGGCTCGGCTGGGCGTCGACGGCGGCGATGGCTCTTTGCATCGTCGGCATGGCGGTCAGCATGCTGGTACCAAGATCGTCCTAGAAACGGCGATCAAGGAGGAAATGGTGGACTACGCGCTGCGCTTTCTGATTGGCGGCTTGGTCGTTTCCCTGTTTGCGGTCATAGGCGACGTGCTGCGGCCCAAGAGCTTCGCGGGATTGTTTGGCGCCGCGCCCTCCGTAGCTCTAGCAACGCTCGGCCTCGCCTTCTCAAAACATGGCGGCGACTATGTTGCGATCGAAGGCCGCTCGATGATGCTCGGTTCGATCGCGCTCGCGGCTTACAGCGTTGCTGTTTGTCAGTTGCTGATACGGGCCGAATGGTCGGCGCTCAAGGCCACCCTCGCCGCTTTCGCGATCTGGCTTGTGGCCGCGATAGGCCTCAAGCAATTTTTGATAGGCTGACCACTATGGTTGTCCACTTCAAGTTCTCCGCACTCAAGCAGGGACGACTTTACGAATATGTCGTGCGTTTTGCATTGGGCGGGTTGGCAACCGTGGTGGCTGGCCTTGTCGCGGACGGGGCAGGGCCGGAGGCCGGCGGGCTGATGCTGGCCTTTCCAGCGATCTTCTGTGCCAGTGCGACCTTGATCGAGAAGCATGAGCGTGAGCGCAAGGAGAAAAACGGCCTGCGCGGGCAGCGACGCGGAAAGGCTGCCGCCGCACTTGATGCCGCCGGGGCCGGATGGGGAAGTCTGGGCCTTGCCTGCTTCGCGCTCTTCATCTGGCACGGACGCGCTTTACAGCCCGCGCTCTGCCTCGCAGCGGGTTCGCTCGTCTGGTTCGCGGTCGCCGTCCTCATGTGGCGCCTACGGCGCGAACTACGTTTCGGAAGTCCCTCCTAAAATTTAAGAGTCGTCCGCAAGCCGAACACGGAAGCATTCTCGAGTGGCGTTCCGGCTAGAGGTCCTGAAGGGTTCGTTGCTCCTCCACCGGGGTGAATAATGTACTGAAAATTGGGCTGCAGCGTCCAGCCATCCCTGATCTGGTACTGATAGACGGCGGTTAGAAGGCCTTCGCTCACAGGTTATTCGGCGGCCCAACTGCTGGGCCTAACAATTTTCGAGGAGACGCATCCGGAAGATGTGTCGGAGGATCGCCGTCAATTCCAGCGCCAGCTCGCGGGCGAGTTCGAGCGCTGCAGCATCGAAAAGCGCATTGCCCGCAAGGATGGCGGCCATATCTGGGCCCAGGTGACGTCGTCGAGCGTCCGCGATGCTGACGGGCGCTTTCTTTATGCGGTTCGCGTTCAGCACGACATCACCAATCGCAAGCGAGCTGAGAGGCACTATCCCGTCGCATGGAAGAACACGCAGCGCTGTTTGCCTTTTCGGAGCGATTGCAGCATTGCACCTCGCCCACCGATTGTTACGAGGCCGCCCTTAACCCGCGCTAAGGGCGAGACCCTTATCCGACAGGCAGACAAGCTGCTCTGCGAATCGTGGAATGAGAGGATGTGGGCCGACGGAGGACCGATCGACCCATCGCCGACTGTCGACCAGGGCATCAACGGCGGTTACGCCTGGCTTGAGATCGAGTGCTCGCGGTGCAAGACCCGGCGAGACGTCGACCTGGCGGCGCTGCGCCATCCACCGACCACATTCGTCCATGACCTGGCCAGCCGCCTCCGCTGCAGCAAATGTGGCAAGGCAGGTCGCCGGCCCTCAGCTACCCTTCTGCAGCTGGCATCGCGCTCCCGCCAGGCCGCACCGGAGATCTGATTGTGTGCAATCTCTATTCGATGACCAAAAACGTAGATGCGATCCGCCGGTTGTTCGGGGCGCTGAACAGCCGCGTCGGAAACCTGCCGTCGATGCCGGGCATTTTCCCCGACTACCCGGCGCCGATCGTGCGCAACGGGGCCGAGGGGCGCGAGCTTGTCATGGCACGCTGGGGCATGCCGTCTTCGGCAAAAGCAATCATGGACGCAACCAAGAGGCGCGCGGAGAAGCTCGAGGCCAAGGGCAAGACCGTAGACTTCAAACAGCTGCTCCGGCTGGAGCCGGACAGCGGCACGACCAACATCCGCAACACAAGAAGCAGCCACTGGAAGCGCTGGCTCGAGCCAGACCACCGCTGTCTAGTGCCCCTCACGTCGTTTTCCGAGTACGACACGATCGACGGCAAGAAGGTGCCGGTGTGGTTCGCCCTCGATGAGTCTCGCCCGCTCGTCGCTTTCGCCGGCATCTGGACAAACTGGACCTGTGTGCGAAAGGCAAAGGAAGGCGAGGTCACAGCCGACCTCTTTGGGTTCCTTACCTGCGATCCGAACGCTGAGGTAAAGCGCGTCCATCCCAAAGCGATGCCCGTGGTCTTAACGACGGCGGAGGAGTACGACGTCTGGATGGGCGCGCCCTGGGACGAGGCAAAGGTGCTGCAGCGGCCGCTGCTGGACGGCGCGTTGAAGATCATCGCGACGGGCGAGAAGGAAGATCCCGCTGCGGCCGCATAGTGTTGTGCGCAGGAAGGTGGAACACGTGGACAAGCTACATTGCCCGCGATTTCGAATCCCTGCCCTGTGCTAACCGGCCGGAACGGCGGCGGGAGACGAGGATTCGTCCCGGTGGAGCGAATTCGATGCTGATGTTCAAGGATAGGTGGCCTGCGGTCCGGACGCTGCGAGGTTGGGCCATCTCGGTGCTCAACGATGCCGGCGCCATTAGGGAATGCGAGGAGCACGGGTGGTTGCAGGATCGCGCCGATCCCCATGCGCGCGACCGCGCGTTCGATATCGTCCGCCGGGATCCACCGGCCGGCGTTTCGCCGGAGGCGGCCACGGTCGCGATCGCAGAGGTCTTGGAGTCTATCGGCGACACCTGTCCGGAGTGTCCGCCCGAGGATCTGGTCTAACGGCTGCGACGACTCGACTGCGGACCTGGATAATCCGCGCATGGACCCATCCGATCCGGAGCAAAACGTCTCGACGGCGCCCCATCGCAAGATCATCCATATCGACATGGATGCGTTCTATGCATCCGTGGAACAGCGCGATAATTCGGACCTGTGCGGCAAGCCGGTCGCGGTGGGCGGCTCGGCGGAGCGGGGCGTCGTAGCCGCCGCGAGCTACGAAGCCCGCAAATTCGCCGTTCGCTCCGCGATGCCGTCGGTGACCGCGAAGCGACAATGTCCTGAGCTGATCTTCGTCAAGCCACGCTTCGAGGTCTACAAGGCGATCAGCCGACAGATTCGCGATATCTTCGCCGAGCACACGCCGATCATCGAACCCTTGTCGCTCGACGAGGCCTATCTTGACGTTACCGAAAATCTTCAAGACATCCCGCTCGCCAGGGACATCGCTTTGCGCATTCGTGAAAAGATCAAGGCCGAGACCGGCCTCAACGCTTCGGCTCGCGCTCGTCCTGGGCCTCGATGAGGGCTACACCGCGATTAAAGCGACGAATCTCGGATACGTGACTCCGCGCTGCCTCCTGCGTTCTGACGAGCAGCTGTCGCGTCTCGTCGCCAAGACCGCTCATAGCCTCCCGCGGGTAGGCGCCGAGCAGGTGGGCCCGGCTCGTGCTGCGGAGTTGGAGGTGGAAACTTTCGCGGTATTTGGTGACGCTTTCGCAGTTATTGCTCGACCGTCCACCACCATTTGCGAGACGCATTTCGAAAGGGTACCGCGAATGTAATACGGTATAATTTAACTTACCCGCGATTTCGAGCGGTTAGCGGGGCGGCACATCTGACGTAGTGGTTCTATTTCCCGCTTGATGCTGCGTCAGGCAGGCGAGAGATCCGGGAGATCGTTGAATCGGCCACAAATAGTGAAATTTTCGCGCTAACCAGAAGCGTTCTATCCCGTAAAAACTTTCTGTCGAGGTAAAGACTTTCTGTCGATGTAGAAACTATATTGTCTCTCGATACGCAGATGATCTTGTCGGAAGCTTAGACGGGCCGCGGCAACTGGCCAATCACAACTCGTTTGACTAGGATGCCGGCCTCCCCTCCACGTCGATGCGAGATCCTTCCGTGGCCAAAACAAAAACCGTGTCCAAAAAATCCGGCAATATCTTCATCGGCGTCGGCGGCTGGACATTCGAGCCATGGCGCGGCGTGTTCTATCCGGAGAAGCTGACGCAGGCGAAAGAGCTGTCCTACGCGGCCTCGAAGCTGACCTCGATCGAGATCAACGGCACCTATTACGGCTCGCAGAAGCCGGAGAGCTTTCGCAAATGGGCCAGCGAAGTGCCTGAAGGTTTCGTGTTCTCGGTGAAGGGGCCGCGCTTCGCCACCAATCGCCGCGTGCTGGCCGAAGCCGGCGATTCCATCAAGCGCTTCTATGATTCCGGCGTGCTGGAACTCGGCGACCATCTCGGGCCGGTGCTGTGGCAGTTCGCGCCGACCAAGAAGTTCGACGGCGCCGATTTCGGCAAGTTCCTGGAGCTGCTGCCGCGCAAGCTCGACGGGCGCGCGCTGCGCCACGTGGTCGAGGTCCGCCACGACAGTTTCTGCACGCCCGACTTCGTCGCGCTGATCCGCGAATTCGAGACGCCGGTGGTGTTCGCCGAGCACGGCAAATATCCCGCCATCGCCGACGTTGCCGGCGATTTCGTCTACGCGCGGCTGCAGAAGGGCAATGACGAGATCAAGACCTGCTATCCGCCGAAGCAGCTCGATGCCTGGGCCCAGCGCTTCAAGGACTGGGCCGAAGGAAGCGAACCGGACGATCTGCCGAAGGTCGACAAGGCAAAGCCGAAGAAGGAGCCGCGCGACGTGTTCGCCTACGTCATCCACGAAGGCAAGGTGCGCGCACCGCACGGCGCCATGGAACTGATCGCGCGAGTGAGTTGAGGATTGTTCATGGCAAAGGCGAAGAAGCTCTTCACCATCGGCTATGAGCAGACGCCGCCCAAGGCCGTGCTCGACGAGCTGGAGCACGCCGGCGTCAAGCTCGTGGTCGACGTGCGCGCGGTGACGTCGTCGCGCCGGCCGGGTTTTTCCAAGAAGCAGTTGTCCGCCGGGCTCGACGAGCGCGGCATCGCCTATGTCCATCTCGCCGCGCTCGGCACGCCGAAGGAGGGGCGCCTTGCCGCTCGCAGCGGCCAGTACGACGCGCTGGAGAGGATTTATTCAAGGCACCTGAAGACGCCGCAGGCGAAGGAAGAGATGGACGAGCTCTCGGCCCTGGTGAAGAAGGCAGGCCCGGTGTGCCTGCTCTGCTACGAGCGCGACCACACCCACTGTCACCGCCAGATGATCGCGGAGATCATCGAGGAGCGCGATGGGGTGACGGTGAGGAATTTGGCGGGGCGGCAGATTTAGCTGCGCTGTCATTCCGGGGCGCGAAAAAGTCGCGAGCCCGGAATCCATCGGGCCGCAGAGCTAGTGGAGGAATGGATTCCGGGTTCGCGCTGCGCGCGCCCCGGAATGACGGGTTGATGGACCTACCCCTCCCCCTCCAGCCCAAACGTCCCCTCCATCATCTGCACACAGCTGCCGCCGACATGAGCGGACGTGATCTTGCCGTCCTGCTTGCGCACGCGCGTCAGGAGCAGGCTCGGACGGCCCATGTCGAACCCCTGGCCGATGGTGAGCTTCAACTCGCCATCGCGCGCGGGATCGAGATCGGCGAACAGCGCGGCGGCGGCGACCGTGGCACTGCCGGTGGCGGGGTCCTCGATCAGGCCGCTGGCGCCGGGGAAGAACATCCGCGCCTGCCGCTCGCATGGCGCTTCCGCCGCCGGCACGTCGCGCGTGTAGAAATAGACCGAGAAGGCGCCATCGCGCGGCAACATCCGGCTGAACGCCGCAGCATCAGGCTTGGCCCGCCGCACAGCCTCACGCGACCCCACTTCCGCCACCACGAAGGGCGTTCCAACGCCGACGACCTGCGGGGCATGGCGATCGATCTTGATATCCTCCGCGGTCAGGGAGATGCAGGCCGCGACCTCTTCGGCGGAACATGTCGCGAGGCGGGCCAGCGGCTGCGGCGCGGTCAGCTCGGTGCTGACCACCCTGCCCTGCTCCCGTACGATCTCGACCGGCACGAGCCCCGCCTTCTCCTCGAACAGCAGGCGCGGCTTGGGCTCCCTTGCGATCGTCGCCAGCACGAAGGCGGTGCCGACATTGGGGTGACCGGCAAAGGGCAGCTCCCGCACCGGCGTGAAGATGCGCACCTCCGCATCGTTCGCCTTGTCGCGCGGCGGCAGCACGAAGGTCGTCTCGGAATAGTTGAACTCGGTCGCGATCGCCTGCATCTGCGTCGTCGACAAGCCGCCGGCATCGAGCACCACGGCGAGCTGGTTGCCGCCGAAGGCGCGGTCGGTGAACACGTCGA
Organism: Bradyrhizobium sp. B039; assembly: GCF_038965675.1. Classification (NCBI taxonomy): domain Bacteria; kingdom Pseudomonadati; phylum Pseudomonadota; class Alphaproteobacteria; order Hyphomicrobiales; family Nitrobacteraceae; genus Bradyrhizobium; species Bradyrhizobium sp. B039. The sequence continues at coordinate 5,885,860 of NZ_CP152416.1, forward strand.
CGGTGATGTAGCGGCGCTGCATCTTTGCTTTCCTCATGCAAATCGCAGCCGCGGGTCGGCTGCATCGTGCAGCAGTCTACAAGCCGGCGACATCGTCCGTCATGCCCCAAAATTCGGAGCAATCGGAGCAATCGCGACCGAACGTGTCAGAAGCGGAAGAGCTGATACGGCGATGCCAGCACTTGCGCACGCTCGCTCTGATCAGTGATCAGCGTATCGAGAAACTGCCGGTTCTTTCCGTAAGCCTGCGACGCCTCGAACTGCGTGTGCGGCCAGTCGCTGCCCCACAACAGGCGATCGAGGCCGTAAGCTTTGCGCAGCAGCGGATAGGCTTGCTTCGCAAAGCTCTCGCCGGCCGCGCCATTGCGATACGGCGCCGAGATCTTGACCCAGACGTTTCGCGTTGCGCCGAGCTTCAGCACGGACTGGAAGCCGGGATCGTCGACACCGAGCTTTGGATCGGGCAGCGCGTAGTGATCGAGCACGACTGCAACGCCGAGATCCAGAAGCTGCGGCGCAAGCGCGGCGAGATCGGCCGCGTTGCGCTGGATTTCGACCTGCCAGCCCATCACTTTCACGCTCGCGAGCAACGTCTTCCATTCGCCGGCAGCGAGATCGGGCAAGGGCTGGCCGACGAGATTGAGGCGAATGCCGACGATGCCGGCGCGATCGAGCATGCGCAGCTCGTCCGCGCTAACAGCGGGATCGACGACGGCGATGCCGCGCAGGCGGCCGCCCGCCTCTTTCAGGCATGCAACCAGATAGGAATTGTCGGTGCCGAGAAAGCTCGGCTGCACCAGCACGCCATTGGACATGCCGTTGCGGTCGAGCTGCTCCAGATAGAGCGACAGCGGCGCGTCGTAGTCCGGCGCGTAGCGGCGGCTAGGTGCGAGCTTGAGGCCGCGGTGAAAGACATGGGCGTGGGTATCGATCGTCGGCAAGGCCGCCTCACTGCTGGCTGTGGTCGCGGCCAGCGTCACGAGCGATGCGAGGCCCGCGCCAAACTGGCGGCGCGTCAGGCCGCGCTGGGACAATGTCATGGTGGCTCCTCCCCATCCCGCGTCAGGCGCGCGTCGCGGCGGTCTGTTCAAAGACCTTGCCGCGGGTTTCGGGCAGCAGCAGCACCGCGATCAGCACCAGCGAATAGGCGAAGGCCGCATCGATGCCGATCGCAGGTCCAAGCCCGATATGATCGCTGAGGAAGCCGACCAGGAACGGGAACGCGGCGGAGACGATCCGGCCGAAATTGTAGCAGAAGCCGACGCCGGTGCCGCGCACGCCGGCCGGATAGAGCTCGCTGAACAGCGCCGCCATGCTGGCGGGGATGCCGGCGGAGAAGAAGCCGAGCGGGAAGCCGAGCACCAGCATCTGCCCATCGGTCAGCGGCGCGAAGATGTAGATCAGCACGGTGACGATGCAGGCGCTGGCGAAGAACGCGACGTTGACCCGGCGACCGATGCGGTCGCTGATGATGCCGCTCGCCACGCAGCCGCAGAAGAAGGCGACGATGATGACGGCGAGATAGCCGCTGGAGCCCAGCACCGACAGATGCCGCACCTCGCGCAGGTAAGTCGGCAGGAAGGTGGTGAGCGCCGCGTAGCCGCCATGGGCGCCGATGCCGAACAGGCCGCCGATCAGCGTCGCGCGCAACACGTCGCGATGGAAGATGCCCGAGAGCGTCGCGAAGAACGGCGTCTTTTCGCTGGCGATGGCGCGCGGCGGCTCCTTCAATCCGCGGCGGATGAAGATGATGAGGAGCGCGGGCAACAGCCCGAGCGCGAACAGCAGCCGCCAGGCGATGTCTGCGGGCGCATAGGTGAAGACCAGCGCCGACAGCAGCACGGCTGCGCCCCAGCCCACGGCCCAGGCGCTCTGCACCGAGCCGAGCGCCTTGCCGCGATGCTCGGCGCGGATGATCTCGGCCATCAGCACCGCGCCGCAGGCCCATTCGGCGCCGAAGCCGAGGCCCTGGACCGCTTTCAGGATCAGGAGCTGGGTGTAGGTCATCGCGAATGCGCAGGCGAAGGTCGCGAGTGCGAAGGTCGCAACCGTGATCTGAAGCGCCTTGACGCGGCCGAAGCGGTCGCCGAGCGCACCGCCGAGCCAGCCGCCGAACGCGCCGAAGAACAGCGTGACCGAGCCGAGCAGGCCGGCATCGGCCTTGCTGATGCCGAACGCCGCGATCAGCGCGGGGATGGCAAGGCCGAACATCTGGACGTCGAGCGCATCCAGCGCCCAGCCGCCAAAGCTTGCCCAGAACGTGCGCCGCTCCAGCGGCGAGCTTTCGCTGTACCAGTTCGACATTTTTCCTACCCCTGTACTCGTTTATTGCTTGGTGTCGTTGAAGAGCCGCTTCACCTGATCTCGGCGTGGTAGCGGAAGCGGTTGGCCGGCCCGCGCGAACGGCGCCATTCGATCGGCCGCCGTTCGAGGTCGAGCGCGAGACGCTCGATGACAATCAGAGGCGCATGCGCCTCGAGCCGCAGCAGGCGTGCCTGCATCTCGTTGGCGGTCTCGACCGTCAGGATTTCCTCGGCGGAAACCACGACCTCGCCGCAGCGCTCCTCGTAGAGCGGATACAGGAGGTCGCCGAACTCGGCGGTGTCGATGTCGAGGATCGGCGCGAAGCGCGATTGCTGCAGCCAGATCTCTTCGGCGAGCAGCGGGACGTCGTCGATCAGGCGCAGGCGCGACAGGCTGATCACGGGCTCGCCGACCGGGATGCGGAGTGCGGATGCGACCGCCGATGTCGCCAGCACGCTCTTGCGCCGGATGATGCGGCTCTTCGGCACGCGCCGCTCGCCGCTCTCCGACTGGAAGCGAAAGAAGCGGAACAGCGAGGAGTTGAAGCGCGCGCGGCGCACGAAGGTGCCGCGGCCCTGCTGGCGCTCCAGCACGGCATCCGCGACGAGCTGGTCGATCGCCTTGCGCACGGTGCCGATGGCAACGCCGTAATGCGCAGCCAACTCGGCTTCCGACGGGATCGGCTCGCCCGGCCGCCATTCATTGCGGTTGATCCGCGCGGCGAGGTCGTCGCGCAGGCGCTGGTAGCGTGGCAGGCGGTCGTCGAGCGGCGCTGAATTCATGTAGTCATATAGATGACTATATGATGAAGGAGTCAAGCACTACGAAAATACCGCCGGCGGAAGGGCCGCCATGGATGACGCGAAGCCGGGCTGGCGGACTTCACCAGCCCGGGTTCGTCTGCTGTGATCGTCAGTTCATCGTCGTCGTATTGGGCAGGCAAGGCGGTTGCTTGTAGGGCGCAGAGGCATAGGCGCCCACCGCCGGAGCCCTGACGCAGTCCGTCGTCACGTGGGTTGCGGCGCGCCGAGAAGCGGCGTCGCGGGCGGCAGCGGCCTGGGTTTGGTAGACGGCGGCGGCGATCAGGACGGCCGCAACAACGGACAATCTGGTCATTGGTTTTCTCCGCATGACAAACGGAAACCGATGCTTCGGCTTCCAGAGTGCAGGAACGGAGAACGCGGCGCGATATTTCATCACGCGCCTTCAACGAAACGCGAGCGGTCTACCCGAGCTGAAACACCGCCACCTTCTGCTCGTAGCCGCGCACCTCGACTTCGCCGAGCGCGACAGCATCCTCGCCGTCATCGCCGAGCGCCTCGCGCACGGACGCCGAGATCAGCAGCTGCGAGCCGAACTCCTTGTTCAGCGCCTCCAGCCGCGAGGCAAAGTTCACGGTGTCGCCGATCACCGTGTACTCCTTGCGCCGGGGCGAACCGATATTGCCGGCGACGACCTCGCCGAAATGGATGCCGATGCCGATCCGCAGCGGCCAGCTCGTCTCCGCATTGATGCGGTCCATCGCGGCCAGCATCTCGCGGCCCGCGGCGACCGCGCGGTGCGCGGCGTCGGAGGCCTCCAGCGGCGCGCCGAACAGCGCGAGGAAGCCGTCGCCGAGAAACTTGTTCACGATGCCGCCCTGGCGGTCGAGGATGTCGACCAGCACCGCGAAGGCGCCATCGAGCCGGTCGACCACCTCCTGCGGGGTGCGCGACTGCGCCCCGGCGGTGAAGCCGCGGAAATCGACGAACATCACCGCGACGCGGCGGAGGTCGCCGGCCGCGCTCGTCCCCTCCGCCATCAGCCGCTCCACCACCTGCGGCGAGACGTGCTGGCCGAACAGATTGGTGACCCGGTCGCGCGCGGTGGCAGCCGCGATGCTCGCGGCAAATTGCCGCCGCAGCTGCGCACCGACGGAGCCGGCGAGCACGCCGCAGATCAGGATGACCGTGCTGCGCACGGCGTGGAAGTAGATCAGGGGTTCGCCCGCGTCGCTGGCCGAATTGTAATGCAGCGCGACGGCCAGGAGTTCGGCTCCAGCCACGAATCCCGTGAAGGTCGACAGCCAGAAATCGAGCCGCAGCGTCGAAAGAATGATGAAGATGAAATAGACCAGCGGCAGCACGAAACCGAGCGCCTGGCTCGCACCCATGCTTCGGATCTGCAGGATCAGGATGATCGTCGGCAGCGACGTTTCGATAAAGGCGCCGACGTAGCGCCTGATCACCGGCAGGTCGCGATCGAGCTTGAGGTTTCGCCTGATCTGGCTGTGGATCCAGACTTCGAAGAGGATGAAACCTCCCAAGAGAATATATTCGCGGACGAGGCCCTCCGTCCCGCGCCAGACCCGGTTCACCAGAGCGGGGTCGATCAGGAAGGTTGAGGTGAGGAACAAGATCATGACGCAGCCGGTGATGATCAGTGTCCGCACCCGCAACAGCTCGGTGCGCAGCACTTCCCGCGTCAGCTCGCGCTCGAAGTCCTCCGACAAGGCGGCGTGTTGCCGCGCTTTCCTGCTCGTAAACTTGACCATTCCATCCCCCAGTCATTCCGGGGCACGCGCAGCGTGAACCCGGAATCTCGAGATTCCGGGTTCGCACTTCGTAGGCCCCGGAATGACTCTCAAGGACTAGTTTGCCTCAATCTAGCGTACGGCGGAAGCGCGTCACGGCGATGGTCATAGCGATCAGCATCAGGGCCGCCAGCGCCAGCGCGTCGAACCGCAGATTCTGCATGCTCGCCCCCTTCAGCATGATGGCGCGGACGATGCGCAAATAATGGGTCAGCGGCAAGGCCTCGCCGACATATTGCGCCCAGGCCGGCATGCCGGCGAACGGGAACATGAAGCCGGACAGCAGAATGCTCGGCAGGAAGAACATCATCGACATCTGCATGGCCTGGAGCTGGTTCTGCACGACGGTCGAGATCGTGTAGCCGATCGACAGGTTGGTGGTGATGAACAGCGTCGAGAGCAGCGCGAGCAGGAACAGATTGCCAAGCACGGGCACGCCGAACAGGCCGACGCCGATGCTGATGATCAGGAAGGCCTGGACGAAGCCGACCAGTACGTAAGGGATGATCTTGCCGAACATCACCTCGACCGGCTTGATCGGCATCGACAGCAGACTCTCCATGGTGCCGCGCTCGACCTCGCGCGTGACCGAGAGCGCGGTGAAGATCAGCATGGTCATGGTGAGGATGGTGCCGACGAGACCCGGCACGATGTTGAGGCTCGACGCTGCGGCCGGATTGTAGCGCGCATGCGCCCGGATCTCGAACGGCATCTCCGGGGGATTGCCGATATAGAGATCGTGCTTGAGCGCGGTCTGCACGACCATGCCGAGCGAGCCGATCGCCGAGCTCGCCGCGACCGGATCGGTGGCGTCGGCCGCGACCAGCAGCGCCGGCTTGTCGCCGCGCCGCACCGCCCGTTCGAATCCGCGCGGGATCTCGACGCCGAACAGGACCTTGCCCGATTTCAGCAGATTGTCGAAATCGTCGACGTCGTGCACCTCGTAGATGAAACGGAAATAGGCGGTGTTCTCCAGCGCCTTCAGGATCGAGCGGGTGAGATCGGAGTCCTCCTGGAGCAGCACGGCACTCGGCAGATGGTGCGGCGTGGTGTTGATGGCATAGCCGAACAGCATGAGCTGCATCACCGGCAGCATCACGATCATCGCGAACGAGACGCGATCGCGCCTCAGCTGGATGAACTCCTTGATCAGCATCGCATAGGAGCGTCGCAGGAAGCCGAAGCGCTCGCGGATTTCGCGTGCGGGAGCCGGATGATCGACGGTGCTCATTGGAAATTGTCCTTGGAGCGGCTCATCAGTTCGATGAACACGTCTTCGAGCGAAGGATGCGAGCTCTGCCAGTGCAGGCCGCTCTTCTCGCGCCACGGCGCGATGCTGGCTTCGAGCGCGGCGACGTCGCGCCCCGAGACGTGCAACGAGGTGCCGAACGGTGCCACCATGTCGATTCCGGGCTTGCCGGTGAGCTCGGCGGTGAGCCCGTTCAAATCCTCACCCGTCACGGTGTAGGTCGTCAGCGCGGATTTCGCGATCACCTCCTCCACCGTGCCGTGCGCGAGCAGATGGCCGTAGGCGATGTAGGCGATCTCGTGGCAGCGCTCGGCTTCGTCCATGTAGTGGGTGGACACCAGCACGGTGAGGCCGTCGGCGGCGAGTGCGTGGATCTCGTTCCAGAAATCGCGCCGTGCCTTGGGATCGACGCCGGCGGTCGGCTCGTCCAGCAGCAGCAATTGCGGATTGGGCAGCGTGCAGGCACCTAACGCCAGCCGCTGCTTCCAGCCGCCGGAGAGTTCGCCAGCGAGCTGCTCCTCGCGCCCCGAGAGCCCGAGCCGCTTGACCATATCACGCGCCGCGTCGCGTGGATCGACAAGGCCATAGAGCCGTGCCACGAATTCGAGGTTCTCGCGCACCGAGAGGTCCTGGTACAGGCTGAAGCGCTGGGTCATGTAGCCGACCTGGCGCTTGATCTTTTCGGCATCGCGCCGGATGTCGTAGCCGAGGCACGTCCCCTCGCCGCTGTCGGGCGTGAGCAGGCCGCAGAGGATGCGGATGGTGGTGGTCTTGCCCGAGCCGTTGGGACCGAGGAAGCCGTAGATCGAGCCGCGCTTCACCTGCATCGACAGATCGTGCACGACCTCGCGGCCGCCGAACGACTTCGTCAGGCCCTTGACGTCGATTGCGATCTCGTTGCCGCCGTTCATCGCTTGTCCGCCACCGGGGTTTTTGGATTGAGATAGACGTCGATCGGCTGCCCGACGCGCAAGGCATCGGGGCGCGAGGGCCGCGCCTGGATCAGGTAGACGAGCTTGTTGCGCTCATCGAGGCTGTAGATCACCGGCGGGGTGTATTCGGCCGAGGTCGCGATGAAATAGATCTTTGCGGTCAGGTCGGCCGCGCAATTGTCGCAGCCGATTCGCACCGTGTCGCCGATCGCAAGCTTGGGCAGCTCGGTCTCCGGCACGAAGAAGCGCAGCTTCATGTTGCCGGGCGGCATGATCGAGAGCACCGGCCGCTGCGCCGCCACCATCTCACCCTCGCGGAAATAGATCTGCTGGATGGTGCCGGCGACCGGCGCAAAGCCCCTGCGCCGCGCCATCCGCGTCTCCGACGTCGCCACCCGCGCTTCCGCCACGCGGAGGGCGGAGACGGCGGAATCGAGATTGGCCTGCGTGCCCGAACCGGTCTTGTTCAGCGAGGCCGCACGGTCATAGGTCTGCTGCGCGTTGGCCAGCGTCGCCTTGTTCTGGTTGAGATCGGCAAGCTGGAGATCGTCGTCGACGGAATAGAGGGCGTCGCCGACCTTGACCTCGTCACCCTCGCGGATGTTCAGCTTCGTCACGCGGCCGGCTTCGTCCGGGCTGACGAAGATCATGTCGGCCTCGACCCAGCCCTGGAAGCCGGGATCGCGCTTCTCCTTGCAAGCCGCCAGCGCGGTTGCGAAAAGGACGGCCAATGCAAATCTGAAAATTGCTTGCAGCGACCAAAGCTGTCGATCCCTCACCCTGAGGAGCTGCGAAGCAGCGTCTCGAAGGGCGAAGGGCCACAGCCGGGCCTGCATCCTTCGAGACGCGCGTTCCGCGCTCCTCAGGATGAGGTGAGAGATGGTTTGCGACGACCTCATGTCGTCCTCCGTTCGCCAAAAATCAAATCGAGATGGACGCGCAGCATGTCCCGCGCGTCGAGCGGCGCGTGGCGCTCAAACAGGCTTTGCCAGATCACCGCGATCATCGCAGGCGCGATCAGGATCTGCGGATAGCGCGCAAGCTCCTTCTCGCGGATCTCGCCGCGGGCGATGCCGAGCTCGATCAGCGCGCGCATGGCGGCAACGCCGCGCGAGACCACCTCGCGGTAGTAGAAGTCGGCGACGGAGGGAAAGCGCGGCCCCTCCGCCACGATCAGGCGCACGAGATCACCGCGCCTGGTGCCGATCACCTCCTTGAGGAAGTTGCCGGCGAAGGCTTCGATGAGGTCGCGCACCGAGCCCACCGGCGGCGGCAACGTCGTCAGCCGCGCCACCACAGGCACGATCACGACGCGCACCAGCTCCTCGAACATCGATTCCTTGTCCTTGAAGTGCAGGTAGATCGTGCCCTTGGCGACGCCGGCACGTCTGGCGATGTCGTCGAGCCGCGTCGCGGCAAAGCCGCGCGCAATGAACTCCTCCATCGCCGCCTCCACGATCGCCGCACGCCGCTCCGCCGCGCGGGTGGCACGGTTCGAGGCGGGCGCGGCTTCGAGCATTTGGCTCCCAGCCTGGGCTGCAGATGCCGCGGCGGCTTTGGTGGGCTTCTTCGTCATAGTCAATTTATGACTGACTAGTCAGTCATAGTCAATTGCTGACGCCAGACAGAGCGCGGCCGAATTAAATTAGCATTGACTAATGAATTAGCTCTCACTAATTTATCGCCATGATCGAAGCCGCCCCAAACCCCGTCACCACCGTGATGCGCGCCCTCGCCGATCCGACCCGCCGCGCCGTGTTCGAACGCGTCTTCGAGAGCAAGGAGATCAGCGTCGCCGAGCTGACGCGCGGCAGTGGCGTGACGCAAGGCGCGATCTCGCAACACCTGAAGTCGCTGAAGCAGGCCGGCCTCGTGGCCGAGCGCGCGGAGGGCCGCAACGTCTACTACCGCGCCGCGCCGCAAGGACTCGAGCCGCTGGTGACCTGGATGGATCATTACGGCGTCTTCTGGCGCGAGCGCTTCCAGAACCTGCGTGACCTCTTGAAGGAGATCGATCCGTGAGTGCTGCCGAGTTGAAAGCCGAGACCAAAGACATCGTCATCGACGAGGTGTTCCCTCACGTGCCGGAGACGATCTGGAAGGCGTTGACCAGCGCCCAGCTGATCGCGCGCTGGCTGATGCCGCCGACCGGTTTTGAAGCCGTCGAAGGCAAGGCCTTCACGTTCCAGACCACTCCGGGCGGCAACTGGGACGGCGTCATCCATTGCCGGGTTCTGGAGGTCGTGCCGAACCGGCGCCTCGTCTACGCCTGGAAGGGCGGCGATGAGCGCAACACCGGCTACGGCGCGCCGCTCGACACTGTCGTGACGTGGTCCCTCACCCCGGTCGAAGCCGGCACGCGGATCCGCCTGGTTCATGCCGGCTTCGTCCTGCCCAGAAACGAGTCGGCCTACACGGTGATGAGTGGCGGCTGGAAGAAGGTCGTCCGCCAGCTTGACGAGATCAGTGGCGAGTAAGGAGTTATCGCGATGGACAAGCCCTATACAGGCGGCTGCGCCTGCGGCACGATCCGTTATTCGATTGTCGGTGAGCCCATATTCAGCAATCACTGCCAGTGCCGGGACTGCCAGCGGGAAAGCGGAAGCGGCCACGGCTCCTACGCGACCTTCGCGCGCGCCGGCGTCACCGTAACCGGCGAGGCGAAGCACTGGGACATCGTCGGCGACAGCGGCAACGTGAAGACGCGCGGCTTCTGCGCCCGGTGCGGCTTGCCGGTTTACCTGACCTTTGCGGCAATGCCCGACATCTTCACCATCCGCGCCGCAAGCCTCGACGAGCCCGCCCGCTACAAGCCGCAGGTGGTGACTTACGCCGCGCGCGGCCATCAATGGGATCGTCTCGATCCGGACTTGCCGAAATTCGAAGGCATGCCGCCGGGGTAGGCAGCGAGAGAGCGACGTCCCTTTGATACGAAAAGCATCGCCGCAAACTCGGTGCACCTCTCCCGCTTGCGGGGGAGGGAGCGCACCTCCTTCGCGGCAACGGCTCGTTTCACAACGCACTAGCCAAAATCCAGCACCATGCGGCCTTCGATCTTGCCGGCCTTCATCCGGTCGAAGACGTCGTTGATCTCAGCGAGCGGCACCTTCGTCACTTCGGCCTTGACCTTGCCATCGGCGGCGAATGCGATGGCTTCGTCGAGATCGCGGCGGGTGCCGACGATGGAGCCGCGCACGGTGATGCGTTTGAGCACGACGTCGAAGATCGGCGTCGGGAATTCGCCCGGCGGCAGACCGACGAGGCTGACGGTGCCCTTCCGGCGCACCATCTTCAGCGCCTGGGCGAACGCGGCGATCGAGACCGCCGTCACCAGCACGCCGTGCGCCCCTCCCCCGGTTACCGCCAGGACCTTGTCCACGGCATCGGCCGCGAGCGCGTTGACGGCGAGGTCGGCGCCGGTCTCGCGCGCGAGCTCGAGCTTGTCGTCGGCGATATCGACGGCCGCGACCTTGAGGCCCATCGCCTTGGCATACTGGATCGCGACATGGCCGAGCCCGCCGACGCCCGAGATCACGACCCACTCGCCGGGCTTTGCCTCCGTCTCCTTCAAGCCCTTGTAGGTGGTGACGCCCGCGCACAGGATCGGCGCGATGCCCGCAAAATCGATCGTCGCCGGCAGTTTGGCGGCGAAGGCAGCCGAGGCGATGACATATTCGGCAAAGCCCCCGTTCACGCTGTAGCCGGTGTTGTGCTGGTGCTCGCACAGCGTCTCCCAGCCGGTCTCGCAATATTCACAGGACATGCAGGCATCGTGCAGCCAGGCGACGCCGACGGCATCGCCCACCTTCAGATTTTTCACGCCGGATCCGAGCGCGGCGACGATGCCGGCAACCTCATGGCCCGGGATGAAAGGCGGAACCGGCTTCACCGGCCAGTCGCCGGAGGCTGCGTGCAAATCGGTATGGCAGACGCCGCACGCCTTGACCTTGACCAGAACCTCGCCGGGTCCGGGCTGCGGCACCGGCACGTCCTCGATCACGAGCGGCTTGCCGAATTGTCTGACGATTGCGGCTTTCATGGTCGGCATCTGTCTGCTCCGTTTGAATGACGGAGGCAAACTAGCGGCACCGGGCGGCGCCCCCTTGATTGGAGTCAAACCGCACAAAGTTTACGCAAGACTCGCGCGATCGTGACATCACGATGACGACGCGGCGCAACGTGCGGATCGCGTCAGCTATGGAACTTCAGCCCGTCGACGATCTTGTCGATCACCTTGCGCTCGGCGCGCATTGCGATCCCGACGAGATTGAGGTCCGCGCGTGCCACCGCCTTTACCGCTTCGCGATTGGCGGCATCGTGCGTGGTCTTGAACATGTCCTCGGTATAGACGGCCGGCACCACGTTTCCGGTGAGCGCACGGTCGAGCGCGCGCGACAGTGCCGGACCCTCGGCGCCGTAGATCAGGATCGGCTGGCCGATCAGCGCGTGATATGTCGTGCCCGAGGCGTCCTCATAGGGTTCACCGATGCATTCCGGAAAGGCGGCGGCGATGCCGCTGGTGAGGAAAGCCGCGACGTTGAGCTTCTGCCAGGCCTGGAGATCGCTGCGGATCACCACGGCGATCTTGGTATCGAACTGCATACATGTCTCCACAAATCGTCATTCCGGGATGCGCCGTCAGGCGCAGACCCGGAATCTGGAGATTATCGCACGAGATTCCGGGTTCGTCGCTGCGCGACGCCCCGGAATGACGGAGGAGAATTCAACCCTTCGCGTCGCAGGCCCAGGCGCGGATCACGCATTCCTTGCCGCCGTATTTGTAGCATTCGCGCGTGGCGGCGTTGAGCGAGGCGGAGATCTTCGGCTTGACGGCATAGCCATAGGCACCGCAAGGATTGGACAGATCGACGGACATCGCCGCGCAGGCGCGCTTCATCGTCACCGTCGTGCAGTCGCCCTTGCACTGCTTCTGCGCCGCGGCGCGGGCTTCGTGCTCGGCGCCGTAATCGAAAGCCTGGCCATAGGCACCGCACTTGCCGACCGCAAACGCGCCGGCGGCGCGTGCATCCGTGATGTGGCGAGCGCCCGCGACACAAACAGACAACGCAAAGAAAAACATCGCGCAACGGCGCGCGACGACATTCGAAGCCATGGAAAAAACCCCTCCCCCCAAGGCAGGTGGAAGGAACTCTAAGCGCGGGACCGTTTCCAGATGGTGAACGAGTGGTTGAAAAGCCTGACGGACGCACGAGCGACCTCATACATCTTTTAGTTGTATTTGTGAAGCGCATCATTTAAAGTAGTTGATGCTCCAAGCAGAGAGCCGGAGGAAACAACCATGCGTCACTTCAACGGAATGCTCTTGGCGATGATTGCGTCGGCGTCCCTGATCGGACCCCTGCCCGCATATGCGCAGTCGGTGAACTGGACCTGGACCAACCAGTATGGCTCGACCCTGGCCATCGCCAGCTTCAACTCGAACACGGGTGCTATCGCGGGGACCTATACCAACAACGCTGCAAACAGTTGTGACGAGGGCAAGCCGCAAGGTGTGACGGGTTGGCTGGCCTACGGCAACACGGGCACTGCGATCAGTTTCTCGGTGAACTTCCTCGGCTGCGGATCGACCACCGTCTGGACGGGGCAATTGAACAATGCGTCGGGATTCCAGGGATTGTGGTATCTGTCCCTCGCCGAAGCCGTGGCGTGGAACGGCATCAGCGCGGGCGCCGACACGTTCACGTTCAGCAGCGGCGACAAGGCCCTCCTGACCAAGAGCGGCGTCGAGCTGAAGGCCGGCAGCGAGAAGCTGTCGAACACCAAGAAGTAGGCGGACGAAAGCAATCCGGTATCGTAGGGTGGGTTAGCGCTGCGCGAAGCGCAGTCGCTCGGCGTAACCCAACATGCTTCAATGCATGCGGGGCGACGTTGGCGGGTTACGTCTGGCGGACTGCGCTTGCGCGCAGCCGCAAGGCTAACCCACCCTACACACTATCCCCGTCTTGCCGCTTCCAGCGCTTGCGGCGTGTCGATGTCGAGGAACGCGCCCTCGCCGTCGACGGGCACTTCCGCAACCGCCTCGGTGTGCTTGGCGATCAGGTGGCGCGCGCCGACGTCGCCATCGAGCGTCATCAGCTCCCGGAAGAAGCGGCGCGACCACAGCACGGGGTTGCCGCGGCGGCCCTCGCTGACGGGCACGACGATGAGATTGCCGCGGTCCGGTGCGAAGCTGTCGATGAGACGGTCGATCAGGCCGGCATCGATCAGCGGCATGTCGCCGAGGCAAACCACGGCGCCGTCGCAAGCTTCGGGCACGGCCGCGATGCCGGCCTTGACCGAGCTCGCGATGCCGCCGGCGAAATCCGGATTGCGGACGAATTTCACCTTCAAGCCTTGCAGCGCCTGCTCGACCAGTTCGGTCTGATGGCCGGTGACGACGATCACCTCGGATGCCTTGGAGGCCAGCGCCTGCTCGGTCGCGATCCGCACCAGCTTCTTGCCGTCGAGCTCGGCGAGCAGCTTGTTCGGCCCACCCATGCGGGTCGAGCGCCCTGCCGCGAGCACGATGGCGGCGACCTGGCTGTTGCCCTCGATCTCGGGCCTCGCGCGCGGCTGCGGACGCGTGACGATCTCCATCAGGAGCCCGCCGACGCCCATGCCCATCAGCTCGGCGCGGGTCACCTTGATGCCGGCGAGCAGACGCATCAGCACCCAGTCAAACCCGTTCTCGACCGGCGAGCGCGCGCAGCCCGGCGCGCCCAGCACCGGCACGCCCTCGGCGCGGGCGATCAGCAGCAGATTGCCGGGATCGACCGGCATGCCGAAATGCTCGATCTCGCCGCCGATCCCGGTGACGGCCGCCGGGATCACGTCGCGGCGATCCGCGATCGCGGACGCCCCGAACACGATGACGAGTTCCGCGCCAAGCGCGAGCAGCTCCTTGATCGCGGCCGACAGCGCGTGTTCGTCGTGCTGGACCCGCCGCTCCGCGATGATGCCGGCGCCGGCCGGCGCCAGCCGCTCGGCGGTGACGCGCAGCGTCTTGTCGATCACCTTGGAGGACAGGCCCGGCAGCAGCGTCGAGACCACGCCGACGCGCTTGATCACGTAGGGCGCGATCTTCAGGACGTCCCGGCCGGCCGCCTTCACCGCGGCGTCGCGCAAAGCGCCCTCGACGCCGAACGGGATGATCTTGACCGTGCCGACCATCTCGCCCTCGACCACCGGCTTGTAGGCGGTGAGCGTCGCAAAGGTGATGGCCTCGTCGATATTGTTGATGCGATCGACCGCGGCGCGGTCGATCACCAGCACGCCCGGGCATGCCGCGAACAGATTGGCGCGGCCGGTGAAGGCGCGCTCGACATGGATGCCCTCGCCGCCGACCGCAAGCGCGATACTGGCGGCGGCGATATCCTCGGAGACGTCGCCCTCCTCCATCCGCACCACGACGACGTCCTTGATGCCGGCGCGCTCCAGCGCCTCGACCTCGGCGGGCCCGATCGTCGTGCCCTTCTTCAGCACCAGCGGTCCCTGGCGCAGGGTGTGGACGGTCACCCCGCCGATCGCATCCTTGGGGCTCGCCGGGCCGAATTTCATGCCGCTTCTTCTTTTTCTTTGGGTGGCAGCCGAAGCACCGCCGTGATCTCGGCCATGATCGACACCGCGATCTCCGACGGCGAGACGGCGCCGATCGCAAGGCCAATGGGCGCGTGGATGCGCGCGATGTCGCTGTCCTTGGCGCCCTGCGCCCGCAGCCGGTCGCCGCGCTTGGCATGGGTCTTCCGCGAGCCCAGCGCGCCGATATAGAAGCAGCCGCGCTCGAAGGCGTGCAGCAGCGCAGGATCGTCGATCTTGGGATCGTGCGTCACCGCGACGAAAGCCGTGTAGGCATCCACGTTGAGCGGCGGCAGCGCGGTGTCGGGCCATTCGGCCACCAGCGGAATGTCTGGGAAGCGCTCTGCGCTCGCAAAGGCTGTGCGCGGATCGACGACCGTGACGTCGTAACCGAGCGAGCGCGCCAGCGGCGCCAGCGCCTGACTGATATGGACCGCGCCGACGATGACGAGCTTTGCGGTCGGCGCGTAGACGTTGAGGAACAGCTTTTTGCCGCCGACCTCGACATTGGCGCTCTTGCCCATGCGAAGCTGTTTTTCGAGCTCGACGCGCAGCGGGTCTTTCGCAAAATCCTGCGCCTTGACCAGGCGCTGCTCGCCGCTCTCGGTGTCCGTCACCAAGATCGCCGGGCGGCGCGCGGCGCGCTCGGCATTGAGTTCGTGCAAAATCGCGAGCTTCACGGCTAGCCGACCTTCTCGACGAAGACACGGATGGTGCCGCCGCAGGACAGCCCGACATTCCAGGCGGTCTCGTCGGCGACGCCGAACTCCAGCATCTTGGGCTTGCCGCTCTCGATCACGTCCATGGCCTCGGTGACCACGGCGCCCTCGACGCAGCCGCCGGAGACCGAGCCTAAGAACGTGCCCTCGTCGTTGATGACGAGGCTCGAGCCCGCCGGGCGCGGCGCCGAGCCCCAGGTCTCGACGACGGTGGCGAGCGCGACGCCACGGCCGGCCTTCTGCCAGTCCTCCGCCGCCCTCAGAATGTCCTCGTCGCGATCGAGCATGGGGTAACCTCTCAAGCTGCGGAGCGGATCAGGCTGCGGTGATGCGGCGGCAGCGGCCGGGAGAGCGTCGTGATCAGCTCCTGGATCGAACTCAAATTATGTACCGGGCGGAATTCGTCAACGTGCGGAAGCATCATTTTGATGCCCTGCGCCTTGGCCTCGAAGCCGCCGAAGCGCAACAGCGGGTTGAGCCAGATCAGCCGCCGGCAGGAGCGGTGCAGCCGGTCCATCTCGAAGGCGAGCCTGGAATCGGCCTCCCGCTCCAGCCCGTCGGAGATCAGGAGCACGATGGCGCCCTGGCTCAGGACCCGGCGCGCCCACAATTTGTTGAAGTTGTGCAGCGAGGCCGAGATCCGCGTACCGCCGGCCCAATCCTCGACCGAGGCCGAGCAGCTCGCCAGCGCCTCGTCGGGATCGCGCTGGCGCAGCGCGCGGGTGACGTTGGTGAGGCGGGTGCCGAACAGGAACACCGAGACGCGCTTGCGCGCATCGCCGATGGCATGGAGGAAATGCAGGAACAGGCGCGTGTACTCGTTCATCGAACCCGAGATGTCGAGCAGCGCGACGATCGGCGCCGGTTTCTCGATCCGCCCCAGGCGATGAATGTCGATGATGTCGCCGCCGGTGCGCAATGACGCACGCAGCGTGCGGCGCAGATCGAGGCGCAGGCCACGGGAATCGGGCCGGTGCCGGCGCGTCAGGAGCTCGGCCTGCGGCAGCCGCATCCGCTCGACGGCGCGCAGGGCCTCGCTGATCTCCGCCGCGCTCATCTGGGCAAAATCCTTCTTCTGAAGGATTTCCTTGTCGGAGACCGACAGGCGCAGATCCTGCTCCTGGTGCTGCGGCGTCTCCGTCATGCGCGGCTGCGACATCGCTTCCTGCACGCGGCGCGCACCCGCCTGCGGCTTCTTCTTGGCCTGCTCCGGCAGCGGCACCGAATCCAGCATGTGCTTCCACTCCTCCGAGGCGCGGAAGAACAGGTTGAAGGCCTGCTTGAAGATCAGCGCATGCTCGTGGCGCTTGACGAAGATCGCCTCCAGCGTGGCAAAGACATCGGCGCGGTTGCCGATGTCGATCACCTGGAGCGCGCTCATGGCATCGATCACTGCGCCCGGCCCGACCGGCATGCCCGCCGCGCGCAACGCGCGGGCGAAGCCGACGATGTTGTCGGCGAACTGCTCGGTCTGCTCGGGCGCTAGGTGGTTGATGGCCATGGGTCGTATCCATCCCCTCGTCATTCCGGGGCGCGCCTCTTTGGCGCGAGCCCGGAATCCAGTCATCCACGAACTCTGCGGCCCGATGGATTCCGGGTTCGCGCTACGCGCGCCCCGGAATGACGGGCGCAATTTGACGCGAGATCAATCCTCGCTCGTCGCTTCCTTCAGCACCTTCTGCAGGGTGTCGCCCTGCATCCGGGTGATGTCGTCCTGATACTTGAGCAGCGCGCCCAGCGTGTCGCCGACCACCTGCGGGGTCAGCGAGCGGGCGTCGAGCTCGGACAGCGCGGTGGCCCAGTCGATGGTCTCGGCGACGCCCGGCGACTTGTAGAAGTCCTGGTTGCGCAGCGCCTGAACGAAGCGCACCACCTGCTGCGACAGCTTTGTGGAGATGCCGGGCACGCGCGTCTTGACGATCGCGAGCTCGCGCTCGGCGGCGGGATAATCCACCCAGTGATAGAGGCAGCGCCGCTTCAGCGCGTCGTGGATCTCGCGGGTGCGGTTGGAGGTGATGATGACGATCGGCGGATACGGCGCCTTCACGGTGCCGAATTCGGGAATGGTCACCTGGAAGTCACTGAGGATTTCCAGGAGATAGGCTTCGAACGCCTCGTCGGCGCGGTCGAGCTCGTCGATCAGGAGCACCGGCGGACCCGCGACGTCAGGCTCCAGCGCCTGGAGCAGCGGTCGCTTGATCATGTAGCGATCGGCGAAGATGTCGCTCGACAGTTGATCGCGATCGGTGTCGCCGGCGGCTTCCGCCATCCGGATCGCGATCATCTGCGCGGCGCTGTTCCACTCGTACACGGCCGAGGAGACGTCGAGGCCTTCGTAGCACTGCAGGCGGATCAGCTTCCGCCCCAGCGCCGCCGACAGCACTTTTGCGATCTCGGTCTTGCCGACGCCGGCCTCGCCTTCGAGAAACAGCGGCCGGCCCATGCGCAGCGACAGATACGTCACCGTCGCCAGCGACCGCTCGGCGAGATAGCCGCGCGACGTCAGGAGTTCGAGCATCGCATCAACCGATGCCGGCAGGGCGGCTGAAGTCATGAAAGGCCAGTCTTGGTTACGCCCTCACCGGGGCAAGTCGTTGGGCCAGTTGGTGAGGCCCATCATTCCTTGGCATTGGCGGCGTCGACGGCCCGCCGCGTCAGCACCCCGATGAGGTGCGCGCGGTATTCGGCACTGCCGTGGATGTCGCTGTTGAGACCCTCGGCCGGCACCTCGATGCCATCAAGGGCTTTCGCCGAGAAGCGCTTCTTCAGGGCTTCCTCGAACGCGGTGACGCGGAACACGCCCTCGGAGCCGGCGCCGGTGACGGCAACACGGACATCCGACGGACGCCGCGCCACGAACACGCCGACCAGCGCGTAACGCGAGGCCTGGTTGCGGAATTTGATGTAGGCGGCCTTCTTCGGCAGCGGGAACATCACCTTGGTGATGATCTCGTCGGCCTCGAGCGCCGTCGTGAACAGGCCCTGGAAATACTCCTCGGCCTTGAGGCGGCGCTTGTTGGTGACGATGGTCGCCCCGAGCGCAAGCACCGCGGCCGGATAGTCCGCGGTCGGATCGTTGTTGGCGAGCGAGCCGCCGATCGTGCCCTTGTGGCGCACGGCGGGATCGCCGATTCCGCCGGCAAGGCTCGCGAGCGCCGGGATCGCTTCGCCGACGACGGCGGAGGTCGCGACCTCGGCGTGCTTGGCGGTGGCGCCGATCACCAGCGAGCGACCCTTCATCTCGATCGCGTTGAGCCCCTCGATGTGGGAGAGGTCGACCAGATGCGGAGGGCTCGCGAGGCGCTGCTTCATGACCGGAATCAGCGTGTGGCCGCCGGCGATCACCTTGGCGTCTTCGTTCTTCACCAGGAGGTTGGCGGCCTGCCGAACGGTCCCGGGGCGATGATATTTGAATTCGTACATCTGAATGTCCTGATCGCGGGATGCGCGCGTGTCGATTTAGGCGAGGTCGGATTTCGCCATCGCCTTGGCGCCGGCGGAGATCGAGGCGACGATGTTCTGGTAGCCGGTGCAGCGGCAGAGATTGCCTTCCAGCTCCTCGCGGATGGTGTGGTCGTCGACCTCGTGCCCCTTGCGATTGACGATGTCGATCGCGGTCATGATCATGCCGGGCGTGCAGAAGCCGCACTGCAGGCCATGGTGCTCGCGGAAGGCTTCCTGCATCGGATGCAGCGGCGCGCCGTCGGCAGCCAGCCCCTCGATCGTCTTGACCTCGTGGCCGTCAGCCATCACGGCAAGCGTGGTGCAGGACTTCACGGCCTTGCCGTCGAGATGCACGACGCAGGCGCCGCACTGCGAGGTGTCGCAGCCGACATGGGTGCCGGTCAGCCGTAGATTCTCGCGCAGGAACTGCACCAGAAGCGTGCGGGGATCGACGTTGGCCGTCACAGGATTGCCGTTCACGATGAGGGAGATTTTCGCCATAAGCACTCTCTATCAGCGCCCCGACGGGTCCCGTCGAAGCGGTTCTTATAATTATTCCAACCCATCATATGGGCCATTATGCCCCGGGGCAACATCACCCCGGACGCAAGGCGCCATGCCGAAAGGCGATAGCCTTCAGCCCTGTACCGCCTTGGCGAAGTTCGCGAAAAACTCGTCGGCCAGCTTCTTGGCGGCGCCGTTGATGAGGCGTTGTCCGAGCTGCGCCAACTTGCCGCCGATCTGCGCCTCGACGTCGTAGGAGAGCAGCGTGCCGCCGTCCTTCTCCGCCAGCTTGACCACGGCGCCGCCCTTGGCAAAGCCCGCCACCCCGCCCTCGCCTTCGCCGGAGATCTTGTAGCCGTTCGGCGGATCGAGATCGGAGAGCGTCACCTTGCCCTTGAAGCGCGCCGACACCGGGCCGACCTTCATTTTCGCTGTGGCGCGAAAGCCGCCGTCGTCGGTCTTCTCCAGCTCCTCGCAGCCGGGGATGCAGGCCTTCAGCACCTCGGGATCGTTGAGCTTGGCCCACACAGCCTCGCGCGGCGCCGCAAGCTGGACTTCGCCGTTCATCGTCATGGCCATGGGGTGCCTCCCGGGATCGTGCAATTATAATGCTGTTCAAGTAACGCACGTAGGCCGCAAAGGAAAGGGCGGCCTCCGGCCACGTGCAATGCATATTCGCAACTGCAAAAAATCTTGCGCGGTCGGTTTTGGATTGGCACAGGCGGGCCATGATGGTTAGGTCCCGCGCAACATGAGCACAGCCCTCTCCCCCCTGCTTGCGCCGATGCTGTCGAGCGCCGCCATGCGCGCCGTCTGCGACGACCGGTCAACGCTCCAGAACATGCTCGATTTTGAGGCAGCCTTGGCGCGCGCCGAAGCCGCCACCGGCGTGATTCCCGCGGCCGCCGTGGGCCCGATCGAAACCGCCTGCAAGGCGGATACCTTTGACATCGCCGCGCTGGCCGAGGCCGCGACACGGTCCGGCAATCTCGCGATTCCCCTGGTCAAGGCGCTGACCGCCAACGTCGCGAAGGCCGATGCGGAGGCCGCACGCTACGTGCATTGGGGCGCGACCAGCCAGGACGTCATCGACACCGCGACCATGCTCACGCTGCGCGCCGCCATCGACGCGCTGGATGCCGACCTCAGCCGCGCAATCAAGGGTTTTGCCGCACTGGCGCGCAATCATCGCAACACCGCAATGGTGGCGCGGACCTGGCTCCAGCACGCGCTGCCGATGCCGTTCGGGCTCAAGGCCGCCGAATATGCCGCGAGCCTTGCTCGCGCCCGCTGCCGCCTCAGGCGGCTCTCCCGCGACGGCCTCGCGCTGCAATTCGGCGGCGCGGCCGGCACGCTCGCGGCCCTCGGCGACAAGGGGCTCGCGGTCGCCGAACGATTGGCGCAGGAGCTCAACCTGCCGCTGCCGGAAGCACCCTGGCACACCCATCGCGACCGCATCGCGGAAGCCGCATCGGCCCTCGCGATTCTCGCCGGAAGCTGCGGCAAGATCGCGCGCGACGTCTCGCTGATGATGCAGACCGATGTCGCCGAGGCGTTCGAGCCGGCCGGCGAAGGCCGCGGCGGCTCCTCGACCATGCCGCACAAGCGCAACCCGGTCGCAGCCGCAAGCGCGCTGGGATGTGCCACCATGGCCCCGCAGCTCGCCGCGACGATTTTTGCGGCGCAGGTACAGGACCACGAGCGCAGCGCCGGCCCCTGGCATGCGGAATGGCCGACGCTGCCTCAACTGATGCTGGTCACTTCGGGCGCGCTCGCCGCCATCGTCGACATCGCCGAGGGCCTGGACGTCGATGCCGCGCGCATGCGCAGCAATCTCGATGCGACGCACGGGCTGATCATGGCCGAGGCGGTCACCTTTGCGCTGGCCGAGAGGATCGGCAAGAGCGATGCGCATCATCTCATCGAGGCCGCGAGCAAGCGCGCGGTCGCCGAGAAGAAGCATCTGCGCGAGGTTCTCGCGGCCGATTCGCAGATCACAGCGCATCTTTCGCCGGAAAAAATTGCGGCATTGTTCGAGCCGATGGCCTATCAAGGGGCTTCCCAAGCCATGATCGACCGGCTGCTCGACAGCCTCGAGCGAGATTGATTGTTTGAGCATGATCCCTTCGGAAAACCGTTCCACACTTTTCCGGATCATGCTCCAGAACGGAGACGCCGCATGCCCATGATCGATGCCGACGGTTGCCTGATCAACGTCTCCGTCGAAGGCCGCGACGGCGGGCCGACCTTGATGCTGTCCAATTCGCTCGGCTGCACGCTTCAGATGTGGGAGCCGCAGATGAAGGCGCTGACGCAGGTGTTCCGCGTCATCCGCTATGACCGCCGCGGCCACGGCAAGTCGAACGTTCCCCCCGGCCCTTACACGATGGAGCGCTTCGGCCGCGACGTGCTGGCGATCCTTGACGATCTCAACATCGAGAAGGTGCATTGGTGCGGCCTGTCGATGGGCGGCATGGTCGGACAATGGCTGGGCGCGAATGCGCCGGAGCGCTTCGGCAAGCTCATCCTCGCCAACACCTCCTGCTACTATGCCGAGCCGACCAAATGGCTGGAACGCATCGATGCCGTGAAGAAGGGCGGCATCGCGGCGGTGGCCGATGCCGTGATCGCGGGCTGGCTCACCCAGGATTTCCGCGAGCGCGAGCCTGACATCACCGCCCGGATGAAAGCGATGCTGCTCGCCTCACCCGTGGAGGGCTATCTCGCCTGCTGCGAGGCGCTGTCGACGCTCGACCAACGCGAGTTGCTGCCAAAGATCAAGAGCCCGACATTGGTGATCGCCGGCCGCCACGACATGGCGACGCCGATCTCGGCGGGCGAGCTGATCCGCTCGAAAATTCCCGGCGCCAACATGACCATCATCGACGCCGCCCATATTTCCAATGTCGAGCAGCCGCACGCGTTCACCGATGCGGTGGTGGGGTTCCTGACGCAACGCTGATTGCGCCTGTCGTCATTCCGGAGCGATGCAAAGCATCGCCCCCGGAATCTCGATCGGCATTCACAACCTCGAGATTCCGGGTTCGCCTCTTCGAGGCGCCCCGGAATGACTGATCCGGAGAAACAAACATGGACGACCAGAAGCGCCGCGATGCCGGCATGAACGTGCGCCGCAAGGTGCTGGGCAATGCCTGGGTCGACAAATCAGTCGCCAATCGCAATGCCTTCAACACGGATTTCCAGGATCTGATCACACGCTACGCCTGGGGCGAGATCTGGACGCGGCCGCATTTCGACGAGCGCACAAGGCGGGTGCTGGTCATCGGCACCATGGTCGCGCTCGGACAATGGGACGAATTCCGCCTGCATGTCCGCGCGGCGCTCGCCGAGGGCGGCTTCACGCCCGACGACATCAAGGAAATCCTGCTCCAGCAGGCGATCTATTGCGGCGTGCCGGCGGCGAACCACGCCGTCAAGGAGGCCTCAGCGATTGTGCAGGAGCTCGGCCTGCTCAAGACCTAGCGGCGCGGCGGCCTCGACGCTCTTGGGAGCCGCCACAGGGCGCTCGATCACCATCACGATCGCAGCCCCCAGCAGCAGCAAGAGCTCGGTCGCGTGCAGCCGGAGCGCGTCCATCTCGCCGACCTTCGAGGCCATGACCATGCTCGCAAACGAGATCACGCTGCCGATCGCCAGCGCAATGCCGAGCGCCTCGTCACTGCCGCCATTCCTGCGGACGCGGGGAATGCACAGCAGCGCGAGGTAGATCGCGAAGAACGCCACCACGGTCAACCGTCCCAGCGCCAGCAGCCAGGCCGCGCGCACCGTGTCCATCCCCGCCATCTGGAGATTGTCGCTGAGGAACAGCGCGACCGCGACGCTCGGCCGTTCGTAGAGGCCGTGCACCGGCGCCACCATGATGTTGAAGGCGACCAGCGTCCAGGCCGGGATGAAATAGGCCGCCAGCAGCGCGCCGTTGACCGAGTCGATCCGCCAATTCCTGAACATGCCGCTTCCCGCTTCGCCTGCCACGCGCCTTCGATGGGAAGGCTTTGCCGAGAGCTAACTCGCATCAGTCCGTGGCGGCAATTTAAACCCTTTGTTTACCTTAACGGGGCACCCGCACACGTCGTCATTCCGGGATGGTGCGTCAGCACCAGACCCGGAATCTCGAGATTCCGGGCTCGGCTCTTCGAGCCGCCCCGGAACGACGCCAAGCAGCGAAAAAAAGGCCCCACCTTGCAGCGGGGCCCTTCTTCACTCCTGCTCACTCACTGGGCTCCCAAACTAGTTGTCCTGACCGCGCTGGCCACCATGCTGCTGGCCGGGCTTGTCACCCTGGCGCATCGGATCCTGCTGCTGCTGTCCGGGTTTCTGCCCACCGCCCTGCTGCTGCCCTGGCTGCTGACCTGGGCGCTGCTGGCCGGGGTTCTGAGTCTGCTGACCCGGATTCTGGTTCTGCTGCTTCGTCATCGGGGGGAACTCCCTTGTTGGACGTCAGAGGGAAGCTAACAACCGCCCTCGGATTTGGTTGCCACGCGGAACCCGGTTCCTCGCAGCTGCGGAACCGGGAGACGACATCCGTAACCAAATGAGTTCTGTACAAGCCGTTATGCCTAGGCCTGCCCAGTTGCGGCCGCCAGTTCCCTCCTGTTACAAAACGAGAAGAATGCTCAAGGGCTGCCGGGGCCCAAGAACTCTCTCGAAGAGCTCCCTTTGAGCCCGCGTCAAGTTTGGGTAACGGCAGCCTATGGATTATTTCGCCCAGCAGCTCATCAACGGCCTCGTGCTCGGCTCCATCTACGGCCTGATCGCGATCGGCTACACGATGGTCTACGGCATCGTCGGCATGATCAACTTCGCCCATGGCGACGTCTTCATGATCGGCGGCTTCATCGCCCTGATCACCTTCCTGATCCTGATCTCGCTCGGCCTGACCGCGATCCCGGTGATCCTGCTCGTCGTGCTGCTGGTCGCGATGGCGATCACGGCGCTCTATGGCTGGACCATCGAGCGCATCGCCTACCGGCCGCTGCGGCATTCCTTCCGTCTCGCCCCGATGCTGTCGGCGATCGGCATGTCGTTCGTGCTGACCAATTACTCGCAGGTGGCGCAAGGCGCCCGCGTCAAGCCGATCCCGCCCTTCATCACCGGCGGCTACACGCTGCATGAGAGCGCGGACGGATTCGTCATCCAGCTCTCCAACATCCAGATCATGGTGGTCATCACCACCATCGTGCTGCTGGCGATCTTTACCTGGCTGGTGTCGCACACGCGGCTCGGGCGCGACATGCGCGCCTGCGAGCAGGACCAGACCATGGCGGCCCTGCTGGGCGTCGACGTCGACCGCACGATCTCCATGACCTTCGTGATCGGCGCGGCGCTCGCCGCGGTCGCGGGTTTCATGTACCTGCTCTATTACGGTCTGGTCGATTTCTTCATGGGCTTCGTCGCCGGCATCAAGGCCTTCACGGCGGCCGTGCTCGGCGGAATCGGCTCGCTGCCGGGCGCCATGCTCGGCGGTCTTGCGATCGGCCTGATCGAGACGTTCTGGTCGGCCTATTTCTCGGTCGAATACAAGGACGTCGCGGCATTCTCGATCCTGATCGTCGTGCTGATCTTCATGCCGACCGGCCTGCTCGGCCGTCCCGAAGTCGAAAAAGTCTGACGGACCGCCGCGTGACAGCCATTCCGCACGAGACCAAGCACGCAAGCCGCACCGCCGGCATCACCTATATCCTGAAGAAATCCCTGCTCAGTGCACTGGTCGCGCTGGTGCTGTTCTCACTGATGGTCGGCGTCCGGACCGAGGCCGGTTCCGACGGCCAGCTCACTTATTGGACGCGCTTCGGCGAGGTCGCAGCGCTTGTCGCCGCCGTGTTCGGCGGCTCGATCGTGATCGAGCTGCTCCGGCAATGGCTCGGCCCGACCGGCGCCGAGAAGCTGGTGCCGCCTGCAGTGCATCGCGGGATGTCGTTCGTCGGCCGCTACCTCGCGCCCGCGCTTTTGATCTTCACGCTGCTGGTGCCCGTCATCTTCTATAACCAGCGCTACATCCTCGACCTCGCGATCCTCGTGCTCACCTATGTCATGCTGGGCTGGGGATTGAACGTCGTGGTCGGCCTCGCCGGCCTGCTCGATCTCGGCTACGTCGCCTTCTATGCGGTCGGCGCCTATTCCTACGGCCTGCTCGCCACCAATTTCGGCTGGTCGTTCTGGATCTGCCTGCCGCTCGCCGGCATCCTCGCCGCGTTCTGGGGCGTGCTGCTCGGCTTTCCCGTGCTGCGGCTGCGCGGCGACTATCTCGCCATCGTGACGCTGGCCTTCGGCGAGATCATCCGCCTCGTCATCATCAACTGGCAGAGCCTGACCGGAGGCCCCAACGGCGTCTCCGGCATTCCCCGCCCCACCTTCTTCGGCATCCCGCTCGACAACAGCGACGACGGGCTCGCCGCCAAGCTCGGCATCGAGTACTCAGCGACCCACCGCATCGTCTTCCTGTTCTATTTGATCCTGGCGCTCGCGCTGCTCACCAACTGGGTGACGATCCGCCTGCGCCGCCTGCCGATCGGCCGCGCCTGGGAGGCCTTGCGCGAGGACGAGGTCGCCTGCCGCGCGCTCGGCATCAACACCACGACCACCAAGCTTACCGCGTTCGCGACCGGCGCGATGTTCGGCGGCTTTGCCGGTGCGTTCTTCGCCACCCGCCAGGGCTTCATCAGCCCGGAATCCTTCACCTTCCAGGAATCGGCATTGGTGCTGGCCATCGTCGTGCTTGGCGGCATGGGCTCGCAACTCGGCGTGGCGCTCGCCGCGCTGGCCATGATCGGGGGCTTCGAGCTGTTCCGCAGCCTCGAGACCTACCGCATGCTGGTGTTCGGCATGGCCATGGTGCTGATCATGATCTGGCGGCCGCGCGGCCTGGTCGGCCATCGCGCGCCGACCGTGTATCTGACCAAGGCGCAGGCGATCTCCTCCGACCTCGTCAAGGAAGGGCACGGATGAGCGGCGACAAGATTCTCAACGTCGACCGGCTGACCATGCGCTTCGGCGGCATCGTTGCCGTGCAGGACCTGTCGCTCTCGGCCGAGCGCAAGAAGATCACCGCGCTGATCGGGCCGAACGGCGCCGGCAAGACCACGGTCTTCAACTGCATCACCGGCTTCTACAAGCCGAGCGGCGGCACCATTCGCCTCACCCATGACGATGGCCGGACGATCGCCCTGGAGCGGCTGAACGATTTCCGCATCGCCAAGCTGGCCAAGGTGGCGCGCACCTTCCAGAACATCCGCCTGTTTCCCGGCATGACCGCGCTGGAAAACCTGATGGTGGCGCAGCACAACGCCTTGATGCGGGCCTCCGGCCTCACCTTTCTCGGCCTGATCGGTGCGCCCGGCTATCGCGATGCCGAGAAGCGCGCGATCGATCTGGCCACCGACTGGCTCAGGCGGGTCAACCTGCTCGACCGCGCCGACGATGCCGCCGGCAATTTTGCCTATGGCGACCAGCGCCGGCTCGAGATCGCGCGCGCGATGTGCACCGAGCCCGCGCTTCTGTGCCTGGACGAGCCGGCCGCCGGCCTCAACGCGCGCGAGAGCGCCGCCTTGAGCGAGCTCCTGCTCTCGATCCGCAACGAGCTCGGCACCTCGATCCTGCTGATCGAGCACGACATGTCGGTGGTGATGGAAATCTCCGACCATATCGTGGTGATGGACCACGGCGTGAAGATCGCCGAAGGTTCGCCGCGCGCGGTCCGCGACGACCCCAAGGTGATCGCCGCCTATCTCGGCGCCGACGAGGAAGAAGCCGTGGCCGTGATGGAGAGCGGGTCGTGACTTCACCCACTCCCCTGCTCGCGATCCGCAGCCTTCGCGCCGCCTACGGCAAGATCGAGGCGCTGAAGGGCGTCGACGTCGAAATCAATGCCGGCGAGATCGTGGCGCTGATCGGCGCCAACGGCGCCGGCAAGTCGACGCTGATGATGACCATCTTCGGCAAGCCGCGGGCCCGTGCCGGCCAGATCCTGTACGAAGGCCGCGACATCACCGACGTGCCCACCCACGAGATCGCGCATTTGCGCATCGCGCAATCGCCGGAGGGACGGCGCATCTTCCCGCGCATGAGCGTGGCGGAGAACCTCCAGATGGGTGCCGATGCCACCGGATGCACCGATTCCGAGCGCGACGCGACGCTGGAACGCGTCTTCAATCTGTTTCCACGGCTGAAGGAACGCTACGCCCAGCGCGGCGGAACCCTGTCCGGCGGCGAGCAGCAGATGCTGGCGATCGGCCGCGCCTTGATGAGCCGTCCCCGCCTGCTCCTGCTCGACGAGCCCTCGCTCGGGCTCGCGCCGCTGATCGCGCGCCAGATTTTCGATGCGATCCGCACCCTGAACCGGCAGGACGGCCTGACCGTCCTGATCGTCGAGCAGAACGCCAACCATGCGCTCAAGCTCGCCCATCGCGGCTATGTCATGGTCAATGGCCTGATCACGCTGGCCGGGACCGGCGCCGAGTTGTTGCAGCGCCCCGAGATTCGGGCCGCCTATCTGGAAGGCGGCCGGCACGGCTGAGGCGGGCCACGTGCGGCCGAATGTGGCGAGATATCTCCGCCAATGCCCGTATTTTGCCGGTGACTTCTCCTCGAATTCATTCAAGAATGGCGCCGGTTTGGACCGGGCATGCCCGGCAACTTCCACAGGCGACCACCCGCGAGGTATCTCATGAAATCACTGAAGCTCATCGGTCTGGCATTCGGCGCGTCGATCGCGCTGTCGAGCGCGGCATTCGCGCAGGATGTCACCATCGCAGTCGCAGGCCCGATGACAGGCACAGAGTCCGCCTTCGGCCGCCAGATGAAGAACGGCGCCGAGATGGCCGTGGCTGATATCAACACCGCCGGCGGCATCAACGGCAAGAAGCTCGCGCTCAACGTCGAGGACGATGCCTGCGATCCCAAGCAGGCGCGCTCGATTGCGGAAAAGATCGCCGGCGCCAAGATCCCCTTCGTCGCCGGACACTACTGCTCGTCGTCGTCGATCCCGGCCTCGGAGGCCTATGCAGACGGCAACGTCCTCCAGATCACCCCAGCCTCCACCAACCCGCTCTTCACCGAGCGCAAGCTGTGGAACGTGGCGCGCGTCTGCGGCCGCGACGATCAGCAGGGCCTGATCGCGGCGCAGTACATCGCCAAGAACTACAAGGGCAAGAACATTGCGATCCTCAACGACAAGACCACCTACGGCAAGGGTCTTGCGGACGAGACCAAGAAGGCGCTCAACAAGGCCGGCATCACCGAGAAGATGTACGAGTCCTACAACAAGGGCGACAAGGACTTCAACGCGATCGTCTCGCGCCTGAAGCGCGACAACATCGATCTCGTCTATGTCGGCGGCTACCATCAGGAGAGCGGCCTGATCCTGCGCCAGATGCGCGACCAGGGTCTCAAGACAGTGCTGATGGCCGGCGACGCGCTCGCCGACAAGGAGTACGCCTCCATCACCGGCCCGGCCGGCGAAGGCACGCTGTTCACCTTCGGCCCCGATCCGCGCAACAAGCCGACCGCCAAGAAGATCGTCGATGCCTTCAAGGCCAAGAACATCGACCCCGAAGGCTACACGCTCTACACGTATGCGGCGATGCAGGTCTGGTCGCAGGCGGCCAAGAAGGCCGGCACCACCGACGCCAAGAAGGTGATGGAGGCGATGAAGGCCGGCAAGTGGGACACCGTGATCGGCCCGATCGAGTATGACGCCAAGGGCGACATCAAGCAGATCGACTACGTCGTCTACAAATGGGATGCCAAGGGCGGCTACGCCGAGATCAAAGGCAACGGCACCTAACGCGCTTGCCGGGCCCCAAGGCCGTTATCCAAGCATCATCACGCCCCGGCTTGCCCGGGGCGTTCTTCTTGGGCAAGCGTCCTGGACAAGGGTCAGACAGCTGCGGGCAGTTCGCCGCCCGCCGCGGCCTGGGCCTTCCGCAGCGCTTGCAGGAGATCGTTCGGCCGAAACGGCTTTTGCAGGCAGACCACGTTGGCAAGGTGAGGCGATTGTTCCATGAAATCCAGCGCCGTCATCCCGGACACCGCAATGATGGGGAGGCCCGGCGCACGCTCCCGCAGGCTCGCGATGACGTCGACGCCGCTGGTGTCGCCAAGGAAGATATCGACGATCGCCACGTCAAACGGGCTTTCCGCGAAGGTTTTCAGCCCGGCCGCACCGCTTTCGGCCTCCGCGACCTCGAAGCGATGGACCCGAAGCACGATCGCGACCATCGCACGGACGTCCTTCTGGTCGTCGATGATGAGAACACGGGGCATAGGGAAGAACTCCCGGATATCGATCAAAATCGATGATTCAAACCTGGAACCCACTCCGGCGGGAGGGCATTATGGCACCGTCCAGTAAAGCGCATCTTACCCGACCCCTATTCCGTGGTCCCACCAGAATTAAGTAATCTGTAACCTTCGGTTGAGTCGCGGCCGCAACAGTTCAAGATGTGCGCCCGTAACCCGCTACCATAGCGCCGGCCTGCGGGGATCCGAATGACGTCGATGAAAATGGCGAAGACCGGTCTGCGAGAGGTGGACGTGCCCGCGACGATCGACCGAAGCACATTCCTTTCGACCCTGCCGGCCACCTCGACCGACCGCACCGCCGCATTGGCGATCGTCGGCATATCCGCAATCCTGTTCGCATTGGCCGTCCCTTTCGCGGGTACCCCGCTCCTGCCCGTCCCGGCCTTTGTCGCGAGCTATCAATCGGCCCTCGCCGTAAGCGACATCGTCACCGCGGTGCTGCTGCTGTCGCAGTTTTCGGTCTTGCGGACCCGCGCGCTGCTGTGGCTCGCGAGCGGCTATCTGTTCACCGCCGCCGCGGCGCTGGTTCATGCCCTCACCTTCCCCGGACTGTTCACCCCGACCGGACTTTTCGGCGCGGGCGGGCAAACCACGGTCTGGCTCTATATGATCTGGCACGGCGGCTTCCCGGTGTTCGTGCTGGGCTATGCCTGGCTGAAGGAGGCCGACGGCGGCGCCAGGATCCGCGGCACGACAATCAGGGCGATCTGCGCCATCGTGTTCGGCGTCGCCGCCGCCATGGCCGTCTTCGCCTGGATCGTCACCGCCTGGCACGATCTGCTCCCGGTCCTGCTGCGCGACGGCCACTACATGCCGGACATGATCGGCGTCGTATCCTTCGTATGGTCGCTCAGCTTTGCCGCCCTCGTCTCGCTCTGGTTCCGCAGGCCGCATTCGGTGATCGACGTCTGGCTCATGGTCGTGATGTGCGCCTGGCTGTTCGATATCGCGCTCTCGGCGATCGTGAACGTCGCGCGCTTCGATCTCGGCTTCTACGTCGGCCGCCTCTACGGCCTCTGCGCGGCGACCTTCGTGCTCGCGGTGCTCCTGGTCGAGAATGTCCGCCTCCAGGCGCAGACCGCGAGCATGGTCGGCGCGCTGAAGCGCCGATCGGACGCCGAGCGCGACTATCACGCCGAGCGCGAGCGGCTGTTCACCGCCGTCGTCGAATCCTCCAACGACGCCATCATCACCAAGTCGCTCGACGGCACCATCACGACCTGGAACAGCGCGGCCGAGCGCGTCTTCGGCTACTCCGCCGACGAGGCGGTCGGCCGTTCCATCGACATCATCATGCCGGACGATCAGCGTGACGATGTCGCCGAGAATCTGGCCCGCACCCGCAACGGCGAGGTCATCGACCAGCAGGAGACCGTACGGCTGCACAAGAGCGGTCAACCCATCGACGTGGTGCTGAGCCAGGTCCCGCTGCGATCGACCGAGGGCAAGATCATCGGCGCGTCCAAGGTGGCCCGCGACGTCACCGAGCGGAAGCGAGCGGAGATGGCGCTCAATCGGGAGATCGAGGAGCGCCAGCGCATTTTCGAGACCTCGCAGGACCTGATCCTGGTCACCGATGGTTTCGGCAATTTCATCCAGGTCAGCCCCAGTGTGAAGGACATCCTCGGCTTCAGCCCGGACGACATGGTCGGGCACAGTGCGATCGAGTTCATCCACCCTGACGACCTCGAGAAGACGCGCAGCGAGATGCGCGCGGCCCGGCGCGGCGCGGTCAAGCGCAGCTTCGAGGCGCGCTACTATCACTACGATGGTCACGAGGTCACGCTGAACTGGATGGGCACCTGGTCCGAGCCGGTGCGGCGCCATTTCTTCATCGGCCGCGACCTCACCGAGAAGCAGGCCGCCGAAGCTCAGCTCCGGCAGGTCCAGAAGATGGATTCGATCGGCCAGTTGACCGGCGGCGTCGCCCACGACTTCAACAACGTGCTGACCGTCATCACCGGCACGATCGGTATTCTTGCGGATGCGGTCGCCGATCGTCCCGAACTCGCCGCCATCACCAAGCTGATCGACGACGCCGCCGAGCGCGGCGCGCAGCTGACCAAGCACCTGCTCGCCTTCGCCCGCAAGCAGCCGCTCCAGCCGCGCGAGATCGACGTCAATGCGCTGACGCTCGAGGCCGCCAAGCTGCTGCATCCGACGCTGGGCGAGCAGATCACCATCATGCCCCAGCTCACCGAGGACGCCTGGCCGACACTGGTCGATCCCGGCCAGCTCTCCACCGCCATCCTCAACCTCGCGCTGAACGCGCGCGATGCCATGCCCGACGGCGGCACCCTGGTGCTCGAGACCCGCAACGTCTTCCTCGACGACGGTTATGCCAGCATGAATCCCGACATCGTTGCCGGCAATTACGTGATGATCGCGGTCAGCGACACCGGCACTGGAATTCCGGCCGATCTGATCGAGCGGGTGTTCGATCCGTTTTTCACGACCAAGGAGGTCGGCAAGGGCACCGGCCTCGGGCTCAGCATGGTGTTCGGCTTCGTCAAGCAGTCCGGCGGCCACATCAAGATCTACAGCGAGGAAGGCCACGGCACGAGCGTGAAGATCTACCTGCCGCGCTCCACCGGCGTGCAGGAGACCGAGTTCGAGGCGCTCCAGAACGCGCCCGTCGCCGGCGGCAGCGAGAAGATCCTGATCGTCGAGGACGACGCTCTGGTACGGCAATATGTCGTGACCCAGATCAAGAGCCTCGGCTACGCCGCGCTCGAAGCCGCCAACGCGGCCGACGCCCTCACCATCATCGACGCCGACAAGGACATCGACCTGCTCTTCACCGACGTCATCATGCCGGGCGCCATGAACGGCCGCCAGCTCGCCGATGAAGCGGCCCGCCGCCGCCCCGATCTGAAGACGCTGTTCACCTCGGGCTACACCGAGAACGCCATCGTCCATCACGGCCGGCTCGACTCCGGCGTGCTGCTGCTGGCCAAGCCCTACCGCAAGTCCGAGCTGGCCAAGATGCTCAGAACGGCGCTCGCCAGTTGAGCCTGCGGCATCTCTGCGCTATCGCAGAAGCGAACTCCTCATCAGCGCGCGAGGCCACCTTGAAAAATCTGCTGACCGACATCGCCGGCGTCCGCGTCGGCCATGCCGAGGATGCCAAAGTCGCCTCCGGCACGACCGCGATCATTTTCGATTCCCCCGCGGTCGCGGCGATCGACGTCCGCGGTGGCGGCCCCGGCACGCGCGAGGACGCACTGCTCGATCTCGCCAATACCGTCGAACGCGTCGACGCGATCGCGCTGTCGGGCGGCTCCGCCTTCGGCCTCGATACCGGCGGCGGCGTGCAGGCCTGGCTCGCCGAGCAGGGCCGCGGTCACCGGGTTCGCGAAGCCCTGATCCCGATCGTGCCGGGCGCGATCCTGTTCGATCTCCTCAACGGCGGCGACAAGGCCTGGGGACGCTTCTCGCCCTATCGCGACCTCGGCTACGCCGCGGCAGCCGCCGCCGGCACGGACTTCGCGATCGGCAGCGTCGGCGCGGGCGTAGGTGCCACCACCGCAACGTTCAAGGGCGGGCTCGGCTCAGCCTCGGCGGTGACGCCTGATGGCGTCAAGGTCGCGGCGATCGTCGCCGTCAACGCGGTGGGCAGTGTCACCGTCGGCAACGGGCCGTGGTTCTGGGCGGCGCCGTTCGAGGTGGACGGCGAATACGGCGGACGCGGCCTGCCCGACAAGTTCACCGACGACATGCTCCGCATGCGCATCAAGGGCGGTCCCGCCGCGAGCGCGCGCGAAAATACCACCATCGGGGCCGTCGTCACCGACGCGGTGCTGACCAAGCCCCAGGCCAAGCGGCTGGCGATGATCGCCCACACCGGCTTCGCGCGCGCCATCTATCCGGTGCATGCACCGACCGACGGCGACGTGCTGTACGCGGCTGCGACCTGCGAGAAGTCGATCGAGCCGCTGGTCGGCCTCACCGAGCTCGGCACCGTCGCCGCCAACGTGGTCGCGCGCGCAATCGCACGCGGCGTGTATTGCGCAACCGCGCTGCCGTTCGGCGGCGCGCAGCCGGCATGGCGGGACCGGTTTGGTGGGTAGTTGAACGCCCGTCACATCAGGTGTCATCGCCCGGCGAAGACCGGGCGATCCAGTATTCCAGAGACGGTTGTGATTGAACCGAAAGGCCGCGGCGTACTGGATGCCCCGCTTTCGCGGGGCATGACAGCGCAATTTGGCGAGAGAGCGTTCTTGGCTCACACGCTCATCGACATCGACGAGCCGGCGGTCGCTGAGGCGCCTTGCCCCTGCCCGCCTTGCCGCTGCATCAACTGCGCGAACAGATCGTAAGCCGAATTAGGGGAGCTGGAGGCGCCCGGGACCGTCGTCGACATCTTGAAGCCGTCGGCATAGGTGACGGTGGTGGTGGTCGAGCCGTCGGCGGCGGTCGTCGTGGTCGAGGTCGATCCGCCGCTCGGCTTCGAGGAGGAATCCGATCCCTCGCCGGAGCCGCTGGCACCGTGGGCATGGCCGCGATGGCCGCTCTTCAGCGCCTTCGACATCTCGTCGAGGTTGACACTGCCGTCGGAATTCGAATCCAGCTTCGAGAACACGTCATCGGCCTGCGCCAGATTGGTGCCGCCGGCTCCCAGCGCTTTCTCGAATTCGGACTTGGTGATCTTGCCGTCGCCGTCCGCATCGATCTGCGAGAACAGGTCCTTCAGCGCAGCGTCCCGGCGGGTCGAGGACGACGAGTTCGACGAGGTCGAGGTCGTCGCGCTGCTGGTGCCGTCCGACGATTGGCTTTGCGCGGCGATCAGCGCGCTCATCGTCTCCGGCGCGATCTGCGAGCAATTGCCCGAGTTGGCCGACGAGGTCGCGCCGCTGCTCGTGCTGTTGCTGCCGCTGTCGATCGCGAACGGATTGGTCGGCGCGCTTTGCGATGATCCCGTCTTCTGCGTCGACGACGACGATTTCGGGTTCGTCAGCGACTGGATCGCGTCAAGCGCCGTCGAGACGGCGCCAAGAGCAAACAGCATTGCACAACTCCAACCGATGCGGCATGCCGCGGTCAATGTTCCGGGGAGGAAGTCAGCAAGCGCCGTGCCAGCGCGAAAAGCTCAATGAATTCCGCTTCCAGCGCACCTGGCGCGGCCCGGCGATATCGGCAATTCGTGCCGCAGACGGCAGAAATTTCCGCCCACAGGCAGCGCGCCTGTCCTGCATTGCCCGCCACGAAGGCCCATGTTAGGCGAGGCCCATTCCTCTTCCGGCCGCCACGGGAAACAGCGCCATGACCCAAGCCTTCACCCCCCGCCCCCTGGCAATCGCCCCCTCGATCCTGGCCTCGGATTTCTCCAGGCTCGGCGAAGAGGTGCGCGCGGTGGACGCCGCCGGCGCCGACTGGATCCATCTCGACGTGATGGACGGGCACTTCGTCCCGAACATTTCCTATGGCCCCGACGTCATCAAGGCGATGCGCCCGCACACCAAGAAGGTGTTCGACGCGCACCTGATGATCTCGCCCTGCGATCCCTACCTCGAGGCCTTCGCCAAAGCCGGCTGCGACCACATCACGGTCCATGCGGAAGCAGGTCCCCATCTGCACCGCTCGCTCCAGGCGATCCGCGCGCTCGGCAAGAAGGCGGGCGTCTCGCTCAATCCGGGCACGCCCATCGGCGTACTCGAATACGTCATCGACCTGGTCGATCTCGTGCTGGTGATGTCGGTCAATCCCGGCTTCGGCGGCCAGGCCTTCATTCCCTCCGCGATCGGCAAGATCCGCGACATCCGCGCGATGACGGCGGGCCGTCCGATCGACATCGAGGTCGACGGCGGGGTCGGTCCCGACGTCGCGGGCGCGCTCGCCGCGGCCGGCGCCAACGCCTTCGTCGCCGGCACCTCCGTGTTCAGGGGCGGCACGCAGGACGCCTACAGGACCAATATTGCCGCGATCCGCAATGCCGCCGCAGGCGCCCGCGGCGAAGCCATCTGAGCCGCATCGGACTCTGCACGAGCGGCGAAAACCTGCGGCTCTTACGGGTGCCGCAGCGCGCGATGCCTAAAATTGCAACTGCGACCCGTACTCATCCGGGCTTCACTGATTCGCGCAAATCACCGCTACTGGCTCCTGCCTGCTTTTGACGGGAGCACATCATGACGACGACCCTGGTTTGGACTGGCGTGGCGTTGTGGCTTGGTTTCAGTGCATTTGTGGTGTTTGGCCCAACGGTCGGACCGGAGAAGGTTGCGGCACGTTCCGCTCGCGTCCATCGCCTTCATCGCCGGGGCTGACGTCCATGCAGATCGCGGTCGTAAAATGTCAGCCGAAGCGCAGGTGCCGGATTCCGCGTCGCCCGCATCCGAGCCTCGATTATTTCTTCGGCCGCCTCGAGCGCGCCGACGGCGCCATGGATGACGATGCCGAGCTCGACAATTCGGAGCTCGACCATTCGTTGCCCTCGCAGCGCCGACACTGAGAACCTCCTTTCCGGATCAAATCCATGAAACCGCATTGCCCGAACTGCCTGAAGGAAATGACCAAGGCATCCGCGTCGCGTAACCTGTTCAATTGCGAGCCCTGCCGCGAGATCATCCAGTATTTCGGCGGCAGCGCGGATCACGGCGAGCCCGGTCCGCAATTCTCCTGGCCCATCCGCCGCAGGCGCACCGGCCATACCGCCCACGCGGCCTGATCTCTTCTCGGCGACGCCGGGCGCGCCTATCCCGCCGCCTCGCCGGCATCGGCCTCATCACCCGCCATTCGCGGCGGCCGCACCACGGTGACGGTGCAGGCCGCTTCCGCGGCCACCTTGGCCGAGACGCTGCCGAGCAGCGTGCGCCTGAATGAGCCCTGCCGCGCCCCGATGATGACGTGGTCGACGTGGTTGACCTCGGCGAATTCCAGGATCGCAGCGGCCGGATCGACCGCCTCCAGCACATGAGCCGACAGCCGGCTCTCGTCCAGCTTCAGCGGCGTGGCCCAATGCCGGAGCGCCACCAGCCGGTCGATATGCTTGTTGGAGCCCTGCTCGTCCAGCGTCCGGTCGATCGCGATGCGGTTGAGCTTCAGGACGTTGAGGCAGGCAAGCCGCGCCGAGGGCAGCGTGGCGAGAATGCGCTCGGTGGTGACGCGCAGCGCCTCGTTCAGCTCGGGCGCACCTTCCGCCGTGTCGAGCGCGACCGCGAGGATCGGGCTCGATGCGATCTGGGCTGCGACATCCGATTTCGCGCGCGGCTGCATGACGCCCTGGTTGAAGCGGCGCCGCCAGGCGACGCCGAGGGGGTCGCGCTTCATCCGTTCCGAGCGTGTCGTGAGCCTGACCTGGTCCGGATGGGTCAGATCGAAGGCGAGCTGGGACGCGGTCGGATAGCGCCGCACCGGCTCGATCTCGAGACAGCGCAACACCACCTCCTGGAGCCAAGGCGGGTAGTCGGCGCGCAGTGCGCGCGGCGGGTGCGGATCGCGCCACAGCCGGCGCCGCATCGCGCGCAGCGTCTCGCCCTCGCCGAACGGCCGCTCGCCGGTCGTGAAGAAATAGAGCAGCACGCCGAGCGAGAACAGGTCGCTGCGCGGATCGTCGCGCACGCCCAGGAGCCGCTCCGGCGCCATGTAGGGCGCGGTGCCGTAAGGCAGGCGGAACTCCTCCTGCAGGAGATCGGGCAGATGGTTGTGGTGCGACAGGCCGTAGTCGATCAGCACCGCCTCGCCGCTCTCGCGGAACATGATGCTGCTCGGCTTGATGTCGTGATGGATCACGTTCTGCCGATGCAGATCGGCGAGCGCGGTCGCGATCTTCGCGACCAGCAGCCGCGCCTCCTCGTATGGCAGCGGCAGGTCGGCCAGCCGCTTGTAGAGCGTGGTCCCGGGGATGCGCTCGATCACGACATAGGCCTGGTGGGCGAAATCGCCGGTGCCGAAACACGAGGGCACGTGCGGGCCCGCGAGCCGCGGCAGGATCATCATCTCCATCTCGAAGGAGACGATCGCGGCGGGGTCCTCACCCTCCGACACCCGCGGAATTTTCATCAGCAGCGGGACGTCGATGCCGGGATGGGTGACCGTCCACAGCGTCGCCATGCCGCCGGCATGGACGCATTCGCCGATGGTGTAGCCGTTGATCTCCGCGCCTGATTTGACCAGGGGTTTCGGCATCGGCCTCTAGCGTCCCTGCGACAGCCGGTCGGCGAGCCAGGGCGGCAGGCCGTTCTCGCGGATCTTGTTCGCCGCGCTCGCGATGTCATAGGGCACGCGGCAATAGGTGATCTGGCACGAGACCGTGTCGAACAGCACGAAGGATGCGGATGGATCGCTGTCGCGGGGCTGGCCGACCGAGCCGAGCACGGCGAGCCATTGCCGTCCGCGCAAAAGCTGCACCGGGACGTCGGTCTTCGGCACGAAGCTCGTCATCTTCGCCGTCACCGACATCGAATAGAGCGCCGGACGATGAATGTGACCACAGAACGTGACATGGGCGGGCGTCGCGATCAGGCTCTTGGCGGCATCCGCCGTCGAGCGGACGTAGTGCCAGCGCTGGGGACTGGAGGCTTCCGAATGCACGAACAGCCGGTCGCTGTCCGCCACCAGCATCGGCAATTCGGCCAGGAACCGGCGCTGCGCGGCATCAAGCCGGCCGCGGGTCCATTCGATCGCGATCTGCGCCTCGGCATTCATGGTCTCGGCCGAGGAATTGACCGCCTGGTCGTGATTGCCGCGCACGGCCACGGCGCCCCCGGCGACGAGCTCCATCGCGGTATCCACGACCCATTCCGGATCGGCGCCATAGCCGACGAAGTCGCCGAGCAGGATGAACCGCTCTGCGCCCTTCGCACGGGCAACCTTCAGGCAAGCCTCGAACGCCTGCCGGTTGCCGTGGATATCCGAAAAGACAGCGAGAAGCACGCACCCTCCACCCTCAGGTTCTTATCGAAAGCCGATAAGGCCAAATTGAGGGACGTCAAGAAGATGCGCCAGCGCGGGGCCGTTTTCCAGCGTGCCCCCGCCGCGATGGTCAAGGGTCTATTGCTCGTCCTTCGGCGGCATCCGGGGCGGCGGCAGCGGGGTGAATACCGCGCCCTGCGCACCGGCCGGCGGGGCGTTGAACTCGCCGGTCGAGGAATCGCCCCCGCTGGTCTCGAGGATGGTCTTGGGCGTCACATATTCCCGGACCATGTCGATCAAGCTGCCCTCGCCACCGCCGAAATCCGCGGCGCGGCCGCCCTGCGGATGCCCGGCCGCGATCTCGTTCTGCGCCGCGTGGGTCTTGTTGGCCAGCCGGTCGTCATAGGGCACGCGGAAGGCCCGGGGGATGCCGCTCGGACGATTGTCCTCGTCGAGCTGCTCGACCCAGAGATAGATCGAGCCTGGATCGCCCTCCAGCGAATGCGGCTCGACGATGCGGGCCTGTAGCAGCTTGAAGGCAGCAGGCAGCCGGTCGGCGCTGGCCCAGCCGAGCAGCCCGCGCATTTCGGTGAAGCTGACGACGTAGAAAGCGCTGGTCACGACCACCGCGACCGCCTTCAGCGCCCAGTGCAGCCGCGCATAGACCAGCACGACCAGCAGCAGCGCGCCGATGACGGCATAGGCGACCGACAGCGTGAGGATGACCGTCTGCAGGTTACTCACGGCGTATCCTCACACCGGTCTTCGCATCGACGTCGGCGCCGTTGCGCCAGCTGCTGCGGAACGTCTCCAGCAGCGATTTCGGCCGCTGGTCCACATTGACGACCTTGCCTTCCGCATCGAGCCGGAACCGCACCGCGGTCTTCTCGTCGCCGGTGTGGTCGAGCGTGAACTTGTTGTCGAAGATGACCTGCGCGGTCGGATTGAGCTTCTGCACCTTCACATTGGCCGTCACAGGCTCGCCGGTCGTGGCCACGAAGTGGGAGACGTTGACGGTGTATTCGCCGGCAACGATGCCGCGCACGGTGACGATCTCCTCGCGGATGGGCGAAGCGATCTTCTTGCCGTTGACGATGATGAAATCGTTGGCCCCGCCGCGATCGTCGCGGTCGAGCGTGAGGAAGCCGGCCTCGCGATGGCGATACCAGGCGATGTTGCCGGCCGGATCCTGCACGAACAGGTCGAGATCGTCAGGGTGATTGTCCGGCCAGTCCAGCGTGATCATGAACTCGGCCTTGGAGTCGATCTTGCCGTCCTTCGCATCTGGCGAGACCGCAAGCAGCGCCAGGAAGAACAGGAACGCGATCACCTGGAGCGCCTTGAACAGCATCACGCCCAGGGGATCGAACGGCTCCTCGCGCGGATAGAGACCGAAATCATCCATCATGACGGGATTCCGGCGCCCTTGCGTTCCAGCACCGGCGTCACGTACGTCTCGGTCAGCACCACCGCATCCGAGAACACCCGCTGGGTCGCGGCGTCCAGCATGTAGTACTGGATGCGGACCAGGATCGAGCCGACGAGGCCCGCCAGCGTCGTGTACATTGCAACCGCCATGCCGTCGCTCATCAGCCCCATCGAGGACCGCATCGCGACCTTGTCGGCGGCATCCAGCCCGGCGATCGGCGCCAGCATGATGATGAAGCCGATGATGGTACCGAGCAGGCCGAGCTTCATCAGCGTGTCCGAGACGAAGGCGCCGAAGCCGTTGGAGCCGCGCAGGCGGTCGGCCAGCGTCCGCAGCAGCAGCGTCTGGTCAACCGGCCGGTAATCCTGCGCGGCGGCCTTGGTGACCAGGCTGTCGATATGATCGCGCACCAGTCCGCGCGGCAGAGCCGTCGCGCTCGCATCGAGCAGCTTGCTGCCGCCGGGCGCCGCGAGCGCCGCCCTGCAGCGCCGCGCCGCCGCCCCCTCCCGCGCGATCGCCCGCGTGCGCAGGAAGCAATGGCCGCAGGTGAGGACATAGAGCAGCGCGATCACGCTGGAAATGTAGGTCCGGTCCGAGGTCAGCATCAGGTGGATCAGGCCGAAGCGCCACAACAGCACGACGGCGAAGATCGAAAGCCCGGTGAAGATCATCCAGAACAGGAGCGCGCTGCGCTCGGACGGGTCGGCAGCAGACCCTGCGATCGGTCCAATCGTCATCGAACTCATGCTGCACCGCTCCTGGCTTGCAGGGATTGTCCTGCAACGATTCCACCCCGATTAGATCAAAGCCGCCGCACGCGGTCCAAAGACCCATGCCCAATCCGGCTTGGGAAATTTGCCCGAGCTGCAATCCGGCCCAATCCCTGCGATTGGCAAGGCGCGGCGGCGTTGTTAGGCTGACCTTACCAAACTTTGGGGTGATCGCATGCGCCTCGTGCTTCAGCTTGTCGCCCGTCTGCTTCTCATTGTGGCGCTCTGCCTGGGCGCGGCGACCGTATGGGCCACGTTCGAGGCCTATCGCAGCGTCGACCGGGCGACTGCGGCCTCGGCGCAGCGGGTCGCGCAGACGCTTCAGGCGCTGTACTGGCACGAGCTGTTGTTGCGCAGCAGCAGGGCGCGCGAGCACCTGCTGCCGGTTCCGGAATGGCGCACGCTGGACACGATGAAGCTGATCTCGCCCGGCGTCTGCGTCGAGTTCCAGCCCGCCGTGGCATTCGAAAAGCCGCTGTGCGGCCAGAGCGAGGGGCTGGGCAAGACGCCGCCGCGCTGGTTCGCGTCGATCGTGCCGACCTTCCTCGGCAGCCACGCCGAGGTGGTGCGGCCGGTCAGTCCGCGCGCCGCGGCCGCCGGCACGGTGGTTGCGACGCCCGATGCCGCGGCCGCGATCTCGCTCGCCTGGGAATACATCCTCAACGTCATCGACGTCGCGCTGCTGATGGCGGCGGCGATTGCGCTGCTGGCGTCGCTTGCGATCGCGCATACGCTGGCGCCGGCACGCGCGATCGTCACCGCGCTCCAGCGCATGGCGCGCGGCCATTATCGCACCAAACTGCCGCGCTTCCGCTCGATGGAGCTTGCAATGATCGGGGGCGCCGTCGGCGAGCTCGGCACCCGGCTGGAAGAAGCCACCGAACAGCGCGCGGCGCTGACGCGGCGGCTGATCGAGATCCGCGACGACGAACGCCGCGCCCTCGCCCGCGAGCTGCACGACGAATTCGGGCAAAACCTCGCGGCCATCCTCGCTTTCGCCGACACCATCGAGACGGCGAGCGCGAAGCAGAACAGGGAAGACGGCATCGCGCAGGACGCAAGGATGATCTCGCAGGCGACCCATCATCTGATGGCCTCACTGCGCGATGCGCTGAAGCGGCTGCGCAATCCCCTGCCCGAGGAGCTCGGGCTGGAGGCGAGCCTCGTCAATCTCGTCGACAGCTGGCGCTCGCAGAGCGCGGCGCGGCCGACCATCCAGCTCGATCTCAGGGGCGATCTCACCGACATCAGCGGCCCGGCCGCCACCACCGCCTATCGCGTCGCCCAGGAATGCCTGACCAATGCGCTGCGCCACGGCGCGGCACGCGAGATATCGTTGCGCGTCGAGCGGCGCGCCGGCGAGGACGACGCGCTGCTGATCCGGGTCGAGGACGACGGCGGCGGCGATGCGGAACGCGTGGCGCGGTCGGCGGGCTTCGGCCTCACCGGCATCCGCGAGCGCGTCGCAGCCGCCGGCGGGTCGCTGTCGATCCTGCCGGCCAGAGGCGGCCTCAGCGTCGCCGCCACCATTCCGCTCGCCGCGTGAGGCCGAGATGAGCGAGGTTGCGGCAACAGGCATCTCCGTGCTGCTGGTCGACGACCATCCCATCGTTCGGCAAGGCTACCGGCGCGTGCTGGAAAGCCAGGGTGACCTCCATGTCGTGGCGGAAGCCGACAACGCCGCGGATGCCTACGGCGCCTTCAAGGCGCACGACCCTGATGTCGTCGTGCTCGATATCTCGATGCCCGGTGCCAGCGGGCTGGAGGCGATCCGCAACATCCGCGCCCGCAGCCCGCGGGCGCGGATCCTCGTCTTCACCATGCACAACGAAGCCGTGCTGGTGAAGGCCGCCTTCAGCGCCGGCGCCTCCGGCTTCGTCACCAAGAGCAGCGAGCCGTCCGCGGTCGTGAATGCAATCCGCAGCGTCGCCCGCGGCGAGCGCGCCATGAGTGACGACATCGCGCATATCCTGGCCGACGACAGCCTGTCGCCGACCGGCTCAGTGCTGGACCAACTGGGCGAACGCGAGATCGAGATCCTGCGCCAGTTCGCCGGCGGCGCCACCACCGAGCAGATCGCGACGCATCTCAATCTCAGCGTCAAGACGGTGCAGAATTATCACTATCTGATCAAGACCAAGACCGGCGCGCGCACCGATGCACAGCTCGTGCGGCTGGCGGCGAGTTGCGGGCTGACGAAGATCTAGCAGCGGGGCTGCCGGATTCCTCAAGCGACGTGTTGTTCTTGAATCTGCTGAGCGGGATGGAACGGAGGCCATCCAGCTCCGGTTAGTAGTAGTGGAGGAATCGCCATGAGTAAGGCTCATCACAAGGCAATCGACCATCCCCCGATCATCACCGTAGGCGAGCTTATCGACGAACTCTGCCGCTTGCCCGATACGGCCGTCGTCCACTTCCGCTGCCCCATGCTCGAACAGGAACTGACATTCTACCGGCTTCGAAAGCGGTCAAAGGATGTCGTCGAAATCGCGGTCAATGCATATCCGGAGAGCCCGCCGGTCGTTCCAGCAGCCAACGGCGCGCTTCACCCGCGCAGGCACGCAACTGCCTCGCCCTCCGTTCGCGAGGGCGCGCTTCTTCACAAGGCAAGAGGGTGAGTTAGGCGTCGCGGTCTATGCCGCCTTCAACCCGCGCAGCAGCAGCGCGAGCGTTGCATCGACGCGCGCGGGCAGATCGGCGTCCTTCCACTCGTCGGCATGGGCCGGATGGTGGAAGCGGACGGTGGCATCGAAGATCGCGCGCGCGGTGGCCTTGACGTCGTCCACAGCGAATACGCCCTGCTTCACGCCGTCGGTCAGGATCGCCGCGATCTGGTCGATCATGGTGTCCTTGTGACATTTGACGGCTGCGCAGGCCTCGCGCGCCAGCGTGAGATAGGTCTCGAACATCTCGG
This sequence comes from Bradyrhizobium sp. B039, assembly GCF_038965675.1. Taxonomy (NCBI): domain Bacteria; kingdom Pseudomonadati; phylum Pseudomonadota; class Alphaproteobacteria; order Hyphomicrobiales; family Nitrobacteraceae; genus Bradyrhizobium; species Bradyrhizobium sp. B039. Next base: position 5,929,442 of record NZ_CP152416.1, read on the forward strand.
GATCGTCGAGCACACGCGAACGCTTGGCGGCGAACAGCGTGCGCAGCCAGCGGTCGAGCCGCACCGGCGCGGGCCCTTCCTCCCTGGCGATCTGGAGCAACGGCGCGTCGATACGGTCAAGCCACCGCTTGGCAACGGCCTCGCGCAGCGAGGCCTTGCTCGGAAAATGGCGATAGACGCTGCCGTGGCTCACATCGAGCGCACGGGCAACATCGACCACGGTGGCTTTGGCAAGTCCGTAGCGCCTGAGTACGTCCTCGGTGACTTCGAGGATCCGCTCCGGCGTCAAGACAACGGCTTCATTCATGCCAGCACCATGTTCCCGCTCGGGGTTCATTTATCCGGCGATGGCGCTGCTTCCGAAGCGCCCTTGCCGGTCGTTCGGAACGCTCTCGCCTCAATGAGGCAGTTTTGCAGCCTGCGCCGCGATCTGGCGCGCCACCAGTAAATTGAGCCAATGCCCAATCGTCCCGGTCAAATTGATGATTTCGGTCGTCATTGTCGTAAGTCTCCATTCGTCCACGGTCCCCTCTCTTCAATTTCGTCCCTCGATCCGCATTTGTTTCGGACGTCGGGGCCTCCGGGGGTAGCCGCGGGACGCCCAATCGGAGCGTCCGGAAACGGATATACACGTCTCGCTGACAGATTTCAATATCTGTCAGTCAATGATCCGTGATTGACAGTTACTTTTTTGCCCCCCCGGCCCCGCGGGCGGGTCCGGTGGTCATCCCCCGTTACCTTGCCTCCGCCGTTTGTTTCGCCCTCCCCGCTCTGTTAAATCACGGCGTAAAAAACATTTTGGCCGGTGCCGCCCCTCAGGGCCGCCCGCCCACCTTTGCTGGAGCCGTCAGATGATCCCCCGCTATACCCGTCCGGAAATGGCCTCGATCTGGGAGCCGCAGACCCGGTTCAAGATCTGGTTCGAGATCGAGGCGCATGCGGCGGACGCCCTGGCCGAGCTCGGCACCATCCCCAAGGAGGCCGCCAGGACGGTCTGGGCGAAGGCCAAGAACGCCACCTTCGACGTCGCCCGCATCGACGAGATCGAGCGCGAAACCAAGCACGACGTCATCGCCTTCCTCACCCACCTCGCCGAGATCGTCGGCCCCGAGGCGCGCTTCGTGCACCAGGGCATGACCTCTTCCGACGTGCTCGACACCTGCCTCAACGTCCAGCTCACCCGCGCCGCCGACCTGCTGCTCGCCGATCTCGACAAGGTGCTGGCGGCGCTGAAGAAGCGCGCCTTCGAGCACAAGATGACGCCGACCATCGGCCGCAGCCATGGCATCCACGCCGAGCCCGTGACCTTCGGCCTCAAGCTCGCCTATGCCTACGCCGAATTCTCGCGCGCCAAGGAACGCCTGATCGCGGCGCGGAAGGAGGTCGCGACCTGCGCTATCTCCGGTGCCGTCGGCACCTTCGCGCAGATCGATCCGCGGGTCGAAGAGCACGTTGCAAAAGCCATGGGTCTCGTGCCCGAGCCGATCTCGACCCAGGTGATCCCGCGCGACCGCCACGCGATGTATTTCTCGACCCTTGGCGTGATCGCCTCCTCGGTCGAGCGCATCGCGGTCGAGATCCGCCACATGCAGCGCACCGAGGTGCTGGAGGCCGAAGAGTTCTTCTCCGAGGGACAGAAGGGCTCTTCCGCCATGCCGCACAAGCGCAACCCGGTGCTGTCCGAAAACCTCACCGGCCTCTCCCGCATGGTGCGCGCCTATGTGACGCCGGCCTTGGAAAACGTCGTGCTCTGGCACGAGCGCGACATCTCGCACTCCTCCGCCGAGCGCATGATGGGTCCGGACGCGACCGTGACGCTCGACTTCGCGCTGGTGCGCCTTGCCGGCCTGATCGACAAGCTGCTGGTCTATCCCGCCAACATGCAGAAGAATCTCGACCGCCTCGGCGGCCTCGTGCATTCGCAGCGCGTGCTCCTGGCGCTGACGCAGAAGGGCGCGAGCCGCGAGGACGCCTACAAGCTGGTGCAGCGCAACGCCATGCCGGTCTGGCGCGGCGAAGGCGACTTCCTCCAGCTCCTGAAGCAGGACGCCGAGGTGAAGAAATATCTCACCGACGCCGAGATCGAGGAGCAGTTCGACCTCGCCTATCACCTCAAGCACGTCGACACGATCTTCAAGCGCGTGTTCGGCGAGAGCTGATTATTCTCGTCATTCCGGGGCACACGAAGCGTGAACCCGGAATCTCGCGCGACGACATCCAGATTCCGGGTTCGATGCGACGCATCGCCCCGGGATGACGAGAGAACCCAAAAGAAACGGATCCCCCTCATGCCCATCGTCAACCGCATCGCCGCCCTCTCCGACGAAATGGCCGCCTGGCGCCATGACTTCCACGAGAACCCGGAGCTGCTCTACGAGGTCCACCGTACAGCCGGCATCGTCGCCGATCGCTTGCGCGAGTTCGGCTGCGACGAGGTGGTGACGGGCATCGGCCGCACCGGCGTCGTCGGCGTGATCCGCGGCCGCAAATCGGCCTCCGGCAAGACCATCGGCCTGCGCGCCGACATGGACGCGCTGCCGATCACGGAAACCTCGGGCGTGCCCTATGCCTCCAAGGTCCCCGGCAAGATGCACGCCTGCGGCCATGACGGTCACACCGCGATGCTGCTGGGCGCCGCAAAATATCTCGCCGAGACCCGCAATTTCGACGGCACCGCGATCGTGATCTTCCAGCCCGCCGAGGAAGGCGGCGGCGGCGGCAAGGCCATGGTCGAGGACGGCCTGATGACGCGCTGGAACATCCAGGAGGTCTACGGCATGCACAACATGCCGGGCCTGCCCGAAGGCCATTTCGCCACCACGCCCGGCGCGATGCTCGCCTCCTCCGACAACATCCAGATCACGGTCCATGGCAAGGGCGGTCACGCCGGCGCGGGTCCGCACAAATCGGTCGACAGCGTGCTGATCGGCTCGCAGATCGTCAATGCGCTGCAATCGATCGTCGCGCGCAACATCGATCCGCTCAAATCCGCCGTCATCTCGATCACGCAATTCCACTCCGGCACCGCCTTCAACATCATCCCGGAGGTCGCAGAGCTCGGCGGCACCGTGCGCACGCTCGATCCCGAGGTGCGCGATCTGGTCGAACGCCGCATCGGCGAGGTCGCAGAGAGCGTCGCGCGCGCCTATGGCGGCTCGGCGGAGACGAAATACACACGGATGTACCCGGTGACGATGAACCATGCGCGCGAGGCCGGGATTGCCGCCGACGTCGCCCGCGACATCGTCGGCGCCGAGCGCGTCAACGACAAGTTCATCCCGATGATGGGCGCCGAGGACTTCTCCTTCATGCTGGAGGCGCGTCCCGGTGCCATGGTGCTGGTCGGCATGGGCGACGGCAACGAATGCCACCACCCGTCCTATGTCTTCAACGACAACATCCTCGGCCACGGCGCCTCGTTCTGGGTGCGCTTGATCGAGACGAGGATGCCGGCGGGTTAAGGCCGGCTTCGCAGCAGGCAACATTCGCGCAAAGGACCGGGCTGCGCGGAGCCCGTCATCGGGCCGCGGAGCGTTGCTCCGTTGGCTCATCCGCCTCCAGCGGGCGAGATGCGCTCTCGTCTGACGCGAGAGGCAGGGTGAACTCAAAGAAGGCGCCCCGCGGCTCGTTTGCGCCAGCCCACATCCGCCCGCCATGCGCCTCGATGATCGAGCGGCAGATGGCGAGACCCATCCCCATGCCCGTGGGCTTGGTGGTGTAGAACGCTTCGAACAGGCGGTCCACGTTCTTCGGATCCAGCCCCGGACCGGAATCCCGCAAGGTGACGTGGACGCCGTCCGATGCATCCCGACCGGTGCTGATCACCAACTCGCGTCCCCCCTCGCCGACCGCGGCCATCGCCTCGATCGCGTTGACGATCAGGTTGAGCACCACTTGCTGAAGTTGAACCCGATCGGCCTGAACCGGCGGCAAGCCCTCGGCAAATTGCGTTCGCACCGACACGCCGTTCTTGAACGCTTCGCTGCGTGTCAGCGCGATAACCTCAAGCACCGCCTGGTTGATCTCCAGAGTCTCCTTTTGCGGGGGCGCGTTCCTGATCAGCGCCCGGATCCGGCCGATGATATCGCCGGCTCGCATGCCGTCCTTTGTGATCCAGTCGAGCGTCTGTCGAACCCGCTCCAGATTTGGCGGTTGCGCCTCCAGCCAATTCGACCCGGCCTCGGCGTTCGCCACGATCGCGGCGATCGGCTGGTTGACTTCGTGGGCGATCGACGCGGTGAGTTGCCCCATCGTGGTGACGCGATTGGCGTGCGCGAGCTCCATCAGCGCTTCACGGTAGCGCCGCTCGTGTTCGCGGCCTTCAGCTTCCGCCCGCTTGAGAGGCGTCAGATCGAGGACAAAGCCGACGCCGTTCTCCGTACCTGCTCCGAACATGGTCCCGCCGATCAGCACCGGCACACGGCTTCCGTCCTTCCGCACATACTCCTTCTCGAATGGCTGGGCCGTCCCGACCCGCTTCAGTTCCGCCACGGTTTGCACGTCGCGGGCGCGCCATTCCGGCGGCGTGAGGTCGGTCCGGTTCAGGCGTCCTGCGATGAGATCTTCCCGGTCGTATCCCACGATGCGCAGGAAGGCATCGTTGGCCTCGAGAATGCGCCCCTCGACTTCCCAGATGATGATGCCGATGATGTTGGCGTCGAACAGGCGCCTGATCTTGATATCCCGTGCTGCAAGATCACTCTGGAGCTGGATATTCTCCTCGATCGCCTTTCTCCGCCGTTTCGCTTCGAGCCGCGCCAGCGCCAGCGCCGCTCCGGCCAGCGCGATGACGAGGACAACGGCGCCGGCGATCAGCCAGGTCCAGCGTTGCTCGAATGCTTCGGCGTGCGCCTCCCGGTCGGCGAGCCGAAAGCGTTCGTGATCCACCATCTGGTCGATTTGCGAGCGGATCTCGTCCATGCTGCGGATCATCGCCAGCGCGGCCAGCCCGGATGTGCCGGCCGTCTTCAGCAGTTCGTCGATCTCGCGCAGCGTGGCTGTAACGGTCAGCGCCAGATGTCCGGCGCGAAGGCCCTGCAACGGATCGTCCGCGACCAACATCTGCAGCGCCTGAGCCTCCCGCCGTACACTTTCGTCAGAGACGCCGTAGGCCTTGAGATAGGTGGGGTCGAGGGTCATGAGATACCCGCGCCTTTCAGTCTCCAGTTCCGCGACGATCGCCCGCAGCCGATCGAGCGTTTCGAGGACCTGGCGGCTGTGTTCGATGAAGTGATGAGCTGCCTGCCGCTCCTGCCAATATTGCAGGCCGAGGAAGCTGGTCGCGGCAAACAGGGTCACAAGCACTGCGACCGCAAGGATCAGCGGACGAGCTAACCATCGCAGAGGCAGGGCCCGAACAGGAACGGACATTGGCCGTGGGTCTTCGATGCTCGAGTGACCGCGCGTGTTCTGGTGCCGACGCCAGAGCATGACAGGACAATAGCACGGATAGGGAGGTCGGGAACCCGACATTCATCGGATACGCCCGGCGTAAGGGCCGTGATGTCGCAGGGCTGCGGCCCCGTGCGTGTGCTATGAATGAATGCCCTTGGTTGCTTCAAGGAGCATCATCATGGCACGGGGTGAACACTCATTGAGCCATCCGGCGAGCCGGCGCAGTTTCATCAAGGGACTGGGGGCGGCTGGCGCGGGCCTGACCGCGCTGCCGCGCTGGAGCTTTGCCGAGGATACCGCTGCAGCTTACGCCAACGCCGCGATCGACTGGAAGCAATTTACGGGACAGACGATCGCGCTTTCGGGCGCGATCCATCCGTGGTCGAACGCGATCACGCCGCTGTTGCCGGAGTTCACCATACTCACCGGCATCAACGTCACCATCGATTTCCAGCTGGAAACCGCCTTCCTCGGCGCGCTGCCGGTCAGGCTCGCTCGCGGCAGCAGCACGCCCGACGTCTTCATGTTCACGACCTATGGCCAGGGCATCTCGAACGGATGGGTGGAGCCACTGAACGGCTATTATTCCCTGAGGTCGCTGACCGACCCCGCCTGGTATGACGAGAGCGACCTGCTCAAGACGGCCCGAGCCTTCCCGCTGTGGTCGGACGGCGAACGGTACGCCGTCCCGATTACCTCAGAGGCAATGACCCTGTTCATCAACAACGATGCGCTGGCAGCCAAGGGCCTGCCGATTCCCCAGTCTTTCGAGGAGCTGCTCGTCACCGCCAAGGCGGTCAAGACCAACGGGATGTCGGGGATCGCGATGCGGGCCCAGGCCAGCGGCAATTCCTCCCCGCCAGCCATGGGCTTCCTGTTCTCCTACGGTGGGGCCATGGTCGAGCACAACAGGGTCGCTTTCGCGAGCCCGGAGGGGATCGCGGCCATCGAGATGTACGGACAGGTGCTCGGTCAGGCCGGGCCTGCTGGCGTCGGCAGCTACGAATGGTACCACGTGCTGGACGACTTCCTGCAGGGGCGGACGGCCATGGCAATCGACAGCAGCAACTTCGCGACCGACATCTCCAATCCCGCGAAAAGCCGTGTCGCCAAGCAGGCTGGGTTTGCAACCTTTCCGCATCTCGCCGGTCGCGGACCCGTCCCCTTCATGTCGCACTGGCAGGCGTGCATCAATTCCAAATCTCGAAACAAGCGGGCGGCTTTCCTGTTCCTGCTCTGGGCGACGAGCAAGGCGACCTCGCTGCGGACCGCTGCAGCGGGGCTGGCGACGACACGCGTGTCGGCCTGGTCGAGCGAGGGCTTCAAGAAGGCGTTCGGCCCGCAGGCAGCCGAGGCGGCGCTGACAAACTTGCAGAATGCCGACGTCGACCGCGCCAAGGCAGTTCTTTTCCATCCGCAATCGAGACTGATCCTGGACGCCTTCATGATCGGCGTGAACGAAGTGGTCAACGGTGCGAGGCCGGCGAAGGAAGCGATGACGGGCGCGGCCGAGAGGGCCAATGCGGCGATCCGCGGGTAGCCAGCTCATCCCTGATATTGCACCTGATATTGCAGCACGTGCAGGCCGGCGTTCCAGTCGGACACGAACATCAGCCGTCGGGCCGGACATAGGCGTCGCAGGTCTTGGCTGCGAGCCCGATGTTCGGGCGCGGGTCGACGAGCTTTTTCGGTACCGGCGGCACCCAATAAGCGACCTCCTTCGGTGCGAAGGCGTCCCTGATGTCGAACACCCTGACGCCGGCATTGTTGTAGGTCGCGAAAATCGTCTCCTCGCTCTGGAACCAGCCCGGGCGGTTCTCGTGCAGATTATGCGGGCCGAAGGTGCCGTTCGTGCAGAAATCACGGTCGCGCGGGGTCGGCAGGGTTGCGATCGGCACCGGATTCTCCGGCGCGCGCACGTCGACAACGAATGTGTGGAACAGGCCTTTGGCGCATTTCTCCGCATTCGGTCGGGCCGGCCGCCGATGTCGCTGTAGGAGATGTGCTGGATGTCCTTGCCGATACCTTCGGGCGGAATCTCCGCCTCTGAATGCGGACCTCGACCACCCGGACAGCGCGGCGGATCCGAACACGCCCGACAATTGCTGAAGGTGACGGCGGAATGCTCGCGTGCGGCGAGGCATGCAAGCCCTGGCTCGTTCGCTCTCACCTCAATCGCAGACTTCTCTGGTCCGGCCCGCCATCACTGAGCTCGCATCAGCGGTGCCGGCGCGCTCTATTCTGCATCCCTTGCCGACAGGGCGGCATCCGGCAGCATTGCAAAAGATCTGGCCAGATGCTTGCGGCTTGGATGGTGTCGCCTCAACCTGCTTCCGGTCCGCATCCCGCTTCCTTGAGTCCTCGCGCCTGGCGACCGGCCTCTTCTCCTGGATCTTCTCGCACTCGTTGTCGTCACCGACGCGATAGCCTGCGCGGCAGGTGATCTTCACACATTGGTCTCCGTCGGCCTTGAAGCCGAAATTGCAGACGAGCGGACAGACCCGCCCCGGCTTCGCCTTCAGCGCATCGAGCGCGTCGACGCTCGCGAGTTTCACGTCGAGCTGGGTGCCGGCATATCTGTTGAACAGCGTCAGCGAGCGCTGCGACGTGGCGCTCCAGTCGCCATCGGCAGCGGCGGACAGGCAGCCGACGCGGCGCAGTTCGCTCTGCACGGATTTTGTCAGATCAGCTGCAGATAATGTGGAAGCCGGCGCCGGTGAAAGGGCTGCAACTTTTTGCTCGGCCTCTGGTATCAGACGATCAGCCGACAGCTTTGCGGCCTGCTCCGCCTTCTCGGCCGCCTGTTTGGCGGCGAGCTCGGCCTTGGCCTTCTCCGTCGCCTGCTTCTCGGCCAGCGCTTTCGCGGCCGCCGCCTCGGCGACCTTGCGCTGCTGCTCGGCGGCCTCGGCCCGCGCCTGTTCGATCTGCTTTTGCTTTTCCGCCGCGATGCGCGCCTCTTCGGCGGCCTTGGCCGCCGCGACCGCCTTCTCCTGCTCGGCCGTCTGGGCGCGCTCGGCAACGAGCCTTGTCTTCTCCTGCTCCGCCGCCTTCGCCTTCTGCTCGGCTGCCGCGCGCGTCTCCTCGGCGCCGATCTTGTTCAACTGGCCCTTGGCCAGATTCGCGTAGAAGCCCTCCGGATATTGCGCCAGGAATGCTTCCCAGCCGTCCCGCGTGCCGAGCTGAAGCGCGAGTTCATAGTCGCGCCTGAGCTCAGACTGCGGATTTGCCTGCGGACCGGTTGCGGCCGGCTTGGCAGGAACCAGCGGCACGTCCTCGCCGCCCAGCGAGCCATACACAAAGGGTTCCTGCTTGTTCGCGGTGCTCCTCAGCACATCATCGCGCACGAAGCCGAAGGCCTTGCGCAGGTCCAGCCCAGGCTTTGGGAGGTGGTCTGCAAGCGCCGTGGCGAACGGGCTGTTTCTGGAATCTCCGTCGGACGCCGTCGATCCGGCCTTGGCCGCGAAGGCGATCATGGTGTTCGGGCTGGTCGGCTCGACCTTGGCGAGCCCGCGGCCGATCGCCCGAGAGGCGACCGTCCGCTTCATCGTCTTGGCGAAGGGGTTGTCGCGGCAGGCATCGAGGATGACGAGCCGAAGCTGTTTGGCAGGCTCGATGCTCACCAACACGCGATCGATAGGCAACGCCTCGTCGTAGACGTCGGTGTCGGTCTCAAGAGCTGCATCGGTCGGGATCAGGTAGTTGGTGCCGTCGACCTCGAGGCCGTGGCCTGCATAGTAGATGATCGCGACGTCGGCATCCCGCGTCCGCGCGCCGAACTCGCGCAGCGCCTTGCGCATTTCGGATGCGTTCAAGTCCTGCCTGATGTCGACCGTATCGAAGCCGGCCTTCTTCAACATGCCGCCGATCAAGCCGGCATCGCTCACCGGGTTGGCAAGCTTCGGCGCGCTCTTGTAGGCGGAATTGCCAATGACGAGCGCAACGCGCTTCTCGGCGAGTGCCGGGCCGCAGCCGAGGCAGCTTGCAAGAACAAAAAAAGCAAGAGCTCCGAGCCCGATGGCGGAAGTCCGAAAGTTATGCTTCGTCATCAGTTGCATATTTCGGCCGGCACTTTATAGGCGGGATTCGAAGGATGATTGGTCGTGCCGAGTCGGCAGCCCTTGGCAATCGGCCTGCATCCGGCGTTGTTGCAGATCATCTGCCCGGAGGACTGCGACTTCGGCGCCGTGGACTCCGCCTCCTTGCGGTCCTGGTCCCGCCTCCTCGAATCCTCCCGCGTCGCGACCGGCTTCTTCTCCGGGATCTTCTCGCATTCGTTGTCGTCGCCGACGCGATAGCCGGCGCGGCAGGTGATCTTCACACATTGATCGCCGTCGGCCTTGAAACCGAAATTGCACACCAGCGGACAGACCCGTCCCGGCTTCGCCTTGAGCGCATCGAGTGCGTCGACGCTGACGAGCTTCACGTCGAACTGGGTGCCGGCGTATTTGTTGAACAGGGTCATCGAACGTTGCGCGGCCGACGTCCACTCGCCCTCCGCAGCCGACGCAAGGCAGCCAACGCGGCGCAATTCGCTCTGCACTGATTTGGCGAGATCAGCCGCGGATAATGTTGAGGTCGGCTCAGGCGAAAGCGCGGCGACTTTCTGTTTCTCGACTTCGGGCATCTGCCGGTCGGCCGCCGGCTTTGCCGCCTGCTCCGCTTTCTCGGCGGCTTGCCTTGCGGCGAGTTCGGCCTTGACCTTCTCCGCCGCCTGCTTCTCGGCCAGCGCCTTCGCAGCCGCCGCTTCCGCTGCCTTGCGCTCGCGTTCGGCCGCTTCAGCCTTCGCCTGCTCGATCTCCTTCTTCTTTTCGGCCGCGATCCGTGCTTCCTCGGCGGCCTTGGCCGCCGCGGCCGCCCTTTCCTGCTCGGCCTTCTGAGCGCGCTCGGCAATGAGCCTTGTCTTCTCCTGCTCCGCCGCCTTGGCCTTTTGCTCGGCCGCCGCGCGCGTCTCTTCGGCGGCGATCTTGTTCAACTGGCCCTTGGCAAGGTTGGAATAGAATCCGTCGGGATATTGCGCCAGAAACGCTTCCCAGCCATCACGCGTGGCGAGCTGGAGCGCGAGCTCGTAGTCCCTGCGCACGGCATCCTGCGGATTGGCCTGTGGACCGGTCGCAATCGGGCGCGTCGGGACCAGCGGCACGTCGTCGCCGCCGAGCGAGCCGTAGACATAAGGCTCCTGCTTGTAGCTGGTAGCCTTGAGCACGTCATCGCGCACGAAGCCGAAGGCCTTGCGCAGATCAAGGCCCGGCTTCGGCAGGTGCTCGACCAACGCGGTGGCGAACGGGCTGTTTCGGGAGTCGCCGTCGGACGCGGTCGAGCCGGCCTTGGCCGCGAAGGCAATCATGGTGTTGGGACTGGTCGGCTCGACCTTGGCCAGGCCGCGTCCGATCGCGCGCGAGGCCAGCGTGCGCTTCATGGTCTTTGAGAAGGGGTTGTCGCGGCAGGCGTCGAGGATGATGAGACGGAGCTGCTTGGCCGGCTCGACCGCGAACAGCGCACGCTCGACCGGGATAGTCTCGTCGAGAACGTCGCCATCGGTCTCCAGTGTCGCATCCGTCGGAATGAGATAGTTGTTGCCGTCGAGCTCGATGCCGTGGCCGGCATAGTAGATCACCGCCATGTCCGCGTCGCGCGCCCTGCCGGCGAACTCTCGCAGCATGCGCCGCATCTCGCTGGCGCTGAGATCAAGCCTGACGTCCACGGAATCGAAGCCGGCTTTCTTGAACATGCCGCCAACCAAGGTGGCATCGTTCACGGGATTGCCGAGCTTCGGCGCGCTCTTGTAGGCGGAATTACCAATGATGAGCGCGACCCGCCGGTCGGCATGCGCCGGTCCGCAGGCTAGGCCCATCGCAAATATCAACAAAGCAAATAGCCGAAGCGGAATCACTTTGCGTCCCCCCGGATGCAATTCCATGAGACTATTCGGAGTATGGCCGAATGCCAATTCTTCCATATGTGACATTAGTCACACAGGGACTCAAACGACCTTCATGATCGAGCGGGGAGCGTCGCCCTTCCGGCGCGGTCAGACCGACGCCGGGCTGCGTTTGGGCCTGCTACACCTGCACCACCTCGTGCCGCATCACGAACGGCGCGAGCAGGGTGTGCACCTCGCCCGCGACCGCCTCGCGCTGGTCGGCCGGCAGGCCCGCCAGCGTCACGGTGGCGATCGAGCCGTGGCTGCCATGAGCGCCGACCCTGACCTTGCAGTCGATGCCGCGCGCAGCGAGCGGCGCCAGCACCTTCGTGAACACGCGCTCGGCCGCGTCCCAGCGCAGCTGCGGCTTGAACACCTTGCCGACCCCCGTGACCGGCATCGGATCGATCGGGATGACCTGCACCGGCACGGCGGCGCGCTCCGGCGTGCGCTCGCGCACCCACGCCTCAAGCTCGCCCGGCTCGACCTTGGCACCCGGTTTCAACTGCACGTAACCGACCGGCAGTTCGCCGGCATAGGCGTCGGGCTGGCCGACCACCGCGGCGAAGCCAACGGCGGGATGGCGGAACATGATCTCCTCGATCGGCGCCGGATCGATGTTGTGGCCGCCGCGGATGACGAGATCCTTGGCGCGACCGGTGATCCAGAGATAGCCGTCGGCGTCCAGCCGGCCGAGATCCCCGGAATTGACCCAGACCTCGTCGACGAAGGCGCCCTTGTTGTGCTCGTCGTTGAGATAGCCGCCGAACACGCCGGGCCCCGCCATGATCACGACACCGATCTCGTCCGGCGCGCAGTCGCGGATCAGGCGGCCGTCGGCATCGAGCTGCACGATGCGCACGCGCGCATAGGGCATGGGCAGGCCGACCGAGCCGAGCCGGATCGGCCGTGACGGATAAGCGAGCGTGTGCACGCTCGAGGTCTCAGTCATGCCGTAGACTTCGACCACCGGCAGCTTCAGTTTGTCCTGGATCGCCGAGCCGACGGCGACGGGGATCGCCGAGCCGCCGCCGGCAGCATATTTCAGGCTGGAGATGTCGGCATTGCCCGGCGGCACCGCCAGCGTTGCGGCGAGCACCGTCGGCACGCTCGACAGCGCCTCGGGCTTGAAGCGCTCGACGAGCCCCCAGATGTTCTTCACCGCATTCGGATTGCGCCAGCCGCTCGGCGACAGCACGACCAGCGAGCCGCCGCTCGACAGCGTCAGCAGCACCTGCGTCAGCGATCCGCCGACGTGAAACAACGGCATGCCGAACAACAGGTTGGCGCCGGGCTTGGGTTTCAGCAGCAGATTGAGCGCCCAGGCCTGGTAGACCTGGTTGGCATGGGTGTGCCGCACCAGCTTCGGCGTACCGGTGGTGCCGCCGGTATGGAAATAAGCGGCGATATCGCTGCCGAGAATCTTGCGTCCGCTGATCGGCCGATCGGACGGCTGCTGCTTGATCAAATCGTTGAAAGCAAACACGCCGTTCGCCGGGTCGCCGCCACCGAACACCTGTACGATCGCCTTGAGATGCTTGAGCTGCGGGCGGATCTGCTCGACCTTCTGCCAGATGTCGGTGCCGGGCATCGGCCCGAGCGCCACCAGGATCTTCGTGTTCGCGGCCTCCAGGATTTCCGCGATCTGGTGCGGCTCGAGCAGCGGATTGACGGGATTGGCGATGCCGGCAGCTTCCGCGCCGAACAGCGTCACGAAGGCGTCGGGCACCAGCGGCAGCATGAAGCTGATGACGTCGCCCTTCTCCGCGCCGAGCGCGTGAAACATGTTGGCGGCCTGCGTGACGCGCGCCACGAAGTCGCGGTACGTGACCACAACCGGCGTATCGGCCGGATCGGCGTTTTGCAGGAACTGGATCGCTGCGCCGTCGGGATTGCGCGCAGCACCTAACTTGATCGCGTCATAGGTGCTCTCGGCCGCGACGCGATCCGCGTAGGGGACCTGCTCGAAGGCCCGGACCTCTTCGTCAGTCGCCAGGTCCGGATAGTCGTTGCCAATCAGCCGATCGAGCGCGTGGATGCCCGCCATGGAATTCCGTCCTCCCTCAGGTGCATTTCCCCGCCTCCTGTCTTTTGACATTTTGGTCGGCGAGGCCTCGACCGATGGCCGGTCGAACGCCAACACAATGAGGGATGATTTGCCGTTCGTCCATTGCCTAACGGCTGCAGCGACAAGGCTCATCCAGACGGAATTTGAACCTCCGCGCCCGATCCGGGGACCAAGAACATGCACAGGATTCGCCTGCCAGCGTCCTGCCGCAAGACTTGAGGTCATCATGACTATGCCCCTGCGGGATCGCATCGGACGGCTTACTATTGCGCTCGCCATCGCAGCGGCGATCGCGCTGCCCCGCGCGGGGCTCGCCGAGGACAGCCAGCTCGACAAGATGCGCGCCAAGATCACGGCCTTCATCGCGGACAAGATGGAGAAGCTGGGCGGCTCGCGCATCATCTACAAGGTGGACACCGACGGCTTGCGCGAGAGCGTCGTCACGGATTTGCGCGACGACGTCTACAAGACGTTGCGCGAGGGCAAGATCGCCTTCTCCGGTCTTGCGATCCGCGACGGCGGCGTCGAATTGAAGATCGTGGACGCCAAGGGCCGCGAAGAGCTGAAGCGCAAGCTCGCCTCAGCCGCGGAGGGATTGCCATCGCATGCGCTCGCCATGACCGACGGTGGCGACGGACTGGTCCGGCTCGCGCCCACCGATGCCGCATCCGCCGCGCGGCTGCGCGATCTCGTCGAAGACGCCATCGCCATGATCGAGCAGCGCCTCAAGGATGCCGGCATCAGGCTCGCCAGCGTCCAGCCTGACGGCACGGACCGCATCCGCATCTTCCTGCCCGGCATGATGGAGCCCGAGCAGGTGACCAGGATCTTCGCCACCAAGGTCAAGGTCAGCCTCCGCCTGGTCGACCTCTCGATGCCGGCGGAGCAGGCCCAATCCGGTGCGCTGCCCGCGGGCACAGAAGTCCTGCTCGGTTTCAAGGACAAGCAGCCCTATCTGGTTGCCAAGGAGAGCGCGCTCGACGGCGACGACATCAGCTATGCCGGTCCCGGCTTTGCGAGCGGCACGAAGGACCCGATCGCCTCGTTCCGCTTCAACGGCCGCGGCACGCGGCGCTTCGCCCACATCACCGCAGAGAACGTCGGAAGACCCTTCGCTATCGTGCTCGACGACAGGGTGATCTCCGCTCCCGTGATCCGCGAGCCCATCACCGGCGGCTCGGGCCAGATCTCCGGCAATTTCACCCTGGAGGAAGCGAGCAGCGTCGCCATGATGCTGCGCGCCGGCTCGCTGCCGGGGCACCTCGGCCTGGTCGAGCAGCAGGTGATCCAGCCCGCCAGCAAGCCGTAAGGCGAAGATCGCCTCACGCCCCCTCGTCGGGGGCCTCAGGTCGGTCAACGGCGCCGAAGTCCGCGCCCCGGGGCCGAATCACAGGTCGCCACGGCGATACGCGCAACCAACGGGCAATTGCCGAAACGCACGATCAGGCTAAAATTTGCCTCTTGCGGCATGACGGCCGAAGGCTCCATTCAAGCGGTCGTCATTCGATTTCGGCTATACGAATACCGACCAGGACTGAAGGCCTTACGCGGGGTTAGTACCATGCCGTCCGGCAGCGCAGACATTTCGTCGATCCTCGACCGCATTCTCGATGCGGCGACGGACAACCTCAGGATCGCGAAGATCCTGGTCCAGATGGGCCTCGATCCCAACAACGTCACCTACGACGCGATCTTCAATCGGATGCTGGAGATCTTTGTCCAAAACATCACCCTGGCCAATCTGTTCGCCGCGGTAGGCGCCGGCTTCTTCGTCGCCACCCTCCTGATGCGGACCATGGTGCCCCTGCGCGTCGCCAACATGGTCGGCTGTGCATTCTTCGCCGTGTTCGGCGCGCTCTCCGCCAACGTCTCGACCTTCCTGCTCTATCTGCTGCTGCTTCCGATCAACGCTCTTCGCCTGCGGCAGATGCTCAAGCTGGTCAAGAAGGCGCGACATGCGGCCGAAGGCGACATGTCGATCGAGTGGCTCAAGCCGTTCATGACCGAGCGCAAATATCGCCGCGGCGACACGCTGTTCAAACTGGGCGATCCGGCCAAGGAGATGCTCCTTACGGTCACCGGAAAATTCCTGGTCAAGGAGATCAATGTCGAGATCGGGCCCGGAGCTCTCATGGGAGAGCTCGGCTTCCTGACGCCGGACAACCGGCGCACCGGAACGATCGAATGCGTCGAAGACGGCCAGGTGTTGACGATCACCTATGACCGGCTGCTCGAGATCTACTTCCAGGATCCGCAGTTCGGCTACTACTTCCTGGTGCTGACCAGCCAGCGCCTCCTGCAAAACATCGATCGCTTGCAGAAGCAGCTCGCCACGGAACGGGCGGCGACGACGAACAGGATCGCGTGACCGCCGCTCAGCTCAGCAGCAGCGCCACGCCGGGATCGCCCTTCTCCATCGCGCGCCGGTAGGCCGGCCGCGCACCGATGCGGCCGAGATATTTCACCACGTTCGGACAACGCTGGAGATCATAGGGCTGGAAGTAGCGCATCGTGGTCAGCGAAAAGCCCATCATGATGTCGGCGGTGGTGAAGGTGTTGCCGGCGAGATATTCGGCGTCACGAACCCGCGCGTCGACCAGATCGAAGGCGCGGTCGACGCGCCCTCTGGTCGCGACCAGCATCGGATTGTCCTCGGCGGGCCTGAGCCGGTTCAGGATCATCAAGCGGCCCATGCCGGCTTGCAGCGTGCCGTTGGCGAAGTGAAACCAGTACAAAAACTGCGCGAAATCAGGGTCGTCCGGGCGGAGCACGAGGCGCCCATTGCCGTATCTGGCCATGATGTAATCGACGATCGCGCCGGATTCGGCGAGCACGAGATCGCCGTCGGTGATGACGGGCGCCGCTCCGATCGGGTGCAGCGCCTTGTAGTCGGGAGGCGCCAGCATGGTGACGGAATCGCGAGCGTAGCGCTTGAGCTCATAGGGGATTTCGAGCTCCTCGCACAGCCAGACGATGCGCTCGGACTGCGACTTGCCGAGATGATGGACGGTGAGCATGGCGCCTCCTGCGGCCGTGGGATGGATCGTGATGCCGCATCATAGCATCGCCGTCACCCTACGAGGCTCCGCTTGCGATGCGTGCGCATCGCAAGCCTCGCGCCTCCAGCGACAACCGCTTCGCGGTTGCGCGGGGATGACGGGATTGCGAGCAACGCGTTTGGGAAAGCCCTACCCCGCCTCGTCCGCCACCATCCGCGTCACGACACGGTCGCGGCGGATGAAGTGGTGCCAGAGGGCGGCGACGACGTGAACCGCGATCAGGGCGAGCAGCACATAGGCAAAGAGGATGTGGCGGTCCTCATAGGCGTTCGCCGCCGCACGGTCGGGAGAAGTGAATTGCGGCACGTGAAACAGGCCGAAGAAGTCCGAATAATCAGGCGCGTGCGCGCCGGAATGCGCCCAGCCAAGCATGATGACCACGATCACGGCGAGATACAGCGCGCCATGGCTGATGCGGGCGGCCAGCCTCTGCCAGGGCTGGCTGTCGGCCGGCAACGCCGGCGTCGGGTTGACGACGCGCCAGACCAGGCGCAGCACCGTGAGCAGCAGGATCACATAGCCGATATCGGCATGGATCGAGCGGTAGAAGAAGCGGTCGGGCCGCGCCGGGATGTGGTTCATCCACCAGCCGAAGCCGATCATACCGATGATCGTCAGCGCCAAAATCCAGTGCAGCCAGCGGGAAACGCTGCCCCAGCCGTTACTGGTGTTTCTGATCATGTCGGCTCCCCGGAATTCTGCGGATATGTCCCCGTCCGCAGTGCAACACCCGTGCTGATAGCGGGAACATGCGGCAATCGCGAAATTGAATCGTTCAAAATTGGCCCCAGGTGCCACCGCCGCAAAACCGCCCCAAAAACCGAATGGTAACCAAGACGCTTTAAGGTAACGACGTGACCAATTCCCCGACGATCCTGGTGTTCGATTCCGGCCTTGGCGGGCTCACGGTGCTCCGTGAGGTCGTGGCCACGCGCCCGGACGCGCATTACGTCTACGTCGCCGACGACGCCTTCTTCCCCTACGGCCACCACAGCGAGGACGAGATCATCGCCCGCGTCGTGCCGCTGATGGGGGAGCTGATCGGCACCCATGATCCGGACCTCGTCGTCATCGCCTGCAACACGGCGTCCACCCTGGTCCTATCGCACCTGCGCGCCGCTTATTCCCTGCCCTTCGTCGGCACGGTGCCGGCGATCAAGCCGGCCTGTGCGCAGTCGAAGAGCCGGCGCGTCTCGGTGCTCGGCACCAAGGGCACGGTGAAGCGCGAATACACCAAGGCGCTGATCCGCGACTTCGCGCAGGGATGCGAGGTGACGCTGGTCGGCTCGCCCGAACTCGCCTCGCTCGCCGAACGCGCACTCGGCGGCCATCCGATCAGCGACGACGACATCCTTGCCGAGCTCACCCCCTGCTTCGTCGGCGATGCCGCCGACGCAGGCGCGCGTACCGACACGGTGGTGCTGGCGTGCACGCATTATCCGCTCCTGCTCGACCGGCTGACCAGGCTCGCGCCCTGGCCGGTGGACTGGATCGACCCGGCACCCGCCATCGCCCGCCGCGTATCGGATCTGCTCGGCCCGGCTATCGGCGGCATCATGCAGTCCGGCGCCGAGATGATCTTCACCTCGAACCGTGTGCATGACCTTTCGGCCACGCTGACGCCGTTCTTCGGCGGCCGCGCGCTGGCCTGACTTTCCGCGCCAACGACGCGCTGCTAGGCTTCGCCGTCGTCATCTCCGCGCAGGTTTTCTCATGTCGGTCCAGACCACGCCGCTCAACCGTCTCCGCCAATTGTGGCGCGAGGGCCGCCCCGCCTTCGGCGCCATCGCGACCATCCCGAGCGTGCAGACCGTGCAGATCATGGCGCGCTCGCTCGACTGGATCATCGTCGATCTCGAGCACGGGCCGATCGGCCTCACCGAGGCGCATGCGATGATCGCCGCCACGACCGGCACGCCGTGCACGCCGCTGGTGCGGATCGCGGCGAACGAACCGTGGCTTGCGAAGGCGCCGATGGACATCGGCGCCTTCGGCATCAATTTTCCGATGATCACGAACCGCAGCGAGGCGGAGAAAGCGGTGCGCAGCGTGCGCTATCCGCCGCGCGGCGATCGTCTCTGGGGTCCCTTCCACGCGCCATTCCGCTGGGGACAGTCGATGCCGGACTACATGGCCGGCGCCGACGACGAGATGATCTGCATGATCACCATCGAGCATGTCGACGCCGTCAACCGCATCGACGAGATCATGGCCACGCCTGGCATCGACGTCGCGGTGATCGGCCCCGGCGATCTCGCCACCTCCATCAACAAGCGCGGCCAGATGGACGATCCGGAGCTCTTGGAGCTGGTCGCGCGCGCCGAGGCCGGCATCCTCAGAAGCGGCGTGCCGATCGGCGGCGTCGCCCGCACCGCCGACCAGGCCAACGCCCTGGTCGACCGTGGCTACCGCGCCATCGCGCTCGGCTTCGACTGGTCGCTGTTCCAGCGCGGCATCATGGCGGCGTTCGAGGGCATCAGGCGCTGAACAGGCCGATTGCCACCTTGCCGGGAACTGCCGCGCTGCTAGGGTCGGCCCTTCCAGGGAGGAAATAATGCTCAAAAAGACTTTGCTCGTTCTGTCCTTCGCAGGCCTTGCCTTTGCGGCCTTCGCCCAGCAGCCCGCCATCAAGCGCACCCCACTCCAGAAGACCGATTTCCCGGACGGCTACACGACCCTGACCGCCATCGCCGAAGTGCCACCCGGCGGCGCCGCTGGCCGTCACACCCATCCCGGGATCGAGACCGGCTATGTGCTGGAAGGCGAGGCCGATCTCCTCGTCGAAGGCCAGCCTGACAAGCACCTGAAGGCCGGCGATTCCTATCTGATCCCGGCCGGCGTCGTCCACGACGCCAAGACCAACGGCGATAAATCATTGAAAATCATTGGTATTTACGTCTACGACAAGACCAAGCCGCTGGCGACGCCAGCCCCCTGATGCGGCGAACCGACCGACCCCAAGCGGGTTGGTTCGTGCTAGAGCACGCGGCGAGCGGGCGACCCGCTCGCTGCACATATTTTAGTCCGCAGGAACCGAAAGACCCATGCGCGGGACACCCAAGACCATTTCGCTGCCGCGCCGCCTGATCTGCGACCTGATGCGCGCGTCGATGGACGTGCCCTTCGTCTCGCTGTCCCGTTCGCTCAATATCCGCCCCCTGCTGGAGGCGCGCTCGGGCGCGATGGCGCCCGCCGGCTGGGCGGCGATGTTCGTCAAGGCCTTCGCCCTGGTCGCCAGGGACGAGCCGATTCTGCGCACGGTCTACGCCAAATGGCCTTGGCCGATGCTCTACGAGCTGCCGAAGAGCGTCGCGCTGGTGGCTATCGCGCGGGTCGAGGACGGCGAGGAATGCGTGCTGCCGCAGCGAATCGCAGCCCCGGAGGCTCTTTCCCTGGCCGCAGTCGATGCCGAGATCCGGCGCGGCAAGACGGCGCCGATCAACGACGTTCCCATGTTCCGCAAGATCATGCGGGCGACCCGCCTGCCGCTGCCGCTGCGGCGGCTGTCCTGGGCCATCGGGCTCAATTTCGGCCGGCAGCGGGGCAACTGGTTCGGCAGCTTCGCGGTGAGCTCGGTGGCCGCCTATGGCGGCGGCGAGCTGCATCCCGTCACGCCCGGCCCCTTCATCGTCAGCTATGGGGTGGTCGCGCCCGACCAGACCATCCATGTCGTGATCCGCTGGGACCACCGGGTCACCGACGCCGCCCCCATCGCCCGGGTCCTGACCCGGCTGGAACAGGTCCTGAACACTGAAATCGCTGCCGAATTGCGGGCGGCCGGCCCGAAGCCGATCCGGGTGGTCGGGACTTGACCGCTCAGCGGTCATCCCGGGGCGGTGCGATAGCACCGAGCCCCGGATCTCGAGATTCCGGTTCGCTCTTTGAGCGCCCCGGAATGACGGGCTAAAGAATTGACAGCGAACCCCAAACTCCCCTAAAAGCCGCCTGCTCGCGGGCCGATTTCGGCCCGCGAAGCGTTTCGCGACCCGTGGTCCTCTCCCTTAAGCTTTGGGGATCGGACCTGTCGGTGCCGGGCTTTGGCCTGTCACACAGGAGGGCGCGTTTCCTCAAACCATGCAACCGAAGAGGACGCGATGACTAAGCGCAGTGAGGCGAAGTACAAGATCGATCGCCGTATGGGCCAGAACATCTGGGGCCGCCCGAAGAGCCCCGTGAACCGCCGCGAGTACGGCCCCGGCCAGCACGGCCAGCGCCGCAAGGGCAAGCTCTCCGACTTCGGCGTGCAGCTGCGCGCCAAGCAGAAGCTGAAGGGCTATTACGCCAACATTTCCGAGCGCCAGTTCCACGGCATCTATGTCGAGGCGAGCCGCCTCAAGGGTGACACCGGCGAGAACCTGATCGGCCTCCTGGAGCGTCGTCTCGACGCGGTCGTGTACCGCGCCAAGTTCGTCTCGACGATCTTCGCCGCGCGCCAGTTCATCAACCACGGCCACATCAAGGTGAACGGCCGCAAGGTCAACATCTCGAGCTACCAGCTCAAGGTCGGCGACGTGGTCGAGGTCAAGGAAGCCTCCAAGCAGCTCGCCCACGTGCTCGAAGCCAGCCAGCTCCCCGAGCGCGACACCCCCGACTATCTCGACGTCGACCACGGCAAGATGACCGCGAAGTACATTCGCATCCCCGGCCTCTCCGACGTGCCGTTCCCGGTGCAGATGGAGCCGCATCTGGTCGTCGAATTCTATTCGCGCTGATAACTCGGCACACCAACGTTCAAAGGCCCCGGTTTTCCGGGGCCTTTTTGTTTGGTAGCATGCCATCGATGTCTCGGATGGCCGGCCAGTTCGCCAACGCTCTGCCTTCGGCACTGAAGCGGCGATTCGGGCGTGGGCGGCCCTCTCCCGCGACCAGCAGGTCTGCCGATATCGGGGGCTGTTCGCTCATCCCGATTGCAATATGTTCACAGCGGACACGCCAGACGACATCCTTCTTGCCGCGCGACACCGCATCGCTCAACGTTCCCGTGGCTGAGAAACGATGCACGCAGTACGTCGCAATTGTTCGACTAGATGACATGACGAGACCAGCCATGCTCTACACCCCGCCCCCGATCGATCCCAAGGCGCCGCCGGTGCGCATCAATCTGCTGTCGGACACCCAGACCAAGCCGACGGCCGCGATGCGCGAGGCGATGGCGCGCGCTGAGGTCGGCGACGAGCAGGTCGGCGACGATCCGACCGTGAACGCGCTGTGCGAGCGCGTTGCGGATCTGCTCGGCAAGGAGGCCGCCGTGTACATGCCCTCGGGCACGATGTGCAACGTCACCGCGACGCTGGTGCATTGCCGGCCCGGCGACGAGATTCTCGCGCACGAGACCGCGCACATCATCGCCCGTGAGGGCGGCGCGCATGCCGCGATCGGCGGCTTCCAGGTTACGCAGCTCAAGGGCGCCGACGGCCAGTTCACGCCGGAGACGTTCCGGAAAGCTCTGCACCCGCGCACGCGCTACCAGCCGCCGCAGACCGTCGTCAGCGTCGAGCAGACCGCCAATATCGGCGGCGGCACGATCTGGAAGAAGGCCGCACTCGACGAGATCGTCGAGATCGCCAGGCAGCACGGCCTCGTCACCCACATGGACGGCGCGCGGCTGCTCAACGCCACGGTGGCGAGCGGCATTTCTCCGCGCGACATGACCGCTGGCTGGGATTCGGCCTGGATCGACTTCTCCAAGGGCCTGGGCGCGCCGATCGGCGGTGTGCTCGCCGGCTCGCGCGCCTTCATCGACGCGGTCTGGCAGTGGAAGCAGCGCCTCGGCGGCTCGATGCGGCAGGCCGGAATCTGCGCCGCCGCCTGCATCTACGCCCTCGACCACCACGTCGATCGCCTTGCCGACGATCATGCCAATGCGCGCGCACTCGCCCGCGGACTGTCGCAGATCGCAGGCATCGAGGTGCAGGAGCCCGAGACCAACCTCGTGTTCTTCAAGCCCGATGGCGCCGGCGTCCCCGGCGACAAGATGGTCGCCGCACTGCGCCAGCGCGGCGTGACGCTCGCGATGATGGACGGCCGCATCCGCGCCTGCACGCATCTCGACGTCAATGCGAGCCAGATCGAGGAAACGATCGGATACGTGCGCGAGATCGTGCGCGGGGCGTAAGTCCCGTAGCCCGCGATCAGCGCCCCATCGCCTGATAGATCAGCGTCTTCAGCGCCAGCTGGATCCGGCCGCGCTGCGACGGGGTCTGCGCCATGCATATCCCGAACAGATCGTCTTCGGGATCGATGAAGAAGAAGGTGCCGCCGACGCCGTCCCAGCGATATTCGCCGAGTGGCCATGACGTACCCGCCGGCACGGACGTGCGCACCGCAAAGCCGAGGCCGTAGCCGGAGGACGCGCCCGGATAATAGTTCTGGTCGCGCGCGATTCTGGTCTCCGGTCCGATATGGTCCGACGCCATCAGCGCAATGGTCTCGGGCTTGAGATAGCGCCGGCCGTCATAGGTGCCGCCGTTCAGCAGCATCTGCGCGAAACGGGCGTAGTCGCCGACGGTGCCAACCATCCCGCCACCGCCCGACTCCCAGGTCGCCGGCCGCCTGATATCGCGGACCTGCGTCGTCGGATTGATGTTGCGGTCCTCCGGCATCGGCTCGGCAATGCGGGGAAACTTGGCGGGATCGGCGACGAAGAATGCCGTCTCGGTCATGCCGAGCGGACCCAGCAGCCGCTCCCTCTCGAACTGGAGCAGCGTCTTTCCCGAGATCACCTCGACGACGCGTCCGAGCACGTCGGTGGAAAAGCCGTAATCCCACACCGTGCCCGGCTGCTCGACCAGCGGCAGCGTGGCGATCTTCGCGGCGAAGTCGGCATTGCTGAGATTGCGGTTGAAGAGCTTCGCCTCGGCATAGAGCTCGCGCACCGCGCCGCCGCCGTAATAGCCATAAGGCAGTCCGGAGGTGTGACGCATCAGATCCTTGATCGTCACCGGACGATCGAGCGGCTCCAGCGCCAGCCCGACCTTGCCGTCCTCGGCTTTCTTTTCGACGCCGACCTTCATGCCGGCAAAGGCCGGAATGTATTTTGAAACGGGATCGTCGAGCGCGAGCTTGCCCTCCTCGACCAGCATCATCGCCATCACGGAGGTGATCGGCTTCGACATCGAATAGAGGCGGAAGATCGTGTCCGCGCTCATCGAGATCTCGGTCGCGACGTCGCGGACGCCAAAATTCTCGTAATAGACCGGCTTGCCGTGCTGCTGGAGCAGCAGGATCGCGCCGGGTATCTTGCCGGTCGCGACCTCGTTGCGGATGTAGTCGGAGACTTTTGCCAAGCCTTCAGGCGAAAGGCTGTGCGCGGGGCGCCCCTCGTAGCCTGCTCTCGCGCCGACCACACCGACCAGAACGACGAGCGCCGCGATCAGCGCGCGGCGCCCGGTCATGTCACTTCTCCATGGCTTCATAAACCAACTGCTTCAGTGTCCGCTGCACGCGCTGGCGCTCGGTCGGGGTCTGCTCCAGCAGCACGAAGAACATGTCCTGCTTGGGGTCGACCACGAAATAGCAGCCCGAGGCGCCGTCCCACTTCAACTCCCCGAGATCGCCGGGCGGCGGCGGCTTGGCATTGCCGGGGTCGGTGCGGACCGCAAGGCCGAGGCCGAAGCCAAAACCGTCGCCGGGGAAGTAGAAATAGTCGCGGTCCACGCCGGAGCCCGGGCCGACCTGATCGGTCACCATCAGCTTGAACGTCTCGGGCTTGAGAATGGTCTTGCCGTCGAGGCTGCCGCCATTGAGCAGCATCTGCGCAAAGCGCTCGTAATCGGCCATGGTCGTCACCATGCCGCCGCTGGCGAACTGGATCTTCTTGACCACCGTCGGATCGTTGATGCGGCCGACCCGGAAATCGGCATCGTTCGGCACCGGCTGCGCCAGAAGCTTCTGCTTCTCGGGGGCCGTGACGAAGAAGCCGGTATCGACCATGCCGAGCGGATCGAGCAGTTTCTCCCGCATGATGTCTGTCAGCGGTTTGCCCGCCGCGATCTCCATCACCCGCCCCAGGATGTCGGTGGAATGGCCATATTGCCACAGCGCGCCCGGCTGGTTGTGCAGCGGCAGTTTCGCGATGCGCTCGGCGAATTCGGCGAGGTCGAAATCGCCGGCATAGATGTTGGCGTCGCGATAGGCCTTGCGGACCAGGCTGTCGCCATAGAAGCCATAGGTGATGCCGGAGGTATGGCGCATCAAATCGAGCACCGTGATCGGCCGCGTGGGCGGCACCAGTTCGAGCGACTTGGTGCCGTCGTCGGCCTTCTTCTCGACGCCGACCTTCACATTGGCGAAGGACGGGATGTATTTCGAGACAGGATCGTCGAGCTTGATCTTGCCGTCCTCGATCAGTCGCACCGCGACGACGGACGTGATCGCCTTGCTCATCGAGAACAGGCGGAAAATCGTCTTGTCGGTGATCGGCGCCTTGCTGACCACGTCCTGCACGCCGAAGGCTTCGTGATAGACCGGCTTGCCGTGCTGCTGGATCAGCACGGTTGCGCCGGCGATCTTGCCGGTCGCGACCTCGTTCTTGAAGAACTCGCTGACCTTGGCGAGCTTGTCCTGATTGAAATGCGCGCCGGCCGGAATCTCGTAGGTGCCCTCTGCCCGTGCGAACGACATCGCGCCAAGCGACATCAGCGCGCCGCAGGCGAGCGCACGCAGTCCAGACTGTGAAATCATATCCCCTCCCCGGAACATGGCTGGACGGAGTGTACTGACCGCGTCATCAGGCACAAGGGCTGCTGTGTCGTGCTAGCGCCTCGGCATGGAGCCTGGCGCTCGGCTCGGCGAAGCAGCAGAACACCACGCGCGCAACGGATGGCGCGGCAGGGAGCGCCTCGACCGTCGTGCGCACGGCGATCTCCGCCGCCCGGTCGGCGGGAAAGCGGAAAATGCCGGTCGAAATCGCGGGAAATGCCACCGAGGTCAGCTTGTGCTTCCCGCACAGCTCCATCGAACGGCGATAGCAGGAGGCGAGCAGACCGTCTTCGTCCAGCGTGCCGTCATTCCAGACCGGACCAACGGTGTGGATCACGTGCGCGGCCTTGAGCCGATAGCCCATGGTGATCTTGGCGTTGCCCGTTTCGCAGCCGTGGAGCATCCGGCATTCGGCGACCAGATCGGGCCCGGCGGCCCGATGGATCGCCCCATCGACGCCGCCCCCGCCAAGGAGCGACGTGTTGGCGGCGTTGACGATGGCGTCAACGCTCAGTGTGGTGATGTCAGCGACAATGACCTCGAACTCCGCGCCACCAATCCGGCGCGTCAGCTGGGTCACGTATTAGGCCGCAACCGCGACGCCCTTCTCGGAGAGGAGCTGCTGCAATTCGCCGGCCTGGAACATCTCGCGGACAATGTCGCAGCCGCCGACGAATTCGCCCTTCACATAGAGCTGTGGAATGGTCGGCCAGTTCGAGAAGGTCTTGATGCCGTTGCGCAGTTCTGCGGATTCGAGGACGTTGAGGCCCTTATAGCCAACGCCGAGGTGGTCGAGGATCTGCACGACCTGGCCGGAGAAACCGCACTGCGGAAATTGCGGCGTGCCCTTCATGAACAGAACCACGTCGTTCGACTTCACTTCGTTGGCGATGAATTCCTCGATGCTCATATCCATGTCCTTCTGGGGCGGAGCCCTCAACAACCACTCCGGGCCGGCTCAGCCGATTTAACCCGATACCTTCCTATATATGTAGCCCAAACCGTTGTGCATCCAAAGTAAAATGGGGGGAAAAGGCCCTGGGCGAGCGGCCTGGGCAGCCCCGAAGCCATTGCATGATGACACGAATATCATCACCGGGGAGGACTTTCATACCGTAACGGAGCCCCTATCTAGGACGAACCTTGGTTTTGGAACCGGGCAACGCCAACAACGTTCTCTTGTCCTGTCTGGAGAAAAACGTGACGAAACAAGCTTCCGCTACGGCCCCCGCCCCGCTTTCGTCACCGTCCTCCGCCCCAGGCAAGCTCGCCCAGCGGCTTCAGGACGCCTTTCTCGCCGTCCGCAACGAGACCGAGCGCCGGGCCGCGCCGCTGTCGCCCGAGGACCAGCAGATCCAGTCCATGCCGGATGCGAGCCCCGCGAAATGGCACCGGGCCCACACCACCTGGTTCTGGGAGCAGTTTTTGCTCGGCGAGCATTGCCAGGGCTATCAGCCCTTCCACCCGGATTTCGCCTTCCTGTTCAATTCCTATTACGTCAGCGCCGGCCCCCGTCATGCTCGGAATCACCGCGGAGACATCACCCGGCCCGGTGCCAGCGAGGTCGGCGCCTATCGCAGATACGTTGATGCGGCGGTCGTCAAATTCTTCCGCGAGGCCGGTGAGGACAAGCTCCGTGCCATCGCGCCACTGGTCGAGGTCGGGCTCAATCACGAGCAGCAGCATCAGGAATTGATGTTCACCGACATCCTGCACGCCTTTGCGCAGAATCCGGTCTATCCGGCCTACGATCCGGACTGGCGCTTTCCATCCGCGACGCGCACCGGCGATGACTGGTTGATCCTCAACGAAGGCATCCACACCGTCGGCCATGTCGACGACAGTTTTCATTTCGACAATGAGAAGCCGGCGCATCGCGCCCTCGTCGGCCCGGTCAAGATCGCACGCAATCTCGTCACCAATGGCGAATGGCTCGCCTTCATGCGCGACGGTGGCTACGCGAACGCAACGCTGTGGCTGATGGACGGCTTTGCTGTGGTCAGCAAGGAAGACTGGCAGGCGCCGGGCCATTGGCGCGAGGTCGATGGCGCCTGGCAGGTGATGACGCTCGCCGGCCTCAGGCCGGTCGATCCCGACGCGCCGGTCTGCCACGTCAGCTATTACGAGGCCGATGCGTTCGCGCGCTGGGCCGGAAAACATCTGCCGACCGAGATGGAGTGGGAGGTCGCCGCGCGCGCCGGCCAACTCAACGATGCCTTCGGCATCGTCTGGCAGTGGACACGGTCGTCCTACTCGCCCTACCCCGGCTACCGCGCCATCGAAGGCGCGCTCGGCGAATACAACGGCAAGTTCATGGTCAACCAGCTGGTGCTGCGCGGCTCCTCGCTTGCAACCCCGGAGGGGCATAGCCGTATTACTTATCGCAACTTCTTCTATCCGCACCACCGCTGGCAATTCACGGGACTGCGGCTCGCCGATTACAACTAGTTCTCATCCGACGATCAATGCGCGCCGGACAGCGCGTTCAGGAGAGTATCATGAATGTGCACGCCAGCGCTTTGGCCGAAGCCCATCTTCCCGACGAGCAGACCACCGCTTTCGCCCGCGAGGCCATCGAGGACCTCTCGCAGCAGCCGAAAAAGCTGTCGCCGAAATACTTCTACGACGCGACCGGCTCGGAGCTGTTCGAGGCGATCACGCGTCTGCCGGAATATTATCCGACGCGCACCGAGCTATCGATCCTGAAGGAGCGCGGCAGCGAGATCGCAAAGATCATTCCGGAGCATGCGGCGCTGGTCGAGTTCGGCGCCGGCGCGACCACGAAGGTCCGCCTGCTGCTGAACCACTGCCAATTCGCCGCCTATGTCCCCGTGGACATCTCCGGCGACTTCCTGAACGCGCAGGCGAACGGCCTGAAGCGGGACTTCCCCTCGCTCGGCATCTATCCGGTGGCGGCCGACTTCACCACGCCGTTCGAGCTGCCAAAGGCGGTCGCATCGATGCCCAAGGTCGGCTTCTTCCCGGGCTCGACCATCGGCAATTTCGAGCCGCATGAGGCGCAGGCTTTTCTGAAGAGCGCGCGCCAGATCCTGGGCAAGGGCGCGCAGATGATCATCGGCGCCGACCTCGAAAAGGACGAGCGCGTACTCTATGACGCCTATAACGATGCTGCCGGCGTCACCGCGCGCTTCAACCTCAATGTGCTGGTCCGCATCAACCGCGAGCTCGGCGGCAATTTCGACCTCTCCGCCTTCACCCATCGCGCCATCTACAATCGCGAGCGGCACCGCATCGAGATGCACCTGATCAGCAAGAAGAACCAGACCGTGCGCCTGCTCGGCACCAGCTTCTCGTTCCGCCCCGGTGAGAGCATCCACACCGAAAACAGCTACAAATACAGCCTCGAGCGCTTCGCCGCGCTGGCCCACGGCGCCGGCTGGCGGGTGCGCGAGAGCTGGACGGATGCGGCGAAGATGTTCTCGGTGCATGCGCTGCAGGTTGCGGATTAAACGCTCTCACCGCTTCCCCCGGACAGCCGGCCTGAGGGCCTATTCAATATAGGCGGTTTCCCTGCGGCGCATCCTTCGAGACGGCCGCCTTCGGGCGGGCTCCTCAGGATGAGGACGGAGTGCGCGGCAGCAGTTTCGAGGAGCACCGAGGCCGATTAGCCTCATCCTGAGGACATCGCGGAGCGGTCGTCTCGAAGGACGAGGCGCGCGCTCGGACTGCTCCGCGAGGCCACGTACGACGCCCTCCGGCCTGCCGTGCTTCAGTGCTCCTCGGCCTCTTCGGGCTTCGATCCCAGCGACACCGATTCCCACACCGCGACCACAATCATGATCACCGTGGTCGCGACCGACAGCCATAGCGGCGAGAGCTCCGCCGCGAACCACCACAGCGCCGCGAGCAGGATGATGCCGATGCCGTGCGAGAGCTGGAGGAAGCCGCGGATCGCGTGCTTGAACAGGATCGTGCCGACCAGGAACACCAGCGGGCCGCCGATCGTGCTCACGATGGTGCGGACGTCGGAATGGCCGGTCGGATGCTTCAGCACCAGTTCGTCCGACACCGCGGTCAGGATGATGCCGGCGACGATCGGCATGTGCAGATAGGTGTAGGCGAGCCGCGCCAGCCGGCCGGATTCTGCGGATTTCGAGATGCGCTCGGAGCCGGCCTCGGCGCCCTTGTGGAAATAGATCCACCACATCGCGATGGCGCCGGTGAGCGCCGAGACGAAGGCCAGGATGTTGTCCGCGGTCCACTCCAACTCGGCAAAGGTCGCGCCGTTGACGACGACGGCCTCGCCGAGCGCGATGATGATGAAGCCGGCGCAGCGCTCGGCCATGTGGCCGCCCTCGACGGCCCAGGCTTCGACCGAGGAGAACCCCAGCTTCGGCACCCAGAATCGCACGGCGGGCGAGACGTATTCGATCGAGAGCGCCACGATCCAGAACCACAGCCTCTCCTCCCCGTGCGCGAGGCCGCCGAGAATCCAGAAGATCGCGGAGCCGGAGAGCCAGACCAGGATGCGGATCGCGTTGTGCCGCACTTCCGTGCGGTGGCGCGGGGTTGCGAACAGCCAGAACGCGGTGCGTCCGACCTGCATGGTTGCGTAGGCGATCGCGAACCAGAGACCGCGGCCATCGAAGGCGGTCGGGATCGTCGTCGACAGCACGAGGCCGCCCAGCATCATCAGGAAGATCAGGATTCGGACCGGCGTCAGATCGGGATTGAGCCAGTTGGTGACCCAGGCGGTGTAGACCCACACCCACCACACCGCCAGGAACAGCAGCGTGACCTCGACCGCGCCGAGCGGCGTGAAATGGTGCAGCAGCGTGTGCGACACCTGCGTGACGGCAAAGACGAAGACGAGATCGAAGAACAGCTCGGCATTGGTGACGCGGCTGGGCTGGTTCGGCAGGATGACGCGAAACATCGCGCCGCGCGGATTGTCCGCAGCCATCATCGGTCCCCGCTGCGATCAGGTCAGGTGCCGGGTACCCCGGTTTGCAGCGCCAGCGCATGCAGCACGCCGCCCATCTGGCCGCGCAGGGACTGATAGACGATCTGGTGCTGCTGGACGCGGGACTTGCCGCGGAAGGATTCCGAGATCACGGTCGCGGCATAGTGGTCGCCATCGCCGGCGAGGTCACGGATCGTCACCTCGGCATCGGGGATCGCTGCCTTGATCATCGCCTCGATATCGTGGGCGTCCATGGGCATTCGGGTCTTGCTCCTTATCTCGGCTGAGATCAGCCTCGTCGTCGAATCGCTGCCGGGGTCCCCGGACCGGCAGGGCCAAACTTAGCGTGAACGGCCTTCTACGTCACGCACTCAGGCACTATATCCCTGATCCCATCAGGATAAAGGCACGACAAAGTGCCGCGCGCGGCAGATTGATCGAAAAGGCGTGAAATCATGAAGCTTCCAGGGCCCGACCACCCCATCACCATCACCCCAAACCCGAAGCGCGTCCGCGTCACGGCGGGCGACATCGTGATCGCCGAGACCAGCAAGGCGCTGACGCTGAAGGAGGCCAAATATCCGGCGGTGCAATATGTACCGCGACAGGATGCCAACATGACGCTGCTGGAGCGCACCGACCGTGTCACCCATTGCCCCTACAAGGGCGACGCGAGCTATTACAGCATCAAGGCCGACGGCAAGACGCTCGACAACGCGATCTGGACCTATGAAACGCCCTTCCCCGCGATGACGGAGATTTCCGGCCACCTCGCCTTCTATCCGGACAAGGTGAAGATCGAGGAAGTGGGGTAGTCTGGAGGCGGCGTCATTCCGGGGCGCGTCGCAGACGCGAACCCGGAATCTCGAGATTCCGGGTTCGGTCCTGCGGACCGCCCCGGAATGACATATCGAGCTACGCCCTGAAGATCGTGAGCCCCAATATCAGCAGCACCAGGAAGATCACGACGAAGACGTAGAACAGGAAGCGGGCGATGTCGGCGGAGGCGGCCGAGATGCCGGTGAAGCCGAGCACGCCAGCCACGATCGAGACCAAGAGAAAGATCAGCGCCCATTTCAGGATCGTCATCGCCAACTCCGACTTGGGTGCCGCACCGCGGCCCTCCAATGCGCGGATGCTAACTTCGCTGCACGGAACTGGTTCCTAACGGCACAGCAGGGTCAAGGCGCAGCACAGACTGCCCTTGCTGAATCGGGTTCCCGGCGGCACAGTCTGGCCGGGACAGGAGCAAGACCGGGGCGGCCATGATGACGATGTCACATTCAGCGACGATCGGTACGGAGGCTCACGCCGCGCCGAAGAGCAAGACGCGCAATGTGTCGCTCGATCGCGCCCGCACCTTCCTGACACTGGTGGTGCTGCTGCATCACGCGGTGATCCCCTATACTTATTTCGGTCATACCGATCCGAAGTACTTCTTCGGCTTCGACATGATCGTGCTCGCCACCGACAGTTTCTTCATGGCGATGTTCTTCTTCCTGTCGGGACTGTTCGCCTGGTCTGGTATCGCCCGGAAGGGAGCGCGGAGCTATTTGGCAGATCGCCTGCTTCGGCTGGGCTTACCCTTCGCGATCTGCGCCCTTACGGTCATTCCGCTCGCCTATTACGCGATCTCCCTGCGGCACCATCCCGAGATCGGCTTTTCGGAATTCTGGTGGAATATGGTCACGAAGGGCCCGTGGCCGAGCGGGCCGATCTGGTTCCTTTGGGTCTTGTTCGCCTTCGACCTGGTTGCCTGCCTGTTGCACCGGCTGTCGCCCAATCTGCTCGATCCGATCAATCGCCTCTCGCTATATGGTCGCCGTCGGCCCGCCGTATTCTTCGCGGTCATGCTTGCCGTCACCGCGGCGTTCTACATTCCCGGGCGGGTTCACTTCGGAGCAGGCAGTTGGTTCGAGTTCGGGCCGTTCTCGGTCCAGCACGGGCGCGTGATGCTCTACGCGACCTACTTCTTTTTCGGTGCCGGCATCGGCGTTGCGCAAATGGATCGCGGGCTGCTCGCTGCAGACGGCCGGATGGCGAGGGTCAGCTGGGACTGGATGGTACTGGCGATCGTTCCCTATTGCCTCTTGTGGGTGCTGATCTTCATCAAGCGCGAAATCCTGGGCAACCCGTCGCCGTTGCCGGACTGGTATGAAGCGCTCTATGCCATCTGCTTCACTGTCTTCAGCGTCGCCATCATGTTTCTGATCCTGGCCTTTTTCCAGAGGTTCAAGCAATCAGGCTCAGCCAAGCTGCTCGATCCAATGCAGAGCGACGCGTACGGCATGTTCCTGGTGCACTATCCGATCGCACTGTGGCTGCAATACTGGCTGTTCGACTATGACCTGCCGGCGGTCGTCAAGGCCACGCTCGGGTTTGTACTGACAGTCGCGGCGAGCTGGGCGCTGACGCGAGCATTGCGGCAGATCCCGGGCGCGACGAAGGTGCTTTGAGGAAACGGCACCGGCCTCCTATCGTCATTCCGAGCGCAGCGAAGCAATCCATCTCACCGCAGGCAGCAGTGTGGATTGCTTCGTCGCTTCGCTCCTCGCAAGGACGGGGAGATGGCGTCGCTAGGCCGCCTTCCCGCCCATATACTCCGGCAGCCAGCGCTCGAACGAGGTGCGCAGCGTATCGATCGTTACCGGCGCTTCGCCGGCGATCGCGATCGCATCGCCCCCGGTGGTGCCGATCCGCACGCAGGGCACCTCGCAGCCGCGCATCTTGGCGAGCACGCGGCCGGCCTCCGTTTCCGGCACGGTGACGAGATAGCGCGCCTGGTCCTCGCCGAACCAATAGGCCTGCGAGACAAGCGAAGTCGGCGCCGCCAGCAGCTTTGCGCCGATGCCGCTCGCCATCGCCATCTCGGCGAGCGCGATCAGGAGGCCGCCGTCCGAGAGGTCGTGCACGGCGGTCGCGGTGCCCGCATGGATCATGCCGCGCACGCAGTCGCCGTTGCGCTTCTCGGCAGCGAGGTCGACCGGCGGCGGCGCGCCCTCCTCGCGACCGCAGATGTCGCGCAGGTACACCGACTGGCCGAGCCAGCCATGGGTCTCGCCGATCAAGAGGATCGCCTCGCCCTCGGCCTTGAAGGCGAGCGAAGCGGACTTGGTGAAATCGTCGAGCAGACCGACGCCGCCGATCGAGGGCGTCGGCAGGATCGCGCGGCCGTTGGTCTCGTTGTAGAGCGAGACGTTGCCGGAGACGACCGGGAAGTCCAGCGTGCGGCAGGCTTCCGAGATGCCCTTCAGGCAGCCGACGAACTGGCCCATGATCTCGGGCCGTTCAGGATTGCCGAAGTTGAGATTGTCGGTGATCGCGAGCGGCTTGCCGCCGACCGCGGTGATGTTGCGCCAGGCTTCCGCCACCGCCTGCTTGCCGCCCTCGAACGGATCGGCCTCGCAATAGCGCGGCGTGACGTCGACGGTCAGCGCCAGGCCCTTCGGGCCATCCTGCACGCGCACCACGGCGGCATCGCCTCCGGGGCGCTGCATGGTGTTGCCGAGGATGACGTGGTCGTACTGCTCCCAGACCCAGCGCTTAGAGCACATGTCAGGCGTGCCGATCAGCTTCTCCAGCGCGCTACCTACGCCCAACGGTGCCGGCACCTCGCGCGCGTGCACGACCGGCAGCGCGGCGGAGGGGACATGCGGCCGGTCATAGAGCGGCGCCTCGTCGCCGAGCTCCTTGATCGGCAGGTCGGCCATGACGTCGCCGCCATGCTTGACCACGAAACGCTTGCTCGGCGTGGTGTAGCCGACCACGGCGAAGTCGAGCCCCCACTTCTTGAAGATGGCCTCGGCTTCCTTCTCCTTCTCGGGCTTGAGCACCATGAGCATGCGCTCCTGGCTCTCCGAGAGCATCATCTCATAGGCGCTCATGCCGGTCTCGCGGGTCGGCACCGCGTCGAGATCGAGATCGACGCCGAGGTCGCCCTTGGCGCCCATCTCGACAGCCGAACAGGTCAGGCCCGCCGCGCCCATGTCCTGGATCGCGATGACGCAGCCCTTCTCCATGATCTCGAGGCACGCCTCGAGCAAAAGCTTCTCGGCGAAGGGATCGCCGACCTGCACGGTGGGGCGCTTCTCCTCGGACTTGTCGTCGAACTCGGCCGAGGCCATCGAGGCGCCGTGGATGCCGTCGCGGCCGGTCTTGGAGCCCAGATAGACGATCGGCATGTTCACGCCGGAGGCGGCCGCATAGAAGATCTTGTCGGCATCGGCGAGGCCCACGGCCATCGCGTTGACGAGGATGTTGCCGTCATAACGGGTGTGGAAACGGACCTGGCCGCCGACCGTCGGCACGCCGAAGGAATTGCCGTAGCCGCCGACGCCGGCGACGACGCCGGAGACGAGGTGCCGGGTCTTGGCATGCTCGGGCGCGCCGAAGCTCAGCGCATTGAGGCAGGCGATCGGCCGTGCGCCCATCGTGAAGACGTCGCGCAGGATGCCGCCGACGCCGGTGGTCGCGCCCTGGTAGGGCTCGATGTAGCTCGGGTGGTTGTGGCTCTCCATCTTGAAGACCACGGCCTGGCCGTCGCCGATGTCGATCACGCCGGCATTCTCGCCGGGGCCCTGGATCACCCAGGGCGCCTTGGTCGGCAATCCGCGCAGATGGATGCGCGAGGACTTGTACGAGCAATGCTCGTTCCACATCGCCGAGAAGATGCCGAGCTCGGTGAAGGTCGGCTCCCGCCCGATCAGCTTCAGGATGCGCTCGTACTCGTCGGGCTTGAGCCCGTGGGCGGCAACCAGTTCGGGGGTGATCTTGGGTTCGTTCTTCATGGATTCGGGGCTTTCGACGGCGTTTTGCCGTTCTTAGGAAGATCGGGGCCTCGCGAAAAGCCCTTTATGGCGCATTTTCCCACTGTCCCACGTTTTGCGGCCGAGGGGTGCGGGAACGGGAATTGCACGGCGCGGACGGATCGGATTTAAGGGCTGAAGACCCGCAATTGAAGGCCCATTTCCTTGCACGAATTGACCAAAACGGCTGCTCCGCCCCGCCCCGAGCTGCATGTCGCGACCGAGGGTGAGTTCAAGGGCTGGCAGACCTGGATCAGGGACAGCTTTGAGAACCATATCGGCCCCTTCTGGCACCGCCTGGAGGCGGACGGCAGCGTCCGCTGCGCCTTCCGGGTCGAAAAGAAGCACCTGAACGGCTCCGGCAACGTCCATGGCGGCTGCTTCATGGCCTTCGCCGACTACTGCCTGTTCGCGATCGGCCGGAACGCGCTGAACGGCCGCGGCGTGACGGTCAATTTCGCCTGCGAGTTCCTGGATGCCGGGCATGAGGGCGAGCTGATCGAGTGCACCGGCGAGGTCACCCGCGCCGGTGGTTCGCTGATCTTCCTGCGCGGGCAGATGGCCTCCGGCGAGCGCCTGCTGTTCACCTTTTCCGGGACGATCAAGCGGGCCAAGCGGAAGTCGCTCCCTCAGCCAAACGCATAGCTCGACGCCTTCCCTTTTGGCGCCCCCTCGCCCAGACTTGCGAGAAGCGCGGTCGCGCCGGGGAGCAAGAACAAGGTGCCGAAGAGCACGTCGGGGGCGGGTCGCACGACGGCGTCCGCATCAACGCCGCTGTCGTCCATGGCCGCCACCGGCGCGCGCAGCTGGCGCGACTATGCGCTGCTGTTCGCGCTCGCCTGCTGCTGGAGCTCCACCTATCCGCTGGCCAAGCTCGCGCTGGACACGATTCCGCCCATCACCTTCATCTCAGCGCGCTCCCTGATCGCGGCCGC
The DNA here is from genome assembly GCF_038965675.1 of Bradyrhizobium sp. B039. Lineage (NCBI taxonomy): Bacteria > Pseudomonadati > Pseudomonadota > Alphaproteobacteria > Hyphomicrobiales > Nitrobacteraceae > Bradyrhizobium > Bradyrhizobium sp. B039. The sequence continues at coordinate 5,965,247 of NZ_CP152416.1, forward strand.
CTTCCTGTTCGCGATCCTGTGGATGCGCGGCGTCAGGATCCCGACCGACGCGAAGGCCTGGAAGCTGTTCGCAACCCAGCAGCTGATCAACTCGACCTTCCCGTTCCTGGTCATCACCTGGTCGCAGCAATATGTGCCGGCGTCCAACACGGTGGTGCTGGCCTCGACCACGCCGATCTTCGCCTTCCTGATCACCTCGCTGATCACGCGGCACGAGCCGGCCACGCTGTTGAAGCTCGCGGGCGCGATCCTCGGCCTCGCCGGCACCGTCGCCATCGTCGGCCTCGATGCCCTCGGCGGCTTCAGCCGCGAGATCGTCGCGGAGATCGCGATCCTGCTCGCCACCATCTCCTTTGCCTGCGCGACGATCTTCGGCCTCCGGCTATCCGACTACGACCCGATGGTGGTGGCGGCCGGCTCGTTGCTGTTCGGCGGCCTCATCCTGCTCCCGCCCTCGCTGATCATCGACCAGCCCTGGACGCTGCACCCGACGTTTCAGGCGATCGTCGCCACCATCGTCATGGGCATCGTCTCCAGCGCGTTGGGGTTGATGCTGTTCTACGTCTGCCTCGGCCGGCTCGGCACGCTGACCACGAACGCGCAAGGCTATTTGCGCATCCCGATCGGCGTCGGCCTTTCCGTGCTGCTGCTCGGCGAAAGCGTGCCCTCGAACCTGGCGCTGGGCCTGCTGCTGGTCATGGCCGGCGTCGCCGCGATGACGGTGCCGGCGGAGCGGCTGAAGCGGCGCTAGCGCAAGGCGCTATTGCTTGGCGTCGTCCGCCAGCATCTTCCGGTATTTCTCGACGTCGCGCGTCACCAGTTGCTGAAGCAGCTCCGGCGTATGCTCGTTGTCGTCGGGCGCAACGGTCGACAGGTCGGCAAAGCGCTTCTTCACCGCATCGGTCTCGACCGCGGTGCGCGCCGCCGCATTCAACCTGGCGATGACGGCCGGCGGCGTGCCCTTGGGTGCGAACAGGCCGTTCCAGCCCTGCGCCTCGAACTCCGGCAGCCCGGCTTCAGACGACGTCGGCAGGTCCGGCAACGTCGCGAGCCGTACGGTCGAGCCGACCACGAGTCCCCTCACCAGCTTCTCGTTGATCGACTGCGAGACCGAGGCCGCCGCGTCGCAGACGCCGTCGATCTGGCTGCCGATCGCATCGGTCAGCGCAGGGGCTGCGCCGCGATAGCCGACCAGCGTCGCGTCGATCCCGGCGGCGGTGACGAAGCTCTTGCAGATCAAATAGTTCGAGGAGCCGACGCCGGCATGGCCGAGATTGATCTTGGCCGGATTGGCCCTGGCGTAGGCGATGAACTCCTTGAGGTCCTTCGCCGGAAAATCCTTGCGCACGGCGATGATGCCGAACGTCTTCGCCACCATCGCGATCGGTACGAAGGAGTCCGGCGTAAACGGCAGCTTCGGATAGATCGTGTAGGTCGCGGCATTGGTGCCGGCATTGCCGATCGCAATCGTGTAGCCGTCGGGCTCGGCGCGTGAGGCGCGCGCCAGCGCGGTCGAACCGCCGGCACCCGCAACGTTCTCGATCACGATGGTCTGGCCGAGCGCGACGCTCATTTGCTCGGCGACGGTGCGCGCGATCACGTCCGAGGTGCCGCCGGCCGCGAACGGCACGATCATGGTGATCGGACGCTTGGGGAAATCCTGGGCGAACGCGGCCGTAGCGAACGCAGCGACGGCGGCAGCGACCGACAGCCGCTTCAACACGGGTGAAATCACGCGGCCTTTTCCAGATGCTGGGCGAGACCGGCGAACAGGCCGCGGCCGTCAGTGCAGCCCATGATGTCTTCGACGTGGTTTTCCGGATGCGGCATCATGCCGAGCACATTGCCCTTGTCGTTGACGATGCCGGCGATCGAATGCGCCGCGCCGTTGATGTTGGCGGCCTCGTCGACCACGCCCTCGGCCGAGCAGTAGCGATAGAGCACCCGCCCCTCGCCTTCGATGCGCTTGATGGTCTCTTCGTCCGCCTCGTAATTGCCCTCGCCATGGGCGACGGGCACGCGGATCACCTGGCCGGCATTGTAGCCACGGGTGAACGGCGTGTCGGAACGCTCGACGCGCAGATGCACGTCGCGGCAGATGAATTTCAGCCGCGCATTGCGCATCAGCACGCCCGGCAAGAGGCCGGATTCGCAGAGGATCTGAAAGCCGTTGCAGACGCCGAGCACGAGGCCGCCCTTCGCCGCATAATCGCGCACCGCGTCCATCACCGGCGCACGCGCGGCGATTGCGCCACAGCGCAGGTAATCGCCATAGGAGAACCCACCCGGCACGACCACGAGATCGGTGCCCGCAGGCAGCGACGTCTCGGCGTGCCAGACCATCGCGGGCTCGCTGCCCGAGATCAGCCTCAGCGCGCGCGCCATGTCACGCTCGCGGTTGATTCCGGGAAAGACGAGGATGGCGGCTTTCATGGCAGGGGTTCCGACGGTGACGGGAATCGGGCTGGCCGAAGGGCCAATTCGTGCAGAGACATAGCCATTTGACGGGGATTTTACCAGTGCTAGCCTCGCCGGACGGCCTTGTACACAGGCCATAGCCACGGCGCTTTTGCCTGACGATTTTGCCCGGGATTGCAGCCATGAACGTCCCGTCGCTGCCTGCATCCTCCTCCCAGCCGGTGTCCACTGAGGGCGTCGTCGCCGCGGGTGCCTATGTCGACGGCCGGCGCGTCGCCAACATCGCCATCAGCGAGGCCTCGAGCTGGCGGGCCAAGCCCGGCCACGTGGTCTGGATCGGGCTGCACGAGCCGGACACGGCCCTGCTCGGCGCCGTGCAGAAGCAGTTCGACCTGCACGATCTCGCGATCGAGGACGCCGCCCACGCCCACCAGCGGCCCAAGATCGAGCAATACGGCGAGGCCCTGTTCATCGTGGCGCGGACGGCGCAGCTGATCGAGGGCCGGATCGCCTTCGGCGAGACGCACATTTTCGTCGGCGAAGGCTATCTGGTCTCGGTGCGCCATGGCGCCTCGACCTCCTACACGCCGGTACGCGAGCGCTGCGAAAGCTGCCCGCGGGCGCTCGCGCGCGGCGAGGACTACATCCTCTACGCCATCCTCGATTTCATCGTCGACAACTACTCGCCGGTGCTCGAGAGCATCCACGACGAGGTCGAGGGCATCGAGGACGACGTGCTCTCCAAGCCGATCAGCAAGGCGCAGATCGAGCGGCTCTACATGCTGCGCCGCGACCTGCTGCGGCTCAGGAATGCGATCGGCCCGCTGGTGGAGGTCTGCCGCCGTCTGGAGCATGACGAGCTGGCGATGGTGCGCGCGACAATGCAACCGCTGTTCCGCGACGTCACCGACCACGTCAGGAACATCCAGGAGCGCATCGATTCCATGCGCGAGGTGCTGGCCTTCGCCTTCGAAGCGAGCCTGTTGGTGGGCCAGGCGCAGGAGACGGCGGTCTCCAAGAAGCTCGCCTCGTGGCTCGCGATCCTGGCCGTCCCGACCGCAGTCGCCGGCATCTACGGGATGAACTTCAAGTACATCCCGGAGCTACAGCTGGAATACGGCTACTTCATCGTGTTGGGATTGATGGCGCTCGCCTGCCTCGGATTGTACTGGCGCTTCCGCCGCGTCGGGTGGCTGTGAGCGCGAACGTACACGACCAATGTAGCTCCTCATCCTGAGGAGCGCGCCCTCTGCGCGCGTCTCGAAGGATGAAGGCCAAGGTGCGAGAGCCGGGCCTGCATGGTTTGAGACGGCGCTTTTCGCGCCTCCTCACCATGAGGGGCGACAAGGCAGGGCTAAACGATCTCGACCCGGTAATTCTCGATCACGGTGTTCGCCAGCAGCTTGTCGGCGGCCTCCTTCAGCGCCGCCTCTGCCTTGGCCTTGTCGGCGCCGGCGAGCTCGATGTCGAACACCTTGCCCTGGCGGACGCTGGCGACGCCGTCGACGCCGAGCGACTTCAGCGCGCCTTCGATGGCCTTGCCTTGCGGATCGAGGATGCCCGTTTTCAAGGTAACGGTGACACGTGCCTTCACGTCGAAAACCCCTTTAGCTCTTCACCAGCACCGGGCCGGAGCCCGCCGGACGCTCGTTCTCCATGAGGATGCCGAGGCGCTTTGCAACTTCGGTATAGGCCTCCAGCAGCCCGCCGAGATCCCGGCGGAAACGATCCTTGTCGAGCTTCTCGTTCGACTTGATGTCCCACAGGCGGCAGGAATCCGGCGAGATCTCGTCGGCGACGATGATCCGCATCATCTCGTTCTCGAACAGCCGCCCGCACTCCATCTTGAAGTCGACCAGGCGGATGCCGATGCCGAGGAAGAGGCCGGTGAGGAAGTCGTTGACGCGGATGGCGAGCGCCATGATGTCGTCGATCTCCTGGGGCGTCGCCCAGCCGAAGGCGGTGATGTGCTCTTCCGACACCATGGGGTCGTTGAGCTGGTCGTTCTTGTAGTAGAATTCGATGATCGAACGGGGCAGCTGCGTGCCCTCCTCGATGCCGAGGCGCTGCGACAGCGAGCCGGCGGCAACGTTCCGCACCACCACTTCCAGCGGCACGATCTCGACCTCGCGAATCAACTGCTCGCGCATGTTGAGGCGGCGGATGAAGTGGGTCGGCACCCCGATGTCGTTGAGGTGCTGAAACAGGTACTCCGAGATCCGGTTGTTGAGGACACCCTTGCCCTCGATCACCTGATGCTTTTTCGCATTGAACGCGGTGGCGTCATCCTTGAAGTGCTGGATCAGGGTACCGGGCTCCGGGCCTTCGTAAAGAACCTTTGCCTTGCCTTCATAAATGCGACGCCGACGGCTCATTGGGATGTACCGTGTTTTGTTGAAATCCATGAATTTGGTGTGCTCCGGTTGACTAGGATTACGACCCACAGCGGAGCTGCCGTGAACGGCCGGGAACCCGTAGAAACAGAACGGGAACCAAGCCTTTAGGCAACCTATCCGATTGGCTGTCCGAGCACAATCGATCCGGCCGTCCGGCACCAACTTATACCGTTTTGCCTGCGGCTTAACGGCTCGTTGTTTTGCCGATTCGTGCTCCTTATCTAGGCATGCGCCGGGGCTGTCGCAACGAGGGCCGCCGGGTCCAGTCAGCAGGGAATTGGAAAAGGCATGAGCGAGATCAACAAGCGCGAGGAAGGCTTTGAGAAGAAGTTCGCCCTCGACGAGGAGCAGAAGTTCAAGGCGGAGGCCCGCCGCAACCGGCTGCTCGGGCTATGGGCCGCGGAAAAGCTCGGAATCACCGGCGAGGCCGCCACGGCCTACGCCAAGGAGGTGGTCGCGGCCGATTTCGAGGAGGCCGGCGACGCCGACGTCCTGCGCAAGCTCATGGCCGATTTCGCCACCAAGAGCGTCGTCGTCACCGAGCAGGCGATTCGCGCCAAGATGAGCGAGTTGCTCGCTGTGGCCGCGGCCGAGGTGAAAGCGGGGAAGTAGCGCCGCGCGCGTCCCACACTGGCAGTCATTCCGGGGCGGTCCGTGAGGACCGAACCCGGAATCTCGAGATTCCGGGTCCGATGCTTCGCATCGTCCCGGCATGACGGAGCGGGAGGTCACCCCTCCTTGAAGCCATACTCCGGCACGTTGCCGCTGGCGCCGTAATATTTGTACGGCAGGAACTTGCCGCTCATGGTGATCTTGACGCGGTCGCCCTTGGGGTTGGCGACGCGCTCGATCCCCATGTCGAAGTCGATCGCCGACATGATGCCGTCGCCGAATTCCTCCTCGATCAGCGCCTTCCAGGCCGGGCCGTTCACCATCACCATCTCGTAGAAGCGGTAGATCAAGGGATCGGTCGGCGGCATCGGCGTGCCAGTGCCGCGCATCGGCACCTCGTTGAGCATCGCGGTCTCGGCCTTCGACAGGCCGAACAGCTCGCCGGCGTTGGCGGCCTGGGGTTTCGTCAGTTTCATCTGGCCGAGGATCGCGCCGACGATCAGCACCTCCGCATAGCCGCCGATCTGCTCGCAAATGTATTTCCAGCTCCAGCCCTTCTCGCGCTTGATGTCGAGCAGCTTCTCGGTGAGGTCTTCGCGTTTCATGTCAGGATCTCCTTTTTAGGCAGTGAGTCCGGGACTGGTCCCGGGTGTCCAAGTCTGTCGTTGCTCTTCGCCGCCAGTTGCGACCGTCAGTCCGGGCTTGCCGATATGCACCACGGGCACGTTGCGCGGATCGTGATCGGGCTTCTCGGCCGCGAATGTCTTGCTGCGCGTCACCAGGAAATCGATGATGTGGTTGCGCAGCGCATAGTACAGAGGATGGCGATGCAGATCGGTGCGGCCGCGATCCTTCGGCAGCGGATTTTCAACGACCTCGGCCAGCACCGCGCCGGGCCCGTTGGTCATCAGGAAGATCTTGTCGGCGAGATAGATCGCCTCGTCCACGTCGTGGGTGATCATGAACGCGGTCTGCCCGGTCTCCAGACAGATGCGCCGCACCTCGTCCTGAAGCGTGCCGCGCGTCAGCGCGTCCAGCGCCGAGAACGGCTCGTCCATCAGCATCATTTTCGGCGTGATCGAGAGCGCACGGGCAATACCGACGCGCTGCTTCATGCCGCCGGAGAGTTCCGAGGGACGCTTGTGCTCCGAGCCCGTCAGGCCCACGAGATCGATGAAGGTTTGCGCATGCGCCTTGACCTTCGCCCGATCCCAGCTCCGCCATTTCGAGCTCACGGCATAGGCGACGTTGCCGAGCACGGTGCGCCAGGGCAGCAGCGCGTGGCTCTGGAAGATCACAGCGCGGTCGAGGCTGGTGCCCGAGATCGCCTGCCCGTCCACGATAACCGCACCCTCGCTCGGCGCATCGAGGCCGGCGAGAATGTTGAGCACGGTGGTCTTGCCGCAGCCGGAATGGCCGATCACGCAGCAGAACTCGCCGCGCGGCATCGACAGCCAGAGATTCTCGAACACGGTGGTCGCGGCACCGCCCGCACCCGGATAGCGTTTTGCGATGCCTTCGATGGAGATGAATTTGTCGGTCATCGGCCCCTACTCCGGAAACGTGACCATGCGCGTGAAGCGCGCGAGGATCTGGTCGAGCAGCATGCCGACGATCCCGATCAAGAGGATCGCTATGATGACGTTGGTGATCGAGAGGTTGTTCCACTCGTTCCAGACGAAGTAGCCGATGCCGGTGCCGCCGACGAGCATTTCGGCCGCGACGATCACGAGCCAGGCGATGCCGATGGAGATGCGCATGCCGGTCAGGATCGTCGGCGCCGCTGCGGGGAGGATCACCGTGAAGGCGCGCCTGATGGTGCCGACCTCGAGCGTGCGCGCGACGTTGATCCATTCCTTGCGCACGCTGGCAACGCCAAACACGGTATTGAGCAGCATCGGCCAGATCGAGCAGATGAAGATCACGAAGATTGCCGAAATCGACGAATCCTTGATGGTGTAGAGCGCGAGCGGCATCCAGGCGAGCGGCGAGATCGGCTTCAAGACCTGGATGAAAGGATCGAGCGCCTTGCTCAGCAGCGGCGACATGCCGATCAAAAAGCCGAGTGGAATGGCGACGAGCACGGCGAGCAGATAACCGGTGCCGACCCGCGCGATCGAATAGGCAAGCTGGATGCCGAGCCCCTTGTCGTTGGGCCCGTTGTCGTAGAACGGCCGCTTCAGGTGCTCCCACAGCTTGGCGCCGACATCGAGCGGCCCGGGCATGGCGGATTTGCCCTGCGTCGCAGTCAGGCCCATCAGCTTGGCATATTCCGGACTCATCGTCGCGACCGGCGCGGTCGAGCGCGTGGCGAGATGCCAGATGCCGAGGAACGCGGCCAGCAGCACGATCGAGACGAGGCCGGCGCGGAGGCGGAGGTTGGTGCTCATCTCCCTCTCCCCGCTTGCGGGGAGAGGGTTGGGGTGAGGGGGGCCCTCCGCAAGGGAGGTGAGAGTTGGACTCGCGGAGAGTCTCCCTCACCCGATCGCTTCGCGATCGACCTCTCCCCGCAAGCGGGGAGAGGTGAAGAGAGCGCACGGCCCATCACGACGCCTTCCTGATCTTGAAGCTCGCGAGGTAATCCTCGGGCTTTGCCGGATCGAAAGTCTTGCCCATCACCGCGAACGACTTGTAGGCGGTTGCCGGCGGCGACAGGCCCATCTCGGTCATCAGCTTCTTGGTATCCGTCGCCAGATACACCTGCTCGGCCACCGCCTTGTAGTCGACGTCGCCCTTGATCTGGCCCCAGCGCTTCATCTGCGTCAGCATCCACACCGCAAACGACTGCCAGGGGAATGGATCGAAATCGACGCGCTTGGCGTCGGTCTTCACGCCGCCGAGGCCGTCGGCATAGGTGCCGGTCAGGACCTGCTCCAGCACCGTGACCGGCGCGTTGATGTAGTTGGCGGGCGCGATGGCCTCCGCGATCTGCTTGCGGTTCTCCGCCTTCGACGCGTAGGCGGTGGCATCGACGATGGCGCGCGTCAGCGCGGCAAAGCTGTTCGGCGCCGTCGTGATGAATTCGCGGCTGGCGGCAAAGCTGCAGCAGGGATGGCCGTCCCAGATCTCCTTCGAGAGCAGGTGCATGAAGCCGACGCCGTCATAGATCGCGCGCTGGCAAATGTTGTCGGGCGCGAGGAAGCCGTCGATGTTGTCGGCGCGGAGGTTCGCGACCATCTCCGGCGGCGGCACCGAGCGCAGCTGCACGTCGGTATCGGGGTCGAGTCCGTGCTCGGCGAGATAGTAGCGCAGCAGATAATTGTGCATGGAGTAATCGAAGGGGATCGCGAACTTGAGGCCCTTCCAGTCCTTCGGATCGCGCTTGTCCTTGTGCTTGGTCGCCAGCACGATGCCCTGCCCGTTGATGTTCTCGATCGCGGGGACAGCAAATGGAATCGCATTGGCGCCAAGCCCCAGCGAGATCGCGATCGGCATCGGCGCCAGCATGTGCGCGGCGTCGTATTCCTTGTTGATGGTCTTGTCGCGGATCACGGCCCAGCCGGCGGTCTTGACCACTTCGACGTTGAGGCCGTGCTTGGCATAGAAGCCCATCGGCGCCGCCATGATGATCGGCGTGGCGCAGGTGATCGGAATGAAGCCGACCTTGAGGTCCTTCTTCTCCGGCGTGCCGGCCTGCGCGAAGACCTCGGTCGCGGTCTGAAGCGGGAAGAACTGCGACAGCGCCGCCAGTGCCGTGGACGCACCGACCGATTTCAGGAAGGCGCGCCGCGCCACATCCTGCGGAAACATCGCGCGCATCACGGCGGAGGCGACGACGCCCTCGTAGCGCTTCTCCTCGCTCTCGATCTGTGCGCAGCGCAACGCCGTGGCCTGCTCGTGCTCCGCCGCGGATTGATGCTGGCCACAGGCACAGCCGGCTCGAAGGTTGCGATCGGGATCAAACGGATTGTCGAACGTGGACATCGGACCTCCTGCGCGTCATTGCAGGAGCAATTACGCAAGGAGCATGCCACCACCTTTCGGCCGTCCAGTGCCTTGATGACGCAGCACTTTTGGTCACGCTTTGCTGCTACGAGAATTCGTGATACACGATAATTCGTAGTTCAATTACGAGATTTCGTGATGGCAACGACGCCAATGCTCGTTTCCGATGATACCGCCGAGGCGATCGATCCGCGCGTCGCCGCGTTCGAGTCCTCGGTCGAGGCCACGCTGCTGGTCGACCCCTATGCCGACCAGATCATCGATGCCAATCCGGCCGCCTGCGCCCTGCTCGGCTACGACCGCGCGCTGCTGCGGCAGACCAGGGCGAGCACCCTGCACGCCGGCGAGCTTCCGGCCCTGACCGTGTTCACCCAGGCCGTGCTGCACAAGGGCGCCTATTGGACCACGGTGCTCACCCCCCGCCATGCCACCGGGCAAAATCTCCGGCTGGAATATGCCGGCTGCGTGCTGCCCCATGACGGCCGCACGCTGGTGTTGCTCACACTGACCGATCTCGACGCGCGCCGGCGCCGCAATGTCGATGCCGCCGCCGAAGACCACATGCGCAGCGGCATCTCGACCTGGCAGCGGGTCGAGCGGGTGTTCCAGGACATCGAGCGCGAGAACCAGCTGATCCTGCGCGCCGCCGGCGAAGGCATCTATGGCGTGAACGCGGAAGGCAAGACCACCTTCGTCAATCCCGCGGCCGAACGCATGCTGGGCTGGACCGCCGAGGAGCTGGTCGGCAAGGAGATCCACCCCATCGTGCACCACACCCATCACGATGGCCGGCACTATCACAACCATGACTGTCCGATCTACGCGGCGTTCCGCGACGGCGCCGTGCATCAGGTTGACGGCGAGGTGTTTTGGCGCAAGGACGGCTCGCCGGCCTGGGTCGAATACACCTCCACCCCGATCCGCGACCGCGGCGTCGTGGTCGGCGCCGTCGTGGTGTTTCGCGACGTCAGCCAGCGCCGCGAGGCCGACGAGAAGCTGCACGCCGCGCTCACCGAGGTCGACCGCCTGCGTGAGCGGCTCGAGCTCGAGAACGCCTATCTCCAGGAAGAAATCCGCATCGAGACCAACCCGCGCGGCATCATCGGCCAGAGCGAGGCGATCCAGAAGACGCTGCGGCAGGTCAAGCTGGTGGCGCCGACCACCGCGGCGGTGATGATCACCGGCGAGTCCGGCACCGGCAAGGAGCTGATCGCCCGCGCCATCCACGAGGATTCCACCCGCAGCGACCGGCCGCTGATCCGCGTCAACTGCGCCGCGATCCCGCGCGAATTGTTCGAGAGCGAGTTCTTCGGCCATGTCCGCGGCGCCTTCACCGGCGCGACGCGCGACCGCATCGGCCGGTTCGAGCTCGCCGACGGCGGCACGCTGTTCCTCGACGAGGTCGGCGAGATCCCGCTCGAATTGCAGGGCAAGCTGCTGCGCGTGTTGCAGGAAGGCAATTTCGAGCGCGTCGGCCAGGAGCGCACCCGCGCGGTCGACGTCCGCGTCATCGCCGCGACCAACCGCGACCTCAAGCAGGAGGTCCAGCGCGGACGTTTTCGCGAGGACCTCTATTTCCGCCTCAACGTGTTTCCGATCGAGACGGTGCCCTTGCGCGAGCGGCGCGAGGACATTCCCCTGCTCGCCCAGCATTTTCTGACGCGCGAGGGCAAGGCGCTGAAATCGAATTTGCGCCTGTCGGAAGGCGATGCGCGGCGGCTCACGCGCTACGACTGGCCCGGCAATGTCCGCGAATTGCAGAACGTGATCGAGCGCGCCGCGATCCTGTCGCAGAACGGCCGCCTGCGCATCGACCTGCCTGATACCTCCGGCACGCCAGCTCCGGCCGGCACCGCGCGCCAGAAGGCCGATGCGCGTCCGGCGGTGATGACGTCAGCGGAGATGCGCGACCACGAGCGCGCCAATATTCTCGCCGCGCTCGAGGCCTGCGCGGGAAAGGTGTTCGGCCCCGGCGGCGCGGCGGAAATGCTGGATATCAAGCCGACCACGCTGGCCTCGCGGATCAAGGCGCTCGGGATCGCGCCCCGTCCGCGGGCCTTCGGTTAGCGACGCTCACGCCGCCTTGGTCGTCACCTCGGATGCGATCGGCAGCCCCTGCTCGATCGGCAGCGAGGGATCGCGCGACCATTCGTTCCAGGAGCCGAAATACATCCGCACGTCCTTCACGCCGGCGTTCTTCAGCGCCAGAAACGTGTTCGAGGCCCGCGCCCCCTTGAAGCAGTAGAGATAGACCGGCGTCGTCTGCGAGATGCCGACGGTGGCGCATTCGGCCAGGATCTCGTCCTTGGACTTGAAGCGCGGGCCTTCGGCGGTCGGCTTCATCATGCGGTACCATTCCAGCCACACCGCGCCGGGGATGCGGCCCTTGCGCGGGCAGAAATCCTTTCCATAAGGAGACGAGCTGTCGCCGATCCACTCGTCGACATCGCGCACGTCGAGGATGGCGATGCCGGGCTTGCCGACGGCGCCAAGCATCGTCTTCGCATCGATCAGGATCTCGCCCGCCTCAGGCACGATCGCGAACGACGCCTTCGCCGGCGTCGGCACGTCCTTCGTCACCGGGAAGCCCGCGGCCGACCACGCATCGAAGCCGCCATGCAGCACCTTCACCTTGGGATAGCCGAGCATGGTGAGCAGGTAATAGCCGCGGCAGGACTGGCCGAAGCCCGAGTTCATCGACTGCTCGTAGATCACGGCCGTCTCCTTGCCGGAGAGACCGGCGCCGCCGAACGCATCGGCGAATTTCGTCTTCAGTTCAGTCATGCCCTCAGGCGTCGAGGTCGCGAGGAACGTGAAGATCTCGTGCACGTTCACGGCATTGGGCAGATGGCCGGCGGCGTAGGCATCGGGATTGCGGGTGTCGATGACGACACACGGCTCTAGCTTCAAGAGATCGGCGAGTTCGACGGCAGTGATCAGAACGTCAGTCATGGCAGCCTCTCCGTTGAGGTTGGGGGTCTTCGGGTGGACTCGCAAAGATCAGGAATCGGCGAGCATCTTGCGCAACTGCTTGGTGGCAGGTGTGACGATCGCGACGAAATAGGCCTCGCGCAGGCGTCGCTGCGCGCGGTGGCTTTTGAGATAGCCGCGCGCGCCACAATGCAGCATCGCCGCATGCGCCGCGGCGACGCTGGCCTCGCCGGCACGCAGGCGCAGCGCAATCACCTTGCGCCAATAGGTCTCCTCCGCGTTGTAGGGATCGCGCGCCAGCGCCATGGTCTCCGCCTCGAGCTCGGCGGCGAGGTCACCGAAATGCACCGGCTGCTGCGGCAAATAGCGGTTGATGTGCCCGAGGGGACCGCCGACCTCGTCCATGATGTTGATGCAGTCGCGGATGAGGCCGAGCGCCATGCCGGCCTGGAGCAGGATGAAGCCGGCGCGGATCTTCTTGACGAAGGGACCTGCGGGATCGGCGAGGATCAGCTCATCCGGCACGAAGACGTCGCGGAACTGCACGCCATAGGTGCCGGTGCCGTCCATGGCGAGGAACGGCTTGCATGGCGTGAGTGTGATGGCGGGATCGGAGCAGTCGGCCAGAAACATCACAGTCCCGGGCTCGCCACTTGCGATGCCCTGATCGTCCTCGCACTGGAAGATGGTGCCGAAATAATGATCGGGGCCGAGATTGGAGACCCAGGGCAGCGCGCCGCGGACGATGTAGCCGCCCTCGACCTTCCGCCCTTTCAGCTTGAGCTTCTCGATGCCGAAGAAGCTCTTCATCGGATTGGAGAGCCCGGTGCCGCCGAGCACCCGGCCGGTCGAGAAGGCATCGCCGAAGCGCCTCGCGAGCTTCATATTGGTGGAGTTGGCGGCGTACCAGACCAGCGTGTTCTGGCACCAGGCCATGAACGCCGTCGCGCCGCAGACCTCGCCGATCGCTGCCATCGCCTGGATGGCGCAGCGCAAATCCGCGGGACCTTCGTGCGGCATGTGACTGCCCCACGCGCCGACGGCGCCGAATTCGCGCAGCACCTCGGCCGGATAGACCGAGCCGTCGTCGATACCGGCGGCGAGCGGCGCGAGCTGCTCGCGCGCGATCCGCGCCACCTCGCCTGCAATGGACGGTGCGGGCTGATCCAAAACGTCGACCCGCGATAAAGCCAGTGAACCCATGATCGCCTCCCGCACCTTGTCCTGTTGCCGTCAGCCTAGATGCCGACCTCGAGATTGACCGGGCGGGTGAAGGTGTTGGCGACCGGCGACCATTTCTTCACATGGGCGACCAGCGCGTTGATCTCGTCCTGCGAGATGCCCTCGCACTCCATGTCGACCTTGACGCGCACGTCGGTGAAGCCAACGGGCTTGTCGGAGACATCGCCGGTGCCCCACACGGCCGTGATGTTGAGGTCGCCCTCGAGCTCGAGCTCGAGCTTGTTGACGATCCAGCCGCGATGCACGGCGTTGGCGTGCAGGCCGACCGCAAGGCAGGAGCCGAGCGCGGCGAGCGAGGCTTCCGACGGATTGGGCGCGGTATCGTCACCCAGAAGGCCCGGCGGCTCGTCGACGATGTAGGGCTGCAGATTGCGGATGTAGTTGGCGTGGCGGAATTTTCCTTCCGCGACCGTCTTGCATTTCAAGGTCTTGACGACCTTCGGATTGGCCTTGCCGCTCGCGATCAGTTGCTCGAGGCCATTCTTGTCGATGGGCGCGAGGCAACCCGTCAGCACGGTCTTTTGAACGACGGCAGTCATCAGTTTTCTCCCTGGCAGCCGAGGAAATCGGCAGGATACCGAACGGTCTGTTTCCTTGCATGGAGCGTGCCAGAGGCGGCCAAAAACAAAAGGCGAAGCATTGGAGCCGCTTAGCCGGCGCTGCCTGCGGATTGATCAGCCGCCCCATGCTCAAAGGCGATGCAGATGGGTTGCGCTTTGCGAATCTTTTCAGCGCGGAACAGATGCGGCTTGCTGATGCGGCGTCGCTGCGGGTAAGTTTGGACTCATGGCAAAGACGTCATCGAAGAAGAACTCGCCCCACGCCGGTGCCGGCGAAGACGAATCCGCGCGCGGGCGCCTCTTGAGCGCCGCGACGCATCTGTTCTGCAAGAACGGCATCAACGCCACCGGCATCGACGCGATCATCGAGGAAGCCGGCACGGCCAAGACCACGCTCTATAAATTGTTCGGCTCCAAGACCAACCTCGTCAACGCGGTGCTGGAGAGCGAAGGCAAGCAGTGGCGCGAATGGTTCATCGGCGCCATGGAGCAAGGCGGCGGCGACGCGCAGGCAAAACTCACGCGCATCTTCCCGGCGCTGAAGAGCTGGTTCGCCGAGGAGCGCTTCTACGGCTGCCCGTTCATCAACGCCGTCGGCGAGCACGACAAGGACGCAAAACAATTCCGCAACATCGCGCTGAAGCACAAGAAGATCGTGCTCGGCCACATCGAGAAGCTCGCCGGCGAGCTCGGTTCGAGCGAGCCCGCAGTGCTCGCGCACCAGCTCGGCCTCATCATCGACGGCGCGATCGTCGCGGCGATGATCTCGCGCGACCCGGGCGTGGCGGATACGGCCGCGCTCACGGCCGGCCCCCTGCTCGGCCAGTCCAGAACGAAGAAGAAGCGCGCCGCGGATCAGTTAGAGGCGGTGTAAGCCTCGCCATGATCCCGTAGGGTGCGCAAAAGGCGCAAAGCGCTGCGCCCACCAGATCTTCTCGACCTTGTTGATCGAGATGGTGGGCACGCTTCGCTTTGCCCACCCTACAATGTCCGTTTCATAAATCCCCCGATCGCCGCCAGCACCGGCTGCTGATCGCCGGCAAAGAACCAGTGATCGTTGCCGTCGAGCTCGACGAACTCCGCGCCGCTGATCCGGCTCGCGATGTCGCGGCCGGCCGCGATCCGCACCGCCCGGTCGCCCCGCCGGTGCAACACGAGCGTCGGCACGGCGATCTGCGCCAGGAGATGCCGCACGTCGGCGTCGCGAAACGCCTCCAGCACCGCGGAGATGCCGCCGGGACTGGAGGCCGCGCGCAGCAGCCCCGCCCACCAGGCGCGCGCCTGGGCATCACGAGCCAGGCTCGGCGCAAAAGTTTCGATCCCGACCGGACCGCCCCATTGCGCGACGAGCTGCTGGCGCCAGGCGTCATACTGGCTGGCGCGCAGCGCATGCGGATAGTCCTGCGACCAGCAGCCCTTGGCCAGGGCGCCGAACAGGATGAGCCCGGCCACGAGGCGCGGCTCATCGACCGCAAATTTGATGCAGGCCGGCCCGCACTCGGATGCGCCGAACAGCACGACGCGGCGCGCATTCGCCGCGCGCAGGACAGTGCCGATATCCTCCGCGGTGACGTCGATGCCAGGGGCCGATCCGACCCGGTCGGACAGCCCGATGCCGCGACGATCGAACACGATCAGCCGCCCGAGCTTCATCAACGACGCCAGAAACGTCCGGCTCGCGGGATGCTCCCAGGCGCGCTCCACATGCGACACGAAGCCGGGCATGACCAGGATATCGAGCGGGCCGCTGCCATAGGTCTGATACGCCAGATGCACGCCGGCGCCCTTCACATAGCGTGTCGTCGGAACGGCAAGCGCTGCCGCCGCGGGACTCATCAGCGCCTCGGTCTCGGCTTCCGGCGCAACCCCGAGCTCGCCGCGCAGCCGCTGCGTCAGTGCCGCGTGGTGCCGCTCGGCCGCGCTTCGGTCGCCGGCCAGCAGCAAGCTGCGGATCAGATGGCGGCCATAGACTTCGCTGAGCGGATCGAGCTCGACCAGGCGTCCCGCGTGCACTGTGGCGGCAAAATGCTCGCCCGCGGCGTTCTTGTCCTGCACCAGCCGCTCCAGCGCGTTCATGAGCCGCCCCCGCAGCGCCTCCCGGCGGAAGAACGCCCAATCGTCGAATTCGGGACAGTCGTCCAGCGCGAAGCCGGCGAGGAAGTCACTCCGGTAGATCCGGCAGGCCTGCTCAAAGTCGCCGCGGTCGCAGGCGCTCTCGAACAGATGCGTATCGACTTTCAGCGCGATCGCGGGTGACCATCGCACGCTGGCGCGATCAGTCTCGAAAACCGGCTGGCCGAGCGTCTGCTCGATGCGGTGAAGCAGCCGCCGCAATCGCGCACGTCCGGTCTCGCCGGGGCTCTCGGGCCACAGCAGCGTGGCCACGACGTCCCGCGCCACAGCACCCTTGGCCTCCGCGACATAGACCAGCAGCGCAAGACCCTTGCGTAAGGCCAGCTTGATCAGGCGGTCGTCGGCATGGACCTCGGGGAAGCCAAATGTTCCCAGCGAGAAGGCCGTCATGGAAATCCTCCCTCCCCGGCCGGGGGACGCTCAGGGGACGGTCCAGCGATAACAGTCGGGTCAGATCGAGCCCGCTCGCCAGTGAGCGATTGAGGCTCCTGCATGCGGCACTGCCGCCGTCCGCACAATAGGAAAAAACATGTTCGCGCGCCTCGCAATCCTGCTCTACGCCATCGTGAGCTATGCCGTATTCACGGTCTCATTTCTCTACGCCCTCGGTTTCGTCGGCAATTATGTCGTGCCGAAGTCGATCGACGTCGGCAGCCCCACGAACTTGGGCGAGGCCATCCTCGTCAACCTGCTGCTGATGAGCCTGTTTGCCATCCAGCACAGCGTCATGGCGCGCCCGGCCTTCAAACGATGGTGGGCCAAATTCCTTCCCCTGGCCTGCCAGCGCAGCACCTACGTACTGCTCTCCAGCCTGATCCTCCTGCTGCTGTTCTGGCAGTGGCGTCCGATCCCGACGCCGGTCTGGCAAACGAGCGCAATAGCGGCCTGGTTGCTGATCGGCGTGCATTGGCTCGGCTGGCTGATCGCGTTTGCCTCGACCCACATGATCGACCATTTCGATCTGTTCGGTCTGCGTCAGGCTTTCGTCGCCTTCCGCGGGACCGAGATATCAGGTCAATCCTTCAGGACGCCGCTGCTCTACAAGATCGTGCGGCATCCGCTCATGCTCGGCTTCCTGCTCGCGTTCTGGGCGACGCCCGCGATGACCGCCGGCCACTTGCTGTTCGCGCTCGCGAACACGGCCTACATCCTGGTCGCGTTGCAGTTCGAGGAGCGGGATCTGATCGCCGAGTTCGGCGCGACCTACCAGGACTATCGCCGCCGCGTTCCCATGCTGGTGCCGCGCCTTTTCGCCCGCCGCCGGACGGACGATCGGAAATCGCCTCGTCCCGTTGGAGCACCCCGATGAAAGCGGTTCTGTGCAGCTCGTTCACCGGCCCTGCGGACTTGCGCCTCAGCAAGATCGACGAGCCGAGGCCTGCCGGCGACGAGATTCTCATCGACGTCCACGCGGCGTCCGTGAGCTTCATGGACCAGTTAATGGTCTCGGGCCTTTACCAGATGCGGCCGCCGACCCCCTTCGTGCCCGGCACGGAAGCATCCGGCATCGTCGTCGCGGTCGGCGACAAGGTCACGGCATTCGCCCCGGGCGATCGGGTGGCGTGCAGCAGCTGGACCGGCGGCTACGCCGAACGGATGACCGCGAAGGAATCGAAGAGCGTGCGTCTGCCCGACGGCGTCGCGTTCGAAGCGGCAGCGACGGTGCTTCACAATTACGGCACGGCCTATTATGCGCTGGTCGAGCGCGCACGGGCGCAAGCCGGCGAAACCGTGTTCATCACCGGCGCTGCCGGCGGCGTTGGACTAGCCGCCGTGGACCTCGGCCGCCATTTCGGCCTGCGCGTCGTCGCCGGTGTCGGCTCCGATGACAAGGCCGCCCTGGTGCGCGGTTACGGCGCCAGCGAAATCGTCAACTACCGCAGCGAGGACCTGCGCGACCGGATCAAGTCGATCACATCGGGACAAGGCATCGACGTCGGCTTCGACAATGTCGGCGGCGCGGTCTTCGAGCAGATGGCGCGGCTGATGAAATGGGGCGGACGGCTGCTGCCGATCGGCTTCGCCAGCGGCGAGATTCCACAGGTCCCGATGAACCTGCCGCTCCTGAAAAACTATTCCATCATCGGCGTCTTCGTCGGCGCCTGGGCGGAGAGGTTTTCCGCGGAGGCCGCGCGCATGAACGTCACTCTGATGCAATTGTTGGCCGACGGACGAATCCGCCCGCATATCGACCGTGTCCTCCCTTTGGAGGAGGCCGGGGACGCCATGCGCGCCGTGGCCAATCGCACGGTTCAGGGACGAATTGTCCTCAAGATCAGGTAGAGTGTGCCGACGAGGAAGAGAGAACAAGACTGATGACCTGGATCATCATTGACAAGCGCTATTGCGGTCCTCCGAACTCCGGCAACGGCGGCTATGTCTGCGGCCGGCTGGCACGGCACATTCCCGGGGCTGCGGAGGTGACGCTGCGCGCACCGCCGCCGCTGGACCGGCCGCTCGATGCGGTCGCGACCGACGACGGCACATGGGAGCTCCGCGATGGCGCCAAGCTCGTCGCGACCGGGCGGCCGACAAATGTCGAACTGGCGCGGCTGGAGAAAGCCAGCTTCGAGGAGGCCCGCGCCGCCGAGCTGCGGACGCCGGTCAAGCCGCACGAGCACCCGTTGCCGACCTGCTTCGTGTGCGGACCCGCCAGGGCGAAGGGCGACGGCCTTCGCATTTTCGCCGGACCGCTCGGGCGTGATGTGCGGAATGCCGTTCTCGCGGCGAGCTGGATACCGGATCCGAATCTGGCCGCCGAGGACGGCCTTGTCGCGAGCGAATTTCTCTGGTCGGCGCTCGATTGTCCCACCGGCTATGCCTGCAACTACAATCAGGAGAGCGACAGCTTCGACCAGGCGCCGCTCCTGCTGGGACGGATGTCGGCGCGGATCGAGGCCCGGCCGCCCCCCGGCGACCGCTGCGTCATCACGGCCTGGCCGACCGGCCGCGACGGCCGCAAGCGCACGGCCGAGGCCGCAGTGCATGATGAAAACGGGAGGTTGCTGGCCGTGGCGCGGGCAACATGGATTGCGGTGGAGCGCGAGGTGCAGCTGGGGTGCGGGTGATGCTCGGCGGGCGACGGGAGAAGCCCCCGCCCCATACCTTTTCAAGAGCAAAAGCGCCGCGGCGATGAGCTGACTTCGGCCAACCAAACGCGATGCGACCAAGCCACGCCGAACGGCCCGTGGCGGTCCGAGGCTGTTCACACCTCAATCGGGCATTTTTAACTACCGCAACCTGTGTTACTCTGCCGGCCGTCCGGGCTTCGGACGGCGGCTTCCGCCGCGCGGTGCGATTGCTTCGAAAATCACTTTGGTGCGCTCGCGGCTGCAGTTTCGAAATGCGCCGCCTGCAAAAATATAGTGCTTATGCGATAGGAGTGCCTGATGCGTCTTGCCCCAGCCTCTCTGCTCTTTTCGACCAGCCTGTTTGGATTTTTCCTACTGTGCGACAGTTCGGCGCCGGCGAACCCAACCTACGTCTGTCCCATGGCATCCGCCGCGCTTGAAGATGACACGCTGTACGCATTCGACGGTCGAACGATGACCCCGGTCATTTCCGCGAATGAGTTCGAGGCCCCCCAGCGAAAGTGGACAACTCTCTATTTCGTCGTCAAGACGGCCGGCGATGACCGGGCCGGTGCGATCGTGATAAAGACGGCGAGGCTTGGACCGCAACTGACCTCCGACCGGCCGGACTATGGCCGCGTCTTGTTGCGACGATCCGGCGTCGGCTCGAATTGTGGAAGCCAGCGTTCATATTTGAACAGCGTTTCAACGCTCGCATACGAGGCCTATCACGACCTGGGTTACGATCGCGGCGAGATCCTGGAGCGCCCGGACGGGAGCGACACTGGCCTCACTACCTTGCAACACTTCCATACTGGCTACGACGCAACGGACTATGCTTCTCGTGACCAGAAATGCAGGCGAACGGATGACAAAAAGCGTTACGATGGAAGCTACGAAGCGCGAAGTAACCGCTCACAATTTTCGTTTGTGACAGATATCGTCGACCACGGCATCAGCGGCGCGGCTTCGCAAGCGGCCTCGGGGGGCTTTCGGTGGGTCGCGTCCCTGATTGTTCCTCCAGCTTCTGCCAACAGAGAAAATTTGCGGGAGCGTCGGGTTGAGATCAAGCCCTATCAGACAGTTGCCGGCATCGCTTGCGTACCCTTCCGGATCAGCCCACGAGGCACCGCGCAGGTGATCCGAGTTAACGATCTCGATCGCAGGAAACAGGTTGGGTTCGACTTCGGCAGAGTGAAGGAAATCCGGCTAGGTCCGACAACCGGAGGGGAGCCTTAGAAGCGCCGGCAGCGCGACTCATCGACCAGTGGGCGCGCTCGGAGCCGGAGCAGCAAAAGGCGGGGCCCCCGTCAACCGCCGAACGAAGTCGTCTGCTGTGGCAGCGGCATCCAACCCAAATGCATTTGCCATCATTTCGACGCTGGACCAGCCCAGGTCTCGATATGCCTCGAACTGGGCCGAGTCGAAAAACTGATCGACAGTGGATTGATTCGGGAAATCAGGATATTTGGCCTTGTACCCTTTGGTGGAAAAGCTGAGCTGCTTGATCATTCCCGATTTCAGATAAACGAATGTTCCGGTCTTCGCTTGGTCCGCAATCCCGGCACGGTGCTCGGCAGGATAATCGATCGAGGCCACGAAGTAGGATTTCTTCGCGAACTTCGCGCCGGCCGGATAGCCCATGTCCCCTGCGGGCGCGATGGTATCTGCCTCTGCCTCGATCTTGATGATGACACCAAAATCTTCGCGCACTCGCTGACATACCGAGGCGAGGGCCGACATTGCCGTTGACGGGTCCTCCTCCGAGTCGAGCACGATCACCACATCGCAGCGCCTCCGGATGAGCTCGTAGGCTCCCAGATTGTCGAAGTGCCCTCCGTCGCTCAGCTCGAGAAAATCGCTGTCGCGCTGATAGCCGGACCGAAACACCCCGTACTTGAGGCCCGGCGAGAAATAGTTCGGCGTTCCCCGAGATGCGCCGGGAGCGCCAATCCAAAGGCCGAGGCGGAGATTGAAGAGCATCATGACGGTCGAGATCAACCGATCACGCGTGATGCCGGTCCCGATAAAACCGGCATTCGCGTTGGCAGCGGCGCCCGAGGCTGCCATGGCAGAGGCGAGCGTCATTGGACCATGTCGCTTGCCGTGGTCCGATGTCGAAAGCCATCCCGTTGTAAAACTCCCGACATAACACGGGCTCAACAGAAAACTGGCTCCGCCGCGAAGCGCAACCGTCTGATCGAGGTCGTTGATCAGAATGACGTTGGTGTTGATCAGTGGATAAGGAAGCGGACTGGTCTGTTTGGGTGGCCATATCGCCGCCAATGGCAACCGGTCCGCATCGCTATAATTTGGCGCATCCGCCGCCTTTTGCTCAATCGTCGGCATGAAGGCTTCCATCAGGCGATCGCGATAGAAGCGATGCAGACCGAGGTAGTTGACGTTGCTCCACCATCCAAAGGCAACTGAAAACACCAGGAGCGCAGCGAAAAACTCGCGGCAATATTGTGCCTGGTCTGCGGTGAGATGTTGCGGCTGGATTAGAAATCTCGCTCCAGCATAGGCGATCACGAGTATGAGATAGAGAAAGGCACCGGCCGCCAAAGTGGCCGCGACGCGGGTGGCAAGAGAGGGCGCGAGCCGCTGCGCCTGCACGAAGTGACCATAAAGACCGGAAAGAAATCCGCTGGCGACGGTGAAGATTCCGATCAGCGCCTTTCCCCCGGTTGGATAGCTCTTGGTGGAATCCGCGATTGCCTCGAACACAAAGGGAAGAGATCCGAACGTGAGGCACGCGATCAGGGTGGGAAACCACACCGTCGCGGCCAGCTCGTATTTGCGCCGCACCGCATAGTTGACGCCGAACTCCAGTATCCCTGAAAGCTGCAGAATGCCGACAATAATCGCGCACGCGCCGAACAGACCGAATCCGGCGGTCGCAATCAACAACGCCGAAGTGACGGGATCGACAGTAGCCAGATCGAAACGTGCTCCGAAGTGACCGAACGTGAAGTAGGAGACCAGCAGCCCGGCGATGCCGACGGCGGCACAACGCCCGGCCCGGGCGATGCGGTCACCGCGGTTTTCCGTGGTCTCGGGAGGAATGAGGATCGAGATGATCGCAAGGAATATCGTCCCGATCAGCGCAATCGCCAGAAGCAACACAATGGCGAAAATGAAGACACCGGCAAACGCCGAAACGCAGATGCCGATCCATGGCAACGACAGGGTCATGGCTTCCAGTTTTGGGACGGTTAGCTCTCCCATGGTCCCGTACGATTCGTAGAAGGCGTGAAAGCCGGTGGCCACGAATACGACCAGCATGAACGCGATCGCCAGTGGCAGCCAGAAGAAAACGCTGATCAGAAACGTGCGAAGCAGAACCGCGATTCCCGACCAGATCGAGATGCCGCCGCCTGGCGCGAGAAAGCTGGCGTGCCAGCGCAAATACTTCAGGCTCTCATTTTCACTCGCAAGAGATTGCGTTTGCTCGCTGCCATAGGGAAAGTTTGCGCCCGCGTCGGTGTTGGGATCGTCATGCCATTTCCACTGCACCGCCGACGCGGCATATCCGCCGCCGGACACGCTCGATATGTAGTCGAAATGCTTGAGCAAGCCGCTGTTGGCAAATCTTTGCAATGCACCGAGACAGAACGTCGCCGAGCGAATGCCTCCCCCTGACAGCGCGAGCCCAATCCAGGGGCCGGTTACAGCTCTCTTCCGGCCCACGGCCACAGCAGCGCGTTCATCCTGCAAAACGGCGGCTTCGTGCTGCCGCGCGATCGCTGTGGCCCCCGCCTGCGTCAAGCTCCTTTTTCGAAAAAGCACAGGCGCCCCCACAACCAGCGAATGAGGTGAACAAGCCCGACAATCTTAGCCGCTTGTCCGTGGACGGAAAGGCAAAACCTGGATTTCGGCACAGTTCAGCCCGCTGAGGCATCGGCCGTGGTGGATAAGTCTTGGGTACTTCAGGTCTTGGACATCATGGACTGGAGAACCGTAAGGCCACTCTCCAGATCCCGCTCCACATCCGCCGCCCGGATCTCCAGCACGCGATAGTCGCGCGCCTCGAGCCACGTCCGCCGGCCCGCGCGGTCCGCCGCGATCGTCTCGCCCTCGCCGGGGTTCACCAGCTCGATCGCGATCCGGTGCGGGAACGAGACGAAGTCCGGGATGTGGCGGCCGACCGGGGTCTGGCGCTTGAACTGGCCTGCGAAGCGGCGGTCGCGGGTCAGCGACTGCCAGAGCAGGCGCTCGGCGTCGGTCGGGTTGCGGCGGAGCAGACGGGCGAGCCCGCGCACGGTCGATCCGCTGTCGGGGACACCGCCGCCCTGGCCGTGCTCGGCCAAGAGCGCGCGCAGGCGGGTTGCCTGCTCGCCGTCGAGCACGCCGCCCTTGGCCGGGCCCTTGCGCCCCTCCGCGATCGCCATGACGACGCCATGGAGGGTGTGCATGTCCTGCTTGGTCGGCTCCATCCGGCTGAAGATGTTGCGCAGGTTGACCAGCATGGTGTCGCGCTTCTCGGCCGGCCGCAGGAACTCGACCTTATCGAGCTCGCGCACGAGATTGTCGAAGAAGGCCTGCATCTGGTGCTGCGAGGCGCGCTCGGAGCGCTCCGGCATGGCGTGTGGCAGCTCGCCGGATGTCGCCAGCTTGAACCATTCATAGCCGATCAGCAGCACGGCCTGGGCGAGGTTGAGCGAGGCAAAGCCCGGATTGACCGGGAAGGTGATGATGCGGTTGGCGAGGCCGACCTCCTCGTTGGTCAGCCCCCAGCGCTCGCGGCCGAACAGGATACCGGCCTTGCCCCCGGTCGCGACGTGCCCGGAGATCTCGGCCGCTGCGGCTTCCGGACCCACCACCGGCTTGGCCTGGTCATGGGGGCGCGCGGTGGTGGCGAACAGCAGGTCGAGATCGGCGACGGCCTCACCGACCGTGTCGAACAATTCGACCTTTTCCAGAATGTAGTCGGCGCCGGCGGCAGCGCGCTGGGCGGCGATGTTGGGCCAGCCGTCGCGGGGGTTGACGATGCGCAAGCGGCTCAGGGCGAAGTTGCCCATGGCGCGCGCGGCCATGCCGATGTTTTCGCCAAGCTGCGGCTCGACCAGGATCACGATCGGACCGTCGAGGGAAAGACCCGCCTTGCTCTTGTCAGTCCCCGACATTTCGTTTCGCTTTCACTCTTCGTCTCAAGGCCTTGGCAAGGCGCTCTCAGGAATTGATTCAAGGCCCACCGCCAGCCGGCGCGCCCTGCCGCCTGTCGTTTGCCTGTCCTGACGAAATTCTCAAGGGAAATAACGACTTGGATTCGACTTTTGAATCTCTTCTGAAGCCTCAGGCCAGCCCCCGCCGGCGGGCCGCTCCCCGCCCCCCATCTGGGGAAGCTGGATGAGCTAAAAGTGCATAATCCCTTGGCTTTCGCCCGCCGCGCGGCGGTGCTAAGAGGCGGCGGATATTCCCGTGGCGCGCCAATAGCGCCGTTCCCAAGAGGCTTCCCCGATCATGGCAAAAATCAAGGTATCCAATCCCGTCGTCGAACTCGATGGCGACGAGATGACCCGGATCATCTGGCAGTACATCAAGGACAAGCTGATCACCCCGTTCCTGGATGTCGAGCTGATGTATTTCGACCTGGGGATGGAATACCGCGACCACACCAACGATCAGGTGACCATCGACGCCGCCGAGGCCATCAAGAAGGTCGGCGTCGGCGTCAAGTGCGCCACCATCACCCCTGACGAGGCCCGGGTGAAGGAGTTCAACCTCAAGCAGATGTGGAAGTCGCCGAACGGCACCATCCGCAACATCCTCGGCGGCGTGATCTTCCGCGAGCCGATCATCTGCAAGAACGTGCCGCGCCTGGTTCCCGGCTGGACCAAGCCGATCATCATCGGCCGCCACGCCTATGGCGACCAGTACCGCGCCACCGATTTCAAGTTCCCGGGCAAGGGCACCCTGTCGATGAAGTTCGTCGGCGAGGACGGCACCGTGATCGAGAAGGAAGTGTTCAAGGCCCCCGGCGCCGGCGTCGCCATGGAGATGTACAATCTCGACGACTCCATCATCGACTTCGCCCGCGCCTCGCTGAACTACGGCCTGCTGCGCAACTACCCGGTCTATCTGTCGACCAAGAACACCATCCTCAAGGTCTATGACGGTCGCTTCAAGGACATCTTCCAGGACATCTACGACCGCGAGTTCAAGAAGGACTTCGAGGCCAAGGGCCTGACCTACGAGCACCGCCTGATCGACGACATGGTGGCCTCGGCCCTGAAATGGTCCGGCGGCTATGTCTGGGCCTGCAAGAACTACGACGGCGACGTGCAGTCCGATACGGTTGCGCAGGGCTACGGCTCGCTCGGCCTGATGACCTCGGTGCTGCTCACCCCCGACGGCAAGACCGTGGAAGCGGAAGCCGCCCACGGCACGGTGACCCGCCACTACCGCGAGCACCAGAAGGGCAAGGAGACCTCGACCAACTCGATCGCGTCGATCTTCGCCTGGACCCGTGGCCTCGCCCACCGCGCCAAGCTCGACAACAACGCCGAGCTCGCCAAGTTCGCGAACACCCTCGAGAAGGTCTGCGTCGACACCGTCGAGGCCGGCTACATGACCAAGGACCTCGCGCTGCTGGTCGGTGCCGACCAGCGCTGGCTCTCGACCACCGGCTTCCTCGACAAAGTCGCGGAGAACCTCACCAAGGCGATGGCGGCGTAAGCCGACCGCAATTTCGCCCGACTGGGCCGGACATCATCACGGGCCGCGCCTTTGAGCGCGGCCCGTTTGTTTTTTGAAACCCTTTGCGGAGACCGCCATGTTCAGCAAGCTTGCCGCCCCCACCCTGATGCTCGCGGCCCTGATCGGACCGGCCGGGGCTGCGGAGACGCTTCCCGAGGCCATCGCCGCGCCGGGCGAGACCGTCGTGCTCAGCGTCCACGCCGAGGGTGCGCAGGTCTACGAGTGCAAGGCGGGCGCCGACGGCAAGCTCGCCTGGGCCTTCCGCGAGCCGATCGCGACGCTTCTCTCCGAGGGCAAGACGATCGGCCATCACTATGCCGGTCCGAGCTGGGAGCTTGCCGACAGCAGCGCCGTGGTCGGCAAGGCCATCGGCAACGCGCCGGGCGCCACGGGCGCCGACATCCCCTGGCTGAAGCTGGAGGTCGCCTCCCGCCGCGGCAGCGGCGTCCTGACGCCGGTCACCACCGTCCAGCGCATCAACACCCATGGCGGCAAGCTCGAGGGGTCTTGCGACAAGGCCGGCGAGTTCAAAAGCGCGCCGTACTCGGCGGACTATGTTTTCCTGAAGAAGGGCTGACCGCTCAGCGGTCGGTGCCCTCGCGCTCGGCCTGGGCCAGTTCCGCCGCAGCGAGATCGCCGGTCTCTTCCAGCCGCGCCTTCGCGGTCTTGTGGACGTGGGCCGCGAGCGTCGGCATGCGCTCGATCAGGGCGTGGAAATCCTGGGCGTCGAGCACCAGCAGGCGCGTCTTGCGCGTCGCCGTCACCGTGCCGCTGCGCTTGGTCTTGTGCAGCAGTGCGATCTCGCCGAAGAAGGTGCCGTCGGTGAGCCGCACATTCTGGGTCGGCAGCGCGATCTCGACCTCGCCGGCGGTGATGAAATACATCGACGTAGCGGCATCGCCCCGCCGCACCAGGATCTCGCCCTGCTCGATGGTGCGCGCCCGCAAGAGCCGCATGATGTCGGCGATCTCCGAGGCCGACAAATGCGAGAACAGCGGCACCCGCGCCAGCATGCCCCAGGTGACGACGAAGTCGCGCCGCTTCACCTCTTCCGCGAAGGCCGTCGAGATGATCGCGACCGGCAGCGCGATCATGGCAAAGCCTGAGATGATCGCGAACACCGAGACGAACTTGCCGAGCGCCGTCACCGGCACGACGTCGCCATAGCCGACGGTGCCGAGCGTCACGATCGCCCACCACATCGCCTGCGGGATGGTGCCGAGCTTGTCCGGCTGCACGTCGCGCTCGATGGCGTAGAGCAGCGAGGCGAAGGTCAGGACCACGCCGATCAGGATGACGATGCAGCCGATCAGCGCGCGCCGCTCGGCGTGCACGGCGGCGAGCAGCGAGCGCATTGCCGGCGAATAGCGGATCAGCTTGAAGAACGGCAGCACGCCGAGCGCCGCCAGCGTCGCATGCCGGCCCGTGGCGAGCACGATTGCCGCGGGCAGGAACGCCATGAGGTCGATGATGCCGAGCGCGGAGAAGGCATAGGAGAGCCGGTCGGACAGCGCGGACGCCTTGCGCTGGGTGTGTCCGGCGACCGTCCACAGCCGCGCGGCATATTCCAGCGCGAACACGATCACGGCGAAGACCTTAATCGCCGAGAACAGCGTGCCGAACTGCGCGTCCAGATCCGGCACCGAGGCGAGGACCATCGCGACCACGTCGAGCACGATGACGCCGATGATCAGCTGGATGAAGCGCGACCCGACCGAATAGGCCAGCGGATCGTGCTCCAGCAGTTCGTAGAGGCGATCCCTCAAATTGGGGTCGCGAAGCCCACGTCCTCGCGGAACGAGGCCCACGGCCTCACGCGCCCGCCATGGCTTTTTCGATCGCCGCAAGCGCCTCGGGCGCCTTGGCACCGTCGGGGCCACCGGCCTGCGCCATGTCGGGGCGGCCGCCGCCGCCCTTGCCGCCGAGCGCTTCGGAGGCGACACGCACGAGGTTCACGGCGTTGAAGCGCGCGGTGAGATCGGCGGTGACGCCCACCACGATGCCGGCCTTGCCGTCCCCGGTGACGCCGACGATGGCGACCACGCCGGAGCCGATCTGCTTCTTGCCGTCGTCGGCGAGGCTCTTGAGATCCTTCATCTCGATGCCCTCGACCGCACGCGCCATCAGCTTGACGTCGCCGACCGCGCGCACGCCGGAGGCTGCGCCATTGCTGGCGGCAGCACCGCCGCCCATCGCGAGCTTCTTGCGGGCGTCGGAAAGCTCGCGCTCGAGCTTCTTGCGCTCCTCCATCAGGGCTGTGATGCGCGCCGGCACGTCGTCGATCGAGGTGCGCAGCTCGTTTGCCGCGGTTTTCGCCAGCGCCATGGTGTCGTTGGCGTGCTTGCGCGCGTAGTTGCCGGTCAGCGCCTCGATGCGGCGCACGCCCGAGGCGACCGCGCTCTCGCCGGTCAGCGTGATCAGGCCGATGTCGCCGGTGCGCCGCACATGGGTGCCGCCGCAGAGCTCGACCGACCAGCCGAGCGCGTTGGCGCCGCGCTCGCGCGCGGTCCTGCCCATCGAGACGACGCGGACCTCGTCGCCGTATTTCTCGCCGAACAGCGCGCGCGCCCCGGCTTCACGCGCTTCATCGACGCCCATGACGCGGGTCGTGACCTCGTCGTTCTCCAGCACCACGTCGTTGGCGATGTCCTCGACGCGGGCAAGCTCCTCCGCCGTGATCGGCTTGGGATGCACGAAGTCGAAGCGCAGCCGGTCGGGCGCGACCATCGAGCCACGCTGGGCGATGTGGTCGCCGAGCACCTGGCGCAGCGCCTCGTGGATGAGATGCGTCGCCGAGTGATGGGCGCGGATCGAGGAGCGGCGCGAATGATCGACCTCGAGCTGCAGCGCGGTGCCGAGCTTCAGCTCGCCGCTCTCGACCGTGCCGACGTGGACGAAGAGATCGCCGAGCTTCTTCTGCGTGTCGGTGACGCGGAACTTGACGCCGCCTTCGCCTAGCAGCACGCCGGTGTCGCCGACCTGGCCCCCGGACTCCGCGTAGAACGGTGTCTGGTTCAGCACCAGTGCGCCGGTCTCGCCGGCTTTGAGGCTGGCGGCTTCCTGGCCGTCCTTCACCAGCGCGGAGACCACGCCTTCGGCGCTCTCGGTCTCGTAGCCGAGGAATTCGGTGGCGCCGAGCTTCTCGCGCAGCGGGAACCAGATCGCTTCGGAAGCCGCCTCGCCCGAGCCCTTCCAGGACTCGCGCGCCTTGGCTTTCTGGCGCTCCATCGCATCGGTGAAGGCGGACTGGTCCACGCCGATGCCGCGCGACTTCAGCGCGTCCTGCGTCAGGTCGAGCGGGAAGCCGTAGGTGTCGTAGAGCGTGAAGGCGACGTCGCCGTCGAACATGTCGCCCTTCTTCAACGAAGCGCTCTTCTCGTCGAGGATGGCGAGGCCGCGCGTCAGCGTCTTGCGGAAACGGGTCTCTTCCAGCCGCAGCGTTTCCTCGATCAGCTTCTCCGCGCGCATCAGCTCCGGATAGGCCTGGCCCATCTCGCGGACCAGCGCCCAGACCAGCCGATGCATCAGCGGCTCTTTCGCACCCAGCAGCTGAGCATGGCGCATCGCGCGGCGCATGATCCGGCGCAGCACGTAGCCGCGGCCTTCATTGGAGGGCAGCACGCCGTCGGAGACGAGGAAGGCCGAGGAGCGTAAGTGGTCGGCGATGACGCGGAACGAGGCCACGGTCTGCTCGTTCGGCCCGCTGCCGAGCGCGGAGGCCGTCGCGTCGATCAAGTGACGGAACAGGTCGGTCTCGAACACGCTGTCGACGCCCTGCATGATGCAGGCCATGCGCTCGAGGCCCATGCCGGTGTCGATCGAGGGACGCGGCAGATCCACGCGCTCCTCCTTCGTCACCTGCTCGTACTGCATGAACACGAGATTCCAGAATTCGAGGAAGCGGTCGCCGTCCTCTTCCGGCGAGCCCGGAGGTCCGCCCCAGATGTGCTCGCCGCGATCGATGAAGATCTCCGAGCACGGGCCGCACGGCCCGGTGTCGCCCATCGCCCAGAAATTGTCCGAGGTCGGGATGCGGATGATGCGGTCGTCGGAGAAGCCGGCGATCTTCTTCCACAGCCCGGCCGCCTCGTCGTCGGTGTGGTAGACGGTGACGAGCAGCTTGTCCTTCTTCAGCCCGAACTCGCGGGTAATCAGCGTCCAGGCCAGCTCGATCGCGCGCTCCTTGAAATAGTCGCCGAACGAGAAGTTGCCGAGCATCTCGAAGAAGGTGAGATGGCGCGCGGTGTAGCCGACATTGTCGAGGTCGTTGTGCTTGCCGCCGGCGCGCACGCATTTCTGCGAGGTGGTGGCGCGCTGATAGGGCCGCTTCTCGACGCCGGTGAAGACGTTCTTGAACTGCACCATGCCGGCGTTGGTGAACATCAACGTGGGGTCGTTGCGCGGCACCAGGGGCGAGGACGGCACGATCTCGTGGCCGTTCTCGGCAAAGAAGTTCAGAAAGGTCGACCTGATCTCGTTGACGCCGCTCATGTTCATCCAATCGGGTGTGTTCGGACCCGCGACCGCCGTCCAAACCGGAAATTAAGGCTGATATCTGCGGGTCAAAGCGCTTTTAGACAAGGCCAGCTTCGCTGTCCAGAAACTGTGCAGAGAGATCAGAGGGTTGCCGCAGGCGCTCAATCCCGTTGCAATCCCGTTGAAAGACGCAAAGGCCGCGTTGACAGGCTTGGCTGGCCTGTGGTCTGTACCCATCTGTATCGTACGGCCACGTCGGGAGAGACCGGCTTTAGGCAGCCGGCGCCGAAGGAGCAACCGCCCCGGAAACTCTCAGGCAAAAGGACCGCGTGGCTTTGACAGCATCTGGAAAGAGGCGCCGACGAGCTTGAGGCTCGGACAGCGTCCGCCGACGGGATAATACTCTCAGGCACAGCGACAGATGGGGCTTCGACTGGTTGGCTCGGGGAATCGTCCCCGGGGAACCGCCGAGGGCCCCTGTGATGCTAGCTCACGACCAAGACTCCCTGAAACGTACGCCCCTCTACGACCTTCATGTGTCCCTCGGGGGCAAGATGGTGCCGTTCGCGGGCTATGACATGCCCGTGCAGTACCCCGCTGGCGTGCTGAAGGAACACCTCCATACCCGCAGCCAGGCCGGCCTGTTCGACGTCTCCCACATGGGCCAGCTCCGCTTGCTGCCGAAATCCGGCAAGGTCGAGGACGCCGCCCGCGCGCTGGAACGGCTGGTGCCGCAGGATATCGTCGCGATTGCACCGGGCCGGCAGCGCTACGCCCAGTTCACCAATGCCGATGGCGGCATTCTCGACGACCTGATGGTCGCCAATTTCGGCGACCACCTGTTCCTGGTCGTCAACGCCGCCTGCAAGGCAGAGGACGAGGCGCATCTGCGCGCGCATCTCTCGGACGACTGCGTCATCGATTCGCTGGCCGACCGCGCGCTGATCGCGCTGCAGGGTCCGAAGGCGGAAGCGGTGCTGGCGAAATTCTGTGCAAAGGCGCCGTCCATGAAGTTCATGGACGCCGGTCCGCATGAGGTCGCCGGCATCAAGTGCTTCGTCTCGCGCTCCGGCTACACCGGCGAAGACGGGTTCGAGATTTCGGTTCCCGCTGCGGACGCTGAGCGTCTGGCGAAAACGCTGCTGGAAAACCCCGACGTGATGCCGATCGGGCTCGGCGCCCGCGACAGCCTGCGGCTGGAGGCCGGGCTCTGCCTCTACGGCCACGACATCGACACCGCCACCACGCCGGTCGAGGCCGCGCTGGAATGGTCGGTACAGAAGAGCCGCCGCAGCGGCGGCGCGCGCGCGGGTGGTTTCCCCGGCGCCGAGAAGATTCTCGCTCATATCGACCAGGGTGCGGCCCGCCGCCGCGTCGGCCTGCGCGCGCAAGGCCGCGCGCCGGTGCGCGAGGGCGCGCTGCTGTTTGCTGATAGCGCATCCGCCGAGCCGATCGGACAAGTCACATCGGGCGGTTTCGGCCCGAGCCTGAACGCGCCGGTCGCGATGGGCTACGTGCCCACCGCATCGAGCGCGCTCGGCACAAGCCTGTTCGCCGAGGTGCGCGGCCAGCGGCTGCCAATGACGGTCGCCGCCATGCCCTTCGTGAAAAACACCTACAAACGCTGAGGACTTCAGAAATGACCACGACGCTGTACACCTCCGACCATGAATGGCTCGCCATCGAGGGCGATGTCGCCACCGTCGGGATCACCGACTACGCGCAGTCGCAGCTCGGCGACGTCGTGTTCATCGAGCTGCCCAAGCTCGGCCGCGCGCTGAAGAAGGCGGAAGCCGCCGCCGTGGTGGAGTCCGTGAAGGCCGCCTCCGACGTCTACGCGCCTGTGACGGGCGAGGTGCTCGAGACCAACGATGCGCTCGCCGCCGAGCCGGCGCTGGTGAACTCGGATGCGCAAGGCAAGGCCTGGTTCTTCAAGATCAAGATTGCCGACAAGAGCGAACTCGGCGGCCTCATGGATGAAGCCGCCTACAAGGTACACACGGCGTGAGATGAAGCGAACTCTGACCTCACATTCGGTGTCATCGTCCGCGACGGCGGACGATCCAGTACGCCGCGGCTTCTCGGTTCTAGCCGTGATGGCTGCGTTTACTGGATGCCCCGCCTTCGCGGGGCATGACGGCGACAGCGAAATCTAAAGCGAGGACCCATGATGACCGCGCACCGCAAATCCAACGGCGACACCACCAATTTCGCTCGCCGCCACATCGGCCCGTCGGCGCGCGACGTCGCCGCGATGCTAGAGACCGTCGGCGCCAAAAGCGTCGACGCGCTGATGGCGGAGACGCTGCCGGCCTCGATCCGGCAGGCCGCCCCGCTCGATCTCGGCAAGCCGCTCAGCGAGACCGAGGCGATCGCGCATATGGGCGAGCTCGCTGCCCAAAACCAGGTCTTCACCTCGCTGATCGGCCAAGGCTATTCGGGCACGATCCTGCCCGCGGTGATCCAGCGCAACATCCTGGAGAATCCGGCCTGGTACACGGCCTACACCCCCTACCAGCCCGAGATCAGCCAGGGCCGGCTGGAGGCGCTGTTCAACTTCCAGACCATGATCTGCGACCTCACCGGGCTCGACGTCGCCAACGCCTCGCTGCTCGACGAGGCCACCGCGGCCGCCGAGGCGATGGCGCTGGCGGAGCGGCACTCGCGGGTCGAAGCAAAGGCCTTCTTCGTCGACAAGGACGTGCATCCGCAGACGCTGGCGGTGATGCGCACCCGCGCCGAGCCACTGGGTTGGAATTTGATCGTCGGCGATCCCCTCACCGATCTCGACAAGGCCGACGTGCTCGGCGCGCTGCTGCAATATCCGGGCTCATCGGGCGCGTTGCGCGACCTCAGGCCCGCGATCGCGGCGTTGAAGGCCAAGGGCGCACTTGCGATCGTTGCCGCCGACCTGCTGGCCCTGACACTGCTCGCCTCGCCCGGCGAGCTCGGCGCCGACATCGCCATCGGTTCGGCGCAGCGCTTCGGCGTGCCGATGGGCTATGGCGGACCGCACGCGGCCTACATGGCGGTGCGCGATGCGCTGAAGCGCTCGCTGCCCGGCCGCATCGTCGGCCTCTCCGTGGATTCGCGCGGGATGCCGGCCTACCGCCTCGCGCTGCAGACCCGCGAGCAGCACATCCGCCGCGAGAAGGCGACCTCCAACATCTGCACCGCGCAGGTGCTGCTCGCCGTGATCGCCGCGATGTATGCGGTCTATCACGGCCCCGAGGGGCTTTCGCAGATCGCACGCCAGGTGCATCGCCGCGCCGCCGTGCTCGCCGCGGGCCTGCGCAAGCTCGGCTTTGCGCCGCAATCGGAAACCTTCTTCGACACACTCAGCGTCGATGCCGGCGCCAAACGCGCCGAGATCGTCGCGCGCGCGGCGGCCGAGAAGATCAATCTCGGCGTCGGTGAAACCGCGCTGCGCATCGCGCTCGACGAGACCACCACGCCGGCGACCGTCGAGGCGGTCTGGCGCGCCTTCGGCGGCCAGCTCGCTTACGCCGAGTTGGACGCGACCACGCGCGAGGCGCTGCCGGAGGCGCTGAAGCGCACGACCGCGTTCCTCACCCACCCGGTGTTCCACGCGCATCGCTCGGAGACCGAGATGCTGCGCTACATGCGCAAGCTCAGCGACCGCGACCTCGCGCTCGACCGCGCCATGATCCCGCTCGGCTCCTGCACGATGAAGCTGAACGCGACCACCGAGATGATGCCGCTGACCTGGCCGGAATTCGGCAGCCTGCACCCGTTCGCCCCGCGCGAGCAGGCCAAGGGCTATCACGCGCTGTTCGCGCGGCTGGAGAAGTGGCTGTGCGACATCACCGGCTATGACGCGATCTCGCTGCAGCCGAATTCCGGCGCGCAAGGCGAGTACGCCGGCCTTCTGGCCATCCGCGGCTATCACGCCGCGCGCGGCGAGAGCCACCGGAAGATCTGCCTGATCCCCTCCTCCGCCCACGGCACCAACCCGGCCTCGGCCGCGATGGTCGGCATGGACGTGGTGGTGGTTGCCTGCGAGAAGAACGGCGACGTCGACGTCAACGATCTCCGCGCCAAGGCCGACAAGCACGCGAATGACCTCGCCGCGGTCATGATCACCTATCCCTCGACCCACGGCGTGTTCGAGGAGCATATCCGCGAGATCTGCGACATCGTCCACGGCCATGGCGGCCAGGTCTATCTGGACGGCGCCAACCTCAACGCGCAGGTCGGCCTGTCCCGGCCCGGCGATTACGGCGCCGACGTCAGCCACCTCAATCTGCACAAGACCTTCTGCATCCCGCATGGCGGCGGCGGCCCGGGCATGGGCCCGATCGGCGTGAAGGCGCATCTCGCCCCGTTCCTGCCGGGCCATCCGGCGACGCGAGGCGACGCACCGGTCGGCCCGGTCTCGGCTGCGCCGTTCGGCTCGGCCTCGATCCTGACCATCTCCTACATCTACATCCTGATGATGGGCGGCGAAGGCCTGAAGCGCGCCACCGAGATCGCGATCCTCAACGCCAACTACATCGCCGCACGGCTCGATGCGCATTTCCCCGTGCTCTACAAGAACGCGAAGGGCCGCGTCGCGCATGAGTGCATCGTCGATCCGCGTGCGCTGAAGACGACCAGCGGCGTCACCGTGGACGACATCGCCAAACGGCTGATCGATTACGGCTTCCACGCGCCGACCATGAGCTTCCCGGTGCCGGGCACGCTGATGATCGAGCCGACCGAATCGGAATCGAAGGCGGAGCTGGACCGCTTCTGCGACGCCATGATCGCGATCCGGAAGGAGATCGCCGAGGTCGAGGCCGGCCGCTTCAAGATCGAGGCCTCGCCCTTGCGCCACGCCCCGCACACCGTGCACGACATCGCCGACGATGCGTGGGCCCGCGCCTATAGCCGTGCCGAGGGCTGCTTCCCCGACGGCGTCTCGCGCACCGACAAATACTGGAGCCCGGTCGGACGCGTCGACAACGTCTATGGCGACCGCAATTTGGTGTGCTCGTGCCCGCCGGTGAGCGACTACGCGGAAGCGGCGGAGTAAGACGCGACGGAAGTTTCGTAGGGTGGGCAAAGCAGAGCGTGCCCACCACATTTGTGCACGTTGAGATATGGTGGGCACGGCTCTCGCGCGCCTTTGCCCACCTTACGGCTCTGCACTCTACCCATCCTGCAACCTAGCTCAAGGCGCCACCAGCGAACGACTTTGCGCGTCCCAGCGCCAGAGCCGTTCGTTGGTCAGAAGCGTGCCGCCCCACCAGCGCCGGATCGGATTGTGGCTGCGGAAATCGTCCCGGCCCGCAAGCACCGCTTTGCCGAACTCCGTCAGCAACAGCCGGCTCCGCCGATAGGCGGCGTTGCGACCTCGCGCATCGTGCGGGGCGAGGGTTGCGAGTTTCGACTCGAGACCCGCGACCGCCGGCATCGGACCGGACGCGAGCCCTTCGAGCAAAGGGCCGAGCTCCCACTGGTCGTACACACGTGTTTCGAGCAGGCCGCCCGGCTGAAACAGCTCCCTGGTACGGTTGTGTCCCCTTGCAATCAGTTCGAGAAGCTGCGCTTCCGTCGCGCCCAATCCGGTGATTGGTGACGGCAGTTCTGCCAGCAATGCTTCCATCGCCGGCTTCAGGAAAGGTAGCCTGGGGAAATCCCTGCTCAGGAGCCCGAGACAGAGCTCAGGCGTTGGCGCGCGGTAGGCCTCCCAGGCCATGCGGGCAACCTCGAAGTCGCGCTCCGTCACATCGAGCGCCCGCACGGTACGCTCGCGGAGCCCCGCGACGTCTGCTCCGAGCAAATCGAAATCGACCAGCCGCAATCGCAGACGCTCGACCATGTAGGGTTCGGCGCGGAGATAGTCGAGGATCCAGACCAACTGCAATTGATTGTTCGGGCTGGGATCAAACCACAGCTCGATGAGCTCGAC
This sequence comes from Bradyrhizobium sp. B039, assembly GCF_038965675.1. Taxonomy (NCBI): domain Bacteria; kingdom Pseudomonadati; phylum Pseudomonadota; class Alphaproteobacteria; order Hyphomicrobiales; family Nitrobacteraceae; genus Bradyrhizobium; species Bradyrhizobium sp. B039. The sequence continues at coordinate 6,001,644 of NZ_CP152416.1, forward strand.
ACCGCAGGTCTCGCAGAACCAGACCAGTCCGAGTTCTCGGTGCGCACGACCGGTCTGGGGCGATTGGACAACAAGATCGGACCACCGCACGTCCGGCTCGCCTCTGAAAGAGCCCCCTTTGAGGTAGTTATCGAGGTGGTGCGACGTCGGCAGCGGTCCTGACACGAACCGAAAGATGAGCGGGACAACCATGTCGGCGCGGTCCGCGTAGGTGAGACCGACGCCGGACGAACTGGTCAGGATCATACGCTTCATCGTCGATGCGCCCGCCCCCACACAAAACGAAACGGGCCCCGAAGACGTCGGCAACTCAACGTCCTCAGTGCCCGCTCCTCGCGAAAAACTCTCCGCGTTAAGACTTACTCGTCCGCCGGCTCCTCGCCGTCGGCGTCACGCTCGGGGGTGCCGGCCAGGATCTGCTCGGCGATCAGGCCCGAGTTCTGGCGGATCGCGGTCTCGATCTTGGCGGTGATGTCGGGGTTGGCCTTCAAAAACGCCTTCGAGTTCTCGCGGCCCTGGCCGAGGCGCTGGCTGTCATAGGAGAACCAGGCGCCGGACTTTTCGACGATGCCGGCCTTGACGCCGAGATCGAGGATCTCGCCCATCTTGGAAACGCCCTCGCCGTACATGATGTCGAACTCGACCTGCTTGAAGGGCGGCGCCAGCTTGTTCTTCACCACCTTGACGCGCGTGGTGTTGCCGACCACTTCGTCGCGCTCCTTGATCGCGCCGATGCGGCGGATGTCGAGGCGGACGGAGGCGTAGAACTTCAGCGCGTTTCCGCCGGTGGTGGTCTCCGGTGAGCCATACATCACACCGATCTTCATGCGGATCTGGTTGATGAAGATCACCATGGTGTGGGACTTGTTGATGGAGGCCGTCAGCTTGCGCAGCGCCTGGCTCATCAGGCGGGCCTGGAGACCCGGCAGCGCATCGCCCATCTCGCCCTCGAGTTCGGCCTTCGGCACCAGCGCCGCGACCGAATCGACCACCAGAACGTCCACCGCACCCGAGCGCACCAGCGTGTCGCAGATTTCCAGCGCCTGCTCGCCGGTGTCCGGCTGCGAAATCAGCAGCTCGTCGATGTTGACGCCCAGCTTGCGCGCATAGACCGGGTCGAGCGCGTGCTCGGCGTCGATGAAGGCACAGATGCCGCCCTTCTTCTGCGCTTCCGCCACCGTGTGCAGCGCCAGCGTGGTCTTGCCCGAGGATTCCGGCCCGTAGATTTCCACGACGCGCCCCTTCGGCAGGCCGCCGATGCCGAGCGCAATGTCGAGCCCGAGGGAACCGGAGGACACCGCCTCGACATCCATCGACCGATCGTTCTTGCCGAGCTTCATCACCGAGCCCTTGCCGAACTGGCGCTCGATCTGGGAGAGCGCGGCGGCCAGAGCTTTACTCTTGTCCATGGAAGATCCTTCGACGATACGCAGGGCAGTTGCGGACATTGGGTCGTGCTCCTTATGGCGAGGATTCGCTAGGGGGACAAACGATTGGCGAGGCGGGCCGGCGATAAAAGCAATGTACCCTATTTGTTCCTGGTTCGCAATATGTTCTTTTGCGGACTTCGGTACTGTCCGTATTTAACCCCCAGTGTCCTAAGCTGAATTCGGAAATGTCCTAATTTGTTCTTGATCGGACACAACCTGTTCATGCGCGTTTAGGATTAACTCGTTATGGGTGTAGCGTATAAGGGCCGGGGCGTTCCGCCAGAAGAACACCCTGGCCACCAGAAGAACACCCTGAAACGTTCACTTTGGAACAGAAGGCAGGCTGACTGCATATTAAGCTCGCAAGAACTCAAACCCTGCGGTTAGGACCCGTAAAGACCAAGACGAGGTTGTGTCATGAGGCAGCGCCGTCGTTTCACGCAAACCGTCCCTCTTGAGGAGCGACTTTCCGAAGAAGCGAAACGTCTCCGCGAACGGGCCAAAGCCCTCCCCCATGGTCCTCAACGAGAGGACCTCCTGCGCAAAGCCCGCCAAGCCGAGATCGGCTCGCACATGAGCGAGTGGCTCACATCGCCGGGGCTTCAACCGCCAAAGCCAGCGTAGGCGCAAAGCACGCCTCAGGTATCGAGTTGCCCGGCATAGATCCGGATTCGTCCCGGCGTGGTCATTCGCAGCCTGCCCTGAAGAAAGACCATGTAGCCTAGCGCGATCAATCGGGCGCGATGTTTGGCAGGGATCGCAGGCGCAGCGCTATTTGCAGCCGCATGACCGACCGCGAGCAAAGAGGCGAACTCTTCATGGGTGAGCTTTTTCGCTTTTGCGGTCGTGACCTCAGCATGAACCGCTTCGGCGATCCTGCATGTTCGGTTTTGCTCAGATCCCTGGAAAAAAATAAATAAAGGCCGCCTCAGTTGGCGGCCAGTAGTCCTGTTTGTCGGCGGCTCCTTCGCTAATTCCCAGTGTCCCGGGCTGAATGACGTTGGGGTCCTTCTGGAGTTCGATCGGCATTAAACCGAACTGGGTCCTGATTCCCCCTCCGCGGGTGTCCTGCTCCGGCACAATGAACCTTGGCATGGCGTGTGCAGACGAAGGATTACCGGGGTTTTGCATCATCCCCCCTGGGGCTGGAAAGCCGCCGCCCGCGCCATATTTGAGCGGGCGGCGTTTTTATTTGCGGACAGCAAAAGGCCCCAACTCAAGGGGAACGGGGAGCTGGGGCCAAGGTACTGGGCCAGCCAAGGCTACCGCCGGCCCAGGCGCATCAACATGCACCAGGGCGCCATCCCCGGGCGATGGGGCAATCGGCTTAGTCAGGATTTGCAAGCGAGTGCCCCACATGCAGCGGCCCCGCCTCGCTGGATGCGCGGTGGGGCCGCCTGCTCTCCGGACTGGGGCTGGATCCGTCCGGTGGGCCAATTCAGCCTATGCCCGTTAGCGGGAAGTCGTGACTGCTCAAAAGGGGCATCCCTCGGGTGTCCCAATTCGGTATTGCGGGTGTCCCAATTGGACAGCACCCGGATTTTGGTGCTGGCAGGAGCGGCAAGGAACCGTCCAAGCCTCTCGCCTCGAATTAAGGCCGTGGCAGTGGCCGGCCTCAGCGGCCGGTTTGAAGATCGCGGAGGCTGATTTGCTTTCGTTGACTTTTCCCGAGGTGGTCAAGATTGACCATGTGTCCGGCAGCGGACATGTCAGACTGTGCCGTCACCGCGCGCCCCCTGGCTTTGATCGGTGATGAGAACGCCACCAGCGCTCCCGTCTCCTCCGGAAAGGAGCAGCGCCATGCAGCGACGCCATGTCAAGCACACCACGTCCCTTGAAGAGCGCCTTGCCGAACAAGCGCAACGACTCCATGCGGAAGCCAGATCGCTTCCACCAGGCATCGAGCGTGAGCGTACAATCCGCAAAGCCCGGCAAGCCGAGATCGGCGCTCACATCAGCGAGTGGCTGAGATCGCCCGGACTGCAACCGCCGGATTGAAGGCTGCAACCAACTGGCCGCCAACTCATTGTCCCCCATCACCGGCCGGGGGCTCTGCCGTAGGCGCCGGTGACTGAGAGAGATGCGCGCTCCCGCCTGCATTCTGGAGAGCGCCTGCGATGGCCATCTATTACTTCGACCTGCGCGACGGGGACGAGATTGTTCCCGACGAAGAAGGTGTAGAATTGCGAGACCTGCTCGCGGTGCAGGAAGAAGCCGCCCGCGCGCTCGCCGGCCTCTCGTGGGACTCCGTGCAAAACTTCAAAGGCGCGCAAAGTCACAGGATGTCGATTGAAGTCAGGGACACGCATGGCCCTGTGATGCAGGTCAGGTTCGTCTTCGATATCACCCGGTGGCAGTGAGACCGCTTCGGTCAGATCTCTTCAACCCGAAGAGGAACGACCACGTCCAACGGCCTGCCTTCATTGCGGCCCGGCCAGTTGCCCCAGATAACCCTCGCGTCGAATGAACGGCCGCGGCACATGACCTTGATCGTGTCGCCAACGACGGGTGCCTCGCCCTGGAACAGATTTTCGTCGACCCGAAGCTCGCGCTCCGTCACCAGTTCTCCGCTCTTGAGACAAATGCGCTTCACCCAGTACGCCATTGGAAGATCGACTCCATCTTGAAGGCTCCCTCGGTTGGCGGCCTTCCAAGTTTCACACGGGCCTAATTTGGTTCTGCCGCTTCGTCGCCGCGCTCCCTCAAGGCGGCCTTTTCGAAATGGGCGAGCGAGGCAGCCAGCGCAATCCGTTCGCGATCTCATCGTACTGCACCAGCCCGGAGCTGAAGCAAGAGCGTCCTTTTTCGACTCAAGCTGACGTGCATCAAAGACGCATGAGCAGGGCGCCGTCATGCTTCCGCAATCTTGCGGCATCGAACCTTTTCGCGGTCTGCGGCTTCTCTGGATTGGACCGCAACAGTGGGGATCTCGGTCATGACGGAAAACGCGCACCAGGATGCAACCAGGCGCAATCATCTGCTCGAGGCGGCGCATGAGGAGATGGTCAAGTTCGAGCGGAAGGAAAACGAGTTCCGCAAGAGGGATCGCCAGGAGCGTGCCGCCGAGCTCCACCTGCCCCTGGACGTGATCAAGGTTCATTAGCGAGCCCGGCATCACGCGTCGGCCATGCCCGCCTCACGGCCGATTGCGCGCGAAAGGTACCTAGATACTACTTCTAAATCATTGATCGAACAGCGAAATCCCCAGCCCGCCTACTGTGCATGGGGTTGTTTTCCAATTTCTTGAAAGACAGTGCCAGCCGCCGGCGCATGCCGGCCTTGCCCCGCTGCCATCTCCCTACCCGCGCATGCCGGCCGGACCTACATCAGCGCCAGCAGCCCGATGCCGATCACCAGCACGACGAAGCCAATCGCCGTCGCGGCGGCGAACGACCGCTCTACGTTATCCATGATGCCACCCCGTTGCCGGCGTGCCACGTTTCCCCCATGGCAGCACCGGACCTTGCGGAATCTCGCCTGCGGCTGTGGCTCGAGTGTTGCGATCGGGTGACCAAATTGGGACCGGTGCGGGGCCAGTCTGCGGCTCTCTCCCGCGCGGGCCTCGATGCCGCCGTCAGGCACCCGTAAGCCTGATCGCCTAATGTCGTCCCGCCCGGTGGACCAACACCGGGCCTCCATACCCAACCGACGACCCCGCTCACCCCCGAGCGGGGTTTTCTGTTTGCGGGCATGGGTGGGCGCCGGCCAGGATTCGATTCGCGGACTTGTCAGGCTGTCGTAAGCTCAGCCAGCTAGGGTCGTCCGGCTTATGGTGTTGCAGCCCAGCACCTCAGCCTCCAATAACCTCTGACCCGCCTGGCTCTCCCCGGGCGGGTTTTTTTCATGCCGGCCGGTTCACGAACCCCTCTCCTCCCGCGTCAGCCGCAGCGAGAAGGCGCGGATCGCGGGCGCCGCCAGCAGCACCACGGGCAGCATCGCGGCCCATGCAATCAGCCATGACACCATCCAGTGCCGGGCGAACAGCATCGCGCCGTCAGCGGGCAGGCTGGCGATCCCCGCCGCGATCAGCGAGGTCAGTCCGGACTGGAGGACACCGAAGACGAAATGACTGTAGCGGCGGGGAATGCCGAGCATGACGCGCCCATGTTGCTTGCCGTCACGAGGCCAAGCAAGGCACATGCCGGGGCCCGCATCGCGGCGGGCCTGGACTCTTCCCGTTCGATCGGGATCGTCAGTCAGTGCCGCGCGTTGGACAGCGGCGCGCCCCGCATCGGCTCGGTGCGATCGGAGCAGCACGACAATCCTTCGAAGCGCCAGAAGGTGACGAGGCTGGCCTCGCCGCACTCTTCGCAGACGAGCGTCTCGTCACCGAGCATGAAGCGGCCGCGCCTGAATGTCGGGGACGACGCCGGATGCCGGCAATGCGGACAGACCAGCGAGAACTTCCGTACACCCCAACGTAACGCAAGACGCCTCAGCCAGTTCACGCGGTCCTCTTCGCTGACGGCGTGCTCGTGCCGTGCTTCGATGTCAGCACAGCATAGGTGCCCGGCACGCAAAAGTGGAAATGCTTCAAGCGCACATGCTCGCTTCGAATAGCCGCGCCCGCACAGTTGCGGTTCCTCACATCTGCGATGGAGCGCAGGATGTCTCGCCACTCCCGCGTTCAACCTGGCATGTCGCCTGCGGCCATCGACGCGAAGATTCCCGGCGCTGAGTCCTGGAGCAACCGATCGTTAACCGATGACCATCGAATGGCCCCGTGGTTCTCCGACCATGAACAGAGTTCCTGAGCCGCGCACAGCTGCATCAGCGCAGCGGGCGATGGACTTGCACCGCTTGGCGGGCTGGCATCTTTCGGAATGCGATTTCGTTTGCTTCGGAGCGCGCGCGCTTTCGAAATTTCCGTGAACTGTCCAAGGCTTAACAGCGGATTTTGCTTGTCCCGGGAATATAATCACGCTCACCATGTTAGAGTGATCGAAGGTGAATCGTGGGGAGGTAACCATGAATCACAGGGGCATCGAGTTCACCGTCGCCAAGACGGCCATTCCTGGAATCTGGCAATGGCAGTTCCGAATCGGCGAGCAGGTCAAGACCGGCAAGACCGAGACCAAGATCGACCAGCTGGCGATCCGGCGGGTGCAGCTGCGGATCAATCGGGAACTGAAGGCCATCGGGCGCAAGACGGCCTGAACAACACGGCCTGAACCGGACGCACCAGATCGGCGGCGCCCCGGCGCATCCCGTAGCCGCCCGGAATTGATCTGCCTGTGGTTTGGGATTGCACTGCGCGCCACGGCCTTGGGGGCGGGGCCGTCACGCGATCGGGCCAGCCATGCCGCTCTATTTCTTTCGAATCCGAAACGGCCGCTATTCCGGCTGTGCGGACCAGGCGTCGGAATTTGCCGATCGCGATTTGGCCTGGAAGGAGATGACCAGCGCCTGCGCCGACATGGCCGCTGGCATCGCCCGCAAGCTCCAGGAAAACTCCGAATGGCACATGGAGCTCCTGGACGAGGCCAAGGAGCCGGTGTTCCGCATCCGCATCGTCGGCCGAGACGCTCGACTAGACGCGGACCTCAATCGGCGCTGGGCAGCCGCCGCATGGTGAATTCGATGTCGCCGCCGGGCAGCTCGCGCCAGGTCTCGACCGCGCTCATATAGCCGGCCTTGGGGTAGCGGGCGAAGAAGGCCTGCGCCCTCGCCCGCGCCGCCGCGCGCGGCAGCTTGAAAGTCTCGCGCAGATAGCCGTCGCCGGTGCGCTCGCCCGGCTTGCCGCCGATCCTGCGCCGGCGCGCCATCCGCTCGGCGAGATCTCGCGGACGATCGGCCATGACCTGTCCTCCTCTACGCAACACCTGCCAATAATGTAGGGAGCGGGCCGGACGATGAGGAGTCCCGGCCGAAAGGCGCATGCCGCCTCCGGCCGCCAGCTTCAGTTGGCGGCCGTGCCGGTCTTGGTCTTCTTCGGCGCGCCGGTGGTTGCGGCGGACGCCTTCGGCGCAGCCTGCTTCGGCGGATCGGAGCGCATGCCGCCCCAGGGGTCGTTGGACGCCTTGGCGTCCGGAATCTTCTTCAGCGTTTCCTTGTAGGCCTTGTCACGCTCGGCTTCCGCGGCCTTCTCCTCCGGGGTCTTGCCCGGGCCCTCCTGCAACAAATTGAGATTGGGCATTTGCGCGTAGGCCGGTCCCGCCAGCACGGCCAGCAGCACCGCCGCCATACGGAAAAGCTTCATCTTTGACTCCTTAGACCATTCATGGAGGCGCGGATCGCCCGTGCCTTGTCATCCCAGTGCGGCCGCTGAGGGGCCGCAGGAACCGCTACGATCGGCACGATTTCGGCGCGTGCAGCCAGTCGTCCCAGATCGGGCCGCACCTGGTGCACCCGTTCAGCGCCAGACCAAGCGCAATCAGACAAAAGACGAGGACATACCGACGCAACATAACCCACCCGTACCCAACCAAGGCATCATATCGGGCGAAGTCGGGCATTTTCAAGCCGACCGGACCGGCATCAGACCGGGTGACTTTGCCGCGCCGATCCGCGCAGAATGGCCGAAACATCCGGCAACAATGGAGGACACGACAGCAATGCCATCGCAGCCAGAAGCCGAGTTCGGCATCACCGAGGCCAGACGCATCCTCGGCGAGGTCTTTGCACCCTGGGTCCAGGATCTCAACCTCTCGGTCGAGCGTATCGAGCACGCGCAGCCCGCGGATGTGACGGACTGGCAGCCGGGCGCGCTGCTCCGGATGGCGTTTTCGGAGCGGCTGTGCCGGAACGGCGGCGTGGTCTGTGGCCAGGCGCTGATGGCCCTCGCCGACACCGCGATGGTGATCGCAATCCTCGCCGCCAATCGCGGCTACCGTCCGATGACGACGGTCGACCAGACCACGCATTTCATGCGCGCCGCCACCTCGTCGGACGTGCTCGCAGACGCCCGCGTGGTGCGGCTCGGGCGCACCATGAGCTTTGGCCGCGTCACGCTGCTCTCGGCCGCCGACAACAAGCCGGTGGCGATGGTGTCGAGCGCGTTCGCGATGTTGCCGGGATGAGCCCCACGAAAAATGAAGAGAGCCGCGTGAACGCAAGGCGCATCGCGGCTCTCCATCACGTTCGCATCGAAGCGAGAGGCCGAAGCGCGATTGCGTCCGCACTTCAGTCCGCTTCAAGAGTTACTTGCCGAGGATCTCGTCGGCCGCGGTGACGACGCTGACGGTCGGATTCTTTCCGCAATAGGCACCGAACTTCTTGGCGTTCTCGATGAACACCTCGGTGTCGATGATCGCGTTGTCCTCGTCGCCCTTGTACCAGCCGTCCATCCAGGTCAGCACGACCGCGATGTTGTCTTCGCCGCTCTCGAGGAACTGCTTGCAGGTCATCGTCGAGAGGTCCCACTTGACGGCGTGGGCGGGCATCGACGACAGCGAGAGCGCTGCGGCGAACAGGATCGAAAGCATGGTCTTCATCGGAATCTCCATCGGCGCGTAAGGCCACAAAGGAAAGGCTTGTGAGGAAAGTCGGCGGGACGTGACTGACCGCTTCAACGTCGTAAACGAAGTCTGAAGCGCTGTGCAAATAGCGCCAGTATTGAGTTTAGTTCAACGTAATTTCTATGCACTACTTCACAATCATCATTGTGGATTAACGCAGATGACCGAGAAACGTGCAGCCCAACGTTACCGTGTTTTCAAGGGTGGAACGATCACCTTTGAAAACAACGGCATCGCGTGCACCGTGCGAAACATGTCCGCGGGCGGCGTGGCGATCGACCTCGAGACCCCCGTCACATTGCCGCAATCGTTCACACTCTCGATCGCGCGCGACAATTTCGTGCGGACTTGCCGCCCCGTATGGCGCAGCGACAGGCGCGTCGGTCTCGCTTTCGTGCAATAGCGCGCACGATGTGAACGACTGTTCGTATCGCATCCACAATGCGGTTATGAGTGCCTGCTACGATGGCAGCGGCGCAAGGCGCAGGCCCGCCATCGCGCGTGCGATCGCCGACGATGCCGCAAACTCTTGCACTGGGATGTTCGAGATCATCGGTGACGCCGAGCGCCGGAGGATCCTGCCGGCCGTCAGATCGACTGCGACCATCTCGCTCTCGACCGGCCAGATCGGCCCGCAGGTGTCGCGGTCGAGCACGACGACAAGACCCTGCCTGGTCGGCCGGATCACGGCGTCGCGCCGACTGTCGCCAGTATCGAGGCGTACCCGCTATCGTTCGGGCGCTTGTCGCCCCATCGCCACCCCGACGCTTCTCACGCGTTGCCCGGCCGCGACGACGACAAGAACAGCGCGATGCGAGCGGTCAAACGGCACAGGCGTGTCGCCAGTGCCCATCGCGCTCATTTGGGCTTCTTGGCAGGTTCAGGCGGACGGGCTCCGCTCCACGGATCGTACTTCTCCTTGGGCTCCGGAATGCGCTCAAGCGCAGCCTTGTAGGCCTTCTCGTCGACCTTGGGCTTGTTGTCCGTCTTCTGGGCGCCTTCGTTCGGCTGGCGTCTGCCGCCACCCATCTGCGCCTGCGCCGAGGCAACCGTCAGCGCCAGCACCGCCGCCGCTATGACCAAAATCCTCATCGGTGCAATCCCCCTCGTCTGGGATACAAACTAGCCCGCAATCCCGTAATAGCAAATGCCGGGGGTTCCAGGCCTTCAGCAAATCTTGATCGGCCGGGATTTTGCCAGATCGCATTCGTGCCTATCTCTTGGCCCGCGGGGGGGACCTTCACGGATGTTGCGGATCATTGCTCATGCGGCGCTGCTGGCCGGCGCGCTCGCGCTCGGTGCCTGCGGCTTTGCCGACAGCCGCGCGCCGGTGCCCGAGTTCATGCGCATGAAGGAAACCGAGCAGCCACCGCCCGAGCCGCCCCCCGACGTCAAGCGCGTGGTGCGCGAGCAGATCGATGTCGTCTTCGTCAACACGTCCTATCCGCGCGAAGTGCACGTCGCCCCGCCGCATCGTGAGGTGCGAGGACCCGGCTGGACGGCCTGCGTCCGCGCGCAGCTCACCTCCGCAACCGGCTCCGCGCTCGGCGCCCAGACCTACATCGTGACCATCACTGGTGGAAAGGTCGTCGATCGCCGGCGCGCGGAAGCCGACGACATCTGCGGGACCGAGACCTACGAGCCGATCTAGGAACAAGCGGCGCCGTCAGCTCTGTGTAAGGCGGAATACCTTGAGGGCATCCGAGACCAGATCGGCGTTTCCGCTCGCTCAAGCTGCATCATGAAGAGCAATCGCGATACCGGCAGTTGAGGGTGAATGTCATTTGGACGTGCGCCGTTAAGGCAGGCTTGGACGATCATGGCGGCCGTCGGCATCCGGTAGCGCTTCAGCCTCCCCCAGAAAGGAAATCGGCAAACGGCTCCAAGCAATCATGATGATTCGCCGGATTGATGGGTTTCGCCCCCGGGAACATTGCCGACGTGCCAAATCCAGTTCCGGGAAAATCCTGCATTTGGGCCGGAACGATCGCCGCCTCCCATTCTTGTTACCGCAGTGGGCAGTTTCGGAGGAGGATATGATGCGGACATTTTCGATTGCACTGCTGGCGGGCGTCGCGGCCCTCGCTGCGGCGAGCGGCGCGAAGGCTGCCGACATCTACACGACCAGCGAATACGTCAACCCCGATCTCATCCAGGAAGTCCGGCTCGTCTGCGATGACGCCGGCAATTGCTATCGCACCCGCGGCGGCGCGCGCGTGATCGTGCGCGACTCCTATGCCACGATGCCGCGTGAGCGCTATTATGAGCGCCGCACCTATCGCGACTGGGACGACGGCCCGCGAGGCGGCGTCGGCATTCGCGCTCCCGGCGTCAGCGTGGGCGTCGGCGTCGGCGGCGACCGCTGGTAAAAGTAGAACCAAGACGGATGGGACCGGACGAGGCAACTCGCCCGGTCCCATCACATATGATTGCATCCGGTCACAGGCGTCAGGCGGCAACCGATTGCTGCTGAAATTGCTCGTAGGCTGCGATCGCATCGGCGGCGTACATCAGCGACGGCCCGCCGCCCATATAGACCGCCATGCCGAGCGTCTCCTCGATCTCCTCGCGCGTTGCACCGAGCTTGACGAGGGCCTCGGTGTGAAAGCCGATGCAGCCGTCGCAATGCGCGGCGACGCCGAGCGCCAGCGCCATCAGCTCCTTGGTCTTCTTGTCCAGCGCGCCGTCACGCGTCGCGGCCTGGGCCAGCGCGGCAAATCCCTTCATGGTGTCGGGAATGTCACTCCGCAGCTTGCGCAGATTGGCGGAGATATTCCGGGTGATATCAACGTAGTTCTTGTCCATCAAATCCTCGCTAGCTGGATTTAGTCGTCGTGGAAGCCGCCTTGTGCGGCGTGCGCAGGGCGACGTAGATCGCAGGGATGACGAGCACGGTGAGCAGCGTCGAGGACCCGAGCCCGAAGAGAAGCGAGATCGCCAATCCCTGGAAGATCGGATCGAGCAGGATGGTCGCGGCGCCGATCATGGCGGCAAGTGCGGTCAGCAAGATCGGCTTGAAACGAACGGCGCCGGCTTCAAGCACGACCTCACGAAGCGACTTGCCTTCCCCGCCACTGTGCCGGATGAAATCGACAAGCAGAATCGAGTTGCGCACGATGATGCCGGCAAGCGCGATGAAGCCGATCATCGAGGTGGCCGTGAACGGCGCGCCCAGCAGCCAATGTCCCACCAGGATGCCGATCAGCGTCAGCGGGATCGGCGTCAGGATCACGAGCGGCAGGCGGAAGCTCTTGAACTGAGCGACGACCAGCACGTAAATGCCGAGAATGGCTGCACCGAAGGCGGCACCCATATCGCGGAACGTCACCCATGTGATCTCCCATTCGCCGTCCCACAGCAAAGTGGGACGGGATTCATCGGTCGGCTGACCGTGCAGGCTGATCGCAGGCTTCGGCAGATTGCTCCAATCATGCGCATCCACGCGATCCGCAACAGCCAGCATGCCGTAGAGTGGCGCTTCAAAACGCCCGGCAAGCTCAGCCATCACCATGTCGGCGAAGCGCCCGTCGCGGCGGAAGATCGTCGGCGAGCCCTCCTCCATGGTCGCCTTCACGACCTGGCCCAGCTCGACGACCGTCTTGCTGCCGGGCAGCGTGTTGGCCGGCACCGGTGTCGAGGCCAGTGCCTCGTCCCAGACCAAGTGGCGCTTGCCGAGATGCACCGCGATCTCGATCGGGTTGCGATCCTCGCCACGATGCGAGTAGCCGATCGAGATGCCGCCGAACAATGCCTGGATCGTGTCATAGACATCGCGCTGCTCGACGCCGAAAAACTCGAGCCGGTCCTGGTCGATCGACAGCCGCAGCCGCGGCCGCTTCTCGCCGATGGAATCGTCCACATCGACGATGAAGGGGACCTCGGCAAAGACCTTCTTCAGCTCGGCCGTCACAGCGCGGCGCGTCGCGGCGTCGGGACCGTAGATTTCGGCCAACAGCGTCGCCAGCACCGGCGGCCCGGGCGGCACTTCGACCACCTTGATGCTGGTGCCCTTCGGGATGTCAAGCGCCTTCAGCCTCTGCCGCAGCTCCAGAGCGATGTCATGGCTTGCCCGATGGCGCTCGCCGCGGGCAGCCAGGTTGACCTGCAGCTCGCCCATCTCTGGCTTTTCGCGCAGATAATAGTGCCGCACCAGGCCGTTGAAATTGAACGGCGCCGGCGTGCCGGCATAGGATTGTAGCGAGGTGGCCTCCGGCAATTGCCGCGCGATCTCCGCCGCGCCGAACAGCGTGCGCTCGGTCGCCTCCAGGCTCGCCCCTTCCGGAAGGTCGACCACAACGGCGATTTCCGACTTGTTGTCGAACGGCAGCAGCTTCACCGTGACCGACTTGGTCGCGAACAGCATCATTGACAGCAGAGTCGCGATGCCGACGCCGAGCAGGAAGATCCAGGCGGCGCGCTTACTCCGAACGATGGGAGTGGCAAAGCGCCGATAGAGCCGCCCCAGCCGCCCTTCCTGGTGGCCGGCCTCGATCCCTGCAGCCTCAGTTTTCGGCGCCAGCTTGAGCATGAGCCAGGGTGCTACGACCATCGCTACAAAGAAGGAGAGCAGCATCGCCGCCGAGGCATTCGCCGGGATCGGCGCCATGTAAGGGCCCATCAATCCAGAGACGAACAGCATCGGCAACAGCGCAGCGACCACCGTGAGCGTGGCAACGATAGTCGGGTTGCCGACCTCCGCCACCGCCTCGATCGTCGCCTGCAATCTCGGCCGGCCGTCGCGCATGCCCCAATGCCTCGCGATATTCTCAACCACGACGATGGCGTCATCGACCAGGATGCCGATCGAGAAGATCAGCGCGAACAGACTGACCCGGTTGATGGTGTAACCCATCAGATTGGCCGCGAACATCGTGAGCAGGATGGTCGTAGGAATGACGACGAAGGTCACAACCGCCTCGCGCCATCCGATCGCGATCGCAATCAGCACTACGATCGAGACCGTGGCGAGCCCAAGGTGGAATAGGAGTTCGTTGGCCTTCTCGTTGGCAGTCTCGCCATAGTCGCGCGTCACCGTTACCTGAACGTCGTCGGGAATGAGGCGCCCCTTCAATCCCTCGAGGCGCCGGCCGATGTCGGCCGAGACCACGACTGCATTGGCGCCGGCGCGCTTGGCGAGCGCCAGGCTGACCGCGGGTACACGCGTCCACTGCCCCTTCTCGTCGCGCGCGTCGTTCCAGACCCGATGCTCGGCCGTATTTGGTCCGATGATGACGGAAGCGACGTCCTTGACATAGACCGGCCGACCGTCGCGCGTCGAGATCAAGAGCAATCCAATGTCGGGAATGCCCGCGAGCGTCTGGCCGGCCGCGACATTGCGCACGACGCCGGCATCGCGGACCTGGCCAGCCAGGAACGAGCGATTGGCGTCCTTCACCTTGGCTACGAGCTGCTGCAGCGTGACGCCGAACAGCGACAATTTTTCCGGATCTGGCTCGACCCTGATCTGCTGCGCCGCGCCGCCAGAGATGTAGGTCAGTCCGATGCTGTCGATCTTTATGAGCTCCGAGCGCAGCTTGTCGGCGAGCTCGAACAGGTCCTTGTCCGTCCAGCGCCCGGCCGCCTCTGGCTTCGGCGCCAGTGTCAATACCGTCACCGCGACATCATTGATGCCACGACCGACGATCAGCGGTTCGGGGATGCCGACTGGGATGCGATCGATATTGGCGCGGATCTTCTCATGGACGCGGAGGATCGCATCCTCCGACTTCGTTCCGACCAGGAACCGCGCGGTGACCATCACGCGGTCGTCCTCGGTCTGGCTGTAGACATGCTCGACGCCGTCGATGCCCTTGACGATCGCTTCCAGCGGCTTCGTGACGAGTTCAACTGCGTCGGGACCGCGCAAGCCATCGGCATTGACGCGGATATCGACCATTGGCACGCTGATTTGCGGCTCTTCCTCACGCGGGATCACCACTACGGCGATGAGGCCGACCACGAGCGCCGCGAGCAGGAACAACGGTGTCAACGGCGAGGCGATCGTCGCCTTGGTAAGCCGGCCCGAGAGTCCGAGATTCACGGCCGCACCAATTGGTCGCCGGCACGGATGCCGGACAGGATCTCAAGCCCATCGGGAAGCGCGGGCGTCGGCAGCTCGCGACCGCGCTGCACCGGCACGTCGACAACCCCGCCCGCCTTCTGAAGCCGCACGTAGTCGATCCCGAACCGGGTCGTCACGTAGCCTGCCGGAATGACGAATGCCTGCCGCAGGCCGCCGGAGATCCACACCCGCAGCCGATCCCCGACGAAGTATTCGCCGAGACCGTCGACGCTGGCGTCTGCAATGACACGACCTTCCTCGATCTGCGGATAGACGAGATCGATGACGCCCCATTTGGACGCATCCTCGCCAAGCTCGGCGCCGTCGACCCGAATCCTGTCGCCGGCTTTGAGCAGACGCGCGTGCCGCTCCGGCACCCGCAACCGCAACTTGAAGTGCTGCTGCGCGACGGTGACGATCGCGTCGCCGGACATCACCACAGAGCCGACAGTCACGAGCTTTCTCAACACCCGGCCACCGGAAGGCGCCAGCACCTGACCCTCGCTGAGCTGCTGCGCGATCACGGCGCGCTCGGCGGTCTTCGCGCGCAGCCCGTTCTCGGCGACGTTCAGCGCGGTCCTCGCCTCGTCAAGCTTGACGCGCGGGAGGGTGCCGCGTTCGACAAGGCCTTCGATCCGCGAGAAATCGATCTGCGCCTGATTGGCTTGAGCCTGGAGCGCCTCGATCTGCGCATCGAGGGCCTTCATCTGAAGGGCCAGCTTCTCGTCACCAATGATCGCGATCGCCTGGCCGGCAGTAACAGGATCCCCTTCCCTGACATTGAGCTGGACCACAATTCCGCCGATACGTCCGCGCGCGGGCACCACGCTGACACTCTCCACCGTTGCAAACACGGCCTTTTCGTCTGCGACGGGGTGCTGTGTCACGGTGAACGCTTCCGCAGCGGCGAGACCGGTCTGCAGGGCGGTGGCCGCAAGAACCGCCAACAATCCTAGGAGTCGCATGGGGCGTGTCCGGGCAATCATGGAACCATTGCACCGCGGCGCGGTGTCCTTGTGTGATTTCGTTCAGCTTTATCGGGGTCGCGCGTTGATCTTGCTCAACGCGCCGCAACTTGAGCGCTCGTAGATTTCACTTCGACCTTGCGGACTTGGGTGCACAAAACACCTGATAGAGCGTCTTCAGGATCTCGCGGGCCGGCTCGCTCGCGATCGAATAGAAAATCGTCTGCGCGTCGCGACGTGAGGACACAAGGCCATCCTTGCGGAGGAGCGCAAGATGCTGAGAGACCGTGGAATCTCGCAGGCTCAGGAACTCGGCGAGTTCGCCGACCGAGCGCTCACCCTCGATGAGCTGGCAGATGATGAGAAGCCGGTGGCGGTTGGAAAGCGCCTTCAACAGGTCGCTCGCCTGGTCGGCCGCCCGCTCCATGGTTTCGCTATCTATTTTCATACTTGCGTATATACGAATTTATGAATATCTTGTCAAGCGTCGCGGCAGAACAGCCAGGCCCAACTGGCGGAGCCGCTTATCCAGCGGAGGTAACCCATGGCGGAAGTTGTCGTAATTGGAGCCGGTCTTAGCGGGACGCTGATGGCCTATGAATTGCTGCCCCAGCTCGGAAAGGACGATCGTCTGAGCGTGATCTCGCAGGGCGCTATCTATCATTTCGTCCCATCGAACCCCTGGGTCGCGGTCGGCTGGCGAAAGCGCGATGAGATCGAGATCGATCTCGTTGACATCATGAAGCGCAAGGGCGTGCGGCTACTGACGCAGGGCGCCAAGCGCCTGCACCCGACCGAGAACCGCGTCGAACTCAGCGATGGCACGTCGATCAACTACGACTATCTGGTCGTCGCGACGGGGCCCGAGCTTGCCTTCGACGAGATTCCCGGCCTGGGCCCGCAAGGCCACACGCAATCAATCTGCCACGTCGATCACGCCTCGCACGCCAAGGACGCATTCGAAAAGCTCGCAGCCCGTCCCGGCCCGGTCGTGATCGGCGCGGTCCAAGGGGCCTCCTGCTTCGGCCCGGCGTACGAATTCCTGTTCATCCTGGAAACCGAGTTGCGCCGGCGCAAGCTACGCGATCAAGTCCCCATGACGTTCGTCACCTCGGAGCCCTATGTCGGCCACCTCGGCCTGGACGGCGTCGGCGACACCAAGGGCCTTCTCGAAGGCGAGATGCGCGAGAAGCACGTCAAGTGGATTACCAACGCACGCGTCAAGGGCGTCGAGGCGGGCAAGATGGTCGTCGAAGAGCTCGGCGAGGGCGGCGCGGTGTACAAGACACACGAGCTGCCCTTTGCATATTCCATGATGTTGCCCGCGTTCCGCGGCGTCGAGGCGGTTCGCGGCATCGACAAGCTGACCAACCCGCGCGGCTTCGTGATAGTCGACAAGCACCAGCGCAACCCCGCCTTCCCAAATGTCTTTGCCGTCGGCGTCTGCGTGGCAATCGCGCCGGTCGGTGCAACGCCGGTGTCGGTAGGCGTGCCGAAAACCGGCTTCATGATCGAATCCATGGTGACCGCGACCGCGCTGAATATCGGCGCCCTGCTCCGGGGCAAGGAGCCGAGCGCCCAGCCGACCTGGAATGCGATCTGCCTTGCCGATTTCGGCGATTCCGGCGTCGCCTTCCTGGCGCAACCGCAGATTCCGCCGCGTAATGTCAACTGGTCGTCCAAGGGCGAGTGGGTGCACTACGCCAAGGTCGCCTTCGAGAAGTATTTCCTCCGCAAGATGCGACGCGGCGAGAGCGAACCGTTCTATGAACGCTTCCTGCTCGACAAGCTGAACATCGCCAAGATCAAGGAGGTCCGGACGGGCACATGAGCGAGACACGCCAGATCGTCTGTGGGCATTGCGGGCGGACCAACCGCCTGCCAGCCGAGCGTACGCCGGAAGGCGCGCGCTGCGGCGCCTGCCACCAGCCGATGTTTACCGGCCATCCCATCGAGGTGGACGAGGAAGCCTTTGGACGTCATGTCGTCAACAGCGACATTCCCGTTCTGGTCGACGTCTGGGCGCCCTGGTGCGGGCCATGCCGCGCCATGGCGCCGATGTTCGAACGCGCCGCGCAGCAACTGGAGCCGCAGATCCGGCTGTTGAAGCTCAATTCGGACAACGCTCCTGCGTTGTCGTCGCGCCTCAACATCACCGGCATCCCGACCTTGCTGCTGATGCGCGGCGGCCGCGAGATCGCCCGCCACGCCGGCGCGATGGATGCACGCAGCATTGTGGCTTGGACCCAAGCCAGCCTGACCCGTTCGTAACGCCAACATAGTCAAAGAGGAGCATGCCATGAATGTCGACAAAGCCGTTCTCGCCTTCGCAGGTTTCGTCGTCCTGCTTGGACTCGCACTGGGCACCTACGTGAATGCGTACTGGTATCTGCTGACGGCGTTCGCCGGGCTGAACATGCTGCAGGCCTCGTTCACGGGCTTCTGCCCCGCTGCGATCGTGTTCAAGAAGCTCGGCCTGAGCAGCGGCTGCGCGTTCTCCTGAGCGCGACGCGGCGAAGACAGCCCAATTCCACGGAGACAGTCCATGACCTATCACTTCTCGAAAACGGTCGACCTGCCGTTCGACGCGGCGGTTGCGGCCACGACCGCGGCGCTGAAGCACCATGGCTTCGGCGTGCTCACCCAGATCGACGTCAAGGATACCCTGAACAAGAAACTCGGGGCCGAGTTTCGACCCTACCTCATCCTCGGAGCATGCAATCCCAAGCTCGCCTATGAGGCGCTGACCCTCGAGGACAAGATCGGTACGATGCTTCCCTGCAACGTCGTAGTTCAGCAGCGGGAGGGCGGCAAGGTCGAGATTTCGGCAGTGGATCCCGTCGCCTCGATGGCGGCGATCGAGAATCCGAAGCTCGGCGCCGTCGCCGGACAGGTTCGCGAGTTGCTGAAGCAAGTCGTCGCCGAGATTGCGTGAGACCATTCGCAGATTGCAGAGGCCGACCATGAGCGACGACACCTTCATCGAGGGACCTCTCTACGAGAAGCGGAAGAAGGTCTATCCGCAATCCGTCCAGGGCCCTTTCCGCCGCATCAAATGGGCGATCCTCTGCGTCACGCTCGGGACCTACTATCTCCTGCCCTTCGTGCGCTGGAATCGCGGACCCGGCCTGCCGGACCAGGCGGTGCTGATCGACCTTCCGCATCGGCGCTTCTACTTCTTCTTCATCGAGCTGTGGCCGCAGGAGGTCTACTATTTCACCGGGCTCTTGATCATCGCGGCGATGACGCTGTTTTTGATGAACGCGGTCGCCGGCCGGCTGTGGTGCGGCTACATGTGCCCGCAGACGGTGTGGACCGACCTGTTCTACGCGGTCGAGCGCTGGGTCGAGGGCGACCGGCGCGAGCGCATGCAGGGCGACAAGCGCTACTGGACGTTCGATCACATCCGGAAGGTCGCGCTGAAGCACTTTCTCTGGATCATGATCGCCTGGTGGACCGGCGGCGCCTGGGTGCTGTATTTTTCCGACGCGCCGACGCTGGTGAAGGAGCTCGCTACCTTCCAGGCCCCGTTCATCGCCTATCTCTGGATCGGCATCCTCACCGCCACGACCTATGTCTTTGCCGGTCACGCCCGCGAGCAGATGTGCATCTACATGTGTCCGTGGCCGCGCATCCAGGCGGCGCTGACCGACGAATGGGCGCTCAACGTCACCTATCGCCGCGACCGCGGCGAGCCGCGCATGTCGGTGAAGAAGGCGGACGCGGCCCGCGCGCATGGCGATCGCGCCGGTGACTGCGTCGATTGCCATCAGTGCATAAGTGTCTGCCCGACCGGCGTCGACATCCGCAACGGAATCCAGCTCGGCTGCATCCAGTGCGGCCTGTGCATCGACGCCTGCGACAACGTGATGCGCGAGATCGGCCGGCCCGCCGGCCTGATCGGCTACGATACCGACATCAACATGCAGCGCCGGCGCGAGGGCAAGGCGCCGCTCTACCGCATCATCCGTCCGCGCACGCTGACCTATGCCGCGGCCATCGCCATCGTCGGCGGCATCATGCTCTATGCCCTCGCGACGCGTACGACGATGGACGTCAACGTGCTGCATGAGCGCAATCCCCTCTTCGTCCAGCTCTCGGATGGCGGGGTGCGCAACGACTACACCGTCCGTATCCTCAACAAGGGCGCGCAGCGATCGTTTGCGCTCGAGGTCTCCGGCCTGCCCGGCGCCACCGTTCGCGTCGCCGGCATCGAAGCCGGCTCCGACGGCAAGCCCGTCATCGAGGTCGGGCAGGATCAGACCCGCGAGGTCAGGCTGTCGGTGCAGGTCGGTCCCGGCGACCTGCCGAAGACCTCCCGCGACGTCGGCATCGCCATCACCGACACCGCCGGTGGCGGACGCGCAAGCGCCCGCGATCATTTCGTGCCGGGCGAGCAGTAGCTCCCACATGCCATGGCGCATCCGGCGGCTGCCGCCGGATGCTGAACGAGACGTTAACACTACCGCTCGAATTGAAGCGGTATCCCAACGGGATTTTCCAATCTTTGCGCTAAGGATGACCGCGTAATCCGGGCTCAGCCCGCGTGAACGGGGACGACGGGACGTGGTCGACATCGCGCACCAGGCAGCGATCAATCCGGCATCGGCAAAGCATGCCACGACGACGCGCGCGCTCGTCCCGCTTGATGCAATTGAAGCCGGCCAATGGCGCGCGCTCGCGCAGCGGGCGGTCGAGCCGAACGGATATTACCTGCCCGCCTGGGAGCTCGCCGTCAGCGCGACCGCGCGCGGCCGCACGGGGGCCTCGGCACTGCCCGCATTCGACGGATATTCGACGCGACTGATCGGGCTGATGCCGGTGATCTCGCTGTGGCGGGCATGGAAGATTCCCCTGCCCGCGTTGGTGAGCGCGCATCCCTATGGCACGCTGTGCAGCCCGCTGATCGACCGCGACGCGCCGATCGAGGCGGCGACGCGTCTGCTGCAGCAGGCGCGAGAGACCGGCGCGCATGCGCTCGTGCTGAACGACGTCGCGCTCGACGGCGCGGCCATGGCGTCGCTCAAACAGGCTCTCAATCGCGACGGCCTGAAGCCGCGTGTTCTCAGCTCCTACATCCGCGCCAGCCTCGATGCTACGCAGGACGGCGAGACGCTGCTGCGCGAGGCGCTCGGCGCCAGGAAGCTCAAGGAGCTGCGTCGCCAGCGCCATCGTCTCGAAGAGCACGGCCCCGTCGTGTTCGAGGTCGCGCGCCGGCCTGACGAGATCGGGCCCGCACTCGAAACATTCTTGCAGCTCGAAGCCAGCGGCTGGAAGGGCAAGCGCGGCACCGCGCTGATCCAGCATGCGGGCGATGCGACCTTCATCCGCCGCGCGGTGCCGGCGCTGGCAGAGACCGCGCAGTGCGAGATCGTCACGCTGCGCGCCGGCACGATTCCGGTCGCCGCCGGCATCGTGCTGCGCCATCAGGACCGCGCCTTCTTCTTCAAGCTCGGCATCGACGAACGCTTTGCAAGATATTCGCCGGGCGTGCAGCTCACGCTCGACCTCACCCGCCATCTCTGCGCCGACCCCGCCATCGCCAGCGCGGATTCCACCGCGAGCGCCGACCACCCCATGATCAACCCGATCTGGCGCGGGCGGTTTGCGATCGGTGACGTGCTGATCCCGCTGCGGCGGAACGATCCGGTCGTGCCGCTCGTTCACGCAGCACTGGTCGGCCTCAACGCCGCGCACGAGGCCACGCGACGCGTGGTCCGCCGCCTCCGCAAATAAGCGAAACCTACTCCGCCGCCTGCGCGTTGATCTCCGCCGAGACCTGGCGGATGGCGCGGGCGAGCAGGTTCGGGTCCTGCGCGCCGGAGACGGCGTATTTCTGCGCGAAGACATAGGTCGGCACGCCGGAGATGCCCTTCTCGGAGGCTTCCTGCGCGTCGGCCGAGACGCGCGCGACGTCCTCGTCGGTGGCAAGGCGCTTGCGCACGTCGTCGGCATCGAGGCCGACATCGGCGGCCGCCTGCACCAGCACGTTGACGTCGGTGAGGTCGCCGCCATCGCGGAAGTAGAGCTCCATCAGGCGCTGCTTCATCTCGGGCGCCTTGCCGATCGCTTCCGCCCAGAGGATCAGGCGGTGACAGTCGGTCGTGTTGGGCTGACGTGCGACCAGCTCCGGCTTGTAGACGAGGCCCTCTTCGCTCGCGGCCGCGACGACGCGCCCCGCAATGCCCTTATAGGCCTCGACCGAGCCGAACTTCTGGGTGAGATAGGCCTCGCGGCTGATGCCCTCGCGCGGCACCCACGGATTGAGGAAAAAGGGGCGGAAATTCAGCCTGACCGGAACGTCGGGCACGAGCGCCAGCGCGCTTTCGATGCGATGCTTGCCGATATAGCACCACGGGCACACCACGTCGGAGACGACGTCGATCTGGAGCGGTTTCAGCGTGCTCATGTCAGGCGCCTCCTTCGGGCACTTTAAGGGTTCGCCCAAAGATAGGCCGAACCCGGCCCGAGGCAAGAGCGCTATGTCATAGCTGCTGCCATCTGCTTCAGCCGCTCCGCGGTACGCTCGTCGGCCGGAAAGAACGTCTCCAGCGCAAGCTCCGACAGGGTGATGTCCACGGGCGTGCCGAACACCATGGTGGTGGAGAAGAAACTTAGTATCTCGCCGTTGTGGCGCAGCTTGAAGGGGATGGCGACATTGTCGCTCGACAGCGGCGCCGAGCGTGCCGGGATCGGGTAGCTCTTCAGGTCGTTGTAGAGCTTGATCAGCTCCGGATCGGCCGTTGCCTCGCATTGCCGGTGCAGCCGCTCCAGCAGATGCCCGCACCACTCCGCGAGATTGACCGTGCGCGGCGCCAGCGCCTCGGGATGAAACGCGAGCCGCAGCACGTTGAACGGTTGGCCGAGCAGCCGCTGCGGAATGCCGTCGAGCAACGGCGCCACCATGCGGTTTGCGGAGACCAGGTTCCAGTGCCGGTCCACCGCGAGCGCCGGATTGGGCTCGTGAGCCTTGAGGACGAGGTCGATCGCCTGGCGGGCTGATTTCAAGGCGGGATCCTCCAGCGCGCGCTGCGGAAACGCCGGCGCAAAGCCGGCGGCGACCAGCAGCACGTTGCGTTCGCGCAAGGGCACGTCGAGACGTTCGGCGAGCCTCAGCACCATGTCGCGCGAGGGCGCGGCGCGGCCGGTCTCGACGAAGCTCAGATGCCGCGCGGAAATCTCCGCCTCGCCCGCCAGATCGAGCTGGCTCATCCGGCGGCGCTGACGCCATTCGCGCAAATGGTCACCGATATGGATCGGCTGGCTGCGTTCGGCGTGCGCCGTGGATGCATGTGCGTTCATGGTCGAAAACCTAGCACGCGGATTTCAGCCCTTCCATTACCCGCGAGGTAATCGAATTGGCGCTTGAGTTCCTGAAATCGCTGGATTGCCGACGCGCGTCGATGTCCGCGCAATGGTCATGCAAGACCATTGCCGGGCATTTCCTGGGCCGTCTTCCGGCGCGCCCACGGCGGCCTCGAACGCGCAGCCTGCACCGTCCGAGCGCCACCGGCCGATAAGTCCCGCGACAGGTGCAGAATGACTACTGCGACCGATCCGACGTCCACCCCTTGTACTCGGCGACATTGTCCCGGGTCACAAGTTTCGACGGCAGGAGTTCGACGGTCGATGCCGGCTTCTGGCCATTGAGAATACCGACACCGACCTGCACGGCGCGCCGCGCCATGAAGAACGGATCCTGTGACGCGGAAGCCTGGATCTGTAGCGATGCGGGATCCTTCAGCGCGGCCTCGATGTCGGGCGCGCCGTCCACCGCGGTGATGACGATGCCGGTGCGGTTTTGCTGGCGCGCTGCGAGGTCGGTGCCGATCGCCTGCGGATCGTTGATGGCGAAGATGGCGTCGATCTTGGGGAAGCGGGTCAGGTAACCCTGCGCAACGGTGAGGCCGCCCTCGCGCGAGCCCTTGCCGTCCTGGTCGTTGGACAACACCTTGATGCCGGGATTCTTCGAGAAGACGTTCTTGCAGCCGACAACGCGGTCGATCACGGCGGAAACCTGCGGCCCGTTCTCGATGATGACGTCGCCCTTGCCTCCCAGCTTGTCGACGATGTACTGGCAGGAAATTTCGCCGGCCTGGACGTTGTTCGTGGTCACGGTGGCATCGGCGCCTTCGGCCGCGGTGTCGACCGCGACGACGACGATACCCGCCGCCTGCGCCTTCTTGATTGCCGGTCCGATCGCCTTGGGGTCGCCGGGGTTCAACAGGATCAGGTCGACGCCGGCGGCGATGAAATTGTCGATCTGGGTGACCTGCTTGCCGAGGTCGTATTCGAAGCCGACCGTGGTGACCTTCACATTGGGATTGGCCTTCTTGGCCTCGAACTCGGCGCCCTTCGACAGCGCGACGAAGAACGGGTTGCCCAGCGAGCCGAGCGAAACGCCGATCGACTTGAGCTCCTTGGCGAAGGACGGCGCGGTGCTTAGGGCAAGCACCGTCGCGGCGCCGGCAAGCGTGATCGTCTTCAACATTGGCTTCCTCCCTGGTCTGTCTTCATCTCCGGCACGGCTGACCAGTTGCCGTACCGGAATCTCACATCGAACCACCCGCGCTCAGCTGCGCGCCGCACCTTTCAGGTTCTGGCCGAGCCCCTTAGGTTCTGGCCGAGCCTTGCAACCGATAGCGGTCCAGCGCCACGGCGCCGATGATCACCAGGCCCTTGATCACATATTGCCAAATGTCCGAGACGCCGGTGAGGATCAGGCCGTTCGAAAGCACCGCGATGATCAGCGCGCCGACCAGCGTGCCCCAGATCGAGCCGATACCGCCGACGAACGAGGTGCCGCCGAGGATCACGGCGGTGATGGCGTCGAGTTCATAGGACTGGCCGAGTTGAAGACCGTTGGCCGCATAGAGCCGCGCCGCCTGCATGGCGCCGCCAAGTCCGGCCAGCAGCCCCGACGCGCCGTAGACGAAGATCAGCACGGCCCAGACCTTGATGCCGGCAAGCCGCGCCGCGCTCTCGTTGCCGCCCACCGCGTAGATGTGCACGCCGAGCACGGTCCGGCGCAGCACCAGCCACGAGACGAGGATGACGAGCAAAGCGATCACCGAGAGCCACGGGATCGAAGCAACGCCCGGAACGAGCGTCAGCGAGCCGTTGCCGATGAAGGCGTAGGGAATGGAAGGATTGAACACCGTGGTGTCGGCGCCGAGCAGCCGCGCCAGACCGCGCACGGCGGTGAGCGAGCCCAGCGTCACGATGAACGGCGGCAGGCGCAACAGCGCGATCAGCGCGCCATTGACGACACCGAAGCCGAGGCCGGTGAGAACGGCGGCCGGCAGCCACAGCGCCCCGAGCTCCGGCAGTTTCGAGATCGTCAGGCCGGCCATCGCGGACGCCGCCAGGATCGAGCCGACCGAGAGATCGATGCCGCCGGTCAGGATGACGAAGGTCATGCCCGCGGCAAGCACGGTGTTGACGGCGGCCTGCTGCAAGACGATGCCGAGATTCTGTCCGGTGAAGAAACGGCCATCCGACAGGTAGTGAAAGCCGGCGCATAGCAGCAGCAGCACCGGCAGCATGCCGGCCGCGCGGATCAGAAGCCTGATGCGCTGACGCCTGGTCTCCTGGGCGGCGGCCAGGCCGTTTGCCGTGGCGGCCTTCGCCTGCGTCGATCCGTTATCAGGCATCGAGATGCTCCATCCCCGTAGCAAGTGCCATGATATCCTCCTGATTGAGCGGCGCCGTCTCGGTTCGGCTGACTTCGCCTGCGATATGTCCCGACCGCATCACGATGACGCGGTCGCAGATGCCAATGATCTCAGGCAGGTCGGACGAGATCACGAGGATCGCGGTACCGGCCTTGGCGAGATTGTCGATGATCGAATAGATTTCCGACTTGGCGCCGACATCGACGCCGCGCGTCGGCTCGTCGAGGATCAGGATCTTTGGCGCGATGGCGAGAAGCCGCGACAAGAGCACCTTCTGCTGGTTGCCGCCGGACAGGCCCCCGGCCGGCACGCCGACATTGGCCGCGCGGATGCTGAGCCCCGCGAAGGCCCTGTCGGCGCGCTCGCGCGCCTTGTCACCATCCAGGAACCAGCCAAGCTTCGCATCGCGCCCGAGCACCGCGAGATTGATGTTGTCCAGGCAAGACATGTCGAGAAACAGGCCGAGCGCCTTCCTGTCCTCCGTCAGATAGGCGATGCCGGCCTCGAGCGCCTCGCCGGGCGTGCGGATGTCGATCGGGCGGCCTTCGAGTTCGAGACGGCCCGACGTTTTTGCCGCCGCGCCGATGATGAGATGCGCAAGCTCCGTGCGTCCGGCACCGATCAGGCCGGCAAGCCCCACTACCTCGCCGGCATGCACGGTGAGCGAGCAGCCCTTGACGCGCCGGCCGTCAGACATGTCGATCGCACTGAGCACGGGGTGTCCCCGCCCCGCCTCCGGGTCATGGTCCTTCTTGTAGAAGGAGGAGACGTCGCGCCCCACCATCAGCCGCACGATGGTATCGGCGCGGATCTCCGGCTTGTCGAGTGAGCCCACGAGACGGCCATCGCGCAAGACGGTGACGCGGTCGCCGAGCGCGTAGACCTCGTCCATGCGATGCGAGATGTAGATGATGGCGAGCCCCTCGGCGCGGAGCTGACGGATCAGCGCGAACAGCCGTTCGCTCTCGCCGGCCGACAGCGCAGTGGTCGGCTCGTCCATGATCAGGATTTTCGACCTCGCGTGCAGCGCACGCGCGATCTCGACGAGCTGGCGCTGGCCCATCGACAGATGCGCCACCAATGTCGATGGCTGGAAGTCCGCGCCCAGCCGTTCCAGGATGGGGCCGACGCCCTGGCGCATGGCGCCGCGCGCCAGCAAGCCCGAGCGCGAGATCTCGCGGCCGAGATAAATATTCTCCGCGACACTGAGATTGGGAGCCAAAGACAGCTCCTGATAGATGATGGAGATGCCCGCGGCGCGGCCGCCGAGCGGGCCTTCGATCCGCACCGGCCTGCCTTCGATGCGGATCTCTCCGCCCGGATCGGGCCGGTAGGCGCCGGACAATATCTTCATCAGAGTCGATTTGCCGGCGCCATTCTCGCCCATCAGGGCATGGATTTCGCCGGGATAGACGGTGAGATCGACGGCACGCAGCGCCTTGATGCCGAAGAAGCTTTTCGAGACCCCGCGCATCTCGAGGATCGGATCGTTCATCGTGCCTCCCGACGCACAATGCGTTTCCCACCCGCGTCTCGTTTTCTCAGCGCGGTTCGCGCATTAAACAAAACGCCGCGGCACAGGGCAATACCGAACAGACGGGAAAGCGAAATCGAAACGGCGCTAGCGGCGTGGCCGATACAGTTCGCGCCAGGCGGGAAGCCGATCGGCATAGGCATCGACGAGCACGCGATCAGGCTCGAACGTCTCGACGCGTCGCGGCGGCGTGCAGACGGCGTCGATTGCCTCACCCGTGACAGCAAGACGCCCCAATCTTGCCGCACCGAACGCCGCGCCGGTTTCACCTTCGGCAAAGCGATGGATCGGAACATTCAGAACGCTTGCCAGCACCGACAACCAGAACCGGGACCGTGAACCGCCTCCGATGGCATCGGCTTCCGCGACCGCAATGCCGGCATCCGCGAGCACGTCGCGGCAATCCGCGAGCGCGAAGGCAACGCCCTCGAGCACGGCCTGCACGATCGCCTCGCGATCGGTGCCGTGGCTCAAGCCATCGAGCATGCCGCGCACGGCAGGATCGTCGTGCGGTGTCCGCTCACCCGCCAGGTAAGGCAGGAAGCTCACCGGCGAGGGCATCTGCGGGCGCGACCCAAGCGGTGCCAGCAATTCCGCCTCGGCAATGCCGAACAAGCGCGAAATCCAGGCAAGACAGGAGGCCGCGGAGAGAATCGCGCCAGCCTGAATCCACATTGCGGGAATGG
Source organism: Bradyrhizobium sp. B039 (assembly GCF_038965675.1). Lineage (NCBI taxonomy): Bacteria > Pseudomonadati > Pseudomonadota > Alphaproteobacteria > Hyphomicrobiales > Nitrobacteraceae > Bradyrhizobium > Bradyrhizobium sp. B039. Next base: position 6,029,451 of record NZ_CP152416.1, read on the forward strand.
CGTGGCAGAACGTATGCACCCCGCGATCCGGGTTGGCGGCGATCCTGCTCGTCGGCACCAGCAAGGCGCCCGAGGTTCCCAGCGAGATGAACGCGGTTCCCGCCCTGATCGCGCCAATGCCGACGGCACCCGCCGGATTATCACCCGCACCGCCCGCGAAGGTCGGCCGTCTGACCATGCCCCAGCGTTGCGCGAGCTCGCTGCGCAATGTTGCCGCGGGCGCGCAGCCCTCGACCAGTCGCGGCATGTGATCGCGCGACAGGCCGGTCGCGGCCAGTGCTGCATCCGACCAGTCCCTGCGCGCGGCGTCGAGCCACAGCGAGCCCGATGCGTCCGAGACATCCTCGACGGCTTCGCCCGTCAGGACCAGGCGCAAATAGGCCTTCGGAAGCAGGACGCGTTTCGTCGCGGCAAAAACCTCGGGCTCGTGCGTCGCAATCCAGAGCAGCTTTGGCGCGGTGAATCCGGGCATCGCCTTGTTGCCCGTCGTCGCGCGCAAGGCGGGCCAGCGTTGCTCCAGGATGCGGCACTCGGCGACGGACCGCCCGTCGTTCCAGAGGATACAAGGCCGCAGCGGTCTTGCGCTCGCGTCGAGCAGCGTGGCGCCATGCATCTGGCCCGACAGTCCGATGCCTTCGACCACGGCCAACGCGCCGGCATGCGTCGCCTTCAAGGCATCCAGCGTGGCGAAGGTCGCCTCGACCCACTGCGCGGGATCCTGCTCGGAGTAGCCGGGCCGCGGCGAAGCGGTCGCGAGCGGCCGGCTTTCGCTGGCAATCACGCGCTGCGCGGAGTCGACGAGAACGGTCTTGACCGCCGAGGTGCCGAGATCGATGCCGAGATACATGGATGCGTACAATTGCCGACGCCGGATGGACGACGGCGGTCGGATAGCCCAATCAATCCAAGAAGCCTGATCGCGTCAAGGCAGGCTCTGCCATTCGTCGATCTCCAGGCTGAAAGAGCCGCAGAGCCGCCCCGCTTACCTGCGAGGTAATCGAATTCGGCGTCGCTGCGGCGCATCTTCCCTAGCACAGGAGATGACCATGATCGCGCTGCTGCTCTACCGGACCGTTGCAGACCACCTTGTTCCCTGGGCCATGGCGCTCGCCACCCGCATGCTGGCGCGCAGCCTCAACATGCCCGAGCCGCTGGTGCATTCGACCGGCGACTATGTGGTCGCACAGGTGCTCGCCTTCGAGCACGGCGTCGGCAGGAGCCTCTGCCCGTTCCGCATCGCCCGCCTGCTCCGCGCCTGGTGGCGCAGACTGCGCTGAATTCCCCCCCCCAAGATTCCACCCCCAAGCCCAACCCAAGCAAGGAGACCTACGATGATTGACGCATCCACCTTCCTGCGCCGCGCCCTGCTCGCCGACGCGATCTTCAGCGGCGTGGCCGCCCTTGGCTTCACTTTCGGCGCAGGCGCCTTCGCAACGTTGTTCAACCTGCCCGAAGCGCTGCTGCGCGAGACCGGCCTGTTCCTGATCGCCTACACCGCGCTGGTCGGCTGGCTTGCCGCGCGCGCCGCGGTGCCGAAGCCGCTCGTCCTGCTCGTCGTGGTCGGCAACGCGGCCTGGACGGTCGGCAGCATCGCGCTGCTGCTCTCGGGCGCGGTCTCGCCGAACATCGCGGGCGAGCTCATGGTCGTGGCCCAGGCGATCGCCACCGGCGTGTTCGCCGAGCTGCAATATGTGGGATTGCGGAAGAGCGGGCGCGTCGTGGCGGCGTGAGGCCGCATCTGCTGCTGTCGTCGCCCGGTTTAGCCGGGCGACCCAGTATTCCAGAGACGCCTGAGGGATATGGAGAAGCCGCGGCGTACTGGATGCCCCGCTTTCGCGGGGCATGACACCGCGATGAACGGCTACGCCCGCGCGCTGCCGTTGGCCTTGCCGACGGCGTGGCCGTTGAGCTTCTTCTTTTTGACGGCCTTGGCGCCTGCCTTCTTGGCCTTGGCTTCCGTGCGCGCCTTCACCTTGGCGCGTTCGGCCCGCTCCTCGGCGCGCAGCTTCTTGCGCTTGGTCTCGCAGGAGGCGCATTTGCAGCCGATCGGCTTCAGATAGGCTTTGAAGTAGTCGGTGCCGTAATCGTAGTTGATCTCGTCGCCCGGCTCGATGTTCTTGATGGCGCGGATGAAGACCTTGCGCTCGCGCGGGCGAACGTCGGACTCGGCGTTGGGCCGGCAGGAATGGTTGATGTAGCGGGCGAGGTTCTTGCGCACCGAGCCGTCGATGGTCCAGCGGCCGTTGAGCTCGAACAGATATTTGTTCTCGATCTCGTCGTGCGCAGGGATCCGCGAGTCCAGGATCGGTCCGAAATAACGGATGATCCGGGTCCCCTTCTTGATCGGTTTGGTGGCGAAGAGGCCGAGCCCGGTCTTGGAGCGGCCGACGCGATAAGGTTTGTTCGACGAAATGGCTGGCATGATCTGGAGAACGAGGACGCGAACAAGGCCGGACGGGCCCAAGCGAAGCCGCTCTTCTAGAACGATTCCGCGCCGCTGTCAGGTCTCAGGTAGGCCTGTTTGAACCTTGCCCACAATCAAGACGTCTGATGGTACGGAGTTCCCGATGCATCAAAGCCTCATGATGACCCGCATCACCACAACGTGTCTGGCCGTGTTGCTGATGTGCACCGTCCTTGGTGGCGCAAACGCCCAATCCGTGGGCAGCACGTACACTTCGACGGCGCCCAAGGACTGCCGCCAGCTCGGAAAGCCCAGCGAGCTCGACGGCAGCACGACGCGTATGTGTCCCGGCAAAGATGGCCTGATGGTGCTGATCGCCGAGGACGATCTTCGCGAGATCGTCTCGGTCGGGCGCAATCGCAAGGAAGCGGCCGAGGAACCGGCGGCCAAGATCTGGTTCGCCCCGTTCAATTCATCCGAGACCACCGTCGAGTGGCGCGCCGCCGGCCAAAAGCCGTTTGCGATCATCCAGCGCTGGCACATCGCCGACGGCACCGATCCCGACAAGCAGGGGCGGCCGAACACCAAGGCCATGCTGGTCGTCACGCGGCTGCCGCCGGGCCCGGTCTGCCACGTCGCCTATGTCGATGCGATCGCCAACCCGAACGCCAATGAGCTCGCACGCAAGGCCGCGGACGATTTTGCCCGCGGCTTCACCTGCTGCAAGGACGAGGTGAAGGTCATCGGCACGCGCGGCCGCGCCGTCGAGCTCGCGACGATGCGGTAGGGGCTGCGCCCGATCGAAGGCGCTATGTCGGCAACTTCGCTGTAATCGGCGCCGTCAGCATCACCTCAAGCAGCCGTTCGGCCGTCGTCCCCTCGGGCAGCCGCTCCAAAATATCCTTGAGCCGTCCGTCGAGCAGCAGGGTGGTGAAGCCGTGCACCATCGACCAAGCGCGCGCGATCGCGGCGCCCTGGTCGAGCGTCAGCGCGTCGCCGCTGATCTGCTCCTGCCGCATCGCGCCGATGGCGTTGGCAAGTCCGGCGAAGGAGGCTTCGGCAGCCTCGTGCAGCGAGGGCCTGGAATAGTCGAGCCGCTCGGTGCGGAACATGATGCCGTACATGCCGGGATGGGCCTGCGCATAGGCGACATAGGCTTTCGGCCGCGCCAGCGCGCGCGCGAGCGGCGTGGTCGCGGTGTCGCAGGCTGACGCCATCGCCGCGTTGAACTGGCGGAAGCCGACGGCCGCGAGCTCGCTGAGAAGGCCGGTGAGATCGCCGAAATGATGGGTCGGCGCAGCATGCGATACACCCGCCTCGCGCGCCACCGCGCGCAACGTCAGGCCCGCAAGCCCGTCGCGCTCCAGCACCCGTTCGGCGGCCTGGAGCAGCGCCTCGCGCAGCGCGCCGTGATGATACGGCGCCTCCGTCTTCGCACTCGCCGCACGGCGCACCGGGCGCGATGCCGCGGTCGACGTCGTTCTTCTGGGGGCACGCGAGCTTCGCGCCGTTTCGCCTTTGGTGTCGGTCTTGGCCATTTGCAAGCTATATGACGCAATATTGACAGTGTAAAGATTTCACTTGACCAGAACTGCCGACGCGGCTAATTGATCTTTACGATGTAAAGATAAGGGGCACGCCGTGCAGCACGACGCCATCGCCGAGCGCCGCAACAATATCGCGCCGATTCCATTCGAGGCCGACGCGCCCTTCCTCAAGATCATCGGCGAATTGCCGCGCGAGCTGAACGGCACGCTCTTTCGCAACGGCCCCAATCCGCAATTCGACGCGCCCGGCGCGCACTGGTTCGTCGGCGACGGCATGCTGCACGCCTTCCACCTCGAGAATGGCCGCGCCAGCTACCGCAACCGCTGGGTCCGCACGCCGAAATGGCTCGCCGAGCACGACGCCGGCCGCGCTTTGTTCGGCGGCTTCGGCCGCAAGCTGCCGGATGCCCCACCTGATCTCACCGACGGCGGCGTCGCCAACACCAACATCATCTTCCATGCCGGCAAGCTGCTGGCGCTGGAAGAAGCGCATCTGCCGACCGAGATCGAGCCGGGCACGCTGGCCACGCGCGGCTATCACAACTATCGGGGCCGCGTCGCCGGCAGCTTCACGGCGCATCCGAAGGTCGATCCCGTCACCGGCGAGATGCTGTTCTTCGGTTACAACGCCGCGGGACCGCTGACGCCTGCCCTCTCCTACGGATCGATCGATGCCGCCGGCAAGGCGACGCGGTTCGAACGTTTCGAGGCGCCCTATGCCAGCATGGTGCACGACTTCATCGTCACCGCGAACCATGTGCTGTTTCCGATCCTCCCCATCGCCGGCAGCATCGAGCGCGCGATGAGCGGACGGCCGCCCTATGCCTGGGAGCCGGACAAGGGCGCCTATGTCGGCGTGATGAAGCGCAACGGCACGGCCAAGGACATCGTCTGGTTTCGCGGCGAAGCCTGCTACGTCTTCCACGTCATGAACGCGTGGGAGGACAATGGCCGCATCATCGCCGACGTCATGCAGTTCGAGGAGGCGCCGCTGTTCCCGCATCCCGACGGCCGGCCGACCGATCCGGAGAAATCGCGCGCCCGCCATTGCCGCTGGACCTTCGATCTCTCGGGGAATACCGATCGCTTCCAGCAGACGTACCTGGACGACCTCACCGGCGAATTCCCGCGCATCGACGATCGCCGCGCCGGGCTGAAGAGCCGTCACGGCTGGTACGCCTGCGCCAATCCAAAACTACCGATGTTCGGCGCGCTGTCCGGCATCGTCCATGTCGACGGCAATGGCCGGCGGCTCGGCCACTATCTGCTGCCGGCCGGCGACACCATCTCCGAGCCGGTCTTCGTCGAGCGGTCGAGCGATGCAGCCGAAGGCGACGGCTGGCTGCTCGCCGTGGTGTGGCGCGCGCGGGAGAACCGCAGCGACCTCGCCGTGTTCAATGCCACCGACATCGAGGCCGGCCCCGCCGCATTGGTGCAGCTCGGCCACCGCGTGCCCGACGGCTTTCACGGCAATTGGGTGGGAGCGGCATAGCCGTCATTCCGGGGTGCGACGAAGTCGCGAACCCGGAATCCATTTCTGCGGCTCGACGGATCCTCAAACACGCAATTGCGCATCGTAGCTCGACGCTTCGCGTGCCCCGGAATGACGGAAAGAGGAGTTTCCCATGCACATGCCCTCGATCACCGCCGACTGTCTCGCCGTCCTCGCCCTGGCCTGCGCCGCGCTCGCACTCTGGATGACCTGGCTGTGGCGGGGAAGCCATGGCACCTTCAACGGCGGCATCTTGCTCTCCGCCGGCTTCATGACCGGCTGCGCGCTGCCGCTCCTGCCCTGGGCGGAATTGGCCGCGGAGGCATCGGACCAAGTCGTTGCAGGCCTTCATCTTTTGGAGGTCGCCTACGTGATTTTGACACTGTAAAGATATTGCTTGACCCACGCGCGCCCCTGAAGTAGGAATCTTTCCATTGTAAAGATCGGTTCGCCGAGGCGGCCCATGACGATTTTCCTGATCCTCGCGCCCTACGGCGCCTACACTTTCCTGATGCTGGTGACGTCGGCCACGGTCAGCGTCTTCGCGGCCTCCGCGATCTGCCTCGCCACCGTGGCCATCGACGTGGCGCAGGGCCGCTCGGTGAAGATCCTGGCTGCGGGCTCCGCGATCGAGTTCGCCGCGATCGGCCTCTACCTCGCGCTGATCGACCCCGCGCTCGGCACGCTCGGCATCAAGCTGTCGGTCGATGTCGGGATCTTCGTCATCTCGCTCGGCTCGATGCTGGTCCGCCGTCCCTTCACCCTGCAATATGCGATCGAATCGGTCCCGGCCGAGACCGCGGCGATGCCCGGCTTTCTCTATGCCAATTACGTCATCACCGGCGCTTGGACCGCGGCGGCGCTGCTGATGGCAGCCGCCAATCTCGTGCTACTCTATGTCCCGGGCCTGCCGCTCTGGTCGAGCCTTGCGGTCGCCTTCGCCGCCCGCAACAGCGCGATCTACTTCACAAAATGGTATCCCGAGTATCGCCAGATCAAGTACGGTACGCCGGCCGCCGCGCTGCCCAACGCCCGCTGAACAGGATCGACGATGAAGGACGTATTCGCCCGCCTCGCCTCCGACTTCCTCTCCGCCATCGTCTTCCTTGTCGTCTACCTCATCACCGACAACGTCGTCCTGGCAACGTCGGTGGCGATTGCCGGTGCGATCGCGCAGGTGATCTACGCCCGCGTCAAGGGGCAGCAGCTCAACTACATGACCTATGCAAGCCTCGCGCTCGTCGTCGTGCTGGGCACGGTCACGCTACTGACCAATGATCCCCGCTTCATGCTGGCAAAGCCCTCGATCGCGCATTTCGCGATCGGCGCCATCATGCTCAAGCGCGGCTGGATGCTGCGCTACATGCCGCCGATCGTCGCCGAGACCGTTCCGGAATATGTCACCGCTGCGGGCTATGCCTGGGCGGCGCTGATGTTCGTGATCGGAGCCGGCATGATCGCGGTCGCCGCTACGGGCGATCTGAAGCTGTGGGCGTTCTACATCACGGTGGTCGCGGGCGGCGCCAAGATCCTCGCCTTTGCCGTGCAGTATGTCGTGCTCCGGCTCATCGTCACCAGCCGCCGGCGCGCCGCGGCCCGCGCCTAAATGCCTCCAATGCAGCGTTAGGCAGGCGCGCCGAGTTGGGTTATAGGCTCGCTCAGGACTGGCCGCGGATCGTCGCGGCCCGCCGGGATTTGTTCGGGAGACGGGAATGGCCGTAGACGGCAACTGGAATCTGACCATGACGACGCCGATGGGCGAGCGCAACTCGACGCTCAGCCTGAAGGCCGCGGGCGGCACGCTCACGGGCGCGCAGGTTGCGGAAGGTAACTCCGCCGAGATCTTCGACGGCAGCGTCTCTGGCGACAACGTCTCCTGGAAAGTCTCGATCGACAAACCGATGCCGCTCACGCTCGAATTCAGCGGTACCGTCTCCGGCGACAGCATCAGCGGCGAGATGGGCATCGGCCCGATGGGCAGCTTCCCGTTCACGGGCGCGCGGGCGTAAGGCCACGCAGCCATGCGCGTGCTCCGTTTCATCGCGGCGGCGATGCTGTGCGTCGTCACACAAGCAGCGCGCGCGGATGACACCGAACCGGCGTGGCGCGCAAGCGCGCTCGCCATGGTGCCGGCGGGCTTTGTGGCCGGCACCGCCTATCGCACCGACGGCTCGACCGGTTACCTCGCCGTTTATCCGGCGACATCGAACGATCCGAAGACGCCCGCAAGCGTGTTCGCCGCACGCCAGGCGCTCGTGGTCACACTGACGCCGGATGCGACGCGCGCCGTCTCAGCCGAGCTGAAGCCGCGCACCGGGCCGGACCCGGACAACGACGACACCGATTTCGCAAAACTGCACGCCGATCTCGCCGCCAAGCGTTCGTCGCTGCTCGACGGCACCGAGCCCTGCGATCTCGGCGCCTGGTCGATCGACAAGGACCCTGATGGCCTCAACGTGCGCGCCGAGCCGTCAGTGAAGGCGCGTGTGCTCGGCACGCTGCCGCCACCCTATCGGCTAAGACTGGGCGGCGCCGAGAACACGCCCGACGGCGGCTGGCTGACCGAATTCCGCATCATCGGATTCAAGGACGGCTGGTTTCTGATCGAAGGCGCCAAGCCGCCGGGCAAGGACTACGAGGACGACAAGAGATATCCGCGCAGCGCGCCAAAGCCCTATGCCGGGCGCGGCTGGGTCGCCTCCAACAAGGTCGGCGCCGCCTACGCCAACGGCGCCACGCGCATGGGCGGGCTGTTCCAGGCGCCGTTCGTCGATGCCACATGGATGCCGGCCCAGCGCGAGCTCGGCGGCGCGATCGATACCGACGGCGGCCCCAAGCGCCTGCTCGCTTGCAGCGGTCTCTGGGGCCTCGTCGAGAGCCACGACGGCGTCCGCGGCTGGTGGCGCGCGCTGTGCTCCAACCAGGTCACGAATTGCAGTTGAACTCTTCCCCCTCGCTCCGCTTGCGGGGACGCGACGAGCTTCGCTCGCCCTGAGAGGGTTGGAGTGAGGGGGAGTCTCCGCGAGGACGGTGACAGTTGGACTCGTGGAGAGTCCCCCTCACCCGGACTTTGCGCGACGCGCAAAGTCCGACCTCTCCCCGCAAGCGGGGAGAGGTGAAGAGCTAGCCCAGATTCAACTCCTTGAAGAAGTCGTTCCCCTTGTCATCGATGATGATGAACGCCGGGAAATCCACGACTTCGATGCGCCAGATCGCTTCCATGCCGAGCTCGGGATATTCGAGCACCTCGACCTTCTTGATGCAATGCTCGGCGAGGTTCGCCGCGGCGCCGCCGATCGAGCCGAGATAGAAGCCGCCATATTTCTTGCAGGCCTCGCGCACGGCCGGCGCGCGGTTGCCCTTGGCCACCATCACCATGGAGCCGCCCGCGGCCTGGAACTGGTCGACGAAGGAATCCATGCGGCCCGCGGTGGTCGGACCGAATGCACCGGAGGCATAGCCCTCCGGCGTCTTGGCGGGGCCGGCGTAGTAGACCGGATGGTTCTTGAAGTAGTCCGGCAGCGGCTCGCCCTTCTCCAGCCGCTCGCGCAGCTTGGCATGGGCCGAGTCGCGCGCCACGATCATGGTGCCGGTCATCGAGACCCGCGTCTTGATCGGGTACTTCGAGAACGTCGCCAGGATGTCCTTCATCGGCTGGTTGAGGTCGATCTTGACGACCTCGCCGCCGAGCGCCTCTTCGACCTGCGGCAGGTATTGCGCCGGGTTGTGCTCGAGCTCCTCGAGATAGACGCCGTCCCTGGTGATCTTGCCGAGCACCTGGCGATCGGCCGAGCAGGACACGCCGAGCCCGATCGGGAGCGAGGCGCCATGGCGCGGCATGCGGATCACGCGGACGTCGTGGCAGAAATACTTGCCGCCGAACTGAGCGCCGACGCCGAGCGACTGCGTCATCTTGTGGATCTCTTTCTCCATCTCGACGTCGCGGAAGGCGTTGCCGTCGGGCGAGCCGTGGGTCGGCAGCGCGTCGAGATAGCGGGCCGACGCAAGCTTCACCGTCTTCATGCAGAGCTCGGCCGAAGTGCCGCCGATCACGATGGCGAGGTGATAGGGCGGGCACGCCGCGGTGCCGAGCGTGAGGATCTTTTCCTTCAGGAACGCGAGCAGGCGGTCCTTGGTCAGGACGGAAGGCGTCGCCTGGAACAGGAAGCTCTTGTTGGCGGAGCCGCCGCCCTTCGCCATGAACATGAACTTGTAGGCGTCGTCGCCCTCGGCGTAGATCTCGCACTGCGCCGGCATGTTATTGGCGGTGTTCTTCTCCTCGTACATCGAGAGCGGCGCGACCTGCGAGTAGCGCAGGTTGCGGCGCAGGTACGCATCGCGCGCGCCTTCCGACAGCGCCGCCTCGTCGTCACCGTCGGTGATGACGTTGCAGCCCTTCTTGCCCATGATGATCGCGGTGCCGGTGTCCTGGCACATCGGCAGCACGCCGCCGGCCGCGATGTTGGCGTTCTTCAAGAAGTCGAGCGCGACGAACTTGTCGTTCGGGCTCGCCTCGCCGTCCTCCAGGATCGCGCGAAGCTGCTTCAAATGGCCGGGGCGCAGGTAATGGTTGATGTCGCCGAAAGCCGCCTCCGACAGCGCCCGCAGCGCCTCGCGCGACACAACCAGCATGTCCTTGCCCAGGACCTTCTCGACCCGGACGCCCTCGGACGAAATCTTCTTGTAGGGCGTCTCGTCCTTGCCCAGCGGGAACAGCGGGGTGTGCTTGTAGGGCGGAACGGGCTTTGCGGGGTCGGGGAAGGCGGTGGGAGCGTTCATGGAGCGAATCTCGGGGTTTTGGAGCCCTCGCGCGGGCCCCTGGCATAGAAGCGTTCTAAGCTTTTTTGCCGTAAAGGGAAGGCGTTCCGGCGCGATCGGGGCATCCCGATTCGACGTCATGACGGTCCTTTTTCGGTCACCGTCGGCCGGACGCAGGTGGCGATGATCGTGCCCGGCAGGCCTTGCGTCCACCCCTTGCGCTCGGCGCGCGACGAAGGTTGAATGCGCGCCCTAAGGGGCTTTTCATCATGTTTTTCGAACCGAACGTCCGCGGCGCGATCCTGGTCGCCGCCGCCATCACCGGCCTTGTGACCCTCGCCTCGCCTGCCCGCGCGGACCAGTGCGATGACATCGCAAAGCAGCTTGCGAGCGGCATCGACAGGCTGAAGGTCAACTTCAAGGCCGCCAACATCATCTACCTCACCCACCCGGCGGCGAAGGAGCTCTCGCTCGGTTGCCGCGCGCAGGGGCAAAACTATTCCAACGAGCTCTATGCCAAGGGCGATCGCAAGCCGACGCCGCAGTTCTATGACCTCGTCGCGTCCGCGGCCGCGATCATCTTCACGGTGCCGAAGGACGACACCGCCAAAGGCGCAACGCGCTGCCTGAAGCGCATGGGCCTGCTCCGCGGCGACAAGGTGTCGATGCGCTTCAAGCGCCTCAACATGGATTGCTCGCGCACCAAGACGGAAGCCTCGATCGCGATCACGCGTCCGAAGGACGAGTAGGCCGGCGCGTCTGCCGCAGGCCTCGCGCTTTCCGCAGGCGCGACTCGCGTGTGTCGTAACGTCGCCCGCTGCATACTCCGTCATTGCGAGTCCCTCCGCGGAGACAGACTGGATTGCTTCGCTGCGCTCGCAATGACGGATGAGAGAGTTGGCGCCCGTTGAAATTGCACAATGACAGGCGCGAAGACGCCTCCCACCGCACCAGATCCCTCGCATTTTAACGATTGGCTTGAGGGAAATTTCGCTCCTCGCAGGACAGACTCAATTGTTTCCATGTGTGAGGATTTGTGGATGAGCGTTTCTACCGTTGCGCCGCCGCCGATCGCGATCGTGGTCCCGAGCTACGACACGACCAAGCAGCAGGACGATCAGGCCAAGACTGAGGATACCGACCCGACCTACAAGCCGCAGCCGCCCGTGCCGCTGCCGCCGGGTCAGGGCACGCGGATCGATCAGCTCGCCTGATCCGGCCTGCCGAAGTTGAAGCGCCCGATCCGGTCGATCGGGCTTTTCGCGTGTCCGGCCGCATCTTTGCCGGATAGCCGGGTCAATATGGCGTGGGATTGCCCCGGGACCTGCGCGCATGATCGCACGGCTCTTGTTGCAGAACACGGTCTTCGTCGTCGCGACGGGCGCGCTGCTGTTCGCGTCCGCCGGCACGCTGCAGTGGCCCGGCGCCTGGGTGATGCTGATCGCCTCCGCGCTACTCGGCCCGCTCTGCGGCTGGTGGCTCTACCGGCTTGATCCGGCGCTGCTCGCCGAGCGTCTCCGTCCGGTCATCCAGAAAGACCAGCCGCCCGCCGACAAGGCGTTCATCGCCGTGTTCGTGCTCGCGATACTGGCCTGGCTGGTCGCGATGGGCCTCGACCGGCGCCAGCTTGCCTCCGGCATGCCGCTCGCTTTGCAGGTCCTCGGCCTCGTGCTGTTCCTCGCCTCGACGCTGTTCACAATGTGGGTGTTCCGCGAAAACTCGTTCGCCGCGCCGGTGGTGAAGCTGCAAGCCGAACGCGCGCAGCACGTGATCTCGACGGGGCCCTACGCGCATGTGCGCCATCCCATGTACAGCGGCATGATCCTGTTCTTCGCCGGCGTCCCGCTGCTGCTGGGCTCGTGGTGGGGTCTTGCGATGGAGCCGCTCTTCCTCGCGCTGCTAGCAGTCCGTATCCGCATCGAGGAGCGCACGCTGCGCGAGGGCCTGCCGGGCTATGCCGACTATGCGATGCGGGTGCGCTACCGTCTGCTGCCCGGCGTGTGGTGAGCGCGCATCACTGTCCCGTGCAGGAGTCGAAACTCCTAGGAAAGCGCCTGCCCTCCTCCGATCGACTGACGTCGCCGCAACCGAACCCCGCTAGAGGGAGCCCGCATCCACGTGAACGGGAGACGCGACGATGTTCTGCAAGCCCCCCTGCCCTGACGAGCATGACCTCGCTCCCGCCCCTCATGATTCAAACGATCGATCTGGTCCGGAGCGTTCACAGATGCTCGGGAGCCACGACGCGTTCGGGCGATTGATCGCGCCCGAAACGGCCGGTCCGGAACGGGGGCTGCCGCCAGCCTCCCTCCGGACCGGCTAACTATCGAGCTCCTTGTAGCGCCGGAAGATGCCCTGCTCGTTGAAGGCAATGCGACGCTCGCTCGCAAGGTAGGCCTTGATGTTCGGTCGCGCGGCGACGCGGTCGTGCAGGCCGACGAGGCCCGGGATGTCTGCCTCGAACGCCTTCATGCGCCTGGGGAAGGCATAGCGCAGCCCGGCGACGATCTGGAACAGCGAGAGGTCGACATAGGTCAGCCGGCGGCCGGTGACGTAAGTGCCGCCATTGCCGGCGAGCAGCTGTTCGAAATAGCCGAGATATTTCGGCACGCGCTCGCTCCAGAACTCGGCCGTGCGCTTCTTCGCCGCAGGCCGCGCATCCTCGTAATAGAGCGAGGGCCCAAGTGGATGATGGGTGTCGTGAACCTCCAGCACGAGATCGGCGATGGTGAGCTGGAGCTGGTGCACCCAGAGTTTGCCTGCATCCGTCTGCGGCGCAAGGGCGTGGCGGGCGCCGAGATAGAGCAGGATGTTGGCGGTCTGGCCGATGACGAGCTTGCCGGCCTTGAGGAATGGCGGCGCGAAGGGCGGCGTGCCCTCATGCGCGTCCATCATCTTCATCATCGCAGCTGTTCCGCGCGGGCCGCGCGCAACGTCGACGTAGGCCGCACCCGCCTCCTCCAGCGCCAGCCGCACATATTCGCCGCGGCCCTGAATCTCGGGCCAGTAGTAAAGCTCGTACTTCATGGAAACAGTCCGTGATTGCGTTGCGGCAAGTGTAGCACGCAACCACGAACTCGATGACGGTGGACGGTGTTCCGCGCCTCAATTCGCCGCGAAGCAATACAGCAGCCCGTCGCCACCCGTGCTCTTCAAATCGGCCTGCGAGCAGCCGCCATCGGGACCGCGCGAGGGGTGCGAGCTGTTCCACGATTTCGACGGCTCGTCGTCACGCAGGCCCCGCCGGTCGGCATGGCCGACCACCGCAGTACCTTGCGTGCTGGACGACCAGTTCTTGCAGGTCTTGTCGTCGCCGGCGGCAAATGCGGTGCCGTCGGGTTGCGTCCCCGTGAGAATGTCGTGGCGGTTCGGCGTATCGCCGACTCCGTTGGAGACCTCACCCTTCTCGCTGAGCGCCGTCTGCTTGGTCAGGTTGTTGGCGGGGCCATGAAGCTCGGCAACATCCTTGGCGATGACCGCGCCCTTCGCATTCTGCCACGGCCCCTTGCCGATGCGGTCGCGCGCGTTGACGGCCGGCTTGCCGTCGGCGGCCTGGGTCGAGAGATAGGCGCGCCAGGTTTTGGCGCCGGCGCCGACGGCCTGAGCGAGCTTCTGGCAGTGCGCATCGGCCCCTTCCAGGCCGCCGAGATCGGCACCCTTGCCCGGCCCGCTCGAGGTCACGAAGAAGGTCATATCGGCTGACTGCGCCAGCACCGATGGACTTGCGAAGACCGCGAGCGCAGCGCCTGCTGGTACGATGACTCTGGCAATAAAGTTCATCCTATCCTCCCGTTTGGTCCTGCGATTGCTCTTGGCTGGCCCGTCTTTGACCCTCTGACACGAACCCGTCACGACGGACATTATTCCGGCCGCCCACCGCGCGTCACCTCGAGCGGAGGCGCGGGACCGGCCGCCCCCGAAGGCCGTGTCGATTAATTGCTTCCCGCGACCGTAGCGCCGGGTGAGCATGCCCAGCACGGGCCGATCCTCAAGCGATCGCCCAGGGGAGGACGCGGGAGTCCGTTGCGGGGCCGTTCAGGGCGGCATCCGCGAGCACATCGGGGCTGCCGCCGGGCGCGGCGCGAGGGGAGATCGTCATGCACTGGAACACCGTCCGCCCAATCGCGGCAATTGCCGGCTATGCCGCGCTTTGCTGCCTTGCCATCGGTCCGGGCTGCGCCTCGGCCGCGGAATTGCTCAAAGCCCGGCTCGCGCAAAACCTCGGACCGATCTCCGGCCTTGCAATCGTCGCCAAATCGAAGGGGATTTTCGAAAAGAACGGACTGGACATCACGGTCTCGAACTTCACGTCCGGCAAGCAGTGCCTGGACACCGTGATCGGGGGCGGCGCCGACATCGCGACGACGGCGGAGGCGCCGGTCACCGCTTCGGCGATGGCAAACCAGCCCATCGCCTTCATCGCCGGCATGGAATATTCCGACCTCAAGACGGTCGTTGCGGCCAAGGCCGGCGTCAAGACCAAGGCAGAGCTTCGCGGCAAGCGAATCGGATTCACGGCCGGCACCGGCAGCGAGGTCTACACGGCGACGTTGCTGAAGTCGGCGGGATTGACTGCCAAGGATGTCACCCTCGTCAACCTGCGGCCGCAGGAAATGCTGCCGGCACTTGCAGCCGGAAGCATCGACGCGATCGACACTTGGGAACCCCACATCGCCAACGCGAAGAAGGCCCTGGGCGAAGCCGTCGCTGAGCTCGATACAACGGGCACCTACTCCGAGACGTTCAACATCGTCGTCATGAAAACCTATCTGGATGCCAACCCTGCGGTGGTCGAGAAGTTCATCGCCGCACTGATCGATGCCGAGGTCTGGGTGAAGGCACATCAGAACGAAGCGATCACGGTGGTGGCGGACGCGGTCGGCATGAAGCGTGACGACCTCGCTCCCATCTGGGCCGACTATGTCTACCGGGTGCGTCTCGACGATCGGCTGATCGAGATCCTCAAGACTCACTCCGCATGGCGCCTCGAGAGCGGCAACCATCCTCCGGGAGCGGCGATGCCCGACTTCAGCAAGGTCGTCGTCGCCGAGCCACTGAAGAAGGTCGACCCCGCACGCGTCACCCTCTCGTGGAAATAGACACCCGCACAGCCATGCAGGACGGCACTTCAGCACGACAGGAAATTGCTCTCCGCACCGACGGTCACGGTCGGCGGCCGAATTCAGCCCGTCTTCGCCGTCTCAACATTCTGGTCGGGGCGCTTTCGCTTCCCTTGTTCGTCGGTCTCTGGGAACTGGTCTCCCGTTCCGGGGCCGTCAACATGGTGCTGTTTCCGCCGCCGACGGTGGTTGCTGCGGCGGTCCTCGAGTGGATACGAAGCGGACAGTTCCTTGGCGATCTGCTGGCCAGCCTCTTTCGCGTCACCACGGGGTTCATCGTGGGCGGCGCGCTCGGCATCCTGCTCGGCATCCTCACCGGCCAATTCCCTGTCATCTCGAGCTTGCTCTCCCCGCTATTCCATATCCTGCGGCCAATTCCGCCGATTGCCTTCGTGCCGATCGTCATCCTCTGGTTCGGCCTGTCGGAAGCGGGAAAACTGTTCCTCGTCGTATGGGGCGTGTTCTTCACGGTTTGGCTTTCGACCCACATCGGCGTGCAAAAGGTCGACCGCGGCCTCATTCGGGCGGCGTTGATGCTCGGCACGCCACGGCGGCAGATGCTTCAGGAGATCGTCCTGCTGGGCGCGCTTCCCTACATCGTGGTCGGATTGCGCACCGCCGTCAGCATCTCCTTCTACACGCTTGTCGCGGCCGAACTTGCCGGCGCTTTCGCCGGCATTGTCTACAGGATCGAGATTGCGCAGCAGAATTTGCAAACGGGCCAGGTCATGGGCGGGCTCGCAGCGCTCGGGTTGATTTCGTTCATTGCCGACCGTCTGTTTTCGGCGCTTGCAGAACGTACCGTCTGGTGGCGCTGATGTCGGGACCTCGATCGATCATAAAACTGGCTCTGGCAAGTTCGCCGGCCTCCGTCGAATCGGCGCGGAAACAACCGGCCATTCAAGTCTCAAGCCTGAGCATCGTATTTGACACCAATCGCGGGCAGACCATCGCGGTGGATCGCGTTTCCTTTGACGTGGCGCCTGGCGAGTTCGTTTGCATCGTCGGGCCCTCCGGCTGCGGCAAGTCGACGGTGCTCAATACGATCGCCGGACTGGAAGTGCCGTTTGAAGGCGACATCCTGGTCGAGGGCTCGCGTGTCTACAGCCCGCGCCCCGATGTCGGCATGGTGTTCCAGCAGCCGCATCTTTTCCCCTGGAAGTCTGTCCGCAAGAACATCGCCCACGGCCCCAGGATGCTTGGGAAGTCCACGACGGAAGCGAACGCCATCGCCGACGATCTGATCGCGATGATCGGTCTCAAGCGTTTCGCCGACGCCTATCCGAACACGCTGTCCGGCGGCATGCAACAGCGCGTGGCGATCGCGCGAGCGTTGGCCAATCAGCCCCGCGTGTTGCTGATGGACGAGCCCTTCGGAGCCCTCGACGCCCAGACCCGGGCGGTGATGCAAGACAATCTGCTGGAGCTGCGCGACCGGATCAAGGCGACGATCGTGTTCGTCACCCATGACATCGATGAAGCCATCGTGCTGGCCGACCGCGTTCTCATCATGAGCGCGGGACCCGGCCGCATCCTGCGCGAAGTCGCGGTCAAGCTGCCGCGCCCGCGGTCGAGTGCCGTCATGGTCGAGCCAACCTATCTTTCCCTCAAGAAGGATTGTCTCGACGTCATCCGCGCAGAAGGGCTGCGGGCGTTCAATCAGTCGGACGCGAGCTGATCGCCCAGAACTCGGAAATCGAGCAGCAGCCGGCAGCGCGCTGGCATGGTTCTTGAATAATCGATGCCGGGTCTCACAGTGGAGCCGGCGATGCACAGGGCGAATAGCGCGATAGCGGCAGGCGTGATGCTGGCCGAGTCGGACAATCTCGTCAGGCCGCTGCCCGGCTTGCTGGACGGTCTCAGCCGGGCCGATTGCAATCGGCTGCGTGCGATCGGACGCGAGAAGGCCCTGGAAGCCGGCCAACTCGTTTGGTCTCAGGGCGACACACAGGCCGGGATCTACCTGATCAGCGAGGGACGCATCCGCAGCTACTATGCGGCGCCGTCGGGGCGCGAGGTCACGCTCGCCTACTGGTTTCCCGGCAACTTCGTCGGCGGCCCCGATATATTCGGAACGGGCCCGCACATGTGGACATCGGTTGCGGCCGAACGCAGCCGGTTGACGTTCATGCCCGGACCGGCGCTGCGGCGGCTTGCGCTCGAATCGCCGACGATCGCCGTCGCCTTGCTGGATGCCCTGGCATTCAAGGCGCGATGCTATTCGGCGATGGCCCAGATGCTCGGGACGCGCTCGGTGACCGAGCGGCTGCACAGCCTGTTGATCTTCCTGTCGCACGTCTACGGCGTGAAGCGCGGCGGCGAGATCGTCGTCGGGATGCCGTTTACCCACGGCGATCTCGCCAATCTCATCGGCTCCACCCGCCAATGGGTAACAGTACAACTCGCGCGGCTCCAGGAGGAAGGCGTGATCAGGTACGACAGATCCGTGATTTCGATCCTGGATCTTTCGACGCTCGGGCAAGGGATGGAATAATATCCGCCCTTCAGCCGCCAGACTTCAATTCGAAAGCCGCTCGGCCTGCACTGGCCTCGAACCGCCGCGCCAGTCCGATCAGCGCGCGATCATGCCAGGCCGGCGCCAGCAGGGTCACGCCCATGGGCATGCCGTTCGGCAATGTCGCGTTCGGAACCGCCACGCCGCAGAGATCGAGCAGATTGGCGAAGTACGAGTAGTAGCCGAGGCGATTGTTGAGCGTGATCGGATCGCGATCCATCTCCTCCAGCGTGAACGGCCGCGGTGCGGTCGGGACCACCAGCGCATCGATACCCGCAAAGATCGCCTCGGCGTCGCGGCGAAGTCGGTGCAACCGGTGAATGGCACCAAACGTGTCGATCGCTGAATAGCCGGCGGCTGAGCCCAGCACGGTCCTCGTGATGTCAAGCAGGGAGCCGGAATCGATGTCCATCAGCGAAGCGATGGCCGAGTGCCGCTCCGCGACCCAGGGCCCGCTGAACATCAACTCCCCGGCCTGGCGGAACGGGGCGAAGTCCACCTCGATCGCCGTTCCTCCGATCTGCGTGAAACGCTCGCAGGCGCGCTCATAGAGCTCGCCGCATTCCGGCATGCCGAAGCATTCGAGATCGGCGGACGCGATGCGGCCGAACCGGAACGATGGCACCGTCCCTGTGGCGAAAGAAAAGGCCCTGGGCACGCGGCTGTAGGGATCTTCGAAATCGAACCCCTCGATAATTTCGATGATCGCCTCGCCGTCGCTGACGGTATTGCAGAACACCGAGACGCAATCGATCGTCGGGCAATTCGGCACCAGCCCGCGTGATGACACCAGCCCAACGGTCGGCTTGATTCCGACGATGTTGTTGAAGCCGGCAGGTATGCGGCCGGATCCGCCGGTATCGGTGCCGAGCGCGAACGCGACGTGCCCGGCCGCCACGGCGACCGCGGACCCGGAACTGGAGCCGCCCGAAACATAGCGCGCGTCGGCAACCGACGCGCAGGGGCCATAGGGCGAACGCGCGCCGGACAGGCCTGTGGCGAACTGGTCGAGATTGGTCTTTCCGAGACAAATTGCGCCGGCCGCGGTGAGGCGTTCGACGCTGTGCGCGGAATGCCAGGGCGTGTAGCTGAACGCCGGGCATGCGGCGGTGGTCGGCATTCCCTCGACGTCGATATTGTCCTTCACACCGAAGGGAATGCCGAGCAGCGGAAGATTTTCGCCCGTCCGCGCGCGCGCCACCAGCTTGCGGCATTCTTCCAGCGCCTCCTCCCGCGGGCGGAGATAGATCCAGCAATTGCGCTCGCGCTCGGCCTCGATCCGGTCGTACGCCGTTTCGATCGCCTCCAGCGCCGATGACGAATTCCTGGCGATGGTTTCGTGATTTGTCCTGGAGCGCGCGACAGACTGACTCACCGAATATCTCCTTCGCTGACCGGCAGGCGCGAAATTGCGGGAGCAGCGCGCGGGCAACAAGCAATTAAGTGCTTCGCCCAAATGGTCGGCCGGATCGGGGATAAATGCGGCTCAAAGAAAAAGGCGCCGTGCCGAAGCACGACGCCCTGATTGTTCAATTCGCTCGCGATCAGTTGGTCTGCTGGATCGCCGACAATTCCCAGGTGCCGCCCGGGCGTCGGGCGAAGGTCCAGACTTCGGTGACCTCACCCGGCTGCTCGCTGCCGGCAACCACAGCGCCGGTGTTGCGGTCAAGCGTCTTGTCGGTGAGCGCGAAGCGCAGCGCCACCGTGGCGTAGTCGGTCTCGCCCTCGCGCCAGGCTTCCGCGAGGTCGCCCTGCAACAGCTTCACGTTCGTGACCTTGTTGACGACGTTGCGCGCGCGGTTCTGGCCGAGGTCCTGCTCGAAATAGGAGACCATTTCCGGCGTCGCGAGCGTGTGCAGCTTGGCCACGTCCTCGTTCGACCATGCGGTCTGGACATCGCCGAGCAGGCGCTCGAACGCCTCATAGTCGACCGGCTTGATCTCGAGCGGCGCGTTGTTGGCGCCGAAACCGAAGCCGCCGAGACCGCCACCGAGGCCGCTGCGATAGCTCGTCTGCGGTCCCGGACCGCTACCTGCATCAGCGTTGGCATAGGCCGCCTGCGGCGTGTGGCGGCGCTGCCACCACGACATCGCCAGCCGCACCACGAACACCACGAGCACGATCTGGATGATCAGGCCCAGGATCGACGACAGGCCGCCGAGGCCGCCGAACAGGCCGCCGCCGAACAGCATGCCCAGGAGGCCTGCACCGAGGAAGCCGGCCGCAAGGCCGCCCAGGAAACCGCCGCCGCGGCCGAACAGGCCGCCGCGCGCGGGCGCGGTCGCGGCCGAATTCATGCCTGCGCCCGGCTGGGTGTAGGTGCGGTTGAACTGCGAGGTCGAGCCCGGCGCGGTCGTGGTTGACGGCGGCGCCGAATAGGTCCGCGAGCCGCGCGAACCCGACGACATGCCGCCACCGACGCGCGCGTCGGCGGACGAGATCGCCAGCGCTGTCGGCAGCGCAAGCGCCAGCACGACGGCGATCGTCTTGAAGAGACTGCGGGAGCGTTGCGAGAAATTCATGTTCGTTTCCCAAATCCCCGGCATGGGGACGTGCCCCTAAGATGGTCAGCCGGAGCGAAAAGTGAAGCCGGTTTCGGAACTTGTAGCTGCGGCCCTCAGTCGCGGGGATGTGGCAAAAGCCCATATTTGGCGGGGGTTTGGCCGGGCCGCGCGCGAAGGGCCATGGTCGCCCGTTACCGGCGGCCTTTAGGGCTAAAATTTCGCTTTTTCCTCGTCATTGAGCCCTTGGGACAAGGCAATCCAGTCTGGTTCCGCGGAGACAGTCTGGATTGCTTCGCCACGTTCGCAATGACGGTGTTGGGACAATTGCGCGCGGTCTCCTCGATGTCGTCCTGGCGAACGCCAGGACCCATTACCCCAAGAGGCGGTTTGGCGAAGACTGGTCGTTCGGGATTGGCAGCGCGCGCAATCGATGGATCACGCGGTATAAGCCCTGGCGTTCGCCAGGACGACGGCAGAGATTGCCGCGCGGTGTGTGCATCCCACGCGCAGCGCTCACCCCTGCTTCGTCATCGTCTCCTTCACCGCCGCCACGAGCTGGCTGAGCGTGAATGGCTTTGGCAGGAAGTCGAACTGCTGGCCCTCGGGCAAGCTCTTCTCGAACGCGTCCTCGGCGTAGCCGGAGACGAAGATGAACTTGATATCAGGGTTCTTCTCGCGCATCGCCTTCAGCAGCGTCGGGCCGTCCATCTCCGGCATCACCACGTCGGAGACGACGAGATCGATCGCACCGCTCTGCTCCTCCAGCATCTCCATGGCCTCGACGCCGTTCTCGGCCTCGACCACGGTGTAGCCGCGCGAGCGCAGGCCGCGTGCGTTGAGGGCGCGCAGGCCTTCTTCATCCTCGACGAGAAGGATCGTGCCTTGTCCGGTCAGATCGGTGCGCGGCTTTGCTTCGGCCGTGGCGGGCACGGCTTCCTTCGCGGCGCCATTGGCCGTGCTGACCACTGCCGCGGGCTGCTCGACCTGCACCTCCGGCTCGGCATGGTGGCGCGGCAGGAAGATGTGGAACGAGGTACCCTGCCCCGGCTCGGAGTCGACATAGATGAAGCCGCCGGTCTGCTTGACGATGCCGTAGACGGTGGAGAGGCCGAGGCCGGTGCCCTTGCCGACTTCCTTGGTCGAGAAGAACGGCTCGAAGATCTTGTCGCGGATGTCGGCGGGGATGCCGGTGCCCGTGTCGGCGACCTCGATCCGCACATAGTCCGCCGCCGGCATGCCCTTGTAGGCGAGCTTGCCCGCATCCTCGGTGGCGACGTTGGCGGTGCGGATGATCAGCTTGCCGCCGTCGGGCATGGCGTCGCGGGCGTTCACCGCGAGATTGACGATCACCTGCTCGAACTGGGAGACGTCGACCTTCACCGGCCAGAGGTCGCGGCCGTGGATCAGATCGAGCTTGACCTTCTCGCCGATCAGCCGGCGCAGCAGCATGGTGAGGTCGGAAAGCGCATCGCCGAGATCCAGCACCTGCGGGCGCAGCGTCTGCCGCCGCGAGAACGCGAGCAACTGCCGCACCAGCGTCGCGGCGCGCGTCGCGTTCTGCTTGATCTGCATGATGTCCTGGAACGACGGATCGGTCGGCTTGTGCGCGTTCAGCAGGAAGTCGTTCGCCATCATAATGGCGGACAGCACGTTGTTGAAGTCGTGGGCGATGCCGCCGGCGAGCTGGCCGACCGTCTCCATCTTCTGCGACTGGTTGATCTGGTTCTCCAGCGCGCGCCGCTCGGTGGTCTCGAGCATGTGCACGATGGCGGCTTCAGCGTCGTTCTCGGCAGCGTCGACCGGCGTGACGAAGAACTGGCCCCAGCGCTCCTTGGTTCCTTCCAGCGCCACCTCGACCGGCGCGATGTCGGCCTTGCCTTCCGCGGCCTGGTTGATGGCCGTGATCACAAGGTGGCGGTCACGTGAATTGATGGCGCGGAAGATCGACTTGCTGGCGCTGTCGAGGCCGAGTCCCTGCGCGAGCTTGGCGTAGCGCGCGTTCGCGCGCACGACGTTGCCGCCGCGGTCGACGGTGGCGATCGCCATCGGCGTGTGGTCGAAGAAGCGCATGAAACGCACTTCGGCGGCGCGGTCCGGATCGCTGCGCTCGTCGCGGGCGCGGCTGATCACGAGCGTGCGCGACGGCCCCGGCGCGCCGTCGGCGCCGAAGGCGAGCTTGTGATAGAGCCGCACCGGCATGGTCTTGCCGGTGCGCATGCGCAGGTCGATGTCGAAGACCTCGGTCTTCACCTCGCCCGGCACGGCCACGATGGAGCTGAGCAGCGAAGCGCCGTCGCCGGAGACGATGTCGGCGAGCTTCAGCCCGCCCGAGCCGATCTCGGCGAGGTCGTAATCGAGCCAGTTCGCCAGCGTCGCGTTGACGTAAGCGAGCTCGCCGGCCGGATTGACCGAGAAGAAGCCGCAAGGCGCGTGATCGAGATATTCGATCGCATGCTGGAGCTCCTGGAACACGTCCTCCTGGCGCTCGCGGTCGCGGGTGATGTCGGCGATCGACCACACCGCGTATTTCGCCTCGCGCTTTCCGGTGCCGAGCGGGCGCACCCGCATGCGCAGCCAGCGGCCCTGGCTGCCGTCATGGCCGGAGATGCGCACCTCTTCCTGCTGCCGCTTGCCCTCTCGGGCGGCCTTCAGCAGACGGAACACGGCTTCGGAGACGTCGGGATTGCCGATGAAGACGCGCTCGACGGGGCGCACGTCCTGCGGGCCCGTGGCGCCGGTCAGGGTCAGATAGGCCGCGTTGGAATAGACCACATGGCCGCGCGGATCGGTCACGGCCAGCCCGTCGAAGCCATGATCGGCGATACGACCCACGACTGGATCGTCGAGACTGCGGTCGGCGAAGCGGATGATGCCGGCAGCGAAGGCGAACAGGTTGAACAGGCCGACCATCGCCAGCACGGCGAGGATACCGAGGATATAGGGCTGCGCCTGCGCGCGGCCGAGCGTCATCAGCCCGACGGCGACCGCGACCAGGCCGGCGGCCACCAGCAGCACCAGCGCAATGCTGCCCGAGCGCGGCGAAGGCTCGTGCGCCGCAACGGGCTCGCGTGTGAGGTCGTGGTCGGTCTCAGCAGTCATCTCGAGCTGGCGCAGCCTGTCGGCAGAGAATCAACGCGCTGCGGCGCGCGTGGGGTCCTCCCTGCCTGAATCGGACCCGCAGGCGCAAGGGCAGCAAGGGCGAAAGGTACGCTGATTCCCAGATTACGGCCATTTCCGGTACTTTTCGGGTATTTTATCCCCGCCCGGCGCCGAATCCGCGCTTCAGCCGCATGACGTAGCCGATGACCTCGGCGACCGCATGGTAGTGCTCGGTCGGGATTTCCTGGTCGATCTCGACGGTGGCGTAGAGCGCACGGGCCAGCGGCACGTTCTCGACGATGGGGATGTCGTGCTCGCGCGCGATCTCCCTGATCTTGAAGGCGAGATTGTCGACGCCCTTGGCGACGCAGATCGGTGCCTGCATGCCGCGCTCGTAGGACAGCGCCACCGAATAGTGGGTCGGGTTGGTGATGATCACGGAGGCCTTGGGAACCGCCGCCATCATGCGCTTCTTGGCGCGCTGCTGCCGCAGCTGCCTGATCTTGCCCTTGATGTGCGGGTCGCCTTCGGACTGCTTGAACTCTTCCTTGATCTCCTGGAGCGACATCTTCTGCCGCTGGAACCAGCTTCGGTACTGGAAGAAGTAGTCGCCTATGGCGATGATCGCGAGCGCCGCGACCACCGCGCCGAGCAGGTGAATGGTCAAGCTGGTGGTGGCGCCGAGCATGGCGGCCGGATCGAGCCTGACCATCGCCTCCATGCGATGCCGCTCCGGCCACAGGATCGTGCCCATGACCACGCCGAGCACGATCAGCTTGCCGAGGCCTTTCAGGAAGTTCGCGGCCGCCTGCTTGCCGAAGATGCGCTTGAAACCGGCCGCGGGCGAGAGCTTGCTGAATTTGGGCTTGAGGGATTCGGCCGACCAGACCAGGCGGTGCTGGAGCATGTTGCCGGCGACGGCCGCCAGCACCAGCATCAGCAGGGGCACGCCGATCGCCGCAAGCACCGCGAATTCGATCTGCTGCAGCAGCGCAAGCAGGGCCCGGCCGTCGGTCTTGATCATCCAGGAATTGGCGAGCAGGTTGCGCATCGGCGTCACCAGCCCGCTGCCCACCGAGCCCGAGAAGGTCGAGACCACGAGCGTGCCGCCAGCGATCATGAACCAGGTGTTGATCTCCTGGCTCTTGGCGACGTCGCCGCGTTCGAGCGCCTCGTCGAGGCGTTTTTGCGTCGGGTCTTCTGTTTGGCTCTCTGGATCGTTGTCTTCCGCCATCGATCACCTACTTGAGCGGCATCATCTGGTGCATGACACCGATGAAATAGTCCAGAAAGGTGCCCATCATCGCGGTGAGCACCACGGCCAGCACCAGGAAGCCGGCGAAGATCGACAGCGGCACGCCGACGAAATAGACCTGCATCTGCGGCATCAGCCGCGCCAGCACCCCGAGCCCAATGTTGAAGACGAGGCCGAACACCAGGAACGGTCCGGAGAGCTGCAGGCCGAGGCGGAACGCGGCGGCGAAGGCGCGCGTTGCAAGCGAGGCGACATCGCCGCTGGACACGGTCTCGCCCGGCGAGAAGATCGCATAGCTGTCGTTCAGCGCCGCGATCACCAGGTGATGGCTGTCGGTGGCGAACAGCAGCGTCACCCCGAGCATGGTCAGGAAGTTGCCGACCAGCACGCCCTGCTGTCCCTGCGTCGGATCGACCGAGGTGACGAAGCCGAGCCCCATCTGCTGCGCGATCACGGAACCCGCAACCTGGAGCGCCGACAGCGTCACGCGCGCGGTTGCCCCCAGCACGATGCCGATCGCGATCTCATGCAACATCAGCACCAGAAGCGGCGCCAGCGAGCCCATGTCGACGTGATAGGCGCTGCGATGCAGCGGCAGGATGATCAGCGTGAGCAGGAGCGCGATCGACAGCTTCACCCGCGTCGGGATGTTGGTCTCGCCCAGGCCCGGCAACAGCATCACCATCGCGCCGACCCGGGCGAAGACGAGCATGAAGGCCGCCGCAAGCGCCGGCAGCAGCGAGACGTCGATGCGCATAATCTACGCATCTTGCCTCAGCCGCCGATGATTCGCGACGATATCCGCAGCATGTGGGCGTGGAGCGAGTCGGCCATGAACGGCAGCGCCAACAGCATTGTGGCGAAGATGGCCAGAATCTTCGGCACGTAGATCAGCGTCTGCTCCTGGATCTGCGTCAGCGCCTGGAACAGCGACACGATCACGCCGACCACAAGGCCGACCACCATCAGGGGCGACGACACGATCACGATCGTCCAGATCGCATCGCGCGCGACGTCGAGGGTCTCGGGTCCGGTCATTTTCGATTTCTCACTTTGAATTGTTTGTCGTCATTCCGGGGCTCGCGAAGCGAGAACCCGGAATCTCGGGATTCCGGGTTCGGTGCTTCGCACCGCCCCGGAATGACGTGCCTAAAAATCAGATCGGCATCTTCATGATGTCTTCATACGCCGAGATTACGCGGTCGCGGACCGAGACCAGCGTGGAGACGGCAACGTCGGTGTCAGCGACCGCCGTCACCACGTCCATCACGTTGGCCTTGCCGGCGGCCATCGCCACGGTCTGCGCGTCGGATTTGCGCCCGGACTCCATGACGCTGCCGACGGCGTCCTTCAGGAGCGAGGCGAAGGACTGCCCGCTTGCTTCGCTGCCCTTGCCGGCGCCGCTGTTCTCCAGCACGCGGGCAAGGTTGGCATAGGCGTTGGCGGCGATTGTCGGTGATGCCATGGCTCAAATGTCCTGTTCAGCTCTTGAGGATGTCGAGCGTGCGCTGGATCATCCGGCGCGTCGCACTGATGATGTTGAGATTGGCCTCGTAGGACCGCTGCGCGTCGCGCATGTCGGTCATCTCGACCACCGAGTTCACGTTGGGATATTTGACGTTGCCGGTCGCATCGGCGGCCGGATTGTTCGGTTCGTATTTGGTGCGGAAGTTCGACTGGTCCGGCTTGATCCTGCCGAGGGTGACGACCTGCGCGTCGAGCGTGCGGTCGAGCGCGGAGGAGAAGGTCGGCACCTTGCGCCGGTAGGGATCGCCGCCTGCGGTCTGCGACGTCGAATCCGCGTTCGCGATGTTCTCTGAGATCACCCGCATGCGCCCGGCCTGCGCGCGCAGGCCGGAGGTCGCGATCGCCATCGAGCGGGCAAAGTCGCTGCTGTCATTGGCCATGATGCGCCTCCTCTAGCTCTTCTGTTCCGGGATCATGCTCTAGCCCTTGCCGATCGCGGTCTTGAGCAGACGCAGGCTTTTCGAATAGAGCGAGGTCGCCGCCGCGTAGTCCATCTGGTTGCTGGCGGCCTTCATCATCTCCTCTTCGAGATTGACGGCGTTGCCCGCAGGGCGGGTCTCGAAGCCGGCATTCCTGTTCTGGTCGAAACCCGAGGCCGCGCCCGATGGCGTCATGTGAGACGCGCTGGTGACGGTCATTGCCAGCGGGCCCATCGACCCCGTGACCGCGCCAGCCCTGTCGAGCTTCGGCTCGACCAGGTCGCGCGGCCGGAATTTGGGCGTGTCGGAATTGGAGACGTTCTCGGACAGGACGCGCTGGCGTTCCTGATGCCACTGCATCTTGGTGCGAAGCGCCGACAGCACCGGGAGGTCGTTGATGGACATCGTCGCGGCTCCTTCCGCCTCTTCCGGACCCAGGGTCCGAAGCTAGGCAGAATTTGCCGCCTTTATGGTTAACAGGTGGTTAAGGATGTCACAGATGCATGTCCCGGGCCGGGACACGGATTCGTTCCCCCGTGATTCTACGCCTCCAAAAGTGGCATTAACCCAACCGCTTGGCGGCGCATGCACAGGCCAAGAAGTCGTTTTGGATCGGGCGATTCATAGGTTATTAAGAGTTGGGGACGGCAAAACTTGCCGTGGGACGTTAAGAGATCGCAGTTTGGGGCATCGTAGGCCGGTGGTTGGCGCGTCTGACCATTGGCACGAGAAGAGCGCCATTTCTCGGGGACAAGTATGCAAGGCAGCCCTATCACCTTCATCGTCGCGTTCATCGTCGTTCTGGCGTTGATCGGCGTCGCTGCATGGCTGGTTCGCCGATTCGCCAGCAGCCGGCTCGGCGCCAACACCCAGCGCGGCCGGATGCCCCGGCTCGCCGTGATCGATGCTGCCGCCGTCGACGGCCGGCGCCGCCTGGTGCTGGTCCGGCGCGACAATGTCGAACACCTCCTGATGATCGGCGGCCCGACCGACATCGTCGTCGAGCCCAACATCGTGCGCGCCGCGCCCGGCCGCGACCAGCTTCCGCAGCGTCCCAACGCCGCCGAACCGCCGCGCCTTGCCCCGATGCCCGATGCCGGCAGCTGGGCCGACGAAGTGCCGCGGCCCGAGATGCTCGATCATCCCGAGCCGCAAATGCCCGAGCCGCCGCCGCGGCCCGCGCGCCCGTCCTTCGCCGACGAAGTCCGCCGGCCCGCGCCCGCACTGGCCGAACGCCGTAGCGAGCCGCCGCTGGCCGGCTTTCCGCCCGAACCGATCGCGCCGCGTCCCGAGCGCGAGCCGCGGCCTGAGCCGCTGCCGCTACCACCGCGCGTTGCCCGCAGCGAGCCGCCGCTGATGCCGCGTCCGCCGCGCCAAAGCGAGCCGGCGAAGGTGCCGCCCGTGCGCGCCGAGCGCGCGGTTGCGCCGCCGCCTCCGCCCGTGCCGCAGGCTCCGCCCGTTCCGCCGCCGCCCCCCGCGCCTGCTGCGCCCTCGAGCGCCGAACAGAATCTGGCCGAAATGGCGCAGCGGTTAGAGGCTGCGCTGCGCCGCCCGGCCGGCGAGACGGTCGCGCCCCCGGTTGCGCCGGAGCCGCCGGCCGCTCCCCCGCGCGCAGCACGCAGCGAGCCGCCGGCACCCCCGGCCCCGCCGCCGAAGCCTGCCCCGGAAAAGACCAGCTTTGAGAATCTCGAAGACGAGATGGCCTCCCTGCTCGGCCGTCCGAAGCCGTCTTCGTGAGGCTGCCGGCCCTCCCGCGTAGAGTTCTTTTTCTTTCTGTCCTGATCGGCGCGGCTTCGCTCGCAAGCCTGGCGCATGCGCAGGACATCAGCATCAATCTCGGCGGCCAGGGCGGCGGCGTCACCGAGCGCGCGATTCAGCTCATCGCGCTGCTCACGGTGCTGTCGATCGCGCCGTCGATCCTGATCATGATGACGTCGTTCACGCGCATCGTGGTCGTGCTGTCGCTCCTGCGCACCGCGATGGGCACGGCGACCGCGCCGCCGAACTCGGTGATCATCGCGCTCGCGATGTTCCTCACCTTCTTCGTGATGGGGCCGGTCCTGCAAAAATCCTACGACGAAGGCATCCGTCCGCTCGTCGCCAACCAGATCGGCGTCGAGGATGCGCTCCAGCGCGCCTCGGTCCCGTTGCGCGGCTTCATGCAGAAGAACGTGCGCGAGAAGGATCTCAAGCTGTTCCTCGACCTCTCCGGCGAGCCGCCGCCGGCCACCCCCGACGAGCTCGCGCTCCGCATCCTCATCCCCGCCTTCATGATCTCCGAGCTGAAGCGCGCCTTCGAGATCGGCTTCCTGCTGTTCCTGCCCTTCCTGATCATCGACCTCGTCGTCGCCTCCGTGCTGATGTCGATGGGCATGATGATGCTGCCGCCGGCAACGATATCGCTGCCGTTCAAGCTGATCTTCTTCGTTCTGGTCGACGGCTGGTCGCTGGTGGCTGGGAGCTTGGTGCAGAGCTACGGGGGATGAGGCGACAGCCGTCCTCAGGCAACGAAGCCGGACCTGTCTCGCGTCGCGAGATTGCTACCGCGTCATCTTGATCTGCCGCAGGGCGGGGATCTTCGGCAGCGAGCCGGTGTGGTCGGTCTCTTCCTTGGCCTGCGGCCCGGCTGGCGCGCGGGCGGTGGCGTCGGGGAAGCGCTGCTTCATCTCGCGCAGGAAGCCGTCGAGCGTGTCGACGCTCGCAGCCAGCTTGGCGATCTCGGCGAATTCGGCGCTGGAGGCCGCGGCCGGCTTACTGGCGATGTCGAAGGCGAGACGGTCGGCGCTCTCGCTCATCAGCGGCGCGTATTTCTCGCGAAAGCGCGACAGGCCGATCGAATCGTCGGCGAGCGCGTAGCCGACGGCGGCGCGGATGATGTCACTCTTCTCCACCGCATTGAGCGGCTTGAAGTCGCGGAAGCGCTCGCCGTAATAGAGCTCGATCTGCTCGGCGGACTCGCGCCAGCGCCGCGCCGCCCAGAAGATGTCGGAGCGCAGGCGGAGCACCTCGCGTCCGGAGACGTTGGAGACGATGTCGAGCGCGAGATCGTGCCGGCCGACGTCGCTCTGCGCCCGCGCCTCCAGCAGCAGACGCTGCTGCCTGAGCTCGCCGGAGAGATCGCTGATGCGGCTCGCGCGCAGCGCCGAGATCGCCATGTCCGGCCTGCGGTTGGCGAGATAGATCATGGAAAGACGCGCGGCGACCTGGGCACGCGCGGCGCCTTCGAGACGGTGGTCGACCTGGTATTGCAAGAGCTCGGCGGCCTGGTCGAGCAGATCGATCGAGGCGAGACGGTCGGCGAGACGGCGGATCAGCTCGTCGCCGCGGCGGCCGATCGGCGTCAGCTCGCGGAACTCGTAGAACATCCCGAGCGCCTCGACCGGCGGCAGCTCGTCACCCTTGGGCCCCAGGAAGATCTGCGTGAACAGGTCGGAGGCGAGATCCTGCGCCTGGCGCGAGGCTTCCGCATTCGGCTGCAGCTTCGTCGCGGTGCGCGCCGCCGTGAGCGCGTCCCGGTAGCGCCCGTTCTCGGCGTACATCTGCGACAGCATCTGGAGTGTCTTGACCTCGATCGCGTCGCCGCGCCAGGTCATCGACAGCGTCTCGAGCTCGCGCAGCGCGTCTTCCTTGCTGATCTCGTCGCGCTTCTGCCGCAACGCGACCTCGAGCTGCTTGGCCTCGGCCGCAGCCGGCCGGTCGCTCGAGGCGACCGCGAACTTGTAGTCGTCGAGCGCATCCTTGTCGTGGCCGAGCGCCTCGGCAAGCCTGCCGCGCAAAACGGCGAAGCCGGGTGCAGCCTCGGGCGATACGCCGACGATCTCGAGCTCGCTGCGCCGCTTGGAGGCGCCGGCATAGTCCTTCACCTCGAGCGAGGCGCGCATCGCGTCCATCGTCACGATGCGCTGGATGTCGAGCGGCAGCGAGGCGATCGCGAATTCGACGTTCTTGAACTTCTCGCGCGCGTCCGCCCATTTGCCCTGACGCGCATGGGCGAGCGCCTTCCAGAGCTGGGAGTCGTGGCTGTTGCCGATCACGGGATTGGCGAGGTCCTTCAGGCCCTGCGCCGGCCGGCCGATCAGGATGCTCGCGATCGCGTGCATGATCAGCGCGCCGCTCTCCTCCTTGTTGAGCGGATCGCTCAGCATCAATTCGGTCACGGCCTTGGCCTCGTGATACATCGCGCGTGACATGTAGAACTGCGCGAGGTCGAGCCGCGGCAGCGAGCGCAGCGCAGGCTCGACGGCCGAGATCGCCATGATCAGATCGCTCTGGCGCGTCATGAAGTTTTCCGACTGCCCCTTGCGCCAGGCTTCGGGGCTGAAGATCGGGCGCACCGCGGTCGGGGCGCGCTCGGCGGAGATGTCGACCGGCGACAACGTCAGTCCGCCCTTCTTGCCGAGAATGACCTTGTCGGATCCGACCTCGACGCCGACCTCGTCGGAGTTCGGCCGGATCGCGATGCCATGGGCGGATTCCAGCAGCGAGAGATCGACGAGGTCCTGACGCTTGATGAAGCCGCGCACCGGCCGCTGCGCGGTGACGACATAGAGCATGTCGCCGGCGTCGGGATCGGTGAGCTTGTGCAGCAGGCCCGGATTGGCGAAGGGAATCGCGATGTTGGCGAGCGCGGGGTCGGTGATGTTGCGCGACATCATCAGCGGCAGCGGCGTCGCCTGGATCTTGTCGGCGAGCGTCAGCAGCCAGTTGGTCTCCTTGCCGACCTCCTCGCTCGTCAGCGAGTAGACCAGCGGCCGGGTGAGACGGATGCGTACCGCCTGCCCCTTGTCGAGGGGGATGCGGCCGACCTCGCCGATCATCGCCCCGCCCTTGGTGCGGATCGCCTCGACGTCGATCGGCTTCGGCGTGTCGAACACCAGCCAGACGGTATCGCCGCGGCGGAACGCCGCCGCAGGCGTTGTGACCTGAAGCGGGAACGTCACGCGCAAGCCGTCGCTGTCGCGGCGCGCATCGACGCTTGGTGCGGCCGGCTGCGGCGCGGCCGGCGCCTCGGCGGGCGCAGCTTTGGCTGCTTCCTTGACCGGCTCCTTCGCCGCTTCCTTCACGACCTCCTTGGGCGCCTCGACCATTGCAGGCGCGGCTGGAGCCTCGGCAACAGGCGGGGTGGGCTTCGCGGCTTCCTTCGCCGCTTCCTTGGGCGCTTCCGCAGCGTGCGCAGCTTCGGCCGCGGGAGCCGGCGCCGGTTTCGGCGCTTCGGCGGCGGGCATCGCGGCAGGCGCTTCCGGCTTCACCTCGGGCTTGATATCGATCTTGGCTTCGCGCGCGATCGTCTCGGAGGTCGGCGGTGCGATCTCGCGATGGGCGTCCTTCTTCTCGGCCGCCGGCTTTTCCGCGGCCGGTGCCGGTCCATGGCCTTGGCTGGCCGGCTTGGCCTGCGCAATCGCGGCCTCCGGCGTCGCAGCCGTCTTGCCCTTGTCCGGCTGGAAGGAGACGTCAACGACGTAGTTCTTCTCGTCGCGGAAGGAGTGCACGTCGGAATCGCCGATCAGCGCGATCTCGACATTGGTCTGGTCGATGTCGGCCTTCTGCTTGATCGAGGCAACGTTCGGCGGCGCGGCGACCACCGCGTCGGCGAGGTCGAAACTGAGGTTGGCGTTGAAGGCGAGCGTGAGCTTCTGCTCGTTGAGCACGGAAGACACGCCGACGCCGTCGGGCATCTCGAACACGAAGCGCACGAAGGTCGGCTGCACCGAAGCACGGACGCGGATCTGCGGACGCTTCTTGCTTTCGGCCGCGGCGCGCTGGGCGCGCAAGGCGCGTTCGGCGACGCGGGCGCGCTCGGCGAGTTCCTTGACCACGTCCATCGGCAGGCTCGGCGGCGGCCCCTTCCAGCCCTCGGGCAAGAGGTCGATGAAAGTGCGCTCGCCGGCATTCATGGTGTTGACGGTGACGCGCCGCGCCAGCGACAGGCGGATGGCGCCACCGTCGGGATCGCGGCGGGCGGAGTTGACGTAGTCGGGCGCGCCCTCCGGAACCCGGTCGACGGGCACGTCGACCGGCCGGTCAAAACGGATGATGAGAATGGAGCCGGCCGTCGTGACCTCGGAGGGAACATCCTCGCCGAGCCTGATCACGAGACGCGCGAAGCCGCCGGCGGCCGAAAAACTGGCCTCGCCCCGGATCGGGTCCGCCCGCGCCGGGCTTGCGGCGATCAGGCCGACCAGGAGGATGGTTGCCAGCGCAGGTGCGTTGCGGACATGACGCGACAGCCCCCACGCCAGGGCGCGGGCTCGCGACACAAATCCAGCGGCAGCCTTCTGCGCCATTGGCGGCATTTCTTCCGGTTCGACGACCCATACCGGCACATTGCGCCGGCCCATGTCGTCGAATGTAGGTTTTGCCAATTAAGGACTTGTTAATGCTGTAATGGCGACTTGATCCGGCGCAGCGCGTCGCGACGCCTCGCGTGTGGGCTTAGGCGTTCGCGCTCCAAATCTGGAGAGCAAGTGGTTAAGGAGACGTTAACACCACGTCGTCACCGGCGCCGGGCGGGACCGGCGCGGCCCGGGCCGCAGCCTGCCGTCTCGACAAAATCCTCCACGATGATCGACGAGCCAGATCCAGTCGTGAACTCAGTCGCGACCGACGCCATAATGCGCGAACTCGTCGCCGATGTTGCCCTGAATCGTCTTTGCAGCCGAAATGTCGGAATCTCCGCCAATCGCGTCGCCCTGCTTCAGCTTGGCAAGCCCGCGGCCAAAAAGCGCGCTCGCCAATTCCGGGGCGGCTCGCAAGGCAGAATTGTAGTCGGCGATCGCCGCACCGAACTCACCCATCTTCAGGTGAATCAGCCCGCGCGAGTCGTACACGGCAGCACTGGTCGATCCGGATTGAAGCGCTCTGTCGCAGTCCTCCAGCGCGGCCTGCCAGGCACCAAGCACCGCCCGGGTCCAGCATCGTCCGCTCCGTGCGGCCTGCGAATCCGGCTGGAGACGAATGGCCTCGTCGTAGTCATGCGCCGCGCGCTGGTGGTCATTCTTCTTCAGATAGGCTCCGGCGCGGTTGACGAAGGCAGCGCCATAGTCGGGATCGAGCTTGATCGCATCATCAAAGGCTTCGATCGCGAGCTCATACTCGCCTTTCCTCAAGTAAGCCACACCGCGGTTGTTGAAGGCCTTTGCGTATGTCGGCTTGAGCGCGATCGACTGATCGAAATCGCGGATGGCTTTGTCGTAGTCGCCCTTTGCGGTGTAGGCATTGCCGCGATTGTTATAGGCGATAGCCAGAGCTGCCGTCGTACCCTGACTCGCCTCTATGAAAGCCGTGCAGGCATCGATCCGGACATCGAGCGGGGTGGCACCCACCCCGTTGCACGGTTCAATATGACTGAGATAGTTGGTCTTCACCTTGGAATTCTGGGCCGCGACTGGCAAGCCAATCAACAGCAGGACGCCAAGCGCCACTCCGCTTTTTGCGACGGACGATCTTGGTTCCATGTCAGGCCCCGTCCCCTGAGATCTGGCGATTGCGCGGAGGCTAGAACCAGCGTCAGCACCCGCGGCAGATGTTCAGATTGAGCTTGTGCTCGGCCCTTTGCTCGGGTCGCGGCGACCCCGTGCCGCCGGACTTCTTCAGATATTTGTTCTTGCCCTCTTCGATAAGAGTGGAAAACTTGGTGGTTCCGTCATCTGAGATTTCGACATGAGGTGTCGTGCCTCGAACGCCCATCGTGGCGACCGGCGTTTCGATCCTCATGTCGCCGGTCTTCGCAACCTGGCCGGCAACAAAGACGAACGTCCCCTTGGTCAGGTTGAAGCTCGTCGAATTGGACTTTCCAGCCGGCTCGTAGACATATTCGTCCAACTTCATGCGGGCGTTGCTCGACAAGTTGAACGAAGTTCCGTCCACGAAGTTGATGCCGACCCGACTGTCGGCATCGGTTCGAACCACATCGCCCAAATAGACCGGATCGCCAATCTTGGTCTGGATGGATTCGCCCGGGACTTTTGCCTGGACAATGACAGCTCCCACATGCTCGATGATGACCGAGCCCTCGGCTGCCACAACTTTCCCGATTGGCTTTGACGACGAATCCAGGACGGCCCGCCGCGGAGAATCGCTCTGCGCCTGGACTGGGTGGGGTGACGAGGCGGCCAGCGCAAGGGCGATACCTGTCACGAGAACAGTCGCTGCGTGAGTGCGCATGGCTCACCCCTTTTTTAAGATGTTGTTTTGAGCATCCGAACGGCTCCGACGGTGTCGGCACCACCGGGCATCATGGCAGACCAGCGGCAACAAACCACGACAGGCAAACTGGTTATTCCGGATTAATCCGAACGGCTGATCGCCGTGCCCGAAAGAGCCACTATCCGTGCCGGGCAATTTCAACGAGCTTTTCCCCCGTGCCGTCAGGCGAAGCGACAGCAATTCTGCCGTGACTGGCCTGGGCGGAATTCTCGGAAACAACGACCTTCAGCGGGCCTGGCCAAGGTTGCCGGTTCAAAATTGCTCCCGATCGCGTGACGCGGCAAGCCAGCAAAGCTACGGCGATGTCTGAGGTCGACGCTGGGCAATCGAGGTCGAACAATGTCCGTCACGCCCGCTGGAAGGCCCGGGGACGAGCGCGAAGCCGCTGCGATCAGGCGTCACCGAGTGAACGCGGCCAAGAGCGGCCCTCTTGATGGACCCGTTGCGCAGATTCGCGAGCGGGCCTCTGCCGGCGGCTTCGGGATGCTGTCGCTCACGGCAATGCTCTTCTCGATGATCAAACAGGTCAAGGCCGCAGACCCGAACGTAACGTTCCTGGATGACGACGCCATTACTTACAAGGACCTTGCGCACGGTGCATACGAGCTTGTGACCAAGGAGCCGATCCCGCGGCACATCATCGTCGAGGATCCCGGCGAAACGATCGTCGTCAAAAAGGTCGGCTCCTCGGTCAGCGTGAACCAGGTCACGAACACGGCTGCTCGCATGGAGGAGTTGCGGGCGGCACAGCAGGACGCGCTTGCCAATCTGGAAGGGCGAGACCCCCACGGGTCGGGCACACCTCCTTTCGTCAAATCCCAGCCGCTACAGCCGATCAATTTCATTCCGCCCGAGGCTCCCGCGGCGCAAGATTTGCTGGCGCCTGTCTCACCGTTTTTCCTCCCTCCGCCTCTGATCATACATCCGCCGCCGACGCTGAACACCGGAGCCGGCCCGGCCGAACTCGATACCGTGGTGTTTGACACATTCACGGCGACGAGCGGGACGTTCACCGCAAGCAGCAGCAACAGTGATGCCACACTGACCTTCGGTATCAGCGGCGGCACCAACGGCAACACGGTGTTGGGCGGGGTGACGTATGATGTATCGCAAACCGGCCCCTATGGCACCCTTTACCTCAACAGCGGGAGCGGCGCCTACACCTTCGTCCCAAACAGTGATGCGATCAATGCGCTGAAGGCGCCAACGACCACAAGCTTCATTATCACGGTGGCGGATGGCTCGCTCTTGGTCAGTCAGCCCTTCCCGATCACCCTCAACGGCGTCGAAGATGCAGCCCTCATTTCCGGTACGACGACCGGCTCAGCGATCGCGGCCGGTGGCGTGGTCAATGCCTCGCCCGGCACGCTGATCGCGACCGGAACGCTCACTGATACCGATCCCGACGACCCGCCCAATACCTTTACGGCGATCGGCTCGCCGGCCGCGAGCAAGTACGGCACCTTCACGATGACAACGGCCGGCGTGTGGACCTATACGCTCGACAAGGCCAACAGTCAGGTGCAAGCACTCCATGTCGGCGACATCCTGACCGACAGCTTCACGGTGACCAGCATCGACGGCACCCCGCAGGTGGTGACGATCACCATCCACGGCCCGTTGGTTGAGGTGAGCGGAACGGCCCCGTCGCTGACGCTGAGCGAGACGCAACTGACGGCAACCTCCCTGGACGACAACATCGCTGGCTCGGCGCCAGACACGACGCTGACGACGACGTCAGGCGACTTCTCGACGGCGTTCACCTCGGTTCAGGGGGCGGACGGTGCGACGATCAGCTACGCGCTGTCGATCACCGGTGGCAACGGCACGGCATCGGGCCTGATCGACTCGCACACCGGCCAGGCCGACGTGCTGATCCTGAACGGCAACACCATCGAAGGCCATGTTGGCACTACCGGCGGGACGCTGGCATTCACCATCACGCTTGATCCGGCGACAGGAATCGTGACCTTCACCGAGTACCGTGCAGTGACGGAGCCTTCCGGCACCAACCCGGACGGCGGGGAAGGCGTCTCGCTGACCGAAGGGACTGTGACCCTGTCGGCGACGATCACCGAAAAGGACGGCAACTTCCAGACGGCGAGCCGTGATCTCGGCAGCCGGCTGACCATCACCGACGACGGCCCGACGATTGCGGCGACGGGGACGGCTCCGTCGTTGACGCTGAGCGAGACGCATCTGACAGCTACGGCGCTGGACGACAGCATCGCCGGCTCGACGCCGGACGCGACGCTGACGACGACGTCAGGCAACTTCTCGACAGCGTTCACGTCGATCCAGGGGGCGGACGGTGCGACGATCGGCTATGCGCTGTCTGTCACCGGCGGCAACGGCATGGCGTCGGGTCTGCTCGACTCGCACACTGGCCAGGCCGATGTGCTGGTGCAAAAAGGCAATACCATTGAAGGCCATGTTGGCACCGTCGGCGGCACGCTGGCGTTCACCATCACGCTCGATCCGGCGACAGGAATCGTGACCTTCACCGAGTACCGTGCGGTGACGCAGCCTTTCGGCACCAACCCCGACGGCGGGGAAGGCGTCTCGCTGACCGCCGGGATTGTGAACCTGACGGCGACAATCACTGACAAGGACGGTGACTTCCAGACGGCGAGCCTTGATCTCGGCAGCCGGCTGACCATCACCGACGACGGCCCGACGATTGGAGGTTTTGGCATCGCAACCATCGTCGCCAAGGACGATCAAGTTGCGAACGGCACCTACAACGTGAGCTTCGGTGCGGATGGCGAGGGCGCGATGCGCGTGGCCGTCCACAATGGCACTGTTAATGGGTACGATCTGGCGACAACGGATCTGGGCGGCGGCATCACGTCGGTACACGTGACCGGGAACGGTGATGACTACACCTTCTATTATACGACCAAGGCGGTGAGCGGCGGCGTGGAGCTGGATGCGTTCTTCACCGATACAAGCGGGACGCTGAGCGATCCATACTTTAGGCTGCTGATCAATCCAGACGGAACCTACACGTTTGACATCGAGACCGTCGGCTTCTTGCAGCAGACGACGGTGACCGGCTCCGATTTCGGAGCATCCGGCAGTGGCCAGCCGTCACTCACCGCTCCGGACGGTCTGCTCGTCATCACCGGCGATTTCAATGGTGCCCCTGCTGACGTCAAAGCGTCGAGCAACGGCATCGCGGTCGGCGACACCGGACTGCAAATGGATCAACACGAAACCTTGAATCTGGCCTTCACGCCGGTGCAAACGGACGTCAGTTTCGCGCTGACGCAGTGGCAAGGAAACGGAGCTGCGGACGTCGTCTTCAAGGTCTTTGATGGCACCAACGACATCCACGACTTCAGCATAAACATTCCAAAGCCATCGGGTGACGCCCACGTCGTGGTGAAAGAGACTTCGAATCTCGCGCTTGTAAACACTTACTCGTTTGATGGCGCAACTTCGACCTATACGCTCTACGTTGGATCGGAATTCAACCGAATAGAGGTGTCGTACGATCACGCGGTAGCCGGCAACGCTACGTTTACCGTCAACAACATCACATACAGCGAGGGATCCAGGATCCCCAGCACCGATCTGCTGTTTGACGTGACGGCCGTCGACCGTGACGGCGATGCGTCAACGACCGGCCTGCAAGTAGACCTTCTGGGCAGCACTAACGTTGCGAGTGGTGTCACCTTGAGCGATCCCCCACAGCCGGTGACGACTGCCGTCAACGGCACCAACGATGGGGCCACTCTCTCCGGGACCGCGACCGGCTCCATGATCGAGGCTGCGGGCGGCGCGCCTGGCACGCCGACCGCTTCCGGTGCGCTCACCAACACCGACGTCAATCTGCCCAACACTTTCACAGCGGTGCGCTCGCCAACGGCGAGCGACGGCGGCTACGGTATGTTCACGATGACCGCGGCGGGCCTGTGGACCTACACGCTGGACAACAACAATAGTGTGGTGCAGGCGCTCGATGTTGGCGACACGCCGACCGACACGTTCACCGTGACCAGCATCGACGGGACGACGCAGGTCGTGACCATCGCCGCCCATGGCGCCGGCGACGCCCCCAACGGTTTCGATAACCTGGCCGCTGGACCGGCCGTGACGAGCGATCCTCCCTTCGCCCCTGTGACTCACGGAAGTGAAACCATCGCGGCCGGTGGCGATGTGGGCCAGATCATCTCCACGGGCGCCGGCAAAGATACCGTCAACGGCACTGGCCAGGCTGACATTCTTCATGGCGGCTCCGGCAACGACACGATCAAAGGCAATGACGGCGATGACACGACGCACGGTGGCGCGGGAATCGATGCGGTCAACGGCAACAAGGGCAATGAAACGATCATCGGCGGATTTGGCGCCGACCAATTGACCGGCGGCACCGGGAACGACCGTTTCGTCCATTTGTCCGCGGCGGATTCCAAGGCCGGCCGGTTCGGCACCATCACCGATCTCAACCCGGGATCCGACAAGATCGACTTGACGGCTCTCGGCGGGCTTGGCTTCCTTCTCCTGGCCTTGAGCTCGGCAAGCACGTCCGTGCCGGCTCACACGATCGCCTGGCTCTACGACAGCGCGGCCAATGAAACGATCGTGTATGTCAATCCGAGCGACCAGACCCTGCACATTGGCGATTCCGGCCTGATCGAAATCCATCTGCAGGGCATTGCGACCATCGACGCGTCGGATTTCACCCTGACGCCGGCGGCGGCAGCCGTGCTGGCGGCCGGCAGCGACCCGCTCGATCTCAGCGCAACGACACAAGGCGACGCCACCGCCGTGACGACGACCAGTTCGTCCGAGACCACACCCAGCGACGGCACGCTCCTCGCTGACTGGAACGCGACGGACAGATCAACCGACCAGACCCACAGCGTCTTTGCCAGTTCGGACCAGTTTGCATGGACCGAACATCCCAGCTTCGCCAGCTCAGACGGGGTGCAGCCGCGCGCTGCCGAGATTACCAGCAGTGACGCGGTAACGCCCGCACCGAGCGGGCTGTCCACGATCCTGCACGATGTGGCCGCACCGACGGCGACCGGCTTTGTCTTCGATCAGCTAACGCTGCCCGACAGCACCGATACGACGATCGGAAACAATGACGCGATCGCCGGAAGTGCCCCCATGCCTGAGATTGCTTTCGCGGCGCTCCAAGATGCGGCCGAACAGCTCGCCCGGCACGGGCGTACGCTGGAGAAGGGCAACGAGGACCACGGTGCATCGGCTCCAGACAGCGCCCACAATGCTGCTCATGCCCACGGCGGCGCCAGTCATTCGCTTCCAAGCGAGGCAGCCGGACAGCACGATGCGCCGAAGCACGGCCCGGTGGATGTCGATCCGCCCTCTGCCGGTCATGCAGCGCACGGCTCTGCGCCTGCCGGTTCGCACCAGGTCGGCGACTCCTTTGACTTCAAGGATGGCGCTTCGCATGGCCAGGGTCCGGAGCACGGCGTCCAATTGGATGATCCCTCAGACCCGTCCGGTCATCACGAGCACGCCGGGAAAGCCCACGAATCCGAGGCGGCGTCAATGCACGAACTGTCCCCGTCGCATATTGATCCGGCTCACGGGGCAGGCACAACTGGCGCTCACGTGCTGCACGATCTGATCGTGTGACGCACACAAGGCGACCGTCTCTTCAGTGTTGCGGTCCCGCGCAATCCGGCGCGGAGGAGTTCTCTCGCTCGAGACCAGCGTCATCTTCAGCGTCGCCATCTTCCCCCTGCGGCGGCCATGCATGCTGATGGTCTAGCGCGGATGTCCAGGCGAACGTCATCGCCGCGATGAGCAGCCGATTGACGGCTTCGATTGCGCGTTCTGCTACGGACGAGTAGTTCATAGCTTCCTCCCGCGCTGCGGATTGCGAATGGCGGGAGCCTAGGACGAACTCTGCGGCGCCACTGTACTCCACTTCACATTTGTACGCGTCAACTCATCGCAGCCTCAGAAGATGCCTCTTGCTTCGGCTGCATCCGCAACGCGAGTCGACGTGCCTCGTGCGGCAAGGACGTCAAACTCGCGGCGATCACCCCACTCCCCGGCGCGTTTGATCTGCGTGCTCGGTTGCCGAACAGGCGCGCACAACCTCAGGGGTGTTGCGGTCCATCAACGACTCTGAATCAGATGTGATCATTGCGATGCGAATTCGATTGGTCAACTTTTTGGGGGAGCAATCAATGAGCGAAGAAGCCAACTGCATTGTATGTAGCCAGGCAAGAGCGGTCGTAGCCGTCTTTCCAATCGCGCGGGGTTATGCACTGAAGGTATACGAGTGCTCCTGCTGCCACAGCACCCTTCATCTCGTGACTCGAATGACGAAGGCTGCGCTGATCAAGCAGCACTGCGAGACCCTCCTTCCCGTCGAGAAACCGCTGAGCTCGGCAGGTCGCAGGGTTCAGCAGCGGTTCGCGAGCTAGACACGCAAGGCGTCTAGCCGCGTGCAGGCCGAACGACCGCGCGATTGCGCGCAGGTTGCCGTAACGCGCCGCGGCTCTCGAGCCCTCAATTCGGCTTTTGCGTCGGCTTGCCGTCGATCTTGGGCAGGTCGCCGGCCGAGGCGGATTGATCGCCGCCGCCATTAGCCCGGCGGGCCATTTCGACGGTCAGCCGCTCGGCGGCCTCCGGTGACATCAGCCCCAGGATGTCCGACATCTTTCGCGGCGCGATGGCCGAGGCGATCTCGATCAGCACGCCCATCTCGAGGCGGTCGAACACCCGCGCGGCGTCCTTCGGCTTCATGCCCTCATACATGGTGACGAGGCCCTTCATGCGCTGGGCTTCGGCGGCCTTCTGCTCGGCCTGGGTCGCGGAGATGCGGGATTCCACCGCCTTCATCTCCTCGACCTTGTTCTCGATGCGCTTCTCGGCCGATTTCAGCAGGCTCTCGCGGATGTCGATCTCGCGCTGGCGGGCCTCGATCTCCTGGCGGCGCGACTGCAACCGCTCCAGGATCGCGCGCTCCGAGGCCGAGACCTGCGGCTGGGCTTCCTCCACCTTGACCACGGTGCCTTCGGTTTTGGTCTCGGGCGCGGCCGGCTTCGGCGCCTCCTTCGGCGCGCCATGGGTCGAGCCGGTGATGTCGGGGTCTTCCCGTCCCGTCGGAAAGTTCAGATTCTCCTGCGCCCAGGACTTCTTGGCCTGGTTCGGCTGGTAGTCGAAGACATAGCCGCCATTGATCACGAGGCCCGCGACCTTGAGCGTGGCGAGACCTGCGACGGCAACCAGGACGACCGGTATGACGCGGATGTTACGAAAGGACTTCATACCCCTGACTTCATGCGGCAAGGCCGTTGGATCGTCGACGCTCGGAGAAGGCTTCGGCCGCAGCCGCCACCGCCTTCGCCGACGAGGGCTTGGCCACGGGCACGGCAACCGTTTCCGGACTGGTCACGGGGCGCGCGGCGATCGCGATCTTGGACAGGCGCCGCACCACGTTGTCGGCTTCGCCCAGCTGCTTGTAGAGCTGGTCCGACATCTGGGTCGCCGCCGCGAGCTGGCTGCCGAGGTTCTCGTTGACGTCGCGCACGGCGAGCTTCAGCCCGCCGATCGCGCGCTCGGCGATCTCGGTCGCGGTGATCAGCTCGGCGATGACCGCCTTCAGCGAATGCTCGTCCGCCTTCAGCCGCGTCAGCCGCTTGTTCAGCAGGATGCAGTAGCCGATCGTGAGCATCAGCAAGATAGCCACCAGCGTCTCGATCGCCATTCCAAGGGAGTGGTTCATGGGGCCTCCATCATCTTGTTCTGCTCGTCCACCTTCTCGAACATCGCAAGTGTCGTACTTGGCTTGCGCAGGGGTTTCGTCACCCTGATCGCGACGCGGTCGCCGACCCGGCCCATGCGTCCTTCGGTGATTGTGACGTCGCCGCAGCGCACGGTGACATTGGCATCCGCGCGCATGTCCAGCGGCAGCGTGTCGCCGACCTTCAGCCGCATCAGCTGCTTGAGCGGGATGTCGGCCTCGTAGAGCACTGCATCGACGGAGATCTCGGCCTGGCCGATCTCGGTGGCGAAATGGCCTTCCCAGACCGGGTCGCGGCCGAACTTTTCGCCCATGAACATCTG
Source organism: Bradyrhizobium sp. B039 (assembly GCF_038965675.1). Taxonomy (NCBI): domain Bacteria; kingdom Pseudomonadati; phylum Pseudomonadota; class Alphaproteobacteria; order Hyphomicrobiales; family Nitrobacteraceae; genus Bradyrhizobium; species Bradyrhizobium sp. B039. The sequence goes on from NZ_CP152416.1 coordinate 6,072,351, forward strand.
GAGCAGGACGCCCCGGATCGGTTCGATGGTCGCGTAAGGCAGCAAGAGCTCGATATTGCCGCCGCGGTCTTCCATGTCGATGCGCAGGCGCACCAGGATCGCGGCGTTGGCGGGACGGCTGATCGCGGCGAAGCGCGGGTTGGTCTCGAGCCGGTCGATCGTGAAGGTCACCGGCGACAGCGGCCGGAACGCCTGCTCGGCGTCGGCCAGCACCACCTCGACAAGCCGCTTGACCAGCTCGGTCTCGATCGTGGTGTAGGGCCGGCCCTCGATGCGGAGCTGGCTGGTGCCGCGGCGGCCGCCGAGCAGCACGTCGATCATCGAGTAGATCAGGTTGGAATCGACCGTCGCCATGCCGAAATTGTCCCACTCCTCGGCCTTGAACACCGAGAGCACGGCCGGCAGCGGGATCGAGTTCATGTAGTCGCCGAAGCGCACCGAGGTGATGCGGTCGAGCGAGACTTCGACGTTGTCCGAGGTGAAATTGCGCAAAGACGTCGTCAACAGCCGCACCAGGCGGTCGAAGACGATTTCGAGCATCGGCAGACGCTCGTAGGAGACCATCGCCGAATCGATGATCGCGCGAATGCCGGAATGGTCGTCGAGCGTGACGTCGCCGACGGTGAAGCCGAGGAGGTTGTCGATCTCCTCCTGCGACAGCACCCGCTCGCCGGAGTTCTTGCCGGAGCCGAGGTCGCGGCTGCCGTCCTCGACCATGGCCGCCCATTGCAGGGCCATGGTCTCGGAGAGTTCGTTTTCGGCAGCGGCCTTCGCGGCCTCCGCGGGATCCTCGGAATCGAGCGAAGCCTCCCATTGGGCGGCAATCGCATCCTGGTCCATCTGCTCGTTGCCGGCCATGACGCTAGCCCATTACCTTCCCTGAGCCGTCACTGGATCACGACTTCCTTGAACAGCACCGCGCTGACCTGGACCGGTGCGACCGCCGCGTTGACACGCTTGGTCAGCTCTTCCTTGAGGCGGAAGATGCCGGCGGAGCCGTTGAGGTCGGAGGAGCGCAGCTCGCGCACATAGGTCTGGAAGATGTCGGTGACGCGCGGCATCGCCGGCTTGATCGCCTCGATCTGCTTTTCTTCCTTCAGCTCCAGCACGATCTTCAGCTTCAGATATTGCACGCGCTCGCCCGGAGCGCCGGCGAGGTTGACCATCATGTCGGGCACCTCGACGAAGGCCGGCGGCTTCGGCGGAGGCGCCGCCTCGGCATGGTGCTCGTCGTCGCCGTGGCGGAAGAAGAAGAACCAGGTCGCCGCGCCGCCGCCGAGGACGGCGAGCAGACCGACGGCCATGATGATGAGCTTGAGCTTGTTCTTCGGGGGAGCGGCTTCAGCGCCCTCAGTGGCTGCGCCGCCTTCCGCTTCATTCTCTGCCATGGTCGCCCGGCTCGCTCATCTCTTATAGGAATCGAAAGAGCGAAGCCCCCTGGCAGACAATGACGCGATACAAATGCCCCAGCGCAATGCGCTCCTCTTGCACGCAAACGCTACGGTAATAATGGTTAACGGAACCTTTCGATTGGGCCGCCACTAGGAAAAATCTGCCGGGCAAACATGGCTAACAGAACCTTTCTGCCGCCCTCCCGCACCCTCGAAAAATCAGCAAGACATTGATATTCAACAATTTTCTACGTTGGCACGGCTTTCGCTGAGAAAGGACCGAGACCCGGGGGTTTGGGAGAACCTGACGGTCTCGTTCACGGGGTCCGCCAAGGCGCTTGGGAGAGCGAGGAGGCAGATCTCACTCAGGGGAGATCTTCCGATGCAGAACGCGCTTCTGATCGGCTTGTCACGGCAGATGACGTTGGAACGGCAGATGGATGTCATCGCCAACAACGTCGCCAATGCCAACACCAACGGCTTCAAGGCCGACCATTCGCTGTTCGAGGAGTTTCTCAACTCGAACGCGCGTGAGGACAATTTCGTCGGTTCCGACCGCCGGGTCTCCTATGTGCAGGACCGCGGCACCTTCCGCGACGTCGGCCAGGGGCCGATGGAGGCGACCAACAACCCGCTCGACATGGCGATCAACGGCAACGCCTTTTTCGCCGTGCAGGCCAATGGCGCCGAGCGTTACACCCGCGACGGCAAGTTCACGCTCAGCAGCACCGGCCAGCTCGTCACCTCCGACGGCAACCTCGTGCTCGGCACCGCCGGCCCGATCACCTTCCAGCCGACCGACCACGACATCAATATCGCCCCCGACGGCACCGTCACGGTGCTCGAGGGCACGGCCAAGACCGACTCGATCCGCGGCAAGATCCGCATGGTGACCTTCGACGATCCGGCCAAGCTCACCAAGCTCGGCGCCAACCTCTACAGCGCCGGCTCGGCCAACCAGCAGGTCGACACCAAGTCCACCGTGCAACAGGGCTACATCGAGAAGTCGAACGTCAACTCGGTCGGCGAGATGAGCCGCATGGTCGAAGTCATGCGCAGCTACACCGCCATCGCCAATCTGCTCCAGCAGCAGAGCGACCTCCACAAATCGGCGATCGAGAAGCTCGCCGACGTTCCGGCCTGACTAGGGGATCACTGACATGCAAGCGCTCCACACCGCTGCGACCGGAATGGCGGCCCAGGAACTCAACGTCCAGGTCATCTCCAACAACATCGCGAACCTACGCACCACCGGCTTCAAGAAGCAGACCGCGGCGTTCCAGGACCTGATCTACGAGCACGTCCGCCGCGTCGGCGCGCAGGCCTCGGACCAGGGCACCATCGTGCCTGTCGGCGTCGACATCGGCGGCGGCGTCAAGACCGTCGGCACGCCGCGCAGCATGACGCAGGGCACGCTATCGCAGACCGGCAACGACCTCGACCTCGCGATCTCGGGCGAAGGCTTCTTCAAGATCCTGATGCCGGACGGCACCTTCCAGTACACCCGCGACGGCACCTTCCAGATGGACAACCAGGGCCGCGTCGTCACCGCGCAGGGCAACCCGGTGCAACCGACCATCACCATCCCGAACAACGCCTCCGGCCTCACCGTCAACGAGCAGGGCCAGGTCTCGGTGACGCTGCCGGGTTCCTCGACGTCGGCCGTTCAGGGCCAGCTCGGCCTGACCCGCTTCATCAACAAGGCGGGCCTCCAGCCCGTCGGCAACAATCAGTTCACCGAGACGCCCTCTTCCGGCCCGCCGCAGGACGGCACCGCGAACACCGAAGGCTACGGCAAGATCACGCAGGGCAGCCTGGAGCAGGCCAATGTCGACGTCGTCTCGGAGATGAGCGACCTGATCGCCGCGCAGCGCGCCTACGAGATGAACGCCAAGGTCATCAGCGCCGCCGACCAGATGATGCAATCGACCACGGCGCTGTTCCGCTGAGGCAATGACGATGATCCGCACCACCCTCGCCACGATCTCCGCTCTCCTGCTGCTGGCGCTGCCGGCGCAGGCCGCCGACGACGTCATCGCGGCGCCGACGCTGCGCGCGAGCGTCACCGTGACCTCGGACGTGGTGCGGGTCGGCGATCTCATCGACAATGCCGGCTCGGCCGCGCTGATCCCGGTCTACCGCTCGCCCGATCTCGGCACCACCGGCGCGCTGCCGGTCGCGCATGTGCTGTCGGTGTTGCGCGCAAAGCAGGTGATCGGCGTGATGACCGGCGACATCAGGGAAGTCCAGGTCACCCGCCTCGCCCGCACCCTCGCCAACAAGGACCTCGAAAACGCGGTGGCTTCCGCGCTCGAGCGCCGCTTCGGCCTTGGCGATGCCGCCAACATCACCGTCACCTTCGACCGCGGCGTCGCCGACATGCGGCTGGACGCCTCCAACACCGGCGCGCTCCAGCCGGTCGCGACGCGTTACGACGCCCGCGGCGGCCGTTTCGACATCGCCTTCGAGATCAACAACGACAACAATCCGGCGCCGACCAAGCTGCGCTTCACCGGCACCGCGATCGAGACCGTGGAAGTGGCCGTGCTGACGCGCGACATCGACCGCGCCGACCTCCTGAAATCCTCCGACGTCACGCTGGAGCGCCGGCCCAAGGCCGAGGTCACCGGCGAGGCCGCCTCGCGCGACCGCACCATCGGCATGCAGCTGCGCCGGCCGATGCGGGCGGGCACGCCGATCCGCGTCGCGGACATCGTCAAGCCCGACTTCGTGCAGCGCGACCAGAACGTCACCATCATCTACCAGGTGCCCGGGCTCTACCTCACCACGCGCGGCAAGGCGATCGAGAGCGGCGCCGAGGGTGACACCGTCAGCGTGCTCAACCTGCAATCCAAGCGCACGCTAACCGGCGTCGTCACCGGCCGCGGCCAGATCACGGTCCAGGGCGCGAGCCAGTCGCCGCCGATGGCGCCTGCAGTCGAGCAGACCTCCTCGCTCAAGCGTGACGAAACGCCTGCCCCTGCGGCTGCGGCCGCAGCGCTCGCCCAAAGCCTGATCCAGGCGCCCACGTCTCCGGCCCAGATCGCACAAGCCCAGATCCCGCAAGCCCGCGTCTCGCAAGCTCCAGCCAAGTCAGAGTAAGTCATGTCCCCGTTCAGTTCGGCTTTCCGTCCTCGTCGCATCGCGATCTCTGCCCTGCTGCTGGCCATTGGCGCGCTGGCAAGCGGCTGCTCCTCGATCGACCGCCTGTCGCAGATCGGCGAGCAACCGAAACTGTCCGCGATCGACAATCCGACGGCGCAGCCCGGCTACAAGCCGGTGCAGATGCCGATGCCGAAGCCGGAAGTCGCCTCCTACAATCCGAACTCGCTGTGGCGCAGCGGCAGCCGCGCCTTCTTCAAGGACCAGCGCGCCCACCAGATCGGCGACCTGCTCACCGTGACCGTGAACATCACCGACAAGGCCAACATCGCCAACGAAACCCAGCGCAGCCGCACCGCCAAGGAAGATTCGGGAATTACCGACTTTATCGGCAGCCAGACGGTCACGCAGCCGCTCAAGGTCCTGCCCGGCCGCCTTCTCACCACCGACTCGACATCCTCCGCCGACGGCAAGGGTTCGGTCAATCGCCAGGAAGCGTTGCAGACCAACGTCGCCGCGGTGGTCACGCAGGTGCTGCCGAACGGCAACCTCGTGGTCGAAGGCAAGCAGGAGATCCGGGTCAACTACGAGATCCGCGAGCTCGTGGTCGCCGGCATCGTCCGCCCCGAAGACATCCAGAGCGACAACACCATCGACTCCAGCAAGATCGCGCAGGCCCGCATCGCCTATGGCGGCCGCGGCCAGATCATGGACGTGCAGCAGCCGCGCTACGGCCAGCAGGTCATGGACGTGCTGCTGCCCTTCTAAGCCTCTTTAAGAGCTCCCACATCGTGTTCGCGAACCTAGGCGCGAACGACGATGTACTACGCGGCCTCCGGTAGCTCCCCTGCCGGAGGCCGCATGTATTTTGGCGTGGTGCGCCACACTCAACCAGGCCGGTCGTGCGATTATAGCGGCGCAGTTGCCTCAAATTCCGTCATTGCGAGCGTAGCGAAGCAATCCAGAAATGCGCCCGCGGAAGGATTCTGGATTGCTTCGTCGCAAGAGCTCCTCGCAATGACGGAGAAGCGCGGTTGCGCCCCTCACTTGAACTCCGCCTCCACCACGCCCAGCCCGTCCAGCTCCATCCGCACCTTGTCGCCGGCCTTCAGCCACAGCGTCTTCACCAGGCTCCCGGTGAGCACGAGCTGCCCCGCGTGAAGACCCTTGCCCTCGGCGGCGAGATGGTTGGCGAGCCAGGCGAGCGCGTTGTGGGGGTGGCCGAGCACGTCGGCGCCGGTGCCGTGGCCGACCTCCTCGCCGTTGACGATGGCGCGGCCTTTGACCGCCTTCAGGTCCGGCACCGACGAGCGCGGAACCGACGGCCCCAGCACGCAGCCGGCGGCGAAGAAATCGTCGGCGATCAGCGTCGGCGCGCCCATCGTCTCCCACTTCACATAGCGGTCGTCGACGATCTCGATCGCGGGATGATAGGCATCGACGGCCTCGCCGACCCATTCGGCCGTGAACGGCGCCTCGCCGGCGGCAAGGTCACGCTGCAGCCGCACCGCGATCTCGCATTCGACGCCGACCCGGACATATTTGGAAGCCGCGAGCTTCACCCCGCTATCGTGCACGCCCTTCTGGAACACGCCGCCGGCGCAGGGATGCGGGATGCCGATATAGTCCTGCATCACCTGGCTGGTGCAGCCGATCTTGTAGCCGACGAGCGGCCCGGCATGCGGCAGCAGGAGATCGTGCAGCGCACGCTGGACCTGGTAGCCCTCGGCCTCGTCGGCTGGCGGAAACTCGAGCGCCGCAAGCGGCGCATGGTTGCGGCGCGCCAGCGCGATCGCCTTTGCGGCTTCGAGAATGTTGTCCATCGGCGCCGCCTCCCACGCTACGCATTCGAGGGCGGCACTTCAGCATCCCCGCTGCGGCCTGACAAGCGCGGCCCAAAGAACGGTCCTAAGGTCGGCCAAACAGCGGCTTCACGCCCTGACCAGGCCAAGCCGGATCAGGCTCTCGGCCGTCGCGAGGATCGCCTCATCGTTGGCGCGCGGCTGCCAGCCGAGCAGCGACCGAGCCTTGACGCTGGTGGAATGCCGCACCCTTCCGAGCATCGGCACGACCGCACGCAGCAGCGGAATCCGGTTGGCGGCCAGGCGCACCAGCCAGTCCGGCGCCTGGAGCCGTGGAACCCGGCGTGCCCTCGGTCCGAGTTCCCGCCGCAGCACCCTGGCGATATCGAGGATCGACATCGCCTCGCCGGAGACCGCGATGAAGCGCTCGCCTTTCGCCTCAGGCGCGATCATCGCCCGCAGATGAAGGTCGGCCACATCGCGCACGTCGACCACGCCGAAATAGACCCGCGGCACCGCCGGCATGGCACCGTCGAGCAGCGATTTGACGATCTCGATCGAGCCGGAGAAATCCGGCCCCAGCACGGGACCGAAAATGCCGGCGGGGTTCACGACCGAGAGCTCGAGCCCGCCGCCTTCGCGCGCCACGAAATCCCAGGCCGCCCGCTCGGCCAGCGTCTTGGATTTGATGTAAGCCTGCACGTCGGCACCTCCGAGATTGGTCCAGTCGGTCTCGTCGAACGGTTTTTCCCGCGGCTTGTGGCCATACCCGATCGCACCCAGCGACGAGGTGATCACCACGCGCCTGACGCCGGCCTCGCGCGCGGCCCGCAGCACCCGCAGCGTGCCGTCGCGCGCCGGGATGATCATCTCGTCCTCATCCTTGGGAACACTGGTCGAGAGCGGCGAGGCAACATGGAGAACGTAGTCGCAGCCCGCGACGGCCTCACGCCACCCCTCGTCCCGGACGAGGTCGGCGGTGAAGAAGGACAGGCTCTCGGGCGATGCCGCCCCGCCCTCGCGCAGCATGGCCAGCACGTCGGCCTGCCGCTCCGGCCGGCGCACCGTTGTCCGCACCGTGTGGCCGGCGGCCAGAAGTTGCAGGACGACGTGGATGCCGACGAAACCCGACCCGCCCGTGACCAGAACAATGCTCATTGCCAAATTCCCCTCGTTGCACGGGCCGGCGAATTGGTTCCATCAAGGCCCTGCTCAAGGCGGCATCTGGTCACTATGTGCTTGCGAACAAGTAGAATGGATTTCGAGACCGGTATGGAAAACCTGACCAGTGCCTGCGACGGCGACTGCGATTGCAGCCCCGACCCTGCCCTGCTCGCCGACTTCAAGCGGGCCATCCACGCGCTCGGCGGCAAGTGGAAGCTGGAGATCCTGTTCGCGCTGATGAACGGCGCGGTCCGTTTCGGCGCATTACGGCGATCGATCGGCGGCATCACCCAGCACATGCTGACCACGCAGCTGCGCGAGCTCGAGCAGGACGGACTGGTGTCGCGAACCGTCTTCGCGGAGAAGCCCTTGAGGGTCGAGTACGAGCTGACGGATGCGGCCTACGGCCTGTTGCCGGCGTTTAAGGAAATATTGAGCTGGTCCAGGCTTTATGGGGCCGCGCGCCTCGTGGCGTCGCACCAGGCCTGATTGCAGCGATGCTTGATGCAGCTGGATCGGTGTCTCAGCGTTCGAGTCGATCCCGTTGATGCGACTCGCAAAATCTCCCGCACCTGAAGTGAAGGCTGTTTCTCATCCGAACTCACGTGAGCTCGGAGGATGTGACTCTAGCTCATTGATCGCGATTCATTTTTCGCGATTGCGGTCGCGCGTTGAAGCGCGACGGCAAGCGACGGGCAATATCCTGACCGCGGCGCGAAATGGCGCCTTGCGTCCAAAAACAAAGAGCCGCATCGCTGCGGCTCTGACTCTATTCGTCGCGATAGACCTTCTCGCGTTTCTCGTGGCGCTCCTGCGCTTCCACCGAGAGTGTTGCGATGGGCCGGGCCTCGAGCCGTTTCAACGAGATCGGCTCGCCGGTGTCCTCGCAATAACCGTAGGTGTTGTCCTCGATACGCTGAAGCGCGGCGTCGATCTTGGCGATCAACTTGCGCTGGCGGTCGCGGGCGCGGAGTTCGATGGCGCGGTCGGTTTCGGACGATGCCCGATCAGCGAGATCGGGGTGGTTCACGTTCTCCTCCTGCAGGGCTTGCAGGGTGAGCTTGGACTCTTTGAGGATCTCATCCTTCCAGGCAAGGAGCTTCAACCGGAAGTACTCCTTCTGCCGGTCGTTCATGAAAGGCTCTTTTTCGGTCGGTCGGTAGTTTTTCAACTTTTCCAAGGGCGGCCTATCTGTCTAAGCAACGACTCGCAAACGGAACGGGGTCCGTTGAGCGGGGCGTTATATAGCGGCCTCCTGTGACAGACAATATTTCCCTGATCGCCCAGCCGGCGCCCCCAAGCCCTTGCACAGGAAGGTTTATCCGCAAGGGCCCGGGAGCGGCCGAAGGCCTAGTATCCGACCGTGAAACGCTGCCTCAAATGGGCCGGCCGCTCGACCTCGTCGGCAAGCGCAATGGCGTAGTCGGCGAAGCTGATCCAGCTCTTGCCGTTCGCATCTGCGAGAAGCTGATCGGTCCCGAGCCGGAACTTGGCCGTGCGCTCGCCCTCGACGAACAGCGCCGATGGCGAGATGAAGGTCCAGTTCAGTTCCTTTTCCAGCCGCAGCAGGTCGAGAAAGGCGGAGCCAGCCTCCGCCTCGGCCTTGTATTGGGCCGGAAAACCGGGAGTTGTGACCAGCTTCACGCCTGGTGCAACCTCCAGGCTGCCAGCCCCGCCAACGACGAGGTAGCGGCCGACCTTGGAGTCCTTGGCTGCCCCGATCAGCTTGAGCGCGTCGCTGGCCAGGAAGTGCACGGAACTCACGGCGACGTCGTGCCCGGCCCACAGCCTTGCGAGACCCGCCTGGTCGAGCACATCCCCCTTGGTGGGTGTGACGTTCGGCAGGGCCGCGATCTTCTCGGGGTTCCGGGCGATGGCCGTGACGCTATGGCCGCGGCGGGACAGTTCCTTGGTGATCTCCGACCCGGCCCGGCCCGAGGCGCCGGCGACTGCGATTTTCATGGAAGGCTCCTTTGCTTCTGTGGTAACTAGCAGCGACTAGATATCTCAAAGAAAGCTGGTGTTAAGAGAGCACTTTGTGCTCACCTGATTACGCAGGAGTAACCGGCAAGCGAGCCGGCAAGCGACTTCAATGGATCGAGGACCCGAAGATGAAGCCCGACGTCTATGCAGCGAACTGCCCCACGCGCCAGATTCTCGATCGCGTCGGCGACAAATGGGCGGTGCTGATCCTCCTGCTGCTGCGCGAGGAGCCGATGCGCTTCAATCAGTTGCGTCGCACGATTGAAGGCATTTCGCAGAAGATGCTGAGCCAGGTTCTCAAATCGCTCGAACGCGACGGCCTGATCAAGCGCCGCGCCATCGCGACCGTACCGGTGACGGTGGAATATTCGATCACGCAGCTCGGGCTGACACTCGCCGCGGCCGTCGATCCGTTGCGCGATTGGGCCGAGCAGAACCTGAAGGACGTGCTCGCCGCCCAGCGCCGCTACGACGCGCAGAAGGAGGAGGAAGCGGCGTAAGCCCTTTCTCAAACGTACGCGGCGCGCTCACAGGAAATTCCGCTGTCATGCCCCGGCTTGACCGGGGCATCCAGGACGCCGCGGCGTCTCGATTCAAAACTACTCTCTCTGGAATACTGGGTCGCCCGGTCAAGCCGGGCGACGACAGCCTGCCCGACTACGCCTGTCCCGCCTTCGCCAGCTCGACCTCGACGCGCAGCTCGATCTCGGAGAGCACGGAGTCCAGCCCGGGATCGCCCGAGGACGATTTCAGGTTCGCCGCAGCGTCGCGCAGCCGCATCACGGTGGACGCGTCGAGATTGCCGGACAAGAGGCCCATCTTGAGATCGTCGAGCACGTCGAGCGCGGTCCTGCCGCGCGCGACCGAGCGCTTGCGGCGCTCGACCGGATCCTCCTCGATGCCTTGCAACGCGAGCAGGGCATCGATGTTGGCCGCTGCTTTCGGCGCCGCAGCCGCTCGCGTCTCCTGCGCCGACGAGGTGTCGGGCAAGACGAAGGTGCCGGAGCCCGTCCGCCTGGCCTGGCTGGCCGGCGTTCCAAGCGTGGTGCCGTTCGGTCCGTAGATGCGCATCGCAGCAATCCGGGTGATCGATGCCTCACCTTCGCTGTTTTATGGTTAACGGCGCGTAAACAGCCCGGCAAAATCTGCCGACGGGCGGCAGTTTCGCTCCTCAGGGACAACGCCCGCTGACACCGGTCGAAACAGATTTATTCAACCTATTCAGCGACCTACGCCCACTGCCCCGCGTTGGCACAGCACTCGCAAGGAAAGCGTCGGACCAGCTCGTCATGGGAGTGTCGAGGATGGTCCGAGATTTGAGGAGCCTCGGGGAGCAGAGGATGCCAGGCGTTCGTTGGGTGAGGATTGTTGGGGTGGCCTGCGCCGCGCTGTCAGCGCTGGCACTGTCGGTCACGTCCGCAAGCGCGACCTCGCGCATCAAGGACCTCGCCAATATCGAGGGCGTGCGGCAGAACCAGCTCATCGGCTACGGCCTCGTCGTCGGCCTCAACGGCACCGGCGACACGCTCAACAACATCCCCTTCACCAAGCAGTCGCTGCAAGCGATGCTCGAGCGCATGGGCGTCAACATCCGCGGCGCCACCATCCGCACCGGCAACGTCGCCGCCGTGATGGTGACAGGCAATCTGCCGGCCTTCGCCACCCAAGGCACGCGCATGGACGTCACCGTTTCCGCGCTCGGCGATGCCAAGAACCTCCAGGGCGGCACCCTGCTCGTCACGCCCCTCCTCGGCGCCGACGGCAACGTTTATGCGGTTGCGCAGGGTTCGCTCGCGATCTCCGGCTTCCAGGCCGAGGGCGAAGCGGCGAAGATCGTGCGCGGCGTTCCGACCGTGGGGCGCATCGCCAACGGCGCCATCATCGAGCGCGAGATCGAGTTCGCGCTCAACCGGCTGCCGAACGTGCGCCTGGCGCTCCGCAATGCCGACTTCACCACCGCCAAGCGCATCGCGGCGGCTGTCAACGACTATCTCGGCGTCAAGACCGCCGAGCCGATCGATCCATCGACGGTGCAGCTTTCGATTCCGCCGGAGTTCAAGGGCAACGTCGTCGCCTTCCTCACCGAGATCGAGCAGCTCCAGGTCGATCCCGATCTCGCCGCCAAGATCGTCATCGACGAGCGCAGCGGCATCATCGTGATGGGCCGCGACGTTCGCGTCGCCACCGTCGCGGTGGCGCAAGGCAACCTCACTGTCACGATCTCCGAAAGCCCGCAGGTGAGCCAGCCCAATCCGCTGTCCCGAGGGCGGACCGTGGTCGCGCCGCGCAGCAGCGTCAGCGTCACCGAGGACGGCAGGAAGTTGGCACTCGTCAAGGATGGCGTCTCGCTCCAGCAGCTCGTCGACGGCCTCAACGGCCTCGGCATCGGCCCCCGCGACATGATCAGCATCCTCCAGGCGATCAAGGCCGCCGGCGCGATCGAAGCCGATATCGAGGTGATGTGATGCAGACGAGCATGATCAACACCCCGCGCGCCGCCGCCTCCTCGGCCTTCTCGGTGGAAAGCCGCAGCGGCCGGCCCGACTTCGAGCTAGCCGCCGCGCTGCAAAAGGTCTCGCCGCAGCAGCAGGCCAAGGCGCAGAAGACCGCCACCGATTTCGAGGCGATGTTCCTCAACAGCATGTTCTCGCAGATGACCTCGGGCCTGAAGGGCGAAGGCCCGTTCGGCGACACAACGGGCACCGGCGTATGGCGCTCGATGCTGACCGAGCAGTATTCCAAGAACTTCGCCAAGGCCGGCGGCGTCGGCGTCGCCACCGAGGTCTATCGCACTCTCATCATGCAGCAGGCGAAAACCGTCCGCACGGCATAAGGTCAAACGAGATGAACCAGTTCACCGCCTCACGTCAGCCGATGCAAGCGCAGCGCCCGAACACCGCGCCCGGCAACGCCCAGGCGCGCAAGCTCGCCGAAGACCTGATGGATGCGATGAGCGCCCTGCTCGGACTGATCGAGCGTGAGACCGAACTCGTTCGCGCCGGCAACGCCCGCGAAGCGATGATGCTCGAGAGCAGGAAACAGGAGCTGTCGCGAAACTATGTCGGCGCCGTCAGCCAGTTGAAGGCCAACCAGGCCCAGCTCGCGAAATCGGCGCCCGAGCTGCTTTCGACGCTGCATCGGCATCACGATGCGTTCCGCGCGATGCTCCAGGTCAATCTCACCGTGCTCGCGACCGCGCACGCGGTCTCCGAGAGCGTCGTGCGCGGCGTCAATGCCGAGATCCAGAAGCGCAACGTGCCGAACACCTATACGGCCGCGGGACGCCGCGCCACTCCGGGCCCGCGCCACATCACCCCGCTCACCGTCAGCCGCTCGCTCTGAACGCGCAGAAAACAAGCGACAATTTTACGAAAAACCGCGCGGCGATATCGTCGCGCGGTTAGTCACGTTTCCTTACCGGGTCTTCAATCCTGGTGTTCCATGGTTGCGCATTGAGAGGGGTTGGGATTTGACTCGGACGAGGCAACCAGGAGGCTGCCATGAGTACAGATTTCAGCATCAGGCCGGTGGGGATACCGGCCCCCGCGCAGATCATAACGACGTCGAATGCGGCGGCGAACGAGGCCGTGCAAACCGATTTGCCGGTGAGCCAGACGGTCGCCGCGAGCGATACGAGCGCGCCCGTGCGCAATGATTTGCCGAACAGCGAGAACATCTCGCGGCAGGTGGTGTTCGACCAGGCCGCCGCATCCTTCGTCTTCCAGGTCGTCAACGACAGGACCGACGCCGTGGTCAATCAGTTCCCCGACGAAGCGATGCTGCGCCGGCGAGCTTATTTCCATGCAGAGGATCTGAAGTCCAAACCCTCGCGTCCGCTCAATACGGATGTCAGCGCCTGACGCTCAGGTATCGAGCGTGGCAACCGCGGTCTCGAGATAAGTCGAGTCCGTCGCTGGATCAGTGACGACGTTCTTGATCTGGGCCTTGCGCGCGTCAGTCAGCGTGAACTTGCTATTCCCGAAACGGAACGAGCCGTCTGGAAAGAACGTTCGGCTTATACGCGGTCGACAAAATGCTCATGATGTCGGCCACGACGGGCCTCCATCACGGCCGTCCGGACAGACCGGCAGCGATATTGCGATTGATCTCGATCAGCGGGCGGAAGTGATCGAACTGCGGGCTCATCTGCAGCGCCGCGGTCTGGCTCAGCACGAACACGCTGATGTTGGCGATCTTCTGGCGAACGTCAATCGGCTGCGGATTGTTGTCGCGCATCGCCTCGCTCAGGAAGATCGTCCAGAGCTTGCGGTTGAACATCAGCGCCTGCATGGTCTGCTCGCTGAGCGGATCAGCGTTGTTCACCGCATCCTGGAGCTTGTTGGCGGCCTTGAGCAGGGTCTGGGCCTCGATGTCGCGAGGAGATGCGGTGGTCGTTGCAACACGCGCGTAAGCCGAGGCAGCGGAATTCGACATCAATCACACCCTGGAGGTTACCTAGCCCGTTGAACGCGCTTAAGGATTTCTTTCCCAACCCTAGGCAGCACCGCTTAAGATTTGCTTACGTGTGCGCTTGGAAGCACTCCGGATAATTACGGGTCGCGGAGTTTCTTCGTCAGCGCAAAGCTAGATGCACGCACACAGGCTGTAAACTTGCTTCGCGTGATGGGCATCAATCTCAGCTAATCCTGCCTTAGCGATCTCCGTAAAAAGAACGGCGGAGCGTTAGCCCCGCCGCGATATCTCGAGTAACGGTCTTGCGCTGCGAAATTAGCGGAGCAGCTGCAGCACGCTCTGCTGCGACTGGTTGGCGAGCGACAGCGCGGAGACCGCGATCGACTGGCGGGTCGACAGCGCCTGGCTGTTGGCCGCTTCCTCATTGGTGTCGGCGAGCGTCAGGTTCGATGAGCCGGTCTGCAGCACGTTGATCAGGTTCTTGGAGAAGTCCTGACGCACCTGCACGATCGAGAGGTTCGAACCGAGCGCCGAACCTTCCGAGCGCAGCGTGCTCGAGGCCGCGTTCAGGCTGGTCAGCACCTTGTTGGTGGCGCCGTTATCGATGAAGTCGACGCCGTTGACGAGGTTGCTGAGGCCAAGACCTGCCGCGTTGAACACCACGCCGTTGATGCCGAGCGTGGAGCTGCCGGTTTCGTTGAAGACGAGCTTCAGCGTGTCGCCGTTGAGCAGGTTGACGCCGTTGAAGGAGGAGTCCTGCGACGTCGTGTCGATCTGCGCCAGAATGTTGTTGAACTGGTTGACCAGGTTCGAGCGCGCGGTCTGCGCGACGGGATCCTGGACCGGCGGCTGCGCGGTGGTGAAGGCCAGAATGCCGGTGATCGTGCCGCCGACCGTGCCGCCCGCAGTTGTCGAACCGAGCGTCGAGGAAGCATATTCATTGACGGTGGTCACCGTCAGCAAGCCATTGGCGTCGATCGTCGCCGTCAAATGGTTCGCCTGAAGCTGCGCGTTGAGCTGGTCGAGCGTCTTGACGGTGCCGTTGGTGCCGTCGCCGAAGGTGACGTTCACCGGCGTGCCGCCGTTGAAGGAAGTGAAGGTCAGCGTCTTGCCGCTGACACCGCCAACACCGGAGGTGCGCGCCGCGGTGAAGGCGGTCGCTGTTCCCGTGTTGCCGCTGAGGCCGAACGCGTGGAGCGCGTTGCCGGTGCCGGTGATCGACAAGTCGGCGTTGATGCCGGTGGAGAGCGCAAGTTGGCCGCTGCTGTTGACGGACGACGGGATCTGGCCCGCAGTGGTCGTCAGCGACGCCGCGCCGTTGAAGATGCTGGCGGTCTTGACGCCGGTGGCAAGGTCGATCGAGTTGAGCAGGTCGGTGAGCGTCGCGCTCTGGATATAGACGGTCGAGTTGCCGTTGCCGTCCGTGACGATGTTGCCGTTGACGCCACCCGAGGTCACGCTGGCCGCCGACTGTGGCGTCTGGGCGTTCTTGAAGGTGATGGTGTGACCATCGATGTTCAGCGTCGAGCCGTCCTGGACCAGGGTGCCCAGCGAGCCCGCGGTCGTCGACCGGTTCGCGGTCACGTTCGCATTGCCTGCGCCGGTCGCCGTGGTCAGACCGAGCTTGTTGAGGAAATCAGCCTTGCCGGTCACGCTCAGATCGGCGCCGGTCGAGCTCTTCAGCGTGACCTGGCCGCCGCCCGAGATGGACGATGCCACCTGAAGCGTACCGATGGGACCGGTCGAACCGCTGACAGCGATGGCCGCCGCGCCTGCGCTGATCGTTGCGGTCTTGACGCCGCTGGCGAGGTCAATCGCGCTGAGGACGTCGTTGACGGTCGCCCTGGGCGCAACCGCGGTTCCCTCATAGACGATCGAGTTGCCATTGCCGTCGGTGGCGATGTGTCCACTGGCGTCGAGACCCCAGCCGGTCGGCTGCGTCGTCGGCGGGATACCGGTGCGGAAGGTGATGGTCTTGCCGTTCACCGTGATGGTGTCGCCGTCCGCGGGTGGCGCGCCGAAGGTGGTGGATGCCGTGGTGCCGAGCAGCGTGGCGGTACCTGACAGTACGGTGGTGCCGTCGGCGGCCGTCGCAGCAAAACCGACCGCCGAGCCCGCGTTCGAACCCAGTGAGGCGCCGAGCGCGGCAGTCCCCGTCACCGGGGTCACGCCACCGGCTGCACCGGTATAGAGCACGTTGCTGTTGGCGGTTGCGCTCGCGTAGGAGGTCGTTCCGCGCAGATCGGCCGGTGTCGCACCGGGAATCGTGGTGGAGACGTTCGACTTGGTGGAGTAACCGACCGTGGTCTGCAGCGCCTGATTGGCGATCGATTTCGCGCTGTCGATCAGCTTTTGCAGCGAGGTGATGCCGGTGTTGGCCGCCTGGAGCACCTGCACACCGTTGTTGATGCCGTCGAGCAGGTTGCTGATGTCGCTCGCCCGGTTGTCCAACCCCTGCGCGGTGAAGAAGTTGGTGGGATTGTCGAGCGCCGTGTTGACCTTCTTACCGGTTGACAGCCGCTCCTGCGTCGTGGCCAGCAAGTCGGCCGTCGACTGCAGCGACAACAGGTTCTGGCGAACTGACGCCGAGAGAACGATGTTGGACATTGGCGAGTCTTCCTCTTGAACCGGATACGAATCGGCCGCGCGGTCTCGAAAGCGGGCTTTGGTCCAGTTTTAGGAGGTGTCCTTTAAAGTATGGTTAACGCCGGTTTAAGCGATAGGGTTAATGGCGAATGAACGCCCCTGCCCGCCTCCGGACGCAAAAAAGCGGCGGGGCACAAAACCCCGCCGCTCTATTTTACCAAGTTATTTCAGCTACTTACTAGCGGAGCAGCTGGAGCACGCTCTGCTGCGACTGGTTGGCCAGCGACAGCGCGGAGACCGCGATCGACTGGCGGGTCGACAGCGCCTGGCTGTTGGCCGCCTCGACGTTGGTGTCGGCCAGCGTCAGGTTGGACGAGCCGGTCTGCAGCACGTTGATCAGGTTCTTGTTGAAGTCCTGACGGATCTGCACGACCGAGAGGTTCGAGCCGAGGCTCGAGGCTTCCGAGCGCAGCGTGCTCGACGCGGCGTTGAGGTTGGTCAGCACCCTGTTGGCCGCGGCGTTGTCGATGAAGTCGACGCCGACGGTCAGCGCAGCAAGGCCCAGACCCTTGGAGTTGTAGGTCACGCCGGTGATGTTCAGGCTCGACTTGCCGGTCTCGTCGAACACCAGCTTGAGCTGATCACCATTGAGCAGGTTGACGCCGTTGAATGAGGAGTCCTGCGAGGTCGTGTCGATCTGGTTCAGGATGTTGTTGTACTGAGACACCAGGTTCGCACGGGCCGTCTGCGCAACGCCATCCTGGACGGGGTTGGAAGCCGTCGAGAACGTGAGCGCCGACGTGAGCGTGCCGCCGATCGCTCCGCCTGCCGACGTCGAACCAAGCGTCGATGACGCATAGTCGTTGGACGCGGTGATCGTCAGCAAACCGTTGGCGTCGATCGTTGCAGACAGGTTGTTGGCCTGAAGCTTCGTGTTGAGCTGATCGAGCGTCTTGACCGTGCCGTTGGTGCCGTCGCCGAAGGTGACGTTGACCGCCGTGCCGCCGTTGAATGAGGTGAAGGTCAAGGTCTTGCCGGCGATGCCGCCGATGCCCGAGGTGCGTGCCGCGGTGAACGCGGTTGCGCTGCCGGTGTTGCCGGCCAAGCCGAACACGTTCAACGCATTGCCGGTGCCGGTGATGGACAGGTCGGCGTTGACGCCGGTCGAGAGCTTGAGCTGACCGGAGGTGTTGATCGACGAGTTCGACTGGCCTGTGGCGGTCGCAAGCGTCGCGGTGCCATTGGCGTTGATCGTCGCGGTCTGCACGCCGGTGGCAAGGTCGATCGCCTTCAGCACGTCGTTGACCGTGCCGGCCTGCAGATAGACCGTCGAGTTGCCGTTGCCGTCGGTGAGGATGTTACCGGAGGCACCGAAGCCGCTCGGAACGCTCGGCGCACCGGTCGAGCCCGGGATCGGCGCGTTCTTGAAGGTGATGACGTGACCGTCGACGTTCAGCGTCGAGCCGTCCGCGATGGTCGCACCCAGCGAGGCCGCGCTCGTGGTCCGGTTGACGTTGACGGTGGCATTTCCAGCACCTGTGGACGTCGTCAGGCCGAGAGCCTTGAGCAGATCAGCCTTGCCGGTGACGCTCAGATCCGCACCCGTCGAGCTCTTCAGCGTGACGGCGCCGGCGGCGGCGGTCGAGACCGCAGCACCTGGCTGGCTGGCGCTCACGGCGATCGTCGCAGCGCCGGAGCTGATGGATACCGTCTTCACGCCGCTGGCCAGATCGATCGCGGACAAGAGATCGTTGACCGTCGCGGAGGCGAGATAGACGGTGGTGTTGCCGTTGCCGTCGGTGACGAGGTTGCCGCTGACGCCCGAACCGGACGGAACGGCGGTCGACGCCGGAGCCGCGCCGCTGCGGAACGTGATGGTCTTGCCGTTCACGGTCAGCGTGTCGCCGTCGGCAGGCTGGGCGTTGCCGGCCAGGCCGGTTGCGGTCGTGCCGTTGGTGGCGATCAGGGTGATGGCGCCGGTCAGCGCCGTGGTGCCGTCACCGGCCGTTGCGCCGGTGCTTGCAAAGGAGCCGATGGACGCGCCGAGGGTCGTGGTGCCGCTCGCCGCGGTCGTGCCGCCGGCCGTGCCGTTATACAGCACGTTGCTGCTCGCCGTTGCGCTGGCGAAGCTCGTCGTGCCGCGCAGATCAGCGGCGGTCGCACCCGAGATCGTGGTGGAGACGTTGGACTTGGTGGAGTAGCCGACCGTGGTCTGCAGTGCCTGGTTGGCAATCGACTTCGCGGAGTCGATCAGCTTCTGCAGCGAAGTCAGACCGGTGTTGGCGGCCTGCAGCACCTGCACGCCGTTGGCGATGCTATCGAGCAGGTTGTTGATGTCGCTGGCGCGGTTGTCGAGCGACTGGGCGGTGAAGAAGTTGGTGGGATTGTCCAGGGCCGAGTTGACGCTCTTGCCGGTCGACAGACGGTTCTGTGTGGTGGCGAGAAGATCAGCGGTGGACTGGAGAGACAGGAGGTTCTGACGAACCGACGCAGAGAGAACAATACCGGACATGACTCTTACCCTTCTGGCTTACGCGTCTTCGTTCGATCGCTTCTGGATCGAGTGACGGGGCCAGCGTGCCGTGACATGGCTAACAAAGGGTGAAACGAACATCGCCTGCATAAGCGCCGGTTCACCATAGGAGGGTAGGAAGCTCAGAGTGAGATGGCAATCAGCCTGAAATCATTGGCAATTTTTTGCGCTTACGTTCCATTAACCATAACCGCTGGTTACTTTTCGGAGTGTCGCCTGCCTCTCAAAATCTCGAGCGATAAAAGAAAAACGGCGGGGCCGAAGCCCCGCCGCCGGATCTTGCCTGCGATGTCTGCCGCTTGTTAGCGGAGCAACTGCAGCACGCTCTGCTGCGACTGGTTGGCCAGCGACAGCGCGGAGACTGCGATCGACTGGCGGGTCGACAGCGCCTGGCTGTTGGCGGCCTCGACGTTGGTGTCGGCCAGGGTCAGGTTGGACGAGCCGGTCTGCAGCACGTTGATCAGGTTCTTGTTGAAGTCCTGACGAACCTGCACGATCGTCAGGTTCGAACCCAGAGCCGAAGCTTCCGAGCGCAGCGTGCTCGACGCCGAGTTCAGGTTGGTCAGCACCTTGTTGGTGGCAGCGTTGTCGATGAAGTCGACACCGCTGGTCAGCGCAGCAAGGCCGAGACCCTTGGAGTTGTAGGTCACGCCCGTGATGCTCAGGCTGGACTTTGCAGTCTCGTCGAACACCAGCTTGAGCTGATCGCCGTTCAAGAGGTTGACGCCGTTGAACGAGGAGTCCTGCGCAGTCGAGTCGATCTGGTTCAGGATGTTGTTGTACTGGTTGACCAGGTTGGCACGAGAGGTCTGCGCAACCGTGTCCTGGACGGGGGTGGAAGCCGTCGAGAAGGTCAGCGCCGTCGTCAGCGTACCGCCGATCGCACCACCCGCGGCGCTCGAACCGATGGTCGAGGACGCGTAGTCGTTGGTGGTGGAAACCGTCAGCAGGCCGTTGGCGTCGATCGTCGCCGTCAGGTTGTTGGCCTGAAGCTTCGAGTTGAGCTGATCGAGCGTCTTGACCGTGCCGTTGGTGCCGTCGCCGAAGGTGACATTGACCGCCGTGCCGCCGTTGAAGGAGGAGAAGGTCAAGGTCTTGCCGGTGAGACCGCCGACACCCGAGGTGCGTGCCGCCGAGAATGCGGAGGCCGTGCCGGTGTTGCCGGCAAGTCCAAGCACGTTCAGCGCATTGCCGGTGCCGGTGATCGACAGGTCGGCGTTGACGCCGGTGGACAGCTTGAGCTGGCCGGAGGCGTTGATCGACGAGGCGATCTGACCGGTTGCGGGGCTCAGCGTCGCCGTACCGTTGGCCGCGATCGAGGAGGTCTGCACGCCGGTGGCAAGGTCGATTGCGTTCAGCACGTCGGCAACCGTGCCGGACTGCAGATAGACCGTCGAGTTGCCGGCGCCATCGGTCAGGACGTTGCCGCTGACACCGAAGCCGCTCGGGATCGCCGGAGCGTTGCTCGATCCCGGAACCGGGGCGTTCTTGAAGGTGATGACGTGGCCATCGACATTCAGCGAGGAGCCGTCCGAGATCAGCGTGCTCAGGGAGCCCGAACTGGTCGTGCGGGTCGCAGTCACCGTGACATTTCCGCCGCCCGTCGCACCCGTCAGACCGAGCTCCTTCAGGAAGTCAGCCTTGCCCGTCAGGGACAGATCGGCACCAGCCGAGCTCTTGAGCGTCACAACGCCCGCGGCGGCAGTCGACGGCGATGCGCCGGAGGCGGCACCGATGGTCGCAGCACCGGCGGAGATCGTCGCGGTCTTGACACCGCTGGCGAGGTCGATCGCGGCCAGAATGTCGCCCACGGTCGCCAGCGTCGAAGTCGTGGCGGTGTCACCGAGATAGATCGTGGTGTTGCCGCCGCCGTCGGTGACGAGATGACCGCTGACACCAGAACCGCTCGGAACGGCGCTCGAAGCCGGCGCAGTGCCGGAACGGAAGGTGATGGTCTTGCCGTTCACCGTCAGCGTGTCGCCATCGGTCGGAGCGGTGGTCAGCTTGCCGCTGGCGGTGGTGCCGAGCAGCGTGGTGGCCGACGAGATGCCGGTCGTACCGTCAGCCGCAAGACCCCCGGTGCCCGCGAACGAGCCCTGGCTCGCACCGAGCGTGGCGGACGAACCTGCCGCGGTGGTGCCGCCGGCCGTGCCGTTGTACAGCACATTGCCGAGCGCCGTCGCACTGGCAAAGGACGTCGTGCCGCGCAAATCGGCCGCCGTCGCACCCGAGATGGTGGTGGAGACGTTGGACTTCGTGGAATAGCCGACGGTGGTCTGCAGCGCCTGGTTGGCGATCGACTTCGCGGAGTCGATCAGCTTCTGCAGCGAGGTGATGCCGGTGTTGGCGGCCTGCAGCACCTGCACGCCGTTGGCAATGCCGTCGAGCAGATTGTTGATGTCGCTGGCGCGGTTGTCGAGCGACTGTGCGGTGAAGAAGTTGGTGGGATTGTCCAGGGCCGAGTTGACGCTCTTGCCGGTCGACAGGCGGCTCTGCGTGGTGGCGAGAAGATCAGCGGTGGACTGGAGGGAGAGCAGGTTCTGACGAACCGAGGAAGAGAGAACGATACCGGACATTGAGTGTTACCCTTCTGGTACGCAACGCAACAAAACTTCGATTAGGATTAATCGATGCTCGGGACGGTGAACGCGGAGGGCTAACAAAGCATGAAGCGTGTCGCGGCAGTCCTTGTCGGGATTCACCATATGGGCGATCGACGCAGCATCTGGCTTCGCCGTATCGTCATGATCGGATGATGCTTTTTGATACACCGATGAAGCGTTTGCCACTTGTCAACCATAACCCAGAGTGGGCAATTCGCTGTACCGGAATGCATCGCTTTCATCAGCCGAGCGGCAGTCTGATGCCGGCACAAAAGAAAGCGGCGGGGCCGAAGCCCCGCCGCCATATTGGTTTTGCGATGTCTGCCGCTTGTTAGCGGAGCAGCTGCAGCACGCTCTGCTGCGACTGGTTGGCCAGCGACAGCGCGGAGACCGCGATCGACTGGCGGGTCGACAGCGCCTGGCTGTTGGCCGCTTCGGTATTGGTGTCGGCCAGCGTCAGGTTGGACGAGCCGGTCTGCAGCACGTTGATCAGGCTCTTGTTGAAGTCCTGACGCACCTGCACCACGGACAGGTTCGAACCGAGCGCCGAAGCTTCCGAGCGCAGCGTGCTCGACGCGGCGTTCAGGTTGGTCAGCACCTTGTTGGTGGCAGCGTTGTCGATGAAGTCGACACCGCTGGTCAGCGCAGCAAGGCCGAGACCCTTGGAGTTGTAGGTCACGCCCGTGATGCTGAGGTTCGACTTGCCGGTCTCGTCGAACACCAGCTTGAGCTGATCGCCGTTCAAGAGGTTGACGCCGTTGAACGAGGAGTCCTGCGAGGTCGTGTCGATCTGGTTCAGGATGTTGTTGTACTGGTTGACGAGGTTGGCACGAGAGGTCTGCGCAACCGTGTCCTGGACGGGGGTGGAAGCCGTCGAGAAGGTCAGCGCCGTCGTCAGCGTACCGCCGATCGCACCACCCGCGGCGCTCGAACCGATGGTCGAGGACGCGTAGTCGTTGGTGGTGGAAACCGTCAGCAGGCCGTTGGCGTCGATCGTCGCCGTCAGGTTGTTGGCCTGAAGCGCGGAGTTGAGCTGATCGAGCGTCTTGACCGTGCCGTTGGTGCCGTCGCCGAAGGTGACGTTGACCGCCGTGCCGCCGTTGAAGGAGGAGAAGGTCAGGGTCTTGCCGCTGATGCCGCCGATGCCGGAGGTGCGAGCCGCGGTGAAGGCGGTTGCCGTGCCGGTGTTGCCGGCAAGTCCAAGCACGTTCAGCGCATTGCCGGTGCCGGTGATCGACAGGTCGGCGTTGACGCCGGTGGACAGCTTGAGCTGGCCGGAGGCGTTGATCGACGAGGCGATCTGACCGGTTGCGGGGCTCAGCGTCGCCGTGCCGTTGGCCGCGATCGAGGAGGTCTGCACGCCGGTGGCAAGGTCGATTGCGTTCAGCACGTCGGCAACCGTGCCGGACTGCAGATAGACCGTCGAGTTGCCGGCGCCATCGGTCAGGACGTTGCCGCTGACACCGAAGCCGCTCGGGATCGCCGGAGCGTTGCTCGATCCCGGAACCGGGGCGTTCTTGAAGGTGATGACGTGGCCATCGACATTCAGCGAGGAGCCGTCCGAGATCAGCGTGCTCAGGGAGCCCGAACTGGTCGTGCGGGTCGCAGTCACCGTGACATTTCCGCCGCCCGTCGCACCCGTCAGACCGAGCTCCTTCAGGAAGTCAGCCTTGCCCGTCAGGGACAGATCGGCACCAGCCGAGCTCTTGAGCGTCACAACGCCCGCGGCGGCAGTCGACGGCGATGCGCCGGAGGCGGCACCGATGGTCGCAGCACCGGCGGAGATCGTCGCGGTCTTGACACCGCTGGCGAGGTCGATCGCGGCCAGAATGTCGCCCACGGTCGCCAGCGTCGAAGTCGTGGCGGTGTCACCGAGATAGATCGTGGTGTTGCCGCCGCCGTCGGTGACGAGATGACCGCTGACACCAGAACCGCTCGGAACGGCGCTCGAAGCCGGCGCAGTGCCGGAACGGAAGGTGATGGTCTTGCCGTTCACCGTCAGCGTGTCGCCATCGGTCGGAGCGGTGGTCAGCTTGCCGCTGGCGGTGGTGCCGAGCAGCGTGGTGGCCGACGAGATGCCGGTCGTACCGTCAGCCGCAAGACCCCCGGTGCCCGCGAACGAGCCCTGGCTCGCACCGAGCGTGGCGGACGAACCTGCCGCGGTGGTGCCGCCGGCCGTGCCGTTGTACAGCACATTGCCGAGCGCCGTCGCGCTGGCAAAGGACGTCGTGCCGCGCAAATCGGCCGCGGTCGCACCGGAGATCGTGGCGGAGACGTTCGACTTGGTGGAGTAACCGACGGTCGTCTGCAGCGCCTGGTTGGCGATCGACTTCGCGGAGTCGATCAGCTTCTGCAGCGAGGTGATGCCGGTGTTGGCAGCCTGCAGCACCTGCACGCCGTTGGCGATGCCATCGAGCAGATTGTTGATGTCGCTGGCGCGGTTGTCGAGCGACTGGGCGGTGAAGAAGTTGGTGGGATTGTCCAGGGCCGAGTTGACGCTCTTGCCGGTCGACAGACGGTTCTGCGTGGTGGCGAGGAGGTCGGCGGTGGACTGGAGGGAGAGGAGGTTCTGACGAACCGATGCGGAGAGGACGATACCGGACATGACTCTGTTACCCTTCTGGTAAACGACGCTACTGTTACGCGTCTGCTTGGATCGAGATTGACCCAGCGACCGGCGGACCCTGGCGTCGAGACCTCTAACGAAACATGAAATGAAACCCGTGCTTTTGCCGAACGCCGCGTGATTCGGCCGGGGGAAGCCCCGCACGTCGCCGCGCCGCCGCACGGACATGGCGTTGGGAAGATTGAGTTTTTTCGCGCAAATGCGGGAGATTTACAGCTCGTTAACTAATTCCGAGCGAGAATCACGCCCTGATAAGCCGCAACGAGCGCTCGGTTACGAAAGCGTTGATGGAGAACAGGCATGGCTCTCAAGGTCGAGCTCAAACCGCACGAACGCATCATCGTCGGCAACTCGGTGATCACTAATACGGACCAGCGCGCCCGCCTCCTGATCGACGGCGAGAACGTGCCGATCCTGCGCGAGCGCGACATCCTCACGCCGGAGACCGCAAACACGCCCGCCAAGCTCGTCTATCTGGCCGTCCAGCTCATGTATATCTCGCCGGATCCGCAGACCCAGCACGGCACCTATTTCAACCTCGTGCGGGACATCGTCACAGCGGTGCCGAGCTCCTGGCCGATCATCGAAGCCATCAACAACAACATCCTGAACGGCGACCTCTACCGGGCGCTGAAGGATGCCCGCAAGCTGATCGCCTATGAGGAGAAGCTGCGAGGCCAGTACGAGGCCACGCATCCCAAGGCGGAAGCGGACAAGGACGACGTCAGCACCGCCGCCTGATCACGGCGTTCACGCGGCCGAGCCGCGCGAACGACAACGCTGCCCAACGACAACGGCCCCGGATCGCCTCCGGGGCCGTTGTCGTTTCGGCCATGCATCGATGCTACTGCGCCGCGAGCGGCGGCGCCTCGACCTCGATCACTCCCTCGCCAACCCGCCGTGCGCCAAAATCCAGCACGGCCGCAATCAGCGCATCGATGTCCGTCTCGTCGGTGCGGTGATTGACGATCGCGGCGCGGATCGCGAACTTGCCGTCCAGCGTGGTGCTCGATGGCGCAGCGATGCCGGATTCCTGGACATCAGCGACGATCTCGCGATTGACCGTATCATTGGCGCGGTAACGGAAGCAGACGATGTTGAGGTTCACCGGCGCCAGCAACTCCAGCCGCGGCTCGGCCAGCACGCGCGCTTCCAGATATTTTGCCAGTGCGCAGCTTCGCGCGATCACCGTGCCCAGCCGGTCGGTGCCGAACGTCTTCAGCGTGAACCAGGTCTTCAGCGCGCGGAAGCCGCGCGACAGATCGGGGCCGAGATCGCAGGGCCAGACCGTGCCCGCCGCAAGCCCCCTCGCCTCGCGGCTCAGATAGGCCGCCGGCTGCGCAAAGGCCTGCCGGTGCTGCTCGCCGTCGCGCACCAGCAGGAAGCCGGCGTCGTAGGGCACCTGTCCCCATTTGTGGAAATCGAGCGCAATGGAATCCGCAAGCTCGATGCCGCCGAGCAGCGGCGCGAGCTCGGGCGCCAGGATCGCGAGCGCGCCGAACGCGCCGTCGACGTGAAACCAGATTCCTTCCTCGCGGCACAGCTCCGCGACGGCCTTGAGGTCGTCGATCGCGCCGATATCGACCGTGCCTGCGGAGGCGACGACGAGGAACGGCTTGAAGCCAACCTCGCGATCGACGGCGATCTGCGCACGCAGCGCGGCGACATCGATGCGATGATCGGCATCGACGTCGATCTTGCGCAGCGCATCGGTGCCGAGACCGGCAATGTCCATCGCCCGCGAAATACAGCCATGCGCGGCACGCGACGTGTAGGCGGTGAGCAGCGCGCCGTCATTGCCGATGCCGTACTGCCGCGCCAGCGTACCGAGTGCGCTGGTACGCGCCACCAGCACCGCCATCAGATTGGCCATCGACGTGCCCGTGACGAAGATGCCGCTCGCACTCTCCGGGAAGGCGAACAGGCGGCGCATCCAGTCGACGATCTGGCGCTCGACCTCGATGGGCATGTGGTCGCGGCCGCCGAGATTGGCGTTGAGGCCAGCGGCGAGCATTTCCGCGAGCATGCCGACCGCAGTGCCGCCGCCATGCACCCAGCCCATGAAGCCGGGGTGGACGTTGCCGGTCGCATAGGGCGCGACATGCTCGACGAATTCGCGATAGACATCGGCGAGATCGCTTGCCTCGCGTGGCACGTCGGCCTTGAATGCCGCGCGGGCGTCATCGGGGATCGGCTGCCACACCGGACGCGCACGAATGTTGGCGATGCCGTCGATCGTCTCGTCCAGCATGCGATGGGCGAGCGCACGAAACGCGCTCCAGTCCTGCGGATCGAGCGAGGTGTCAGTGGCGGCGGCTTGCGTCTTGCGGACGATCTCGTTCATGCTGCACTCTCCTCGCCGGCCCCTGCGTGCCGCGACAGCATTGCCGTGAACGCGGCAAAGATCTTGCGCATCTGCGGCGGCTTGTATGGAAACACGGCCGGCGGATCCATGTTGTGCACGACGGCGGTGTTGTCGGCCTCGAACACCAGCAGCTCGCCGTCCTGATTCTCGGCGCAATCGACGATGAAATAGTCGAGGCCGACGCGCCGGCTCATCTCGTCGAGCGCGTTGCGATGACGCGCGGCAAATGCATGATCAAACTCGAGCATGAAGGCGGCTTCTTCAGCTCGCTTCTCTTCACTGAACGCCATGTAGGCGTTGAGATACCAGATGTCCCAGCGGTCGGCGATCGCCATGTGGCAGGCGTAGGGTTTGCCGTCGACCATGGTAAGACGGTATTTGCGGTAAAGCCCGTCGGGGCTCGCGTAGTTGACGAAGCGCGCGACGAAGAAGTCCTGCTCCTGCCGATCAGAGAGATAGGCCGCGAGCGCCGCAGCATCGTCGATCTTCGCGAGCCCGACACCGGCATGCGTGCCGCGCGGCCGCACGATCATCGGAAAGTGCAGTTCGCTCACGATGTCCTTGCAGGCGATCTTCCCTTCCGAAATATCCGACAATTGCGCGCGCGTCACATGGACGGTCGCGGGAATGTCGAGACGGGGGATGCCCGCCAACAGCCGGTACAGCTTGTCGCGATCGAGATTGCCGATGAGCTCGGGGCGATTGAGCAACGGCCGCGGCCAGTGCGGCGCGGCCCGTTCGATGACGGCGAGCGCCTCCCGGCATTCCTCGGAATCGGATGCGACCACGATGGCGACGTCGTGATCAGGCAATGTCTCCGGCAGGCCGACGCCTTTGACCACGTAGAGCGTCAACAACTCGATATCGGAGCCTTCGAGCAGAAACTCGATCGGCGTGTTGCCACCCATGTCGATATCGGCCGCCAGCGCGAGCACGCGCAGGCGGGGCTTCGCAACCGCGCAAGGCGCACGAAACAATTGGTGGAAGGCGAGCACCTCGGTCTGGATCACGAGCCCGGCCTCCTTCTCGCCGAGGAGCTGGGCGATCAACGACAGATCCAGGCCTTCGCCCGCCTCCGCCGTCCCTTCCGCGATCCGCGCCAGAAGCCGCTCGCGCAACGGATGCAGATCGCCGCCCTCGAAGGCCCGGCGCGTCAACTGCGCAAAGCCGATGCGGTCGGAATAGTCCGGCGCCGTCGCGCCGTTCGGCGCTGAAACAGGATGCAACATCTTAGACCTCGAACACAGGCTTTCCCGGCGCAGCCGCGGCACTGTCAAGCAGCAGCTCGATCTTCACCACAACGTGGGCGATGCGATCGAGGATATGCTGCAAATTGCGTTGCGCTTGCGCGGCGTCCGCGGACCAGGCTTCGGTGACGAGCCGCGCGCCGACGCACAGCCGCAGCGCGGCCTGCGGCTTGCCGTCCGGCTGGTCAAACCGTACTGGCTGGCCGACGAGGCAGCGTTGCGCGGCAACCTGCCGATCCGCCGCACTGCCGTCGATGTCGCCGTTCATGTCACGCGCCAGGGCGCGATGCACGGCGCCGGTCTCGGCGATGGAGACCGGCTTGCCGTCGCGCAGCAGCGTGAACGGAAAGATCGTGGCTTGCGCGAATTCCTCGTCGTCCGTCCCGGACACCCCGATCGCGGCCGGAACGGCCCGAAGCGACGGGGACAGCGCGATCATGCTGTCGATGCCGGCCGCGAGCTCGGCCAGCGCCTTGGCGCGGAATGCGCCGGGCACGGCATAGTAGCTGCCGATCTCGCTGAGCGCCGCCTCCCAGCGCAGCCATTGACCGAAATTCGGCCGGCGCTCGAAGCGCGAGCGCAGCCCCGTCCAGGCCTTCGGCCAGTCGCTGCGGCCGGCATAATCGAAGAAGCCCGGCGCGATCTCGCCGATCCGGCCGAGCGAGCGCGACAGGCCTTTCGGCACCAGCAGCGCACCGCTGAAGGCGGGGCCGCCGAAAAATTTCGAGCCTGTCATCAGCACCATATAGCCGCGGTCGAGATAGGCGCGCAGCCGGCGACGGCCGAGCCGCGCCTGACAGGCATCGACGACGATTTGGACCTTGCCGGGCCAGCGTCGCGCAATCTCGTCGAGGCAGGCCACGCTCGGCGCGCGCCAGCCGAGTTTTGAAGAATCCATGATCTGCAACAGAACGCGCCGACCTTGCGCGAGGCTGGTCTCGACCGCGCGCAGCACCGCTTCATCCGCATCCGGGCGCATCGCAATGCCGGGCGCCGTGTCGAGCAGCGGAACCGCGACGCTGTCGCCGGCGAGCCCCGCTACCGCACCGTCCTTGCGGACCGAAAAGCCGCTCGCCGTCATCGTGCTGAAATGGTGCCCGCGTGCGGTATGGGGCGTCCCGCTTCCGGTCTGATCAGTGCCGACCACGATCGTCACCGGCGAGGCGCCGAGCACCGCGCGTGCCAGAAACAGGGCGTGGAGCTGGGAGTCGGTGCCGGACGGCGAGAACACGACGTCGACGCGCGGCGAGACCTGGAGGTGTCCGCGCAGCTCTTCGCGCATGTCCTCGCAGCGCGCATCGAAGGCGACTTCGACCTCGTCGAACAGGCACTTGTGCATCAGCTCTTCGCGCGCCAGCGCAGCGCGGTCATAGGCCGATTGCGAGATCACCGACGCGGTCGAGGAGGCGAAATTCCACATCTCCGGCTCCGGAGAGGCCGCGCAGCCATAGGCGTTGACGCGGTCCTTCGGCTCGAGCGTCAGGCGCGGATCTCCGCCGCAGACCAGCAGCGTGTCGAGCGGCGTGAACAGATCGCGCAAGCGGTAGCGCGAGTCGCCGTCGGACGCTCGCTCCAGGTCTGCCAGACGGGATGCGCCGACGCTCATCCCGAGAGGCTCACGCCGCATCGGCCGCCGCCGCGGGCGCCGGCGCGAATTGCGAGGCAATGTCGCCGTGGAACACCGACGGCCCGACATGGTCGATCGAGCTCTGGATGTCGGCCCAGATCTCGCCGCCGATATCGGTCCAGCGCTTGCAGAAGGCGAAGTCCTCGGAGAGATAGGTGCCGGTGGCCGGATCGATCATGCATTCGAACAGCGCGAACCGGTTCTGGCTCGCCGCCAGCGTATCGTGCGAATGCTCGCGGAAGAATTGCAGGCCGGCGTAATTCGGATGGCGGCACATCGCCTCCAGCACGTGGCGCCGGATCATCAGGAAGCCGGTGCCGGCATAGCGCACGCGGGTGAAGCCGTTGACCACCACGATGCGGTCGGGGTCCTCGATCTCGAGCACGTAGTCGAGCGAAGCCGCCGGCACGTCGGCGCGGCCCGCCTCGACCGCGCGTTTCGCCTTGTCCCAGTTGACCCGCTTGATCGGATAGCAGCCCGCGACGACGTCGGCGCCGCATTCGATCAGCCGGAACACCTGCTCCGGCTTGAAGCCGATATCGGCATCGATGAACAGGAAATGCGTCGCCTTGGGATCGTCCAGGAACATCGCGGCCAGGTTGGCCCGCGCGCGCGTGATCAGGGCGTCGCCGTCGCGGAGCAGCACCTTGAACTCGAGATTGGACATGCCGTGCACGGCGCGCTGGAGCGCGAAGATCGAGCTCGCATAGATGCTCGACACCTGCCCGCCGAAGCAAGGCGTTGCCACCACCAGCTGCATCTTGTCCGACATCGAAAGCCCCGCCCCGCTCCAATCCTCACCAAGAGGTAAACAGGCATGGTTAACGGCGCCTTAACGCATCCCTACAGGAACTTGACGAGCGAGAGCTGCGCCAGCTTCGAGGTCACCTGGTAGGAGGCCTGGAGCGCGTTCTGGAGCGCCAGAATCTCGCTCGCGACCTGGTCCGGCGGGGCCGATTCCGCCTGGTCGATGATGGTCTGGAGCTGCGCCTTGGCCTGGGTCTGGCGCGTGCTCGCGTCCTTCATCGTGTTCTGGGCCATCGCGATGTCGGTCTGGATGTCCTCGATACGCTGCTGGCCCGGCTGCTGGGTCAGCGCCTGCGTCACCCGCAGGCTCAGCGCCGAGACCTGCCCGCCCGAATACTGCCCGGTCGGCGAGGTCGAGAACGTCCCGAACACGGCGATCGCCTGCAACTGCCGCCGGATCGCATCCTCGTCGGCCTGCGCGCCATATTGCACCGTGACGGAATCGTCGACCCGCGCCATCGCGGTGGAGCGCGGCGAACCCGGCCCGTCATTGCCGAGATACCATTTCACCGTCGTGGCCGAGCCGTTCACCAGCGTCGTCGCGGAACTCGCAGGCGAGGAGCCGACGCGCAGCGGCGGCTGCGTCGCGGTGACCGGCGTCGCGCTGAAACCGAGCGAACCCAGCGCCCCGGTATTCGAGCTCGTGATGTTCAGGCTCGCCGCATCGTCCGTGTTGATCGTGATCGAACCGCCGTGGATCGTCGAGGGCTTCGAAGTCCCCGTGATCTGGTCGATCTTGCTCATCAGGGTCTGGATGCTGTCGCCGACATTGAGCTGGTTGCCGGTCGCACCCGAGCTGACGAAAGTGAGCGTGGTTCCGTTGACGGTGATGGTGTCGCCGGCGACGAAGCCCGGCGAGATCGAATCCGAGGGGCTCGTGCCGGACAGCGCCGTCGCCCCACTGATCGGTGCGGGTGGAGCCGCCTGGTTGCTCTTCGGAGTACCGATCGCAGAGCTGGCCGTGTTGAAGAAATTGTCGCCGGCGGTCACGGCCGACGCTGCCACAAGCGAGGTGTTGGAAAGCTTCTTGATCGCGGTGTTCAGCGCGGTGTTGAGGTTTGCCGCGGTATTGTTCGGGTTAACCGGGACGCTTGCATCGATCGCAAAGCTCCCGAGCGGCGTCGGCGTCGCCGTCGACGCCGTCAGGTCGATCTGCTCGGTCGTACCATCAGGCAGCGTGAACTGGACGCTCAGCTTGTCGCCGTTGCTGGGATTGGTTCCGTTGAGATCGACGGAGAACGACACCGGCGAGCCGCTCGGGCCGGTGACGGTCGCGCCCGTCAACGTCGAGGAGACCGCCTTGATCTTGAGCCCGAACGGCGATCCCGCGACGTCCTCCGATACCTGCACCGAGCTTGGCGTCGGCTGCGTCTGCACCAGCCGGCCCATGCCGTTGGCGCCGAGATCGGCGGCCTGGCGCTCCGCCATGACGGCCTTGAAACCCGCCTGCGTCGTGGTGCCGTTGATGATGTCGCCGGCATCCGCGACCGACTGCGTGTTGACGGCGGTTCCGGAGAACAGATAGCGGTTGCCCGTCTGCGTGTTGAGCACGCCGACCATCGAGCCGAACTGGGCGGCAGCGGTGTTCTGCGCGACCGTCTGGCCGTTGACGTTGAGATCCTGCGCGGTGTTGGCGGAGCCCGTCTGCACCGTGCTGCGGATCTTGGTCAGCGACTGCAACGCGGTATTGGCGAGGTTGATGCTGACGTTGACGTTGGTGATGGTGTCGGTATAGGCGGCGATATTGGAGATCTGCGCGCGCCCGGCGATCGCAAAGCCCTCGTTGGTGCCCATGCCGGAATAGTTCTGCGACAGCTTGCCGGTCGAGAGCTGCGTCGACAGGTCGGTGAGCTGCTGATTGATGTTGCGGATCTGCGAGCCGAGAACCGACGAGGAGTAGTTGATGCTGCTGATCGACATGTTTCAGAGCCCTGTTACTTGTTACACTTGAGCCTGGATCAACGTGTTCATCATGTTCTGCACCACCGACATCACGTGAGCGTTGGCGGCATAGGCATTCTGGAGCTGGATCAGGTTCGACATCTCCGAGTCCAGGTTGACGCTGGAGGTCGAGTTGAATTTCGCCTGCAGCGTCGAGACCACGACGCTCTGGCCCTGCTGGAGCTGGGTCGCCTGGGTCGCGGCGTTGCCCTGGATGCTCAGGAACTGCTGGAGGTAGTTCGAAACGCTGCCGGTGAAGGGCTGGTTGGCCGAGCCGAGGCCGGTCGTCGGCGAATAGGAGAACACCGCGTTGGTGAGCTGCGAATAAAGATAGTCCGAACGCGTGGTGTCGCCCGCGGGCGTCACCGGCGAGGTGTTGTAGACCGACAGCCGCGTGGGATCGCTGACCAGCTGCGTGTTCACCGCGATGCGCCCGGCAAGGCCGGTCATCTGCGAGCCCGATGCGGTGATCGCGCCGGTGTAGAGCGCCTGTCCGCCGTCGGTGAAAACCGCCAGTTGCGGGTTGCCCGAGGTCAACGACGAGATCGTCTTGCTGATCGAGGACGAGTTGACCTTGGCGAGGCCGGTGTTGTCGTCGGTCACCCGCAGCGTCGTGGCGGTTGCCGGCGACGGGGCGGCGGAGAACGACAGGTGCGAGCCTGACAGCGCGGTGTTGAGCGCCGAGGCGATCGCGCCCATGCCGCCGGAGAAGTTGACGCCGATCCGCATCGGATTGGCGTTGGTCGCATTCTGAAGCGGCAGCGCCGCCGGGTCGGTCACGTTGACGAGCGTGACCTGGCGCTGCGTGTTGGTCGTCGTGTCCGTGTAGGTGATGTTGACCGTGTTGCCCGGCGCCGCCCCGGCAAGGTCCATGTCGAACCCGGCCGGCGGGCCGGAGACGGTGCTGCCGGCCGTGGTCTTGTCGGACAGTGCGCTCGACATCGTCGCGGCGAGCTGGTCGATCTGGTTCTGCGCCTGCACCAGCGTCTGGTCGCGCAGCTTGAG
Organism: Bradyrhizobium sp. B039; assembly: GCF_038965675.1. Classification (NCBI taxonomy): domain Bacteria; kingdom Pseudomonadati; phylum Pseudomonadota; class Alphaproteobacteria; order Hyphomicrobiales; family Nitrobacteraceae; genus Bradyrhizobium; species Bradyrhizobium sp. B039. Next base: position 6,105,546 of record NZ_CP152416.1, read on the forward strand.
GTCGGCCGCGATCTGGCCCGAGGAAACCACGTTGTTGGCGACGACGTCGACCTGCGAGCCGTTCGGAAGCCTGATGTTGAGCGCGCCGACGCCGGACTTGGCCGGATCCATGTTGTAGAGCGAGGTCGCAGACAGCGCGCCGGCAGACGCAAAAGTGAATTGCGAGGCGAGCCCGGCGCCGACGAGCTGGATGCCTGTCGTGGTGTAGATGTTGGCCTGGTTCGAGCCGTCGGTGGTGACGCGGACGTCGACATATTTCGACAGCGTGTTGATGGCCTGGTCGCGCTGGTCCATCAGCGTCGCAGCCGAGGGGTCGTTTGCCGACAGGCCCTGGAGCTTGGTGTTGATGTCGGCGATCTGCTGCATCGACGCGTTGGCCTGCTGCGCCGAGGTGCCGAGATCCTGCTCGACGTTGGAGCGCAGCGACTGAATGCCCTTGGTGGTGACGTTGAGCTGCTGCGCCAGCGCCTGCGCCGCGCCCAGCGCAACGGTCTGCGCCGACGACGCACCCGCGCTGGTCGACAGCGCCTGCAGCGCGGTGGTGAACTTGTTCAGCGCGGTTTCGAGCGTGCCGCTGTTACCGGGCGTGCCATAGACACTCTGAAGCTGCTTCAGGATGTTGGCCATCTGGTCGGCGTAACCGCTGCCGCCGGTCTCGGTGCGCAGCTGGTTCAGCACGTAGCTGTCGAGCTCCCGGCTGACGCCGGTCGTCATCGCCGTCGAGCCGAAGTCGCCGGTGGTGACCTCGATCTGGTTCGGCGTCTGGACGACGTAACCCGGCGTCTGCGAGTTGGCGACGTTCGAGGAGACGATCGAGAGCGCGGCCTGGTTGGCACGCAGACCGCTCATCGCACTGGCGAGGGCTGAACTCAAACCCATATCACTGGCCGCCTTTGGTTACGTCACGCGCCGATCAGCGCAATACGTTCAGGAGGTCCTGCACCATCGAATTCGCGGTCGTGATCACCTTGGTGTTGGCCGAATAGGCCTGCTGGGTCACGATCAGCTTGGTGAATTCGTCGGCGATGTCCGTGTTGGAGCCTTCCAGCGACGAGCCGCTGATGGTGCCCGATGCGCCGTCGATCGCCGGTCCTGACTGTTCGGTCGCGGCATAGGCGCCGCCGTCGAGCGCCTTCAGGTAATTGGTGCCGTTGAAGTGCGACAGCGATACCTGTGCGAGGTCAAGGTTCTGGCCGTTGGAGAAGGTTCCGACCACGAGGCCGTTGTTGTTGACGGCAACCGAGCGGAGCTGGCCCGCGGCGTAGCCGTTCTGGGTGATGGTGTTGATGGTCACCGCGCCGCTGGTGCTGGCATATTGCGTCAGCCCGCCCGAGGAGATGTTGAAGGCGACCGAGCCGAGCGCCTGTCCGCCGACGCTGACATTGTTGATGGTGATGCCCGAACCGCTCGGCGAGGTCAGCGAGCCATCGGCGGCGAAGGTGAAGGCCTGGCCGGTGTTGACCCAGCCGACCGTCGTGCCGGTCGCATTCGGATCGGTCTGGTAGAACAGGTTCCAGGTATCGGAATGGCCCGTGCCCAGCGACGCGCTGTCGGTCTTGGCCCAGCGCAATTGCAGGTTCACCGGCGTGCCCGCGGCGTTGTAGGCGGTGACCGCACCGCCGCTGATCGATTCCTTGGTGAAGGTCGCGATGTCGTTGCCGATCACGCCGCCGGTGCCGGCGGTGCCGCCACCGTCGCGGTTCTTGGTGATGGTCGAGGTGAAGCCGAGCGCGGCGAAAGCCGCACTGTTGGAGCTGGACACCGACAGGTTGGAAACGGTGCCGGTGTTCAGCGTGATCACGCCGCCGGGGCTGATCGAAGACCCCGAGGCGCCGGAGAGCGCGTCGATCTTGCCGAGCAGGGTCGTGATGTTGTCGGTGATGTTGATCTGGTTCGGACCGGAGGCACCCGAGGCCATGAAAGTCAGCGTCTGGCCGTTGACGGTGATGGTGTCGGCGGGCGGGCCTGCCGAAAAGCCGGACGAGAGCACCTCGGCGCCGCCGGCGGTCGCGCTGCCGCTCAGCACCGTGGCGCCGGTGAGCGCGGGCGAGGACAGCACGTTGCCGCCGCGTGTCACGCTGCTGATGCCGAGCGCCGTGGCTGCCGTGCCGCTGCCGATCGACACGTCGGTGCCGGTGCCGGTCGAGATCTGGATGTTGCCGCTGGCGGAGAGCGAGGCCGTAACGCCGGCGCCGCCGGCGGTCTGGATCGCGTTCAGGATGCTGGCCACCGTGGCCGTCGTGCCTGCGCCGAGACCGATCGTTGTGTTGTTGCCGACCGTCGAGACGGTGGTACCACCGTTGAAGGTGATCGTGTTGCTGCCGTTGATCGTCAGGACCTGGCCGCTCAGCGCGGTGAGAATGCTGGAGGCGAGATGCGTGCCCACGGTGTTGTCAAGGGACGTGGAAGTCGAAGCCACCGCGGACGAGTTGTTCTGGAGCGGAACCGTGCCCGTCCCCGTCGTCGACGAATAGGCCGAGCGGATGTTGCCGGTGGCGGCTGCACCGGACACCGTCGCGCTGGTATAGGGCGCGGGCGGCGTGCCCACCGGCAGCGGGTTGGCCTGGAAGTCCGACGGGTTCAGGCCGCCAGCCGCCAGCAGCGTCTTGCTGGCTGCGGTCGAGCTCGCAGCCGTGTTCGGCTGGGTCGGCAGGTTCGCCGCGTACTGGATCGAAGTGGTCGCCTGCGCCGGAATGAAGTTGTTCTGGAATTTCAGGACCGTCGCCACGTTGCCCTGAGGGTTGCCGGTCTTCGGGTCGACCGTGACGCCCATCAGGTAGTAGCCGGCGCCGTTGACCAGATTGCCGTTGGAATTGAGCTGGAAGTCGCCGCGGCGGGTGTAGTAGGTGACGCCGCCGAACTGCGGCAGGTTGTCGACGACGCTAGTCGCCTTCTGGATCGAGAAGAAGCCGTCGCCGGTGATCGCCATGTTGGTCGCGACGGAGGAGGACGAGATCGTGCCCTGGGTGGTGATGGTCGCTTTCGCGTTGGCCGTCACACCGCCCGCGACCTGCTTGCTCGGCACCGAGGCGTCCGGGATGAGATCGACGAAGCTGGTCCCGATGCCCTTGTAACCGGTGGTGGATGAGTTCGCGATGTTGCCGGAAATGTTCTGAAGCGCGTAGGACTGCGCCTGCAGACCACCCACCGAGGTGTTCATTGCATCGAAGATACCCATAACTTTGTCTCCAAATCCGATCTCGGCGGCCGGTCGACCAGGGCCGCAGTCGGGAGAGACAGTCGCAAGGGCTATGCCAAGGCGGGTATTTCTATGAAATCAATGACTTAAATGAATGGACCCCGGTCGGACGACCGGGGCACAATTGCCGGGCCGGCAACAATTGCCGGGGCATCGGGTCATTCCGGGGCGGTCCGCAGGACCGAACCCGGAATCTCGAGATTCCGGATTCGATGCTCACGCATCGCTCCGGAATGACTCCAGCGAGAGCTACGTCGCGGACGCGGCGGCCGGGTGGAAAACCAGCCCGAAACCGTCGATGCAGTAGCGCAATCCAGTGGGCTTCGGACCGTCGTCGAAGACGTGGCCGAGATGGCCGCCGCAGCGCCGGCAATGCACCTCGGTGCGGAGCATGCCGTAGGTGCGGTCCTCGGTCTTGCCGACATTGCCCTCGATCGGCTGATAGAAGCTCGGCCAACCGGTGCCGCTCTCGAACTTGGTGTCGGACGCAAACAGCGGCAGGTCGCAGCCGGCGCAGGCGAAAACGCCCTTGCGATGCTCCTTGAGCAGCGGGCTGGAGCCCGGCCGCTCGGTGCCGTGATTGCGCAAAATCTCGTATTGCTGCGGCGTGAGCTGGGCACGCCATTCGGCCTCCGTCTTCGTGATCTCGAACTTTTCCGCGGCCTTCTCGCCGGCCTCGGCAGGTGTCCCTCTCAGCCAGCGGAAGGCGGAAAGGCCGAACAGGCCGGCGACAGTCGTTAGCAGGATGCGGCGGTCAAACATCTCATTCTCCGTGCGCGAGTCCACGCCCTGAGATACGGGTTCTAACGGCCGACGTTACACGTCCAGGCGCGATTTTTCTCAACTTATTGCGAGACGCTGTCGTCGTGCGAGGCCGGTTCCAAGGCTTCAGTCGCGGGTTTCGGCGGCGGGGCCGGCCGCGGCCGTACACCCGGCGGCGGACGGCGCGGACCGGTGCCGGCAGCCCGGTTGGCTTCGGCCAGCCGCGCCTCGCGTTCCCTGTCCTTGACCCGCGCCCGCTCGCGGTAGCGGGCGAGCGTACCTGCGGCGGCGGAGCTCGTCCTGCCCCAGATCCCGACCAATTGACCCGCGACCCGTCCGGTCGCGCCGCCCGCCCAGACCAGCTCGAACGGCGAAAACAGCCGCCAGCGCTCGTCGCCCCACAGGATGCTGCGCGCGATCATCTGCCCGGCCATGGCCGAGGTGTTCATGCCCTGGCGGCCGAACCCGCTCGCCACCCACAGACCTTTGCGCAACTGGCCGATCTGCGGCATGCCGTGCACGGTCTGGCCGGTCGCGCCGCCGAACATATCGGCGATCTCGACATTGCCGAACTGGGGGAAGATCGACCGGATCCGCCGCCTGACGCCGCCTGCAAAGCGCTGCGGCCGTGCGGCCCAGGTGGTCTCCGGGCTCTCCCACATCAGCCGGTCGCCGTCGACGATACGGAAATGATCGACGCCGTCGGAATCCATCACCGATCCCTTGAAGGCGATGATCTCGTGCACGCGCTCGCCGAGTGGCGCGGTGATGCCGGCATAGCGCCAGACCGGCAGCAGCGTCTCCGACAGGCGCCTCAAGGGCGCGCCGAGATGGATGTTGCCGGCGAGCACGATGTGCGTTGCGCGCAGCCGCGCCGACGGCGTGACGATCCGCTTGCGGATGCCGGAATGGTCGATGCTGACCACCGGCGTATCCTCGAAGATGCGGGCGCCGGCCCGCCGCGCCAGCGCCGCAAGACCGTGCACGTATTTGCGGCCGTCGACTTGAAACGCCTTGGGATAGTACACGCCGTGGAAGTAGCGATCGGTCTTGAGCACGTCGCGGACGCGATCGACCTGCCAGCCCTCGACCTCGGTGTCGAAATCCTCGTGCAGCATCTGCAACCGGCTGATCAACCGGTCGCCGGTATCGACGTTGGAGACCTCGAGCACGCCGTCGCTCGGGGCGATCCCCGGCATGTTCTCTTCGGTGGCGTTGGCGCGGACGAACTCGGCTCCCTCCTTCGACAGCGTCCACAATTCGCGCGCGTCCTCGAAGCCGATGCGCTCGATCAGGTCGGTGAGCGGCAGCGCAAAGCCCGGCATCACGGTGCCGAGCTGGTTGCCGGAGGCGTTCCAGCCGATATGGCGCCCCTCGAGCACCGCGACACTGGCCCCGAGCCGGGCCGCCTCCAGTGCAATGGAGAGCCCGGCAAGCCCTGCCCCGATCACGCAGATATCGGCATCGAGATCGAACGACAGCCGCGCGCGCTCGCGAAAGCCGGCTTCTTCCTGGGACACGCTTGTGAAAGTCTCGCTCATATCGTTTTCTTAGAGCATGATCCGGAAAAGTGTGCAGCGGTTTTCCGAAAAGATCATGCTCAGAACAAAAATTTAAAGCGCGATGAGGGTTTGTCCAAATCTCATCGCGCTTTAAAGGACCGATCGGGCGCTTGTCACCTTGTCCTCAACCGGCGCCTGTAGATTATTCTGGACGTGCAACGATTCGAGAGTGCCATGCGCCGTTTGATGCTGCTGCGTCACGCCAAGACCGAGACTGACGCGCCGAGCGGCCGTGACCAGGATCGCCGGCTCGACGACCGCGGCCATAGGGATGCCGCCGAAATCGGCGACTGGATCGCCTCCCATCCCCCCTTCCCCGATACCGTGCTGGTGTCGCATGCCGTCCGCGCCCGGCAGACCTGGGACATCGCCTGGGCGACGATGAAGGGCCGCGTCCCCGCGCCTGAGGTCGAGGTCCTGCCGGAACTCTACGGCGCCGATCCCGCGCAGATCCTAAAATCCATTCGCACTGCAACCAACCCGGGCAACCCGAAGCGGCTGCTGCTGGTCGGCCACAATCCCGGCATGCACGAGATCGCCTTGATGCTGATGGGCGGCGGCGATCCGGCCGGCGCCAAGGCGCTCACCCACAACCTGCCCACCGCGGGGCTTGCGATCTTCGACTTTGACGTCAAGGATTGGGGGGACGTGGCCTACCGCCGCGGCAAGCTGGTGCTGTTCGTCAGCCCCAAGCTGCTTCGATCGGGATGAGACCCGCGGGTCTCGACCGGTTGATGCAGCTGATCGAGAGCTGACTGGAAGATTTGGAGGCGCAGATGTTCAAGTCCATCCTCGTGCCCATCGACCTCGCCGACACCGATCTCGCCAAGCCGGCGATCGCGACCGCGGCAACGCTGTCGCAGACCTGGAGCGGCACGGTGCGCCTGCTCAACGTGCTGCCGATGACGCCGGTGATGCTGGCAGAATACGTGCCGGCCGATTTCGACGAACAGCAGCGCCAGACCTCGGAGGAAGCGCTCGCCATCGTCGCGCGCGAATCCGGCATCGAGGCCTCCCACATCTCCAGCGTGGTCCGCCAGGGCGGCATCTACCACGAGATTCTGGAGGAAGCCGTGCACATGAAGGCCGATCTGATCGTGATGACCTCGCACCGGCCGGCGATGCGCACCTATTTCCTCGGCTCCAATGCCGGGCACGTGGTGCGCTACGCGAAGTGCTCGGTGCTGGTGGTCAGGCACTGAGGGCTGCTCCGTAGCCTGTTGTTCCGGGCTACAAGCCCTTGCGTTGCCCGTCGGGCAAAACACCCAAACGGCAGGTCAATTCCCGTCGCCCAAAATATTCCACTTTACCGAAATTCGGAATTGGCGGATAGTGCGCTCACTCCGGCCCAAGGAAGAGGGGCGTATCGCGATCGTCACGAACGCGGGCCGGGCGGCGGTGGACGCTAGTTGCATCGGCGCGAAGGGTTTCGCAGGGCGGGCAACCGTGAGCGAGGACGTCGCGCGCACGACCGGTGTGATCGGCGTACGGCCAAATCGTGTCGTCCTGGCGCCCGGGGTCTGTGCGCCAAGTCTTGCGGTGATGTGTGCGGCCCGACCGGACCGCGCGCGTCAGCCATCCGCAAGGCGACGGGGGCAATAGTGCATCGCTCCCCGGGGAGAGCACGACATAAGCCGTTCCAACCACTGCGCAGGGAAGGCCGGGATGTCTCTCCGGTTGCCCTGTTTCCCGCTGTGCATCGTAGCGCAATCCGCTTCTCGCATGGCGGTCAATGGGAGCCAGCCGGCTCCCGGTCTTCCCTGCGCCCTCTTTCGTTGGGCGTGACGCGACGAAGCAAAGCTCGGGCGAAACAAGCCGCGAGGATGCGAAAGTGTGTCTGCGAGTGAGATATGAGTTGATCGAGCGATGCCCGTGCCCGCACTCCGTCATTGCGAGGTCACCGCGCCCAGATCTACCGGGCACGGCGGACGTCAAAACACGTTACAGATACCGCGTCATCTCGGCTTTGAACTGCCCGTAGACCGCGTCCTCGATCTGGCTGCGCGTGATCCCGATGTCGCGCAGGGCGTGATCGTCGAGTTCGCTCAGCGTCTTGACGGCGGAGCGGCGCTCCAGGCGGTCGAACAGCGCATGGATGGCGCTGGCGAGAGCGCGGAAAAATCCGCTCGACGAGGATGGGCGTAAACTCCGCCCGGCAGCTTGCGAGATCGTGGTCATTTTTCTTCTCCGGCCTATTGTCCACGCGGCGAAGCGGGCGCCGTTGGCGCAGACGCTGGAGCGCCTGCACCTCATTTGCCATAGGATTGCTCTCGCTCTCCTCGGCTCAACGCGGACCTTGATGGAACTTAAATGCTCCAGTACATTGCTCGGAGCAAGGAAAACATTGCTCTCGGTGCAATAATGTCCAAGTTCGAGTATGTGAAGCTTGCCGATGCCATTGCCTCGGATATCTCTAATGGCACGTTAAGGCCCGGCGACCGGCTGCCTCCGCAGCGCAATTTTGCCTATGACCGTGGCATTGCGGTCTCGACCGCGAGCCGGGTTTATACGGAATTGCTCCGCCGCGGCCTCGTGGTCGGCGAAGTCGGCCGCGGCACCTTCATCTCCGGCGACATCAGGCGCGAAGTCGAGGCGCTGAGCGAGCCGCGCGACGCGCGGATCGACTTCGAGGTCAATTATCCGTTATTGCCGCAGCAATGGGCCATGATCGCCAAGAGCCTTGCGGGGCTCGAGCGCGTCGACGCGCTGGAATCCGCGCTGCGCGTCTCGACCAGCACAGGCACCAAGAGCGCGCGCAATGCGGCGGCCGCCTATCTCGCGCGCAAGGATTTTGCGCCGCAGGCCGAGCAGATCGTCTTCACCGCCAACGGCAAGCAGTCGCTCGCGGCCGCGCTCACGGCGCTCGTCCCCACCGGCGGCCGCTGCGGCGTCGAGGCGCTCACCTACCCTTACGTCAAGAGCATTGCGGCGCGGCTCGGCGTGACGCTGGTCCCGATTTCGATGGACGAGCATGGCGCGCGGCCCGACGCCATCCAGAAGGCGCATCGCGAGGCGCACCTGTCGGCGCTCTATCTCCAGCCCATCATCCAGAACCCGCTCGGCGTCACCATGAACGCGACGCGGCGCGCCGACATCATGCGCGTCGCCGAGAAGCTCGATCTGACCATCATCGAGGACGCCGTCTACGGCTTCCTCGCCGACGACACGCCGCTGGCCGCGCTCGGGCCGGACCGCTGCATCGTGATCGACAGTCTGTCGAAGAAGGTCGCGCCGGGCCTTGCGCTCGGCATCCTCGTCACCCCGCCGCGTCTGCGCGAGAGCGTGATGAGCGCGGTTCGCACCGGCGGCTGGATCGCCTCCGGCCATGCGCTCGCATCCGGGCAGCGGCTGATGGCCGACGGCACCGTCGCCGAGCTGACGCGCCTGAAGCGCATCGACGCCGCGCGCCGCCAGCAGACCGCGGCCAGGCTGCTGGCCGGCTACCAGTTCGCCGCCGACCCGCGCTCCTATCATCTCTGGCTCACGCTACCGCCGCACTGGCGTTCGCAGACCTTCGTTGCCGCAGCCGCCAGGCGCGGCATCGCGCTGACGCCGTCCTCGACTTTTGCAATCGCGCATGGTCACGCGCCGAATGCGGTGCGTCTCGCGCTCGCCCCGCCCACGTTCGAGCAGCTCGATTCAGGCCTGCGCACGCTCGTCTCGCTGCTCGGCACCAAGGAAGAGGACTTTGACTCGACGGAGTAACCTGAGCGTTTTCGAGCGAAGTGGATACCGGTTCGCGTAAAGAAAACGCGTCAAAACTAGAATCTTGCCCGTCAGCCGTCCGGCCATTCCGCGATAAAGCCCCTCGCCTTGTACGGCTCGATCTTGTCCCATTCATGCAGGACACGACGGCGAAATTCGACATCGGTGTGCCAGAGCGCGCGCGGCGTCGCAAAGCTGTCGACGGTGAGCAGCATCTGCTCGACCTCGGGCCAGTGCCGGTGCAGCGTCATCGGGTAGCGACGCGCGGTCCAGGTGTTGCCGAGGCAGATCACGCTGCGGATATTTTGCAGCCCAAGCGCCGCGTCGATGACCGGCAGCGAGAAGATCACGTTCTCGCCGGTATTCGTCGCGCCATGCTCCTCGAGGATCCGGTCCGCCGCAATGCCCGCCGCGACCATCGCCGCCTTGATGATGGTGCACTCGGATTGCTCCGAGCCCGGCGTCACGCCGCCGCTGACAATCGACCAGCGGAACAAGCCCTCGCGCCACAGCCTTGCGGCGGTGTCGGCGCGGAGTGCGATGTCCTCGCGGGTGCCGAACATGAACAAGAGGTCGGCCGGCCGGAGCGGCGTGTCGATCAGATGCGTGCGGTTGATCCTGGCGATCTCATCCGCCGCAGGCCGGCGCGTGCTGCAATCCATCGCTGACATGGCCGCACGATGCGACACCGGCACCGGGGCGCGAAGTCACGTTTGATTGCGGCCGATTGCAGCTAAGGCAACAAGGCCTTCGGCACGCGATCGAAGCTGTAGCTCTGCGGCTGGTTGCGCCGCACGAAGCCGCCGACCTGCCAGGCGAACAGCGCGGCAAAGCCGAGGATGAACAACGCGCCGGCGAAGGCGTCGATCATGAGCGCGCGGATCAGGAGCCCAGTCATCGCCACCGTCAGCACCGCCATGAACGCCAGCACCGCGGCATAGGTGTTGCGGCCGAGGCCTGCCGTCAGCACCGCGCGGCTGCCTGCTTTCGCCATCCGCGCATGGAGCTCGACGATGAAGTCGCGAAAGCCATTGTCCTGCGGCGCCATCAGCGCCGCAGTCTGCCAGCTCGTCGACAGGATCGCGATGCGGCCGCCACCGCTGCGGCTGACATCGGCGCGAAAGCGATGCTGCTGCATCGACACCGGGCGGAACGACAACCGGATTGCGCTGATCTCGTCGTAGCGCCACAGGCCGGAACGGCCGCCGATGTGCCAGGACAGTCCCGCGTCGGTCAGCTCGAAGCGATGCGCCGAGCCGATCAGCGACGCCTTGTAGGCATAGCTCACGCCTGGGGCGCCCTGCGCGTCCGAAACCCGCATCTCGACAATCAACCCCGTCTGCAATCCCGTCCGCGCAATCCTGTCTGCGACCCGCTTGCGCGGTCGCCCTCGCCCATCCTACAAGCGGGGCATGGCTGAGACGACCTTTTTTCCGCGCCGCCTGATTCTCGGGGCTGCCGTGATCTGCGGCGTGCTGCTCGCGCTCGCGGTGCACATGCTGGGCGCGCGCTACGGGCTCGACCTCGGCGGCCTCTGGCGCTCCGACACGCATGAGTTCATTCCGGCGGGCGCTGCGATCGCCTGGTGGCTGATCGCCACGGTCGGCTTTTCCGGCGGGTATTTCACGGCGACATTGATGCAGAGCGCCGCCCACGGCCAGATCCCGCAACGGATGCGGCAATTCCTGATCGCGGTCGGCGTGCTCCTGCTTGCGGGCGCCGGCCAGGTGGCCTCGGCCCCGAGCCCGATCCCGACGGTCTCGGGCGTGCTTGCCGGGCTCGCCGCGCTGTGCCTCGGCGCCGTGATGGCATTCTGCGGCGCGCATTTCGCGCTGCGCCGCGGCTAGCCTTTCTAGGCCGAGGCGCGCAGCCGCGGGCGCTCCAGCATCAACGCCACATCCGAGGCAGGCCGCGGCTTGCTGAACAGATAGCCCTGCGCCTGGGTGCAGCCCTCGCGCCTGAGCAGCTCGAGCTGCGCGTCGTTCTCGACACCTTCCGCGGTGGTCACGATGCCGAGGCTGCGGCCGAGCCCGGTCACGGCGCGGATGATCGCCATGGAATCCTCCCGCGTCGCGAGCTCCGACACGAAGGAGCGGTCGATCTTGATCTTGTCGAACGGGAAGCTGCGCAAATAGCTCAGCGACGAATAGCCGGTGCCGAAATCGTCGAGCGAGATCCGCACCCCCATGGCGCGCAGCTCGTGCAGGGTGGTCAGCGTCGCCTCGCTATTCTGAAGCAGCACGGATTCGGTGATCTCGAGCTCGAGCCGGCGCGCCGGCAGTCCCGAGACGGTCAGCGCCGCGGTCACGGATGCGATCAGGTTCGGATTCCTGAACTGCACCGGCGACAGGTTGACCGCGACATCGACATCGTCGGGCCAGGTGGCCGCGTCGGTGCAGGCGGAACGCAGCACGAATTCGCCGAGCTGGACGATGAGTCCGGTCTCCTCGGCCAGCGGAATGAAGTTGATGGGGGCGATCAGGCCGCGCTGCGGATGGTTCCAGCGCAGCAACGCCTCGAAGACGACGACGCGACCACTGGCAACGTCGCGGATCGGCTGATAGTACGGCTGGAACTCGTCGCGTTGCAGCGCTGCGCGGAGATCCATCTCCAACAGACGGCGCGCCTGTGCGCGCGCATCCATGCCGGTCTCGAAGAAGCGGTAGGTGCCGCGGCCGTCCGCCTTTGCGCGGTACAGCGCAAGGTCGGCGTTCTTCAGAAGCTCGTCCGCGTTGCTGCCGTCCTGCGGCGACAGCGAGATGCCGATCGAGACACCGATGACGATCTGATGGTCGTCGATCTCGTAAGGCGCCGAGATCACCTCGACGAGGCGGCCGGCAAGGCACCTCGCTGCGGCTTCCTCCGACCGTCCGATCTGGACCACTGCGAATTCGTCGCCGCCAAGCCGCGCCACCGTGTCGCTCTCGCCGACGGTGGCCTTCAGCCTGCGGCCGACCTCCTTGAGCAGCGCGTCGCCGATGGGATGGCCGAGCGAGTCGTTGATGTCCTTGAAGTGATCGAGATCGAGGCAGAGCACCGCGAGCTGGTCGCCCGAACCCGTCCGGCGCAGTCCCTGCTCGAGCTGCTCGTGGAACAGCACGCGGTTCGGCAGACCGGTCAGCGCGTCATGACGCGCCATGTGCGAGATCTTCGCCTGCGCCTCCAGCCATTCGGTGATGTCCTCGAAGGTCGCGACCCAGCCGCCGCCCTGCATCGGCTGGTTGACGACCCGGATGGAGCGGCCAAACCGGTTGACGACCTGGCTGGTCGTACGGCCCTCGCGCGCGTCGATCACGAGGCGCGCGAAGAATTCATCCGCGTCGCCCTGCCACTGGCCCTTGGCCTGCTCTTCCCGCAGCACGTCGACCAAGAGGCGGCCGGTCAGCGCGATATCGGTGCGACGAAGCATCGCCGCGTAGCGCTCGTTGAACAGCATGATCTTGCCGTCCGCGTCGAACATGCACAGCCCCTGCGACATGTTCTCGAGCGCGGTATCGAGCACGACCTGCTGGCGTCCCAATTCGCCCTTGGCGCGGCGGTCGAGCACAGCCGCTGCGAGCGCGATCGCGATGATCGCGACGGCCGCGCTGGCGGTAAGGACCGACAAGGAGGCCGGCGGGATCGACATGCCGCTGATGACGATCGAAGGATCCGGCGTCAGCTCCACGGCGCCCATGGCGGTGAAATGATGCGAGACGATGGCGACGGTCAGCAGCACCGTCGCACCGAGCGCATTCGCCACGCCGTCGCGCCGCCCCGCGACGACCAGCGCAAGCGATCCAAAGACGATACCGAGAACGATCGAGACCGCCACGGTGTCGGTCGCCCAGCCGATGCGCGCGGGAATCTCGAGCGCCATCATGCCGGTGTAATGCATTGCGGCAACGCCGCCGCCAACGACGGCGCCACCGAGCGCGACCGGAATCGTCCGCGTCACCGACACCGAGATGCTCAGCCCGACGAAGGTGACCGCAATCGCGAAGATCAGCGACAGAACGGTCACGGGGATGTTGTAGGCGCCGCCGGCGCCCGGCCCGTAAGCCTGCATCGCGATGAAATGGGTTGCCCAGATGCCGCAGCCTGCGACGACGGCGTCCAGCGCGATCCACGATACGCGAGCACCGCCGCTTGCCGCACGCGCGCGCTGGAACAGGCTGATCGCCGCCGCGCTCGCGAGCAGGCACACTGCGCCGCCGAGTGCGACGAGGCGCCAGTCATGCTGGTCCGTGAGACAGTAAAGAACTTGATACATTGCCGGCCCCTATCCGACCCGCACTAGAGCGGGCAGAGATGGACAGTCGGTAACCGGCTATGTGCTGGGTTCGGCGATGGTGAACGGAAGATGTGTACGTTTGCTCACATTGTTCATCTTCGCGAAGGCGCGCCGATCCCGATCACGGCGGCGGCGAGCAGCAGGACGGTGGCCGATACCACCAGCGATGCGTGCAGGCCGGTCATGAATGCACCTTCCGAGGCCACCAGCGAGCCGAACAGCGCAACGCCGAGCACGCTGCCGGTCTGCCGCGTCGCGTTCAGAACGCCCGCCGCGATGCCGGAGCGCGCCTTCTCGACGCTGCCCAGCAGGGTCGAGGTCAGCGGCGGCACCAGCAGCCCAAGTCCGCCGCTGATCGCGATCATCTGCGCGCAGATCATCCAATAGCTCGTGTCAGCCTCGATCCAGATCAGGCCGAGACAGCCGAGCGCCGAGACGCATGCGCCGACGACAATGGTCGGGCACGGTCCGATGCGCTCGGCGAGGCGCGGCGCCAGCAGATTGACCGGGAGCACCGCGGCCATCATCGGCACGAAGGCGAGTCCGGTCCACCACGCCGACAGCCCGTTGATCCTCTGGAAGTACAGGCTGAGCACGAAGATCAGGCCGTAGATCGCGATGTTCACGAGCAGGCCGACGAGCGCGGTCAAGGTAAACAGCCGGTGACCGAACAGGGACAAGGGCAGCATCGGCTGCGCCGCGCGGCTCTCCCGCCAGACGAACAGCACGGCGAGGACGAGGGCTGAAGCGAAGGCCGCGAGCACGGCCGGATGGTCCCAGCCAAGCGCGCCGCCCTCGATGATCGCGCCGGCGAGCGCCCCCAGCGCGCCGATTGCCGTAAGCTGGCCGGGCAGATCGATCTCGCGCGAGGGCGCGCGCGTAGTCTCCGTCGCATAACGCCAGCTCAGCCAAAGGCCCATGAGGCCGATCGGAAGGTTGACGAGAAAGATCGCGCGCCACCCGACCAGCGTGATCAGCGCGCCGCCGACGAAGGGGCCCGCGGTCAGCGCTAGGCTCGCTCCGGCAGCCCAGATCGCGACGGCGCGGCCGCGCGCGCGGTCGTCGGCATAGGCATGACTGAGCAACGCCAGCGAATTCGGCACCAGGATCGCCGCCGCCAGGCCCTGGACCAGTCGTGCCGCGATCAGCACGATTGCATTGGGGGACGACGCACAGGCGAGCGAGGCCGCAGTGAAGATAGCGAACCCGGCCATGAAGACGCGCTTGGCGCCGATCCGGTCGCCGAGTGCGCCGGCCGTCAGGATGAAGGCGGCAAAGGCAATGGTATAGGCGCTGACGACCCATTGCAGCTCGGCGACACCGCCGCCGAGCGCCCTGCCCATCGCGTCGAGCGCGGTGTTGACGATGGTGACGTCCAGCTGCACCACGCCATAGCCGAGACTCATCGCGGCCAACGTCAGGGAGGTTGCAGGACGCGATGAGGCGCGCGGCGCGCCGGCTCCGTCGTCGAAGGCTTCGTATTTGATGGTGCTTGCTCGCATGCTGCCACCTCGGTTGCAGCCCCACGCGACATATAGGCTTCCGGCCTGCCGTCATGTTTCGACAATGGCCGAAGGATGGATGTGTGGCGAGCGTGCCCACCCGAAACTCGGCGTCGTCGCCCGCGCAGGCGGGGAATGACGACGGCCGTGGCAAGCAAGGGCAAAAGCGCCGCGCGAACCACCGCGCGGCGCTTTCCAGGCTACACCAGCGCTAGCTCGCCGCGCGCAGATTCACCTTGCTCTCGGCGAGCGCCGTGAGCTTCTTGTCGGTCGCCTTCTCTTCCTCGAGCGTCTTGGCGAGCACGGCGGCGCAGTCGCTCCGGCCGAGCTGCTTGGCCCAGGCGATCAGGCTGCCGTAACGCACGATCTCGTAATGCTCGGCGGCCTGCGCCGCATTGATCAGCGCAGCGTCCAGCACCGCCTTGTCGGCGACCTCGCCGGCGGTCTCGTCGGCCTCCTCGATGATGCCGTCGATCGCCGGGCAGTCGACCGCCTTCACCTGTGCGCCGTGCATCTTGAACACTTCCTCGAGCCGCTTGACGTGCTGCTTCGTTTCCTCGAGGTGCGTCAAAAAGCCCTTTTTCAGCTGCGGGTCGGTGGCCTTATCGGCCATTTTCGGCAGCGCCTTGGTGAGCTGCTGCTCGGCATAGTAGATGTCCTGGAGCTGGTGCACGAACAGGTCGTTCATGGTCTTGATGTCTTTTGTGAACAGTCCCATCGTTCCGATCCTCTTGGGTTTCGGGAACACGGGGGCACCGGCTCGCACGAATAGCCGCATATTCCCGCCATGTTCGATTGCTGATGGGGCGCTAACGGGCACGCGGCATCGACGTTCCAAAAAAGCCGGCATCGCTTGCGCTGGAACAATGCCGCGGACGGCACGATATGAAAGCATGCCAATATACGAACGCGCGGGCCTGGCCGGTTTGGCGACTCATATGCTTAACGCGCGTCCGATGTGAACCACATATGACAAAAGTCGCCGGTCCGGCACAGAACCTATCCTTGTCAAGGGCTGCACAAGTCACCGTTTTTGTCTTAAATGAGCAAGATCATGCCTAGCGATCGACGCCTGCCTTTGGCAACCATCGCGCCCGACTGGCCAATGCCTGGCCTTGTCGGTCTTGCCCCCTGCCGGGAGGATGAATGCACGGACTGCTGCCCGCGCTGAAACGCGGCTTCAAGAGATGGATTGGCTGGCGACGGCTCGGAATTGCCGCGAGCGTCTTCATCATCGCCTTCGCAATCACCACGCTGGTGCGGACCCTCAAAGGTATCGATACCGGCGTCATCCTGACCGCATTGACCGAGATTCCCCGCGGGAATATCGGGCTGGCGGCGATCTGCGTCTTCTTCGCGTTCTGTACGCTGACCTTCTACGATTTTTTTGCACTGCGAACGATCGGCAAGAAGCACGTGCCCTATCGCATTGCAGCGCTCTCCAGCTTCACGTCCTATTCGATCGGCCACAACATCGGCGCCACCGTCTTTACCGGCGGCGCGATCCGCTTCCGGATCTATTCGGATTACGGGCTGAACGCGATCGACGTCGCAAAGATCTGCTTCCTGTCGGGCCTGACCTTCTGGCTCGGTAACATCTTCGTGCTCTCGATCGGCATGGCCGTCCATCCCGATGCCGCCTCCTCGATGGATCAGCTGCCCTCGTCGATCAACCGGCTGATCGCGCTCGGCGGCCTCGCCTCGATCGGCGCCTATCTGGTCTGGCTCTGCATGGGCGAGAAACGCCGCGAGCTCGGCCAGAAGGGCTGGAAGGTGGTGTTGCCTTCGGCGCCGCTGACGCTGGTGCAGATCCTGATCGGCGTGGTCGATCTCGGCTTCTGCGCCACGGCAATGTATCTCTTGATACCGGCCACTCCGCCGATCGACTTCCTGTCGCTGGCGGTCGTGTTCATCCTGGCGACGCTGCTCGGCTTTGCCAGCCATGCCCCCGGCTCGATCGGCGTATTCGATGCCGCCATGCTGGTGGCGCTGCCGGAATTCGGCCGCGAGCAGCTTCTGGCGACGCTGCTGGTGTTCCGCCTGCTCTATTTCGTGATCCCGTTCGGCCTCGCCATCTCCATCATGGGCACGCGCGAGCTCTGGATGAACGTGGTCGAGCCCTGGCAGGAGCGACGGCGGCTGGCGGAGGCCTGCGCCCAGGCCAACCTGCCCAAGCAGGTGGCGGCAATGGAGCGCGAGCGGTCGCTGCGACAGGCCAGCAAGCGCTAGGGCGCTGGACGGCGCCCGCAAAAATCGTCAGACAAGGTTGCGGGCGGGGGGAGCAATCCTCTCTTATTTCCGCCTCAACTTTGCCGTTGAACACGCGGGCCATGATCCGACCATCTCTTCGCACCTTCTTCGCGGGCGCCCTGCTGCTTGCCGGGATTTTGACCGCTTTGCCGCCCGAGCGCGCAGTCGCGCAGGACGCCGGCGCCATGCAGATCAATTGGGAGGTGCGCAACCGCTTCCGCCTGTTCCGCGAGGAGCGCGACTTTCTGCTTCATGTGGAGAACGCGCGTAACCGCAGCATCCTCGCCGCCGAACAGTCGCTGGAGCTCCAGAGCGAGGGCCGCGGCTGGGCCCGCAACATGGTCAACCGGCTCTGCATCGACCTCCAGGGCCGGGTCAACCAGCCCTGCACCCGCGACAACGTCAAAGAGAATTACCTCACCCCGATCGACCATCCGGTGACCGTGCGCCTGACCGGCGCGGTGCCGGTCGGCGCCACCTGCGCCTGGTCGTTCGACGACGGCGACGGGCCGCAGACCTCGACCTTCGACTGTGCCGAGCCGGTCAATCTGCGCGTCCGCTACGGCCGGCAGACGGTCGCGAGCGTCGACGTCTCCTCCGGCTCCGATCCGACCCAGCGCGTTCAGACCGAGATCCAGGTCCGCGACATCTTCGTCGCCGGCCTCGGCGACAGCATCGCCTCGGGCGAAGGCAATCCCGACCGGCCGCTCGCGCTGTCGGACGAAGGTTTCTGCTTCCGCTCCTATCTCGGCACCGCCGGCGCGCAGTACTACCGGCCGAGCCGCGCCGGCTATAAAGGCGGCCGCGCCTGCGAGGCGCCGGATACGCTCGCCAACTGGCAGCGCTACGGCGCGCTCTGGTTCAACTCCCCCTGCCACCGCTCGCTCTACAGCTACCAGGCCCGCACCGCGCTGGCGCTCGCGGTGCGCTACACCCACATCGCGGTGACCTTTCTGCCGCTCGCCTGCACCGGCGCCAGCATCGGCGACGGGCTGCTCGGCTCGCAGCGCGCCCGCGAATGCGCGCCCAGCAAAAACGGCAATTGCCAGACCAGCGTGAACGCGCAGGTCGCCGAGCTGCGCGAGGCGCTCACCGCGGCGAAGAAGCGCCAGCCGGACCGCACGCTCGATCTCGTGCTGCTCTCGATCGGTGCCAATGATGTCTACTTCTCGGGTCTCGTCGCCGACGTCATCGTCGACACCGCGACCGAGCGCGCGCTGTTCCGCCGCTCCGGCGTGATGGCGAGCGTCGACGATTCCCGCGATGCGCTGGCGCGCGAGCTGCCGCAGAATTTCGTCAAGCTGCGCGAGGCGCTGAAGCCGCTGGTCGGCGGCGACCTCTCGCATGTGGTCTATGTCTCCTACGCCAATCCGGCGCTTGCCGATGGCGGCGTGCCCTGCCGCGGCGGCCGCGCCGGCTTCGACATTCATCCGTCCTTCAACGCCGATCCGCAGCGCCTCGCCCGCGTCTCGACCTTCGTCGACACCGAATTCCTGCCTCAGTTGAAGGGGCTCGCCACCTGCACCCGCGGCGCGCTGTGCCGCGATCCCGAAGCCGACCGCATGACGTTCGTCGATGCGCATCAGGCAGCGTTCGCCGATCACGGCTTCTGCGCGCATGCGGGCAACGATCCCGAATTCGACCGCACGTGTTTTGCCGAGAACGGCCAGAGCTTCAATCCCGATATCGTGAGCGCGGCGAGCCAGCCGATGCTGTGCGGCCGCGGCGCCTCCGAGTATCGCGCCTATCTGCCGCGCGCGCGCTGGATCCGCGACGCCAATGACAGCTACTTCGCCGCGATGACCTATCCGCAAGGCCTGCCGGCCGCGAGCCAGCCGACCGACATCCACGACGCCACCTGGGGCGTGCTCTCCGCCGTCTATGGCGGCGCCGTGCATCCAAGCGCCGAAGGCCACGCCGCGATGGCGGATGCGGCGCTGCCGGCCGCAAGCAGCGTGCTCGGGCTGGACGCAGTACCGCCGCCCGTGACGCGGGGACTGCTGCCGCAGCTGCTACCGAGCGCGCGGCAATAGAAGCAAGAGCGAGCGCTCTCCACACCGTCATTGCGAGCGCAGCGAAGCAATCCAGAGTCCATCCGCCGAAAGATTCTGGATTGCTTCGCTGCGCTCGCAATGACGCGCTGTGAGTACGAATACTATCTCCCCGAGTCGCCCTGGCTTTCGCCAGAACGACGATTGGGACGAGCGCGGTCTCCATCCTCACGATCGTTCCCTCCCACCTGCCGTTCCATCAATCCAAAAACGGCATCGATCGATACTCCCTTGAACTTGGACACTTTGCCGCGCGCGCCTCTAGGAGTCGTGGTGAGGAAACATTTCGAGTTCTAAGGAGGCGCGTGATGAGCGCAGTGGTGTCCGCAGCGGACGTGAGGAGGTCTCGCGTCAGGCTGTTCATCGTGACCATGTTGTTCCTGGTCACGACCGTCAACTACGCCGACCGCGCCACGCTCTCGATCGCGGGCCCCGCGCTCTCCAAGGAGCTGCATCTCGATCCCGTCGCGATGGGCTGGATCTTCTCGGCCTTCGGGTGGTCCTATGTGATCGCCCAAGTGCCGGGCGGCTGGCTGCTCGACCGCTACGGCTCGCGCCTCGTCTATGCCTTCAGCATCATCGTCTGGTCGCTGTTCACGCTGATGCAGGGCTGGGTCGGCTTCCTCAGCGCCGGCGCTGCCATCGTGGTGCTGTTCGCACTCCGCCTCCTTGTCGGCGTCGCGGAAGCGCCGTCCTTCCCCGCCAATGCCCGCATCGTCGCCGCCTGGTTTCCCGGCAACGAGCGCGGCACCGCGTCCGCCTTCTTCAATTCGGGACAGTATTTCGCGACCGTGATCTTCGCGCCGCTGATGGGCTGGATCGCCCACGATTACGGCTGGCGCTACGTGTTCTTCGTGATGGGCGCGCTCGGCGTGATCATGGGTCTCGTCTGGATCAAGACCATCTACGGCCCGAAGGAGCATCCCGGGATCAACGAGGCGGAGTTCGACTACATCAAGGAGGGCGGCGCGCTGGTCGATCTCGACGCGCCCAAGGAAGAACGTGCGCCTCAGTCCGGCTCCGGGTGGGACCACATCCGCCAGCTGCTCTCCAACCGCATGATGCTCGGCGTCTATCTCGGCCAGTACTGCATCAACACGCTGACCTATTTCTTCCTGACCTGGTTCCCGGTCTACCTCGTCAAGGAGCGCGGCCTGTCGATCCTGCAGGCCGGCTTCGTCGCGACGCTGCCGGCGCTGTGCGGCTTCATCGGCGGTGTGCTCGGCGGCATCATCTCGGACGCGATCCTGCGCAGCACCGGTTCGCTGACCATGGCGCGCAAGATTCCGATCGTCGGCGGCATGCTGCTGTCGATGTCGATCATCGCCTGCAACTATGTCGACGGACATGCACTGGTGGTCGGCTTCATGGCGCTCGCCTTCTTCGGCAAGGGCATCGGCGCGCTCGGCTGGGCTGTCGTCTCCGACACCTCGCCGAAGGAAGCCGGCGGCGTCTCCGGAGGCCTGTTCAACACCTTCGGCAACCTCTCCTCGATCACCACCCCGATCGTGATCGGCTACATCCTGGCCGCGACCGGCTCCTTCAATGGCGCGCTGCTGTTCGTCGGCGCCAATGCGCTGGTCGCCGCGTTCGCCTATCTCGTCGTGGTGGGCAAGATCGAGCGGGTGGTGCTCAAACGTTCCTCCTGAGGGCTCCCGCGGGAGCTTGACCAGGCAACTCAACGGCGGCTCAAAAGCCGCCGTCTTTGTTTTGGGGATGATCGATGCTAGAAGTGCCGGGGAAACGCCTTATTCATCTAAGGCATGTATCGATGTTCGACCTCAACCAGCTCCGCTGTTTCGTCACGGTGGCGGAGGAACTGCATTTCGGCCGCGCCGCCGCGCGGCTGAACATGACCCAGCCGCCGTTGTCGCGGCAGATCCAGGTGCTCGAGCACATCATCGACGCGCCGCTGCTGGAGCGCACCAGCCGTTCGGTGCGCCTGACGCCGGCCGGCCGCAGCTTCCTGCCGGAGGCGCGGCGCATCCTGAAGCTTGCGGAAAGCGCCTCGCAGGTCGCCCGCCGCATCGCGCTGGGCAAGACCGGCTCGCTCAAGATCGGCTTTACGGCGGCGGCCGCCTACGGCTTCCTCCCCGAGCTGGTCGCGGCCTGCCGCGCCAAGCTGCCCGAAGTCGATTTCTCGCTGAAGGAGATGGTCTCCGGCGACCAGTTCGAGGCGCTCAGCTCCGGCCAGATCGACGCCGGCCTGCTCAGGCCGCCGATCGCGCGCCCCGAAGTGGCCAGCCGCCGCGTCGTCGCCGAGCCCCTGCTTGCCGCGATCCCGAAGAAGCATCCGCTGGCGAGCGCCGACAGCATCACCATCAAGGATTTCGACGACCAGCCCTTCGTGATGTATTCGCCCTATGAGAGCCGCTACTTCCACGATCTCCTGGTGGCGCTGTTCACCCGCGCCGACGTGCTGCCGCGCTATGTCCAGCATCTGAGCCAGATCCACTCGATCCTCGCCATGGTCCGCGCCGGCCTCGGCCTTGCCATCGTGCCGGCCGCGGCCGCAAGCCTGAAGATCTCCGACGTGCGGCTGCGGCCGCTCAAATTGCGCACGCGCGTCCCGGTCGAGCTGTTCATGGTCTGGCGCCGCGACGACGAGAATCCGCTGCTGTCGGCGCTGGTCAAAATCGCCGGTGAATTGTCCTCCGCGGAGACCATGGAAGATTGATGCTGATTTCGCATCGGTCGATATAGGCTTTGGCTTGGACGCGCATCGAACGGTCTCCTAAACCACGGCGCATGGACGCGCAGGCTTGCGTCCTCCACAACACGCAATTAGGGAGCCGCGCCCATGAGCAAGATGACCCCGCAGGAAATGGCCCAGACGATCGGATCGGGCCTCCTGTCCTTCCCCGTCACGCCGTTCAAGGCGGACTACTCCTTCGACGAGGCGACCTACCGCGCCAACATGGACTGGCTGTGCGGCTATGACGTCGCGGGCCTGTTCGCCGCAGGCGGCACCGGCGAGTTCTTCTCGCTGACGCCGACCGAGGTTCCGCAAATCGTCAAGATCGCCGTCGAGGAGACCAAGGGCCGCGTGCCCGTGCTCGCCGGCACCGGCTACGGCACCGCGATCGCCCGCGAGATCGCTGTTGGCGCCGAGAAGGCCGGCGCCGACGGCCTGTTGCTGCTGCCGCCCTATCTCACCCACTCCGAGCAGGAGGGCCTTGCCGCCCATGTCGAGGCGGTCTGCGCCGCCGTGAAGATCGGCGTCATCGTCTACAACCGCGACAACGCCATCCTTCAGCCCGACACGCTCGCCCGTCTCGCCGAGCGCTGCCCGAACCTCGTCGGCTACAAGGACGGCATCGGCGACATCGAGCTGATGACCCGCGTCTACACCAAGCTCGGCGACCGCCTCACCTATATCGGCGGCCTGCCGACCGCGGAGACCTTCGCGCTGCCCTATCTCGACATGGGTGTGACGACCTATTCCTCCGCCGTGTTCAACTTCGTGCCGGAATTCGCGATCAATTTCTACGCCGCGGTGCGCAAGCGCGATCACGCCACGATCCATGCCGGGCTGAAGGATTTCATCCTGCCGCTGATCGCGATCCGCAACCGCAAGAAGGGCTATGCGGTCTCGATCATCAAGGCCGGCATGAAGGTGATCGGCCGCGACTCCGGCCCGGTCCGCCCGCCGCTGACCGATCTCACCGAGCAGGAGATTGCGGAGCTGACCGCGCTGGTCAAGAAGCTGCCCGCCATCCGATCGTCACAACAGGCTGCAGAATAACAAGACAACAGGGAGGAGCGTGCGATGGCCCAGACTGACATCTCCGGCGCGCCAGTCGCCGGCGCACCGGTCGTCACGGCGATGCAGGTGATCCCGGTCGCGGGCCGCGACAGCATGCTCCTCAACCTAAGCGGCGCGCACGCGCCGTTCTTCACCCGCAACATCGTCATCCTCACCGACAATGCCGGCCACACCGGCGTCGGCGAGGTGCCGGGCGGCCAGAAGATCTGGCAGACGCTCCAGGACGCGCGCGATCTCGTGATCGGCAAGACCGTCGGCGCGATGAACAACATCCTCGCCGACGTCCGCACCGCCTTCGCCGATCGTGACGCCGGCGGCCGCGGCAAGCAGACGTTCGACCTGCGCGTCATGATCCATGCGGTCACGGCGATCGAGTCCGCGCTGCTCGACCTGCTCGGTCAGCATCTCAACCTGCCGGTCGCCGCGCTGCTCGGCGAAGGCCAGCAGCGCAAGAGCGTCGAGACGCTCGGCTATCTCTTCTTCGTCGGCGATATCAGCAAGTCCAGGCTCGACTACGTCACGGGCGAGACCGGCAAGGCGGAGTGGTTCAACCTCCGCCATCAGGAGGCGATGACGCCGGAGACCGTGGTGCGGCTCGCGGAAGCCACCCAGGATCATTACGGCTTCGCCGATTTCAAGCTCAAGGGCGGCGTGCTCTGCGGCGAGCAGGAGATCGAGGCCGTCACCGCGATCGCCAAGCGCTTCCCCAACGCGCGTGTCACGCTGGACCCGAACGGCGCCTGGTCGCTCGACGAGGCTGTCAGCCTCTGCAAGGACATGCACGGCATCCTCGCCTATGCCGAGGACCCCTGCGGCGCCGAGGCCGGCTTCTCCGGCCGCGAGATCATGGCCGAGTTCCGCCGCGCCACGGGTCTGCCCACAGCGACCAACATGATCGCCACCGACTGGCGCCAGCTCTCCCATGCGCTGCGTCTCGGCGCGGTGGACATTCCGCTGGCCGATCCCCACTTCTGGACCATGCAGGGCTCGGTGCGCGTGGCCCAGACCTGCCGCGACAACGGCCTGACCTGGGGCTCGCACTCCAACAACCACTTTGACATCTCGCTCGCGATGTTCACCCATGTCGGCGCCGCCGCCCCCGGCAAGGTCACCGCGATCGACACCCACTGGATCTGGCAGGACGGCCAGGCGCTGACCAGGGAGCCGCTCCAGATCAAGGGCGGCAAGATTGCGGTCCCCGACAGGCCGGGCCTGGGTATCGAAATCGACAGGGCGGCCATCGACGCCGCGCATGACCTCTACAAGCAGCATGGACTCGGCGCCCGCGATGACGCTATTGCCATGCAGGACCTGATCCCCGGCTGGACCTTCGACGACAAGCGTCCCTGCCTCGTTCGGTAAGAAACTTTCCCTGGAGGAATGAGATGACTGCGATCCTGAAAAACTTCATCGGCGGCGAATGGGTCGACGGCTCCGGCGTCACCAAGAACATCAACCCCTCCAACACCAACGACCTCGTCGGCGAATACGCCAAGGCCGACAAGGCGCAGACCGAGAAGGCGATCGCAGCCGCCAAGGCCGCCTTCCCCGCCTGGGCGCAGTCGACCCCGCAGGTGCGCTACGACGCGCTGAACAAGATTTCTCTCGAAATCCTCGCCCGCAAGGAGGAGCTCGGCCGCCTGCTCGCCCGCGAGGAAGGCAAGACCCTGCCCGAAGGCATCGGCGAGGTCGCGCGCGCCGGCCAGATCTTTGCGTTCTTCGCCGGCGAAGCGCTGCGGCTGATCGGCGAGAAGGGCGCATCCGTCCGCCCCGGCCTCGACGTCGAGCTCACCCGCGAGCCGATGGGCGTCGTCGGCATGATCACGCCCTGGAATTTCCCGATCGCGATCCCGGCCTGGAAGATCGCGCCGGCGCTTTGCTACGGCAACACGGTCGTGTTCAAGCCTGCCGAGCTGGTGCCGGGCTCGGCGCATGCGCTGTCCGAGATCATCACCCGCTCCGGCATTCCGGCGGGTGTGTTCAACCTCGTCGTCGGCTCCGGCTCCGTGGTCGGCCAGACCCTGCTCGATCACCCCGACGTCGCCGCGATCTCCTTCACCGGCTCGGTGCAGACCGGCCGCAAGATCGCGCAGGCCTGCGTGCTGTCGAACCCGATGAAGAAATTCCAGCTCGAGATGGGCGGCAAGAATCCGCTGGTCGTGCTCGACGATGCGGACCTCAAGACCGCCGTCGAGGTCGCCGTCAACGGCTCCTACTTCTCGACTGGCCAGCGCTGCACCGCCTCCTCGCGTCTGATCGTCACCGAAGGCATCCATGACCGCTTCGTCGCCGCGATGGCCGAGCGCCTGAAGGGCCTGTCGGTGGACGACGCGCTCAAGGCCGGCGTGCATATCGGCCCCGTCGTCGACCAGAGCCAGCTCGACCAGGACCTGCGCTACATCAAGATCGGCCAGGACGAAGGCGCAAAGCTCGCCTTCGGCGGCGAGCTGCTCCAGCGCGAGACGCCCGGCCACTACCTCCAGCCGGCGCTGTTCACCGAAGCCAACAACAACATGCGCATTGCGCGCGAAGAGATCTTCGGCCCGGTCGCCGCGGTCATTCGCGCCAAGAACTACGAGGAAGCGCTCGCGATCTCGAACGACACCGAGTTCGGCCTCGCCTCCGGCATCTGCACCACCAGCCTGAAATACGCCTCGCACTACAAGCGCAACAGCGAGTCCGGCATGGTGATGGTCAACCTGCCGACCGCCGGCGTCGACTATCACGTGCCGTTCGGCGGCCGGAAGGGCTCGAGCTACGGCGCCCGCGAGCAGGGCTCCTATGCCCGCGAGTTCTACACGACGGTGAAGACCGCTTATACCTATCCGGGTTGAGACATCGTAGGGTGGGCAAAGCGAAGCGTGCCCACCACTTACGCTCGGTGTGAAGACGGTGGGCACGGCGCGTTGCGCCTTTGCCCACCCTACGATTTCGGAGGCAAGCGCAGATGGACCAGTCAGTCGCAGCGAAAGAGCAGCCCCGCTACATCAAGCTCAACGAGCGCGACAATGTCGCGATCGTGGTCAATGATTTCGGGCTTCCCGCCGGCTCCCGCTTCGCCTGCGGCCTGACACTGCGCGCCTTCGTGCCGCAGGGGCACAAGACGGCGCTGGTCGACATCGCGGAAGGCACACCGATCATCCGCTACGGCGAGGTGATCGGCTACGCGCTCTCGCCGATCCTGGCCGGCGAATGGGTGGATGAGGCGCGCATCCGCATGCCGGAGGCCCCTGCCCTCGACAAGCTGGAAATCTCGACCGCCGTGCCCGCTCCGCTGCCGCCGCTCGAAGGCTTCACCTTCGAGGGCTACCGCAATCCGGACGGCTCGGTCGGCACCAAGAACATCCTCGGCATCTCCTCCTCCGTGCAATGCGTCAAGGGCACGATGGAATATGCGGTGAAGCGCATCCGCGCCGAGCTCTTGCCGAAATACCCGAACGTCGACGACGTCGTGCCGCTGACGCACGCCTATGGCTGCGGCGTCGCCATTAACGCGCCCGACGCGGTGGTGCCGATCCGCACGCTGCAGAACCTCGCGCTCAACCCCAATTTCGGCGGCGAAATTCTGGTCATCAGCCTCGGCTGCGAGAAGCTCGCGCCCGAGCGGCTGGTGCCGGAAGGCATCAGCGATGCCATCGTCCGCATGCAGGACGAAGCCTTCGACGGTTTTGGCGCGATCGTCGATGCGATCATGACACAGGCCGAAGCGCGCCTGAAGATTCTCAACAAGCGCACCCGCGAGACCTGCCCGGCCTCCGATCTCGTCATCGGCCTGCAATGCGGCGGCAGCGACGCGTTCTCCGGCGTCACCGCGAACCCCGCGGTCGGCTTCGCCGCCGACCTCCTGGTGCGCGCCGGCGCCACCGTGATGTTCTCGGAAGTCACCGAGGTGCGCGACGCGATTCAGCTCCTGACGCGACGCGCCATCAACGAGGATGTCGGCCGCGCGCTGGTGCGCGAGATGGCCTGGTACGATTCCTATCTGGCCCGCGGCGGCGCCGACCGCAGCGCCAACACCACGCCCGGCAACAAGAAGGGCGGCCTCGCCAACATCGTCGAGAAATCATTGGGCTCGATCGTGAAGTCCGGCTCGTCCGCGATCACCGGCGTGCTCGCGCCCGGCGAGAAGGCGACGCAGAAGGGCATGCTGTTTGCGGCAACGCCCGCTTCCGACTTCATCTGCGGCACGCTCCAGCTCGCCTCCGGCATGACCTTGCAGGTGTTCACCACCGGCCGCGGCACGCCCTACGGCCTTGCGGCAGCGCCTGTGATCAAGGTCGCGACCCGCAGCGAGCTCGCGCGGCGCTGGAAGGACCTGATCGACTTCGATTCAGGCAGCATCGCCACCGGCGAGAAGACCATCGAGGAATGCGGCTGGGACCTGTTCCGCCTGATCCTCGACGTCGCCTCCGGCCGCACAAAACCGTGGTCGGATCGCTGGGGCATCCACAACGACCTCACGCTGTTCAATCCGGCGCCGGTGACCTGAGAGTCACGGACTGTCGGTCAGGTGCATGTCGCCCAGCGTGATGGGCAGGCTGCGCGTGATGAGGTCCGCAATCGCCGCGCGCAGCCGTTCGCCCGAAGCCGAACCGCCGAACGTCTCGTCAACCGGCCCGCTCGGGCCGGCGAGCCGGAGGGTGCCGGTGTTGTCGAGCGGCGCAGCCGCCCGCTTCTCGATCACGTCGAATGACTTGCCGTCGATGACACGAACTTCATAGAGCGCGTGGATCAGGCCGTAATCCGCAAGCAGCGTCCGGTATTCGGCGAGCCCGACACCCTCGACGTTGCGGCCGTTTCCAAGCTTCGATCTTGCCCTTGTGATGACGATGTACGCATCCAGCCCCTGTGGCGTGACATCGCTGCGAACCAGCTCCTTGAACGGATCGCTGCGCAGGAGATTGACGGGCGCGACCGCCGAATCCCTGATCGCGGCAAACGCGGCGCGCCTGTAGCTCACGGGCTGCACGCGAAAGCGTGGGCTCAGAAGCGTCGTCGCCTGCTGGACGATCATCTCGTCCAGCCCCCACGCGCTGATCGAGGCGCTTTGCCCGGTGTTGCCGAGCGCGGTCAGGCCGGCCTGCGTCAGGCTCATCTCCTCGCCGATGGCCGAGACGATGCCGACGGTCTTGATCGCCTGGAGCCGGCTCGCGCGCGTCTCGAACGCCGCGGCGGCACTGAGGACGACGGAAGTCACCGCAAGGGCGATCCATAGAACAACATGACGGCGCATGACGACTATCGAATCCTGAAGTCGAACGAATAGGACGCACCGAGGCCGATCGTGGTCTGGTTCGACGATCCACGCAGCCTCACCAGCGGACTGTCCGCGGCGTCGCCAAGCAGCTTCTCGTATTCGACATAGGCATGGACCTCCCACTGGGGATTGATGCGATAGGAGATCTGGCTGCCGAAGCCGACCGAGTGCGCACCGCCCCTGGCATCGTACGTCGGCAGTCCCGACGCCAGCGCCTGCGCCGCATCGACGCCGAAATACGGCGCGGTCGCCTTGGTGCTCTTCCAGGTGAAGCGCGGGCCGGCCGAGATCGTGAGCCTTTGAATCAGCGGCACGATGACGTCGGCGGAAACGTCGGCCACGGTGCCGGTATGGCCACCCACGCCCTGACGCAGTTCGCTGCGCAGACGCAACCAGTCGACCGGATAGTATTCGACGAAGCCGCCGAGCTCGTATGCGGCCTTGACGTCGCCGAGACCTGTCAGCTCGGAATATTTGTCGCTCTTGCGCGACGAGACGTATTTGAACGCAGGCCCTGCGCGAAAATTGCCGACGTCGAGCAGCGCAATGCTGGCGCTGTCGCGGGGGCCGCGAAACTGGTCGAACGATCCGGCGCGGCGAATCGAGAAGATCGGGATCGGGCGGAATTTTCCGTTGTTCGACCCGACGAAGTCCGGCGTGTATTCGCCGCCGATGCCAACCATGACGGTCCAGTTGCCGGAGGGCGAGGGCAGCATCGGTACATCGAACGGCGGAGCCGGGAGCGTAAACGCGGTCTGCGCCGATGCAGACTGAGGGATCGCCATGATCGCGCCGAGTGCGGCAAGGAATACGCTCAGCAAGCTTTGCTGCGCGCGCGCGGCACGATCGAGAGCGGCTTCGTCAAGATGCTTCATTACTGGGCCCCGGACCGGCCCCGCTGGCCGGTCGACTGGTGTGGTCAGGAGCCCAGCATGTGATCCGGCAAAATTGCCCCAAGATTGCAACGGGCAACCGTCCCTGCGACATTCCGCGCGCCAGATGCGCCGCCGGATCAACATTGCCTGAACATTGCCCGGGCCACGTTCAAGCTCCTAACTTTGACCGCGCGCGAGGTGAGCGCTCTCGTCCCTGCCTTTTATTCGCCAAGCTCGCTGCCTTAAAGGGAACCTCGCGCACGAACCGAACTGCCGGAATTCGGCCAGCGAGCGTCAAGGTCGGGGTTTTGTTGCCCCAGCAGAGTCAAGGACGACCCGCGTGCGCTCCCTCGTGATCGAAGACGAACCGCAGATCGGCGCCTATGTCAGCCGCCTGCTCGGGCAATTGCACGGCGTCGTCGACCTTGTCGGCTCGATTGCCGATGCCCGGCAGGCGCTGGACAACTTCAAATACGATCTCGCCATCGTCGACCGGATGCTGCCGGACGGCGATGCGCTCGAGGTGGTCACGGCGCTGAGCCGGTCGCCGGAACGCCCCGCCATCATCATGCTGACGTCCAAGGACGCCAAGGAGGATGTCGTCGACGGCCTCAACGGCGGCGCCGACGACTATCTCGGCAAGCCGTTCGAGCCGCAGGAGCTGATTGCGCGGGTGCGCGCCGTCTTGCGCCGGCCTCGCCTGCTCGCACCCGCGGTGCTGTCGCTCGGCAATGTCGAGCTGCATCTCGGCAGCAACGAGGCGGTGGTCGCCGACACCAAAATCCTGCTGCGGCGACGCGAGGCGCTGATCCTCGGAGCGCTCCTCATGCGCCGCGACCGCGTCATCACCCGCGCCGCCCTGATCGAGGAGATCTACGGCTTCGACGACGAGATCGAATCCAACACGCTCGAAGCGCAGGTCTCGCGCCTCAGGAAGAAGCTGGCCGCGCTCGGCGGCGACGTCGAGATCCGCAGCATGCGCGGCATCGGCTACATCCTGCGGCTGGCAACGCCGCGATGACGTCGATCGCCCGGACCTTTGCGCTGTCGCTCGGCATCGCCGCGACGACGATTTTCCTGATCATGCTCGGCCTCTTCATCTGGCGCTATCCGATGGAGGAACGCGAGTTCAGGGCTTGCCGGGTCGTGGCCGCCGTTCTCGATCGCGCCACCATGGTCGAAGGGCAAAACCTGACGGTGCGCCCGACGCCCGCCCTCGAAGAGCTAAAGGCGGACAGCCCGAACCTCTGGTACGTCGTGTCCGCAGGCGACATGGTCAGCGAGTACGGCAGCGAACGCCGGCCGGCCCTCCCCTTCGCGTTTCCCTATCACGGGCCTGTCGGCTCATCGGTCTTCAGCACGCTCGACCAGAAGAGCACCTTCTGCCTCGCCGTCGTGCAAAGGGGTTCGCTGCAGCTCGCGATGATGGTCGGCGAGCCTCACGTCCGTTTCGCCCGGCTTGCAAGAAACTTTCTCATCCGCAGTGTCTTTTCGATCACGCTGCTGGCGCTGGCCTTTGCCGCGACCGTTGCCGTCGGCGCGGCGCTGGCCGCGCGTTTCGTCTCACGCGGTATCGAACGGGTGGCGCTTCGCGCGCTCGCAATCGACCCTGCAGCACCGCAAGGTCTGATCTCCCTGTGCGAGGTCCCTCGCGAGCTGAAGCCGCTGGTCGAGGCGCTGAACCGCGCCTTTGGCGAGATCGACGCCTATATCAGGATGCAGCGCCGCTTTCTCGGCAATGCCGCCCATCAGCTCCGCACGCCTTTGACGCTGCTGCGCGCGAAGATCGACGACGTGCCCGATCCAGCCCTGAAGGTCGAGCTGGTGCGCGACGTCCGCCGCCTCACCTCGCTGGTGTCCGCCATGCTCGACCTCGCGCGCCTGCAAAATCACGCGATCGAGAAGCGGCCGATCGACCTTGCCGAGATCACGCTGGACGTGCTGGCCGATTTCGGCCCCTCGGCGCTGGACGCCGGCATAGAGCTTGCGCTGGAGCGGGCCGACCAGGGACCGTTGCTGGTGCAGGGCGTGGACGCCGCCATCCGCAGCGCGCTCGCCAATCTCGTCGGCAACGCACTCATCCACGCCCGCGGCGCGCGACGCATCACCGCCACGCTCGATCGCGGCAGCATCTCGATCCACGATGACGGCGCGGGCCTGCCCGACGATGCGGAGCACAAGTTGCTGGAGCCGTTTCAGACCGGCAACAGCGCGGGCGACGGCGCCGGCCTCGGCCTGTCGATCGTCCGCGAGATCATGGCCGCCCACGGCGGCGAGCTGGTCATCTCCTCCGAGCCCGGCCGCGGCACGACGATGCGCCTGTGCTTTCCCGAGGCCGCAGCGACGACCAGGTCCCGGCAGCTCGATCTGCAAACGCGCTAGCGATCGCCTCGGCCCTTCCGTGAAACCGTCCGGAAACATTGGCGCGGAAAACTTCTTCCGCGTTTCGCGCCTGTCGCATCACGCAATCAAATAGAGCGCCGGCGGCGATCGAATGCTCGCACACCAGCGAACCTGTTGCGACATCGATGCGACCAAACCTCCGATTGCCATCTTTCACGGAGATTTTCCAATGCGTGTTCTCTCGATGATTGCCATTGCCGGCGCGATGATTGCGAGCTCGGCCGGGGCGTTCGCCGGCGAGCTTCCTTCTTACGAAATGAAGTCGTTTCCGATCTCGGCAACGCAGGTGCAGGTGCTCGGCGGCGCCGGCGTCGAGGAGCAGTCGGCTTCGCCCGTGATGACCGTCGCCGGCATGCCCGCCTCGCCCGCGCAAGTCTCGGTGCTGTCGCCGCGGGTCAAGCGGCTCGCGAGCGCCGGTTCGGCGAGCGAGGCGCGCTAAGCGTCCGTCACCGGACAACGATCGCATCGTTGAGCTGAAGTTTCCACAACGTCATGGCCGGGCACGTCCCGGCCATCCACGTCTTGCCGAGGCCACTCAGAACGTGGATGCCCGGGACGAGCCCCGGGCATGACGAACCTCTTCCGCGCCGTCAGGAGTTCGGCGCTCGCACGTCTCTACGTCATGCTACCCGGCATGAAGCAGCGCACGCGCGGATGGCCGTCGATATAGTGCTTCCACACCATGGTCCGGCCGATCTTGTTCGGCTCGGTGATCACGGCACCGTCGGGCACGACCACCCATTCGTCGTCGAGATGCACACGGTAACGCCCCTTGTCGGATTCCCAATCGACGTCGGCGACCACGTAGCCGTCGGCATCCGAGCAGCATTGTCCGTATTCGCTGCGCAGGCTCTCGAACCAGGGCTTGAGCGGCGAGTTGGCGTAGCGGCCGTCGTCGCGCGCCAGCGCCGAGGTCGCAAGCAGCGCCATCAGCCCCAGCGGCGCCGCCGCACATAGTCTGGCAAGTCGCATGTCGTCTTCCCGCAGATCGCAATCAGCGCCGCGAGGGACAGGCGCCGCCGTCGGCCCTCCGCACGGTGGCGGCAGGCGTGGAGACGGCGACTCGCTCCCCAGCGGCTTTGCGACAGCTATGCAAATCCGGCGCCAGCGCGCATTCCGGAGAACTACTGCTCGCACGGTGTTGCCCATGTCGGCACGCACGTCCTGCATGCTCCGGGTGCCGGCGATTTGTCGCGCATTTTCGAGGCTTTCCTTGTCGCACCTCAACGTGTACGAACGTGGCCGCGAAACCTATCGCATTTGTTTAACCAGCTGTTTCGATTAGAGAAATCAGGTGACGGCGTGACTGGCATTGGACCGGCAGCGCTATGAGTTCGAGAGAGTTGCTCCCTGGCCAGCAGGACGCGACCGATTTGCCAGCAAACGAGGTGCAGTTTGCGCTGGTGATTTCGCGCATGCTGGAGACGGTGAAGGATGATCCGGAGTTCAGGCGGCAGCTCGTCTACGATCTTGCCCGCTACAAGCTCCAGGAGCAGTTCACCTACGCCGACGCCAAGAACATCGACCAGATGAAGCGGGCGCTCGAGGTCGCAATCGAGGAGGTCGAGAAGTTCTCGCGTGAAGAGGCGCCGCTGAAGCGGTTGCCGCAACATCAACTCACATCGTCGAAGGCGGGTGAGACAGGCGGCCCACTTCTGTCCGCCGACGCTCCGGTCCTGCGATCGGCGATCGAGACATCCAGGCGGCCTGCGATCTCGGGTCCGCTTTGGCCGGTGATGAAGCGTACGGGGGCCATCCTGCTTGCCGCCGGCGCCATCGTTCTTCTCATCTCGCAGCGAGACCATATCGCCGCGCTGCGCCGGCTGGTTTCGTCCCAGGCCCAGGAGATCGCGCTGGTCCCGCCCAGACCGGAGACGACGATCACGGTCAGCAAGCCGGAAATGGTGACCGCCGTCGCACCGCCGTTGAAACCGACGCGCGTGCTTCCAACCGACTACGGCGTCTACGCCTTGATCGACGACAAATCGCTGGCGGAGTTGAATTCGACCGGCGTCATGGCGCCGGACATGCGCGTCGCGATTTCACCGGAGTTCAAGAAGCCCGACCGGCCGCATCTGCCGAACGGCCGCGTCAAATTCATCGTGTTCCGCCGCGACGCCGCACATGCGATTCCCGAACGCGTCGAGGTTCGGGTCGTGGCGAAGATCGCCAGGGAGTTTTCGACCGACGCCGCAGGCAAGACGCTGAATGGCGGAGACGACGTCGGCGTCATCCGCAACTTCGCCTATCCGTTCCGGGTGTCACCGATTCCAGGGACACCCGAGATGCACGAGCTTCACACCGGCGATTCAGAGCTCGAACTTGCGCCCGGACATTACGTCCTGAGCCTGGGCACGCAGGCCTATTATTTCCAGGTCGACGGCGAGATCACCGATCCCCGGCAATGCCTCGAGCGGGTCGTTGCCGGCAACGGCACCTTCTATGCGCCGTGCAAGAAGGCGCGGACGTATTGACAATTCCGTAGCCCGGGTGAGCGCAGCGATATCAGGGACGAGTGGTCCCGCATATCGCTTCGCTCATGCGGGCGACAAGAGAATGCGGAAGCAACCTTACTGGATTGCTTCGCTACGCTAGCAATGACGAGATGAGGCGCGCACGTGCCACGCACTCAGCTGTCATCGCCCGCGAAGGCGGGCGATCCAGTACTCCGTGACGGACGTGATTGAATCGAGAGGCTGCGGCGTACTGGATTCCCCGCCTGCGCGGGGAATGACAGCGGCATGTGAAACAACGACTGTAGAGCCTACTGCTTCGGCGCCGGCGCCATCATTGCGCCGCCCTTCTTCGCCGCGGGCGCGGGTGCGGGCTTGGTCGCTGCGGCCTGTGCGGGCAGATATTTGGCGACGATGGCGGGATCGACCTGCGCGATGTTGGCGTCCGGCAGGCGCGTCCAGGTCTCGTCCTTGCCGAACAGGGAGATGCCGAGGAAGCCGCGCATGGTCAGGGTCTGGCCATCGGGGCTCACCGTCATCTTGGCCTTCCAGATATTGCCGTCGCGCGGATTGACCACGTTACCGCCATCATACTTCAACCCGTCGCGCTTCATGTCGCGGATGAAGGACAGGCCTAGCACCGGCGCGTTCTTGCGATCGTCCGTGCACTTCGCACAGACCTCGTTCGGATCGTCGCCGGGCCGCGGGAACGTCTTGGCGATCACGCCTTCGAACACACCGTTGTGGTCGACGAAGAGGAACCATCCCACCGTCTTGCCGTCTTCGACCTTCTGCCAGAGCCCTGCGGCGGTTGGCTGGGCCGACGTCGCAACCGGGGCTTGCGCCGCAGCCGGGCTCACCGCGCCGAGCGACAGCGCGAGCGTGAGGAGCGAGAGCAGCCGAAAGCTGGGAAACGGATTCCGCATTATGATCACCTTGCTATTCCACGACTGGAATGGCCGCAGACTACGGCGATTTCGCGAACGGTTCCAGCACCAGAAACATGGGGCATCCTTCCCGCCCCGCTCGCGGTCAGCTGACCCCGAGCTTCTTTTGCAGGCTGGAGGACGAGGTCGTGTACTGGAACACGAGCCGCTTCTCCGGATAGACGTAGCGATGGGCTTTTTGCGACATCAGCGCGCCCTCGTGGAAGCCGCACAGGATCAGCTTGATCTTGCCGGGATAGGTGTTGATGTCGCCGATGGCGAAGATGCCTGATATGTTGGTCTCGAACGCGGATGTCTCGACCGGTACCAGATTGTTCTCCAACGCAATGCCCCAGTTCGCGACCGGACCGAGCTTCATGGTCAGCCCGAAGAACGGCAGCATGGCATCGCAGGCGATCTCGGTGACGTTGTTGTCGTTGCCCTTGATCGTCGCGCCGGTCAGCTTGCCGTCAGTGCCGGCGAGCGAAGTGACCTGGCCGAGCCGGAGATCCATCTTGCCGGCCGCGACCAGCGCGCGCATCTGCTCGACGCTGTGAGGGGCTGCGCGAAATTCGTCGCGACGGTGCAGAAGCGTGATGCGCTTGGCCACCGGATGCAGATTGAGCGTCCAGTCGAGCGCGGAATCGCCGCCGCCGACGATCAGCACGTTCTTGTCGCGGAACGTCTCCATCTTGCGCACGGCGTAATGCACCGAGGTGCCTTCATAGGCTTCGATGCCCGGCACCGGCGGACGCTTGGGCTGGAACGAGCCGCCGCCGGCCGCGATCACCAGCACCTTGCATTCGAACACCTTGCCGGCATCGGTGGTGCAGCGAAATGCGGGATCGCCGATCTTCTCCACCGTCTCGACCATCTCGCCGAGATGGAAGGTCGGATGGAACGGCTTGATCTGCTCCATCAGCGCGTCGGTGAGCCCCTGCCCCGAAACATGCGGAATGCCGGGAATGTCGTAGATCGGCTTTTCCGGATAGAGCTCGGCGCACTGGCCGCCGACCTTGTCGAGGATGTCGACGAAATGGGCCTTCATATCGAGAAGGCCGAGCTCGAAGGCGGCGAACAGACCGCAGGGGCCGGCGCCAATAATCAGCACATCGGTTTTGATCACGTCGCTCATGTCGTCTCTTTATCGTTATCGGTTGGACGGCGCCCTTTGGGCCGAGGTGACCCTGCCTGTCTAGCCAACGGGGATGGATCAGGGAAGGCATAAAAGCGGGAGCGCCCCGCAACCGCGCCCACTTGCCGGGTCAAAATAACTGGGCTGTAACGAGGCTGGATATGACGGAGATCAATCGGTGAACGCACCAAGCCGCCTCGATACGACGCCGCGCCTGGAGGACTACCCCTACCGCCTCAGCGACAACGTCCGCTTCGGCGATCTCGATCCCAACCAGCACGTCAACAACGCGGTCTATGCCACCTATTTCGAGACCGGCCGTGTCACCCTGATGAAGAGCCCGGACTACGGGCTGACGCCGCCGGGCCTCGCCTGGATCATGGTGCGGCTCGACATCCATTTCCGCGCCGAGCTGCACTGGCCGAACACGATCGAGCTCGGCCTCGGCGTGGTGAAATTGGGACGGACGTCAGTGACCTTCGAGCAGGTCGTGTTCTCGCAGGGAAAATGCATCGCCTCGGCGACGTCGGTCGGCGTCATGCTCGACGAGGCGACGCGGCGGCCGGCGCCGCTGACCGCGGAGATCGTCGAGAAGCTCAGACCCTGGCACAAGCGCGGCATCGAGGTCGCGCCGCCTGGCACCTGATGCAGGGGAACGGTCGGATCAGGCCTGGCGTTCCGGCGTCGACACGACCAGCCCGTCGAGCTCGTCGGAGACCTTGATCTGGCAGGACAGGCGCGAGTTCGGGCGCACGTCGAAACCGAAGTCGAGCATGTCCTCTTCCATCGGCGTCGGGCTGCCGACCTTCTCACGCCAGGCTTCGTCGACATAGACATGGCAGGTCGCGCAGGCACATGCGCCGCCGCATTCGGCCTCGATGCCGGGAATGCTGTTGCGGATGGCGGCTTCCATCACGGTTGCGCCGTTCTCGATTTCCACCGTACGGGTTTCGCCCTTGTGGTCGACGAAGTGAATCTTGGCCATGTGTGCTCGTGCTGCCGCGATGTTGGGAATGAAGGAGGGTCCGGGCTGTCCTATAACGGGTCGGTTAGCCCGGCGCCATAGCGTTTTGATGCGAGCTGGATCCCGGTTTGCGGGCAGAAAACGCGTCAAAACAAAAGACTAGAGACACCGCCGTTTGCGGGGGTCGCCGGCCTAGTGCTTCAGGATCGCCTCGATGGCGGCGCGGGCCTCGGCCACGGCCTCCTTCAGCGCGGCGAAGGCGTGGTGCCGGTCGTGGCCGGTCCGGATCGCGGTCTCCAGGTGAGCGGCGGCATCCGCTACCGCAAAGGCGCCGATTCCGCGGGCCGAGCCCTTGAGCTTGTGCGCGAGCGCGCCGGCCTCGGCCGGCAAATTGGTCATCGCGGCGAGCAGGCGAACCGCCTGCTCGGCGAACATTGCGAGCACTTCCTGCTCCAGCTCGGCGTCGCCGAGCGTCATGCGGGAGAGGTGGTCGAGATCGAGCGGGCTGTCGACGGGCGCAAGCGGGGGCGAGGGCATCCATTCCATCCGTTGCAGTTCAGGCGTCATGGCGCAGGACCCCGGCATCGCGCGACGGTTCCGCCGGTTCGGCGGTGCGGTTCCTCCCAGCCAAGCATGGAAGTGGTTAACGAAATGTTTGGGCCGCCTTACGTAAATCCGCCCGTTTATTGACGAAAAATTGCCGCAATCGGCCGAGTCCGGTGGAGAATTGCATTTATTGCTAAGGCGTTACGGCCCGATCCTGTTAACGATGATTAAGATTGTCTTAATCGCGGGCATTTCATTCGCGACGCTCTGCCAATAGGATGTTGGAGAAATTGGCGGACAAGCCGTCCGGGTGGGGACGGCTGAAAGATCCGCGCAAGCGGCATGATCCGGTCTGTGGGCTTGCGTAGCGCGCGGGGCTCGCGGGGGGACGCGTACAAGTAACGAGGGCTCGGACTGAACATGGCGAACACTCCGAAAAAGGTCAAAGACCCGACAGAAGTTGCGCTTTCTGCGATCCAGGAAGCTCTGAACATCAGCGACACCGCTGCGGACACCAGCCGCAACGCCTCGATGCGCAACGAAACGGCGTCTTCGGTGGCGCCCCCGGAGCCCCCGATCTTTGACGAGCCGAGCTTCGAGCCGCGCCCTGCCGCGAACGAGCGGGCCACCGTGTTCGATACGATCGAGGAGCCGCGCTCGACGCGCCGCGCCGCCAATGACGACCGCGAGACCATCGGCCAGCTGCTCCAGGCGCTCCAGAAGGGCCGCCCTGCCCGCAGCGTCTATACCTTCGCCACCATCTTCGCCGGCGTCTGGCTCGCGGCCTGCGCCGCGCTGACCGTCGGCTTCCTGCCCTCGATCCAGGCCGCCATGGGCCAGAGCGGCGGCGTGCTCGTCATCGCCGGCCTGATCGCGATGTTCTTCGCGCCGATCATGCTGTTCTATTTCCTCGCGAGCCTGGTCTGGCGCGGCCAGGAAATGCGCATGATCGCACAGGCGATGGCGCAGGTTGCGATCCGCTTCTCCGAGCCGGAAGGCTCGGCCTCCGATTCCATGGTCACCGTCGGCCAGGCCATCCGCCGCGAGGTCGCGGCGATGGGCGACGGCATCGAGCGCGCGATCGCGCGCGCCGGCGAGCTCGAGACGCTGGTCGCCAACGAGGTCGCGGCGCTGGAGCGCGCCTATTCCGACAACGAGGTGCGCATCCGCGCCCTACTGCAGGACATCGCGCATCAGCGCGACAACCTGGTCGGCCAGGCCGAGCAGGTCCGCAGCGCCATCTCCGGCGTGCAGATCGACCTGCGCCACGACATCGCGCTGATCTCGGATGCGATCGCCTCGCGCGTCGACGAGGTCGCCAAGAGCATCACCGGCGCTCTCGAAGAGCGCGGCGCCCACATCACCGGCGCCCTGAGCAATGCCGGCGACAACATGATCCTCGCGCTCGGCGAGCGCGGCGGCGACCTGCTCGACCGCCTCGAGGAAGCCAGCAACGAGACCACGCGCGCCGTGCTCGACGCCAGCGAGCGGCTGACCACCAGCCTCAACTTCAAGACCGGCCACGTCCACGACGAGTTCGTCGACCTCGCCGACCGCGTCCACGAGATGCTGAACGAGCGCATCGACCGCATCACCGGCGAGTTCGAGCAGCGCTCCGCCGCGATCGTCGACGGCATCTCCGAGCGCACCGAGCAGGTGCACGACAGCCTGAAGAATTCGTCGGACTCCCTGCTGCTCGAGCTCGAGCTGCGCTCCAACGACCTCTCCGCCAAGATCGACGATGCCGGCAACCGGCTCGCCAACCAGATCATGACCTCCGGCGACAAGGCGAGCGACGCGCTCGACGCCACCGTCAACACCCTGGTCGCCAAGGTCGTCAGCCAGACCGAGACCGCGCACGACTCGCTGTCGCTCCAGATGAGCGCGTTCGACGAACTGGTGAAGAACCAGGGCACCGAGCTGGTCGAGAAGTTCGCCCGCGATTCCGGCACGCTGGGCGCGCTGATCACCCGTCACATCTCCGAGTTCGACCGCACCGTGAAGACGTTCGGCGGCGAGGTCGTGGAGCGCATGGGCCAGCGAACGCAGGACATTGCCGAGACGCTGAAGACCTATGTCGACAATTTCGACACCCGCTTCACCTCGCACGGCGGCCGGATCACGGCCGTGCTAGACCAGCGCCTGATGCAGTTCGAGACCACTGTCGGCGAACGCGTCGCCAACCTCGATGACTCGCTGAACGGCAAGATCACCAGCCTCGACAGCACGATCGACGGCCACATCAAGACCTTCGACGAGCAGCTCGGCGGCCGCGTCACCGCGCTCGAACAATCGTTCGACACCCGCGCGAGGTCCGTCACCGAGACCATCGACGGACGTCTCAACACGCTCGCCGCGTCACTGACCGACGGTGCCGCGCAGGCGATCCAGTCGATCGACTCCCGCCTCACCCATCTGACGACGTCGCTGACCGGAGGCGCTTCGCAGGCGCTAGAGTCCATCGACTCCCGCCTGACCAGCCTCACGACGACGCTGACCGACGGCGCATCCCAGACGATCCAGACGATCGATACGCGCCTGACGCACCTCACGACCACGCTCACCGGCGGCGCCTCGCAGGCGCTCGAATCCATCGACTCCCGCCTCACCTACCTGACCAGCGCGGTGACGAACGGCGCCTCGCAGGCCGTGCAGTCGATCGACTCGCGCCTCAGCCTCCTGACCTCGACCCTCACGGACGGCACCGCGCAGGCGATCGAGGCGGTCGACCGCCGCATCACCGGCGTCACCGAGATCATCGACGGTCGCAGCATGCACCTGACCGACACGGTCACGGCGCGCTTCCAGGACATCCACCAGGCCATCGAGACCAAGGTCGGCTCGGTCGCCAGCGACATCGACGTGCGAGTGGCGCAGTTCGAGGACCTGCTCGGCTCGCGCGTCGAGGCAGTCGCCGGCCGCATCGAGAGCAGCGGCCGCCAGGCCAGCGAGGACATGATGTCCCGCGCCGAGATGATCTCGACCGCGATCCGCTCGCATGTCGAGGACGCCGAGCGTTCGCTCACAAACCTCGTGGTCAACACCAGCGAGACCATCCAGACCGGGGCACGCACGGCGCAGCAGTCGCTGATGACGGTCTCCTCCGACGTCAACGCCCAGCTCAAGATGACTTCCTCCGAGGTCGAGCGCGCGCTGACCGCGGTCGGCACCGGTGCCGCGAACTCGATCCTGACCAGCGCCCGCGAAGCGCAGTCGACGCTGGTCGCCGCCTCGGGCGATGCCTCCAACCAGATCAAGGGGCTCGCGGCCGACGTCGAACGCACGCTGTCGGCGGCCGGCTCTGCGACCGCAGCCTCGATCCTGGCCGGCGCCCGCGAGGTGCAGACCACGCTCGTCACCGCCTCCTCGGA
Organism: Bradyrhizobium sp. B039; assembly: GCF_038965675.1. Lineage (NCBI taxonomy): Bacteria > Pseudomonadati > Pseudomonadota > Alphaproteobacteria > Hyphomicrobiales > Nitrobacteraceae > Bradyrhizobium > Bradyrhizobium sp. B039. The sequence goes on from NZ_CP152416.1 coordinate 6,146,546, forward strand.
TGCGGCCACCCACGTCAAGACGCTCACCGCCGACGTGCAGCGCTCGCTGTCGCTGGCCGGCGCCACCACGGCGGAATCCATCACCGCCGGGGCGCGCGATGCGCAGAGCGCGCTGATCGCGGCCTCCAGCGAGACCGCCAACCAGATCAAGGCGCTGTCCTCGGACGTCCAGCGTTCGCTCTCGATGGCCGGCACCGCGACGGCCGAGACCATCACGACCGGCGCCCGCGAGGCGCAGAACACCCTGGTCACGGCGTCCTCGGATGCGGCGAGCCAGGTCAAGTCGCTCGCGGCCGAAGTGCACCGTTCGCTCTCGCAGGTCGGCCAGTCGACCGCCGAGACGATCACGACCAGCGCCCGCGACGCCCAGAGCACCCTGCTCGCGGTCTCGGCCGAACAGACCAGCCAGGTCCGTTCGCTCGCGGCCGAGATGCAGCGCGCGCTGGCGACCGCCGGCGGCGCCACCATCGAGGCGCTCACCAGCGGCGTGCGCGAGGCCCAGGGCACGCTGATCTCCGCTTCGACGGACGCGGCAGGCCAGATCAAGTCGCTGACCACGGACATCGAGCGCACGCTGACCGCGGTCGGCGCCGACACCGCCTCGACCATCCTCAACAGCGCGCGTGAGGCCCAGACCTCGCTGACCTCGACCTCGGCGGATGCCGCGAGCCAGATCCGCACGATCTCGACCGAGATCGAGCGCGCGCTGAGCGCGGCCACCGCGAACGCGACCAACGACATCCAGACCAGCGCGCTCAACGCCCAGAACGCGCTGATCTCCGCCTCCAACGAGGCGAGCTCGCGGGTCAAGTCGAGTTCGGCCGACGTCGAGCGCTCCGTGCTCGCCGCCAGCAGCAGCTTCGGCCAGGCCATGACCGGCAAGACCGACGAGATCGTCACCTATGTGCAGCAGCAGGCCGACCGTCTGTCGAACATGATCGACGCCAAGCGCGGCGCCCTGGTCGATGCGATCGGCTCCAAGACCAGCCAGCTCACGCTCGACATCGACCGAGTCACCTCGGACGCGCTGAAGTCGATCGAGACGCGCGGCCATGCGTTCTCGCAGACGATGATGGGCAACGGCTCCGAAGTCGCCCGCACCATCAACGCGGCGAGCGAGATGGCCACCGGCGCGGTCGGCAAGTCGCTCAAGGACCTCGAGCAGGCTTCGCGCGCGGCGATCGACCAGTCGCGCCAGGTCTCGATCGCGGCCGTCACCGAGATGCAGGAGACCAGCAAGATCCTGCGCACCGACACGGTCGCCCTGTTCGAGCGTCTGCGCGAAGGCAACATCCTCCTCCAGGAGGTGCTGACCGGTGCGCACGACAACCTCAACTCGCTCGAGCGGGCGCTGGTGACGCGCGTTGCCGACTTCGTCTCGGCGATGAACGACGTCACCTCGCGCAACGGCGCTGCGACGCAGAACCTGGAAGACCAGCTCAACGTCTTCAACACGAAGACCACGCGGGCGCTCCAGGATCTCGGCGAGCTGTCCACCCAGTTCGACGCGCACGGCAAGGCGCTCGTCGAGGCCGCCCAGGTCGTCGAGCTGAGCAACAAGAACACCACCGCCTCGCTCGCCGAACGCAAGCAGGCGCTGGAATCGCTCGTCACCACGATCGACCTGCGCACGGCCGATCTCGACCAGCGCCTGTCGCGCTTCACCGGCCTGCTCGATGAATCGCTGGCCGCGGCCGAAGAGCGCGCCCGCGACATCGCCCGCGTCGTCGCGGAGACCGCCGGCGCAGGTTCCGCCGCAATCACCCGCCAGTTCGAGGCGGTGCGCGCGGCCTCCGAGGAAGAGCACCGGCAGACCCTCGACGCCATGCACGACATCTACCGCCAGACCACCGACGAGGCGGATGCGATGTTCAAGCAGTCGACGGAGAAGTTCTCCAACCTCGTCTCCAGCATGAAGCAGATGGCCTTCGAGATGCACAACGAGCTCGAAGCCACCCGCAACGAGCTGCGCCGCGGCGTGCTCGAGATGCCGCAGGAGGCCGCCGAGAGCACTGCGCAGATGCGCAAGGTGATCGTCGACCAGATCGAGGCCCTCGCCGAGCTCAACCGCATCGTGGCCCAGCATGGCCGTGGCCTCGACGTCTCGACGGCGGGCCGCGCCAGCGTGCAGCGCCAGGAAGAGCCGCTGCTGGCGGCCGTCGGCGCTCGCAGCACCGAGACCCGCCTGCGCGACACCGGCAGCGCCTCGACGCTGCCGCCGCCGGACCTCGGCATGCCGGCCACTTCGCGCCGCACCGAAGCTCCGCCGGTTGCGCCGGCTGGCAACGACCAGGGCCGCGACGGCTGGCTGTCGGACCTCTTGAACCGCACGGACGCCAACCAGGGCGCTCCGAACGGCCGCGAGGCCCCGCGCGGCCGCCAGCCTGCACCGGCTCCGCAGCCGCAGGCTCCGCAAGGTAGCAGCAATCCGCTGGAATCGCTGTCGCTCGACATCGGCCGGCTGATGGACCGCAACCTCGCCGCCGAGATGTGGGACCGCTACCAGCGCGGCGAGAACAAGGCCTTCACCAAGCGCCTCTACACGCCCGCCGGCCAGAAGGCCTTCGACGAGGTCGCCCGCAAGTATCGCGCCGACCGCAACTTCAAGGGCACGGTCGACCGCTATGTCGCTGAGTTCGAACGCCTGCTCGACGAAGTCGCCCGCGACGGCCGCGGCCCGCAGGAGCTGCGCGGCCACCTGACCTCGGAGACCGGCCTGGTGTACACGCTGCTCGCGCACGCGGCGGGACGGCTGGGGTAACACTCAAGCCAATCGCGAATAAAAAACGGAGGCCTCGCGGCCTCCGTTTTCGTTTGGATGTCCTGGGCTCAATTGCCGCCGGGCTGGCCGAACGACAGCCGCTCGGCCAGGACGGCGGCCTGCGTGCGTGAGCCGACGCCGAGCTTGCGCAGGATGGTCGAGACATGGCCCTTCACCGTCTGCTCGGCAATGTCGAGCTCGCCCGCGATCTGCTTGTTGAGCTTGCCCTCGACGATCATCGCGAGAATGCGGAGCTGCTGCGCCGACAGCGTGGCCATGCGCGCGGCCAGCTCGACATCGGCGCTCTGGATCGAGCCCCGTCCCCCGACATTGGGCGGCATCCAGATTTCACCGGCGAGGATTTTTGTGATCGCGTCGGCCATCTCCGGCAGGCTGAGCGATTTCGGGATATAGCCGGACGCGCCATAGGCAATGGCGCGGCGGATCGTGGCGGCATCCTGCCGCGCCGAGATGATCGCGACCGGCACCGTCGGGAACTGCGCCGACAAGATGAACAGCGCGGCAAATCCCTGAATGCCCGGCATCGTCAGGTCCCACAGGATCAGGTCGATCTCGTCGGACTGGGATGACAGCACGCTCAGCGCCTCGTCGAGCGACTGGCAGGCGACGATGTCGAGATCGGGCAGCACGGTCGAAAGAGCGCTGCGCAAAGCGGCCTGTACCAGCGGGTGATCGTCACCGATGAGGATGCGCATGGTCACGCCGGGGATGTCCTCTGTTTCGCTCCGAACTGCCGGCTCAGGGCTTCGCCGCCGAGGAAGCGCCGCAGCGCCGCCGGTTTGACCGGCTTCGACAGGATCGCGCAGCCGCGTGCCCCCGCCTCCTTGCGCACCGCCTCACTGCGATCGGCGGTGACGACCAGCGCGCGGACGTCGCGACCCGACTTCTGCCTGAGATCATCGAGAAAGTCCAAGCCGCTGCGGCCGCCATCGAGGTGATAATCGAGCAGCACGATATCCGGCGGACTGGCCGCGGCAGCGAGCATCGCTCCGTCAGCGTCCGCAGCGACCAGCACATGGTGCCCCCATCCGCCGAGCAGTGCCGTCAGGCCATCGAGAATGGTCACATCATTGTCGAGGCATAGGATCGTCATCGCGCGCTCGGCGGCCGCAGGCGCCGGGCTTGCCGGCTTGCGCTGAAGCGATGTCCCCGCGCCGCGCGCCAGCGGTACCGTGACGGCAAAGCCGGAACCGCGTCCCGGCCGCGATCGGACGTCGACGGCGTGGCCCAGCAGCCGGGAGACACGATCCACGATCGCAAGGCCGAGGCCCAGGCCCTTCTCCGGTCCGGGCGCGAGACGCTGAAACTCCTCGAAGATCCGCTTCTGATCCTCCGCCGCGATCCCGACGCCGGTGTCCCACACTTCGATGCGCAGATCGCCGCCGCGCCGCCGGCAGCCGAGCAGGATACGGCCCTTGGGCGTATAGCGCAGCGCGTTCGACAGCAGGTTCTGGAGGATCCGCCGTAACAGATGCGGGTCGCTGCGCACCGCGAGCCCGCAATCGACGACGCGCAGGACAAGCCCGCGCTCCCGCGCCATCGCCGAGAACTCCACCTTCAGCTGCACGAGCAGGTCCGCGATCGGGAATTCGAACGGCTCGGCACGAACGGCGCCGGCATCATAGGAGGAGATGTCGAGCAGCCTGTCGAGCACATGTTCGGTCGAGCGTAGCGCCGTGATCGCGCTGCTCGCCAGGTTGCGCTCCTTGTCGACTCCGCCCGATGATGCGGAGATGTGCAGACTCTCGTCGAGCGCGGACAGGAACAACCGCGCCGCGTTCAGCGGTTGCAGCAGATCGTGGCTGGCCGCCGCCAGGAAGCGGGTCTTGCCGAGATTGGCCTGCTCGGCCTCCGCCTTGGCCCGCTCGAGCGCCTCGGTCCGCTCACGGACACGCAGCTCGAGATCCTCGTTGGCCCGCCGCAGGGCTTCCGCCGCGCGGTGACGCTCGGTTACGTCGGTATAGGTCGAGACGTAGCCGCCCTCCGCGATGCGATCGTAGACGATCTCGAGCACGGTGCCATCCGGCCGCTTGCGCTCGTACAGATAGGGCCAGCTCTGCGTGGCGACGTCACGATTGACCAGGAGTGCGGCGAATTCGGATGCGGCATATTCGCCGCGCTCGACGTTGAAGGCGATCAGGTCCGCCAGCGGGAGGCCGACACGCACGAAGTCCGGAGGCAGGTCTAACAGCGCGATGAAGCGGCCGTTCCAGGCCGTGATGTTGAAATCGGCATCGAACGCGCAGATGCCCTGCGGTACGCTTTCGAGCGTGCTCTGCAAAAGCGTGCGGTTGAAGCGCAACGCCTCGGAGGCCTCGTCCAGCATCGCCATCGCCTCCCGCCGCGACAGCGAGTGCCCTTCCAGCGAAGCTGCGATCACCACGCGCGCCGACGCCGCGCCGATTGCGCCGGCGAGAAGGTTCTCCGTGAATCGGATCGAGTCGAGATCGACGAGACCCGATGGGTCGAGACGCGGCCCGGTACCGGTCGTGCGGGAGGCGAGATAGCCGTCGAAAGCCGCCGAGCCCCGCTCCACGCCGACAAAACGCAGCGTCAGCGCGCGGAGATCGTCGAGGCGAACCACCACGCGCGAGGACAGCTTCGGGACCATCTCGCGGACGACGCCGTCGGCGAATGCGGCGGCCTGGTTGCGCTCGACGGTCGACTGCCGTCCGAGCGTCGAGAATGCCAGAAAACAGACGAGGTTGGCCGCAAGGCTCCACAGCGTCGCATGCGAGATCGGATCGAGCCCGTCGATACCGAACAGCGCGTTTGGCTTGAGCCAGGCGAGCTGCCATGGGCCCAGGCGAACGATCTCCCCGACCGCGGGCCAGAGCGGCGCGGCCGAGGGAAGCAGCAACGTATAGGCCCAGATGCAGAATCCGGCCGCGATCCCGACCGACGCGCCGACCTTGTTGGCGCGCGGCCAGTACAAGCCACCGACGAATGCCGGTCCGAACTGTGCGACGGCGACGAACGACAACAGACCGATCACGGTCAACGGATAGGCCTGGTTGACCAGGCGGTGCGTCAGATAGGCGAGCAGCAGGATGCCGAGGATCGAGAGCCGGCGCACCGCCACCAGCACGGAGGTCATCGGCCGGCTCTGCGCACGCAGGCCGAAGAACCGCGAGCGCAGCAGCAGCGGCATGATGACATCGTTGCAGAGCATGGTGCTGAGCGCGACGGATGTCATGATCACCATGCCGGTGGCGGCCGACAGACCGCCCAGGAAGGCGATCAGGCTGACGGTGCTCGCGTCCGCCGCGATCGGCAGCGAGATGACGTAGGTGTCGGGGTCCATCATGGCGCCGAACCTGGTGAGCCCCGCCGCAGCGATCGGCAGGATCAGCAGGCTGAACAGCGCAAGATAGGCCGGGTAGAGCCACGCCGCGGTGCGCGTATGCACCGGCGCCTCGTTCTCGACCACGGCCACATGAAATGCCTGCGGCAGGCACAGGAAGGCGATAGCCGAGATGATGATCGTCGAAGGCCAGACCGGCTGCATCGGGTCGAAGCTCAGGATTCCCGTCAGTTGCGGATCCGATTGAAACTGCGACAGCAGGGCGCCCGGCCCGCCGGACAGCCCGAACAGCACGAACAGCGCGACAATCAGGAACGCGATCAGCTTGACGACGCTCTCGAACGCGATCGCGAGCATCAGCCCGCGATGATGCTCGCTGGCGTGGACATGCCGGACGCCGAACACGATCGCGAACAGCGCCATCGAGGCGGCGACGCCGAATGCGGAGTCCTGCCAGAACCGCAGCGCCTCGCCGCCCGCCCGCTCCGGCTGGAGGATCAGATAATCGAAGCTCTTGCCGACGGCCTTGAGCTGAAGCGCGATATAGGGAAGCACGCCAAGCAGCGATGCGAGCGTCACGAAGGCCGCGAGTACCTGGCTCTTGCCGTAGCGCGCGGCGATGAAGTCCGAAACGGAGGTGACGTTCTGCGCCTTCGCGATCGCGATGACCTTGGACAGGAGCGTCTGGCCGAACAACAACACCAGGGTCGGGCCGATATAGATCGTGGCGAAGTCCAGTCCGCTGGTGGCGGCACGCCCGACCGATCCGTAGAAGCTCCAGGAGGTGTTGTAGACCGCAAGCGTCAGGCAATAGCTGATCGCGGCCGCCCAGGAATTTGGCGAGACCAGCGGCCCACCTGCGCTCCGCCGATCGCCCCACCAGGCCACCAGGAACAGCGTGGTCACATAGCCGGCAGCGACCGCAAGAACGAACCACGCCTGCAAGACATCCTCACCCGAGACCATCCGATCCGCCCCCGACGAGCGGCCGGAGCGCCGGGGCGGATACTAGAGCGTTTTCAATCGCATGGAAGGCTATTCATGCCGGAGGGATTGGCGGCCGGAGATCTCCGGCCGCCGGTGAGGCCAACCTCAGGCTGCCTCGCGGGACAGCCGCTCCTGCGGCATGCGCTTGAGCACCAGGTTGACCACGACGGCAACCACGATGTTGAGGGCGAGCGCCAACAGACCGGTGTAGATCGCAACCGGGCCAGCCCCGAGGTCAATGCCGTGCAGCGGCTTCAACCCGTCCGACCAGGCCAGCCACGATCCGCCTGCGAGGCCGACGGCCCAGCCGGCCAGGAGCGCGGTGCTCGAGAACCAGTTCAGATAAAGGCCGAACACCAGCGCCGGCAGCGTCTGCAGGATCCAGAGGCCTCCGAGCAGTTGCAGGTCGAGCGCGAACTGCGTCGGCATCAGCAGGATGGCGAGCAGCGCGCCGACCTTCACCAGCATGGAGGTGATCTTGGCAACCTTCGCCTCGCCCGACGGCGTCACCTTCGGATCGATCCACACCTTCCAGAAGTTGCGGGTGAACAGGTTGGCCGCGCCGATGCTCATCACGGCCGCCGGCACCAGCGCGCCGATGGCGATGGCGGCGAAGGCAAAGCCCGCGAACCAGCTCGGAAACAGCGTCTTGAACAGCGCGGGCACGACGTCGTTGTTGCTCGCGAGCTTCAGTCCCGCCGCGTGTCCCATGTAACCCAGCAGCGCAAGCAGGCCGAGCAGCAGCGTATAGGCCGGAAGCAGCATCGCATTCTTGCGAATGGTGTTGCCGCCGGACGAGGCAAAGATGCCGGTCAGCGTGTGCGGGTACATGAAGGCGGCGAGCGCCGAGCCGAGCGCCAGCGAGGCGTAGGGCACGACCTGTGCCGGTGACAGCAGGATGCCGCCCGAGCCCTTGGCGGCGAATGCCGCATCCGCCGCGGTGAAGATCGCGCCGTAGCCGCCGAGCTTCGACGGCACGATCGCGATCGCGGCGATCACCACGATGTAGATCATGATGTCCTTGACGAAGGCGATCAGCGCCGGCGCGCGCAGGCCCGACGAATAGGTGTAGAGCGCCAGCACCAGGAAGGCGAGGACGAGCGGCACCTCGCCGCTCAGCCCCAGCGCCTTGATCGCCACCTCCATGCCGATGAGCTGGAGTGCGATGTAAGGCATCGTCGCAAGCACGCCCGTCGCCGCAACGGCGAGCTCGAGCCCGCGCGAGCCGTAAGCACCGCGAACCACGTCGCCTGCGGTGACGTAGCCGCGCTCCTTGGCGACCTTCCACAACACCGGCATCACCGCGAATACGAAGGGATAGACGATGATGGTGTAGGGAAGCGCGAAAAAGCCGTAGGCGCCGACCGCATAGACCAGAGCCGGAACGGCGATCACCGTGTAGGCGGTGTAGAAGTCGCCGCCGACCAGGAACCAGGTGATCCAGGTGCCGAACTTGCGGCCGCCGAGGCCCCACTCGTCGAGATGGGCGAGCGTCTCCGGCTTGCGCCAGCGCGCTGCGACGAAGCCCATGCCGGTGACGAGGACGAACAGTGCGAGGAAAACGGCGAACGCCGCGCTATCGACATTAGTCAGCACGACGCACGCTCCTGTAGACGATGTAGGTGAGCAGCGAGGTCAGCGGCACCCAGGCGAGCTGGTACCAGTAGAAGAACGGGAAGCCGAGCAGCTGGGGCTCCCGGATATTGTAGAACGGCACGATCATCAGGCCGACGAACGGCAACAACAGCAATAGGCGTACCACGCGCTCTCCTCCCCTGTGAGTGAAACGACGCGCGTCCTTGGCGCGCGACTTGAGCGCGATATAGCTGACATCGCCGCCGGCCCCGCCCCCTACCTTGGCTCGGCCAGACCCCCATACTTTCGTATCGTCACCGGACTCTCGCCGTCCTGAGCAGCGCGCACGCCGCGGTCATCGCGCGACGCCGATGCGTGTCGCGCGTGAGACGAATGATGGACGGAGGGACCGCTACTGCCGCTTGCGCTCGCTCGCCGCCGGCTTCGGCGGCTCGGCTGGCGGCGGGGCGGCTGCCGGCGCGCTGTTGCTGGCGCCGAACAGCACGCGGGTCGGGTTGCGGTCGAAATTGTTCACGGCGCGGCTGATGTCGCCGAGGGTGCGGCGGCCGTCCGAGATCAGCAATCCGGAGCGCTTGTCGAAATCGTCGGCGAGTTCGCGGATCGACTTCACCGCCTGGAACAGCTCGCCGCCGTCCTTGCCGCCGGCGAGCGTGTTGAGGCCGAGCATGAGGCTGTCGGCCTTGAGCATCACGCCGTCGACCTTGGCCATCACGCCGTCGATCTTCTCGGAGTTGCGCGCGAGCGAGTTGGTGAATGTCTCGAGGTTCTTCAGCGAGTTCTTCACCGATTCCTGATTGTCGGCGACGATCTTGTTGATGTTCTGGAGCGTGCCGCGGATCGCCTCGGTGACGTCCTGGAGCTTGTTGGGATCGGCGGTCAGCGACGGGATGCCGTCCTCGTCGAGCGGCGGCGGCGGCGCTGCCTCCTCGCCGCCCTTGAGCGAGATTGCGGCGACGCCCGTCAGGCCCTGGAATTCGAGGCCGACCAGGGTGTCCTTGCGGATCGGCGCGTTGTTCTCGACCATGGCGAGTGCGACAACCCGCCGCGGGTTGTCGAGCTTCACCGAGACCACTTCACCCACCCGGATACCGTTGAAATTGACACTGCCGCCGTTGCGCAGGCCCGCCGCCGGGCCTTCGAACACCACGCGCAGGGGACTGCGCTGCTTGGTGGTGTGCAGCGACTGGAACCACAGCACGAAGCCGATCGCCGCGGCAATCACTGCCAGCGTGAACGATCCGATCAGTACGTAATTCGCCCGCGTTTCCATCAGGTACTCCGGCTACCACTCAGCCCATGACCGCGCGGGCGCGCTTGCCATGGAAATATTGCCTCAGCCAGGGATGCTGCGAGGCCTGCATGTCGGCGATCGACCCTGCCGCAATGATCTTACCGTTCCCTAAAACGGCGATGCGGTCGCAAGCGGTGTAAAGGCTGTCGAGGTCGTGCGTTACCATGAAAACGGTCAGGCCCAAAGTGCGCTGGAGCGTCCTGACCAGCTCGTCGAAGTCGCCGGCGCCGATCGGGTCGAGGCCCGAGGTCGGCTCGTCGAGGAAAACGAGGTCAGGATCGAGCGAAAGCGCGCGTGCGAGCGCCACGCGCTTGATCATGCCGCCCGAGAGCTCCGACGGGAAGCGCTCGGCGACCTCGGGCTTCAGGCCCACCATGGTCAGCTTGGCCATGGTGATCTCGTCCATCAGCCGCTGCGAGACGCGCAAGTATTCGCGCATCGGGAACTGGATGTTCTGCCGCACGGTCAGCGAGGAGAACAGCGCGCCCTGCTGGAACAGCACGCCCCAACGCCGCTCGACATTGCGGCGCTGCGAGGTGTTGGAGGAATCGAGGTCGACGCCGAATACCTCGATGGAGCCTGCGACCTTCGGCACGAGGCCGATGATGGTGCGCGTCAGCACCGACTTGCCCGCGCCCGATGGGCCAACGAAGCCGAGGATCTCACCGCGCTTGACGTCGAGGTTGAGGCCGTCGAGCACGCGCGTCGCGCCGAACTGCACGGTGATGTCGCGGACGCGGATGATGGGATTTTGGATCCCGTTTTGGGTTTCCTGGGCCATCGTCACATCCCGATCGAGGCGAAGAAGATGGCGAACACGCCGTCCATGACGATGACGAAGAAGATGCCCTTCACCACCGATGCGGTGGTGTGCTGTCCGAGCGATTCCGCGCTGCCCTGCACGGCGAGCCCTTCGACGCAGGCGACGATGCCGATCACGGCGGCCATGACCGGCGCCTTGACGATGCCGACGATGAAATGGTCGATCGAGATGGCATCGCGCAGGCGGAGCAGGAAGGCTTCGGGATCGACGCCGCCATAGAGCCAGGCGACGAGCCCGCCGCCATAGAGCGCGGCCATGGCGCCGAGGAAGGCGAGGATCGGCAGCGCCAGCACCAGGGCCAGCATGCGCGGCAGCACCAGCACCTCGATCGGGTCGAAGCCCATGGTGCGCAGCGCGTCGATCTCCTCGCGCATCTTCATCGAGCCGAGCTCGGCGGTGTAGGCGCTGCCCGAGCGGCCCGCGACCATGATGGCGACCAGGAGCACGCCGATCTCGCGCAGCACCAGCACGCCGAGCATGTCGACGACGAAGATGTCGGCGCCGAACCTGCGGAAATGGAAGATGCCCTGCTGGGCGATGATGCAGCCGATCAGGAAGGTGATCAGCACGATGATCGGCACCGCGCGCCAGCAGACCTGCTCCATGTGGTGCACGGTCGAGGTCAGGCGGAACGAGCGCGGATGGATCAGCACGCGGCCGCCCGCCGCGAGCACCGCGCCGAGCATGTCGATCAGGCCCGCAACCGTCCCGGCGACACCGGCCACGGCCCGGCCGATCTGCTCCAGCATGCCGGTGATGGTGATCGTGCCGGCGTCGACCACCGGCGTCGCCCTCACCCGCCGGACCTCGTCGACGAGGCTCGAATAATTGGCGGAAAGGCCCGCGATCTGCGCCTCGACCGCTCCTTGCGTCAGGCTGCGGCGCAGCCGCTCGATCAGCCACGCACCGAACGTGTCGAGCTTGGCGACCTCGGAGACGTCGATGAAGATGCTCTGGGGGCTGCCGGCCAACTTCTCGGCATCCGCCACCATCCGCTCCAGGACCGGCGCGAAGCTCGCGGTCCAGGTTCCGGTGGCGCAGAGTGCCAGCGCATTGCCCTTCGCAATCCGTTCCAGCTTCGGATCGCTGCTCAAGATGTCCGCTCCCGTGCCGGGGCGGAGGAAATCAGATAGTTGCGCACGCGCCCTTACCCGGAGAAGGTATCCCCAACTGGTTAATGTTAGTTGCTAGAGGTAACTAGCAGGTTCAGATTTCGCCAGAGTTCAAAATGACTTCCAGCAAAGTTCCGGCACTTCGGGCGCGAATCGAGCGCTTTCCCATCGCCGGCAGTTTCACCATCAGCCGGGGCGCCAAGACCGAGGCCGTGACCGTTGTGGCCGAAGTGAGCCAGAACGGCCTCACCGGCCGCGGCGAATGCGTGCCCTATCCCCGCTATGGCGAGACCCCCGAGGCAACCCTGGCCGCCGTCCAGGCCATGCAGGCGGCCGTGGCAGGCGGTATCACCCGGCAGGCGCTGCAAGCCGCCATGCCGCCGGGCGCCGCCCGCAACGCGCTGGATTGCGCCCTGATCGACCTCGAGGCCAAGGCGGCGGGCCTGCGGGCCTGGAGCCTGCTGGACCGCCCGATCCCGGGCGAGCGCACCACCGCCTACACGATCTCGCTGGGCACACCCGAGGCCATGGCCGCGGCGACCGCGAAAGCGGCGCACCGGCCGCTGCTCAAGATCAAGCTCGGCGGCGACGGCGACGACGCCCGCATCGCAGCGGTGCGCAAGGCCGCCCCCGAATCCGAGCTGATCGTGGATGCCAACGAGTCCTGGACCGAGGCCAATCTGGAGCACAATCTCGCCGCTTGCGACGCCGTCGGCGTCACCCTGGTGGAGCAGCCGCTGCCCGCCGGGAAGGACGACGCGCTAGCGCGGATCAGGCGGCCGCTCGTGGTCTGCGCCGACGAGAGCGTGCACGACCGCAGCTCCCTCGCTCCCCTGCGCGAGCGCTACGACGCCGTGAACATCAAGCTCGACAAGACCGGCGGCCTCACCGAGGCGCTTGCGATGGCGGATGCGGCGCAGTCGCTCGGCTTCGAGATCATGATCGGCTGCATGGTCGCAACCTCGCTGTCGATGGCCCCTGCCATGCTGGTGACGCCGCAGGCGCGCTTCGTCGATCTCGACGGCCCGCTGCTGCTGGCGCGCGACCGCGATCACGGCCTGCGCTATGACGACAGCCTGGTCTATCCGCCCTCCCCCTCGCTGTGGGGATGAGCCTTGAGCCGGTGTCGCGCCGACCAGATCACGAGCGCGCCGGCCGCGGCCATCGCGGCCATCACGTAATACAGGCCATCGCCGATGCGGGCGTAGATCGCGCCTGACGCGATCGAGGTGGTTGCGCCCAGCAACCCGTTGCAGGCGGCGTAGTAGCCCTGCCCCCGCGCGATCTGATGCGAGGGCACGCGCTGCACCAGCAGATTCATGGTGCCGACCATGGTCATGCCGAAGGAGAGGCCGTGGCCGAGCTGCACGATCGCGAGCAGCGCCAGCGACGGCTCGCTGGCGGTGACGATCCAGCGCACCACGGCGCTCAGTCCCCCGATCGCCATCAGCGAGGACGGATGCAGCGAGAAGCGCGGCGACAGCGCGAACACGACGATCTCGGCGATCACACCCAGCGTCCACAGCCCCGCGATCGTCAGCCCGCCGTGACCATGGAGCTGCCAGGTGATGGCCGAGAACGTGTAGAAGGCGATATGGCAGCTCTGGATCAGCGCCGCCGAGGCGATCACGGCCCAGAAGCCGGCATCGTGCAGCAGCGCCTTGCCGGCATGCGTCTCCGTCGTCCTCCGCCTGAGATCGTCGAGCGGCTGAAGCCGCAGGCTGGCGAGAACCGCAACGACGGCCCACGCGACGATCACCCAGATCAGGTCGCGCGCCGCGATGCTGTCGACGAAATAGCCGCAGGCGAGCGAGCCGGCGGCGAACGCCGCCGAGCCCCACAACCGCAAGGGTCCGTAATCGAGTCCGTAACGGGCGACACCGCGCAGCGCATAGGCATCGGTCAGCGGCATCGTCGGCGTCCACATCATGCAGGTCAGCGCGTAGATCAGGAACAGCGCCAGCGGCTGCTGCTGCAGGCCGACGGCCGCAAATCCGATCGCGGTCGCCAGCACCGACACCATGATGCCGGCGCGAATGGCATGTCGCTTTTCGGCGAAGGCCGCGACCTGCGGCAGCGTGGTGAAGCGCGTGATCGCCGGCAGCGCGTTGATGAGGCCGATCCAGGCCGCGTCGATACCTATCGCCTTCAGCCAAACCGGGAAGAAGGGCATATGCGTGCCCAGGACCGCGAAGAAGGCCGAGTAGAACAGGGCCAGGCTCACGGCGAATCGCCGCTTCACGGCGGCTTGCGTGGGGATTTGTGATTCGCCTGCCATCAAACCAATTGCGATTCGGTCGATATCGTGGTGATCGTTACAGTAACGCGCGGTGATTTGCGCGACGAGATTGTCATGGCCAACGAAGCATTCGCCCTTTCGCCCATGTCTGCCCGCGCGGCCGAGCCGAACGAGCAGGATTACGACGCGATCCGCGAAGCCTTCATGGAGACCGCGCGCGGCCGCTGGTTCCTCGGCGAATATGCCAAGCGCAACCGCAATGCCGACACGAGCATGGTGCTCGATGCGGTCGCCAAAATCGAAGAAACCCTTGCGGCACAGCGACAACCCGTCGTCGAGGACCGTCTGCCCGAGGCGCTGGTCGAGATCCGCCGAGCGATCCGGGAAGCCGAGACGATCGCGATCGCGACGTTCGACCCCGCGGCGATCGAGGCGAGCCTTGCCCCGATCCCGCGCGGCGTGCGCATCATCAAGGAGATCTCCTGGCGCTGGCGCGAGATCGGCGCCGACGGGCGAATCTGCGACCTCATTGATTCGCAGCTCGCCTCGATCGAGGCCGCCTGCGGACAGGTTTCGACCCTCGATCCCCGCACCGAGCTCAAGGCCGCATTCGATCTGCTCAGGGATCGGGTCGAGCAGCTCGATGCCGACGGCGACGCAACGCCGCAGGCGACGGCAGTGCGTTCCTCGGCAGCTCCGGTGCAGGAAGCACCGCCGTCCGTCGCAGAAGCTTCGCCTCTCGCGGCCGCGCCCGCCGCGATGGCGGGCGAAACCGCCGTGGCTTTTGCGGAGCCGTCGCAGGACATCACGGTGGCTGCCGAGCCCGAAGCCGCCGCTGAGACGGCCGGCGACGCTGAAGCGTTCGCAATTGCCGAGCAGGCAATGGATGCCGCCGTCGAGCCGGAGATTGCAGCCGAAAGCCCGATCGCGCTCGAAGATGCCGCCCCGGAAGACGCCGCTTTCGAAGCGCCCGCGTTCGCGGAAGTCGCCGACGAGTTTTCACTCGACGCCGCCGCGGAAGCCGAGGACGAAGCCGTGCTCGCAGCCATCGCGCTGGAGATGGCCGCGCCCGATCCTGATTTCGACGAGATCATCGAGCCGGTCGAGATGGCAGCGGCCATCCCCGAGCCGTTGATCGCGGAGGTCGCCGCGCCCGTTGCTGCCGTGCTTCGGGAGCCGGCCGCGCCGGAACCCGCCGCCGCGCCGATCGTGGAGGCGCACGCAGAAGAAGCGCCGATCGCGATGGAATCGCTGGCGCGCCTTACCAATGCCATCGCGGAAGCCGCCGCCGAAGTGATGGAGCAACCCGCCCCGGCCATGGCGGCCACGGCCTCATTCGCAGCCGCGCCGACCGCGCCGCTGCCGATGCCCTCGCCCTTGTCGGCGTCCTTGTCCGAGTCCTCGCTTGGCGCCACCATCCTCGCCAGCGGCATCCTGCAAAAACCCCGCGCGCCCGCCAACGACCCGCTCGCGCCGATCCGCCGCATGACCCAGGCCGAGAAGATCGCGTTCTTCTCGTAAGCGGCAAGCGCTCTCTCAACATCATCATTGCGAGCGCGGCGAAGCAATCCAGAGTCTTTCCGTGGCCACAGTCTGATTGCTTCGGTGAGATATGGGCTCCGTCATCCTGAGGTGTGAGCCGTGGGGCGCACCGCGCCACGCGGCGAGCCTCGAAGGATGAACGGCCGAGATGCAGCCGGGCCGTCGCCCTTCGAGGCTCGCCGAAGAGGCGAGCACCTCAGGGTGACGGTGCTAGATCCCCTTGCCGCGAAATCAGCTCATCACCCGCAATTCCACACCGCGCCGATCGGTGTCCGCGTCCAGCACGGGCCAAAGCTGCCGCCGTTGTAGCGGCCGCCGCCGAAGCCGGGGCGGCCGAAATAATGCCACTCGCCGTCCCAGCGATAATATTGGGGAACCGGATCGATGTACCAGTGGCGCCGGTCGTTGCGCGCAAGACGGCGCATCGCGTCCTTCTGCTTATAGAGCGGAATGCTGTTGCTCAGCGGCTGGCGATAGCCCGGCAGGAAGCCGTAGCCGTGCCAGACCGGCTTGGGGCGCTTTTGAGCGGGCTCGGCGGGCGCGACGGCCGGCAGCAGAGAAAGGATGACAGCAACGAATAGACACATAAGGCGCGACATGGATCGACCATAGACAGCCGGTTGCGAGATGACCATTCAAATTCGAGTGCAGAACTGTTTGCAGCCATGCGCAGGATATCGCAGACGGGAATTGCGTCACACCCTGCGTGAGGAGCGGCGATCTGTTGATCGAACGCAAGGCGTCCGCTAACCGATCACGCCCTTGCGGATCAGGAAGCATCCATAGCCCCTGCTGTCCCCGACCTGCACGACGCCAAAGCCCGCCGCCGCCGCGCGATAGAAATCCGGACGCGCCAGCTTGCCGGGAGCGACAGTGCGGCCGGCGGCGCGCTCGATTTCCGCGAGCACCGCACGCTGCACGTCGGGCACGCGATCGGGATCGTCCACCGGCATCATCACGCGCACCGGATCGGGATCGAAATCGTCGAGCGGATAGACCGACATGATGGCGCGGGCGGCGGTCTCCATGCGCATGCCCGGCAGCTGGATCAGGCGCTGCGAGGATGTCGTTTTGGCGATACGCGTTGCCGGATGATTGGCGTCGACGAAAACGAGGTCGTCGCCATGGCCCATCGAGGCCAGGAGCCAGAGCAGGTCGGGCGTCAGGATCGGATCGATCGATTTCAGCATGTGACGGCATTTCCCCTGAAGGCTTGTCTTTCGCCGGCGAAACCGGTCATTCACCATAGCAGGTTCCATGCGTGATTCAGATCACGCTGCCACCCATGGTGACAGGGATCACGGACCCCGGGCTCGAACGCGGCAAGGCTTCCTCGCAACCAATCTCGCATCGAGATCAGTGCCAGAGGAGCACGCCATGTTCCGCCTAAAGCCTTTCCTGATGACTGCAGGCCTCCTGGGAAGCCTGCTCGGCTTTGCCTGCGGCCCGGTGTCCGCGCAAGTCGCCCCGGTCGAGCCGGCCCCCACCGCCCTGCAAGGCCCGGAGCAGCGGGTGGCGCTGGTGATCGGCAATTCGAACTACCAGAACGCGCCGCAGCTCCAAAACCCCGACAACGACGCCGAGTCGATGGCGAAGTTCCTGAATTCGGCCGGCTTCGAGGTGGTCGCCGCGACCGACCTCACGCAGAACGACATGCTCCGCGTGGTGCAGGACTTTTCCGCAAAAGTCTCCGCGCGCGGTCCGAACACGGTGGCGATGGTCTATTACGCCGGTCACGGCGTGCAGCTCGCCGGCGAGAACTATCTCGTTCCCGTCGACGCCAGGGTCTCGAGCCCGACCGAGCTCGTCAACAATTCGGTGCGTCTGGTCGACGTGATGTCGACGCTGGAGACGATCCCGAGCCGCATGCGCATCGTCATCCTCGATGCCTGCCGCAACAACCCCTTCCCCTCCGTGAACGATGCCGGCCGCGGCCTGGCAATCGTCGATGCGCCGAACGGCTCGATCGTGGGTTACTCGACCGCGCCGGGCGCCGAGGCGCTCGACGGCACCGGCGGCCACAGCCCCTACACCCAGGCCTTCCTGAGCGTCGCGCGCGAGCCCAATGTGCCGATCGAGCAGCTCTTCAAGCGCGTGCGCCTCGCAGTGAACCAGACCACCAGCGGTGCGCAGATCCCGTGGGAAAGCTCCTCGCTGACGTCGGACTTCACCTTCTTCGGCAACACCGCTGTCGCCGCCAACCGCGCGCCGGTGAATGCGCCGGTCGTGCAGATGGCCTCCAACCTGCCGAGCCGCTCAACCCGCCAGGCCTATGACTACGTCGTCTCGGAGGGACGGCCGGAGTACTATCAGGAGTTCATCCAGATGTACCCGCACGACCCGCTGTGCGATCACATCCGCTGGCTGCTCAACAACCTCCTGCTCACGCAGGCCTGGCACAAGGCGGTGCTCGCGAACTCGCCGCTCGGCTACCAGACCTTCTACGACAGCTATGGCAACAGCCCCTACGCCGTGTCCGCGCTGAAGCTCGCAGCCCAGCCGAAGCTGGTCCCCTTGATGCAGGCGACGAAGTTCCTGGCGCCGCAGAACATTGCGCCGACCTTCAAGATCGGCAATCTCGGCCAGCCCAAATACATGCCGCTGCAGCAGGGCAATGGCGGTGGTCAGATGAATGGAAATCTGCCGGTCGTGCAGAAGCCCGTGGACAGCAACGTCATCGGCAAGCTCGGCAATGGCGGCCAGGTCGTCAACCTGCCGGCGGGCAACAACCAGCCGAGCCAGCCGAACGGCACGCCCTCGCAGACCCCGGGCAAGATCGTCACCCTGCCTGCGCCGACCAACACCACCAACAACAATGGCGGCATCGGCAAGATCGTGACGCTGCCCGCGACCAACAACACGCCGAACGCCGGCAATGGCACCCCCGGCAAGATCGTGAGCATGCCGGTGAATGTCGGCAAGGCCGGTTCAACTGTCGAGACCAAGCCGGTCAATGTTCAGACGCAGAACAACCCGAGCCGCGTCAACAACGGCAACACCGGCATCGTGAAGCTCAACAACAACCCGGTGAACAAGGTGCAGGTCCAGAACACCCAGCAGAACAACCACCCGCAGTTCAATGCGACCAACCGCATGGTCAACAACGGCGGCAACAACTTCCGGCAGTCGATGAACCAGGCGCCCTCCATGGGCAGCGGCAACAATCACCGCGGCTTCATGCACTGATCGCGGCAAGAAGCGCAGACGACAAAGGGGCGGAGCAGTGATGCTCCGCCCCTACGCATGTCAGGAAATCAGGCGAGAAGAATCAGGCCACGAGCTCGGCGAACAGATCGGCATCGACATTGCCGCCGGAGAGGACGATGACGACGTTCTTGCCGGCGACGTCGAGACGCCCCGCGAGCAGCGCGGCAAGGCCGACGGCCCCTCCCGGCTCCACCACCAGCTTCAGCTCGCGATAGGCGAACGCTACCGCCGCACCGACTTCCTTGTCGGATGCGGTGACGCCGCGCGCGAGCAGCTTGCTGTTGATCGCAAACGTCATCTCGCCGGGGATCAGCGCCATCAGCGCGTCGCAGATGGTGCGGCCTGCCGGCCCATGCGGCTCGCGATGGCCTGCAGTCAGCGAAATGCCGTGATCGTCGAACGCCTCCGGCTCGGCCACCACGATCTGCGCCAGCGGATATCGTGCCTTCACGGCGGTCGCGACGCCGGCGATCAGGCCGCCGCCGGAGGCCGGTGCCACCACGATGTCGGGGCTGAGGCCCAGCGCTGCCATGTCGTCCGCGATCTCGCGGCCGGCGGTGCCTTGGCCAGCGATCACGAAGGGATCGTCATACGGCCTGACCAGCGTCGCGCCGCGCTTCTCGGCGATGCCGCGCGAGATCGCCTCGCGGTCGTCGCGGTCGCGGTCGTACAGCACGACCTCGGCGCCGTAGGATTTAGTGCGCTCGCGCTTGGACAGCGGCGCGTCCGCGGGCATCACGATGGTCGCCTGCATGTCGAGGATCTTGGCCGCCGCCGCCACGCCCTGGGCGTGGTTGCCGGAAGAGAATGCCACGACGCCGCCGGCGCGCTTGTCCTGCGGGATCGAGGCAACCTTGTTGAAGGCGCCGCGGAACTTGAAGGAGCCGGTGCGCTGGAGCATCTCCGGCTTCAGGAACACTTTTGCGCCGACGCGCTCGTTGAGCACGGGAAAGGACAACAGCGGGGTGCGGATGGCGAAGGGTGCGATCACCCGCGCTGCGGCATCGATATCGGCAGGGCCGATCGGAAGGGGCTGTTCGGTCATGGCCGACCTTATCGCGGCGGATGACGCCCGGGCAAGACACCTCCGCGCGAGGGTTTTTCTTCTTCAGGCGACGAAGCGTCGCTGCTCCGCCCCGTTCCGGCCCGGCAGCACCGCACCGACCGCCCTTATGCTGTCGATAAAGGCCCTCGCCGAGGCCTCCCAGGTGTAATTGGCGGCGAATTCGACGCAATCCTGCCGGGAGATGCTGAGCGCGGTGAAGCAGGCGCTGCGCAGATCATGATCGAGGGCCCCGACCGGTGCATCGCCAATCACGTCGCGGGGGCCCTTCACCGGGAAGGCCGCGACCGGCAGGCCGCTTGCGAGCGCTTCCAGCAGGACCAGGCCGAACGTGTCGGTCTTGCTGGGGAACACGAAGACGTCGGCGGCCGCGTAGATTTCCGCCAGCGCCTCGCCGTGCTTCTCGCCGAGGAAGATCGCGTCGGGATAGGCCTCTTCGAGCGAAGCCCGCGCCGGGCCGTCGCCGACGACCACCTTGGTGCCGGGCAGCTTGAGGTCGAGGAACGCCTCGAGATTCTTCTCCACCGCGACGCGGCCGACCGAGAGGAACACCGGGGCCGGCAGGCAGAGATCGATCGCGCGGGGATGGAACAAGTGCGTGTCGACACCGCGCGGCCACAGCACGACATTGTCAAAGCCGCGCTCGGTCAGCTCGCGGGCAAGCGCCGGGGTCGCCGCCATCACGGCGCGGCTGGGCGCATGGAAGCGACGCAGCGCCCGCCAGATCAGCGAGCCCGGAACCGGCACACGGGCGCGGACATATTCAGGGAAGCGAGTGTGGAAGCTGGTCGTGAACGGCAGCTTGCGCTGGCGGCAATAGCGGCGGACCATCAGGCCGATCGGCCCTTCGGTCGCGATATGGATGCTCTCGGGACGGGCTTCCGCGATCAGCTTCGCGATTCGCGCCGGGCGCGGCATCGCGAGCCGCACGTCGCGATAGCTCGGCATCGCGAAGGTGCGGAACGATTGCGGCGTCAGGAAATTGAACTCGACGCCAAGACCTTCGACGCCAACACCTTCAACGCTAAGCCCTTTGGCGGCGTCAGCAAGCTTGGTCAGCGTCCGAACCACACCGTTGACTTGCGGGTGCCAGGCGTCGGTCGCGACCAGGATGCGCATCAGGCGGCCCTTGCTGCCACTTGCGGCACCTGCGCGGGCTTCTGCAACTGATCCGCCCAGGTGATGATCTCGAAATGGCCGTCGTCGTGCTCGACCAGCGCGGTGCAGCTCTCCACCCAGTCGCCGCAGTTCATGTAGCGGATGCCGGCCTCGTCGCGGATCACGGCATAGTGGATGTGGCCGCAGATCACGCCGTCGGCGTCGTGACGGCGCGCTTCGGCGGCGAGCGCCTGCTCGAACGCGCCGATATAGTTGACGGCGTTCTTGACCTTCTGCTTGGCCCATTGCGACAGCGACCAATAGGGCACCTTGAACATGCGCCGGAAGAAGTTGACGAAGCGATTCATCTGGATCGCGAAGTCGTAGGCCTTGTCGCCGAGATGGGCGAGCCAGCGCGCGTTCTGCACCACGAGGTCGAAGATGTCGCCGTGGATGACGAGATAGCGCTTGCCGTCCACGCCGGTGTGGACGGTGTTCTCGACCACGTCGATGCCGCCGAAATGCGTGCCGTAATAGTTGCGCAGGAACTCGTCGTGATTGCCGGGGATGTAGATCACCTTGGCACCCTTGCGCGCCTTGCGCAAAAGCTTCTGCACGAGGTCGTTATGCGATTGCGGCCAGTGCCAGCTCGATTTCAGCGCCCAGCCGTCGACGATGTCGCCGACGAGATAGATCGTCTCGGCGTCATGGTAGCGCAGGAAGTCCAACAGAAGGTCGGCTTGTGAACCGCGGGCTCCGAGATGAACGTCGGAGATGAACAAGGTGCGAAAGCGCCTTTCAGGGCTTTCGTCACTCACATCGTAGCTTCCCATGCGACAGCCTGTAACAATATCCCGTGACAGGGGGATGACCGATTGAACCTTTGAGGCACCCTCAGATACGAATCAAACCTCGCCTCGCCCTCCCCGCGAATATCAGTCGCATGCGACAATCAGGCGACACGAAGCGGCCATGGCTGTCCGCAAAAGCCCGGTCCCCGTCGCCTTGTTGGTTAACGGCCGGGGCCGGCGCGCAGCTCGAAGCCGGCGTCAGTAAAATTTGTGAAAATGATGGATCGGCCCGTGGCCGTGGCCGACGCCGAAGCGGTCGGCAGCAGCAATCGCGGCGCTGATCCAGGCCTTGGCGTTGCGCACCGCCTGCTCGAGAGTCTCGCCCTTGGCGAGACCCGCCGCCACGGCGGAGGACAGCGAACAGCCGGTGCCATGGGTGTTCTTGGTCGCGACGCGGGGCGCGGCGAGCGCGATCGTGCTTTCGGACGTGACGAGATAGTCGATGCTCTCGGCGCCCTCGCCGTGTCCGCCCTTGATCAGGACCGCACGGCAGCCGAGCGCCAGCAACCGGCGCCCCTGGCCTTCGATCCCGGCCTCGCTGGCCGCGGCGGGCTCGCCGAGGAGAGCTGCCGCCTCCGGCAGGTTCGGCGTGATCACCGAGGCCAGCGGCGTCAGTCGCATGCGCAGGGCTTCCACGGCTTCGGACGCCAGCAGGCGGTCGCCCGATGTCGCGACCATCACGGGATCGAGCACCACATGGCGCGGCTTCCAGTGCGCCAGCGCGGCTGCGATCGCATCGATGCTGGCGGCCCGGGCCACCATGCCGATCTTCACCGCGCCGACGTCGAGATCGGAGAACACCGCATCGATCTGCGCGGTGACGAAATCAGCCGGCACCGCATGAATGCCGGTGACGCCGCGCGTGTTCTGCGCCGTCAGCGCCGTGATCGCGGAGGCGCCGTAGACGCCGAGCGCCGCGAAGGTCTTCAGATCCGCCTGGATGCCGGCGCCGCCGCTTGAATCGGAACCTGCAATGGTGAGAGCCACGGGCGTCGTCATCGCCGGATACATTGGTTTGAGAGGGACACCGCCATGCCTTGTCCTAGCGTGCCGCGGATGCGCCAGCAAGCCGGGCCGGCCGCGGGCGCCGCGACGAGCTAACCCATGCCGGTCCGGCCCCGGCGAATCAGCCGGATAAGGGCCCGGCCCGCCTTGTCGTCCCGCGAGTGTGCACATCCCGCGAAAATATGCCCTCGGCATAGCCCGGCCTTGGCGCCCATCCCGGTGAGTGAGACGTTTATTGGCGGATTCGTCCAGCGATGCCATGTTGCGGGCCGGCCCCGGCCGCAATCCTTTCGGGAAGCAATCACATGTTGGCCTACCTCGAACGTATCCTCGACTCCTCGATGCTCTCCCCGCACGGCATCTGCCTGCTCTGGGAGCCCGAGCTGATATGGCTGCATGTCGTTTCGGATGCCTGCATTGCGCTTGCGTATTTCTCGATCCCGTTTGCACTCGCGATCCTCGTCACCAAGCGGCGCGACCTCGAATTCGGGTGGGTCTTCTGGGCGTTCGCCGTCTTCATCATGGCGTGCGGCCTGACGCATGTGCTGTCAATCTACACGCTCTGGGTGCCCGTCTACGGCGTCGAGGGCATCGTCAAGGCGCTCACCGCCGTGGCGTCGGTCATCACCGCGGGAGCGCTCTGGCCGCTTCTGCCGAAGATCCTGACCATCCCCTCGCCGTTCGAGCTCCGGCAGGTCCAGGCCGCGCTCGAGGAGGAGGAGAGCAAGAACCGGGATGCGGCCCAGCTCCTCGGCCAGGTTCGTGAAGCCCAGCGCGCGCTGCGCGAGAGCATGACACGCCTCACCGCCGTGGTCGAGACCGCGGTCGACGGCGTCATCCTGTTCGACGCGCAAGCCCGCATTCTCCTGTTCAATCCCGCCTGCGAACGGTTGTTCGGCTATCGCGCCGACGAGGTCATGAATCTCGACATCGGTATG
This sequence comes from Bradyrhizobium sp. B039, assembly GCF_038965675.1. NCBI lineage: Bacteria > Pseudomonadati > Pseudomonadota > Alphaproteobacteria > Hyphomicrobiales > Nitrobacteraceae > Bradyrhizobium > Bradyrhizobium sp. B039. The sequence continues at coordinate 6,170,384 of NZ_CP152416.1, forward strand.
CTGATGTCCAATGAGGAGAGGCCCTCATCCACGGGTCATACGCTGCGCATCGCAACCGGGGAAGCCGCCGGTGTGCGCAAGGACGGATCGACCTTTCCGATGGATCTGTCGGTGGGCCAGGCGTGGCAGGACGGCGAGCTGATCTACGTCGGCATCGTCCACGACCTGACCACGCGCAAGCTGACCGAGCAGCAGCTCCAGCAGGCGCAGAAGATGGAGACGGTCGGCCAGCTCTCCGGCGGCATCGCCCACGACTTCAACAATCTGCTCACCGTCATCATCGGCAACGCGGAGTTTCTCAGCGAGCAGCTCAGGGCCCGTCCCGACCTCAGGCGCTTCGCCGACGACATCTGCCAGTCGGGCGAACGCGGCGCGGAGCTGACGCAGCGGCTGCTGGCGTTCAGCCGGCGCCAATTGCTGCAACCCCGCGCGATCGAGTGCCGCGAGCTCTTGACCTCCATGCACAAGCTGCTCAAGCGCACCTTGCGCGAAAACATCGAGATCACGACGGCGTTCGGCGCCGGCTCCATCCTCGCCTTCGCCGACCGCGCCCAGCTCGAATCCGCCGTGCTCAATCTCGCGCTCAACGCGCAGGACGCCATGCCGGCGGGCGGGCATCTCACCCTCAGCACCGAGCTCACCGCGATCGACGAGCACTATCGCGTCCAGCATCCGGAGGTGGAGTCCGGCAGCTACGCCCTGATCTCGATCACCGATGACGGCGAGGGCATGACGCCTGACGTCATCGAGCGCGCCTTCGAGCCGTTCTTCACCACCAAGGAGGTCGGCAAGGGCTCGGGCCTCGGCCTCAGCATGGTCTACGGCTTCGCCAAACAATCAGGCGGACACGTCTCGATCTACAGCGAGCCGGGCCTCGGCACGACGGTCCGCATCTATCTGCCGCATGCCGGCGGCGAGCAGTCGCTCGGCGACATCGAGGCGCGCGAGGAGGCTGCGCCCCGGGGGCACGAAACGATCCTGGTCGCCGAGGACGATCCGTTCGTCCGCTCCTCCGTCACGCTGCGCGTGGAGGCGCTGGGATATCGCGTGGTCGCGGCCGTCAACGGCAAGGAGGCCTTGCAGCAGCTTCGCACCAACCCGGCCATCGACCTCCTGTTCACCGACATCGTGATGCCCGGCGGAATGAGCGGCTGGGAGCTCGCCGACCAGGCCCGGCGCATCCGGCCCGGACTCCCGGTCGTGTTCTCCTCCGGCTATGCCCTGGAGACCCTGGTCGAGCAGGGCCGCGCGCACGCGCAATCGATCGTCCTGACCAAGCCCTATCGCAATGCCGAGCTGGCCCGGCGGCTCAGGGAGGCGTTTGCCGGCGCGCCCCTGCCCTCCTAGAGGGCCTTGTAGAGGGGCTTGGCCAGGACCAATCCCTCGGGCAGCCGCGAGGCGGCAAGTTCGCTTGCCAAGCCCCCCCGGTTTTGGCCTATTAGCCGCCAGATATGCCTTCGGAGTGACTGCAATGGTTCCCTTTTTCGTCCAGATCAAATGCAAGCTCGGCCAGTCCTATACGGTCGCCAATGCGCTCGCCGAAGCCGAGATCGCCTCCGAGATCTACTCCACGGCCGGCCATTACGACCTCTTGGTGAAGTTCTACGTCGACAAGGACACCGACATCGGCCACTTCATCAACGAAAAGGTGCAGGTGCTGCCCGGCATCCAGGACACGCTCACCATCATCACCTTCAAGGCGTTCGGCGCGAGCTAGCCTCTAACCAGCATCCTTGCGTTTCGGGCGCGGCGGTCCGTCCACCGGCGGCAGCGACTTGAGGTAATCCGCCATCGCCGCAATGTCCTCATCCGACAATTGCGAGGTGTTCTTGATCACGCGCGCCATCGCGCCGCCGGCGCTGTCGCCCTCGGGCAATTCGCCGGTCTTCAGGAAATTGGCGATATCCTTCACGCTCCATTCGCCGATGCCCTTTTGCGTGATGTTCGGCACCCACCCCTCGCCTTCCGGATTGGGCCCGCCGGCGAAACGCTGCGCGGTGATGATGCCGCCGAGCAGATTGCGCGGGCTGTGACACTCCGCGCAATGGCCGAAGCCGTTGACGAGATAGGCGCCGCGATTCCATTGCGGCGAGTGCGTCGCGTCCACGACGAACGGCCCGCTCTGCATGAACACCAATTTCCAGATGCCGACATTGCGGCGGATGTTGAAGGGAAACGGCAGGTCGTGGTCGCGCACCCTGCCGGACACCGGCGGCAGCGTCTTCAGATAGGCGAAGAGATCGCGAACGTCCTCCACCTTAGCCAGATGATAGGACGTGTAGGGAAATGCCGGGAAGTAGTGCTGGCCCTCGGGCGACACGCCGCGCATCACGGCGCTGACGAATTCGGTCTCGCTCCAGCGCCCGATGCCGTCGGCGGCATCGGGGGAAATGTTGGGCACGTAGAACGTGCCGAACGGCGAGCCGAGCGCCAGGCCCCCGCCGAGCCGCAAGCGGTCGGGCTGGTTGGGCACGGCATGGCAGGAGGAGCATCCGCCGGCATTGAATATCTCCTGCCCGTTGGCAAGATCCGGCGCCCGGGATGGCAACGGCACGGCCGATGCGGCCGGCGCCGTCAACCACCAATAGACGCCGAAGCCTGCAACGGCAGCGATCAGCATGACAAGAATTGTTCGTCGCAGCATCGAGGTATCCCATGGAGATCGGCCGAACTTACGGATTCGCCGGTGGCCGCTCCAGCCACGAATAATTTAGATGGTTTGAGCTTGATCCGGGAATAAACTCCTGCGCGCACTGTTTGCAAGTTGACCGCAATCAGACGTCAACAGGGAGAGACCCATGAACAAAGCAATTTTTGCCACGCTGGCACTCGGAGCTGCCGTCGCGTTCGCCGCCCCGGCCAGCGCGGAGAAACTGAAGGCGACGCTGGACGGCAAGTCCGAGGTGCCCGCCACCACCACCAGCGGCACCGGAACGGCCGATCTCGACTATGACGCCGCCAGCAAGAAGCTCTCCTGGAAGGTGACCTATTCCGGCCTCTCCGGCCCCGCCACCGCCGCTCATTTCCACGGGCCCGCCGAGGCCGGCAAGAACGCCGGCGTAGCGATCGCGATCCCGAATGCGACGTCGAGCCCGGTCGAGGGCTCTGCGACGCTGACCGACGCGCAGGCCGCCGATCTGCTGGCCGGCAAGCTCTACGTCAACATCCACACGGCGGCGAATCCGGGCGGCGAGATCCGCGGCCAGGTGACGAAGTAAGCGAAAACGCGGCTTCGTCGCGGAAAGGCCGGACGCAAGGAGGGAGCGTCCGGCCTTTTCGATTCGGGCGAGGACCTTAACGTGCGGGAATGTCCGGACCTCGTGCCTTGCCAGCCTCGCGCGTTCCGCCGTAAACTTCGGCCTCACCAATCTCCAGAGTGGCACCGTGCGGCTCGTTTCCAGCGTTTTCGATCGGCCCGGCGACGCCGGCATCAGAAGATCGGCGCGCGCGCCGTGGCACGTTGTGCCAGGCCTCGTCGCCGCCGGAGCGTTTCTTTGCTTCTTCGGACCGGTGCTCGCGCAGAGCGACATGGAAAAGCAGGCTCAATGCGAGCTGTCCGCAATCCGCGATACACGATCGCCCCTTGCCGTGCAGTACATCCGCTCCGCCTGCAACTGGCTCGTCGTCAACGGCGATTCCCTGTTGAACGCATCCAGCAAGGGCTATTACGTCTGCCTCGTGCGGCAGCTCTCGGGCGCGCAGAGCAACGAGGCTGCCGCGGCGATCATGTCGGCATGCCGCGCGTCCAATCCGCTTTGATCCCCCCGCTCAAGCCGCGTTCAGCGCCTGCGCGAGGTCCGCGATCAGATCCGACGGGTTCTCGATGCCGATCGACAGCCGGATCGTGGAATCGAGCACGCCGATCTTCTGGCGGATGTCGGCGGGAACGCCGGAATGGGTCATCGTCGCCGGCAGGCTGGCCAGCGACTCCGTGCCGCCGAGGCTCACCGCCAGCTTGAGGATTTGCAGCGCGTTGAGGAATTTGACCGCGGCCTCCTTGCCGCCGGCGATGTCGAACGAGAATGTCGATCCCGCCCCCAGGCACTGCCTCGCAAACACACGCCCCGCCGGCGATGCCTCCTCGTGATGACCGAGATAGTGGACCTTGGCCACCTTGGGATGATCGCGCAAATAAGCCGCCACGAGGCGCGCATTCGCATCGGCTTTTTCCATGCGCAGGCTCAGCGTCTCGAGCGAGCGGTTGATCATCCAGCAGGAATGCGGATCGAGCTGGGTGCCGATGGCGCCGCGCAGCGCCTTGATGCCCTTCATGATCGCCTTCGCGCCGAGCGCGGCGCCCGCGATCAGGTCGGAGTGACCGCCGACATATTTGGTCAGCGAGTACAGCGAAAGGTCCGCGCCATGCTCGATCGGCCGCTGAAACACCGGCCCGAGCAGCGTATTGTCGCAGGCGATGATCGGCATATGCCCCTGGGCCTTTCCGATCGCGTCGGCGATGCGGCGGATCATCGCGACGTCGACGAGGCCATTGGTCGGGTTGGCCGGGGTCTCGATCAGGATCATCGAAACCCGGCCCTTGCCCATCGCCTCCTCCGAGGCCTGCTTGACCGCCGCCTCGTCGATGCCATCGGCAAAGCCGACGGCGCCGATCGACAGGCGCGCAAGCGTGTTGGTCAGCAGGGTTTCCGTCCCGCCATAGAGCGGCTGGGAGTGCAGGATGACGTCGCCGGGGCGCACGAAGGCGAGGATCGTGGTTGCGATGGCCGCCATGCCGGAGGAGAACAGCGCGCAACTCTCGGTGCGCTCATAGACCGCGAGCCTGTCCTCGACGATCTCGCTGTTGGGGTGGTTGAAGCGCGAATAGACCAGGCCCGCGCCCATCCCCTCCGGCGGCTCGCGCCGGCCGGCGACGAAATCGAAGAAGTCCTGCCCGTCCTCGGCGGTCCTGAACACGAAGGTCGAGGTCAGGAACACCGGCGGCTTGATGGCGCCTTCCGACAGCTGCGGATCATAGCCATAGGTCAGCATCAGCGTTTCCGGATGCAGCATATGGTTGCCGATGTGGGTCTTCGACGGAAAGGGTTTTACCATGGCCAGTCTCGCTGTTGACTAGGATCCGCGCCGCGCGTTGGAACTCCAAACATCGTGAGGCAATCGGGAGCGAGATGCGCCGGCATCCAGCAGGTCGAATCAACGCCGCGGCGGCTCGACCGAAGATAACCACTCTCACAACGATCCGTCAGGTCTTGGCAACAGAATTAGCTCTGGACATCACGCCTGGAACAGGAAAAGCCCGGCACATCTCGACGCACTCTGACCTGAGGCGCGCGACGACCACATCGTTGCCGTTCGCCTGCAGAGCCGCCGCAATGAACTCGCCGATACGACGCATTTCGGGCTCTCCCATGCCACGCGTAGTCGCCGCCGGTGTCCCAAGGCGAATACCGCTCGGCCTGAGCGGCGGGCGCGGATCGTCCGGAATCACTTGCTTGTTTGTGGTGATGGCTATGGCATCAAGCACATCCTCGGCGGCCCGCCCGTCCAGTCCGACGGACGCTGCCGTATCGACGACCATCATGTGATTGTCCGTTCCGTCCGTGACCAGCTTCATCCCGCGCTCCATCAGCGCGCCGGCAAGAACCTTCGCGTTGCGCAAAACCTGCCGCGCGTAAACCTGGAAATCCGAGGTCGCCGCCTTCTTGAGCGTCACGGCAATCCCGGCCACGACGTTCATGTGAGGTCCGCCCTGCAAACCGGGAAATACGGAAGCATCGATCCGACCGGCATTTTCTTTCCGGCACAGGATGATCCCGCCCCGGGGGCCGCGCAGTGTCTTGTGGGATGTCGTCGTCATGACGTCGAAGCCGGCATCAAGCGGATTGCGCATGACATTCGCGGCAACCAATCCGCCATAGTGGCTCACGTCAGCCATCGTGAGCGCGCCAACTTCGTCGGCAATACTCTTGAATGCCGCATAGTCCAGGTCGCGCGGATAGGAGCTGTAACCGCACAACACCATCTTCGGACGCGCTTCACGCGCAATCGCGCGCAATTCGTCGAAATCTATCGCGCCGCCGTTTGACGGAGCCGTCTTGTAGCGAATGAAGTTGAACAAACGCCCCATGTGGGACACCGGCGCGCCGTGGGTGAGATGACCGCCATGGGACAGGTCCATGGCGAGAATGGTGTCGCCGGGCTCCAACAGGCCGAGATAGACGGCCTGATTCATCGGTGATCCGGAAAGAGGCTGAACGTTGGCGTGCTCGGCACGAAAAAGCGAGCAAGCGCGCTCGCGTGCGAGGCGCTCGATTTCGTCCGTATACTGCTGGCCGCCGTAGTATCTGCGTCCCGGATATCCCTCGGAATATTTATTGGTGAAGACCGATCCGAGCAGCTCAAGCACCTCCGGGTAGGTGTAATTCTCGGACGGAATCAGTTCGACGCCGTCCTGTTGGCGGCGCTCTTCCCCCGCAAGGGCGGCGGCGATCTCTTGATCGTTGATGGACAGTTCGTTGCGAAACGACGGCATGCTCGGGCTCCTCAACACGCTGTTTTTCCAGCAGATTGGTTGCCCAGGCGATCGGCGTCGGAACCCTTCGCGCTTCACCGTGGTCGATTCCACGTTAGCTCGCCAGTCGCGCGATAGGACGAATGAGCACGGAGACTCTTCGTAAAGTAAAGCTTAGCCGACCTGCGGACCTGCAGCAACTACCGGTTCCCGCAGGCCGTGCCGGTTGAGGCAACGCTCGGAGCCGCATGAGCGAAGCGACATGCGGGGTCACCTTCCCGGATATCGCTGCGCTCATCCGGGCTTCGAGGTCGAGCGTGGAAAAAAGTGAGGTGGCTACTTCAACTTCAGCCGATACGTCTCGTGGCAGTCGGTGCAACGATCGTTGATCGCGGTATAGGCGGCCTTGAGGCTCGCGACGTCGGTGATCTTGCCCTTGACCTGCGCGATCGCCTTCTGCACCGGCGGGATCTTGGAGTCGAAATCGGCCTTGTTCTTCCAGACCTTCGGCGAGGCCCCATAGGTCGCGTTCACCACGTCCTGCTTGGGATTGACCTCGAAGGTCTTGGCGATCTTGGCGACGTCGGTCTCGAGATTGGCGATCGCCTCGTCGGCGGCCTTCTGGTCGTAGGGGATATCGCCCTTGGTCATCTTCAGGATGACCGTATAGAGGCTCTTGGCCTGCGAGCGCATCAGATTATCCTGTTGAACCGCGACCTCCTGCTGCGCCATCACGGCGCCCGCGCCCAATAGCAGGGTCGTCACGACAATCATCGTCCGTTTCATTGGTTAGTTTCTCCGACTCGCAAATGCCTTGGGATTGGACCCTCCACCCGCTTCACGGGAGTCGCGATCCATCCATGGATAGAACCCCGCGCGGGGCGTTTATTCCCGCGCGGCAGGATTGTGGCTTACAGGCTGTGACGGCGACGGTGCTCGCTGATGGCGATCCACACCCGTTCCGGGGTCGCCGGCATGTCGATGTGGTCGATCTTGTACTCGCGCCAGAGCCCGTCGACGATGGCGTTGACGACGGCCGGACAGGAGCCGATCGCGCCGGCCTCGCCCGCCCCCTTCACGCCCATGGGATTGGTCTTGCATGGAACGTTGGCGGTCTCGAACACGAAGTCCGGACCATCAGCCGCCCGCGGCAGCGCGTAGTCCATGAAGGTCGCGGTGATCAGCTGGCCGTCACCGGCCCCGTAGACCACCTGCTCCATCAAGGCCTGGCCGATGCCCTGCATGGCGCCGCCATGCACCTGCCCGGCGAGCAGCAGCGGGTTGAGCGTCTTGCCGAAATCGTCGACGATCACGTAGTTGACGATCTTGATGATGCCGGTCGCCGGATCGATCTCGACCTCCGCGACATGGGTGCCGTTGGGATAGGTGCCGTCCGCGCTGGCGAAGGTGGCGCTGCCGTTCAGCTTCGACGGATCGACGCCCGGCCGCTTGGCGAGATCGGCGAACGAGATCGAACGGTCGGTGCCGGCGATGCGCAACACGCCCTCCGATATCTCGAGGTCGCCGGCGCTGGCTTCCAGCGCCTGCGCCGCGATCTCCTTCAGCTTCGCGCCGAGCTCGCGCGTGGCGCGCTCGACGCTGACGCCGCCTGACGGGATCGAAGCCGAGCCGCCGGTGCCGAGACCGGTCGCGATCTCGTCGGTATCGCCCTGACGGACGTGGACGCGCTCCGGCGCCACGCCGAACTGCTCGGCGACGATCTGCGCATAGGCGGTCTGGTGCCCCTGTCCGCTCGACTGCGTGCCGATCAGGACAGTGACGTCGCCATTGGGATCGAGGCGGACGTTGGCCGTCTCCTCACCCATCACGCCGCAAATCTCGACATAGCTCGCAAGGCCGATGCCGCGAATGAGCCCCTGCTTCTTGGCCGCCTTGGCGCGCTTGGGAAACTCCTTCCACTCGGCGATCTCCATGGCGCGCTTCAGATGCGCGGCGAAGTCGCCGGAATCATAGACCTTGCCCGTGGCCGTCTTGTACGGCAGCGCCTTTGGCTGGATGAAGTTCTTGCGGCGGATGGCGTCCGGCGTCATGTCGAGTTTTCGCGCGCACGCGTCCACGAGGCGCTCGATGACATAGGCCGCCTCGGGCCGGCCCGCGCCGCGATAGGCGTCGACCGGCACGCTGTGGGTGAAGATGGTGCGCACCCGGCAGTGGAAGGCCTGGATGTCGTAGAGGCCCGGCAGCATGCCGGCGCCGCCATGCGGGATATAGGGCCCGAAGGTCGACAGATACGCGCCCATGTCGCCCATCAAGTCGCAATCCATGGCGAGGAACTTGCCGTCTTCAGTCAGCGCCATCTTCGCGGTGGTGACGTTGTCGCGGCCCTGCGCGTCGCCCATGAAATGCTCGGAGCGGTCGGCTGCCCATTTCACCGCCTTCTTCAGTTGCCGCGCGGCAACCGCCATCAGGGCGTATTCGCGGTACGGAAACAGTTTTGTGCCGAAGCCGCCGCCGACGTCGGGGCAGATCACCCGCATCTTCTCGGTCGGGATGTTCAGCACGTTCTGGCAGAGGATGTCGCGCAGACGATGGCTGCCCTGGCTGCCGACCGTCAGCGTCAGATGGTCGCGCTTGGCGTCATATTCGCAGACCGCCGCGCGCGTCTCCATGAAGCTTGCGACCACGCGCGGATTGACGATGGCGATCTCGGCGACCGCATGCGCCTTGGCAAAGGCAGCTTCGATCGCGGCTTTGTCACCAATCGAAACATCGAACAGCACGTTGCCGGCCTTGTCCGGCCAGACCTGCGGCGCGCCCTTCTTCACGGCGTTGACGACGCCGGTCACCGCCGGCAGCGGGCTCCATTTGACCTCGATCGCCTCGATCGCGTCGCGGGCCTGGTCGATGGTCTCGGCGACCACGAAGGCGATGGAATCGCCGACATGGCGCACTTCATCCTTCGCGAGGATCGGGTATGGCGGGCCGGTGAAGGGATCGGTCTCGAGATTGAACAGGCAGGGCAGATTGCCGAGATCCCCAACGTCGGCGGCGGTCAGGATCAGCGCGACGCCGGGCAGCGTACGGGCGCGGCTCGCATCGATGGTGTATTTAGCATGCGCGTGCGGCGAGCGCAGCATCAAGCAGCGGAGCGCAGCCTGCGGCGCGTAATCGTCGGTATAGCGGCCCTTGCCGCGGATGAGCGCGTCATCCTCCTTGCGCAGCACACTTTGGCCAACGCCGAACTTGATGGGAGCAGCCATTTTCTATCCCGTTCTCATGGTTGTTTTGCCGGCATATTGCCGTGGAAAAAGTGGCAAGGCAAATGGGTTTGGGCGTGAACGTTGATCGCAGGCCGGGAAAAGCATCGTTCATCCGTCAACGGAATTTGCTTGGAAAGGCTGAAGTCCGCTCATTTCCCGTGGGTCCGAGGATTCGGCGCTCCGTCGCTACGCCCGGTTTCCGACCAGACCAGGCCATGCCAAATCGAATTCAGCGGATGAATTTCTTCATCATAAGGTACTGGTCGTACGTGATATCCCCGATGCGGATGGCACCAGGATCGGTGCCGTAGACTTCGAACCCGTTCCGCTTGTAGGTCTTGATTGCAGCGGTTGCTGTTAACAAGACGGCAAGATGTACCTGTTCGACACGTGCCTCGGCATGGGCAAGAATCTCTTTGATGAGCCGATCTCCGACACCTTTCCCTTGATCGTTTTCTCTTACATAGACCGTGAAGATTTGACCCCGGTGCTGCGATCTCTTGTAGGGTGAGACATAGAGGCCCGCGACGCCGATCAAGCTCCCGGATTCAAACGCGCCAAGAATAGTGCCGCTGAGCCAATGGCGATAAGCCATCAACATCGCTTCACCCCCTTCGTCCTCTTCAGGAGAACCAAACGTTTGAGGGTACTTCTGAAGCGCCTCCGCGCGAATTTCGCGAAAGAGATCCAGATCATCGACAGTCAATCGCCGGACTTCTACGTCCGCCTGAGCAATAGCAACATGTGACGTCATGATCGCCACCTTTCTATTGTAGTGGCGCGGGATCGCATAAGCAGAGATTTATGGTCAGTCACATCACACCACGGCCCCACAGGCCCGTCGTGCCATCTCTAAGCCTGTCTATTGCGCGTTCTGGCGTGAGGTAGTCGATCTCGCCACGTGTCAAGCCGATATCCATCAATTCCCTGTCACTCAGGTCCTGCAAGGAGACGCGCGGGCTCTGACGCCGATCCCGAAATGCAAGCCAATATCGCTTGAGCAGGCTCAAGACGGTGGAGAGGTCGAGGCGAAGCCGCGCAGCATCACCCCCCGTCTCGGAGGTGATGTTAGTCTGTTGCGGTGGCATGGGACGCTCCTGCTGTTGTGCCGGCAGGGAGCGTGGCCAAACAAAAGGCCCCGTCCGATGCCGGCGGGGCCTGGTGGAAAGATGTCGTCGTCGAATTCCTAGCGCGCGACTCCTCCCACGGCCCAGCCGAAGCGGGTCACGTGCATCGAGTTGATGTTGCGCACTGATTTGATCATGAGGCGACCGTACCACAGCAATCGTGCAAAATCAAGGGATGTGCGGAGGTCACTTACACCCTGGAGGCGAGTGCTACGCTCCGGCGCCTAGCCGCGCACCAGCGCGATCAGCCAGCGGCGGCCGAACAGAACGAGGATCGCGAGCGCATAGACGATCGTGCCCCCGACGGCCAGCAGGACCAGAGCCAATTCGTCCCGGAAGGCGTGCACGGAGGCAAGAGCGGCCGGGCTGAAGCGCGCGATCAGCCAGAAGGCTGCGGCGAGGATCAATCCGGTCAGCAGGAACTTCGCGAGCGACAGCAGCCAGGCGCGGTCCGGCACGAGAAAACCTCGCCGCACGGCGAAGAACAGCACCAGCAAGAGATTGGTCCAGACGCCGACGGCGGTCGCCAGCGCGAGGCCGATCTGGGCCAGCGATCCCATCAGGGCCACCTTCAACGCAACATTGACGGCGATGCCGGTCAGAGAGGCGCGCACCGGCGTTGCGGTGTCCTTGCGGGCATAGAAGGTCGCGACCGCGCTGCGGATCAGCACGAAGGGGATCAAGCCGATGGCATAGGCGGCGAGCGTGGCGCCGGCGGCGGCGGCATCCGCCTTGGAGAACGCGCCGCGGGTGAACAGTGCGCGCATGATCGCATCGGGCACGGTGATGAAGGCCGCGACGAACGGGATCGAGAACAGCAGCGTGAAGTCGAACGCGCGGCGTTGCGCCTTCATCGCGCCGTCATGGTCGTTCGCGGTGATGCGCCGCGACATCTCCGGCAGCAGCACCGTGCCGATGGCGATGCCGATGACGCCGATCGGGAGCTGGTTGAGGCGGTCGGCATAATACAGCGCCGACAGCGCGCCCGCGGGCAGGAAGGTCGCGATGATGGTGTCGGCAAACAGCGCGACCTGCGTGCCCATCGAGCCCAGCGTCGCCGGCCCCAGCGCCTTGAAGAAGCCGCGAACGTCTTCGTCGAGCTTCAAGGGCGCAAAGCGCGGCAGGCCGCCATGGCGGGCGAGATCGCCGGCGAGCAGGAAATATTGCAGGAAGCCCGAGATCAGGACGCCCCAGGCCGCGGCGTGGCCCGCGGTCGGAAACCAGACGGCAACTGCCAGCGTCATCATCATCGCGACGTTGAGGAAGATCGACGCGGCCGCGGCGCTGGCAAAGCGCTGCATCACGTTGAGCATGCCGCCATAGAGCGTCACCAGCGTGATCAGCAGCAGATAGGGAAAGGTGATCCGGGTCAGCTCGATCGCGAGCTTGCGCTGCTCGGCATCTTCACTGAAGCCGGGCGCAAGCAAGCTCATGGCCTGCGGCATGAACAGCCAGGCGGCGATCAGCAGCACCACCTGCGAGGCCAGGAGCAGCGTGAAGATGCGGTCGGCGAACAGTTTTGCCGCCCCCTCCCCGCGTTCGCCATGGACATGGGCGTAGGCCGGCACCCAGGCGGCGTTGAACGCGCCCTCGGCGAAGATCGCGCGGAAATGGTTGGGCAACCGCAGCGCCACGAAAAAGGCATCGGCCACCGGGCCGGCGCCGAGGATCGCCGCGAGCATGATGTCGCGGGCAAACCCCGTCAGCCGCGAAAGCAGCGTGTAACCACCGACCGTGAAGATGCGTCCGAGCATGCGTCTGTTTTAGAGCATGGCGAGATCAGGTCTAGGTGCAAACCGCGAGGACGGTCTGCTCCCTCCCCCGCTCGCGGGGGAGGGTTGGGGAGAGGGTGTCTCAACAAGAAAGACTCCCCCAGAGGAGAGAACCCTCACCCGGCGCTTCGCGCCGACCTCTCCCGCGAGCGGGAGAGGTGAACCAAGATCAACCCGCAATCGCCCCGCGCACGGCGGCGATGATTCGCTCCTGATCGGCTTCGGTCAGGTAGGCGTGCATCGGCAGGCTGATGACGTCCTGCGACAGGCTCTCGCAACCCGGCAACCCGCCCTCGGCGACCGGATACTGCTTGTAGGCGGTCTGCTGATGCATCGACTTGCCGTAATAGATCGCGGTCGGCACGCCCTGGGCCTTCAGCGCCGCGGCAAAGCCGTCACGGTCGGTCCCCTCGGGCAGGCGGATGGTGTACTGCGCCCAGACCGAGGTGTTACCGGGGCTAAGGCGCGGCACGGTGACCACGTTGCTGAGCCCGCGCTCATAGCGTTCGGCAACCCGGTTGCGGGCAGCGATCTCGTCGTCAAAAATCTTCAGCTTCTCGATCAGGACCGCAGCCTGCATGGTGTCGAGCCGGCCGGTGAGGCCAAGACGGACGTTGTCGTATTTGTCGACGCCCTGCCCGTGCACGCGGATGCTGCGCAGCGTCGCCGCGAGTTCGTCGTCATCGGTGAAGATCGCGCCGCCATCGCCAAAGCAGCCGAGCGGTTTTGCCGGGAAGAAGCTGGTGGCGGTAGCAAGCGCCAGGGTGCCGAGCTTGCGGCCCTTGTAGCTCGCGCCAAACCCCTGGGCGGCGTCGTCGAGCACGAACAGGCCTTCGGCCTTTGCGATCTCGGCGATGGCGTCGTGATCGGCGGGCTGGCCGAACAGGTCGACCGGAATGACCGCTGCCGGCTTGAGGCCGGCCTTGCGGGCGGACGCGATGCCGCGCTTGAGCGATTCCGGGCTCATGTTGAAGGTCGCCTCGTCCACGTCGACATAGACCGGCGTCGCCCCGGTCCGCGCCACCGGCGAGGCGGTCGCGATGAAGGTGAAGGACGGACACAGCACGGCATCGCCGGGCCCGACATTCTTCGCCATCATCACCATCAGGATCGCGTCGGTGCCGCTGGCGCAGCCGATGACGTGCTTGGCGCCGCAATAGGCCGCGAGCTGCTTCTCGAGCTCGGCGACCTCAGGGCCGTTGACGAACTGGCAATGGTCGAGCACGCGCTTGACGGCCGCATCGAGCGAGGCGCCGAGCCGGCGGCGCTGCGAGCCGACGTCGATGAAGGGAATGGGTTCGGACCGCAGATGCTGGTTCATGGCGCCTTGCTGATTGTCTTGCGAAGTTTGGGAAGCCGACATGGATGGAGATCAGCCGGCGACGCGGCGCGGACCCTTGCGGGCGGGCGACGTCGCGGCGGGACGCGACGGCGTCTCCAGGCACTGCGTGGCGATCTCGAGGCTGGCAACGCCCTCATCGCCCGTGACCGCCGGCGTCTCGCCGTGGCGTACGGCCTTGAGGAACGCGATCAGCTCGGCGCGCAGCGGCTCGTCATGGCCGACAGGCAGATGCCGCATCGAGTAGCTGCCGTCGGGCTTGAAGCCGAAGCACTCGGTGACCTGGCGCGTCAACAGATCGCCCATCACGTATTTGCCGCGGGTCGCGACCGTGACGCTGCGTGCCTTGAACGGCGTCAGCCAGTTGGTGTTGATGTGGGCGAGCACGCCGTTGGCGGTGCGGAACTGGAGCAGCGCGATATCCTCGCGCTCGGCGACCGCGCTCGACAATTGCGGCTGCACCTCGACGATGTCGGATTCGGTGAACCAGCGGATCAGGTCGATGTCATGCACGGCGAGGTCGATGACGACGCCGACATTGGACATGCGCGGCGGGAATGGACCGACGCGGGTGATCGCGATCGAGAGGATGTCCTCGCCCGCGATCGCCTGCTTGACCGCGGCGACCGCCGGATTGAAGCGCTCGACATGGCCGACCATCAGCGTGACGCCAGCCTTTTGCGCGGCGGCGACGATCTCACGGCCTTCGGCGACCGTGGAGGCGATCGGCTTCTCGACCAGCACGTGGATGTTCTTGGCGATGCAGGCGAGCGCGACCTCGTGATGCAGATGGGTGGGCGCTGCGATGGTGACGGCATCGACGCCGGCGGCCAGGAGCTGGTCGAGCGTCTCGAAGCCCTGGCAGTTGGCAAGCTCGGTGGTGCGCGTCAGGTGCGTCGGCGAGGGATCGACCACGCCGACGAGGGTGACGCCGGGAAGACCCGCGAGCACGCGCGCATGGTTGCTGCCCATCACGCCCGCGCCGACGACACCGACACGCAAGCCTGCTTTGGCAGGTGCTGACCCTTTGGAACTCATCTGAGCAAACCCCGATTCAACCGCAAATCCCCGGGCCGCTTCTAGCACGGGCGCCACATTTGTGGCGAATGCAGAGCTTCCGGCCCGGACACGATTTGATTCAAAAAGTTACACGTTCCCCGGGCCTTAAGCCGCTGAAAGATACTGCTCTTTCGGCCCGGGTCGCGTGATTCGGAGCCTGCTGGTTACGACCTTTGATAGTCGTCTTCAATCCGGATGATGTCGTCTTCCCCGAGATAGCTGCCGGTCTGGACCTCGATGAGTTCCAGCATGATTTTACCGGGATTCTCCATCCGGTGCACCGCGCCCATCGGGATGTAGATCGACTCGTTCTCGTGCACCGTCTTCACGGTCTCGTTGACGGTGACCCGCGCCGCGCCGCGAACCACGATCCAGTGCTCGGCACGGTGATGGTGCTTCTGCAGCGACAGCCGCCCGCCGGGCTTGACCACGATGCGCTTGACCTGGTGACGCTCGCCATTGTCCACCGACTGGTAGCTGCCCCAGGGCCGGTGCACCTTGAGATGCTCCTCGGTGACCTTCGGCGCGACCGCCTTGAGCTTGGTCACCAGGCGCTTCAGGCCGTTGGCATCCTTCTGGCGCGAGACCAGGACCGCATCGGCGGTCGCGACCACGACGAGATCGTCGACGCCTTCGAGCGCGACCAGCGCGGAATCGGTGGTGACGTTGCAGTTGCGCGAATCCTCGAACACGGCGGCGCCGTGCGCGGCGTTGCCCTGCGCGTCCTTCTCCGACAATTCCCACACCGCGTGCCACGAGCCGACGTCGGACCAGCCGCAGGACACCGGCACGACGGCCGCGCGCGAGGTCTTCTCCATCACCGCGTAGTCGATCGAGATCGCCTTCGCCGAACCGAACGCCTCGGGCTCCAGCGTCACGAAGCCGAGATCGCGGCCGGCGTTGGTGACCGCATTGGAGACCGCCTCCACGCTCGCCGCATCGACCTTGCGGTATTCGTCGAGCAGGACGGTCGCCGGGAACATGAAGTTGCCGCTGTTCCACAGATAGCCCGAATTGACGTAGTCGGCCGCCTTCACCGCGTCCGGCTTCTCGACGAAGCGCGCAACTGCGTGCACCTCGCCGGAGATCACCTCGCCCAGGCTGATATAGCCGTATTCGGTCGCCGGCCGCTCCGGCTTGACGCCGAAGGTGACGATGCGCCCGGCGCTCGCGGCGGTGAGGCCTTCGCGGCAGGCCGCGACGAAGGCGGCCTTGTCCTGCACCACGTGGTCGGCGGCGAGCGCGAGCACGATCGCTTCACTGGCGCGGTTCTGCGCGAACACCGCGCCCGCGGCGATCGCAGGACCGGAGTCGCGGCGCATCGGCTCGAGGATCACGTCGGCCTCGATGCCGATCTCGGCGAGCTGCTCCAGCACCATGAAGCGATAGGACGCATTGGTGATGACGATCGGACGATCGAACAGCGAGGCGTCCGAGACGCGCAGCAGCGTGTCCTGGAAGGTCGAGCGCGAACCGAACAGCGGCAGGAACTGCTTGGGGCGCACCTCGCGCGAGGCCGGCCACAGCCGCGTGCCGGCACCGCCGCACATGATCAGGGGGATAATGCGTTTGTCCATCGTCATCTCAAACCTTGAAGTAGTCCCGATACCAGGTGACAAAATTACGAACCCCGTGCTCGATCGGCGTTGACGGTGCAAAGCCGGTGTCGCGCATCAGGTCCTCGACATCCGCGAACGTTTCCAAAACGTCTCCCGGCTGCATCGGCAGCAATTCTTTGATCGCCGTCCGACCCAGCTCCTGCTCCAGAAGTCCGACGACATGCATCAGCTCCTCGGGGCGGTGGTTGCCGACATTGTAGACCTTAGACGGCGCATTTGCGGCAGCCGGGTCATCGGCGGGCACCCGATCGATCAGCTTGGACACGACACGGGTTACGTCGTCAATATAGGTGAAGTCGCGTCGCATCCTGCCATGGTTAAAGAGCCGGATCGGCGTCCCCGCCATGATCGCGTTCACGAACAGAAACATGGCCATATCGGGCCGTCCCCACGGGCCGTATATGGTAAAGAATCGCAAGGCCGTGACCGGCAGCCGGTAGAGATGGCTGTAGGACTGCGCCATCACTTCGTTGGCCTTCTTGGTCGCGGCGTAGAAGCTCACCGGATGATCGGTCCGGTCCTGCACGGCAAATGGCAGTTTTGTGTTGGCGCCGTAAACGGAGGATGACGAGGCGTAGACCAGATGACGACAGCCGTTGTTGCGGCAGCCCTCCAGCACGTTGAGAAAGCCCTGGAGATTGGAATCGGCGTAAGCCTGCGGATGCTCGATCGAGTAGCGCACGCCGGCCTGGGCGGCCAGATGCACGACCTTGGCAAACGCGTGTTGTCCAAACAACGCCGCAATGGTCTCGCGGTCGGCCAGATCGGCCTTGACGAACGAGAAGCGGGAATCGCTACGCAACAGCTCGAGCCGCGCCTGCTTCAGCGCCGGGTCGTAATAGCTGTTGAGATTGTCGAGCCCGATCACGGGCCGACCTTCGGCGAGCAGCTGCCGGGCGACGTGAAAGCCGATGAAGCCGGCGGCACCCGTGACCAAAATCGCCTGATCCATCATCCTGTTCCCAAGGGATCCCTAGCTCGATCACCTGCGGCGCTTCTTTAGCCGCCGCATCGAGGGGGTCGCAATAGCCCCGCCGCCCGCCATGACGGGTCGCGATAACCGCTCATGATAACCGCTATTGCAAGATCGGCGCCAAGACCATACCAAAGCGGCCTAATTCGGCGCCTCGCGTCGGGTTGCCTCAAATCTTCGCAAACCCTGTTCATGCGGGCGAGATGCGCCGAATCCTGCTGTCGACGGCCAAGATCCTGATTTCCGCGGCGCTGCTCTACCTGGCACTGCGCAAGGTCGATCTGTCCGAACTTTTGTCGCGCTTCACCGTAACCAGCCTGTTCTGGATCGGCATCGCGATCGCCGTCACGTTCCTGCAAATCTTCGTCGGCGTGCTGCGCTGGCGCCAGATCAGCGCCGAATGCGGCGCGCCGCTCGAGCTCGGCCGGGCCATGCGCTACAACGTGATCGGATCCTTCTTCAACCAGACCCTGCCTTCCGCGATCGGCGGCGATGCGGTCCGGCTGTGGCTGGTCGCGCGCGCCGGCGCCGGATGGCGTGCGGCCACCTACTCCATCTTCGTCGATCGCGCGATCGGCCTCGTCGCGCTCGCGATCCTCATCGTCGCGAGCCTGCCGTGGAGCTATACCCTCATCACCGATCCGCACGGACGCTCGGCCCTGCTGCTCGTCGACCTTGCCGCGCTCGCGGGTGGCCTCGGCTTCCTGGTCTTCGGCGCGCTGAAGTGGAAATGGCTGAAGACGTGGTGGGCCACCCATCACATCCACGCCTGCGCGGTGATCGCGAACCGCGTGATCTTCAGCCGCAGGCGCGGGCCGATCGTTGCGATCCTGTCGCTGACCGTGCATGGGCTCGCCGCCGTCGTCGCCTGGTGCGTCGTGCAGTCGATCGCCGCTCCGGTCCGCTTCAGCGACGTCTTCCTGCTCGTGCCGCCGGTGATGCTGATCACGATGATGCCGATCTCGATCGCCGGCTGGGGCCTGCGTGAAGCCACGATGGGCCTGGCGTTCGGCTTCGCGGGACTTGCCGCAAGCGAGGGCGTCAACGTTTCGCTGCTGTTCGGTGCCGTGTATTTCATCGTCGGCGCGATCGGCGGCCTGGTCTGGATCCTCAGCGCGGAGAAGGCCGCGCAAGGGTTGGCTCCGATCGGAGTGCCGGAGTGAACCCCGCCGCCGACGCGCTCGCCGCCGTCCCCTCGCTGCTTGCCGTTGCGATCGCCGCGCTGGTGTCGGCCATCATCATCTGGACCAGCCGTCCCCTGCTCCAGCGCTACGCACTGGCACGGCCCAACGCGCGGTCCTCGCATCGCGTTCCGACCCCGCAGGGCGCGGGCATCGCGGTGATTGCCGCGACGTTGCTGGTCGCATCGGCCTGGGCGGCCTGGGTAAACGTCGCGATCCCGCCGTCACTGATCGCTGCGACGGTCCTGATCGCCCTGGTGGGATTTGCCGACGACATCGTCTCGCTGCCGGTGCTGGTTCGGCTCCTGCTGCAAGCCGCCGCCGTCGGAGCCGTCGTGTTCACCGCGCCCGAAACGGCGCGCATCGTCCCGGCGCTGCCGCTCGCGCTGGAGCGCGGCCTCCTCCTGCTCGCCGGAATCTGGTTCGTGAACCTCGTCAATTTCATGGACGGGCTCGACCTGATGACGGTCGTGGAAGTGGTGCCGATCACCGCGGCGCTGCTGCTGCTGGGATGGCTCGGCGACCTGTCCTGGCCGGCCGCCCTGCTCGCCACCACCCTGTGCGGCGCCACGCTCGGCTTTGCGCCGTTCAATCGTCCCGTCGCCAAGGTGTTTCTCGGCGATGTCGGTAGCCTGCCGATCGGCCTTCTGCTCGGCTGGTGCCTGCTGGAGCTCGCCTGGCACGGGCAGCCAGCCGCGGCGCTGCTGCTGCCGGCCTATTACCTCGCGGATGCCACCATCACGCTGTTTCGCCGCATCGTCCGCCGCGAACAATTCTGGTCGGCGCACCGCTCGCACTTTTACCAGCGCGCGACCGACCATGGCTTCAAGGTCCGGCGGGTGGTCGGCGAGGTGTTCGCGCTCAATCTCGTGCTGGCACTGCTGGCGATCCTCACCGTTCGCGCCGGTTCGATCACGGTCACGATCGCCTGCCTGCTCGCAGGCGCGATCGCCATCGGCTTCGTCCTGCGGCGCTTCTCCCACCCTCAGGCGTCCTGAGCCGACAGCGCGAGCTGCAAGCCCCCGTCGAGGGAGACCTGCGGCTCCCAGCCGGACAAGTTCTGCACGGCCGGGAAGGCGCGGTGATTGCGAATCGCGGCAAAGGGCAGCCGCAGTTCCAGGCTCACCGCGCGCGTTAGCAGCGCGAAATTGCCCTTGGCGTCTGCGCCATAGATCAGCGGCGGCCTGATTCCCGAGATCTCATGTCGTTGGCGCGCTAGCGTCCTCAAGCCCGCCTCGGCCGTGGCCTTGGACATGCCGTAGAGGCCGCGCGGCGTCACAATGTCTTCTCGCTGAATGGGGTGCAGCCGTCATTGCTACGGCCGTGCACGAGCACCGTGCTGATGAAGATGAACTGGCGGACGCCGGCCATCGCCGCGCAGCGAGTCGGGTGCAGCGTGCCGGCAATGTTGATGTTGCGGATAGAGCTGGACCGAGTGCTTCTCCCGCTTGTGATGCACGTGCGCGGCGACTGCGTCGACGCCTTCGAGTGCGGTCTGCCAATGGGTTTCAGGACCGGTCGATTTGATCACGACCTCGTCGACGCTCCCCTTCCGGGCTGAGCACGGCACGGCGGACCGACCAGCCCTCGTGCGCTAGAGTCGCGGTTGTGCTAAGGTAAGGCGGCAACAATGCTGCCAACTATATGGTCAGGCAGCGGTGGACCCGAATTCCGGAACTGCATCCTTCAGGATGGTCCTGATGGTGGCGCGATCGTCGCGCGCGATCGCCTGCTCGAGCGCCGCAATCCACTTACGCAGCGTCTGCATCGGCGGCTCGTTCGGCTGCGCGGCCATGATGCCGGCGACGCCGATCTCGCGGGTCGGCTCCTCGGAGGCGAACAGGATCTCGTGCAGGCGCTCGCCGGGCCGCATGCCCGTGAATACGATCTCGATGTCGTAGCCGGGTTGGAGGCCGGAGAGACGGATCATGCGCTCGGCGAGATCGACGATCTTCACCGGCTGACCCATGTTGAGCACGTAGACCGAGACGTCCGAACGCTGCGTTCCGAACGCGTGCGCCGCCGCCGTAATGACGAGATCGCAGGCCTCGCGGATGGTCATGAAGTAGCGGACCATGTCGGGATGCGTCACCGTCACGGGGCCGCCGGCCTCGATCTGGGCCTTGAACTTCGGCACCACTGACCCGTTCGACGCGAGCACATTGCCGAACCGGACCGAGATAAGCCGCATCGGCGGCTTGGCGCCGCCGCTGCCTGCGGCGAGATCATGGTCGAGCGCCTGGCAGTACATCTCGGCGAAGCGCTTGGTCAGGCCGAGCATCGACACCGGCTCGATCGCCTTGTCGGTCGAGATCATCACCATGGCTTCGGCGCCGGCGTTGTGCGCGGCGTCGGCAACGTTGATCGAGCCGAAGATGTTGGTCTTGACGCCCTCGCTCCAGTCGCGCTCCAGGATCGGCACGTGCTTGAGCGCTGCGGCGTGAAACACGATGTCCGGCTTGAACTCGGCCATCAGGCGCATGATGCGCTCGCGGTCGCGGATGTCGGCTATGCGCCCTTCGATCGCGGCAGCCGAGCCCTGCACGGCCAGCGCCTCCGTCACCGCGTAGAGCGCCGGCTCGGAATTTTCAACGATCAGGAGGCGCGCGGCGCCGAACGCGACGACGCGCTCGCAGATCTCGGAACCGATCGACCCGCCGCCGCCGGTGACGATCACTGCCTTGCCCCTGATCAGGGCTTCGAGCCGCGCATAGTCGATTGTCTCGCTCGGCCGCAGCAGCAGGTCCTCGACCGCGACGGCGGTGAGGCGCGGCGTATCGCCGCTCTCCAGCGACGGCATGCGGTTGACGATCACCCCTAACTTGCGCGCCCGCATCAGGATCGATTCCGGGTGCGCCTCCGGCTCGAACGCCGACGGCATCATGACGAGGCGCGCAATTGCCTTGTTGCGCTTGGCAAAGTCGCCGATGACGTCCTCGATATCATCGATGCCGCCCAGCACCGGAACGTTGCGGATGAGCTGCCCGCGATCCGAGCTTGACGGCGACAGCATGCCGACCGGCCAGATCCGCTTGATCGCTCCGCTCTCGATGCCGCGGAGCAGCACCTCGGCATCCGCAGCGCGGCCGATCAGCAGCGTCGGCGCGGTATCCTGGGTCCTCGCGTGGCGCCGCACCCGCGTATAGCGGAAGTAGCGGTAAGTCACGCGCAACGCGCTGAGGAAGGAGACCTCAAGGAACCAGTAGAGGACGATCGTCACCTTGCCGAGGAAGAAGGCACCGCGCACATTGGGGGCGACGAAGATGTAGTCGAGCACCAGGAGGGCAACCGTCAGCACGCTCGCGACGCGGATGATGTTCAGCGCGTCGGGCAGCGAGATGAAGCGCCATTTCGTCGTGGTCAGGTTGAAGACGAAGAAGACGACCACGCTGAAGGCGAGGAAGTAGGGCAGGATCTGGAGCAGCAGCGGCAGGCGGTCGTAGAAGCCATCGCCGCCCTCGAAGCGCAGGTAGAATGCTGCGAACAGCGCCGCGGTGGTCGCCAGCAGGTCGTGGAGCGCGATCAGGAAATTGCGCAAGGTGAGATGCGAAAGACGCGTCATCCGCCGACCGATGAATATCCCGTTAGGTGCAACCTGACCGCGCTGATAGCTCATCTCGACAAGACTTGCCAGCCGCCCGGGCCGTTCAGGAACCAGCTTCTCCTACATTTGCGGCTGGCGGTTGAGCCCGGATCACCATGCCGGCGGCGACCCCGACGCCGATGACGTACATCCAGCCCTCGTGGAAGTCGAACAGATGGGAGTTGAACAGCGAGGTGAAGATATTCTGCACGACGACGAGAAGGCCGACCCAGCTGGCAAGCCCGTCGCCACGAAACAGGAGAAGATGGAGGATCCAGATCGCGTAGAGGACGACGACGCCGATGACACCCCATTGCACGGCGACGTTCAGCGTCTGGTTGTGCGGATTGCCGATCACCTCTGCGGAAGCCAGGTACTGTCCGCTGGGTGTCGCGGCGCGCTCGAACAATCCGCGCGTTGAACCCGTGCCGTGTCCCACGATCGGCGCCTCAACGAAGAAGCCGAGAGATTTGCGCCAGAACTCGAGCCGCAAGCCCGCCGAGGTCGGCTCGCCCTTCTCAACATAGCGCGTGTACTCGTCGGCAAACCTGTCGGCGGTCTTGCGCAATTGCGGCGAGGCCTGCCAGGCGAGAACGGCGCTGGCGAGCAGGATGGCGGGGATGATCGCGATGCCGCGCCCCTTCAGGTGAAGCAGCGCGAATACGCCGACCATGATCGGAACGGTGACGAGCGCGGTGCGCGACACCACCACGAAGGCCATGTTGACGAAGAAGCTCAGCGCCAGCGCCGCGAGCAGCCCGGCGAACCAGTAGCGCTTCTGGCGCAGCAGCATCACGATCGGATAGGCAAGCGCCACCGCGCAAAGCGTGAATTCCTGGCTCTGGTCGATGTAGTTCTTGACGAAGATGCCGCGCTCCATGGGGTCGGTCTTTAGCGCGAGGCTCGGGTAGAAAACGACCAGCCACGACATCACCGACAACAACCCGCAAGACACCAGGAAAGCGATGAACACCCATTGTCCGCGCCGCGAGCGCTCGAAATGATAGAGCAGGACCGGAAGCACGAGCAGCTTGACGGTCGGATTGACAGCATAGAAACGCGCGCCCCAGGCCGCGTCCGACCACAGCGTTCCCACCAGCGCGAGCAGAACCAGCGCGATCGGCGCAACGCAGATCGGACGCTTGAGCGATTGCACGAACGCACGGACGTCGAGGAACGGCACCATGCACAGCAGCATCAGGGCGTTGAAGATGCCCGCAAGCGACGTCGACCAGGGCAGCGAGGCCGCGGTGAGGATGGCGAACAGATCGACGGTCTCGCTCCAGGCCGCCGGGCTGCGCAGGCGCCGCCACAGCATCTGGCTCGCCGTCTCGCGGGCAAGTGCCGTCACTTCGTCCCTCCCCGGGCGCGATGCACCAGCGCCGTGGTGCTGAAACCCTGGAGGATGTCGACCAGCACGACCACCCCGCCGGCGGCCTCGACGACCTCATGGCCGACCACCTGCTCGCGGGTGTAGTCGCCGCCCTTCACCAGCGCAGCGGGCTTGATCCGGGTGATCAGGTCGATCGGCGTGTCCTCCTCGAAGATGACGACGAGATCGACCGCTTCGAGCGCGGCCAGCACCTCGGCACGGGCGCGCTCGTCCTGGACCGGACGGTCGGCGCCCTTCAGCCGCTGCACCGAGGCGTCGCTGTTGAGGCCCACGACCAGGCGGTCGCAGGCGCCGCGCGCCGCGGTCAGCACCTTGACGTGGCCGGGATGCAGGATGTCGAAGCAGCCATTGGTGAAACCGACCCGCAAGCCCTGCGTGCGCCATTCCGCGAGCTGCGCGTCGAGCGCCGCCGGCTCGAGCACGATCTTCTCCTCGGCCGCGAGATAGGCGTGCGGCAGGATCTTTCGCCGCAGCTCGGCTGTGCTCACAATGGCGGTGCCCAGCTTGCTGACGGCGACGGAAGCGGCGGCATTGGCCACGCGCAGCGCCGTGTCCCAGTCCGCGCCCGCCGCGAGCGAGACCGCGAGCGCGGCGGCGACGGTGTCACCGGCGCCGGAGACGTCGCGCACCTTCACCGGGACGGCCGGAACGTGAACGGCCACGCCGTTGCGCGGCACCAGCGTCATGCCGTGCTCGCCTTGCGTGACCAGAATCGCCTCGCAATCGGCGAGCCGCATCACGTCCTCGCTGGCATCGACGATGCTCTGCGGCGTGTCGGCGCGGCTGCGGGTGGCCTCGGCAAACTCCTTGCGATTGGGCGTGAGCAGCGTCGCGCCGCGATAGATCGCCCAGTTCAGGCTCTTGGGATCGACGATCACCGGCTTGCCGAGCTTTCGTGCGGCGTCGATGGTGTGGCGGATCACCCGCGCCGTCAGCACACCCTTGGCGTAGTCGGACAGCAGCACGATGTCGGCGCGCGCGATCTGCGGCAGGATCGCCTCGATCAGCTTCGCCTCGACCTCGTCGGAAGCAGGCTGCGCCTGCTCCCAATCCGCGCGCAGCATGTGGGTGGAGAAATGCTCGGAGACGAAGCGGACCTTTCGCGTGGTCGGCCGCGACGGATCGCACACCAGCACGCTTTCGATGGCAGCCTGGTCGGCAAGCGCGGCCGCGAGCCGCTTGCCCGCATCGTCCTCGCCGACGAGGCCGACGAAGATGCAGCGCGCACCGAGCGAGGCGACATTGCGCGCGACGTTGCCGGCGCCGCCGATATGGATCTCGCTGCGCTGGGCAACGATGACCGGCGTCGGCGCTTCCGGCGAGATCCGCGACACCTCGCCATAGACGAACTCGTCCAGCATGATGTCGCCGATGCAGAGCACCATGCGGCCTGAGATCGTTTGCGCGAGGGCGTCGAAATCGAGAATGGGCGTCGGCATGATCCTGGAGCCTCAGCGGAAGCGGTCGGGCCGGTCGAGATAATCCCCGACATAGGCCTTCACCGCTTCCTCGAGCGTCGTGAAGCCGCCGTTATAGCCGGCGCGGCAGAGGCGATCGACCTCGCTCTGGGTGAAGTATTGATAGCTGTTGCGGATCTGTTCGGGCATGTCGATATATTCGATGTTGGGCCTCGCCCCGAGCGCCGCATAGGCAGCCAGCATCAGATCCTTGAAGCTGCGCGCCTTGCCGGTGCCGACGTTGAACAGCCCGGACACCGAGGGCGTTGCCAGCAGCCACATGATGACGCGCACGACGTCGTCGACATAGATGAAATCGCGGCGTTGGTCGCCGTCGGCAATGCCTTCGCGATGCGACTTGAACAATTGCACGACGCGGCCCGCCTTGACGTCGTCGAAGCGCCGCGCCAGCACGCTCATCATCGAGCCCTTGTGGTACTCGTTGGGGCCGAACACGTTGAAGAATTTCAAGCCCACACACTGCGGCGGCAGCTTCTCGCCGCGCGCGACCCGTTCGGCCACGGCGAGATCGAACATATGCTTGCTCCAGCCGTAGAGGTTCATCGGCCGCAGTTTTTTCAGCGCAGGGACCGAGGCGTCGTCGTCAAAGCCTGCCTCGCCGTCGCCATAGGTCGCCGCCGAGGAGGCGTAGATCAGCGGCACCGCATTCGCCGTGCACCAGTCGAGCAGGCGCATGGAGAGGCGAAAATTGGTCTCGAACACGAGATCGCCGTCGGTCGCGGTGGTCGCGGAAATCGCCCCGAGATGGATCACGGCGTCGAGCCTGCGGCCGTTCAGCCAGTCGGGCAGCTCGGCCGGGGGGACGATATCCACAAGCTGGCGCTTGGCGAGATTGCGCCACTTGCCGTCGGTGCCGAGGAAATCACACACGGCGACGTCACTGCGGCCGGCGTCGTTCAACGCAGCCACGACATTCGACCCGATAAAACCGGCTCCGCCGGTCACCAGCAACATTCCAACTACCCTGCCCGATGTTTGCGGCCCGATCCCTGCCGTAGCGCATCATTTGCCAAAGTGTAAGCATTTTGGGACCAGCGCTCTCCCGGCTTTACCTGTCGGCCGGGAGCGGCTAACCGAACCGCCACATCAGCTCGCCTTCGGTCCTTTTAACGAATGAACAGAGATTCGCAACTTAGTGGAAGCGCAGATCGGAGCGACACCCGCCCGATCCTGATCGTTCCCTACATGTGGATCGGCGATTTCGTCCGAAATCACACCGTGGTGCGGGTTCTGAAAGAGCGCTGGCCGAACCGGCCGGTCGATCTCCTGACCACATCCCTGTGCGCGCCGCTGGTCGACTACATGCCCGGCGTGCGCGCTGGAATCGTCTGGGACCTGCCGCGCAGCCGGCTCGCCGTTGGCCGCCAGTTCGGCCTGGCAAAGCTCCTGCGCGAGCGGAACTACGGCACGGCCCTGGTGCTGCCCCGGACCTGGAAGGCGGCCATCGCGCCCGCGCTGGCCGGCATCCCCGAGCGGGTCGGCTTCGTCGGTGAGTTCCGGTTCGGTCTCCTCAACCGCTGGCGCTGGGGCGAAAAAAAGCTGCCCCGCTTCATCGACAAGAACGCCGCCCTGGCCCAGCCCGACGGCGCGCCCCTGCCCCCGGAATGGCCGGTGCCGCAATTGCGGGTCCCGGCTGAGGACATCGTCCGTTGGCGGCAGGCCAATGGTCTCAGCGCCGGGGCAGCCGTGGCGCTTGCCCCTGGCTCGGTCGGCGTCTCAAAGCGCTGGACCTACTATCCGGAGGCCGCCCGCTTGCTGGTCGAGCGCGGGCTGGAGGTCTGGGTGGTCGGCGGCCCCGCGGAAAAGGGCCTCGCCCAGGAGATCGTCGCGGCCGGCGGCCCGGGGGTCCGCGACCTCACCGGCACCGATTTGCGCAACGGCGTGCTGGCCATGGCCGCGGCGGGCGTTTCCATCTCCAACGATTCCGGCCTGATGCACATCGCGGCCGCGCTCGGCACGCCCACCATGGGCATCTTCGGCCCGACCAGCCCCTACCTCTGGGCCCCCCTCAACGGCCTTGCCGCGACCGTGGTCCAGGACAAGAGCGTCCTGTCGTGCCAGCCCTGCCAGAGCACCATCTGCAAGATGAACGACCACCGCTGCATGCGCGACATCGCGGCAAGCGAGGTGGTAGGGATTGCGCAGCGGGTGCTGAGGGAGGCGGGCGCGCGCGTTACGACTTGAGGCCATTCGGGCTGCGCCGATGATGACATCCTGCCAGTGTCTTGCCCGACGAGTCAAATTGGCTTCGTAAAATCCGCAGCGCGGCGACCCCGCCGCCAAGCCATTGATTCTGCTGGCACCGACTCGTGCATGGGGTTGTTTTCGCGGTTTTTGTTTGGGACGCGACAGCGGCGGCTCAGAGCAGCGGCCGATAGACCTCGCCGATCCGCGCCGCTTCGGCATCGAGACTGAACTTTGCGAGCACCCGAGCCCGTCCGCGCTCGCCCATCGCAGTGGCCGCCGTGACGTCCTGCATCAGCGGCTCGAGCGCCGCCACGAGCGCGTCGGCATCCCCCGTCGGGATCAGCACTCCCGTCACGCCATCCTCCACCACGAGTTCGGCCGCACCGGCGCGCGCGGCGACCAGCGCGCTGCCGGCCGCCATCGCCTCGATCAGCGTCAGGCCAAAGCCTTCGTTGCGCGAGGTGAAGGCATAGATCGTCAGCCGCTGGTACCAGCGCTGCACCGCTTCGATCGGCAGCTCGCCGGTGATGACGATGCGCGACTGCAGGCCGGCGGCCTCGATGCGCTTCCTCAGTTCGTTCGCGAAGGGCGTCTGCTCGGGCGTGACCTGACCGACGATGACGGCGGTGAAGTCAGGATAGCGCGGCAGCAGCCGGCACATCGCATCGACGAACACGTCAGTGCCCTTCTGCGCGCGCACCCGGCCAAAGCAGCCGATCGCGTAGCGGCCCGGCAGCGCGGCTTCCGCGAAGGCAGCCGTGCGATCGGTCGGCGGCGCATAGACGTCGGTGTCGACGCCATGCGGGATCACGGTGGC
This sequence comes from Bradyrhizobium sp. B039, assembly GCF_038965675.1. Classification (NCBI taxonomy): domain Bacteria; kingdom Pseudomonadati; phylum Pseudomonadota; class Alphaproteobacteria; order Hyphomicrobiales; family Nitrobacteraceae; genus Bradyrhizobium; species Bradyrhizobium sp. B039. The sequence continues at coordinate 6,198,602 of NZ_CP152416.1, forward strand.
CTTCACCTTCAGGAACGAGGCCGAGATGTCCGACGTCGCGATGATCGCGTCCATCCGGCGGATCAGCCATCGCGTGATCCAGCTGTGGTGCCGCTGCGCCGCCGAGGTGAAGACGAGTTTCAAGGGCCAGCCGAGCGCGCGCAGCACGACGCCGGCGATCATCTCGTTGTTGCGGCGCGCATGCCAGATCAGCGGCGTCTTGCGGCGCCATAGCTTGAGGAAATCGGCACCGCTCAGGCGCGCGATCCCCTCCGGCGCGTCGGAGCCGAACCACGCCGCGCGATATAGTTTCGCCAGCCGCGGCGCCACCATCCGGTTGGTCGCGGTGACCCCGGAATAGCGCCTGTGCAGATTTGGCACGATCACTTGCAGATCGTCCGGGGGATTCGCCACGTCACGCTCCGTTTAGCAGGCCCCCTATACGCAACATTAAGCATAGTGACCAGTTCAGCCGCGCCGAAACCCCCTCTTCACCGCGCAAACGCTAGCATCCCGCGTTGATCGAAGACGGGTGAGATCATGACTGTGCTAGTCACCGGCGGCGCCGGCTATATCGGAAGTCACACGGTCCTGGCGCTGGCGGAAGCCGGCGAGGACGTCGTCGTGATCGACGATCTCTCCACCGGTTTCTCCGCCTATCTGCCGGAGGGCGTGCCGCTGTTCATTGGCGACGCCGGCGACGAGAACCTGCTCGAAGGCGTGATCGCCCAGCACAACATCGAGAGCATCATCCATTTCGCCGGCTCGGTGGTCGTGCCGGATTCGATGCGCGATCCGCTCGGCTACTACCGCAACAACTTCATGACCGCGCGCAACCTGCTCAACGTCGCGGTCAAGCGCGGCATTGGCCGCTTCATCTTCTCCTCGACCGCCGCCGTCTACGGCGATCCGGACCAGGTGCCGGTGCCCGAGCACGCGCCGACGCGGCCGCTGTCGCCCTACGGCTCGTCCAAGCTGATGACCGAGATCATGCTGCACGACGTCGCCGCCGCCTACGGCATGCAGTACGTGACCTTGCGTTATTTCAACGTCGCGGGCGCCGATCCGCAGGCCCGCATCGGCCTTGCCACCGTCGGTGCCACGCATCTGCTCAAGATCGCAGTCGAGGCCGCGACCGGCCAGCGCGCCAAGATCGACGTGTTCGGCACCGACTATCCGACCCCGGACGGCAGCTGCATCCGCGACTTCATCCACGTCACGGACCTGTCGCAGGCGCACCGCTCGGCGCTGGCTTACCTGCGCAATGGCGGCGCCTCGACGACGCTTAATTGCGGCTATGGCCGCGGCTATTCGGTGCTGGAGACCATCGACGCGGTGCGCCGGGTTTCGGGCCGCAGCTTCGCCGTGCAATACGCTCCGCGCCGGCCCGGCGACATCATGACCATGGTCGCCGACACCAGCCGCATCCGCGGCCTGCTCGACTGGAAGCCGCAATATGACGACCTCGAGACCATCGCAGCCCATGCGCTGGCCTGGGAGGACAAGCTGTACCGCGAGCGCCACGGCGAGCTCCGCCACGCCGTCTCGGCCTAGATTCCATCCGGACGCAAGCCCTTAATTGGGCTTGAAAAACCCCGCTTTAGCGGGCACAGAGGCCCTTCGATCCCTGACGCGCGGGCAGGCTTTGTCCTGCGCCGTCAATGGACTACGGATGGCCCAGTTTCCAAAGAAAATCACCGACGATCCCTATACGGCCGCGGTCCTGATTCGCCGCCTGGTCACGGAACAGGGGATCGTCTATTGGCGGCGTTACCTTGCCGCCTTCGCGCTGATGGCGCTTGCCGCCGGATCGACCGCGGGCGCGACCTACGTGCTCGGCCAGGTCATCAACCAGGCCTATGTCGACAAGAACATCCCGGGCATCGCGATGTTCTCGGGCATCACGGTGATCCTGCTGTTCATCAAGGGCGTGGCGACCTACGGCCACATGGTGATCCTGACCAAGATCTCCAACGCGATCCTCGCCACCAATCAGCGCCAGCTGTTCGCCAAGCTGATGCGCGAGAGCATCGGTTTCTTCTCCGAGCGGCACTCCTCGGAATTCCTGGCGCGGCTGACGGCTGGCGCCAAGTCCATCACCGACGTGCTCAACATGCTGGTCAACGCCATCGGGCGCGACTTGCTGATGCTGCTCGCAATGATCAGCGTGATGGTTTGGCAGGACCCGCTGATGTCGTTCATCGGCCTCGTTGCGGTGCCGCCGGCGATGCTGGTGCTGCGCAAGCTGGTCAAGCGCATCAAGGGCCTCGCCTTCAACCAGTTCACCGGCACCGCCGACATCATGGAGACGATGCAGGAATCGCTGCAGGGCATCCGCACCGTCAAGGCGTTCACGCTCGAAGAGACCATGCAGAAGCGCATCGACGAGAACATCGCGATCGTCGAGCGCAACGCCAACAAGATGGCCCGCGTCGCCAACCGGTCGAATCCGCTGATGGAGATGCTCGGCGGCTTCGCGGTCGCCGGCTGCTTGCTCTATGGCGGCTACAGCGTGGTCGCGCTCAACGCCACGCCCGGCGCGTTCTTCTCCTTTATGACCGCCTTCCTGATGGCGACCGAGCCGGCCAAGCGGCTGGCGCGGCTCAACATCGACCTCAACAGCCAGCTCGTCGGCGCGCGCATGCTGCTGGAGGTCGTCGACAGCCCGGCGAGCGAGCACTCCGACGACGACAAGCCTGCGCTGAAGCTGTCGGACGCGCGGATCGAGCTGCGCGACGTCAGCTTTTCTTATCGCGCTGGCGAGACCGTCCTCAACCGCATGAGCTTCACCGCCGAGCCCGGCAAGGTCACCGCGCTGGTCGGCCCCTCCGGCGGCGGCAAGTCGACCGTGCTGGGGCTGCTGTTGCGCTTCTACGAGGTGACGCAGGGCGACATCGTCATCGACGGCCAGTCGATCGGCGCGGTTTCGCGCAAGTCGCTGCGGGCTCAGACCGCCTATGTCGGCCAGGACGTCTACCTGTTCCGCGACACCATCCGCAACAACATCGCCTTCGGCAAGCCGGGCGCGACCGAAGACCAGATCATCGATGCCGCGAAAGCGGCCTGCGCGCATGATTTCATCATGAGCTTCCCGCTCGGCTACGACACGCCGGTAGGCGAGCACGGCACGCAGCTTTCGGGCGGTCAGCGCCAGCGCATCGCGGTCGCGCGCGCGCTGGTCAAGAACGCACCGATCATCCTGCTGGACGAAGCCACCGCCGCGCTCGACTCCGAGTCCGAGAAGCAGGTGCAGGAGGCGATCGAGCATCTCTGCCGGAACCGCACCACCATCGTGATCGCGCACCGCCTGCACACCATCATGCATGCCGATGCGATCCTGGTGGTCGAGGGCGGCGAGATCGTCGAGCGGGGCCGGCACGACGAGTTGCTGCGCCGCTCGGGCCGCTACGCCTCGTTCTTCCGGTTGCAACATCACGACGCCGGCACTCTGGCGCCGGTCAGCGCAACCGCATAGAATTCCTTCACCCCAAGAGCAGCGAGACCGCTTCATGAACGCCGCCTCCTACGTCATCCCGCTTCCGCCCCAGGCTTCGCTTCCCGTCGTCGGTGAAAGCGGCCGCTATCCGGTGCGCCGCATCTGGTGCGTCGGCCGCAACTATCTCGAGCACATCCGCGAGATGGGCAATGACGAGCGCGCGCCGCCGTTCTTCTTCGCCAAGCACGCCGACATGCTGGTGCCCGATGGCGCCACCATCCCCTATCCGCCGCTGACCAAGGACCTGCATCACGAGGTCGAACTGATCGTCGCGATGAAGAGCGGCGGGCTGAACATTCCCGCCGACAAGGCGCTCGACCATGTCTACGGCTACGCCGTCGGCATCGACCTCACCCGCCGCGACCTCCAGATCGCCTCGCGCAAGAAGGAGCGTCCGTGGGAGATCGGCAAGTCGTTCGACTATTCCGCGCCCTGCGCCGCCGTGCAGCCGGCCGCGAAGATCGGCCATCCCGCCAAGGGCAAGATCTGGCTCACGGTCAACGGCAAGGAGGCGCAGAAGGGCGACCTCAGCGAGCTGATCTGGAACGTGCCTGAAATCATCTGGCAGCTCTCGCAGCAGGTGAAGCTCGCCGCCGGCGACATCATCATGACGGGCACGCCGGCCGGCGTGTCCCAGCTCCAGCCCGGCGACAAGCTCGAATGCGGCGTCGACGGCGTCGGCACCCTGAAGGTCTCGATCGGTCAGCCGGAATAGGCTGCACGACATCTCGAATCGAAAGGCCCCGGACATGTCCGGGGCCTTTTCTGTTCGGATCGCATCTATCGGGCCTTCACCGGCCGATTGGCGTGGCTCACCTGCGGCACACCGCGATTGAGCGACATGTGGGAATGCACGCACAGCCAGCCGTCGGCGGTTTTGGAGAACACCATCGTCGCCCGGCCCGGACGCGGAAACGCGCTGCCGTCGGGATGATAGCCCGTGCTCGTCCACGGCGCGATCACGGTTGCCATCGCGCCGTCGGGGGATGCCAGAACCGAAGTCTGCTCGAGCACGAAACGGAAGTCGGCCGTCTTCGGCCAGACGTTGTCCCATTGCGTTGAGACCCATTGGTCGAGGCCCGGGATGACATCGTTGTGCGTGCCGAAAGCAAGCACCTCGGGATGAAACAGCGGCCTCGCCGAAGCGTAGTCGACCTCGCGGACATAGCCCGCGAAGGTTTCCAGCCACTGGCGGAAGAATTGCACTATCTCGGTGTTCGCGGTCGGCAAGGGGACCATTCGCACCTCGGTTTACCGCAACGCTGACATCACGATCAGACCGAGGATCAGCGCCGTCAGCGAGTATTTCAGCGTGTAGTAGACGTTGCGGTTCCACTCCTTGACCTTGCGGCTGGCGAGATGGATCTCGTAAAGCTTGCCGAACACCTTGTTGAGCACGCCGACGCTTTCGCCGTCGACGTTCTGGGTCGCCGACGCCTTGACGATGTGATGGCTGACCCAGCGGTTGATCGCGGTCATGAAGCCGAACTTCATCGGGCGCTCGACGTCGCAGAACAGGATGATGCGATTGACGTCGGTCGCGTTCTCCGCGCTGTGGATGAAGGTCTCGTCGAACATGAAGGCCTCGCCGTCGCGCCAGACGCATTCGACGCCGTCGACCAGGATGCGGCACTTGTTCGAGTTCGGCGTGACGAGGCCGAGGTGATAGCGCAGCGAGCCGGCAAAGGGATCGCGGTGCGCGCCCAGCCTGCCGCCGGGCGGTAGCATCGCGAACATCGCGCCGTGCACGCTCGGAATCGAATTGAGCAGCTCCACCGTCTTCGGGCACAGCGTGCGCGCCGACGGCAGGAAGTCGTCGTACCATTTCAGGTAAAACCGCTTCCAGCCGCTCTTGAAGAACGAGTAGAAGCCCCAGTCGTTGTTCTTGGCGGCTGCGCGGATGAAGCCTTCGTCGAACAGGCGCACGGCCTCGTCGCGGATGGTCTCCCAATTCTCGCTGAGCGGCTTGAGTTCGGGAAACTGCTCGACCGGGATCACCGGCTTGTTCGGCACCGCCGAGCCCGCATACATCAGCACATTGTAGGGGGCGAGATAGGTCGAGTGATCGCCAAGCTGGCGCGCGAAGCGCAGCCGTTGCTTGCCGCGGAAGTGAACGTAGATTGTCGATGCCGCGAGTACATACAGAATGACGAGTTGCGGCGCAAAAAGCTGTTTCAGCATTTCCCCAGTTCCCGAGTGACCCAGCCGGGGACGTGATCTACTCCGAGCCGGCCCGAGCGGCAAGATATTCGCCGGTAGGTTGCAATCACGCTGGGGAGAGCGCGGGTACGGAACCTGGGGCTGAAACCGGCCGAAACGAGTCGAATTACGCCCGCGCCAGTGCCTGGAGACCCTTGAAGGTCAGGCGCTTGGGGTCGGTTACGCCGGCGAGATAGAGCCGGCGGATGAACGCGATGACGGCGTCGCGGTCGCAATCGGTCAGCGCGACGACGGCGTCGACCGCGATCTTCTGGGCTTCCATTGGGCTCACCTCGGCCTTGCGAGTAACCCCGGCCGAGACAGGCTAGGACTCATCCGTTAAATCCGCGTTAACCGTCAGGGCAGCATCGCCGATTCAGCCCGGCAGCCGTATACGCAAAACAACGCATTGCCGGGCGCGCGGCGGCTCAGCGCGCATTGATGCTCTTCTTCAGCAACGCGAACTGCTTCTTCAGCCGAGGCACGGCAAAGTCGGTGAACGCCCGCACCTTGGGCACCGAGAGCCGCCCCTGCGGGCAGATCAAATGCGCGGGCATCTCCGGATCCTGGTCGGCGGCCAGTACGATCTCGAGCTCGCCGCGCGCGACCTGCTCGGCGACCTGGTACGAATACATCCGCGCGACGCCGCGCCCGGCGACCGCGGACGCCACGGCCGCATAGGTGCTGTTGACGACGAGCCGCGGCGTGAATTGAACCGTGCGGGCTGCCGACGAGCCCGCCTGTGGCGCGAAGGTCCAGGAATTGGGCAGATGCGCCATCGCCACGATCTGATGCTTGGCGAGATCGCCGGGCTCGGTGATGCGCGGATGCTGCTTCAGATAGCGGGGAGCAGCCACCACGACACGGCTGATCTCGCCGATCCGCATCGCCACCATCGCCGAATCCGCGAGATGGCCAATGCGAAGCGCGATGTCGACGCCCTCCTCGATCAGGTTGACCGCGCGGTCGAACAGCAGGAGCTTTGCCGACACGGTCGGATAGGCGTCGAGAAACGCATCGAGGATCGGCCGCAGCACCATCTCCCCCGAGACCACCGGCGCCGTGATCGTGAGCAGGCCACGAGGCGCCGCGCGCGGTCCGGCCGCGATGTCGTCGGCCTCCTCCAGCTCGGTGAGCACGCGGCGGCAGATCGCGACATAGCGCTCGCCTTCCTCGCTCAGCTTGATCGACCGCGTCGTCCGGTGCAGCAGCTCGGCGCCGACCCGCTCCTCCAGGAAGGCGATGGCACGGCTGACCGCCGCCGGCGAGCGGCCGAGCTTGCGCCCGGCGGCGGCGAGGCTGCCCTCGTCCACCGCAAGGACGAACACCTTCATCGCATCCAGACGATCCATACGCTTCCCGCCACACCATCAAATTCCGGTGACAAGCTAGGCGTTCGCCCGTGCCGCGACAACCGCCGCCGCGGCCGATCCGGCATTCGTTCGCGCCGCGTAACAGTGTCTGCCGGACAACGTGTATTCGCAGCCGGGCCGCCGCGGCGTACCTCAGCGCGCAAGCCAGCAGCCGCTGGCGCAGGTTCTGAAACCCAACAACAGGAGTCCGTCATGGGTATCGAGCAGAAGGTCGCCATAATCACCGGTGCATCGCAGGGCATCGGCGCCGCCCTGGTCCAGGGTTTTCGCGATCGCAATTATCGCGTCGTTGCAACGGCGCGCTCCATCAAGCCGTCGGGCGACGACGACGTCCTCGCCGTTCCCGGCGACATCGCCGACCGGGCCACCGCCGAACGCGTGGTTTCGCAAGCCGTCGCCCGCTTCGGCCGCGTCGACACGCTGGTCAACAATGCCGGCATCTTCGTCGCAAAGCCGTTCACGCAGTACACCGCCGAGGACTACGCGGCGGTGATGGGCACCAACGTCGCCGGGTTCTTCAATATCACGCAGCTCGCCATCGCCGAGATGGAGAAGCAGGGTTCTGGCCACGTCGTGCAGATCACGACGACCCTGGTCGATCACGCCAATTCGAACGTGCCCTCGGTGCTGGCTTCGCTGAGCAAGGGCGGGCTGAACGCCGCGACCAAGTCGCTTGCGATCGAATACGCCAGGCGCGGCATCCGCGTGAACGCAGTGGCGCCCGGCGTCATCAGGTCGCCGATGCATCCGGTTTCGACGCATGCCGAGCTCAGCGCGCTGCATCCGGTCGGCCACATGGGCGAGATGTCCGACATCGTCGATGCCGTGCTCTATCTCGAGGGTGCGTCCTTCGTCACCGGCGAGATCCTGCATGTCGACGGCGGCCAGAGCGCCGGCCACTGAGCGCGAGAGGAGAGACACCATGCCCATCGTCACCATTCAAGTGACCCGCGAAGGAACGACGCCGGGCGCGGCGTCGCTCACGGCGGAAGAGAAGGCCGCGCTGATCAAGGGATCGAGCCAGCTCCTGCTCGACGTGCTCGGCAAGCCGCTCGATTCCACCTTCGTCGTGATCGAGGAAGTCGACACCGACAATTGGGGCTGGGGCGGCCTGCCCGTGCCGGAATTCCGGCGTCGCCGCGCCGCCCAGACAGGATGATCCGCGCGCGATCGAGCACGCAGGAGGATGACATGACCAACGCAGACACGAAGCAGCACGCCCAGACCCGGCCGCATCAGCGGCCGGGATCGGAATCACCGCAGATTTGGCGATATGCGGTGGCGGGCTTGTCCGCCTCGCTGGTCGGACTTGGCCTCGCCCGCTTCTCCTATACACGCCTCTGATCCCGGCGCTGATCGCGGCAAAGTGGTTCAGCGCGTCGAATGTCGTCTATCTCGGCGCGGCGAATCTTGCCGGTTACCTTGCGGGCGCACTCGCGGCCCGGGCCGTCGCCGCCCACGTCGGCGCAGTCCGCGCGTTGCGTGCGATGATGCTGCTCGCCACGCTCTCTTTCTTTGCCAGTTCAGCCCCGGTGTCGTTCTCCTGGTTCTTCGCCTGGCGTTTCCTGTCGGGTCTCACCTGCGGCGTCATCATGGTGCTGGCGGCGTCCGTCATCCTGCCGCACATTTCGGCCGCGAGGCGCGGCATCGTCGGCGGCGTGATCTTTGCGGGCGTTGGCCTTGGCGTCGCCGCGTCGGGCACGCTGGTGCCGCTGCTGCTGCAACAAGGCTTGCAGCAGAGCTGGTATGGTCTTGGCGCCCTCTCCGCCCTGCTCACCCTCGCAAGCTGGTGGAACTGGCCTGCGGAAACGAAGGCTGATGCTGCGCCTTTGCATCACGCGAAGCACCACCATGCATCGACGGCGGCCCGCGCGCTGCTGGTCCAATACGGCCTCAACGCGGTGGCGCTGGTGCCGCACATGGTGTTCATCGTCGATTTCGTGGCGCGCGGGCTCGGCCAGGGCATTCCCGCGGGATCGCGGTACTGGGTGCTGTATGGTCTCGGCGCGATCGTCGGCCCGCTCGTCACCGGCCATCTTGGCGACCGGTCAGGCTTCGGTCCGGCGCTACGAGCAGCCTTCCTGATCGAGGCGGCGGCCGTGCTGCTGCCGACCGTCAGCACCGCGCCGGTTTCGCTGATCGTGTCGAGCGTCGTGGTCGGCGGCTTCACGCCCGGCATCGTGCCGCTGGTGCTCGGACGAATCCACGAGCTAGTCCCGCACGCAACCGAGCAGCAGCGCGCGACATGGAGCCATGCCACCACCAGCTTTGCGCTGTTCCAGGCGGCCGCGGCTTACGGCTTCTCCTGGATCTATGCGCAGACCGGGGGCGACTATCTCGTGCTGTTCGGTTTAGGCGGCGGCGCAGCGGTCCTGGCGCTCGCGATTGATCTCGGCCTCGCACTGATCGTCCCGCGCAGATCCTGAGCGCGATGACGGCAGGCGAGCGGTGCTACCCGGCACCGGGCTTTGTCATGATTTGAGCAAGCGATCGCAGCAGCTCGGTTTGCTTCAGGACCAACTCACATTGCTGTCGCGCATGCGTGCTCGACAGCTCAACCAACTCCGCCAGGGTTCTCGCACGGCCCAACTCCCGCGCATACTCCAAGGTCGCGCCCGCATTGACTTTCATCAGTTCGAGCACGACGACGCGACACTCAGCCGCCGTTCCAATTGCCTCGATGAGGTGGCCTTCTCCGGCGGCGATTCCATTGGCCTCCGATGCCACATCGGCCAGCCGTGGCTTGGCGAGGTCCCTGGCATAATCCAGCGCAGCGTGAGCACCAGTCTTCATGCCGTCCAAAGCACGCGCCTGACAATCCTTGGCGATGTCCACCATGAGATCAATGGTGGTAGTGCCCGGAGGTTCAGGTCTTGCAGCGATGACGCCGGCCGCTTCTTGTACCGGAACAGTCATCGGAGCGGGCGCAGCTTGCGCGATCTGCGGCGCATCTTGCAGGACGGCGGAGACCGAGCCCGGCGGCATCGCCAAGCCCTCGTCGACGGCGCGGCTCACTTCGGCCGCCAGCTCCACCAGCGAGCGACGCCCGGCGCGTGCAACGTCAGCAGGCTGTCTTGAGCGCGGCTTGCCCATGATCATTCGACTCCACGATAAGGCGCTCCGAGATCCAACCCCACAGGGCCGCAATTTCCTCCGAGGCTTTTCCCTCCGGCGCGTACTCGGTTACGCCCAGCCCTGCCCCGAGCGCATCCTGGTGGTCGTTGCGCTGCCCAATGAAGGGGAGCGCAAGCAAGCCGAGCGAGTTGAGCGACGTGGCAGCTTCGCTCAACCGGCCTCCCCGTGTGGGCGCCTGATTGAGGATGAAGGCAAACCGGCGATCGAGCCTGCGGGTAGCGATCAGCGTTGGTATTGCGGCTTCGATATCGGCCGGGCTCGGACGAGCCGGGATGAGACAAAGATCGGCACTGGCAATGGCGCGCGTCGCCAAGGCATTGTTCGTGGCAGCTGTGTCGATGATTGCGAGCCAAACCCCTTCGGCCTTGAGGCGGGATATCACCGGCTCGATTTCGCTGGGATCGGTGACGCAATCGACGCGAGGATAGGGCTTCTCACGGCGCCCTTTCCATCTCGAGATCGTACCTTGCGCATCCGCCTCAATGAGAGCGACGCGCTCGCCGCGCTGCATCGCTGCCACCGCCAGCCCAACGGACAGCGTACTCTTGCCGCTTCCGCCTTTCTGCGTGACCAGAGCAAGGATGTACATGTTCCGCGTTCTCCTCAGGACGGCAACAACGTGGAACTCAGACACCGCCGGAAATAAACTTCTTGCAGCGCAAAAATTCTACCCCAAGTCGCGATTCGTCTCAAGCGATCGCGAGCCTCTCCCGGTAATTTACGTAGCAAGATCAGGAGTATTGCATCACACCGTCGTCGATCCGGCCGAAGCGCAAGGAGACGATGTCGAGGGCATAGTTCTGGTACAGCCGCCACGGCTGCTTCGAGCCCTGCTTCGGCATCTTGGCGACCGAGCGCTGCACGTAACCCGAGGTGAAATCGAGCGACGGCTGCGCGGTGATCGTCGGATCGTCATTGTGCGGCATGCACTGGCGGAAATTGTGCCGGGCCATGTAGTTGATGAGCCGGCAGACATATTCGCAGGTGAGATCGCATTTCAGCGTCCAGGACGCGTTGGTGTAGCCGAAAGCCGACGCCATGTTGGGCACGTCGGCATACATCATGCCCTTGTAAGTCAGCGTATTGGCGAAATCGACAGCGCGGCCGTCGACGCTGATCTCGAGACCGCCGACGACCTGGAGCACCAGCCCCGTCGCGGTGACGATGATATCGGCCGCGAGCTCCCGGCCGTCCTTCAGGCGGATCCCGTCGCGGGTAAAATTGTCGATCTCGCTCGTGACGACGGAAGCCCGCTGCTCGCGGATCGCCTTGAACAGGTCGCCATCCGGCACGAGGCACAGCCGCTGGTCCCAGGGATTGTAGCGCGGCGTGAAATGGGTCGCGACGTCGTAGCCCGGGCCGAGCGCCATCTGCACGCCTTTGAGAATGAGGTCCTTCACCTTCGCGGGCCTGCGCCGGCTGAGCTGGAAGAAGAACATCCCCCACATCACGTTGCGCCAGCGGATCAGATGATAGGCAAGCCGCGCCGGCAGGTTGCGGCGCAATTTGTTGGCGACGGGGTCCTGCGCCGGACGCGACACCACATAGGTCGGCGAACGCTGGAGCATGGTGACCTGCGCCGCCTTCTTGGCGAGCTCCGGCACCAGCGTCACCGCGGTCGCGCCCGAGCCGATCACGACGACGCGCTTGCCGGCGTAGTCGATGTCCTCGGTCCATTTCTGCGGATGCACGATGCGGCCGGCGAAATCCGCCGCGCCCTTGAACTCCGGCGTATAGCCCGCCTCGTATTTGTAATAGCCCGAGCACATGAACAGGAAATTGCAGGTGAAGCGCACGACCTCGGTCGCGCCCTCGCCCGTGATGCGCTCGGCCTCCACGGTCCAGCGCGCATCCGACGTCGACCACGCCGCACGCTTGACGCGATGGCGGAAGCGGATGTGCTTCGCGATGCCGTTCTCGGCCGCGGTTTCGCGCACATAGTTCAGGATCTGCGGCCCGTCGGCGATCGCCTTCGGATCAGTCCAAGGCTTGAACGAATAGCCGAGCGTGAACATGTCGCTGTCCGAACGGATGCCGGGATAGCGGAACAGATCCCAGGTGCCGCCGATGCAGTCGCGGCCCTCGAGAATGACGTAGCTCTTGCCCGGGCACTTCGCCTGAAGATGATAGCCCGCGCCGATGCCGGACAGGCCGGCACCGACGATCAGCACGTCGACACGTTCTTTGGCTTCGGCCATCGCGTTTCTCCCTCCACACAGGATGGGCGGCGCCGCGCCGAATTGCAACCGTCAGGTCGCTGCGGCGACTACGCAGGCCGTATCGAAATACTCGTAGAATTCGATCGCCTTGCCGTCCTTGAAGCGCCAGAAATCGAGCTTGGGCGTTTCGGCGAGTTTTCCGGTCCGCTTGTTGATCCAGGCGCAGGAGCCTCGCGCGACGACCGCGTCGCCCTGCGCCACGTATTCATTTATCGTGTAATGCTGCATGCTCCACTCGGACAGCAGCGTGTCGAAATAATCGCGGAGCTTCACGCTGTCGTGGTATTCCGTGGCAAATGCCAGCGGCTCGACGCCGCGCGGGATCGAGGCAAAGTTGATCTTCGGAGCAACGACGACGTCGAACCAATGGTCGACGCTACCTCCCTTGCTCTCGTTCCACCGGTGATAGGCGTCCTGCAAGATCTTGACGTTAGCGGCCTCGTTGGACATCGCACTTCCTCCACAATGCTTTCGGTGTCAGACAATATGTGCCGGGCAATGGGCCGCCCGCTGCGAAGGTGGCAGGCTTTTTCTGGCTCTACCTGAGAGCGTATCAGACGGGTGGGCAACAAAAAAGCCCCGGATCGCTCCGGGGCTTTGATGTTTCGATGAGGCTGGCTCAGTAGCGGTAGTGATCGCTCTTGTAAGGGCCTTCCTGCTTCACGCCGATATAGTCGGCCTGGTCCTTGCGCAGCTCGGTGAGCTTGACGCCGATCTTGGCGAGGTGGAGGCGCGCGACCTTCTCGTCGAGGGTCTTCGGCAGCACGTAGACTTCCTTCTTGTACTTGCCGTCCTTGTTGTTGGCGAACAGCTCGATCTGCGCCAGCGTCTGGTTGGTGAAGGACGCCGACATCACGAAGGACGGATGACCCATCGCGTTGCCGAGGTTCACGAGGCGCCCCTCCGACAGCATGATGATGCGGTGCTTGTCGGGGAATTCGATCTCGTCGACCTGCGGCTTGATGTTGGTCCACTTCAGGTTACGCAGACCCGCGATCTGGATCTCGTTGTCAAAGTGGCCGATGTTGCAGACGATGGCGCGATCCTTCATCGCGCGCATGTGCTCGATGGTGATGATGTCCTTGTTGCCGGTCGCGGTGACGAAGATGTCGGCGCGCGGGGCGGCGTCCTCCATGGTCACGACCTCGTAGCCTTCCATCGCGGCCTGGAGCGCGCAGATCGGATCGACTTCGGAGACCATCACGCGGCAGCCGGCCTGGCGCAGCGAGGCGGCCGAGCCCTTGCCGACGTCGCCGAAGCCCGCGACCATCGCGACCTTGCCCGACATCATCACGTCGGTGCCGCGGCGGATGCCGTCGACCAGCGATTCACGGCAGCCATAGAGGTTGTCGAACTTGGACTTGGTGACGCTGTCGTTGACGTTGATCGCCGGCCACAGCAGCGTGCCGGCCTTCTGCATGTCATAGAGACGATGCACGCCCGTGGTGGTCTCTTCGGAAACGCCCTTGATGCTCTTGGCGATCTCGGCGAAGTAGCCCTTCGGCTTTTCCTTGAGCTGCTTCTTCAGAAGCGCGAAGAAGACTTCCTCTTCCTCGGAGCCGGGCTTGTCGAGGAAGGCGGTGTCGCCGTTCTCGGCACGCAGACCGAGATGGACGTACATGGTGGCATCACCGCCGTCATCGAGGATCATGTTCGGATGACCGCCGCCGTGCCAGTCGAACAGCTTGGCGGTGTAGTCCCAGTATTCGGTCAGCGTCTCGCCCTTGACGGCGAAGACGGGAATGCCAGCGGCCGCGATCGCGGCGGCAGCGTGGTCCTGCGTCGAATAGATGTTGCAGGAGACCCAGCGAATGTCGGCGCCGAGTGCTGCCAGCGTCTCGATCAGCACCCCGGTCTGGATCGTCATGTGCAGCGAGCCGGCGATGCGCGCGCCCTTCAGCGGCTGCTTCGGGCCGAACTCCTCGCGGGTGGCCATCAGGCCGGGCATCTCGGTCTCGGCGAGCGAGAGTTCCTTGCGGCCGAAATCGGCGAGCGAAATGTCCTTGACGATGTAATCGGTGAAGCCGGGCTTCGCGTTCATAGGGGGTTCCTGTTTGTTTGACTCGTCATTCCGGGGCGCTCGCGAAAAGAGCGAACCCGGAATCCGGAGGATCGAGATTCCGGGTTCGCCGCTGTCGCGGCGCCCCGGAATGACGCAAGTGAACTAGAGCGCGCGCTTCAGCTGCTCGACGAGATCGGTCTTCTCCCAGGAGAAGCCGCCCTCGTTGTCGGGCGTGCGGCCGAAATGGCCGTAGGCCGAGGTGCGCGCGTAGATCGGGCGGTTGAGGTCGAGATGGCTGCGGATGCCGCGGGGCGTGAGATCCATCGCCTGCGCCGCCGCCTTCTCGAGCTGTTCCTCCGGCACTTTGCCGGTGCCGTGGGTGTCGATGTAGATCGACAGCGGCCGCGCCACGCCGATGGCATATGCAAGCTGCAGCGTGCAGCGGTCGGCAAGACCGGCGGCAACGATGTTCTTGGCGACGTAGCGCGCGGCGTAGGCCGCAGAACGGTCGACCTTGGTCGGATCCTTGCCGGAGAACGCACCGCCGCCATGCGGGGCCGCGCCACCATAGGTGTCGACGATGATCTTGCGGCCGGTCAGGCCGGCGTCGCCGTCGGGACCGCCGATGTAGAACTTGCCGGTCGGGTTGATGTGCCAGATGGTCTTCGGCGTGATCCAGTCCTTCGGCAGCGCCTCGCGCACATAGGGCTCGACGATGTCGCGCACCTGGCTGGAGGTGAGGTCCGGCACCAGATGCTGGTGGGAGACCACGATCTCGCGCACGCCAACCGGCTTGCCGTTCTCGTACTGCACGGTGACCTGGCTCTTGGAATCCGGGCCCAGCACCTTCTCGCGGCCGGAGTGGCGCGCTTCGGAGATGAGGCGCAGGATCTTGTGGGCGTAGAAGATCGGCGCCGGCATCAAGTCAGGCGTCTCGTTGGTGGCGTAACCGAACATGATGCCCTGGTCGCCCGCGCCTTCTTCCTTGACCTCACCCGGCTGAAGCGCATCGACGCCCTGGGCGATGTCGGCCGACTGCGGATGCAGCAGAATCTCGATGTCGCAGGTCTTCCAGTGGAAACCTTCCTGCTCGTAGCCGATGTCCTTGATCGCGGCGCGCACGACGCCCTCGATCTGCTCGTTCGTGACGGACTTCGGGCCGCGGGTCTCGCCGGCGATCACGACCTTGTTGGTGGTCGCAAGCGTTTCGCAGGCGGCGCGGATTTGCCACGGGTCGATGCCGGCTTTCGGCCCCTCGCGGTAGAACAGATCGACGATTTCATCGGAGATCCGGTCGCAGACCTTGTCCGGATGGCCCTCGGACACGGACTCGCTGGTGAAGAGATAGGACGCGCGCATCAAGAAACCCCTTGTTCCGCCACTGCACGGCGGTTCGTTTGCGATGTTTACCTTTGGATTATGTCAATCACGCCGGCGCGAGATGACGTAGGATTCGTCAAGAAACCAGAGCCCGTTGTACTTTCTCAGCACGTCCCTGGCGGCATCCAGAGTGCGGCCGTTTTGAGTCATTTCTGCCAACCGGTCGTCCTCGATCTGAGCGACATACACCGCCGCATTCCACGCTGCAAAGGCCGTCGAGGTTCCGATAGTACCCGTCACCTCGTTGGGCAGCGCTTCCATATCATACCTGAAGATCGAGCGGTTGTCCGCGTAGGCATTAAAATTTAGGTCGCGGCCCAACGATCCGAGCTCGTACTTAACTGCGCGCAATAGCTCATGACGACTGACCGCGAAAGGATTTTCTCCGGGCCAGATTGCCTGGATCATTTCCATGCCCGGATCGTGACCATGGGAGTGAATACCGATCAGGCGCCCCCCCGGCCGCAATGCCCGCGCCAGAGGCGCAATGATCCGCTTTGCCCGGAAATTGACCGAGGACAGCGCACGGTATGGCTGGGATGCAATAACGAGGTCGAAATTGGCCTCGGTCTGGCCCGGCCGCGGAATGGTCGAATCCAGCAGGAACCGGTGATCCTCGCGATAGAGCACCAGGACGACCGGCCGCTCGTAGAGCGGCATGGCCGTGCGCGGGCTGATCGCGGCGCGCCAGTTCTGCTCCAGGAACGGCCGCAGCTCTGCGATCTGCTGCTCGAACTCGCCCGACGAGGCGCCACGTAGCGGAACCTCGTGCCAGACGGTGGCGGCCGCCGCTGCGGGCGATGCCGGCGTGAGCCAGGGCGCCTCCGAATAGAACATGTTGGTGAAGACGAACACCGACGCAGGATGCTCGAAAATGCGATCCGGCACCTTCTCCAGCGTCAGGCGCAGGTCCTCGAGACTGAGCTCCTTGCCGGCGACATAGAACGGCATGTGCGGAAAGCGCTGGTGCGTCGCGCGCAGCACCCGCGCCAGCACCGTGCCGTCGCCGACGCCGGCGTCGAACAGGCGCAGCGCCGGCGGGCGCGGATGGATGGCGGCCAGTTCCAGCGCAACCCGGTCCGCGATCACCCGCTTTTCGCTACAGGTGTGGACGAACAGCAGATATTTCTGCCGGTTCTCGAAGAAACGGAAATTACCACGCGGATCGCGCTTTTCCGGAGGCACCTGAAGGCCTCGTGGCGGCGGCACGCCGCCGGCCATCGACGCCGCCATATAGGCCTGGATCCGCTCCAGCGTGTCGATGGTGATGCGCTTTCCCTCGCGCAGGCGATGCACCAGCTTCCCATCGTTCACCGCGCGCCGGCCAAACGTCGATTCCGCCATATCCGCCTTGCGGCAGAACTCGGTGATCTGGCTCAGGATTTCGTCGTTTTTCATGAGTGGGAAGGTGGTGGGCAGCGATGTTGGGTCCCACCTCTTAGCAAAGTCTGCCCACCGGGGGAATACCCTCGCTTGCTTTACCCCAGGTCCAACGACGGGAGCGTGAACCCCGGCGTACCGCCGGGCAACAAACAAGCACTTCTCCTCTTCCGGGACGACCGCCATGCGCCGCCTGCTCGTCGCGCTCTGCCTGCTCACCGTCGTGCTGGGGTCGGCGTCGGCCCAGGCGCAGGCGCGCAACGGTCGACGCCTGCACCAAGATCATCGCGCTGAAGGTGTTCAAGGGCGAACAGCTCGCGACCGTCTATTTCTGGCGCGCGGTGGGCTGGAACAAGAAGGGCGACTACACCAAGGTCATCACTGATGCCACGGAGGCAATCCGGCTGCAGCCGAGCCAGGCGGTCTATAACCTCAGGGGCTCGGCCTATTACGACAAGGGCGACTACGACATCGCGATCGCCGATTTCGACGATGCGCTGAAGCTCGGACCTCCCAGCGGCATCATCTTCCACAATCGCGGCAACGCCTGGCGGGGCAAGCACGACTACACCAAGGCGATCGCCGACTACGACATGTCGATCAAAGCCGATCCGAAATCGGCGTTCTCGTTCCAGAACCGCGGCATCTCGAAAGAAGCACTCGGCGATCTCGACGGCGCGCTCGCCGACATCAACCAAGCGATCCGGCTCGACCCGACGCTGCCGCAGCCGCTGATCAACCGTACCTCGATCTGGCGCGCCAAGGGCGATCTCGATCGCGCCATCGCCGATGGCAGCGAGGCGATCCGGCTCGCCGAGAAAAAGCCGCCGGCCAACATCATGACGCCGCCGAACAGCGTGCTGATCTCGGGCTATACCCATCGCGCGCTGGCCTATGAAGCGAAAGGCGACTACGCCCGCGCACGCGACGACTACAAGGCGACGCTGGCGATCGTGGCGTCGGACGCCGGCAGCAAGGCCAACCAGGCGACCGCAAAAGTGCGGCTGTCGCTGGTGAGCGATGCAGCTGTGCCGATCCCGCGCGATGCGCTGCCCACGACGCAGCCGACAGCGGCCCCTGCCCCGCAGCAGACCGGCGCGGCATCCGCGCCCTCGCCTGCTCCGGCCGTGCGCGGCACGCGCATGGCGCTGATTATCGGCAACGGCGCCTATGCGCATGTGAAGGCGCTGCCCAATCCACCCAACGACGCCCGCGCCGTCGCCAAGAGCCTGCGCGACATCGGCTTCACCGTGTCGGAGGGCGTCGACCTCGACCGCGCCGCGATGCAGAAGATGACGCGCGACTTCCTGCGCGATGCGGCCCGGGCGCAAGTCGCCGTGGTCTACTATGCCGGCCATGGCGTGCAGGTGGACGGCCGCAACTATCTCATTCCCGTCGACGTCGAACTCAAGCCGGGCACGGCCATGACAGAGGCGATGATCGACATGGACACGATCATGGCCGGCCTCGACGATCAGGTTCGCACCAACATTTTGATTTTCGATGCCTGCCGCAACAACCCGATGGCACAGCAGGTGGCTTCAGCCGCTGCCAATCGCGGCATCGAGGGCGCCTCGGGCCTCGCGGCTCCAACGAGCCTCGGCGCCGGGGCGACACTCGGCGCCGGCACGCTGATCGCTTTCGCCACCGCACCGGGCCAGGTCGCGCTCGACGGCGACGGCGCCAACTCGCCGTTCTCCGCCGCGCTATCCCGTCACATCGGCACGCCCGGGCTGGAGGTGCAGCAGATGCTCACGCGGGTGCGGGCGGAAGTGGTGTCGACTACGAAGAACAAGCAGGTGCCGTGGTCGAATTCGTCGCTGCTGGGTGAGGTCTACCTGGCGGAGAAGTGACGACGCGCTTGCGCGTCGTCATCCCGGGATGGTGCGCAAGCACCAGACCCGGGATCTCGAGATCCTCAGGTGCGCAAGCGCGCACCATAGTTCGCGCTACGCGCGCCCCGGGATGACGCTGTGCCTCAGTTGCCCCACACTTCCTTCGCGATCTCCACAGCAAGGCTCAGCTTGGCCCACTGCTCTTCCTCGGAGAGGATGTTGCCCTCCTCGGTCGAAGCGAAGCCGCATTGCGGGGACAGTGCGAGCTGCTCCAGCGGCGCGAACTTGGCGGCTTCTTCCAGACGGCGCTTGATGTCGTCCTTCTTCTCGAGCTCACCGAACTTCGAGGTGATGACGCCGACCACGACGACCTTGTTGCCCTTGGGCAGGAAGCGCAGCGGCTCGAAACCGCCGGCGCGGTCGCTGTCGTACTCCAGGAAGTAGCCGTCGTAATTGGTGCCGGCGAGCATGGTCTCGGCCACCGGCTCGTAGCCGCCCGAGGAGATCCAGGTCGAGCGGAAATTGCCGCGGCAGACATGTGTCGTCACCACCATGTCGGCGGGCTTCTCGGCCAGCGCGTAGTTGATGATGCGCGCATAGATCTGCTGGAGACCATCCGGATTGTCGCCGCGCTCGCGCGCCTTCTGCAATTCGTCCGGCGAGCAGAGATAGGCCCACACGGTGTCGTCGAACTGGAGATAGCGGCAGCCGGCGTCATAGAACGCCTTCACGGCCTTCCGATAGGTCTTGCCGAGGTCCTCGTAGAAGGCATCGAGATCGGGATAGACGTCCTTGGAGATCGACTTGCGGCCACCGCGGAAGTGCAGCACCGCCGGCGAGGGGATCGTCATCTTGGCGGTGACGTGGGCCTGGTCGGCGCACTTCTTCAGGAAGCGGAAATGGTCCAGCATCGGGTGGTCGTCGGGGAAGTCGAGCTTGCTGATCACGCGGACCGCATCGTGACGGGTCTGCACGCCGGCGAACTGGATGCCGGTGTCGGGGTGAAACAGCTCGCAGCCGGTGAGCTTGGCCAGGAAGTCGAAATGCCACCAGGAGCGGCGGAATTCGCCGTCGGTCGCAAGCTTCAGCCCGACCGAGGCCTGCTTGTGCACGACCTTCTCGATCTCCATGTCCTCGATCTTGCGCAGATCGTCGGCCGAGATCTCTCCCTTCTCAAGCCTGGCGCGGGCTTCCTTGATCTTGGCGGGGCGCAGGAGGCTGCCGACCTCGTCGGCACGGAAGGGGGCTTTGGTTCGCTGCATTCTTGAACTCCCGAGGATTTTTTAGTGGGCCGCCGCCCCTGCGACTCCGAGGTGGCGCTCCAGGACCGAGGGGTCGGCCTTCAGCGCGGCACTCGGGGCGTCGTGGACGATCGTTCCGCGTTCCAATATCACAACACGGTCGGCGAGCCCCAGAATCTTTTGCGCATTCTGCTCGACGATGATCGAGCAGATGCCGCCAGCGCGGGTGATGGTGCCGATCGCCTTCAACAGCTCCTCGACGATGATGGGGGCAAGGCCCTCGGTCGGCTCGTCCAGCAGCAGGACCTTCGGGTTGAGGGTCAGCGCACGGCCGATCGCCAGCATCTGCTGCTCACCGCCGGAGAGCTGGTTGCCAAAATTGCCCCGCCGCTCCTTCAGCCGCGGAAACATCTCGTAGACCTTCTCGACCGTCCAGGGACCGGGCTGGGCCACCGCGGTCATGTTCTCCTCGACCGTGAGCGAGCGGAAGATATTACGCTCCTGCGGCACCCAGCCGATGCCAGCGCGCGCCCGCTGGTCGGGTCGGAGCGTGGTGACATCCGTGCCGGCGAGCGCGACGGTGCCGGAGAAGCGGCGGGTGACGCCGACGATGGAGTTGATCAGCGTGGTCTTGCCGGTGCCGTTGCGTCCGAGCAGCGCCAGCACCTGCCCTTCGGCGAGGCGCAGGGACATCTTCGGCAGCACCACCGCCTCGCCATAGCCCGCGCGCAAGGCTTCGATCTCGAGCAGGTCAGACATTGACCGCCTCCTCGCCGAGATAGACCGCTTTGACCTGCGGGTCGCGCGCGACCTGCTCGGGCGGGCCTTCTGTGAGCAGCGCGCCGGAGACCAGAACCGAAATCCGGTCGGCGAAGGAGAACACCAGATCCATATCGTGCTCGATCAGCAGCACCGTGACGTCGCGCGGCAGGCTGCCTACGACGGCGAGAATATCGTGGCGTTCACTCTCGGGCACGCCGGCGGCGGGTTCGTCGAGCAGCAGTACGCGCGGCTTGGCCGCAATGGAGACCGCGATCTCGAGCAGGCGCTGCTTGCCGTAAGGCAGGGTCACGGTCTCTTCGTTCATCACATCGAGAAGATGGAAGCGCGTCAGGAGATCGGCGATCTCGCCATTGACGTCGCTGCGCGTGCCCATCCGCCGCCACCAGTCGCCGCCATGGCCAAGGCGCTCGGAGACGGCAAGGCCGATGGTCTCGAGCGGGGTCAGGTCGGGGTAGAGCTGGTTGATCTGGAAGGTGCGCGACAGGCCGCGCAACACGCGCTTGTGCACGGGCACGTCCGTGATGTCCTGGCCTTCCAGCAGGATGCGCCCGGAGTTCGGCTTCAGCACGCCGGTGAGCTGGTTGATGACAGTGGTCTTGCCGGCGCCGTTCGGGCCGATCAGCGCGTGGCGGGCGCCCTGCTCGATTTTGAGCGAGAGATCGCGGGTGACGCGCAGGCCGCCGAACTGCTTTTCGAGGTTCTGGGTTTCGAGCGCGATGGTCATGCGTCGCTCTCCGGCACGGCGACGACCGCTTTACGGCCCGCGACCTGCTTGATGATCAGGTTCGGCACATACAGCACCCAGCGATGCAGGCGCTGGCGGCCGACCAGCACGATCACGACCAGCACGAGGCCGATCCAGAACTGCCAGTATTGCGGGGTGATGGTGGAGAACAATTCCTGGAGCATACGGAACACCACCGCGCCGACCAGCCCGCCATAGAGATAGCCGGCGCCGCCGATGACGAGCACCAGCATCAGGTCGGCGGAGCGCTCGAAGGCGAACACGTCGAGCGAGGCGATCGCGGTGGTCTGGGTGAACAGCGCGCCTGCGATGCCGGCATAGAACGCCGCCAGCGTATAGATCGCGATCAGGCGGCGGTTGACGGGGATGCCGATCGCCGCGGCCCGCAGCGGATTGTTCTTGATCGCACGCAGCGACAGGCCGAACGGCGAATGCACGACGCGGCGGGCGAACAGGAACAACACGAACAGCACGGCCAATGAATAGAAGAAGCCGGCCTTGCCGAACATGTCGAACGGAATCTCGCCAAAGATCGGCTGCATCTCGATGCCCTGTAGGCCGTCGGTTCCGCCGGTGATGTTGGAGAAGCGCTCGGCGAGCGCCTCCAGCAGCAGCGCGATGCCGAGCGTCACCATCAGCCGGGTGAGATCGACGCCGCGGATCACGAGGAAGCTGGTGGCGAAGCCCAGCACCATCGCGGCAAGGCCGGCCACGATCAGCGCGAGCACGGGCTCGTTGATGATCCCGTGAAGAGCAAGCAGCCCCGCCGCATAGGCGCCGACGCCGAAGAAGGCGGCGTGGCCGAGCGAGACGATGCCGGCATAGCCGAGGATGAGATCGAGCGACATCGCAAACAGCGCCAGCCGCAGGATGTCGGTCATGATCAGATAGCGCGTGGGAAATGCAAAGCCGCAGGCCAGCACGATCAGCCAGAACGCGACTTCGCCATAGTGCCAGCGCGCATGCCGCTGGGCGTGATAACCGACGTCGGAGGAAGCGCTCATCGGCGAACTCAACGCGCGGCCGTGCGGCCGAACAGGCCGTTCGGGCGCCAGATCAGGATCACGATCATCATGGTGTAGATCACGAAGGGGCCCATCTTCGGCACGTAGTACTTGCCGGCGACGTCGCCGATGCCGAGCAGGAGCGAGGCCAGGAACGGGCCGGTGATCGAGGACGAGCCGCCGACGGTGACCACGATCAGGAAGTAGATCATGAACTTCAGCGGGAAATACGGGTCGAGGCCGAGGATCTCGGCGCTGAGCGCGCCACCGAGGCCGGCGAGCCCGCAACCGAATGCAAACGTGAAAGCGAACACCTGCGGCACGTTGATGCCGAGGCCGCTGGCGGCGCGCGGATCGTCAACGGCGGCGCGCAGCCGGCTGCCGAAACGGGTCTTGGCCAGCACCATCTGGAGCGCGATGGTGAGCAGGCCGCAGATCACGATGATCATCAGCCGGTAGCGGCCGATGCCGACGCCGAACAGGTCGAACTGGCCCTGGAGCGCGGCCGGCAGGTTGATGAAGACCCGCGACGAGCCCTGGATGTAGTCGACCGCCGCGACCGACATGAAGGTCAGGCCGATGGTGAACAGCACCTGGTCGAGATGGCTGCGCGTATAGAGATGGCGGTAGAGCGTACGCTCGAGCACGATGCCGATCGCCGCCGACGAGACGAAAGCGAGCGGCAGCGCGGCGAAGAACGGCCAGCCCATCCGGTTGACCAGCACCATGCAGACATAGCCGCCGGTCATGGCGAAGGCGCCGTGAGCGAGGTTGACGAAGTTCATCAGGCCGAGCGTGACCGCGAGCCCGCAAGCGAGCACGAACAGCAGCATGCCGTAGGCAACGCCATCGAACAGGTTGGTGAGGATAGAGGTCATCGTCTCAGCTTGGGTTATCGGTCATGGCCGGGCAAAAGCACGAAGTGCGTCCGTCTTCAAACAAATGTCCCGGCCATCCACGTTCCTGTTTCGGCTCTCGCGTGGATGCACCGGTCAAGCCCGGGCATGACGAGAGCGGGGCGCGAGATCCCGGGCTCGCGCCAATGCGCCCCCCGGGATGACGCGCTTTCGCGCGTCACTTCTTGGTCTTGCCGAGGTCCTTGACGGCTTCGAAGGTCGCGAACTCGACATTGTAGAGCTCGCCGTCGACCTTCTCGACCTTGCGGATGTAGATGTTCTGCACGATGTCGCGCGTCTCGGGGTCGATCGAGATCGGGCCGCGCGGGCTCTCCCACTTCTGGCCCTTCATCGCCTCGACCAGCTTGGTGCCGTCGGTGTCGCCACCGGTCTTCTTCAGCGCCTCGTAGATGAGGTGGATGCCGTCATAGCCGCTCACCGCCATGAAGCCCGGACGAGTGCCGAAGGCCTTCTTGTAGGCCGCGACAAAATCCTTGTTCATCGCGGACGGATGCGCCGCCGAATAAAGGTGCGCGGTGACCGTGCCGAGCACGGCATCGCCCATGTTGTTGAGGAGATCGTCGTCGGTGACGTCGCCCGGTCCGATCACCTTGATGCCGGCCTTGTCGAGGCCACGCTCGGCATACTGCTTCATGAAGTTGCCGCCCTGACCGGCCGGCACGAACACGAAGATTGCGTCGGGCTTGGCGTCCTTCATGCGCTGAAGGAACGGCGCGAAATCGGGATTCGCGAGCGGCGTCTTGACCTCTTCGACCACCTCACCGCCACCGGCGGTGAAATTCTGCTTGAAGAAGTTCAGCGCGTCGTTGCCCGGCGCGTAGTCCGAGGTCAGCGTCGCCACCTTCTTGATGCCGTTCTTCACCGCCCAGTCGGCGATGATGGTCGAGGACTGCGCCAGGGTGAAGCTGGTGCGCACGATGTAGGGCGAGCGCTCGGTGATGATGGAGGTGCCTGCCGCCATCACGACTTCCGGAATCTTGGCCTGCGTTGCCAGCGGCGCGGCGGCGAGGGCTGCCGGCGTCACGCCGAAGCCGGCGATGAAATTGACCTTGTCGTTGACGATCAGCTCTTGCGCGGCGGTCTTGGTCTTGTCGGGAATCGCGGCGTCGTCCTTGAGGATGATCTCGATCTTCTTGCCGGCGACGGTGTCGCCCTTCTGCTGCATGTAGAGCTTGATCGCGTTCTCGATCTGCTTGCCGGTCGAGGCCTGGCCGCCGGTCATCGGCAGGATCAGGCCGACCCTGACGGTGTCCTCGGCCCTGGCCGGCGCGACGGCCACCAGGCCTGCAACGGCGGCCACCGCGGCTGCCCAAGAAAGTTGTTTGCGTTCGAACATCAGAGTGTCCCTCCCCTTGATTCCTGACCTCTTGTGCGGCGAACCGAGTGCCCGGTCCTTGCCTCACTCTAGCTCACGCGCGAGCCTTATCGCGCGCCACATGGCGTCCTTGGCGCCCCCCTTGTCAATCGGACGTTTGGCGACCATTCGGCGCAAGCCGAGCGTCCCGATTTCCGACGGCGGGGAGTGATGTCGCGGTTACGTCGAGGTGACCCGAACGCCCCGACCTTGGCCGCTTTTATTTGTACGATTGTACAAATAAAATGGACCTGTCAACGAAAAAGCCCCCTCGCCGGCCAAGCCACGTTGTCGCGAGCCCGGCGCCGCAGTCTAGAAACGCGACGGGCCGCGTGGATGGAAGATTTCGTCTTTCTTTTGCAGAATTGGTACATCTGGGGCCTCGCGCCGGCTCCAACCCGGTAACTTATTACCTACCTCGAATAAGTCTATTTTACCTTGTTGAAGGCTACTCTCGCGGCGCCAGCCTGACCCGGCGTCCAACCAGACCGAACCAGCGCGCCCCCACAATGCCCAAGCCTTTCCGCTTCCTCCTGCCCCTCCTCGCGCTTGCCGTGGGGCTGTCCGGCTGCGGCACGGTCAATGAGAAGCTGTCGGCCGGCGTCGGCGATTACGTCCCGCAATGGGCCGGCGGCCTGCCGGCCGACGCCCCGCCGCGGGCAGGCACGCCGCAATACGGCGCCTACATGAAGGAGCGCGAGCGCAAGCGGCTGCTGCCGGCGGCCGATCGCGAGAAGGAAGAGCAGGCGCAGAAAGGCGCGACGGGCACTCCGTCGAGCGGCGCGGTGCGCTAGGTCGGTGCGCTCCTTCGCCTCGCTTGCGGGGAGAGGGGTGGGGTGAGGGGGAGTCTCCACGGGGACGGTGACAGTTGGAGTCGCGGAGAGTCCCCCTCACCCGGATTGCATCGTCGATGCAATCCGACCTCTCCCCGCAAGCGGGGAGAGGTGAAACAACATCAATCCATAAACACCACGGTCTTGCGGCCGTTGGGGATGACGCGGTCGTCGAGATGGTAGCGGATCGCGCGCGCCAGCACGCGGCGCTCGATGTCGCGGCCCTTGCGGACGAGATCTTCGGGCGTGTCGCGGTGGCTGATGCGCTCGACGTCCTGGTCGATGATCGGGCCCTCGTCGAGGTCGCGCGTGACGTAATGCGCGGTGGCGCCGATCAGCTTGACGCCGCGCTCATGGGCCTGGTGATAGGGTTTTGCGCCCTTGAAGCCCGGCAGGAACGAGTGGTGGATGTTGATGCATCGGCCGGAGAGCTTGGCCGACAGATCGTCCGACAGGATCTGCATGTAGCGCGCGAGCACGACGAGATCGGTTCCGGTCTTGGCGACCAGATCGAGGATCTGCGTCTCCTGCTCGCGCTTGGTCTCCTTGGTCACAGGCAGATGATGGAACGGGATGCCGCCGAAATCGAGCCCGGCATAGACCTCGCGCGGATGGTTGGAGACGATCGCGGTCGGGACCATCGGCAATTCGCCGGTGCGCCAGCGATAGAGGATGTCGACCAGGCAATGGTCGGATTTCGACACCAGCAGCATCACCTTGCGATGCGCGGCGCGGTCGCGCATCTGCCACTCCATGCCGAAGCGCTCCGCGATCGCGGTAAAGCCGGTCTGGAG
Source organism: Bradyrhizobium sp. B039 (assembly GCF_038965675.1). Classification (NCBI taxonomy): domain Bacteria; kingdom Pseudomonadati; phylum Pseudomonadota; class Alphaproteobacteria; order Hyphomicrobiales; family Nitrobacteraceae; genus Bradyrhizobium; species Bradyrhizobium sp. B039. The sequence continues at coordinate 6,225,271 of NZ_CP152416.1, forward strand.
CGCGGTGAGCTCCACGGCGAGATCGGCCGCGGTGAACACCACCCGCATGAAGAACTTCTTGGTCTCGACGTCGTCGAACTGCTGGGCGTCGAGAATGTTCTGTCCGTTATGGGCCAGGAAGGTCGACACCGCCGAGACGATGCCGGGGCGATCCGGACAGGACAGGGTCAGGACATATTGGTGATCGGGCATGGCTCTTGATGAAGGTTTGGGCAAATGATGCGGAACAACTCGCGATTTGCGCCCTGCTCTATCACCGACCCCGCCCTTGCGCCAATCCCAAGACTTGCTTCTACGTAAAGTGCAGAGTCAGGATGAACGGACCATTGCGATTTGTACTGGAGCACGCCCATGGCCGACCGCTTGAACGGCTACCGCATCCTGATCCTGGAAACGCGCGAGGAGGCGCAGTTCTCAAAGCTCCTCGCCGAGCAAGGCGCCGATGTCGTGCAGTGCCCGATGTTCACCATCCACGATGCGCCGGACCCAGCCCCGGTCGAGGCCTGGATCCGCCGCGCCATCGACAGGCCCTTCGACGATCTCGTGCTGATGACCGGCGAAGGCCTGCGGCGGATCATGAAGCTCGCGCGGACCCGTGGTCTCGACCAGGCTCTGGTCGCGGCCCTCGCCAAATCGCGAAAATTCACCCGCGGGCCGAAGCCCGGCAAGGCGCTGCGCGAGATCTCGCTCGAGGCGCAGCAGACCACGGAGAAGCCGACCACCGAGGGCGTGATCGAGATGCTGGGCAAGCTCGACCTGAAGGGGCGGCGCCTCGGCCTCCAGCTTTATCCGGACAAGGACCACAGCACCCTGACCGGCGCACTCTCGGCGCAAGGCGCCGAGGTCGATACCGTGCTGCCCTATGTCTACGATTCAAAGGCGGCGGATGCCAACATCGTCGCCGCCATCGACGACATGGCGGAGGGACGGATCGATTCCATCGCGCTGACCAATCTCGGCCAGGTCCGCCGCCTGATCGAAGCCGCAAAGGCACATGGCAGCGAAGCGAAGTTGCGCGCAGGGTTGGAGCGGACGCTGATTGCGTCGGTGGGCCCTGCGGTGTCGGGGGAGCTCGCCGCGCATGGCCTGCGCACGGACATCGCACCGGCGGAAGATGCGTATTTCATGCGGCCGCTGATTTCGGCGATGGCCGCAGCGCTCGCCGAGAAACGGCCGAAGGTGGCGGGTTAATCACCAGGCGACGATGCCTAGCTTGCCACCTGCGAGGCGGCCGACATCAACTCCTGGGGGCTCGGAGCCCCGAACATGCGCTGGCCGCCTTCAGGAACCTCGGTAAAGGTCCAGCGCACGATCCCCTCGCGATCGAGCAGGAACTGGCCGAACAGCTGGCCCTGGCCGGTTGCCGCCATGCGCTGATCGGCCTCCATCATCTCGTAGCCGTCCTTGTTGTTGAGGTATTCGGCAGCCGCCAGCCGATTCATCGGCCCCGGCGTTTCGCCGGGCATATCGACCTGCATGCTCATGACGACGTCCATACCCACCTTGCGCGGCCACTCGGTCTCGTGGTCCGTAAACTCGAGATTGGGCAGGCCGAACGCGCGGTGCGAGACCCGCTCGGGGTCGGACGCGGCGAGCAGATTGGGCAAGGGATGATAGCGGAAGTAGAGCCGCGCGCGTTCGATGGGCGTGTTCACGACCGTGAGACTTTCGACGCCCTTGTCGCGCAGCGCTGCGCCAAGTTGCGCCTGTGCCGCGATATGGCGCCGACAGAACGGGCAGTGCAGCCCTCGAAACAAGCCGATCAATATCGGGCTATGCCCGCGAAAATCCTGGAGCGCGATCGTTCCATCGCGGGTGATGGCGTCCAGCACGATGTTCGGTGCGCGATCGCCCGGTTGAAGCGGTCCGTCGACATGAAGTTCTGACATGGTTGAACTCCTTCATATGACTTAGTCAAGAAACGGCAGTACGATCAGCCCGGCGGGATCAAGCCCGTGGCGGGCGCAGACATCATGGGCCAGCGCGAAATATCGGTCGGCCTCGGGCATGTCGCCTCGATCAAGGCTCAGCGTGGCGAGACCATCATAGCATGGAAAAAGCTGCTGCGGTTCGCCGGTTTGGTTCGCCACCTCGATTGCCTCGTTGTAGCAGAGGGCGGCCAGATCGGGGCGGAAATGGCATTGATGGATTTGCCCGAGCACGATCAAGGGCACGGCGAGATGCTCGCGCTGATCGAGCGCGCGGTCGATTTCGATCGCCTTTTCGGCAGCCGGCACCCCTTCTTCGGTACATCTGTCCGTGAAGGTGCAACAGGCAACGGCAAAATTGGCAAGAAGACGCGCCTGGAAGCCGAGATCCCCGATCCGACGCGCGACATCGAGTCCACGCCGGCAGACCTCCACGGCTTTCGCCGGGTCGACAATCGTGTAGAGCACACCGAGATTGGTATAGCCGCGGCAGGCTACGTTGAGGAAGCCGGCAGTTTCGGCGGCTGCAACACTTTGCTCCACCTCGCGCACCGCCTCCTCGTGTCGTCCAAGCCGCGCCAGCGCAACCCCCTTGGTGTTGAGGGCCTCCGCAATGGCACGTGCCGCCTCGTGCCCTCCCTGCTTGTCCGCGTCCGCCGGTACGGACCGTGCATAGCCGAGCGCCTCGTCTGCCCATCTTGCGGCGGCCACGTGATCGCCCGTCCGAAACGCGAGACGGCCGCGCTCCTGCAAGAGATGCGCCCACTCGATGGGCGCGTCGATCCCTCCAAGCAGGTTGGCCGCCTCGGCGTAATGCGTCTCTGCCTTGATCCGCTTGCCGGCGTCCCACAGCAATCGGCCAAGCTTGCGAAGAATTCGCGCTTCGCTGATCCGGTCCTGTTGGGCGCGGTGCCCCTCCAACGCGCTCTGATAGTGCTCCTCGGCCGTGTTCCGGCGGCCAGCCGCGCCACAGAGGTCCGCGATCCGCTCGTACAGGACCAGACGTTCCGGCTCCCGTTCGCCGCCGGCCAACAGCACGGCGAGGGCCTGTTGGTAGAGACGGATGGCATCGTCATTGGCATAGCTGGCGCGTGCGCGATCGCCGGCCGCGCGCAGATAGCGCGCGCCTTTCGGCTTGCTCGCGCTCAGACTGAAGTGATGTCCGAGCAGTATGAGATCTTCGAGGCGCTCGGGCTCATGGCCATACAGCCTCTCGAGCGCCCCACCAATCCGTCCATGAAGCTCGATCCGGCGCTGCAGAAGCAGGTTTTGATAGATCACGTCCTGAAGCATGGTTTGCGTGAAGCGGTAGGTCCGCAGCGAAATCGAATTCGAGCCCGCGATCTCCTCGACGATTTCCGCGTCGCACAGAAGTTCGAGCCCTGCTTCGACCCTTGCCGGCTCGGTTGCCGCCGCACCGAGAGCAGCCGCATCAAAACGCGGGCCGATCACCGCGGCCTCCTGTGCCAGGCGGCGCACCTGATGCGGCAACCGGTCGAGACGCGCCAGCAACAACGCCTGAATGCTTGCCGGAATATCGGCGGCGGCTTCATCCGACGTCATCCGCCACTGCACGCCGTCGCGCTCCAGAGTGCCGGCTTCGATCAGGCCGCGTATGATCTCCTCGAGGAAAAGCGGATTGCCGCCGGCGCGATCGAGGATTCGATTGAACAGACGTCCCGGTGGTTCACGCCAACCGTGACTGAAATAGGCCGCGAGCAGCCTTTGTCCGTCGGCGTCCCCAAGCGGGGGCAGCCGGAGGGTAGCGTGACTGATCCTGCTCGAACCGAACTGGTCCAGTTCCAGCATCGGCCGATGCGTAAACAGCAGCATCAGCCGCGTCCGCTCCAGTCGGTCCATCAGGAAGCGCAACGCTTCAAGCGACACCGCATCGGCCCAATGCAGATCCTCGACGATGATCAGCAGTGGCGACAGTGCCAGGCGGCGTTCGAAGACGGTGCGGATCGCGAAGAATATCTGCCGGCGGAGCTGTTCGGGCTCGACGTGCCTGAGCACGGCGTTGGGGTCGCCGAGGCCGAGTACGTGCAGATAGAGGGGCATCAGGCGGTCGGCTTCGTCGGTCGCGAGGCCCAGCTCCGATAGCGCTTCGGCGACCTTCGCCTCCGCCTCTGTGGCGCCCGCCTTCTGCGCGATGCCATAGGCGCTGCGCAGCACGGCGGCGAGTGTGCCGTAGGACTGTTCGCCGAGCGGCGAGCACGCCGCCTGCCGGATCGCCACGCCTGCGAATCGATCCTGATCGCGGATGCGGGCGACGAACTCCCTGACCAGGCGCGTCTTCCCGATGCCGGCCTCACCGACCAGCCGCACCAGTTGAGCCGCGCCGCCGCACGCGAGATCAAGGCTGCCGATCATGCGCGCAAGCTCGGCGTCGCGCCCGATCAACGGCGCATTGAGGCCCAGCGTGTCGAGACCTCGCGCCGCACGGGGCGTGTCGAGCGGCTCCTTCAGACGGTGGACCAGTACGCTGCCCATCTTGCCCTTGAGCGAGACCTCGCCAAGCGAGTCATAGGAGAACGCATGCCGCGTCAGACGGTGGGTCAACGGCCCGACCAGCACCTCGCCCGGAGCCGCCATCGATTGTAGTCGCTGGGCGGTATTCACCGTGTCGCCGGTCACCGAATAGGATTTGGCAACGCCCGCACCGAGCCCGCCCGCAACAACGTGCCCGGTGTTGATGCCGACATGGAGCAGCAGCGGTGAACCTGCATACGCCTTCGCGCGTTCGCTGAGGCGCGCCGTCCGGTCGATCATGTCGAGGGCAGCGCGCACCGCCCGCTCTGGGTCGTCCTCGTGCGCCGCCGGCGCACCAAACAGAGCAAGCAGCGCATCGCCGATGAATTTGTCCACGAAGCCGCCGAAGCTTTGCACCGCGGCCGTCAACTCCTCGAACAACCCGTTTTGAAGCGTCTGCATGACCTCGGGGTCGAGCCGCTCGCTCATCGCAGTGAAGCCGCTGAGGTCGGCAAACAGCACGGTGATGGTGCGGCGGTTCGCCTCGCTGTCGATCTTGTCCAGCTGAGGTCGAAATGCGGCTTGAGCCTCCTCCGCCGGCGCGAGCGGCGGAGAGGAGGACCGGATCGGGAGCGTCGTCGGGCTCGTCCGCGCCGATGCCTGCCCGCCTGTGGGGACCTCAGCGACGAAGGCGCCGCATTTCGGGCAATAGGCGAAATCCGGCGCGCATGGAAAGCCGCAGCCAGGGCACGCGTTCGGTTGCTTCGTGCCGCACTTCGGGCAGAAGGCAAAGCCGCTCTGGACCTCTAAACCACAGCAAGAGCAGTTCATGGGTCAAGACCTCGCGGAAGCCGCGATGGTGCAATCTCCTGGACCTGCCGGACGGGCCCAGGAACCGGGCAAGCATGGGCTCGTCGCACGGGAAGAGCAAGCGGTGGTCGGTTAACGGCCGCGCGCGCGGCCTCACCCCTCCCCGCAACCGGACCGTCTTTCGGTGCTGAGGATAGACACCCCCGGCGATCGTCGCCCGCACTTATCTCGGCCTCTCCGACAAGCTTTCGCGCAAGCCACACCGCCTCGCCATAGCGGTCTCCTTCGCGAGCGACGTAGTGCGCTGCATCAAGGCGAGCATGTCCTGCGGACCCGCCTGGGAAGGCGACACGACGACGCTCACGAGAAACAGCGCCCCCAGAAGCCGCGCGGCAAACCTTGTGGCGTTCGAGCGGGTTGGTATGCGGCAGCGCTGATTGACACGAGCAGTGTCAGCGCTACGTTGCCGGATTAGAAAGAACAAGAATAAGGGCAGGGAATCGCCGTGAAACCCGTCATTGCATCTTGAGCACATCCGCGCTCGCGCCATTCCGCATCCGCAACTATCGCTTCCAGTGGCCGTCCGACCTGCTCACCTCCTGGGCCTTCGAGATCGAAACGCTGGTGCTCGGCTGGTACATCCTGGTCGAGACCGGATCGGTGCTGCTGCTGACCATTCTCGCCTCGCTGCAATATGTGGGAACGCTGGTCGCACCGGTGCTCGGGATGATCGGCGACCGCATGGGTCATCGCGATCTCCTTGTCGTGCTGCGCCTCACCTATACGGCGCTCGCCTCGACCATCATGGTGCTGGCACTGACCGGCCGTCTGGCGCCACTCAACGTCATGATCATCGTTGCAATCATGGGCTTGATCCGCTCCTCCGATCTCGGCATTCGCAGCGCGCTGCTCGCCGACATCATGCCGGCCAAGCAGCTGGTGGGCGCGATCGGCCTGTCACGGACGACCCAGGACAGCGCCCGCATTGCCGGAGCGCTGACAGGCGCCGGCCTCTTCGCCGTGCTCGGCATTGGGTTGGTGTATGCGGCAGTCGCCAGCCTCTACCTCGTGGCCGCGATTCTCATGTCCTGCCTGACCCGACCGGAAAGGACCGTTGCCACGATGGACCTGCCGGCGAACAGCCGCGCCGTTTCAAAACTGCTCGACGAGCTGAAGGAAGGGATTGTCTACGCCTGGAATGGCCCCGGAATGGGCGCCGCGCTGTGTGTCGCCTTCCTCGCCAATCTCACCGCATTTCCCTTCACGGGCGGATTGCTGCCCTACATCGCGCGCGAAATCTTTCACACCGACCAGACCGGGCTCGGCTATCTCTCGGCCAGCTTCGCCGTCGGCTCGCTGATCGGCTCCATCACGCTCAGCCTGGTCGGCGGCCTGCGCATTGCCCGGCTTCTGATCGGCGCGACGCTGGCCTGGTACGCCATGCTGCTGGTGTTCGTCGAAATCAGGACCATGCCGGTGGCCATGGCCTGCCTCGCTCTCGCTGGCATCGCCCAGAGCATGTCGATGATATCGGCCGCCGTGATCCTGATGCGCACGGCGAGCGCGCATCTGCGCGGCCGTGTCATGGGCGTCCGCATGATGGTGATCTACGGCTTGCCGCTCGGATTGCTCGCGGCCGGCAGCCTGATCGACCTCATCGGCTATTCCGCGACGGGCTCGCTCTATGCCGTCTCGGGGTTCATCGCGATGGCGGCGATCGCGGTGCGCTGGCGCGCGGACCTCTGGCCCCTGCACGCCCCCGCCAATGCGCGATGACGGGGCGCCCTAGTCCCCGTACCCGCGCAGCCGCTCGATATCGAGGATGGTGACGCCGCCATATTCGAGTCGCAGCAGGCCCTCCTTCTCCAGCCGGTTCAGCGCGCGATTGGCGTTCTGGCGGGACATGCCGGAGAGCGCCCCGATCTCCTCCTGGGTGATCTCCAGATGCGCGGTCGATTCCGGATAGAGGATCGGGTTGAACAACGAGGCGATGCCGCGCGCGAGGCGCGAGGTCGCATCGAGCGTACGGTTGACCTCGAGCATGCCGATGAACTGGCCGAGCCGCTCGTTGAGCTGGCGGACCAGGAAGCGGTTGAAGCCGACGCTGTTCTCGAACAGCCACATGAAGGCGCTGCGCTCCATCAGCGCGACACGGCTGTTGCGCAGCGCGACCACGTCGTAGCGGCGCGGCTCGTTCTTGAGCACGCTGCCCTCGCCGAACCAGGCCCCCGCAGTCAGCCCGGCAAGGCTCGCCTCCTTGCCGTCGCGCGACACCCCGCCCATCCGGGCAAGGCCAAAGACCATGCCGGCCCAATAGCCGAACGTGTCGCCGCGCATGAACACAGCCTCGCCGATGCCGTAGGACCGCTCCGTGATTCCGGCGCGAGCGACCTCGATCTCCGCTTGCGTGAGCTCGCGCGACCAAGCGGCGATGCGCTTCAGTTGATCCTCTGAAATCATGATCCCGAAGCCAGCCGCACCGTTTCGTCACTCCGCCCTTCTGTTGCACTGCAACACGACCGCATCGACCGCCATCCGACGAAAGATGAAGGCCGTCTCGCCTGAAAAACTTTGTCGCAGAATTGTCAGGCCGGAGACATTTCAAAATAGCGCTTTCCCCTATTGAGGGCCACCTCGGGCGATGCGGCTTTTGATCCCTAACGGGAGCGAGAGCCTCGCGGGTCCGGTCGAGACCAATAGCTGCATGGTCTGGCCGGCACGACCGTACTAGGATCGCCCGACAGGAACCGACGAAGAGCGCCACAGAAAGCGCCATCACCGGGGAGGGACTTGTTTGGTGGCTACCAGTCTTGAAGTGCGCGGCGTGTCTTTGCGGTTCGGCGGCGTCCGTGCGCTGACCGATGTCGGCTTCGCCATCAAGGAGGGCGAGCTGTTCTCGATCATCGGCCCCAACGGGGCCGGCAAGACCTCGATCGTGAACTGTATTTCCGGCCGCTACAAGCCGACCGAGGGCCAGCTGTTCTATCAGGGCCGCGACATCACCGGCCTGACGCCGAACGCCCGCGCCTCGCTCGGCATCGGCCGCACCTTCCAGAACCTGGCCCTGTTCCACCACATGAGCGTGCTCGACAACATCATGGTCGGCCGCCATCACCTGTTGAAGAACAATTTCCTCACGGGCTCGCTCTACTGGCTCACCGGCGCGCGCAAGGAAGAGCTCGCGCATCGCCGCAAGGTCGAGGAGATCATCGACTTCCTCGACCTCCAGTCAGTGCGGAAAGCGCAAGCCGGCACCCTCTCCTACGGCCTGCGCAAGCGCGTCGAGCTCGCCCGCGCCATGGCGCTGGAGCCGCGCCTCATCCTCCTCGACGAGCCGATGGCCGGCATGAACTTCGAGGAGAAAGAGGACATGGCCCGCTACATCGTCGATCTCAACGAGGAATTTGGGATGACGGTGGTGATGATCGAGCACGACATGGGCGTGGTGATGGACATCTCCCACCGCGTCATGGTGCTGGATTTCGGCCGCAAGATCGCCGAGGGCGATCCGGGTGCGGTGCTCGCCGATCCCCACGTCAGGCGCGCCTATCTCGGCGAGGAGGACGAGGTGCTGGTCGATCCGGACGATGCGCCGCCGGCGCAGGAGAGCGCGGCATGATGGATTATGCAGGCCGCGTCGCGCAGGCCGATACCTATCCCAAAATGCTCCGGCTCAACGCCAGGGAGCATGGCCACGAGATTGCGCTGCGCGAAAAGGATCTCGGGCTGTGGCGTGTCTTCACCTGGAACGACTACCAGACGCGCGTGCGCGATTTCGCGCTCGGCCTCGTCGAGCTCGGCCTTGGCCACAACGACGTCATCGGCATCATCGGCGACAACCGGCCGGACTGGGTCGCCGCGGAAATCGCCACCCACGCGATCGGCGGCCTGAGCCTCGGGCTCTACCGCGACGTGCTGGACGAAGAGGCCTCCTATCTCCTCAATTACGGCGAGGCGCAGCTGGTCTTCGCCGAGGATGAGGAGCAGGTCGACAAGTTGCTCACCCTCGCCGACCGCGTGCCGCGGCTGAAGCACATCATCTATTCCGACCCGCGCGGCATGCGGAAATATGACGACCCCAGGCTGCTGTCGGCGGAGAAATTCGCCGAGCTCGGCCGCGCCCGCGCTGCGCGCGAGCCGGGGCTTTACGACAAGCTCGTCGACGCGACCAAGGGCGAGGATGTCGCAATCCTCTGCACCACGTCAGGCACCACCTCGCATCCAAAACTCGCAATGCTCGCCGCCGGCCGCGTGCTCGGCCATTGCGCGACCTATCTCGCCTTCGATCCGAAGGGACCCGACGACGAATACGTCTCGGTGCTGCCGCTGCCGTGGATCATGGAGCAAGTCTATGTGCTCGGCAAAGGCCTCTTGTGCCGGATGAAGATCAACTTCGTCGAAGAGCCCGACACGATGATGAACGATCTGCGCGAGATCGCGCCGACCTTCGTGCTGTTCGCCCCGCGCGTCTGGGAATCCATCGCCGCCGACGTCCGCGCCAAGGTGATGGACGCCACGCCCTTCAAGCAGCGCCTGTTCGATATCGGGATGAAGTCGGGCCTGGCCGCGCTTGCCGACGGCAAGCGCTCGGGTTTTGCCGACGCCATCCTGTTTCGCGCGCTGCGCGACCGGCTCGGCTTCACCCGCCTGCGCTCGGCTGCGACGGGCGGCGCGGCGCTCGGGCCCGATACCTTCAAGTTCTTCCAGGCGATGGGCGTGCCGCTGCGCACGCTCTACGGCCAGACCGAACTGTTGGGGGCCTATACGCTGCATCCCGAGGGCAAGGTCGATCCTGACACGACGGGCGTGCCGATGGCCGACAGCGTCGAGATTCGCATCGACAATGCCGACGTCCACGGCGTCGGCGAGATCGTGGTGCGGCATCCCAACATGTTCCTCGGCTATTACAAGAACCCGGAGGCAAGCGTTGCCGACATCAAGGACGGCTGGATGCTGTCGGGCGATGCCGGCTATTTCAACTCCAACCGGCAGCTCGTCGTCATCGACCGCATCAAGGATCTCGCCGAGACCTCGCGCGGCGAGCGCTTCTCGCCGCAATTCATCGAGAACAAGCTGAAGTTCTCGCCCTATATCGCCGAAGCCGTGGTGCTCGGCGCGGGCCGCGACGCGCTCGCGGCGATGATCTGCATCCGCTACTCCATCATCTCGAAATGGGCGGAGAAGAACCGCCTCTCCTTCACGACCTACAGCGACCTCGCCTCGCGGCCCGAGGTTTACACGCTGCTCCAGAAGGAGGTCGAGACCGTCAACGCCACGCTGCCGCCGGCGCAACGCATCTCGCGCTTCCTGCTGCTCTACAAGGAGCTCGATGCCGATGACGGCGAACTCACCCGCACGCGAAAAGTGCGGCGCAGCGTCATCAACGAGAAATACGCCGGCATCATCGATGCGATCTACCGCGGCGACGCCGACATCCCCGTCGACACCGTGATCCGCTTCCAGGACGGCACCACGCAGAGAGTGCGCACGACGCTGCGGGTGGTGAATCTGGGCGGACCCGGGCACCTGGCGGAGGCTGCGGAGTGAACTCGCTTCCGATACAGGCCGCTCGTTGCGCAAGCGGAGAGAGGCGAAGGATAGCATAACATGAACACCGCCTTCCTCATCCAGCTCCTGGTCAACGGCCTCGTGGTCGGCACGCTCTACGGCGTGGTCGCGATGTCGTTCGTGCTGATCTACAAGGCGACGCAGGTCGTCAATTTCGCGCAAGGCGAGCTGCTGCTGGTTGGCGCCTGGGTGTGCTGGGCCTTGCTTGCGAAATACCAGGTGCCGTTCTGGATCGGCATGCCGATGACGCTGGTGTTCATGTTCGTGTTCGGCATCGCCATCCAGGTGCTGATCCTGCGGCCGATGATCGGCGAGCCCATCATTTCGGTCATCATGGTGACGATCGGCCTCTCGACGGTGCTCCAGGCCACGCTGAAATGGATGTTCGGCGTCAACCCGCAGCCCTTCCCGCGCGTGTTCGAGAGCCAGTCCGTCAGCTTGTTCGGGCTTCAGATCCAGACCGTCTATGTCATGAGCCTGGTGGTCTCGGTCGCCATGATGATCGGCATGGCCTGGTTCTTCCGCGCATCCAAATACGGCCTTGCGATGCGCGCCACCGCATTCAACCAGCAGGTCGCGCAGTCGCTCGGCATTTCCGTGAAAAGCGTGTTCGCGATGGCCTGGGCGATCTCGGCAACGGTTTCAGCGGTCGCCGGAGTGGTGGTCGCCGTGGTGAACGGGGTGTCCTCGGGCCTCGCCGCCTACGGCATCAAGGTGTTTCCAGCGGCGATCCTCGGCGGGCTCGATTCAGTCGGCGGCGCCGTGCTCGGCGGCATCATCATCGGCTTGCTCGAGAACGTCGCGCAATATGTCGACAGCGAGTATCTGCACTGGGGCAATCTCTACGAGATCGCGCCGTTCTACGTCCTCATCATCGTGCTGATGATCAAGCCCTACGGCTTGTTCGGCACCCACGACATCGAGCGGATCTGACCCATGGCCGGCCCTGCCCTCATCCCTGCTGGTGATTTCCGCACCTCCTATGCGGCGGACACCACGATCTTCCCGACGGCCACCAGCCGCAATTTTGCGATCGCAGGCGCACTTCTGCTCTGCCTCGTGCCGCAATTCCTCGGCGGCTACTGGCTCAGCATTCTGATCCAGATCGGCATCTTCTCGATCGCGGCGCTCGGGTTGAACATCCTGGTCGGCTTCACCGGCCAGATCTCGATCGGGCATGCCGCCTTCTTCCTGCTCGGCGCCTTCACCTCGGCCTACATCTCCAACAATGCGCCGATCCCGGTGTTTTTCGCGATCCCGCTCGCAGGCGTCGTCACCGCGCTGGTCGGGCTGGTCTTCGGCATTCCGGCGGCGCGGCTGAAGGGACTCTACCTCGTCATCGCGACGCTCGCCGCGCAATACATCCTGCTCGACTTCTTCTCGCGCGCCGAATGGTTCACCGGCGGCTCGGTACCGGCCAGCGCCAATCCGTTCTCGATCTTCGGCTTCACCTTGCGCGGCGACAAGCAGTATTTCTACGTCGTGCTGGCCTATGTGCTGGCGAGCTACATCCTCGTCACCAATCTGATGCGCACGCGCGACGGCCGCGCGCTGGTGGCGATCCGCGACCATTATCTCTCCGCGGAGATCATGGGCATCAACCTCACCAAATACCGCACGCTGTCGTTCGGGCTCGCCGCCTTCTTCGCCGGCATCGCCGGCGCGCTCTATGCGCACTACCAGCTCGTGGTATCCCAGGAAGGCTTCGGCATCGAGCGCTCGATCCTGTTCCTGGCCATGATCATTATCGGCGGCACCGGCTCGATCATGGGCACGCTGATGGGCACCGCCTTCGTGGTCCTGCTGCCGGAGTCGATGGAATTCCTCAGCATCTACTTGAAGGGCGGCGCGATCGACAAGGCGCTGTCGCTCAACAACAACATTACCTTCCTGCGCGAGATTGCGATCGGGGTGATCATCATCGCGTTCCTGATGTTCGAGCCTGACGGGCTCGCGCATCGCTGGCGGCAGATCAAGGCGTACTGGAAACTCTACCCGTTCTCGCATTGAGAACGGGTAACTTACGAACCAACGAATAAACAGGAGGAGGCAACCAATGAAGACAAAATCCCTTTTGAGCACTGCATCGCTCGCGCTGGTGATCGCCGCATTCTCGGCGGGCGCGCAGGCCCAGATCGCCATCGGGCATCTCGCCGACTATTCCGGCGGCACCTCAGACGTCGGCACGCCTTACGGCCAGGCCGTCGCCGACACCTTCGCGTGGGTCAACAAGAACGGCGGCGTCGGCGGCAAGCAGCTCAGTGTCGACACCAACGACTACGGCTACCAGGTGCCGCGCGCGATCGCGCTCTACAAGAAATGGTCGGCGCCGGACAGCAAGGTCGCGGCGATCATGGGCTGGGGCACCGCTGACACCGAGGCGCTGACCGGCTTCCTCGCCCAGGACAAGATCCCCGATCTCTCCGGCTCCTATGCCGCCGCACTGACCGATCCCGAAGGCGTCAGCGGCAAGGCCAAGCCCGCGCCTTACAATTTCTTCTACGGCCCGAGCTATTCGGACTCGCTGCGCGCGATGCTGATGTGGGCGGCCGAGGACTGGAAGGCCAAGGGCAAGCCCGGCAAGCCGAAGTTCGTGCACATGGGCGCCAACCATCCCTATCCGAACGCGCCGAAGGCCGCAGGCGAAGCGATGGCGCAGGAGCTCGGCTTCGAGGTGCTGCCGCCGCTGGTGTTCGCGCTCGCGCCGGGTGACTACAGCGCGCAGTGCCTGAGCCTGAAATCCTCGGGCGCCAACTACGCTTATCTGGGCAACACCGCCGCTTCCAACATCTCGGTGATGAAGGCTTGCAAGACCGCCGGCGTCGAGATTCAGTTCCTCGGCAATGTCTGGGGCATGGACGAGAACGCCGCCAAGACCGCCGGCGACGCCGCCAACGGCGTGATCTTCCCGCTGCGCACCGCGGTCAGCTGGGGCGGCGATGCGCCCGGCATGAAGACGGTGATGGAGATCTCCAAGATGTCCGACCCGACCGGCAAGGTCTACCGGCCCGTGCATTACATCGCAGCAGTCTGCTCGGCGCTGTACATGAAGGAGGCACTCGATTGGGCTGTCAAAAACGGCGGCGCCACCGGCGACAACGTCGCCAAGGGCTTCTACCAGAAGAAGGACTGGGTGCCGGCTGGAATGGACGGCGTCTGCAATCCCTCGACCTGGACGGACAAGGACCACCGCGGCACGTTGAAGGTCGACCTCTATCGCACCAAGATCGCGGGTGCGACCGACGGCGACCTCAACGATCTCATGGCCAAGGGCACGATCAAGCTCGAGAAGGTCAAGACGGTCGAACTGCCGCGCAAGGCGGAATTGCTGGGGTGGTGACAGTAACCTTCGACGTCATGGCCGGGCAAAAGCGCGAAGCGCGTCTTCGCGCAGATGTCCCGGCCATCCACGTCTGACCACTCGGCACGAAGAACGTGGATGCCCGGGACAAGCCCGGGCATGACGAGCGCACCAGATTGGCGGCACACCCAATGACCGAAATTCACGAAGCCACTCGTCCCTCGCCCAGTATCGTGCCCGCGCCACCCCTTCTCGGCGTGCGCAACATCGAGGTCGTCTATGACGACGTCATCCTGGTGCTGCGCGGCCTCAGCCTCGACGTGCCCAAGGGCGCGATCGTGGCGCTGCTCGGGGCCAATGGTGCCGGCAAGTCGACGACGCTGAAGGCGATCTCGGGGCTGCTCAAGACCGAGGACGGCGAGGTCACGCGCGGCGAGATCCTGTTCGAGGGCGAGCGCATCAACGGCATCGACCCCGACAAGATCGTCCGCCGCGGCATCTTCCAGGTGATGGAGGGGCGCCGCATCGTCTCCGACATGACCTCGCTGGAAAACCTCAAGCTCGGCGCGTTCACCCGCAAGGACCGCGAGGTCGATGCCGACATCGACATGGTCTTCAACTATTTCCCGCGCCTGAAGGAGCGCACCGGCCTTGCCGGCTATCTCTCCGGCGGCGAGCAGCAGATGCTCGCGATCGGCCGCGCGCTGATGGCACGTCCGAAGATGATCCTGATGGACGAGCCGTCGATGGGCCTGTCGCCGCTGCTGGTGAAAGAGGTGTTTTCCATTATCCAGAAGATCAACCGCGATCTCGGCGTCACCATCCTGCTGGTCGAGCAGAACGCGCGCGCTGCGCTGTCGGTGGCGAGCCACGGCTACATCATGGAGCAGGGCAAGGTCGTGCTCGACGGCACCGCGGACGAATTGCGCGACAACGAGGACGTCAAGGAGTTCTACCTGGGCGGCGCCGGTGACCAGCGCAAGAGCTTCAAGAACCTCAAGAGCTTCAAGCGGCGCAAGCGCTGGCTCTAACCGTCCAACACCTGCTCCGCTTCCGTGACTGCGCAGAGAACATGATAGAACGACGACGCAGGAATGGTGTCGACCAGCGATTTGCCGTCGCGATCGAACTGGTCGTACCAGCCGCCCCGCACGGGATGGCTGAGATAATGCCGCTCGAGCCGCACCAGGGCCGCGCGCGCCTCGTCCGCCGCACCCGCCTCGCCGGATTCGGCCTGCGCAATCCACGCCTTCGCGATCTCGGTCTGCGGCCACAGCCGGCGCGTGCTGCGACGGATGTTGCCGGCGGCATCACCCTCGTCGATCAGGCAGCCCGTCGCCTCGTCGCGATAGCGCAGCGCGGTCGCCAGCAGCTCCGCACGCCGCTGCCCGGTCGGGCAGCCCGTGATGCGCTCGAATCCCTTCAGCAGCCAGACCCACTCCGCCTGATGGCCAGGCTCGACACTGACCGGCTCGATCTTCGACCAGTCCTCCTCGAAATACTCCGACAACACGTGCTTCTGCTTGTCGTAGAGGTTGGCGAGGAACAGCGCGAAGAATTCGCCGGCGCGGTTCTGGAACGACAGATCGTGGGTCGCGTCGAAGCACGCGATCATCGCCTCGAACAGGTGCATATGCGGGTTCTGCCGGCGCGGCAGCGAGACCGGCAGCCCCTCGTGGACGCCGCCATGCGGCGAGCGCAGGTGGCCGTCGAGGAAGGCGAGCAGCGTGTCGATCTCGGCGCGAACCTGCGCGTCCTTGTCGAGCGCATAGACGGTCGCGAGCGCAAACAGGATGAAAGCGTGGTCGTAGGCGTCGCGCCGACCGTCCAGCACCGCGCCCTCCGGCGTCAGCCGGTGCACATAGCCGGGCCTGCCGTCGGGCGCCTTCGCGCGTGCCAGCAGGTGTTCCAGCCCCTTCAGCGCGATGCCGCGCCCCTCAGGATACCAGCCCATCTGCGCCGCCTTGGCGTAGCAGTAGATCTGGCGGGCCTGCACGAACACGCGCCGCGGCGCGGCGGCATCCGCCGTGCCGTCGCGGTGCAGCCGGTCGATGAAGCCGCCCGCGACAGGGTCCCAGCCGACCGTCGACCACAGCGGCATCGCGTCGTCGATCATGCGGCGCTTCAGGCGCGCGACGACGCCAGCCGCCTCCCCCGCCGCCTTGATCCGTTCGTCCGCCATCTCGCGCTCTCCACGTCCCGACAATGGCCGTCTGATACCCATGCCAGCGGCGGCGTGCAACGGATGCCAACCCGGAAAGATCAGCCATGACCGCCCATTACGACGCCCTCGAGACGCGCGAGCAAGCCGCGCGCGAGGCCGAGCTGTTTTCGCGCCTGCCGAGCGTGCTGCGCAGCGCGATGACGGCGCCCGCCTACGCCGAACGGCTCAAAGGTGTGGATCCGGCCACAGTGACCACCCGCGCGGCGCTGGCGCGCCTGCCGGTGCTGCGCAAGTCGGAACTGCCGGCCCTCCACAAGGCCTCCGCGCCCTTCGGCGGCTTCGTGGCGGCGGCGCCGGGCTCGTTCGCACGGCTCTTCACCTCTCCGGGCCCAATCTTCGAACCGGAGGGCCGGCAGGCCGATCCCTGGCGCGGGGCACGGGCGCTGTTCGCGGCCGGGTTCCGGCCCGATGACATCGTGCTCAACACCTTCAGCTACCACCTCACCCCCGGCGGCTTCATCTTCGATGCTTCGGCGCGCGCGCTCGGCTGCGCGGTGATCCCGGCCGGGCCCGGCAATACCGAGCAGCAATTCGAGCTGATCGAGGCCTACCGGCCGGTCGGCTATAGCGGCACGCCCGACTTCCTGAAGATCCTGCTCGATGCAGCGGCGACCGCGGGCCGCGACGTCTCCTCGATCAAGCGCGCGCTGGTCTCGGGTGCGGCCTTCCCGCCCTCGCTCCAGGCCGAGATCAAGGCGCGCGGCATCGACGCCTACCAGGCCTTCGGAACCGCCGATCTCGGTCTCATCGCCTTCGAGACGGAGGCGCGCGAGGGCATGGTCGTGAACGAAGGCCTGATCATGGAGATCGTCAAGCCCGGCACCGGCGATCCCGTTGCGGAAGGCGATGTCGGCGAGATCGTCGTCACCTCGCTCGACCCGCATCATCCCTGGATCCGCCTCGCGCTCGGCGACCTCACCGCGGCGCTGCCGGGCTCGAGCAAATGCGGTCGCACCAACATGCGGATCAAGGGCTGGATGGGCCGCGCCGACCAGACCACCAAGGTCAAGGGCATGTTCGTCCGTCCCGAGCAGGTCGCCGAAATCAGCAAGCGGCATTCCGCACTCGGCCGCCTGCGTCTCGTCGTCACGCGCCAGGGCGAGACCGATGCGATGACGCTGAAAGCGGAAGCAGCGGCAGCAAGCGAGGTTCTGCGCGAGGAGATCGCGGGCACGCTGCGGATGGTGACAAAGCTCGGTGGCGCGGTCGAGCTGGTCGGCCCCGGCACGCTGCCGAACGACGGCAAGGTGATCGCGGACGAGCGGTAAAACGCCGGGGCGACGAAGAACACCGGGCGGCGCGTTTCATACTTGCGTGAATTTGGTTTTGACACGCGAGCGATGTTTCGCGGCGGACGTGAGCCGCAAAACACTCTAAAGGGATTCGCGATTCCACTGTCTCTCCCCCATCTGCCGATCATGGCCACCGCGTTCGAATTCTGCCTGCCCGCGGCCGCCAAAGCCGTTCCTTCCGGCCCGACTGGAATCCTAGGTTCGCCGATGCGCAGCCTCTGCGGTCTCGCGTTCGGGAGCTGGAAGCTTAGTCGACGCCGCCGAGGTCCGCCGTAGGCGCGCGCCTGTCAAGTACACCTCGGAATGACGGCTTAAACGGTCGAGGTTTCCATTCGAGATCAGATCTGGCAGGCGCTTGATCGAAGACCATGTTCTTGGCCATTCGCTTCCCCATCTCGGGTTTGATGTGGGGGAATTTACTACGCAAAAGATGAAAGCTCGCCTCCCACAAGAATGGAGGCACCGGCACGATGCATCGGGCTCGATCGATGCCGTCAAAAATGCGACCAATCATTTCGCGATAAGTTATAGTTTCTCCGCCGGGCAGGTTATATATTTTGTTCTCCGCCCTAGCTGTAGACACGGCACTTACAGCGGCAATAGCGCAATCCGCTGCATGCACTGGCTGCCGCAAGCCATGCCCACGACCGCACAATGGGAAAAAGCGGATCTTTGAAATTAAGCTTGCTATCCGAGTGACATTTACATCCCTGCCTTCATCGTAGATCAGAGTCGGCCGCAACACCGTCCAACCAATACCGCGGCTCTCGCAGCCTTCTATGACATCCATTTCTGCCCTCGCGTATTCGGCGAGGCCGGCCCGTTCCTCGGGGTCCGCAGAATCGACTTTGGTCGAAATACTGGTGGTCGTGAAAAGGACGACACGCCTCAGCGAAGGCCGTGCCATGCTGGGGATGGCGTCTGCTAGAAGTCTTGCGCTCGCAGTGCAGTAGATAATCTCAACATCAGGCCACGCAACGCTCTGAGGATCTAAGAGATCGCCTCTGATCCATGTAACGCCTGCCGATCTTCGATGATTTCGCGACAGCCCGGTCGGCCTCTCGCCGGTAACCAAAAGCCGCTCTACAATGCGCGATCCGACTATCCCGGACGCACCAATGACTAAGCTCTTCGATTCCACCATCTTCCATACGCTCAATTCAGACTGATCTGGCTATTTTGACAGGCTACGGAGGCAATGCGCGAACTGCAAGTCTTGCTGATTAAGAAATCAATCCAACGTCTCGACGCGCACCCAGCCTAGACCGCCGATGCCAAGCGCATCGGCGGCTGCGCGCCCCAGATCGACACAGCGGCCGGCTATGAACGGCCTAAATCGGTCGACAGCGCCTCGATCAGCGTGCCTTTCCGCAGATTTGTGACGCGGAAACACCGGCCGAGATCGGCGCGCGAGGGGCGCGCAATGGTGTATGGATCTCATCGGCTCCAAGGCAAATCAATGTCGCCGCGGCCTTTGGCTCGTCTCGGAACCGCCGCAGCAAACTTCTTCGCCGCCAGACGCTTGAGCGTCTTTCCAATGAGATAAGCCGGCTCGAGAGAACCGCCTAGACTGTCGAGTGTCTTCCCTCCGACATGCCCCGAGCGGCGGCGGAGAGGCGATCTGTATGAAAATCACCTATCGAACCGTCATCGAACAGAATAGCGCCTCGTACCTAGCAAGATCCTTGTGCCTGGAGACGATTTCGTTCAACCCTTTTCCGATCGCTTTCTTGAATCCGCCGAGGTTGTTTTCTCGAAGGTCCTGCGCCCAAGTGAGTTCTTGGCTTGCGGAGGTGTCGCCTTCGTCCATTTCGGGATCAGAATCAGGGCGCTAAATTGGGCGGGCCGTATCCATTGGCCCTCGCCTACCTCCGGCAAATCGGATAAAGCCTTGCATTCGTCGGCTATTGGCTGGGCTCCACGCTTACCCATCCCTTGTTTGCGGGCCGGTACTCTTCGCTGCGTTCGCGCGATTGGATTCGAGCTGTCGCTCTGACGCAACTTGCTTCCTTGATTTCGCTAGCGATCAAACGCTCACGAAATCGACGGCATCAATCTTCGGTTCCGGAGCCACCGCGATCCGGCCGTGGTTGCTGCGGGAGATCGGCGGATCGATCTATTAACAGCGGGGCGATGAACGCATGGAGGTTTGACCCGTCAAACATATAGGCCGCGATGCCGGCTGCTTGCGCCGCAGCAAGATCACTCTGCTTGTCGCCGATCATGAAACTAGCGTCGATAGCTACGGGGTACCGCTCAAGCAGAGCTCTAATCATCCCCGGCTGCGGCTTACGACAGTTGCAGCGGACACGGTAACGCTCAACCAGGCCATCAGGGTGATGTGGGCAAAATTCGAACGCATCGATATGGGCACCAACAATAGCAAGCTCACGCGACATCCATTCGTGCAAGTTGCGAACATGTCGCTCCTCGTAAAATCCCCTAGCGATTCCCGATTGGTTCGTCACTACAAACGCAAAATACCCGGCGTCATTGACTCCTTTTACGGCCTGTTGGGCTCCTTCCACCCACCGAACCTTGTTCGGATCAAAAGTGTAGCCGTCGTCCTCGTTGAGGACGCCATCACGATCAAAGAAAACTGCCGGACGTATGGTTTTCAATATCTTCGTTCCCACAGACGACAGCGGTCAGAGTCATACCACGCACGAGCGTGGAGCCGCTCGCCACAAATAGTCTCCCAACGTTCGCCCTCCTGTGCCGAAACTCTCATGCCAACAGGCGGTCAGCTCTCTGTTCCCAAATAGGGAGTGCGCCTGCGATCTGACGACCGGATTAGCTGCTTCATCAGAGACCGATTCTTCGCAGCGCCGCGCATTGGCTAGATTTTCCCTACTCGTTCGCGGATGGAAGCTCGCGACCCGGTCGAAACCATGCCGAAGTGTTTCGACAACACTCTTCAGTTCATCCAAGTCGCTCATAGCGAAGCGAGCAAAGCCTTTCAATACCTACGACGGCGATGCACATGGTCGAGGGCGAGCCGCCGCCTGAGACCGTCTCGTTGCGCCGCGACCTTCTGCAGCGCCTCGTCAATGGCGGATGCGACCTGGCCGACCAGCTGGTTGTCCGCCTCATGGTCTCGGGCAGGCGCGCGGGTCCGAAACGGGCCTTCGGACCGCGAACGGCGAAACGGATTGATCAGCATCGCGCGTCTCCTCCTCGGCCCTTCGCCATGGCGCAATCCATCGCGGAGCAGCCTAGCACGGACGCGACTCTTTTGGGAGCCTGGACCAGTTGTGGTGCCGGCGCCACGTCCCTGCCACACACTTCACGGCGCAGCACGCCCAATCGGCCTCGCATCAACCACGACGGGAGCATGATCGGCAAGACGCGAACCTCGCGACAATAGGCTTTGCCGCTGGCCAAAGAAGATCCAGGCGGTCGATGAATTCAGTCTCAGCACCGTCGAGACCGCCAGGCTGTACAATGTCGGAGCGATGATCGGAGGCCACGTTCCGAGAAAATGAAAATGGACGGCATAGATATCCAGGGATCGCTGGCCAAGAAACACCAGCGAGCGCTCCAGGAAGGCTGGCAAGCGGCGATAGATAATTCCTGCAAGATCGACGAATGCCAGAGTACCGGCCATGGCGACGATCATGAGGTAGATGCCATTGATCGACCGCGGATGCCCCCAGGAAGGCGGGAAATAAGCGACGAGCGACGACACGTCGGTGCGGTGCCAGAAGGGAACAAGCGCCAGGAAAATCACGTAGGGAAGCGGACGAAGAATAGCCGGCAAACCGCGCGAAAGCCCGATCTGGTAAACGAGGCCGGCGGCAACGTAGGGAAAGTGCAGCCGCGCAAGATAAAGACCAAGCCCGCTGGGAAGACAACGACTGGCGTAGTTCACAAGGACAGTTGCAACGATGAAGGCAAGAGCCTGGGTCCTACGATCGTCCCAGGAGATGGACCAGTTTTCCGGACACAAGCGACGGAACGCAACCACGAGCAGGCCTGCCGCCGTCAAGCCAATGCTGCATTGGAAAAGAACTGGCAGAAACCATAGCCCATTGTCCGGATATTGGATGATCTTGACCATGTAGGAGACAAAGTCACCCGAAGGATTCAGCGCGTAGCTGACAACAGCCCAGGTGAAGAACGGAATGAGAAGACGCTGCGCCTTCTTCCAGAGGTCAAGGCCAAAGACGGAAACATCGATTTGCGCGGTGACGTGCCGTTCCAGGACTTGCCGCTTGAAGAAAAACGCTGCTGTCATGCCCGAAACGAACATGAACATGGGCATGTGGAATGCGTAGATGAATTTGAACGGCCAGTAGTCGTCAAATTCCAGGGTCGCGCCTTGGAACGTATGACCGGCCACTACGGTGAGGATCGCAAAACCCTTCAGGCAGTCGAGAAATCCATCGCGAACCGCGGGTTGCGGCAATCTATCGGACATGCAGCCTCTTTGGAAACCAAGCGCAGCATAACAGCAACATCCGGAAAAGTATGCTGCGGGTTTCCAAAAGGAGCAAGCCGGATCAAAGACCTAAAGCGCGATGGCGGTTCAAAACACTTTCTTTGCCTCTTTGATTCGGTGTCGTCGGCTTTGCCGCCTGCGTACGGTATTCCAAGATAACGCCCCGCGAATTCCGCTTCACGAGCGGCGTAGTCGTCCTCGATGCGGATGATGTCGCCCTCGCCGAGATAGCCGCCGGTCTCGATCAGTTCCAGCATGATCTTGCCAGGATTTTCAAGCCGATGCGCGGCGTCCATCGGGATATAAATCGATTCGTTCTCGTGCACGGTCTTGCTCGTTGACGGTGACGCGCGCAGCGCCCCGCACAACGATCCAGTGCTCTGAGCGATGATAGTGCTTCTGCAGCGACAGTCGCTGGCCCGGCTTGACGATGATGCGCTTGACCTGAGGGCGTGCGCATTGTCGACCGACTGGTAGCTGCCACAGGGTCGGTGCACCTTGAGATGATCGATGGTGACCTGCGGCGCCGCCCTCTTGAGTTTGCCACAAGCCGCTTCAGGCCGTTGGCGTCCCTCTGCCGCGACACCAGCACGGCGGCCTGGGTCGCCACTCGCACATGGCGTTCAAATCGGGCCTGTTGGCAGCATCGATCGGAGTCGGGACCGGGATGATGAAAAAGTCGCAAGCGGGAGCCTGGCGTTCTCGCTAGTCAAACCAGCGTCGCGCGTAAGGTCGGAAGCCTCGACCTCACGGTGCGGTGCTGCCCCGCCTGAAGTTCCCGGACCCTTACGGCATCGATGTCGAACCCGATCACCGGGCTGCCCGCGCGCGCGAACGCCGCGGCCACGGCGTTGTCCGGCGGCCTGGGCTTCCTGCTGCTCGGCCGCCTGCATTGGGCCTGGCTGAAGCACTGGTGGGCGACCAAGCATATCCATGCCTGCTCGGTGATTGCCAATCAGGTGCTTTTCTCAAGGAAAGAGCGGGCCGAAGATCGCCGTCCTCTCGCTCACCATTCACGTGCTCGCGGTGGTGATCGCCTGGTGCTGCGTGCGCTCGATCGCAGCGGCCGGCGATTTCGAGCAGCTGTTCATGCTGACCCCGCCGTTCATCACCATGTTGCCGATCTCAATCGCCGGTTGGGAGGTGCGCGAGGCGACCACGATGGTGGCGTTCGGCTATGCCGGGCTCGCCCAGACCGACGGCACCGTGGTATCGATCCTGTTCGGCGCAGTCTACTTCATCGTGGGCGCGCACGGCGGGCTGGTCTGGATCTTCAGCGCAGAGAAAGCGTCAGGCCATATCGAGGTAGCTCACGCCGTAGAGGACTGATCGCGCGCCGACGTTAGGTCGGCCCGCTATGCCGCGCATGGACCGGGATTTCCGGCGAGGTTCGTGGGCGCCAGGAGCACCTGTCGCAGCTCACGCCACTGAGGCGCAATCGCCGGCGAAATCGGCCTCAACCGACGAAGTTGCATGGATCGGTTCAGGCCGGTGCTTACGGTCGCAATATCGACCGCCGCCTTGACGATGTGGTTTGTCATTCCTGCGAGCACCGGCAGGACTTCGCGGGTCGCAAGCCCATGGCGCCAGAGCGATCCCATGAAGGTCAGGCGGCCGGTAACCAGTTTCCTCAGGGAGAGCCGATCCTGGCGATAGGCGAGCAGCACGGCATCGACGGCGCCCAGCCTGGAGTGTCGGAAGCTGCGTAGCAGGAGATCCTGGTCTTCCGCATAGCCAATGCTGGAATCATATGGGTTGTCTCTGAACCAGGTCGCGCGCCCGCACCAGGTGGGGTGCGGAAACGGAAAGCCGGCAAAAGGCCGCGCCACGATGTCCTGATGGACACGACCGACCGGCAACTCGCCGACGAGCTCACCCGCGCTGGTGAAGACCACGGCGCCGCAGCCGATAAGATCGAGCCTGGGATCCTCGCGCAACCTCGCGACCTGCCGGGACAGACGATCCGGGAAGCAGATATCGTCAGCGTCCATCCGCGCAATGAACTCACCGCGGCTGAGCGTGACCGCCTGATTCAGTCGGACCGCAAGGCACGACGTGCTCGCCTCGCGGACCAGCCGAATGCGCGGATCGTTGAAGCCAGCGACAATGGCACCGCTCTCGTCGAAGGAGCCGTTATCGATGACGATCAGCTCCCAATCCGCAAGCGTCTGCTGCAGCACCGAGCGCACAGCCGCCTCCACGGTCACGGCGCTGTTGCGCATCGACATGATGACGGAAACGAGGGGCGGCCGATCCGGGATGCTCATTTGCAGGCCGGTGATCGCCGCAGTTTTCGCGCTGGCATCACATCGTGGCCAGTAGCGTCATGCCCGGCAGCCCGAGGCCGGACTTGATGACGCAGAAGCGTAAGGGGAATTTTTCCATGGTCTCCTCGACGGCGCGTGATGGATTTCATAGCCGAGCTTGAACGCCTGGTCGCATTCGTAAAAGATCCGAGCGGACACGCCGATATGCGTTCCCCAGTCGAACACCACCGATGGCTTGAGGTGGCATGGCGCGACAGTCATGAGCAGCAATTCGTTCTTCGGGTATGGGTGCGTGCCCGCCACCTGTACGATCTTCTCCAAAAGCAAGCTCGATAGCGTCCAGAAGATCGACCTTGAACTCGGACGCGATCGGGTTGCGGACGGGATCAGGCCAGGAGCTTTTGACAACCTGAGCCTCGACGGTCCGAGACTTGACGGTCCGGGACTTGATGGCCTGAGCCTTGCGGGGAGCTTGCCGACGAACACGCGTGCACTCGGAAGCGGCATGATGCCCCCTTGTTCCGTATCGCGCGCGCTGGTCAATCACCAGTCTATCAGACCAGAAGCCATCCGGGGGGATAAAGATCACCAGTTTTTCGCTTGGCCAATTCAGTCGCCGCAAACCACGCCCGCGGCGCGACGACAATCTTGTCCGGCGCGCGATTGAGCCACGCCCCCCACCAGCTGAAGGAGCTGTTGGCGATGACGTGATGGCGGCAACGCGCCATCAGCGCCATGTCTTCCCAGGGCCGCTCCGGATCGCCGCGGACGTGAACGAGGCGCGATTTCGGCACGAAATTCAGGATCTGTTCCGCCGCGGCAGGATCATCGGAGAATACGAAAAGCTCCGTCCGCTCGCCGATCTCTCCTTCGAGGCGGCCGAGCGCCTCGCTGTAGTAGGGCTCGCCCAGAATGCCGTGGAATTCGGCCGTTCCAGGATTGAGATAATCGCCGCGCCGGACATGCACCGATATGGGCAGCCGGCTGGCTTCGATGCGCGAAAGCACGTCAGCGGCCGCGCCGCCGAACGGCTCGCGGGGAGAAAACCAGCCACGCAAGCTCTCCGTGATCGAGCCAAAATAGCGCTCGCTCTGGAAATAGCCGAACAGCGAGGTCTGCGGCCCGAGCGCCTCGAACGCAGCGTCGTAGTGGAAATGCGGCTCGCGATATTCATGCGGCGACGGCGCAAGCTTCGGCAGGCCCGCCCGCCCGAGCAGCCGATCGATCCGCCCCCTCCATTTGACGGGCGAAAAATTTTTATCGGGCTGCGGCACAATTTCAGCTTGCGCCGACGAGGCGACGGCCTCCGGCACAAGCAGGCGGTCCAGCAGAAACGAGCGGAGCGCATAATTGCGGAATCCGCTGAGGTCGAGGGCAAGAGGGACGCCATGACGCTCCGCAAGCGCCTTGCCGGCCGCATATTGGAACATCTGGTTACCTAGCCCGCCGATGAGAGACACCGTAATCACTTGGCACCTATTCCGCTGAGTGGGCGCGGCAAAGCACGGCGACCGCAGCACGTACGCCTTCATCAAGCCCGACCGAAGGCTGCCAGCCGAGTTCCGAACGAAGCAAATCTGGCGAGCCGACGAGCCAAGGCTCGTCGTCCCTGCGCATGTTGATTGCACCGAAACCAAGCAGGGACGCATCCGCGCCCATCGCCGCCGCGACGCGCTCGGCGAAATCTCGAACCGAATGGGCGCGACCAGTAGAAACGTTCCAGGTCGCGATGCCACCTTTGTCGCGACAATGCGAATCGGCCCGAAGCATGGCCTCGATAACGTCGTCAATGTAGACGAAGTCGAGGATCTGCGTGCCGGCCGATATGGCAACCCGCTCGCGTTTCGTCAGGCCGCTGACGAGCGCCGGCAGAAGCCTATGAGGTGCTTCACCCGCACCATAGACCTTGAAGAGACGTAACAGCCGGAAATCGGCGCCGTTGCTTTTAGCGATCGCGCTTGCCATGAGTCCGCCGGCCGCCTTCGATGAACCATAGAGCTTGCCCTGCTCTAGGGGCGAATCTTCCGTAAGCGGTTCCTGGGTCGATGGACTTCGATACTCCGAAAAGGTGCCCGCCATGATCATCCGCGCACGCCATTCGGTACAAAGCCGTACTAGGGTCGCCGGTAGCTCCACATTGATACGAATCATCTCATCGATGTCGCGGTGGTTCGGTCGGACACCATAAGCCGCCAGATGGAAGACCGTGTCGAAGGGCGCATGAAGCAGCCGCCGCAAGCCCGTCTCGGTGAAATCGTCGCAGGCAATGACGCTGATCCGGTCGTGCCATTCCGGCGGCAGCGCGCTGGATGATCTCGTCAAAACCGTGACGCGGCTGCCTTCCGACAGCAGGCGAGCGACGAGATGAGCCCCAATAAAGCCCGAGGCGCCAGTGACGAGAACGTTAACGGTCGGCATGATTCCTCAAGGCGTTACGATAGTGTTCGATTTGCCGATCGGTGATTTGCGCAGCGTCTGCTGGATTGGCTGTAAAGTCGCGATACCAGCCAGCGCTCAGTTCGATCGTATCCTTGAAGGATAAAGGGGGCGCCCAACCCAGCAGGCTTCGAGCCTTGGTGCTGTCGAGATGGAGGAAGCGTGTTTCGGGGAAACTGCCGGGCGCGTAGGTAATTTCCGGCGTTGTCCAGCTAGCACTGAGCTGTTCGACCAAATCCCGAACTGTCCGGGCGGCCTCATCGCTCGGACCGAAGTTCCAGTTGTCCGCGGCCAAGCGGTCGCCGCCCAACAGCCGAGCCGCGAGCACCAGATAGCCATGGACCAGCGCCATCACATGCTGCCACGGACGCACCGCGCCCGGGTTGCGCAGCGAGATCGGCTGGCGCTTCGTCACGGCGCGAACGAAGTCCGGGACGATCCGGTCGGCCGACCAATCGCCGCCGCCTATGATATTGCCGCCGCGGGCGTTAGCGATGAGCACACCATTGCCGCGCTCGGCCAGCGTCGCGCGGTAGGAGGCTGCAACCAGCTCGGCGCAGGCCTTGGAGGCGCTGTAGGGATCCTTGCCGCCGAGCGGATCCTGCTCGCGATAGCCCCACACCCAGTCCTGGTCGCGATAGACCTTGTCGGTGGTGATGCAAACGACGCACTTGACGTCCGGCGTGAGTCGCGCCGCCTCTAGCACATGCGCGGTGCCGAGCGCATTGGTGGCGAAAGCCTCGATCGGGTCCGCAAAGGATTTCGAGACCAGCGGCTGCGCCGCGAGGTGAATGACGACCTGCGGCCGATGCCTTGCAATCGCGCCGCGCACCGTGGCGAAATCGCGGATATCGCCGATGGTCGAAGAGATACCGTCTGCGATGTTTGCCGCCACGAACAGGCTGGGCTCGGTCGCAGGTTCAAGCGCAAGCCCCGCGACATCGCAGCCGATGCGCTTCAGCCAGCTGACGAGCCAGCCGCCGGTGAAGCCGCTGTGTCCAGTCACGAATACACGCGCTCCCCGCAATACGAGCTCGAAGTCGAGCAGAGGAGATTCAGGGCTTATGGCACTCATTTACGACCTTGCAGAATGGACACCGATCACCTTAAAGAGAGCACGGGCTGACGAAAAAGTTGCGAATGGGAGCCTGCCCGAGGATCGCCCGAGCCGGGATTCCGACCTGCCCCCCTTTAGCAAGAATGGGACATGCTATGAAAGCCTTCTCAGGCAACGGTTTGATGGACACGGGGTCCCTGTTCTTTAATCCCGAGTTGAGCCGTCTGACCACAAGTCGGACCACCTCGCTTTTTGCCGAGGACATCAAAGCGCACGATGCTGAGCTCAGGTCGGCCATCGCCGGCCGGCGCATCCTGGTGACCGGCGGCGCCGGAAGCATCGGCAGCGCCACGCTCGAGCTGCTGTTCCCTTACGCCCCTGCCGCCGTTCACGTCATCGACCTTGCCGAAAACGGCCTTGTCGAACTGGTCCGTGATTTCCGCTCGCGCCCGCAGTCGCTGGTCAGCGGCGAATTCCGCCTGTTGCCAATCGATTATGGCAGCGCCGCCGCCGAGCGCCTGTTGCAGACGGAGAAGCCCTACGATCTGGTGCTGCACTTTGCGGCCCACAAACACGTCCGGTCCGAGAAGGACGTTCCATCGGTCATCCAGATGATCGACACCAACGTCGTCAAGATGCACCGCTTCACCAAATGGCTGCAGAAGTACGGCCATGGAAAGCGCTATTTCGCGGTATCCACCGACAAGGCGGCGAACCCGACCAGCCTGATGGGCGCGAGCAAACGTCTGATGGAGCATGTGCTGTTTTCGATCGGCAACGAAGGCGCTTCGGTGACATCCACGCGTTTCGCCAATGTCGCCTTTTCCAATGGAAGCCTGCTGCAAGGCTTTCTGTACCGGCTCGCCCGCCGACAGCCCCTGGCCGTGCCGCGTGAGGTACGCCGCTACTTTGTGAGCCCGAGGGAAGCGGCGGAGATCTGTCTGTTGACCGCGGGCGCCGCCGCACCCGGACACATCACCTTTCCCCGACTTGATCCGAACGAACACTTGCGGCCCCTGGTCGATATTGCCGTGGCGCTGCTGCAAGAACTTGGTCTGCAGCCTGCGTTCTACGAGCACGAGGCGGAGGCATGTGCGGCAACCGAGACCGAACTCAAGCGCGGCTCCTATCCCGTTCTGCTGACCCCGCTCGATACCAGTGGCGAAAAACCCTACGAAGAGTTCGTGGCCGTCGACGAGAAGCCAGCACCGACGGACTTCGCCGCGTTGAGCGCGTTGCGATACGTGCCGCCCCCGATCCCCCTCGAACCGGCCCTGGCGTTTTTCGACGAGATCGCGACGGATGCGGGCATGAAACTGGAGAAATCGGACATCGCGCGCCACGTCGCCTCTGTCGTTCCCGGCTTCAAGCACATCGAGACCGGCCGCAGCCTGGACGACCGCACCTAGGCGCCCCGGCCTTTGGCGTGGGCAACCAGGCCACGCAGCCCATCCTCGAGCGTAATCGACGGCGACCAGCCGGTCGCATCCCTGATCGCCGCAATGTCGGCGATCACGTCCGGTATGTCGTTGACGCGCCGGTTGCCACGGCTGACGAACGGTTTGCCGACATTGGCGGCGCTGCGCACGATCTCCGCCACCTGCGCGACCGAGTAGGACTTTCCCGAACCAATATTGAAGACAGCCCCGGGTCTGGGATTCCTGCGAATGCAGTCGATAGCGCCGACGACGTCGTCGAGATGCACGTAATCGCGCCTCGGCGTATCGTCCTCCACCACGATGGCGGCGCTAGAATCGATCGCCTGCTCGACGATGTGCGGAATCAGGAAATTCACCGGCTGTCCCGGGCCGTAGATGTTGAACGGACGCACGATCATCACCGAGACCTGCAGGCATTCGAAGAAGAAGCGGCAGGCGTCTTCGGCGGCCTTCTTCGAGAAGGCATAGGGATTGTTCGGCTTCAGCGGCGCGGTTTCCGGGATCGGCAGCGTCTCGGGAATGCCGTAGCAATAGCCGCTCACATGGATCAGCCTCGCCTGGGTCTTCCGGCAATAGTCGAGCACATTGACCGTGCCGAGCACATTTATGCGGTAGAAATCGGCCGGTTCGCTCCATGATGCCGGCACAAAGGTTCGGCCCGCGAGATGAATGACCCAGTCGACGGTAACGTCTGGAAAGGCGCCTGCCGCTACGTCGAGCACGCCGCGGTCCGGTGCATGGACCTCGACGCCCCGCTCTCTCAGAAGCTGGACGAGCCTGCGGCCAACAAAGCCGCGGCCGCCCGTCACCAGCACACGGTCGGTCACAGGAAGCGCTTCCGGTCCTTCTCGAACTCGATGGTGGCGCGTTCGTAGTCGTCCGGTCGACCGATATCGAGCCAGTAGCCATCATGCCGTTTGACATTGACCGGCTCGCCGGTCGCGATGAGTTTGAGCATCAATTGATCAAACCCGAAGGGGCCGGTCGGCGGGATATGATCAAGCACGCGCCGATTGACGCCATAGATGCCCATGCTGACAAGTTGGGGCAGCTTCGGCTTCTCCCGGAATTCCAGCAGGCGTTCACCCTCGACGCCAAGAACGCCATAGTCCAGGACCTGGTCGCGACTGGTCGCACCGATGGTAAAGATCGCGCCGGATGCGACGTGATCTGCAAGAAATGTTGACAGATTCAGATCACTCAACACGTCGGCATTGATGACCAGAAAATTGTCCGGAAGATCACTGATCAGTCGAAGAGGCGCGATCGTGCCCAGAGGCTCGTTTTCAAGGGAATAGCGAAGCTTCAGTCCCCATCGCTCGCCGGTTCCGAAATAGGCCTTGATCAGATCGCCCATGTGATTGATCGCCAGCGTCGCCCCATCGTAGCCGGCATTCGTTAGTTTGCGGATCACGATCTCCACGATCGGCGTGTCCACCAGCGGGACCAGCGGCTTCGGAAGCGTCAGGGTGTAGGGCCGGAGGCGGGTGCCCCGACCGCCGGCCAGGATGACTGCGTGTTTCATGCTACGCTCGAGATTGGCTGCCCCGGCGGATCCAGCGCTGGCTGATCCCGGGACTGCAGGTCAGTGATACAGACATCGGGCGTCTTGCCCGAAAGAATGTCCTCATAGTACCCGGCAACGACCTCCCAGGTGAAGTGCTTGCGCCACCGCTCTCGTCCGGTCGTCCCCAACCGGGCAAGCATGTCTGGTTTGCGCATGCAATTTGCCATCGCCTTGGCGAGGTTTTGCGGATCGACGCGGGTATAGCCGAAAGTGTCTTTTGAAGCCTCGCAGAGCAGTCCGCTCCCGGTCCAGCGCACGATCTCGTCGGCATTGCCGACCGGAACCGTCAGGAATGGCGTTCCGGCCGCGGCCGCCTCGTACAATACCAGCGGAGAATATTCGATCCGCGAGGCAAAGACGAAGAGATCGGCAGCCATGTAGGCCTGAATCAACTCCGGCCGCGTCAGATCGGTCAGGATCGCCCGCTTCAGCGGTTGCGCGGAGGCTCTTGCAGCTATGCTCTCGATGCTCTCAAGGCGTGCAGATGGCGGCGGCGTGCCCGTGGTAGCTATGTGTGCGCCTTCACGCTGCATATCGGAACAAGGGGCCACGCCGATGGGTGCGCGCGGCCTCCTGCCAAGCTTGCGCAGGGCCAGTTGCTTGATGCCTGGCCATCCTTCGACCCGCGCGATGTGAGCAACGCGCCGGACGGCAGAGTCGATAAAGCGGGCGACGTGACCCAGCCGCGAGTTGACCAGACGGATGACGATAGCCTGGCGCAATTTTTCCAGCGCCCGCCGCACAAGCCGTCGCAACCCGGGCCAGCCCTCGCGCCTGGTCACGGCGACCGCACGAGTAGCTAGGGTCATGGCAAAGCGAACGGCGGCCTTTACGTGCCGGAGATATCCCGACTCGATGGCGGGCCATCCCGCGATCGACAGCAACACCGCGGATCGTCCACTTGTATCCAAGTGCAAGAACGCCTCGACGACGTCGCGATGGCCCTTGGCCTCGATCGGATTGCCGACGGTCATGAACAGGAACGCATCTTCCGGTATCGCCATCCGTTGGCGAAAGTCAGGATCCGCTTCCCGCTCGAAATCGGCCTCGCTGATGCCGTTGGGCAGCACCGTCAAATTAGTCAGGCCGATGTTTCGGACGAAATCGATGTCGCGATATCTTTCGGCGTTGAAGACGAGATGATCGAACTTCTTGAGGATGTCCGGAAGCTTCCGGAAATAGTCCGCGAAATCGGGCTCGTAGAGCCCCGAAAAGCCGCAAGGAATGAATACTTTGCGCGCCTTGATGTCGTCGAACACAGTCCACAGCGCATCAAAGCTCCATTGCTGCGCGGCCATGATGAGGATCGCGTCGACGGGGCACGTCCTGACGAACTCGCGATAAGCCTCGATCTCGCCGTTCAGGCCATAGGCCGACTTCCCGCCCGCATCGAACGCGCGAATCCTGACGCCGTTGACAACCTTCGATCGCCTGTCCGGATGGATACTCGTGGCCACCGTGACGTCATGGCCCCGCGCGGCCATGCGTTCGGCGATCTGCCGCATGACCTCCTGCACGCCGCCTCGGTGCGGCGGATAGGATTCACAGCAAAGCAGGAGGCGCAATCAATGTCCCTTCATTATCCGCAACGATGATTTGCCGCTCAAACGCGATCAACCTTAAATCGGAAAGCCAAATCGACGCAACGCTGTTCTCACGCTGCGAGCGACAGTCCGCGCGCCATTCAGCCGATAGCGATGAATGGCGAAATGATGCCGCAGGTTCCGGCACCAGAACGCGACGGGATCACTGTCCGGGTCAAAGCTCCGATCACCGAAGATCAATTTCCCAGCCATGGCAATTGCAGCACACATGGCTTCGATATCAGCGTCTCGCGACATCTTGTCCGGCTGACCGTGGACTAGGCACGCGATATCCTGATGAACGGGCTGAGGCTGCGGCACGCCGGTCGCCGCAGCCGCCAGGTTTTCAGCAGAGATCAAGATCAGCTTCTCCATGAACGGATTGGCGCCCTCGCGCGACATGCTGGTCGGCACCTCGCGATAGATCGTCAACCGCTCCGGAAGGTTGGCGACCCGAAACTGTCGTGCGATGCGCGACCAAAGCTCATAGTCTTCAGGTGGCTGGCGCGAGCGGTCGGTGGTGTAGACGCCGACCTGATCGAGCGCAGTCTTGCGCATCATCACCGAGGAATGGACGAAATAATTGTTGAACAGTAGCGCGAAGCGCAGGTCCGCATCATTCGTGGGATGATCGTGAAACCGGCCGGTCGGGCTATTCCCGATCCAAACCTCGGCGCGGGTGCCGACCAGCGCATGATCGGGATTGGCATCAAGAAACGCCACCTGCTGCGCGATGCGGGTCGGCAACGCCCAATCGTCGTGATCTTGCCGCGCGATATACCGGCCACGTGCCAGTGAAATGCCGCGATTGAGCGCGGCGGCGAGGCCCCTGTCCTCTTGATGATACACGCGCACCCTTGGATCAGCGACCTGATCGAGGAACTCTCGCGTACCGTCGGTCGAGCCGTTGTTGATCGCAATCAGCTCGAAATCGGTGAATGACTGATTGAGGATCGTGCCGAGCGCCTCCGGCAAGTCGACGCCGCCGTTACGCACCGACAACACGACGCTGACGGTGGGTGCGCGATCCTGATCAGTCATTATATGAATTCTCACGGCTGTCCAGAATCACGGGCTCAGGCACCGGAATGATGAATTGCCCTGTCCAATCGGGAATCTGGTTGATCTGCTGAACGATCTCCTGCCGCAAATTCCAGGGCAGGATGAGAACATAATCGGGTCGCCTGCTTGCGATCTCACTCGGGGCAAGGACTGGAATCCTGGTGCCCGGCAACAGCAAACCCTGCTTATGCACGTTGCGATCCACCGTGAAGGAGATGAAATCGCGGCCGATTCCGCAGTAGTTGAGCAGCGTATTGCCTTTCGCAGGCGCGCCGTAGGCCGCTACCGATTTCCCAGCTTCTATGAGCTCGATCAGAAGACGCAGCAGCGATCGTTTCAATTGCCGGACCCGATGCCCAAACGTCTCATAGGTGGCAAGCCGGTCCAGACCGGCCTGAGCTTCCTCGCGCCTGAGCTGCTTGACTTCATCAGGCACTTCCGTGCGGTCGTCGTGCGCAACATACAGTCGAAGCGAGCCCCCATGAGTAGAGAGGCGTTCGACATCGACCACCCGCAAGCCGTGGCGCGCGAACAGCGGCTCCAGTGCCAACAGCGACAAATAGGAATAATGCTCGTGATAAATGGTATCGAACTCGACATTGCGGATCATTTCCAGAACGTGCGGAAATTCGAAAGTCGCAACGCCCTTCTCGCCGAGCAAAATCTTGAAACCGGCAACGAAATCGTTGATGTCGGGCACATGCGCAAGCACATTGTTGGCAATGATCAGATCGGCAGTGCCACCCTGCTCGCGCAACCGCGTCGCCGACTTTGATCCGAAGAACGCCACCTCGGTCGGTACACGCCGCAGCTCCCAGGCCGCCTTGGCACAGTTGGCCGCCGGGTCGACCCCGAGGCAGGGGATGCCACGCTGAACGAAATATTGCAGCAGATAGCCGTCGTTGCTGCCGACTTCCACGACGCGAGAGCTGGCACCGAGACCAAGGCGAGCCGTGGCCTTTTCCGCAAAGGTCCTCGCATGGACGAGCCAGCTATCCGAGAAGGACGAGAAGTAGACGTAATCCGCGTGGAAGTGCGTCTCCGGTGTCTCGAAATCCTCAAGCTGCACCAGCCAGCAATGGTCGCAGACAAAGCTCTTGAGCGGATAGAACCGCTCGCTGAGCGAGGCATGTTCGGCGCGAACAAACGCATTCGAAATCGGCGTCATGCCGAGATCCACCAGCACAGCCGTAAGCGGCGCGCCGCAAGACCGACACATCGGAGAGCCAATGGCCATCGCACCTAGCCCCAATGCCGCCAAGGCGCACGACCCGACTGCCAGAGTTCTTCCAGCATCATCTTGTCCCGCAGCGTATCCATCGGCTGCCAGAAACCGTAATGTCGGTAAGCGGCGAGCTGCGCGTCGCGAGCCAACGCTTCGAGCGGCGTCGACTCCCAGGAGGTCTTGTCGCCCTCGATCCGGTCGATCACCGCTGTATTGAGCACGAAGAAGCCGCCATTGATATAGGCATTGTCGCCGGGTGGCTTCTCGACGAAGGATTTCACCGTCGACTCATCGATTTCCAACGCGCCGTAGCGGCCCGGCGGTCGCACCGCCGTCACTGTCGCCTGCTTGCCATGGCTGCGGTGAAACTTGATGCTGGCGGCAATATCGATATCAGACAGTCCGTCGCCGTAAGTGAAGCAGAACGGCTCCTGCGGATCGAGATAGTTGCGCACACGCTTGAGCCGACCGCCTGTGAGCGTAGTCTCGCCCGTATCCACCAGCGTGATCCGCCAGGGCTCGACGCTGCTCTGATGGTAGGTGACGCTGTTCTTCGTGGCATCGATGGTGACATCGGAGTGATGCAGCACGAAGTTCATGAAGTATTCCTTGATCATGTACCCCTTGTAGCCGAGGCAGATCACAAAATCCGTGATCCCATGATGCGCATAGAGCTTCATGATGTGCCAGAGGATCGGTCGCCCGCCGATCTCGATCATGGGCTTAGGCCGCACCAGTGATTCCTCGGATATTCGCGTACCCATGCCACCTGCGAGAATGACTGCTTTCATTTCATGACTCCCTACCTGCCGCCCCCTGATCCAGGGATTCGAGCTCTAATTCGTGCAAGATTCTGCGCGAGAAGTCGGGAGGCTCGCGCCAGATTTCGCGTGAAAAGTCCGGCGGTTCTGGCAACATTCCGCGCGATAAAGCCGGAAGCGTGGGCCTTCCACGTCTGGAACTCTTGCGACCTTGTCGTCTTCCACTTCTCAAAATCGTGCTTCCGCTCATCGAGGTCGCGCTTCAACTCCGAATGTTCGTAGTCCCATGCGGCTCTGCCCGATGCGAGATAGTCGTACGCAGATCTCACGGCCAGTACCGCCACTGTCAGCGGTCGATAATAGCTATCCGCCGCTGCGCGGTGATAGTTCTCGAAATAAGTCGAGCGCTCTTCCCGCGGATAGATCTGCGAGCGCGGGCTGACCACGGAATCGACGATGTCCGTTGGGACGCGCTTCTGCAGCACCAGTCCATCGTCGATGACGAGGTTGGAGCGACACAAATAGGCATAGACTAGGTTCATGTCGCTGCCCCAGGTCGAGGGGCGATCGCGAAATAGGTCGATCACCCGCGCCAGCTCCTGCCGTCGGAAGATCGAATAGATCAGGTTGGCCTTACCCATGATTTCAGGCTCCCAGAGAAATCGCGCCAAATCGACGAATTTGAAGGCGCTCGATTGGAAGCGTTTGAAACTCGGGTAGGACCGGACAACGTCGCCGTTCATGTTGATATTGACGACCTGACAAAACCAGGCCGAGGCACGCGGATTTCGGTCAAGCGCTGCGACCCCCCGTTCGAGGAAATCGGCCGGCCACAAATCGTCGTCGGAGGCCCAGAGAAACAGCGGAGCCCGCGCCTGATCGTATACGAACCAGAAGTTTTTTTCCGCCCCCAGGTTGGCTTCCTGGCGCATATAACGGAAGCGCGGGTCGGTGCCAGCGTAGCGTTCGCACAATCGCCTGACCGCGGGATTGGTCGAGGCATTGTCCGAGATGATGAGTTCGAAATCGGCAAATGTCTGCTGTTGGAAGCTCTCGAGCACCAGTGCGAGCAGTTCGGGGCGATTGTAGGTTGGAAGGCCAACGGAAACACGAGGTACGCTATCGGTCATCTAACGGTCAGTTCTGTGGAGCCACATGCGACGCAATGGGATGCGACAGGCCAGGGCCGGCCGGCTTCCAGCGCAGGGCCAGCAGGAGTTCGTGCCTGAACAGGCAATACGCGGCGAACTTACGCAACTGCCCGGTCGTTCGCGATTCCAGACCGAGCGCGTCGATTGCCGCGAAATTCTCGTGCATGACCATCTTGTGATATCGGTGCAACGACCGGCAATCCCTGATGTAGTTCTGCCATCCCCGCCAGTTGGGCAGCCGGCCGCCGACCTGTTCCCATCTCGCCTGCTCGCAAACGGTGCGGGGCGCCGTCTTGTAGAAACCGATTTCAGGAATAACCCGTATGTCTCCCCGGAAAGCCAACAAGATCTGCATCGGAATTTCGTTGAGCGTCGCACCGATCCATTCTGTGATCGGCTTGCCGTTGTGAAACAGCGCCTCCCGCCTGAACACGCCGTAGACCAGATTGCCGTAGACGTGCCGGAGCAGATGCTTCACCCGCTCCACCGGCGACCGTGAGGAAAACGCTTTAAAAGGGGCGCCTTCGAAAAAGAACGGAAACAACATCTTCCCGTCGACTTCGTATTGCGCTTCCATCTGGCACACGACGAGCCGGGGATCCGCCTTCAACCGCTCGACGCAGCGCTCGACGAAAAACGGCTCCCAGCGATCATCGTCTGCTGCCCACATGAAAAACTCGCCGCGGGCCCTCGGCAACAGAGAGGAGAAATTTCGCATCGCGCCGATGTTTTCCGGATGCCGGTAATACGTGACCCGCTCGTCTCTGCTGGCGAAATCGTCGACCGTCGCCCGAACAGCCGGATCCGGCGACGCGTTATCCGATACGATGATCTCGATATGCCGGTAGGTCTGGGCTTGAATCGACGCCAGCGTCCGCGCCAGGCCTTCCGTTCGGTTGAACGTCGGTATGCCGACTGTGACGAGTGGTTCGGTCACGCCTGACTGCAAATCATCGAGACGGTCACGCCGTAGCTGCGCTTTTCCGTACGTCCTGGCGAGCGAGCGAGCGACGCAGCCACGCATTGCCAAACGCAATGAAGGGCTTTTCGACCACGAAATATGTGACTGATGATGCGGCTAGCGTGAGGCCCGTTAGAGCCAGGTAAAACCAAACGAAATTTGCCATGGGCGATAGCCAGGAGATATTGACGGGAACTGCGTGGATCAACGCAAGATGCCAAAGGTATCCGCTAAAGCTGATCTTTCCGATCCAAACGATATACTGATTGACGAAGGTAGTGCTACGGAATCTCTCAAGTGTGATCGCAATCCCCGCAAAAGCTACCGCGAAAGAGGCGTGAAAGCCGAATTCGGCCCACCCGATACCGAACCGATAATACGCTTCGAGTACAATGATAACTGGCATGAGCGAGATGAAGGCCACTTGAAATGGCCGGCGCACGACTTCATGCCCCTCATCGCGGATGATGAAGTAAGCCGTCATCCCGATCAGAAACACGGGAAGCTGATGGACGAAGTTCAACGTTGAAAAAACCTGGTATACGACGTTCCACGACTGTGGCGTGACATGTTTTGCCGCCGCTTGGATCGATGCGTAGGCGATTGCGGCCGGCGCCAGCGCAATCAAGGCCGCCACCGCTGCAGCCCGCCATGATTTGATATAGCTCACGAGGATCGGGAAGACGGCATAAAACATCATTTCGACAGCGATGCTCCAGCCACCAGGAACGACACTGCTGAATGTACTCGGCAGAAAGCCGTGCGCGAACAGCGTCGTCAGAATGATATGCGTAGCGCCGATCCCGTCGGGCTCAAGTCCCCTTGGCCCTACCCCGTCCTTTAGGGTAAAGTAGATTATGGCAAGCCAAAACATCGGCGCAATACGAAAGAGCCGCCGAATGTAAAATGCGCCCACACCGTCGGTGCGTCTGTGGTACGACATACAAAGTGTGATCGCGCTCGCCACAAAGAACAGTTGGACGCCGCGTGCGCCTTGGTCACCGATTTGGTAAACATAGCCTTGCAGCCCACCGATCATCTGCGATGAGTGCACAAAAATAACGAGCAGAATTGCGTAGCCGCGCAACGCGTCGATATATCCGTATCTGACTTGGCCGCCCATCGCCGATTCTCTTCAGGCGATTCGCTTGATATAGCTGTCCGGCCAATAAGAGACGCGAGCTGCCGAAACTCCCTCGCGAAACGGCAGCTCGGGCTCCTCGATCCTGAAATCGGGATTCTGCTCTACGAACTGGAGCGCCGCTTGACGCGGATTGTTCCAAGACCAATCGGGCGCCGATCGCGGGGCACCCTCGACCATCTCCATGATACCGTCGCATGCAAGAATGTAGGATCCGACGTTGATCAGCGGAGAATAGGCCGCGAGCTCTGCCAGTACGTGATCCTTGCTGTGCTTCGCATCCAGAATGACGAGCACGCGTTCATCGGGAGCAATCAGGGAACTTACCTTCGCGATCGTCTCCGGCGCTACCGACGAGCCTTCGATGAGCGTTATGCTGGGGAAGAGCTTGTGCTCCTCGATCGCCTTCCGATTGTGTGGACGGATTTCGATATCGACACCGATCACGCGACCGCGCCCGATCACCTGCAACAGCCCGGCATGGAAGATCAGCGAGCCACCGTGCGCAATGCCAGTCTCGACAATGACGTCAGGCTTCAATTGCCATATGAGCTCCTGAAGCCTGATCAAATCGTCGGGCAACTGGATGATCGGGCGCCCCATCCAAGCAAAATTATAGACATATTTTGCGTCCCACGTCGCCCGCAGCCAGACCTTGGAGATCAGCTCGAAGCCCTCCTTTGAGGCAAAAGTGAGCTTGCTCGCTCCATTATCCGGAGAAATCCAGCCGTCTTTCTCATCAATCAAGATCACGTTGAAAACTCCTTGATCGCATCTGGCGTCGACAAGAGCCCAGGCAGATCATCGACAAGAGACCGCGGCTTCCAGTCGAGCAAATCGCGCAGTCGCTGAACGTTGATCGGCTCAAAGCTGACGATCGGACCCGAGCCGAATTCAACTGAGACTCCGGCCTTCCCGAGTTGATCCGCAATTTGTCGGTGGCTCGTGTTTTGGCCGGACGCCACGTTGTAGATCGGTTCCATTCCTTGCACCGCCACCGCCGCGATGGCCCGACATGCATCGTCTATATGTATGTAGTCCTTCGTGCTCGCGGGTGCTTGCATGATCCAAACGCTCCGACGACTGCGCGCATCCGCAAGAATCGACGTCAGAAAATTCGACGATCGATCGTTCCCGCCGTAAACGTTCGAAAGGCGGCAAACGCGGCCGCGATCGCCCGCGAGGCGGAATGTTAGCGCCTCCCCGAGGAGCTTGCTCAGCGTGTAGATACCGTCGGCATCAACGGAAGACGCCGCGATGGACGTCAGTTCGTCCGTCGTCCGCTCGGACTTGTAGAGGCGCGTCGATGAGAGATAAGTAAAGGACGTGAAGTCCTTGCTCGAAAGCAAGTCTGCAAGACATACGACGTGAGCCTGAACGGTTTCGACGGGCTTGCTGCGAAAGTCCGACGTCAGGCCAATCGCGTAGACCGCGTGTCCAAGATCGGCCGGCGTCTGTGCAATGGTGTCACGCGTCACCGCGATCACGTCGGCCCCCGACCGCCGCAGACTCTCCACCAGTGCGGATCCGACGTAGCCCGCAGCGCCGAATACGGTGATCCGATCAGTCATACGGCACACGCTCGAATCTTCAGTCGCCGGATGATCACAGAGTGATGCCCCTGAACGATGGCAGCAGCGCCTTGTCGCGATCGGACATGATCATGGAGTTGAGAGGCCAGCCGATGTTCAGCAGCGGATCATCGAAGCGAAAACCCCGACCAGCATCCGGAACGTAGGCAGGCGTGATTTCGTAGTCGACTTCGGTGTCGTCGACCAACGTCTGAAAACCATGTGCGAACCCTTCCGGAATGTAGAGCATAATACGATTGTCGGCACTTAGCTCTTCACCGTGCCACCGACCGTAGCTTGGTGAGCTCTGGCGCAGATCAACCATAACGTCGAAAATCGCACCGCGCGTGCATCGGACCAACTTGGTCTCGAGATACGGCGGAGCCTGGAAATGCATGCCGCGCAGCGTACCAGCACGCGTGTTGTAGGAGACCGAACACTGGACGAAATCAGATTCGAGCCCATGCGCACGGAAGGTTTCGGCGCAGAATCTCCGGGCGAAAGCTCCACGTTGATCGGAGATCAACTGCGGCACGATACGGAAGGCGCCGGGGAGATGAAGTTCCTCGATAATCATGGGACGTTTCGGTAGGGCGGCGGCTGGTCACACACGGGTGACGTTCCATTCCAGTGATGGCCGAACGGGGCCCGGAATCGCGTCAAACAGACCAGTCGCCCGCAGCTCCGAAACGAAAAAGCGCAGAGCATCCTGCACGTAAAAATGCACCTTCTGAGGATTGACGGACGTCAGCGCCACCCCAACGACAAACGAGCCAAGGTTGAGGAAGCCGCGAGGAATGGACATTGTGCAACTATAGACACCGGGTGCAAGTTCGGAGGTTTGCGGCGGAGAGCTTACAAAGACGTATTGATCCTGCAGAAACACGTGGAAGTTCGGAACCATGACATATCCCGGCTTCAGCACCTCGAACTTCATCTCGATGTTGATCAGCTCGTTTCTGTCGACCGTATCGGTATCATTGAACTGATCGACGACCAGCCGTGCGCTGCAGAGCCGCGCGACGTCATCGCCTGGTGCAATGGCATCCGGGGCAAAAGTCATCGAGGATCTGCCTGCGACCCTCTCGGCCGCGGCTTCTTCCGCCAACTCCAGGGCGCCGTCGTGCGTTTCCGCTTTCCCATGCTTTAGGTGCCTTGCACGCTCCGCCGATACGGCCGCGGCGTGAACGCTCGCGTAATATTGGTCGCAGATCTCGTCCACTGGACCGAACGCGACGATCCGGCCGGCCTCAATCAGGATGGCCTTGTTGCACATCGACCTGATGATCTTGTCGGAGTGGCTCGCCAGAACCATGATGGGACTTCGTCCGATGAAATCCTTCATGCGCGCCTCGGCGCGTTCGGTGAAACGCAGGTCGCCGGTGCCGAACCCTTCGTCCATCAGGATCACGCCGGGGTCGAGCGAGGTCACCAACGCGAAACCGAGACGCATCGTCATGCCCGTCGAATAGGTGCGCACCGGAAGGCTGAGATACTCGCCGAGTTCGCAGAACTCCTCGATTTCCGGAATCTTCGCCTCGATTTGCCGTCGGGTCATTCCGATCAGCATTCCGGAGGTGATGATGTTCTCGTAACCGGTGTCCTCGCCGTCGAGGCCGGGCATGGCGTCGAACAGCGGCGTGACGCGCCCCTCGACCCGAACGGTACCGGAGACCGGATGATAGATGCCGGCCATGAGCTTCAGCAGCGTCGACTTGCCGGCGCCGTTGTGGCCGACAAGTCCGACACGGTCTCCGTCACGCAGCGTGAACGAGATGTCGTTCAGGGCCTTGACGGTGACGCGGTCATTATTCTTGCCCTCTCGCTCGATTGCGCCGCCTGTCGCGCGCTGGAACAGGGCTTTGCGCAGGCTACGCTGCTGCGCTCCATAGATCGGGAAATGCGCGCTCACATTTTCGAAGACGACGGTCGCCACTTCTGTCAGCTCCAATAGGCGATGCGCCTGCGGAAGCGCTTGAACATCGCATAGCTCAACCACCATCCACCGATGCACATCACAATCATGACCATGTAGCTGATCGCGTCCGGCACCCTGCCCATCATCGGCGCGCGCACCACGTCGAGCACGTGATAGAGCGGGTTCAGGTCCACGAACAAGATGCGCCGCATACCCGTCAGCGTATCGGCCGGCCAGAACAATGGTGTGACCAGCATCGAAATCTGGATCACGCTCGTCACTAGTTGCGGCACGTCGCGAAATCGCAGGCAGACCAGCCCCAGGAACAGCGAGATCCAAACGGCATTCAGGATCACCAGCGCGAGCCCCGGCAGCGCCAGCAACAGCGTAAAGCTGATGAGCGAGGGCTTCAGCACCAGCACGACCAGGAAGTAGACAACGAGGTTGTGCAGGAAGACGAGGAGGTTGCGCCAGATTAGGGCGTAGGCGAGGACGGAATAGTCGAACCGGATGTTTCGGAACAACGCCTGCCCAGCGATGAACATGCTGCAGGCCTCCGTGGCAATGGTCGAAACCAGCATCCACACGACCATGCCGCTCGCCAGGAACGGCAGGTATTCATAGATATTCTGGTGCCAGAGTGCCGCGCCGACGAAACCGACCGACAGCGTGTAGATCGCAAGCGTGATCGAGGTCCAGAACGGACCGATCGTCGTCCTGCGATAGCGTCGTTTGACATCGAGCCAGCCCAGTCGCCCCCATAGCTCGCGCTTGGAGAGGCCGCGCACCAGATCCTCGGCGGCGGTTTCTTCCAATGAGCGAAGTTCGGGGTTGAGCTCGCCAACCGGTTCCAAGACCATCGTCATCGTGAGCTCCACGATCCCCGCGCGCTCGCCGCGCGGCTGCCAACCTTGCGCACGGCCCTGCAGCCGTGGCGATTTCCAACCAGAGTCGTCATTCGTCAAAAACGTCCATGCTACCGCAGTCCGGGTGAAAAGCCCTCCACCCGGAGACTCCCAGAGGGAGCGAACACAAAGCGCAGCGATCGGATCGCCGCACGAAAAGCCGCACTCAGGCGGCTGCGACCAGATCCACGTCAAGATGAACGCGGACCTTGCGGCCGAGCATGTCGAGCAGAATGGCGACCCGGTGATGGTCCCCCATTCCGTCGAACAGCCCGGCATTGTCCATGAAGGCGCCTGCAAGCACCCGCACCTTATCGCCAGGCGCGAACGCCGGCCTGGCTTCCATCCTGACAAAGCCGCGCTCGTCCTCGCGCGCCCTCAACGCACCGAGCACGCCGCTCGGCACTGCGGCCGGCTCCTCGCCATTGCAGACGAGATGCGACACGCCCTGGGTCGACTGGATCGCGCGCCAGCGCTGCGTCGCCATGTCGATGGCCACGAAGATGTAACGCGGAAACAGCGGCTTTGCGACGAAATCGACCTTGCGCGCATGGCGCCGGCGCTTCAGGTAGCGCGGCAGATAGATCTCATAGCCCTGGCGCAACAGGTTATGCGCGGCCTTGGCCTCGCCGTTCACCTGGGTCTGCACCACATACCAGCGCGCCTCGACCGCCTCGCTCATGGTGCGCCCTCCGCTTTCCCGTTTCGTTCGCGCAAGCCCAGCAGACCCGGCGCGAGCACCCGCTCCGCACCGCACACCGCGGCGGCCGCGTCATAGGATGCACCGGCGTGCGCGACGTCGGTGACGATCACGGCGTCGAACGCCTCCTTCACCTCGTCATAGGACCTGAAGACATTGACGCCGACAAAG
Organism: Bradyrhizobium sp. B039; assembly: GCF_038965675.1. Taxonomy (NCBI): domain Bacteria; kingdom Pseudomonadati; phylum Pseudomonadota; class Alphaproteobacteria; order Hyphomicrobiales; family Nitrobacteraceae; genus Bradyrhizobium; species Bradyrhizobium sp. B039. The sequence goes on from NZ_CP152416.1 coordinate 6,269,222, forward strand.
CGTGCAATCTCGGTTGCGGGATCGACGACCGCCACTACCGCAACGCCCGCCTCGACCGCGCAGAGGATTGCAACCTCGGCCAGGTCCGATTGGCCCGCCAGCACCACGCGGGAAAAACCTCTCGCCTTGGCCTCGTCGAGCACGCGCGCGCAATCGCTCTTGGCCAGCCGGAAGAAGGAAAACGAATTGGACAGGTATTGAACCGTGAGACGGGATTTCTCGGCAAAGCCCTGCGGCGTCAGGTAGTAGGCGTAGCGGCGCGCGGGCGCATCGCTCACCTTGACCAGCCCCTTCTTGATGCAGCGCTTGAGGTAGGCATTGACCAGGCCGAGCGCGATGCCGAGCTCGGCGGCGATGTGACGCTGCGAGCGCGCACCATCGCTTTCCACCGAACTCAACAGGCCAAGAACGATTCGCTCGTTCTCATGGTCTGCGTTTAGCAAGCGCTCCACCTCTCAAGCCTCCAGCCTCAGCGAAGGCTACTACCGCGTTCAAGCCGTGAACGTCAAGCGGAACGTTCAAGACGTGAATACATATAATCCATTGAAATCAAATACATTTTCTCCGTAGATAAAATAAGTTTGGCGGGACGATATAGAGGGCGGCGCGACCGGACCGCATATAGCAGGGCAAGATGCCGTCGACGGCGACAACCTTCGAGCTTCATCATTGCGTCAGCTGTCCCATGATACCATTTGCTTTGACGCAAATGGTTGCGGCAACTGGAAAGCATCGGCCGTAGACGAACGGGTTGACCGCGCCGCCGGCAGTTGCGATCCAAGGTCGCGTCTCGATTCAATTGCAGGGCTGGGTACAACCCAAAATTAAGGGTCGATCGCCATCCTCCTAAATCGCGCACAGGGTTCTGTCCTCGAGTAGTTTATTGCGTGATCCCTTCGTTGCGTCGGTCAAAGCCAACGCGCTGGACAGCCGGTTCTGGAAATCCGCGATGAGCTTGAAATCCACCCTCCACGATCCGCTGGACGCTTCGGATCCGTCGGACAGCTTTTCGAGCGGATCGGCGTTCCAGTTGCTGTTGCAACAGGGGCAGTCCGGCGCGCCGCCGACCCCCGTCGTCCTTCCCGCCGAGACGTACGAAGCCCAGGCGGCAGTCAGCGCCTCCGGCCCTGGCGGTCCTGGCTCCGTGGTCGCCGAAACCTCCGGTGGGCTGACCATCAATCTCATTTTTGACGCGGCCGCGATGGCTGCGCCTGCCAGTTTCCGCGCCGGTATCGAGCAGGCGGCCGCGCTCCTGAGCTCCGCGATCTCCGACAAGATCACGTTGAACTTCAACATCGACTACAGCGGGACGGGCGGCGGCGCGGCAGCCGGTCCCGATAGCGGCCAATGGGTCAGCTATTCGACGGTGAGAGCCGATCTCATCAACAATGCCTCGCCCGGCGACACCTCATTCAACGCGTTGCCGACAGCATCGACCATCCAGGGCCAGTCGAGTGTCGCGGTCTGGAATGCACAGCTCAAGCTCTGGGGATTGGTTGGAGCCAACGACACCACGACCGACGACGGCACCGCGACCTTCGCAACCGACATCGATCCGAATCTCCTGGTGGGGGTGGCGCTGCACGAGCTGACCCATGCGATGGGCCGTGTGCCGTATGGCCCCCAGCCGGACGTTTTCGATCTCTACCGCTTCAAGAGCCCGGGCGTCAGGCTGCTCACCGACAACATCCCCGCGAGCGCCTCCTATTTTTCCCTGGATGGCGGCTATACCAAGATCGCGGACTATGGCCGGAACTCCGATCCCAGCGATTTCCTCAACAGCGGCGTGCAGGGCGGAAGCGATCCCTTCAACGAATACTACTCATACGGCACCCTGCAGCAGCTGACCGCCATCGACCTGAAACAGCTGGATGCGCTTGGATTTCACCTAGCCTCCCAAACGCCTGTCGTGATCCAGACCGACGGCACGACGAGCCTGGTGCAGGTCGGATCGGGTTATTTTCTGGACACAGTCGGCAGCAGCAGCGCCGGACCGCAATTAAAGTACAACGGCTCGGGTGTGACAGCCGGCGAGTTCGGAAATTGGACGCCCTATGGCGCGATCCAAGTAGGCAGCGGATATGACGTCGCCTGGAAGAATCCTGGCGCCAATCAGTTCACTGTTTGGAATACCGACAGCAACGGCAACCTGATCTCGTTCCTGGTCGCCGCGGTGCCCGCCAGCAACGCCACGCTGAAGTCGCTCGAGACAACATTCCAACAGGACCTCAACGGCGACGGCACCATCGGCCTTCCCGCCGCGACGATCTTGCAAACCGATGGGACGACCAATCTGATCAAGATGGGCGGTTACTTTTTTCTGAACACCGTCGGCAGCCCCAACATCGGACCGGAGCTGACTTACAACGGCTCGCCTGTTGCGGCTGGCGAGTTCGGCACTTGGGTGCCCTATGGTGCGATCCAGGTGGCTGGTGGATTTGATGTCGCCTGGAAAAATGCCGGCGCCAATCAGTACACGGTGTGGGAGACCGACAGCAACGGAAACCTGGTCGCGTTTCTCGTCAGCGCCGTGCCCGGTAGCAACGCCACGCTGGAATCGCTCGAGACGACTTTCCACCAAGACCTCAACGGCGACGGCAGCATCGGCATCATCGCCACGGTCATACAGACCGACGGGACGACCAGTCTGGCCGAGATCGGATCGAATTATTTTCTGAACACCGTCGGCAGCAGCAGCACGGGACCGGAATTAACGTATGGCGGCGCGCCTGTCACAGCCGGCGCGTTCGGCACCTGGGTGCCTTATGGCGCGATCCAGGTGAGCGGCGGCTTCGATGTCGCCTGGGAAAATCCCGGGGCCAATCAGTACACGGTGTGGCACACCGACAGCAACGGCAACCTGGTCTCGTTCCTGGTCAGCGCCGCCCCCGGCAATAACGCCACGTTAGAAGCGCTCGAGACCACCTTCCAACAGGACCTCAACGGCGACGGCACCTTTGGCATTCTCTCGACGGTGGTACAGACCGACGGCACGACCAGCCTGGTTGAGATCGGATCGAATTACTTTCTGAACACTGTCGGAAGCGGCGTCACAGGACCGGAGCTGAAGTACAACGGCTTGCCCGTGACAGCCGGCGAGTTCGGCACCTGGGTGCCCTATGGCGCAATCCAGGTGAGCGGCGGCTTCGATGTCGCCTGGAAGAATCCCGGCGCCAATCAGTACACGGTCTGGAGCACCGATGGCAGCGGCAACCTGCAGTCGTTCTTGGTTGCTGCGGTGCCCGGCAGCAACGCCGCGCTGCAGTCGCTCGAGACCATCTTCCACCAGGACCTCAACGGCGACGGCACGATCGGTATCCCTGCCGGAACGTCACCCGCCGCGGCGCAGCCGGCGCAGGCTTCGCAAACCTCGTTCGACGGCCAGACGCTGACGCTCAATACGCCGTCGGCGTTCAGTGGGCAGCTCGTAGGCTTTGGCGGCGACGGCACGCTTACGGGCTCCGACCAGGTCGATTTGCGCGGCTTCAACTTCTACACCCTGCATACTGGCTTCAACACCGCGTCGGGTACACTCTCCTTGAGCAGCGGGTCGAGCGCGGCGTCGTTGCAGTTTCTCGGGCAATATTCACAGGACAGTTTTCACTTCGCCGACGACGGCAATGGTGGAACGTTGGTCGCCGCCGCCGCGCCTGCCACGCTGGCCTCCGTCGCAAACGAAGTCTCCAACTTCGCCGCGCACGACACCTTCGTTTTCGCGCCGAATTTCGGCAACATCACCCTGCCCGGCTTCGCGCCCGCGACCGATACGCTGCAATTCAGCAAGACCGTCTTTGCCGACGTCACCGCGCTCTTGGCAGCCGCCCATGACGACGGTTCCGGCAATGCCGTCATTACCGACGCCCTCCACGACACCATCACGCTCCAGCGCGTCGCGACCGCCCAGCTCGCCGCCCATCAGAACGACTTCCATTTCGTTTAAGGCGCTGAGACCGGCAACGGACCGCCACCCCGGCCGTCTCCATCCCGTTCCGGCTGCCTTGCCATTAGACTTTGAAAAGCGCCGATGCTATGGCCTTGCTTTATCGAGGCTGCTGGTCGCACTCGTCATTCCCGGTGCAAAGGAACAAGGGCTGTCAGGCCGAGGCATCGGCGGAGGCGGCAGGGCCGATGCGACGGGGCTGAGGGCGCCGCGGCAGCTGCGTTTGGTGGAGACAAGATGCAGGCACAGGACAAGAAGCGCGTGGCGCTCATTACCGGCGTGACGGGACAGGACGGCGCCTACCTCGCCGAATATCTGCTCGGGCTCGGCTATACGGTGCATGGCATTAAGCGACGCTCGTCCTCCTTCAACACCGCCCGCGTCGATCATCTCTACCAGGACCCCCATGTCGGCAACGTGCCGTTTTTGATGCACTATGGTGACATGACGGATTCGACCAATCTGATCCGCCTGGTGCAGCAGATCCGCCCGACCGAGATCTACAATCTCGCTGCGCAAAGCCACGTCGGCGTCAGCTTCGAGAGCCCCGAATACACCGCCAATGCGGACGCGATCGGCGTGCTGCGCCTGTTGGAAGCCATCCGCATCCTCGGCATGGAGAAAGAGACCCGCTTCTACCAGGCCTCGACCTCCGAGCTTTATGGCCTGGTGCAGGAGATCCCGCAGAAGGAGACCACGCCGTTCTATCCGCGCTCGCCCTACGGCGTGGCAAAGCTCTATGGCTACTGGATCACGGTGAACTACCGCGAGGCCTATGGGATGTTTGCCAGCAACGGCATCCTGTTCAACCATGAGAGCCCGATCCGCGGCGAGACCTTTGTGACCCGCAAGATCACGCGCGGGGTCGCCCGCATCGAGATGGGGCTGGAGGAGACGCTCTATCTCGGCAATCTCGAGGCCAAGCGCGACTGGGGTCATGCGCGGGACTATGTCGAGGGCATGCACGCGATCCTGCAGGCGGATAGCCCTGACGACTTCGTGCTGTCGACCGGCGAGACGCGCTCGGTGCGAGAGTTCGTGGAGCTTGCTTTTGCCGAGGTCGGCCGCAGCGTCGAATGGCGCGGCGAAGGCGTCGAGGAGACCGGCATCGACAGGAAGACCGGCAAGACCGTGGTGCGGATCGATCCGGTCTATTTCCGCCCCACCGAGGTCGATCTTCTGATCGGCGATTCCAGCAAGGCGCGGCAGAAGCTTGGCTGGAAGCCGAAGACGAGCTTTGCTCAGCTGGTGAAGGAAATGGTGGCGGGCGATCTTAGCGAGGCCCGGCTGGAGGTCGCCAATGGCAAGCACGCCGTTTGAGCTGAAGGGCAAGACGGTCTTCGTGGCCGGCCATCGCGGGATGGTCGGCGCGGCGATTGCCCGCCGGCTGGCACAGGAGAATGTCGAAATCCTGACTGCAAGCCGGGCCGAGCTCGACCTGCGCGACCAAGTCGCGCTGTTCGAGTGGTTTGCAAAGAAAAAGCCGCAGGCGGTGTTCCTGGCGGCAGCCAAGGTCGGCGGCATCGTCGCCAACAACACGCTGCGCGCGGAGTTCCTCTACGACAACCTTGCGATTGCGACCAACGTCATCCATGCGGCGCATCTGAACCGCACCGAGAAACTGATGTTCCTCGGTTCCTCCTGCATCTATCCAAAGCTCGCGCCCCAGCCCCTGCGCGAGGACTACATGCTTACGGGTCCGCTGGAGATCACCAACGAGCCCTATGCGGTGGCAAAGATCGCCGGCATCAAGATGGCGGAAGCCTATCGCAGCCAGTATGGCTGTGATTTCATCAGCGTGATGCCAACCAACCTCTATGGCCCCGGCGACAATTACCATCCCGAATACAGTCACGTGGTGGCCGCGCTGATCCGTCGGTTCCATGAGGCGAAGCTGTCCGGAGCTGCAAACGTGGTGGTCTGGGGCACCGGTACGCCGCAGCGGGAGTTCCTGTATGTCGACGATATGGCAGATGCCTGCGTGCACCTGATGAAAGTGCATTCGTCGAGCGACATGGTCAATATTGGCACCGGCGAGGACATCTCGATTGCCGAATTCGCGAATGTCGTGGCGCGCACCGTCGGCTATACGGGCGCGATCAGCTACGACACCTCTCGTCCCGACGGCACGCCCCGCAAGCTGCTCGACGTCAGCCGCCTCGCCGCACTCGGCTGGCGCGCCCGTACTTCGCTGGAGGACGGCATTGCGCTGGCCTACCGCGCCTATCTCAGCGAGAACAAGCAGGCGACGGAGTGACCGACGGCCCTCATCCGATGACCTCAGGCGCGATCAATCGACCGTCGCGCCTCCTCTATGTCGTGATCGAGGATTGGGCCTTCCTGCTCAGCCGCCTACCGATGGCGCGCGCCGCCCGCGACGCTGGTTTCGAGGTCCATGTCGCGAGCAATGTGAACGAAGGCCGGGCCGCGATCGAGGCGGAAGGCTTTGTGCTCCACCCGATTCCCTTCAAGCGCGGCGGCCTGTCGCCGCTTGCGGCCATGCGTGCGGTGCTTGCGATCCGCAAGATCGAGAACGCGATCGATCCTGCGGTCGTGCATCACTCCGCTCTGCAATGCTGCGTGTTGGGCTCGCTTGCCGCACTCGACCGCGATTTTCCGATCGTGAATGCCATCACCGGGCTCGGCTACATCTTCACCTCGCCGAGTCTTCTAGCGCGCCTGTTGAAACAGGGCATGGTCTTGCTTTTGCCGTGGCTACTCAACCGCAGGCACAGCAACATTCTGGTGGAAAATCCTGATGACCGCGACGCACTGCTGGCACTTGGCGCGAGGCCCGAGCGGATCACGCTGATCCCGGGCTCCGGCGTCGATGCTGACAGGCTGCAGCCGCTGCCCGAGCCTGATGGCCCGATCACCATCGGCTTTGTCGGACGACTCCTGGTCGACAAGGGCATCCGCGCGCTGGTCGCGGCCCATGATATCTTGCGGACTCAGGGGCACAATATCAATCTGATTATCAGGGGCGATCCGGATCCGGCGAATCCGGCGTCCGTGTCGCCCGACGAGGTCGAATCCTGGATCAGGCGTCCCGGCGTTGCCCGGCTCGGCTATGTCGACAATATCGCCACGCTGTGGCGCACGGCGCATATCGCAGTGCTGCCCTCGCATCGCGAGGGCCTGCCGGTCGCACTGATGGAAGCGGCGGCTTGTGGCCGGCCGCTGGTTGCCACCGATGCGCCCGGCTGCCGCGAGATCTGCATCGCCAATCAGACCGGGCTATTGGTCCCAATCGAAGATCCGCCGGCGCTCGCCAGCGCTATCCTGACGCTTGCGCAGTCGCGGGAGTTGCGCGCACGCTTTGGCGCTGCCGCGCGGAAACTGGTCGAGGACAAGCTCTCGGCGCACATCATCGGCCGATCCATCGTCGAGCTCTACAACAAGCTCAGTAACGAAAAGCGCGCCGCGCTGTCGGCGGCCTTCTCTCCACCCGCACGTTGAAGTGCCGCGCAGCAAACAGCCATGAACGTGCTTACCTCGATTCGGGACGAGGTCGCCGCCATCGTCGCCCCTGCACCCAAGGCAGGGATGATCCACAGCGCGGCCAATCGGATCAATCCCAGCCGTCCGACCATTCACATACCCCTGCGACTGACCGCCACGCGGCGCGGCGAAGTCGGCGAACTAGTTACAATGCGGTTCGGCATCAACCCGCGTCGAATCGAAATCGCGACGAGAACAGGGGAACCGCGTACCTTGCGATAATGTCCGTTCCGGAGCGCGTCGCTCCCCAGACGAGCTGGTGAACGCGCCTACTTTGCCGCTCCATTCCACGATCCCCTGCCTTCTGTCACTAAGCTATTCCGGCTCTACAACAGAATCTATGGCGCCAGCATGAAAGCGAGGCTTCAAAAGACATCAGCTGGCCAACTCATTGAATTCAAGAACCGTGGTCTGCATTGAGCAGGCTTGCTGGATAACTCTCCAGCTCTATTGTCGATCCGAAATCATCCTCTTGGAGCTTTTCCAGATGCCCGTCCCGCATGCTTCACAAGCCCTGTCGCGCTTTACCGTGCTCGATCTGACCCGTGTCCGGTCCGGGCCCACCTGCGTGCGGCAGCTCGCAGACTGGGGCGCCAACGTGATCAAGATCGATGCGCTGACCGAGGATGCCGGCGGCGAGCAGCCGGGCGGACCGCGGCGGGGCTCCGACTTCCAGAATTTGCACCGCAACAAGCGGGCGATGACGCTGAACCTGAAGGACGAGCGCGGGCTCATCGTGTTCAAGCGGCTCGCCGCCAAGGCCGATGTCGTGGTCGAGAATTTCCGTCCCGACGTGAAGAAGAAGCTCGGCATCGACTATGACAGCCTCACCGCGATCAACCCGCGCATCGTCTATGGCAGCATTTCCGGCTTCGGCCAGGACGGCCCCTATCACAAGCGGCCAGGCTTCGATCAGATCGCGCAGGGCATGGGCGGGCTGATGTCGATCACCGGCGCGCCGGGTGAAGGCCCGATGCGGGTCGGCATTCCCGTCGCCGACCTCACCGCTGGCCTGTTCTGCGCCATGGGCATCCTGACCGCGCTGCTCGAACGCGAGGTCTCGGGCAAGGGCCAATGGGTGCAGACCTCGCTGCTCCAGGCCCAGATCTTCATGCTCGACTTCCAGGCCGCGCGCTGGCTGATGGAGAAAGAGGTCGCCAGGCAGGCCGGCAACAACCACCCGACCAGCATCCCGACCGGCGTGTTCAAGACCTCGGACGGCTACATCAACATCGCCACCACCGGCGGGCGGATCTGGGAGCGCTGCGCGCAGGCGATCGGCGCGCCGGAGCTCTACAGCCATCCGGACTATGCGACCGCGCCGGCCCGCTCGAAGAACCGCGACGCGCTCAACGCCGAGATCGAGAAGCGCACCGTGACGAAGTCGACCGAGACGTGGGTCCAGGAGTTCAACGACGCTGGTGTGCCCTGCGGGCCGATCTACGCCATCGACCAGATGTTCGAGGACGCGCAGGTCAGGCATCTCGGCATCGCGCAGGATGTGCCGAGCGACGAGGACCGCCACATCCGCCTGGTCGGCCAGCCCGTGACGCTGTCGCGCACGCCGAGTAAGATGGTGGCGCGGCCACCGGAGTTCGGCGAGCAGACGGAAGAGGTGCTGGCCGAGTTCGGTTTCGGTAAGGAGGAGATCGCGGAGCTCAGGCAGCGCAAGGTGGTGTAAGCGAACGCCGAGGCGCCCGGACTTCGAACCATGAAAAAAGCCCCGGAAAACCGGGGCTTTTCCATCCGTAACTGCCTGCCGATCAGTACTTGGCTCAGTACTTGGCGACGACCGGGCCCGCCGTGAACTGGTAGTTGAAGCCAGCACGGAGGATATGGTCGCGGAATTTGACGTCGATGTCATTCCCTGTCCCGGCGAAGTAGGTCTTGGTGCCGAGATCGATGTAGAGATATTCTAGCTTCGCCGACCAGTTGGGTGCGAACTTCTTTTCCAGGCCTGCGCCGAGCGTCCAGCCCACCCGGGTCCGGCTTTCCGACACTGTCGCGCCGGTGGCCGATATGGGCGCGCCGACGGGGTCGTTGCCATCGAACGCCTGAAGCGTAAGCGTCGGCGTGCTCGAGAACTTGACCTCGCCGACCGCCAGACCGCCGGTGGCATAGAGCAGCAAGCTCGGATCAACGAGGAAGCCGCCTCGTCCACGGAAGGTTGCGAACCAGGGAAAATCGGTGCTGGTCGCCGTGGACGCCGTGACACCAAACCTGCCGATTCGGATCGTGCCTAGCACGTCGTTCGATCGCCCGCGTTCGCCGGTGCCTTGAATGTCGGCCTCGACGCCGACGACCCATTTCCGGTCCAGCTGCCAATTGTAGCCAACTTGGCCGCCGCCGAGGCCGCCATCCACGTTCTGCTTGGCCGTGCCGATGGATCCCGCGGGAAAGGGCGCGCCGATCACAGCCGTCGCGGTTGTCCTGCCCCAGCTATAGCCGCCGTTCAAACCCGCATAAAATCCCGTCCAGTTATAACCGGGATCGACGATCGGCGGCGCCTTCACATAGGGCCTCGCCGCCAGATCGGCGGCCATCGCGTTCGTCCCAACCAGCGAGGCCGCTGCCGCAATTCCCATCACAATCCGCTTCATAACTTCGCCCCTGCCACAAAAACCAAAATCTGGATGGGACCATACGCCTTCGGTTCCAGCGCGGCTGTCGCGCGGCGGCAACATTTGGAAACAATCGGATGGCGCCAGGACTTGGACTGCGACGTCATCGACAAACTAAGCTTTTGATCTACTTATAGTTTAAGAGCGAATTTACCGTGATGCGGTTTTCGCCCGTTGCGTCCATCCGAAGTGGCCCAGCAGGCCATCGATCAGCGGCCAGAACAGAAGCAGAATCGCCAGCGTGGTAATCGACCCGACCAGCCCGTTCGCCCAGAACACTCTGAGGTCGCCGCCGGAGCCGATCATCGACAGGCGGAATGCGTCCTCGGCACGGTTGCCGAGGACGAGGGCGAGCGTAAACGGCGCCAGCGGAATTCCGATCTTCTTGAAGACGTAGCCAACGACGCCGAAGCCCAGCATCAGCCAGATGTCGAACATCGCGTTCTGGATCGCATAGGCGCCGATCGCGCAGGATACCACGATCATCGGCGCCACCGCCGCAAAGGGCACGCGCAGGATCGATGCGAAGATCGGCACCGTCGTTAGCACCAGCACGAGGCCGACGACGTTGCCGAGATACATCGAAGCGATCAAGCCCCAGACGAAATCCTTGTGCTCGACGAACAGCAGCGGCCCCGGATTGAGCCCCCATACCATCAACCCGCCGAGCAGGATCGCGGCTGTGCCGGAGCCGGGAATGCCGAGCGCCAGCATCGGCAGCAGCGCCGCGGTGCCGGAGGCGTGCGCCGCCGTTTCCGGCGCAAACACGCCCTCGATGCGACCCTTGCCAAAACTCTCCGGATCCTTGGAAAAGCGCTTGGCGAGATTGTAGCCCATGAAGGAGGCCGCGATCGCCCCGCCCGGGGTGATGCCGAGCCAGCAGCCGATGAAGGAGGAGCGCAGCAACGTCACCCAGTATTTCGGCAGGTCCTTCCAGACACCGAGCACGACGCGCAGCGAGATGCTTGCCGCGTGGCCGCGCAGTGCCAGCCGCTCCTCCATCGTCAGCAGGATCTCGCTGATTCCGAACAGGCCGATGACGGCGACGAGGAAGTTGATACCGCGCAAGAGCTCGGCCGAGCCGAAAGTCATGCGCAGATTGCCCGACACCGTGTCCATACCGATGCCGGCGAGCAGCAGCCCCAGCGACATCGAGATGACCGTCTTGTGCTTGGCCTCGCGCCCCAGGCCAACGAAGGAGCAGAAGGTGAGCAGATACACCGCGAAGAACTCGGGCGGGCCGAACTTCAACGCAAAGGACGAGATCATCGGCGCGAGGAAGGTGATCAGGAGCACTGCGACCAGCGAGCCGATGAAGGAGGACGTGAACGCCGCGGTCAGCGCCTCCGCCGCCCTGCCCTGCTGCGCCATCGGATAGCCGTCGAAGGTGGTCGCGACCGACCAGGCCTCGCCCGGGATGTTGAACAGGATCGAGGTGATCGCGCCGCCGAACAGCGCGCCCCAGTAGATACAGGACAGCATCACGATGGCGGAGGTCGGGTCCATCGTGAAGGTCAGCGGCAACAGGATCGCAACGCCGTTGGGGCCGCCGAGGCCCGGCAGCACGCCGACGAAGATGCCGAGCACCAGCCCGACCATCATCAGCACGAGCGTCTTCCACGTCAGCAGGACGGCGAAGCCGTGAAGCAGGAGACCGAGAGCTTCCATCGCGGGTCCGTCCTAGTGGCCGAAGGCCGCTTCGAGCGGCCCCTTCGGCATGATGACGTCGAAGGCGATGTCGAAGGTGACGAACATGATCGCCGTGAACAGGAAGGCGGTGAGCAGCGACTTCCACAGCGCGATCTTGCCGACGAGGCGCATGAAGGCCGCAATCAGCAAGAAGCTCGCGACATAGAGGCCGAGGAACTGCGTCACCAGACAGAACAGCAGCGTCGGCACGAACACCGCCATCACGCGGCGGGCCTGCGCGCGCGTGACGAAGCTTCCGGACGCCGCGCGGCGCGCGACGAGCGCCGCGATCAGGCCGTAGAGGCTGCCGCCGCCGAGGATGACGGAGAGATAGAACGGGAAATAGCCGGGCTCGGGCCCGGTTGCGTCCCAGGAAGCCCCGGTGCGCCAATTGTCGTAGCCGAGCGTGATGGCCAGCGCGAGCAGCAGGAGGCAGACAAGGATTTCGATCGTGCCTGAGCTGACGATGGAGGGCGAGTCCTCTTCAGGCGCGGTCGGATCGTCGACGACGATTTCTATATCGGTTTGGGACATGTGCTGCTTTGCAAAGCCGGAATGATGTCACCTCGCCCCCGCTTGCGGGGAGAGGCAGAGGTCGCATCCGCGGCCGTTTTCTAGGACGCCGAAGCAAAGCCTCGGCTATGGCGAAGCGCCGGGTGAGGGGGACTCTCGGCAGGGACGGGGAAAGCTGGACTGGCCGAGACCGCCCTCACCCCTGCCCTCCCCCGTAAGAACGGGGAGAGGGAAAAGAGAGACGGCTACTTCGCGACGAATCCGGCTTCCGTCATCAGCGCCTTGTTGATGGCATCGTCCTCCTCGAGGAATTGCACCATGTCGTTGCCGGTGAGGAAGATCGGCTTCAACGCCTGTTTCTCCATGTAGTCCTTGTACTCGGCGGTCTGCGTCACCTTGTGGAACAGCTCGACATAGAAGGCCTGCTGCTCGGCCGTGACCTTGCCGGGCAGGAACATCGCGCGCAGCATCAGATACTGGACGTCGACGCCCTCCTCCTTGCAGGTCGGGATGTCGGCCCAGGACTGCGTGTCCGTCACCTTGCTGGTGTAGGAGATGCGCTCCTTGTCGAACACGCAGAGCGGACGCACCTGGCCGGCGCGCCAGACTTCGAGGTTTTCGCTGGGGTTGTTGACGTTGGCCTCGGTATGGTTGCCAACGAGCTGGGTCGCGGCCTCGCCGCCGGACTTGTAGGGCAGATAGGAGAATTTCGCGCCGGTCTTCTGCTCCAGGAACACGGTCAGCACGTGATCCTCGCGCTTGGAGCCGGTGCCGCCCATCTTGAACGGCGAGCTCGCCGCCTTCGCGGCCTCGACGAATTCCTTCACCGTCTTGGGACCGGCGCTGTTGTCCCACAGCACGAACTGGTCGAGCGCGATCACCGAAACCGGGGTCAGCTCACGCCAGTTGAACGGGATCTTCGCCGACAGCGGCAGCATGTAGATCAGCGAATAGGCGATCAGCACCTTGTTGGGGTCGCCCTCGCTGGACTTCATGTACATCAGCGCTTCCGCGCCCGAGGCGCCGCCCTTGAGCGAGACGACCATCGGCTGCTTCATCAGATTGTTCTTCTGGATCGCGGCCTGCATCATTCGCGCCATCTGATCGGAAGCACCGCCCGCACCGGCCGCCACCACGATCTCGACCGGTTTGGTCGGTTCCCAGCCGGCAAAAGCCGGCGTGCCACAAAGCGCGGCCGCCAGCACGATCGTGGCCTTCATTCCATGTCCCACGTGCGTCTTCCCTAATTTCTTGTTCGGATTGGAAATTCAAAGATGAATTCAGCGCCCATTGTGCTGGCGAATTCGGCTGGATTCAAGCCACGCGGCGCAACATTGCTTATGACTTTGGGATGAGAACAACTTATTCAAAAATTGAGTAGAATAAGTCAATTACTACATTGAGCAGCAAGCGCGCGGTCCATGAGTGTCGTTGTGCCGGCAACAGAAACTCAGATGTTGATGAGGTCTGAGCAAGACCTGCGACCGCCCCCCTGATCCACGGAGTGTCGACGTCCGGAGGGGCTAGGGAGACGGTCGCTATGGGCGCGCGTGCGAAGGATTAAGGCCCAGTTGCGAATAAATGATGACAAGTATCGGAGCCTATGCCGCCCGTTCGATCGAATTCAAGACGACGGCTTGACGAAAGAAAGAACGATGCGATACCCGCGCCCCGCGCTGGACTCGGCAGCACCGCGGTTCGCCGACAGCCTTATCGCAGATCGGTTACCCCCCGAAGTGTCGGTTCAAACGGATTTGTCGAAGACAATAGTTGGTAGAAATATGCCGCAGCTTCTCTACATTAACGAGAGATTTGGCCACGACGCGACAATTGTCTTAGACAGCGGAGACGCCTGTTGGATCTCTGTTGGTAAAAAGGGAGTCCTAATACGGTCTCACAAGCATAGCTTTTGGGGCGGATTGCTGGGAGGCCTTTTTGGTCCGAAGCTCTATGAGGAGCGGGATGTCTACCAAGCGCTACGGGTTGCGCAAGCTCTCACGGCAACGTATCCGCCGGTTCCACAAATTGGGTGCAAGGACGTGATATTGAAAGCTTTCTGTACAGCAGTTTGGCACTGCTCTTCACCCGCACGAGTTAAGGTCGCATTAGAAGAGCCGGCGCGGCCCGAGGAGTAACGTTGCTGTCCGTCAGCTCCGCTTCGTAAGGCCAATTTTGGTTCCGTGCCCCGAAACGTCCTACAGCCGAACAGCTCCCCGCATCAGCTTGTATACGTCTGTGCAATTTCGTGCTTGCGATTGTCTGGCCCAACCACACTCCTGAAATATGGGTGCAAGGGAGAGTGTTAGCTCGGATCGCAACCCCGAGCGGAGGAAAACGCGGTGGAGAGTGCAGTGGGGAGTGCCCGCCCGTGCCGCTGGCGGCATGGCAAGAGCAGCTGCGCTATCAGATGACGAGCGGAGGGAGATTGCTCGCAAGGCCGTTAAAGCCCGTTGGGCGAGACATTTGCCGCAGGCGACGCATGAAGGCGACATTCGATTTGGAGACACGAGATTGAGGCTGCCGTTCTGACTGAACGATGGGCAGCGAGTGATCACGTACAGTGGCTTCATGATGGGCCTAGGTCGCCTCTCCAAAGGACGTCAGCATCACCGGGGCGGCGTCAAACTGCCTTCTCTTTTGACATTGCAGAACCTAGAACCCTTCATCGGCGAAGACTTTGCTGTGATCGCTAAGCAGATTGAATTCCGCACTAAGCAAGGCGCTAAGGCGCTCGGCTACTCAGCGAACTTGCTTCCGGAGGTCTGTGATGTCTTTGCGCGCGCCCAACGCGCCGGAGTCCTAAACGCCACCCAGCGCTACATCGCTGACCGCGTACGAATTATCTCAGAGCATCTCCAAGGCTCTGGTACGATACGCCTCATTGATAAAGCTACGGGTTATCAAAAAGTTCGTGAGAAATAGGCGCAGTAAAGGGCCTGAACGCCAATCCGCCCAGGAACTCCCGGACGGGAACAGCGGGCTTCGATAGTTGCAGTATCAATCTGGTTTTTACTTACCCTTCCAGACCGGCGTCCGCTTGTTGAGGAAGGCGTCCATGCCTTCGCGGAAATCTTCGCTCATATAGGCCTTGAGGATCAGATCCTCGCCTTCCTCGCGCGACAGCGTGCGGCGGATGCGGCGGACCGCCTCCTTGGTCGCCTCGAGCGTCAGCGGCGCGTGGCTCGCGACGAGCTTTGCGGTCTCGTCGGCGCGACGCTGAAGCGTCTCGACGTCGGGCACGACCTCGTTGAGCAGGCCGAGGGCGAGCGCTTCCGGCGCCTCGACCAGCCGCGCCTTGAAGATCAGATCCTTGGTGCGGGCGGGTCCCACCAGCGCGACGACGCGGCTGATGTTGGACATCGACAGGCAGTTGCCGAGCGTACGCGCGATCGGAAAGCCCATTCGCGTCGTCTCAGTCCCGATGCGGAGGTCGCAGCAGGCCGCAATGCCGGCACCGCCGCCGGTGCAGGCGCCGGCGATCGCCGCGATCACGGGCACCCGGCACTGCTCGAGCGTGCCGAGCACGCGGTCGATGCGGGCCTCGTAATCGAGTGCATCCTGCGCGGTCTGGAACGCACGAAACTGAGAAATGTCGGTGCCGGAGGCGAACGCCTTGTCGCCGGCGCCGGTCAGGATCAGCGCCTTGATCGAGCGGTCGGCGCTGATCTCCAGGCAGATCTCCGCCATGCGGTCATACATGGCAAAGGTCATTGCGTTGCGCGCCTGGGGGCGGTTGAAGGTGATCCGCGCGATGCCGTCCTGGACGGAGTAGAGCAGGTCTTCGTTGGTCGTCGTCGGTGCGTTCATCGCGCGCTCACTTTCTGGGTTAGTTCAGGCCACCTGCGCCTTTAAGCTACTTGGGCCTTGGCCATCGGCACCACATCGCGTCCCTTCAGGACGTCCATGGCCGCCAGCACGCCGCCGCTCCGGTGCGGAATCTTTGCAAGATCCAGGCCCATCTCGACGCCGGCGAGCGTGCCCATCAGCATCAGATCGTTGAAATGGCCGATATGGCCGATGCGGAACACCTTGCCCTTGACCTTGTTCAGGCCGGTGCCGAGCGACATGTCGAAGTTTTCCAGCACCACCTTGCGGAAGGCGTCGGCGTCGTGTCCATCCGGCACGCGCACGCCGGTCAGCGCAGGGGAATGCGCGGCAGGATCGGCGCATTGCGTCTCCAGGCCCCAGACCTTGACCGCGGCGCGGGTCGCCGCGCTGTGGCGCTTGTGGCGGGTCCAGACGTTCTCCAGCCCTTCCTCTTCCAGCATCTTGACCGCTTCGCGCAGGCCGTAGAGCAGATTGGTCGCGGGCGTATAGGGGAAGGTGCCGAGCTTGTTGAAGCTGATGACCTCCTGCCAGTCCCAATAGGAGCGCATGCCCGGGTTGGCCTTGGCGACAGCGAGCGCCTTCTCCGAGACGGCGTTGAAGCCGAGGCCGGGCGGCAGCATCAGACCCTTCTGTGAGCCTGCGACCGAGACGTCGATACCCCAGGCGTCGTGCTCGTATTCCATCGAGCCGAGGCCGGAGATGGTGTCGACCATCAGCAGCGCCGGATGCTTGACGCGATCGAGCAGCTTGCGCACCTCCAGCGGCGGCGTCACGCAGCCGGTCGAGGTCTCGTTGTGCACGACGCAGACCGCCTTGATCGTGTGCTGCTTGTCGGCGGCAAGGCGCTGCTCGATCTCGGCGAGATCGGCACCATGGCGCCAGTCGCTCGGGATGAAGTCGACGTCGAGCTTGAACTTGTCGGCGATGCCGCGCCACAGCACGGCGAACTGGCCGGTCTCGCACATCAGGACCTTGTCGCCGGGCGAAAACACGTTGACCATCGCCGCTTCCCAGGCGCCGGTGCCGGACGAGGGGAAGATGATCACGGGCTGCTTGGTGCGGAACACGCGCTGCATCGCGGCAAGCACGCCGAAGCCGAGCTCGGCGAACTCCGGACCGCGATGGTCCAGCGTCGGCATGTCCATCGCCCGCAGCACGCGGTCGGGCACGTTGGTCGGTCCTGGAATCTGTAGGAAATGCCTTCCAGTATGCACGGTCATCGGCGTCCTTCCCGGTCTTGCCTTGATTTTGATGGCCGCCGAATAGCACCATTTGACCGGCTTGTCCCCTCTCCTTAAGGCTCCTCCCATGCACAGGCGGCGGACCTCCGCCGCCCCTATTCCGCGGCCACCACCTTTCCGGACGGCAGCCTGCCCTCGACCTCCGCGAACGGACGCTCCGGATGCATCAGGAAGGCGGAAAAGCCGCCGAGCAGCAGCAGCCCCATCGACATCAGGAACGGCAGGTACCAGTTGCCGGTCACGTCGATCACGAAACCCGCGACCAGCGGGGAGACGATGGCCGCGAAGGCCGAGCCGGTGTTCATGATTCCCGAGGCGGTCCCGGAATATTTCGGGGCGATGTCCATCGGGATCGACCACATCGGGCCGATCACGAGCTCGGCGCAGAAGAAGCCGGCCGACAGGCACAGCGCGACGATGGTAATGTCGTGGACGAACAGGATCGGAAACAACGAGAGCAGCGCCCCCGTAAATCCCGCAACGGTGACGCTCAGCCGCGCCAGGCGGACGTTGCCGGTGCGGTCGAGGATCTTGTCCGACAGCACGCCGCCCACGCTGTCGCCGACCACGCCGGCGAAGAACACGCCGGAGGCGAACAGCGCCGAATTCTTGATGTCGAGACTGTAGTTGTTCTGAAGAACAGCGGCAGCCAGTTGAGATAAAGCCACAGGCACCAGCCGTAGCAGAAATAGGTCAGCGTCACCGGCCACATCCGGCCGAGCAGCGGGCCCCACGGCACGCGCGGCCGCTCGCCGGTCGGGCGCGGCGGCAACGCGGCGAGCTCGGCTTCGGTGATCGAGGCATGTTCTTTCGGCTCGTTGCGGAAGTACCAGACCCAGATCACGCCCCAGATGAGGCTGACGAAGCCGAGCACGACGAAGGCGCCGCGCCAGGTCAGCCAGAGGATCAGCAGCGCCACCACGGGCGGCGTCACGGCATTGCCGAGCCGGGCGAAGGAATGGGTCAGGCCTTGCGCGAAGCCACGGCGGTTGGCCGGCGTCCAGTATTGCATCGCGCGCGTCGCGGTCGGGAACGTCGCGCCCTCGCCGAAGCCGAGCGCGAAGCGCGCGACGAACAGCGCGGCGAGACCGTTGACGAAGCCGGTCATGATGGTCGCGGCCGCCCAGATCATGCCGCACCAGAACAGCGTCTTGCGCGGGCCGAAATGATCACCGACCCAGCCGCCGATCACCTGGAACAGGAGATAAGGATAGGCGAAGGCCGAGAAGACGAGGCCGAGCTGGGTGTTCGACAGGCCCCGCTCCTTCTGGATCTCGCCCGCCGCCGTGCCGATGTTCACCCGATCGACATAGGTGATGAAATACATCGCGCAGAGCATCGCCAAGACAACATGCGTGGCCTTGAACCGAACTCCCATCTCACCCCTCCCGAATTGCTGTTGTTATGATTGCTGCCCGCGTGTCCCGCGCGACTTAAGTGCCGACCACCTTCAGATGCGGCGACGCATTGCCCTGCGGGCGCTGCTCCAAAAGCTTCATCGCGACATCGACGCCGCCGGAGCGATGTGGCACGCCCGCAACCGACAGGCCCATCTCCACGCCGGTGAGCGCGCCGAGCAGCGTCAGCGCGTTGCATTCGCCGAGATGACCGATGCGGAAGACTTTTCCGGCGACCTTCGACAGGCCCGAGCCGAGCGACATGTTGTAGTTGTCGAGCACGATCTGGCGGAACTGGTCGGCGTCATGTCCCGGCGGCATCAGCACGGCCGTGAGCACCGGCGAGAACTCTGAAGGCTCCTGGCACAGCACCTCGAGGCCCCAATGATTGACGGCGGCGCGCGTGGCCGCCGCAAGCCGCTGATGCCTGGCGAAGACGTTGTCGAGCCCCTCTTCGAGCAGCATCGCGATTGCCTCGCGCAGGCCGTAGAGCAGGTTGGTCGCCGGCGTATAGGGGAAGAAGCCTTTTGCGTTCGGCTTCAGCATCTCCTCCCAGTCGAAATAGGAGCGCGGCATCTTGTTGGTCTTCGAAGCTGCGCGCGCCTTCTCAGAGATCGCGTTGAAGCCGAGGCCGGGCGGCAGCATGAAACCCTTCTGCGAGCAGCTGACGCTGACGTCGACCTTCCATTCGTCGTGGCGGTAGTCGACCGAGCCGAGCGAGGAAATGGTGTCCACCATCAGCAGCGCGGGATGGCCCGTGCGATCGATCGCGGCGCGGATCTCGGCGATGCGGCTGGTCGCGCCGGTCGAGGTCTCGTTGTGCACGACCATGACGGCCTTGATCGCGCGCGCCTTGTCCTCGGTGAGCCTGGCCTCGATCACGGCGGGATCGGCGCCACGGCGCCAGTCGCCGGGAACGAAGTCGACCTCGATGCCGAAGCGGCCCGCCATCTGGCGCCACAGGGTGGCGAAATGGCCGGTCTCGACCATCAGCACCCGGTCGCCCGGCGACAGCGTGTTGACGATCGCGGCCTCCCAGGCGCCGGTCCCCGACGAGGGGAAGATCACCACCGGCCCCACGGTCTGGAAAATCTTCTGGCTGCCCTCGAGCACGGTGCGGCCGAGCTCGCCGAATTCGGCGCTCCGGTGGTCGATGACCGGCATGTCCATGGCGCGCAGGACGCGCTCGGGGACCGGGCTCGGGCCCGGAATCTGAAGGAAATGGCGTCCCTGGTGCATGAAAACCTCCCTGTCGGCGGGTTCTGGCCGGCTCTGGCGACTATTTTGCATTCATTTTTTGTCATTTCAATCGAAATTTGGTATTCTATTGTGGACGTCGACGTGACCAAACGGGCAAACTACTGTGCTGCAAATGAGATCCACGATTCCCGACACCGGGGTTCCGATCACCCCGCCCGCCGGAAACGGCGGCGACCGCCAGGAGGCCTCGCTCCACGACGAGATCCTGCTGCGGCTGCGCGACTACGTGGTGGAAGGCAACATTCCCGACGGCGCGCGCGTTCCCGAGCGCCAGCTCTGCGAGATGCTCGGCATTTCCCGCACACCCTTGCGCGAGGCGCTCAAAGTGCTCGCCGCCGAAGGCCTGATCGAGCTGCTGCCGAACCGCGGCGCGCGGGTGCGCCAGCTCAGCCAGCGCGACCTCGAGGAGCTGTTCGACGTGATGGCAGGGCTGGAAAGCCTTGCCGGGCGCCTCGCCTGCGAGGCCATTACGGACGAGGAAATCACCGCGATCGAGCAGCTGCATTACGAGATGTACGGCCGCTATCTGCACCGCGACATGCACGGCTATTTCCAGACCAACCAGCGCATTCACGAGAGCATTGTCGCGGCCGCGCGCAACGAGACGCTGAAGACGGCCTACGCCAACTTCGCAGGAAGGATCCGCCGCGTCCGCTACTCCGCCAATTTCGCCCGCAAGCGGCAGCGCTGGGCGGAAGCCATGCGCGAGCACGAGGCCATCCTCGACGCGCTGCGCCGCCGCGCCGGCAGTGAGCTCAGCGACATCCTGTTCCAGCACCTGCGCAACAAGCGGACGGCCGCGATCGAGCACCTGACCGAGCCCCAAGAGGACGCGCCGGCCTCGCCCTGACGGCGGCCGGCTTGCTCATTTTGAATTCATAATATAATCGGTCATGAATAATAATGAATAACTCAGCAAGGCTGAGCCTCGCTGGGTCAGTCCGGGATCAGGGATGACAAACGCCTCCTCGCTCGAACGGCGCCTGCGGTCGGAATTGACCGGCGACGTCCTGTTCGACCGCTTCAGCCGCGGCCGCTACGCCACCGACGCCTCGTTCTACCAGATCGTGCCAGCAGGCGTGGTCGTGCCCAAGACCATGGACGAGGCACTGCGGGCCCTGGCGATCGCCCGTGACGAGGGCCGGAAGGTCACCCCGCGCGGCGGCGGCACCTCGCAATGCGGCCAGACCGTCAATGACGGCCTGGTGGTCGATCTCTCAAAGCACCTCAACCGGATCCTGTCGCTCGACGTCGAAGGCCGCACCTGCGTGGTCGAGCCCGGCATCGTGCTCGACGACCTCAACCGCCAGCTGAAAAAGCACGGCCTGTGGTTTCCGGTCGACGTCTCCACCGCCTCCCGCGCCACCATCGGCGGCATGGCCGGCAACAATTCCTGCGGCGGCCGCAGCTTGCGCTACGGCACCATGCGCGACAACACGCTGTCGATGGAGGCGGCGCTTGCCGACGGCACGCTCAGCCGCTTCGGCGAGGTGTCGCGCGATCTCTCCGATATTGATGCGGGCGACAACGCACGGGCACTCTTTCGCGACATGCTCGATCTCGGCACCCGCGAGGCCGACGAGATCGCCGCGCGCTTCCCAAAGGTGCAGCGCCGCGTCGGCGGCTACAATCTCGATGCGCTGGTGCCGCGCAATGCGCCGAACAACATGGCGCATATCTTGGTCGGCTCCGAAGGCACCCTCGCCTTCACCACCAAGGTCGAGCTGAAGCTCTGGCCCGTTATCCGCAACAAGGCGCTCGGCGTCTGCCATTTCGGCAGCTTCTACGAGGCGATGGATGCGGCCCAGCATCTGGTCAAGCTCAAGCCGATCGCGGTCGAGCTGGTCGACCGCACCATGATCGCACTCGGCCGCGACATCGCGATGTTCAGGCCGATCATCTCCGCTGCGATCAAGGGCGATCCGGACGCCGTTCTGGTGGTCGAATTCGCCGAAGAGGACCAGGCCGACAATCTCCTGCGCCTGAAGCAGCTCAGCGAGCTGATGGGCGATCTCGGCTTCGGCTGGAATCACGACACGCGCAAATGGGGCGGCGTGGTCGAGATCACCGAGCCCGCGCTGCAGAGCGGCATCGCCGATTTCCGCGCCGCCGGCCTCAACGTCATGATGTCGATGAAGCAGGAGGGCAAGCCGGTCTCCTTCGTCGAGGACTGCGCCGTGCCGCTGCCGCATCTCGCCGACTACACCGCACGCTTGAGCGAGGTTTTTGCCAAGCATGGCACCAGCGGCACGATGTACGCGCATGCCTCTGAGGGCTGCCTGCATGTGCGCCCGGTGCTGAATTTGAAGCTGGAGAAGGACGTCAAGGCGATGCGCGCGATCGCCGAAGAGGCCTTCGCGCTGGTGCGCGAATACAAGGGCTCGCATTCCGGCGAGCATGGCGACGGCCTGGTCCGCTCCGAATTCCACGAAACGATGTTCGGCGAGCGTCTTGTCGCCGACTTCAGGGAGGTGAAGCAGCGCTTCGATCCCGATGGCGTCCTCAATCCCGGCAAGATCGTCGATGCGCCCAGGATGGACGACCGCTCGCTGTTCCGCTTCAAGCCCGACTATCGCGTAGCTGAGCTCAAGACAAAACTCGACTGGTCCGCTTATCCCGGCGCCGGCGGCGGCTTCCAGG
This sequence comes from Bradyrhizobium sp. B039, assembly GCF_038965675.1. Classification (NCBI taxonomy): domain Bacteria; kingdom Pseudomonadati; phylum Pseudomonadota; class Alphaproteobacteria; order Hyphomicrobiales; family Nitrobacteraceae; genus Bradyrhizobium; species Bradyrhizobium sp. B039. Next base: position 6,291,852 of record NZ_CP152416.1, read on the forward strand.
GCGCGGTCGAGATGTGCAACAACAACGGCGCCTGCCGCAAGCTCGAGGGCGGCGTGATGTGCCCGTCCTACCGCGCGACGCGCAACGAGAAGGACGTGACGCGGGGGCGCGCCAACACCTTGCGGCTCGCGATCTCCGGCCAGCTCGGCCCCGATGCGCTGTCCTCCGACGAAATGATGGAGACGCTAAAGCTCTGCGTCTCCTGCAAGGCCTGCCGCCACGAATGCCCAACCGGCGTCGACATGGCCAAGATGAAGATCGAGGTGCTCGCGGCACGCGCAGCCACCCACGGCCTGACGCTGCGCGACCGCCTGGTCGGCTATCTTCCGCGCTATGCCGGTCTCGCCTCGCGCCTCGCGCCGCTCGCGAATTTGCGCAATCGGAGCCCGCTGCTGCGAAAACTGTTCGAGCGCTTTGCCGGCATCAGCGCGCGGCGGGCGCTACCCGCCTTCCGCAGCGACGTGTTCGCGCCGCCTGCGGAAACGGTCGGCCCGGAGAGCGGTCGCGAGGTCGTGCTGTTCGCCGACACGTTCAACCGCATCTATGAGCGCGAAAACCTCGACGCCGCGCTGCGCGTGCTCGCGGCCGGCGGTTATCGCGTGCATCTGCCCAAGCCCGCAAGCGGCAGCCGCCCGCTGTGCTGCGGCCGCACCTTCCTCTCGGCGGGTCTCGTCGACGAGGCCAGGTCCGAGCTCGACCGGCTGGTGGCCGCCTTTGCCCCCCTCGCTGCACGTGGCGTGCCGATCATCGGTCTCGAGCCGAGCTGCCTGCTGACGCTGCGCGACGAGCTTGCCTCGCTGCGCAAGGACGATGACGCCAAGGCCATCAGCGCCCATGCGCTGACCTTCGAGGAATTCCTGGTGCGCGAGGCCCAGGCCGGCCGGCTGCAACTGCCGCTCGGCACCGTCGCCGACAAGGCCGTGGTGCACGGCCATTGCCACCAAAAATCCTTCGGCGCCTTCAAGCCCGTCGAGCAGGTGCTGCGGCTCGTTCCCGGCCTTGAGGTCGAGACCATCGAGTCCAGCTGCTGCGGCATGGCCGGTGCCTTCGGCTATGGCACTGAGACCTATGACGCCTCGATCGAGATGGCCGAGCTGTCGCTGCTGCCCGCCGTGCGGCGCGCAGACGAGGCGACGCTGGTCGTCGCCGACGGCACCTCCTGCCGGCACCAGATCCACGACGGCGCAAAGCGCGAAGCGCTTCACGTCGCGCGCGTGCTGGCGATGAGCCTCGATCGCGCCAAGACGAATTCGACTTCTCCAGCTGCAAAGGAACCCAACCATGGCTGAACTGACGCTCGACACCGCCCGAAAGATCCTCGACGCCGCCTTCGCGAAAGCCACCGAGCTGAAGCTGAAGCCGCTCGTCGTCACCATCCTGGACGCGCGCGGCGTGCTCAAGATCGCGGCAGCCCAGGACGGCACCAGCTTGATGCGGGGCGAGATCGCGCACGGCAAGGCCTATGGCGCCCTCGCCTTGGGGATGGGTTCGCGCGCACTGTACCAGCGGGCCCAGGAGCAGGCCTATTTCATCGACGCCGTGAACACGATTGCCAAGGGCGCGCTGGTGCCGGTCCCCGGCGGCGTGCTGATCATGGACGGCGCGACGCTGCTCGGGGCGGTCGGCGTCTCCGGCGACACCTCCGACAATGACGAGGCCTGTGCCATAACCGGCATCGAGGCTGCGGGGCTAGACGCCAAACCGGGATAGCGCTCGCCCGCGTCGTACGCCACGCACAAGACTGCGTCTATGCCGAAAGTTGCCTGCCGGTTGAGGGAAAACAACATAAGCAGCTCACGCCCAGCTACAGGACAGCCCGACCGCCTGGCACGGCATGGCGAGAGGTTGCCGTCGGCGGGCAGGTTCGGACCATCGATAGGGGCCGCGATCTCAAAAACCACTCTTGTCTCGCCACTAAGACCCGCCGTGTGAGAATTACGGACCGGCTGAAGAAGCTCACCTGTCGAAGTCTGCCAGAGTGTTGGTAGCGGCCGACTGTAGTGACCTAACCGTACGCCACCGGCACATTCGTCTAGATCGCGGCCACGCCAACCTGTCGCCGTCCTCTCCATCGCAGTCGCGTGGCGCGCCGGGCACGAGCTCCCGGTTGGGATAAGCCTCCACCAGAGGATCCGTTGCCTGTGACCGTCTTGGCATTGAAACCGCAGCCGGTGGGCGCTTATGTGGACTTTAAATTGCGATCGGCGGCACCGATTGCAAGCGTCCGCGGCACAGCGGCCAAGCCAAGAGGAATCCAACCAATTCAAAGTCAGCGCTTGGCCGCGCTGCCAGCTAGCTCCATCGCTAAATCTAAAGCTGCGATCCCGATTTGGTCTGCAGGATGCGATTTGCAGCGTCGATCCATCCACCCGACAATCGCGGCGAAATCGCCGCCACCTACAATTTCCCTATCGCCACTAACATTTAATCCGCTGATAAAGCCAACGACCCAAGATTCAAAAACGCCTTTGACAACGACGCTCTTGGCTCTGTTCGTCCAGGCCGTGCAGGATTGAGACCCAGCACCGACAATCGTAGCGCCGGCCCTTAGTGGATTTGTCGGCAGAAGCAAGAAGGCGACTAACACCAACAACCTCAGCATCTGATCGGTGACCCATCGCTAGAAATCAGCCTATTGATCTATAGCGCATCTGCCAGTCTTATCGATTGGCCGTTTTGGGCTGCGAGACTCCGCTTTGGGCGATCGGATCGTCTATTTACTCGGCAACCGGCCCCAAAAGCGTCTCCACCCCGCCTCGATTGGCGCGACGTCCTGCTCCATGGTCGGCGGCGAAACCAAGCCCGACGACTATGTCGTGATCTGGGACGAGATACCGATCGGCCGCATCTTCAAGTCGATCGCGGTCGGCGGGCGGCACGGCTGGACGTGGAGCTGCTTTCTGCCGAACGTGCCGCAGCGCTCTCACTTTCGCGGCATCGCGCCGACACTGGCTTCGGCGAAGGCTGACTTCCGCAGCGCATGGGACGAGCTGCAATCGAACGTCAGCTACGACCAGATCTGCGAGGCGCGCCGGCTCGGCGCCGCCCCCAGCCGGCCCTGGCAGGGGTGAGACCTGCACGTGAACGAAAGGCCCCGGCTCGCAGGGGCGGAATGAGCTGGGGTCAATCGGGGTCGCCCTTGGGGAAGGGCATCGGCAAAACCTAGGATGGGCACGCGCAGCTGAAAGGAAGTCGAGCGCACCGGTCGTTTGAAATCCTGCAAGACACCGCATCCGTTGCCGATCGCGGTCGAAATTAGCCTTAAATTGGAAGGCGTCCTTCAGCCCAAGGTTTTGCGTTGCTTCCGCGATCCGCTTCGGGATAGTGAGGTTTTAGAAGCAACTAGTTCAGAAAATATCATACTGCCATAGATTTAGGCGGCACTGCCCTCGGAATTGTCTATGCGTACGCTGCTCATCGTTCTTTGCGTCTGGCTGTTGATCAATATTTTGTTCGTTGTCGTCATGATCCCGCCGAGGAAGCCGCGGGCGTCGGATCGCACGATCAGCGGCCCTATGCCGGAACCGATCCGAACTGATGGGGACCCGCCGGACGGTGACCCTCCTGCCTCGCTTCGCCATGTCATCATCGCGATCGGTCTAGGCGTGTTCTTCTCGCTAACGCCGCCGCTCCTCGAAGCGTATGACGCCCTCAGCCGACGGCTGCGGAGAGGACAAAAGGCTGACGAGGGCGAGAAGCGCCAACAGACGCTGGAGCCCATTTGGACCAGACTTCGGGAAGAGTACGACCAGCGCGCGGATGATCGGCCCGGTGAGGATGACAGCAAGGGCTAGACAATAGGCGCCATAGGAACGAGTATCCGCCACCCCCGCAACGCCCACCCGCACTTCGCGCAAGCTTGGGATCGGCGCGCGGAAAGCTGACGGAAATTGTCTGGAGTGCCACATGCTGGCACGGGTTCCCAGCGCTCTCCCCGCGTGCCGTCATCGGCGCATTAAGGTTACACGACTCCGCCGAAATCCACGCCTTCCTTTGCAAGCTTCTCGGCCGCTTCGGCGGTCTCAGCCGGCTTCGTGTCCAGGAAGGCATGCTCGGACGCAGGCATGATCGTGCGAAGTTTCCGTCCGTCCGCTCGCCTGATGCGAGCCACCCAGCGACTGGGCCCGCGCTCATATCGCTCGATATGGTACTCTTTGTACGTAATCATGATCCACAGACGCAAACTGCCCCAGAGAAGACCCCTCCTTCTAACTGAGACGGCACCATCGCACAACCGTCAGGGCCGGTTGTCGGCGAGGGGGCGCGACGCCGCCGAAGATGGCCTGGTCGAGGGCGCGGCGCAGGATCTATGCCGGCCTCGCCTCGCGCTTTTCGCCGCTGGCGAATTTGCGCAATCACAGCCACTGCTGCGAAAACTGCTTGAGCGCTTTGCCGGCATCAGCGCGCACCGGGCGCTACCCGCCTTCCGCAACGACGTGCTCGCGCCGCCTGCGGAAGCGGTCGGCCCGGAGAGCGGCCGCGAGGTCGTGCTGTTCGCCGATACGTTCAATCGCATCTATGAGCGCGAAAACCTCGACGCCGCGCTGCGCGTGCTCGCGGCCACCAGCCAATCCCCAGAACTTGATCGCCGCTCCAGCTGCTTTACTCGAGCGACAGCAACCGCGTTATGCCGGCCGGCTCCGGCGGGATCGCACAAGTGACGGCGCCGTCGCGCTTACCGAAAACTGTCCCGTTAGCTTGGCCGACAATTTTCTAGATGCATTCCATGTTGAACCACCCTGGGATTTCCGAAGGCCAAATCGACGAGCTGCTGGGTCTGCTGGCCTCGAGCGGCATGAAGCGGAAGCCGGTCAAAGCGCTGGAACGCCTCGATCTCAAGGAAACTGATCGGATTGCCGGAGAAACCGGCCGAGCGGCGCGCGGCAAGCCTAATTCCAGACGTGACCGAGAGCCGGCGGACAGGCGGACAGGCCAGCTCGGCCTCGTATTCCGCCTTGCGTTTGGCGTCCCGCGCACGCACCGCACGATCTGGGATTGGGCCACTCAACTCGCACTCACCGAGGCCAACCCATTCGACAAGGTCCGTAACTTCGACATCCCCCATCGCGGACGCGTTCCCTGGCTGGCCATGGCGATCGCGTATGTGCAGGCGCACGCCCCGGCCGACCTGGTGCCGATGCTGCGGCTCGGCATCATGACCTGCCAGCGCGGCTGCGACATGATCCGGATGGGGCCGGAACACCGCGGGCGCAACAGCATCTGGTACCGGCCGAAGAAGACGCGCAAGCGCCGCCGCGCGTTTCACATCCCGCTCGCGACCGCGGACACGCTCGAACTCGACCGCTGGGCGGAGGCGCCGGTTCGCTTCACCAACCCGCGCTGGCTAAAGCCGACCGATCGCTTCTGCGAAGAACTGTATCTCTATTCGCCAAAGGGCGCGCCCTAAAGCGACGACGACCTGCGCGCGCTGGAATCGTTGGCTGGAGGAGGCCGAGCACGGCCGCGTGCTCTGCAAGCACTGGAAGCTATGGGTCCCCGGCCAGGTCGGAAATACGAGCGGGACATCGGTCTGCGCGGCACCGGCATCTGACGTCGAGCCGCTCTTTGTCTGTGGCGGATTCCGCAACCGGGGGGCTGAGGTCGGGCCTGATTTCGACAGCGGCAAGCCACCGCAATTTCCGGTATCGAAACACTTAGTGAAGGGCCCGCCAGCGTGAAACGGCGCCCACCCGTAGATTTCCCAGTGCACTGCACCGCGATTTCAGGTAGTGCGTCACTTTAAGCGGGCCAGGCGGTCAGAGAACGGGATGGCCGCGAGTACGCAAATGAACAGTGTTGGGGCAATCCACCAGTATTCCATGGAACCGCACAGTAGCTGAAGTCGTTGCTGATCGCGATTACTTGGCGGTGTGTTGGTTAAAGTGGGCGAAGGTGGCCAGGGACTGGGTTCTTAGGTATCATTGCGCTTTTCTGCTTCGCAGCGGGGCTCAACCTGCTCGCACTAGCAGTCGGCTCGATCGCATTGGCGAGCAACGTGGTCAACATAGCGCTGAGGCTCAAGGCTCGATCGCAAGGTACCATGCCGGATGACGGCACGATCGTTCCTAAGGTCTTTATGGCTTTCGTCCTGACTTCCGCAGTGTGGTGCGTAGCAGCAAAAGCAGGTTATTTCGCCCCGTAGCAAGCGGACTGCAAAAAGAAACCCGCCAGCCTTGCGAGCCAGCGGGAGTTTATTTGGACTGTAGATTGCGATCAGCTACCGACCGCGGCCCTTCTTATAGGTCAGATCGATCTGCCTGACGAGCCCATCAAATCATCAAATCGGCAGTTGCGGCTCAAAAAGAAAGCCGCCGGCCGCTGCCGGTCACGCTTCCTGTGCAGTCGGCGCCAGCGCTTCGTGTGGGCCAGCCGTTCGATATCGCGGAGGATTAACTCGGCCACCCGGTGACTTCAGGATCCACGACGGGCAGCAGCTCGCGCGCGCTCCGTGGCCGAGAGATCGGCAATTTGCGAGGTACTTACGTCGGCGCGTTGATTGCGGAATGCCTTACTCAATCCAAAGCCGCATTTTCCAACTGATCGGGAGCAAGATTAGGAGCCCCCCTGTCGCGCGAGTGCAGCCGGAAGACGTAGTCGATCGAGGTCGACGAATACGACTGGATGCAAAGCGCGGCCTGGTCGGGCGAGGCGGCCTTCATCATCGCTTCGATTGCGGAGCGATCTAGGCAGGTGTCGTCCCAATGCGAGACGACGATGCCATCTTCCGTGAGATGGTGTGAGGCCAGGTGCGCCAGCGAATTCGCGACAAAATGGCCGTAGAGCAGGTACTCGGAAAATTTCTTCTTCCGGCACAGTGCAAGCACCCAGTTCAAGCCCGTCAGGTCGCTGTCGTCGAGGAGGGCTATCAGCCGCTCGATTTCGTCACGGGCGGCCCGGCGGGCGCGCCCGAGCGGTTGGAAGAACTGCTCGGGGGAAATGTCGGTTCGACGGTAAAGCTCACCAGCAGAATCCGCTGGCCGTTCTGGGCGAGTTTGCCCGTGGCGTGCTATTCACGCTGTCAGCCTTGGCATCTTGAAAACCCTTTATATGGTGCAGGTTTAGAGCCGAGCCGAATTGCAACTTCCGTTTCGGCTCGATTTTCTGTAAACTGAAAATATGAAAAAATCAATTTCCGTAAACAAAAAATCTCGAGGGCGTCCGAAGAAGGCTGGTGGGGTCTATCCCGTCTCCGCTGTCCGATTGTCGCCCGATGTCGCTACTGCCGTCGACAAATGGGCCAGCGCACAGGCGGACCTTCCCTCACGCTCCGAAGCCATCCGCCGGCTGGTCAAGATTGGGCTGAAAGCAAAAAAATGAACTTGTTGCGACGCGGCCTTTTTTGATTTGAGCATCATGATAAACGTCACCGGAACTACTCGATTCTAGCCGTGCTGAACCCGAACACAATTGTGGCCGTCGATGGAGCCGGAGAAGGCAGGCGATAGGAGACGCATCGCCAAGAGACTGAGGCGGCCGCGCGTCGCAAGGCCACCGCGAGCCGCGCCAGCCGCAGAACCGGCCGGGCCAGCGGTGCTAGCCCCTGCGGATCTATCCCATTTGCTCATCGATCGCATCCGGCGGGCACAACTTTGGATGTTCAAAGATGTCAGCCGCCGGCTCGCGGCCTTTGAGATCGGCCCGTCGCAATTCTTCGTGCTGTCCATGATCGAGGCCAATCCGGGCGCCAATCAGTTCGCCATCGCGCAATCGCTATCGATTAATCGCGCTGGAATCGGAAGGCTAGTGGACCATCTGGAGCGGCACGGTCTGGTGCAGCGCTCCGCCTCTGCCGTCAACCGCCGCTACTACGTGCTTTATCTGACCGAAGCCGGCGCCGCACTCTTAGGCCGCTTACGGCCGGCGATCGCCGGATGCGAGACGGCGATCGCCGAAAGGATTGGACCGCGCCGCTTCAGGGAAATGCAACGTGCGCTGGACCGGATGCGGGATCCCTGAAGGAAGCGCAGCCATCATCCGCGCGGCATTCTCGTCAGAAAGCGGACCTCTAGCTGCGACCATAGCTTGCCTCGATCGAGCGCATGATTGCGCATGCGGAGCCAACTCCTGAGTCGCGGTGTGGGTCAAAGGCTGAGCGGCGTCAATCCACTGTCCAAGCGAGTTTTTCTTGCGGTCTCCTAGCAAGGTCAGGTCGAGTAATGCGCCAACGTCAGCATCGTTTGAATCCGTCAAACCGCTCCCTTCACCGCCTTTTGGTACAGCAGGACGGCTTCACGCTCGTTGAAATGCTCGTCGTGATTACCATCATAGGTCTCGTCGTGGGCCTCGTCGGCCAACCATCTTTCGGAATCGAAAATCAAGGCAGCCAGAATTCAAATCGAAGGCTTCGCCCAGGCGCTTGACCTGCATTAACTCGACAATGGCACGTATCCGGCGACTGGTGTTGGATTGGCTGTGCTTGTGCAGAAGCCGACCAATGTCGAGCGCCGGAACGGCCCTTACTTGAAAGGCAACGTGGTTCCGAACGATCCCTGGGGCAAACCCCTATACGTATGCATTCCCGGGGACGCATGGGTTAGCGTATGACCTCGGATCCCTTGGAGCTGACAGTCGCGAGGGGGGCACCGAGCAAGCTGCCGATATTGCCAACTGGCAGAAATAGTGCGCGTCGCCCGACGACTCACAATTGGGACACATGATGTGCTATCGGCAGAGCTCTGGGCGCCCGGCCGTTCGATTTCGAGCACGATACGCCCGTCCCCATCACGTGACCCATCGCGGCTTCGATCTCCGCCGGTGCAGGGCTTCTACTCTGCCCGAATCGTCGTTGGTGCTTCTTAAATCGGGAAACACCGCCCCGCGACAGCTACAGCGGCCTCCGAGCCGACTAGCGAACTCGTGGGGCCGCCACGCCTCGTCGGGGACGTTTGGCATTCGCCATCACGTGCTGCGCGAGGAGGCGGCGTGCACTCTTCTCCTCGCTATAGGTCTTATCGGTCGGGATCAGCCTGGCTCCGTCTACGATGTACCAATATTTAACCCAGTTTGGACGTCCGTCCTTGAATGGGGGCGTATGGAGTACAAGCTTGGGCCGAGCCGCAACGGGCTTGGCAGCATTTCGACTCATCGGACAACTCCTTGGCGACATCAGGGGATTGAGGATCACTTGGCGGCTTAGTCGGACCTCTGTAGCGAGAAGAGTCAATAACGCCCGACGAGGGATGCGGGGAAAACCGATATTTTGCGCCGCTTCGCGGCCGGGTCACTCCGGTTCACGTTCCGGAGGCCGGGAGCGAGCTTATTCGGCCACAATGAACATCCCGGTAGCGTGCCGAGCGACCGCCTTTTCGGGCCCGAGGTGGCGGCGACCAACAATCTCCACTCTGGTTCGACAATCACAGGGACCGGAGCCGAGTCGAGGTAGGGTTGCCGACGTGTTTGTTACAGTCGGCCGGATCGGCTCCCATTGCGACAACCTCTTCGACGGCAGCCGGCAGTTCGCATATTTCTTCGTCGGAGTTCATTCGTAGCCTGCTTGCTTGCTAAGTTGCACGAGCGTGGTCAAGCTCAGCGGCTGGGCGGAGAGATCGAGATGGACGAGATTGGCGCAGGCGAGCGCCATCACCGTCGGCGCGGGATCGCTTACTTGAGCAGTTGGCCGAGCGGCATTGGCCCCTCGTCGAGGAGGATCTGCATGATGCGAATGCGCAGCCCGATCGGAATAGTCACGTCGCAGTAGGACCAGACCAGGTTCGCGTTGGCGCGGCGCGGTTCGCGCCGAATATCTTCGGCCGTCAAAACAAGCGGCTTGAGCTGGAGTTCACTTAGCGCGATCAACATGAGGCCCTCGTCCTCGAGGTCGCGCATGCGCCGCGCTGGGACAACGTCAAGGAAATAGGGGCCATCCTCATAGTTGACGACGACCGCATCGATCGTGACCTGCGCCAACGCAACGCGGGCTGAGGCGACGTAATCGATGGACCGCACCCGCGGATCGAGGGAGGCCTGGACCAGTGCATCGCGCAGCGCCGGGTGTCGCACCGGGATCGCGGTCGTGGTCTTGATCCAGACGAAGAGAGCGGTGAGGCCCTCGGCCTCTTTTGTGTCGTACATGACCTTGAACGTTCACTCATAAGTGCTCTGCCTTCAGATCTCGTTGATCAGGTTGGGATCAAAGCTCCGGTTGTCCCAGATACGCTGTTGTGGCATCCAGGGTCCGTAGCCCTTGGCGTTCGACGCCACACGCGTTGCACCGATGACGGTATCATCGGACTCGTGGGTATGGCCGTAGACCCAGAGATCGGCGGGCCTCAAGGCGCCGCGCCCGCCATCCGCCGCAGGCCGCATCAAGGCCGTCGCTGCGGTAGGCCGCATTGAGGATATCGTCCGGCCTCGGGGGATCTGACGGTGCCAAAGCAGCGCCAGGATGCGGGGCGTGATGGGTGATCACGACCAGCTTGCCCACGCGCGGCTTGCGCATCTCCAGTTCGAGGAACGCGCGGGCCTGCCGGTGCCGGGCCAGCGCGTGGCTTGGCCGGAAGCGCTCGACATAGCGGCCGATCCTAACCTTGCGGAAATCATTCATCCGTTCGACCGCGACCATCATGGCGCGATGCGGATCGCCGAACAGGTCGAAGTCCGTCCAGATGGTTGCGCCGGCGATCGAGTCGTATCCCTCGGCCGGAACGCGCCGCACCAGGGCGCCCACCAGAGATATTTAGGCTTCCGCGGAATCAATCGCAGTCTCCTTCATTGGAAGCAAGATTTGTGATCTCCTTCGAGGCCCCTGCAACCAAAGCCCAAGCCGACTGGGCATGCGTGGCCGTGAGCGACGCGTTGGGCCTTTGCGTGAAGGCAGGTGTTCGAAGACGCGAAATGGATCTCAGAGGCTCAATAAGTCAGCGAGCAACTTTATTACCTCGGTTAGTGTCTATCGCGCAGGCATAATGCCGGTATTATACAGGCATCATACGGTGCGATCGGATTTTTGCGAATCAACGCAGACACTTGCGAGGCTAGAATGATGTCTCCAAGCGCGCACGAAAATTGCCCGAGATCCTGATTTCGACGTGAACGAAGCACGCAGCTCGGCAAGACGTCCTCTTCCCTTCCCAAAGTCGCGATCGGGCCTCGGGTGCAAGCCAGGACTGAGCTTCGATCTTGGGGGTGATGATATCTGCGCCCGTGGTCCGGCTCGGCGAAGGGCCGGCCGGGGATTTCGTCGCGGCTGCCGCCGGTCGCGAGTTCAATGGCTTGCGCTTCGGGTTCGTCGCGCACGATCCCGAGGAGCGCGGACAGTGATGCGAGAGAGGATCGCGGCGCTCAGCGGATAGGTACGGCTCCTTCGACTGCTTGTCTTTGCGATTTTGCGGGAAGCGATCTTGCTCGCCGCGAAGGCGTTCGAGCCCCAGCGGCCGTGAGCTATTCTCCATGGAGGAGACCCAATGCAGCCGTGAGGTCGTTTAACCCGAAAACGTCCATCTGTACCTAAGCTCTCCCTCTCCGAGCCGAACATTGTGACGTAGCCGTGTGCAAGTAGTCCGGTCGCTCTTGGTGGAGACAAGGGTCATTTCAGCCCCGCTTCACCACCGGCGCATCGCGCTCGAGCAGACGGCAGGCCTGCTGCAGGGCAGTTTTGATCTCATCCGGTGAGAGCGAGGGATAGTCCACGCGCACGATCTCGTCGGCCGATCTGTTGGCCAGTGTCGCGAAGACCGGCCCCGGCGGCACGCGCGTGCCCCGGAAGACCGGATTGCCGCTCATTACGCCGGAGTACCGCACGATGACCGGCTCATCCGCCGAGAGGCTGCCGGCAATGGTCTCGATAATTGCGATCCGAGCGAGGAACTCCAGCGTGGATTCGCCGGCTTTGCTCTGGCCGCTCCTGATCCGGCGCATCATTCCCGGCGTGACGAGATGAACCCTAGTTCCGAGAATATCGGCGATCATCGCCTTAGCGGTGAACATCTCGGCGGAATCTCCGCGGAGGACGAGCAGCAACTCGCCCTCGCATACTTGGGCATCCAGCAATCTCATAATAAGACCTTGCATAAACGGCTTGTCCGAATTTCGTGGGCTTGCCGACGCTGGACGGGGCGCTCTGGGAGGCCATCGCTAACGTCGAGGGCGATACTACCGGCCCGTGGGGAGCGTTCTGCAGGCACATTGACGAGGCCGATATTCACAGAGCCCACCATCTTCAATTTCTCGCCGCCCGCAGATCGCGCTCGCGCAGGATCGCCTCCACCATGCGGCGCAGCTGCCGCAACGAGCCGCCCCTCCAGTTGTGCGCGATCGCCGCGCGCTCGGTGCCGTCCAGCGGCGGGACCCAAACGGCATCGAGGCCGCGCTCCCGCGCGAGATCGACCATCACGGCCGGCAGCAGGGCGTCGAGGTCGTCGGGAGCCGGGCTCGGAAACGTCACCACGCGAAACCTGTCGCGGATCGGCGAGGGCAGCGGATCGAGGCTGTTCGCCGTAGCTATGTAGGAAACGTGCGAGACATCGACGAGCGTGAGCAAGGCCGGATCGGGAAAACGGGCACTGGTCTCGGGCTCGAGAAAGGCGAGCAAGGCGTCCCAAAGCCGGCCATAGTCGGAGCGCGTGCCGGCCTTCTCCAATTCGTCGATCAACACGAGCGGATTGGCGATTTTGCCTTGTGCGATAGCCAGAAATGCGTGGCAGGGTTCGGCGGAATTCCAGCGCCTGTCCGTGCCGCCGAACACGGCGCCGTCGGCGCGCGCGGCATCCTCCCGCCAAATGCTGACGCCGAGGGTCTCACCGAGCCGTCGGGCGAATCGGCTCTTGGCAGCGCCGGGCGGGCCGACCAACAGCAGGGGGCGCAGGTGGACCGTCGCACGGCCGACGAGATCGGCGAGCGCGAAGTCGATCACGTTCATCGCCCAGGGAAACTCGAATGCCAGCGCGTTGCGGACCTTGTGCAACGGCGGCGCCTCGATCAGCGGCAGGGGCGTGTTGATGGCATGCTTGAGAGGGACCAGGATTTCCTTGAGCTTGGTGTTCTTCATCTCGAGTTCGGACAGGCGGGCGACCATGACGTGGCGCTTGGGAATGGCTTTCGCGTCGACGCTCGCCGGCGCCTCCCCGCCGGCGGACTTCTCGTCCTCCTTCTCAGCTTTCTGCCGGTACTCTTCCTCGAACTGCTGCCGGATCTTTGCCTTTGCAGCAGCGAGGCGGCGCTCGACTATGCGGCCTCCGAGGTAGATCGCGTTCGCCGCTGCCGAAAGGCTGCCGGACAGCATTCCTGTGCAAGCCGGCAGCGCTGCCCAACCGGAGGTGAACTGCTCGATATCGCAGCTGAGCTCCTTCTCCACATGCCCAAGGGTCTCATAAAGAGCGTGAACCAGTGCTTTGCCGACCCTTTGGTGCTCCTCAAGCTGATGAGAACTGCGCGGCGTCGGCAGCGACAGCAACCGGACGCAGTCGGCCAGGCTCCGCAAGTTCGGCTCGTCTCGCGTGACGGCACGATGATCGAGTTCGGCTGCGAGTGCCACTCCGGCATCAAACGTTCGCTCCGAGGCCCAGGCGGCGCTGTGCGGCAGCTGCGGGCACAACTCATGGATCTCTGCGATCAGTCGCTCCGCGACATGCTGGGCTCCGTTGGTGCTCAGCACGGCGTAGCGCAGAAGGCGTGGTAGTCCCTTCAGGCGCTCGTCACAGTCGACGGAATCCGCCGCCGCGCCTGTCGAGACGGCGTCTTCCACGACAGCCGGAAGATCGGCTGTCTCATCCTCAGAGTTCATGCGCGCTCCGGCTGCATGCAGAGCCGGACAAGCGTGGTCGGGCTCAGCGGCTGGGAGAAGAGATCGAGACAGACGAGATTGGCGCAGGCGAGCGCCATCACTGCCACCGCGGCATCACCTTCTCCGTCCAAAGACTTCAGGAGCTGGCCGAGCGCCATCGGCCCCTCCTCGAGCAGGACTTGCTGGATGCGCAGGCGCAAGCCGACCGGAACTGCCACGCCGCTATACGCCCAGACCAGGTTCGCATTGCTGCGGCGCGGCTCGCGCCGGATTTCCTCAAGGGTCAGCTCAAGCGGCTCGAGCTTGAGCTCATCCCATGCGATCAGCACGAGGCCTCCCTCGTCGAGGTCGACGGTGCGTCGCGCCGGCACGATGTCGAGGACATAACGACCATCCTCGCGCTGGAGGACGACGGCATCGAGCGCGACCTGCGCGGAGGCAACCTGGGCGCTCGCGACGTAATCGATGGAGCGCACCTGCGGATCGAGGGACGCCTGAATCAGCGCATCCCGGAGTGCCGGGTGCCGTACAGGGATCGCAGTCGCGGTCTTGGCCGAGATAAAAGAATCGTTGGGGCTCTGGGCGTCTGTCGTGTCACACATACTCTTGCACCTTGTTTTACCGTCATGGAAAGGACGTAAGCACGTCCGCCTGCGTCCGGCCGTCTTCGATATCCGTCATGGCATTCTCGCTGCCCCTTCGGATCTCGATAGTCAGTTTTGGATCGAAGCTCCGGTTGTCCCAGGCGCGCTGCTGCGGCGGCCAGGGTCCGTAGCCCTTTGCGTTCGAAACCACGCGCGTTGCGCCGATCACGGTGTCGTCGGACTCGTGGGTATGGCCGTAGATCCAGAGGTCAGCGGGCTTCAGCGCGCGGCCTCCATCATTGGCCGCCGGGCGCATGAGAGCGGTCAGGTCGCTGCGATAGGCGGCGCTGAGCATGTCGTCCGGCCTCGGGGGATCGGACGGCAGCAAAGTCGCGCCGGGATGAGGGGCGTGATGGGAGATCACGACAAGCCTGCCCGGACGGGGCCCGCGCATCTGCGATTCGAAGAACGCACGGGCCTGCTGGTGCCGGATCAGCGCGTTGGACGGTCGGAATCGCCTGGCATAGCCGCCGATCCGGATCTTCCGGAAATCATTCATCCGCTCGCCCGCGAGAAACATGGCGCGATCCGCGTCGCCGAACAGATCGAAATCCGTCCACATTGTTGCGCCGGCGAAAGTGACATCGCCGATCCGGACGCAGTCGTGCTGCAGCACATGAATGTTCGTGCCGGCTGCCGCCGCTCTCGCCTTCTCGACCGTCCGATCGATATCGGCACCATAGAATTCGTGGTTGCCGGGCACGTAGATCACCGGCCGATCAGGGACGCGTTCGAGCAGCCACCTTACGCCCCGCTCCATGCGCGGGATCAGATCGCCGGCGACCACGAGGACGTCGAACCGCGGCCGCGCATCGGGAGCCGGCAGGTCCCAGCCACGCGTTAGTTCCACATGCAGATCCGACACAACCCATAGACGCACGTCAGTCCTCATCATTGTCGTGGTCATCAAGAGGCTCGACATCAAGCAGCGCCGCCACGAGCTCGTCCGGCAACTCATCGATGCCAAGCGCGAACACGACGTCCGCCGCTCCGCAGAGCGGACATTCATGGCGGTGCGGCTCATAATCGCACGCGCCCTCGCGCTCACAGGCCGCGCACCGGAATCCAGCCATCCTATCGCTCCATTCCTCGCGCAGGCGGGGTGCCCCTTCCGGGGGCACGCGAAGCAAGGCCCCTGCGGTCGACGGATGTTCTCGCTCCGCCCATGGCTTGGCCTTCTGGCAATGCCCATGGTGTGTTCGGAAAGCACCGTGTTGAAGGCGTCAGCATGCTGAGGCCGATCTCTCCAGGCCGCAGATGTCACAGGTCGAGCCCGCGCGCTGGAGGGCGAGGCTGATGGCGTCTTCGATCTTCGCGCGGCTCTCGCCCGAGACCTCGCCCTCCCACTTGATCCAGAGCAGGCCCAGTTTGGTGCCGATGCGGACGAACTTGAAGGTCTCATTGTGCGCCAATGCGGCTTCAATTCTCCGGCAAAGCTGGTCGAGAACATCGCGCCACCCTGCGTTGCAGGATGGATAGCCGAACGACGCTTGAGGCTTGGACTGGACGATCGCGAACAGCTTCGGATGAGCCTGCATGAGATCGATGCGCCAATTCGCTGTGACAGTTGTCTCAGGCCTCCTCGTTTCTCGAACGGCCGGGTCTTCGTCAGCGAAACGGTCGGCCAGGCGATCGTAGCGCCGCGCCACAATCCGGTAGCCGTCCGCCATCGAGACACGGACAAGGTGGACGTTCTCCCGGCCAGACGGGGTTGGAATCAGCTCGCCTTGGACGTGGGCGGCGCAACGGATCATGTAGCCACTGCCGACAAAGCAAAGCTGCCCCTCCGCGCCGCACGACTCGCAGGTGCAGGTGGAGCGTGCCTTGGCAAGCGCAATCGCCTCGTACAGCCTGGCGGCGGTCTGCGGCGTCACGTCCCCGCGCCAGTAGACCCGCAGGCTGCCGGATTTCTTGTCGATCTGGATGATCCGGATCGTCTCGCCCGGCTGCAGCGCCGCTTGCATGCGCGCGCAGACGCGCTCCAGCAAATCGCGCCAGCCGTCGGCGACGTCCGGCAAGGTCCGCGCTGGCGGCGGATCGCCCGCCGGGTGAAATAAATCCGGATAGGCCAGCACGAGCTCCCTCCGCCAATCCCTCTCGTCACGCGCCATCACAATCCCTCGCTACCGCCGCGACCGGGAACGAACCATAAACAAACGTACATGTCAACGTTCATCTGTATCCATATGAACATAGGATATGTCCATATCCAACAAGTTACCTATGGCCATTTGGCTGAGCCCGGCCTACATTCGGCCTGGCTTCAAGGATTCGACTACCGGCGAATCCTTGCCCCTGATCACCCACGGAGAGCCCATGGCCGAGCAAGGAAAACCCGCAAAAGCAGGCAAGACGGCGGTCCCGCAGCCAAGACGCAACTTCTTCGCAACCCTCGACGCCGAGCTGATCAAATCGATCAAGCGCGTCGCGCTTGAGGACGACACCAGCGCCTCGGAGATTCTTGAGGAAGCTGCGAGAGACTGGCTCGAGCGGCGTAAGAAGGCGCCCAAGCGCTAGCCTTGCTGGTGGGTCGGCAGCGAGGGCGCGATCGGCTTGTGCGACTTGGAGCGCACCCTCGCAACGAGTTCGATCCCCTCGGGCGTCCTTTGCGCAGCATACATCCGCGCCATGCTCCGCATGCTTCCGCACGGTGCGCCTTCGATCAGCCTTGCGACCTCCTCGAGGGCGGACCGGACCGCGAGGTACTCCGCCGCCCGAAAGGCGTCGGCCGACATCGACCGCCACCAGCTGAGCGGCGAGATCTCGACGAGCGCACGGATGATCGGCGATGAGGCATCAAGCATGCGACCGTCACGGCCCGCGCGCGGATGCGTCGTCGCCCCGCCGGACGGCTCGGTGCTCCTGATCGGCGCGCCGCCTTCACCATGATGGCAGGGAAGACGGGCCTCGCCATCTTGCCGGGGCTGGTGCCCCGGCATCGTCGTGGAATTGGACATCTGACCGCTCCCCCTACTCCGCGCGCGCGATCGGCCAGGGAGTGCGCGGGCGCACCCACTTGGTGCCGGAGACATGCGCTCCCGCAACGAACTTGGCCGCGACCGCGGCAGAAAAGAAGTGCCAGTCGACCTGAAAGCGCAGGCGATCCTTGATGCCGGCGATCGGCACCACGACACCCATGGCGAGGAGATCTGCGCGGAGCTTTTTGATGTTCTTCCTGAGGCTCGGGGTCTCGACGTTGCGCACCTCTGAGCCGGACCGGACCACGAACCCCTCTTGGTCGTGGTGGCCGCGCGCCCAGATACCGCAATAATCGAATTCGAGCTCGCCTTCGGGCGGCGGCGCAATCGGCAAGCCGATCTCGACGATCTCGTTCACATCCTGGTTGTCATCGGATTCGACTTCCGCGGGCAGCTCGCCCACAACGTTGGCGTTGAAGATCCGGCAACCGGCATCGAACAGCAGGCAACGGCCATCGGCCACCAGCCGCTCCATCGCTGCGGCCTGTTCGACCAGGCAAGGAAGCCCCCGCGGCTCAACGGTGTTGGCCAAGGTGACCAGACCCACCTGTTTGGCTAGTTCGTTCAGACGGTGTGCAAGGCGGAGCCGCGCCGACCATGGCAGTGTATGCGGCTCCTGCGCGTGGAGCAGGTAGGCCTCCGCGCCAAAGACGTTGGAGGAGTCCGCGGCATGCTCGGCGACGCACCTGACCGCCCGGTTGCTCTCCCCGATATAGGCTTCGTCTCGCCCGACAATGACGTAGCACGCGGACCACAGATTGCAGGTCGCCGCCAGGCTCCTGGCCATCGCCAGGGGAAAGGCGGTGACGACGAGCCGGCCGGCCGGATCGTGGATCTGGCGATAGCCTTCGACGCCACCGAACGGGCGATAGATCGTGTGGGTGCAGGGCTGCACCATCGGGATGGTCTCGTTGGGAAATTTCATGGATCGATCTCTCTGTCCTCTGGGAGATCGCGAGGTCGACTTCGGACCGGCTGACGCACCACGGGACGTCCTGCCAGACATCGCAGGGCGCAGGCGTCATTGCAGCTTGCGTGACATGATCCGCAGAGATCGCGGCCGCCAGGATTGGCGTCCCCGACCCACGGGATTGCCAACGCAAGGCAACGGACCGGGACCGATTCATGCGACGCCGGCGCGCCGCATGACGTCGGGCCTCGCGATCCGTGCCTAGCTGATGGTGATGGTAAAGGTAATGGCGAGGAGGGAGATGCCGCCCACCATGGGCCCGAGATCGGGCATGAATGAGCCGCCGCTCCCATCGGACAGCGCACATTGCATCGGAGAGGACGGAAGAAGGATCGCCGAATCGGCGATATAGTGGCGCTTAGCCATGGCTGACTCCGTGATAGTCGGTTGTGGTTAGGCTGCCGGCGGTGTTGGAAGCACCGGCGGCGGCCGCCTCGCAGGGATCCGCGAGGTGAGCTGCAATATGCGCTTGTTCTCGGAATATTCCAGCCGAACAGAGCGCTCGTTCAATACGTATGGTTAACGACAGCCCCTTGAGGCAGGCTGGTGTTGCATGCCGAGCATGAGCTGATGCACGAGCGCAAGACCGCAGTGTCGGCGCGTCAGGGACGCGGCGCCTGGTAGTCGGGCTCCTCCGTCTCGACCGCCTGACCGACGGCGGGAATTTCGGCAGGCCACTGCGGGATCGGCTGGGGACGCCTCGTCGGCTGCTGAAGCTTCGCGTTCCCAGGCGAAACGGCGCCCTCACGCCGAAGCCCGGACGATTGCCGCGTCTTCCGACGCAGGAATTCGTCAAGCTCTTCGTGAGTTTGCCGCTGCCGCCTGAAACCGACCTCGAGTGCAAGCGCATCGCGCGCCGACCTGCTTGGATCGGGTGCGACCTTCCAGGAATCGTCCTGCGGGAGCATTTCGAGGCCTTCGAAGGGTTGGGACGACGAACCGGCGGTTCGCCGCGCATCGGCACCAGCGGCCCCGCGTGGGCTGTCGTTGCCCGACGTCGCCATGGGCGCAACCGCTGAAGCCAGGCCGGCGACCTCGTTCGGCCGGAGCGGAGCGGTGCTCGGCGCCCTCAGGTCTGCCGGCGATCGAGGAGGGTTGGAGGTCACGCCCACTCTGGGCGGCCGGCGAGCCTCACTGCGATCTCCAGACGTTCGAGCGATCGCCTTGGACGAGAAAGCAGCGGTTCGCCTCACATCATCCCAACCGGCGGCCACGCGCTTCTCACTGTCCGACGTTGCGATCGGCGCAACGACGGATGCCGGCTCGGCGACATTGCTCCACCCGGCCGGGGCGGTGTTCGGCACCACCAGGTTTGCCGGCGATTGAGGATCGCAGCCCACATTCACCTGCAGAGCAGCATCGAGCACCTCCGCCGGCTGCGCGGCAACCTTGTTCGCCTCAGAGTTCGCGAAGAACCCTGCAGCGATCCCGAGCGGATCGTGGTGCGCAATGTCGTCCTTCATCTCGCTATAGTACGCCCGCGCAATGCGATCACGGGCTTCGGCCGAGGGAGCTCGATTGATCATGAACACGCCCTCGGCGGCGCCAGCGATCGCGATCAGATCGGCAAGGCGTGCACCTCCCTCGACCACCAGGCCTGGCCATTCGAGCCGGCGCGCAAACCGCGCGACGATTGCAGCATCTTCCGAGCTGCCGATGTCTGCGATCGTGAAGGCCCGACCGTCGAAGGCAACAGCCGTCCCGCTCAGCGCCAACGCCGGCGAGCCCGATGCCAGCTCCAGCTCATAACCGGCCTCCTGCGCGGCATCCGCAAACCGCCTCAGGAGTTCGGCAGCCTCCTCATCATCGTCACGGTAATACACTGCTGCGTTCGTTATCCTTACACTCGCAACCACCGGCCCCGGGGCATGCTTCGCTGCCATGCGATCTCCCTTCGGCTGGCGGCTCGCCTTCAACTGCTCGATCGCCTCGACATGCCTACCTTCACTGTACATGCTCCACAGCACCCGCGTCAGCCGCAGCTCCGGAGCGCCAGCTCCTCTCACATCATTGCGGCGCGGATCGACGTAGGCTTCTACGCCGAGGATCGCACAGCCCAACGTCAGCCTCGCCGCGACAAGGGCCCGTATGTGCCTGCAGCCGTCGCGCCGGAACAGCGTGTTCCAAGGTCGCACCTTCAGACCGAAACCGCCCTGCTTCAGCTCACGTTGCGAGAGCCAGGCGTGAGCGTGCGGATTGGGCTCACCGTCGCTCGCGTCCACGCACTCGATATCGAGCCGCACCGCCATCCCGAGTTCGACGAACGGCAACAGCGCAAACGCCGCAAGCGGCAGCAGCAGCTCACGGGCGACCCCGCGCGGTAACGCAAAATCGAGAACTCTGCCTTCTTGTGCGTTCCGCCGCGTCTCCCTGGAAATGACGGCTTTGGAGAAATTCTCCCACTCGGCGAGCTCCGCTGGCGCCCCCATCGGCAGCAACACGCAGCCTCCGACACGGTAAGGCGCATAGCACCGGTAGTCGACGTGCCCGAAACGATCGTCTGCGGTCGAGCAAGTCTGGTAAGCGAACCGCGCCGCAGCGGTATTACCCTTGCTGGGTTGAATGACGCGGGTGTGGATGGAGCA
Organism: Bradyrhizobium sp. B039; assembly: GCF_038965675.1. Lineage (NCBI taxonomy): Bacteria > Pseudomonadati > Pseudomonadota > Alphaproteobacteria > Hyphomicrobiales > Nitrobacteraceae > Bradyrhizobium > Bradyrhizobium sp. B039. The sequence continues at coordinate 6,312,749 of NZ_CP152416.1, forward strand.
ATGCGACACGTTGTCTCCAAACGTATAATGGACGACGCGCCAACATCGCATCCGCTCCTGCAAGTCGGAAATTGCACCCAATTCCCGCTGAGGGCCGCCCTGTTCATCGGCCGCGCGCAATCCAGGCCATATCCATAGCAATCCGTCTCCGCAGAGGCGCTTTCACAAATAGATTGGAAAGGCTCGCTGACGAGCTGAACAGATCTCCGCGCCATCATGGCCGGCCGTCGGAGCAAAGCTCGCGTGCCCGAAGGCATACACATAAGGTCGCGGCCGAAGACGCCCGGCCCAACCCGTCGTGACCTCAAGTTGCATCACCAGGTGAGCAAGACACGCCGCTCAGGCTGCGGGCAGCCGGTGGGTCAATGGCATGCGCACGCGCACACTGTTCTGACGCAGGTCTTTCGCGATGCGCTCCCGAAAGCTCTTCATGAAGAGCCGATCATGTGCCCCCGGGCTAGCCCCGAGGTACTTCTGCAGCGCCATCTTCGTGGCGATGCCGATCTCGTTCGCAAGCATGTTGGATATCGCGGCAGCACCCTCGGACACCGACTCGTCGGGGTTGCCCGCCTTGCTCTTTGCCCGCCGAATGCATTCCTTCACGAACTCGACCGTCAGCCGTTCGCCACGGCGGGCCCGCGCCAGGATGTCGACACAGGTGGCCTCGTCAACCGACGGCGCGGCGAGATCCAGCGCAGCGCTGAGCGGCACGTGATACACATCCTCTCCGTAGCGCTCGTATAGAGCCGCAAGATTCATGTAGAGCTGGGCCGTGCGCGGCTCGAAGCCCGCTTCCAGACGGCACCACTTCAGGAACACCCGACCTGGCAGGCCGGCCTTTGCCTCGGTCAGCGATCTGCCTATTTCCACGGCCGTCCGCGTCAGCAGTCTCACACCCAGGCGGATCACGCCAGCAAGCTCACGCAGCTCCTCCGCCTTGTCCGGCTCAACCTGATCGTAGTTGAACTGCTCCGCGCTCGTCACGATGAGTACTCCTGATGACATCTCTCGTCGCAAACCTCGCTTCAATAATGACAGAGCCTTTTCGAATTTGTCAACAATATCAAAATGATGGCACCTTGCGACAGCCTCAGTGGGCGCATCGCGCCGAATGCGAAAAATTTTCGCATTCCCTGCCTCGGACAAGGAGCGTGCAGCGGAATCGACTGATCGAAGGAAAGAGTTGCGCGAGGACTGCAGGGACGGCCGCGCCTGCTTGATCGGCCTTACTTGTTGAGGAGGGCCGAACATTCAGACTTGATGGCGACATCCGTCAGCCGATTAACCATCGATTCAAGATGGTCCCGGAAGTCAATCCACCAGGCAGCCTGGCTGTGCGTAACTACATCATCAATTGCAGCCAGGCGCACGGCGAGTACGGTGGTAGCGGCCTGCTCGATGGCCTCGGGGGATACGTCAGCCCCCCGCACTTTGTCAAAACTGAACAGAACCTGCGTTGGTAGTTCGCGCTTAACGATATACAGCCACTTCTCACGAATACGGCTGGCCCATTCGATCTGCTTCTTGCTGCCAATCAGCTTGGTCGCGGCGGCCGCCTCTTTGGTTCGCTGAACCGAATTGGAGACCATGCAATCTCGCTTTGCCTTATGCGCAGTGAGGCAGGCCTCGCACAAAGTACGTCTGGCAGTGCGGATCCTGATCTCCATTAGAGTATCATGCTGAGACTTGACGCGCATTGCAGAGTGCCCACACGCGTGCGTGACCTGCATCTGGGGAGTATTGGCAACCATATCCTTCAGTTCCTGTTAAGAGGACGCCTGGTTGAGCGTCCGGATCTACATCAGATCGCATCTTGATGAAGATGAGCTTTTCAACGTCGCGCCTCTAGAGTGCGGATCGGCAGTCCTCGCGCAGCGCATTGGCTCGTTGGCCTCACCCTCAACGTGCGAACCACCTCTTTCGACACGGCTGTTTCACCGCTCGGCGCGGGAGTCCTCCAGCGTCTGCAGCTCGTCCAAATCATGTCCATCCAGCGCCCCAGTCGGCTCAGCGCACGTTCGCACGGATCAGTGTGCTCACAATCCAGAAGTGACGCGAGGCACTTGCGGTGCGACGCCTTGATCAGTTGCAGGCTGAAAGGAGCATCGCTCAACAGCTTGAGACTGCTGGTCGAGCAGGCGAGACGCTGAACTAACTCCTCGACCGCTTCGTCACCCGGTGCGTGAGCCGTTCGAGGCCCGCGCCGAGCCTCGTCGGCGCGGGGGAAACTAAGGCCTTGTGGGCCGCCTCCATCATGGTAGCGATCCAGCTTGCGATGCGCCCCTGCGCTACAGATGCCGTCTTCAACCGACGCGCAGCCAAGGCTTGCAGGCGCGCGCCAGCTTCAAGAGAAACTGCGCATCGGTTTTCGCTTGAGCGGCCGCTGCAAGATCGAGCGTGGCTACCGGCAATCCGGTCGCGCGCGCCTTCGGTGCGATCGCCATTTTCCCCTTCGTTCTGCGGGGGTTTCGGTTGTTCCCAAGTTGCCACACCTGGTGATGGTCGCCCATACGGGCGCGAGGCACGAGTTCAGCAATCGAATCCATCACCACTGCGTGACACGCCCGCCAAAGGCGTCGCCGGCGCCGCTGGCGCGGCAATTCCGCCTCGCCGGGACGTCCATCCAGCATTACCGAGAGCCGCTGCCCAACCACCAGGTGATCATTGAGTGACACCCAGATCGTCAGCATGGACCCGATCACGTCTTGCCGCACGCAATCCGAATTTGGATCGTCAATCAACACATTGATGATCCCGGTCACAAGCTTTTGCACCGCGGCCTTCGGCCGCAACGTATAATGGACGACGCGGACGCACCAGCATCGCTTGCTCCTGCAAGACGAAATTGCACCCATTGCCGTTGAGGACCACCCTATTCATCCCTCAGGGCTCCAAGGGCGACCTACGCGCCTCCGGCCTGCGTTCTCGCGGCCGCGAGTTGAGTTTTCAACACGCGCCAGATCCCATGGTAAGCTTTTGAGTCAAAAGCTCGAATTCCGATCGCACCGTATAATGCCGGCATTATACCCGCATAATGCCGGCACGATCGGACCTTGAATGACAACCGAATTGGCACCGGGGGACACCCCGCGCGACCTACTGATTTTCAATCCGCGCATCCGCGACCCAGGCAAGCTGGCTCTCAATCACGGCCTGGCGAAATCGAGCAATACTGGACGCCATCCCGAATTACAGAGAGAGCCAATTCGAGAACGTCGCGAGCAGACGCCAACTGCCGGCGCAGACCATGTGTCGTCGTCTCGACAGATGCGCGTGGCAATTGGCTTTCAAAACGATCGATGCCAGGCGGCAGGCTATACCTCTCTAGCGCCTGGCATGCGCATCGCGCTCAAGCTGCCGGCTGGAGATTGTAATCAGGATCGAGCGACGACCGTGATCATGACGGCCTCAATAATTCGTTCCCTACAGAAAAAATCCCCGTGCTAAATGCTGCCGGCGAACACGCCACGTGAACAGCCTGCGTGCGAGGCGCGAATACGGACTGGGCATTTCGCTCCGGATCAGAACGAGCCAGCCCGAACATAGCACGCTCTGACGTGGGCACCCGCCCGCACTATACTGTGCGACGCCCGCCTCTTAAATCAAGACAAGCGCCTACCGGCTACCCAACTAGTACTATCATAAAGAAATCTGACGATACTCCATTGGGATTTGATCTCACCAACTGTCCTGATTAGCGCCACCACCGCCGGCTCTTCGCCTGTATCGATGATCCGCAAAGGGCAGTGAATCGTGAAATGCTGCCCATCAGATCGGAGTCCCCTACAGCACCGGCTCGAGCCTTGGAAGGATAGCTCCGCCTCTCATCTCGGAAGTGTGCTCCCAGTTCGCGAGCGTCCCAGATTTTCCGGCGTGGTTAACCATTTGCATTGAGATGTTGTTGTTCGAGCTAATCTCGTTGGCTACTTAGGTGCCCGATTGTGGAACCCCTTATGTGAGGCGTGGGGGAGTTGAAGTGCGATAACGTAGTGCTTTCTGTGCAATCGCATGTGTTGACCGAGCGTCTCTCCGGAGGCGCTTTTGTTGCTTTCGTCTAATGCATCGCAACGCTGCCTTCTGCCAGCGCGAATAATAGGGTCGGGCGCGCATCGACCGTGATCCCGCATCCGCCACTTCGCTCGTTAGAATTTCGCCGCAAAGGGCAGTGAATCGTAAAATGCTGCCCATCAGATCGGAGTTCCTAGGAGCACCCAGCTTGAGCCTTGGAAGAGCCCCGCCTCTCATCTCGGAACTGTGCTCCGCGTTCATGGGCATCTCGAGACTTTCCTGCGTTGTTAACCATTAGCATTTAGATGTTGTTGTTCGAGCTAATCCCGTGTGCCACCTGGCAATTCGACTGAAGAATCCCTTATGCCACGTGAGGCGTGGGGGAAGTTGAAAGTGCGATAGCGTAGTGCTTTCTGTGCAATCGGATGTCCTAACCCCGGAATGGGGTGGCAAAAGAGCGTCTCTCCGGAGGCGCTCTTTCTTGCTTTCCAGCCGGAAAGGCGGGCGAGCGCATCGCAAAGGCCCGTTTTGTCCGTTCAAGTAAGTCGTGTCGGGCACGCCTCCACTGCCCTCTAGCATCGTCACGGCCGCGCTTCGACTGCTTCGCCTGATCGTTCGAGGCGCGAATCTCGCTGGCGTCAGGCATCAGTGGCGCACACAACATCCTCTTCGGCTGGCGGCTTCCCTTAGAAGCGGATCCGGATCTCTGAGCCCCCGAGCCTCCTTCAGCTTTATCGTCTGCTCGCCGACTTGTTGACCAGCCGCTTTTGTTCGACCGGAAAATCCCATGTTTAGCTAGCGCCAATGGATAAGATGCGCTTTCCTGACGCTGCCAGCCGAGACGGAGGCTGCAGCACGGCATCTATCTTCCCGGCCAACTCGGCTTGCGCTTCTCGCTGAAGGCCTTCAGGCCCTCCTTGGCGTCCTCGGTCATCGCCAGCAGTGCGATCTGGCTCTCGGTGTAGGCGATGCTTTCGTCGAACGACATCGAGGCAATCGCACGCATGGCGTATTTGCCTCGGCGGATCGCGGTCGGGGATTTGTCGACGATACGGCCGATCAGCCAGTCGACCTTGGCATCGAGCTCGGCCGTCGGCACGACGTAGTTGAGCAGGCCGGCGTCCTTCGCCGCCTTCGCATCGAACGGCTCGCCTGTGAGTGCCCATTCATTGACGAGGCGCCGCGATGCGATCTCCTGCAACAGGCTCAGCACCTGCATCGGAAACACGCCGACCTTCACCTCCGGCAGGCCGAAGATGACGTGATCGGCCGCCACAGCCATATCGGTCATGCACAGCAAGCCAATGCCGCCGGCCATGCAGACGCCGCCGACCCGCGCGATCGCGGGCTTGGTCGCGTTCTGCGACAGGCGCAACAGATCGGCGTAGTCGACATTCGGCCTGGAGAAATCCATCGCAAAGGCCGCACCGGAATTCTGCAAGTCCGCGCCAGCGCAGAACGCCTTGTCGCCCGCGCCCGTCAGCACGATGACGCGGACGTCCTTGTCGTCATGCGCATCGCGATAGCCTTTGGTGATGCCGGCGATGACGTCGCCGTTCAGCGCGTTGCGCTTCTCCGGCCGGTTGATGGTGATCCAGAACGCCTGCCCGCGCTTCTCGGTGACGACGGCTGTGGTGTCGGTCATGGCACGCTCGCTTCCTTGCTCCCGTTTTGCTGCCATTTGCGGCAGGTCGGGCGAGAGGTGCAAGCGCAAACTGCGGCGCAGCGCCGCTTTAGCGCCTCGACACAAATTGCAAGGCAATCGCCATGCGCGCTCAGGTGGCCGCTTTCCTGATCCAGACCTTGTTGTCGTGGAATGCAGCGCCGCCGATCGGGGCGATGGTGTCCGCACCGGTCAGCGTGTTGATGCCGCGACCGCCGATATGATTCTTGTTCGGATGCACGGATTCCGCGATCAGGACTCCCCGCCGCACGCCCTCGAACAGCACCGCATTCAGCGTGGTCTCGCCGCGGGTGTTGCCGAGCGTCACGGCGTCGCCGTCGACGATATCGAGGGGGGCTGCGTCCAGCGGGTGGATCATCACGCTCGCTTTGCCCTCGCGCGCCTGTGAGGACGGCGTCTCGTTGAACGTGGTGTTGAGGAAGCTGCGCGAGGGGCTGGTCGCAAGCCGGAACGGATGGGCCTGGTCGGCATGCTCGATCACCGCCCAATGGTCGGGCAGTGACGGCATCTGGTCGACATCGCCCATCGTCTGGCCGAACGGCGGATGCGCCCAGTCCGCCCTGAAATGGAATTTGCCGTCGGCATGGCCAAAGCCGTCGAGGAAATGCGCGGTGCGGAAATCCGGTTGCAGATCGCGCCAGATGTCGGCTTCGAGGCCGGCGATGTCGCCGTGGTTGCTGAGCTTCAGCGTTGCGTCGATCAGTTCGCGCGGCGTCATCTCGAAGCCCTGATGCCTGGCGCCAAGCCGCGGTGCCAGCGCCTGCAACACCTGGTGGTTTGAGCGGCATTCGTCGGGCGGGTCGATCAGCTTGGGTCCAACCGAGATGTGTTGATGGCCGCCGCCGTAATAGAGGTCGTCGTGCTCCATGAACATGGTCGCCGGCAGCACGATGTCGGCCATCAGCGCTGTCTCGGTCATGAACTGCTCGTGCACCGCGACGAACAGATCCTCGCGCGCAAAGCCTTGGGCTACCAGCGCCTGCTCCGGCGCCACCGTCATCGGATTGGTGTTCTGGATCAGCATCGCCTTGACCGGTCCCTTGCCGAGCAGGGCCTCGGCGTCGCCGGTGAGGATGCGGCCGATCTTCGACTGGTCGAGCGCACGCGTGGTCCGGTCGATCGCGTCGTGGCCCTCGATGATGGCCTCGTTGAAGTGCCACAGCGCGTAATTGTTGAAGAAGGCGCCGCCGCCCTCATACTGCCAGGCCCCGGTCACTGCGGGGATGCAATTCGCCGCATGCATCTGTGTGGCGCCATTGCGGCTGCGCGTAAAGCCGTAGCCATAGCGGAAGAAGGTGCGTTTGGTCTCGCCGACGGCCTTCGCAAAAGCCTCGATCTCGGCGACCGGGACGCCGCAGATGGCGGAGGCCCATTCCGGCGTGCGCGTCTTCAGATGCGCCTCGAGCTCGGCAGGGCAATCGGTGTACTTGTCCATGTAGGTGCGGTCGGCATAGCCGTCGCGGAACAGGACGTGCATGACGCCGCAGGCGAAGGCCCCGTCGGTGCCGGGACGCAGGATGATCTTGATGTCAGCCTGCTTCATGGTCTCGTTGTCGTAGATGTCGACGGCCGCGATCTTGGCGCCGCGCTCCTTGCGCGCCCGCGCGGCGTGCGTCATCACATTGACCTGGGTGTTGACCGGATTGGTGCCCCAGATCACGACGAGGTCGGAGAGCGCCATCTCGCGCGGATCGACGCCGGCGATCTTGCCGGTGCCGATCGCATATCCGATCCGTGCGACATTGGCGCAGATCGTCTGATAGAAGCGCGAATATTTCTTCACATGCGTGAGGCGATTGAGACCGTCGCGCATCACCAGCCCCATCGTGCCGGCGTAGTAGTAGGGCCAGACCGATTCCGCGCCGAACTCGCGCTCGGCCTGGTTGAACCGATGTCCGATCTCGTCCAGCGCCTCGTCCCAGGAGATGCGCGCGAACTGCCCGGAGCCCTTCGGCCCGGTGCGGCGCATCGGATACATCACCCGTTCAGGGTGATGGATACGCTCGGCATAGCGGGCGACCTTGGCGCAGACGACGCCGGCCGTATAGGTCTGCTTCTTCGAACCGCGGACGCGGCCGATGCTGCGGCCTTCGACCACCTCGACATCGAGGGCGCAGGCTGAGGGGCAATCGTGCGGACAGGTCGAATGGCGGATTTCGATCTTGGCGTGCTGGTTCATGCCCCAGTTCGTAACACCAAAATACCGGCCGGCCGAGAGCATTTATCCGGCAACGCCCATGCGATTTGCTCAAACCGCACGCGCGGCCGGTTCCTGCCGAAAGCACGAAATCCGGCCCGGCCACACCGAAAGCCGCCCGATATTCCCGGCGCGATCGACGTTGTGAGGCGTCGACAGTCCGCGTTCCCTGCCGCTACAGTGCGCCCAACAAGAACGATATCAGGGAGGTGGGCGTGACGGCCCGACAATTCATGCTGGCGCTGGCCGCCGGCCTGCTCGGCGTAGTCGCCGCAGCCCCCTCATTGGCGCAGGATTATCCCACGCACGCGGTCCGAATCGTCGTGCCCTTCGGCGCCGGCGGGCCGGCCGACGTCGCGGCCCGGCTGATCGGCAACGCGCTCCAGGAGAGTTTTGGCCAGCCCTTCGTGGTCGAGAACCGCACCGGCGCGGGGGGCGTCATCGGCACCGTCGAAGCGGCGAAGTCGCCGGCCGACGGCTACACGCTGTTGATGATGTCCAACACCCAGACCGCGAATGAATCGCTGCTGACGCCGGAGCAACGCAAATATGAGCTGATGTGCGACCTCGCGCCGATCGCGCCGGTGAACTATTCCGATCTCGTCATCGTGGTGAACCCGCAGGTTCCAGCCAAGACGCTGCAAGAGTTCATCACGCTCGCCAAATCGCAACCGGGGAAGCTGAACTACGCCTCCTCCGGCCAGGGCACGCCCTATCACATGGCTGGCGAGCTGTTCAAAGCGATGGCGGGCATCAACGTCGTCCACGTGCCCTACCGCAACAGCGGCGAGGCGCGCAGCGGCGTGATCGGCGGACAGGTGCAGATGATGATCGACGCCGTGCCGGCGATGGCGCCGAACATCGCCGAGAACCAGGTCCGCGCGCTCGCCACCACCGGCAAGCAGCGTTCAGCGGTGCTGCCGAACGTGCCGACCGCGGGCGAGGCCGGCACAGCAGGCTATGAGGCCACGATCTGGCTGGGCCTGATGGCGCCGGCCGGCACGCCGAAGCCAGTCATCGACAAGCTCAACGCCGCCGTGAACGCGATGGTGAAACGTCCGGACATCGTCAAGCTCTGGACCGCGCAGGGTGCCGTGCCCATGTCGATGACGCCGGAGGAATTCGACAAGTTCCTGCGCGGCGACATCGAGAAATGGGCCGATGTCGTCAAGAAGTTCGACAAGTCCTGAGGCCGTAGAACGACCATGCCGATTCAATTCCAGCTCAACGGCACGGCGACGGCTGTGGACGCTGATCCAGATCAGAGGCTGCTCGATGTTCTGCGCGGCCGCCTCGGCGTTACCGGTCCGCATTTTGGCTGTGGTGCCAATGAGTGCGGGGCCTGTTACGTCATGGTGGACGGCCGCGCGATGGCCTCCTGCGACATGCCGATGTGGTCGGTTGCCGGCAAAGACGTCGTCACGATCGAAGGCCTCGGCACGGCGGAGCAGCCACACGCCTTGCAACGCGCCTTCATCTCCGAACAGGCGATGCAATGCGGCTATTGTGTTTCGGGAATCCTGATCAGTGCGGCGGCCCTGCTGAAGCGCAATCCGTCGCCGACGGAGGCTGAGGTCAGAACGGCGCTTGACCGCAACCTGTGCCGCTGCGGATCGCATAACCGCATGGTCCGCGCCGTGCTGCGCGCGGCCTCGGAGATGGCCACCCCATGACGCCCCCTGCCCCGAAACTGCCGGTCAGCCTCGTGACCAGTCCAAGACTGTCGTCCTGGGTGCGGTTCACCGGCGACGGCCGCGTCGCGATCTCGCCCGGCAAGGTCGAGATCGGCCAGGGCATCGTCACGGCGCTGGCCCAGATCGCCGCGGACGAGCTCGACGTCGATATCGGCCGAATCGAAATGATCCGCGCCTCGACCGCAACCAGCCCGAACGAAGGCGTCACCTCGGGCAGCCTTTCGATCCAGCAATCCGGCCGCGCGCTGCGACACGTTTGCGCCGAAGTGCGCCAGATCTTCCTCGCCGCAGCGTCGGAGCGGCTCGGCGTCGATGCCTCGCGGCTCGATGTCGATGACGGCACGATCTCAGGTCCCGGCAATGTCAGGACCAGCTATTGGGAGCTGGCGGGCGACGTCTCGCTCGACCAGGATGCCACTGCTGGCGCGACTGCGAAGGCCGCCGCCACGCGTGCCGTAGCAGGACATTCGATCCAGCGCGTGGACATTCCCGACAAGGTGTTCGCACGGCCGCGCTTCATCCACGACCATGCGCTGCCGGAACTGTTGCACGGCCGCGTGCTGCGGCCGGACATCTCGGGCGCCAAATTGACCGCGCTCGACGAAACAGCCGTGCGCACCGTTCCGGGCCTCGTCGCGATCGCTCGCGACGGCAGTTTCGCCGGCGTGGTCGCCGACAGCGAGGTGGCGGCGGAATCCGCGCTGAATGCCCTGCGCAAGGGCGCGACATGGTCGGCCGGCGAACCGCTGCCCGACGAAAACGATCTGGCGGGCTTCCTGAAGAGCCAACCGGTCAAGACGACCACCATCGACACCAGATCGGCCGCGTCGCCACAGAAGGCCGCGCGCACTCTCCGCCGGCAATACACCCGCCCCTATATCGCGCATGCCTCGATCGCGCCGTCCTGTGCGATGGCGCGGTGGGAGGGCGATCGTGTCCACGTCTGGACCCACAGCCAGGGCGTCTATCTGCTGCGCGCCGATCTCGCGATCGTGCTCAGGCTGCCGGCAGAAAACATCGTCGTCGAGCACATGGAGGGCGCCGGCTGCTACGGGCACAATGCGGCCGACGACGTCGCGCTCGATGCCGTGCTGCTGGCGAAAGCGGTCGACGGCCGTCCGGTCCGGGTGCAGTGGTCGCGCCACGACGAGATGTCCCACGCGCCGTTCGGCGCGGCCATGGCCATCGAGATCGAGGCCGATCTCGATGCGGACAACGAGATCGTCGGCTGGCGCCATGCGATCTGGAGCAACGGCCACGCGGCGCGGCCGGGACGCGCGGCACAGCCGGCGCTGCTCGCGGCAACCGAGATCGCAAATCCCTATCCGCGCATGATCTCGACGAACCCGCCGGCGGCCAATGGCGGCGGCGGCGACCGCAATTCCGTTCCGCTCTATGACCTCCCGGCCTGGACGATCACGAGCCACCGCCTGCTGACCATGCCGGTGCGCACCTCGGCGCTGCGGACCCTGGGCGGGCAAGGCAACGTGTTCGCGATCGAATCCCTGCTCGACGAGATCGCCGCCCTGCGCGGCGAAGATCCGGTCGCGTTTCGTCTGCGCCATCTGCGCGATGAGCGCGCGAAGGACGTCATTCGCGCCGCAGCCCGACGCGCGCAGTGGAAGCCGCAGAAGCGAACCGGTATCGGCCACGGCGTCGGTTTTGCGCGCTACAAGAACACGGGCGCCTATTGCGCCGCGATTGCCGAGATCGAAGGCACCGACGATATCCGCGTGAGGCGGCTGACGCTGGCGGTCGATGTCGGCGAAGCCATCAACCCCGACGGCGTGATCAACCAGATCGAAGGCGGCGCGATCCAGGCGACGAGCTGGGTGTTGAAGGAGCGCGTCCGCTTCGACCGCATACGCATCACATCGACATCGTGGACCGACTATCCGATCCTGACCTCCAGCGAGGCGCCGGCGGTGGATGTCGAGATCATCCAGCGGCCGGAGATCGAGCCGGTCGGCGCCGGCGAAGCCGCACACGGCCCGGTGACGGCGGCGATCGCGAACGCGGTCCACGATTGCCTCGGCGTGCGCGTGCGCGACCTGCCGATCACGCGCGACAAGATCATCGCAGCCATGGAGCTTGCATCGTGACGACAGTGAATATTCTGAGCGGCGGCGCGGCGCAAGGCCTGGTGCGCGGCCTCAGCGAGGCCTTCAAGACGCAGACCGGGTTCGGCATCGACGGCGAGTTCGGTGCGGTCGGTATCATGGCCGACAAGCTGCGTGCGAGCACGCCGGCCGATCTCGTCATATTAACGCAGGCGTTGCTCGCGAAACTTGCCGAGGAGAAGCTCGTCGTCCCCTCCTCGATCGCAGATGTCGGCAGAGTTGAAACCGCGCTGGCGGTCCGCAACCGCGATCCCAAGGTGGCCGTGAAGACTGAAGCCGACCTGCGCGAGGTCCTGCGTGCCGCAGACGCCATCTATGTGCCCGACACCAGGGCTTCGACCGCGGGCCAGCACGTCGCAAAGATCCTGGATCAGCTCGGCATCGCCTACGAGGTCGCATCGCGCCTCAAGATATTCCCCAACGGCGCGACCGCGATGCGGGAGCTTGCGACATCCACCGCGCAAAGACCGCTCGGTTGCACCCAGGCGACCGAGATCATCGCGACCGACGGCATTGTGCTGTCGGGATCGCTGCCGCCGGGCTGCGAACTGATGACGATGTACACGGCCGGCGTGACCACGCAGGCCGCACATCCGAAGGAAACCGCCGCGCTGATCGCTTTGCTGACAGGCGCGGACCGAAAGGAGCTGCGCGAGCGCGCGGGCTTTGCTGGCTAGGGCGGGCGAGCACTCATAAACTTGCGCTGCACTTCGTATGAGGTCCGCTCTGCCTCTGATAGCGGCGCGTTGGCGCACCTCACCTCAGGTCCGAGATGGGCCAACAAGCGACATCGCACATTTTGTTCGACCTGAGGAGCCGCCATCGGCCCTAGCAGCGCAATAGCGGACATCGCTGGAGGTCGCAGAAGGCACATCAACGGAATCGAGTGCGCATTCTGCAAATCACAGCTACGTCGTCGCCAGCACCATCCGACCACCCACTCAATGTCCGCTCAGCACCAGCGTCTGGACCGGTAGCACCAGCGCCTGGATGCGCAGCAGCATGGCGTGCACGATGCCGGTAGCGTCGACAGCGTGCAGGGCAAAGCGCTTAAGCGTGCCCGTCTGCTTGTCCTCAATCCTATCGTGATTGCTGGTGTAGGCATTGGCGACACAGCTGCTGCCGGGCGTCACGCCCTCCAGCCCGCCCTTGTAGATCGGCTCCATGAAGACGAGAATGGTGCCTGGACGCGCAACCTGCTGCGCCTCAATCAGTTGTTCGCCGCCCCTGAATTGGCCCGCCGCGATGTAGTCCTGCACGCTGGTCACCACCATGGGAATGATCGTCCATGGCTTGGAGATGCAGGTGGCCTCGGCAACCATTCCGACCTTCAAAACCTGAGCCTCGATCTGCCCAAATCCGGCCATTAAAGCACGCCGTCCGGCGCCCTCCGGAATCAGCACACCGGCCGTGCGCATATTTGGAGTGACGATATCGCCCGGCTTCAGTCCGAACTGCTCGACCCGTCCGTCAACGCCGGCGCGAATGAAAGTTTTGTCCAGATCGACCTGGGCTTCGGCCAATGCTGCCTCAGCGCTTGCCTTCTCCGCCGGTAGCAGATCGTTCAACCGCGTCGAGGCGGATTGCTTGGAGGCGGTCGCGGCGTCGAGGGAGCCCTGACGACCTGCAACCGCCACACCAAGCTTTTCGATGTCGCGCTGCGGAACGATTCCAGGGTTGCGCTTCTGCAATTCAGTTTTGGTATCAAGTTCGTCCTGCGCTTGCTGCAGCGAGCCTTTTGCCTCCTGAAGCTGGCCTTCCGCCTTCATCACATCGGCCTGCGCCGACAGCATAGCGGCATCGACTTCGGCCACCTTGCGCTTGGCTCTCAGAAGCGAAGCTTCCTGCTTGGCGCTGTCGAGCCTGAAAATCACGTCGCCTTGCTTGACGTCCGCACTGACATCGACGTGAACCTCGGCAACCCGGCCGTTGACTTCCGTCATGATCGGGACGGTCCGATAGAACATCGTCGCCGACGAGGTCGATGGATGAAAATAGAAGATCATTGTGATCAGCGACACCGTCAGCATCAGACAGGCGACGATGCCAAACCGCAGTTCGAACCAGACTGAATAGAGCGTGATTTCACGCCCTATGCGCTTTCCCTGCCGATAGCGACGATAGAGATAGTCCGGAAGGATGGTGAAGGTGGCGCAGAGGAGGAGTTCAAGCATTGCCCGGCGTCCCCCGCTTCAGATCGCGTTCAATCCTGCTCTTGATCTCGTCGACGGCGGCACTGGTCTTCATCACATCTGACGTATTGGCTGCATGAGGGGCAGCGTGGCTCGGCGCGTCGGTAGCGTCCGGCTCTAGTGCAACGCCGGCCATTTTTTCGACTGCTCGAGCGATCTTCCGGAGCGGCGTGCTGAAGTCTGGTAGATCGATCATAGCGAGGAACAGGCCGATTACCCAGAATAGGTGGTTGTGCGTGAACAGCGCCAAAAGCCCCAGCATAGCCACGATTTCAAACTGAAACTTCTGCGACTTATGGGCCATCCGCTCCGGCATCGTGTGCAGGTGCAAATAGAAATTGCCGACCAAAAGAACGGCCCCGATCAAGATAATGCCGACAACCAACATGAGGATATCGGTGTCGTCTGGAGCAGTGATGAAGCCTGGAAGATGATGAGGTGCAGCCGAATGCAGGTCGCTCACGTCCACTCCCCCAAATAACCGGGTGGCACTGTGTTAAAACAGGGCTTGCGGCTTACATACTCGCACAATGACGACACTTGGCAAGCTTTGCTTGCAGCAGCGCCATAACAACCTCCAAAGGTCGCTCGGCGCCACCGACGACGCTCGCAGCAGCAATCCACGCCTTCTATATGTAACTATCCGATCGGTCTGTTAGGACGGAGATCCGCCGTGAGACAGCGGTGCCGTTCGGACGCCGCTGCGTACGAGGTCGCGGCCACTCCAGGAAGGGCGAAGCCCAAAGACCTCATCCTGGACCTCTCGCCGCGCTACACGGCCACACAGTAAACTGGAGTACGTTGCGCGGGCTGCGAATGTCTATGTACGCAATCGCACCGCGAATCTATTGCTGGACGTTCTCCGGAAAGACTATAGCCTGAGCAAAACGACGAGGAGGCTTGGCATGTTCACCTTCCGAACCTCGATCACACTGGCGGTGATGACGTTTGTCGTCGCGCTCGCTGGGCTGCTGATAGCCATACAAGCCCGCTCGCTGCGCGCGGCGACACATGAAGCCGCGTCGGCATTCATGGACTCCGCCAGCACCAAGTCGTTGGGCCGTCTGCAGGGCGAACTGAATGCCATCGCGTCGCTGGTGAATGTGTTGGCGACCAGTTCGAGCGTAGCCGATTCCAATGAAAGGTCGGAGACCGGCCGGGCCATCCCCCTGTTCAAAGCGGCGCTGCAGGAAATGCCGCAGATGGACAGCATCTATGCTGGCTTCGACAATGGCGCATGGCTGCAGGTGAGGCGCACCAGCAGTCTCAGCGAAGACCAGCGCGACCGGCTGCGGGCGCCGGCGAGCGCCGAATTTGCGATCAGCTTGATTCGTCCGACGCCAGCTGGCGATCTGCCGATGCGCCGTGTCTTTCAGGACCGTCAGGGCAACGAGGTCGGCGAAATCGACCTGTGGAACTACGGATACGACGGCCGCAAGCGGTCCTGGTACTGGCAAACGCTGCGGTCGGACCGGCCATATGTTTCGGCACCCTATCTGTCGTTCAGCATCGACGCGCCGGTGATCACCGTCAGCGCCCCGTTGCGGGGCAAGGTGCCGGGCGTTCTCGCAGCCGATCTCAAGCTCGATACCTTCAGTGCATTCGTCCAGGCGCAACGGCCGGGCCAGAATGGCACGGTCATGATATTCGACCAAGCCGGCTCGCTCATCGCGCATCCCGAATTTACGGGACTTGTCGAAAGCGCGATGACGCATCCTTCGCAATCGCAGTTGCCCAGCATCGACGAGATCAATTCCGGAATGGTGGCCTCCGTTGTTCGACGGTCGCATAACCGCGACCACAACGAGGGCCTCATCCGCGATGAGGACGGACAGGGCTACCTGTTCAGATTGACGAAGTTCACACTTGGCGAAGGATACAACGGCAGCATCCTGCTGCTGGCTGCCGAGGATGACTTCGTTCAGAATGTTCGACGGCTCCAGTTTACCGGATTGATCCTCGCGATCATCGTCGGTGCGGCCTTTGTGCCGCTGGTCTGGATGTTCGGCAGCACAATGTCGCACTCCCTGAAACGCATCACGGCGCAGGCTGGCCAGCTTCAGACGCTGGCTGAACCCAGCCTCGCGCCGGTAACCTCGTATATTCGCGAGATTCACGAGCTGGGCAGCACCGTCAATCTGGCGCAGCGGGCGATATGGTCGTTCGCACATTTCGTCCCCAAGGAGATCGTCCGCGGCCTCATCGACAATTCCATCTCCACCACGCTCGGCGGTGTCAAACAGGAGATCACGCTGGTCTTCACCGATGTTCAGGGCTTTACGACGATTGCGGAAGCAGCCGATCCCGATGGGTTGATGCGGCAGACATCGCGGTATTTCTCCGTGATGACGGACGCATTCCTCACCGAGGGCGGCACGGTCGACAAGTTCATCGGCGACGCTGTCATGGTGTTCTGGAATGCCCCCCATCCACAACCCGACCATGTCGCCCGTGCGTGCCGGGCGACGCTTGCGGCCAAAGCAGCGGGCGAACGGCTCAATGCCGAATTCGCGGCTGAAGGCCTGACGCCTTTCGTCACAAGGTTCGGCATTCATGTCGGGGAAGCCGTCGTCGGCAATGTAGGATCGTCCGAGCGCATGAATTACACCGCTCTCGGAAACACGGTTAATCTTGCCGCACGGCTGGAAGGCCTGAACAAGCAGGTCGGGACAACCGTCCTCGCAAGCGAGGACGTATACTTGCGCGTTCGCGATCAATTCGAATTCAAGGCCTTCGATGCGGTCATTGCCAAGGGCATGACAAAAGAAACCCGCATTTTCGAACTCGTCGGAGCTTCGGCATGAGGTGGATTTGTTCCTTGCGCGGGTTCTTTGCCGTGCCGCTCATTCTTTTTGCTTCGATGGCTCATGGCGCCGAAGACACCATTAAGGTCGGCATTCTGCACTCCCTGTCCGGGACCATGGCCAACAGCGAATCCGCGCTGAAGGACACGGTTCTGATGATGATTGCGGACCAGAACAAGAAGGGCGGGTTGCTCGGCAGAAAACTGGAGCCGGTCGTCGCCGACCCCGCTTCGGACTGGGACGCATTCACCGACAAGGCGCGCGAGTTGCTCGCGAACGAAAAGGTCGCGGTCGTGTTCGGTTGCTGGACCTCAACATCCAGAAAAGCCGTCATTCCGGTGTTCGAGCGACTGAACGGCCTGCTTTTCTATCCGGTTCAGCACGAAGGTGAGGAAAGCTCGCGGAACGTCTTCTACACCGGCGCGGCGCCGAGCCAGCAGGCGATTCCGGCCGTTCGCTACTTGATGAGCAAGGAGGGAGGCGGTATTCGCCGCTGGGTCCTCCTCGGAACCGAAAGCGACTATCCGCGCATGACCAACCGGATCCTCGGCGCATACCTCGCCGCGGAAGGCGTGAATGCCGAGGACGTCACCACGATCTATGCGCCGCTTGGCCATTCGGACTGGCGCGAGATCGTCGAGAAGATCAAGGTCCTTGGCTCACAGGGTAAAAAGACCGCCGTGATTTCAACCATCAGCGGAGATGCTAACGGCCATCTGTACAACGAATTGGCGGCCCAGCAGGTTGAGGCCCGCAAGATTCCTGTCATGGGGCTCTCCGTTACAGCACGAGAATTGCGAGGTGTAGACGTCAGCCGGCTTGTTGGGCACATGGCGGCGCGGAGCTACTTCCAGTCGGTCACGACGCCGGAGAACGACGCATTCGTCAAGATGTGGACCGACTTCAACGAGCAGCGCGACAACATCACGAACGATCCGATGGAGGCGACCTTCATCGGCTTCCGGATGTGGGCGCAGGCCGTCACTCAGGCAGGTACATCAGACGCGAATGCGGTCCGTCAGGCTATGTACGGTCAGAGGATCAAGGCGCCGAGCGGTTTTGAGGTGGTGATGAATACCAATCATCATCTTTCCAAGCCCGCGATGATCGGCAAGCTCAATCCGGATGGCAGGTTCGACGTGGTCTGGCGCTCGATCAACCCGATCAAGGCTTCGGTCTGGAGCCGCTACATTCCAGAGAGCGCAAAGCTTACCGCCGACTGGACATTTCCGTGGGTATGCGGCGGGTGCGCCGAGCCGACATTCAAGGAATGGTGAACCAGATTGGTGCGGCCTGGAGTCTGCTAATGGGATGGTCCGGCCGTGCTCCTGCCCCGCCAGCGATAAGCTGGCCAGGGGCGCCAAGACAAGGAGCACGCCATGTCCCAGACACCCAGTACCGCGATCGCCGTGATCGGCATCGATATCGGCAAAAACTCGTTCCACGTCGTGGGCCACGATACGCGCGGCACCGTCGTGCTGCGGCAAAAGTGGTCGCGTGGCCAGGTCGAGGCGCGGCTCGCCAATATGCCGCCTTGCCTGATCGGCATGGAAGCCTGCGTCGGCGCACATCATTTGAGCCGCAAACTCGCATCGTTAGGTCACGATGCCAGGTTGATGCCGGCCAAATATGTCCGCCCTTATAGCAAAGGACCGAAGAACGACTTCAATGACGCCGAAGCGATTGCCGAAGCCGTGCAGCGCCCGACGATGAAGTTCGTGGCGACCAAGACCGCGGAGCAACTGGATCTGCAGGCGCTGCATCGGGTGCGCGAGCGGCTGGTGTCGCAACGCACCGGCATCATCAACCAGATTCGCGCCTTCATGCTGGAACGCGGGATCGCGGTGCGCCAGGGTATCGGCTTCCTGCGCACAGAACTGCCCACCATCCTTGCGACGCGCACCGATGCCCTGTCGCCACGCATGTTGTGTGTCATCGAGGAGTTGGCAGGCGACTGGCGTCGGCTGGATCAGCGCATCGATAGGCTCTCCGGCGAGATCGAAGCACTGGCCCGTCAAGATCAGGCATGTTCGCGCCTGATGACGGTGCCTGGCATCGGGCCGATCATTTCGAGCGCCATGGTGGCCGCGATCGGCACTGGAGACGTCTTCTCCAAAGGCCGTGACTTCGGCGCCTGGCTCGGGCTGGTGCCCAAGCAGATCTCGACGGGAGACCGCACGATCCTCGGCAAAATCTCAAGGCGCGGCAATCGCTACCTCCGCGTTCTGTTCGTCCAGGCGGCATGGGTGGTGCTGGTCAGGATCAAGAACTGGGAACGTTACGGACTCAGATCCTGGATCGAAGCCGCCAAGAAGCGATTGCACCACAACGTGCTGGCGATCGCACTCGCCAACAAGCTTGCCCGCATCGCCTGGGCGGTGCTGGCTAAAGGACGCGCCTTCGAGCTGACAAGGACCAACGATGCAGGCGTCCGACCCGCTTGATCGTCGCGCCGTGCTCGGCGCGGTCAAGGCGCGGCCTGGCAACGCCGGAGCCAGCCGCAAGCAAAGCGCAACGGCCGGCCTTGACCGCCCGTGCGCGCGACGCGACGCACGTCCTGCGGGCCGGGACGAAGGAACGGCCCCTGGCTCGAACACAGGAACTGCGAGGTAGGAGGAGCAAGCGATGACGTAACCCCATCAACAGGTTCCAGCCGAGGTCTGCGAGAGGATGAGACGAGATGGAGGTTCGGTCTTCCCGGCGCATGCGAACACTGGTGACCCAAATGGCCCAATCGAGGCCTGTCCGCTAATGAGAACGCACGCGCGCTGATATCCATGATGGCCCGGAGAAAATGCTCCAATCAAAGGCCGGATACATTGATGCAAGACCACACCACCTGATCGACGAACCTCTTGCTACGCACGGCCGGACCATACATTCGGGTCACAAGCCGCCGATCACACTCAAGGTGGCAGACTTCCGCTTTGCGTTGGTAAGCCGACTTTATGAGTACATGCCCTAGGCGCAGATCGTCGCCCTATTTGTGCAATTGGGTGAGACCGGTCGGCGGACCGTCGACCGCGGTCCAGCCGCCATCGACGAACAGCGTGCTGCCGCTGACATAGCTGGCCGCGTCCGAGGCGAGATAGGCCACCGCCGTTGCGACCTCGTCGGCGCTGCTCCAGCGGTTGAACACGGTGTGGCCGGCGTAGAGATTGTAGATGTCGGGCCGCTGCTTGAACGGGCCGGTGAGCGCGGTCTCGGCGATGCTCGGCGCGATGGCGTTGACGCGCACGCCGGCATGACCGACCTCGGAGGCAAAGCCCTTCACCAGGAGGCCGATCGCCGCCTTGGTCGAGCCGTAGACGCCAAGGCCCGGTTCGATGGTCACCGCACGCACCGACGAGCAGGCGATGATGCTGCCGCCCTTCTGCCCGACCATGATGCGGCCGAAAGCCTGGAAGAGCCAGACCGTGCCCTTGACGTTGAGGTTAAGGACACGGTCGAGATCCTCCTCGGTGTAGTCGAGGATGGTCTTGCGGATGTTGAGCCCGGGCGTCGTCACGGCAATGTCGAGCCGCGGGAACTTCTGCATCACGCTCTTGGCGAGCGCGTTGACGTCCGCAGCGATCGCGGCGTCGCAGCTAGCAGCTTCCGCCCAGCCACCCTTGTCGCGAATGCCCGCGGCGGTCGCTTCCGCTGCATCGAGCGCCCGATCGGCGCAGACGACACGGGCGCCGAGCCCGGCCAGTGCTTCGGCCGACGACTTGCCGATGCCCGAGGCGGCGCCGAGCACGACGGCCGTCTTGCCGGTGAGATCGAAGAGCTTGCGATAGTCGGTCACGGACAGATTCTCCCTGTTGTTGTGACGCAAACTACGCAAGCCCGCTGCGCCGGCCAAGTGCCGGCGCGCGCACGGCAGCTATCCCTTGTATCCCATCAGCAGGCGCGGCAGCCACAGCGAGAATGCGGGAACGTAAGTGACGAACATCAGCGCCGCGATCAGCGCGGCGTAGAACGGCAGGATGGTGCGCATCACCGCGCCCACCGAGATGCCGCCGATGGCGCAGCCCACGAACTGCGTCGTTCCGACCGGCGGAGTGTTCAGCCCCAGCGCGCAGTTGATCAGCATCAGCATGCCGAACTGCACGGGATCCATGCCCGCCTTCATCGCGATCGGCAGGAAGATCGGGGTGCAGATCAGGATGGTCGCCGCCATGTCCATGAACGTGCCGAGCACGAACAGGATGACGTTGATGAGCAGGAAGATGATCCAGGGCTGCGTGGACACCTTGCTCATCAGGTCGCCGGCGAAATCGGCCACCTCGTAGAGTCCCATCAGATACTGGAACATGGTGGAGACGCCGATCAGCAGCAGCACCACGCCCGTCGTCTTCACCGCCTTGGCGGCGGCCCGCAGGAAGTTCGGCAGGGTCATGGTGCGGTAGATGAAGAACGTCAGCAGGATCGTGTAGGTGACCGCGACCGCTGCGGATTCAGTTGCCGTGAAGACGCCGGACAGGATGCCGGCCAGAATGATGCCGACGATCAGCAGGCCGGGCAGCGCCGCCGCGAAGGAACGGAAAACCTCGGACCAGCCCGGAAACTTGCCGGCCGGATAGCCGCGCTTCACCGCGACCGCGTAAGCGGCGACCAGCATGCACACCATCAGCACGAGCGCCGGCAGAAGGCCTGCGGCGATCAGCGCGCCGATCGAAACCTTGCCGCCGGCGGCCAGGGCATAGATGATCATGTTGTGGCTGGTCGGCATCAAGGCTCCGACCAGCGAGGCGTGGGTGGTGACGTTGACGGCGTAGTCGGTGTCGAAACCTTCCTTTTTCATCATCGGGATCATCACCGCGCCCATCGCCGACACGTCGGCCACGGGCGAACCGGATACGCCGCCGAACAGCGTGCAGGCGACCACGTTCGACATGCCGAGCCCGCCGCGGATGTGTCCGACGAGATTCTTGGCGAGCTGCACGATCTTGTCGGCGACGCCGCCATGCAGCATCAGCTCACCGCTGAAGACGAAGAACGGAATGGCGAGGAACGAGAAGATGTTCATCCCCGACATCATCTGCTGGAAGATGACGGCAACCGGCAGGCCCTCGTAGAGGATGGTGCAGATCGCCGAGAGGCCGATCGCAAAGGCGACCGGGACGCCGAGGATCAGGAAGCCGAAGAAGGAGGCGCCGAGGATGATCAGTTCCATGAGGGGACGACCTCTTCGCCGCGCAGGAGAGCAATGATGTGCTCGATTGAAAAGGACACGATCAGGACGCCGGAGGCGATCAGCGGGACGTAGCGGATGACCTCGGGAAGGCCGAGATTGGGAATCTTCACGGTGCCGACCGACGCCCCGAGGATCCAGCCGTTGTAGGCCATCGCAACGCCGAACACGGCGACCAGAACGTGGATCACGAGCTCGATCTTCTCACGCACATTATCCGGAAGCATCACCAGCAGACTGTCCATGCCGATGTGTCCGGCATCGCGAACGCCGACGGCGGCGCCGATCAGCGTGACATACAGGATCAGGACCAGCGCAAGGTTCTCCGTCCAGGTCGGACTGGAGTTGAGCACGTAACGTCCGAACACCTGGTAGAACACGATGGTGACGATGACGAGCAGGCCGGTCACGGACAGATACATGCCCACGCGCGCAACGGGGGCATTGATCCGCGACAGCAGGCCGGTGGACGGGCGTCCGGCTACGTCCTGCTCGTGGCTTGCGACGTGAGGGTCGGTCATTCCCGCATCTCCCTGCGAGGGTCCGGCGTCACCTCGCGGCGACGCCGGACCCGACGCTATGGCCTTACTTCGTGTCCTGGATGCGCTTGACGAGGCCCTGCAGCTTCTCGTCGCCGGCGAACTTGGCGTAGACCGGCTTCATCGCGTCGACGAATTCCGCCTTGTTGGCGATCGTGACGACCTGGACGCCAGCCGCCTCGACGGTCTTGCGGGACGCCTGCTCACGCTCGTCCCAGAGCTTGCGCATGACGGGCACCGATTCCTTGGCCGCCTTGCGGATCATCGCCTGATCCTCCTTGCTCAGCGTGTCCCAGACCTTCTTGGACATCACGAGAACCTCGGGCGCCAGGGAGTGCTCGGTGATGTTGTAGAACTTGGCTGCCTCGAAATGGCGCGAGGACTCGTAGGAAGGCCAGTTGTTCTCGGCCGCGTCTACCAGACCCGTCTTGAGCGCGGTATAGACCTCGCCATACGGCATCGGCGTCGGGTTGGCCCCGAGGCTCTGGATCATGCCGACCCACAGGTCGGATTGCTGGACGCGAATCTTCAGACCCTTGAGGTCCGCGAGCGACTTGACCGGTGCCTTGACGGTGTAGATGGACCGGGCGCCGCTGTCGTAATAGGCAAGGCCGACCAGGCCCGCGGGCTCCATCGCCGCCAGGATCTCGTCGCCGATCGGCCCGTCAAGGACGGTGCGCATGTGCTGCGTGTCGCGGAAGACGAAGGGAAGGCACAACGCGATGGTCTCGGGCACGAAGTTGTTCAGCGGCGATGCGTTGATCCGCATCATGTCGAGCGCGCCGATCTTGAGCTGCTCGATGGTGTCCTTCTCGGAGCCCAGGGCGCCGTTGGGAAACACCTTCACGCCGAGCTTGCCGCCGCTCGCCGTCGCGAGCTGCTTGCCCATGAACTTGACGGCCTCGACGGTCGGATAGTCGGCGGGATGGATGTCGGCGGAGCGGAAATCGCGTGCGGTCGCCAAGGGCGCTGAGACCGCGAGCACAGCGGCTGCGATGATACCGGTGAGTGTCTTCATCTGGGCTTCCTCCTGAGTTTGATTATGTCGTTGTCGGGCAGTTGCTGCGCGCCGCCTTGGGTCGCTCCACTTCAGGTGTAAAGTCAAGCGTTACAAACGCACCACCTTGGTAGGATTGCGCGGCGGAGTCGAGCGGATTTGACTGGTCGGTGATCACGGCGACGGAAGGTGCGAGCTTCATCGCGCCGTCTCCGGCGGGGACTTGCGCGGCAGGTGCCGGCTTCCCTGAAATCCCGCCCCGCCATCGGCCGATGCCGGATGCGAGGTGACGATGCTCGTCATACCCATCGACGTTCCTCTGGTTCTAGGCTCGGCCGCTATTGGCTGCGGCTTAGAGGTGCGGACGAGACGGTCGCCCCATCCTTGTGCGATGCGCGCTTCATCAGCGCAATGTCGCCAGTCTCGTCCCTAGGGCGGGCGGCATTCTGAGTCCAAGCCAAATCCAGCATCGATCAATGCTGGAGTTGCATCGATCGGCCACGCCGTCGCTCCACGAGGGCGATCGAGGAAATGTCCGTTTTTCCGAATATTCGCACACCGGCGCGTTACTTGACGCCACCGGCGCAGCCCCGACAAAATGCTGCGAAACAGACCGGAACATCTCGAAGGGAATGCCCATGCCGCGGACGCTGATCGATATCTCCGTGCCGCTCAGAAACGACGTGACGTCCGACCCGCCGGGCAATCACCCGACGATCCACTACATCGATCACCAGCAGGGCCTGCCGCGCATGCTCCAGTTCTTCGACGGCCTCAAGGCGCAGGACCTGCCGGACGGCCAGGGCTGGGCCGTCGAGCAGGTCTCGTTGTCGACGCATAACGGCACGCATCTCGATGCGCCCTGGCACTTCCACCCGACCATGAATCGCGGCGAGCGGTCATGGACGATCGACGAGGTGCCGCTGGAATGGTGCTTTCAGCCCGGCGTGAAGCTCGACTTCCGGCACCTGCCCGATGGTTATGTCGTGACCGCCGCCGACGTCGAAAAGGAGCTCAAGCGCATCGGCCACACGCTGTCGCCGCTGGAGATCGTCGTCGTCAACACCAGCGCGGGCGCCAAATTCGGCCAGGCCGACTACGTCAATTCCGGCTGCGGCATGGGTTACGAGGCCACCATGTATCTGCTCGAGCGCGGCGTGCGGCTGACCGGCACCGACGGATGGAGCTGGGACGCTCCGTTCGTCTACACCGCGAAGAGATATGCCGAAACAAGAGATGCCGGCCTGATCTGGGAAGGCCACAAGGCGGGACGGCACATCGGCTATTGCCATCTCGAGAAGCTGCACAATCTCGATCGATTGCCGTCGGCCGGCTTCACGGTCTCATGCTTCCCGGTGAAGATCGAACGCGCCTCCGCCGGCTGGACCCGCGCGGTCGCCATCATCGACGGTTAAGCGAACGCAATCACTCGCCGCCGAGGCCGCTTTCGGCGAGCTCGCGCAGCGCATCGGTGTCGAGCACCACGATGGCGCCGTGCTCGAGGCGAACCCAGTTGCGTCCGGCCCAGGCGCGCAATTGCTTGTTGATGCTCTCGCGCGTCATCCCCACCATCTCGCTGATTTCCTGCTGGGTGATGGCGAGCGTACCGCTGCCGGAGTCGAACTTGCGCTCTTCGGTGAGACCGAGCAGCGCGCTTGCGAGCCGGCCCGGAAGATTTTGCAGGATCACCTGCTCGACCTGCTGGCTGGTCCAGCGCAGCCGCGCGCAGAGCAGCTCGATGAATTTCATCGCCAGCGCCGGCTGGCTCTTCACGAACGGCAGGAAGTCCCGGCGATCGATGATGTAGAGCTCGCAATTGGTGTTGGCGGTCGCATCCGCCGAACGCGGCGCACCGTCGAGAACCGCGATCTCGCCAAAGATTTCTCCGGGACCGATGAGATTGAGAATGGCATTCCGCCCGTCGGGCGAAGAGGAGGATATCTTTACCGTCCCCGAGATCACCGCGAACAGGTTGTTGCCGGGGTCGCCCTTGGCGGCGATCGTCGCACCGCGCTTCACGGTGGTGTGCTTGGCGTAGCGGCAGAGCTGATCGAGCGCATCCGGCTCCAGATCCGCGAAGATCGGGTGCTTGCGCAGGACCGATAATTTGTTCGCCGCCGATTGTCGGGGGTCGCCGGTCTTGTCCTGAGGCACGCCGCTGGGCTCCTAAGACTGCGAGGCACTGGAGTTCCTGCGTAGTCAGTGTTGCCCGGCATTTCAACCGGAAAGCATGCGCGCGCTTTAAGGCAAATGCGGCGAAAATGCCCGCCGCCCGGCTCAAGGGCCGCATCCGAAGGATGCGCCAATGCGTCCCGGTCGATGCAGAGTTGCAGGCACCGCACGCCGCGATTGCGTTGAGGCGCTGCCGGACAGCCAAGAGCCGGCCCGGCGAGCGTCGGCGCTTAGCGCGTCAGAGGAGGCTTACGATCGGGGGCTTCAGCGCTTGGAATCGGGGTCGAGCCGGCCCGCGTTGGTTTGTCGGTCCGCCCATGCCAGAGCTGCGGCGAAAGTGACGAAGATCGCCACGACGACAATGGTCATCAGCAACGCGTCAGTGGGCATCATGCTCCTCCCGGGTGTTTGAGGGGCATTATTTGCGGCCGGTGGACGGCGTCATTGATCGGGATCAAAAATCCGAGAGCATCGTGAAAAGGCTGTCAGGCCGCGGCCAAGGCCTCGACGCGAGCCGGGTCGAGCAGGCTGATACCGCCATGAATGATGGCGATCGCTCCGTGGCGTTCAAGCTTGGTAAAGGTGCGACTGACGGTCTCGATGGTCAGGCCGAGATAATCGGCGATGTCCTGCCGGCTCATCGGAAGTGGAACCGTGTCGGACGCCCCCTTGAGCGCGAGCAGCCGCTCGCGCCAGCCAAGCAGAAAGCTTGCTACCTTCTCGTCCGCCGAGCGGCGGCCGAGCAAGACCATATGGTCGCGTGCCTGGCTCAACTCGCGAATGGCCAGCTCGTTGATCCGCCTGAGCAGTTGCGGCCGCTCCTCGATGAAACGCCCGAAGGGCGCCTTCGCGAACTGGCACACGGTCACCGCGCCGATTGCATCGGCGGAAAAATTATGGCGGCCGGACAGATTCATCCCCAGGAAATCGCCGGGCAAGGCGAAGCCGACGATTTGCCGCCGGCCGTCGGGGAGCAGCTTGTACAGCCGCATAACGCCTTCGAGAACGTTGTAGAACGAGGTCGTGATGTCCTCCTCGGAGAACACGGTCTCGCCTGAGGAAAAATGGACACGGCGTCCGAGATGCTC
Source organism: Bradyrhizobium sp. B039 (assembly GCF_038965675.1). NCBI lineage: Bacteria > Pseudomonadati > Pseudomonadota > Alphaproteobacteria > Hyphomicrobiales > Nitrobacteraceae > Bradyrhizobium > Bradyrhizobium sp. B039. The sequence goes on from NZ_CP152416.1 coordinate 6,339,420, forward strand.
GAATTCCCTGAGCTCGGCCGCATCCAGCGACGAACAAACCGCCGATGTGCGTATGGCACAATCGCTGCAGAAATGCCCGTTTGGTTCAATCATGACCACGGAAGGCTTCATCCACCGCTCCTAGCGTCGGTCCAGCTCCGCCCCCCGGCCGAGTCCGCCATACGCACCCGCATTTTACTGCACCCTCACAAACGCGGTTGACCCAGATCAATCCTGGCGGGTCTCCGCTCTCTATTCTGCGCCGAGAGTTCGACGGGATCCCGCCTTCCATGCTTCACCATGCGCTCCGCCAGGGCCTGATTGGCCTCTTTCTGATCACGCCTGCGCTGGCGGCACCGACCGCCGAACAACGCGGAAAGGCCTTTGCACGGGCCAATTGCGCGCGCTGCCACGCGATCGACCGCGTCTCCGAGAGCCCGCTCAAGATCGCCCCGCCGCTGCGCACGCTGCACCGGAATTATCCGATCGCGACCCTTGGCGAGGCGCTGGCCGAAGGCATCTACACGGGCCACGCCGACATGCCCGCCTTCGAGCTCAGTCCGGACCAGATCCACGACCTCCTGTCCTACCTCAAGACGCTGGAATAGGCGGCCTCACACCGCCAGCACCGTCCAGCCGATCAGTTCCTTGGCGATGCGGGCGAACGCCGCGTCGAACGCTGCGACCGCAGCGGCCGGTTCGACCTTGTCGAGCTTCTCGCTGGTCTCGACGAGGCGGGACGCGACCACCTTGCCGTTCTTGTCGACGATCCGCGCCGATAGTCCGATCTCGACCCTTGTCTCGCCGTCCGTGGCAATCCGGAAGCGTCTGATGTCGATCAGCAGTTGGTAGTCCGCCTGCCCGAGATCGCTCGTGCGCAACGGCGCATGGGCGATGTCGTAGTTCTCGAAGCTGTCGATCAGCCGCGCCTGCACCAGCTTTGGAATGCTGTCGGCCCAGAGGAAATCGGCAAAGCCTGGATTATCCCCGACCGGCGCAAACAGCATGCGCTGGGTCTGGAGCATCGCGACCGCGGTCGGCTCGGGAATGGCCAGCGACGCAGAAAGCGTCTTGGCGGCCGGTCCGAGGTTCTGCGGCGTGCGCAGGTCATAGGTGATCTTCTGCGCCGGCGCGCCGCCGCCGGTCATCTTCTCGAGACCCGCCAGGATGCCGTCGAGCTTGCCGGTGTTGCGCGCGAGCCCGTCGGAGAACGTCTTGAAATTCGCGATGGTGTCCTTCAGCGGGCCGGAATTGTCCTCCAGCACCGAATCCACCCGTCGCAGCGCACCGCGCGCCGCCTGCGTCATGCTCTGGCCGGCGCCGGCCTCGGCGATCAAGGTCAGGGGCTCGCCGGATTTGGCGACGATCATGCCGCCCTCCAGTGTCACCACCGGCACGCCGGTCAGCCCCTGGAAATCGAGCCCGACCCGGGTGTCGGCGCGCACCGGCGTGGCGGAGGCAACCGAAATCGTCGCATTAACGAAGCGTGGATTGTCCGGCGCGAGCCCAAGCTGGGCCACCTCGCCGACGCGGATGCCGTTGAACAACACGCCGGCGCCAACCAGGAGCCCCGGTACCGGTCCCTGGAATTGCACATGGTAGTTCGTGCGCGGCCCGATGCCGCCGGTGTTGTTCAGCCAATAGATGAAGCCGAACACCGCGAGGATCGCGGCCAGCACGAAGGTGCCGATCAGCACGTAGGGAGCGCGGGTTTCCATGTCTCATCTCATCTCGTGTTGCAGCATCTGCGAGCGCTTGCCGTGGAAATAGGCGCGCACCCAGGGATGCTCGGATTGCAGCAGGTCGCGCATCGGGCCAATCGCAACGATCTTGCCGTCGGCGAGCGCGGCCACGCGGTCGCAGACCGTGGTGAGGCTGGCAAGATCATGGGTGACCATGAACACGGTCAGTCCCAGGGTCTTTTGCAGCGTCTTGATCAGCGCGTCGAAATCGCCGGCGGCGATCGGATCGAGGCCGGAGGTGGGCTCGTCCAGGAACAGGATCGGCGGATCGAGCGCGAGCGCGCGCGCCAGCGCCACGCGCTTGGTCATGCCGCCGGACAGCTCCGCCGGATATTTGTCGGCGTCCTGCGCCCGCAGCCCGACCATTTCGAGCTTGGCGATCGCGATCTCGTCCATCAGCTCCTGCGACAGGACGAGATTTTCGCGCAGCGGAAACTGGACGTTCTGGCGGACCGTCAGCGAGGAGAACAGCGCGCCCTGCTGGAAGAGGATGCCCCATGTCGCGGCCGCGCCTTGCGTGCCGCGGTCATGCGTGCCGCCGATCTCGTGCCCCATGACCTCAATGGTACCGCTTCGGCGCGGGATGAGGCCGATGATGGTTCGCATCAAGACCGACTTGCCGCCGCCGGACGCTCCCACCAGCCCGAGAATCTCGCCCTTGCGAACGTCGAGCGAGAGATGGTCGAGCACCGTCTGGCGGCCGAAGCCGACCACGAGGTCGCGGACGCGGATCGCGAACTGTTCCTGCGGTTCGCCCATCGTCACATCCCGATCGAGGCAAAGAAGATTGCGAACAGGCCGTCGAGCACGATCACCAGGAAGATCGACTTGACCACCGACGTCGTCGTCTGCCGCCCCAGCGACTCGGCACTGCCCTTGACGCGCAAGCCCTCGCTACAGGCGACAATCCCGATCACCAGCGCCATGAACGGCGCCTTCAGGATGCCCACCTCGAAATGGGTGACGGAAATGGCCTCATGCAGCCGTGCGATGTAGATCGCCGGCCCCATGTCGCCGTAGAACTGCGCGACCAGGCCGCCGCCATAGAGCGCGGCAATCGATCCGATGAAGGCGAGAATCGGCAGTGCGATGACCAGCGCCGCAACACGCGGCAGGATCAGGACGCCGACGGGATCGAGCCCCATCGTCGACAGCGCGTCGATCTCCTCGCGCATCTTCATCGAACCGAGCTCGGCGGTGTAGGCGCTCCCCGACCGGCCGGCGACCATGATGGCGACGATCAGAACGCCAAGCTCGCGCAGCACGAGGATGCCCACCATATCGACGGTATAGGACTCAGCACCGAACCTGCGGAAATGGAAGAATCCCTGCTGGGCGATAATGGCGCCGATCAGGAAGGTGATCAGCGCGACGATGGGAATCGCCTGCCATCCGATGCGGTAGAGCTGGTAGACCAGCGACGTCAGCCGCAGCGACCGCGGCCGGCGCAGCACACCGAAAATGGCCATGAACAATGCGCCGAGCATTTGCAGGAAGATCGTAATGTCTTCCCGCGCGCCGACCGTGGACTTGCCGAGATCGCCGAGCCTGAGCAGAAGCGGATTTGGCGCAGCTACCGGCGCCGGCGTGTGGCGGTTAACCTCACGCACCTCGTCCATCAGACCGCTGAAATGATCGGCGACGCCGACGAATTCGGCCGATCTGCCTGACGTTGCGGCCCTGCGCGACAGCTTCTCCAGGACCCAGGCGCCGAGCGTATCCAGCGCACTGACGCCCGACATGTCCAGCGTCACGGCCCTGGATCGATCGACATCCGCGCCGACCGAGCGGGACAGAGTTTCGAGCATCGCCACATTCGCCGCGGTCCAGGACCCTTGCGGGCGCAATTTCAGCCCCTCGCCAGACGGCGTTGCCAGCAACAGCGGTTCGGAGTTCACGCTTCCACCTCATCGGGACAATCGGTCCCCATTCAGCCGCCACTTCTAGGCCAGCGTGTGGCGGGCGGTTTGACCTGTCTCAAGGGCAGGCCCCTGCCCACCCCTTGACGCAAATCAAGCGCGGTCACGCCGGCGGGTCTTAGGTTCGCTCCATTCAATGGAGACATCAAATCCATGTTCGACAGCGACAGGATGAGCGAAGAACTGCGGACGTTGAAGGTGGACGTCACCCGCCTGCTGAGCACGGCCGGCGAGGAAATGTTCGAGAGTTCGAAGGACCGCGCCGAGGCTCTGGCCGATCAGATCAAGGCCGCGCTTGCCGAGCTCGGCGAAACCGTCAGCGACGAGCAGGAGCAGCTTCAGGGCCTCATCGCGGAGCGCCCGATGACGTCGCTCGCCTCCGCCTTCGCGCTCGGCGTCGTCGTCGGCTTCATGCTGAGGAGACACTAGGTGAATACCGAGAACGTCGTCAAACATCTGCGCGTGCTGTGGCGGACCGACAGGATCATCGCAGACATCAGGCTGCGCCATCTGCTGGTAGGCCTCGGCCTGCGCGCCTTTGCGGCATTGATCGCGGCATTCGGGCTCCTGATGCTGGAGCTGTCGGCCTATTTCGCGCTGGTCCAGATCTGGAGCGCCATTGCGGCAGCGGCCATCCTCGGCGCCGTCAATTTTGCCATCGCGGCGGTCCTCTTCGTCATCGCCGGGCGGGCTCCGTCCGGCCGCGACATCGAGCTCGCCAATGAAATTCACGGCGCATCCATCGAGGCCCTTCAGCTCGAGGCGCGCGCGCTCCAGACCCAGGTGTCGGGAGCGGTGCATCATCCGCTGAGCACGATCGTGCCAGTGCTGGTGCCGCTGATCGCGATCATCGTCAAGAGCCTGCGGAAAACGACCAAGGAGACTGCCGCTGCAACGTCGGCCGAAGCGCGCTCCTGAAGCGCGATGAGATTGGGATGAATCGTCATCGTGCTTTGGGTTGTTGTTTGAGCATGATCTTTTCGGAAAACCGACACGCACTTTTCCGGATCATGCTTTAGCCGGCTCGCTCAGAGCTTCAGCCGGACGTCGCAGATATCAGGCTCGGTCGGATCCGGCTTGACCTCGAAACCGAGCTGCCGGCACATTTCGAGCATCACGGTGTTCTCCTGAAGCACGTCGCCCGATATGGCCTTCAGCCCTTCGGATCTCGCATAGTCGATGATCAGTTGCATCAGGGCCCATCCAAGCCCCCTGCCCTTGAGATCGGACCGCAGCAGGATCGCGTATTCACCGCTCTCGTAGATCGAGTCCGAATGGAGCCGGACCACGCCGACCATCTCGCCAGTAGCCTCATCGAATGCGATGAAAGCCATCGCGCGCGCGTAGTCGAGCTGGGTCAGGCGCGCGATGAATTCGTGGGTGAACTCCTTCATCGGCGCGAAGAAGCGCAGGCGGAGGTCGTGAGGCGTCACATGACGCAGGAACTCGTGGATGGTCGGCTCGTCGTCAGGGCGCAACGGCCGCGCGAAGATGCGCCAATCGTCCTTGAGCTTGAGGCGGCGCTCCCACTGCGAGGGATAGGCGCGAACGGCGAAATTGGCGGGGCCTGAGCCGGCAAACTTCCGCTGCGACGGCCCCACCGCGACACGGGCGTCGACTGCCGTCACACCGGTCTCGTCCGCGAGCAGCGGGTTGATGTCGAATTCGCGGATCTCAGGGATATCGGCCGCCATCTGGGCGAGCTTGACCAGCACCATGGCGACGGCGTCCTGCTTGACGGCCGGCACGTCCCGGTAGGCGCGCAGCAGCCGCGAGACCCGCGTGCGGTCGATCAAGTCGCGGGCGAGTTGCACATCGAGCGGCGGCAGCGCCAGCGCCCTGTCATTGATGATCTCCACCGCCGTTCCGCCCCGGCCGAAGACGACGACGGTGCCGAACGTGGGATCGTCGGCAAGACCGAGGATCAGCTCGCGCGCCTTCGCCTTGACGACCATCGCCTGGACGATGACGCCGCTGATACGGGCCTCGGGCCGCAGCTTCCTTGCCCGGGCGAGAATATCGGAGGCAGCCGCACGCACCGCCTCCGGCGTCGTCAGATTGAGCACGACGCCGCCGACATCTGATTTGTGCACAATGTCGCGCGACATGATCTTCAGCACGACGGTGGCACCTTGCGCGAACATCTCGTTCGCGTACGCCGCGGCCTGCTCGACGTCGGCCGCGGCATAGGTCGGCACCATCGCGATGTCGTAGGCTTCGAGTAGGTGCTTGATCTCGACAGGCTCGAGCCATTTGCGGTCATCGGCGATGGCTGCGGCTACGATCTGCCTGGCCGCCCGGGCGTCAGGCACGAACGTGTCGGGCATTGCAGGGGGAACCTGGCTCAGTTCCTCGACCACTTCGCGGTGCCGGACCAGATGCATGAAGCCGCGCACCGCATCGTCCTCGGTCGGATAGTTCGGAATCCCCCCGCCGGAGAGCGTCTGAATGATCGCTTGATCGGCCCCGACCCAGGCGGCAAGCACCGGCTTTGCCCAACTGCGGTGCTTCTCGCGATATTTGCCGACGAGCTCCGTCACGGTCCTCGCGATGTCGGAAGCCGAGGCGATCGCCGTCTGCACGTTGAGGACGAGAACTGCGTCATTGTCGGCGTCGGCGAGCAGCACCTCGAGCGCCGCCGCGTAGCGCGCTGCATCGGCATCGCCCACGATGTCGACGGGATTTGCGCCGGACCAGGTCGGCGGCAGCGCGTCATCGAGTTTCTTGCGGGCATCCGCCGAGATGGACGCGGGAATTCCGCCAAGCTCGACCAGTCGATCGACGGCGAGGACACCGATGCCGCCGCCATTGGTCAGAATGGCGAGGCGCTTTCCGGTCGGCGATTCGACGCGGCCGAGCGTCTCGGCGCAGTCGAACAGCTCGCGCAGATCGGAGACCCGCAGGATACCCGCGCGGCGGAACGCCGCATCATAGACGGCGTCGGCACCCGCAAGCGCGCCGGTGTGGGTCGCTGCCGCCTTCGCACCCTGCGCCATGCGGCCGGACTTCACCACGACAACCGGCTTCACACGCGCCGCGGCGCGTGCCGCCGACATGAATTTACGCGCGTCCTTGATGGCCTCGATATAGAGCAGGATCGCACGGGTCTTGTGATCCATCGCGAAATAGTCGAGCAGGTCGGCAATATCGACGTCGATCTGGTCGCCGATCGAGACGATGCCGGAGAAGCCGACGCCGCGCTGCGCGGCCCAGTCCACCATGCCGGCGGCGATCGCGCCGGATTGCGAAATCAGCGCGAGATTTCCAGCTCCCGGCATGTGCGCGGCAAAACTGGCATTGAGGCTCACGCCGGGCATCATGATGCCGAGGCAGTTCGGCCCGATCAGCCGCATGCCGTATTTGCGAGCCGCGGCGATCACGGCCTCTTGCAGCGATCCCGGCCCATGGCCGAGTCCGGCCGTGACGATCAGTGCGCCCGCCGAGCCGCGCCGTCCGGCCTGGTCGATGATGCCGGGAACCTCCCGGGCCGGCGCGGTGATGACCACGAGCTCGGGCACGAATGCCAGCCTGTCGAGGCTCGCCACTGCGGCAACGCCGCTGATCTCGGCATGACGCGGATTGACGAGGCCGAACTGTCCCGTGAATTCAGCCTTGCGAATGTTCTCCAGAACGGCGCGCCCCACGGAAACCGGACGGGCGCTCGCCCCGACAAGCGCAACCGAACGCGGCGACAGCAGGTTCTTCAGGCGATAGGTGGACATGAAAGCAAATGCGCCCCGTCGGTGGTGGTTCCGATGGTTGAAAGATCAGGCCGGCAAGCTGGCGGCGAGCCTAGTGGGAGATCATAACCCAGCACGGTGGCTGGCCAATGACAGTCTTTGTCACACCACCCCAGACGATCTCGTTCAGGCGCGAATGATGATAGGCGCCCATCACGATCGCATCGATGGCATTGGAATTTGCCCAACTTCCGAGCACCTTGCCGATCGAGCTGCCGCCGCCTTTCGCCGTCTCGAACGAGGCCTGGACACCGTGCTCGCTCAAATGATCGACGAGGGCGGTCCCGGATTGCACGATCGCGTCGGTCTTGTCGTCGGCCACGGTCACCACGCGGACCGAGGCCGCAGCCTGAAGGATCGGCAGCGCGTCACCGACCGCCCGCGCCGCGCGCGCGGAGTGATCCCAAGCGATCATGACTTTCTCGAATTCCGGTCGCAGCACGTCCACATGCTGCTCCGGGCAGAGCAGCAGCGGCCGCCCGGATTCAAACAGGATCGTCTCGATGATGTGCTCCGTTCGGCTGTCGTGCGACTTCACGGGAACCAGCGTGAGATCGCTGAAACGCGCCTGTTCGGCCAGTATCGACGCAATCTGGTCCGCCGGCACCTTGCCCGACCGGCTTTGGGTCCGAACGTTGGCGCGAGCCGCCGCATCAGTGAAGGCATTCAGAAGATGCTGCACATCGTCCGCTCCAAGGGGCCCCTTTGCCACGGCGGCATCGGGATCATCGGGGAGCAGCACCATCGGCCGCACGAAAACGTCTTCCTCGAGCGCGAGCGCGGTGATCCTGGCGCCGAGGTCGGCGGCGACTGCCACGCATTTTTCGATCGCAGCAACAGCCGGTCCGCGCGGCTGGCCGACAAGCGGCAGAAAAACGTCCTTCAGAGGCATCGGGGTTCTCCTTGCCACCAGAATAGGCCGGCTTTCGTCAACACCATTGATCCTCATCAAGCCTTTTGATCCTCAACAAGCCTTGGGGAACCGTCCAGACGGGCAAAGGCGAGCATTGAGGGAGGTCAAGGACTGGCCCCGCGCTGTCATTCTATGGATAGTTCGATCGGAGCGGTTCGCCCCGGAGAGACTGATGCGTGCGATGGTGTTGGCTGCCCCGCGAGCACGGCTGCGGATGGAGGAGCGCCCCGATCCAATCCCCGGCGAAGGTCAGATCCGGGTGAGAGTCAGCGCCTGCGGCGTCTGCCGGACCGATCTTCACGTCGTCGACGCCGAATTGCCCGACATCCGCTACCCGATCGTACCTGGCCATGAAATCGTCGGCCGTATCGATCTCGTCGGCCCCGATGTCGCAACGCATGCGCTGGGTGACCGGGTCGGCATTCCCTGGCTCGGGTTCACCTGCGGAAACTGCCGGTTTTGCCGGGAGGGCATGGAGAACCTCTGCGACCGCCCGCTCTTCACCGGTTATACAAGGGACGGCGGCTATGCAACGCACGTGGTCGCCGATGCGCGCTATGCCTTTCCGCTGGGCGAGGCCGGCGACGACGTGGCTCTCGCCCCTCTGCTGTGTGCAGGCCTGATCGGCTGGCGTTCGCTGGTCCTCGCCGGCCAGGCTGAGAGGCTGGGCATCTACGGCTTCGGCGCCGCCGGCCATATCGTCGCGCAAGTCGCGGTCTGGCAGGGGCGCTCTGTCCACGCGTTTACACGGCGCGGCGATCTGGCCGCACAGGACCTCGCCCGCCGGCTCGGCGCCGTCTGGGCGGGCGCCTCGGACGAAATTCCCGACACACCGCTCGACGCCGCCATCATCTACGCCCCCGCCGGCGAGCTCGTGCCGGCCGCGCTGCGCGCCGTTCGCAAGGGTGGCCGCGTGGTCTGCGCCGGCATCCATATGAGCGACATTCCGAGCTTTCCGTACGACCTGCTCTGGCAGGAACGGCAGCTGATCTCCGTTGCCAATCTCACCCGACAGGACGGTCTCGATTTTCTCAGGATCGCTCCGCAGGCGGGCGTGCGCACCGAGACGACCGCATTCCCGCTCGATCAGGCCAACGAAGTTCTGGACATGCTGCGGAATGGACAGATTCTTGGCGCCGCCGTGCTCAGACCCTGACCTTATCTCGGAATACCAGCTTCGATGACAGACGAAACGGCTGCCCAGGAACGGATCTTCACGGCGCTCTGCGCGCATCCGGGCGTGATACGGATCGATACGCATGCCGCGTCGGTGTTTCTCGACGGCGGCCGCGCGCTGAAGATCAAGCGGTCTGTCCGATTTCCGTTCCTCGACTATTCGACGCTCGAGAAACGCAAGACGGCCTGCGAGGAGGAGATCAGGATCAACCGGCCGCTGGCGCCGCAGATCTATCACCGCGTCGTGGCGATCACCGAGGAGCCGGACGGATCGCTGCAGGTCGACGGCCGCGGCCGGCCGGTCGAGTATGCGGTCGACATGTCCCGCTTCGACGAAACCCGGACGCTGGATCATCTGGCGAAGGCCGGCCCGCTGGATGCGAACCTCGCCTCGGCTGCCGCTGATGCCATCGTGGCGTCGCACGCGATGGCACCTCGCGCCGACGGCACGGCATGGGTTGCCTCCATCCCCGGCCTCGTCGATGGAAACGGCGACGGCTTGCGGAAGGGCAACCATCTCGAAGCCGAAGAGATCGAGCAACTCGGCGAAGCCTCGTACACGATATTGCAGCGCCTGCGGGCGCTGCTCGAAGAACGCGGCCGTCAGGGATACGTGCGCCGCTGCCACGGCGACCTGCATCTTGCGAATATCGTTGCGATCGACGACCAGCCGGTGCTGTTCGACGCGATCGAGTTCGATGCGAGAATCGCAACTGTCGACGTGCTCTACGACCTCGCGTTCACGCTGATGGACCTGCTGCACCATGGTCAACCGCTCGCAGCCAATATCGTCCTGAACCGGTATCTCGCCGCAACGCCGCCCGAAAACCTCGATGCGCTCTCGGTCCTGCCGCTGTTCATGTCCATTCGCGCGGCAATCCGCGCCCAGGTGGCGCTGGCGCGGCTGACGCGGCCCGATGCCGACCGGACAGGAATTCTTCACGAGGCGCACCGCTACTTCGATCTCGCCCGGGCTCTGATCCACCCGCCCACCCCGCGCCTGATTGCAGTCGGCGGACTATCGGGCACCGGCAAGTCCGCCCTCGCCCGCGCGCTGGCACCCAACGTCGCGCCGCAACCGGGAGCCGTCGTGCTGCGCAGCGACATCATTCGCAAGCAGCTGTTTCAGGTGGAACACACCCACCGGCTGCCGCCGTCCACGTACCGGCCCGAGGTCACGGCACGCGTCTACGAGGTCCTGGTGCAGAGCGCCCGACAGGTGCTGGCGCAAGGCCATTCCGCAATCGTCGATGCCGTCTTTGCAAGCGAATCCGAACGGGAGCAACTGGCCGCCATGGCCCGCCAATGCAACGTGCCGCTGAGCGGACTATTCCTCGTCGCCGACCTCGCGACCCGTCAGGCGCGCATCGGCAGCCGCCACGGGGATGCCTCCGACGCCACGCAAGAGGTTGCTGCGCAGCAAGAGCACTATAATATCGGCCATGTCGGTTGGGCGACCATCGATGCATCCGGGACACAAGAGCAGACGCTCCAGCGCTGCCGGGACGCAATCGCAGGGCAAAATAAGGCAATCTGATTGACGCGGGCAAGGATGTCGCAACCCACCACGAGTTCGACCGCGACCGCGCGCGCCAAGCCGGCGACGCGGCGCAATGCCCTGCCCGGCCGCCTCAGCCCCGGCATGGCCTGCGATACGGCGTTCCGGATCATCGCCCGCCGCCACCTCGGTGCGGTCCTTGCCCAGCACGACGGCACTTGCCGCGGCGATCCCGACGCGCTGCACCAGATCCGCATCGCACTGACGCATCTGCGCACCGCCATCCGCTTCTTCTCGCCCATGGTGGACGACACGCTGCGGCCGAACGTCTGGGCCGAGCTGAAATGGCTCAACAGCCAGCTCGGCCTGGTGCGGGATCTCGACGTGGCGATCGAGCGGGTCGTCGCCGAGAGTGGCGACGAGCTCGCCGTGATCGCCGAGCTCCAGCACTGGGACGAGAAGCGCGCCGAGAGCCACCGCCTGCTCGCGCGCGCGCTGCAATCCGCGCGCTACAAGCGCTTGGTCGAGCAGACCTCGGCGTGGATCGAGAGCGGGCCTTGGTCGACCCGGCGCAGCAAGGAAGCCGTCAGGTTGCGCCGTTGCTCGCTCGCCGACCACGCGACGGCGCGGCTGACCGAGTGGGAAGAGACGCTGCTCAGGAAGGCCAGGAAGCTGCGCAAGCTCGATGTCGAGAAGCGACACAGGTTGCGGCTTCTCAACAAGCGGCTGACCTATTCGATCGAGTCGCTCACGGACCTGTTCGATGACGATTCCCTGACGAAGCAGAAGTCCATCCTCAAGCAATTGCGCAAGGCACAAAGGTCCCTCGGACAATTGAACGACGATGCGCGCGGGCAAGCGCTGGCAGCGTCGTTGAACGGCGCCGGCCCCGAGGCTGGCATTCGCTTCCTCGACCGCAAGCGGGAAAAGAGGCTGCTGCGAACCGCCTCTACGGCCTACCGGAAACTCGACAAGGCCAAGCCCTTCCGCTCGTCAGACCTTGCGCCGAGCGCGGAGCCTGAGGATTAGGTGTGGACGTAGTCTCCCGGCGCGTCGGGCAGACCGTCAGCACCCCCGACACCGATCGACGGTGGATCACAGGGCTCACCTGAGCGCGCCGCCAGCCATTGGGCCCATTCCGGCCACCACGATCCCTCAACACGCGGCGCCAGCTTCAGCCACTCGTCCGGGCCGACATACGGCGCATCCGCGGCCTTGGTCATGACCTGATAGGTGTGCCAGGGCTCGTCAGGAGGCGCGACGACGCCGGCATTATGGCCGCCGTTGGTCAACAGGAAGGTTACGTCGGCATCAGCCTGATAGTGGATCTTGTAGACGGATCGCCACGGCGCCACGTGGTCGGCGAGCGTGCCCACCACAAACATCGGCGCGTGAATGTCGGAGAGCGAGACGCTCCTGCCCTCGACGCGATAGCGGCCTTCGGCCAGATCGTTGTCGAGGAACAGCTTGCGCAAATACTCCGAGTGCATGCGATAAGGCAGCCGCGTGGCATCGGCGTTCCAGGCCATCAGATCGCTCGGCTGCGAACTCTCGCCCATCAGATAGTCACGCGACAGCCGCGACCAGATCAGCTCGTTGGAGCGCAGCAGCTGGAACGCACCGGCCATCTGTGTCGTGTCGAGATAGCCGCGCTGCCACATCATGTCTTCGAGGAAGGCGACCTGGCTCTCGTTGATGAAGAGCGTCAATTCGCCGGCCTCGGTGAAGTCGGTCTGGCCGGCAAGGAGCGTGATGGTGCCGAGACGGCCATCGCCGTCGCGCGCCATGGCCGCCGCGGCGATCGACAGCAACGTGCCGCCCAGACAGTAGCCGAGCGCATGGGTCTTCCGATCGGGCATGATCCGGCCGATCGTGTCCAGCGCGGCCATCACTCCCAGCTTGCGATAGTCGTCGAAGGCAACATCCCTGTCCTTCGCATCCGGATTGCGCCAGGAGATCGCGAACACGGTGAAGCCTTGACCGGTCAGATACCGGACCAGGGAATTTTGCGGCGACAGGTCGAGGATGTAATACTTCATGATCCAGGCCGGCACGATCAGGATCGGCTCGGGTCGCACTTGCGCGGTCGTGGGATGATACTGGATCAGCTCGATCAGATCGTTGCGGTAGACGACCTTGCCGGGCGTAGCTGCCACCGTCTTGCCGACGACGAACTGCTCGTCACCCGCCGGCTTCGAGACAGAGAGCAGCCGCATCAGATCGCTGCACCAGTTCTGCCAGCCGAACACAAAATTTTCGCCGCCGCTCTGGAACGCCTTTTCGAGAACCTGCGGATTGGTGGCCGCGAAATTCGACGGCGCCAGCATGTCGAGCATCTGGCGTACCGAGAACTCGACGACGGCTTCGTTTGCATGCGACACGCCACGCACGCCGGTCGTGGCATCGTGCCACCAGCGCTCCGACAGCAGGAACGCCTGCGCAAGCAGATTGAACGGCGCGGTCTCCCATTGCGGGTCCTTGAAGCGACGATCGCGTCCCTGCGGCTCAATCACGGACCACGGCTTTTGCGAGGTCGCGTGCGCGACGGCTTGCAGGAGCATACCGGTATCGCGAAGACCGTTACGGAACATCTGCATCCGGCGCTCCGGCGCCGCGGCAAGATGCGTGCTCCAGTCGAGCCAGGCGAGCGACAAGGCCACAGGCGAAATCCCGCCCGTGAACCGCGCCAGCACCGCATGAAACGCGCGGTCGAAAGGGTACGGCTCCGATGCAGGCAGGGAATTGGCGACGACCGGCTTCTCAGGGATCCTTTCGGGGATCTTCGCAGGGGCTTCGGCAGCCGAATTGGCGGGGAGAGCCTGTGCCGGCGGCTCTTCGGCCCGTGGAAATACCTTCACGACGCTCATGGCTGAATGATCCTGCGGGCTTCTGGTCTATGTCGGCAGCAGGATATGGCGACGCTTCCGATACGTGTTGAGCTGCATCAAATCTGGGCACGGATCACAATTGCTCAACCAGGGAGAAGCGGCCTGGATCGCTTGACCTGAGTCAAACCACACCCCGACGGCCGGGCTAGGCTTTGCGCATTGAAATTCGACAAGCCAGCGGAGTCGTCCATGCGCGCCCATCAGATCATGACCCGGTCGGTCATCTCGGTCACCCCCGATACCAGCATCGTCGAGGCGGCCAACATCATGCTGAAGCGGCACGTCAGCGGCCTCACGGTGGTCGACGACACCGGCAAGCTCGTCGGCGTCGTCTCGGAAGGAGACTTCATCCGCCGCAGCGAGATCGGCACCGGGCGCAAGCGGGGGCGCTGGTTGCGGTTCATCCTCGGTCCGGGCAAATCGGCCAGCGACTTCGTCCACGAGCACGGCCGCAAGGTCTCGGAGGTGATGACCGCCTCGCCCGTGACCATCACCGAGGACACGGCACTCGCGGAGATCGTCGACCTCATGGAACGGAACAACGTGAAGCGCCTGCCGGTGGTACGCGGCGACATGGTCGTCGGGATCGTGTCCCGCGCCAACCTGTTGCAGGCTGTCGCAGGGCTCGCCCGCGAGGTGCCGGATCCGACGGCCGATGACGATCATATTCGCAACCGCATCATCGATACCATGGAGAGGAACGATTGGTGCCCGTTCGGACTCAACGTCATCGTTCGCGACGGCATCGTTCACCTCAGCGGCGTCATCACCGAAGAACGCGCACGGCAGGCCGCGGTCGTCGCGGCGGAGAACGTCGAGGGCGTGAAGAAGGTGCACGACCATTTGTGCTGGGTCGACACCATGTCCGGCGTTTATCTGAACTCGCCCGAGGACGACGACCTCGCCAAAGCGAGCTAACAAGGCAAGCTGAGGAAGCAACCGCGGCTCAGCGGGGAATGACGGCGGTGGCCTCGATCTCGACGCGCGCCGCCTTCTCGACCAGCCGTACCACCTGAAGCAGCGCCATCGCCGGATAGTGCGCACCGAAGACGGCACGGTAGATCTTGCCGAGCTCCTTCAGGTTCGCGAGGTATTCGTCCATGTCGACGACGTACCAGGTCAGACGCACGAGATGCTCAGGGCATGCGCCGGCCTCAGTCAGGATCGCGGCAATGTTGCTCAGGGCCTGCTGGACCTGCGCGACAAAGCCGTCCGCGAGACGCTCTTCGGCATCCCAACCGATCACGCCGCCGGTGACGACGATCCGCCCGTCGGCGGCCATGCCGTTGGCGTAGCCTTTCGGCACCGGCCAGCCGGCCGGCTGGAGGATCTGCGCCGCCGAAAGCGTGACCTTCTCATCGGCGGTCGACAGCACCGCGAGCTGCGGGCCTTTCGGCGTTGTCACGGACAAATTCTCCGTCCTTCCCTCATTCTGCCGCAACGCCCGACGACGTCGCCGCAGCCTGAGCCAGTTGGCGCAGGGCAAAACGCTTCAACTTGCCGGTCTCGGTCTTCGGCAATTGCGTCACAAACTCGATCGCGCGCGGGTACTTGTAGGGCGCGATCTCGCGTTTGACATATTCCTGCAACTCGGCCGCAAGTTGAGCATCCGGCGCTACGCCGGGCGCGACGATGATATAAGCCTTCACGATCATTCCGCGTGCCTCGTCCGGTGCGCCAACCACACCGCACTCGGCGACGGAGGGATGCGTCAGCAGCACCGCCTCGACATCAGTGCCTGCGATGTTGTAGCCGGCCGACACGATCATGTCGTCGGAGCGCGACTGGTACCAGAAATAGCCGTCGTCATCCATCAGGTAGGTGTCGCCGGTGATGTTCCAGCCATTCTGGACGTATCTGCGCTGCCGTTCGTCCGCGAGATAGCGGCACCCGGTCGGACCGCGAACCACGAGGCGGCCCATCGTCCCAGTCGGGACGTCATTGCCGGCGTCGTCGACGATCTTCGCCTCATAACCCGGCACTGGCTTGCCGGTTGCGCCCGGACGGATCTCGTCCTCGGTCGCGCTGATGAAGATGTGCAGCATCTCGGTCGAGCCAATGCCGTCCATCAGCTTGATGCCGGTGGCCTTGAACCAGGCATCGAATGTCGGCTTGGGCAGTGTCTCGCCAGCGGAGACGCACTTGCGAAGCGAAGAAATGTCCCGGCCCGGAAGCTTGCCGATCATGGCGCGATACGCGGTCGGCGCGGTGAAACAGACCGTGGTCTTGTACTGCTCGATCGCCGTCAGGATGTCGTCCGGCGTCGTCTTCTCCAGCACGACGAAGGAGGCGCCGATATGCATGGGGAACAGCACGCCGCCGAAGCCGAACGTGAAGGCGAGCGGTGCGGAGCCGACGAAACGATCCTTCTGCTCGGCGCGCAAGATGTTGCGCGCGTAGCCGTCGCAGACGGCCAGCATGTCGCGGTGGAAATGCATGGTGCCCTTGGGATCGCCGGTCGTGCCCGACGTGAAGGCGATCAGGCAGACGTCGTCGGAGGCGGTATCGACGGCCTTGAACTCCGGGCTTGCGTCGGCGATCAGCGCCTCGAGCGAGTCGGCCGCGCCGTTACCCCAATAGACGGCCTGCTTGAGACCGGGCGCCGCGGCTTTCGCCTTCTCCATCTCGTCGGCGAGCTTTCCGTCGCAGAGCGCCAGCGTGATCTCCGCCTTCTGGATCGGATAGGACAGCTCCTTGGCGCGCAGCAGCGGCATCGTCGCGACGCAAATGCCCCCGGCCTTGATCACCGCAAGATAGGTCGCGACCATCATCGGATTGTTGGCAGAGCGCAGCAGCACGCGCCCGCCGGTCACGAGACCAAGCTTGCCGACCAGAACATTGGCGATGCGATTCACGAGTGCTTGCAGCTCGCGATAGCTGTAGCTGACCGCGGGGCTGATGACGCAAGGCGCGTCGCCATGGCCCTCTTCGACCCAGCGATCGAGGAAATAGCCGACGCAGTTCAATCGCGGCGGATATTGCAGCTCAGGCCGCGTGAAGATGAAATCGGGCCACAGCTCGCGCGGCGGCAGATGTTGCCGTGCGAACGTATCGACATGGGCCGTCGCAGCATTGCCGTCAGACGAGCCCGACATTTGAACCTTGGCGGCGTTGGCCATCGCACGCTCCTTTGCGCATGGAAGCACCCGGCAGCACTAACTGCGAAACATTTTAGGCTTAAAACAATTTGGCGCAATAGTGGATTTTGGGCATCCCGTGCATTTTCCTGCGGCAAGGTGGGATTGGCGGGCGCATCGGCCCGCGGGACCTACGCCCGGCGGCGGCCAGCCGACTTCTGCGCCGACGCCTTGGTCTTGGCGAGGAGCCGCATCAGCTCGCGCACATCCTTCGGCGTCAGGTCGGCGAAGAGATCGGCGATCCAGGTCTCGTGTTCCGCCGCCATCCGGCGAAACTCGGCGCGCCCGAGCTTTGTCAGGCGGATCACCTGGACCCGGCGGTCGGTCTCCGACGTGCGCCGGTCGAGATGGCCGGATTCCACCAGACGCTCGACGAGGCCGGTGACGTTGCCGTTGGAAACCATCATGCGCTTGGAGACATCGGACAGCGTCATGCCATCGGGCGCCTTGTCGAGCTGTGCCATCAGATCGAAACGGGGCAGCGTGACGTCGAACCGCTGCCGCAGGCGGCCGCGGACTTCGCCCTCGATCAGGGTCGTGCAGGTAAGCATACGCAGCCACAGCCGAAGCTCTTCGGCGTGGTCCTCCGGCGTCTCGACGGCCTTGGTCTCGGAATCAAGCATCTGATGCAGTCATTGACGGCAGGCTTTGGCGCCAGCACGGATTCCCAACGTTTTGAGCTTCAAATAAATTGAAGCCGGCCGCAAGTCCAAAGCTGCAGCAATCGACCGCACGTCGATTTCTTTAGGCTTCAAGTAATTGGCGCGCCGCTTGCATGCTCGCTGCCTCGCGAGATGGCGGCGTCTTGAGCTTTGCTTGCCGCGGCAGCCATCATCGGCATAAGCTTGTATTGGAGTACGCGGCTTGCAGCGCAGGCCCTGATGTCACGGGGGACAGACCATGAAGACGCAAACGACCTTGGCCGCAGCCGCCTTGCTGCTCGGCACGGCAATGAGCCCCGCCCTCGCCCAGGAGAAGATCAAGCTCGGTGTGATCGTGACCCTGTCGGGACCCGCCGCCGCGCTCGGCCAGCAGGTTCGCGACGGCTTTGCACTCGCGGTGAAGGATCTCGGAAGCAAGATGGGCGGCCGCGATGTCGAGGTCGTGGTGGTCGACGACGAGCTCAAGCCGGACGCAGCGGTGACCAAGGTCAAGGGCCTTCTGGAACGCGACAAGGTCGACTTCGTGGTCGGGCCGATCTTCTCCAACATTCTCCAGGCGATCCACCGCCCCGTGACGGAATCGAAAGTCTTCCTGATCAGCCCCAATGCCGGCCCGTCGACCTTTGCCGGCAAGGACTGCAGCCCGTTCTTCTATGTGACCTCGTACCAGAACGATCAGGTTCACGAGATCCTCGGCAAGGTCGCGCAGGATCGCGGCTACAAGCGCATGTACCTGATGGTGCCGAACTATCAGGCCGGCAAGGACTCGGTCGCCGGCTTCAAGCTCGACTACAAGGGCGAGATCGTCGAGGAATCCTACATGCCGCTGAACACGCTGGACTTCCAGCCGGAGCTTTCCAAGATTTCCTCGCAGAAGCCCGATGCGCTCTTCACGTTCATGCCGGGCGGTCTCGGGGTTAATCTCGTGAAGCAGTACAGGCAGGCCGGCCTTGCCGATAGCATTCCGGTGCTCTCGGCTTTCACGGTGGATGAATCGACCCTGCCGGCGCAACAGGACGCGGCCGTCGGCATGTTCGGCGGCGCGAACTGGGCACCCAATCTCGACAATCCCCAGAACAAGAAATTCGTCGCGGCCTATGAGGCTGCCTACAACGGCGTGCCCGGCACCTACGCCTTCCAGGCCTATGACGCCGCCATGCTGATTGACAGCGCCATCAAGGGCGTGAAGGGCGACCTCTCCAACAAGGACGCCGTTGCGGCTGCCCTGAAGAAGGCCGACTTCACCTCGCTGCGCGGCGCCTTCAAGTTCAACACCAACGGCTATCCGATCCAGGATTTCTACCTGACCAAGGTCGCCAAGCGTCCGGACGGCAAGTTCCAGACCGAGATCGTCCAGAAGGTGTTTGAGAACTACGGCGACCGCTATGCCAAGGACTGCAAGGCGGTAAACTAAGCCGCATCGCGTTACGGGAGGACTGCAATGAAGAGCGAAATCACCGGCATCACACGGGCCAATGAGGGCATCCAGGGCATTTCCTGGAACATCCTCGGCCAGACCTATGTGCCGAAGAGCTATGCCGAGAACAGCTTCTCCTGGCACGCAACGCTGCCGCCGGGCACATTCGTGCCACCGCACATTCATCCCGACCAGGATGAGTATCTCTACATGCTGGAGGGCAAGCTCGATTTCATGCTCGGCAATTCGGAGTCACAGGCAACCGCAGGCGACCTGATCCGCCTCGGCATGGGCGTGCCGCACGGCATCTTCAACAAGTCGGAGCAGACCGCAAAAGTGCTGTTCTGGGTGGCGCCGAGCCGCAAGCTGTTCGACCTGTTCTGGGGCCTTCACAACATGAAGGAGCAGAAGCCTGAGGACGTGGTGGCGATGGCCGCCGAGTTCAACATCCACTTCCTGCCGCCGCCTCCCGGCGGCTAGCGGCACGGCCCCGGAAAAGCGCGCGGCGGTTTCCCGGAAGGTCTTGCTCAATCAAAAACCAAAAGGGCGATGATGGTTCATCGCCCTTTTGCGTCTCAGGCGCGCACCGCCGCGAGCCCCGGCACCGCAGCGAAGCCGGCCTTGGTGGCATAGCCGCGCACGATCGCCTCACGCTGGGAATAGCTCAGAACGTTGTCGACATTGTCGAAGCCATCAGGCGCAAGCTGCTCGACGGCGTCGATGACCCCTTCGGGGCCGCCGCGCCGGTTGGAGCGAACGATATCGGCGGTCATCGGCAAGCGCTTCTTCTCATATTCGACCAGCGCCTGACGCGGATGCTCGGCGCGCACCAGCGCGTCGGCAAGGCACCGCGCATCGAGGATCGCCTGCGAGGCGCCGTTCGAGCCGACCGGATACATGGGATGCGCGGCATCGCCGAGTAGCGTGACGCGTCCCGAGGACCAATAGGGCAAGGGATCGCGGTCGCAGGTCGGATATTCGTAGAACTCAGGCGTTGCCGAGATCAGGCTTTTCACATCGATGTAGGGCACCGAGAAGCGCGCCACATGCGGCATCAGTTCCTCGCGCCGGCCCGGACGCGACCAGTCCTCTTTCCGCGGCGGCGGCGCATTGCCCTCGCCGACCTTCACCAGCACCGCCCAATTTGTGAGACGGCTCGCGGGGCTCGAGCCCTCCGCGATCGGGTAGATCACGACCTTGGCGTTGAGGCCACCGGCCACGATCATGGATTTGCCGGTGAGGAACAGCGGCCAGTCGCGCGCGCCGCGCCACAGCATCAGGCCGTTCCAGCACGGCGGTCCTTCGTTCGGGAACAGCGTGTCGCGCACGCGCGAATGGATGCCATCGGCACCGATCAGGATATCGCCGCGCGCCGTGTGGATGTGTGCGCCTGAGCGATCGAAGAAGAAAGCCGTAACGCCGCCTTCGTCCTGCGTGAACGCACCAAGACGGCAGCCGGTGTGGATTGCCTCCGCCCCGAGCCGCTCCTCGACGGCGCGATGGATGACGCCCTGAAGGCGACCGCGGTGGATCGAGAATTGCGGCACGTCGTGCCCCGCGTCGATGCCGCGGGCTTCGCGCCAGACCTCCTGGCCATGGCGGTTGAGGTAGTAGAGCTGATCGGTGCGGATCGCGACGTCGTCAAGCTTTTGCAACAGGCCAAGGCCGGCAAGCTCTCGCATGGCGTGCGGCAGCGTGTTGATGCCGACACCAAGCTCGCGAATGGTGTCGGCCTGCTCGAAAACCTCGCAAGCGATGCCGCGCGAGCGCAGCATCAATGCCGTGGTGAGACCTCCGATACCGCCACCGACGATAATCGCCTTCATCGCCCTTACTCCACTCGAAATACGCCAGGCAATGGGGTTAACGTCGCATGGGCGGTCACTCCGCCGCAAGCGGCTTTGTCGCCTCCACCTTGAGCTTGGCCGGGGTCTTGGGCTTAGCCTTAATTCTCAGCTCCCAATTTCGCGCAAGTCCCCCATTGCTGGCCCCTCCACGGGTAAAAGCAACCGCCTTAGTCGCCCCTGAAGACCGGCTTGACCTTGCTGGCGAAGGCCTGGAAGGCACGCTCGAAATCCGCTGTGGTCATGCACAGGGCCTGAGCAACGGCCTCCGCCTCGATCGCCTCCTCCACCGACATCGCCCATTCCATCGCCAGCATCCGCTTGGTCATGGTGTTGGCGAAGGTCGGCCCTTCGGCGATCTGCTTTGCCAGGAGCTGCGCCTGGGGCAGCACCTGCTCCGGCGTGACGATGCGGCTGAAGAAGCCCCAGCGCTCGCCCTCCTCCGCGGTCATGAACCGGCCGGTATAGAGCAGCTCCGAGGCCCGGGACTGGCCGATGATCCGCGGCAGGATCGCGCACGCCCCCATGTCGCAGCCGGCGAGGCCCACCTTGTTGAACAGGAACGCGACCTTGGCCCCGCTCGCGGCAAGGCGCATGTCCGACGCCATGGCGACGATCGCACCGGCGCCCGCGCAGATGCCCTCGACCGCGGCCACGATCGGCTGAGGGCACGCCCGCATCGCCTTGACGAGGTCTCCCGTCATGCGGGTAAAGGCAGTGAGCCCCTTGGTATCCATCTTCACGAGCGGGCCGATGATCTCGAACACATCGCCGCCGGACGAAAAGTTGCCGCCGGCACCGCTGACAACGATCGTCTTGACCGCATCGTCGAACGCGCAGGCGCGGAAGAAATCAGTGAGCTCCCGGTAGCTCTCGAAGGTCAGCGGATTCTTCCGCTCGGGACGATTGAGCGTCACCGTGGCAACGCCGTCGACCACGGCCAGCAGGAAGTGCTGCGGCGAATAGTCCGCGAGCGGCAGGGTCACGGGATTGGCTGGTCTGCTCATACGATCTCCTTAGCTTCCTTGTTCCGGGCCTGCGTCGCGCACGCTAGATCTCACCGCCGGCAACGGCAATCGCCTGCCCCGTGATCGCACCGGCACCCTCGCCGCACAACCAAAGCACGGCGTCGGCCACCTGCTGAGGCGAGATCAGCCGCCCTTGCGGGTTGTGCTTGGCGAGCTCGGCGATCGCCTGCTCGCGGGTTCGCCCTGTCTTCTTCATGATGTTTTCGATGCTGCCGGCGACCAGATCGGTGTCCGTGAAGCCGGGACACACCGCATTCACGGTCACGTTGCTGCCGGCCATCTCGAGGGCGAGCGAGCGCACGAGACCGACCACTGCATGCTTGGCCGCGGTGTACGCGCTAACATAGGCGTACCCCTTCAGCCCCGCCGTCGACGCCACCGCGACGATGCGGCCATAAGGGCGATCCTTCATCCCCGGCAGTACGGCGCGAACGGCATGGACCACGCCCATGAAATTGACGTCCATCATGCGCGCAAACAGGGCGCTGTCCGATTTGGAGAACGGTGCGGACTCCGCACTGCCCGCGTTGGCGATCAGAATGTCGATCGGCTTTCGCGCATGCGCCTCCACGATGGCTGCTTTCAGCGCAGCTTCGTCCGAGACATCGGCGACAGCTGCAGAATGCGCCGCTCCCGCGCGGACCGCCTCGTCCAGAACTGCGGCATTCCGGCCGAGCACCGTCACGGTGGCGCCGGCGCCGACGAGGGATGCTGCAATCGCGCGGCCGATTCCACGGCCGCCACCGGTTACCAGTGCGTGCGGCGAGTGCGGCAATCCGGACATGCGCTGGCTCCTTGGGATCTGCTGATCGTGCCTCCGATATATTTTAACCTTCAAACTTTTGCAACGACGGCGCCAGTCGACGTCGCGAAAGCCCACGCGGGAAAGACCGGCCCGAAAATTGCTTTAAGTATAAAATTATCTCTTTCCATCGACGATAGGCCTGTTAGCATCGCCGGGCCCAGCAAGAGGATATCGCGTGCCGCAACCTGCGCCGATGATAACAAAGGACGGACGCTTCGCCTATGAAGCCGCCGGCGATCCGGGCGCGATACCCTTGATTTTCCTGCATGGGATTGGCGGCGCGGCGCGCGCCTGGCGGCACCAGCTTGCCACATTCGGCGACCGCTTCCGCGCGATCGCATGGGACATGCCGGGCTATGGCGGATCGGCGCCGCTTGCCCGCGTCAGCATCGCTGCCCTGGCCGATGCGCTCCAGCAATTCATCGAGCAGCTCGGCGCAACAACGCCCATTCTGGTCGGACATTCGATCGGCGGCATGATCGTCCAGAAATGGCTGGAGCAATCGCCGAAACTGGCGCGCGCGGTCGTGCTGGCGCAGACCAGCCCGGCGTTCGGCAAGGCCGATGGCGACTGGCAGAAATCGTTCATCGCAGCACGGCTCGGACCGCTCGATCGCGGCGAGACGATGAGGTCGCTGGCGCCCTCGCTGGTGAAGGAGCTTGTGGGGGACAATCCTGATGCGGAAGGGATGGAACTTGCGCGTGCGTGCATGGGAAGCGTACCCGAAGCGAGCTATCGCGCCATGATGCTGGCCTTGATCGGGTTCGATCAGCGCAGCACGCTCAAGGATATTTCCGTGCCGACGCTGCTGCTGTCCGGCTCCAAGGACAACAACGCACCGGCACCCATGATGGCGAAGACGGCGACCTACATTCCCTCGGCTCAATATGTCGAGCTGGCCGGCGTCGGCCATCTCGCGAACCTTGAACGTCCCGAGGCCTTTGACGAGGCGCTCGGCAAGTTCCTCGACTCCGTCGTTGCAAAACACAGGTGACTGCGCAATGACCATGCAAGTCAGCAAGACGATCGGCGCGAGTGACAAGGTCGTGCTCGATGCACCGATCTTCGATCCCGTCGCGTTCCGCCTGAGCGACGAACAGGCCGGCATCATCGCGCGCGCCCGCGAGATCGGCCAGAGCGTGTTCGCCGGGCGCGCTGCGACCTACGACCGCGAGGCGATCTTTCCGACCGAGAATTATCGCGACCTGCATCGCGTCGGCCTGCTCGGCATCGCCGTCCCCAAGAAGCACGGCGGCCTCGGCGCGAACTACCAGACTTATGCGTTGGCCGCAGCCGAGATTGGCCGCTATTGCGGCGCGACCGCGCTGACCTGGAACATGCATGTCTGCTCCACCCTGTGGTCGGGTCCCCTCGCGGACGATCTCGACATGGACGCGGAGACCCGCGCCGAGCACGAGCGGCGGCGCGCCGTCCACTACAAGCGCATCGTCGAGGACGGCGCGATCTATTCGCAGCCCTTCTCCGAAGGCGGTGCGGCGGCCGCCGGCGGCGTCGCCTTCGGAACGCAGGCAAAGCCCGTCAAGGGCGGCTGGATCGTCAACGGCAAGAAGATCTTTGCATCGCTGTCCGGCCACGCCGACTATTATGGCGTGCTCTGCACCGAAATCGAGGAGGGCCAGAAGGCCTCGCGCCGCAACACGCTTTACGTCGCAATTCTGGCGAAGTCGCAGGGCGTCTCCGTCGTCGGCGATTGGGATCCGCTCGGCATGCGCGGAACTGTTTCGCGAACGCTGCTGTTCGAGGACGTGTTCGTCCCGGAGGATTCCGCGCTGATGCCACGCGGCGTCTATTTCCAGGCCGCGATGCGCTGGCCGCACATGTTCCTGACGCTGTCGCCGACCTATATGGGTCTCGCGCAAGCGGCCTATGATTTCACCGTGCGTTACTTGCGCGGCGAGGTGCCGGGCATGCCGCCGGTCAAGCGACGGATGTACCCGACCAAGCAGATCGCGGTCGCGCAGATGCAGATCAAGCTCGAGCAGATCAAGTCGATCTGGTTCCAGGCCGTCACGGAGGCGCGCGCCAATCCGAGCAAGGAGCAGGTGCTGCGCGCCTACGCCGCGCAATATTCGGTGATGGAGGGGGCCAATGAGCTCGCCGCACTCGCGATCCGCACCTGCGGCGGCCAGGCGATGCTTCGCTCGCTCCCGCTGGAGCGGATCTATCGCGACAGCCGCTGCGGCTCGCTGATGCTGCCCTGGACGGCCGAGCTCTGTCTCGACCGTATCGGGCGCGAGGCGCTGTATGAGGCTGGCGAAACGGACGACTGACGGTGGACCTCTGTAGTCTGATCGACCGCAACGCGGCGTTCGCGCCAGACAAGACGGCTATCGCCTTCGAGGGGGAGCGGCTGAGCTACGCGGCGTTTGCCGCGCGTATCGAGCAGACCGCCACGGCCTTGAAGCAGGAGCTCGGCGTCGGCCGGGGCGATCGCGTCGCGATCCTCAGCCTGAACCGGCCGGACTATCTGGTTCTGCTCTATGCCTGCGCGCGGCTCGGGGCGATGCTGGTGCCCTTGAACTGGCGGCTGGCGATCGCCGAACAGCTCTTCATTCTCACCGATGCGGGCGCCAAGGTCCTGGTGCTCGAGCAGGCATTTGAGGGAGTTCTTTCCGAGCTCGTGCGGACAGCGCCGGGGACATCCGTTGTCGGCCTCGACTTTGCGCCGCCGCGCGGCACGACTTTCGAAAGCCTGCTGGCGCATAGCGACGGCTCCAGCCGGAATCCGCACACCGACCTCTCTTGCCCGCTCCTCATCGTCTACACATCAGGGACCACCGGCCGGCCGAAGGGCGCGGTGCTGCGTCAGGAAGCGCTGTTCTGGAACGGCGTCATGAGCCAGCACATGCACAACATGACGTCCGACGATCACGTGCTGACGGTGCTGCCGTTGTTCCACGTCGGCGGTCTCAATATCCAGACCACGCCGGCGCTTCAGCTTGGTGCGACCGTCACGATCCACGCCCGCTTCGCGCCGGATACGGCGCTCGCATCGATCGCGCGCGATCGCCCCACGCTGACGGTGATGGTGCCGGCCATCATTCAGGCCGTCAGCGAGCATGCCGCCTGGACCACGGCCGATCTCTCATCGCTCAAGGCCGTGGCCACCGGTTCGACCATCGTACCGCCGCACCTGATCGACCGCTTTGTCGCGCGCGGCGTTCCCGTGCTTCAGGTTTATGGCTCGACCGAAACCTGCCCCATCGCGATCTATACGCGGCTTGGCGGCGATCTCTCGCGAGAGGGATCAACCGGACTTGCGGGCCTGTGCTGCGAAGCGCAGGTGATTGATCAGGCCGGCCGTGAGGTGCCGGCGGGCACGCCAGGGGAGATCGCGGTGCGCGGCCCCAACGTGTTCTTCGAATATTGGGGTAATGCGGACGCCACGCACGATGCGCTGAACGATGGCTGGTATCGCACCGGCGATATCGGCCTATGCGACGCCGACGGTTACTTCTGGATCCGCGACCGCAAGAAGAACTTGATCATTTCCGGCGGGGAGAATGTCTACCCGGCCGAGGTCGAGCGCGTCCTGTTGGAACACCCCGATGTCAGCGAATGCGCCGTGATCGGCAGGCCGGACCCGCGCTGGGACGAGGTACCGATCGCCTATGTGATCCGGCGATCCGGCTGTCGGCTCGAAGCGGAGGAACTGAGGGCGCATCTCCAGGCGCAGCTTGCGCGCTTCAAGGTTCCGCGCGAGATCGTCTTCGTCACCGACCTGCCGCGCACGGCGCTGGGCAAGGTCCAGCATTTTCTGCTGAAGCAGCTTGACGCGCAGTCGCGCGCACGGGGAGAAGCCTCTTGAAGATTGCAGTTCTGGGCGGGGGAAACGGCTCTTTCGCGGCCGCGGGCGATTTTGCGCTGTCGGGACATGAGGTCCGGCTCTGGCGCCGCGACAGGGATCAGGTCGCCGCGCATCGCGCCGACGGCTCGCGCATTCTGGTGAAGGACCATAACGGCCGCCACGACATGAAGCTGGCGCTGGTGACGACCGACATCGCCGAAGCCATGAACGGTGTCGAACTGATCCTGTGCCCTGCCCCCGCCTTCGCACAGCCGGATATTGCAAGGCTCGTCGCACCGCACCTGCGGGACGGCCAGGTCGTGTTTCTGCCGCCCGCGACATTCGGCTCGATGATCTTCGCGAAGGCCGCCCACGACGCCGGCAACCAGGCCAAGGCGAGCTTT
The DNA here is from genome assembly GCF_038965675.1 of Bradyrhizobium sp. B039. Classification (NCBI taxonomy): domain Bacteria; kingdom Pseudomonadati; phylum Pseudomonadota; class Alphaproteobacteria; order Hyphomicrobiales; family Nitrobacteraceae; genus Bradyrhizobium; species Bradyrhizobium sp. B039. Next base: position 6,366,380 of record NZ_CP152416.1, read on the forward strand.
GCCGAAACGGGCACGCTGCCCTGGCTCACCCGCAAGCACGGGCCGTTCGAGGTCGCGATAACGATCCGCGCGAAGCGGCTGCCGGTTGGCGTCTTTCCGCTCGACCGGGCGCCGCACGCACTCGACGTGATCGGACGCGCCTTCCCCGACGCAATCGAACCATGCGGAGATGCGCTGTCCGGCGCGCTGATGAATGCAGGTCCCATCATCCATCCGCCACTGATCGTGATGAACACCGGCCCGATCGAACATTTCGAGCGATGGGACATCCACAAGGAAGGAACGCAGGCCTCGATCCGCCGGGTGACCGACGCGCTCGACGCCGAGCGGATCGCGGTACGGGAGGCGCTCGGCTACGGTGCACCGCATTTCCCGCTCGCTCACCACTACGCGAAGGAGGGCGAAATCTGGATGTATGGTCGCGGCTCGCATGACCGGCTGACGGACTCCGGCGACTGGCGCGAACGCATCGTGCTGACCGAGCACCGCTACATGCGTGAGGATTTGCGGCTTGGATTGTCGCTGCTGGTGTCCGTCGCCGGCCTTGCGGGCGTGGCTACGCCGCTGGCCAAGGCCTTCCTCGCCATCGGTGGCTCGATCTGCGGTGAGGATTTTGCCCAAGGCGGCCGAACGCTCGATACGCTGGGTCTCGGCGGCCTCGGCAAGGCCGAATTGCAGACGCTGCTTCGCAATGGATTCTGATCGATGACCAGTCGCGCCAACATCGCATGTCTCGGAGCCGGCCGCATGGGGCGCGGCATCGCCGTCGCGTTCGCCTATGCCGGGCACAGGGTCACGATGATCGACGTCAAGCCCCGTTCCGCCGAGGACTTCGCCAAGCTGGAAGCGGATGCGCTCGGCGAAATCAGGAAGACATTCGCGAGCCTCTCGAACCTGGGGCTGCTGACCGCGGCAGATGTCGATCCGCTCATCGCGCGCGTCTCGGTTGTGACGGCTAGCCAGAGCGGCGCAGCGCTTGCCGACGCCGGAATGGTTTTTGAGGGCGTCCCTGAAGTCGTCGAACTCAAGCGGGAGGTGCTGGGGGCGGCCTCAAGACAGGTAAAGCCCGACACGATCATTGCATCGACCACGTCGACCATTCTAGTCGACGATCTGTCCGGCGCGATCATGAACCCTCGCCGCTTTCTCAACGTCCACTGGCTCAACCCGGCCTATCTGATCCCGCTGGTCGAGGTTTCGCCCGGCAAAGCCACCGATCCAGCCATCATCGAGGAGGTCAAGGCGCTGCTTGAAGGGATCGGCAAGGTTCCGGTGGTCTGCGCGGCGACGCCCGGCTTCATCGTCCCGCGCATCCAGGCGCTGGCCATGAACGAGGCCGCGCGCATGGTCGAGGAAGGCGTCGCCAGCGCTGAGGAGATCGACAAGGCGATCCGCTACGGCTTCGGCTTCCGCTACGCCGTGCTAGGGCTGCTCGAGTTCATCGACTGGGGCGGCGGCGATATCCTCTACTATGCGAGCCGTTATCTCGAAGGTGCCCTCGGCAGCGACCGCTATCGCGCGCCGGACGTCATCTCGCGCAACATGCACGAAGGCCGGATCGGCCTGCGAACCGGCGCAGGCTTTCTCGATTATTCCGGGCTCGATGTCGACGCCTATCGGGCCAAGCGGCTTCAGGCCATGGTCGACCTGCTCCGGCATTTCGAGCTGGCTCGCCCGCCAGTGCTCGACCGCGACTAACCGAAGACGTCCTGAAGCACGCCGTCCCGCACAACCGCGACGCCGTCTAGCTCGATAGTGGTTCCCATCATCGGCAGGTCGAAATGACCCGCCGTGTAGCGGCCGGCGAATTCGTTCGCGCCGGTCGAGAACAGGAAATTGCCGGAGACCGCACGTATCTCCGTGCCATTGGTGTCGCGTTGATCGTACATCGACAGTGCTTCATAGCGCGCGCCAGGGTTCATGCCGAAGCCGACATGCGATACGGCGTAAGCCTCGCGATCGCCCCAGGCGGCAAGATAAGCACGCATCATTGCGGCATCCGTGCCCTCCCCTTCCAGCTCGACGACGTAATCGTCCTTCAACGTCATCTTCACAGGTGACGTCAGGTAGCGCTTGAATGTCAGGTTGATGTCGCCGGGCGCCATCACAAGCGTACCGTTGATCGTCCCGCTCTTGGGAAAGCTGACGACGATGCCGCCCGGCCAATGCGCGAGCGTGCCGGGCTTGTCGGTCCAGCCCCACACGCCGACCGTTGAAGCACCGACCATGTCCACGTCGAGCGCCGAGCCGGCTTTCGAGGTGACCCGCATCCGCTTGGTCCCGCGCAGCATCTTCGCCGCCGCGCGAACGCGCTTCTCGAGTGCGGGGTCCGGCACCATCCGCTCCAGCGCCTCCGGGTGCTCGTTGGAGATCACCAGGATCCGCGCGCCTGCCTTGAGGATCTCGGGCGTCTCCACCGCGTGCATCAGGCCCTCGATGGTGCAATCAACCACAAAGCCGGCCTGCTGAAGCGCGCTGATTACCGGGCCGAGCCGTTGGATCGCCTCGCTCGCGCCTGTCGAACGAACCGGAACGATATTGCGATTGCGCGGCGTCGGCATCACCACATGAAATGGCCGCGCGCCCATCCGCAGCAGCGCGAGTTCCGCCAGATGTACATTCAGCGCACGCGATTGCGTCTCCGAGAGGATCGCCGCGGTATCGCCGGCCTTGACGGCGCATCGTTCGAAAATCTCACAAAATGCGTCGATCCATTTTGCTTCGATGCGATCAGCCAGCATGGTTCACTCCCGGTATCGTGGTTTCTTGTTCCGTCAGATCACGCTTCGGGAAAGCCCCGTAGGAGGTACGATCGCACGACGCCCAGCAGCGCGTTCAAGATCAACCCGAGCAGCGAGATCGTGATCAGCGGCACGAACATGTCGACGGCCTGGAACGTCCGGGCCGCCGTGACGAGGGCATGACCCAGCCCGTCCGTCGACGTGATCATCTCGGCCAGAAACACCACGATACAGGAAATGACAAGGCCGATCCGGCAGCCGGTCAGGATCGACGGCATCGCCGCCGGCAGCACCACCTTGAAAAGGACTTCATAGCGCGGCGTTCCCGCCGCCATGGCCGACCAGATCAGCTTCTGCTCGACGGTCGAGGCGCCGTAATAGGTGGACAACAGAATAGGGAACAGCGCATCCGCGGCCACCAGCGTGATCTTCGATCCGTGGCCGAAGCCGAGCAGCAGCAGGAGCGCCGGATAGAGCGCAACCTTTGGCAACGGCGCCAACACGCGCACGATCGGCCGAACCACAGCATCGATCGCGGGACTGGCAGCAGCCGCGATGCCGAAGCTGACACCAAGCACGACCGCAATCGCGAAGCCGGCAAACAACCGGATCAAGGTCGCCGCGATCTCCTGCTGAAATGTCCACGTCACGAGCTGCTGGAGCAACCGGCTGAAGACGAACCCGGGCGGCGGCAGCAGGACCGCAGGCGCAAAGCCGAATGACACCAGGCCTTGCCAAACCGCGATCACCAGCACGATTGGCGCGATTCCGAGAAGGACATTTGATGGGAGAATACGCGGCGTCATGAGAAGCTCAGCGGTATGTCGAACTGAGGCTCGGACCAGCGCACAAGCCTTGCGCGGACCCGCTCGAAGATCGCATCGAGGCAGATTCCCATCGCTCCCACGATGATGATCATCGCAAAGACGGTGTCGTACTGACCCATGTCGAGCGCGTTGAACAGGATGTTGCCGGCGCCGGACTGGCGGGCAATCATTTCGCTGGTGATCATTGTGATCAGCGCCAGCACCAAGCCCGTGCGGCATCCAGTCAGGATCTCCGGCAGCGCCGCCGGCAACACGATGCGAACCAACCGTTGCAAGGGCGAGAGCCCCATGGCCGCACCTGACCACAGCATCTTTTCTTCGACCGCCCTGGCGCCCTCGAAGCTATGATAGATCACGGGCAGGCTGACGCCGAGGAAGATCACCAGCGTCTTGGCGATATCACCGACCCCCAGCCACAGCATGATGATCGGCATCAAGGCCGCTTTCGGTACCGGGTAGATCACCATCAGAAGCGGATTGAAGAAGGCCGCAACTGCGCGGCTGCGTCCCATAAGCAGGCCGAGAGGAATCGAAACAAGCACTGCAACACCGAACCCGATTGCCATGCGGCGGAGCGAGGCCAGGATATTGATCAGCGACTCCTTGTCGCCGAGAATATCCGGAATCGCCCGGATCGCCTCGATCGCCGTCGGAAAGCTGTCGTTCTTCAGCGCGATCGAGGCGACCTGCCATATCGCCAGCAGCCCGATGCAGGCGAACACCGGGGCAGCACGTCTGGCGGAGGTAGCCAGCAATGTCATGACGGCGATCCGGTCTCGTCGACCTCGTCGAACATGCGCTCGATATCGACGACGTACTTCTGGTAGCGCGGATCGAGCAACAGCTCGTTGCGGCGGCGCGGCCGCGGCAGATCGATATCGATCACCTGCCGGATGCGGCCGGGCGACTTCGACATCATCACGACCTTGTCCGACAGAAAGACGGCTTCGTCCACCGAATGTGTGACGAACAGCACCGTCTTGCGGTCGCGCTCCCAAATGTTCAGGAGATCGTTCTGCAAGCGCGTCCGGGTGTGAGCGTCGAGCGCGCCGAACGGCTCGTCCATTAACAGCACTTCGGGATGGTAGGCGAGCGTTCGAGCCAGCGCCACGCGCTGCTTCATGCCGCCCGACAGCTCCTTGGGATAGAAGTTCTCGTAGCCCTTGAGGCCAACCATCTCAATCAGCGCCCGGCTCTGCGCTTCGGCCTCAGGGGTCCGCACGCCCTGCTGACGCGGCCCGTACATCACATTGCCCAGCACGGTCTTCCAGGGGAAGAGCGCAAACTCCTGGAACACCGGCCCGCGATCAGGACCGGGTCCTGTGATCGCCTGTCCCTTGATCTTCGCCGCGCCACTGGTCGGGCTGACGAAGCCCCCGACGATGTAGAGCAGTGTCGACTTGCCGCACCCCGACGGACCAAGGATGGAGACAAAGGCGCCCTCGTCGATCGTCAGCGAGATCTCCGATAGCGCCAAATGATCCTTGCGCGACGAGGTCTGAAAAACCTGCGAGACGCGGTCGATCTCGATGATCGCAGAAGCCGGCTTTTGTGGCGTCACCGCTCCCACCCATTCGCTCGATCTCGAAGGCACGACCTTCATCCCGTCTCCCACTTCACCCGCGCACGAACGTCGCGCAACTTGTCTGCTGGATGTCCTCCGTCAGCGGCAGGAGCTTAGCAAGAAACTTGCCAGACAGGTGGCCGTTCTCGCACAGGTACGCCGCGTCATTCGAACCAAGGCCATTCTGCCGGCCCCTCATGGGTGACCGCTCCGCCCGGCGCCTGGCCAACCAGCCGCGCATATTTTGCGAGCGCGCCTGCGCGGTGACGCGGCGGGCGCGGCTTCCAATCACGTCGGCGCGCCGCCAGCTCCTGCTCGTCGACCAGCATGTCCATACGCCGGTTTGCAGCATCAATCCGGATCTTGTCGCCGTCGCGAACGAGGGCCAACGGACCGCCAACGAATGCTTCGGGGGACACGTAGCCGATGCACATGCCGCGGGTCGCGCCGGAGAACCGCCCGTCGGTGATCAGGGCCACCTTTTCGCCCATGCCCTGCCCGTAGATCAGCGCGGTGACGCCGAGCATCTCGCGCATGCCGGGGCCGCCAACCGGCCCTTCGTTGCGGATCACCAGGACCTCACCTGCCTTGTAGCTGCGGTCGCGAACCGCTGCGACACAGGCCTCCTCATCCTCGAAAACGCGCGCAACGCCCTCGAAGGACTGGCTCTTCAAACCTGCGACCTTGATGACCGCACCGTCCGGACAGAGGTTGCCCTTCAGCACCGCGACACCGCCATCCGGCATGATCGGCGCACTTGCCGCGTAAACGACCTCGCCGTCCGGCGCGTTGGCCGCGCCATATTCTTCGGCAAGCGTCCGGCCGGTGATGGTGATGCAGTTACCGTCGATGTGACCGCTTCTGATCAACTCCTGGATCACTACGGCGGCGCCACCTATATCGTGGACATCCTTCGCCGTGTATTTGCCTCCGGGCCGCAGATTTCCGATCAGCGGTGTCCTGGCAAAGACCTCGCCGACATCGTCGATCGTGAATGCGATGCCGGCCTCGTTCGCGATCGCCGGCAGATGCAGCGCGGCGTTGGTCGAGCCGCCCGTAGCGGCGACGATCGCCGCGCCATTCTCCAGGGATTTCCGCGTCACGATGTCTCGTGGCAGCGGCCCGCCGCGTTCCAGCATTTCCATGATCAGCCGCCCGGCGCGTCGCGAGATCTGCGCGCGCTCGGCGTAGACACCAGGCACCATCGAGACGTTGGGAATGGTCAGCCCTATCGCCTCCGACACCATTCCCATGGTGTTCGCAGTAAACTGGCCGGCGCACGCACCGATGGTCGGCAGGCAGGCGCGCTCGATCCGCTCCAGTGTGGCGCCGTCGATCTCTCCGGTCATGAAGCTGCCGACAGCCTCGTAGGAGTCGAGCACGGTCAGCGTTCGCCCGTCCACGCGCCCCGGCAGCGAACTGCCGCCGTAGATGAAAATCGACGGCACGTTGCAACGAACCATGCCCATCATCACGCCGGGAAGCGTCTTGTCGCATCCGCCGTATCCGATCAACGCGTCATAGGCGAGACCATGAACGACAGCCTCGATCGAGTCGGCGATCAGCTCGCGCGAAAAGAGGGAGAACTTCATTCCCTCGTGATTCATGCTGATCCCGTCAGAGACCGACACGGTCGAGAATTCGCGCGGCGTGCCGCCGGCCTCCTCAATACCTGTCTTGGCCGCGGCCACCTGGAAGTCGTGGGTCATGTTGCAGGGCGTCTGCTCGCCCTTCATGCTGACAATGCCTACCATGGGCTTGGCGATTGCCGCATCGTCCAGCCCCATTGCGCGCATGAATGCGCGGTGCGGGGCCCGGTCGAGGCCGTCTGTCGTTATCCGTGATCGCAACTTCTTCATATTTGCATCATCTACGTTCGATGTCCCGTACGCGGCGGGACATCGCAACTTCATCTCTCAAAAGACGGCGCGAACACTTATTGCAGCGGTGCGACGATCGTCGGATGTTTGAATTGTGCGACGTCCAGCTTCGGCAGCATTCCTGTCTCCGCGTAGATGTCCAGCATCTTCTGGATCGCGGGGAAGTTCGGTGCCGCCCCCGGATCACGGCCAAAGTCGTTGTCCTTGAGCAGGTAGGTCTCGAGCACCGGAACAGGCGCTTTCAGCACCTCGGACACGACCTTCAGGGTCTCTTCGCGGTTCGCCAGCACCTTCTTCATGCCCGAAGTGATGTCGCGAACATAGGCTTTGACCAATTCCGGGTTCTTGTCGACGAAATCGGCACGGCAGGCTTCCAGGATGTGCACGATGTTCGGCATCGCCTGGGACAGCGAGAACAGTTTCCTTGTGCCACCCTTGGCTTCCGCGCGGGCGGCAAACGGCTGGTTCATGTTGACCGCGTCGACGCGGCCCTGGCGCAACGCGTCCTCGGAGACGGCAAAGCCGACCTCGACCAGCTTGATATCCTTGGCCGGATCGACGCCATTCTGCTTCAGGAGCAGGTTGAAAGGCCCTTGCGTGCCGCCGCCGATCACGGAAATGCCGACGGTCTTGCCCTTGAGATCGGCAATGGTCTTGATTGGCGAGTCATCCATGACAGCCCAGTAGACCGAGAAGCCGCCGGGCTTCTCAAAGACGTGCTGAGCCACGATATAGGCCTTGAGATTGCCGCCGACCACACCGTTGGAGAGCGACAGCGGCGCCTGCGTCGCGCAATCCAGTGCGCCTGCCGCCAATGCCTGCGTCATCGGCGCGGTGCCCTGAAATTGGGTCCATTCAATGTTGTAGGTCTTGCCGATATTAGGAAATTCAGCCGGCCTGCGCATCATCCAGTATTTGGATTCCTCGGCCGGGATGGTCCAGCCAACGCGGATCGTCTGCTGCGCCCGTGAGGGGCTTGCGCCCGCAATCAGGGCCGCCACCGCCCCCGTCGCCAGCATCAACCTCGAAACCGTTCGCATCGCGCCCACTCCGTTGCTCAGGCGCCGACCGGCACCACCCAACCCGACCGGCCCAAATGTTTCATGGTTCAAACAATCAGGCAAGCCATGCAAGCGGTCCGGTTTCGCCGCGGAACGCGCCATGTATGGTAAAGCGGCGGTCGCGTGACGTTGTGCTGCGACAGGAGGAGGCAACCTATGGCTGATGCGAGCAAGGCAAACCCGCAACGCGACGAGCGGTTCGGCTATCTCGGCCTTGGACTCATGGGAACGCCCATGACCCGGCGCCTCCTCAAGGCCGGCTATCAGGTCAGTGTTTGGAACCGATCAGAGGGCAAGGTCGTTCCAATCGTCGAAGCTGGCGCAAGGCACGGAGCCAGCCCCCGCGACGTTATGGCGGGCTCGGACATCGTCTTCATGTGCGTGACGGATGCCGCGGCCGTGGAAGAGGTGATTTTCGGAGCCGAAGGTCTTTCAACGGCTCCCGGTGCAGGCAAGCTCGTCGTCGACTTCTCGTCAATCCATCCCGACGCCGCGCGCGACCTCGCAACGCGACTGAAAGCTGCGAACGGCGCAGGCTGGATCGATGCACCGGTGTCCGGTGGCACCAAGGGCGCCGAGGAAGGCACGCTTGCCATCATGGCCGGTGGAGACGCTTCCGACATCGAGAGGGTGAGGCCCTATGTGCTGACTATGGCCCGCAGGTTCACTCACATGGGCCCCACCGGCGCCGGTCAGACCGCAAAGCTCTGCAACCAGGTGATCGTCGGATGCGCGATGGCCGTTCTCGCGGAAGCAACGCGTCTCGCCGTGAACGCCGGAATTGATGCCAATCGGCTGCCCGAAGCGCTCGCGGGCGGATTTGCGGATTCGATCCCGCTTCAGCTCTTCGTCCCGAGGATGGTCCAGGGCATTCACTCACCGCCGCTCGGCCATATCGCCACGATGCTCAAGGACCTCGATACGGTTGCCGATGTCGCGCAGACGACGTCGACACCGGTGCCGATGGCTACGCTTGCGGGACAGCTCTTCAGGCTGGCCAAGGCCGCGCGAGGCGCGGATGCGGACGCGCTGGAGATCTACAAGCTTTCAGCAACGGAATATTGAGCCACAGGGTGCGACCTGAAACGCGTTACGGTGTTTTCTTGCGTTCATCGTTGGCCACGAACCGGCCATACGCCCCGCGTGCAAACAGCAATGTATCCTTGGCATTGTAGGCATAGGCCTCGACCGCCCCAAGAAAGATCACATGATCGCCGCCATAATAGCGGTTGACGGAACGGCATTGAAAATTGGCGACGCTCTCGGCAAGCACGGGAGCGTTGCCGAGCCCCGGCGTCCAGTCGACGCCAGCGAATTTATCGTCGGACGATTTCGCGAATATATTTGCGAGCGCCTGTTGCGAAGCGCCGAGCACGTGGACGGCAAAATGGCTCGCGTTCTGAAACACGGTCAGGCTCGAAGAATAAACTCCGAGGCTCCAGAGGACGAGAGGAGGATTCAAGGAGACCGATGCAAAGGAATTGCAGGTGATGCCATAGGGTCTTCCGTCGGGGGCCACGGCAGTGATGATCGTGACGCCTGTTCCGTAGGTGCCGAGCGCGCTGCGAAAATCACGGGGATCAATTGGCGAGCTGTCGCTCGCGAGCTCGTTGGCTGGATCTGGAACGGCCGGCTGCTTCGGCAGATCATTCATCGGCCGGCCTCACAGCGTGAGATTCTCGGACGGCAGGCCCAGTGCCACGCGTCCATAATTGGTCCCGGCCGCATCGAAATTGAATGCGAGATGCGAGTTGATCGCGTGCGCATCGCGAAACTGCCGCTGCAACACGCCCGCCGTGAAGAGCCCGCGCGCCCCGCTCGCCGCAAATAGCATTGAGACCGCGTCGGTACATAGATTGACCGAGAAAGCACCGTCACGTCGGTACCTGGTCTTGGTCGCCATGTCTGGAATGTGGCTGCGTCGTGCATCCTCCATGGCATCGATACACGCCGAACGCATGGTCCGACGTGCAGCATCGATCTTGGCCGAGGCCTCCGCGATCTTGATCTGCGTGCTTTGGAAGTCGCTCAGCTTGGCGCGGTTGTAGGTGGAAATGCGATGACGGACGACCTCGATATAGTCGTTCAGGCACGCCTGCGCGTTCCCCAGCGCGACGCCGGACAGGACGTAGGGAAACAGCGAGAACACGGGTAGCGCGTATAACGGATTGGGATTGACCTTGCTTCCGGGCGTCGGGCCGCCGGCAAGCTCACCGACGGCAACCGTCATATGGTCGGCCACGAAGGCCTCCCTGACCTCCACGTCGCAAGACCCCGTACCGCGCAATCCTGCGACATTCCAGGTGTCGAGCACCTTGTAGTCATGTTTCGGAAGCAAGAAGATCCGGTATTCGATGCCGTCTGCTTCATCATCAGAGGAAACCACGCTTGCAAGCATGTTCCATTCGCAGGACGCAACGCCCGAGGAGAACGGCCAGCTTCCGTGCAATTGGTATCCGCCCTCGACCCTCGTGGCGCGGCCCGCAGGAAAGATGAATGAGGATGCAATCAGCACATCCGGGTCGCTGCCCCAGACCAGATCCTGCGCCTTTTGCTCGAACATGCCGAGCATCCAATGATGGCTCGCCAGATTGGCGAGATTCCAGGCCGCCGACGCGTCCGCTTGTCCGAGAAGATCGGCGCAATCAATCAGGGCGACATAGTCGAGTTCGGCGCCGCCAATGCGCTTGGGCTGGAGCATCCGGAACAGGCCGGCGTCGTGCAGATCCCGTTCGGTCTCGGGCGGAAGGTAGCGTAGCTCTTCGGTTCGGGCTGCCCGCTCTCGCAGTCGTGGCACGAGCGCCCGAGCCTTCGCGATCATTGCCGCATAGGCGCGTTCGCCGGATTCCGGCCCCGCAGGCTGGCCCACGCTGGGTTCTTGACCAGGCGCCATTCGCATCCCTCGCTTTCCCACACTTATGCGGCGGGAACCTTGCCAAATCAAGCCGATGCAACACTAACACAGTGGCGTCGCCCTGAACCCGGGCTGCTTGAAAGGATGCGATATCGCGAACAGCCGTGTTGCAAAGCAGCGATCGGTACGCCGCGATGCCCGCCCCTCAAGGTTAACCACTCGGGCTCAAACCGAGGGCTTGCCTGATCCAAAGACACCCCTCTGGGTGAGCTCCGTGATCCGACGCTGGTCGTAACCCAGCGTGTCGCGCAAGACGTTCTCGGTATGCTCGCCCAACAGTGGGGCGGCAACCGGATCAATCGCGCCGGTCAGACTCATGGAAATCGGCGTTTCGATGTTGGGGACCCAGTCCGCCGTAGGATGCGGAATCCGGCTCAAGCGATGGCGGTCGCGGGCCTCGGGTGCATTAAAGCCCTCTTCGACGGTACGGAGATAGCCGACCGGGATATTGGCCAGCTTCATTTTCGCCATCCAGTTCTCGAGGGTATCGCTCGCAAAGACCTCCGCAATGGCTGCCCGCAAGAGCTCCTTGTTCTCGGAGCGTGCTTTGCGCGTCGCAAATTGCGGATCGGTGATGAGGTCGGGCCGGTTCAGCACCTCGACGACCAGCCGGCGATAGAGCCGGTCGTTGGCGCAGGCCATGTAAAGCGGTCCATCGGAAGCCTCGTAGACGCCGACGGTGGGAGACCCGCTCGGCGAATTGCCGAACCGTCCGGGGTTCTCACCGTTGATCAGATAGGCCATGCCGTAGAAGCTCGTCATCGCCATGGCGATGTCGAACAGGGCCACCTCGACATGTTGGCCGCGGCCGAACCGATCCCGCGCCAGCAGGGCCAGAAGGATAGCGTTACAGGCCGTCATCCCCGTCGCAATATCCACGATGGGCGGGCCGGTGCGGACTGGAGGACCGTCGGCAAATCCGTTGAGCGACATGAAGCCGCTTTCCGCCTGTGTGATCGGGTCAAAACCGGGACGCGAAGCGAACGGCCCGGTGCGCCCATAGGCGGAAATCGAGCAATAGACCAGCCGAGAATTGAGCGGCGCGACCGCTTCGTAGTCGAGGCCGAATTTCTTCATGACCCCGCTCGAAAAATTCTCGACGACCACGTCGGCTTTGCGGATCAGATCCAGCGCGATCTCGCGAGCTTCGGGCACGGCGAGGTCGAGTGCGATACCGCGCTTGTTGCGGTTCAGGCTGAGATAAGCGGCGCTCTCGCCGCCGGTTTCGGCGTGTTCATACGCGCGCGTGTCGTCGCCGCCGTCCGGGTTCTCGATCTTGATGACGCGCGCGCCGAAATCGGCAAGCGTCTGGGTGCACGCCGGCCCAGCAACCACCCGCGTGAAATCGACGACCAGCAGACCATCGAGCGCCGTAGGCCCTCCCGCCACTCGCGACGAACGTTCCGGCAATTGAGGCTTGGTGGACATCGATAGCGCTCCCTTACATCGGCTTATAATCGCCGAATTTCCTGCAAGGGGAAACTTAAAGCCCGGCGCCGCCGACTTCGCAAGTGCTTCAGCCACATCGTCTGAAAACGCAAAAAGGGCCCGGCAGCTGTCAAGCTGCCGGGCCTCTCGACATTATGGGCGTGCAGGCCTGCACCGCGTCTCGCGCGCCCAGTTCTACGCCGCGAACGCCGCGTTCCGCATCACGGGAAACACCGGCTCCCCAACTCAGCGCAGCCGTTTTCGCCAGTAAAGCGTATGCGACCAGGCCCAGGGTACCTCGGGCTCATAGAGCCGATAGCCAGCCTGGATGAAATTATTGGCGGATACCGGATTGTCCGTTGTGTCCGAGACGATGCTGTCCCATCCAATGCGCCGCCCCCTTGCCTCGATCGCTCGCATCAGGCGGAGCTGGAGCCCCCGTCCCCAATGCCCTTGCAGGACGCCGACTCGGGCAAAGTACCCGCTGTTTCGCGCATACGTCGACGTCAGAACGCCGGCGAAGGCGACCGGATCATCCTTGTGGTAGGCGAGCCACCACGTACCCAACTCGAATTGCGGCATGACGGCACAATCGAAGAATGTGAGCCGGTGCAGATCGCCGAGGGTCTCGGCAATCTCCTCATCGTCCGCATCGGCGATACGAATTCTGTACATCGAAAGCCCCATATATCGGTTGCCCAATGGGATTGGCTGCCCTTGAGCGCGAACGACAGCGGCCTCGCGCCGTGTATGTCTATTTACCCAATACGACCTTGACGCCGAGCCAGACGGCCCCCATCAGACCGGTGGCAAGCACCGTGATCACCGCCTTGAATGTGTAGCTTTGTGCCTGCTCCACACTCTTCCGCCAGCGTCGCAGGTGCTGAAAATCCGCCCTCAGTTCCTTCCGGTCGTCATCTTCGATTCCAAAGGAAGCCAGCACCGACGCCACCGCCTTCAATACGATCGCATCGATGCTCTCCTGCTGGAATCTGTGCTGCTCGGCCAGCGTTTCGGCGACAATTGCCTTGATTTCGTCATCCGCCATCTTCACCGCTTGATGATCCTTGCAACATTCTCGAAGCCGCGCTTGGCGAAATAGAAGGAGACCACGAGATTGGCGGTGATCGCCGCAAATCCCGCCAGGGCGTCAGTGGAGCCAAAGCCAAGCACCTTGTCCCAAACCAGGAGCTTGCCCGAGCCGCGTCCGCCGTAGACGCCCTTGTAGCGCGCGGGTTTCAGCAGCGGCTCGAATATCTTGGCGGTTGGAATTTTCAGGATGGACAATGGATGCGCTCGCTCGCCCTAGCGCAGGCCGGTGCGCCTGCGCCACATCGCGGACCAGTCTTCGTTGTTTGGTGTGTCGGGTTGTCCCTGCGGAGCTCGATTGAAACCAGCAAGGACGCCGCCGGAAGACGTGGGCCACGGTCCGAATAGTCTCTCGAAGTCGCCTTGCGGCGAGAGCGGAAACGACGCATCGGGAGGGATAAAAGGCACCGACACACCATCGCTCACCGCCGCAGCGGCGATCTGAGACGTCATCTCTCCGACCAGAGCCAGATTGTCTTGAGCATAGGACGGAAGCTTGTCGGCCATGGCGGTCAGTTGATCCCTTCGTTAGGTATGAAATGCAGGTCAGCCGGGCGACACTACGACCCAAGAACAAGTATAAGCCCAGAGATTCCAGCCCAATCGAGGATGACGCAAGCCAGAACGACCGTGCCTCCATAGGCCAACACGGCTTACGCGCCTAATGCGCGCAAGTATCGCGATGAGGACAACGACGAGCGGCGAAAAGAGAACGACCGCGAAGATAACAGCATCTCGAGATATCTGGTGCGGAAGCGGCCAAAAGACTGCCGCCATCGCGGTCGCCAAGATCGAAAGACCGAAGACAATGCCCAGGGACAGGACGAGTCTATAAGTCGCGGGCTGAAGACGAAGAAAGTATGTTGGAAGCACGCATACGATAGAAGCGACCGTCGAGAAGTTATTGACCGCAGGGATCGCGCCCACCAATTGCTCAGTGTCCATGACTGGTCTCCGCGGACTGATTGTGAGAAGCGCCGACGCTGGCTGGAGCAATCGGCGGCCCCGCCAACGCCCATTCCTCATCTGTCAAATCCTCGGGATAGCGCGGCCGGCTGCGATCGCAGCGACCGCAGTTCTCCGTCGTCCACGTCAGGCGTCCCTTCTCAAAGTCGGACGGCTCCTTGAATCAAGAATGATTTCGACGATTCAAGGTCGCGATTGTGCAGAATTTCATGAAGGACGCCATTCTTGTCTCCGATGGCAGTTCTGCCAGGCATCAGAACGAAAAACCCGCGCTGGACTGCGTCCTGCGCGGGCAACACCAACTTCTGTCGATGATGCCATTCTGCCAGTGTTTTGCCCGACGGGTCAACGATCATCGAGGCGAGATTGCAGATCGGGATCTCCGCTGTCTCAAGCGTCGTGAACAGCGTCAGCGCTGCTCGAGCTTGCCGGATGCACGATGACGCGCTCGATCCGCTGAATCAGTTCCAGCATTCCGTCCTCGCCGTTCTCGACCGGCTGCGCGGCCTTGCCCCAGCCGCGATCGAGGATGGCATTGGCGGCCGAGACGCGGGCCGCCGGCGTTGCATCCTCGCTGCGCATGACGCCGACGAGCACCCTGAGGGCCGTTCTGGTGTGGCTGCGCGCGAGCGAGCGGATCTCGGTCAAGGTCCGCGCCCTGGTCGTCTTCCCTCGCACGGGCAAACGCGCCGGTGCATGCTCGAGCTCGCCTTCAATCTCCTCGCTCACGAAAAAATCTCCCACAGCACGATTGCAACCAGGCCCGCGAGCGCGAGCGATATCAGGTAGGCGGTCATCGTCTCTCCATAACAAGAGAAATGCGCGGCAGATCGCGCAACGAGGCGCGATCGTTTCGGGCGCGAACCCTATCTCCGTAAATCCCGGAGACCGCAGCGGCGCGGGTAACAGGCCCAGCGCCGCGGGCCGGCACGTTCGCGCGTGCACGGCCAGCAATGGTTCGGACGACGGCGCGCCGATCGGCGCTCCAGGTTTGTCGAGTGCGTGGCCGCAATGCGTTGCCGCCGTCCGATTCCGATCGAGAACGAAAAAACCCGCGGCGGATGCTCTCCGCGCGGGTCAATCAAACTCGTCTCGATGATGTCATTCTGCCGGTGTCTTGCCCGACGAGTCAAATCCTGTGTTGAACGAAATTGTCGTCACACCAGGTGGACATGAAAAAGCCCGCCGCGGATTGTCCCGCGCGGGCCGAACCAAACTCGTTTCGATGATGGCATTCTGCCAGTGTCTTGCCCGACGTGTCAAACACCGTGGGCCGCAACAGGAGAATGACCTTCCTCCCACTTAGATATGTGGTGCGCCAGGGGCTTGCTTCAAGTCCCCGACCTTCGCGTACAACCCCCGCCCCAGCAACAAGTCGAGGGATCACGACATGCCCGTACTGCTTCCGACATCCCGCTCACGCGGCCGGACCGAGCGAACCCGCACCGGGAAGCCGGCGCCGACCGATCATGCCGTGGTGATCGCCGGCGGCGGCCCGACCGGCCTGATGCTGGCCGCCGAGCTCGCGCTCGCGGATGTCGACGTCGCCATCGTCGAGCGGCGCGCGGATCAGGACCTCGTCGGCACGCGCGCCGGCGGGTTGCACGCGCGCAGCATCGAGATCCTCGATCAGCGCGGCGTCGCGGATCGCTTCCTGCGCGAGGGGCAAGTCACGCAGCTCGCCGGCTTCGCCTGGACCCGGCTCGACATCAGCGACCTCCCCACCCGCCACGCTTACGGACTGGCGCTGCGGCAGAGCCACATCGAGCGCATCCTGGCCGACTGGGTCGAGGAGCTCGCGGTCCCGATCTACCGGAACTTCGAGGTGACGGGCTTCGTTCAGGACGAGACCGGCGTCGACCTCGCGCTGTCCGGCGGCGAGACGTTGCGGGCGAACTATCTGGTCGGCTGCGACGGCGGCCGCAGCCTGGTGCGCAAGAGCGCCGGCATCGACTTCGCCGGCTTCGAACCGACGCTCAGCAACCTCATGGCCGAGGTCGAGATGAGCGAGGAGCCGGCCTGGGGCCTGCGTCACGACGCGCTCGGCTTTCACGGCCTCAGCAAGACGGAGAGCGGGCGCGTGCTGGTCGTGGTGACGGAAGCAACGCTCGCGCGCAGCGGCGAGCCCGGCTTGCGCGATCTCAGCGAAGCCCTCGTCGCCGTGTACGGCACCGACTTCGGTCTCAAGAATCCTGCCTGGATCTCCCGCTTCACCGATGCGGCGCGGCAGGCTGCGTCCTATCGCGAGCGACGCGTGCTGCTCGCCGGCGATGCCGCGCATATCCATCACTCCGTCGGCGGTCAAGGCCTCAACACCGGCGTGCAGGATGCCGTCAATCTCGGCTGGAAGCTGGCGCAGGTCGTCAAGGGCACGTCGCCCGCCAGCCTGCTCGACAGCTACCATGCCGAACGCCATCCCGTCGCCGCGCGCGTGCTGCGCAACACCATGACGCAGATCGCCCTGCTCCGCCGCGGCGACGACGGCCTCAAGGCCGCGCGCGAGGTGGTGTCCGACCTGCTCGGCATGGACGAGCCGCGCAAGCGCGTCGGCGCGATGATGAGCGGCCTCGACATCCGCTACGATCTCGGCGAAGACCATCCGCTGCTCGGACGCCGCATGCCCGACCTCGACCTCGTCACACCAGGCGGTTCGCAAAGACTGTTCACCCTGCTGCAGGGCGCGCGTCCCCTGCTGCTCAATTTTGCCAAGCCGGGCTGCATCGATATCGCACCCTGGGCGGATCGCGTCGCAGTCGTCGACACCAGCTACCAGGGCCCCTGGGAGCTTCCAGCGATCGGGCCGGTCGCAGCGCCAAAAGCCGTATTGGTGCGGCCCGACGGACACGTGGCGTGGACGGGCGACGCGCGCCAGCGCGGCCTTGCGGACGCGCTGACACTATGGTTTGGGCCGCCTGTCGCGACATAGCAACAAAACTCATCCGCCCCCTCGAAACGAACAAAGCCCGCGGCATCCCCGCGGGCTTGATCCAAATTCATCTCGATGATGCCATTCTGCCAGTGCCTTGCCCGACGCGTCAAACTCGATTTCGCGAAGACAATCGCCGTGGAATCCGGTCATTGCAACTTCTTGTCCGAAGGCAAGATGCTTTGCGACGTCTCCAGAAGCTCCGCTTCGCCAATCTCGTCGGCGATTGCCGATGAATGGTCCGGATGCACGATGACGCGTTCGATCCGATGCAACAATTCGAGTGGGGCTTTGTCAGTGGCCAAAGGCTGCACCGGCTTACCCCAACCTCGGTCGAGAATGGCATTTGCGGCGGCCACGCGCGCAAACGCGTTTGCTGTCTCTCTCAGCATGATTGCGGCAAGCACGTTGAGGGCGGCTTCCGTCTTGGTTCTTGCCAACGCCTCAATGTCTGCCAGCGTTGGCGCTCTGAAACCTTCACTGACGACATGCTGGGCGACAGGGAGATACAATTCAGTCCTTCTCTTCAACCTTCCCATTGCAAACCTCATTCTAAAAAAGCAATCGCGTCTCCGAAAACAAAAATCCCGCGACGGATTGCTCCGCGCGGGCTGAACCAAACTCTTTCGACGATGCCATTCTGCCAGTGTTTTGCCCGACGAGTCAAACTTTCGCTACCGGCACCCGCTTCAGGATGTCCGGTTTGCATTCACAAAGCGGATGAAAGGTCAGTTACCCGCTTTGTCCGCCAAGGGCCAATAGCCGAAGTGCACCCGCTAGGTGGGCGAGCCTGCGTTGAGAAGCTGGGATACCGCAGTAACCAATTGCGCTGGAGCAAACGGTTTCTCCAGCAGAACGCTGTTGGGCACTCCCTCTGACGCCCAATCTTCGGCTGCGGCGCCCGTCATGTAGACCACGGGAAATGCAGGATCGATCTGCCTGATAAGGCGCGCAATCTCCCAACCCTTCATCGGCCCTTTGAGGTTGACGTCGGTTACGAGCGCCGAATACTTGACCACGCCGCTTTCCACCATAGCCACGGCTTCTTGTCCGGAAGCGACCGTCGTCAGGTCGAAGCCGCCCTCCTTCAAGGCGTCGTGAACGATTTCCTGCAATGGTTCCTCGTCCTCAACCACGAGAATAATGGGCACGCCTTCCATCTCCCCCTCCACGCAGCGTCAACCCGAGCCGCAGCAGGCGCAACGCATTGGAGGAACAAAAGTTCAAAAGTGAACATTTGCCCGGAAGGAATGACGGGCGACGGAGGCTCGGCCGCCTGCGTTGGCCGCCCAGTGATGTCTGAGTTGGGTCAAAAGCGTCGATATGACGCTCGGCTGCAAAACTTCCGTTTGCCTCAACGAGCCGACATCTAGCTGCACCGCGTCAACAGAAGCGATGGGCCAACAAGCGACTGCCATTGAGTGGATAAATGAAGGGGAACGCCAGCTTAAATGACCGGCCTTTGGTCCTCTACTTGGGCGAAATTGACTTTGAGACACTGCCGAGGCGGCCTCACTTACGTGGAAACTTCGCCACCAAGCGGGACATCTGCCAAACCTGAACATCTTTTCCATCAATGAATTGGCGCGCCTTTTCGGTGGCGTCTTGATCGTCCGCGCACTTTATTATTTGAGGCGGTTGATAGATGCGGCCATCGGCTTCAATAAAATAGACGCGGTAATCTGGCATGGCTGAACTCCCGAAGGGCGGGAGCGCTACGCTCTCAGTCACCGATAACTGCCTAGGATGGGGCGATGATACGCAAAGTATAACACGATTACCCGAGTTTCGGCGTACTTTTGCAAACAACTACAAGTTTACCGTCGGGTCGGTCGGCTTTAACTCTGACTTCGAACATGCCGTTGTCCCTGCGCGAACTCACGCTGTGTGCCAGAATACGTGAAGGAGGTGGCCATTGCGGCGGTGCTACTCTACACGAAGCCTGGTCTTCTGGGACTCGAACCCGACCACCAACCGGGCAATGCGCTCAAGCGTCTGTTGATCAAGTAACCGGGCTGCTATGTCCCGAAGGCGCGAACAATTGTACGTGCAGACCGCAGATTTGTTCCTGTAGTTTTACCCTGTCACGGGTGCTTTGACTTGTCGTTCGGTCTTTCGCTGCTTGCCGGTACGTCCTTGGCTTCTTCTTCGGCAAGGAGTTTTCGAATGATGTTCCGCTTCTCCTCGTCCCGCTCTTCTTCAAGGAGCTTGCGATAGTGGCGGATGTTTTCATTGCGAATGAAGCGTTCCATCATGCATTTCCTCGCAGCTGACGCACTATTTTAGCGTGAGAAATAAGGAGTGCAATCGGCGCGCTGGCGGTCGGTTGGCCCCGAAGCCTGCTATGGGTCAAAACCGGCCAAGCTCAAATTTCAAACGAAGTTCTGCTTAGTCATCAGAAGCCGACATTCGCGCATTTGTGCATGCGCTCCTTAGCGCCGGCCGATCTTATCCACACCCACGACAGGCAGTAGCTCCCGCCCTTCGCCGCCCCCTAGGAATCGATAATTTGCCAACCTGTTCGCACGCCGCTTTGATGGCAGAATGAGCACGAAATCACGAGAAGTCATCTGGAGCGGCCAGATCATGGGCGCGGAAATTCACGCCAAGCATGCGCGAGAAGAAGCCAAGAAGGCAGTCCGCGAAGCCGATCGAGCCGAAGGCCAGGCCTGGTCCGTCCGGATGGAAGGTTACGGCGGCCCGTCGCAGCCGTCTCCGACAATCGGGCAATGCCTGAACGGCGGCATGGGCTGGCTGGAGGTCGAGTGCAACAGGTGCAAGACGCGCGCGAGCCTGCCGCTCGATGCGATCCGCCGACCGCGAGATACGCCGATCTGGAAGCTGGAGGCATCCCTCAGGTGCCGATCATGCCGGAAGGGACGTTCCGCGCCACCCGTCCACATGATCAAGCTGACCGAAACACGGAGCATCACGCCATACAAGTGGGTTCACCCAGACGAAGAGCGCTAGAACCCACAAGTCTCGGACCTTCCAAGCAGGCAGTTATGTGCAATCTCTATTCGATCACCACCAACCAGGCGGCGATCGCCGGCCTCTTCCGGGTCGTCCGCCGCTATGAAGGCAACCTGCCGCCGATGCCGGGAGTGTTTCCGGATTTTCCAGCGCCAGTCATCCGTGATGCAGGCAATGGCGAACGCGAACTGGTGATGATGCGCTGGGGCATGCCGCCACCGCCACGCACCGGCGGTCCACCCGTGACCAACATTCGCAACACCTCGTCGCCGCACTGGCGCGCGTGGCTCAAGCCGGAGCACCGCTGCCTCGTGCCGGTCAACAGCTTTGCCGAATACGCTCCGGAGCCCAACCCGGAGACAAAGAAGAGAGATGTCGTCTGGTTTGCACTTGCCGAGGCACGTCCGCTGTTCGCGTTCGCCGGCATCTGGACGACCTTCAACGGTGACCGCGGTACGAAGTCAAAGCCGATTCCCGGACCGCATCAGGTCTATGGCTTCCTCACCACGACACCGAATGCAGTTGTTGAACCGATTCATCCTAAGGCGATGCCGGTGATCTTGACCACGGCCGAGGAGCTGGATGTGTGGTTACGTGCACCTTGGGAGGAGGCGAAGGCACTTCAGCGGCCATTGCGGGACGAGGAGTTGAAGATCGTCGCCCGGGGAGCAGACAAGGAAGATATCGTCTCGTCCGTATAAGCCCCTGCCCCGTTCCAAATCATAAGCTACATCGGACGTAGCAGCGGCCGGCGCCAATCCGCCATGGCGTGCAGGCTTTGGCGTGGGCGCTTCTGATTGGTCAATGGCGCAACTCCCTTCTAGCCTGCTCGATCAAATTTTGTCTTTGCGACAGCCATGTCGCGAATTCGTCCCTAGCGGCATTGAAGGCCCCACCGGATGCTGTGACTAATCGTCGGAATTCTCGAGAAGCCTCATCATCTGAAATACCATTGCTAAGTTTCATCCAAACGGAAATGGCATTGCGATACTCATCAGCGGCACGCATAAACTTGTCGAAAGGCTCTCTTGGAAGCAGAATGTTATTCATCTCCACGCGGTAATCTTGTTCGACCGCAAGCAACCTGTCGTAGAGGTAGGTATCCATTCTTTTTGCGGCGTCGTTAATCCCAACCAGAGTTTCAAGATGCGTTCCCGCCTCTCCAACAGGGCGCACAAGAAATCTCTGATTTAGTATTTTGTTGGCTGGTACCAGCATTTCTTGGTCAGCCCTCTTTATTGCCTCGGATATCTTATCAAGACGCCCCGAAACTTCGTTCTTGTTGTCGGGAGAATAATAGCGGCCAGCAACAAGAATGCTGTGATCAGCCCCCTCCGGCCGAATGGCATTAGGCACACTCGACGAGCTGCCTTTGGCGGCTTTGATCGCCGTTAGTTCACTGTTGGCGGTTTTAAGTTGGCTATTCACATGATCGAAGGCCTGAAAAGAACCCAAAACAAGGCCAACGACTGCAAGTCTTTTGAAAAGCTTGTGGCGCTTCTCTGGAGGCCATCGTCGATCGATCCATCCGATTGTTGCAGGAGACCAAAAGTTCTTGCTGAGAAGCTGATCTAAGAGGAAAGGCACGGTGGCTACCCACCATAACCAATAGGTAATGACTGCCGCACCGAACTCCCATAGCCGCGCCGGATAGTCGCTCATTCGCACGTCTCCCGCTGCCCTCGAACGAATCTAGAGCTAGTTGTGCGGATGCGAGATGTATCTGATTTAGATTACATGTTCTATCGATACACAAGGCTGCAACAAACAAACTTGTGGCCTGGCTCTGCCGCGGCCCTTGGGATCTGAGAGCGACAGCTCACTCCTCCGCCAGCTTCCGCTCGATATACGCATCCACCGTTTCGGCGAACGAGCGCTGCACGCCGACCGCGAGGTTGTGCTGGTCGAGCGCATCGCGCTGGAGCACGCGCAGGCCGCGCCCGCGGGCGCTGACCGGCGCCGTGTTGAGATACTGATCGATGGCGCCCTTGGCGATGGGGATGGCCTTCGGATCCCCCCTTGCGATCAGGAGCCGCAAGAGGCTCTGGCATTCGGCCAAGCCGGGCATGGGATCAGCGCCTTCATCCTTGCCGCGATTTCGGCTTCGGCCGCTTGACCGGCTGGGTGTGGGTGCCGAACAGCGCCAGCAGGAACGCGACTTCTTCCTTCGAACCGATCTGGATCATGATTGTCTCCTTTTCGCTTGGTTGGTCGGTGCCGGCGAAAAAGGAGTTCAGGACAATCGGGTTTCAGGATTGTTTCAGGCGTGTTTCATCGGGGCTGTCACGTTGCAGATGGCCGCCTGGAGACAAAGCGCATACCCGCCCGTCTGCCACCACGTCCGCCAAGGACCACGGGCGGACCATCTGACCTAAATCATGAACAGAAGAAGAGCCCAGCTGTGGTGGGCTAGGCTCTCGTTCAGCGATTGATGGCCGCCTCAACAACCATCTTTACGGCGGCATCGGGTTCAGGATCACTTGATTTCCCAGGACGTGTTGTGCGGGATGTCCATCGCAAAATAATCGCCAGAGCCAGCCAACGCAGGCATGGTTATGCACGCAAATGGTTCGCTTCCGGTGATGCCCTTATACTTTCCGGTGCCGCCGGTGATGATATGCGTTCCACAATCCATCTTCGGCTGGGCCTTGTCGAGGTCTCGCGTATCGAAGGTCGAGAAAATCTTGTCGCCGTCGCTGTCGGCGAGCACGCAAGCTCCGTCAATGTATTTCTTGTCTCCGGACGCGACGTTCAGCGCCACGCAGCGTGCCGACATCTTGTCCAGCATCTTCTCTCCCTTCATGTTTTGAGTGGTCCCGACCGCCTCCAGCGTCGTGGCCTTGCCGAGTTCGGCGGTGTCAATGCTCATCAAGGGTCGAAAAATAAAGTGCGTCACATAAGGAGTAGTCCCCTTCTTTTCAATCGGCTCTCCCGCGACAGCCGCGGGGGCAAAGGACACGAGCGCTGCAGCAAAGGCCGTTGCTTTGGTGAGTCTCATCGCTGCGGTGAATGTGGGGACTCTGCGCACGTTGATGACGTTCATGAGTGCCTCCTTAGATCAAGCGGCGGCTCAGGTCTCCGCCGTGAACTGCCGCGAGTTGAAATCGACCTGCGTATGCTTTCTCCTGTCGAATCGAGTTGCACGCCGGCGCCGAGCGTCAACGTGATCATGCTTTCCTGATGCTTCGCCTTGGACTGACGAAGTAGGTGGGGATGGTGGCTCCAATCATCGGTTTTGACCTCAATACAAGGCTCGACCGAACGACCTGGCATATTGACATAATAGCATGGAACGCGGCGGACGTCAGCGTCACGCCCGGAAAACGCAGCGCGCACCGTCAGCTATCCTGACCGAATGCGCTATGCAAAATGCAATTTCTCCTGCTGTCCGGACGAAGCACGGTGCACATGGCCGCAGCGACTCTGTGCCGCTCTTCATGCTTTGCGTCGTTCCGCTTGCAACTCAGGAGGTGAGCATTGAGTGACGTCGATTTCCGCAGCCACCAATATCCGTAATAGCTGTGGGTCAAAAGCCGGCGTCGCAGTCGCAGCGGCTAAGTCCGCAAGTGTGAGAAGCGGCCACGCGGGCTCTCGAGAGTGGTCGATGGACGTGTGCTAGAGGGTGAGAACCTTGGTCATGCACCAGAACGGAACATCGGTTTGCCCGTGCTCACCGGCAACCTGCTCCATGATGTCCGCTTTGTGATGCCAGCCCATGCGCTCGTAGAAGCGGCGCGCGCGTTCATTGCCGACGACACAGTGCAGTTCTGCCTCGGCAATACCTCCCTTGGCCATCTCAATTTCAGCGGCTGTCAGCAGACTTGACGCGACGCGCGTCCCTCGATGCGGCATCGCCACAAAAAGTTGGCCCAGAAGCCGGCCTCTCCACGCCGAAAACGCCACGACCTCTTCGTTCAACTCCGTTACCAAAGTCGAAGGCAAAAGTGCCGTCATCCTTTCCAGGAAAAATTCCATGGACCGACGGATAATTTCTGCGTGGGGCATGAAGGGAGCCTGGGTCTCGTGCCAAACCGCGTGATAGAGAGCGGCCACCCGAGAGATATCTGACGCGTGGGCACGACGGATCATCGCGCTTTCTCCGGTAAGCCGAAGGACGGGTAGAGCGCAGCGAAACCCATCATCCGCTGCATGTGACCGAGCACGCCGCTATCGTCTTCATCGGGTGGGACCGAGCGATGGGTTTCGCAAATGCTCTACCCATCCTACGCGCTGTGGCAATCCTGACATCATGCCAGTGTTTTGCCCGACGGAGCAAACTCTATTTAAATGCAGCAAATCGGATTTGGCGGAATGACAAAGCGAAACATCCGCCCGTCGGCCACCATGTGTGCGAAGGGCCCCAAGAGGCGAGATCCGAAACCGTCAACGATCGCGCTCTCACTGCCTCTGGATGATGTTGGCCGAGCTGGTTGGCTGCGGTGGCGACGCTTCCTGGACCTGCGCAAGGTAGGCCTTGTCGTAATACTCCAGGGCGAGGATATGCATGGCCCTCGCTTTTTCCGGGTCGGATTCTGCCAGAGCCATCCGGGACGCGATTTCGGCTTGCTTCAAATAGTACTCGGCGGTCGGCACGATGGTTTCCCCCAACGACGCCACCTAACGCACAGAATTGCAACTTGTTCCCGGGATGGATTCAAATTTCCGAGGCGGGCTTACCTATTCTGCTCGGGGTCAAACGCTGGTGTCGCAGTCGCAACGGCTGAAGTCCGCAAGGGCGAGAAGCGGCCATGCGGGGCTCGCTGGGAAATGCCCGATGCTGCCATCATGCCAGTGATTTGCCCGACGGAGCAAACTTTATTCAAATGCAGCAAATCGGATTTGGCGGAATGAAATCTGTTCGCGTCAGGCTGGGACATGCCCTCCCAGGAGGGCGCAACCGGAAAGGTTTTCGGAGAGATCGCCGATGTACTACGTCGCCGCCGCATTGCTGGGGTTGTCGGGACTGTTCTACTCCGCGAGCCATCACGAGCTCGGCCAGTTCGGCGCGGACGTGTGCCGCTACGGCGGCACGTTCTGCGACAATCCGGTGGTCGTCTTCACCGGCGCGGCGCTGGCCGCGGTCTGGGGCATGTTCGTCAGCGTCAAGTAGCCGGACGCGAAGTTCACGTCTCGTTGTTCTCATGGCGCTCGCGCACGATGCTGTCGGCGACATGCCCTACCCTGCGAGCTCCTTGCGGACGGCCGCGGCCGAATTGCCGACCTTGTCGACGGCCTTTTGCAGCTCCTCCTTCGACACGCCGAGCGCGTGGGTCCAGTATTTGACCTCGAAGGCCTCGTCCATGTTGATCTTGCTGCGGTCCGGCTGCTCGCGCTTCGTCAGATTGTCCATCGGCCAATTCCTCGCTTCCTGAAAACGGGAAACGTCGTCGTCGGCTCGCTGTTCCTAATCCGGCTGCCGGCTTCGCCAGCGCGGTCAGGCCGGCGCCTTACGCCTCCGGCTTGCCGGGCCTCGCAGCGGCCGCTTCCTTGACGAGGGCCGAGATCGAATTGCCCGATTTGCGAAGGGCGTCGGCGAATTGATCGGGCGACAGCTTGAGGCGCTTGCGCAGGGTCTTCACCTGCACCTTGTCGCTCAAGTCGAGCGCATTGCGAATATTGGCCGGCTTGAGCCTGTTCATGACTGTCTCTGCTGGTGAGGGGTGAGGCCGAACCGCGACAAGGCGGGCTTGACGCCGCCGTCGCCGCGATGGTGACTGTCCCGCTCCTTGCGAAGATTCCGTCGCCGCGGAGACAACATGCGCGATGAAGCGACGTTCCTCCGCATCCGGAATTATCGCTCAGGAGGAGATAAACACCTCGCTGGTGTCCATGCGCACGTTGCGGACGGCGCGACAGGCCTCAATGCTCGCCCGATCGCCCACCGGCATGAAGCTCAGCAACAGCGAGCGCCGCCGCGCGCCGGAGCGCGCAAGGGCTGGCAGCATCGGCTTCAGCAGACGCACGACGCTCATTGTGCAGGAACTTTGCGGCCATGAACGCGCTTAAGATCAGGATTCGCAATTCCGGAAGGTCCGCCCTGAAACACCGCCCCGCCAAGCACGACCGCACCGACGCACCGACGAAGTCCGGGCCGACGCTGCTGCAACGACTGGGTCCCGGCCTCGTCACCGGGGCGGCGGACGACGATCCATCCGGCATCGCCACCTATTCGCAGGCCGGCGCGCAATTCGGCTACGGGCTGCTCTGGACGGTGTTTCTGACCACGCCGTTCATGATCGCCATTCAACTCGTCAGCGCGCAGATCGGCCGGGTCACCGGAAAAGGGCTTGCCGCCAACGTGATGCGGATCGCGCCGCGCTGGGCGGTGCTGGCGCTCGTCGCCATGCTCGTCGCCGCCAACACGTTCAACATCGCCGCCGACATCGCCGCGATGGCCGAGGCGCTCTCGCTCGTCATCGGCGGTCTCAACCACGAGCACGCGCTGATCTTCGCGGCGGGCTCGACCCTGCTCCAGGTGTTCCTGCCCTATCGCCGCTATTCGCCGGTGCTGAAATTCCTCACCCTGGCGCTGTTCGCCTATGTCGCGACCGCCTTCACCGTGGAGATCCCGTGGAGCACCGCGCTGCTCGCCGCGGTGTGGCCGAAGGCGAATGTCAGCGCCGACTATTT
This sequence comes from Bradyrhizobium sp. B039, assembly GCF_038965675.1. NCBI lineage: Bacteria > Pseudomonadati > Pseudomonadota > Alphaproteobacteria > Hyphomicrobiales > Nitrobacteraceae > Bradyrhizobium > Bradyrhizobium sp. B039. Next base: position 6,393,379 of record NZ_CP152416.1, read on the forward strand.
CATGATGGTGGTCGCCGTGCTCGGCACCACCATCAGCCCCTATCTGTTCTTCTGGCAGGCCTCGCAAGAGGTCGAGGAGATGAACCAGGGCAAGCGCGACCAGCCGCTGCGCGAGGAGACGCGGCGCGGCGGCGCCCCTGAAATCGCGCGCATCAAGGCCGACACCACGTTCGGCATGCTGCTGTCGAACGGCATCGCCTTCTTCATCATCCTGACCACGGCCGCCGTGCTGAACGCCAACGGCGTCACCCACATCAATTCGGCGACGGAAGCGGCCGAGGCGCTGCGGCCGCTCGCCGGCGACTTCACCTTCGCCCTGTTCGCGCTCGGCATCATCGGCACGGGCCTGCTGGCGATCCCGGTGCTGGCGGGGTCGGCGGCTTACGGTGTTGCGGAAATCTTCGGCTGGCGTGCCACGCTCGAGGCAAAGCCCGACGAGGCCGCCGGCTTCTACACCATCATCGCGGCCGCGACCGCGATCGGCTTCGGCCTCGGCTTCACCGGGATCGACTCGATCCACATGCTGGTCTGGAGCGCCGTGCTCAACGGAATCGTCGCCGTTCCGATCATGGCGATGATGATGCTGATCGTCTCGAGCCGCGCGATCATGGGCCGTTTCAGGGCCCGGTCGTGGCTGGTCGCGCTGGGCTGGCTCGGCACCGCGCTGATGGCGCTGGCAGTCCTCGCTCTGCTCGGCTCGTCAGTGGTTCGCTGACTAACCTTGCGACAGTGCCGCCGAAACCTGCGATGCGATGATGAAGGCCGCAAACAGGGCCGGCACGCTGATGAGCCGCAAGAACTGGTCTATCGAAAGCATCGCTGTCCCCCCAAGACAACTGCAAAGACAAAAGCGCCTTCGCTCGCCGCGCTACTTCACCCCTTGCGCAACGTGCTGATCGGCCGTCAGAAACTGATCGGAAATAGCGGCCCCGCTGATTGTGAGCAGCGCCAGAAGCGAGATCATGCCCAGAAATTTCATGGGTGGAGGGTCGGTCCCGATTGTGGCCAAAAACGTCAGCGCCCGGCGCATTTTCGCGACGATCCCCGGAAAGATCATGGCCGTCCCGCCGGGTCCAACGGCATTTCCCCGCCAAAGAGGGGCGAGAGGCAGCCTCGGCCGCAGCGCTGCGGGCTTCACGCCGGTCCATGGTTGGCCTAACAGTTGCCGTCAGGACCGGGCCTTGCGACCTGGCCACAAGAAAAACAAAGTCCCGCTGGGCGACAGGGAGCGACATGACCAAATCGTCAAAAGCAACAAGCCTTGAAATCCTTGCCTGCGATGCCGGCTGGAGAAACTACCACTTCGTCAAGCTGACGACCGACGACGGCATCGTCGGCTGGAGCGAGTTCGATGAAGGCTTTGGCTCACCGGGCGTCGGCGCGGCGATCCAGCGCCTATCCACCCGCATCATCGGGCAGAATATCTTCCAGCATGAGCGCATCTACGCCGAGCTGTTCGCCGCCACGCGCCCCGCCGCTGGCGGCGTGGTGGCGCAAGCGCTCGGGGCGATCGAGAACGCCCTGCTCGATGCCAAGGCGAAGTGCCTCGGTGTACCCTGCTATGAGCTGCTCGGCGGCAAGATCCGCGACTGTGTCCGGGTCTACTGGTCGCATTGCGCGACGTGGCGGATCAATCATCCGTCCTGGTACAAGCCGCCGATCGAAAGCCTCGACGGCGTCAAGGCGATGGGCCGCGAGGTGCGCGAGAAGAAGTTCACTGCGCTCAAGACCAACATCTTCTCCTACGACGACGGCAAGCCAACCGGCTGGCGGCCCGGCTTCGGCTCACCTTTCACACCCGAGATCAACGTCGACCGCAAGATCCTGCGCGACCTGCGCATGCATCTGGAAGCGATCCGCGACGGCGCGGGCCCCGACGTCGACATCCTGCTCGATTGCAATTTCAACGCCAAGACCGAGGGTTACCTGAAGATCCTGCGCACCATCGCGGACCTCGACATGTTCTGGATCGAGATCGACAGTTTCAATCCGGAAGCGCTCGGCTACATCCGCAGGCAGAGCCCGCATCCGATCTCGTCCTGCGAGACGCTGCTGGGCCTGCGCGAATTCCTGCCCTATTTCCATGAGCAAGCGATGGACGTCGCGATCATCGACACGCCCTGGAACGGCGTCTGGCAATCGATGAAGATCGCATCAGCCGCGGAAGCGTTCGAGGTCAACGTCGCGCCGCATAATTTCTATGGCCATCTCTGCTCGATGATGAACGCGCATTTCTGCGCGGCCGTTCCGAACCTGCGGATCATGGAGATCGACATCGATCGCCTGTCCTGGGACCGCGAGCTGTTCACGCATGAGCCGGAAATCGAGGACGGCCATCTGATCATTCCGGACCGGCCCGGCTGGGGCACCGAGCCGAACGAAGAAGCGCTGCGCGCGCATCCGCCGAAGACGAACGGCGGTCTTCTCAACTATGGTCGCAAGAGCTAACGGGGACTACGGCGTCACGGGATTGACGGTCGGGGACGTCTTCGGCCCCGGCCGCTCAGGCTCGACCGGCGATTTCGGTTCGGTGGGAAGCACCTTGGCGCCGGCGGCGTGTGCGGCCTCGCCCGTGGTTGCATACATCGCGACATGGGCCGGCTGCGTCTTGGCCCGGCTCCACGGCCCATGATCCACGACCAGCATCGCAGCAATCGTCAATGCGGCCACGATCAACGCGATCACGCCGGGATGGCGAACCGCCTTGGACATAGAGTTAGCGAAGCGATCAGCTGCCATCGAAGGATCCGTGCTTTTTTCCTCTCGCAGGTTAATTCAATGACGTCCCGCGAGTTCCGCCTTCGCCGAAGCAAGTTCCAAGCCAACGCAGGGAACCTCGTCCCCCGCGCGCGTTCACTTTTTGACGTCGGGCCGCGCATCGCCGACAAACCTGTCGCGGTTCGGCATCTTCACGGCCGCAAGCAATTTCGCGTCGAGCGTCGCGTCCGCTCCCACTAGCCCGTTCAGGTTCAGGACATAGGCCGATACCGCATAGACATCCTCATCGCTTAGCGATTGCGGCGCGTTCTGCGGCATGGCGCGACGGATATAATCAAACAGCGTCGGCGCATAAGGCCAATAGCTGCCGACGGTGCGAATGGGCCTGGCTGTTCCGATCGTACCTTGCCCGCCGGCGAGCCGATCACCCAAGCCGCCCTCGCCTTTTTCGCCGTGACACGAGGCGCATTGTTGAGCGAACACTTCACGGCCACGGCTGACTGAACCACTCCCGTTCGGCAGATTGCTGCCGTCGCGCCCGATATCGATATTCCAACCCGCGATCTCGGCGGACGTCGCCGGCCGACCGATGCCATAAGGGCTTTGCGCCTGCGCAACGCTCCCAAAGGTGCACAGCATGATTGCTAATGCGATGCCGCAAATCTCACGCCAGCGCATTGGTCACCTCGCCGTCCGCCGCGATGCGCCAGGGCCAGACCGCATTGTTGTGGTAGAAATAATTCTCGCCGCGCACTGCGAGCAGTTCGGCCAGCGTCGGCTGCACATAGCCGGTCTCGTCAATGGCGCGGCTCTGGATCACCGCGGGCTTGCCGTCCCATTGCCACGGCAAACGGAAGCGTGTCAGCGCACGCGTCAGCACCGGCTCTTGCAATCGCGCGTCCTGCCAGCTCCTCCCGTCGTCGACGGACACCTCGACGCGGGCGATCTTGCCGTGCCCGCTCCAGGCGATGCCGGTGACCTCGTGGAAGCCGGGCGCGCTCAGACGCTGACCGCCGGAGGGACGGGTGATGATCGACTTCGCTTCCATGTAGAAGGAGAACTCCCGCGCCGTGCCGTCGGGCAGGAGATCGGTGTATTTCGAAGTCTCCTCACGCGAATACACGGGCTCGGCAGTCACATGCAGGCGGCGCAGCCATTTCACGCTCATGTTGCCTTCGAAGCCCGGCAGGAACAATCGCAGCGGATACCCTTGCTGCGGTCGCAGCCGCTCGCCGTTCTGGCTGTAGACCAGCATGGCGTCCTCGAGGCATTTCTCGATCGGAATGCTGCGCGTCAGCGCGGCCGAGTCGGCCCCCTCGGCAACCACCCATTTGGCCTCCGGCTTCAGCCCCGCCTCCTGAAGCACCAGCTTAAGGCTGACGCCGGTCCATTCCGCGCAGCTCACCAGGCCGACGAGATCCGATGCCGTCTTGCCATACGGCTTGGTGTAACCGGGATTGCCGGAGCATTCGAGAAAGTGGATGCGCGACTCTGACGGGAAGCGCCGCAGATCGTCGATGGTGAAGATCAGGGGCCGTTCGACAAGGCCGTGGAGCATCAACCGGTGCTGCGCCGGATCGATGGTCGGGACGCCGCCATGATGCCGCTCATAGAACAGCCCGTTCGGCGTAATGATGCCGTCGAGCTCCTGCAAGGGCGTCCGGCTGGACGCCGAGATGTATTGCTTGAGAGCCTTCGAGATGTTCTTGACGACGCCCTTCTCGAAGGGCGATGGCGCACCATAGAGCTGACCTCCCGTCGGCTCGCCCGGTGCCTTCATCCATTCGGGAACATTGGGCGGAAGATTGTCGGACTCCGCAGCAGCAGTGCTTGTGCCGAGAACGGCGCCGCCGACCGCGGCCGAGCCGGCAGTCAGGAAGCGACGACGAGTGGTCGTCACGGGATCATCGTCGGCATGTGTCGTGCTGGTCATTGCGGGCCCCCGGCTGGCGCTGAGACCGCATCAAACATTCTGACGACGGCATTTGCAATTCGCAGCTATTTCAAAAGCAGGCGATTTCGATCAGCGTTGATCTAAATCGCCCGGCAACAACAGCAGTTCCTTTCCTTGCAGCGCACAATCGCCGGCCGCCCGATTCACTCGCCCGGCGCGATCGCATTGCTTGGCGTCGGCCGGTCGGTGATCTGCTGCCCGAACAGGCTGCCGATCAGCTCGACCGCGGTCCGCGCGGTTCGACCACGTTCGTCCAGGAATGGATTGAGCTCAACGATGTCGACCGACCCCACCACGCCGGAATCGTGCAGCAGCTCCATGATCAGATGTGCCTCGCGATAGGTCGCTCCGCCCGGCACCGTGGTTCCGACCCCGGGCGCCACGCATGGATCGAGGAAATCGACATCGAAGCTGACATGCAGCACGCCATTGCTCGCCTTGACCCGCTCGATCACACGGCGGATCAGCACGGCGACGCCGAACTCGTCGATCTGGCGCATGTCGACAACCCTGATCCGGCGTGCGCGCATCAGCTCCTTTTCGAGCTTGTCGATCGACCGCGCGCCGAACAGATCGAGCCTGTCAGGATCGATCGACGCACGCGGGTCATCGCCGAGCAGGCCGTCGAGGCCCGGCTCGCCACACAGAAACGCGGCGGACATGCCATGCATGTTCGCCGTGATCGTCGTTTCCGGCGTATTGTAGTCGGCATGCGCATCGAGCCAGAGCACGAACAGCTCGCGTCCGCGCTCCTGCCAATGGCGCGCCATGGCATTGACCGAGCCCATCGACAGCGTGTGATCGCCGCCAAGGAAGATCGGGAGCGCACCGGTTTTCGCGATCTCGTAGCCTCTGCGGCTCAGCACGCGTGTCCAGCGCTGGATTTCGCGGTAATGATTGGCTTTTTCGGGCGGCCTGTCTGCGAGGTCCCTGACCTCGGCCGCCGTGAGATCGCCGTAGTCGACGACCTCGAAGTCCAGGCTCTCGAGCAGCGTCGCAAGGCCGGCGGTGCGCAGCGCCGCCGGGCCCATCAGGGTGCCGCGCTGCGAGGCCCCCATGTCGATGGGCGCGCCGAGCAAGGCGATGCGCCGGGCTCGATCCGGCATGGTCCGATCGGTCACGGCAGTCTCCTGACATCCACAAGATCGTGCCAGCCTAACAGAGATTCGTACCCGTCGTTTCACGGGTATTTCCCGGTGAAAAGACGCCGAGCGAGAAGCCGTCCCGGAACAAAATCCCGCGCGCCGCATTTCCCCTGCAAGGCCGGCACCCGCCGTACATTACGGCGCCTGTCGCGGATAGCCAAAGGTGCCGGCCTCATTCACCTCGTCAGAGCGGAGTTTACGAATTTGAGCACCGAAATTCCGCAGCCCCCGTCCCAGCCCGGCATGGCCGAGCGCGCCATCGACGCCGCGGCCGACGTCTCCCACACGATCGGCGAGGTCGCGGGAGGCTTGCGCGCCGCTGTCGACCGCTTGACGCATGTCATCGACGAAGCTCGAAAGCCGGGTAAACCGCTCGCGACGGTCGCCGCAATCACACGTGAAGCGCCGCTCGCGAGCCTGTTCGTCGCCTTCCTGTTCGGGGTTGCCATCGCCCGCCGGCGTTAGCAATGAAGCTTGCGTGACGTGGGTCAGCTAGGCCGCGGTGACGGATCGGGGCTGCGTCAGGAACTGCCGTTCGAAGGCATCCGCGGGCATCGGACGGCCGAAGAAATAGCCCTGCCCTTCCTCGCATCCCATGCTGATCAGGAAGTCGGCCGTGGCACGGTTCTCGATGCCCTCGGCCACGACGGTGAGCCCGAGCTGCTTGCTGAGGCCGATGGTCGAACCGACGATCGCGGCATCATCGGAATCGGCGAGCAGATCGAGCACGAACGACCGGTCGATCTTGAGCCCGTCGAGCGGAAATTTCTTCAGATAGCTCAGGCTTGCGTAGCCGGTGCCGAAATCATCGAACAGGACGCGGACGCCGAGCTCCTGGATCCGCTTGAACATGTCGAGCACGCGGCCCTCGTCATGGAGCAGGATATCTTCGGTGACTTCGAGCTCGAGCAGCGCCGGCGTCAGCCCTGTCGCGTCGAGCAAGGCCGCAGCCGCATCCGCGAGATCGCCGGAGTGCAGCTGCGACGGCGAGAGGTTGATCGCGACGCGCACGCTGTTGCCGGACAATTCCCACGCACGCGCCTGCCGGCAGGCCGTTTCCATCACCCAGTTCGCGATCCGCTCGGACAGCGCTGAGGTATTGACCACCGGCATGAACTCCCCGGGGGAGACGTAGCCGCGCACGGGATGCCGCCAACGGATGAGCGCTTCAGCCCCGACCAGGCCGCCGTCGACCAGGCGAACCTGCGGCTGGTAGAACAGTTCGAATTCGCCGCGATCCGCGGCAAGCGCCAGTTCGCTCTCAAGCGTCAGACGGTTCTGCAATTCCTGCCTGATCGCACTCTCGAAGATCACGTGGCTGCCGCGTCGCGTCGCCTTGGCGCGGCTCAGCGCGAGATGGCCGTTGCTCAGGAGGTCGTCCGCGTTGTGTCCACCGTCGGGATAGACGGCAACGCCGATGCTGATCCGGACTCGGTGCTGCCGTGTGCCCGTTACAAGCGGCGCTTCGAACGCGCGCGCGATGCGCTCGGCGAACGCCAAAATCGGCTCGCCAGCCTCCGCACAATCAAGTGCGATGGCGAATTCGTCGCCGCTGAGCCGGGCGACCACCGCCTTACCAGCGATTTCGGTCCGGAGCCGCTCGGCGACGGACTGCAGCACGAGGTCGCCGGCCGAATGTCCAAGCATGTTGTTGATCTGCTGGAAGCCGTCGAGACCCAGCACGAGCAGTGCGACGTCGGAAGACCGCCGCTCCGCCGCGGCGATCAGACCGGTAAGGCCGGCATGCAGCATGTTCCGGTTGGCAAGTCCCGTCAGCGCGTCGTGTTCGGCGAGATATCTGACGCGTTCGACCTCGCGCTTGCGGACCGAGATGTCGCGCAGGATCGCTCCATACTGGAAACCGTCCGTTCCCTGCCAGCCCGAGAAGCTCGCTTCGACGGGGAAGGTTTCACCGTTCTTGCGCCGGCCCTCGAACTCGACGACGACCGCCCCGCCGGGCACGAGGAGCGCCTGGCGTGCGGCATCGCGCATGGATGGCCTTGCGTCGCCGTCCGTCGGCACGGCGCACAGCGTGTCGAACGGGCGGCCGATGATCTCGGCCGGCATGTAGCCGAAGATCACGCTCGCGCCGGGATTCCAGACCGTGATCCGGTGATCCTCGTCGGTGCAAACGAGACCGTCGCCGAGCGACATGGCGATGCGATGAAAGCGGCTCTCGGCGATGCGTCCCAGGAGACCGCGGAAATCGATCTCGTCCAGCGCGATCGCCGTCAGATAAGCGATGATCGCGATGTGGAATAGCGATGTGTCGACGACGAAGGGCCATCTTGCCTGCACGAGGGCCGCGGTCAGCTCGACCGCCGCTCCGGCCGCGATGAGGACCGCAACGCGATATCCCGATGCGAAGCGGCGCCACGAATACATCATGAGCAGGCAGATCACACCCAGGCCGAGGATCATGCCGGCATCGGACGTCCAGCGCAGCATCCGGTGCTGGAGGATCGATTCCGCCGCCAGCGCCTGGAGGACGGGCCCCGAGACGATGCCGCCATTCGGAACGCTGAACCGGTCGCCCAGCTCGAGCGCGGTCGCACCGACGATGATCTTCTTGTCTCTGAGCTTGTCGAGTGTCGCGGTATCGCCATGCAGCACGTCGACAAAGGAGACACGCGGAATGGAGGCCGCCCGAATACTGAAGTCGATCAGGAAGGAGGATCGCCGATTGGCGTCCTGCCCAGCCAGCACGATGGCCATCGACGGCATAAAGGCGTCGCCGAGCCTCTCGCCGACCGGATAACGGCGAACGAGCCCGTCGGATTCGACCGCGACATTGACGACGGCCGGCCACGACTGGTTGCTGAACGGCTTCAGGGGGCGATTGACGTGAGCTGGGCCACCATTCGGCGCCGGCTGCTTGAAGGACGGCAGGATCGTCGAGCCGCCGACCTCCCGAAGCGCCTTGACGAACGCCTCGTCGGAGGCCGGCTCCGAGGGCGTGCTGAAATCGACATCGAAAGCCACCTCCTGCGCGCCGGCGCTTTCGAGTTTGTGCAACAGCTCTGCGTGGAGCCGGCGCGGCCAGGGCCACACCCCGATCTGGTCGATCGAGGGCGCGTCGATGGACACCACGACGACATTGCCGCTTGCGGCACGCGATTGCCAGGCAAACCGCAGATCGGTGAGCGCATTGCGCAGCGCGCCATGCCATCCCGTGGACAGCACGACCGCCAGCGCGATCACGACAAGAATATGCGGCCGATGGCGTTTCACTTTGTTCCCCTGCACCGGCGGTACCTGCCGCCAGGCGCTCCCCTATGCCGACGACACGGTCCTAGTGATGACCCCTGCCCCAATACCAACCGTAGTGGTGGCCATGACTGCCGTTACCGTTGTCGCCGTTATTCCCGTTCCCGCTGTTCCCGTTGCCGTTGTTGCCATTATTGCCGGTGCCACCGCTTCCATTGCTGGTCGCGCCAGTCCCGTTGCTTCCGCTCCCAGAGCTTCCTCCGGACACATCGCCGGTCGACCCGGCAGTGGTCGCAACGGTCGTCGTCGCACTTGACGACGAAGATGTGGCACTGGCCGCAGATACACTGCTGCTGACGGTGACCGCCGTTACGGTGGAGCTGTTGGCGGCTGTGGTCGTGGTGCTCGCCTTCGTGTCGCTCCAGACCGTCTCGGTACCGGTGCTGGCGTTGGCGTTGCGCACGTGCCCCGGCGCAATTGCACCGTGGGCGAGCCCATGCGTGACCTTGTGGACGTTCAGCTTGACCTCGCCGAGCGAGCTGGAGATGCGCACGACGCCGCCTTTGGGCGCCTGACCGCCAGCCGCCTTGGTCCCCTTGTCGATCGGACCCAGCGCATGGATCGCATGGCCGCTCGCCGCGTTGCGCGGCGCCGACAATCCCGATTTCGGCACAGGAATTCGCTCGATCGTCGAGGCGCGCGGCTTGCCATGTTCGATCGGATTGAACGTCCCCGCGCCGCTCAGGCTGAGGCCGGGCTTGCCATGCTCAAAGGCCGTGGCCGCTTGTCCGGGCATGACCTGAGCGATCTGTCCCGTCTTGAAGTCTGAGACTTCGACCTGGCCGCGGAGCACGCCGACCCTGGTGCTGCCCGCATTCACGGTGACGCTGAACTGCGTTCCCTTGACCACGGCGGCGAGGTAGGGCGTCTCGACCTCGAAATGCTTGACGTTACGCTTCTCCACCTCGAGCAGGATCGAACCTGACTGCTGGATGATCGTGGTCGAGAGACCTTCCTTCTTCTCGGCCGGCAAGCCGACCACCGAGTTGGGAGATATCAGTATCGTTTCCTCGCCGCGGACAAGCAGCACGCGTCCGGTACGTCCGGTGCGAATGGTATCGCCGGGCTTGAGCGCCTCCTGCTGATTCAACGACACCTGCTGCGCGCCGTTGGTGGCGACCCAGACCTCGCCGGCGGCTTTGCTGACCGACCAGACGCCATCCTCCGCCGCGAGTGCACCGGAAGCCATTCCCAGGATCAGCGCCGCCGCGAAGGCGCACCGCATTCCAATTCTGCCGAGCATCACGATCCTCAGTCCGCGTTACAGCCAGACCAGACGCGTACCCGAAATCACTCAAGAGAGAATTAGCCGGAACCGGCGAGCCGAACAGCCGCATTAACCAATCATTGACCATAAAAAACTATGAAAAATCATGCGGCTAACGAACCCTTACCACCCTATGGGGAGATCTCCGTCAAACTACGGAAACGGGTTCGCGGCGCGTGTCGGGAAGCGGCGTCTCCTTACCGCGTTGGTGCTGTTGGCACCAATTTTCACGGGAGTTCCGCAATCATTCGCACAACAGGCGAACCAGCCGGGTTTTGATCCGCGCCAGCCCGAGAAATACTTTGAAAACCAAACCGAGCGGGAAACACTGAGCCGGCCTCCGGTCAAGCTACCGACGGTCGGCCACGCCAACACCGGTGGCGATACCAAGCCTCAGTTCGTGCTGCGCGGTCTCAAGGTCAGCGGCGCCCACGCCATCTCTCGCGACCGCATCGCCGCGGTCTACCAGACTTATCTCGGCAACAAGGTCTCGCAGGCGGATCTCGCCGCGGTCGCCGGCGCGATCAGCGACCTCTACCGCGCCGACGGCTTCCATCTGAGCCGGGCCGTCGTGCCGCCGCAGGACATCGCCGACGGCATGGTCCGGATTCAGGTGATCGAGGGCGCCATTGTCCAGGCCGATTTGAAGGGCGATGGCGCCGAGCAGTTCGGCGTGAGGCCGATGCTCGGACCGGTTCTGGCCGAGCAGCCATCGCGCCTGGCAACGCTCGAACGCCAGCTTTTCCTCATCAACGGCAGGCCGGGTGTCCGGATCACCGATACCGCGTTGGAGGAGATCGGCGGTGCGACCGGCCGCTTCCGCCTCACCGTCTATTTGAAGACCTGGCACGTGTTTACGTCGTTCGGCCTGGACAATCTCGGCTCGTTCTCGGTCGGCCCCTGGCAGACCTATGCGACCGGCGCGTTCAACTCCTACCTCACGCCTGGCGATACGCTAGCGGTCAACCTGTCGACCATTGCCAACGACCCCCGCGAGCTCGGCTTTGCGCGGCTGTCCTATGACGCACCAGTCGGCGTCGACGGCGTGCGCCTCGGCGCGTCCGTCCTCTACAGTGCGGTCCGGCCAGGCGACGCCCGCCGCCTCGACAGCGACATCACCACGACCGAAGCTTTCGAGGTGCGGGCAAGCACCGTGCCCTTCACGTCGCAATCGTCGGCACTGACACTTACCGTGGCTGGGACCTTCAGCAACGTGTCCGAGCATGACCTTTACGGTCCCTGGTACAACGACCATGTCCGGACCGCGAGCCTGACCGCCGACTATCGGCTCCAGGATCGCTTCGGCGGTACCAATTTCGCGACGCTGACCTACCGTCAGGGCCTCGATGTCTTCGGCGCATCGCATTTCGACGACGATCTGTTGTCGCGCGACGGTGCGTCATCGAACTTCTCGGTGCTGAATCTCTGGTTCACGCGCTACCAGTCGCTCAACGATGCCTGGTCGCTCAAGCTCTCGGCGGCGAGCCAGACGGCATCGCGGCCGCTGTTCACCTCGCAGCAGTTCTATCTCGGCGGCGCGGCCTTCGGCCGGGGCTACGGCGCAGCCGAGATCAGCGGCGACAACGGTCTTGCCGGCTCGCTCGAGTTGCGCTTCGACCAGAAGCTCAATTTCCGCTACTGGACCGGCTACCAGCTCTACGCCTTCGGCGACGCCGGCGCAGTCTGGAACGACGGCTACCGCCTGAGCGACGGCCTGTCGCTGACATCAGCCGGAGCCGGCGCACGGTTCTTCCTGTGGGACGATCTCCAGGCCGATCTCGGCGTGGCCGTCCCCTTGAGCTACCGCGCACCGGACAACGAGCGCCGCAGCCCACGTTTCCTGTTCACGCTGTCGAGCGCATTCCGGCTCTGCCCCGAACGCGGCAGGAGCGGCTGCCTCTAGCTGCAAAGCCCTCATGCCGTGTACCCGGCATGCGGCCCTTTTGCGGCCTTGCGCACAGACTTGCCTAAATTTAATCCCGTAACCTGCTCACGATCGCTCGATCCGGGCGCTTGCAGTGACCATTTTCAGTCGAAAGCGATTGGGACGGAACCATGAAGAGGGTGTTTGCAATTCTGGCGTTTCTTTGCGTCCTCGGCGTCGGCGAATATTTCGTCGTCAGCCGGTTTGCGATCCGCCATGAGCTTTTGACCCTGTTCGATGCCTCGCGCCAGCGGCCGATCTCGGTCGAAATCGCGGTGCGGCGCGACTACGAGACCAAGGCCAATCTCGGTCTCTGGAAGCTGCCGCTCGCCATCATCAGCAACGGCAATACCGTCAAGGCCACCGAGTATTCCTTCCTCGCCAACGCGCTCGCGGCGCGCGGCTATCTCGTTGCCAGCATCCAGCAGGACCTGCCCAGCGATCCACCACTAATGACCCATGTCGGCCAGCAATATGTCGGCCGGCGTGAAGTCTATATCCGCTGCGAGGCCAACATCCTCTTCGCCCTGGGCGAACTGAAGAGGCGGCAGGAGAACGCCGACTACGACCACATCACCCTCGTCGGTCATTCCAACGGCGGCGACGTGTCCATGTATGTCGCCCATCAGCACCCGGAGCTGGTGTCGAAAGTGATCACGCTCGACAATCTTCGGGTGCCTTTCGTGCTCAGCGACAACTTGAAGATCCTGTCGTTCCGCTCGAAGGATCCGCATTTCCTGACCGACCCGGGCGTGCTGCCGACGCCGGAAGAGGCCAAGGCGCGCGGCATCGACATCGTCCACACCGGTGCGCAGCACACCGAGATGAGCGATCGCGGGCCCGACGCGGTCAAGGAGAAGATCCAGGCGACGCTCGACCGCTTCCTGCGCGACAGCGCCAGCAGCGCGCTCGCCCCGGCCGACACGAAAAGTCCGATGATCATGAACCCCGGCGACTATTAGCCGGGGACGCCTTGCGGCAGATCAAGGCGGCTCCGGGCCGGCCACGATAGACAGGGTTTCACAATCTCGGAGAGGCACGTGTCGCACTACATCGAAAGCCTTGATACGAAACGGCTGGGCCTGCCCGCGACAAGGACGCCTGGATTCGTGCGGCATCTGTATCGTTCGACCCGCAGGCTGCTGCGGTCGATCATCGCCCGCATCGATCTCTCCCAATTTCCGGGCTCGTGCTGCGGATGAGCACAGTGGCTGCAAGCGAACGCACGAGGGTTGCCCGATGCTCCTGCATTTGAGAGGAATTTGCCTGGTACTTGCCGTGGCCTCGAGTTCCTCGTCCGCTCTCGCCGCCGATGCCGGTCACGGTGCCGACCTCGCCAAGCGCTGGTGCGCAAGTTGCCATGTCGTGGCCAATGGCCAGGCGGTAGCCAGCGCCGACGTCCCTTCCTTTGCATCCGTTGCGCGCCGGCCGGACTTCAGTTCGGAGAAGCTCGCCTTCTTCCTGCTCGACCCGCATCCGAAGATGCCGAGCTTTCCCTTGAGCAGGACCGAAGCCGGCGACATCGCGGCCTATATCGGATCACTGCGTCCATAGAGCGCCGGCCAATCGCGACACTTGTCGCAAAATGCAAATCCCTGCCGGAGGACCGACAGGGATCAGCAGAAAGGATGATGGACGGCGAATGAGAAACCATTCGGTGGCCCATCATGGACCTGCACCAACATCGAAATGCGGATCTCAATGCTGCGCAAGATCAATTTGTAGGCACGCAGCGCACAAACCAGGAATCAGGATTTGCCCTTGCCCGGCTGCATGAGACTGCCGGTCATCTGGCGCATGTGATCTCCGGCGCTGGTGAACTGGCTACGCAGGAAGTCGGACTGGATTCGCATCGCTTCCTGAAGGTCGGTGGCATGAACAAGCTTGCGCGCGTGCTCGAACGCCGACTTCATGTTCTGCTCGGTAAAAGCGAGCGCCTGCTTTGACACCTCCGTCCCTGCTCCCGGAACGGATGACATCGATTTGGTGGCGGCATCGAAAAACATGCCGAATGCCTGTTCCGCCTGGTCGATCGTCTTTTCGGCTAGGTCGCGCAGTTCGGCCGGAACTTCGATTTTCGGTTCGATCATGGTCGCACTCCTCCCTTTTTCTTAGCTGAATACCACACTTGCCGGACCACCTTCCAGCGGCGCCCCCGGGGCAAACGTCCCCGGCGGCCCGGCTCGGGCAGGAAAATCAAGGAAAAGGCGTAAGATGCGCGGTCCAGCTCAGGACAGGGGGTGTTCGGGAAGGACTTCTTCGGTGGCGAGGTCTTCAACGAGCTTGATGACCTCGAAACGCTGGCGAGGCGCGAGCTTCAAAAAAGCACGGAGCAGGCGCAGGCTTTCGACAGTGCCGCTCGCCGGCGCGCCGAGCTTGAGGTGCAGTTCAGCCGCGAAATTGAGGTTCTTCATCTCGCACCTATGACCAGCATCGGCCTTCCTGATCCGACATCGTCCCACTCGAGAGCCGAACACCATAAGCGGGCGCCATGGTGAGGACGAACTTTCGGCCAAGGGGGCCCCGGCGGGTTAGCACGCTCAACTACATATCCGAATGGGCGGGCTCAACCGAACAGGTTGTAGTTATGCCAAGAAACAACCCTTCCGGCAAGCCCGACCAGCGGCCTAGCGATGCTTCGTCTGCATCGCACCACCGCAATTCCGGATAACAGGAATATGGACCGTCGTCACCCACCTGCGTCAAGAAGCGGCATCAGTCACGCACACGGCCCTGATCGCTGTCAACCTGCGCAGCATTTCGCCTTGTTTCCGGCGTGAATGGGCATTGACGGAGGCGATCTAACGCTTCTTGAGCGTATACACGTAATTGTTGAGTCCCACCTCGGCGGTTGTATCGTCGACGAAATGAACGTCGATCTCGCAGCCGGTCTCCAAAGTCCGGATCGGGGCGCCAGCGAAGCCGAGCGAGGCGGCAAGCGCCTTGGGGTCGGCCTTCTTGTCGGCACGTCGCATCTCGTCGAATGCGCCCTGGAAGATCATGTCCGGGCCATAATCCGTCACCTTGTACTGCGGCTTGGCGCAGGCAAAGGGGCGCGGTCCCGAGATTTCATTCGCCTTCAGGACGACTGTCTTGCCCATCAGACGTGCCCGCTCGGTGTCGTCGGGCTTGCGTTGCGGATCGGCCCATGGCGCGACCACGGCAGCCGTGAATGTCCAGCTTCCGATGTAGAAGGGATCTGCCGCCGCAGCGGCGCCTGCGGCACCGACAGACACGAGAAGGCAAACAGTTGCGGCGAATTTCATCTGACGTATCCCCTTGAGCCTTCGGCTTGGACTCGCCTCTTCGCTTCAAGGTTCATCGCTTCCGACATGTTTCTGCCGATGAACCGCTGTTCAAGATCGGACGACCAAGCGTTGCGATACGGCCACGCAGATCACGGGCGCCATGGCTGACGGATTCAACCGATTCGGGCGCGCGTCAGCACCAAAGGACGACGGCATGCTTTCTCGCTGCGATCTCATCAAGGGCGCCGCGGTTGCGCTTCTCACCCTCTCGATACAAGGCGCATGGGCGCAGGAGACCAAGATGAATCTGTTCAAGATCGTGACCATCAAGGACGAAATCGTCGTCGGACTGTCGGCGGAGGAGCTTCAGGCGCTCGGCGGCAATGATGCGAGCGCGATTGCGCACGCGCTGGCGCAGAAGGGTGACCTCACCGTCTGGCAATACAACGTGCATCGCGGCCCGAACGGCGAATTGCAGCAGGCGCCGACCGCCAGGATCGGGCTTTTGGCCAACGCCTCGCTCCGTGTCGAGCCCTACACGACGCCTTACCAGATTGTACCGCATCCGTAAGCAGCAGGCAGACCGGCACGCCGGCGGCCGAGACCGCCGGCGTACCGCGATCATCTGCGCTGGTCTGCACGCTGTGTCCCGGCCTCCGTCGCAAAGCCGTAGATCAGTGCCAGCCGGTCCAGGCATTCGCGAAACCGCCGCGCAAAATAGTCGTTCCAGCGCTGCGTACGGACGGCGCGACGCTGCCCGATCTGATCCATGGTCAGACCCAGGACCAGCACGTCGTGCACCAGCGCGGCGCCGTCGGTGCCGAGTTCGCGCTCGACCCGGTTCAGCCGCAGCACCGCCTGCCGCTGGCTCTCGGTGACGGGCTCGCGTGAGCGGGCGCCATCGACATATTCGCGGGTTGGGTCCATGGCCTGAGGCCCCCGCTCCGCCCGCTCCCAATCGTTCTGGAAGGCGCGCCCGCCGCGGTATTGAGCCTCGTCGATCTGGTGGTGCGAGTGCAGACGGCCGAGCGGATCGCTGCGGATCGACCGGATCGCCATAATCTTCTCGCCGGGATCGAGCGCCAGCGGATTGTCGACCTCGACTTCCGCCACTTCCGCATTGAATGGCACCTCGCGCGACCGCCGGTCGTAGATCTGTGCCAGTTTGTAGGATCTGTTGCGTCGGACACGTCCCACTCGGATACTCCTTGCAAGATTGACGATTGAACGGCTGAGCGCACTTTCAGGCGGCGGAGACCAGCCTCAGCACGACGGGACCCGCGACACGGGCGGAGGCAGCCCCGGAGCGGCGCGTCAGGCGCGCATGCGGCGCGCAATAGCTGGAGCCCGGCTGGCGCGGGTGGCCGCAGAAGGCGATCTCCTCCCCGTCCTTGTCGCCGCCATAGGGGTAGCGGCAGTCGGCCTTCGCAAGTTCGACCAGCTGGACAAGGCGCGGCTGGACGCCGACACAGCGCAACTTGACCTGCGCGGCCGGCTTCAGTGCGGACTTCGGTGGCAGATTCAGTAACGCCGGCCGGCGCGGCGAGAGCAGACCGGCCTCGCCCGGCAGAGACGGCGCGATCGACGGGCTCATCACCCATTGCGGCGCAACGAGTCCGAGCCGCTTGGCGCGGCCGGCGACTGCGCTGCGCGTGTAAGCCGTTCCAAACCTTGCGTTAATCTGTCTTCCGATCTCCGCATAAGACATTCCCTTGAGAAAATAGTCGCGAAGCGCGTCGGAGTGCTCCGACGGCCAATGACCCGGTTCCATGCTGCTGTCCTGTGATGCACCCCCTCCGATCGCACGACCGGGAGGCGAAACACACATTTCGGTATTCCGAATCGAGAGTCAAGCCGTAATTCTGATATTCATAATTGCATCAATTCCGAATTTCGGATTACAAGAGGCGAGACGATGGACAATCGAGGGAATCACCATGTTGGACGTTGCGATGATCGAGCGGGGCCTGGAAAAGACAGGTAAAAGCAAGGGCGGCCTGGCGGCAGCCATGGGCGTGCGCCCCGGCGCGGTCTCGGAGATTCTTGGCGGCGAGCGCCTGGTGAAGGCCTCGGAGATCATTCCGATCATGGAATATCTCGAGCTCAATCTCGCGCCGATCATGGGGCGCGTGGGCGCCGGCGCCGTGATTGAGCCGGATTATGAGCAGGTTCCCCCGGAGGGGCTCGGCGACATCGCGCTGCCGTTCCCGATCATGGAAGAGACGATTGCATTCGAGATCGTGGGCGATTCGATGCTGCCCAAATACGAGAGTGGCGACGTGATCGTGGTCTACAAGGACCAGCGTCATCCGCTGTCGAGCTTCTACGGCGAAGAGGCCGTGGTCCGGCTCAAGACCGGCGAACGCTATTTGAAGACCATCGAGCGGGGCAAATCCCCTTCCGTCGTCAATCTCAACAGCTTCAACGCCAAGCCGATCGTCGGCGTCAAGCTCGACTGGGTCGGGGAGATCTGCCTCTCCATGCCCAAGGGTCAGCTCGAACGGCTGCGCGCCAAGTCGGCGCGCCCCCGCAAGAAGGGCAAGTAGGCTACCGATTTCTGATTTTTGGAAATCGAACTTGACTTAATTCTGCTTTTCGGAAATAATCTGCCGTGCTCCCGACCGTCGGGGCACGGCAGGATCGTTCCATGCAGTATTTCGTCGTGATGATCGACTACGGGCGGCGCGGCCGCGAGGCGGTCGTCGACCCTGAAATCACGAGGCGCGAGGTCATCTCCCGTGTGGCCTCGGGTGAATACCGGAACATCTCGTTCATCCACGAGATCGCGGAGAACTCGGTCGAGGACGTCACCGAGGCCATCCTGGCCGAGGCCACCCTTCCCCACGTTCCGCCTGGAGATGTCGACCTCCAGGCAAGCCGCCTCGATCACGCCCGCGACCTGCGCAAGCACGAACGGACGTGACGCGGGCCCGGTCGGTCTGCGTCAGCGTCCGGCAGAACGTCACACCAGGAGCACGGTCGATCCCGTCGTCTTGCGCGCGGCGAGATCGGCATGCGCCTTGGCCGCGTCCTTCAGCGGATAGGTCTGGTGAACCTCGATCTTGACCGCGCCGGACTTGACGACGTCGAACAACTCGCCCGCCATCGCCACCAGGCTCTCGCGCTTGGCGGCATAGGTGAACAGCGTCGGACGGGTGACGTAGAGCGAGCCCTTCTGGGCGAGCAGGCCGAGATTGAGCGGCTCGACCGCGCCGGAAGACTGGCCGAACAGCGCAGCGACGCCGAGCGGTGCGAGGCAGTCCAGCGATTTCAGGAACGTATCCTTGCCGACGGAGTCGTAGACCACCGGCACCTTCTTGCCGCCCGTGATCTCGTCGACGCGCTTCACGAAATCCTCGCGCGTGTAGATGATGACATGGTCGCAGCCATGCGCCTTGGCCAGCTTTGCCTTCTCGTCGTTGCTGACGGTGCCGATCACGGTCGCGCCGAGATGCTTGGCCCACTGGCTCAGGATCAGGCCAACACCACCGGCCGCGGCATGGAGCAGGATCGTGTCGCCGGCTTTCACCCGGTAGGTCTGCCGGATCAGATATTGCGTCGTCAGCCCCTTCAGCATCATCGCCGCCGCCGTCTTGTCGTCGACGCCGTCAGGCAACTTCAGCAGACGATCGGCGGGGATCAGCCGCGCCTCGGAATAGGCGCCAAGCGGCGAGGCGCCATAGGCGACGCGATCGCCCGGCTTCAGATCGGTGACACCCGGGCCGATCTCCTCGACGATGCCCGCCGCCTCGCTGCCGAGCCCGCTCGGAAGCTGCGCCGGATAAAGACCCGAACGGTTGTAGATGTCGACGAAGTTGAGACCCACGGCGGTGTGGCGGATACGCGCTTCGCCCGGTCCGGGCTTGCCGACACTGACCTCCTCCCAGACCAGGACTTCCGGCCCGCCGGTCTTGTGAAAGCGAATGGCATGCGTCATGGGGTTGCTCCCTTATCGTTGCAGTGAGGGTCCGAGAACCGGATCGGCCTGTGAAATAGGCATTTGATCTGCCCGTTACAGTACAGAGACGTAACAAGAATGTCACAGCAAACGACAAACGCGCGCCGTTCCGCCTCTGTTCGAAAGAGTTGATGACGGCTCCGGGGCAACCGGCAGTAGCTTTTGCGCGGGGTTTGGTGGTCGCCTGCGAAGGAGAGCCGAGATGCCAGCTTATGTACAGCATCATCAGGATATCGAGATCGCGCCTGTGATTTGCCCCACGTGCATGGGGTTCCTGCCGATGTATGTGCGCGAGGTCGAACCGCATTGGAGCCTTGCCAAGATCGACTTCGTCTATGAATGCGCCGATTGCGGCGCCGAGGTCCGGCAGACGATCCGGAAGCCGGCGCTGCTCCGGCACTGACCGCGCGATCGGCAGACCGCTCAAGTATTTGCGTTAAGCGGAAAAAACGCCGTTCACGCGGGTCTGATGTCTCCCAAACGAGACTTGTTCTTTGCCCGGAACGCAGGCAGAACAAGCCTCAAGCAAGACCTTTGGGAGCGCCAATTCGTGGCTGAACAGAAGCCCTCGACCGCGATCGAGGCAGTGGAGAGCGGCCTCGCCGCGCAAGGCTATATTGCCAGCCGGCAGATCGCGACCGCCGTCTATTTGTCGCAGCAGATCGAGAAACCGATCCTGGTCGAGGGCCCTGCAGGCGTCGGCAAGACCGAGCTTGCCAAGGCGATCGCTGCCTGGCGCGGCATGAAGATGATCCGCCTGCAGTGCTACGAAGGCCTCGACGAGGCCAAGGCGCTCTATGAGTGGAAATACGCCAAGCAGCTTCTCTATACGCAGATCCTCAAGGACAAGCTCGGCGAGGTCCTCGGCGGCGCGCAGACGTTGCACGCTGCGCTCGATCAGCTCCACGATTTCGGCGACGTGTTCTTCTCCAAGGAGTTCGTCGAGCCGCGGCCGCTGCTCCAGGCGCTCGAGCAGCCGGGCGGCTGCGTGCTGCTGATCGACGAGATCGACAAGTCGGACGCCGAGTTTGAATCGCTGCTGCTGGAAATCCTGTCCGACTTCCAGGTCACGATCCCCGAGCTCGGCACCGTCTCCGCCGTTACACCACCGACCGTGATCCTCACCTCCAACAGCGAGCGCGACCTGGGCGATGCCCTGAAGCGGCGCTGCCTGCATCTGCATATCGGCTTCCCCGAGCAGCGGCTGGAGGAGCGCATCGTCGAGAGCCGCGTGCCCGGCATCTCGCAGACGCTGCGCCGGCAGATGGTCGGGTTCATCCACGAGATCCGCTCGCTGGACTTGAAGAAGCTGCCCTCGGTCAGCGAGACCATCGACTGGGCGCGCGTGCTGGTGCTGCTTCAGGCCTCCGAGCTCGACACGGAGATCGTCAAGGACACGCTTAACGTGCTCCTGAAATACGAAGCCGATATCGAGGCGGCCCAGCCCCAGGTCACGACCTTCATTGCCAAGGCAGCACGATCCAACGTCTTCGGTTGACGCCGATGCGCGAGAACATCCATCGTTTCTTTCGGGCCGCACGTGGCGCGGGCGTACACGTCTCGCCCGCCGAAAGCATCGACGCGATGCGCGCGGTCGCGCAGGTCGGCTTTTCAGACCGAACCATCCTGCGCGACACCCTGCTTCTGACGCTCGCCAAATCGCAGGACGAGAAACTCGCGCTCGGCGACTGCTTTGATCTGTTCTTCAGCCAGCCGGAGCCGCGGCAGGAGCAGCCCGAAGGCACCGACGAGGATGCGTCGCAGGAGACGGATCAAGCCCCCTCTTCCAGCGCGTCCAGTGATGCGGGCGGCGGTTCGCCGCAGGAGGGACTAGGCCCGCTCGCGCAGATGCTGCTGTCGCAGGATCGCAATGCGATCGCGGCAGCGATCGCCAGCGGGGCCGGCGCCGCGTCCCTGTCCGACATCCGCTATTCCACACAGCGCGGCATCTTCTCCAGCCGCATCCTCGATGCCATGGGCCTGCAGCGCCTGCGCGACGAACTCGATGAGCTGACCGCAACCAATCCCGCGCTGGCCGAGCGCCTGCGCGCCGCGCTCGACGCCTTGCGCGAAGCGGTCCGCGACACCGTCTCCCAGGGGCTTGCGCTCTATGCCCGCGAAGAGGCCGAAAACCTGCGCAACGAGATCCTGCGCAACGCGCCGCTTGCGCGGATCGAGCGGCGCCAGGTCGCCGAGATGCGCGCCCTCATCCGCCAGATCGCGCGCCGCCTGCGCGAGCGCTATTCCAAGCCGCGCAAGCGCCAGCGCCGCGGGCATCTCGACGTCCGCCGCACGCTGCGCCGCAATGCGGCCTGGGGTGGTGTGCCCTTCCTCACGGCGTGGAAGCGCAAGCATCGCGACCGGCCGAAAATCGTCGCGCTCTGCGACGTCTCCGGCTCGGTCGCGCAGGTCTCCGATTTCTTCCTGCTCCTGATCCACTCGCTGCACGAGGTGGTCGACGACGTCCGCTCCTTCGCCTTCTCCTCACATCTGATCGAGGTCAGCGACATTCTGGAATCGAAGTCGCCGGAAGAGGCGATGGCCGAGATCATGTCCAAAGTCGGCTTCGGCTCATCCGACTACGGCTCGTCGCTGGTCGATTTCGAGAAGGATTTCATGAGCGCGCTGACGCCGCAGACCACGGTGATCGTGCTCGGCGATGCCCGCAGCAACAATCTCGATCCGCGCGCCGACATCCTGCGCCGGATCTCCGAGCGCTCGAAGCGGCTGGTCTGGCTCAATCCCGAGGGGCGGCTCGCCTGGGGTTTTGGCGATTCGGAGATGCCCCGCTATGCGACCTTTTGCAGCGTGGTGCGCCAATGCGCCACCGCGCACCAGCTCGAGCGCGCAGTGTCCGATATCGTGGCGACTTATCAGTAGACGGGGATCACGTCCGTCGTCTGGCGTCAGGCGGCAGCCAACTCGGCCTGGACGAGGTTGCACTCTCGAAAGTGATAGGCGATTTCGTCGAGCGCGCGCTGCTCCCATTCCTGGGCCTGCGCGAGCCAGAACATCCGGCGCTCCGAATCCAGCGCGGCGCGCTCCCGGCACAGGAATTCCTGACTGCGAATTTCCACCAGCCTGTTCATGCACTCACACTCCAGTTGTGTGAAGCCAATCCCCTGCGAATCAACCTAGCAGAGTCCCGTACCCCTCGCCTCACGATTTCTGTGCATATTGCGACGCAGAATGGGACAGCAATGCTTGCCGTGCACTGCGGTAGCTTTCACCACACGATCAACAGCCAATCATCAATTAGTGATCGCAGGTCGGGACGATAGTCGTGCGCGAACGATCTTAACTCTTGTGGCGCAACGAAGTGCGGCAATTCGTGAAGAGATGTTCCAAGCAGCTCACCGAATTCCCGACTCATTGTCGTCGCATGGTCTTCATGCAGCGCCGTTAACAGAGGCGCGCGAACGGTACGATCGCTTGAGGCAATATGAGCAACGATTTCGACTTCGATCTTTCACCCGACCAGTGGGAAGCGCTGAAGGCGCTTCGTAACCCGGTGCCGAACGGTCGCCTCCCGAAGGCCTATGTCGTCGAAAGCCTCGTCAAGCTCGGCCTCGTTGTCATCGACGACGGCGCGCCCGCGATGACCCCGGCCGGCCGCAAGGCGCTGGTGCGCGGATCGTGCAAATTGCTGGATCTCGCGGCGTAGGGCGAGCATCAAAAGATCTGGGCGATCACGATCGCGTAAGCGATGAACACGGCGCCGAGCCCCCACACCATCGCCGGAATCTGCGACCGCCGGCCGGCTGTCACTTCCAGGGCGATGTAGCTCAGCGTGCCCAGGGCCATTCCGTTGATGAGGTTGTTGGTCAGAACGGTGACGAGCAGCGTCAGCACGATCGGAACCGCGTTGCCGAGATCGGTCATGTCGATGCGGGCAAGCCCCTGCATCATCAGCACACCGACGAGCACCAGCGCGGGCGCAGTCGCTTGCGGCGGGATGATGACGAAGATCGGCCAGAAGAACAGCGCAAGGAAGAAGAGCCCCGCAACGGTCAGCGAAGTCAGCCCCGTTCGGCCGCCGGCCTGCACGCCGGTGATGGACTCGATGTACGCCGTGACGACGGAGGTGCCGAGCAGCGGGCCGACGATGGATGCCGTCGCATCGGTGGCAAACGCAGCGGTGGCGTTCGGGATCGAGCCATCGGGCTTGCGCAGGTTGGCGGCGCCCGTCACGCCGATCAGCGTGCCAAGCGTCGAGAAGAATTCGGCACACAGGAAATAGAACAGCAGCGGCAGCGCGACGACGAAATGGCTGAAGAGATAGCCGAAATCGAGCGCCATGAACGTGCTGCTCGGCCAGCGGGGCCATGACATGATCGCCGAAGGCACCGACGTCACCATCTTGCCGTTGCCGCCGGGAACGAAGAAGCCGATCAGGGTGAGTACCGCGATCGACAGCATCAGCGCCGCCGGAACCCGGCGCGCCACCAGCACCGGCGTGAGCAGGAGGCCAAACAGCGTCAACAGCACCGGCGGGCTGCGCAGCGATCCCATCGCGATGTAGGTCGACGGGTTCTGGACCACGAAGCCGGCGCCGCGCAACGCAATGAAGACGATGAGCGTGCCGACGGCCGCCTGGATGCCGATCTTCAGCGCTTCCGGCACATCCTTCGCGACTTTCTCGCGCAGCTTCGACAGGCTGAGGATCAGGAACAGAACGCCGGTGAAGGCGACCATGGCGAGCGCACCTTGCCAAGGCATGCCCATCTGCTTGACGATGACATAGGTGAAGATGACGTTCGACCCCATAGCCGGCGCAACCGCGAGCGGCAGATTGGCCCACAGCCCCATCATCATCGAACCGAAAATCGCGGCGAGTGCCGTGGCGCTGACCAGATCGCCACGATCCATTCCGGCGTTGGACATGATCGCCGGGTTCACGGCGATGATATAGGCCATCGCAGCGAACGTGGTCGCGCCGGCCATCACCTCGCGGCCGACACTCGTGCCACGCTCGGTGAGGCCAAAGATGCGATCGAGCAGTCCGGCGGCTGCGCGCGGCGCCGGCTCTGCGGAGGCGGCTTGCGGCTTCGTCATCTCGTTCATCCAGTCCTCCCCCCTACCAGATCACCGGGTGCGCTTCGCCGGTCTGCACGTTGATGAAGCCGAGCGGCGCCTGCTCACACGGCGCCACCAGCACCCAGCTCCAGGGCGCGCAGGTCAGCGTCGCGAACATCAGCCGCTCGGGGAATCCCGGATACCAGCGTGGCCGGTAGGTCGGCTCATACATCCAGTCGACCTTGCGCCCCTCCGCGTAGAGCGCCTGCATCTCGGCATCGAGCGCTTGCGCCGAGCGGCAGCTCATCAGCCCGCCGACCTCGAAGCGCACAGTTGCAACGAGCTCTCCCTCACGCACCAGCGCCCACCCGCCCTGAAGTTCGATAAGCGCGTTCACCGCCTTCGCCATGGCCGCGTCTGAGGAGCCGACCACCCAGATATTGTGCTTGTCGTGCGCCACCGAACAGGCAACCGCCGTCTCCGGCGTGCGCGGTCCACAACCGCGCCAGAACATCTTTGCGATGCGCCCGTCGCCCGAAAAGCGGTCGACGATCGCAAATTTGGTGATGGCCTCGCTCTCGTCGCGCTGCACGGCACCGTCACGCACCGGCAGTTCGAGGGTGTAGAATTCGGGATGCCAATGGAAGGGACGGATCACGGCCGCCTTCATCGTGGCACGGCCGGGCTCGGCCCGCAGTTCGAAATCCTCAGGCTTGATCGAGCGCTTGATGTTGACCGTCTTCGTTGCCCAGTCCGGCCAGACGATCTCAGGCACCTGGCCGATGTAGCGCTCGCCTTCGGAGATTTGGACGCCATCGGCCCACACTTCGGCGATCGTGAGTCTGCCAACATCCGAAAGCAGCACCACGTCGCCGAAACGGCCTGGAGCCAGGCTGCCGACGAACGGCGTGAGCCGCATGTGGCGCGCCGGATTGATGGTGAGACACTGGATGGCGATTTCCGGCGCAAGGCCGGCCTCGATCGCGACCCGCGCATTATGGTCGCTGGCGCCGAGCTCGAGCGTGTGGCTGGCACTGCGGTCATCCGTCGTGAACGCGATCTGCGACCAGTCCTGCAAACCCTTCGCGAGCAGCCATCTGACGATCTCGTCCATGGCATAGACGCGCAGCTCGACGAACAGGCCGCGGGTGAGCTTGTCCCAGGTTTCTTCCGGAGTCTGCACTTCGTGGTCGGACGCGAGCCCGGCCGCCGCAAAGGCGTTGATAGAGGGCAGATCCCGCAAGCCGGAGGCATGGCCTTCGACGACGCCGCGCGCCGCGAATGTCGCCTCGATCATGCCCCAGAGCCGCTTGTAGGACGGATTGTCGGGATTCCAGACCGCTGGCCAGTCCATGACCTCGTCGAGCCCGGTCACCATCAGGCTCTCGGCCATGAAGCGCGCCTGCTCGTCGCGGCCATACCAGCCGCCACCCCATTCATAGGCCGTCGGTGGTACCGCCGAGCCAGGCTGCGGAAAGATCTTGAGCGGCGAGCCGCGGCGACGCGCTTCGAACCAGAACTCGAGATTGCGCGCACCGTTGACGTTGGAGAACTCGTGGCTTGCCTCGCAGGTCCAGGTATTGCCATGCGGCAGCACCAGCGCGGCCTCCCATTCCGGCGT
The DNA here is from genome assembly GCF_038965675.1 of Bradyrhizobium sp. B039. NCBI lineage: Bacteria > Pseudomonadati > Pseudomonadota > Alphaproteobacteria > Hyphomicrobiales > Nitrobacteraceae > Bradyrhizobium > Bradyrhizobium sp. B039. The sequence goes on from NZ_CP152416.1 coordinate 6,419,497, forward strand.
CAGATGCGAGCTTTCGATATGCTTGTGCACCTCGCCGAAGCCGGGCACGGCCGCAACATCGGGCCGATGCACCCGCTCGCGGACCTCGCCCGGGTAGCTGCCGGCGGGCCCGACCCAGGCGATGCGGCGGCCCTTGAAGACGATCTCCTGATCTTCGCTCCAGGTACGGCTGTGCACATCGAGCAGCCTGCCGACCCGCAAGGAGCGATCGGCCGGCCGGTGGCCGAGCGCCGTCAGCACCAGGTCCTGGCGGATGCGAACCTCGTCGGGCGCATTGATCAGAAGATCGTCGGGTATCGCATTCATGACCTGCCTCACTCTACGCCGGTACGTTCGCGGCTCGTGGTCCGCGTCCGCGAAGATTTGCCGGCCTTGCCGCCCCGCGCCGCAGCGGCATCGCGCTGCCGGACATCCTTCAGGAGGGTCGTGAGCGCCCACTCGATGGCATCGGCGATCTCGCTGCTGGTCATGCCGAAATCCTCGCGCATCGCATTCCAGGCCAGCACATTGTTGAGATAGGACGCGAGCGCCTCCGCCTGGCGAACCTCCTTCGCGGGGAGATGCCGCACCAGCGGCGCCATCGCCTTGCGATGCTGGTCGATCAGGTGCCGCCGGAAGCCGGCGCGCACCCGGCGGCCGGCCCGCGTCATCGCAATGGCGCGCGCCAGATGCGGATGGCGGTCGAACCGCTTGCACAGTTTGCGGAAAATCTCCGGCAGCTCGTCAGGCGAGGTGAAGGGAATGTAGCTGAAGACGTTGTCCTCGATCCACTCGCCGGCCGCAGCAAACAGTTCCGCACGGGTCTTGAAGTGCCGATAGATGGTTCGTTCGGCCACCTTCGCGCGCTTGGCCACCGCGGCCATGGAAATGTCGTCGGCCGCCTCGTCCTCCAGCGTCTCGACGAAAGCCGCAACGATGCGCTGCCGCGTCATCTCGGCATATTCGTCACGAAGACTGGCGATATGTCGCTTTGCTGTACTCATGTCAGAAGTCTGACATCAGGCGATTTGGAGGGTCAAGCCGAGACTTGAGGCACGCCGCGCCGCAACAATGGGCGTCGGCACGCTCGGCCGCCCGCCTGAAAAATGGACTTTTGCGCGTCGCCAAAATCGGATTTGCTCTTCCACGAAACGATCGCACGCAGCGGCGCGGCGCTCTGGTTCCAGCAAGGGAGCTGATCATGAACGGGCTTGGCGGGTTGAACAAATCGCCTGAGGGCGTGGTCATCGGGCTCGTGCAGCTGCAACTGCCGAACGTCGTCACGCGGGCCGATCTGGCAAGGCAGACCGAGCGTATCGTCTGGATGGTCGGCAAGGCGCGCCGCAACCTTTCCACCATGGATCTGGTGGTGTTCCCCGAATATTCGCTGCACGGCCTCTCGATGGACACCAATCCCGAGATCATGTGCCGGCTCGACGGACCCGAAGTCACGGCCTTCAAGAAGGCCTGCGTCGACAACAGGATCTGGGGCTGCTTCTCCATCATGGAGTTCAACCCGCACGGCAATCCCTACAATTCCGGCCTGATCATCGACGACCACGGCGAGATCAAGCTGTACTACCGCAAGCTCCATCCCTGGATTCCGGTCGAGCCGTGGGAGCCCGGCGACATCGGCATTCCCGTGATCGAGGGTCCGAAAGGCGCCAGGATCGCGCTGATCATCTGCCATGACGGCATGTTCCCGGAGATGGCGCGGGAATGCGCCTACAAGGGCGCCGAGATCATGATCCGCACTGCGGGCTACACCGCGCCGATCCGCGAGGCCTGGCGCTTCACCAACCAGGCCAATTCGTTCCAGAATCTGATGGTGACGGCCAATGTCTGCATGTGCGGCAGCGATGGCTCGTTCGATTCCATGGGCGAAGGCATGATCGTCAATTTCGACGGCGCGGTGCTGGCGCACGGCACCACCGGTCGCGCCGACGAGATCATCACCGCCGAGGTGCGGCCCGATCTCGTGCGCGAGGCGCGGATCAATTGGGGCGTCGAGAACAACATCTACCAGCTCTGGCACCGCGGCTATGTCGCGGTGAAAGGCGGCGCGATGGACTGCCCCTATACCTTCATGCAGGACATGGTCGCTGGCACCTTCCGCCTGCCGTGGGAAGACCAGGTCAAGGTCACCGACGGCAGTTCCTGTGGCTTCCCGGCACCGACACGGATGTACGGCAAGACGGCGAAGGCGGCGGAATAGAGCCGTTTTCGGCTCTGACCGCGACATTCTGGCACGGTAGTTGCTCCTTTTGACGCCCGAGACGCGCCAAATTGGGGGAGTTCACCATGTCGACCATTGCCGCGGCCCCGGCCGCCGAGCGCAAGCCGCTTTACGCCTCACTGTTCGTCCAGGTCCTGGCCGCGCTGGCGCTTGGTGTCATCCTGGGAATGGCCGTTCCGGACTTCGCGATCGGGCTCAAGATCCTCAGCGACGCCTTCCTGAAGTTGATCTCGATGATCGTGGCGCCGATCGTGTTCTGTGTCGTCGTCCACGGCATTGCCGGCGCCGGCGACCTCAAGAAGGTCGGCCGGGTCGGCGTCAAGGCGCTGGTCTATTTCGAGGTCATGACGACGGTCGCCCTCGTGGTCGGCTTGCTGCTCGCCTACCTGTTCGGCCCCGGCCACGGCATGAACATCGATCCGTCGACGTTAGATGCGAAGGCGCTCAACACCTACGCCGACAACGCCCACAAGCTGTCCGGCGGCGGCATCGGCGCCTTTCTGATGAACGTGATCCCGACCACCTCCTTCGATGCGCTGTCGCGCAACGACGTGCTCCAGGTGCTGTTCTTCGCGGTGCTGTTCGGCGTCGGTCTTGCGCTCGTCGGCGGCGAGAAGGGCGCGCTCGTCACCTCCATCATCGACGCAGCCTCCACCGTGCTTTTCCGCGTCATGGGGCTTATCGTCCGTGTCGCTCCACTCGGCGTGCTCGGCGCCGTCGCCTACACCGTCGGCAAATACGGCGTCGGCTCGCTGAAGCAGCTCGTCTCACTGGTGATGCTGTTCTACGTCTCGGTCGGCATCTTCGTGCTTGGCGTGCTCGGGGGCGTGATGGCGCTTGCCGGAATCAACATCCTCAAATTCCTCGCCTACCTGCGCGAGGAGCTCACCATCGTGCTCGCAACGGCGTCCTCCGACGCGGTGCTGCCCCAGATCATGAAGAAGCTGGAGCGCATGGGCGTGAAGGATTCCGTGGTCGGCCTCGTGATCCCGACCGGCTATTCGTTCAACCTCGATGCCTTCTCGATCTACCTCACACTTGCCGTCGTGTTCATCGCGCAAGCGACCAACACGCCGCTGTCGTTCGGCGATCTCCTCTTGGTGCTCGGCGTTTCGCTGATCACCTCAAAGGGCGCACACGGCGTGCCGGGCTCCGCCATCGTGATCCTGGCCGCGACGCTCAACGCGGTGCCGAGCATTCCGGCAATCGGCCTCGTGCTGGTGCTCTCGGTCGACTGGTTCATCGGCATGGCCCGCGCGCTCGGCAACCTCGTCGGCAACTGCGTGGCGACGGTGGTGGTGGCGGCCTGGGAAGGCGACCTCGACCGCGCCAAGGCGGCCAAGGTGCTCGAAGGCGGCGAGATGGTGGACGTGACGGCGGGCTAGCGCTCCGGATCAATCGTTCCACTGGAGGAGCGGCGTTCCATACGCCCTCCTCCAAACGGACAGGAAGCGTGGAAACCAGGAGTGAGCTACGGCGCCCTTGTAAGCCCAGGTGCGATATTTCAGACCATGCTCCGAGATCAATTCCTGATAACCGCCATGGACCTCGGTCGCGGTCCGGATGTCCTTCAATATCCCCTGGGCGCAGGCCCGATAGGTATCGCCTCCCGAGAATTCGTCGTAGTCGAGCATGCGATCGGCAAACTCGACGTTGAAGGTCGGCCAGGACGAACGCCCCTGATAGGCGGGAGCCGCGATCTTGTGGATCATCTTGTTCCGGGGATTATCCGCGGACACCAGGAAATGGAACGTGCTGGGGATGCGAAAACGCGGCTCGGCGATGATCAGATCCGTCGTGGCCGCGAACAGCGCGCGCTCGCTTGCCTCGCTCATATCCCAAAATCCGCGATGCACGCTGACGAAGTCCAGGGCGACCGATGACACCGGCGAGCCCGCCGGGCCATCCAGAGAGTGCCTGATATAGCCGCCCTTGCCGAACAGGCGGAGCAGGTCCCTCTTGTAGTGCCCCAGGTCGTGCCCGAGCAGCCGCTTCAGCTCATTCTCGTCGACGACCCCGAGCTCCACGCCCCATACGAACGTCGTGTAGACGCAGGCGTTGGTGACGAAACGCCTGCGCTCGGCACGCGTGTCCGTCGCCGCGGAGCGCGGCGCGCGGGCGTCGCAGAGCAAATACCTGACACCGTCGTCGTCGAACGGCTCCAGCTCACGCGCGAGCTGAAGGATCGCGCGCTTCAGGTCGCCGCCGTATTCGGCCAGCAGCAAGCGGCCGGCATGCGCGCATTGTGACATCGCCAGATAGGACGACGCTCTCTCCTCGGCGGAGATCATCTGCCGCAGACCGGCCAGAATGCCGAGCAGCGTGTCCGACGGGCGCGAGAAGTAGTTCACGCCGAGATACCGTGCGTGTCCCGCCGGGACGATGGTCGTCGTGACGACGTTGGCTCGAACCGCCTCCAGCAACAGACGGACGCTCTTTTCGAGCAGACGCGCCCGCCGCACCGCGTCCTGCGCATCCATGATGGTCTCGGGGTCGAGGACATCAGGATAGAACCAGGCGAAGTCGCGCGGATAATAGGCGGATGCGTGCGGCGCTCCCGTGACGAGAAAGGACTCGGTCACCGAGAAGGCGCTGTCCATCGAGTGCCGATAAAGATCCTCGATGGCCGACAACGAAGGATGCGACTTTCTCAGGAATCGATCACCGAGAAAATTGACGGCCTGAAGAGCGTTGGCGGCAAAGGTCGCGGCCATACCCTGGTAAAACCGATTTCCGCGATGTGACGGCAAGGAAATATCGCTGTTCATGTGCGCCTGGTGTCTCGGGATCCCGGCGATGGCCGGCCACCGTTCCAAGCGTGACTGATTCGTGTCTCGTCCCGATGACTGCGGGCTCCCGATAGTCACTTCGCGCCGGCGCGATCCTCCCGCGGCCTGAAATTCTCGATCACCCTGAGCAGCACCCGTGCGCCGGCGTCGGCGTCGGCGAGCTCGACATGCTCGTCCGGGTGATGGCTGACGCCGCCACGGCAGCGGACGAAAATCATGCCGACATCAGCGATGTCAATCATGGCCATGCCGTCGTGCCCGGCCCCGCTCGGCAGGTCGAACACGGAAACGCCTTCCGCGGCGATCGCCTGCGCGATCTGGTCTTTCAGCCAGGGCGCGCAGGGTGCGGTGCGGTTCTCGTGGGTGACATCGAGCTGGAGCGCCAGCTGCCGGCGCTTAGCGATCGCCTCGATCTGCCTGACGACGTCGGCGACCGCGCGCTTGCGGTGCATGTCGGTCGGCGCGCGCATGTCGATGGTGAAGGACACCTCGCCCGGGATGACATTGGTCGCGCCGGGCCTCGCCTGGATGTAGCCGACGGTGCCGACCAGGCCGCCCTCGTCGGTCCGGCAGAACTGCTCGATCGCGCCGATGCACTCGGCCGCGCCGGTGAGCGCGTCACGGCGCAGCGCCATCGGCACGGTGCCGGCGTGACCGGCCATGCCGTTCAGCCGCGCGGCCAGCCGTGTCGCGCCCGCAATGGCGGTGACCACGCCGACGGGCAGGTTCTGGGCTTCCAGCACCGGACCCTGCTCGATGTGCAATTCGAGATAGGCCAACAACTCGCGCCGGGCGCGCGCGGCCGCGCCGACATGATCCGGGTCGAGGCCAAACTTGACGAGCGCATCGCGCATCGACACGCCGTCGCGATCGCGCGTGTTCAGGACGCTCTCGTCGAAAGTGCCGGCCACCGCACGGCTGCCGAGCAGCGTTGAGGCGAAACGTACCCCCTCCTCGTCGGCAAAGCCAATGACCTCGATCGCGAACGGCAGGCGCTTGCCGCGGCGGTTGAGATCGGCGACGCAGGCGATGGCCGTGATCACACCCAGCGGCCCGTCCCATTTGCCGGCGTCGCGCACGGTGTCGTAGTGCGAGCCGAGCATCAGGCAGGGCGCCCCCGGCCGCTCGCCCTCATAGCGGCCGCAGACATTGCCGATCGCATCGAGATGCGCGCTCATGCCGGCCTCACGCATCCAGCCGAGGATGAGATCCGCAGCGGCGCGCAGCTCCTTGCTGAGATAGATGCGGGTGAGCTTGTCGGTCTCTTCCGAAATCGCGCCGAGCACGTTGATGCGGCGAACGATCTCCTCGCCGAGCGATGCATCTTGAACGGCGGTAGCAGCACCCATCTCGGTCGAGCTTTCCATCTTCTGGGACCGCGGCGGCGGCGGTCCTGGCGGCGATCGATACAAGTTCGGTGCCAGCAAAATAATGCGGCCGGCGCCGTCCCAATCAGCGCGTGGTTAGCATGAATGCGCCTCGCCGGCAGACTGCCCGACGCCAGTCATGCACATGCGAGAGCTGGTTAAGGCTGCTCAACTCCACTGCATACAATAGAACAATATTGCCCATAAATTGACCTGCTATTTTCCTCAGCAGGATTCCATCAAGATATATATCCTTTATTTTTCAAAAGTTTGTATCGTTATGCACACTTCATAGCCTCTGGCACAAAGCTTGCGACAACTTATCCCGGCTCCGCCAAACCGGCGGTGGCCGCGAGATCAAGGCGGGGCATCCGCCAAGGGGAGCAAGCAATGGATTTTGGCAGGATTTCACGACGTCATTTGTTGCAGGGCGGCGGCGCCGCCCTCACCCTCGGCGCGGCGGCGGGCGCCCGCCCGGCCTTCGCGGCCGACACCACCATCGGCTTCATCTATGTCGGCTCGCGCGACGACTACGGCTACAACCAGGCGCATGCCCAGGGCGCGGCAGCGCTAAAGAAGATTCCCGGCCTCAAGGTCGTCGAGGAAGAGAAGGTGCCGGAGACCGACGCGGTCGAGAAGACGATCGAGTCCATGATCAATCTCGATGGCGCCACCCTGCTCTTCCCGACCTCGTTCGGCTACTACAATCCGCACATGATCAAGATGGCCAACAAGTTCCCGAAGCTGCGCTTCGAGCACTGCGGCGGCCTCTGGACCGACAAGGACCCGAAGAACGCCGGCAGCTATTTCGGCTATATCGACGAAGCCCAGTACATCTCCGGCATCGTCGCCGGCTACACCTCCAAGAGCGGCAAGCTCGGCTTCGTCGCCGCAAAGCCGATCCCGCAGGTGCTGCGCAACATCAATGCCTTCGCGCTCGGCGCAAAGCTCGCCAATCCCAAGGCGACGACGCAGGTGATCTTCACCGGTGACTGGTCTATGCCGGTCAAGGAAGCCGAAGCCACCAACAGCCTGATCGACCAGGGCGTGGACGTCCTCACCTGCCACGTCGACAGGCCGAAGACGATGGTCGAGAACGCGGCGCGCCGCGGCGCCTTCGTCTGCGGCTATCACACCAACCAGTCGCCGCTCGCGCCGAAGGCGTATCTCACCGGCGCCGAGTGGAATTGGGAAGCGCTCTATCCGAAATTCGTCAAGATGATCGCCGCCGGCGAGAGCATCCCGAACTTCTATCGCGGCGGCCTCAAGGAAGAGATCGTCAAGACCTCGCCCTATGGCGAAGCCGTCTCCGCCGAAGCGCGCAAGCATGCCGACGACATCAAGGCCAAGTTCTTATCGGCGGAAGGATACGCGATCTTCAAGGGAGGGCTCGTCGACAACAAGGGCAAGACGATGATCCCTGCCGGCACCGATCGCGGCCAGAAGGATCCCGAACTGGAGAAGATGGACTATCTCGTCGAAGGCGTGATCGGAGCGACTTCGTGACCACGGAAGCGGCGGATTCCGCCGAGGCGGCCGGGACAATTGCCCCGGCCGCCGATCCGGGAATCCTCCAGCGCCACGGCGCGACAATCGAGTACATCCTGATCCCGGGCGCGGCGCTCGCCGGCGCGCTCGTGGTCTTCGGCATTTTCGTCGCGATGTTCGGCAAGAACCCGCTCGACCTATATTTCTACATGTACTACGGCGCCTTCGGCACCTGGTTCTCCTGGCAGAACACGCTGACGCGTGCTGCGCCGCTGATCCTCACCGCGCTCTGCACCGCGCTGCCCGCGCAGCTCGGCATGGTCATCATCGGCGGCGAAGGCGCGCTGCTGATCGGCGCTCTGTCCGCCACGAGTGCGGCGCTCGCACTCCAAGGCATGCCGCCGCTCGTCGTGCAGATCGCCATGGTCATCGCCGGCGTGATCGGTGGCGGTCTGTGGATCATGCTATCCGGCGCGCTTCGGCAGTACCGCGGCGTCAACGAGACCATCTCGAGCCTTCTGCTCGTCTACATCGCGCTCGCGATCCTCAACCATCTCGTCGAGGGGTTGATGCGCGATCCCGCCAGCCTCAACAAGCCGTCGACCCGCGAGATCGGTGCCGCCAACATGATCGGCTCCATCCCCGGCACCGACGTGCATTGGGGTCTCGTCTTCGGCCTGATCGCGGCGATCGCCGCCTACATCCTGATCTATCACACCGTGTTCGGCTTCGCCGCGCGGGTCGCCGGCGGCAACATCCGCGCCGCGAAGATCGTCGGCCTCGGCGTCAGCAAGCTGATCCTGACCGTTTGCTTCCTCGCCGGCGGCGCCGCAGGCCTTGCCGGCATGGTCGAGGTCGCGGCCGTGCAGGGGCGCACCAACGCCAATCTCGCGGCTGGCTACGGCTTTACCGGCATTCTCGTTGCGTTCCTGGCGCGGCAAAATCCGCTCGCCGTCATCCCCGTCGCGATCCTGCTCGGCGGCATCAGCGCCAGCGGCGGCCTGTTGCAGCGCCGCCTGGGCTTGCCCGACGCGTCCGTGCTGGTGCTCCAGGGCATCATCTTCGTCTTCGTGCTGGCCAGCGATGCGCTCTACGGCCGCATCGGATTTTTGAAGGGAAGATCCTGAGATGGCAGACGGATCGATCGGACTCTGGACCGTCCCGCTCGCCGTGCTCGGCGGAGCCATTCGCGTCTCCACGCCTTTCCTGTTCGTGAGCCTGGGCGAATGCATCACGGAGCGCTCAGGCCGCATCAATCTCGGCCTCGAAGGCACGCTGGTGATGGGCGCGATGAGCGCCTACGGCATCTCCTATCTCTCGGGATCACCATGGTTGGGTGTGCTCGCCGCCGGCATCACCGGGGCGCTTCTCGGCGCACTGCATGCCGGCATCTGCTCGCTGCCGCGCGTCAACGACGTCGCGGTCGGCATCGCCCTGATGCTGTTCGGCACCGGGCTTGCCTTCTATCTCGGCAAGCCGCTGATCGAGCCCACCGCACCGCGGTTGCCCGCGATCGATTTCGGCTGGTGGAGCGACATCCCGCAGGTCCGCGCGGCGCTACGCGTCAATGTCCTGTTCCTGATCGGCGTCGCGCTCGCGCCGATCCTTTACTGGGCCTTCCGGACCACACGTTGGGGCCTTCTCATTCGCACCGCCGGCGAAAGCTCTGACGCTGCACGCGCCATGGGCCATTCCGTGCTGCTGATCCGCCTGCGTGCCACCATGGTCGGCGGCTTCCTCGCCGGCATCGGCGGCTCGTTCCTGTCGCTGTTCTATCCCGGAAGCTGGAACGAGGGCCTGTCCTCCGGGCAGGGCATCACCGCGGTCGCGCTTGTCATCTTCGCGCGCTGGGATCCCCTGCTCTGCCTGTGGGCCTCGCTCGCCTTTGGCGGCGCCGCGGCGCTGGGACCGGCACTGCAATCGGTCGGCGTCACCTCAGGCTATCACCTCTTCAACGCCGCGCCCTACATCCTGACGCTGGCGATCATGATCATCACCTGTTCGCCCAAACGCACGCTGACCGGCGCGCCCGCCGAACTCTCGATCACACGGTAACACGCGACACGCAACGAGGTCGTCCATGCCCGAGCGCTACATCAAGTCCGAGCCCTATGCCTGGCCCTATAACGGTGACCTCCGTCCCGAGAACACGGCGCTGATCATCATCGACATGCAGACCGATTTCTGCGGCGTCGGCGGCTACGTCGACAAGATGGGCTATGACATCTCGCTGACGCGGGCGCCGATCGAGCCGATCAAGAAGCTGCTCGCGGCGATGCGTGCCCAAGGCTTTCACATCATCCATACCCGCGAGGGCCATCGTCCCGATCTCTCCGACCTGCCCGCCAACAAGCGCTGGCGCTCGCGGCAGATCGGCGCCGGCATTGGCGACCCCGGACCCTGCGGACGTATCCTGGTGCGCGGCGAGCCCGGCTGGGACATCATCGAGGAGCTTAGCCCCCTGCCGGGCGAGCCCATCATCGACAAGCCTGGCAAGGGCTCGTTCTGCGCCACCGACCTGGAGTTGATCCTGCGCGTGCGCGGCATCGAGAACATTGTGCTGACGGGCATCACCACCGACGTCTGTGTCCACACCACCATGCGCGAGGCCAACGACCGCGGCTTCGAATGTGTCCTGCTGCACGATTGCTGCGGCGCCACGGACAAGAGCAACCACGATCATGCGCTGAAGATGATCAAGATGCAGGGCGGCGTATTCGGCGCGGTCTCGACCTCCGAGGCCTTCATAGGAGCGATTTCGTGATCATCGGCGAAACGCCTCCGCCCTCAGGCGCGTTCGGCGTCGACGCCATCGCCATGACGATGCGCTTCGGCGATTTCCTGGCGCTCGACAATGTCGAGCTGAAGGTGCGGCCGGGGTCATTCCATGCGCTGCTCGGCGAGAATGGCGCCGGCAAGTCGACGCTCGTCAAGTGCATCATGGGCTATTACCACGCAACCGAGGGCGACATCATCGTCGGCGGCCGCGAGCAGGCGATCGCCAACCCGAAAGACGCTCACGCCCTCGGCCTCGGAATGGTCTACCAGCACTTCACGCTGGTGCCGGCCATGACGGTCGCCGAAAACCTCGTTCTGGCACGTAACAATGTGCCGGCCGTGGTGGACTGGTCGAAGGAGATGAAGCAGCTCGAGGCCTTTCTGGCGCGGATGCCCTTCAAGGTGCCGCTCTCCGCAAGTGTCTCCGACATCTCGGCCGGCGAACGGCAGAAATGCGAGATCCTGAAACAGCTCTATCTGAAGCGCCGCTTCCTGATCCTGGACGAGCCCACCTCGGTGCTGACGCCGGCGGAGGCGGACGAGGTGCTCGGCATGCTCCGCGACATGGTCGTCAAAGGCGAGCTGACGATCCTGATGATCACGCACAAGTTCCGCGAGGTCATGGCCTTCGCCGACGAGGTCACGATCCTGCGCCGCGGCAAGCTCGCCGGAGCCGGCAAGGTTGCCGAGCTGACGCCGGACGCGATGGCGCGCACCATGATCGGCGCCGAGGAGCTGACCGTGCAGCCGCCGCGCACCGGCGAAGCCGGCCAGGCGCGGCTGGAGCTGGAAAAAATTCGCGCGCTCGACGACGCCGGCGCCATTGCCGTCCATGACGTTTCCCTCACCGTGCGCGCCGGCGAGATCGTCGGCATCGCCGGCGTCTCCGGCAATGGCCAGCGCCAGCTCGTCGAGGTGCTGGCCGGCCAGCGCGAGGCCGAGAGCGGCGAGGTCCGCGTCGCCGGCGATCCCTATCACGCCAGCCGCGAGGAAATGCGGCGCCACAAGATGTCGCTGCTGCCCGAGGAGCCGCTGAAGAACGCCTGTGTCGGCGGCATGAGCGTCGCAGACAACATCGCCTTCCGCGAGTTCGACCGCGCGCCGTTCGCCAGCGGCGGCTGGTGGCTCAATCGCAGCGCCTTCCGCAGCGACGCCAGGAAGAAGATCGGGCAGTACAAGATCAAGACCCGCACGCCCGATACGCCGATCTCGGCGCTCTCAGGCGGCAATGTCCAGCGCGCCGTGCTGGCCCGCGAGCTCGGCGACGACGTCGAGGTGTTGATTGCCGCCAATCCCTGCTTCGGTCTCGACTTCGCGGCGGTGGCGCAGATCCACGCCGAGATCATGGCGGCGCGCAACCGCGGCGCGGCGGTGCTGCTCGTCAGCGAAGACCTCGATGAACTGCTCGAACTGTCCGATCGCCTCGTGGTAATGTTCCACGGCGAGTTCGTGTATGAAGCACGAACCAGCGAGGCCGATCTCACCGTGGTCGGTCGGCACATGGCGGGACACTGACTGCGGAGGACCGATGGACGGCGCACGCGACGAGCACTTTCTGCGTCTGTCCTTTGCGGTCGCCCGCCGTTCCCTCACCCATGGCAACCATCCCTTCGGCTGCGTCGTCGTCGATGCGGACGGCAAGGTGCTGATCGAAACCGAGAACGGCTACATGCCCGATTGCGACGGCACTGCGCATGCCGAGCGCCTCGCGGCAACGCAGGCCTGCCGCACGCTCAGCCGCGAGGTGCTGGCAAAGGCCACGCTCTATTCCTCGGCAGAACCGTGTGCGATGTGCGCCGGGGCGATCTACTGGGCCGGCATCGGCCGCGTCGTCTACGGCCTCAGCGAGCACCGCCTGCGCGGCGTCACCGGCAACCACCCGGAGAACCCGACCCTCGACCTGCCCTGCCGCACGGTCTTTGCCAGCGGCCAGCGACCGACGGAAGTCGTCGGGCCGCTGCTGGAGGACGAGGCCGAGGTGCTGCACGACGGCGTGTGGACGAAGTAGCCGCCACCACAAACTCGTAAGCGTAGGGTGGGCAAAGGCGCTCTTGCGCCGTGCCCACCATTTGAATGCAATCGAAGCAGAAGTGGTGGGCACGCTTCGCTTTGCCCACCCTACGGCAGCGTCTTCCCGTAAATACAAATGGCGCCGCACGGGTCATGCGCGGCGCCATCGTTGCAGCTTGGAGTCTTCAGCCGATTAGAACTTCACAGTGATGCCACCGTAGACCGTCGATTCGGTGCAGCTCTTGGTGCTCTGGCCGGTCGCGGCGACCGTGCAGACACCCGCCATGGCGTTGTGGTCGAGACCGAACTTGTTCTGCCAGTAGCGGTAGGCAACCCAGAGGTCGACGAAGTGCGAGTACTTGTCACCCCAGACCGCCTTCGAGGCATCGAAGGTCAGGCGGATCGGTTCGCTGTTCAGCTCGGTCTTGGACTTGGTGCTGAAGATGCCGGTGCCAGACAGCGCGGGAAGGCCGTTCGAGTCGCCCTTCGGTCCGTACCAGCCGGCGCGGCCGCTGATCGACCAGAATTGCATGTTGGGCGGCAGGAAGCCGAGGTCCATGTAGTAGTTGATCTCGACGGCCCAGGTCGGGTTGTAGCTGACATTGCCGTCCGAGTTACACGTCACGCCCGCAACGCCCGGTCCGAACAGGCCGCACTGGGTGAAGGCGTTGTGGTTCGAGAACTCCCAGTACATCAACGGAGCGACGTTGATGTAGCCCTTGTAGGGAAGGTCGAAGGCGAACTGGAGACCGGCGACGACGTCGCGCTTGGCGGGCGCGAGGAAGGTGTTCTCGGTGTTGGCGTCCATGCCGACTTCGAACGAGATGTTGTGCAGCGGCCCCATGGTGAAGGCCTTGGTGTTGAAGATCTCGTTCCAGCCGAAGGTCGAGCGGAACAGGCCATAGATCTCGGTCGCACCCGCGCAGTCGCTGGCGGTGCCGCCGATGTTCACGCCGGGCGCGACGCAAGGGCTGGAGGGGTCATTGTGACCCGACTTGAACATCGAGATGGTGAAGAAGTTGGTGCCGTAGGCCCAGAGGTCGAAGTGGGTGAAGGAGTAGACCTGCTTGGCTGTGGTGCCGTTGATGCTGCCGTCGGGGCGAACACTCCACATGCCGGGGTCGGTGCCCTTGGGCATCCAGGAGAACGTGACGCGGTTGTCGATCACCAGGAAGAACGGGAGGTCGGCCGGCTTCTTGGCAGCCTTGACCGGCAGATCCGCCGCCTGGGCCAGGCCAGAGGTAGCGAGCGTAGCAAGTGACAGCGCGGCGGCTGCAATTGCCTTGAAGCGAAACGACATCCTGAATACCCCCAAGTTTGGACACGTAAAAATGAACGTCCCTTGGGTGCGACACTTGCGCCGATCTCCCGGGGTGAGAAGCCTCAACTTTTTTCAAGGCATGCCGCTTGTTTCGGCAGCCGGTGGCTCTTCTCCGCGGAGTTTTGAGGATTCTTGTGCGCTCCCACCTGCCTGCATGCGGTAAGGCAAGGCGGGCCATTGCCGGACATTCCCGTTTGATTTTGTTTGCTTTTCATGTCGGGGCGAAAGGACAGACATGATGATCGGCGGCCATCGTCACGTCGGCCTGCAAATGCATACGCGCGGTGGCGCGACTTTGCTCAACTCCACGTCAAGCCTGCACAGCCGGTTCCGATTTGGCTTGAACCGTCACAAATTTGCAACAGACGTCACGCGCAAGCCGCGCCCGCAAGGACAGTCCTGAGGCGCTGGAGCACGATCCGCGCACGGCGAGAGCGGCGACTCGCCGTCATCAACCGCCTGCCGAAGCGTTGAGCAAGGGATGACGCTTTTTCACACCTTACGCGGCGGTTCAAACTAGCTCACTATTGAGGCACTTCACCCCATGCAAGCGCATCAGCGAATGTTAGATCCGACGCCTAACGGCCTGCATTCCGGCGAGTCCCCGCTGCTTCAGACGCTCGGGCTCACCAAGCGCTATGGGGATTTCCTCGCCAACGACTCCATCGACATCGATATCTGGCCGAAGGAAATCCACGCGCTGCTGGGCGAGAACGGCGCCGGCAAATCCACGCTCGTCAAGGCGATCTACGGGCTGATCCAACCCAGCGCCGGCGAGATTCGCTGGCAGGGCGAACGAATCGTGCTGTCGGGCCCGTCGGAAGCTCGCAGCCGCGGCATCGGCATGGTGTTCCAGCATTTCTCGCTGTTCGACAACCTCACCGTTGCCGAGAACGTCGCGCTCGGCCTCGATGGGAAAGAATCCTTCAAGGACATGTCGGCACGGCTGGAGCAGGTGTCGAAGACCTATGGACTGCCGCTCGACCCCAGACGCGAGGTCTGGCAATTGTCGGTCGGCGAGCGCCAGCGCATCGAGATCGTCCGTGCGCTGATGCAGGATCCGAAATTCCTGATCCTGGACGAGCCCACCGCCGTCCTGACGCCGCAGGAGGCCGACCAGCTCTTCATCGTGCTGGAGCGGCTGAGGGCCGAAGGCCGCGCCATCCTCTACATCAGCCACAAGCTGGAGGAGGTGAAGCGCCTCTGCGACACCGCCACGATCCTGCGCGGCGGCAAGAAAGTAGACACCTGCAATCCCCGGCTCGAGACCGCCGCCTCGCTCGCGCGCATGATGGTCGGCGGCGAGATCAAGGAGGTCAAAGCGCCCGCCGGCCGCAAGACCACCGTGCCGCGGCTCGTCGTCAACGACCTCTCGCTCGCGCCGAGCGAAGCGCACGGCGTTCGGCTGGAGCACATCTCGTTCGAGCTGAAGGGCGGCGAGATTCTCGGCATCGCCGGCGTCGCCGGCAACGGCCAGGACGAGCTGTTCGCCGCGCTCTCCGGCGAGCGCCTGTCCAAGGACCCCGGCACGGTGGTGATCGAAGGCATCGCCGCCGGGCATCTGTCGATCACGCACCGGCGCAAGCTGGGTGCCGCTTTCGTTCCCGAGGAGCGGCTCGGCCACGGCACCGCACCGCGCATGAAGCTGTCGGAGAACGCGCTGCTGACCGGGCACGCCGCCAGCGGCATGGTCCATCGCGGCTTCATCGACACCGCCGCGACGCTGAAGACCGTCGATCGCGCGACCGAAACCTTCGACGTGCGCAAGGCCAAGCGCGATCCGGAGGCTGCGAGCCTTTCCGGCGGCAATCTGCAGAAGTTCATCGTCGGCCGCGAGATCCTGCGCAACCCGGCAGTGCTGGTGGTCAGCCAGCCGACCTGGGGCGTCGATGCCGGCGCCGCCGCGGTGATCCGCCAGGCGCTGCTCGATCTCGCGACCGCCGGCGCCGCGGTGCTGGTGACAAGCCAGGATCTCGACGAGCTCGCCGAGATCGCCGACCGCATCGCCGTGATGTTCCACGGCCACCTGTCGGCGCCGCTCGCAACAAGCGAAGCGACCCGCGAAAAACTCGGCCTTTTGATGGGCGGCAGCAGCCTGGAGCCGAAGGAGGCCGCGCATGCAGTTGGTGCTTGAGAAGCGCGCCGAGCGCTCCAACACGATCGCGCTGGTCTCGCCGCTGATCGCGATCGGCCTGACGATCGTCACCATGACCATCCTGTTCGCGATCCTCGGCAAGAATCCGCTCCTCGCCCTGCATGCCTATTTCATCGCGCCACTGACCGACGGCTATTCGCTCCAGGAGATCGCGGTGAAGGCGACGCCGCTGGTGATGATCGCGATCGGCCTGTCG
Organism: Bradyrhizobium sp. B039; assembly: GCF_038965675.1. Lineage (NCBI taxonomy): Bacteria > Pseudomonadati > Pseudomonadota > Alphaproteobacteria > Hyphomicrobiales > Nitrobacteraceae > Bradyrhizobium > Bradyrhizobium sp. B039. The sequence goes on from NZ_CP152416.1 coordinate 6,435,816, forward strand.
CTCTGTTATCTCGCCAATGCCTGGAACATCGGCGCCGAGGGGCAATTCCTGATCGGCGCGGTCGCCGGAAGCTGGATCGCGGTGAAGACGCAAGGCACTGACGCCGGGGCCTGGGTATTGCCGGCCATGCTCGTGCTCGCAGCCGCTGCAGGCGCGCTCTATGCGCTGATCCCGGCGATCTGCAAGGTGAAGTTCGGCGCCAGTGAAATCCTGACCAGCCTGATGCTGGTCTATGTCGCCGACCTCTTCCTTGATTATCTCGTGCGCGGCCCCTGGCGCGATCCGCACGGCTTCAACTTCCCGACCACCGCCGAATTCGATCCGGTGGCGACGGTGCCGCTGCTGATCGAAGGCGGCCGGCTGCATCTCGGCTCGATCATCGCCCTGCTCGTCGTTGCGGCGGCAGCGATCCTGCTCGGACGAACCATCAAGGGTTTCGAGATTCGCGTAGTCGGCGCAGCGCCCCGCGCGGCGCGGTTCGGCGGATTCAACGCCGACCAGCTGATCATCCTGACCTTCGCGGTTTCCGGCGCGCTCGCGGGCCTTGCCGGCATCATTGAGGTCGCGGGTCCCGTCGGGCATCTCCAGCCCGGCATCTCGCCAGGCTACGGTTTTACGGCGATCATCGTCGCCTTCCTCGGCCGGCTGAACCCGCTTGGAATATTAATTGCAGGTCTTTTTCTCGCACTGACCTTTATCGGCGGCGAGCAGGCGCAGATCGCGATGAAGATCCCGTTGGATGTCACCAAGGTGTTTCAGGGCATTCTGTTGTTCTACGTGCTCGCCTGCGACTCCCTCATCCTCTACCGCTTCAAGCTGGTGTTCCCGAACCGACAGGTGGCCCGTGGAACTGGTTGAAGCCATCATCCTTGCGGTGCTCGCCGCCTCGACGCCGCTCCTGATCGCGGCGACCGGCGAGCTCGTGACCGAGCGCTCCGGCGTGCTCAATCTCGGCGTCGAGGGAATGATGATCGTCGGCGCGGCCTGCGGCTTTGCCGGCGCCTGGCTGACCGGCTCGATTCTGGTCGGCGCGCTGTTCGGCATCGTCGCGGGCGCGCTGATGTCGCTGATCTTCGCGCTGATGGCGCTCGGGCTCGCCGTCAACCAGGTCGCAACGGGCCTCGCGCTGACCATTCTCGGCATCGGGCTCTCCGGCCTGATCGGCGCCGGCTTCGTCGGCGAGCGCATCACGCCGGCTGCGCATCTCGCCCTTCCCGGCCTCACCGACATTCCGCTGGTCGGCCGCGTGCTGTTCGGCGAGGACGCCTTCGTCTATTTCTCCATCGCGCTGATCATCGGCGTCTGGTGGTTCCTGTACCGCACGCGGGCGGGCTTGATCCTGCGCGCCTGCGGCGACAATCACGTCTCGGCGCATGCGCTCGGCTATCCCGTGCTGCGCATCCGCACCTTCGCCGTGATGTTCGGCGGCGCCTGCGCCGGCCTTGCCGGCGCCTATCTGCCGCTCGCCTATACGCCGTTCTTCATTCCGGGCATGACCGCGGGTCGCGGCTGGATCGCGCTGGCGCTGGTGGTGTTCTCGTCCTGGCGGCCGGGCCGGCTCGTGGTCGGTGCTTATCTCTTCGGCGCGGTGACCATCCTGCAACTGCACGCGCAGGGCTGGGGCGTCGGCATTCCCTCGCAATTCATGTCGGCGCTGCCTTACCTCGCGACCGTCATCGTCCTGGTCCTGTTGTCCCGCGCGCGCACCGGCGGCTCGACCGCGCCGGCCGCGCTCGGCACCGTGTTCGTGCCTGACCGCTGAGTTTTCATTTCCGCGGCGGGCGCGATGGGGCGCGCACGCTGCGGATCGTGGCTTTCCCCGACTATCTGGAGATTGATGATGAGAAAATCACTTCTTGCGCTGGCTGCCGGGCTTCTGCTTGCCGGAAGCGTCAGTGCCGCCTCCGCCGCCGACAAGCTGAAGGTCGGCTTCATTTACCTCGGCCCGGTGGGCGACCTCGGCTGGACCTACCAGCACGAACAAGGACGCCTGGCGCTGGTGAAGGAACTGGGCGACAAGATCGAGACCACCACGCTCGAGAACGTCCCTGAAGGTCCCGACGCCGAGCGCGCCATCGAGCAACTCGTCCGCGCCGGCAACAAGCTGATCTTCACCACCTCGTTCGGCTACATGGACCCGACGCTGAAGGTCGCCAAGAAGTATCCAAACGTGCATTTCGAGCACGCCACCGGCTACAAGCGCGACAAGAACATGTCGACCTATTCGGCCAAATGGTACCAGGGCCGCTACATCCAGGGCCTGATCGCGGCCAAGATGTCGAAGTCGGGCGTGCTCGGCTATATCGGCTCGTTCCCGATTCCCGAGGTCGTCTCCGGCATCAACGCGACGATCCTCGCGGCGCAGACCATCAACCCGAACATCAAGGTCAAGATCATCTGGGCCAACACCTGGTTCGACCCGGGCAAGGAAGCCGACGCCGCCAAGGCGCTGATCGACCAGGGCGCCGACGTGATCATGCAGCACACCGACTCGCCGGCGGCAATGCAGATCGCCAGCGAACGCGGCAAGCTCGCCTTCGGCCAGGATTCCGAGATGATCAAGTTCGGGCCCAAGACCCAGCTGACCTCGATCCTCGACACCTGGGGCCCCTACTACATCGAGCGCGTCAAGGCCGAGCTGGCCGGCACCTGGAAGTCCGAGGACACCTGGGGCGGCCTCGACAGCCACATGTTCGCGATGGCGCCCTACACCAACATGCCCGACGACGTGAAGAAGATGGCCGAGGATGCCCAGGCCGCGATCACCGCCGGCAAGCTGCATCCGTTCAAATGCCCGATCGTTGGGCAGGACGGCAAGGAGGTCGAGTGCAAGGGCGGCGCCAATCTCGCTGACGGCCAGATCCTTGGCATGAATTTCTACGTCAAGGGCATCGACGACAAGCTACCGGGCAAGTAGCACGCTTCTTGCATTGCCTGGACCACCTGCTCCTCCCGGAGGAGGTTCGGAGGGGGTAGCCACAAGCACCCGGCACTTGTGGTTGCCCCCTCTTTTTAGTCCGCCCCTATCCCGCCTGCATCGCCCGCGCCGCGGAACTGTGGCGGCGGATGAGATCGGCGACATCCAGTCCCGGAATCGCGCCGTCGATCACGGCCCATTGTCCTGCCACCATGACCCGGTCGGCCCGGTGCGCCCCGCACAGCACCAGCGCGGCCAGGGGATCGCCATGGCCGGAGAAACGCAGCTCGTCGAGCCTGAACAGCGCCAGATCGGCCGCCTTGCCCACGGCAATCTCGCCGAGTTCCGGCCGGCCGACACAGGCCGCCGAGCCCTTGGTGGCCCAGCGCAGCGCATCCTTGTGGCTGACCTTCGTCACCCCGTAGCGCGCCCGTTGCAGCAGGAACGCGGCCCGCACCTCCTGCATCAGATTCGACCCGTCGTTCGAGGCCGAGCCGTCGACGCCGATGCCGATCCCGACACCGGCCTCCTCCATCTCGCAGACCGGACAGCAGCCGGACGCCAGAAGCTGATTGCTACAGGCGCAGTGGCTGATGGTCGTCCTGGCCCTGCCGAGCCGCTTGATCTCGTCGGCGTTGAAAAAAATGCCGTGGGCGAGCCAGGTCCGCGCGTTGAGCCAGCCGCATTGCTCCAGATAGTCGAGCGGACGGCAGCCATACATCTGCTGGCAGAATTTGTTCTCGTCCTCGGTCTCGGCGAGATGGGTGTGCAGGCGCACGTCGAGCTTGTCGGCGAGATCGGCGGTCGCGCGCATCAGGGAGGTCGTCACCGAGAACGGCGAGCAAGGCGCCAGCGCGATCTGCACCATCGCATCCGCACCGCGCTGGTGATGTTTCGCGACGACGCGTGCGCTGTCGGCGAGGATCGTGTCCTCGTCCTGCACGACGCTGTCCGGCGGCAGGCCGCCGTCGCGCTGCGACAGGTTCATCGAGCCGCGCGTCAGCAGCACGCGCACGCCGAGCCGTTTTGCGACTCCGACCTCGATATCGACGGACTCCTCGAGCCCCGCCGGGAACACGTAGTGATGATCGGTCGTGGTGGTGCAGCCCGACAGCAGCAGCTCGGACATCGCCACGGTCACACCGAGCTCCAGCGATTCCGGCGTCATCCTCGCCCACACCGGATAGAGCGCCTGGAGCCAGGGAAACAGCTCGCGGTCCATCGCCGCCGGCAGCGCCCGCGTCAGCGTCTGGTAGAAATGATGATGGGTGTTGATAAGGCCCGGCAGCACGACGTGTTCGCTCGCGTCGAACACCGCGACATCCGCGGTCGCAGGCACGCCGCCGGCCGGCACGAGCTCGACGATCCGGCCATCCTTCACCACGATCCCGCGCCCGGCGCCGTCGGCGAGGATGGCCAGGGGGTCCCTGATCCAGATCGGCTTTGCGTCGCTCATGATCCTGTTTCTCCCCACATCCGCTGACGGCAGACCTGCAAGGCGGAGGCCAGCCCAATCGCGTTCCCGCTGCGACTTCTTGTTGCGACTTGGCTCTGGTCTTGCAAGACTTTCTCTCGGTACAAATCACTCGATGCAAGCGCTGGCGCAGCCATGGACTTGAATACCATCACAGCCGTAGCCCATCCGCAAACGCGCGCGCAGCTGCCCGTTTGGACGCCAGGCGATGCTTGGCTCGCAGGCGGCACCTGGCTGTTCTCGGAGCCGCAAGCGCAGCTGACGCGCCTGATCGATCTCACCGATCTGAAATGGCCGGCGCTGACGATCACCGAGAGCCATCTCGGCATCGCCGCCACTTGCACCGTCGCGCAGATCGACGGACTCGCCTGCCCGGCCGACTGGCTCGCAGCGCCGCTGATCAGCCAGTGCTGCCGCGCGTTCCTCGCTTCGTTCAAGATCTGGAAGACCGCGACCGTCGGCGGCAATCTCTGCATGTCGCTGCCGGCGGGACCGATGATCTCGCTCACATCCGCGCTCGACGGCGTCTGCACGATCTGGAAGGCCGGCGGCGGCGAACAGAAGATTTCCGTGATCGACTTCGTCACCGGCAACCAGCGCAACCGCCTGACGCCGGGAGACCTGCTGCGGCAGATCGATATCCCGATTGCCGCGCTGAAGCGCCGTACGGCGTTTCGCCAGATCTCGCTCGCCCCGGTCGGCCGCTCAGCGGCACTCCTGATCGGCAGCCTCGATAGCGACGGCACGCTGGCGCTGACAGTCACCGCATCGACGGTGCGGCCGATCCGCCTCACCTTTCACAAAGCCCCGGACGCGAGCGCGGTTCGCGACGCGATCGTGCAGCAGATCACCGATGACCTCTACCACACCGACATCCACGGCAAGCCGCTCTGGCGCAAGCACATGACGCTGCGGCTCGCCGAAGAGATTCGCGGCGAACTCCTGGGGGCAACGCCGTCATGAGCTTCGAGATCAACGGCAAGACGTTTCCGCAGGAGCCGCGTGCCGGCCAGTGCCTCCGCACGTTCCTGCGCGAGCTCGGTCATTTCGGCGTCAAGAAGGGCTGCGATGCCGGCGATTGCGGCGCCTGCACCGTGCTGCTCGACGGCGAGCCGGTGCACAGCTGCCTGATCCCGGCGTTCCGCGCCGAGGGGCGCACTGTGACCACGATCGAGGGCCTCGGCGGCGAGCACGGCGCGCATCCGATGCAGCAGGCCTTCCTCGATGCGCAGGGCTTTCAATGCGGCTTCTGCACCGCCGGCATGATCCTGACCTGCGCCTCGCTGAACCAGGCGCAGCGCACCGATCTCGGCGCCGCGCTGAAAGGCAATATCTGCCGCTGCACCGGCTATCGCGCGATCGAGGACGCGTTGCTCGGCAAGATCAACGTCGAGGAGAGCATCGAGGCCGGCGCCGCCTTCGGCCGCAGCCTTCCGGCGCCAGCAGGTCCCGATGTCGTGCGCGGCAAGGCACGCTACACGTTCGACACGCAGATTGACGGCCTGCTGCACATCAAGCTGCTCCGCTCCCCTCACGCGCACGCCAGAATCACCGCGTTCGACAAGTCTGCGGCGCTCAGCGTTCCCGGCGTGCATGCGGTGCTGACGCATGAGGACGCGCCATCGGTGCTGATCTCGACCGCGCGGCACGAGAAGGACTGGATGGACCCCGAGGACACCCGCATCCTCGACGACGTCGTGCGCTTCATCGGCCAGAAGGTCGCGGCGGTCGTCGCCGACAGCGAAGGCGCCGCCGAGGAGGCCTGCCGGAGGCTGAAGGTCGATTACGAACTCCTGCCTGCGCTGATCGATCCAGAGCAGGCGATGGCGCCGGGTGCACCTGTCATTCATCCCGACCGCACCACCGCAAACCGCATCGCCGATCCCCAGCGCAACCTCGCGGCTGAGACCCATGGCGAGTTCGGCGATGTCGCAGCAGCACTCGCCACATCCGCCGTCACCTATGAGGCCACCTTCCACAGCCATCGCGTGCAGCACGCCGCGCTGGAGACCCATGGCGGCCTCGCCTGGCTCGACGTCTCCGGCGTGCTCAACGTCCGCACCTCGACGCAGGTGCCGTTCCTGACCCGGCGCGCGCTGTCCGACATCTTCCAGCTGCCCATGGACAAGGTCCGCGTGTTCTGCGAGCGCGTCGGCGGCGGCTTTGGCGGCAAGCAGGAGATGTTCGTCGAGGACATCCTGGCGCTCGCGGCGCTGAAGACCGGACGCCCCGTGAAGCTGGAGCTCACCCGCGAGGAGCAATTCATCGCGACGTCGACGCGGCATCCGATGCGGGTCCACATCAAGGCCGGTGCCGATGCCGACGGCAAGCTCACCGCACTCCAGCTCAACGTGCTCTCCAACACCGGCGCCTACGGCAATCACGCCGGCCCGGTGATGTTCCACTCGCTGTCCGAGTCCATCGCCGTCTACAATTGTCCGAACAAGCGGGTCGACGGCTACGCCGTCTACACCAACACGGTGCCATCGGGCGCGTTTCGCGGCTATGGCCTGCCGCAGACGCTGATCGCGATCGAGGCCGCAATCGACGAGCTGGCCGGGCAGCTCGGCATCAGCCCCTACGACATGCGCCGGCACAACATCGTCAAGCCAGGCGACCCCATGCTGTCGCCGCCGCCATCCGAATTTCACGACGTGCTCTATGGCTCCTACGGGCTCGACCAGTGCCTCGATCTCGTCGAGCGCGCGATGCAGGCGGATGGCCCGCGGCCGGAGCTGTCGCCGGAATGGCTGATCGGCGATGGCATCGCGCTGACCATGATCGACACCGTGCCGCCCGCCGGCCACATCGCGGACGCCATGATCGCGCTCAACGACGACGGCGGCTTCGATCTCACCGTCGGCACCGCCGAGTTCGGCAACGGCACCAGCACGGTCCACCGCCAGATCGCGGCGACGACGCTGGCGACCACCGTCGACAGGATTCGCCTGCGCCAGTCCGACACCGCCCATGGCGGCCACGACACCGGCGCCTATGGCAGCGCGGGCACCTTCGTCGCCGGCAAGGCGACGCATGCAGCCGCCGTGCAGCTTGCCACGGACTTGAGGGGGGCCGCGGCCGGCGCCTGGCTTTGCGATGTCGGAAGCTGCGCGCTCGAGGACGAGTTCGTCGTGAGCGGCGTCAGGCGCATGTCCTTTGTGGAGCTTGCGAAGCTTGCGCGCGAACGCGGCCAGCCGCTCGCAGCACAAGGCAATTCCGGCGGCACGCCGCGCTCGGTCGGCTTCAACGTGCAGGGCTTTCGCGTGGCGGTGAACAAGGGCACCGGCGAGCTCAAGATTCTCAGAAGCGTGCAGGCCGCCGACGCCGGCGTCGTCGCCAATCCCATGCAGTGCCGCGGCCAGGTCGAGGGCGGCGTCGCGCAGGCGCTTGGTGCTGCGCTCTACGAGGAGATGGTGATCGACGCGGACGGCCGCGTCACCAACGCCAAATTCCGCGACTACCACCTGCCCTCCTTCGCGGACGTGCCGCGCACCGAAGTCTTCTTCGCCGAGACCTCCGACACCATCGGCCCCTTGGGCGCGAAGTCGATGAGCGAGAGTCCGTACAATCCGGTCGCCGCGGCGCTCGGCAACGCGATTGCAGACGCCACCGGCATCCGCTTCACGGCGCCGCCGTTCAAGCCAGACCGGCTGTTTCCGGCGCTGCACGATAAATTTGGTTAGGCCTATTTGGGGGGATTCATTCGTGAGCAGCGAGGTCCATCCCGTCGACGAAGTCCTGCCGGTCCCGCGCCTGCTCGCGCTCGGGCTCCAGCATGTGCTGGTGATGTATGCCGGCGCGGTCGCGGTGCCGCTGATCATCGGACGCGCGCTGAAGCTGCCGCCGGAGGACGTCGCCTTCCTGATCAGCGCCGACCTGTTCGCCTGCGGGCTTGCGACGCTGGTGCAATGCCTCGGCTTCCCCGGCGTCGGCATCCGCCTGCCCGTGATGATGGGCGTGACGTTTGCTTCGGTCGGGCCGATGCTCTCGATGGCCGCCGCGCCCGATATCGGCCTGCTCGGCATCTACGGCTCCGTCATCGCCGCCGGCCTGTTCGGCATCGTCGCCGCACCCTTCGTCAGCCGGCTGCTGCCGCTGTTTCCGCCGGTCGTCACCGGCAGCATCATTCTCGTCATCGGCATCTCCTTGATGCGGGTCGGGATCAACTGGGCCGGCGGCGGCCTGCCGACCTTGACGAAGGTCGTCGACGGCGTTGCAGGCAGCTTTCCCAATCCGGCCTATGGGCAATTGCAGGGGCTCGGCATTTCGCTGTTCGTGCTGCTTTTCATCCTCGGCCTGATCAAATGGGGCACCGGCTTCCTCGCCAACGTCTCCGTGCTGCTCGGCATCGTCGCTGGCGCCGTGCTCGCGACCATTCTGGGCGTGATGCATTTCGACAAGGTCAGTGCTGCCTCCTGGGGCGCGCTGGTGATCCCGTTCCGCTTCGGCATGCCGCAATTCCACCTCGTGCCCGTTGTCACCATGTGTGTCGTCATGATCGTGGTGATGATCGAGTCGCTCGGCATGTTCCTCGCGCTCGGCGACATCACTGGCAAGGCGGTCGACCGCGAAGCCCTGAGCCGGGGCCTGCGCGCCGACGGCGTCGGCACGCTGCTCGGCGGCATCTTCAACACCTTTCCCTACACCTCGTTCTCGCAGAATGTCGGCCTCGTCTCCGTCACCGGCGTGCGCTCGCGCTGGGTGACGGTGACGGGCGGCTGCATCATGCTCGGGCTCGGACTGTTGCCGAAGCTCGCGGCGCTGGTCGAGGCGGTGCCGCTGGTCGTGCTCGGCGGCGCGGGCCTCGTCATGTTCGGCATGGTCGCGGCAACAGGCGCGCGCATCCTCACCTCGGTCGATTTCCGCACCAACCGCTACAATCTCTTCATCGTCGCGATCTCGATCGGCTTCGGCCTGATCCCGCTCGCCGCGCCCGGGTTCTTCCGGAACCTGCCTCATGATCTACAGCCGCTGCTGGAGTCCGGCATTTTGCTTTGTGCGGTGGTCTCGGTACTGCTCAACGCCTTCTTCAACGGCTTGGGCGGCGGCGCTGCGGCCGAGGCGGATGCAGCGGCAGTCGCGTCATCCGCACAACATGTCTAGCTAGCTGCCGCGATAGGTCGCGTAGCTCCAGGGCGTGACCAGCAGCGGCACGTGGTAGTGATTTTCCGGCTCGCTGATCGCAAAGCGCAATGGGATCTCGTCGAGGAACGGCGGCTCCGACAGCGGCACGTTGCGCTCGGCGTAATATCTGGCGACGCGGAAGCGAAGCTCGTAGCGGCCGATCGGAAGCGGACGGCCGCCGATCAACGGCTGATCGGTACGCCCATCCGCATTGGTGACGGTGCGCGCGATGACGCGGCTCTCGCCGAGACTCGCAAGCTCGATCAGCTCCACCGGGATGCCTGGCGCGGGCTTGCCGGCGTGATTGTCCAGCACATGCGTCGAGAGCCGGCCGTGCACCTTGAGCTTGTCGTCGGCAACGACGAGCTGGTCGAGCCGCAGCGCCGAGATGCGGCCAATCTCCTCGATCGCACGTCGCGTCTCGGTCTTGGCAATATTGAATAGCCGCGTCTCGAAGTCGGCCAGCACGGAATCCCTGGTATGGCGGCGCACGCAGACGATGTAGGGGAAGCCGAACTTTTCACGGTACGCGTTGTTGACGCGCTCGAACGCGGCATATTCGGCGTCCGACAGCCGGTCGAGCCCGGCGCTGTTCTGCTCATCGGTCGATTCCGCCGTCAGGCCCGCGGCGCGCTGGGTCTTGTTGGCGAGGTCGGGATGCGCCCGGATCAGCGCCAGCTGCACGTCGGGTTCGGCGCTCTGGATCGCTGCCATCAGCGCGGCGTGCAACTGGGTGATGCCGGTGAATGGCCGCTGCCCGGCGAGCTTCTCCGCAATCCACGGCGAATATTCGACGACATTGGCGAGGGCCGCGACGAAGTCGGCTTTGTCGGCGGCGTTGAGATCGGCGAGCGAGGTTTGCAACATCACACCTTCACCCGATCTCGAAGGCGTCGGCAGCAAGATGCGCGTGCTTGTCGTGCCAGTGCTGCGCGATATGGAGCCGCGTCGGCACCCAGACGCGTTCGTGCTTGCCGATATAATCCAGGAAGCGGATCAGCCCCGCGGCGCGGCCGGGCCGGCCGGCGAGACGGCAGTGCAGGCCGACCGACATCATCTTCGGCGCGGTCTCACCTTCGGCGTAGAGCACGTCGAAGGCGTCCTTCAGATAGGTGTAGAACTGCTCGCCTTCGGCAAAGCCCTGCGGGTTGATGAACCGCATGTCGTTGGCGTCCAACGTATAGGGAATGATGAGCTGCTTGCCTCTGGCGCCCTTGACCCAATAGGGCAGATCATCGGCATAGGAGTCGCAGAGATAGAGGAAGCCGCCCTCCTCCATCAGGAGGCGGTTGGTGTTGATCGAGGAGCGCCCGGTGTACCAGCCGAGCGGCCGCGACCCCGTCGCCTCGAGGTGGACGCGGATCGACTCGGCGATCTCGGCGCGCTCCTGCGCCTCGGTCATGTCCTTGTGCTCGATCCATTTCAGGCTGTGGCTGGCGATGTCCCAGCCGGACTCCTTCATCGCGGCGACGATTTCCGGATTCCGCCTCAGCGCGGTGGCGACGCCGAACACGGTGGTCGGCCACTTTCGCTCATCGAACATCCGCCACAGCCGCCAGAAACCGGCGCGCGAACCATACTCGAACATCGATTCAATATTGGCGTGGCGCTGGCCCGGCCAGGGCTGCGCGCCGAGCACGTCGGACAGGAAGGCTTCCGAGGCGCGGTCGCCGTGCAGGATGTTGTTCTCGCCGCCTTCCTCGAAATTGACGACGAACTGCACCGCGACCCGCGCGTTGCCCGGCCATTGCGGATGCGGCGGGTTGCGGCCGTAGCCGCGGAGATCGCGCGGGTAGCGGGTATCAGTCACTCAGACTTCCTCGAAGCGGATCGGCAGCGCGCCCTTCCACAGCACGCTCTTGCCCAGCGTCGCCAGATTCTCCAGCCCCGAGGTCACCGTGATGAAGTGATTGCCGGCGAGCTGACCCATCTTGCTCGCGAAGCTCACACCGCCATAGGCCATCAGGATCTCGGTCTCGCTGATGCCGCCGGGATAGAGGATGATCTGGCCCGGCGCGGGATAGCTCGTGTGGTTCTCATAGCCGACGCCGAAATCGAGGTCGCCGAGCGGCATCCACACCGCTTCGCCGCTCCAGCGCACATGGATGATGTGGCTTTCGAACGGCATCGCCTTGCGGAACGCGGCAACGGTCTTGGGCGCCGCCTGCTCCTCGAAACGGGCATCGAAGGTGTAGTCGCCGGCGCGGATAACGAGTTTTCTCATCTCATCTCTCTGGATCGGGAGCCTGAAGGCCCCACGGGGAATTTTCAAGCAAAGAGCATTCCATCGGGCTCCGCGCAAGGGGCGCGGCCCCTCACCTGCGGTCGTAGGACCAGCCGAAAATGCCGCTCCGCCGCGTCTCCGGCTCGGGCTCGGCGGCAGGCGGCGGCGCCTCCTTGAGTTCCGCCTGCGGCGGGGGTGGAGGCGGTGCGGGAAGGTTCTCGCATCTCATCGAGTAGACCAGCTTGCCGTCCGCGGTCCGCCCGATCGGCGCGCAGGGGTCCGGATGCGCCGCCGAACTCTTCGGCGTGAGCTTGACCTGCGCCGCGGCCGGCGAGGCGATCAGGAGAAGGACCAGCAGATATTTCGACATCGTTGTCGCCTGAAAACCAATTCGCCCCATTCAACCGGATTGCCGGGGGCAAGTCCATCGGGCCCAACCGGGCGATTGCCGAATATTTAGCCGGGACCAAAAAATTTGCTCGCTCCATCGTGAAGGCGGCGCCGCTGATATCTGAAGGGGCGCATCGCTATGTCAGCCGCGACGACGAAAACATGTCTCACAGCCGGAGCGTCGTCGCGGGAGAAACAACGATGCAGAAGACCTTCGCCATTCTCAGCGCAACGCTGATTGCCGCCGCCACCATCCAGACCGCCGCAGCCAGCGATCGCCACCACGGCCGCAAGGCGCACCCCGTCCCCATCACCCAGTCGGTGCGCAACTCCAACGCCGCGCTCTGGCCGTCGCAGCCGACGCAGCCCGACTGGTCGCGCTACGCCAACGGCGCCATGTCGGCGCCCGCGGGACGGTGATGCTGGAAGCGTAGTGCACAACTGCTGCAACGTCGTCATTGCGAGGCGCCCTTGCGAGTTTCATCCAGTGCGCGTCAGATCTTCAGCGCTGATTCCAACTCGCAACGACGACGCTAGCAATTCCGTCATCCTGAGGCGCGAGGCTTGCGATGCAAAGCATCGCGAGCGGAGCCTCGAAGGATGAACGGCCGAGGATGCAGCCGGGCCGTCGCCCTTCGAGGCTTGCTCAGCGGCGCGGTTGCGTCGCAGAGCGCGCACCTCAGGGTGACGGTCATAGAGTTTCGTCTGGATCATCAATTTCAGCATCTTGAGCAATAGACACGCCTTCCCGTTCTCGCGGCGCGTTTCGCCCGAGCTTTGCTTCAACTCTCTCCCTCTTGAGCCAAGAGGGCGCAGGGAAGGCCGGGTGCCGGCTGGCACCCGCGGTCTGCTGCGCGAAAGCACACGCAGGTAAACCGCACAGCAGCATACAGGTGTAGCCAATCACTCGGCCTTCCCTGCGCAGTGGTTGGACGGCTTATGCCGTGCTCTCCCGGGAGCCGAGTTCGTTCTGGCCTCCCTCACTTTCGCGAAATTCACCGGCACCGCGCCGGTTGACGCGACTGCCGCATTCGCAAGAGCTTGACCGTAGCAACGACGGCCAGGACCACACGGTTTTGCCGTACGCGCGGTTCGCTTGTTCGCCGCAGTTTTCCCAGCCCTGTCGACGGAGCCGGAAACTTACAGGCGAGACGAACCTGACAGCGCCGTTCGTCCGCGCGACACCTCAGGGCTCACGGAGAGCAATCCGCCCTGCCCCTGGCCACTCGCGCCCGACGCTGCCGCGTCCACCGCAAGCCCGGCTCGCGAAAATGACGACCTCATGATCGCCCCTCAAGGATGAGCCGGGATGGGCGACACATACGATAAATCCGAATTTCGGCAAAGTGGAATATTTTCGCGAGATCGGATTGACAGCCGAGCGACACACCCCGGTCTCGGTGGCCCGGATGAGCGACTTGTCCGCCGTAGCTCGAAGAGCGAAGGCGGAAGCGACATCCGGGGTCTTTGCGTGACTGCGGAGCGGCAAAAAGGGGTGGGTTACGCTTTCGCTAACCCACCCCATGGCAATACCTGCGAAGCTGTCCGGCCCGACAGCCGCGTCCGAACTCAATGGTCGTAATTGCCGCAGATGGCCGAGGGGCCTCCACCGGCACAATAGCCCCCAGGGATGTATGGGCCCGGAGGACGGTTCGGCCCCCGGTAATAGTTGGAACCGCCGTAATAGGCTGGACCACCGTAGTAGCCTGGGCCCCGATCGTAATAATAACGATCTTCGTAGTAGTCGCGGCGCCGGCTTTCGGCGATCGCGCCGATGGCCAGGCCGGTCGCCGCGCCCATGATGGCGAGGGCTGCAGCATTCGGTCCGCGGCGATAGTAACGGCGCTTGGCCGCGCTGAAATCGGTGGCGTCGGACACAGCCTGGCCAGCGACGGCCGCCTTGGAAGGAGTCCCGGACGAGACTGCCGCGGACGGCGTCGCGGAGGCCGCAACCAGGGCGAGGCTTGCGAACGCGGCCAGCACCGTATTGCGGCTGGCTGCTGAAGTCATAGGTCCAATCATCTTAATCTTCCTCATTTCTCGCCCAAAGAGACACGTGCAAACGACCTATAACGCGCAAACCACTGAAATCGTTTCATGATCGCGGCAATCTGCCACGCCTTGAACGATTATAAACCGAACCACCTGATCCAGCTTGCGCCACGCAACCTGAGCGGATAATGAACAGCCGCGCCGTTTTTCGGTCGCCGTAAGCGTTTCACGTGAACCAACGCATCAACCGACGCCGTCGGGATCGATGCCATTTGCAGGGTTCAACGTGACTGACGCGTCCTTTTCCGTAAGAGAAACCAGATGATTGCGGTTCGCAAACTGCCGGCGCGCTATGCGCCGATCGTGATGCCCTTTGTACTGTCCATCCTCATGACAGCGGTGGTGTCGGTCATTTCGACGCTTCGAAGCCTCGGCGCAACGCCGGCCTTCCTCGCGACCTGGCCGGGCGCCTGGGCGCTGTCATGGCTTGTCGCCTTTCCAACGCTGCTGATGGTGCTGCCACTGGTCCGCCGGATCGTGGCCTGCGTCGTCGCGTCTCCATCGCAATGATCCGGAAACGCGCCTAGCGGCCTTCCGAAAGATCACGCTCAAACACCAACGTGAAGCGCGATGACGATTCACTCCGATCTCATCCCGCTTTACGACAGCGCCCCGAGCACGCCGCGCGTGGCCTTGTCGATCTCCTCGACATAGCGGCGGCGGGCGAAATTCTCGGTGAGGAAGCCGACCACCTTGCGGCTGTCGGTGGAATCGACCACCGCCAGCATCTCGGCTTCCGCCTCGTCGAACACCGCCATCGCCGACTTCACGTTCATTTCCGGGATCAGCACGATGTCGATCAGGCGGGCGAGCTCGATCACCTGGATGTCGTCGGCGATGGTGTCGAGGTCGCTGGAGAACAGATCGGGCAGCAGGACGAGGCCGATATATTCGTCCGCATTGTTGACGATGACGACTCCCGGCCGCGAGCCAAGCACGAATTCGCGGCGTACGGCGGCGATCGTCGTGGTCGACGGCACCTTGCCGACGTCGGAGCGCATCAGCCGCTCGACGGTCAGGTTGCGTAGCCAGCCGACGTCGTTGGCGCTGCGGATGGTCTCGCCGCGCAGATGCAGGCGCCAGGTCGAGAAGGAGTGGCCGAACATGAAGCGGACGCAGATCGAGGTCACGATGCAGCCGGCCAGCACCACGGCGGTGACGTCGACATTGCGGGTCATCTCGAGCACGAGGAACGACATCGTCAGGGGACCGCCGACGATTGCGACGCCGAGCGTCGCCATGCCCGTCAGCATCGCCACCAGCGGATCGATCACGAAGTTCGGGCTGATCAGCAACAGCACCGCGGAGAAGAACTTTCCGATCAGGCTGCCGACGAACAGCGAAGCGAAGAACAGGCCGCCGCGGAAGCCCGAGGCGAGCGAGATCAGGCAGGCCGTCACCTTCAGGGCGATGATCAGCGCGATCAGGCCGATCGTCATGTCGTGAAAGAGATCGAGCACCATGGCGCCGTGGCCGGCCGCCAGCACCTGCGGCGTGACGATGGCAAAGCCGCCGACGACGAGGCCGCCCATCACCGGACGCAGCCAGACCGGCAGCCAGGCGAACAGGCGCTCGAACATCGGCGAGGAGCGCATCACGGCGATGCCGACGCCGCTGGTGATGAGGGCGAGACCGATCAGTGCCAGGTACTGCTCGACGCCGACGGCGCTGACCTTCGGTATCTCCAGCGAATACGGCGCGCCGCCGAGCCATTGCGCGGTCAGCGCACCTGCGAGCGAGGCCGCCAGGATCGGGGCGGCGCTGCCGACCGAATAGACGCCGACGATCAGCTCGCAGGCGTAGAAGGCGCCGGTGATCGGCGCGCCGAACGCCGCGGCGATCGCGGCGGCCGCACCGCAGCCGACCATCAGGCGCAGATCGTTGCGGCGCAGATTGAAGAACTTGCCGAGCAGCGAGGCGATGCCGGAGCCGATCTGCGTATAGCCGGCCTCGAGGCCGACCGAGGCGCCGCAGCCGTTGGAGATCAGCGTCTGGCTCGACACCACCAGGCTGTCGCGCATCGACAGATTGCCGCCGCGCAGCGCATTGGCCTCGATCGGGTCGACCGCGCTGGAGATCTTCATCCGCCGCCGCGACCATTCCATGATGCCGAGCGCCAATCCGCCGAGCGCAGGCGCGATCAGCGCCGCCCAGGGGCTGACCCTGGCGTTGGCCGACAGGCGGACGTCGACGGGAATGCCGTAGATGACCATATGGGCAATCTGCGCGATCTCGGCCATCAGCGTCACGATGGCGCCGGCCAGCGTGCCGATCACCAGTGCGAGCGGGATCAGGTAGAACTCGTTGCTGCGCAAGAGCGCGCGCAGGCGAACCATGAGGCGGTTCGATCCCTTGCGATCGGCGAGATGTCTGATCCGCACGAACACCTTCTGCCCGCCCTACCCTTCCGACATGCCGTAGCCGGACATGCGCTGGCGCACGCGTTCGATCTCGGCGCTAGAGAGCAGCGGCGGTTTCCCGATCTGGAGGCAGCCGTGATATTGCCGCGCCAGGGTCTCGACCTCGACAGCGAGCCACATCGCCTTGTCCAGCGTCTTGCCGATCGCGATCATGCCGTGATGGTCGAGCAGGCAGGCAAGCCGCCCCTCCAGCGCCCGCACCGCATGTTCGGACAGTTCCTCCGTTCCGAACGTGGCATAGGGCGCGCAGCGGATGCTGTCGCCGCCTGCGGCCGCAATCATGTAGTGCACCGGCGGGATCTCCATGCCCATGATCGCCAGGATGGTGCAATAGGTCGGATGGGCGTGGACGACGGCGTTGACGTCGGGCCGGACCTTCAGGATGTCGCGGTGGAAGCGCCACTCGCTGGACGGCTTCTGATCGGGCGCGTGCGAGCCGTCCATCGCCATGAACACGATCTGGTCCGGCGTCATGGCCTCATAGGGCACGCTGGTCGGCGTGACCAGCAGCCCGTCCACATGCCGGACGCTGATATTGCCTGATGTGCCCTGGTTGATGCCGAGCGCATTCATGCGGCGGCAGGCGTCGATGATGGCCTGTCTCTTGGCGAGCTCGTCCACGGTCATCGACATCCCGATTTCATCTCGACTTCCTGGCGATGGGCGTTTGTCAGACCGGAAGTACGTCAAAGCAATATGGCAGCGCAAGCGAAAGCGACCGGACCGCCTGTCGTCTCGCCGGCCGGTCCGGCGCGGCACGAAATAGACCGTGAAATCAACGGATTAACGGATCGTCGCAATCCTACGGCAGGCTCGCCCGGACGGCCGCGATGCCGTTGATCACGAACTGCACGGAATAGGCGGCGAGCAGCATGCCGAGCACGCGCGAAAGCACGGCATTTCCGGTGCGCCCGAGGGTGCGGGCGATCAGGCGGGCGGACAGAAAGCACAGCATGCAGAGCAGGCACACCGAGAGGACGACCGCGATGATGATCGCGAGCCGCGCCCCGTAGCCGGCATCGCCCGTCAACAGCAATGTGGTCGCAATCGCGCCGGGACCGGCCATCATGGGGATCGCCAGCGGAAACATCGCGACATCGGACGCGTGCTCCGAGGTCGCCTTGTCGGCCTCGCGGGCCTCGCGATGCGGGCGGTCGCCGAAGATCATCTGGTAGGAGACGCCGAACAGCAGCAGCCCGCCGGCGATCTGGAACGCGGGGATGCCGATCCCGAGCTGGCGCAACAGCCAGTTTCCGACCAGCGCGATCACCACCAGGATCGAGGCGGCGATCAGCGGCGCGCGCAGCGCGATCGTGCGCTTGACCGTGTCGGGCATGCCCCCGGTCGCGGCCAGGAAGGCCGGCGCAAGGCCGACGGGATCGACCACCAGCAGCAGCGTCACGAAGGCAGACAGGGCGAAGTCGAGCATGCGGCTGGGTCTCGCGCGAGGTGGGGCCGCAATCCATAACGGCTCGACGCGACCTTCGCGAGGAACATTTGCCCTCGCAGCGTCTTGGTCGCGCGAGGATTGAGGAGGGCCTCGCCTTCCCGTGTCGCCTCAAGAGGAGGATTTATGGCCAAACGAGCAAAGAAACGTGCGAACGCGAAAAAGTCCGCGGCGCGCCGGCCGCGTCAGGCGCCGAAGATGTTGAGCGACCTGTTTCTGGAGACGCTGAAGGACATCTATTACGCCGAGAACAAGATCATCAAGACGCTGCCGAAGATGGCGAAAGCGGCTCACTCCAAGCAGCTGTCCGCCGCCTTCAACAAGCATCTGCGCGAGACGCAGGGCCAGGTCAAACGCCTTGACCAGATCTTCAGGATGCTGGGCAAGCCCGCGCGCGGCAAGCCCTGCGAGGCGATCAACGGCATCACCGACGAGGGCGCCGGGATCATGAAGGATTTCAAGAACGCCCCCGCCCTCGACGCCGGCCTGCTCGCCGCGGCGCAAGCCGTCGAGCACTACGAGATCTCCCGCTACGGCACGCTGCGCACCTGGGCCGAGGAGCTCGGCATGCCGGACGCCGCCAGGCTGCTCCAGGCGACGCTCGATGAGGAAGAGGCGACCGATCACACCCTGACCGAGCTCGCCACCTCCGTGATCAACCTCGAAGCGGAAGAAGAATACCGCGCCGCCGCCTGATCGGCGCGCCCCCGCCCAACTGTTGCCTACGACGCCGCGGAACATCTCCGCGGCGTCGCAGCGACTGATTGCAAGGGCCTCCTCGGGTTCGAGGGGACAGGCATGCTCCAAATGCGCGATGCTGGAATTTTGGGGAACCGTCCCCATATCCTCGTTTTCCAACCGCAGCGCCTTCCCCGAGTTTTGCCATGCAACCCAAAAATCCCCTCGACTGGATGCTGTCCGAAGCCCTGGACTCGCTGACCCGCGCCGAACGGCTGCGGCAGCAGTTCGGCCGCCAGGAAGCCTGCTGGGAGCCGCCGATCGACGTGCTCGAAACCGAGCATGAGCTTTTGATCCTGGTCGCGCTTCCCGGCGTCAATCCCGACAATGTCGAGACGGTGATCCATGACGGCGCGCTCGTCATCTCCGGCCAGCGCACCCTTCCGCCGGAGCTTCGCAACGCCCGCATCCACCGGCTCGAGCTGCCGCAGGGGCGTTTTGAGCGCCGCATTGCATTGCCCCTTGGCCGCTACGCCATCAGCCGCTTCGTGATGGACGGCTGCGTCGCGCTGCGCCTCGCCAAATCCTGAGGTCGATCATGGCCACCGAACAGATGAATAACGCACAGACCAATTCCACCGAGTCCGACGTGAAGATCCCCGACGACGCACTGATCATCATCCCCGTGCGCGAGATGGTGCTGTTTCCCGGCGCCATCGCGCCGATCGCGATCGCGCGGCCGAAGTCCGTCGCCGCCGCGCAGCAGGCGCTGCGCGAGCAGCGGCCGGTCGGCATCGTCCTGCAACGCAGCCCGGAGACCGAAGAGCCGGGGCCGGACGATCTCTATCGGGTCGCGACCATCGCCAACATCGTGCGCTACATCACCGCGCCCGACGGCACCCACCACATCGTCTGCCAGGGCGTGCAGCGCGCGCGCATCCTCGACTTCCTGCCGGGGACGCCGTTCCCGGCCGCGCGGATCCAGCAGATTCCGGAGCCGACCACGACCTCGCCCGAGATCGAGGCGCGCGCGCTGAATTTGCAGCGCCAGGCGATCGAGGCGATCGAGCTGCTGCCGCAGGCGCCGCCCGAGCTGGTCGCGATGTTCCAGAGCACCACCGCGCCCGGCGCGCTGGCGGACCTGGCGACGTCGTTCATGGACATCAAGCCGCAGGACAAGCAGGAAGTGCTGGAGACCATCGACCTCTTCTTGCGGGTCGAGAAGGTGTCGAAGCACCTGGCGGAGCGGCTGGAGGTGCTGCGCATCTCCAACGAGATCGGCCAGAAGACCCGCGCCAGCTTCGACGAGCGGCAGCGCGAGGCGATCCTGCGCGAGCAGATGGCGACCATCCAGCGCCAGCTCGGCGAAGGCGACGGCAAGGCGGCCGAGGTCGCCGAGCTGAACGCTGCCATCGCCCAGGCCAAGATGCCGCCGGAGGCCGAGGCGCACGCCAAAAAGGAGCTGCGCCGCTACGAGCGCATGCCCGAGGCCGCCGGCGAAGCCGGCATGGTCCGCACCTACCTCGACTGGCTGATCGAGCTGCCCTGGGCGCTGCCCGCGGAGAAGCCGATCGACATCAAGGAGGCGCGCCGCATCCTGGATGCCGATCATTTCGGCCTGGAGAAGATCAAGAGCCGGATCATCGAATACCTGGCGGTGCGCAAGCTCGCCCCGCAGGGCAAGGCGCCGATCCTGTGCTTCGTCGGCCCGCCCGGCGTCGGCAAGACCTCGCTCGGCCAGTCCATCGCACGCGCGATGGATCGCCCTTTCGTGCGCGTCAGCCTCGGCGGCGTGCATGACGAGGCCGAGATCCGCGGTCACCGGCGCACCTATATCGGCGCGCTGCCCGGCAACATCATCCAGGGCATCAAGAAGGCCGGTAGCCGGAATTGCGTCATGATGCTGGACGAGATCGACAAGATGGGCCGTGGGGTGCAGGGCGATCCTTCCGCCGCCATGCTGGAGGTGCTCGACCCCGAGCAGAACGGGACATTCCGGGACAATTACCTGGGCGTGCCCTTCGACCTGTCGCGCGTTGTCTTCATCGCGACCGCCAACATGCTGGACCAGATTCCGGGTCCGCTGCTGGACCGCATGGAGCTGATCAGCCTCGCCGGTTACACCGAGGACGAGAAGCTGGAGATCGCGAAGCGCTATCTGGTGCGGCGGCAGCTCGAGGCCAACGGCCTGACGGCCGAGCAGGCCGAGATCGAGCCGGACGCGCTGAAGCTGATCGTCAAGGGCTACACCCGCGAGGCCGGCGTGCGTAACCTCGAGCGCGAGATCGGCAAGGTGTTCCGCCATGCTGCGGTGCAGGTCGCCGAAGGCTCGGCTGCGAAGGTCGTTGTGACGGTGAAGGACATCGCCACTGTGCTCGGCCAGCCGCGCTTCGAAGGCGAGATCGCGCAGCGCACCAGCATCCCGGGCGTGGCCACCGGCCTTGCCTGGACGCCGGTCGGCGGCGACATCCTGTTCATCGAGGCCTCGCGCGTGCCGGGCCGCGGCGGGATGATCCTGACCGGCCAGCTCGGCGACGTCATGCGCGAGAGCGTGCAGGCGGCGATGACGCTGGTGAAGAGCAGAGCCAGCCAGCTCGGCATCGATCCGCAGCTGTTCGAGAAAAGCGACATCCACGTTCACGTCCCGGCGGGCGCAACCCCGAAGGACGGACCGAGCGCGGGGGTCGCGATGTACACGGCGCTGACGTCACTGCTCACCAATCGCACGGTGCGCAGCGACACCGCGATGACCGGCGAGATCTCGCTGCGCGGCCTGGTGCTGCCGGTCGGCGGCATCAAGGAGAAGGTGGTGGCCGCGGCCGCCGCCGGCTTGAAGCGGGTGATGCTGCCGGCGCGCAACAAGCGGGACTACGACGACATCCCGAAGAGCGCGCGGGACAACCTCGAATTCATCTGGCTGGAGCGCGTCGACGAGGCCATCGCCGCCGCGCTCGAGCCGGCCGAGGCCAAGGTCGAAGCGGCGGAGTGAATGCGATGAAGAAACTGCTGGAAAGAGCGAAGAAATCGCGCAAGACGCAGCGGCTGCGCCAGCTGCTCGATCGCGCCATCGACGGAGTTCGCGATGCGCTGGCGGGACCCGAGCCGCGGCTTCAGCCGGTCCCGGTCCGGGTCAAGCGCCGCAAAGGCTGAACCCCTCCGTTTCAGCCCTTGCGGTCGTCGAACATCAAAGGCCCCCTCTTTTCGAGGGGGCCTTTGCTTTGTCAGGCCACGGCGTCCTTGGCAGCCTTGACCGGGCGGGCGCGGACGATCTTCCGGGCCGGCTTGGCCTTGAACATCATCTCTTCACCCGTGAACGGGTTGGTGCCCTTGCGCGCCTTGGTCGCGGGCTTCTTGATGACCACGAACTTGGCGAAGCCCGGCACCAGGAACAGGCCGTTCTTCTTGAGCTCCTTGTGACCGACGTCGGTCAGCGTCTCCATGACGCTCTTGACGTCGCGCTTGGAAAGCTCGGTGGCGGTCGCAATCTTTTCGATCAACTGCGATTTGGACATTTGGGCTGGCATCGTGTCTCCTCTGATTCGTTGCCGGTTGCATATTAGACCAACCGGCGAAGGCCTAGAGCCTTCTGCACAGTTATGTCGCGATTTTACGGGCTTTTTTGGCCCCCTGTGGCAAAAAACCCTGCTTTTTAGCTACTTCCGGAGCCGGAGGAGCCTCGGGCAGCGGATTTTACCTTGTTTCAAAGGCCCGCACGCAGCCTTGCTAAAGCTGATTCGCTGCTTTCGACAAGCGACGACCGGCCTCTTTGTGCAAGGAGGGGTGCGTTTCACCCTAGAAAATAAGGGTCGGATTGCACCGCAGCCGCTCCCTCTCCCCGTTTTTGCGGGGAGAATTGAGGAGGCGTCGGCTAGACGCGCTCGATAATGATGGCGGGCGCCATGCCGCCGGCGGCACACATGGTGACGAGGCCGCGCTTCAGGTCGCGCCGCTCGAGCTCGTCGAGCACGGTGCCGATCAGGATCGAGCCGGTCGCGCCGATCGGATGGCCGAGCGCGATCGAGCCGCCATTGACGTTGACCTTCGCGCGGTCGAGCTTGAGGTCGCGGATGTATTTTTCCGCGACCACCGCGAAGGCCTCGTTGATCTCGAACAGGTCGATGTCGTCGATGGAGAGGCCCGCCTTCGCCAGCACCTTGCGCGTCGCCGGCACCGGCGCGTTCAGCATCAAGGTCGGCGAGTCCCCCATGTTCGCCATCGCCACGACGCGGGCGCGGGCTTTAAGGCCATGCGCCTTGGCGTAGGCGGGCGAGGCCAGGAGGATCGCGGCGGCGCCGTCGACCACGCCGGAGGAGTTGCCGGCATGGTGCACGAAGTCGATGTTCAGATCAGGATATTTTTGCAGGATCAGGCCGCGATAGGTCGTGCCCTTGTCGTCGAGCGCATAGTCGGCAATGGCGGGGAAGGCCGGCTTCAGGCTGCTGAGGCCTTCCATCGTGGTCTGTGGCCGCGGATACTCTTCGTGGTCGAGCGCGAGGCTGCCGTCCTCGCGATGAACGGGCACGAGGCTCTTCTTGAAGTGCCCGTTCGCGATCGCATGCGCGGCGCGCTTCTGGCTCTCCAGCCCGAGCGCATCGACGTCCCGTCGCGTGATGCCTTCCATGGTCGCGATCGCATCGGCGCAGACGCCCTGATGCGACTGCGGATGCCGCGCACGCAGGCGCAGATTGCCGCCGTCCATCATCATCGGACCGCCGCCGCGGCGCCCCTCCATCGACATCATCTCGCAGCCGCCGGCGATGACGAGGTCTTCGGCGCCCGCCATGATCGAGGATGCCGCCATGTTGACGCTGGTGATGCCGCTTCCGCAGAAGCGGTCGAGCGTCACCGCGCTGGCGCGCACGTCGTAGCCGGCATCGAGCGCCGACATCCGGCCGAGATCGCCGCTTTGCGTTGCGACCTGCGCGCTGCAGCCCCAGACGATGTCGTCGACGTCGGCAGTATTGATGTCGGTGCGATCGGCGAGCGCGCGCAGCACGGTTGCGCCGAGTTGCTGCGGATGAATGCCCGAGAGCGCTCCCTTGCCGGCCTTGCCGACGCCCCGCGGTGTCCGGCAGGTATCGATGATCAGCGCGTCAGCCATTGGCGTTGTCCTCTTGTTATGAGTGTTGAGAGGCGTTGTGAATCAGGGGGAGAGTTGAGTCAATGCGCGGTGCCTCCCCTTCGCCTCTCCCCGCTTGCGGGGAGAGGCGAAGGCACCGAGACTGCAGCTACACCCCCGCCGCGTTCCTCGCGATCACGTTGCGGTAGTAGCTCGCGCTGAGCTTTGGCGTACGGACCTGGGTGTCGAAATTGACGTGATAGAGCCCGAAGCGCTTGCTCAGCCCGAACACCCATTCAAAGTTGTCCATCAGGCTCCAGAGGAAATAGCCGCGCACCGGCACGCCTTCGGCGGTGGCGCGCTGGAGCTGGGCGAGATAGTTGCGCAGGTACATGATGCGGTCGGTGTCGTAGATCTTGCCGTCGGGCGTCACCAAATCGTCGCCGGAGGTGCCGTTCTCGCTGATGTAGATCGCATCCGTCTTCCAGATCTTGGCCGCCAGCTTCGGCACCCAGTAGATCGTCTCCGGCGCGACGCGGAGCCAGTCCGAGTTCATGTGCGGGAATGATTTCGGGATCGGCAGCGGCATGAAGCCGGCGCCCTGGTCGGACGGCACCACATAGTTCTGCGGCGCGTAGATGTTGAGGCCGAGGAAGTCGACCGGCGAGGAGATGATCTTCAGCTCCGCGTCGGTGTATTTCGGCGCATTGGCGCCGGCGTATTTCAGGAAGGCCTCGGTGTAGCTGCCGGTCATGATGACGTTGAGATAACCCGCGTTCATCTCGCGTAGCGCGATCTCGGCGGCGCGGACATGCTCGGGCGTGTCGATCGCGGGAACGCAGACGTCGATGTTCTCGGCAGGTCCCACCCTGGTGCCGCGGCGGCCATGGGCGCGCACTGCCTGTACCGCGAGCCCATGCGCGAGCGCGCTGTTGTGCCTGACCTGGTTGACCTCTCCTTGCGGCAGCGTCACGCCGGGCGCATCGATGCCGAGCCCATAGCCGAACTGCACGAAGCGGCCGCTCTCGTTCAGCGTGAACACGTTCTTGACGCGGTCGGTCAGACGCTCGGCGACATAGGCGGCATAGTCGCCGAAGATCTTGCAGGTCTCCGTCGAGCGCCAGCCGCCGAAGCGGTCCTGGAGCGATTGCGGCAGGTCCCAATGATAGAGCGTCATCCACGGCTCGATGCCGTTCTTGAGCAGCTCGTCGACCAGGCGATTGTAGAAGTCGAGGCCCCCGGGGTTCGGCTTGCCGTCGCCGTCGGGAAACACCCGCGGCCATGCGATCGAGAAGCGGTAGGCCTTGCAGCCGAGCTCCTTGATGAGCGCGATATCCTCCTTGTAGCGGTGATAGTGCTCGTTGGCGCGATCCCCGGTCGAGCCGTCCTCGATCTTGCCGGGGATGCGGACGAACCTGTCCCAGATCGAGGCCCCTCGCCCGCCCTCGTTGACGGCGCCCTCGACCTGGTAGGACGAGGTCGCCGTGCCCCAGAGAAAGCCTTCCGGAAAGCCGCTGTCGCGCGAGGCCGCGGCCGCCGGCTTGGCGTCGGCGCCGTCCAGAGGGTTTGCGATTGCCGCCGCGGACAATCCCGCCAGCGCGGCAAACTGGCGACGCGAGACCTTGTCCGACATGTGATGCTGCCCCCGGGATGATGCTGGTGCAGCGGCACAATGACCGGTCGCGGGCGGTTTGAGAAGCGAGCTTTGAGGAAGGTCGGATGCAGAATTGCGCCGCCCGGGCCGCGACATAAGGATGCGGGCGACCCAGCCGGCCGGCGAAGCGCTCCCGCGATCAGCGCGAGCGCTTGGGCAGCTTTGGAAGCTTGCGGGGATTGAACGCAGGGAGCTGTCCGGCTTGTTCAGGTGCCGCCGGCTTCTGTTCCGTCAGAATGAGCGTTCCATGGAGGATCATTCCCGGCACTTGTTGCGCCGTCGCCGTGTAGGTCGCGATCTTGCCGGGGCAGTGTCCCTCGATGTCCAGCGTGAGTTCATCATCGACGCCGAAGACCGTCGCACGTCCATCGGTATGACGTTTCGTCAACACGGTTGCGGTGAAGCGATCGCCGTCGACCTTGCAGGAGCCGTGATACGTCATCAGGCTGTCGCGGCCCCAAATCTGGCCGTCTGCGACATGGACGATACCCGTCCCCTGATCGAGGGGCGTCTTGTACCACGCCGTGTAGGTGCCATCCTTCAGCATGGGAGCCGTCTCCCCTGGTAGTCCCCCGCAAACAATCCGCATGATTAGCGCTAAGAAAGCGTTAATCGCGCGGCCCGTGCCAATCCGGTCGGTCCCTGCGCAGCTCGGCTTCAAGATCCTCGATGATGCTATGAAGCAGACACGCGGCAAGCGGGTCGGTCACTTCCCGTTCCAGATGCCGATAACGCGCGATCCGGGATTCCTGCTCTCTCAACTGGTGCTCTGTCATCAGACGGGCCCTCCGGCAAACCGACGCGCAGACAGCCAAACAGTTTCGTTAAAATTTTCGGATCATTTGCCATGGTTTCCGGTCCGTTAAGAGGGCGTCAGGCTTTACCCGCGCGCGGCATGCGGCAGTCAGAGCCAAAGACGCACGCCGGTCATGTCCCCGCTCCCTCACCTGCCCGGCCGGCCAACGCGCGGCTGACCAAACGGTCGGACGCCCCCATCAGGGCGGCCGCATAGGACGGCTCGCTGGCTGACGGGCTCGGCAGGATGGCCTCCGCCCTGTTGTTGAACATCGCGCCGCTGCGGCCATTGAGGTCGCGCGACACCAATAGCGGGACCAGCCGCGCGGCGTATGTATCCGGCTCGATCATCATGAAGCTGGTCAGCCATTCCACGACGGCGACAAGCGCGCGCGACCCGAGCAGATTGGCGCGGATGTTGGTCCTGACGAAGCCGGGGTTGAGGCCGAAGACATCGACGTCGGGAAAACGCCTGGCGGCCTGAAGGACAAGCACCTCGTTTCCGGACACGGTGTTCGGGTGTGCGGAGAAGCGCCTGTAACCTTGTTCCGAGTTGAGGTCGTCGACATCGGCCTTCTGCTCCGTGCCCGGAAATCCCATGACGAAGATGCGGGGCCTCAGGTCGGTCCTCGTCCGGTCCTTGCCGAGACGCGGTGCGATCTCGTTCAGGATGACGAGGCGGCTCAAATAGCTGACGGCAAGATCGCGTTCGATGCCTTCGGGTGTCACCTCGCGTTTGGGGCCGGCCATGATGCCGGTCGTGAAGACGACGATGTCGATGTTTCCGGCGGGCAGCTCGGCGCCGATCCGCCTCGCATCCCGCATCGAGCTCAAATCGGCCCTCAAGAACGTGATGCGCGGCACCTCCTGATCGCGGAAAGTCTGACCGACGACCAGGACATTCGCGCCCTTCGCCGCAAATTGATGGCTGAGCGCGCGACCGATGCCGCCGGTGCCACCGATCACCGCGACATTCAGTCCGTTGAGCCGGAGGCTTTCGAGCGGCGGCGGAGTGACATTCTGGCTCTTGTCCAATTCCACGCGTTTCATTGCAGGTCTGCCTTCCGCAAGCATTGATGAAGAACAGCGGCCGCACCACGAATGCGGTACAGGACCGATGACTCAGACGGCCGCAATCGCGTCCAATGCGGGATAGTCGGTGTACCCGCGGGCGGTGCCGCCGAAGAACGTCGTGCGATCGGCCTCGTTCAGGAGCGCGCCGGATTTCAGGCGCGCGATGAAATCGGGATTTGCCAGGATCATCTGGCCGTATGCTTCCAGATCGGCCAGTCCCGCAGCGACGTCGGAGCCGATGCGATCGCGCGGACGCCCCGGCCTGTTCACAATCAGCTTGCCGCGCCACAGCCTGCGCAGATCGGCCAGAAGGCGCTCGTCGCCCTGATGCATGATGTGAAGGTAGGCGAGCGAGAGCTTGTCGAGCTCGCCGACCAGATGGCGATACAGATCCGGTCCTTCGGCGCCTTCGTCGATGCCCCACATCGTGATGCCAGGCGACAGGCGGATCGCCGTCCTGTCCGCGCCGATCTCCCCGGCGATGGCGGTGGCCACCTCGATGGCGAAACGTGCGCGATTTTCGATGGAGCCGCCATATGCGTCGGTTCTTGTGTTCGCGCTCGGCGCAATGAACTGCTGCACCAGATATCCATTGGCGCCATGGATCTCGACGCCGTCAGCCCCCGCCGCGATGGCGTGGCGCGCGGCGTCGCGGAAGTCGGCGACGGTCCGGCGCACGTCATCGGTCGCGAGCGACCGCGGCTGCGGGATATCCTGCATGCCCTTCGGCGTGAAGATCGGCGTATCAGGCGCGATCGCGGACGGGGCCACACCCTGCCGGTGATGCGGCGTGTTATCTGGATGCGACATGCGTCCGGCATGCATGAGCTGGATGAAGATATGGCCGCCCTTGCCGTGGACGGCGTCCGTAACCTTGCGCCAGCCGGCGACATGTGCGGGCGTGTAGATGCCCGGCGTTGTCATGTAGCCCTGCCCGTCATCGGATGGCTGCGTACCCTCGGTGACGATCAGTCCAACCCCGGCGCGCTGCGCGTAATATTCGGCGGCGAGGCCGCCGGGAACGCCATCGGCATCGGCGCGCGACCGCGTCATAGGCGCCATGACCAAGCGGTTCGAAAGCTCAAGTCCACCGATGCGGACGGGACTGAATAGCGAGTTCATGGCGGGTTCCTTCTCGAAGACGACTGAGAAGGGAGATGGACCCTCCACCTAATGGAATAAATACCGTATAATGGATCAGATTGGTCCATACATGGGATAATGACATGGAGCTGTTGAACGACATGGCGCTCTTCGTGGAGGTCGTGAAGGCCAGGAGTTTCCGAGGCGCAGCCGCGACGCTCGACATGCCCAACTCGACCCTGTCGCGACGGATCAGCCTGCTCGAGAAGGAAATCGGGTTGCGCCTGCTGAACCGGACGACGCGCAGGGTCGAATTGACCGAAGCCGGCCAGCTCTATTTCGAGCGCTGCAAGCGCATCGTCGACGAGGCGCGACTGGCGCACGAGCAACTCGGCGAGATGCTGGCGCGGCCGAGCGGACTGCTGCGCGTCTCACTGCCGGTGGACTTCGCCAACACCTATCTGGCCCCGCTGATCACCGAATTCGCGCAGCATTATCCCGGTATCGATTTCGAATTCGACCTGACGCCGCGGCGCGTCGATCTGGTTTCCGAGCCGTACGATCTGGCGATCCGCATCGGAGAATCCGCGGCGTCCCACATGATCGCACGGCCGCTCGCCCGCCTGCACGGCAATCTCTACGCCTCGCCGCGCTATCTCGAACTCAACGGCGAGCCGCGCGAACCGGCCGATCTTGCACGCCATCAATGTCTCTGTCAGACGAGGGTGAGCACATGGACGCTGCACAACGGAACGCAAACGGTCGAAGCCGAAATTGCCGGCCGTTTCCACCTCAACAGCATTGGCATGCTCCGCCGCCTCGCGACGCTCGACATGGGCATTGCTTTCACGCCGCAGGAAATCGTCGCCGACGAAGTCGCATCCGGCCGGCTGCGCCGCATTCTACCGCAATGGCAGGGCTTGCCCATGACCATCTACGCCGTGACCGAGACCAGACTGCTCCCCGCCAAGACGCAGCGCTTCATCGAGTTTCTGCGCGAACGGCTGAGCCGGGGGTAGATCGTGCCGCTCCAACCTCCCGTCTGCAGATCGCGCGTCGAGTTCACGCTTGCGAAAGATTGAGGCCCAAGCGAATCCACGATGTCACGGCACGTCGCCGGCCTTGCGACTCCCGCCGATGCTGTGCGGCTTGTTGAGGAAGAACTCCCGATTGCCGAGAGCGGCCTCCGCGTATTGATCGATCGCGACCTGGATGGCCTCGATGTGCATCCGGCACCAACCTTCGTAGCAAGACAGGCGCCGCGCATGATCGAGCGCCTTCAGGAATTCCGGCGGCTCCTGCATGTCGGAGAAGTAGGTCGGCCTCTCCCCCTTCATGCCCGTGCCACCTCTCGCGGCGGGACAAGACGGCGCTTCTCGGCATGGACGCGCGGCGGCGTCGGCCGCCGGCGGGGAATGAAGAGGCTGGCGACGACAATCGGGTCGGTGTCACCAAGGGCGGCTCGCTCCTGGACGAGCCCGCTCATCACCGTGCGCATCTTCATGACCTCGTGGGCCACGAAAGTGCAGTCCTCGTCCCGGTTGATCTGTTCATGCATGATCGCTTCAGCCTCACGCATGCTGACACGTAACGCTCTGATAACTCTACGGATTTCACTGATGCGGTTGTCCATGGCTCGCTCCCTGGCTGGACGGCCAGCATAAGAACAAATCATGAACATTGTGTCAATCGGCCTAAGGTAGAACAGGTCGGTGCCGACACCCCATCACGAGCCTGGCGAAAGGTCGATCCGCCGAACTCAGAATGTCACCCGCATCCCCGCATAGAACGCGCGCGGCCTTGCCGGGCTCAGCGAGCGCGGGTCGGTGAATTCTGCGCCGCCATTGGTGAAGTTGGGCAAGGCTTCGCGGTCGAAGAACTGTCCGTAGGTCGCGTAACGCTTGTCGAAGATGTTGTCGACCTTGCCATAGAGCTGGATGTTCTTCGCGACCTGGTACGAGGTGTGGAGATTGAACACCGTGTAGGACGGCAGCTTCGAATACTGGTTGGACTCGTCGCCGACGAAATACTGGCTCGAGACGAACAGCGCATTGCCCCCGACTTTCCAGACGTCGGTGACGTTGTAGTCGATGCCGACCTTGACCCGGTGGCGCGGGATCGCGGGAATCTGGTCGCCGGGCAGGACCTGGATGGTCTCGGTCACGGGATCCCTGAACGGACTTTCGGAGCCGAGCTCGAAAGCGTCGAGATAGCGTGCGTCGACGAACGCATAGCTCGCCTGGAACTGGAGCGTGGGCGACTTGATGTTGACCTCGGCCTCGAGCCCCTGACGCCGCGTCCTGCCGACATTGGTGAAATAGCCGAAGCCGGTGCGTCCGACCGCAGGAACGGCGACGATGTCGTCATAATTGGTGGCGCGGAAGCCGCCGATCTTCCATCCGAGCGTACCGATGTTCAGCTCCTTGGTGCCGCGCAGACCTGCCTCCATGGTCTTGGACACGACCTGATTCAGCGGCGGGTCCGAAACCAGAAACGCCGCGAGCAGGCAGGGCCGGACCGGGTCGGCGCAGCCGAGCTCGAGCGGCGTGGGCACGCGGTTGGCCTCGGAATAGCCGGCATAGGCCGTCAGCTCCGGCGTGATCTTGTAGGTGCCGCCGATCACCGGATTGAAGCGGGTGAAGGTGTGATCGCCGTTGAGACTGGTGCCGAGCTGATCCTCCAGCGTAATGCGCGCCACGTTGAAGCGGCCGCCGCCGGTGATGGCGAGCGCATCCGTGACGTTGAACGTGTCCATCGCGTAGAGGCCGTTATACTGATTGACGGTCCGCAGCGAGACCGGACCTGCGACGGTGTCAGGTACGCCGGTCGGTCCCAGGAAGATGCCGCTGCCGCTGACGACGTAGTTTTCTCCCATCGTGCCGATCTCGGCGGTCGCATTGTAGCGCGTGACACTGGCGTCGTAGCTTGTGCCCATCACGAAACGATTGTCGTGCCCGAACAGTTGATCGGTGTTGGTGGCCTGCCCCGACACGCCGAAGCTGGTCGACCGTATCGAGCTGCGGTCGATCTCGCCGAGGATCGTTCCCGGCGCAAAAGGATTGGCGAGCTGCACGCCGTTGGTACCGTTCGCGGGCGTGGTGTCATTGCCGAAGCAAAGCAGCGTTGGATCCGCACCGCATTCCTGCACATCGGTCGGGTTGCCGTCGACCAGCTTCTGCTCGTATCTGCGCAGATGCGCGGTGCCTTCCAGCGTCCAGGTCGGCGTCGCATCGACCTTTCCGGTGAAATTGAGATAGCCGACGCGGTTGCTTGTGGTCTGCGGCGTCGTGTAGGTCGCGCCCCAATACTTGTCGAGCAGCTCGGCCGGAACGGTGGCGCTGGCCCCGAAATCGTTCTTGGCGATGCCCATGTTGGCGTGGAATTCGCTGTCGCCGGCCTTGTAGCCGACGTCGCCGTAGAAGCGCCGCACGTCAGATTGCGAGAAATTGCGGAAGCCGTTGTCGTGCAGGCCTTCGAGCGCGGCGTAGACGCCGTAATTCTTGTCGACCTGCTTGCCCCATTGCGCCGAGCCCTGGATGCGGCCGAACGAGCCGCCCATGACGTCGAGCTCGGCCCCCTGATAGGTGAAGCCGTCCTTCATCTGCAGATTGAGGGCCCCGCCGAGCGCGTTGAGGCCGAAGGCGGGATTGTTGGTCACCAGCCTCACCGACCTGATCGCGGCGGTCGGGATCAGGTCCCAGTTGACCGCGTCCGAGAAGGCTTCGTTGATGCGGACGCCGTTCTGGTACACGGCAAGGCCCTGCGGCGTGCCCGTCACCGGCGAGGCGACGAAGCCGCGGAATTCGACATCCGGCTGAAACGGATTGCCGGTGACTTCGGTGATATTTACGCCGGCGATGTTGTCGCGCAGCGCGTCGGTGACGTTGAGCGAGCCGGTCCGCTTGATCTGGTTGGCATCGACGGCGTTGATGGCCGACGGAACCTTGTCGACATCGAGACCCCTGCCGGTGCCCGGCGCGGTCGGGTAGACGTAGATGCGTGTCTTGGGGCTGCTCGACGACGATGCTCCTGCTTGCGCCACCGGCCGCGACGGCACGTTGCGCCTTGTCGTCGCGGGCGGCGGCGCCGTCACCTCGACCGGCGGCAGGTTCTGAACGTTGGTCTCCTCATCCTGCGCAGCCCCGGCAGGGCCCGCAACGACCACCCCCGACAGCAGCCCCGTCGAAACCGAGGCCATCAACAAACGACGCTTGAACCAAAGACGCTTGACCATCCCAGCCTTCCCATCCGTGACCACCGGCTGTTTTGATTTTCGCCGTTTGGTCGAGACGAGTGTATTCAGCAGCAGCTCACGCGCCAGCCACAAAAGATCGGGCAATATCCGCGCCCGTTTTCCCGACCAAATCGGGAATTTTTCCCGATCAGGCCGCCGCCGTCGGCACCAGCGCCTCGACGGTCAGGCCGCCGTCGCCGGAGACGACGTTGAGCGTGCCGCCCAGCGCCAGAATCCGCTCGCGCATGCCGACGAGGCCGAAGCCGAGCTTCTGGCCTGGCTCCATGCCGCGGCCATTGTCGCTAACCCGCACCAGGGCACAGAAGCGGCCATCGCGCGTGAGCTGCTCCGCCGGCTCGATGACGACATTGACCGTGGTCGCGCCGGCATGACGGAACACGTTGGTGAGCGCTTCCTGCACGACGCGGTAGATGGTGAGGTCGGCGGTCTCTCCGGTCGCCCCGAGCCCGGACGCGATCGTGGTCTGGATCGTGACGTCGGGATGCGACTCCCGCCACAGCCGCGACAGCGATTCGAGTGCCTGGCCGAGGCCAAGCTCGGCGAGGCCGACGGGCCGCAGCCGCTCCAGCACGCGGCGGGTGAATTGCTGGAGCGCGTTGATCTGTTCCAGCATGGCGCTGCCGTGTTTTCGCACGGCGTCCGCGCTCGGCGCGCGTCCATCCGCCTGTTTCGCCAGCGCGCTGGCATGCGCGCGCAGCGAAAACAGATACGGCCCGAACTCGTCATGCAGCTCGCGCGCGATCTCCTTGCGCTCCACGTCCTGGAGCGACACCGCGCGCTCGGCGAGCCGCCGCTTGTCCTCGACCGCCTCACCGAGCGTTGCCGCAAGATGGTTGAGCTTGGTGCAGATCGCGGCGAGCTCGGGCGCGCCACCCGGCGCGACGCGCGCCTCATAGTGCCCGCCCTCGAGCTCGGTCATCGCCTCCGCCAGCGACTGGAGCGGCGCCAGCGCCCGCCCGACCACCGTCATCATCACCAGGAACAGCGCGAGCGCGATCACCGAGCCGACCTCGAGCTGGGTCACGATGCCGTCCCATATCTCGGCGATCTCGTCGTCCGGATGCGAGGTGATCCGCAGCGAGCCGGGCTTGCCATGGATCGAGACGGGCACGCTGACCGCGGTCTGCTCGGGATGAACCAGGCTGACGAACCAGGCCGGCGGCCCGCGCGTGTCGTCATCGGCGTCGGGCCGGGGCGGCGTCAGCGGGTTCCCGCCGGAATCATGAAGCGCGATGCTGACATGACGCAGCCGGCTGAGATCGCGCGCGATCTGGTTCAGCCTCGCATCCGGATCGGGCGCCTCGTTCAGGTCCGCCACGATCATCTCGATGAACTCGCGCGCGAGCCGGATCACGCTCTGGTCCTCGGCCTGCACCCGCGGCCCCGCCTCCGTGACCTGGCGGCCGATGTTGACGGCGAGCCCCAGCGCCAGCAGAAGCGCCAGCAGCAGGTTGATGCGCGCGCGCAAGGATAGATTTTGCCACATTGGTGTCGCCTGTGCCTCGCGAAGCTTGACCCGCACCTGTCCGATGACGTTGACAGAGGCGAAGCGCCCGATATCTAATCGAAAGCGTACAGCAATCCCGGCCGGGTTGCATGAGGCGACATGAGACGCGCGTGGCTCTCCTGTCGGTATCATGCGGCGCAAAACAGGCAAGTTCAGTCACAGGGAACGCGCTGTCGCGGGGAACGCCTATGCGCATTCTGATCGTCGACGATCATCCCATTGTTGCCTCCGGCTGCCGTGCCGTGCTGGCCGACGAGGGCGAGATCGAGATCCTGGAGGCCGCCGACGCCGAAGACGGCGAGTGCGTCTTCATTGTCGAGCGCCCCGACCTCTGCGTCATCGACATCAACCTGCCGACCGTCTCCGGCTTCGAGCTGGCGCGCCGCATCCTCGAGCGCGCGCCCGAGGCCCGCATCATCATGTTCAGCATGAACGACGACCCCGCTTTCGCCGCCCGCGCGATCGAATGCGGCGCCAAGGGCTACGTCTCCAAGACCGGCGACCCCGACGATCTCGTCGAGGCGATCCGCACCGTCGGAAGCGGCGGCACTTATCTTCCGAGCGCGATCGCGCGCAGCATCGCCTTCGCCGGGCCGGCACTGGCGCAAAGCCCGCTGTCCAAGCTGAACGCGCGCGAGATGGAGATCCTGCGGCTGCTCAGCGCCGGAAAGAGCCTGTCCGAGATCGCCTGGCTGGTGCAGTCGTCCTACAAGACGGTCGCCAACACCTCGTCGATCATGCGCCAGAAGCTCGGGGTCAAGACCTCGGTCGAGCTGGTGCGGCTGGCGATCGACAGCGGCGTCGCCTGACGCGCGGGCAGCCGCCACAAATTCGGTCACACAAGCGTTGCAATGTTGATGTGGTTAAGTGCCACTGGAGTTAGGGCATGACGATTCAGACTGTCTCGACCAATAAATCCTACGGCGGCGTGCAGGGCGTATACCGCCATGCGAGCCAGGCGACCGGAACCGACATGGTGTTCTCGGTCTACGTTCCCCCGCATGCTGACGGCGCAAAGCTTCCCGTGGTCTGGTATCTGTCGGGTCTCACCTGCACGCATGCCAACGTCACCGAGAAGGGCGAATTCCGCAAGGCCTGCGCCGAGCTCGGCCTGATCTTCGTCGCGCCCGACACCTCGCCGCGCGGGCCGGACGTGCCGGGCGATCCCAACAATTCCTATGATTTCGGCCTCGGGGCCGGCTTCTATGTCGACGCGACGCAGGAGCCGTTTGCGCGCAACTATCGGATGTGGAGCTATGTCACCGACGAGCTGCCGAAGCTGGTCGCCGAGAACTTTCCGGTCGATGCCAGGCGGCAGTCGGTGATGGGCCATTCGATGGGCGGCCACGGCGCGCTGACGGTGGCGCTGCGCAACCCGCACCGCTATCGCGCGGCGAGCGCGTTCGCGCCGATCGTGGCGCCGTCGCAGGTGCCCTGGGGCATCAAGGCCCTGACCGGCTATCTCGGGCCCAACAAGGACAACTGGCGCAGCCATGACACCGTGGCGCTGATCGAGGACGGCGCGAAATACTCGGGCTTCCTGGTCGATGTCGGCGATGCCGACAACTTCCTGAAGGAGCAGCTCAAGCCGGAGCTGCTGCAAGCCGCCTGCACCAAAGCGAGCATCCCGCTGACGCTGCGGCGGCAGGCGGGCTACGACCACAGCTATTATTTCATCTCGACGTTCATGGGCGATCATCTCAACTGGCATGCGGAGAGATTGAACGGGTGAGCTCGCTCTCTCCTCCCCCTCCCCGTACTTACGGGGAGAGGGTTGGGGTGAGGGGCTGCTTCGGCAGAGACGGTGAGAATTGTACTTGTGGAGACTCCCCCTCACCCGGAATTTGCTGGCGCAAATTCCGGCCTCTCCCCGCAAGCGGGGAGAGGCGAAGATCTCATGGCTTGCCGTAATTCGGCGCCAGCAACCGGTTGCGGATCAGATAGCTCATCGTGCGGGTCCAGGATTCGTCGGTGTTGCCGCGCATGTCGGCGCTCGCCACCGTGATCATGGTGCCGGTCTTCACGTCGCGCAGGTAGACGTTGAGGTTGATGATCAGGTTCGAGACCTTCTGCACCATGCCGGTGATCTCCAGGTCGGCACCCAGCTGCCCGGCGAGCTTGAGGTCGCAGCCGCCGCAGGCCTGCAGATTGGCGTGACGGGCGGCGTCCCTGACCGGCGCGATGTCGAGCACCTGGAACCGGCCTGAATCAGCCAGCTCCTTCCGCAGCTGCTCGCTGATGTGATCCAGCCGTACCAGCTCGGGCTTGGAGCCGTAGAACTCGCCGGGCAGGCTGGTGTCGATCAGCTCGAAGTCGAACACGGCGAGCTTCGGCGGATCGGCGCGCGCGACTGAGCCCGTCAACAGCAAAGCCGCGAAACATAGCAGCGCTCGCATGATCGTGATTCCGCCGCTTCGCGTCGCGAGGACGAAATGCGGGGTTGCATGCCCTGACAAATCGGTCATGCTTTAACAGAGACAATTCTCCATCGGCGGTCAAGCCGGGGAGAACGCCTGGAGGAAACATGATCCGATGGTTGGTCGGCCTGATCGGCTTAGGTCTTGCTGCGACGAGCGCGTTCGCGGCCGACCCTGTCATGATCGGCGTCGGCTATCTCGGACTCGCCGGCACCAGATCGACGCTGTCGCTGGTCGAGCAGCCCGCGGAGAATGACGGCGTCGCCGGCGCACGCCTCGCCATCGAGGACAACAACACCACCGGAAAATTCCTGGGCCAGCGCTTTGCGCTGGAGGAGCGCCGCATCAGGGAAGGCGAGGACGCGGTGCAGGCCGCGACCGCGCTCGCCGAGAAGAACGGCTTCATCATCGCCGATCTGCCGGCGGATGCGCTGCTGAAAGTGGCCGACGCCCTGCGCGAGCGCGGCACGCTGCTGTTCAACGCCGGGGCGATCGACGAGCGGCTGCGCGAGGCCGATTGCCGCGCCAATGTCATCCACACCGCGCCGACGCGCGCGATGCTGGCAGACGCGCTCGGCCAGTATCTGGTGTGGAAGCAGTGGAAGCGCTGGCTGCTCGTGGTCGGCTCGCATGACGAGGACAAGCTGTTCGCCGATGCGCTGAGGCGCACGGCCACACGATTCGGCGCCACGATCGTGCAGGAGCGCACCTTTGAAGACGCCGGCGGAGCGCGCCGCACCGACTCGGGCGTGACGCTGATCCAGCGCCAGATGCCGGTGTTCACGCAGCAGGCCCCTAGCTACGATGTGCTGGTCGCCGCCGACGAGAGCGAGGTGTTCGGCGCCTATCTGCCCTACCGCACCTGGGATCCGCGGCCCGTCGCCGGCTCGGCGGGCCTCGTGCCGCGCAGCTGGGACGCCGCGCAGGACCAGTGGGGCGCAATCCAGATGCAGAACCGCTTCATCAAGCTGAACTCGCGGCGGATGACGGCGCTCGACATGCAGGCGTGGACGGCTGTGCGGATGATCGGCGAAGCCACCTCGCGCACCAATTCCGGCGATGTGAAAAAGGTCGCAGATTTCATCAAGGGGCCGGATTTTTCCGTCGCCGCCTTCAAGGGCACGCGGCTGACGCTGCGCGACTGGAATCTCCAGCTGCGCCAGCCGATCCTGCTGGTCGACGGCCGCATGGTGGTATCGGTGTCGCCGCAGGAAGGTTTTCTGCACCAGGTCTCCGAGCTCGATACGCTCGGCTACGACCGTCCGGAGAGCAAATGCAAATTGAAATGAGGACGCAGATGTCGCGCATGTGGCGTGTTGGGCTTCTCTCCGGACTGGCGCTCATGACCGCGCCCGCGCACGCCTACATCGCCTATGTCTCGAACGAGAAGAGCAACACGGTCTCGGTGATCGACACCGACAGCTGGACGGTGACCAAGACCATCAAGGTCGGCCAGCGCCCGCGCGGCATCGACTTCACGCGCGACGGCAAGTTCGTGATGGTCGCGGTCGGCGACGACGACACCATCCAGGTGATCGACGCCAAGACGCAAAGCGTGGTGGACAGCCTGCCCTCCGGCCCCGATCCCGAATTGTTCGCCCAGGATGCCGCCGGCAAGATCCTCTATGTCGCCAACGAGAACGACAACACGGTGACCGTGATCGATCTCGAGAAGCGCGCCCGCCTCGGCGACATCCAGGTCGGCGTCGAGCCCGAGGGCATGACCATCAGCCCCGACGGCAAGACGCTGATCAACACGTCCGAGACGACCAACATGGCGCATTTCATCGACACCGCCTCGCGCCAGATCGTCGCCAACGTGCTGGTCGACGCGCGGCCGCGCTTTGCCGAGTTCAAGCACGACGCTTCTGAATTGTGGGTGTCCTCGGAGATCGGCGGTACGGTCTCGATTATCGATCCCGGGAAGCACGAGGTGATCGGCAAGGTCACGTTCGAGATTCCGGGCCTGCGGAAAGAGGCCATCCAGCCAGTCGGCATCGGCATGACCAGGGACGACAAGACCGCCTTCGTCGCGCTCGGCCCCGCCAACCGTATCGCCGTGGTCGATGTCGCGACGCGGAAGGTGACGAAATACCTGCTGGTCGGGCAGCGGGTCTGGCACATGGCGTTCACGCCGGACGAAAAATACCTGCTCACCACCAACGGCGTGTCGAACGATGTTTCCGTGATCGACGTCGCCGCGCAGAAGGTGATCAAGACCATTCAGGTGGGCGAACTGCCCTGGGGCATCGCGATCGCGCCATGACCAGTCCCGCCTCCATCGCCGAGCCGCGCGACAGCGCGCCGAAGCTAGATCCGGCGGCGGTGCCGGCGCTGTCGATCGACGGCGTCAGCCATGCCTACGGCCCGCGCCGGGCGTTGATGGACGTCTCCTTCAACGTGCAGCCCGCGAGCTTCACCGCATTGCTCGGCCTCAACGGCGCCGGCAAGAGCACGCTGTTCTCGCTCATCACGCGGCTGTTCGGCATCCAGTCCGGCCGCGTCGGCATCTTCGGTCATGACGTCAGCAAGAGCCCCGGCGAGGCGCTGCGGCTGCTCGGCGTCGTGTTCCAGCCGCGCACGCTCGATCTCGACCTGTCGCTGACGCAGAACCTGCTCTATCACGCCGCGCTGCACGGCATCAGCCGCCGCGAGGCGGCCGCGCGCAGCGCCGAGCTGCTCGGCCGCATCGGCCTCTTCGAGCGCGCCGGCAGCAAGGTGCGCGATCTCTCCGGCGGCCAGATGCGGCGGCTGGAGATCGCACGCGCGCTGCTGCACCGGCCGCGCCTGTTGCTGCTGGACGAGCCGACCGTCGGCCTCGACGTCAAGGCGCGCGCCGACATCATCAGCCACGTCCGCCAGCTCGTCACCGAGCAAGGCATCGGCGTGCTCTGGGCCACGCATCTGTTCGACGAGATCATGGCCGGGGACGACCTCGTGGTGCTGCACCAGGGCAAGGTGCTGGCGCAGGGGCCGATGAGCCGCGTCGTCACCGAAGCCGGCGCACAGGACGTCAACACCGCCTTCATGCGCCTGACCGGCGCGCAAGTAGTGCCGGGAGGCGGCGTATGAGCAGCATCACCACGCGCGAGGCGCCGCGCGGCTTCTCGTTCCAGGAGTACATGACTTGCCTCACCGGCATCGTCTGGCGTGAGGGCTTGCGCTTCCTGCATCAGCGCGAACGCTTCGTCTCGGCGCTGGTGCGCCCCCTAGTGTGGCTCTTCATCTTCGCGGCCGGCTTCCGCCAGGTGCTCGGCATCTCCATCATCCCGCCCTACGAGACCTACATCCTCTACGAGGTCTATATCGCGCCGGGGCTGATGGCGATGATCCAGCTCTTCAACGGCATGCAGTCCTCGCTCTCGATGGTCTATGACCGCGAGATGGGCAATATGCGCACGCTGCTGGTGAGTCCGCTGCCGCGCGGCTTCCTGCTGTTCTGCAAGCTGCTGGCGGGCACCGCGGTGTCGCTGCTCCAGGTCTATGCGTTCCTCTTGATCGCCTGGTTCTGGGACATCACGCCGCCATCATCCGGCTACCTCACCGTGCTGCCCGCGCTGATCCTGTCCGGACTGATGTTGGGCTCGCTCGGCATGCTGATCTCCTCCGGCATCAAGCAGCTGGAAAACTTCGCCGGCGTGATGAACTTCGTGATTTTCCCGATGTTCTTCGCCTCCTCCGCACTCTACCCGCTCTGGCGGGTGCAGGAGGGCAGCCCTTATCTGTACTATCTCTGTGAGGCTAATCCGTTCACCCATGCGGTCGAACTGATCCGTTTTGCGCTCTACGGGCAAATCAACTGGATCTCGCTGGCGGTGGTTGCGACCTGCACAATCGTCTTCATGATCGGTGCGATTCTGGCCTATGATCCCTCGCGCGGGCTGGCGCGACGGGGCCCCGCGGGAGGCGAAGGATGAAGGTTCGGACCGTGACCATGGCCGTTCTGGCGCTCGCCGCCGCGAGCACGGCCGCGCGCGCGGCCGATCCGCGCTATCCGGACTGGCCCTGCACCCAGGCGAAAGTGCCGGAGATCTCGCTCGCCGCCGTCTGGGCCGGCCCGGCGCTCGACGATGTCCAGACCAAGTGGAAGGACGATGCCAGGATCGGCGCGCTGGTCTCAAAACTGTCGGCGCGCAAGACGCCGCTGGACGAGGCCGAGAAATCGGTGAAGGAATTCCTGGCCGGCTCCGCCGCTGACAAGACCGCGAACGCAAAGCTCCTCTTCGCCGGCCTGTTCGACACCCTCAACGCCCAGCGCTCGCAGGTCATGAACGGGCTCGAACGGGTCAGCCGCAAGCAGCGCGACGCCGCCGACAAGATCCGCGACGAGACAATTCAGCTCCAGGCACTCCAGGGCGCGACACCGCGCGACGAGGCCAAGGTCGAGGCGCTCAGCAACGAGCTGGTCTGGAAGACCCGCATTTTCGAGGACCGCCACAAGGTGGTGCGGTTCGTCTGCGAGGTTCCGACCGCGATCGACCAGCGCCTGTTCGCGCTCGGCCGTGTGATCCAGCAGGAAATGGAATAGCGTCAACCTCGCTGACGGCTCCGCAGAAGTTCCCGCGATCTCATTGCGACTATTAACCTTTGCCGCGCTATCTGCCGGAACCAAATCGCTCTAGGATGTCTTGTCGATGTGAATCTCGAAATGCCCGGAGGCCTCGATGGGAACCACCAGATTCATCCTCGCAGGCGCTGCGGTCCTCAGCGTGCTCGCATCCAGCGCTTTTGCTGACGACATGACCGGAATGGTCACCAGGATCGACCGTCTCAACGGGACGATCTCGATCCAGCAGACGCAGAAGGGAACGGTCGGCGGGAGCGCAGGCGGCGCCGGCATGCTCCAGGAGTACAAGGCCAAGGATGCCGCGATGCTGGATGCCGTCCATGCCGGCGACAGGGT
Source organism: Bradyrhizobium sp. B039 (assembly GCF_038965675.1). Taxonomy (NCBI): domain Bacteria; kingdom Pseudomonadati; phylum Pseudomonadota; class Alphaproteobacteria; order Hyphomicrobiales; family Nitrobacteraceae; genus Bradyrhizobium; species Bradyrhizobium sp. B039. The sequence continues at coordinate 6,477,289 of NZ_CP152416.1, forward strand.
GAACTACTCTGCGACCGACAATAACGGCACGGGGACGCTGACCAAGCTGCAGAAGCAGTAGGCCTCCACGGCGTCATGGCCGGGCTTGTCCCGGCCATCCACGCCTCGCCCACAGCGCGAAGAACGTGGATGCCCGGGACATAGGCGAGCGAAGCGACGCCGTCCTTCGGACGGCTATGCCCGGGCATGACGGTTACTATTGATCCGGCCGCGGCTCCGGCTGCCCTTCGTCGGTCGGCAATGCCGCGCGCTCCCAGCCGTCGGTGCCATCAGGATACCAGGCGATGTTGGAATAGCCGTAAGCCAATGCACGCCTGGCGGCGTTCCAGGACATCCAGCAGTCGGCCAGGCAATAGATCACCAGCAGCGCGGCCTTGTCGCCGCGCGACGCTTGCGCGAGGCCGCGCTGCAAATAATCGTCCATGGCTGGCGGCAAATTTCCGTAGCCGGTATCCGGCAGCCACAGGCTGCCGGGAATGTTTCTGCGCGGCGCATCGCGCCAGACCGTACCTTGGGGTAGATTTTTCGGCTTCGGCGCGCGCGGCATCACGTCGATGAACGCGCCGCTCTTATCCCGCCAGATCGCCTCCGCTTCGGCTGTGGTGAGCACGCGCGCGCCGGCGAGCGTCGCCGGCACCGGCGCACGGTAATTGTCGGTACGGTAGCCCTCAGGCTCGAACGGCTCCGGCTGCTGCGCCAGTGCCGGTGCCGCCAGAACGGCGGCGACCAGTGCAGCGGCAACGCGCCGCCTCATGGCGCCTTCTTGGCCGTCTCCGCGCCGAGCGGCCGGTCGCTCTCGTCCAGCAAGGGAACGCCGAAGTCGAGCAGGATCTTGTTGATCTCGCCCTGGTTCTCCTGGATCAGCTTGTTGAGCTGCCGCTTCCAGTTCTGGTCGGCGGGACGCACGCCCATGCCGATGCGATAGACCAGCTTCGGACCGGTGGTTTCCTTCACCAGCGGCGTGACATGGAGCGAGCCGGCTTTCTTGGCATAGAAGCCGGCCATCGGTCCCCACAGCACGCCGGCGTCGATCTTGCCGGCCGAGAGGTCGTCGATCATCGCCTGCGCGGAATTGTCGAAGCGCGTGTCGATCATCAGCGGATAGGGCTTGGCGTCGCCCATCAGGCCTGCGATCGCCATATTGGTTGCCGGCGGCGTGCCGGCGACGATGCCGACGTGCTTGCCCTTGAGCCTGGTATCTTCGAGCGTGTCGACGTCTTCGAGCCCGCTGCCGGCCTTTGCGACCAACGCATAGGTCGTGCGGTAATAGGGATTGGTGCCCTGCACGAGGTCGTCGCCTTGCGGGAAACCCATGATGACGTCGCAGCGATGTGCGCCCAGCGTCATCCGGACGAAGCCTGTCGCCTGCGGGAAGAACACGTAGTCAAGCTTCTTGCCGAGCTTGTCGGCGAACAGCTCGGCGAGCTTGTTCTCGAACCCCTCGCCCTTCTCGTTGGAGAACGGCAGATTGCGCGGATCGGCGCAGACGCGCAGCACCTTCGGGTCGACCAGCTCGAACGAGAGGTCTCCGGTCTCGCTGGTCTGCGCCATGGCGACGCCGCCCAGCGCGCAGGACGCAACCAGGCCCAACAGCAAGAACAACCCGCGACGATGTCGTCCGGCCTCCGTCATCGCGCTTCCTCCTCGTTTTGTTTGAATGTTATCCATGCAACGCATGACGCGCCATGTTTTGCCAAACCTTGCGCTGGCTTCCCTTTGTTGCAGTGCAATGCAACAAACCCTTTGAACTGGGGCGGAAAAGTGTCTCACATCGCTTCAATGATCGCTGCCCTGACCCTGCTCGGGATAGCGACGCTAGCACGCACTGATGCAGGCGAATTGCCTGTAAGCGAAGTCGCGCCGGGAATCTTCGTACACTCCGGGACCATTGCCCTGATGACGCGCGAGAACGAGGGCGACATCGCCAATGTCGGCTTCATCGTGGGCACTGACGCGGTCGCCGTGATCGACACCGGCGGCAGCTTGCGCGAGGGCGAGGCGCTGCTGGCGGCCGTGCGGGCCCGCACTGAGAAGCCGATCCGCTACGTCATCAACACCCACGGCCATCCCGACCATGTCTTCGGCAATGCAGCCTTCGTTGCGGAAGGAACCAGCTTCGTCGGCCACAGCAGGCTGCCGCAGGCACTGGCGACGCGCGGGCCCTACTATCTCGACAATTTCCGTCGCATCATGGGCGGCGAGCTGATCGATCCCGTGAAGATCGTACCGCCCACCCTACTCGTTTCGGACACGATGACGCTCGATCTTGGATCGCGCCGCCTGACCTTGCGGGTCTGGCCGGCCGCGCACAGCGACAATGACCTGACGGTGTTCGACGAGACGACCAAGACGCTGTTCGCGGGCGACCTCGTCTTTCTCCGCCACATTCCGGTCATGGACGGCAGCATTCGCGGCTGGCTTGCCCTGCTTAGGGAGCTTGAAGCGGTTCCGGCAATTCGCGTCATTCCCGGTCACGGCCCCGTGAGCGACTGGCCTGCGGCGCTGGTCGACGAACGACGTTATCTCACGACGATGCTGTCCGACGTCCGCACACTCAACAAGAAGGGCGCGCCGATCCGAACCGCCGCGGACAAGGCCGCTGAATCGGAACGGTCGCACTGGCAACTGTTCGAGGATTACAATGCCCGCAACGCAACCGCAGCATTTTCGGAAATTGAATGGGAGTAGCGGGCGCGCTACGCTATGCAGGGATGAGCTTCGCGGACCCTGACTGCTTCGTCCGCACGGGACCATGACCATGACGGGATGCATACGCCGCCTGCCCCTTATCGCCCTCCTCCTCGGCGTCGCCTTTGCCGCGCCGACGCAGGCCGAAGAGACCTACGATCCCTGGCCGGGCCTGGTGCAGGACATCTTCAGCAACCGTCCGATGAACGACGGCGCCAACGTGATCGGCATCGAGATGCCGTATCGCGCCGAGGACGCGGCCATCGTGCCGGTGACCCTGCGCAGCAAGCTCTCGCCGGGCGATGCCCGCCGTATCCGTTCGATCACGCTGGTCATCGACCGCAATCCGGCGCCAATGGCGGCGAAATTCGAGCTCGGGCCGGATGCCAATGTCAGCGAGATCTCCACACGCGTGCGCGTCAACAACTACACCGACGTCCACGCGGTGGCCGAGCTCAGCGACGGCCAGCTTTATGTCGCCAAGACCTATGTGAAGGCCTCCGGCGGCTGCTCCGCGCCTGCGGGAAAGAATGTCGAGGAAGCCAAGAACCGGCTCGGCCAGATGCGCTACCGGCAATTCGCGCGCGAGGACGCGCCGGCGAGCCGCGTCCGCGAGGCGCAGATCATGATCGGCCATCCCAACAATTCCGGCCTGCAAATGGACCAGGTCACGCAGCTCTATATTCCCGCCTTCTTCATCAACCAGTTGAAGCTGACGCAGGACGACAGCCCCGTGCTGTCAATGGAAGGCGGCATCTCGATCTCCGAAGATCCCAATCTGCGCTTCACCTATGTCTCCAACGGCGCCAGGCGTTTCCGCGCGGAAGCGAAGGACACGGATGGACATGTGTTCCGGAACGAGTGGGATGTGGAGAAGCCGGGGACTTGATAGTCTCGCCGTCATTCCGGGGCGGTCCGCGGGACCGAACTATGGTGCGCGATTGCGCACCTGAGAATCTCGAGATTCCGGGTTCGATGCTTCGCATCGCCCCGGAATGACGGTGTTAGATCAGAAACACCTCACCTCGGCCTCGGCCTGCGCCCGCCTCAAATCATTCACCGCCGAGTTCGCCTGCTCCGACGTGCGAAACTGGACGCCGAGATTGCCGCGCACCTGGGACATGCTGAGCGCGGTCTCGGCGGTGACGTAGCGCTCATAGGTGACGATCGAGGCCACAACGTCGATCGAGCAGGAACATTGCTCGATCGCGGCCCGTGTCTCGCCATTGGCCTTCATGCAGCCATAGACATATTCCGCGCGCGCCGCCGTCGGATAGTCGTTGGCCTCCTGCGCGCGCGCCGTGGGCACGGCCGCCGCCAGCACCGCCAATGCGGCGACAATCGGTCGTAGCTGTCCCGCCAGATTCATGAGCGTCCTCCCGCTGGTTGCGATGGAAGCTATGCTATGCGTATTGTCCTGAAAAGCACTCCCTTCGAGGAAACGGCTCACAAGGTGATGAGAGCAATTGGTCGGACATTGGCGCTCGCGGTGACGCTGGCGCTGACACAGGTCGCAAGCGTCCGCGCCGCGGATACCATCCGCCTTGCGGTGCAGAAGACCGGAACATTCTCCTGGGAGCTGGCTGCGATCCGGGCCGGCGGCCTCGACAAGGAAGCCGACCTGTCGCTGGAGGTCACCGAGCTTGCGAGCCCCGAAGCCGGCAAGATCGCGCTGCGTGCGGGCAGCGCCGACATCATCCTGTCGGACTGGCTATGGGTGTCGCGCGAGCGCGCCCTCGGCGCCAAGCTCACCTTCTACCCCTATTCCAGCGCACTTGGCGCCGTAATGGTGCCCGCGGCCTCGCCGATCAAGACGCTCGCCGACCTCAAGGGCCGCAAGCTCGCCGTCGGTGGTGGCGCGATCGACAAGAGCTGGCTGCTGCTGCAGGCGCGGATGAAGCAGGACGGCATCGACCTGAAGTCCGACGCGACCATCGTCTATGGCGCGCCGCCCTTGATCGCCGCCAAGGCGCTTGACGGCGAAATGGATGCCAGCCTCAATTTCTGGAATTTCTGCGCCCAGCTCGAGGCCAAGGGCTTTCGCCGCCTCGCCGGCATCGAGGACATCCTGCCGAAGTTGGGGGCCAAGGGCGCGGTCTCCGCGGTCGGTTATGTCTTCGACGAGGGCTGGGCCGCAAGCCACCGCGATGCGGTGGCGCGTTTCATTGCGATGACCCGCAAGGCCAAGCAGCTGCTGGTCACCTCCGACGCCGCCTGGGAGAAGATCGCGCCGCTCACCGGCACGAGCGATGCCGTCATGCTCAAGACCTACCGTGACCGTTATCGCGACGGCATTCCGCGCCGGAGCATCGCCGACGAGGAGGCCGATGCGCGCGTGCTCTATCGCGTGTTGGCCGAGACCGGCGGCCGCGACCTGGTCGGGCCGGCGGCCGAACTCGACCCCGGCACCTTCTATCATGCAGTCCCCGGAGACTGAGGTGCTGCGTCTGCTCTCGTTTTCCCTGTTCCTCGCGACCTGGTGGCTTGCAGCGCTGTTCGTCGGCGGCGCAAAGCTGCCCTCCCCGCCTGCCGTGCTCACCGTCATCATCGCGGAAGCGTCGAGCGGCGCGCTGTTCCTGCATCTCGGCGCCACGCTGGCGCGCGTCGCGCTCGCCTTCGTGCTGGCGATGTCGCTCGGCAGCGCCGTCGGCTACCTGATGGGACGGGTGAAGCTCGCCGACCGGCTCGGCGATCCCTGGCTGATCCTGCTGCTCAACCTGCCTGCGCTGGTCGTGATCGTGCTCGCCTATATCTGGGCCGGCCTGACCGAGGCGGCGGCGATCGCCGCGATCGCCATCAACAAGCTGCCGACCGCCATCGTCACCTTGCGCGAGGGCACGCGCGCGCTCGACCGTTCGCTGGACGAGATGGCGAGCGTGTTCGCGATGCCGCGCTGGCGTGCCTTCCGCCATGTCGTGCTGCCGCAGCTTGCGCCCTATATCGCGGCCTCGGCGCGTTCCGGATTGTCGCTGGTGTGGAAGATCGTGCTGGTCGCCGAACTCCTGGGACGGCCGAACGGCGTCGGCTTCGAGATCGGTGTCGCCTTCCAGCTGTTCGACACGCCGCGGCTACTCGCCTACTCCCTGACATTCGCCGCCGTCGTGCTCGTGATCGAGACCGTGCTGGTGCAGCCGTTCGAGGCCCGTGCAACAAGGTGGCGGCCCCGTGCGGCTTGAAGTCGATATCACAGGCAAGACGTTCAGGAGTGCCGCGGGCGAAACGCACGAGGTGCTGGCGCCGGTCAAGTTCGCGGTTCAATCCGGCGAGGTCGGCGTGCTGATCGGTCCCTCCGGCTGCGGCAAGAGCACGATGCTGCGCATCATCCTCGGGCTCGACCGCGATTTCCACGGGACCGTCGCGCGACCGCCGGAAGCGCGGATCGGGATGGTGTTCCAGGAGCCGCGGCTGCTGCCGTGGCGCTCGGTCGAGCAGAATGTGCGGCTTGCGGCTCCAGACATCTCCGAGGCGAAGCTGTCGGAGCTGTTCAGGATCCTGGAACTGGAAGCGCATCGCAGCCACTTTCCCGGCGAATTGTCGCTGGGTCTTGCCCGGCGCGTCGCTCTGGCTCGCGCCTTCGCAGTCGAGCCCGATCTGCTCGTGCTCGACGAGCCCCTCGCCTCGCTCGACGACGCGCTCGCGGGGCGCCTGCGCGACGAGATCGCGACGCTGGTCGCAAGCCGCCCCGTGATGACGTTGCTCGTCACCCACAGCCTCGACGATGCGGTCCGCCTCGGCGACCGCCTGTTCTTCCTGTCGCCGCAGCCGGCGCGCATTCTGGCAGAGGTGCCCATCAGCATCCCGCGTGGGGCACGCGGCGACGCAGAGATCGCCACGATCAAGGCGGACCTCGTGGCGAGGATCCAAGGCGAACATAGCGGCGAACGCGCCGGGCGTGATGCCTCATAGGCAACCACGCCAAGCGCGTGCTAAACAGGGCCGGTAGCGGAGCCTGATGATGAAGCGAATGATCGCCCTCATGACGCTTGGCCTCGCTCTCGTCGCGACCATGGCGAGCGCGCAGGACATGATGCGTGACGTCGACCTCACGTCACCCGCGATGATCTCCGCGGAAATGAGCCGGCAGGAGGTCGATGCCATCCTGGCCAAAGCGAGCGCCGGGGCGCCGGCCGATTTCACCGGCAAGCGGTTGTCGGGGCTCGATCTCTCGGGTCTCGACCTTTCCACGGTGATTTTCCGTGCGGCACGACTCAACAAGACAAAACTCGCCGGTGCCCGTCTGGATCATGCGATCCTCGATCAGGCATGGCTGCTGGACGCTGATCTGGCGGGCGCGAGCCTGAAGGGCGCCAATCTGTTCGCCTCGCAGATGGCGCGCGCGCGTCTGGACGGCGCGGACCTGACCGGTGCTCGCATCGCTGCCGACCTCACCGGCGCAAGCCTGGTCGGCGCCTCGATCGCGGACGCGCATCTTGGCGCCGATATGCGCAACCAGTCGATGGGACTCATGCGCGCCGTGCTGCGATCCGCCAATCTGGAACGGCTGAACGCGCGCAACGCCGACCTGTCGCGCGTCGATCTTGAATTTGCCTCCCTCAAGGGAGCCGACCTGACCGGTGCGTCGCTCAAAAATGCTCAGCTCGGCGGCGCCGACCTGACCGGAGCTACCGTCACTGACGCCGATTTCGAGGGCGCTGATCTTACCTCAGCGAAGCTGATCGCGCCGATCGGCCTTGACCGCGCTCGGAATTTCGACAAGGCAAAGAACCGCGAGCGCCTGATCAGGGAATAAAGGCGCGCCTTTGGGAGGATCGGTTGATGCGTTGGTTTCTGGCTTTGATCGCCTTGTTGACGTTTGCCGGCGAAGCCGCCGCCCAGACCAAGGGCAAGGGCATAAGGCTCTGGAATCTGACGACGGAGACGATCTCCGGCTTCCAGCTCTCGCCCGCCGGCAAGACCGAGTGGGGACCGAACCAGTGCCTGAACGACAAGGACAAGGAGGTAGACCACGACGAGCGGCTGCGCATCACCGGCGTCGAACCCGGCCGCTACGACGCCAAGGTCAGCTATCCCAACGCGCGGCAGTGCGTCGTCCGCGACATCGAGATCAAGGCCGACGCGGTGTTCTCGATCGCCGACAAGGATCTGAAGGACTGCACGAAATAGGACGGCCGCGTCACGCCTTGTCGTTCGCGTGCGGATATTCGCAGCGCCACCGTACCGCCTGCCACTTCGGATGGTCGCCAACCCATTGCGCGATATAGGGTGGCGCCGCCATCGCGCATTGCCGCGGCGACCCCGCATAGTTGAACACCAGATGCTGTTCCTCGCAGGTCGCAGGCGACAGCACCGCACACACAGTCACCACCAGGTCGATCGGGTTCATGCCGGAATCCTCACGCAAGGGCGATCAAGGTTTAGCATGAAAGGCTACGTTTCGAGGAGCCGGAAGTTTCAATCCGCCGTGAGGGTTGGCCGGAACAGCCGATCTCTCTGCTGCGCGAGGTCCTAACATGCGAGGCTAGAACTTGAGCCCTTGACGCTTCCACATCGTCATGGCCGGGCTTGTCCCGGCCATCCACGCCTTGCTCCGCGGTACAGAGAACGTGGATGCCCGGGACAAGCTCGGGCATGACGACCCTGCATTAGAAATTAACGCCGAACACCAGCCGCGCCTGATGGCGCTCGAAATTGACGAGGTCGAGATTGGCGCCCGATCCGGCCGGGCGGCCCCAGGCCTGCATGCTCCAGCTCAGGGTGAGGCGCGAGCGCTCGGAGAGCTGGAAATAGGCGGTCGGGCCGACGAACAGGGCCTGGCCCGAGAATTCGCCGAGGCCGATGCCCTCGTATTGCCGGAAGTAGCGCAGCTCGCCGCCGAGCAACATGTTGGGCCGCACCCGCACGAGGCCGGCGAAGGCCGCGCCGATCGTGGAGCTTTTCTCCGACAGCCCCGCCACATCGAAGCGCGCCCATTCCGGCTGATAGATCAGGTTGAGGGCGCCGATGGCAAAGTTCGGGATCAGCTCGCGATCGAAGGCGAGCGTGAACTCGGTGCCGTACATCCGCCCCTTGGCGCCGCTGGTCTCGTCGATGCGATCGCCGTGGAGCTCGGCGGCAACGGTCAGGCCAAACGGCGCGCGCTCGCGGTCGAGCAAGCGATAGCGCAGGTCGAGCGAGGCGCCCTGGAAATTGAATTGACGGCGATCGTCGATATCGGGGACGCCGGTGATGTCGTGCAGGCTGGCGGTGGCGCCGAGCTCGATACGGAAGTTCGGGAGCGGCACCACCTCGATCTCGACCTCCTGCGCGAGGGCGCGATAGGTGCCGCCGCCCTTGCCGAACCGCCCCGTGGTCTGGCTCTGGAATTCGCGCTCGCCGGGATTTCCGACATCGGTGCCGATCATGAAGCCGAAGATGTGCTCGGTATCAAAGCCCTCCTCGGCGTGCACGCAGGCCGGTGCAAGCGCGAATGTGCAGGCAGCCATGATCCAGAAGGTTTGAGCTCTCGCACGCATCCCGAACACTACCACGGCTTCGACGGCGTTTGCCATCGAAGCCGCGGCAGGTTCGTCAGTCTTACTTGCGGGAAGCGCAGGCGTACATGTTGATTTCCATGCCGACCGGCACTTCCACGATCTTCGGAGCTTTCCAAGCCATCCGGGGTCTCCCAAGGTATTGAGCGCGACATCGCGCGAGGCAAAACCTAGGGCTGCGTCAGGCACAGCGCAAGTCTGGAATCGGAGCGCAAACACAGCGAACTGTCGCATATCGCTTGCGAATTTCCCTCTCGGGCAAACCGTCTTCGCTCCCAGTCAAGCGCGGCTGCTTTCACCGCAACAAGCGCAGCAGCGCGCGGCCGGCGCGCGAGTTCAACTCCTTCGCATCCAGCGTGCCGTCCTTGTCCGGATTCGCAGCGTTGAAGCGCTGCTCCACCACAGCGAGATATTCGTCGAGCGTGAGAGTCCCGTCGCGGTCGGGGTCGGCGGCGGCGAGCTCTTTCGCGGTCAGCCGTCCGCGCAATTCGCGCGCGTCCAGCGTCCCGTCGTGGTCGGGATCGAGCTTGGCGAACAGCGCCGTAGCCGCCTTCTTCACCTCGGCAAGGTCGAGCGTGCCGTCATTGTCGGTATCAAACATCTTGACGGCATCGCCGGAGGCCGACCAGGCCGGACCGGACAGCAATGCAACCGTGAGCGCAAGCGCAACAGAGCGGCGTGATATCATGAAAACCTCCCTCACCAAGAGCTCCGATTCGAGCCGGATCGAAACGACATAAGTCCACAAGCGAGGCCCGGTTCAAGTCTGGAATTGCAAGTATCGCGCCGCACAACTCGCGGAACCCGCCGGCCCGCGCGCGGCGGCCCCGCGCTGGCATTGCCTCATGCCGTGGAATTTTTTCAGCGCCTGCGCACAAGTGAGAGTCGGTCGTCAGGTTGCCGTAAGGTAACTGACATCTGCGTCCAACATACCGTCATGACGTTTACGACTTTCGTATTGACGCGTTTTGCATTCGGGCGGAGTGTTGCTGTCGCAGCGTCAAAAGGCGCGCATATTTGGAGGAACGGATGAAACGCTTTGCGATGGCCGCGAGCCTCGTCATGCTTGCATCAACGTATGCAAACGCCCAGACCACCGAGCAACTGGTCAAGGGTGCGACCGATACATCGAACGTTCTCAACTACGGGATGGGCTACAATCTCCAGCGCTTCTCGACCCTGAACCAGATCAACAAGGACACGGTGAAAAACCTCGTCCCGATCTGGAACTACTCCTTCAATGACGATCGCAGCGAGGAATCGCAGCCACTGGTGTACCAGGGCGTGATCTACGTGACCTCGCACAACGCGACCATGGCGGTCGACGCCAAGACCGGCAAGCAGATCTGGAAATCCAAGATCGAGTATCCCGCCGAGACGCCGCGCATCGTCTGCTGCGGCATCATCAACCGCGGCGCCGCGCTCTACGACGGCAAGGTGTTCCGCACCACCCTCGACGCCAACGTGATCGCGCTCGACGCCAAGGACGGCAAGGAGCTGTGGCGGCAGAAGGCGGCCGACATCAAGGAAGGCTATTCGATGACGGTGGCCCCGCTGGTCGCCGACGGCGTCGTCATCACCGGCATCTCCGGCGCCGAGTTCGGCACCCGCGGCTTCATCGACGGCTGGGATCCGGCGACGGGCAAGCATCTCTGGCGCACCCATTCGATCCCCTCTCCCGACGAGCCCGGTGGCGACACCTGGAAGGGCGATACCTGGAAGCTCGGCGGCGGCTCGACCTGGATCACCGGCTCCTACGATCCCGAGCTGAACACAGTCTATTGGGGCATCGGCAATCCCGGCCCGTTCAACTCGGCGGTGCGCCCCGGCGACAACCTCTACACCTGCTCCGTGCTGGCGATGGATCCCAAGACCGGCAAGATCAAGTGGCACTACCAGTTCTCGCCGAACAATCCGTTCGACTATGACAGCGTGGCCGAGATGGTCCTCGCCGACATGAACGTCGAGGGCAAGCCGACCAAAGTGCTGATGGATGCCAACCGCAACGGCTTCTTCTACGTGCTCGACCGCACCAACGGAAAGCTGCTCGCGGCCAATCCCTACGTGAAGGTGAACTGGGCGACCGGCGTCGACATGAAGACGGGCCGGCCGATCGAGACCGACGTTTCAAAGGACGCACGCGAGGGCAAGAAGGTGACGGTCTATCCGTCGATCCTCGGCGGCAAGAACTGGGAGCCGATGTCGTTCAATCCGCAAACCGGATTGGCCTACGCCAACACGCTCGCCTTCGGCGGCAAGTACAAGGCCGAACCGGTCACCTTCAAGCAGGGCGAATGGTATCTCGGCATGGACCTCACCGATCCCTGGGAATTCGGCGACGGCGCGCGGGGCCATCTGAAGGCGATCGATCCGATGACCGGCAAGGCCAAGTGGGAGGCGCCCGCCGACATCCCGCGCTTCTCCGGCGTGCTGTCGACCGCGGGCGGCGTCGTGTTCACGGGCGCGCTGACCGGCGAGTTCGAGGCCTTCGATGCCGACTCCGGCAAGAAGCTCTGGCAGTTCCAGACCGGCTCCGGCATCGAGGGACAACCGGTGACGTGGCAGCAGGATGGCGTGCAGTACATCGCCGTCACCAGCGGCTACGGCGGCGTCTACTCGCTGTTCTCCGGCGACGAGCGGCTCGCCAAGGTGCCGCCCGGCGGCTCGCTGTGGGTCTTTGCGGTCAAGCAATAGCCCCGGCAAGATGCTGAGAGAAGTGGCTTACAAGACGGCGGCGAAGATCGCCGCCGTCGCGGTGCTGACGGTCGCGCTTGCGGCGACCGCTCGTGCCGCGGATGACGCAACCGGCAATCCCGTGCAGGCGCAGATCGACCACGGCAAGTCGACCTATGCCGAGAAATGCTCGCACTGCCACGGCCCCAATCTGATGAACTCCGGCACCATCACGCCGGACCTCCGCGCCTTCCCCGACGACAAAACGCGCTTCGTCACCACCGTGAAGAACGGCAAGAACAACAAGATGCCGCCCTGGGGCGACATCCTCAGCGAGGACCAGATCGGGGAGCTCTGGGTCTTCATCTCGAGCCGGAGAAAGCCATGAGGCGCTGGCTCGCCGCCTGGAGCCTCGCCGCGGTCCTCGCGGCCAATGCTGCGCATGCGGCCGATGGTCCGTTGAGCGTCTGTCTCGACGAGGACCGGCCGCCGCTCTCGGTGCATCACAAGGGCAAGGCGGATTCCGGCTTCGATGTGCTGCTGGCGCAGGCGATCGCGGAGCGGATCGGACGACCGCTGAAGATCCAGTGGTTCGAGAGCAGGCTGGACGAGGATTCCAGCCCGCAGCTCGAGGCCAATGCGCTGCTCTCCGACGGACGCTGCTCGCTGGTCGGCGGCTATGCGCTGACGACGGATTCCCTCGTCAAGCCCGGCATGAAGACGGCGCGCCTGCCGGATTTCACCGGTGCCACGCGCGAGGACCGGCGGCGCCGCGTCGCGCTCGGCGTGCTCGCACCGAGCCAGCCTTACGTCTACTCGCCGATGACGGTGGTGCTCGGGCCGAAGGCGAAGGGGCGCAAGATCGCCGACATCGGCGATCTTGCCGGGCTCCGCCTCGCCATCGAGAGCGGCTCGCTCGGCGATGCGATCCTGATGACCTTCGACAAGGGACGCCTGATCGACGGCATTACGCATCTCGTTCCCGGCCGCGACGATCTCCTCGGCGCGCTCGCCAGCGGCGACTATGATGCGACACTGATCGACCTCGGCCGCTTCGATGCCCACCGCGCCGCGCATCCGGATACGGCGATCACCGCGTCCGGCTACTATTATCCGATCGGCGCCAATCGTGGTTATGTCGGGCTTGCCAGTGACCCTGCCCTGATCGACGCCGTCAACAAGGCACTGACCGAGCTCGCAGCTGAAGGCAAGATCGCCGAATTCGGCAGGCAGGCCGGCCTGACCTATTTGCCGCCGCGGGAGCCCGCGATCCTCGGCGATGTCTGGATGAAGATCATTCAGCGGTGATTCTGTTCGTCATTCCGGGGCGCCCGCAGGGCGAACCCGGAATCCATTTCTCCGCAGAGCATGCGGCCCCAATGGATTCCGGGCCTGCGCGCTTCGCGCGCTCCCGGAATGACGGCGGATGTGGCTGGCAGCGTCTCACTTCGTATAATGCGGCGGTTCATTCGGCCATTTGGTGAAGTCGTGAGCGCCTCCGCCACAGACCTGCGCGCCACCCTCTCCCGGGAAATCAAGACCGGCGAGCTGCTGCGCGCGCTGATCGTCGTCGGTCCGAACAAGCAGCGCCATGCCTTCCAATGCGCCAATCTGTCTCGCCTGCCGACCATGGCAGAGACGGCGTGATGCAGTAGCTTCGGTAAAAATCCGGGAGAGAATCATGTCCGCAAAACTCGATCGCCGCCACTTCGTCGCCGCCGGCACCACCGCACTCGCGATGCCCTTCCTCGCACGTGGCGCCTCGGCGCAAGGCACATCTCAAGGCACCTGGCCGTCGCGGCAGATTCGCATGATTTGCAGCTACCCGGCCGGCGGACAGACCGACCTGCTCGCGCGCGCCTACGGCGAATTCATCTCCAAGCAGGTCGGCAAGACCGTCGTGATCGAGAACAAGCCCGGCGCCGCCGGCGCGATCGGCACGGCCGAGGTTGCCCGCGCGGAGCCCGACGGCTACACTATCCTGTGCTCGATCTCGACCACCTACATCATGAACCGGGTGGTGATGAAGAATCCCGGCTACGACATGGACAAGGACCTGACGCTCGTCAGCGTCATTCCGGGCGCCGGCCTTTTGCTGGTCGCGAACCCCAAGACCGGCGTCAAGACGCTGGAAGATTTCGTCACGTTCGCGCGCAAGAGCGGCAAGGTGAACTTCGGCACCTACAGCGCGGGCTCGTCCCCGCACATGACGATCAACGAGCTCAACAAGCAATACGGCCTCAACATCGAGCCGGTCCATTACCGCGGCGAAGCCCCGATGTGGACCGGAATGCTGGAAGGCACGCTCGATGCCGCGATGGGCAGTTACACGGCCGCGCAATCGGTCCTGCAAAGCGACCGCGGCACCGTGTTCGCGGTGCATTCGAAGAAGGTCGACGCGATTCCGGCCATCAAGACCCTCCCCGAACAGGGCGCCACGTCGAAATTCTTCACCGTCAGCGGGTTCACCGGCTGGGCGGTGCCGAAGGCAACGCCGCAGCCGGTGGTCGACCGGCTGGCCGAGCTCTGCGTCGCCGCCAACAGCGATCCGAAGGTGAAGGAGGTGCTCGCGACCTTCGTGCTCGAACCCGCGATCGGCTTCAAGGAGACCAATGCGCTGTATCAGCGCGAGCTGCCGATCTGGATCGAGAGCGCGCGGTCGTTGGGCCTCGAGCCGGCTTGAACCTTTGGGCATGGCGCATCGGACACGCTTCCGCGGTGCGGCACGGCATCCGACCAAAGCCTAGGTCGATGTCGGCGACGGCCCCCACTATCATAGGTGGTGCCGGAGAACCTCGGGGTCCGAACGAGAAAGGCCGATCGCATGACGCCAGATGCCATCGCCATAGCCGCCATGATCATCCTGCTCTTTCCGATGGGCTATTTCACGCTGGCCTCGCCCGCCTTCCTGCTGGTGAAGCTCGACATCCGGCCCGTCGCCCTGCTGCTGCGTGGAATGTTCAATGCCCATTTCCTGGTCATGGGCGTTGCCGGAATCATCGGGACGGCGGCTTTCCTCCTCGCCGGACGGCTGCTCTTCGCCGCGGCGGTCGGCCTGCTTGCAGCTGTGGCGATTGGCGGGCGCCGCTGGTTCATGCAGCGGATGGACGACCAGCTCAGCGCGAGTGATGCGGGCGACACCGAGGCTCCGCGGCGGCTGCGCCGGCTGCACTGGAGCGGGATGCTGTGCAACGCGGTCCTGCTTGCCGCTCTGCTGGCCAGCATTCCCTACATTGCGACGACGGCATGAGCGCATTGGCCGCTCGCCGGGAGCTCCCCGGCGTGCGCCTAATGCTCGTTCGCGGCCGCGGCGCTCTGCTGCCCCTTGTGGATCGAGGACGGCACCACGCCGAAATATTTCCGGAACACGCGGCTGAAATGCGATGAGCTGGAAAAGCCCCAGGAGAATGCCACGTCGGTGATGGTCTTGCCGGCGTGGGCCTCGAGCTCCTGACGGCAGTTCTGAAGCCGCGCCTGCCAGATGTAATCGCTCACCGTGGTGCCGCGCTCGGAGAACAGCATGTGCAGATAGCGCTTGGAGCAGCCGAGCTCGGCGGAGATCTGGTCGATGCACAGATCCGGATCGCGCAGGTGCTCGCGGATGAAGAACTGCGCGCGCACATACATCGCCTCGGGCCCGACCCGATCGAACATCGTGTCGGCTTCGCGCAGCGGCAGCAGCAAAAGGTCGATCAGCGAATCGGCGACGCCGACCGCGCTATTCGCCGACAGCTTGGCCGCCTCGTCGAATGTCGCGTGGACGAAATCGTGGGCGATCCGCCCCGTGCCCGTCTTCGCCGACAATTTGCAGGCCGGCATCCGCTGCGACGGGAAGCCGCGGTCGCGCAGCAGTGCCTTCGGCACGATCACCACGTCGTGACGCGTGAAGGCGGGGCTGATGATCGAATGCGGGCAGGATACGTCATAGGCGATGATGTCGCCGGGATTGATTTCGATGTGACGGCCTTCCTGCTCGAAATAGGACACGCCGTAGGTCTGGAAGTGGATTTTTATGTACGGGTGTTCGTTGGCCTTGGCGCGCGCCAGCGTGTGCGCGATGCGATGCTGGCTGACCTCGATCTGACACAGCTTCAGGCGCGAGACGGTGGTGTAGTCGATGCGGCCCTCGAGCGAGGACGCCTCCAGCGGATCGACGTCGAAATGCCCACACAGACTGGTCAGCCCGTCGATCCAGCTCTGGATCTGGCGCTTCGGCGTCATTCCCGTCGTCGAAAGCGTGTGAATGGTGTCGGACATTAATCCAGCCACTGGTTTGATTCGGAAATTTCGACGCGAATCGCGACCAGCGCTTCCGGAGCCCTCAGCCGAGATTGCGTGACGTTTACCTCGAATTTGAGCGGTCTTCTGCAACGAGCGCCATCGTTTCATTGCCACCCTTGAAGGTTAATCCTCCGCCTTAGTTGCAGCGCCGTCAAGGGGAACCTGAGCGCAGAGCGCGGTCCCGAAGCGACGCGGAAGCCGCTGAATTCGCTACTGCAAAATCAAAATCTTCGCGTCCGTGCGCTGTGAAGCAAACCGGCTTCCCTCTTGGGCAAGTTTCCCGATGACGAAGTCGTTAGGGATTGCGGCAGGAACAACAAGAACGGGCCGCTCCTGCACGTGGACCCGTGGCTCTCATCAGGAGGAGGAAACACCGCACCATCGTTTCTGGTCCCAATCGTGACCGCCCTGCACGAGCAGACGCCGGACGAGAAGCCCGGTGATTGAGCAACGCTTCGGAAACAATAAACGATACCAACGGAGGAATAACTATGCGCAAGGTGCTACTGGCGACCTATCTTGGCTCCGCGGCGGCTCTCGCCGTCGGCAGCGCTTCAGCCAATGATGAGCTGATCAAGATGTCGCAGAACCCGAAGGACTGGGTGATGCCGGCGGGCGACTATGCCAATACCCGCTATTCCAAGCTGAACCAGATCAACGCACAAAACGTGGGCAAGCTCCAGGTCGCCTGGACCTTCTCGACCGGCGTGCTGCGCGGCCATGAAGGTGGCCCGCTGATCATTGGCAACATGATGTACGTCCATACGCCGTTCCCGAACAAGGTCTACGCTATTGACCTTTCCAACGAGAACAAGATCGTCTGGAAGTACGAGCCGAAGCAGGACCCGAACGTCATCCCGGTGATGTGCTGCGATACGGTCAACCGCGGCCTGTCCTATGGCGACGGCAAGATCATCCTGCATCAGGCCGACACCAACCTCGTCGCGCTCGACGCCAAGACGGGCCAGGTGGCCTGGTCGGCGACGAACGGCGATCCGAGCAAGGGCCAGACCGGCACCTCGGCGGCGCTGGTCGTCAAGGACAAGGTCCTGGTCGGCATCTCCGGCGGCGAATTCGGCGTGCAGTGCCACGTCACCGCCTACGATCTCAAGAGCGGCAAGCAGGTCTGGCGCGCCTTCTCCGAAGGTCCGGACGACCAGATCAAAGTCGATCCGGCCAAGACGACGTCGCTCGGCAAGCCCGTCGGCGCCGACTCCTCGCTGAAGACCTGGCAGGGCGACCAATGGAAGATCGGCGGCGGCTGCACGTGGGGCTGGATGTCCTACGATCCCGCTCTGAACCTCGTCTATTACGGGTCGGGCAATCCTTCGACCTGGAATCCGAAGCAGCGTCCGGGCGACAACAAGTGGTCGATGACCATCTTCGCGCGCGACGCGGACACCGGCATGGCCAAATGGGTCTACCAGATGACGCCCCACGACGAGTGGGACTATGACGGCGTCAACGAGATGATCCTCTCGGATCAGCAGATCAATGGCCAGGCGCGCAAGCTCCTGACGCATTTCGACCGCAACGGCCTTGGCTACACCATGGACCGTGAAAGCGGCGAACTGCTGGTTGCCGAAAAGTACGATCCGAAGGTGAACTGGACCTCCGGCGTCGACATGGACAAGAACTCGCCGACCTATGGCCGTCCGAAGGTGCTCGACGCAGCTTCGACCGACAAGGCGGGCGAGGACCACAACGTGAAGGGCATCTGCCCGGCCGCGCTCGGCACCAAGGACGAGCAGCCGGCAGCCTACTCGCCGGACACGCAGCTGTTCTACGTTCCGACCAACCACGTCTGCATGGACTACGAGCCGTTCAAGGTGAGCTACACCGCGGGCCAGCCCTATGTGGGTGCGACGCTCTCGATGTATCCGCCGCAGGGTGAAAGCCACATGGGCAACTTCATCGCCTGGGACGGCAAGACCGGCAAGATCGTCTGGTCGAACAAGGAGCAGTTCTCGGTCTGGTCGGGTGCGCTCGCAACCGCCGGCGGCGTGGTGTTCTACGGCACGCTCGAAGGCTACCTGAAGGCGGTCGACGCCAAGTCCGGCAAGGAGCTCTACAAGTTCAAGACTCCGTCCGGCATCATCGGCAACGTCACGACCTATGAGAACGGCGGCAAGCAGTACGTCGCAGTGCTCTCGGGCGTCGGCGGATGGGCCGGCATCGGTCTCGCCGCAGGCCTGACCGATCCGACCGCCGGTCTCGGCGCAGTCGGTGGCTACGCGGCCCTCAGCAACTACACGGCACTCGGCGGTACGCTGACCGTGTTCTCGCTGCCGGCGAACTAGCCCTACCTTCGTGTCGCTCCGGCGCGTGGATCAACTCCACGCGCCGGCTCGTCTCCACCGAACGCCTTCGAGGATAATCTCTTGCGTAAAATCTGCTTTGTCATTGCTGCGATCATCTTCGTGACTTCGGGGGGAATAGCCGTTGCGGACGGTCCGGGCGACCCGACCGCCGTCAAGAAGGAAGACGACGGAAAGTGGCTCGATAAGGAAGGAAACCCGACCTACAAGATTTCGGCCGACGGCACCGTGGACTGGTTCACCTATTCCGGATATCGCCGCTATCACTCCGACTGCCACGTCTGCCATGGCCCCGACGGCATGGGATCCACCTACGCACCGGCATTGAAGGATTCGGTCAAGACCATGAGCTATGGCGACTTCCTCGGCGTCGTCGCCTCCGGTCGCAAGAACATCTCGACCGCGCAGGAGAACGTCATGCCAGCCTTCGGCGACAACCCCAACGTCGCCTGCTACATGGACGATCTCTACGTCTATCTGCGCGCCCGCTCCAACGAGGCGTGGGGCCGGCAGCGTCCCTCCAAGAAGGAGGAGAAGAACGAGACCTACACCAAGGCGGAAGACGCCTGCATGGGCAAGAAATGAACGTTACCAGGACCGATACCAGCTCTTGGCGTCCTGCGAGAATTTGAGGAGTTTACGATGAAGACACGTGCCGCCGTTGCTTTCGAAGCCAAGAAACCACTCGATATCGTCGAAGTCGATCTGGAAGGACCGAAGGCCGGCGAAGTCCTGGTCGAGATCAAGGCGACGGGCATCTGCCATACCGACGCCTACACGCTCGACGGCTTCGACAGCGAAGGAATCTTCCCGTCCATCCTCGGCCATGAGGGCGCCGGAATCATCCGCGAGATCGGCCCCGGCGTGACCTCGGTCAAGCCGGGCGACCACGTCATCCCGCTGTACACGCCGGAATGCCGGCAGTGCAAAAGCTGCCTGAGCCAGAAGACCAATCTCTGCACCGCGATCCGCGCGACGCAGGGCAAGGGCGTGATGCCCGACGGCACCAGCCGCTTCTCCTACAAGGGCAAGCCGATCTACCACTACATGGGCTGCTCGACCTTCTCGAACTTCACCGTGCTGCCCGAGATCGCCGTCGCCAAGATCCGCGAAGACGCGCCGTTCGACAAGAGCTGCTACATCGGCTGCGGCGTCACCACCGGCGTCGGCGCGGTCGTCAACACCGCCAAGGTCGAGCCGGGCGCCAACGTGGTGGTGTTCGGCCTCGGCGGCATCGGACTGAACGTCATCCAGGGCGCCAAGATGGCCGGCGCCGACAAGATCATCGGCGTCGACGTCAATGATTCCAAGGAGGAATGGGGCCGCCGGTTCGGCATGACCCACTTCGTCAACCCGAAGAAGATCACCGGCGACATCGTTCCGCATCTCGTCAACCTCACCGACGGCGGCGCCGACTACACCTTCGACTGCACCGGCAACACCACCGTGATGCGCCAGGCGCTGGAAGCCTGCCATCGCGGCTGGGGCACCTCGATCATCATCGGCGTCGCCGAAGCCGGCAAGGAGATCGCCACCCGCCCGTTCCAGCTCGTCACCGGCCGCAATTGGCGCGGCACGGCTTTCGGCGGCGCGCGCGGCCGCACCGACGTGCCGAAGATCGTCGACTGGTACATGAACGGAAAGATCCAGATCGATCCGATGATCACCCACGTGCTCAAGCTCGAAGAGATCAACAAGGGCTTTGACCTCATGCATGAGGGCAAATCCATCCGTTCCGTCGTCGTCTACTAGCTCACTGCCATCACCCCAAGGAGGATCGTCCCATGACTATTGCACTCCACCCATCGATCGACAACGGCCTCAAACAGGGCAGCGGCAGCTTCGCCGGCGGCACGCTCGCCTGCAAATGCAAGGACCATCAGGTCAAGGTCGGCATCAAGGGCGACGTCGCCCACAACCACGCCTGTGGCTGCACCAAGTGCTGGAAGCCGCAGGGCGCGACATTCTCCGTCGTCGCGGTGGTGCCGCGCCAGAACGTCACCGTGCTCGAGAACGGCGACAAGCTCGAGATCGTCGATGCCTCCGCGGTGATCCAGCGCCACGCCTGCAAGGCCTGCGGCACGCACATGTACGGCCGCATCGAGAACAAGAACCATCCGTTCTACGGCCTCGACTTCATCCATCCCGAACTGTTCCAGGAGCAGGGCTCGCAGGCGCCGCAATTCGCCGCCTTCGTCTCCTCGGTGATCGAATCCGGCGTGAAGCCGGAGCAGATGGCCGGCATCCGTTCGCGGCTGAAGGAAATCGGGCTCGAGCCTTATGACTGCTTGTCGCCGGCGCTGATGGACGCGATCGCGACCCACGTGGCGAAAGCCAAAGCAGCCTGACGAAGGCGACCTGAACGAGGCGGCCCGAGCAGGGCCGCCGGACCCACGCCACGTCCGCTCGCTGGTTCAGACCAGCACCAGCGAGCCGGACGGAGGTGGCTTCCCACGATCGCGACGAGGCCGCCGCTTCTGCACTCTGCGTCTACGAGGGCCACGCTCCCTCAGTCCTGGTCTCTGAATGACTGCGCAGCGCCGCCCGCTTTCCGATTGAAGTCGGCGGCACCTGCGTTTCTCCCTCCCTCGACTGAGGCATCCTGCTTCGTCCGTACAGTCTTTCTGGCGGACGAAGCTTTTTTGCTGCGGCCTGCTTTGCAATTGCGCAATGCGCGCGGCGCGATGCCGCGCCCTGCTTTTGACAAATCACAGATGCAACCTCTTCACGCCGAGAACAACCGGCTGTGAATGCCGGACCGGCGCGATCCCTGCTACGATCGCGCCGTGACGATGCCGCGCGAAGTTCAATCAAATAAGAACAAAACGGGAGGTATCGAACACATCCAGACATCGCCATTGGCGTTCCTGCCTCCCTCCGGGATTTGCCCGCGCGGGATGACGGCGGAACGCGGCAACGACGCACGAACCGCCGCCGGCGCATGCCGGCGCATTTAATTCATGCTTATGAAGAGCGAGGGACGATCATGATCAAGGTGAAGATCAACGGCCAGGAACAGAGCTGGGACGGCGACCCGAATCTCCCGCTACTCTGGTTCCTGCGCGACGAGGCCGGGCTGACAGGCACCAAGTTCGGCTGTGGCCAGGCCTTGTGCGGCGCCTGCACCGTCATCGTCGACAAGGAGGCGGTGCGCTCCTGCGTCACGTCGATCAACGACGTCGCCGGCCGCGAGGTCACGACGATCGAGGGATTGCATCCGAACGGCGATCACCCGGTTCAAAAAGCCTGGCGCCAGGTCAACGTGCCCCAATGCGGCTTCTGCCAGGCCGGCCAGATCATGCAGGCCGCGGCGCTCCTGATGGACAACCCGAAACCCTCGCACGACCAGATCCGCGAGGCGATGTCCGGCAACATCTGCCGCTGCGGCTGCTACCAGCGCATCGAGAACGCGGTCCATCTCGCATCGACGGGAGTGTGACATGAATTTCATCGACAATCCCCGGAAGCTTCACAGCTTCGAAAAGAACATCCGTGTCGAGAAGGTCTCGCGCCGCAGCATCCTGAAGGGGCTCGGCGTCACCGGCGGCTTCGTGCTTGCCGCGCCCGTGATGTCCCGCCAGGCATTTGCCTATGAGACCGGCGCCGGAAAAATGCCGCATGGCGTCGTGGTCGATCCGCGCGTGTTCGTCGCGGTCGCGCCCGACGGCATCGTCAGCATCGTCGCCCACCGCTCCGAGATGGGCACCGGCGTGCGCACCAGCCTGCCGCTGATCGTGGCCGAGGAGATGGAGGCCGACTGGTCCAGGGTCAAGGTGCAGCAGGCCCATGGCGACGAGGTCAAGTTCGGCAACCAGGACACCGACGGCTCGCGCAGCACGCGGCATTACCTCATCCCGATGCGCCAGATCGGCGCCGCCGCCCGCACCATGCTGGAACAGGCCGCCGCCAAGCGCTGGGGCGTTCCGGCAACGGAGGTCAAGGCGGTCAATCACGAGGTCGTCCATAGCGGCAGCGGGCGCAAGCTCGGCTTCGGCGAACTCGCGGCCGACGCCGCCAAGGAATCGGTGCCGAGCGTCGAAGGCCTCAAGCTGAAGGACCCCAAGGACTTCCGCTATCTGACCAAGGGCCAGATCGGCATCGTCGATCTTCACGACATCACCACTGGCAAGGCGCGCTACGGTGCGGACGTGCGCCTTCCCGGCATGAAATATGCCGTGATCGCGCGCCCGCCGGTGACCGGCGGCAAGCTCGCCTCGTTCGATCCGAACGAGGCGTTGAAGGTGCCCGGCGTCGAGAAGGTGATGCAGGTGCGCGGCTGGCCGTGGCCGTCGAAGTTCCAGCCGCTCGGCGGCGTCGCGGTGATCGCGCGCAATACCGGCGCGGCGATCAAGGGCCGCGATGCGCTGAAACTGGTCTGGGACGACGGCGCCAACGGCAAATACGACTCCGTCGCCTACCGCAAGGAGCTCGAGGAGGCCTCGCGCAAGCCCGGCCTCGTCGTGCGCAAGGAGGGCGATGCGGACGCCGCCCTGAAGGGCGCCGACAAGGTGATCGTCGGCGAGTACTACGTCCCGCATCTCGCCCATGTCGCCATGGAACCGCCGGTGGCGGTCGCCGACGTCAAGGGCGACAAGGCCGAGATCTGGGCGCCGGTGCAGAGCCCGGGCGGCACCCGCGAGGACGTCGCCAAGACGCTCGGCATTCCGGAAGCGAACGTCACCGTCAACGTCACCCTGCTCGGCGGCGGTTTCGGCCGCAAGTCGAAATGCGACTATGCGCTCGAAGCCGCGCTGCTGTCGAAGGAGCTGGGCGCGCCGGTGAAGGTGCAGTGGACGCGGGAGGACGACATCCACAACGGCTTCCTGCACACCGTCTCGGTCGAGCGGATCGAGGCCGGCCTCGACAAGAGCGGCAAGGTGATCGCCTGGCGCCACCGCAGCGTGGCGCCCAGCATCGCCTCGACCTTTGCGGCCGGCACGGTGCATCAGGCGCCCTTCGAGCTCGGCATGGGCCTCGTCGACATGCCGTTCGAGATCGCCAACATCTCCTGCGAGAACCCGGAGGCTGCGGCGTTCACCCGCATCGGCTGGTTCCGCTCGGTCTCGAACATCCCGCGCGCCTTCGCGGTGCAGTCGATGGTCGGCGAGATCGCGAACGCGACCGGCCGCGACCAGAAGGAGACGCTGCTCGCGCTGATCGGCAGCCCGCGGATCGTCAAGCCCGCGGTGAAGGACATGTGGAACTACGGCGAGCCGCAGGACAGCTACCCGATCGACACCGCGCGCCTGCGCAAGGTGGTCGAGCTGGTGGCCGAGAAGGGCGAATGGGGCCGTCAGGTGCCGAAGGGCCACGGTCTCGGCATCGCAGTACACCGCAGCTTCGTCAGCTACATCGCGACCATCGTCGAGGTGGCCGTCGACGACAAGGGCAAGCTGACGGTGCCGCGTGTCGACACCGCGATCGACTGCGGCACCTACGTCAACCCCGAGCGCATCGCCTCGCAGATCGAGGGCGCGGCGATCATGGGTCTCAGCCTCGCCAAATATGGCGAGATCACCTTCAAGGACGGCAAGGTGCAGCAGAAGAACTTTGACGACTTCCAGGTCGTCAGGATCGACGAGTCTCCCATGGTGACCAACGTCCACATCGTGCCGCCCGCGCCGGGCACGCCGCCGAGCGGCGTCGGCGAGCCCGGCGTTCCGCCGTTCGCGCCGGCGCTGATGAATGCCATCTTCGCCGCGACCGGAAAACGCATCCGGAGCTTGCCGATCGGCAAGCAGTTGGAGGCGTAAGGAACGCACGCGGCCTCGCGCCGTCTCCATCAACCGATGTGCCCTCTCCCCCTGTGGGAGAGGGCAGCGACGCCGGTTGCTACGATCTCGCTCGGGTGAGGGGTTTGTCTCCGCGGATAGAGACCCCTCATCCGGCGCTTCGCGCCACCTTCTCCCACACAAGGGGAGAAGGGAAGACAGCACTCTCGACACACACACAAAATGCGGCGGACGTTTCCGTCCGCCGCATTCGCCACCCCCCTTGCTGCTCCGCCTCTTTCGATCCGCCCGCGGAGCTATTTCTTCAGCGCGAACACCCAGATCACGCCGCCCTGCGGCACATTGGCCTCGATGCCGATGTTGTTGGTCACCAGCGCATCCTGGATCCGCTGCGCGTCCACACCCCATCCCGACTGGATCGCGATGTATTGCGTGCCGTCGATCTCATACGACACCGGCATGCCCATGATGCCGGAGTTGGTCTTCTGCTCCCACAACAGCTCGCCGGTCTTGGCGTTGAAGGCGCGGAAGTTGCGGTCGTTGGTGCCGCCGGCAAAGATGAGATCGCCCGCGGTCGCCGTCACCGAGCCGAACAGCTGCGACTTCGGGAAGTTGTGCTGCCACACCTTCTTGCCGGTGACGGGATCCCAGGCCTGGAGCTCGCCAAAATGATCCGCGCCCGGCTTGGTCTTCAGCCCGATGTCTTCCGGCTTGGTGCCGAGCCAGAGCTCGCCCGGCTTGAGTGCGACCTTCTCGCCGGTGAATCCGCCGCAGAAATTCTCGTTGGCGGGCACGTAAACCAGGCCCGTCTTCTGGCTGTAGGCCGCCGACGGCCAGTCCTTGCCGCCCCATAGAGAGGGACAGAACTCCACGCGCTTGCCAATCACCGGCTTGTGCGCGGGATCGACGATTGGCTTGCCGGTTTCGGCATCGATGCCCTTCCAGACGTCGGTGGAGACGAACGGCCAGCCTGCCACGTAGTTGATCTTGGTCGGCGTGCGCTCGAGCACCCAGAAGATCGCATCGCGCCCCGGATGGACCAGGCTCTTGATGCTGCGGCCATCGCGTTGCAGGTCGATCAGCATCGGCGCTTCGACCTCGTCCCAGTCCCAGGAGTCGTTCTGGTGGTACTGGTGATAGGTCTTGATCTTGCCGTTGTTCGGATCGAGCGCGAGCACCGACGAGGTGTAGAGATTGTCGCCGGGATGGGTCTCGCCCGGCCACGGCGCCGCGTTGCCGACGCCCCAATAGATCGTCTTGGTGTCCTTGTCGTAATTGCCGGTCATCCAGGCCGAGCCGCCGCCGTTCTTCCAGTCATCGCCCTGCCAGGTGTCGTGACCGGGCTCGCCTTCGCCGGGAATGGTGTAGGTCCGCCACAGCTCCTTGCCGTCCTTGGCGTCATAGGCGGCGACATAGCCGCGCACGCCGAACTCGCCGCCGGAGCCGCCGACGATGACCTTGCCGTCGACGATCAGCGGCATCAGGGTCATGTACTGGCCCTTCTTGTAGTCCTGCACCTTGGTGTCCCACACCACCTTGCCGGTCTTGGCGTCGAGCGCGACGACATGATCGTCGGTGGTGGCGAGATAGAGCTTGTCCTCCCACAGGCCGACGCCGCGGCTGGTCGGATGCAGCTGGAACAGATCGTCGGGGAGCTGCCGCTTGTAGCGCCAGTACTCGTCGCCGGTTTTCGCGTTCAGCGCGATCACCTGCCCCATCGGGGTCGCCACGAACATCACGCCATTGTTGATGATCGGCGGCGCCTCGTGGCCTTCGACGACGCCTGTTGCAAACGTCCAGACCGGCGTGAGACCCTTTACGTTCGAGGTGTTGATCTGGTCGAGCGGGCTGTAGCCCTGCCCGTCATAAGTGCGCCGATAGAGCATCCAGTTGCTCGGTTCCGGATTCTCCAGGCGCTGCGCGGTGACCGGCGAATAATTCTCGATCGGGCCGGCACCGGCGGCGGTCGAGGCAAGACAGGTGAAGGCGACGAAGCCGGACAGAAACCATTGCTTCCTGGTCATGGACGTTCCCCTTTTTCATCCGTTTGAATTCTTGTGTTGAATTCTTTTCGTTCGTCCCGTCGTCCGCCCGTCGGCGGATGCGGCCTCTCGTGACGCGGGCACAACCCGCGACCGTCCATCATCCTGGCTGCGCGCCACCTACCTTTCCGATGAAGTTTCCGGCGACGCTGAGCGAACCTTCAGCGAACGCCAGTGGCAGCGCCGCGAGCCGTCGCGGTGCCGGCCCGAACACGACCTGCGCGCCCGCGCGAGGATCGTATTCGGAGTTGTGGCACATGCACTTGAGCACCTCCTTGTCGCCGACGTCGCTCTTCACCCAGGCGGTGACGGGACAACCGGCATGGGCGCATATCGCCGAATAGGCGATGATGCCGTCGACGGCGCGCGCGCGGGTCTGCTCGTCGAGCTCGGCGGGATCGAGCCGGATGACCAGGATCTCGTTGAGCCGCGAGGCGCTGCGCACGACCGAGGTCTTGGGATCCTTCGGCCAGGCATGCACCGGCGGCCCGCCGGCCTGCAGGTCGGCCGCCGTGATCAGCTTTCCCTCCTGGTCACCTTCGGAGAAGACGAGCACATCGCCCTTCTGCGGTCGTTCGTCGGAGCCGGGCGGATCCTCGCCTGCGCGCGCCGATGCGGAACAGCCGAGGCAGGCGGTGGTGGCGAGCGCACCCAGCAGCAGCGTTCGCCGCGTCTGCTCTGCGCCCGCGTCAACTTCAGGTTCCGCAGGGTTCTCGGAAGATGAGGAATTGATGTTGAACGATGCGCGCGACATGCCCGCTAGCAGGCGCTGGAACTCTGCCGAAAAAAAGGCGAAGAATTGGCGCCGCAGTGCATCAATATGGCTCTGCTCGCTTTGATTGAACGAGAGTGAACGCGTTCAAACGTATTTTTACCAGTTCTACGTCGCACCACGCGAGCGGCATGATGATTTTGCAGATCAGACCGATGATGTTGGAATTGGTGCAACGCGCCATCGCGCGATGTGAGCTGCACGTTTCTCAGGCAGGCATTTGTGTTTCACGATCTGAGCACGTGACGCGGCGAAGCGATGCGGCCTGCGACGGTTGCCGACGCCATTTCAAAACTGTCGGCGATGCGCCGTGCCTTGTCGATGAAGAGCGCAGCCGCCGCGGGCGGACAGACGTCGCGCGCGGTCTGTTCGAACAGATCGAGCCAGCGGTCGAAATGATCACCGACAAGGCCGAGCGGCAGATGCGCACGCATCGGCGAGCCATGATAGCGGCCGCTCATCAGCACGACTGACGACCAGAAGTCTCCGAGCTTGGCGAGATGCTCGTCCCAATTCTGCACGACCGCGAACACCGGCCCCAGCAGCGCGTCCTCGCGCACGCGGCCGTAAAAGCGGGTGACGAGTTCCGCGATCATCTCTTCGGTGATCCCGGTGCGCTCGATCGCATCCTGGGTCAGCAGGTTCCGGCGCGCGGCTGCCGCCTCACGCTCGGCCTTCAGTCGATCCGACATTGTCCTTTGTTATCCGTTCCGTTGTTCCCGCGGGCCGCCCGTTCGACATTGTCGGGCCAATTGCGCGCGGCGTCTTTGTCGCAGCGCAAATTGCGGGACGGGCGGCGAGGCTCGAAGGCCCCGCCGCCTACGCCTGTCATCAGGCGCCGTAAGTGTAGAAACCCTGCCCGGTCTTGCGGCCGAGATGGCCGGCATCGACCATTTCCTTCAGCAAGGGGGCCGGACGGTATTTGGGGTCGTTGAAACCTTTGTAAAAGACCTCCATCACCGACAACATGGTGTCGAGCCCGACGAGATCGGCGAGCGCCAGCGGCCCGATCGGATGGTTGCAGCCGAGCTTCATCCCGGCGTCGATCTCTTCCGCCGTCGCGATCCCCTCCTGGAGGGCGAAGATCGCCTCGTTGATCATCGGGCAGAGGATGCGGTTGACCGCGAAGCCCGGACTGTTCTTGGCCGTGATCGCCACCTTGCCGACGCGCTGGGCGAAATCGAGCGCCTTGGCGTGGGTGTCGTCGGAGGTCTGCAGGCCGCGGATGAGCTCGAGCAGCGCCATCACCGGCACAGGATTGAAGAAGTGCATGCCGATGAAGCGGTCGGGGCGATCGGTTGCGGCGGCAAGTTTCGTGATCGAGATCGACGAGGTATTGGTTGCAACGAGCGTGCGCGGCGACAGCGTCGCACAGAGGTCCTTCAGGATCTTGACCTTGAGCTCCTCGTTCTCGGTGGCGGCCTCGATCACCAGGTCGCAATCGGCCAGCTTCGCCCGATCGGTGGTGCCGGTGATGCGCTTGAGCGTCGCCTCGCGGTCGGCCGCCGACATCTTCTCCTTCTTGACCAGGCGCTCGAGGCTGCCGCCGACGGTCGAAAGCCCGCGGTTCACCGCCGCATCGGAAATGTCGACCATCACGACCGAGAGCCCGGCCGCTGCGCAGATTTGCGCGATGCCGTTCCCCATGGTCCCTGCCCCGATGATGCCAACGGTTTGGATCATTGCGTCACATCCTTCTCATCCTTGCGGGCGTGCCGGTAGCGGCGCGGCCCCATTGTTCCTGCATCAGGGTCTAGCACCGCCGCGGGGGAGGCGCGACCTGATCCTGCCCCTTCCTTAAAGCATCCATCGCGGGAATAAAGCCGCAAAAGGGCATGATTTGGAGGCCTCGGGCCCGTTTGGCCCGCGCCATGCGGCGCATGCGCCCGTCCAGGCTGCGGTCAGGACCGGATCGATCAGCGGAGGCAACCTGCGGCGTCAGTCGCCTCATCCGAGACGGAGCACCTTGCCCGGATTCATGATGTTCTTGGGGTCGAGCGCCCGCTTGATCGTGCGCATGATGTCGAGCTCGGTCCTGGAACGATAGTGTTGGAGCTCGTCGAGCTTCTCGATGCCGATGCCGTGCTCGGCCGAGATCGAGCCGGCCATGGACGTGATCAGGTCGTTGACGACCCGCGTGATCGCCGCAGAGCACTGGTTGAGCGTCTCGCGATCCATGCCCTTCGGGCCCATGAAGGAGAAGTGCACATTGCCGTCGCCGATGTGCCCGAGCGGATAGGGGCGGATCGTCGGCAGGATCTCGAGCACGGCCTTGAGACCCCTGTCGATGAACTCGGGAATCCGCGAGATTGCGACCGACACGTCGTAGCTGAGGCCCGGCCCCTCGGCGCGCGATGCCTCGGCCACACTCTCGCGAATGCGCCACATGTTGCGCGACTGCGCTTCGGTTTGCGCGATCACCGCATCGAGCACCCGGCCCGCCTCGAGCTGATCGGCCAAGAACTGCTCCATCCGGTCCGGCAT
This sequence comes from Bradyrhizobium sp. B039, assembly GCF_038965675.1. Lineage (NCBI taxonomy): Bacteria > Pseudomonadati > Pseudomonadota > Alphaproteobacteria > Hyphomicrobiales > Nitrobacteraceae > Bradyrhizobium > Bradyrhizobium sp. B039. The sequence continues at coordinate 6,506,770 of NZ_CP152416.1, forward strand.
GCCCGTGCCGCCGTCCTGCCGCGGCCGGGCCGACGACCATTCGAGAAGGAGATACCATTCGGTCTCGGCCTTGAGAGGGTCCTGGGTGCCGGGAATATGGCGCAGCACCATGTCGGTGCAGGCGCGGCTCATGAGCTCGCAGGAGCCGACATTGTCGTCGGACGCGGCATGCGCCTCCGACAGGAGCTCGATCGCCGCCCTGGGATCGCGGATCGCGAGCCATGCCGTGCACACGTCCTTCGGCGCGGGCCAGAGCTTCAGCACCGCCTTGGTGATGATGCCGAGCGTCCCCTCGGCACCCATGAACAGATGCTTGAGGTCATAGCCGGTGTTGTCCTTCTTGAGTGCGCGCAGCCCGTCCCAGACATCGCCGTTGGCCAGCACGACCTCGAGACCCAGCACCAGATTTCGCGCATTGCCGTAACGCAGCACCTGCACGCCGCCGGCGTTGGTGGAGAGATTACCGCCGATCATGCACGAGCCCTGGGCACCGAGGCTGAGCGGAAAGAAGCGGTCGTGGCGCGCGGCCGTGTCCTGGAGCGTCTGGAGGATGCAGCCCGCCTCCACCGTCATGGCGTAGCCGACGGGATCGACATTCAGCACATGGTTCATGCGACCGAGCGACAGCACGATGCCGCGGTGCGCCGGCCACGGCGTGGCACCACCCATCAGGCCGGTGTTGCCGCCCTGCGGCACGATGGCAATGCCGTTGTCGTAGCAGAGCTTGACGACAGCGGAGACTTCCGCGGTATTGGCCGGACGCACGACCGCCGCGGCCTGCCCTGTCAGCTCGCCGCGCCAATCGGTCACGAACGGGCGCTTGTCCTGCTCGTCCAGGATCAGGCCCTTGTCGCCCACGATGGCTCGCAAGCGGTCGAGAATGGCTGGCGTCACGGGCGCAGTCGGAATGGAGGGAGCGGTGAGAAGGGCTGCGCCCGGCATGTGTTCCTCGCTTTGCGGCTCTTCTGCGCAGCCTGGGGCGCGCCGGCCTTCGTTGTCGTTCTCAATTCTGGACGTTTGCGCGATGAGCCTAGCACGAAGGTAACGCTCGCGGGAACGTCCCCGGCTGCGACGCTTGCGCAAACCTGCCTCGGCTGCTGAACGGGAAGCGCACTTCCGTCGACGCCCGGCGTGCCTTACTGTGCCAAGATCAACCTGGATTGGAGATCATGAGCCGCTTCTGGAGTCCCGTCGTCCACACGCTGTCGCCCTACGTCCCGGGCGAGCAGCCCAAGCAGGATGGCGTCGTCAAGCTCAATACCAACGAGAATCCCTATCCGCCCTCGCCGCGCGTGCTGGCGGCGATCGCGTCGGCTGGGGAGCGGCTGCGCCTTTATCCAGATCCGCGCGCCACGCGCCTGCGCGAGGCGATCGCGGCGTATTGCGATGTTGCGGCCGAGCAGGTGTTCGTCGGCAACGGCTCCGACGAGGTTCTGGCCCACACCTTCCCGGCCCTTCTGAAGCACGACAGGCCGCTTCTGTTTCCCGACGTCACCTACAGCTTCTACCCGGTCTATTGCCGCCTCTATGGCGTCGCTCACGAGGAGGTGCCGCTCGATGCCGCGATGCGGATCGAGATCGCCGACTACAGGCGGCCGTCGAGCGCCATTCTTCTCTGCAATCCGAACGCGCCCACCGGCATCGCCCTTCCGCGCGACGCGGTCGCGGCACTGCTCGCCGAAAACCCGGACCGGCTGGTGGTGGTGGACGAGGCCTATGTCGATTTCGGCGCCGAGAGCGCCGTGCCGCTCGTTGCGCACCACGACAATCTGCTCGTCATCCAGACCTTCTCGAAGTCGCGCGCGCTCGCAGGCTTGCGGGTCGGATTTGCCATCGGCCAGCGGCCGCTGATCGAGGCGCTGGAGCGCGTGAAGGACAGCTTCAACTCCTATCCCGTCGATTGCCTCGCCATCGCCGGCGCCGTCGCTGCGATCGAGGACGAGGCATGGTTCCTCGAGAGCCGCACCCGCATCATCGCGAGCCGCGACGTGCTCACGCGCGATCTCGCGCAACTCGGCTTCGAGGTGCTGCCGTCGCTTGCGAACTTCGTGTTCGCGCGTCATCGGCGCCGGAGCGGTGCCGATCTCGCGGCCGTCCTTCGCCAACGCGGCGTGCTGGTCCGCCATTTCAAGAAGCCGCGCATCGAGGACTTCCTGCGCATCACGGTCGGAACGGATGAGCAGTGCGGCCGGCTGATTGAAGTGCTGCGCGAGTTGATCTAGTTGAGGGCATGCGGCGGCCCGCCGCTTGCTCACCACAATGGAAGTTGCAGGGACCAGTCTGTGACGCGCCTTTGCCGCCTCGACATCGACGCCCCGGAGGCCGCCCGAACATTGAAGTTCAGGCGCGGATGAACGACTTCGCACGATCCGTTGGTGCCGCCTTCGCGCTGGTCGGCGAGGCCGATTCCGAGCTTGTGGGCATCGTCGCCTTGTCGGTGCGCGTCAGCCTGACCGCGAGCATCGTCGCGCTCCTGATCGGCGCACCGTTCGGCGCCTTGCTCGCGATCGCCCGTTTTCGCGGACGTCAGGTCATCATCGTGCTGACCAATGCGCTGCTCGGCCTGCCGCCGGTCGTGGTCGGGCTCGCGCTCTATCTGCTGCTGTCACGGTCCGGCCCGCTCGGAGCGGCCGGCCTGCTGTTCACGCCGGCGGCCATGGTGATCGCGCAGACGCTGCTCGCGACACCGATCGTGGTGGCGCTGGTGCACAGGCCGGCGAGCCTGCTCTGGGCGGAGTATGGCGATCTGGCGCGGATCGACGGGCTGTCGGTCCTGCGCAGCATGGGGCTCCTGTTCGCGCTGGGACGGACTTCGCTGCTGACGGCCTTTCTCGCGGCCTTCGGGCGCGCCATCGCCGAGGTCGGCGCCATCATCGTCGTCGGCGGCAACATCCGCGGCTTCACGCGCACGATGACGACCGCCATCGCGCTGGAAACCAGCAAGGGCGACCTGCCGCTGGCACTGGGGCTCGGGCTGATCCTGCTCGCGCTCAGTGTGGCGGTGTCGACCGTCGCTTTCCTGCTAGTTGGACGCGTTGGGGAAAAATAGCTGCTCGCCGCCGACCTTGTAGCCGGCAATCGCCTGCTGTCCCTTCGGGGAAACCAGCCAGTCGATGAAGGCCTGCCCATCCTGCGCCTTCACGTTGGAATGCTTTGCCGGATTCACGAGCATGACGCCGTACTGGTTGAAGAGCCGCTTGTCGCCCTCGGTCAGGACGGCGAGCTCGCCGCGGTTCCTGAACGACAGCCAGGTGCCACGATCCGACAGAAGATAGGCGTTCGAGGACGAGGCCATGTTCAGCGCCGGCCCCATGCCCTGACCGATCTCGCGATACCAACTGTCCTTGCCGGCACTGAGATCGACGCCTGCCTCTTTCCACAATCTCAGCTCGGCTGCGTGCGTGCCGGACTTGTCGCCGCGCGAGATAAACGGCGCCTTCGCCGCCGCGATCTTGCGCAGCGCGTCAGCGACGTCCTTGCCGCCGCCAATCCGCGCCGGATCGCTCTTCGGCCCGACGATGACGAAGTCGTTGTACATGACGTCGAAACGCTTCACGCCCTGCCCTTCGGACATGAACTGGTCTTCGGCGGGCCTGTCATGGACGAACACCACGTCGGCATCGCCTCTCCGCCCGATATCCAGCGCCTGGCCGGTGCCGACGGCTACGACCTTCACGTTGATGCCCTCGGCCTTCGAGAACAGCGGCAGCAAATAGGCGAACAGGCCCGACTGTTCCGTCGATGTCGTCGAGGCCACGATGATGGTGCGATCCTGCGCAAATGCGCATGTTGACCAGACCAGAACCGCTGCGATGGCGGCAAGCTTCCTCATTGTGACGTCCTCGCTCCCCAGACATCTCAAACTACGCGGGGAGGATGACGCAGGGAAGCCCGACGTTCGGCGGCGCGGTTGCACTGTGGTTGGAGTCACAATGGCGAACGGCGATAATGCGGTGTCATTGCGACCGCAGCTTCTCGCGCGATGGTGTGCGGATGTTCTGCAATTGGTCCTACCCAGATTGACATCGGTGTGGCGGCCGGGGCAGTTTTCCATATTGCTGGCGAATCAGCGATTGCTTCACGCCGAGTACCTCTTGGACAACTCCCTGTGCTTTCGAGACTGATATCGTTGCTGCGCCGCATCCCTGCGGTGAAATGGGCGTTTACGAGGCTTCGGCCCTTGCCGCACGGCGGCAGCATTGACGCCGCGCCGATCGCCACGGACGATTCGCCTGCCATCGTCGTCGACGTTGCAGAGGCCGCACGCACTCCCGACATCAGCATCAGCGCCGATCCAACGCTCAGCGACCCGGGCACCGCGGTTGCGGATCCGGTCGCCGAGGACGACACCGCGATCTCTGTCATCGCGGAGAGTCCGCCGACGGTGCAAACTGATACCAGCGACAGCGACGGTTCACCCCCGGAGACGCCGACGGAGGTCAACGCGGTCGTCGTGGAGGGGGCTTCGATCTCGTCTGTCGACGAGGAGACCGGGCCCGTTGATGTTCCCGAACTCATCGTCAGCGAGGCCGCACCTGCGGAACTCAGGACGGACGTCGAGCCGGTCGGCGCCGAAGAGGCCTCGGTCCCGTCCGTCGACGTCGATAGCGCGCCGGTCGACATTCCCGAACTCATCGTCAGTGGCAGTCCATCTCGCGAACTCTCGGCCGGCGTTGAGCCCGTCGTCGCCGAGGCGGCACCGGTTTCGTCCGTCGACGTTGAAATCGCTCCGGCTGCTACCCTCGACGTCGTCGTCAGCCACGAGCCACCTCCTAGCGTCCTCGTGGATGTTGAGCCGGCCGTCGTGGACGACCCGCCTGTCGCTCTTGTCGAGATCGAGGTCTCTGCGGCTGATATCCCAGCCGTCAGCGTCGACAGCGGGTTAACCGCCGACGTCATCATGGAGATCGAGCCGGCCCCCGCAAGCGATCCCGCACCGGTCACAGCGGTCGCCACGGAGGACACTTCTGCCGACACCTCCGGGGTCGACGCGGACATCGCGCCGGAGCCGATCCTTGCGTCTCCCGCACCGGAGATCCGCAGCGCGCCGAAAGTTCGCGCAAAGGCGACGGAACCCGTCGATCGCGCGGCGCTGATCCGGCAGCGCTGGGCGGAGACCGGGATCAGGATGTGGAATCCGCGGCTTCAAGGCACCGGCGATGCCACGCTGAACATCCAGGGCCGGGTCGAGCTGCTGCCGCCCGCGCCCGGCGAGACGATGCCGCGCTACGACAAGCTCGAGTTCAGGATGCTGGGCGGGCAGATCGTTTGCGAGGGCGTCATCGTCGAGGCGCCCGCACAGGCTAGCCATCGCAGCTTTACCCGGCTCGCCGAGCCAGGGAAGCCAGACCGGGTCCGCGAGCCGGTGCGGGAACGCCAGGCCGCTCTCGCCTGATCCTTTTCCCTGCGGGGATACTCGCCATATGCTAGGCTGACGCCCCGGATATGGGAGATCGCATGCCCGCGGCATCGTTGCGATTGATCGTGATCGTCGCCCTCTGCATCTCGCAAGGAGCATTGGCGGCGTCCAGTAAGCGGCCGCGCCACGTTCCGGCAACGGCACCCGCCGTCGATCCCGCGGCGCCCTACAAAGCCGACCGGCTCTCGTCCTCGCGTGGCGAGACGATCCTCAATACGCCCGGCCAGACCACCGTGCTCACGCGGCAGGTCCTCGACGACATGAAGGCGACGAGCCTGCGGGACGCAATGCGCTCGACCGCCGGCGTGACGATCGGGCGATAGGCTCGCGCTCAGCTTTCACCAAACGCACCGATATTCCCGCACGGCCCATGAATTTTTGCGGACACGTGGCAGTTGCCCCGAGCGCCAGCCACGACGTAACTTGCGCACCGCTCGGGCCACAACGCCCGCGCCAGACCAAAACGCCAAGAACACTGTGGGAGGTAAACTATGAGAAGGCTGACGGCCGCGCTGTGTGCTCTGACCCTGCTCTCGACTGGCGCGCAGGCGCAAACCATCAAGGATTTTCTGGCAGTCGCCATGAAGAAATGGACGGCGCCGTTCGAGCCGTTCCAGCTCATCGACAACATCTACTATGTCGGAACCGACGGCATTGCCGTCTATGTCATCAAGACATCGCAGGGCCTGATCCTGATGGACACGGCGATGCCCCAGTCAACCGGCATGATCAAGGACAATATTGCGAAGCTCGGCTTCAAGGTTGCCGATATCAAGCTCATCCTCAACACGCACGCGCATCTCGACCACACCGGCGGCTTCGCCGAGATCAAGAAGGAGACCGGCGCGCAGCTCGTTGCCGGCGAGCGCGACAAGCCACTGCTCGAAGGCGGCTACTATCCGGGTGACGAGAAAAACGAGGATCTCGCCTTCCCCGCGGTGAAAGTCGATCGCGCGGTGAAGGAAGGCGACAGGGTCACGCTCGGAGACACCACGCTGACGGCACACCCAACACCCGGCCACTCGCCGGGCTGCACGAGCTGGGAGATGACCGTCAAGGACGGCAAGGAGGACCGCGAGGTGCTGTTCTTCTGTAGCGGCACGGTGGCGCTGAACCGGCTGGTCGGCCAGCCGACCTATGCCGGCATCGTCGACGACTACCGCGCGACTTTCGCCAAGGCCAAGGCGATGAAGATCGACGTGCTGCTCGGGCCGCATCCGGAAGTCTATGGCATGCAGGCCAAGCGCGCAGAGATGAAGGATGGCGCGCCGAACCCGTTCATCAAGCCGGGCGAGCTCGTGACCTACGCGACCAGCCTGTCGGAGGATTTCGACAAGCAGCTCGCCAAGCAGACCGCGGCGCTGGAGAAGAAATAGCGTCATCAGATGCTGCCTTCCACCTCTCCTCGGGCGGGGAGAGGTGCGGCAACAGGTTGCGGCGACACACATAGTTAGCAGAGTGTAGCCGCAGCCTTGCAGTACTTTGCACTCGTTACTGCTCGTTTCCATGGCCTCATATCGTTAACGCGACCTCACCAACGCACGCGAGCGGAACGGCTGCGGCAGCGTGCAACCAGCGCTAGCCTTTCCGCACGAAACTCGTCTAACGCGCCCTTTACCCCCGCTGTGCAAGATCGCCCTCGTTTTGAAGGGATCCGGGGCCCGTATTTCAATGCCTGTCGCCAATTTGAAGTCTCACTTCGCCGCCGCCATGCGGCTGTTTCGCGTACCGGCGGACAACCCGGACCTGACGCGCGCGCAGTTCGACGCCTTCTCCAAGCAGGTCCCGCTGCTCTACTTCATTCTCATGAGCAACACGATCGCGGTCGCCTACACATATGTGAACGTGGCGCCGGACTGGTTGACGATGATCGTGCCGAGCGTGCTGACCGTGCTTGCGGCCCTGCGCACCTTCTGGTGGCTGCGCCAGCGTCACCTCGTGCGCAGCGACGCCGACATCCTGCGCAATCTGCGCGCCACCAACTGGATGACATTGCCGATCGGCGCAGGCTTCACCATCTGGTCCTTCGCCCTCTACCCTTACGGCGATCCTTTCGCCAAGAGCCAGGTCGCCTTCTACATGGCGGTGACCGTGATCGGCTGCATCTTCTCGCTGATGCATCTGCGCTCCGCGGCGCTGATCGTGACGCTGGTCGTCGACGTGCCCTACGTGCTGTTCTTCTGGGCCACCGGCGAGCCGACGCTGAAGGCGATCGCGGTCAACAATCTGCTGGTCTCCGGCGCGATGGTGACGGTGCTGTTCATCTACTATCGCGACTTCGCCGATCTCGTCGCCAGCCGCAAGTCGCTGCTGGCGCAGCAGGCGGCGACCCAGGCGCTCTCGGACGAGAACTTCCGCCTCGCAAATCTCGATTCCCTCACCGAGCTGCCGAATCGCCGCCGCTTCTTCGCCGAGCTGTCGAGCGCCTTTACCGATGCCGAGCGCAGGAATGTTCGCGTCGCGGTTGGCATCATCGACCTCGACGGCTTCAAGCCGATCAACGACAATTACGGCCACAGCGTCGGCGACCGCGTCTTGATCGAGGCGGGCCGGCGCATCCGCGAGGTCTGCGAGGGCTTCGGCCCGCAGCGGGTGGAGTTCGCCCGGCTCGGCGGCGACGAGTTCGGTCTTGTCGTGTGCGGCGACCCCGAGGAGGCGGATCTGACGCGGCTCGGCGAACGCATCGGCGACCAGGTCAAGCTTCCCTACCAGCTCGACACCGCCCATACCGGTCTATCCTGCTCGATCGGCTTCGCATTGTTCCCGCAGTCGGCAACGACGGCGGAAGCGCTCTATGAATGCGCCGACTATTCGCTCTATCACGCCAAGCGCCATCTGCGCGGCCGCACCGTGATCTTCTCGAGCGAGCTCGAGGCCGAGATCCGCAGCCGTGGCGTCATCGAGAATCTGCTGCGCACCGCCGATTTCAGCACCGAGATGGTCCTGGTGTTCCAGCCGATCGTGGACGCCATGAGCGAGCACACTACCGGCTTCGAGGTCCTGGCGCGCTGGCACAGCTCCCGCCTCGGCCTGGTTTCGCCGGCCGACTTCATCCCGGCCGCCGAGCGCATCGGCCTGATCCGGCCGCTGACGCAGGCGCTTCTGATCCGCGCACTCGCGACGGCCAGGACCTGGCCCGACCACATCCGCCTGTCGTTCAACCTCTCCGCCCACGACATCTGCTCACCCGAAGGGATCCTGCCGCTGATCACCATCGTGGAGACGAGCGGGCTGCCGCCACACCGGATCGATTTCGAGATCACCGAGACCGCCGTCACCTTCGACTTCGTGCGCGCGCAGCAGTCGATCGCGGCATTGAAGGCAATGGGCTGCGGCATTTCGCTGGACGATTTCGGCACCGGCTATTCCTCGCTGAGCCACGTGCACCGCCTGCCGCTCGACAAGATCAAGGTCGACCGCAGCTTCGTCGCCGACATCAACGACAATCCCGTCAGCCACAAGATCATCAAGTCGCTCACGGGCCTCTGCGACGACATGGAAATCGCCTGTGTGGTCGAGGGCGTCGAGACCCGCGCCCAGCTCGACAGCCTGCGCCGCCTGGGATGCGACTTCATCCAGGGCTACTATTTTGCAAAGCCCATGCGGGGCGATGCAATCGGCGAGTACCTCGCGAAGGAGCGGCAACGCCTCGACGGCGCCGAGGCCAAGGTCGTGGCCTGAGGTCACACCGCGCAGTAGCGCTCCTGAATGTCCTTGTCCGCCAGCAGCGCCGCGGCGCTGCTTTGATGCACGACCTCGCCCTGGTCGATGATCACGGCACGATCGGCAAGCCGCAGGGCCCATTCGACATTCTGCTCCACCAGAAGCAACGTCTTGCCTTCATCACGCAGGCGGCGGAACAACACGCCCATCTCCTCGACCAGCACAGGCATGATCCCCTCCGAGGGCTCATCGAGCAGGACCATCCTGGGCCTGGCGATCAGGGCGCGCGCGATCGCCAGCATCTGTTGCTCGCCGCCGGAGAGCGTCACGCCCTCCTGATCGAGGCGTTCCTTCAGGCGCGGAAAGGTCTCGGCGATCTCGTCGATCGCAGTGCGCTCATCGATCTCGCTGCCGGCAGCAACCAGGCCGAGCCGCAGGTTCTCGCGCACGGACAGGCCAGGGACGATGCGGCGCTCTTCGGGCACATAAGCGAGGCCAAGATGAAAGCGCTGATGGGCGCGGAGCGGCAACAGCTCCCCGCCCGCAAAGCGCACGCGACCCGTCGCTTTCGGCATAAGGCCCATCATTGCCCGCAAGGTCGTGGTCTTGCCCGCGCCGTTGCGGCCGACGAGCGCAACCACTTCGCCCTCCTTCACCTGCAGGGAAATGCCGTGAAGGACATGGCTCGCGCCATACCAGGCGTGGAGGTTCTCGATTTCGAGCAGCCCGGTCTCAGCCATAGCCTTCACTCTGTCCGAGGTAGACCCGGCGGACTTCCGGATTGCTCCTGATCTCGTCGGGCGCGCCGTCCGCCAGCAGGCGGCCGTGATGCAGCACCACGACGCGCTTGGACAGGCCCAGCACCATCTTCATCTTGTGCTCCACCAGCAGCACGGTGCGCTTGTCGGCGAGCCGTTCGAGCAGCGCGACCATGTCCTTGGTCTCCTCCGGTCCCATGCCGGCGGTCGGCTCGTCGAGCAATAGCAATTCCGGCTCGGAGACCAGCGCAATCGCGATCTCCAGCGCGCGCTGCTGGCCATGCGACAGGAATTTTGCCAGTTCGCTGCGCTTACCGAGCAGCCCGACAGCATCGAGCGCGGCATCGGCCCGCACATTCAGCTCCGCCAGCCGGGCACGGTTGCGCCAGATGTCGTAGCCGACGGTCAGCGCCTGTGCTGCCACGCGCACGTTCTCGTGCACGGACAGGTCCGGGAAGATGTTGGTGATCTGGTAGGAGCGCGAGATGCCCTGATGCACGAAGCGATGCTGGGGCAGGCCATTCAGCTCGCGTCCCCTGAAGTGCAGCTTGCCCGAGGTCGGCGTCAACGCACCCGAGAGAATGTTGAAGAAGGTGCTCTTGCCGGCGCCGTTCGGCCCGATGATCGAGGTGAGCTGTCCCGCCGCAAAGGACACGGTGATGCCTTCGAGCGCGACGAAGCCTCCAAAGCGCTTGCCGATCCCTTCGGCGCGAAGCAATTCGCCGCTCATGGCCGTGCCTTTCCGATGCCGAGCGCATCGAGCAGCGTTCCCCAGATGCCCTTGGGCAGGAACAGCACGAAGAGGACGAAGATCGCGCCGACAAAGATCTGCCAATGCGGCGTCCAGAGCGAGATGACGTCCTCCAGGATCAGGAAGCTCGCCGCGCCGACGAACGGGCCGAAGAAGCTGCGGGCGCCGCCGAGCAACACCATCATCACGATCATGCCGGAGGTCTGGTAGTGCAGGATGTCCAGCGGCACGATCGACAGATGCAGCGCCAGCATGCAGCCGCCAAGCGAGGAGATCGCGCCCGACAGCATGAACACGATCAGCTTGCTGCGCTCGACGTCATAGCCGCAGGCCCGCGCCCGCTGCTCGTTCTCGCGGATCGCCTCGATCACGGCACCGAACGGCGAGTTCAGGATGCGCGACTGGAACCACAGCGCCAGCGCCGCGAAGACCATCAGCACGTAGTATTTGTTGATGGGATCAAGAAAATTGACGGGAAGGCCGAACAGGCTGATGCGGTCGACGGTGAAGCCGCGCAGGCCGTTCTCGCCGCCGGTGAAGGACGAGGCCTGCAGCGCGACGTAATAGACGAGCTGGGCCAGCGCCAACGTTACCATGGAGAAGTAAATGCCACGGGTGCGTGTCGAGACGATGCCGATCGCAGCAGCGAGGCAGGTGCTGAGGAGCACGGCGATCGGCACCGCGGCGAACCAGGCCACGCCGTAGCGGCCGATCGCAATGCCGGTGAAGTAGGCGCCCGCGCCGAAGAAGGCGGCCTGGCCGAACGACAACAGCCCGGTGTAGCCGAACAACAGATTGTAGCCCATCACCACGACCCCGTAGATCAGGACGTTCACGGCCAGCGCCTGTGACGGCAGCAGCCAGGGCAGCACGGCAAGCACCGCGATCGAGAGCAGCACACGCTGGTCGAGAATCCAGGCGATCCCATTGCGCGAGGGCCGGGCTACCGACTCGCCGCTCGAAGGCAGCATCACGCGGTCCTCCCTCTGACGCCGAACAGGCCCTGCGGGCGGATCAGCAGCACCACCGCCATCAGCGCGAACATGACGATGGTCGCCATCTCAGGGGCGAACAGCGCGACCATGCTGATGGATATGCCGACCATGAGGCCGGCAACGACAGCCCCGACGATCGAACCAAGGCCACCGATCACGGTCACCACGAACGCCTCCGCAAGCACGAGCGAGCCCATCTCCGGATTGACGCTGCGCATGGGACCGGCGAGCACGCCGCCGAGCGCGGCGAGCCCGACGCCGAGGCCGAAGATCGCAAGCCAGACCCGGCCGATATCGACGCCGAGCACCTGCATGATGGTGGGATCGCGCGCGCCGGCGCGCACGATCAAGCCGATGCGGGTCTTTTCCAGTGTCAGCCAGAGCACCAGCAGCACCACGGCCACCAGCGCGATGACGAACAGGCGGTAGCGCGGGAAGAAGCCGATGCCGAGATCAAGCACGCCGACCAGTTGCGGCGGGGTTGGAAACGGAATGCCGTCGCTCCCGAACACGATGCGCACGCCTTCGACGAGGATGTAGCTGAGGCCGAAGGTGAGCAGCAACGGATCGTCGATCGAGCGTCCATAGAGCCTGCGGATCAGGACGAACTCGATCAGCATGCCGAAAGCGCCGATCAGGATGGGAGCGAGCAGCAGTCCCCACCAGAAGCTTCCGGTAAGCGACGCCAGATACAGCCCAGCATAGGCCCCGATCATGAACAGCGCGCCATGGGCGAAATTCACCACCCCGAGCATGCCGAACACGATCGTCAATCCAAGCGCAGTGATCACCAGGACCGCCCCAAGGGCGATCCCGGAGAGAAGCTGCATGATGATCAGCGACAGGTCCATCGTCACAAGACTTACGTCGCGTGGCCGAGTTCGCTGCAGCTACGCAGCATGTCGTCGGAGCCGGCGTCATTGGCGAGAATGGCGAACAGATCGTTGTCGTTGGCCATCGCGGACTTCTTCTTGGACTCCAGCACCAGCACCGACTGCACCGACTGATGATCGCATTTGCGGTAGTGCTGCGGCCCCTTGGTCAGATCGTACTGCAGCTTCTCCAGGGCATCGACGACCTTGTCGGTGTCGGTGCCGCCGGCGGCCTCGATGGCGGCCAGCAGCGATCCGACGCCAGAATAGCCATAGGCACCGTAATCGGTCGGGATCGCGCCGCCGTTGGCGGCCTTGAATGCCGCGTTGAAGCTGGCTGCCGTCTTGCTCTGCGTCTCAAGGCCCCAATAATAGTTGGCACCGCCGACCACGCCCTCGAACACGTCAGGGCCAACCGCGAGGCGCTGGTTGTGCAGGATGACGGGCACGACGATCTTCATCTGCTGCTTCACGCCGAAATCGACCGCCTGCTTGATCGCGTTGGCCTGGTCCCGGCCGAAATTGGAGATGCAGAGCACGTCCGGTCGCATCGACATCAGCCGCGGCATGAAAGTGGAATAGTCGGCCGCCCCGAACGGATGCAGAATTTCGCCGACACTGTCGGCGCCGATCGCCGTCTGCGCGCGCTTGAAGCCGCGCAGCATCTCATGGCCATAGGCGTAGTCGGCAGCGAGATGGGCGACCTTCATGCCCTTCTTCAGGGTCTGCCGCGCCACCGCTGCGGTGGTCATGTGCGGATTGAGCGCCTCGTGGAACGTGTACTTGCTGAAATCCTTGGCCTCGTTGATGGTGTCGGACTGGCTGATCGAAACGTAGATCACGCCGCGGGCCCGGGTGACCTCGTTGACCGCGAGCTGCACGGCGCTGGAGAGCGCGCCGACCACCGCGTGAACCTTGTCCTTCTCGATCAGCTCGAGCGTACGGGTCGCGGCCTCGCCGGCATTGAGCTTGTCGTCGCGCACCAGCAGCTCGACCTTGCGGCCGCCGATGCCGCCCTTGTCGTTGACGAGCTTGACGGCGAGCTCCGCGCACTTGACCTGATCGCGCGCTTCCGCGGCGAACGGTCCCGTCAGGGGCGTCGGAAAGCCGATGCGGATCGTCTCGTCCGCGGCGCGGCCGAGCCGGGGCATGGCGAGCAGGGCCGCGCTTGCCGACAGGCCAGCGAGCGCGGTGCGGCGGGATATTTTCGGGATCGAACCGGATTTTGGCATGACTTCCTCCAACTGTCTTTTTTCTAGAAACGCTTCAGGGCTTTCAGGACTTTTGTCGGCGTGATCGGAATCGAATTGATCGTCGCGTCGAATGGCGCGAGCGCATCGTTGACGGCGTTGAGCACGCAAGCGGAGGCGGCCGCGGTACCGGCCTCGCCGACGCCCTTGGCGCCGAGTTCGGTGTCGGCAGTCGGCGTCTCGACGTGCGCGATCATGATGTCAGGCATTTCCATCGGCATCGGCACGAGATAGTCGGCGAGCGAGCCGTTCATGAGCTGGCCAGCATCGCTGTAGCGGCACTCCTCAAACAGGGCCGCCCCTAACCCCTGCACGATGCCGCCGCGCAGCTGCTCGTCCACCAGCATCGGATTGATGACGCGACCGCAATCCTCGACGATGAAGTGCTTCAACACCTTGATGAAGCCGGTCTCGACATCGACTTCCAGCGAGCAGCCCTGGATGCCGTTGGTGAATGCAAAGGGATAGCCTTGCGGCGCGAAGTGATGGCTCACCGTTAGCTGCGCCTGCGTACCCGGCGGCAGCGTGTCGGAGCGGAAATAGGCGATCCGCGCGATCTCGGAGATCGGCATCCGCTGGTTCCGCGTCGCGGCGTCGACGACCTCGCCATCGATGATGTCGAACGCCGAAGCCTGCTCCTGGAGGATGAGCGCGGCGATCTCCAGGATGTTGCGCTTGAGCAAGCGCGTAGCCTGGAGTGCGGTCTCGCCGCCGATGCCGGCGCCGCGGCAGGCCCAGGTGGCGCCGCCATGCGGCGTGACCTCGGTATCCCCAGTGATGACCTTGACGCGCTCCTGCGCGATGCCGAGCTGATCGGCGACGATCTGGCTGATGATCGCCTCCGTGCCCTGGCCTTGCTCGGTGACCGAAATCAGGCAGCGCACCTCGCCCGACGGCGTCAGGCTCAGAATCGCACCATCCTGCGAGGAAATGCGCGCACCGCCGACGCCGTAGAAGGCCGGACTTGGATTGGTGATCTCGACAAAGGTTGCGATGCCGATGCCGCGATAGACGCCGCGCTTGCGCAACATCGCTTGCTCGGCGCGCAGCCCGTCGTAATCCATCATCTCGTGCAGGCGCTTCAGGCAGGCCTGATGCGACAGCGCCTCGAAGCGATAGCCGGTCGGCGACGTCTGCGGATAGGCATCATCGGCGATCACATTCAACGCACGGATGGCGAACGGATCGAGGCCGATCTTCGCCGCAGCCATGTCGACCAGCCGCTCCGTGACGGCGCAGGCGATGGGGTGGCCGACGGCGCGATACTGGCTGGTCTGCACCTTGTTCTGGAAGATCACCTCCAGCGCGGCGCGATAGTTCTTGAAGCGGTAGGGCGCGCCGATCAGGCGGATCACCTGGTTGCCCTCGACCACGCTGGTGCGCGGATAGGTCGAGAACGCGCCGATCGCGGTCAGATCCAGGACATCCATCGCCAGGATCTCGCCCTTGGCATCGACCGCCATGCGGGCCCGGACGCGATGGTCGCGGGCATGGATGTCGGAGACAAAGGATTCAATGCGGTCGGCGACATATTTGACGGGGCGGCCGAGCAGGATCGAAAGGCCGACCACGGCCATGTCCTCGTGATAGACATGAAGCTTCATCCCGAAGGAACCGCCGATGTCGGTTGCGATGACGCGAACGCGGGCCTCGGGGATGCCGTAGTGGCGCGAATAGAGATCCTGGAACTGGTAAGGCGTCTGCGTCCCGTGATGCACCGTGAGCGCGCCGGCAGCGGGATCATAGTCGGCGACGATCGCGCGTGGCTCCAGCGTCACCGCGGTGTGGCGGCCGAAGGAGAATTCCTCCTCCACCACGTGGGCCGCATGCGCGAAGGCCTCGTCGACGGTGCCGTTGTCGAGCTGAGCGCGAAAGCAGGTGTTGTTGGCGCTGCCGGGATTGATCACCGGCCCACCCGCTTCCCGCGCACTGTCGATATCGACAACGAGGGGAAGATCCTCGTAATCGATCTCGATCAGTTCCAGCGCGTCTTCCGCGATGGCCCGGCTCTCGGCGACGACGGCGACCACGGCCTGCCCGGCCCAGACCACGCGATCCAGCGGCAATGGCAGTTGCGGGGCGGAGGTCATGCCCTTGAAATGATCGAGCGTGCCGGTCCAGGGCGCGCAGATTCTTGCCAGATCAGCCCCAGTCGCGACAAGATGCACGCCCTCGAGCGCGCGGGCTTCGTCGATGTTGATCGCAACGATTTGCGCATGCGCATGCGGGCTACGCAGGAACGCGGCATGGAGCATGCGCGGCAGCTTGAGATCGCTAATGTAGCGCCCGCGTCCGGCCAGCAGCCGTTTGGCGTTCGGCCGCGGCACGGAACGGCCGATATAGGAATTCGGACGATCGAGCGAGGTCAGCGGCGCGATCATGTGGCGCCTCCGCCCTGGCTGCGCGCTTCGGCCACCGCATCGATCGCATCGACAATCGCCTCATAGCCGGTGCAGCGGCAGAAATTGCCGGACAGCGCGTCGCGGATCTGCTCGCGGCTCGGCTGCGCCACCTGCGAGAGCAGCTCCTGTGCGTTGACCAGCATGCCCGGCGTGCAGAAGCCGCATTGCAGCGCGTTGCGACGATGGAATTCGGCCTGGAGATCGGCGATCACGCCGCTTTCGGTGAGACCTTCGATGGTCTCGATCTTCGCACCGTCGGCCTGCACCGCGAACATCAGGCAGGAATGCACGGCGCGGCCATCGAGCTGCACGAGGCAGGCCCCGCAGGCGCCCATCTCGCAGCCGGCATGCGTCCCCGTCAGTTCGAGCGCATTGCGCAGGCAATCGACCAGCGTCTCGCGCGGCGCGACCTCGCAGGCAACCTTGCGGCCGTTGACGACGAGGCGGACCCGCACGGTCGCCTCGGCGTCCCCCAGCAGGGTTTCGTCGAAGCCGCTCATGCGCCCTCACCCAGACGTCCGAGCAGGCGTCCCAGAAGCACGCGGGCGAGATGCAGCCGCATCGCCGGCGGCACCTCGTCGCTGTCGGGCGGCGCGAGATCGCCTTCGAGCGCGGCTTGGGCGACAGCGATACGCTCCGCATCGAGGGACGAGCCGATCAGGGTCGCCTCCGTTCCCTTCACCCGTGTCGGCGTATTGCCGACAGAGAAAAAGGAGATGCGGATGTCCTCGATGCGTTCGCCGGAGAAGGTCGCAAGCATGCCGCAGCCGACCAATGCATAGTCGCCGCGCCGCCGCGCCAGTTCGTCGAATGCAAAGCGCTGGTCGGCCTTGAACAGGGGAGCGTAGACAGCGGTGATCAGCTCGCCGGGATGCAAGGCCGTCTCGAACAGGTCGATGAAGAAATCGTCGGCTTTCACCCGCCGGGCGCCGGAAGGACCCTCGATCTCGATCTCGGCATCGAGCGCCAGCGTCATCGCTGGAAATTCGGAAGCCGGGTCGGCAAGCGCAACGCTGCCGCCAAAGGTGCCGCGGTTGCGAATCGCGGGATGGGCGACGAACGGCGCCGCGGCATGCAGCAGCGGCGCGAACTCGGCAATCAGCGGCTCGCTCAGCATCTCGCAATGGCGCGTCAGCGCGCCGATGCGCAAATAGCCGCCTTCGCGCCTGACGCCGCGCAGCTCGTCAATATGGGTGATGTCGATCAAGAGCCGCGGCGCCTGCAGCCGCAGTGACAGTGCCGGCACGAGGCTCTGGCCCCCGGCGATGAAGCGTGCGTCATCGCCGGCGCGCGCATGAGCATCCAGCGCCTGGTCGATCGTCGCAGCACGAAAATAGCTGAAAGCCCTCGCCTTCACCGCCGTTCCCTCGATATCCGTCGGCTCATCAGCCGGGATGCCAGATTTGTAACCATCTGGTCTCAAAATCCTGACATGCCTCCGGGGACGGTCAACAGGAAATGACCATTTGGTCACAAATGCACCTTGGGCTATGAAGGCAACAAGACGTGCGATTCAGCGACGAAATGGCCCGAAAAGCGCAGAAACCAGCGAAGCGACCGGTCCGACGACGGCCCGAGACAGGCAGCAAGACCGCGCCAAAGCGCCGCAACATGCGCGCGGCCGACCGCGAGCGCGCAATCGTGGACGAAGCGATCCGCTTCTTTGCCGAGCATGGCTTCGAGGGACAAACCCGCGAACTGGCAAAGCGCATGGGCATCACCCATTCGGCGATCTATCGCCACTTCCCGAGCAAGGAAGCGCTGATCGAGCGGGTGTACCAGGAGGTCTATCTCAGCCGCTGGTCGCCCGACTGGGGGCCGATGATCCAAGACCGCTCGCTGTCGCTGGAGGCGCGGCTGACGCGCTTCTATCTCGACTATGTCGAACGCGTGTTCGAGTACAATTGGGTGCGGATCTTCGTCTTCTCCGGCATGAAGTCCTTCGGCATCACCGGCCGCTATCTCGACATTGTCCGCCGCGAGATCATCGAGCCCGCGGCCGCCGAGCTGCGTCACGATCTCAAGCTGCCCGATGCGAAGTCCCACCCACTGAGTGAGCGCGAGACCGAGCTGTTCTGGGGCCTGCACGGCCGCATCTTCTATCTCGCCATCCGCAAATTCATCTACGAAACGCCGATCCCGCCCGATCTCGACGCGATCGTCCGCGACGCCGTCCAGACCTTCATGGACGGCGCGAAGACGACGATGCCAAAGCTGCTGATGAGCGGCTAGCTACTTCGAAAGGCTCGGCAGATCGAGCCCCTTGTCACGGGCGCAGTCGATTGCGATGTCGTAGCCCGCGTCGGCATGGCGCATGACGCCGGTGGCCGGATCGTTCCAGAGCACGCGCGCGATGCGCTTTGCAGCTTCCGGCGTGCCATCAGCGACGATCACCATGCCGGCATGCTGCGAATAGCCGATGCCGACGCCGCCGCCATGATGCAGCGACACCCAGGTCGCGCCGCTGGCGCAATTGAGCAGCGCGTTGAGCAGCGGCCAGTCGGACACCGCGTCCGATCCGTCCTTCATGGCTTCGGTCTCGCGGTTCGGGCTTGCCACCGAGCCGCTGTCGAGATGGTCGCGGCCGATCACGACCGGCGCCTTGAGCTCACCGCGCGCCACCATCTCGTTGAAGGCAAGGCCGAGCCGGTGACGATCGCCGAGGCCGACCCAGCAGATGCGCGCCGGCAGCCCCTGGAACTTGATGCGTTCCTTGGCCATGTCGAGCCAATTGTGCAGATGCTTATCATCAGGCATCAGCTCCTTGACCTTGGCGTCGGTCTTGAAGATGTCCTCGGGATCGCCCGACAGCGCAGCCCAGCGGAACGGCCCGACGCCGCGGCAGAACAGAGGGCGGATATAGGCAGGAACGAAGCCGGGCAAATCGAAGGCGTTCTTCAGGCCCATGTCCTGCGCCATCTGGCGAATGTTGTTGCCGTAGTCGAGCGTCGGAATCCCTTGCGCGTGGAAATCCAGCATGGCCTGGACATGCTCGACCATCGAGGTCTTCGAGGCGCGCTCGACGGCCTTCGGATCGGACGCGCGCTTGGCTTCCCAGTCGGCGATCGTCCAGCCTTTGGGGAGATAGCCGTTGATCGGGTCATGGGCGCTGGTCTGGTCGGTGACGATGTCCGGCTTGACGCCGCGACGCACCAGCTCCGGAAAAATCTCCGCGGCATTGCCGAGCAGGCCGACTGAGATTGCCTTCTTCGTCTTTGCGGACTCTTCCATGATCGCGAGCGCCTCGTCGAGCGTCGCGGCCTGCCGATCGAGATAGCCGGTGCGCAACCGCATCTCGATCCGGCTCGGCTGGCATTCAACTGCGAGCATCGAGGCTCCCGCCATGGTCGCGGCCAGCGGCTGCGCGCCACCCATGCCGCCAAGGCCGGCGGTGAGAATCCATTTGCCGGCAAGGCTGCCGCCATAATGGCGACGACCGACCTCGACGAAGGTCTCGTAGGTGCCCTGCACGATGCCCTGGCTGCCGATATAGATCCAGGAGCCGGCCGTCATCTGGCCGTACATCATCAAGCCCTTGCGATCGAGCTCGTTGAAATAGTCGAACGTCGCCCAATGCGGCACGATGTTGGAGTTCGCGATCAGCACGCGAGGAGCATCGGCGTGGGTGCGGAAGACGCCGACCGGCTTGCCGGACTGGATCAGCAGCGTCTCGTCGTCCTCGAGCTTGCGCAACGCCGCCGTGATCCGGTCAAAGCTCTCCCAGTCGCGCGCGGCGCGGCCGATGCCGCCATAGACGACGAGCTCGCTCGGGCGCTCCGCGACATCAGGATCGAGATTGTTCATCAGCATGCGCAAGGGGGCTTCCGTCAGCCAGCTCTTGGCGCTGATGTCGCTGCCGCGGGGCGCGCGGATGGTGCGGTCGTTGTCCAGTCGGCGGTTCATGCGGAACACCTCTTCAGGCAAGTCTCGGAAATGGGTCAGATGGGAGCACGCCGATCGCAGCCGCCGGCAGCGCGTCGGCCTCGACGAGCGCGGCTGCCTTGGCGAGATCGCCGGCCATGTAGCGGTCGGCGCCGAGCGCGGGCACCTGTTCGCGAAGCGCGGCGATGACGGCGACGAGCGGCGCGCTGGTCGCATGCGGCGCGCGCAGCGTAATGCCTTGCGCGGCGACCAGAAGCTCGATGCCGAGGATGGCGGCGAGATTGTCCGTCATATCGGCGAGGCGCCGCGCCGCATGCGCAGCCATCGACACGTGGTCTTCCTGGTTGGCGCTGGTCGGCGTCGAATCGATCGAGCAGGCAGCCGCACGCTGCTTGTTCTCGGCATAGAGCGCGGCCGCCGTCACCTCGGCGATCATGAAGCCGGAATTGATGCCGGGATCGGGCGTGAGGAACGGCGGCAGGCCAAAATTCAGCGCGGGATCGACCAGCGTCGCGATGCGCCGCTCGCTGATCGCGCCGATCTCCGACAGCGCGAGCGCGATCGTATCGGCCGCAAACGCCACGGGCTCGGCGTGGAAATTGCCGCCGGAGACGATCTCGCCGGTCTCGACCAGGACGAGCGGGTTGTCGGTGACGGCGTTGGCCTCGACGATCAGGGCTCGCGCAGCCTGCGTGATCAGATCGAGTGCGGCCCCTGCGACCTGCGGCTGGCAGCGCAGGCAATAGGGATCCTGCACGCGTTCGTCGCCTTCGAGATGCAACAGGCGGATGTCGCTGCCGTCGAGCAGCGCGGTCAGCGTCGCAGCCGCGGCGATCTGCCCGGCATGGCCGCGCAGCGCCTGGATTTCAGGGCGGAACGGCGCTGTGGAGGCCATCGCCGCATCGACCGACAGCGCGCCGGTGACGAGCGCGGCACGAGCCAGATGAAACCCACGCAGCACGCCGGAAATCGCATAGGCGGTCGAAAACTGCGTGCCGTTGATCAGCGCGAGCCCCTCCTTGGGCCCGAGGGTCAGCGGCGCAAGCCCGGCGGCAGCGAGTGCCTCGCCGCCGGACACGGTCTTGCCGTCGACAATCGCCTGTCCCTCGCCGATCATGACGGCGGTCATGTGCGCGAGCGGCGCGAGGTCACCGGAGGCGCCGACCGAGCCCTGCTGCGGAACCAGCGGACAGACGCGCCGCGCCAGCATTCCCTGCAACTGCTCGATCACCTCGCGGCGTACGCCAGATGCGCCGCGCCCGAGCGAGATGATCTTCAGCGCCATCATCAGCCGCACGATCGGCTCCGGCGTCGCCGGACCGACACCGCAGCAATGCGAGACGATGAGGTTGCGCTGGAGCAGCGCGGTCTGGTCAGGCGGGATGCGCTTCGAGGCGAGCTTTCCGAAGCCGGTATTGATGCCGTAGACGGGGGTGTCTGCTTGCGCCGCCTTGGCGACGATCGCCGCGGCTGCTTCGACACGCGGCCAGAACGACGGATTGAGCACGACGGGCTGTCCCGCAAGCACGCGCGCGAGATCGTCGAGGCTGACCGTTCCCGGTTTGACGACGATCGCCGCGTCCTGCTCCGTCATTGCCCCCTCCAAACCCGGCGGTGCAGCGGATTGAAGCCGATGCGGTAAACGAGCTCGGCGGGCCGCTCGATGTCCCAGATCGCGAGATCGCACCATTTGCCGGCCTCTAGCGTGCCGGTTTCATCGAGCACGCCAAGCGCCCGCGCGCCTTCGCGGGTGACCCCAGTGAGGCATTCGGCCACTGTCATCCGGAACAGCGTCGCGCCCATGTTCATCGCCAGCAGCAGCGAGGTCAGCGGCGAGCTGCCGGGATTGCAGTCCGACGCCAGCGCCATGTGGACGCCGTGCTTGCGGAACGACTCGACCGGCGGCTTCTGCGTCTCGCGGATGAAATAGAAGGCGCCCGGCAACAGCACAGCCACCGTTCCCGCCTTCGCCATCGCGGCCGCACCTGCTTCATCGGTATGCTCGAGATGATCGGCCGACAGTGCGGAGAATTTGGCCGCGAGCGCGGCACCGCCGAGGTTCGACAATTGGTCGGCATGAAGCTTCACCGGCAGCCCGAGTCCCCTCGCCGTCTCGAACACCCGCGCGGTCTGCTCAGCCGAGAACGCGATGCCCTCCATGAAAGCGTCGACGGCATCGGCAAGACCAGTCTTGGCAACCGCGGGCAGCATCTCCTTGCACACGAGATCGATATAGCGATCCTTGTCACCATCGGCCTCGGGCGGCAACGCATGGGCGCCGAGGAAGGACGTGCGGATCGCAACCGGCCGCTGGCGGCCGAGGCTGCGCGCGGCCGCGAGCTGCCGCATCTCGGTGTCGACATCGAGGCCGTAGCCGGACTTGATCTCGACCGTGGTGGCGCCCTCGCCGATCAGCGCGTCGAGCCGCGGCAGTGCGCTTGCGACGAGCTCGGCCTCGCTTGCCTTGCGCGTCGCGGCCACCGTCGAGACGATGCCGCCGCCGGCGCGCGCGATCTCCTCATAGCTTGCCCCCTTCAGGCGCAGCTCGAACTCGTGCGCACGGTTGCCGCCATAGACCAGATGAGTGTGGCAGTCGACGAGGCCCGGCGTGATCCAGCGCCCAGCGCAATCGATCCGCTTGATGGCATCTGCGTCAGCCGGAAAGTCCGCCGCCGCACCCGCATAGACGATGTGGCCGCCGCGCGCGGCAATCACGCCGTGCTCGATCTCGCCGAGATCGGGGCGATCGGCCCGCATCGTGGCGAGGCGGGCATTGTGCCAGATCCGGTCGAAGCGCTCTGCCATGCAACTGTCCCTTCGCGGATGTCCCTGCGCCCTGGGATGCTTGACTTATATGTCTAGACATATAATCGTAAGGCGGTTCTGTCCAGCCGGCGTGTAATCATGACCCGACTGCATTTCGCCTCCGCGCTCCTGCCCTCGGGCTGGGCCAATGACGTGCAGGTGGTGATCACCGCCGGCGCGATCGCGGCGGTGACACCGGGCGTGACGCCGGTCGCCGGCGACGAGCGCCACGAAATCGCGCTTCCGGGGCTGGCAAGCCTGCACAGCCACGCCTTCCAGCGCGGCATGGCGGGACTTGCGGAACAGCGCGGCGACTCGACCGACACGTTCTGGACCTGGCGCGAGACGATGTACCGCTTCGCGCTGGCGATGACGCCGGACGATGTCGCGGCCGTCGCAACGCTGCTTTATGTCGAGATGCTGGAGCAGGGTTTAACCCGCGTCGGCGAATTCCACTATTTGCATCACGATCGCGACGGCTCGCCCTACGCCGACCTCGCCGAAATGGCCACGCGCATTGCGCAGGCTGCCGAAGCGTCGGGTATTGCGCTGACGCTGCTGCCGAGTTTTTATGCGCATGGCTCTTTTGGGGGCGCAGCACCACATGCCGGCCAACGCCGCTTCATCTGCTCCGTCGATCGGTTTGCGGCCCTGATGGCTGCCTCGCGCAAAGCGATCGCAAACTTGCCAGGGGCCAATATCGGCATCGCGCCGCACAGCTTGCGCGCGGTGGCGCCGGACGAGCTCGCCGCGATCATTCCGCTCGCCGACGGCGGCCCCGTGCACATTCATGCCGCCGAGCAGGTGAAGGAAGTCGAGGATTGCCTGGCCTGGTCGAGCCGGCGCCCCGTGCAATGGCTGCTGGAGCACGCACCGGTCGATCAACGCTGGTGCCTCATCCACGCGACACACACGACGAACGAGGAGGTCACCGCGCTCGCCAAGGTGGGCGCGGTAGCCGGCCTCTGCCCCATCACCGAAGCGAGCCTCGGCGACGGCATTTTTCCAGCCCGCGAGTTCCTCGACGCCGGCGGCCGGCTCGGCGTCGGCACCGATTCCAACGTGCTGGTCGGTGTCGCCGACGAGCTGCGCCAGCTCGAATATGGCCAGCGGCTGAAGCATCGCCAGCGCAATGTGCTCTCCGGCGGCGCAGGCGCCTCGACCGGACGCACGCTGTTCGATCAAGCGCTCGCCGGCGGCTCGCAGGCACTTGCGCAGCCGACTGCCGGCCTCACTCCGGGGGCGCGCGCCGACATCGTCACGCTCGATGCCGCGCATCCGTCGCTCGCGGGACGTCAGGGCGATGCGGCCATCGACGGCTGGATCTTTGCGGCAGGTAGCGGCGCAATTGATTGCGTCTGGGCCGGCGGCGACAAGGTCGTCGAGGGCGGACGGCACCGGCTGCGCCAGGCAGCGCGCGAGCGCTTCAACGCATCGGTGCGGAGGCTGCTCGCATGAGCCTCGCTACTGATGGCGCCGACCAGCCGACGCTCTACAAGCGGATCCGCGCCGACATCGAGAATCGTATCCTGACCGGCGAGTGGCCGCCGGGTCATCGCATTCCGTTCGAGCACGAACTGGTGGCGCGCTACGGCTGCTCGCGCATGACCGTGAACAAGGCGCTGTCGGAACTCGCGCAGGCCGACTTGATCGAGCGGCGGCGGCGCGCCGGATCGTTCGTCCGCCGGCCGCAGCATCAGTCCGCGGTGCTCAAGATCGCCGACATCCGCGCCGAGATCACCGCGCTCGGCCGCGCTTACGGCTACGAGCTGATCCATCGCAAGCTGCGCATGGCGACCGCCGCCGACCGCGACCGTCTTGGCGTGAAGAAGGCCGGCAAGGTGATCGCGATCGCCTGCCGCCACAGCGCCGACAACGTGCCGTTTGCCGTCGAGGACAGGCTGATCGACCTCTCGTCCGTGCCGAATGCCGCGACCGCGGACTTCTCGCGCGAACCGCCTGGCTCGTGGCTGCTTCACCATGTCCCATGGACAGAGGCCGAGCATACGATCAGCGCCATCGTTGCGGACGATCGCGCGGCGCAAGCGCTCGACATCGCCGTCGGCGCGCCCTGCCTCGTGATCGACCGCTACACCTGGCGCAGTACGCGCACGATCACCGCCGTGCGGCTGCTCTATCCCGGTGACTCCCACCGCCTTGTCGCCCGATTCAAGGGAGGCTGAGAGACCAATGTCGGCACAATTCGTGCAACGCTTCGGGCAAAGGTCCGCATGGACCGACACGAACAGATCAACAGGACGTCAATCCATCGATCGGCAAGAGGACGACAATCATGCGTAGTTCAAAGGTATTTGCGACAATCATTGCCCTGGCGGCCTCCACTCCCGTGCTCGCCGACGACGTCAAGGTCGGCGTCGGCATCTCCGGGTGGACCGGCTTCGCGCCGCTGACGCTGGCGAAGGAAGCCGGCATCTTCAAGAAGAACGGCCTCGACGTCACGATCAAGAAGATCCCGCAGAAGGACCGCCATCTTGCGATTGCTTCCGGCGACATCCAGTGCGCGGCAACCACGGTCGAGACCTGGATCTCCTGGAACGCCAACGGCGTCGCCACCAAGCAGATCTTCCAGCTCGACAAGAGCTATGGCGCCGACGGCATGGCCGTGCGCAACGACATCGCCGCGATCAAGGATCTGAAGGGCAAGACGGTTGCGGCCTCCGCGCCGGGCACCTCGCCGTATTTTGCGCTGGCCTGGATGCTCAAGAAGAACGGCCTCACCACGAAGGACGTGACCGTGGTGAATCTCGAGCCCGCCGCGGCCGCGCAGGCCTTCGTCTCCGGCCAGAACGACGCCGCCATGACCTACGAGCCGTATCTGTCGACCGTGCGCGCCGCGCCCGACAAGGGCAAGATCATCGCCACCACGCTGGATTATCCGATCGTGATGGACACGTTTGGCTGCACGCCGAAATTCCTGAGCGAGAATCCGAAGGCGGCGCAGGCGCTCGCCAACAGCTATTTCGAGGCGCTCGACTTGATCGCCAAGGACCAGGCCAAGGCCTATGAGATCATGGGCGCGGACGTGAAGCAGACCGGCGAGCAGTTCGGCAACTCGGCGAAATATCTGCGCTGGCAGGACAAGGCCGCGAACCAGAAGTTCTTCGCGGGCGATTTCCTGACCTTCAACAAGGACGCCGCCGAGCTCCTGCTCGAGATCGGCATCATCAAGGCCGCGCCGAAGGTCGAGGACCTCTACGACGCGAGCTTCATCAAGTAGACTTCTGCAAGCTGCCGGTTCCGCCAGGAGGCGGAGCCGGCGCGTGATCGATTATTCGGATAGACAGTTTGATGCGTCCCCTGGATCCCGTGACATCGAGGCAGCGTGTGGCCTTTGGCCTCGCTTTCTTCGTGCTGTTCGTTGCCCTCTGGTCCTGGGCGACCTTCGGCGGCCATGTGTCGAAGACCTTCCTCGCCAACCCGCTGACTATGGTGCAGGAAGGTTTTGACCTGCTGACGAAGCAAGGCTTCATGTTCGACATCGGCATGACGATCTGGCGCGTCGTCGGCGGCTTCGCGCTCGCCGCGATCATCGCGGTGCCGTTCGGCGTGCTGATGGGTGCCTACAAGCCGGTCGAGGCCTTTCTCGAACCGTTCGTCTCCTTTGCACGCTACCTGCCCGCCTCCGCCTTCATCCCGCTCTTGATCCTGTGGGCCGGCATCGGCGAGCTGCAAAAGCTGCTCGTCATCTTCATCGGTTCGGTGTTCCAGGTGATCCTGATGGTGGCGGTGACCGTCGGCGCGACGCGGCGCGATCTGGTCGAGGCGGCCTATACGCTCGGGGCCAGCGACCGCGGCATCATCCGCCGTGTGCTGCTGCCCTCCTCCGCGCCGGAGATCGCCGAGATCCTGCGGCTGGTGCTGGGCTGGGCCTGGACCTATGTCATCGTCGCCGAGCTGATCGGCTCGTCCTCCGGTATCGGCCATATGATCACCGACAGCCAGGCGCTGCTCAACACCGGCCAGATCATCTTCGGCATCATCGTGATCGGGCTGATCGGCCTCGTCTCCGACTTCCTGTTCAAGGCGTTCAACGCCTGGCTGTTTCCGTGGAAGCTCGCATGACGACGCTGAAGATCGAACAGGTCTCACGGACCTTCCCCGCGCGCCACGGCAATGCGCCGACCAGGGCGCTGGAGCCGACCGACCTCATCATCGGCAACAACGACTTCGTCACCATCCTCGGCCCCTCCGGCTGCGGCAAGTCCACGCTGCTTCGTATCGTCGCCGGCCTTGACCGGCCGACCGGCGGGCGCGTCACGCTCGACGGGCGCGAGGTGACGGGCCCGGGGGCGGATCGCGGCATGGTGTTCCAGTCCTACACGCTGTTTCCCTGGCTGACCGTGCGCGAGAACATCGCCTTCGGCCTGCGCGAGCGCGGCGTGTCGCAGGACGAACGGTACAAGATCGCCGACGCCTTCATCCGCCAGGTCGGATTGTCCGGCTTCGAGAACCATTGGCCCAAGCAGCTCTCCGGCGGCATGCAGCAGCGCACGGCAATCGCCCGCGCGCTTGCCAATGATCCAAAGATTCTGCTGCTCGACGAGCCCTTCGGCGCGCTCGACAACCAGACTCGCGCCTTGATGCAGGAAATGCTGCTCGGGATCTGGGAGCGCGACCAGAAGACCGTGCTGTTCGTGACCCACGACATCGAGGAGGCGATCTTCCTCGGCAGCCGCGTCATCGTCATGAGCGCACGCCCCGGCCGCATCAAGGCCGAGATTGCCATAGACCTGCCGCATCCGCGTTCCTACAAGATCAAGACCACGCCGGAATTCGTCCAGCTCAAGGAACGGCTGGTCGAGGAAATCCGTGCCGAGGCGTTGAAGGTTGCCGAACATGCCTGACAATGGTCCTTCCTTCGACGGCGCACGCGTTCTCGCCGACCTCAATGCGCTGCGCGCCATCGGCGCCTACAAGACCGGCGTGCACAAGCCGACCTTCTCCGAACCGCACAAGCAATCGCTGGACTGGCTGGTGCAGAAGCTGCCCGACGCGGATCTCTCCGCCGCGATTGACGGCATCGGCAATGTGTTCGGGACGAGCGCCAAGCCCGGCCCAAAGCTTCTGGCGGGCTCGCACCTGGAAAGCCAGAACTACGCCGGCTGGCTCGATGGTCCGCTCGGTGTCGTCTACGCGCTCGAAGCCGCGCGGGTGCTCAATGCCGATCCGTCCGTGAACGGCGCGGTCGAAGTCGCTGCCTGGTGCGACGAGGAAGGACATTTTGGCAGCTTCCTCGGCTCGCGCTCCTATGTGGGGCAAGTGACCGAGGCTGACATCGACGCCGCGCGCGACCGCACCAACGGGCGGCCCATGCGCGATGCGCTTGCCGACATGGGGCTCGCGGGACGCTCGCGCATCACCGCCGAGAAGGGGCGGCACGTCGGATATCTGGAGGCGCATATCGAGCAGGGCGATACGCTCGAGAGCGGACAGCTCGCGGTCGGCGTCGTGACCTCGATCGTCGGCATCTGGCAATACCGGATCAATTTCGTCGGCGAGCAGAACCACGCCGGCACCACCCGCATGGCTGCACGCAAGGATGCCGGCCTTGCGCTGGCCAAATTCTGCGTCGCGATCGACGAGCGCTTCCCGGCCGCGTGCGGTCCGCGCACGGTCTGGACCACGGGCCGCATCACGCTCGATCCGGGCGCGCCGAGCATCATTCCGGGTGGCGCCGAAATGCTGTTCCAGATCCGCGACGACAACCCGGCGGTCATCGCGCGGCTGGAGGGATTGCTGAAGGCCATGGCGGACGAGGTCAACGCCAGCGGCCCCTGCGCCGTGACCGTGGAGAAGCTGCGGACCGGTGCTCCCGCCTTGATGAACTCAGGCTTTCAGGACGCGATCGAAGCTGCGAGCAAGGCTGTCGCCGGCGGACGATCCATCCGCATGCCCAGCGGCGCCGGCCACGACGCACAGATGCTCGCGACCATCATGCCCGCGGGGATGCTGTTCGTGCCGTCGATCGGCGGCATCAGCCATCACTGGACCGAGAACACCGCGGACGCCGACATCGTCACGGGCGCGCAGGTCTTCGTCGACGCCTGCCGGCGAATCCTCGGGGGTTAGGCCTCTGATGCCGGCATGAGCGCAAGCGAGACTTATACCGAGGCGACGACCGGCTACTGGCAGGAGCTGACGCCGGAGGTTCCCTTGCGTTTCCCGGCTATGCCACCTTATCGCTTGGGCTATCCCGCGACACTCCCCTGCGGCCGTATCCTGGTTCTGCCGCTGCGCCAACTGCCCGATGGCGACCGCGCCGTCGCATCGCTGATCGCCAATCAGGCCTCACACCTCGTCGTCGCCGCGCTGGCCTACCATATGGCGACGCAGGCGCGCGCGCTCGATGCCGAGATCATCGTCGGGCTCCCGACCCTTGGTCTTGCCTTCGCATCGCAGGTCGCAGAACGGCTCGGACAGCCGCGCTATGTCCCGCTCGGCTATTCGCGCAAATTCTGGTACGACGACGTGCTGTCCGAGCCCGTGAGTTCAATCACCAGCCCCGACGCCGGCAAAAGGCTGCGGCTGGATCCGAACCTGCTGCCCCTGCTCGAAAGCCGCCGGGTGGTGCTGGTCGACGATGCGATCTCGACCGGCGCGACTGCGCTCGCGGCGGTGCGGCTTTTGCAGACGATCGGCGTCGAAATTGCCGGCATAGTCGTTGCGATGAAGCAAACCAATCGCTGGCATGCCTCGACCACGGCCCTTCCGGTTCGCGCAGTCTTCGGGTGCCCGCTCTTCCAACGTGGCGACGGCGGCTGGATACCGCTCGCGGAGACGCAACCCAACATTCCCTGATGGGTCAGGCGATTGCGAGCATCGGCTATGTTGGCCGGCCCGAGGCACCTGTCTTGAGCAGGATTGGGCAAAACCCGACCGCTTTGGGAAAGATCGCGGGTCCGTATCGCGGCTAGAATCTGGCTCGCACACGCGAGAGATCCGCCATGGCCGAGAGCCCGAACGATGCCGCAACGCCCGCCTCCATCGTCGAGGCCCTGAAGGCCGTCGCCGGCAATCCGCCGAAGGTCCGCGCCAGCTTCGCCAAGGGCTGGTGCGTTCGGGGTACCTACACCCCGTCGGACCGCGCGGAGGAGATTACGCGATCGCGGAGCTTCACTAGGCCATCGCGTGTGCTGGCGCGCTTCTCGGTCGGCGGCGGCAATCCCAACGTCGCGGATACCAACAACCTCGTGCTGCGCGGCTTCAGCTTCAGGCTCGGCGACGAGGATCATCGATCCGACATTCTCGTGGAAAGCGCGCCTGTGCACTTTGCACGAACGCTCGACCAGATGCTGGCCTTCCTCGAGGCGCGCATCCCGGGCCCCGATGGCAAGCCTGACATGGCGAAGGTCAAGGCCTTCTCGACGGCCAATCCCGAAACGCTCAACCAGGCGAACTACGTCGCCGCGCGTCCGCTGCCCGGAAGCTTCGCCGGCACCACCTATTGGGGCGTGCATTCCTTTCCGGCGACCAATGCCGAGAATGAGACGCGCTTCATCAAGTTCAAGGTCGTCCCGGCCCGCGGCGAGATCACGCTGAGCGAGGACGAAGCCAGGACGAAGCCGGCCGACTTCCTGCACGACGACCTCGGCACGCGGATCGCTGCGGGCAATGTCCGCTTCAACGTGATGGCGCTGCTCGACCGCCCCGGCGACCCGACCATGGATGTCACCACACGCTGGCCGGACGAGGATCTTCGCGACGAGGTGCGCCTGGGCACGATCGTGATCACGGGCTTCGAGCCGGATCAGGCCTGCGACGTCACCATCTTCAATCCGGCCAATCTCGCCGAGGGCATCGGTCACCCGCCGGACGAAATCTTTGCGGCGCGGCGCGCCGCCTACATGATCTCGCTCGCGAAGCGCCGCTGAGGACGGAAGGCACCCGGCTTCACGTCTCGCCGTTCGATGCACCGAGCATCTCGCGGCGCCACGCTGCCGGGCTGACGCCGACGATCGAGGAGAACACGCGCGTGAAGTGACTCTGGTTGGCAAACCCGGCCGAGATCGCGATCTCCGACAGCGGCAGGTCGCGGACGCTCATCAACTGCTTGGCGGCCTTCACGCGCTGCTGAAGCAGCCATTGGTGCGGCGGCACACCGACCGAGATTCGAAACGCGCGGGAGAAATGGCTGACCGAAAGGTCGAGCTCGGCCGCGATCCTCTGCAGCGAGAGCTTGCCGCCGAGATCCGATTCGAGCCTCTCGCAGGCGCGTTTCGCCTGCCATGGCGCGAGACCGCCGCGCGCAAGCCCGGACGTGCGCTGGAGCCCGCCATAGGTCTGGGCGACATGGGCGGTCAGCCCGAGCATCATGTGATCGATGAAAAGCTGATTGGCCTCGTCCGGCCGGCGCAGGCCCTCCTGCAGCGACGCGCCGATGTGTCGGACGATTCGGTCGTCATGGCCAACACCGATCTGACAGTCGAGCTCGTCAACCCGCGGCGCGTTGCACTGTTCGGCGATGCTGTCGAGCGCCGAACGTGGAATGTAGAAGAACAGGGAGTGGAACGGCTTGTCGATCACGTAGCGCGGATCGCACTTGAGGTCGTACAAATAGGTCGTACCCGCATGGACGTCCGCGGTCATGATGCATTTGCCGCGCTCCCAGAGCTCGCAATCCGGGTAGTCGTGCAGCTTCAGGCTGACGAGAAAGGCATCTTCGGCGGCGAGCGATCCGG
This sequence comes from Bradyrhizobium sp. B039, assembly GCF_038965675.1. Lineage (NCBI taxonomy): Bacteria > Pseudomonadati > Pseudomonadota > Alphaproteobacteria > Hyphomicrobiales > Nitrobacteraceae > Bradyrhizobium > Bradyrhizobium sp. B039. The sequence goes on from NZ_CP152416.1 coordinate 6,538,266, forward strand.
ACAGGCCGGGCACCGGGTTGTCATTCCGGGTTTCGGTCACCGCGAGCTCGGCGCTACGCAGCGAGCGCGTAACCAGCGAGGGCGGCGCATCCTTCAAACGCAGGAACTGCCCTAGCCTCTGTCCGTAGGCGCCTGCCTGTGTCATCGGGTCAGTCCTTCCGCGGGTCCAAGTGCAGGCCACAGCGCCCCGCAATTTGCGGAAGGTATTATCGGACATCCGCCGCAGGCTGTCCACGCGCGCACGAGGCGAACAGCTCTCGCCCGACACTTGCACATCGGCGCAACAGGACGATTTGGCAGCAACTTCAATGCGGTTTTGACGTTCCCTCTCCATCCGGAAGCTGATCACGCGTTTTCACAAATGCACGACAAAATGCCGCGACGTCCCGTGCGGGTGTCGCAGCGCTGGAACGAGGTTCCGCCGCCGAACCTGAACTCCTGGACGTTGTCGTATTTGCCCTTGGTCAGCGGCGGTATCAGACTTGCCGGTCGTCATTCCCCGCGAAGGCGGGGAATCCAGTACGCCGCAGCTTCTCGGCTCCATCACAACCGCCTCTGGAATACTGGATCGCCCGCCTTCGCGGGCGAGGACAGCGAGCGTGTGGTCGCAGACACGCCTTCGCATCCTCGCGGCGTAATTCGCCCGAGCTTTGCTTCGTCGCTTCACCCTCTTAGGCCAAGAGGGCGCAGGGAAGGCCGGGTGCTGATCTGGCACCCGCGGTCCGCTGCGCGAAAAGCACACGCAGGAAGAACCGCACAGCAGCATACAGGAGTAGCCAATCACTCGGCCTTCCCTGCGCAGTGGTTGGACGGCTTATGCCGTGCTCTCCCGGGAGCCGAGTTCGTTCTGGCCTCCCTCGTCCTTGCGAAAGTCGCCGACATCGCGCCGGTTGACGCGACTGCCGCATCCGCAAGAGCTTGACCGTAGCAACGACGGCCAGGACCACACGGTTTTGCCGTACGCACGGCCCGCCATTTCGCCGCAGTTTTCCCAGCCCTGTCGACGGAGCCGGAAACTTACAGGCGAGACGAACCTGACAGCGTCGCTCATCCAGCACGAAGTCCTGGGCTCACGGAGAGCAATCCGCCCTGCCCTTAACTCTCGCGCCCGACGCTGCCGCGTCCACCGCAAGCCCGGCTCGCGAAACGTGACGACACAAGATCGCCCCTCAAGGATGAGCCGGGATGGGCGACACATACGACAAATCAGAATTTCTGTAAATCGGAATATTTTCATGACGAGGGATTGACGGGGCAGCGAAACAGGGCCGGTGTTTTGCCCGACAGGCAATCCGCCGGCGCCGAGATGCTCCGCAACATCTGGGAACTGCTGCGACAAATCGGGCACATCAGGACATAAAGTCGCGGTAATCGTCGGGCTTGTCGACCGCGCCCTCCTTGCCTCTGCTTCCGGAGTTCTCATGCTTTCTGCCGACCGGCCGGCGACACGGCTTGCGACGCGACTTGCCTTCCTCGTCGCGGGCTTCGGCATCGCGTGCTGGGCGCCTCTGGTGCCGTTTGCGAAAGCACGGCTCGGCGTCGACGACGGCGTTCTCGGACTGCTGCTGCTCAGCCTCGGCATCGGCTCGGTCGTCGCAATGCTTCTGACCGGAATCATGAGCGCGCGTTACGGCAGCAGGCCGATCATCATCGCCGGCGGGCTCGGTCTGGCGCTGGTCCTGCCTCTGCTGGCCATCGCAAGCTCGCCGGCGACGCTGGCACTGGCGCTGCTCGCCTTCGGCGCCGCGCTCGGCTCCATCGACGTCGCCATGAACATCCATGCGGTGGAGGTGGAGCGCGCAGCGAAACGTCCGCTGATGTCCGGCTTCCACGCGCTGTTCAGCATCGGCGGCTTCGCCGGATCAGCGCTGATGACCGCGCTGCTCTCCCTGCAACTCGGCGCGCTCGCCTGCACGCTTATTTGCTCCGTCCTGATGCTGATTGCGATGCTTGTGACCTGGTCGCGCCTGCTTCGCTCAGTGCAGGTACAGGACGGACCGCTGTTCGTGCTGCCGCACGGCTCCGTGCTTCTGCTCGCGCTGCTCGGCGCCATCACCTTCCTGGTCGAAGGCGCGATGCTCGATTGGGGCGCACTGCTCGTCATCGGCGCCGGCCTTGTCTCCGAGGCGCAAGGCGGGATCGGCTACATCGTGTTCTCGATCGCGATGACGATGGGGCGACTCGGCGGCGACGCCGTCGTTGCGCGCATCGGGGATCGCACCACCCTGTTCTGGGGGAGCATCATTGCGGTCGCGGGCTTTGCGGTGCTGCTCACGGCTCCGGTTGCGGCGGTCGCCATAGTCGGCTTCCTGCTCATCGGCCTCGGCGCCTCGAACCTCGTGCCGGTGCTGTTCCGCCGGGCAGCCCGGCAGACGGTGATGCCCACGGGGCTCGCCGTCGCGGCGATCACGACCGCGGGCTACGCCGGCATCCTCGTTGGTCCCGCCGGCGTCGGCTTCGTCGCACGACTTGGCGGATTGCCGACGGCGTTCTGGCTGCTGGCTGTGCTGATGGGACTGGTCACGCTGTCGGCGCGCATCGTCACGACGGAGCAGCGCGAGGTATCACCTGCCGGCACGTGAGCTCATGACTTGCTCAATCCAATCGATCTGATCACGGGCGCCAGGCTTGCCGTTGTCGCATCGATAATGCGCTGGAATTTGTCCGGACTTGAATCGCTGTCCGGCTCCATGCCCTGGGCACGGTAGCTCGCCTGAAGCGCCGGATCGGCCATGGCGAGGCGCGTCGTCTGCGCGATCCGATCGATGATCGCATCATCGGTGAGTTTGGGAGCAAAGATGCCGAACCAGCCCTCATATCTGAGATCCGGCATGCCGGATTCGACGGCGGTCGGAATATCAGGTGCGCCGCTCAGCCGCTTTTCGGTCGTGACCGCAAGCAGCCGGATCTTTCTGGCCTGGCTCAGCTGCTGCAATTGAACCGACATGACGCCGATGACGAGCGAGATCTGGCCGCTGACGAGGTCGTTGGTCGCCTGCGCGATACCCCGATAGGGAACGTGGACAATGTCCAGTCCGCCCGCCTGCTGCTTGAACGATTCCCCGACGAGATGATTGCCGGTGGCGATCCCGGGCGTCCCGTAGGACAGCTTGCCCGGATTGGCCTTCGCGTAGGCGATCAGTTCGCGCAAATTTGCGGCAGGCACCGACGGATGGACGGCGAAAACCAGCGCACTGTTGATCAGGCGATAGATGGCCCGGAAATCGCCGACGGAATAACCGGGATTTGACGAGGTCAGGGGAATGATGACCTGCGTACTGCCATTGCCGAGCAGCAGCGAATAGCCGTCGGGCTCCTCGCGCGCGACCGCTGCGGTTCCGATCGCGCCACCGGCGCCGCCGATGTACTCGACGAAAGTCGGCCCGAGCAGCGCCGACATCTTGTCCACCCAGGGGCGCCCGATCTGATCGCCCGCTCCGCCGGCTCCATACGGAAGCACGAGGCGAATGGGACGAGACGGATAATCGGCGGTTTGCCCGCTGCGCGGGATGGCGGCGAGCGCCGCCGCGCCCGATAACGCATGAACGACCTGTCGCCGCGAGTAGGAGGGCATGTCTCAATTCCGGAAGCGGTAGTCACTGTCGAGGCGGGACCGGCTCCCGGACGACCCAATCGCAGCAATCTGCAACCGCCGTCAATGCTCCGTCTGGACCAGCCCCCCGGCGCCGCCCCCGCGGCTAGCGACCTAAGCCTTTCCTTTTCCAGTCTTATTCCGGCGAGCCGGTGGCGACCCAAGCGATCTGCGCAGATCTGCCAGCCATGCTGCTTTCGGACAGTTTACTGTACGCCTCGTTCTGCTAGACCAAAAAGTAATACCTTTTGACTCCCGTCGTGGGGGCAATGGCGCGTGCCAGAGCATAACGAAGACTCGGCCATTTCATTTGGGCCATTTCGGCTGTTTCCAAAGTCCAGGCTCTTGGAGAAGGAGGGCTCGCCGCTTCATGTCGGCGGCCGCGCGCTCGATATCCTCATCTTCCTGGCCGGGCGCCCCGGTGAAGTCGTCGACAAGAGAGAACTGGTCAAGCGCATCTGGGCCGACGTCAATGTCGACGAGGGCAGCCTGCGCTTCCATGTCGCAGCGCTGCGCAAGGCGCTCGGCGATACCGGCAAGTCGGCCCGTTATGTCGTCAATGTGCCCGGCCGCGGCTATTGCTTCGTCGCGTCGCTCGCTCAAGCGACCCCTCCGGTCGCGCCGGTCCCCCTCGACATCGTTCCTCCGCGCTCCCTGCCCGTTCAGCTCGCGAAGATGGTCGGACGAGAGGAGGTCATCGAAAAGATCTCGAACGGACTGTCGCTCTATCGCTTCATGACCGTGGTCGGCCCGGGCGGGATCGGCAAGACCGCGGTCGCCGTCACCGTCGGGCATCGGCGTTCCCAGGATTTCGGCGGCCGCGTCTTCTTCGTCGACTTCGGCCCGCTGCGGGATGCCAGCCACATTGCAACCACCATCGCCTCCGCGCTCGGGCTGACCATCAGCGCGGAGGATCCGACGCCGGCCCTGCTGACATTTCTCAAGGCCGGCCCGGCCCTGCTGATCTTCGACAGCTGCGAACACGTGCTGGACAATCTGGTCCCGCTCGTCGAGCGCATCGTTCGCGAAGCGCCGCAGCTTCGTGTTCTCGCGACCAGCCGCGAGTCGTTCCGGAGCGAAGGCGAGCGGATCTTCCGGCTGTTCCCGCTGGATTGTCCGCCGGAACGGGAAGACCTGGGTGTCGCCGAGGTCCTCACCTACCCCGCGGCCCAACTCTTCATCGAGCGCATCGCCCAGAGCTCGGGTCCGTTCCAGCTCAGCGCGGAAGAGGCCCCGCTCGTCGCGAGCATCTGCCGGCGCCTCGACGGCATTGCGCTGGCAATCGAGCTCGCGGCGGGCCGCGTCAATGCCTATGGCATCGCAGGCACGGCTTCCCTGCTCGACAGCCGTTTTTCGCTGCAATGGCGCGGACGGCGCACGGCCGTACCGCGGCACCAGACGCTCGCCGCGGCCCTCGACTGGAGCTACGACCTGTTGCCCGCGGCTGAGAGCGCCACCTTGCGGCGACTGTCGGTGTTCGCCGGGCCCTTCGCGCCGGAGGCGGCCGCCACGGTCGCGGCCGGCGACGGCGTCAGCGCATCGGAAACCCTCGAAGCGATCGACAGCCTGGTCACCAAATCGCTGATCTCCCCGTCGGGCTCGCGGACGCTGCGTTATCGCCTGCTCGACACCACGCGCACCTACGCGCATGGAAAGCTCAACGAGCTCGGTGAAACCAGGCAGTTCGCGCGGCGCCACGCGGAGCATTTTCGCGATTTCTTCGAGCGGGCCGAGGCCGACACGTCGACGCCGCTGCCCGAGTGGCTGCACGTGTATGGTGCGGAGCTGGACAATGTGCGCTCCGCGCTGGACTGGGCCTTCGGGCCCGACGGCGATCCCGCGCTGGGAATCGCGCTGACGGCGGCCGCGGTCACGCTGTGGGTGCGGCTTTCGCTGTTCGCCGAATGCCGCGAGCGCTGCAGAACGGCACTGGCGGCGCTCGGAGACAGCGGCGGTGACGGCCGCGTCCGCATGCAGCTCCTGTCGGCACTCGGCTGGTCGCTGATGTATGGCGAGGGCCGTGCGCGCGAGGCGCGCCCGATCCTCGAGACTACCCTCGAGATCGCCGACAGGCTCGACGACAAGGATTTCCGCCTGCGCGCGCTCTGGGGCCTGTGCATCGACCAGTTCAACAACGGACAGTTCGGCAAGGCCCGCGCACTCGCCGACCGTTTTGCGAACGCGGCGGCGAATTCTCCCGACAAGTCCGATGTCCTGCTGGGCGACCGGCTGATGGCCGTCGCGCTGCATTATCTCGGTGACCAGAACGACGCGCGGCTGTGCATCGATAGGGTGAACGCGTCGCTGCATGTGCTGGCGGAGAAGCCGAAGATATTCCCGCTCGACCTCAGGATATCGACGCAATATTTCCGGGCCCGCATCCTGTGGCTGCAAGGCCTCGCCGACCAGGCCCAGGCGCTGGCCGCGCGAACCATCGAGGAGGGCCTCGCCAACGGCCACGCGCTGACCTTCTGCAGCGTGCTGGGACAGGCGGCCTGCCCGATCGCCTTCTGGGCCGGCGATTTCGACGCCGCGGAACAGCACGGCACGGAGCTGCTCGAACACACCGAGCGACACGCGATCCGGCTGTGGGGCCTGTGGGCACGCGCCTTCAACGCGGCAGTCGTTGCCAAGCGCGGCGACGTCGCGACCGGCCTGCCGCTGCTGCGCGAAGAGCTCAACCGCGCCGGCGATGCGCGCTTCCTGCCGCGCTTTCTTCCTCTGCTCGGTGAACTCGCCGCGTGTTTCGGCGAGGCCGACCAGACCGATCGCGGCCTGGAGATGATCGAGGACATATTGGCGCGTTGCAACGACCGCCAGGAGCGCTGGTATCTGCCGGAGCTGACGCGCATCAAGGCCGAATTGATGCTCAAGCAGACCAAGGGCCTGCCCGCCGCCGAAGCGGCTTTTCGCGAGGCCATGGACATCGCGACGCACCAGGGCGCACGATCGTGGGAGCTGAGATGCGCCATCGGCCTCGCGCGATTCAGACTGGGACAAGGCCGCGATGCAGAGGCGCTGGAGGTTCTGGAAACCGTTTGCCGACCGCTGACCGAGGGATCCCGCACCGCCGACATGCGCGAGGCCCGAGGCCTGATCGCGCAGCTCCGGAACTGAGGCAGCGCTGCTCGGCCTGTCCCCGAAAATACGCGAGGCCGCGGTCTAGCCCCCCGCAGCCGCCGCGCGCCGCGGCAGCTTCCAGCCGGGCCGGATGAAGTGACAGGTGTAGCCGTCCGGATAGCGCTCGAGATAATCCTGGTGCTCCGGCTCGGCCTCCCAGAAATCGCCGGCGGGCGTGACCTCGGTCACCACTTTGGCGGGCCACAGATGCGAGGCCTCGACGTCGGCGATCGTGTCTTCCGCGATCCGCTTCTGCTCGTCGCTCGTCGTGAAGATCGCGGAGCGATAGCTCGTGCCCCAGTCATTGCCCTGACGGTTGAGCGTGGTGGGGTCGTGGATCTGGAAGAAGAACTCCAGCATCGTCCGGTAGCTCGTCTTGGCGGGATCGAAGATGATCTCGATCGCCTCGGCGTGCCCCTCGTGATTGCGATAGGTCGCGTTCTTGACATCTCCGCCGGTGTAGCCGACGCGAGTCGAAATCACCCCGGGCTGCTTGCGGATCAAATCCTGCATGCCCCAGAAGCAGCCGCCGGCCAACACTGCGCGCTCCGTCGTCATTTGATGCTCCATTCGTTCGGTCGAGATATTCAGCGCTGGTCCGCAGCCGCATGCAAGCGCGGATCATCATGGTCATCGTGATATTCGAGGCCCAGCGGACCGATGGCGGAAACCTGCGTGACGTATTCGCCGGATTTCGCCCAGTGATAATGCCAAGTCTCGCCGGGCAGCACGATGACGCTGCCCGGCGGATAGGCCTTGACCTTGTCGCCATCAAAACGCTCGCCGAGCCCGATATAGAAGACACCCGACATGACCGTGTAGATGCGGTCCTCGGGATGCTTGTGCGGCATCAGCCTGGTGCCGCCGGGCACCTTCACCCGGACCACGTAAGGTCCGGGCTCGGCGGGATGGCCGACCATGACGGCGAGGCGCGCGCCGGATGGAAACGCCGGGAACGGCTGCCACGCGATATCCTCCGGCAGGATCGCGCGGAACCTGTCTTCATCCGGCTGATGTTGGCGAGGCATGGTGCTGCTCCCTCTGTTCGGTCAGATCAGCTTGGCGTCGAGCGTGATCGCCGCATTGAGCACCTTCGACACCGGGCAGTTCTTCTCGGCCTCGCCGGCGATCTTGGCGAAACCTGCGTCGTCAAGGTTCGGCACCTTGGCGCGCAACGTGAGCGCCGACTTGCTGATCTTGAAGCCCTTGCCTTCGGGCTCGAGCGTAACCGCGGCCTCGGTCGAGAGCTCGTCCGGCGTGAAACCGGCAAGCTGAAGACCGAAGGCCAGCGCCATGGTGAAGCAGCCGGCATGGGCCGCAGCGATCAACTCCTCGGGATTGGTGCCCTTCTCGTTCTCGAAGCGTGTCTTGAACGAATAGGGCGTCTCGGCGAGCACGCCGGATTCGCTCGACAGATGGCCTGTGCCATCGCGGCCGGTGCCCTTCCAGACTGCTGTTGCTTTGCGGATCATCTCAATTCTCCTTGTTGGGTTTAGCGCCGGCGCTCGGTACCGGAGGAAAGCGACATTGGCACGACCGCCTGTCACCATTCCAACCGGCCGAACGCCGCAGCGGTTCCGTCGGAGCCCCGTTCCGATGGAATCGGAACGGCGCTCCGGATTCTTGTTTTGACGCGTTTTCTTCACGCGAACCGGTATCCACTTCGTTCGAAAACGCTCTAATTTCCGATCTGTCCGACGTGGAAGCCGAGCCGGTTCTCGACGTCGCCGGCGCGATGGAAGCCGCGCGCCATCAGCGCCTTGATACGGGCCTGGCTTGCCGGGCGGCCAAGCGCGGCCAGGAACGCATCCCACTCGGGCTTGATCTCGACATCGGGCGGAAGACTGGCGACATCGACCAGGCGCTTGGTCTCGGCAATAGCCTCCTTGTCGAACGACGCGATGCGCATGGCGAGCGCCTCGACGAAGCCATCGAGCTCGGCATCCGGCAGCGACCGGTTCACATAGCCGTAGCGTTCGGCGAGATCGCCGTGGATGTCGTCGGCGCCGAGCAGCACTTCGAGCGCACGGCCGCGGCCCATCAGGCGCGGCAGCCGCGCCATCGGTCCGCCACCGGGCACGAGGCCCGCACCGACTTCCCATTGCGACAGGATCGCCTTCTCGCGGCTGGCAAAGCGCATGTCGCTGGCGAGCGCGAGCTCGCTGCCGACGCCGGTGGCGCGGCCCCGGATCGAGGTAATGGAAACCACCGGCGCACGACTGAGACGCACCAGCATGTCGGGCAGCGCCTGGAGACCGGTCGGCCCGGGCGGGATGCCCAGCGAATCCTCCAGCGGCGCGAGGAAGTCGTAATGCGTGATGAAGAAGCCTTCGACGGCACTGTCGAACACGACAACCTTGACTTCCGGATCGGTCTCGATCGCGGTGACGATGTCGCCCAGCAGCGGAAGCTGCTTCGGGCCGAAGATGTTGACCGGCGGCATGTCGAAGGTGACGCGCCAATATGACGGCAGGCGGCGCTCCAGGCGGATGTCCTCGGTCGTGAAGGTACGTTCGGGGCGGTTCATTGTTTGCACTCCTGATATGGCGTCGTTCAAGGACGGGGACACGCGCCGGGTGCGCGCGTCCCCCATGCGGTTCAGATCGACTGGCGCAGCGGGCGGAAGGTGGTGCGCATTTCCGCAGAGAACAGCGCGGGCTGCTCCCAGGCGGCAAAGTGGCCGCCCTTGTCGAGCCGGTTGTAGTGCATCAGCTTCGGGTAGGCCTTTTCGGTCCAGCTGCGTGGGGCGGCATAGATCTCGTCCGGAAACACGCTGACGGCGACCGGGATCTTGATGTGCTTGGGTTCGAAGAACACCAGCTTGTTCTCCCAGTACAGTCGGGCCGACGAGACCGCGGTGTTGGTGAGCCAGTACAGCGTGATGTTGTCGATCACATCGTCGCGCGACAGCCCTTCCGCCTTGCCGTCGAACACCCGCGCGATCATCGCGGCGCTGCGCGCATCGTGATCGAGCATCCAGGACGCAAGGCCCGCCGGCGAATCCACGAGGCCATAGAGCGTCTGCGGCCGGTTCGACATCTCGATCGCGTAGCCGAGACCGTGCTTGTAGAAATCGTCGAGCTGGTCGTAGGCAATGCGCTCTTCGGCCGAGAGGTTTGACGGGCGCGTTCCGCCGGGCTGCAGCGCCTTGGCGATGTCATCAGGAACCGTGGCGGGCATGTTGGTGTGAATGCCGAGCAATTCCGGCGGCGCGATCACCGCCATCTGCTCCGTCACCGCATTGCCCCAATCACCGCCTTGCGCGACGTAGCGATTGTAGCCAAGCCGCTTCATCAGCACGATCCAGGCACGCGCGATGCGCTGCGGATCCCAGCCGAGCGTCGTCGGCTTGCCGGAGAAGCCATGGCCGGGCAGCGAAGGGATCACGAGATCGAACGCGTCCGCCGCCTTCGCTCCATGCGCGGTCGGATCGGTCAGCGGGCCGACGATCTTCATCTGCTCTATGATCGAACCCGGCCAGCCATGCGTGACGATCATCGGCAGCGCATTCTCGTGCCTGGAGCGGACGTGGATGAAGTGGATGTCGACGCCGTCGATCTCGGTGACGAATTGCGGCAGCGCGTTGAGCCGCGCTTCCACCTTGCGCCAGTCATAGTCGTTCTGCCAGTAGCGCACGAGCTGCTGGACCGTGGTCAGCTGCACGCCCTGCGACTGGTCGGCGACGATCTCGCGATCGGGCCAGCGCGTTGCCGCGAGGCGCCGGCGCAAATCGAGCAGATCCTCTTCGGGCACCTTGACGTGGAAGGGGCGGATCGCGCCGCTCGCCGCCGCCTTTGCGGGACGGAGCGGCAACAGGCTCGCAACGCTGGCGGCGACCGCTGTCATCGCGGCCTGGCCCAGCAATTGACGGCGGTCGGGGTTGAGGATGTCGGCGCGTGCTTGCGTGGTCATGTTGGATCTCCCTTGCTTTGGTCGGCAGCGTTGACCGAATTCGAAATCGAGACGTCGGCTCGTCGTGCAAGGAGATTGGCGCAGGCACTTCCGATTTGCTCGTTATGGATTGTTAGACCGCGTTAGCCGTTGCGAGCCTGCGCGCTAGAGGCTAGCGATCGACGATCCTGCGATGGGCGCGATACAACGCAACACGGCGTGCGATGACCAAGTCATCGCACGCCGTGAATGGAGGATGCAGCAACTTCAGGACGGCAGCGGCTGACCGGCCTGCTCGCGCACGATGTAGTCGGCGTACCAGTCCGCCCAGTTGTCGTCGTGTCCGCCGGTTCGCTTCTCATGCTCGCCATGCGCCACCGCCGCGCGGCGCAGTGCCGCCGCCAGATCGGTCTGCGAGGGGAAATTCGTGCCGTCTGCGGCGATGCGTCCGGGCAGTCGTGTGGTGATCTCCTGGAACAGCCAGCCATTGCCGTCGGGATCGCTGAACGAGGCGAAGGAGCTGTAGCTGCCGCGCTTCGGGTCAACACCGCTGACCCGGATACTGCCGAACAGGTATGGTTCGTCCGGCCCGGCATGAACGTCGCCGCCGCCGTGGAACGGCTCGCTGACCGCGATGCCGCGGCCAAGCAGATCTTGTCGTGCCGCCTCCAGATCGGAGACGATCAGATACAGGCCGCGCACCGAGCCGGGCGCTGCCGCCGTGACGTTCCTGCCGAAGATCACCGAGCAGGCCGAGCCCGGCGGCGTGAACTGGATCACGCGCCAGTCGTCGCCAGAGGAAAAATCGGCGTCCAGTCGCCAGCCGAGGCGCATGTAGAACGCCTTGGCGCGGTCGACGTCGGACACCGGGATCACGACGACCTCGAGCTTCAGATCAACGCTGCGCGACGGCGAGGGTCTGGTCCCGGCTTCGCGATCGATTTCGAGTGTAGCCATGTCGAACTCCCTGATGTGAGGCGCGGGCTCTCAACCGAACCCATTCTTGCAGGCTCAACTTTGCTTTGCAGGCTCAACTTTGCGCAGAACGGCGAATGTCGCTCGTTCTCGAATGCCTGCTTGAATGCTTGGGCTCGTTAGCGGTTCCGGACACAGTCGAACTTCAAGCAGCCGGCATCACGATGGTCACCCGCGTGCCGCCCTCCCCCGCCTCGCCATGCAACCGCGCGTGGATGCTGCGTGCGAGCCCTTCGAGAATGCGGATGCCGGTGCCCTGAAGCGGCCCGGTGGCGCCGATCCCGTTGTCGGCCACCGTGCAGACCCAGGCGCCGTCGCGGTTGTCCATGTCGATGCGGATCAGTGCCCCATTCTTGTTCGGGAAGGCATGCTTTGCCGCGTTCGTGACCAGCTCCGTCAACATCAGCGCGAGCCGATGACATTGCGATGCCGGCAGCACGCCGCTCTCGATCGCGGCCTCGCAGCAGACGCCCGCCGGCTCCAGCACCGCTTCGGAGAGCGCTCCGCAGAGATTTTCGAAAAAAGCCCCGACGGGGACGGCCGAGTCATCGTCGTTGTCGGACAGGAGCTGATAGAGCCTGCCGAAAGCAACGACGCGCCGCTCGAACCGATCCACCGCAAGCGACACGTCCCTGGTGCCGGCCCGCGTGAAGTCGCGACGGACTGACGCACCCAGCAGCGTCAGCGTGTTCTTCATGCGGTGATGGGACTCCCGCAGCACGAGTTCCCAATCACGCGACTGATCGTCAAGGCTGGCGACAAATTGAGATCGAACGGCACTGCCGTCCGACATGGAGCCGATAACGGACATGATAGCCTCCCATTGGAATAGGACCTAACTCGGAAGCCATACTGGATGCATCGCGCGCGTTTTGCCCGTTAGACGTTGCAAGATTCTGTTATGATCGGCGCATCACAAACCGGCAGCGGAGGCTGTCGTCGCGACGGTCAAGCCTGCTGACGATTTGTCGCAGTCGCGTCATAAACCGCTCGCGTTTAAGCAAAATTCGCGACGGGTATCCCGCCTGCATTCGGCCGATCCCCACGCGATTTCGCCACTTTCGGTCCGTTTACTGATAACCTCGCTCAGGTAGGTCAAAGCGCATACGCCAGCCCTTTCACTGGAATCATTGGCCCGTGCCGGACACTAACGACCAGGATTCGACGATTGCCTTCGGTCCATTCCGGCTGCTTGCAAAGTCGCGGCTGCTGGAGAAGGACGGCGCCCCGCTTCACCTTGGCGGCCGCGCACTCGACATTCTGATTTTTCTCGCCGAGCGCGCCGGCGAGGTCGTTGACAAGCGCGAGTTGATCAAGCGCGTCTGGTCCGGCGTGACGGTCGACGAAGGCAGCCTGCGCTTCCACATCACGACGCTGCGCAAGGCGCTGGGCGATGCCGGCGAAGGTGCCCGCTACGTCGTCAACGTCCCCGGACGCGGCTATTGTTTCACCGCCCCGCTGCTTCACCCGGCTCCTTCGGAGAGCCGGAGCAGCCCGCCTGTCGCGTCGCCCCACGCGCTGCCCTCACCGCTTGCGAGGATGATCGGGCGAGACGAGGCCGTCGAGAAGATTTCGGCCGAGCTTGCCCTGCATCGCTTCATCACAATCGTCGGCCCCGGCGGGATCGGCAAGACCTCGGTCGCACTTGCCGTCGCGCATGGCGAGCTCACGGCCTTCGACGGCCAGGTGAGCTTCGTCGATTTCGGAGCGCTGACGGATGCCCGGCTCGTTCCCGGAACGATTGCGGCAACCCTGGGCCTGACCGTCAATTCCGACGACCCGATGCCGGGCCTGCTGGCGTTCCTGCGCAGCCGGCGGACGCTGCTGGTCTTCGACAGTTGCGAGCACATCCTCGACGAGCTCGCACCGGTGGCCGAGCGGCTCGTCCAGGAGGCGCCGGAGCTGCATATTCTCGCCACCAGCCGCGAATCCTTTCGCAGCGAAGGTGAGCGCGTCCATCGGCTGTTTCCGCTGGATTGCCCACCAGAGCGCGACGGGCTCGGCATCGCCGACATCCTTGCCTATCCCGCAAGCCAACTCTTCGTGGAACGCATTGCCGAGAGCCTGAGCGAATTCGAGCTCAGCGAGGAGGATGCGCCGCTCGTCGCCGAGATCTGCCGGCGGCTGGACGGCATTGCGCTGGCGATCGAGCTCGCGGCCGGACGTGTGAACGCCTACGGCATTGCCGGGACCGCCTCGCTGCTGGACAGCCGCTTCTCGCTGCTGTGGCGGGGACGGCGCAGCGCAATCCCGCGGCACCAGACCCTGAGCGCCGCGCTCGCCTGGAGCTACGATTTGCTGCCGGCAGCCGAAAGCGCAACGCTGCGCGGATTATCGGTATTCGTCGGGCCCTTCACCCTGGAAGCCGCGCTTGCCGTCGCGTCCTGCCAGGGTATCGGCGAATCCGAGGCCGTCGAAGCCATCTCGAACCTGCTCTCCAAGTCCCTGATCGCGACCTCGCCCGCGGAGCGGCGGCTGCGCTATCGCCTGCTCGACACCACCCGCACCTTCGTCGCCGGCAAGCTGGTCGAGAGCGGCGAAGCGGCCCGCGTCGCGCGTGCCCACGCCGAATATTTCCGCGATTTCCTGCACGACATCGCGCTCAAATCCACGGGCATGCAGAGCGCGGGCGGCTTCCTTCCCTATGCCGACCACCTGCCCAATGTGAGGGCCGCGCTGACCTGGAGCTTCTCGGATGTCGGCGACCGGACGATCGGCGTGGATCTGGCGGCCTCAGCGGCCCAGTTCTTCCTCGAGCTGACATTGCTGACGGAATGCTACCGCTGGACACAACAGGCGCTTGTATCTCTCGATAAGGGCGCGATCGACAGCCGCCAGGAGATGACGTTGCAGGCCGCGCTCGGCGTCTCCGTGATGTTCACGCAGGGCAATACGGAGGCGGTCCGCTCCGCCTTCACGCGCAGCCTCCAGCTTGCCAGAGAGCTCGAGGACCTGCACTGGCAGCTCTGGCTGCTGCGCGGCTTGCACATCTACCTGACCAGGGTCGGAGATTTTCACGGCGCGCTCGGAACCGGCGAGCAGGGCGAAGGCGTCGCGCGGAAGCTGAATGATCCAGCCGCCACACTGAACGTGGAATGGATGCTCGGCGTCGCCCACCATCTGATCGGCAACCAGGACAAGGCCGTGCAGTTCTGCGAGAGCGCGATGGTGCACAATCCCGGCTCGCAGCGGCTGAACATCGGCCATCTCGGTTATGACGACCGCATCGTTGCACTGGTGGCGCTGGCGCGCGGGCTCTGGCTCACCGGCCGGCCCGATCGGGCCATCGAGGCGGCCAGATACACGGTGCGCGAGGCCGAGCTGCTCGAACAGCCGCTCACCCTCGGCATTTCCCTGATCTGGACCATCTACGTGTTCCTCTGGGTGGGCGACTGGGCCAGTGCCGAAAGCCTGATCGAGCGGCTGATCGACCATTCGGCGCGGCACTTCCTCGGCCCCTACCACGCGGTCGGCATCGGCCAGAAGGGCGAGCTGCTGCTGCGCCGCGGCGACGTCGCCGGCGGGATCGAGCATCTTCGCCGCAGCCAGGCTACGCTATACGCCACACGGCACCGGATCATGACGACGGTGTTTGCGACCGCGCTTGCCGAGGGTCTCGTGGCGCAGAACCAGCCCGATGAGGCCTTGCGCACGATCGATGAGGCCATCGCCCAGATCCCCGAGCACGGCGAATCCTTCGACATGCCGGAGATGCTCAGGGTCAAGGGCGACATCCTGGCCGGGTCGGGAAATGCCGCGGGGGCCGAGAATTACTTCCGGAAATCGCTCGATCTATCACGCCGGCAATGCGCGCTCGGCTGGGAGCTGCGGGGGGCGATCAGCCTCGGCCGCGTCTGGCGTCATGCCGGAAAGGCCGGCGACGCACGCGATCTGCTCGCGCCGCTCCTCGCGCGGTACCAGGAGGGCCTCCAGACCCGTGATCTCGTCGCCGCCAGGGAGCTCCTGGGCGCGCTGAATTGAGAGTATCTTCAACGAGATACCGCCATACTGCCTGCTCGCAACTCCTAACAACTTCTAACACGCCAAGCCGCATCCGCCCCGCCATGGTGGTGACGTTTCACGGTGGATATGGCGGGACATGGCTCTCCTTCACGATGTAATCGATGCCAGCGGCGGTTTGGACCGCTGGAACAGCTTGAGCCGTTTCACGCTCCACCTTTCCGTCGGCGGAATGCTGTTCTCCAGTGCCGGACATGCCAGAGAATTCAAGGATGTGACCGCGGAAGGCTCGACCCGGACGCAATCCGTCCGCTTCACCGGCATCACCGGGGGAGAACACTCAGGCTCCTTTCAACCGGACGCGATCACGATCGAAAGCCTGGATGGCGAGGTGCTGCAGACCTGGCGCAATCCGAGCCTTGCATTTCCCGAGGCCAGTGCCCCCGCGCTTGCGGACGAACTGCATCTCGTCTTCTTCTGCGGCGTCGCGATCTGGAACTATCTGACGATTCCATTCCTGCTCGCTCATCCCGATGTCGTGTTGGAGGAGCTGCCACCCTGGTCTGAAGGCACTGAGACCTGGCGGCGGCTGCGGGCGCAATTCCCCGCGCACCTGATCACCCTCGCGCCCGAGCAGACCTTCTATTTCGACCAGAGCGCGTTGCAACGGCGGACGGATCACGATCTCTTCGGGATGAAGGTCGCGCATTATTCCTGGGCCCATGACAATTTCGCCGGCATCGTGGTGCCGACGCTTCGGCGTGTGCAGACGCTGCAGGCTGATGGAACCGTGATTGCCAGGCCCGTGCTGATGGACGTCGAGATCTTCGACGCCGTGTTCGAGTAGCCGCGGCGACACGCCGCCCTCGCAACGTCTAACACCACATAACGAGCCAACGGCCCAACTTGGGTGCAGATTACGCTTGCGAGCGGCGAACGAACGCAGCAGCTCGACGAAGACTTGCACCGATGCGCTCCACCAGGAGGGAGCGCGTCATTTAGCAAACGCAATCAAGGGAATCCGTGTCATGAAAGTATTGATGGTCATCACCTCCCACGACCAGCTCGGCAACACCGGACGCAGGACCGGCTTCTGGCTCGAAGAGCTTGCAGCCCCCTACTACGTCTTCAAGGATTCCGGCGCGGAGATCACGCTCGCCTCGCCCAAGGGCGGCCGTCCGCCGCTCGACCCCAAGAGCAACGAGCCCGAGTTCCGCACCGACCTGACGGTGCGTTTCGAGAACGATGCGGCGGCGGAAGCCCAGCTCGACGAGACCGTCCGCCTCGACAGCGTCCGGCAGGAAGACTTCGACACGCTGTTCTATCCGGGCGGCCATGGCCCGATGTGGGACCTCGCCGAAGACAAGAACTCGGTCAAGCTGATCGAGTCCTTCCTCGCCGCCGGCAAGACCATCGCCGTCGTGTGTCATTCGACCGGAGCGCTGCGCCACGTCACGACGCCCGATGGCAAGCCGCTGGTCCAGGGCAAGGAAGTGACCGGCTTCACCAACGGCGAGGAAGAGGACGTGGGCCTGACCAAGGTGGTTCCCTTCCTGGTCGAGGACGAGATGTTGAAGCTCGGTGCCGTCTTCTCGAAAACGGCAAACTGGGGCGTGCACGTCGTCAGCGCCGGCCAGTTGATCACGGGACAGAATCCGCATTCGTCGGGCCCCGCCGCGCAGACGCTGCTCGCCGCCCTCAAGGGCAAGCCGATGGCGAAGGCTTCGTAAAATTCTGGATGCGGTCGCATCTCGGGAGGCGCCCGCGACGGCGCCTCCCGACGCCGCGATATTCCTCGGGGAGGACACGATCATGGACCTGCTTTCCTATGCGAAGACGATCGCAGAGCGCATCGAAGCGGAGGCTGCCCGCGCCACAGTTCCGATGGCGGTTTGCATCATCGACATTCACGGCAACATCATTCTCAAGCACCGTATGAGCGGCGCGCCGACCTTCTCGCTCGAGCTGTCGGAGCGGAAGGCCTATACGTCCGCGCTGGTGGGGCTGCGAACGGCGGAGCTTTCTCCGATGGTCCAGCCCGGACAGGCGCTGTTTCCCCTGATGGGAGTTGCGGGCGGACGCTTCTGCTCGATGGGCGGCGGCGCGCCGCTGCACATCGACGGACAGCTCGTCGCCGGCGTCGGCATCAGCGGCGGGACCGTCGAGCAGGACGTCGACATCCTCGAGGCGGGGCTTCGCGAACCCGCGGCCACCGATACGGTCGATATGAAGATCGAGGTCGTCGTCCTCCCGGTCTCGGACGTCGAGCGCGCCAAGCGCTTCTATGCCGACCTCGGCTGGCGGCTCGACATCGACTATCAGGGCCCAAGCAATTATCGCGTGATCCAGTTCACGCCTCCCGGCTCGGGCTGCTCAGTCATTTTCGGCAGCAACCTGACCATTGCTGCTCCCGGCTCCGTGAAGGGGCTCCATCTCATCGTGTCCGACATCGAGGCCGCATGCGACGACCTGCGCCGTCGCGGCATCACCGTCGGCGAGCCGTTCCACGACCCCGGCGGCATATTCCATCATGCCAGCGTCCAGGACCTTGCCGCCGGCCCGAACCCGCAGCGCAAGAGCTACGCCTCCTACGCCTCGTTCAGCGATCCCGATGGCAACGGCTGGGTGTTCCAGGAGATCACGGCGCGGCTGACGGGACATATCGAGGACGGCGAGGAAAGCTTTACGCCCGAGCTCACGGACGTCGCGCGGCGGGCCGAAGCTGCCGCGCGCGCGAGCGCCGGAGCGGGCGATCGCGCGGCGGCCTGACATCGGAGCGACGACATGAGCATTCCAGCCACCCTCGCCCTCTCTGCTGCCCTTGCCTGCGCGATCGTGCAGGCCTCGGCGCAGGAGCTGCGGTCGAGCCGGCGCTCGATCAGCTACCACACCGTCGAGATCTAGGGCCTCAAGATCTTCTACCGCGAGGCCGGGCCGGCCGACGCGCCGACCGTGCTGCTGTTGCACGGATTCCCCTCCTCCTCGCGGATGTGGGAGCCCCTGCTGCCGCTGCTGGCCGACAAATATCACCTGATCGCACCGGACTATCCCGGCTTCGGCAACAGCAGCGCGCCGCCGCCGTCCGGCTTCGCCTACACGTTCGACAATATCGCCGGCGTGATCGGCGAGCTCACGGCGAAGCTCGGCCTGAGCCGCTACGTGCTGTTCATGCAGGATTACGGCGGCCCCGTCGGCTTCCGCATGGCGCTGGCGCATCCCGAACGTACCAGCGCCATCATCATCCAGAACGCCGTTTCGCATGAGCAGGGGCTGAGCCCGCTCTGGGAAGCGCGTCGCAGATACTGGGCGGATCCGGCGCACGAACTCGAGGCGCTCAAGGCCAACTTCACCTCTCTGGAGGCGACACGCCAGCGGCACCTCGGTTCCAGCCCGCGCCCGGAACGCTATGATCCGGATACATGGACCGACGAATACGCGTTTCTGACGCGCCCGGGCCAGGCCGAGATCCAGACCACGCTGTTCCTGGATTACCGGACCAACGTCGCGTCCTATCCCAAATGGCAGGACTGGCTGCGCAAGACGCGGCCACCGACGCTGGTGGTCTGGGGCAAATACGATCCATCCTTCGCCGTCGCCGGCGCCACGGCCTATCGCGACGATGTTCCGGAGGCGGAGGTTCACATCCTCGAAGCCGGTCACTTCGCGCTGGACGAGGCGACCGACGAGATCGCGTCGTTCGTCCGCGACTTCCTAGCGCGACTGGACGGACACAAGGGCTGAAGACGAAAGCAGGAGGCGCCGACGGCTTCCGCCGGCGCGGCTCTCGACGTCATGATCCACTGCTGCGGGGGCCATGTCCTGCCGAAAGCTCATTCACTTCTCGCTCATCCTGACGACCACCTCCACCGCGTCGAGACGCGCGGCGCGCCATATCCAGCGCCGAGGCGATCTCCAGTGAACGCCGAGCGCGAAGCTCACACCGGTGGGTCGATCGCCACATCAGGTCCGGCGCCATCCTCGCGCCACGCCAATCGGCGCAAAGACTTGAAACATTTGAGAAAGTCGACCTCTCTGCGACGGGCTGTCACACCATGTTCGCGCACACAAAATCTAACACATCCTAATCATCACTAACGGGCTTCTTGTCCGGCTCACGCCTATCCTCTGAGCATGGAAAACCTTCTCGAAAGCCTTGTCGAAAGCTTTGGGCTTGGGGGTTTGCCGGTCGCCGCCAGCGGCCGCGATGCCAAGAGAGGACGAGCGATGTTTACCGACTTGCAGGCGGCGCCTGCCTCGATTGATCTTCAGGCCGAGCCGCGCGATCACCAGCTCCGCCAGGCAGCACAGGCGATCCCGAGGGAACGCGGGTGGCGCCGGATCGACCGCGGCCCGGAGGCGGCGATCGAGGACATCACGATTTCGCGATGGGAGGATTTCAGAGACAGCTCTTCGCACGACGCGACGACGCCGGAGGATCGCTACTTCGTCGGCATTGCCCTGAAGGCCACGCGTGCGAAATTGACCCGTGACCGCCAGGTCATTTTCGACGGCACCATGCCCGCAGGGACGCTTTATGTCAGCGCACCGTCGAAGCCTCTCGCCGCACAATTCCAGGCGCCTTGCGCTTTCCTGCACTTCCATATCTCCGCCGATCATTTCCCGGCGCAATCGCCTGCCGCGGAAGGACTTGGCGACCTCGTCCTGCTGCGCGACCCGCTCGCGGCCGAGCTCGCCAGGGCGCTGACCGAGCATGGCGATGCCGCGGACCGGGAGTTCACACGCTGCGTCGGCCAGACCCTTGCGATGCATCTGGCCCGGCTGGAGCCGCCGCGTGCCAGGGTCAACGCCTTGCCGAAATGGCGGCTGCGGCGCGTTGAGCAATATATCGCGGACAATTTCGACCGCTGCATCAGCCTGTCCGAACTCGCCAATGTCGCCGGCCTGTCCAGAATGCACTTTGCAGCACAATTCCGCGCCGCGACCGGCTACCGTCCGCGCGAATATCTGCTCAATCACCGGATCGAGAATGCGAAGACGCTGCTCGCGACGACCGGGCGGCCGCTGGCCGAAATCGCGCTTGCCGTCGGGTTCAGCACCCAGGCGCATTTTTCGACCGTCTTCAAGCGCATCAGCGGCCAGTCTCCGGCACGCTGGCGCCTCGCCAGCAAGGCCGAGCCTCTCGCAGCGGAAGCGCTGCCGCGGCGCCGTCCTGCTGCAGACAGGGACTGGATGGCCAGCGCGGCCGCGTAGCTCGTCCTTTCGACACGACAGGCGACATGGCGTTGCGGAATACGCGTCTGGTTTGGTCTGCAATTTTTCGAACGTAAGTGCCCTGCCACTTGCGCCGGCTCGCGCCCTCGTCCTCCCGGGCCTACGAGCCACTCGGGGCCGTCCCTGCTCCCACACAGGACGACCCCTTTTCTTTGTCTGTTGACGGGGATGAAGTTGCGCTCACAGCCTCCACATCGTCATTGCAAGCGCAGAAGCAATCCAGACTGCCACCGCGGAAAGACTCTGGATTGCTTCGCTGCGGTCGCAATGACGGAGCAAGAGGCGAACGCTCCGCTACACCGGATCGAACGCCCGTATCGGCGGCAGATTGCCGGTGAATTTCTCCACCTCCACCGTCGTCAGCTGCCCCGTGCAGCCCTGCGCGAAGGACGAGGTGCCGACGTCGCGGGTGAGCACGTTCGGATTGCCGTGGACGCAGAGCGGCGCGTCGTCCTCGGGGTCCATCGGGTCGTACCAGGCGCCGGTCGGGAGCTGGACCACGCCGGGCGCGATGCCGTCGGTGACATGGACCGCGGCGAGGCAGGCGCCGCGCTCGTTGAACAGGCGGATGATGTCGCCGTCCTTGATGCCGCGCGCGTCGGCATCAACCGGGTTCATGCGCGCGACCTCGCGGCCGCGATGCTTGGCGCCAAGCGAATGTCCGCCGAAATCGAGCTGGCTATGCAGGCGCGTCACCGGCTGGTTGGCGACGAGGAAGCATGGCGCACCGGGCTTGGGCATGTCGGTCTTGTCGAGCCAGACCGGATGGCCCGGACAATCCGCATCGCCATGGCCGGCGATCTTCGTCGAGAAAATCTCGATGCGGCCGCTCGGCGTCGGCAGGGCGTGAGCGACCGGGTCCTCGCGGAAGCGGCGCAGCCGGCCGCCGTCGTCGGGCTGCTGCGGCACGACCAGGCTGCCGCGCTGCCAGAATTCGTCGAAGCTCGGCGCTTCGAGGCCGCGCTTGGCGAGCGAGGCGCGGGTCGGCTCGTAGAGATGTTTTAGCCACTCCCGCGACGTGCGTCCTTCGGTAAAGGGTTCGCGCGCCCCGAGACGCTCGGCAAGATCGGCAAAGATCTCGTAGTCGTCGCGCGCGAGGCCAAACGGCTCGGCGATCCGGTGCATCGCGACCATGAGGGGATCGTTGCTGGAATAGCCGATGTCCTCGCGTTCCAGCGTCATGGTCGACGGCAGCACGATGTCGGCGTGGCGCGCCGTCGCAGTCCAGGCGAGCTCGTGCACGACGAAGGTATCGAGCTGCGCAAAAGCCTTGCGCAGGCGGTTGATGTCCTGGTGGTGATGGAAGGGATTGCCGCCGGCCCAGTAGACGAGGCGGATATCCGGATAAGTGCGCGTCTCGCCATTGTAGCGATAGGTGGTTCCGGGATTGAGCAGCATGTCGGCGATGCGCGCGACCGGGATGAAATCACGGACGCCGTTGCGGCCCTGCCCGAGCGTCGGCCCCGGCACGTCGTTGACGCGGCGGCCGTAATAGCCGATCGCCCCGAGCGAATAGGCGTAGCCGCAGCCGGGCAAGCCGATCTGGCCGAGTGCTGCCGCCAGCACCATGCCCATCCACACCGGCTGCTCGCCATGCTCGGCGCGCTGGAGCGAATGCGAGACGGTGATGAGCGCGCGCTTTCCGGCAAGGCGACGGGCGAGCGTGCGGATCGTGTCCGCGTCAACGCCTGAGATCGCGGCGGCCCACTCGGCGCTCTTCGGCTGGCCATCGCTCTCCCCGGTGAGATAACGCAGGAAGACGGGCCACCCTTCGGTGTAGCGATCGAGGAACGCCTGATCGTGCAGGTTCTCGCTGACCAGCGTGTGGACGATGCCGAGCATCAGCGCGGTGTCGGTGCTGGGCACGCACGTCATCCATTCGGCACCGGCCTCGACCGGCAGGTCTTCACGCAGCGGGCTGACCAGGATGAACTCGCAGCCGCGCCGGTGCGCCGCCGCCATGGCGCCGCGCTCGACATGCTTGCTGATCGAGCCGCCGGCCACCATGGAATTCTTCAGCGCCATGCCGCCGAATGCCAGCACGATGTCCGTCTCAGTCGCGATCTGCTCCCAGGTGACGTTGCGCTTGGTGATGTCTTCGTAGCCCGCGAGAATCTGCGGCAGCAGCACCGAGGAGGCGCCCGAGGAATAGGAGTTCACCGAACGCACATAGCCGCCCATCGCGATGTTGAGGAAGCGATGCACCTGGCTCTGGGCGTGATGGAAGCGGCCCGCGCTCGACCAGCCATAGGAGCCGCCGAACACCGCGCCGGGCCCGCGGGTGTCGCGGATGCGGCCGAGCTCGTCGCCGAGGAGATCGAGCGCCTTCTCCCAGCTGACGGAGACGAATTCGTCGCGGCCGCGGCGATCGTCGGGACCGGGCCCGCGCTCGAGCCAACCGCGGCGGATCGCCGGCTGGGCGATGCGCGCCTGATGTCGCAGCGCGCCCGGGAAATTGTCGATGATGCCGTTCGGATCAGGATCGCCCGCATAGGCCCTAACCTCAAGGCCGGCTGCGCCGTTGCGCGCCGAGAACACGCCCCAATGCGAGGTGTGCGGCTTGAAACCGTCGGACAGGTCGAGGCCGGGGTCGGGGAAGCCAATCGTATCGTCCATCATCTGATCCTTGTTCCGGTACATGGTGGCAGTATACCGATCCACGTCCCGATGTCGTCGAGATCAGGGTTGACGGAAACGCTGGGCTCCCGCGCGCAACGCAGGCAGGTGGGGATGCGTGACGGAACGGTCGGCGACGGATCGCCAAAACACGCGATTTCACGCCGATAAGGGCGAACAGGCCGGCCCGGGGTGCGCCCGAGGGTCCTCGACTAGGCAACGCCTTCGGGCACCGCCACATTCAGTTTCGAGGCGAGCGCCAGCAATCGCGAAACAGTTCCCCGCGCGAGCGGAATCCCCGCGCGCGACCGTCTTTCCATTTCCTCAAAGCCGCGCTCGCCGGGCAGGTATACGCTGTCCGCCCCGGCCGCGGGCGGCAGGCTCTTGATCGCCGCGCCGAGCCGATCGACTTCAAGGGTGAAGTTGTCGCCGAAGGCCGACGGGTCGAGCACAGCCACCAGACCGTTGCCGCCTGGATCGCCGCCGTGGACGAGCGCCACGGCGATGAGTGGGTTGGCCGTCAGGACGCTGGCGAGAACCTCTATCATCAGAGAGAGGCCCGAACCCTTGGGACCGGCCATCGGAAGGACCGCTTTTGCTTCGCGCGGATCCGTTGTCGCCTGGCCATTCCCATCGACAGCCCAGCCAACCGGAATCGGCTGACCGGCATCCCTCGCAGCCATGATCTTTCCGAGCGCCACCGATGCCGTCGACATGTCGAGGAGCAAGGGACGATCGGGATTGCCGGTCGGCGCGGCAATCGCGATCGGGTTCGTTGAGACGCCCTCTGCGCTGGATCCGTGATAGATCATCAGCGGTTTCGAAGCCGTCATAACAATGCCGATCCGTCCCGCCTGAGCGACCTGATGCGCGTAGTATCCGATCGCGCCGGCGTGGCTGATGGAGCGAACCGCGCACCAGCCGATCCCGTGGGTGTCCGCAAGCTCGCTTGCTTTTCGCGCAGCAAGGCTCATTCCGACGGCGCCGGGCGCGCGTTGTGCGTCGATCACCGCCACCGCGCCCTTGCCCGAAACCTGGCGCGGTTCGGCGGCGGGATTGATCAGACCAAGCTCGACCATCTCGACGTAGCGCGGGATCCGCAACACGCCGTGCGAATCGGCGCCGCGCAGATTGGCCCAGACGAGCATGGCCGCCGTCTGATCCGCCTGGTCGGCCGTGAAGCCGCCCGCCCTGAGAAGATCCGCCGCGAACGGCCGGAGCGCATCGGCGCCGATCGCGACCGTGTCTGAAGCGCCCGTCATGCTCAGGCACCGAGCGGAGACGGAAAGAACTTGTCGAGCCAGCCTTTGATGATCGCCTTGGTGCGCGGCGCATCGCCTTCGGCGAGCGGGAAATGCGACGTGCCGGTGATCAGCACGAGCTCGGCCGGCTGGCCGGCCTTCTCGAACATGCGGATCGACTGCTCCGTCGGCGTGATCGTGTCGTTGGCGGTGTGCAGGAACAGGATCGGACGAGGCGCGATGTTGCCGACGACCTCGTCCGCTCGAAAATTGTACATGCTCCACGCGGTCTCGACGGGAATCTCCATGATCGCCTTTGGCGAGAGATTCTTGCGCAGATGCTCCGGGATCGGGACGGCATCGAAGCGGGAGATCCACATGCTCTGGCCGGTTTCCTGCTTCTGCTTGCGTCCTTTCTCCAGAAGCGAGGTGAATTTTGCCCAGGCTTCGGGCGTCGGATGCTGGCCGCGGAATTTCCGCTCCCCGTCACCCCAGCCGCAGGACGAGATCACGCAGGCGAAGCGATCGTCGACGCCGGCCGCGTAGACGGAGACGGCCGCACCGAAGCTATGGCCGACCACGCCGATCCGCCCGGGATCGACCTCTTCCCTCTCCGCAAGGAACGTCAGCGCGTTCTTGGCGTCCGCGACCTGGTCGAAGCAGCGCACCTGCGCACGTTCACCTTCGCTCTCCCCGCAGCAGCGGAAATCGAAGCGAAGCGCCACATATCCCATCTGCTCGAGCATGCGCGCCTGGATTTCGGCGTGGGATTCGTCCTTCGATCCGACAAAGCCGTGCAGGACGATGAAGGCAGGCAGCCGCTGGCCCGGCTTTCTCGCGTCCGGCACGTGCAGTACGGCCGATAGCTTGAGCCCGTCAGACCGGAAGGTGTGCTTCTCTTGCATTGGAATCTCTCTCGTAGGCTGCGACAGGGGCGGCGCGCTCACGCAGTGCGCACACGGGCAAGGCTGCCCGACTTCCCGTCAGGTGATGGCGGTGAAGGGAAAGTGAAACTGACGCCATTCGAGCGGCGCGGGCGTGCCCCAGACATTCATGCAGCGCACATTGCCCGGGCGCTCGAGATTGGTGATGACATTCGGCACGAAGCCGTCGTCGTCAGCGATGAGAGCCATCGATCCGGAGCACTCGATCATCGCGCCGCTGGAATCGGTGTAATAGGCGTAGGTGTTGTCGCCCGGCCGATGCCGGCCCGGCCCCCACAGCATCTGCCTGTCGAAGCGGTCAAGCAGGTCACCGAGCTTCAGGTAGTCGTTGAACTCCCTGAACTCGAAGGAGTAGTGGTGCAGCCCCACCTTGCCGCGGACGACGCCGACGATGTGATGTTGGCGATTGCCGCCGTACATCCAGCTCAGGCTGTCGTCGACCATGCGTTCGGATATGCGGAGGCCGCAGATCCTCTCGAGCTGCTGGCGCGTTGCAATCGGATCGGGCGACGTCAGATTGAGATGATCCATGCGGTTCGGTCCGACGCCGTGGGTCGGATAGCGCCGACCGTAGATCTGGTCGCGCGTCGGCGTATGCACCTCGAAGCGCAGCCCTTCCGGCGTGGCGAAGGTGACGCCCGCGGCCATGCAATCGAGGCTGGGTTTACGCGAGATGACGCGACATCCGGCGCTCTCGACGCGCGACTCCGCCTCGCGGACGGCATCGACGGTGAGCGCCTCCAATCCGATCGTATGGGTCGCATTCTCGTGCGACCTGAGCAGCACCAGTTCCGCCGCACGCCCGTTGGAGCTCAACCAGGTCTGCCCCTCGTCCGTGTAGGTGATCTGCAAGCCGAGGATTTCGGTCGCGTCCCGGACCACGGCCTCGATCGCCGTGGTGTTGATTTTCACGTGCCCGACCGCATGAACAATAGGCGGCATTGCTCCCCTCCCAGGGCTCGACGATGTTTGATGTCCTGATACCGCATCAGGGCGATGCGCACAAACATATTTTCGATGAAATGGTATTATTTCGAAATTACGCAACTTCGTCCGATCCTGCTCGCCGACGATGGGACCCGAAGCTGTTCGGAGAGTTCGCAGCAATCCCGTCGCTTGCTGCAGGCTTCGATCCGTTCAACACCGTGGATATCGCCGTGCCAACCGGGCAACGGCAGCCCGAACTGTTTGATATTCTTTCGAAAATCGATGATACTGACTGGCAGCAGAGGGATGGCAGGACGGCGTCGGATGCGTGAGAGGGTCAAGCCAGCAGGTGAAACACGCGCGGCTGACGTGCTCCACCGGATGCGCGCAGACATCATCAGTTGCACGCTCAAGCCGGGCGCCAAGCTGCGGTTCGAGGCGCTACGAGACATGTACGCGGTGAGCTTTTCGACGCTGAGGGAGGCGCTGTCGCGCCTCGTGGCCGAAGGGCTCGTCATCGCGGAGGATCAGCGCGGCTTCGTCGTCGCGCCGGTTTCGATCGACGATCTCAACGACCTCACCTATGTCCGCGTGCTCATCGAGCGCGAATGCGTAGCGCTCGCGATCAAGAACGGCGACGACGCCTGGGAGGCGGACATCATCGGCGCATTCCACCGGATGGATCGCCTGCAGAACCGGCTCGGCTCCAATTATTATCTCTCGGAAGAATGGGGCAAGCTCCACGGCGATTTTCATTTTTCGCTTGTTGCCGCGTGCGGCTCGCCCAACCTCCTGGAGATCCGCCAGAAGCTGTTCGAACGCGCGCACCGCTACCGCCGCATGTCCTCGCAATTCCGGACCAAATGGCGCGCCAAGGATGTCGAGCACAAGATGATCATGGATTCGGTCGTCGCGCGCGATGCCGCGAAGGCCGAGGAGCTGATCGAGCGCCATATCCGCGAGACGACCGACAACGTGATCAAGCACGCAGGCCACCTCTTCGTCACATCCGACGAGGAACGCCCCCGCCGCACAAGCCGGGTCGCCGCTGAATAGGTGCCAGCAAGGACGGTCCTCCTGCTCGCCGTCACGCGCATCCTCTCACATTTCGCGATGCTTCTTGGCTCACCAGAGCGACCGCGAAAGCTGATATAGAGTCGCGCCCTATCCTCTCGCAATGTTGCCCAGTGATGCCCTCTCACGCAGCAAGCTTCATTCCGTGGGCAAAATCCCAATACAGCTTTCGTGCCCGCGCATAAAAGCGCCCTGGCCTGAGTTGCCGGTCGTCGATCCGGATCACGGGCGCGACTTTTGCGAAATTGCCGGTCGAAAAGATCTCGTCCGCACTGACGAAATCGGAGTAGCGCAGCGTTGCCTCCAACACCGTGATGCCGTCACCGCGCAAAAGTTCGATCACGCGCTGCCGCGTGATTCCGTTCAGGAACGTGCCATTCGGCGCAGGCGTAAAGACAACGCCGTCTTTCGCCATGAACACGTTCGAATTGCCGAACTCCGCGACGTTACCGAGCATGTCCAGCATCAGGCAATTCTGGAAGCCGCGCGAGGCGGCCTCCCTGAGCGCACGCGAACTGTTCGGATAAAGACATGAGGCCTTGACATCGGCCGGCGCGCATTCGGCGGTCGGTCTGCGGAACGGCGACAGGGTAATCGCGCTGCCGACGGGCTCCGGGATCGGCGATTCGTAGATGCAAAGGCACCAGTCCGTCGTTTCCGGATCGAACAGCACACCGCCGCCGATGCCGTTCTGCGGCCAGTACATCGGGCGGATGTAGAGTTCGGCATTGACCGGGAAACGGGCGATACCTTCGCGCACCAGTCCGAGCCACGTGTCGAGATCGACGACCGGTTTGAGCCCGAAGTTGACCGCAGATTGATTGACGCGGGCGCAATGACGATCGAGGTCGGGCATGACGCCTTCGAAAGCGCGCGCACCATCGAAGATGGTCGAGGCGAGCCAGAGCCCATGGGTACGCGGCCCCATGATCGGCACATTGCCCTCGTGCCACTGGCCTCGGAAGAATGTCCATGTCCTCGAATGGCTGATGGACTTGGTATCGGGAACCATGACGAACCTCCGTTCCGGGTCGACTAAGTTATGGTCCGTAGATCACCAGCTCGGAATCCGACAGATCGGCAAGCCGGGGGCAATGCGGGCCCTTGAAGTATTTGCGGCCGATCGGCTCCCTGTAGATGCCGACGAGGCCAGGCACAGGGCCATTGGCGTCGAGCGCAATCGATATCCGGCCGCGCCGCAGCAAGAAGCGGCCGATGGCGCCGGCACACACGACATAGTCGGCCACATCGGGGCAATAAATCATTTGCATCGCCAGGAGCCTGATCCTACGGACGCGCATCGGCTGCAGGACGAATGGAAAGGCGCGGCCATCGGAGGCGCGGCATATCAGGCAGAGGCAGCCGTAGGCTGCATGACGTGCCAGCAACACGACGTCAGCCTCGGACAAGCCGTCGATCGCCTGCGCGTCCTGCCGGACGACCTCAACACGCATCGCCTTGGCCGGACGCGACAGCGCCGGAAAGGAGAAGAACAGGCCACCGCAATAGCGGCGAAATCCCTGCGCTTCGATGACTTGCCAAGTCCATTCCGCCGGACTGATATTGACGTAGGTCACGTCCTTGTGGCGCTGCGCTACCTTGGTCAGCATCGGTGCGTAGCTGCGAAAGGCAGGTTCCACATACCAGCTGGAGAGATTGCAGCGGATGGAAATGCTTCCACCATCGTTCCTTGCGGTGTGGATCAACTGCAAAGCACCGACGGGCGCCCGGTCATGCTCAAGCATGTAGCCGAAGCGCGGGAAGCTGTCGGGCGTCTCGCGCACGGACAGGCGCCGGAGTCCATCGATCCAGTAGTCCCGCGAACGGGTCGGAAAGCCGCGTGTCAGAAGATCGGCGATGGCGTCGAGATCGGCTATTCCTATCTCACGACATCGGATCATGGTCCGAACTCTCACTCGTAGTAGCCGAGCCGCCTCTTGGTCGCCGGATTTGGCGAACGCGCCAGACGAGCGGATCGAGCAGCAACCAACTTGCGTCCGTGGCGATGTGCCGGAATTCCGGCGGCAGACGGAGCCGCTTCTCGGGATCCCAACGGCTTTGAGCGTCCGGCTGGCTGCGACACCATGTACTGCAACCAGTTGCGGTATATGTGCTGGGCCGGCAGATGCCAGACGTTGCTCAGGTCCCTCGTCAGCTGATCCGCTGGAAAGTCGGCAAAAAGCTCTGGTTGTCTGTCGGAAAGGGCTTTCTGTCGGAAAGCGATCAGTATCTCTTCCGCGCCCTTGTTCAGATAGCCCCTCGGTATCGTCGGACAGACCTCGTTCTCTCCCCGGAGGAAGCGACCCATATCCCTTCGATATTCACCCAGCAGGCTCTGGGTTTCGTATTCCGGGTGCCCCTGGAAATGGACGAAAAGGCTGTTCTTCTGTTGCTTGACGAAGCAATCGACGCCAGCCTCCGCCGACCAGGTGAGAACCGAATATCCGCAGTCCGAGAGATCCTCCTCCTGCACCTCGTTCCACCGGGCGTGCGGAATTCGGAAGGTCCTCGGCACATCTTGCATCAAGGGATGATGTCTCATCTTTGTTTGAGCGAAGACACCGAAGCATTTGGTAGGCAGCTTGTGGCGGGTAACGCCGTCCAGGTGCAGGACGGCCCCATGGACGGCCAGACAGGAAAACACCGACGACACCGTATTCTCCCGGGCCCAGTCCGCGATCTTGGCGAAGGTGGTCCAGTACGGCTCGTCCGTCAGACTGGCGGCTCTGGGTTCGGCGCCGGTCACGATCACTCCGTCCAGGCGTCTGTTCAGCAGATCGTCGATGCCACGGTAGTATCGACGAACGTAATCGCGCCCCCATTCCGAACGGGGGGTCGCCTCCATCGTATAGAAATGCAGCCTGACGCAAAGTCGTCCGGCAGCCGCAGCCAGCAAGTCGAACAGCTGGCGCTCGGTCGACATCAAGGCCGCATCCGACATGTTGTTGATGAGCCCGATGTCGAGGCACTCCGCCCGGTTTCCCGGTGACGCCATCGCGCGGGCGCCGTTGCCGGGCGCTCTCGATAAGAGGTGGTGCTCGTCCGAGTCTACGTCGATCAAGACAGTCATGCGAGTGCCTTCATGGTTGACGAACGTCAATTCGCGGCGCAGAGGGCCTGATCGAGATCCGCGACGATGTCGTCGATGTGCTCAATTCCGACGCTCAGCCTGATCATCTCGGGCCGTACGCCGGCTTTGTCCTGTTCTTCGGCCGACATTTGCCGGTGCGTTGTCGATGCGGGGTGGCAGGCGAGCGTTTTCGCGTCGCCAATATTGACCAGCCGCTTGCAAAGCTTCAGCGCGTCGTAGAACCGCTTGCCCGCCTCGAAGCCTCCAGCCACGCCAAAAGTCAGCAGTGAACACGCCCGGCCACCCAGATACTTCTGCGTCAGCACGAAATAGGGGCTGTCGTGAAAGCCGGCATAGTTCACCCACTCGACACGGCGGTTATTGCGCAAGAACTGCGCGACCTTTGCGCCATTCTCGACGTGCCGCTCGATCCGGAGCGCGACGGTCTCGATGCCCTGGAGCAGCAGGAAAGCGTTCATCGGCGCCAGGACGGCGCCGGTGGTCCTCTGGGAGACGGCGCGGCAACGCGCAATGTAGGCGGCGGCGCCGTAGCGCTCGGTAAAGACCAGCCCGTGGTAGGATTTCTCCGGCTCGTTCATCATCGGGAAGCGCCGGCGATGCTCCGCCCACGGGAACCTGCCGCCGTCGACGATAATTCCACCAAGCGTCGTGCCATGCCCGCCCATGAATTTCGTCAGCGACTCCACGACGATGTCTGCGCCGTATTCGATCGGCCTGAGCAGGATCGGTGTCGGCACCGTGTTGTCGACGATGAGCGGGACGCCGTGCCTGTGCGCGGCATCGGCCATCGCCTGGATGTCGCAGACATTTCCGGCCGGATTCCCGACGCTCTCGCAGAACACCGCCCGTGTACCGTCGTCGATCAGCCTTTCGACGCTTTCCGGCCGGTCGTCGTCCGAAAAACGGACCGCAATGCCCTGCCTCGGCAGGATGTGCGCGAACAGCGTATGCGTGGTGCCATAGAGCTGCGGAACCGAGACGACGTTGGAGCCCATCTCCGCGAGGTTCACGACCGCATAGTTCACCGCGGCCTGACCGCAGGCCACGCTAAGTGCCTCGATGCCTCCTTCCAGGGCGGCGACGCGCTTCTCCAGCACGGCGTTGGTCGGATTGCCGATCCGGGTGTAGCGGAAGCCGTCCACTTCAAGGTTGAAGAGCGCGGCTCCATGATCGGCACTGTCGAATGCATACGAGGCCGTCTGGTAGATCGGCACGGCAACGGCTTTCGTTGCCGGATCGCTTTCGAAGCCGCCGTGAACGGCGAGAGTCTCTCTCCTCATGGAGGCGCTCCCTTCCGCTCTCCGATCCCGGGCTAGCTCCCGGCTTCCCTGGCGCATCGGTACTCCTCGAATGCTGACGGTGCCCCGCGGTCGGTCTGCGCCAGGCCAAGCAGGTCCCGCACTGCGATCGGCCACAGCGCGACGTCTTTGCCGTGGGTATGGAACATGGCGACGGCGAGACGGTCCATTCCGAAGGCTACGCAGGCAGTGTGGGCCGGCTCGCCGGCCGCATCGACGATGCCCCAGGTGGTGCCGAAATGATCGCGGTGGTAGTTGAAGCTCATGCAGGCGGTCGGTCGCTCCTCGGAGCGCAGAGGCACCAGCAGTTCGAACTTCAGCGACAGCTGCTTTTGGCTCACCGCCATCATCTGCCCGACCCGGCCGAAGAACGGGTCGTTGGCATGATCGATCCTGAAGGTCAGCCCGAGATCCCGGGCGATCTTCTGTGCGCGTATGATCCAGCGCTCCCGGAACGCCGAGACGTGATCGGCGCTCCCGATGCAGACGAATTCACGCATCCTGAAGGACTGCAGCCGGTCGAGATGGCGCGAAGGTTCGCGACGGAAACAGTCGGCGGCCACGTCGAAGCTCCAACCGGCTGCCGGCACGGGCCCTCGGCTCGCCGCGATCGGATAGAGCGGATAGCAGGCGGCCGGCGACAGCACGAGGTCGGCTGGTGATAGCGCTTCGGTCCAGTCGCCGCCGGCATCGATGCGGCTGATCGCCGCGTCGATCTCGCTTTCTATGCCGTGCAAGCCACAGACGCAGCCGAGAAGATTGGGAAAGCTCTTCAGATAACCCGACCTCTCGAGCTGGGCGCGATTCATGACGGGCGGGAAGCGCATTACCTCGGTGCTCGGCTCGCGATTCCGTGAGATCACCGCTGCAATCCGCTCCACAACGTCTTCGTAGAGTGCGGTGCGGCCATAGACACCGGGAGAGCCCATCTCGTGGAACAGCGCATCCGCAAGATTGTCCAGCGGATCGGCCGAAGGCGGAGTGGAGTCCGCCGGTGCTTCAACAATGGCCAGGTTCATCAGGCCGTTTCCTTTTCAGAAGAAGGTCAATCGCACAAAGAGTCCGGAACGGTGCTCATCAGCGTGGCGGTACCCATGCTGGAGAGGATGCGATCGTTGTTGATCATGATCGGAGCGGAAAGCACGTCACGCAGGTGGCGGCCGATACTTACGTCGGTATCGTTGCGGTATCCGGACAGGCCGCAGGCGCGCAGCGCGTGCATGACGGTCGCAACGGCAAGCTCCGAGGCCTCCACCTTGAGAAGATTGATCGAGGACTGGAAGTCGACGGACGACAACGCGCGCACGTCAAGTTCGCGCGCTCCATAGAGCTGGAGATTCGCGGCGATGACGGCGCGTAATTTCGTCAGGGTCATTCTGGCGGCGGTGAAGTGCGCCGCGCCGGGGGGCATATTGCCGCCCGATCCGCGGGCGGCCTTGCGGATGAACAGCTGTCCCCGGTCCACCGCCGCAGCCGCGATCCCCGCCCAGACCGAGGACCAGCACAGGTGGGCGACGGGCGTCATCGTCTGCGCATGGATCTTTTCGTAGGCCACCGGGAATATCTGGTCCGCAGCGCCCCTGAAATTCAGCTTGAAGCCGGCGCTGCAGGTCCCGCGCATGCCGAGCGTCTCCCACCCGAGAGTGGGCTCCAGCGTATAGTCGTCACGGGTGATGGCCAGTAACACCTGATCGGATCCGGCGGCCGAGTCCGAGCGGCGGGCGACGGTGATGATGCCGTCCGCCTCGGCGCCGTACGAAATCACCGTTGCGTCGCGCACCAGCGAAATCTCGGTGCCCGCGCTCTCCACTGCGGCCGAGCTGAAGCGTATGTTTCCGCCGTTCTGGCCTTCCGTGGTCGACGATGCCAGCAGCAGCTGCTCGGCGGCCACCCGGCGCATGAGACTTTCATGCCAGCCACTGCCCACGCCGTGGCGAACCAGGCACGCGACCTTGGTCTGGTGCATCGCGAAGATCATCCCGACCGAAGCGCAGGCGCGGCCGAGCGCGTAACACATGTCGGCCACCTCGGAGATAGACGCCCCGTCTCCGCCGAACTCGATCGGAATCTGAGCGCCCAGAAGCCTCTCCTTGCGCGCCGCGTCGATCGCCTTCCGCGGGAAGCGCGCCTCGCGATCGACCGCCTCTGCCTCCGCCGCAGCGACCTGCGCGACATTTGCCGTTCGCTGCTGGAACGAGGAGCCGTCGGGAGAGAATGCTACTCGGCCAATTTCCGCGGCGATGTTACGGAACTGAACTTCCTGCACAGTCATGGGCCAGAGCCTTCCGTTTCAGGGTTGTCATGATTGGGCGATGCGAGCCAGATCGAGATGAATTCCCCTCAAAGCCGACAACTAGCCCACTTCCCCCGCCGCGTCGTTGGCGCAGAAGAGGGTGTCAAGGAGCTTCCACTCCCGGGCGAGGTACCTCCGAAGCAGAGCTATTGACCGAAGGAACAGTTGGCTATCGTGGCCCCGAATGTGATCACGCCTGGCCACGGCGGGAGACCGGCTGAAATGCACAACATTGCCATCAACGTTCAGAACCGTGTTCTATCGGTCGTCAGGAGCGTCCTTCAGCAGAACGCGATTGTCGCCGATGTTCATCCGGAGTCGCGACTCGTGGATATCGGACTCAGCTCGATGGGCATGGTCGAGTTGATGCTCAAGGTCGAAGCCGAGTTCGATCTCATCCTTCCCCAGTTCGAGATCACGCCCGAAAACTTTCGATCGGTAAAGGCAATGGAGCGGATGATCCTCAACCAGCTGGGATCCGGGTCGGGATGAAGCCAGCTGAACAGAGGTTCTGCTTCGACGACCAGGCGAGCCGCATCGAACGGGTGGGCGCGCACGCCGAGCCAGCTCAGCCGCAGGCGACCCGACGCGACGCTCCAGGGCGCAGGCGGTCCGCCGCCAAGACCTGGCTGCAAGCCATCGCACTCACCGCACGGCTCGAAGCCCAGCCGCATCGGTTGTTCGCCGACATCGTGGAGGATTGGGCACAGCGTCAGCCCGGGCGCCCCGCCTTGCTCTCGGATGGCCAATCCTTCACCTATGGCGAACTCGCCGCCCGGATCAACCGGTATGCGCGCTGGGCGCGGGACGTCGGCCTCCAAGCCGGCCGCACCGTCTGCGTGCTGATGCCGAACCGGCCGGACTACCTCGCCTGCTGGCTCGGCATCAGCAGCGTCGGCGGGACGGTGGCGCTGATCAACACCAGGCTGGTCGGCCAGTCGCTCGCCCACTGTATCGACGTCGCTCATGCCGATCACCTCATCCTCGCTGCCGATTGCGTGGATGCGTTCGAGAGCTCACGTCCGCACCTGCACCGCGTGCCGCAATGTTGGAGCCTCGGCACCGGCGATCCAAGCAACGATCTGGATGCGGCGCTCGCCGCCTTCGAGCCACGTCCGCTGTCCTCGGCCGAACGTGGCGACGTCACCATCGACGGACGCGCGCTCCTCATCTACACCTCGGGCACCACGGGCCTACCGAAGGCGGCGAACGTCAGTCATCGCCGCATTCTCGCCTGGGGCGGATGGTTTTCCGGGCTGACGGACGCGTCCATCGACGATCGTCTCTACGATTGCCTGCCGCTTTATCACTCCGTGGGCGGCGTCGCGGCTCCCTGCAGCATGCTCTGCGCGGGTGGTTCGGTCGCGATTGCGGAGAAGTTTTCCGCTGGCAGCTTCTGGGACGACATCGTGCGTTTCGACTGCACCGTCTTCCAGTATATCGGTGAGCTTTGCCGCTATTTGCTGAAGGCGCCAGCGTCTGAACAAGAGGTGCGACACCGGCTGCGGCTGGCTGTCGGCAACGGATTGCGCGGCGACATCTGGGAGACGTTCGCCAACCGGTTCGCGATTCCGCAGATCCTCGAATTCTATGCCGCAACCGAAGGCAATTTGTCGCTGTTTAATGTCGATGGAAAGCCGGGCGCGATCGGCCGAATCCCGCCGGTTCTGGCGCATCGCTTTCCCGCCTCGATCGTCAAGATCGATGCCGACAGCGGCAACCCGGTCCGGAGCGCCGCAGGGCTCTGCATCGCCTGCGCACCTGGCGAGATCGGCGAGGCTGTCGGACGTATCGGTGGCGGCGATCGCGACGGCCGGCCATTCGAGGGCTACACGGATCCCGAGGAGACCAAGAAGAAGATTCTGCACGACGTCTTCGCTGTGGGCGATGCCTGGTTCCGCACCGGTGATCTGATGTTGCGCGATGCGCAGGGGTACCTGCACTTCATCGACCGCGTCGGCGACACCTTCCGCTGGAAGGGCGAGAACGTCGCGACCAGCGAAGTGAACGACGCAATCAGGGACTGCCCCGGCGTTCTCGACGCCTCGACCTATGGAGTTGCGGTGTTCGGGGCTGATGGCCGCGCCGGCATGGCGGCCTTGATGGTGGACCGAGATTTCGATTTCGGGATATTCAGAGAACACCTTTCGCATCGGCTGCCGCCTTACGCAGTTCCAGCCTTCGTCAGGCTGTGCCGGGCGCTCGAGACGACCGACACCTTCAAGCAGCAAAAGCAGCGGCTGATCCGCGAGGGATTCGATCCTTCGGTGGTGGACGATCCGCTGTTCCTGCGTGATCCGGCGACCGGCGGCTATCGTTCGATCGACGAGGCCGCCTACGCGAGCATCGTTGAGGGTGAAATCAGGCTCTAGCATCGGCTCGGAAAGCCGAAATGTGAGGTGTACCATGTCGGTCAAATCGAAGATTTTCTCCGCGATGAAGCAGATCGCCGAAGAACAGAAGGTCACGCTTCCGCCGCTTGAGGACGATCTGTCACTGAACGAAACCGGGTTCGATTCGCTGGCATTAGCCATCCTGGTTGCGCGGCTGGAGGACGAGCTCGGTATCGATCCCTTCACTGTCGCCGAGGACGCAGCCTTCCCGTCTACCCTCGGTGAGTTTGTCAGGGCCTACGAGAATGTCCCCGCCTGACATCATTGCGTTGCGCCAATATCTCGGCGCGGGGCCGAAGGACCGCACGATTTCCGATGCCCGGCACAGTGTATCGCTGACCGACATGATCGAGCACAGCGGCCTGACCGGCGGGCCCTTCGAGTTATCCGGCCGCTCGGTGATGCTTGCGACGTCGAGACAGCTGCTGTCCGCGCTTGCAATGATCGAGCTCGACGGCGTCGCCCGCCGCATCCTTCTATGCCCGCCCGACCTCGATTGGGATCGCCTGCGGGACCTGCTCGAGCAGGCCGGGATCGACACCATCGTCACCGATCAGCCGCCACACCGAGGCAGTGCTGGCAAGCGCATTGTTATCGGCGTCGACCTGCCCGAACGGAGGGCCGTGGAACGGAAGGTCGACCATGCGACCGAATGGTTGATGCTGACTTCGGGGACATCGGGGCTGCCGAAGATCGTCCGACACACGCTCGATGGACTCGCCGGCGCGATTATCGCCGACGGGCCCGCGCGCTACCGGAACGCAACCTGGGCAACGTTCTACGACATTCGCCGTTATGGCGGCCTGCAAATCTTCCTGCGGGCCGTGATCGGCGGCGGATCGATGGTGCTTTCGGAGCCCGGGGAAGCCATTGCCGCCCATGTGGCGCGGCTGCGCGCGGGCGGCGTCACCCATATCTCCGGGACGCCGTCGCACTGGCGCAAGCTCCTGATGAGCGGCGCGTCCGCCAATTTCTCGCCGCACTATGTCCGCCTGTCGGGCGAAATCGCTGACCAGGCAGTGCTGGACGGCCTGGCCAGAGCATTTCCGCACGCGTCAATCGGGCATGCCTATGCCTCGACCGAGGCAGGCGTCGGTTTCAGCGTGGACGACGGACGCGAGGGTTTTCCTGCCGACCTGGTCGGGCAAAATCATGCCGGCGTCGAGATGAAGGTGGTCGACGGCTCACTGCGGATCCGTTCCCGGCGTACTGCGCGCGCCTATGTCGGCGCCGATGCGCCGCCGCTCGCCGACATCGAGGGCTTCGTCGATACCGGCGATATGGTCGAGCTGCGCGGCGAGCGATACCACTTCGTGGGCCGTCGAGGCGGCATCATCAACATCGGCGGGCTGAAGGTGCATCCGGAGGAGGTGGAAGCCGTGATCAACCGGCACGCGTCAGTCCAGATGTCGCGCGCGCGGTCGCGCAGGAGCCCGATCACCGGCGCCATTGTGGTCGCCGACGTCATCCTCACCAACGGCACTGATGGGGAGCACCATGAGACAATCCGCGCGGAGATTCTCAGCCAGTGCAAGGACTGCCTGGCGGTATGGAAGGTGCCCGCGGTGATCCGCTTCGTCGAGCGGCTCGACGTCACGGCAGCGGGAAAACTGGCACGCACCGATGCGTAACGTCATCGTCACCGGCGGCAGTCGCGGTATCGGCCTCGCCATTGCGCGCAGGCTCGCCGCGTCCGGCGAGTATAACGTGATCGCCGTCGCGCGCCGCGAGAGCGAGGAGCTTGCGGCTGCGGTCCTTGAAGCCCAACGACGCCTGCATTTCCGTGCCTGCGACCTTGCGGTGACCAATGCGATCCCGGTCTTCGCAAAATCGATGCGCGACGAATTCGGTGCGATCTACGGCCTCGTCAACAATGCCGGGGTCGGTCCCGACGGGCTGCTGGCGACCATGCACAATTCCGATATCGAGGCCTTGATCCGCTTGAACGTATTGTCGCCCATGATCCTGACCAAATACGTGGCGCGCCATATGATGGCCGACGGCACGGGGCGGATCGTCAACATTTCCTCTATCGTCGCCTCGGCCGGCCACAGCGGCTTGTCCGTGTATGCCGCGTCCAAGGCCGCCGTTGTCGGCTTCACCCGCTCGCTGGCCCGAGAAGTTGGCAGGGTCGGCATCACAGTGAACGCTATCGCGCCCGGCTTCATCGACACGGAATTGACCCGGTCTTTGGACGACGAAGGCCGTCGGCGCATCGCTCGCCGCAGCGCGTTGCGTCACCTGCCTGAAGCCGACGACGTCGCTTCCATGGTCGAATATCTTCTCAGCGAAGGCGGCCGGAACATCACCGGCACCGTGGTGACGATCGACGCCGGCACCACTGCCTGAGCGCTGGGAATCGGGCATCCGCCGTCGAAGGCGACCTCCCCTCTCGGCTCAGAAGCACTCGAAGTCGGCCTAGCCTGACAGCAGCACACTTCATTCCGGCGATAGCCCGTTCAGATACTCGAGCATCGTGTTGCAGGCCTTCTCCGCCTCCGCGAAGGTTGAAAACGCCGAACCGCCAATCTTGATCGCGCCATTACCCCGATAGAGCGGCCGCCACGACGCCACATAGCCGGCACGACCGTGAAAGCCGGCTCCGGCAGGGGTCTCATACGTGATGACAAAGGAAAAGCCGTCGCCGGTCGCACTCCAGATTTCCATGTCCTCGACGGCACGGTGAAACAGAAGGGACATCAAGATGCGTCCGCGCACTCGCTTTCGGCTCAACCACAGAGCTCCGGTCCTGACGGCAGGCCGTCAGGAGGGAACGACCCTGGCCACTGGGGGGGCAGGAAGGAGGGCCAGGGCCGTCGCTCCGGATGTGCCGAGATCCAACCGGCACATCTCTGCGATCGTGTCTGGATCCGTTCGTTAGAGCCCGCGACTACGTTTTACCTGACAGCGGACAAACTGCGATCGACCCAGAGCCGCAGATGGCCAGTAAAATACACGTCCCGCCAGATGCCTTGACTGCAATTCTGGATCAGGCGCCAGGCCTGAGGGACTACCCCATTAGGCTTCCCGGACATCGACCTTGCCAATCAAGCGGCGCTTGAAATCAGTCTTCAGCCCTTAAAGTTGCTTGTTCCAGCCGATTGGTTGCGTTGCCGGGGGCGCCGCCATGACAGACGCCCTTTCATCACCGGCCGCCAAGGAGATGGCAAAGAGATGGATAGTCGGCCGGGTGGTCGCTATCGATCGCGGCCTGGGACCGGCTCAGCGGCCGTCGATGTTGCGGAAGGCCCGCCGCACGCGCGACTGAACCAAGGCCTCCCGGCAAGAAAGCCGGCGTCGGGCGGGCTCACGACGGTCTTTCCGGCCGGGTCGCTGCATCCAATGGAGGCCGCCGGCCTATTGCAGTGGAGCGTCGACCGGGAATGGTGGTGCGTGACGAGCCTCTCAGCGCTCCCCACCCGTCGATCCGGGATGCGGCGTCTTCTCCCGCGGGGCGGTCGCGCGATCATGTTGCGAGATGGCGAGGGCCGCGAGCACTGTCCGATTGCTGATTTCAAGTTTTTGGAAGATGTTGTGAAGGTGCACCTTGATCGTGCCGTCGGTGGTGTTCAAGCGCCGCCCGATTTCCTTGTTCGACAATCCTTCGGAGACCAGGCGCATGATCTGACGCTCGCGTTCCGTCAGAGCTGTCAGCCCGTTCTCCGAATTCGTGCCCTGCTCGCGCGACGCGATCGACTCGGATGGGGTCGATGGCAGCACGTTGTGACCATTGGCGATGTGCCGCAACGACTCCACCAGAGCCTCCGAATCGGTATCTCTCAGGATGATGCTACAGGTCACGGGCGTGGCCGAGAACACCAACTCGCAATCTTCGCTCGCGACGAAGAACACCAAATGCGTCGAACGATTTTCTGAATTGACCGTCGAAAGAATTTTCGCGGCGGCGAGCTCGGGCATTGCGGGATCGACAATCGCCATATCGGGCGCCAGGCGCCGGATCGCTTCGATGCAGCTGGCGGCGTCGTTACAGGATGCAACGATATTGAAATCGGCTACGGCACCGAGCACCTTGCTCAGCCCCTCCAAGACCACCGGATGCCGGTCTGCAATGACTACACTGATACGTCGCATTGGGCGCTCCTCAGCCAGTCCCCCCCAACATAAACTCCGCGCACCTTCTTCTGTTTCACCCACACCATATAGCATACACGCAATGTTGGAATCGCAGCACAATACTTAGGTTAATCCACGCCCAGATCTGTTCGCTTCCCGGATCTTCACGCAGCAATGCAACGCGAATGCCCGTAAGACTCCGGTGATCTGACGGGGCCGAGCAAGCACCCGTGCCTATCCAGTCCGCCTAACGGCGTAATCCTCAACGTTGCAGACCTTCGATATTTCCGCAACGTTCAATATATACCTCGCCGTTAACTCGCTCGCAGAATGCGATCGCTCAGACGCTGCATCGACGATTAAATACAACCAATAAATCTTTCAATGTCGAATGAACATCGTCACCTAATTCACGCAGAGGCTGCGCCAGAAGGCGGTTTTTTGTCCCGCAATTACACGGGCATACGCAGTCCCGCGTCTATAACCAACGGTATATAGGGCGATCGCAAATTCGCATCTAACATTCATAAAAGCTTAAGCACGATGGATGGCTCGAAATCCACCAACGAGACGAGGCAAAGAACGCCAGACCAGAACGGAGGAACACGATCGAGGTAGCTCAATATACCAAAAAACCACAAGTCATATCAGTTCAACCGCCCATCGCTGTTGTGTCATTGCGTAGTAGGCTGGAGGGTAAAATGAGGAGGCGGCAGTCTTGCGAGACCGTTCTTATTGGAAAGAACGTTTTGATTAGAGAAGGTATTGCTAAAATCCTGCACGCGGCAAATTTTCACATCCCGGCCTCGGTATCGAGCCCCGAGGAATTGCCGAACTCACTTCAAGCAGAGAAATTGATGTTCCTCATCGTCCATACCGGCGATGGCTTCAATGTCGCGATAGAACAAATCGGATTTGTGAAAGATCGGTACCCGGACGCGCGCATCGCGATCGTGTCCGACAATTATCGGCCAGTCGATCTTGCCTCAGCATTTCGAGCAGGGGCCAACGGATACTTCGTGAACGTCAATTCGTGCGACGCGTTCATCAAATCCGTCGAGCTCGTGACGATGGGCGAGACCGTCTTCCCGCCTGCATTCCTGTCATTCGCCCTTGATGCCGGTCGCGATCGCGAGCCAGAAACGGCAGAACCCGGCGAATGCAGACAAACCATCCTCGCTGCTGCAGACGAAGCAATCTTGCCGCAGCTCTCTCCACGAGAAAAAGCAATCCTATCCTGCCTGATCGAAGGCGATTCCAACAAGTGCGTTGCCAGGAAAATCAATATCGCCGAGGCCACCGTGAAGGTTCACGTCAAGGCGATCCTGCGCAAGATCCGGGTCCAGAACCGGACACAGGCGGCGATCTGGGGAATGAACCATGGGTCGCTGGTACGGGCAGCAACCGGTCGCGCCCCCTCAGCCGTCGATGCAGGCAGAGGGATTGCCAAGCCTCTCGAGGTGATCTCCGAAATGGAGCAGCTCAACGAGCCGGCTCCGTTGGTTCCCCACTCTAGTCACGTCGCGATACCCCCTATCGACGGCCTACTCCACAAGGCCGTGGACCGCGGGACTCGTGCCGCGGTACGGCTCTACAAGTAGACGCTGGGATTCAAACGGCTGCCGTCGCTCGAACGGTCAGATCGCGGAGTAATAGCTGCAACGCTTTCGTCGACTCCGCGACCTCCAGGCGACCGGCAGCCCGTTTTCTGCTGCCCTTGCATGAGTGTCCACCCGAGATTGCGTGGACGCTCTCCTCGAGAGGACGACACGTAGGCATATGCCTGCGGGAGCCGGCTCTTATCGCTCCCGCAGCGATTCCTTCCTGTATCTCGCCAGCGGCGAGAGAAGGTAGCTGATGATGCGGCGCGCGCCGGTCTTGATCTCGACCGTCACCGGCCAAGCCGGGGCCGAGCTTGACAAGCTTGACCTCGGCCGCTTTCAGCGACACCCCGCGGAGCGCAGCCGTCCCGCGATCTTGCTGCCAAGACCGTGCCAATCGGTTGGTCCTGAATTGGTGAGGTGGACTATCTCTTTTGCGCGCGCAAAGGCACCGGGCAGGTCGGCCTCGCCTTTCCTCAAGATCTCGACGACGGTCGACGCGGTGGTGCGCACGGTGATCAGCATTCCCCACCGATCTGCGGCCACGCGCACCGACTCGCGCTCGCTGGCGAGCCGGATCACGGGTGCGCATGAAGTTCGCGCCTTACGCTCGGGTGGTGAACACCCATGCGGCCAATTTTGACTCGCTGCCGGGCGCCGAGGGCAATCCGCGTTACTCCGACGGCCCAAAATCATGCCGATCGCTCGATCGACTGTCCTGGCGAATTAATGACCATCGTCACTACCCATTTATTGCCAATTCCCATCCAGTGACCCGGAGCGTACTGATTCAGCCGGAGATGAGCGAGCGGGTCGTAGAGTGCAATGGGTTACGCGTTTTTCACCGACTTGCCGGCGTCCACCAAGCTTCCCGCAGATTTGGTCGGCGGCGGTAAGGTGGCCGCAGCAATCGTCGCTAGGGGCCGGTTAGTCGGCTCGCCAGTTACCGCTCGTCAGTTACCCATGGCGGCTTCTTTTTTTGCAGCCATCGTCCATTGTGGCTTGATGCTGCTTTGCGCGGCTCCGGCCAAGCACCTCATTCCAGAAGGGGTAGTTGCAATGCCTATCGACGCGCGACTCGGTCTGCTGCCTCGTCCGCCAACCGACCTTCTCATCAGTAAATCGCGACACACATCAATTTGAGCACCGTCGCGGAGCCTCAACTACCAGCGCTGGTACAAAAATGCTGCAGACCAATAGCACCGACAATTGGATAAATCGCGACAATCCGGCGCCTGAATTTCGTCCAGGTCCGGTCGTGTCGCTGGCAGAAGTGCTGGCCGTGCTGGCCTTCATACAACGACATCTATTGATCACATTGCTGGCATGTTCTGCGGCGCTTGGCGTTGCTATACTTTACCTCGTCATCGTGGTGCCGACATTCACCGCCAAGGCGCAACTCATCGTAAACTCGAAAGGGGTGGACGCTGCGGCGGTGTCAACGGTCGTGGAAACTCAGATCGGAATCATCAAGTCTGAGGGCATCGCTAACGCCGTCATCGAGAAGCTCGGCCTTGCTCAAGACCCGGAATTTGCGACCAGCCAAGGCATGGTATCCCGGCTGCTCGGCTGGGCTAGAGGGGAGACCAAAGTTGGTGGCGCGCGCTATGCCTTGGAATCGTTCGAACGCAAGTTTTCGGCCAAGCGTCTTGGCCCTACGTTTCTTATCGAGATCGCCTTCGACTCCAGAGATCCTAATCGAGCGGCGCAGATCCTAAACGCTGTTGCTGAAAAGTATATTTCCCGCCAAATGGACGCCGCTTTCCTAGACGAGACATGGGTTAAGAAGCGATCGAACGAATTGAGCACTCAAGCATTGGCTGCCCAAAAGGCATTGGAGGATAGTAAGAATAGGAAAGAGCCAGCGGATTCCACTGCCACCATCGATAAATTGGCAGCCGCTGCAGAATCATCCAAAAACGCCTATGATAATTTTCGCCACATGGTGCGTAAGATGGAGGCCACGCAACAACAATCCTCACCGGGCTTTGACGCGAGTCTCGTCACCGGCGCATCGCCTCCTTTGAGGGCCAGTTCGCCAAGACCTAGAGGCGTGGTTGTGATAGCGATCGTTGGAGGGCTGCTTCTTGGAATCGCGATGGGACTCCTGCGCGATCTGTATGATCGCATTCGAACCAGCGAGCAGAAAGCTCGTCCGGGCGCAGAGGATGGCAGGATCGAGCGATCTCTTCCGGACGAGCTTCGACCAGATCATCAATTTGAAGCATCGGTAAAGGCAACGTCAGTGCGCCTCACGGGTTCGGGGTGAAGGCGACCTTCACCGACAATCGGCATGCTCCGAGCGGTGGAGCCCCGCGTTTTACTGAGGGAATCGGCAAGTTCGTCCGCACGCTCGTGAAGGACTCGGCCGCAATCACCGTATCGCCGTGAGGAAATG
Organism: Bradyrhizobium sp. B039; assembly: GCF_038965675.1. NCBI lineage: Bacteria > Pseudomonadati > Pseudomonadota > Alphaproteobacteria > Hyphomicrobiales > Nitrobacteraceae > Bradyrhizobium > Bradyrhizobium sp. B039. Next base: position 6,582,986 of record NZ_CP152416.1, read on the forward strand.
AAATCTCCAGAAGGTCCGTATTGCCCTCTGCTTAGGCGACAGCGACCGGATCGATTACGTCAGCAAGGCCAGGCGAACCATGTGGGAATCCCGCGGTATCAGGCACGATCTCGGAAGATGCGATCGTCAGCGCCTCCGTGAGCACTTTTCCTTTGCTCCACTACGCAGGAAGTACGAAAGCCTGCTGGAGCACGCCGCACTCAGGAGGCGCGCACGCGGCATGAGATCGGGGATTCGCCGCAAGGCAGGATTTCTCGCGGCTGCGGGGCTGTTCGACTATGCTCTGCAGCTGGGGGTGCCTATCATCCTGGTCCGCCACCTGACCACGCAGCAGTTCGGCGACTACCGCCTGGCGTGGCTCGTCGTCGAAACAGGGTTGATCCTCTTTCCCCTGTTCCTGCCGCAGTCTCTATTCTATTTCCTGTCGCGCGCCGCTCCCGGAACCCGCCCAAAGCTGGTGGGCAACACGTTCGCTAGTCTCTTCGCTCTTGGGGGGCTCGCGACTCTGTTGCTCTTAGCGCTGATGCCGGTCTTGCCGAGTTCGATCGCAGGCCTCCAGCGTCACTCCCCCCTCGTTCAGATTTGCGTCGGCACCTGGATATTGGCGTCGATTCTTGATCACCTGCCGACGGCAGACGGAAAGGCGGAGTGGGGAGCCTTAGCAACGATCGGGTTTGCGTTAGCCCGGACAGCGGCATTGGGAGGTGCGGCAGTCGCATTTGGCGATGTCGGGTGGCTTCTGGTGGTGTTGTGCGGCCTGGCCTTGCTGAAAGTCGGGTTAGCCGTGTCGTATGCCCTGTTTGCTGCGCAGGAACGGGGTCTCGGATTCGACCGCCAGTTGGCCCGCATGCAATTGGAGTATTCGCTGCCCTTTGCGATGGCCAGCGGCTTTTTCGCCTTGCGCGCGCAGGCCGGTCAATGGGTCGTAGCAGCGAATTTTCCGAGCTCCGCCTTTGCACTCATCTCGATTGCATCGGTGGTCATGGCGGTCGGTACGTTGACCCGCGGGCCTCTGTGTTATGCGCTTCTGCCCAATATCAGTTCCCTGGTGGCCGAGGGTAACTTTGACGGCGCCCGCAAGCTGATATTGAGAGCGAATCTGCTGCTGGGATGCATGGTGCTGCCAGCCTTCGGGTTGGTGATAGCGACCGCGGACGACCTTGTGGAACTAATCTATACACGCGAGTATATCGGGGCAGTGCCGCTCATGCAGATTTATTCGTTGGGACAGATCGTAACTGTATTCGGAGCCAGCTGGCTGCTTTGGGCGTTTGGATTCGGCCGACTGGCCGCGACGATCGGCGCGATATCGCTTTTGCTCTCAGTTGCCTTGAGCATCCTTGGTGTCCAGTTATTCGGCCTCGCCGGTGCGGTAGCAGGAACCATCGCCGGTCTCGTTGTTTGGGAGTGGTGGGCGTTGATCAAGGTCGCCAAGGCGCTCGGAACCAGCATCGCTAAATTGATACCGTTGGATCAGACTTTGAAAATCGCCTTTGTGGTTGCGGTCGGTGTGCTGGTCACTCACATCGTCTCCTCCGAGCTAGACACATCCGTTTTTCTGCGGCTTGTGGCGAAGTCTTCGGCTTTTATGACGACTGTGCTGCTTGGGTTCGTGCTCACGAAGGTCCATCACACCGTGATAGCTCTCGTTCGCGGCGCGAGTGAAGAAGCGCCTTCAGGAGCGCATGACAATACTAACGCAGCACACGGACTCAGTCGCCTAGCCGACCCGGATCATCTTCGGTAGGCCGACTTCCCGTAACCCTCCGGGAGGGCCGGTGAGGGCCGCGATGTAGCTTGGACTCGCAAAGGCGGTGACACAAGTCACCCTTCAGCAGTTTGCCGCAAATGATTCAGCGATCTGTTGGTCTGAGCTTCTCCTGTGATCGAGAATGGGTAACCCGAAAGGTCGAGCCGCGGACCGATCCAAAATACTATGCTGCTAGGGTCTGAGTTTGAATGCCATGCGTTGACGTCCTCATTAGGGAGCTCTTTTCAAGCATGTGCGGAATTTCCGGTATCTGGGAGCGTAATGGTTGCCGCCTGCAAGATCTGAAAAGGCGGGCGTCTGCAATGACGCAAACCCTGAGCCACCGCGGACCGGACGACAGCGGCGTTTGGTTAAGCGAGCAAGCCAGCATTGCCTTCGGGCAGCGTCGCCTGGCAATTATCGATTTGTCCCCAATGGGACATCAACCAATGGTCTCGGCCAGCGGCCAATATGCCATTACGTTCAACGGTGAAATATATAATTTTCGAGAACTGCGGGCCGAACTGGAGCGATGCGGAGTTCGGTTTCGTGGGAATTCAGACACAGAAGTTATTGTCGAAGGATTCGCCCAATGGGGAGTCAAATCGACCATCGCCCGCCTGAATGGGATGTTCGCAATTGCAGCGTGGGACGCCGGAGAACGTCAACTATTCCTGGCTCGTGATCGAATGGGCGAAAAGCCGCTCTATTGGACGATTTTCGATGGACTAGTTTTGTTTGGATCAGAATTGAAGGCGCTGCGCGCTCATCCCGGTTGGAAACCAAGTCTCAATCGTGGAGCGATCGCCGCCTTTCTTCAGCATAGTTACGTGCCGAGTCCATTCACGATCTATGAAGATGTCTACAAACTGCCGCCCGCCGGGTTCGTCAAAATTGCGAGCGCCGGCGGCCCCGAAGTGGGCGCGTACTGGGACTTGGCCGGTGTTGTTTCGCAGGGGCAAAGCAATCCGCTTCAAGCCGACGAAGAGGGACTGGTCGATGAACTCGAGGCGTTGCTGCATGATGCAGTATCGCGCCGCATGATAGCGGATGTTCCGCTTGGCGCTTTTTTGTCGGGCGGCTATGACTCATCGACCGTCGCTGCGTTGATGCAGAACGCTTCTCTGAGACCGGTCAAAACGTTTACCATCAGCTTTGAGAACCCGACATTCGATGAGTCGAAACACGCTGAGGCTGTCGCGCGACATCTTGGGACCGACCATACGACATTTCCCGTTAGTGGGGCTGACGCTCTCGATGTGGTGCCGAAATTGGCCGAGATGTATGACGAGCCATTCGCCGACTCCTCCCAGATTCCGACCCATATTGTTTCCGCATTGACGCGAAAACATGTCACGGTGGCTCTGTCAGGAGATGGTGGAGACGAATTGTTTTCCGGGTACGGACGGTATCAATCGACGGCGAACTTTTGGCGACCGCGCGCGAAGATTCCGCTTGCGCTCCGCCGCCTCGTGTCTTCAAGCATTTGCGCTGTGCCGCCTAGCACTTACAACAGCATAGCCCGCTATGTACCACACTTTCGACGCGTGCCACGTGTTGGCCAAAAAGCCCATCGGTTGGCGCAAATCCTCTCGATGTCATCGATCAATTCCGTCTACTATCAAGTTCTCTCGCAGAACCAAGACAATCTTGTAAAGGGATCACAAGAGGTGCGGACCGCCTGCTGGGGTCGGAACCTCGAGATCCTCTTGCCAGAGCCAGTGGACCGTATGCGCTACCTGGACATGTGCACGTATCTACCTGATGACATCCTGACTAAGGTTGATCGAGCCTCCATGGCCGTCGCTCTTGAGGTGCGTGTTCCGTTCCTCGACCATCGTTTGGTTGAATGGGTCTGGAAGCTGCCGTCATTTCACAACGCGCGTGCCCGGCGCCCCAAGCACTTGCTCCGGCGTGTTCTTGCCCGCCACGTGCCTGATCATTTGGTCGAGCGCCCGAAAATGGGGTTCGGGATCCCGCTCGCAGATTGGTTGCGCGGTCCGTTACGGAATTGGGCCGAGGACCTGATGGACGAAGCTTGCCTGAGCGCTGGTGAGATTTTTCACGTCGAGGCCATCCGCTCGCTCTGGGCCGAATTCTTGAACGGAGATACTGAGCGAGATTTCCTCATTTGGAATATTCTGATGTTTCAGGCGTGGCATCGTCGGTGGGGCGATGCTTCGGTGGCGGACACCGAAACACGACGCCTAGCATCGCTTTTGGATTGAAGATATGGCGATGACACCTTTGTCGTTCTTGCCGAAACGGCAGCGGGGGGCGTCTGTTCGCGAAGACGCCGTTACCGAACAATAATATCCGCAAGGTGGCTTTGATCAGCGCTAGGTCGCCGATCGCGAGAGAGCATCGCAGCGAAGGGTGGACCGCAGCCACAGCTCCATATCTCCACCAGCTGATTATCGCGCCGTTGGTAAGCGCCGCCATGCACCGTCGAGCCCGCTTCGCCGTTGGAGCCGAGCACCAGCACGCCGCCTTCATGCAACGCGTCCCGCAAATTGGCTATTGCATGAGTCAACTGAGCCGGAGAGAAGTAGCTTGGATTGAGAACATTCATGGCCCGCACCACGTGATAGCGGTCGACCGGCGGCGAAAAAATATCATAGTTCTTGATCTGAAAGTTGGCGCAGCTATCGAGATATTTTCGCGCCTCGCTGCACAGGAGCAGGATATGGTCCCGAACCAAGGCCTCATCACCTGCGCGCGCCGCATCGAGCACAGACATGGCCCGAGCCCGCCAAAACGAACGCAACAAGTGATTGACAGGATAAAGCCAACTTTCTGTACGTGCCAAATTCAGCACAAATGGCGGCCGCACTAGCTGCAGTGGGACGTCGTTCTCGTCGACCACGACACTTAGCCGCGCCTCCGGAAACGATAGTCTGGTGACACGCAGGCAGAGATCGCTCGCCAGGAAATCAAGCCCGCCGAAATGCGCCGACAGGACCCGATAGAAATCACAGGCCGTCCGCCCATCGGACACGGCAACATCGTGGACGCTGAGCCGTGCATCTGAGGGGAAACGCCGCTCCAATATGCTTAGCACCTCGCGGTCGAATGCCCCAAAACGCTGGCGGCTCGTGCGCTTGTAAGCGCCATTGGTAATAGGAAACAAATTCAGCACTGCCGCCTGCAGAGCCTCATCACCCGAGCGGCCACGGCGCGCCAATGCTTCGTAAAGCGCAATGTCGCAAAGCCGGTGAAAAAAGCGTCGCGTCTGCGCCACGCGTCCTAGTCCGGAGCGATCTAGTTCTTCGAGCGTGCAAATGCCGTGTTTGAGCATCCCCTGCCCTCCAAAACGAGCCTAGCGCGGCGAGCACGATGAGCTCCAAGAGTGAACAATATCTATCCTCAAATGAGAGGCCAGCTCGTGGCGCACGAAATCACGGTGGCATTTGGGGCATGAAATCACGCTATGGGCGTCTATACCATTTCCCGACCGGCTGGTCTCGTCCCCTCCCGTGATCGAGAATAGGTAATCCCAAAGGGTCAAGCCGCGGAGCGGTTCAAGAGACTATGCTGCCAGCGTGTGAGCTTGGCCGCCCATGCGTAGACGTCTCTCAACAGGGAGCTCTTTCCAAGGATGTTCGTAATTTCTGGTATTCGGGAGCGTAGTGGTTGCAGTCTGCAAGACGTGGAAAGGCGCACATCCGCAAGGACGCAAAGCCTGAGTCACCACGGGCCAGACGACGACGTCTGGTCGAGCCACTGTGCCTTTGGTGGAGAACCGCCGATGCGTATCCTGACAATCTCAAATGCACATCCTAGGACATACGGGCACATCTACTCGAAAGTCGCCGAACTGCTATTCATCTTGCGGTCCCATCAACCTCGGGGTGTCAGGTGCGAATTCTCTCGATAGATTTCTCCATTCCTTATCTATTGAAAGATGATGACTATCCGATCGGTGGCTGGGCAGTCCAACTTTCACTATGGCTTCGCGCGCTTGAAAGCGCCGGTCACGAAGCCGCTCTCCTCACCTGGAAAGGTGCTTTGGCCCATGTAGGTTCGGGCCAGCAAATCAAACTTATCGAAACCTATGATCCCGCCCGTGGAGTGCGGGTTGCGAAGTGGTTCTACTCATACATTCCCAAGGTGTTGGCAGCCGCCCGCGCGTATCGTCCCGATATCATCATCCAGGGCGCACGTGGGGCGGGCACCGCCATCATGGCTTTCGTCGCGGACCAACTAAGGGTTCCGTTCGTTCACCGCGTTGTCAGCGACGGAGACGTCGATGAACGATACAAAACCGGGCTTCGACACTATGAATGGTTATCCTATTCTTGGGCTCGGCATCGAACAGCCGCGTTCCTCTGTCAAAATGACTATCAACGCGAAAAATTGGCAGAGCTTTTTCCGGGCAAACCCATTCACGTTATTCATAATGCAATTGCCGTAGCGGAGGACGCGGCCACTCCTCTGCCGCGCACGGAACGCAGATATGTCGCCTGGCTTGGTGTCTTCCGTCATGGAAAGAACCTGCCATTGCTGCTTCGAATCGCCCAGGACCATCCAGAGGTCAAATTCCGCGTGGCAGGGATGCCGGAGAGAGATACTGATCAATCGACGCTAAACGCCGTGAATAGCCTGCGCCATCTGCCAAACGTGGAACTGGTTGGCTGTGTCCGGCGGGCAGACGTTCAAAACTTTCTGGCAGAAGCGACGATGCTTCTCAGCACATCGGATGTCGAGGGCTTTTCGAACACGTTCCTGGAGGCTTTGGCTACCGGCACCCCTGTTGTCGCCCGGCGATCTGTCGACCCAGATCTGATCGTTCTGCGCCATGCTCTTGGCGCATCGGCTGAAAACGAGTTGGCGCTTTCCAAATCCGTGAGCGCAATCTGGGACATGACCGCAGACGAATACAACGCCGTCGCGATGCGATGTCAGATCTATGTTAAGGCCAATCACTCGCCGACGGCAAAAGCTCGCGAGTTAATTGCGGCTTTGAAGCCCCTCTTAGATAAGTCGAAATACCCAGGGCAACGACGTTGAACTGGTCCCGCTCAAGTGAAACTATCATGGCGTTCTGCGCTCCGGGGCGCGCCCCCATCGGCTACGAGGACTGTATCCGCCACCCGCGCCCAAGACTGCTGCTGCTAGTGGACGGTTAGAGTAGGGCACAATTCCGATAGGTCGAGATGAGTACATCTCTGAGCAATAGCGCCCGAGCGCCTTATCATCCCGCGCTGCCAGGTTCAATCGCGCAAGCTGGCACCTTTTTCTTTCTGTCATTCGTTTTCATATGGCCATTCCAGCGCGTACCATTTCTAACAGACAATTTGTTCGGCGTCCAAGGGCTCAAACCCTTCAACTTGTTATCAGCCATAGTCCTGGCTTATCTGGTTTTCGACACTGCGCCGCTACACGCGACCGACAAGATCGAACGAACATCCATCAGAATATTTCTCCTGTACTTCGTAATTCTTACCATCGCCCTCATTCGTTCAGTTCCAAACGCTCCCCTTCTGCATAGTCGCTTCCCTGATTCATTTCCGGATTCCTATTTCGACTTTGTACTATCGAACTGCATTGTGCCGATCTTTTATACTCTATCCTTCCTGTTTGTCCTCAAGCGTATGCGGTCCTTTCAGGAGCTCGAAAAGATCACGACGGTGATCTGCTTTTCGATGTTCTTGCTATCAATCGTTTTCGTCACGCTCGTCCTGACGAATCCATCCGTTAGCGGTGTGTCCGAGCTGGTTCCGGCTAGCCGGGACAAGATGACCGAATTCTGCGAAACCTATTTTGGGGTCCACTACAATACGATCGGAACGATATACATTTGCGCTGCGCCCTTGTTGCTCTATCGAGCTCTTATGCGCAATGCTCTCTGGATCGCCCCCCTGTGTCTATCGCTCCTTGCGGTTCTTCTCCTCGAGTCTCGCGGCGCGCTTGTCACCGTAGCAGCTTCGTTGTGCCTGTTTCTGATCCTGCGGCGCAGGTTTGCCATTTTATTGGTTGGCGCCGCGGCGGCTGGCGTCACATCGCTCGTGTGGATCGGACCAACCGTTCAAGCACTTCTTTCGGTCGGGCTTGATAGCGACTCCGGCGTCTCGGCCGATGGCTTGCTGACGGGCCGCGTTGATTACGTTTGGGCGCCGCTGCTGAATGAATGGACCAGCAATATCGGCCTGCTCCTGTTTGGCGCCGGTCGCTACGGAATCGGGACGAGCCAACTGTGGGACACAGGAACCCTGTATCAGGCCAACCAAGCGCACAACGCAATCATCAACTTCTTTCTTGACTGCGGGGTGATTCTAACCGGCGCGCTTCTAATTTTCCTCCTCCTTGGAGCAGCTACCGCTTGGCGAGTTGGGCGATGGTTGAATAGTGACCTATATTGGGCCCTGTTCGTCTGTCTATTTGGTTGTGGAATTAGCATGGCGACTCAGAGCGACATCCTACCAACAATTCAAAACATGTATGCTTTTCCGATCATTGCCATGATGATCAACTTGGCGCGGCTGCGCCATCTGGATGGCATCACGGACGATCCAAAAACACGGAATAATGGAAAGATCGAAAATACGCCGATAGCGTTAGTGGCAAGAAACAAGCGAAAATAGGAATGCCATGATGATGGTCTCTCAGATGGATCCGATGCGGGCACACCACTACAAGGTAGAAGTTGGGCTCGCAGAGCGGTTGCGTAATTCCTCCCGAGCTGAGCGAAAGCATGTTTACCGCGCGGTGTACGAAGAGTTGCTTCGCGAGGTGCCGTACCACCCGCAACTTGTGTTTAAGAGCCAGGAGTCTGTGAATCGGGCCGAGTTGCAGGGGCTGCTCGCGACGCTCCGCCCATTCCTCAATCCCGACACAGTATATGCGGAGATCGGAGCTGGCGACTGCGCGCTCACGATGCTCGTTGCGCCGCACGTGCGGAAGGCCTACGCGATCGACGTCTCCGCGACGGTGACGCACGGCGCAAACGCGCCGAATCTCGAAGTCGTGCTCTCCGACGGCGTCAGCATTCCGTTAAAGGCGACGTTGATCTTCTCGAACCAGCTGATGGAGCACCTCCATCCGGATGACGCGCGCGACCAGCTCGCGAACGTGTTCGCCGCGCTGGAGCCCGGCGGCAAATACTTCTGTATCACGCCGAACCGTATGAGCGGTCCGCACGACGTCTCGCGCGGCATCGATGAAGTGGCGCGCGGTTTTCACCTGCGCGAGTACACGAACCGCGAACTAGCGAGCCTATTGCGCTCAGTGGGCTTCGCGCGCGTGCAGGCTTTCGTGCGCATCCGCGAGTTCCAAACGAGGCTGCCGCTCGGCGTCGTGACCGCGCTCGAAACCGTCGTCGGGTGGTTGCCGCGGAGCCTTGGATGGCGCGCTTCGAACCTGCCGATCCTACGCCATATCCTCGATGTCCAGCTCATCGCGACGCGTCGCTGACCACACATCTCGCGGCACGCTGCTTTACGCCAAAGGTCACGATACGCCCTGCGCCACAGCCGCTCCCTGCCGGCCGCCGCGATGAAGGCGAGACAGCCACAATCGCGTGCCGGCGCCCGACATGATCAGTGGAACGATTTTTGCTCACCGCGCGCTACGTTAGAGCCTGTGATACTGACGATACCATTTCGCGAACCGTGCAACACCCTCGTCGATTGACGTCGACGGGCGAAAGCCGATGTCGCGTTCGAGCTCGGCAGTATCCGCGTAGGTTGCTTCGACATCCCCCGGCTGCATCGAAAGCATCTCCTTGATCGCCGCCCTGCCGAACTCCTTCTCCAGCAGCGAGACCACATGCATCAGATCTTCGGGACGGTTGTTGCCGACGTTGTAGATTTTCCAGGGGGCGCTGCTGCTTGCGGGATCCGCAGGCGCGGCCGGCCCGCCCTGGGGCGGACGGTCAATCAGGCGTATGACGGCCTGGCTCACGTCATCGACGTAGGTGAAGTCGCGCCGCATTTTTCCATGATTAAACAACTTGATCGGTTCGCCGGCAAGGATTGCCTTGGCAAAAATGAACATTGCCATGTCCGGGCGCCCCCAGGGACCATAGACAGTGAAGAACCGCAGGCCGGTCGCTGGAATACGATAGAGATGGCTGTAGGCATGCGCCATCAGCTCGTTGGCTTTCTTCGAGGCGGCATAGAGACTAATCGGATGGTCGACATTGTCCCGTACCGAAAAGGGTAGCTTCGTATTCGCGCCGTACACTGACGATGAGGACGCGAAAACGAGATGCCGGCACCTATTGTGACGACAGCCCTCCAGCACGTTGATGAACCCATCGAGATTCGCATCGACGTAGGCGTGCGGATTCTGCAGTGAATAGCGGACGCCGGCTTGAGCAGCGAGATGAATCACGATTGGGAATCGATGCTGTTCGAAAAGTGCTGATGATGCCGCACGATCGGCCAGATCATGCTTCACGAAACTGAACTTCGGATGGCGCTTGAGAAGCTCGATCCGCGCTTCCTTCAGCTTGGGATCGTAGTAGGCATTGACACTGTCAACACCGACCACCTCGCGACCATCAGCCAAGAGCTGTCGAGCAACATGAAAGCCAATGAAGCCCGCAGCCCCGGTCACCAGTACTTTGTCGTTGTGCATCTTATCTCCGGGTCAGAGCCGCCACAGGTCGATAACGGCGGGCTTTGCGGCACGATCGAGCTTTGCCTTGACGTCGAGCACGAGGCCCGAGCCGTCGCGCAGCAGGCCCTGAACGAACGGCCAACCACCGTCGACATAGGACTGATGGGCGACGGCGAAAACAAGGGCGTCTGCCGGTTTCAGCGCGTGCAGTTCGGTCAATGTCACGCCATACTCATGGCGGGCATCGGCAGCGTTCGCCAGCGGATCATGGATCTGCACCGTGAGCCCGAAAGACTGAAGCTCGCGAACGATGTCGACGACGCGGGAGTTGCGCGTGTCAGGAACGTCTTCCTTGAAGGTCAGCCCGAGGATGGTCACGATCCCATTCTGGGCCTTGCGGCGTAATAGCCCACGAACACATTCGCGCGCCACGCGCTGACCCATGCCATCGTTGATGCGCCGCCCGGCAAGAATGACCTCGGGATGATAGCCGGCCTTTTCGGCGCGATAGGTTAGGTAATAGGGATCGACACCGATACAGTGGCCGCCGACAAGTCCCGGCTGGAACGGCATGAAATTCCATTTGGTCCGCGCCGCAGCGAGGACGTCGTCAGTATCGATATTAAGCGCGTGGAAGATCAACGACAGCTCGTTCATGAAGGCGATATTCAGATCGCGCTGTGTATTCTCGATGACTTTTGCAGCTTCTGCTACGCGGATCGAGGGAGCACGGTGAATGCCGGCGCTGACCACAGATCCATAGACATCCGCCACGATCTCAAGCGTTCTGGCATCTTGTGCCGAGACCACCTTGGTAATCGTTTCGAAGCGGTGCTGCTTGTCGCCGGGATTGATCCGCTCGGGCGAATAGGCGACGGTAAAATCTACTCCAGCCTTCAGGTGAGAGTTTTGCTCAAGAACCGGCACGCAGTCGTCCTCCACGGCGCCCGGATACACGGTTGATTCATAAACGACGATATCGCCCCTCTTGAGCACCCCGGCGACCGATCGCGACGCCGCTATCATCGCGCGCAAGTCCGGATTCCGAGCCTCGTCGATCGGAGTTGGCACTGTGACGATGAAGAAATCGGCCTTCACCATTCCGGCCGGGTCCGCGGTAAAACGTAGCGTTTCCTGGCTCAAAGCACTGCTATCAACCTCACGGGTCCGGTCCATTCCCTCTCTGAGTTCTGCGACACGTCGCCGATCCACGTCGAATCCAACAACCGGAACTCCGGAACGCGCGAACGACACAGCCACGGGCAACCCCACGTAACCGAGCCCAATCACCGCTATTTTTCGGCCGTGCGTCATGATTCGTGTCCAGGCGTCCACGCCGAACGAACAGTTACGTGGGCGACATCCAATCCATCGAAGACGGATTGGAGCCGGCGCAGTTGAATTCTGCGCCCTCCCGATGCGACAAGGACCTCGTTGGACACAATCTCACTCCAGCACTGGTACAACGCCGCGCGAGCTGCCGATCCATCCGCAAAGCCACCAAGGCCATGCTTGATAAGCGCCAGCAGAAAGCGCGCGCTATCAATTCTCCCTCCAACAAGTCGGCACGAGATACCGAGGGACGAAAATTGACCGTAACGCTACATTAATAGCAAAACCCCTGGTGCGGGCTTACCAATCAGGATTACCTAAATCGTGAGACGGGGTGTCGTAGATAACTGGCACATCAAAATGGGCTGGATGCTTCCGAAGCCCGCGATCGCTACGAACTCGTCCAGAAATGCGGCCCTTTTCGACGCGGTTCGACATGTAGCGCCGGGCCAGAACAGACTTCCTTGCGCGTCGCTCCCTTGTCATGCATTGGGGAGCGATCTACGTCAGGCGGCAGCCCAGCATCCGGGAGCATTTCTGGCGATGCAATGCGCGCTCTCAGCCTGATCACCGCCGCTCAGCGAGCGGCACCCATCTCGTCACCTTCGCCAATAGCCGGAAGGGCGGTCCGTCACTCTACTGCTCGCGCTGAGAAAGTGCTAGGTTACCTTCGTGTTACACAGGCTTGATCCTTGAGGGGGCGGTACATGCGACGGCGTGATCTTCTTACCGGATTGTTGGCCACGACAACGTCGAGCGCCCTTCCGACCGCTGGTCTGTCGATGCCCCCCATCAATGATGAGACCAATGCGCTGGCAACCATGACGCCGGTCCCGAGCGCGTCGTGGCTGACGGCCGCGGATACCCTGATTTCCTCGCTGAAGACTGCCGGGGTCTGGCAGACACTGGACCTCTTCTATTGTTTGGCCGCGCCCAGCTCGACCGCCTGCACCTACAACTGGGTCAACATGACGAGCGGACGCCTGACCGCCAACGGCAAACTGACCTACAGCGCCAATGCCTGCGTGGCCAGCGACGGTTCGACCGGCTATTTTTCCACGACGTTCGACGTCAACTCAAGCAAGGCGCAGGATGGTGACGCCGAGTATGGATTCTTTACGCTGAACGAATGTACGACCGACAATATCTCGCCATTTCAGACGACTGGCGGAAAGCATTATATGGCGCTGCAAGCGAACAGTGCAGGCGCCGCGATTGCCAACCTGTCCGCTGCACTCAACACTTCGACAGCGGCATCATTCTCCAGCCTATGGGGTTCGACCGTAGGTCATTGGGTCATTCAACAGAATGATACCACGGCGCAGTTGCAGGCCTTTGTCGATGGTTCATCGCTTGGCACGAGCACTCAGACGCACAGCGCGGATAGCGGGGCCGTGCAGTTATTCAGGAGCGCAAGCGGCTCATTTACGACGCGGCAGGTCGCCTTTGTGCATTACGGTTCGAAGCTGACCGCTCCGCAACAGCTGGCGCTGAGCAAGGCACTCTATACTTTCCTGACGGCGATCGGTGTGCGACCGATGGCGGGTACCCCGGGGTTGAATACTGGCCCGACCAACGTCGCCCCCTACAAGCACTGTGCCACTTTTTCAGGGACTGATTATCCGATTTCGCCCTCACTCCCCGCTCCTGCTGGCAGCTTTCAGGGACGAGCCGGCGCTTATCCCTACGCCATGATCAAGGTTAACGATCCCAACTATAATTCCATCATCAGACTGGAGGCCCACGCCGGGGATCGCCCGTCATTCGATCGCACCACCATCACGCGGGTGCAAATAAATACGGCGAATCTTGTTGCGATCCCATGGCAGACGACCTGCGACTTTGCGTTCTCGTTCTTTATCGAGAACGGGACAGTTTTTGATACCGGCTTCTGTGATCTAGCCAACCTGCACGACCAGACAAGAGGCGTGAACTGCGGACCGACTCATGCGATTGATCCCGCCACCGGGAATTTCCTCGTGTGGTACTTTGTCAACGGGATTCACTACAACATCTATCCAGTCGTAACCAGTGCTGCATGCGCGAAAGGAGTATGGCATCATGTCAGGACAACCTACAGACTCGACAATAGTCCGAACGGGTTCTGTCAGGCTTGGTTCGATGGCGTGCAGGTTCTGAATGCGACGGGCATTCAATTTGGCGCTTCCACAGGTGCACCGTTCTGGTGGAATATCACCGGTCTTTACCAGGGTGTGACCGGCGCTGGGCCGACCGCCGTCTGGTACGCCAACCTTGAGTTCGATATCTCGGGCACACAGCCGTTTGCGTCGCGCATCTTCAGCCCGTTGCCTGTGCCACCGCTGACATGATCGCTCAAGAAAGCAACGGTCATGGACCAATGTCTTGTGGCTGCAGGTGTGCCGATCTGACAAGGAGATCGCGCGGCGTGCTGGCGAGGACGAAGTATCGCGCAGACTGATGACCTTTCCCGGTATCGTGCCCCAGCTCCGCCACCGCGATCGCCGCCGTGGCACCGCCGGTCGAGAGGGCCGCGACTTTGCCGAGACGATCGTGACTGCGCCGGCAACGGGCGCGCGCCCGTCCACAAGGAAGGGTGAAAGGCGATAGGGGTAATCCAAAAGGGTCCGCGCGGGCGTGAGTTTTGGACGACAGGGCTCGCGCACACGGGGCTGATTTCGGATATCGTTTTCTGGTCCGCCCAAACCCTTCGTCAAACGCTGCTGTCACGCCGGATCAATAAGCGATCGCGCTTGCCTTCTGCAGCGTCGAATCCCGGAACAGGTTCATGCCGGGAGCCTCGCAATTGGGATAGCCACTCTGGCGCTGACAATAATCCTTCTGCTTGCGCTTACTCGGAATACTCCAAGGCCGTCCTATTAGGACCGGAAGCTATCGCATGATGGCGTGCACGAACGCTGAGCCTCCTCCTGTCATCCAAATTGGTAATCCCAAAGGGCCGCGCCGCGGACCGGATCACAGACTATGCTGGTGCGCGCGTAGATGCGCGTAACGCCAACGACAGCGCTTGGAGCGGCAGGCTAGCGTTTTTCGAGAGACATCGAGCTGATCACATCCATAGCCGTTGATGCGCCGACGACCCTGGTCGTGCTCCAGCCGCTCAAGGAAGATATATGAAAATCGCAATTCTCGTGGGAACCCGTCCAGAAATCATCAAAATGGCACCGGTCATTCGCGAATGCCGGAAGCGAAAGCTCGACTACTTCATTATCCACTCGAAGCAACATTACTCGGAGAAACTCGACGGGATCTTCTTCTCGGAGCTCGCTCTTCCCTCGCCAAAATACAATTTGAATATCGGCTCCGGAGGTCACGCGAACCAAACTGGTCGCATTCTGATTGAGCTTGAGCCGGTCTTAATGTCGGAACAGCCCGATGTGCTCCTCGTTCAGGGAGATACGAACACCGTGGTGGCCGGCGCACTCGCGGCGCACAAACTTCACATCAAGGTCGGGCACATCGAAGCCGGATTACGCTCGTTCGACCAAACGATGCCTGAGGAAAGCAACCGAATCATCACCGATCATATTTCGGACTACTTGTTTGCCGTCACCGATTTGCAGGTCGGTCACCTCAAACACGAAGGGCTGCCAGACTCGAAGATCTTCCAGGTCGGCAACACGATCGTCGACGCCTTACTTTCTCATCGGGTTGAGGCGGAGAAGAACAGTCGGATTCTCTCTGAACTAAAATTGCAGAAGAGTGGCTATTACCTTCTTACGTCCCACCGGGCCGCAAACGTCGATGATCCGGACGCCTTGAAGGAAATCGTCCAACTGATCACGAAAATCCCCGGTAAAGTGTGCTGGCCGATACACTATCGAACCCAGAAAGTCCTCAAGGAAAACAAGGTTGATTTACCGACCAACCTAGCCTGGACCGAGCCCGTCGGATATTCGGATTTCTTGAACCTGCTTTCGAACTGCACGGCCGTCATTACGGATTCCGGCGGCGTGCAGGAGGAAGCCTGTATCCTCGGCGTACCTTGCGTGACCATTCGCGATCGCACGGAACGGCCTGAAACCGTCGACGTCGGCGCGAACGTTTTGGTACACCGAAACGCCGAGGCGATGGTCGCCGCCCTCAATCGTCCGATTACACCTTGGACGAATCCTTTTGGAGATGGCCGTACCGCCGAGAGAATACTCGACATCGTCATGGGTCAACATTCGCGGCTGGCTCCGCAAACGCAGGATACCGTTTGCGTTGCAGGCCTTGGTTACATGGGACTTCCGACTTCGCTCCTTCTGGCGAACTCGGGCGTGAAGGTCACCGGCTTTGATCTCAGCGAAAAGAAAGTGAATGAGATCAACCGAGGTCACTGCCCGTTCGATGAAAAGGGTATTCCGGAATTATTGACGACGGCTTTGAAGACGGAAAACTTCAGAGCTCAGACGCGACCAGTGGCGGCGGACGTTTTCGTTGTGGCCGTGCCGACTCCACACGACAACAAGAAATGCGATTTGTCCTTCGTTCTTTCGGCCGTGAACAGTCTCCTTCCTGTCATGAAAGACGGTAATCTGCTCATCATCGAATCAACGATCAAACCCAAAACATGTGAAGACATCGTACTTCCGATCCTCCGATCGAAACATCTCAAGGTCGACGTCGCGCACTGCCCCGAGCGCGCCATTCCCGGTAATACTTTGCATGAAATCGTTCACAACGATCGAATCATCGGCGCCAAATCGCCGGAAGCGGCGGAAAGAGCGGCGCGCCTCTATTCGACCTTCACAAAGGGGACGATTCATCGGACGAATCTGGTGACCGCTGAGTGCGTAAAGCTCATGGAAAACACTTTCCGCGACGTCAATATCGCTTTGGCGAATGAGTTTTCCCTGATTGCCGACAAGTTCAGATTCAACGTTTCGACTGCGATTAAGCTTGCAAACAAACATCCGCGCGTCGGTATTTTGCAGCCAGGAATCGGCGTCGGCGGTCACTGTATCGCCATCGATCCTTGGTTTCTAACCGAAGACGTCAATGACCTGAATGTTATTAGAGCCGCCCGAGAACTGAACGACGAGATGCCGAAGCATACTGTCGCGCGAATTCAAGACAAGATCGACCCGTCTGTTAAGAAAATCGGCATTTTGGGAGTGAGTTACAAGCCAGACGTCGACGATGCTCGCGAGACGCCGGTTTTGGAAATTGCAAAGATTCTTTCAAAACAATACGAAATCCGCTGTCACGATCCCCTGGTGAAAGATTGGGATTTCGAACTCTTCCCCATCGAAAAAGTGGACGGTTGGGCGGACGTGTTGATTATCCTTTCTGGTCACAAAGTTTACTCGTCGAAGAAGTTTGACTCCCCGCTGCTTTCGTTCGACCAAATGATCAACGCCGTCCCATGATTTTGAACCAACGAATATGCGCTCAATTGGCTCCGGCGGGAGAGATGGTCAATCGTCAGCATCGATGAATGTCTTGAGAAGCTGGCAAGGAACGATCGATCGCGCCGTTATGCGGCTCTAAACGAGCGGCCCTTTCCTCCCGGCGGAGAATGCAACGGCGCCATGTAATGCCTGGCACCGCCATCCTCACTTTGGCCGAGCAGAGCCGCGTCGACTGGCACCGCCGGACAAACGGTGCAGACGGCGTCTTCGATCCGAGCTGCGAGTGCGGCCGTAACTTGTGTAATCGGACCGCCAACATCTGAAGGATCAGTGCATGCGATCGGGTGCTGTTTCCAGCGAGCTAACTAGCTGACAGTTGGGGCTGCCGACCAGTGGGACCATCTAGCGCTCTTTGCTTCGCGAGTAATGCATCAATAAAGAATTTGGTTGCCCAGTTCGGATATTGCAGAGGGGCATAGCGGCCGTAGATGGGGAAGGAGCCTTTGATTCCGCCATAGTAGGGTTTCGCCGGCGACATCACATTCTGCGTCGCAGCAACGTCGTCGAGCAGATTGAGTCCTACGTTGAGAAATCGCTTGTCACCTTCCAGGCCATAAAGCCTGAAGAACACGATCGCCAATTGCGCGCACCCCGTGAGGCACAAATGCCCCGCGAGAAACTCCCAGTTTTCGCCGATCTCGGAAGCCATGCAATGCTTGGTGTCATAGACCGACACTATGCGCTCGGCTGCTCGGCGAACGGCAGAGAGGTAGGACGCGCGCCCCGAAATGCAGTGGATTTCGATTAGCCCTTGCAGCACGTAAGCGATGCCATGTGTGCTGGCGTTCCAACCTGGCTGGAAGACGTTGTTGAGGAAGAACCCGTTGTCGACCTGTTGCGCTACCGTCCAGTCGGCATTGGCGAGCGCAACATTTTCATACTTCGTTTCTCCGAGCAGCCTACCTAACGTCAGCAGCGCCCAGGCGCTTCTGACGTTGTACGAGTGCACCATGTCGCAGTGCTCGTTGCGCACGAAGGATCCCGTTTCGTCAGCAGATGAGACGATGAAGTCACCCGCCCGGCGTGCGTAGGGGATGAGATCTTGCCGTCCACGACGTAAAATCAGCGCGTTGAATCCGTGAAGGATTTGGCCGGTGTTGAAGACGACCGGCTTGGAGTCTGGCCAGAGATCGCGCTCGACAAAGCCGCCACTCGGTTCTTGCAGTTCTGAGAGCCATTTGCCCAGGCGCTCCGCGGTCAGGGCCAAATCAGGTCGTTTGAGGTAATCAGCCAAATCGAGGAGCGTCGGTATAATGTACCCGGTGGTCTCTCGATACGGAGGCAGCCACCCTTTGCCAACCTTATACCCCTTCGATGACGCGCACCCTTTCCCCTGCTCTATGGATCGCGTGATGAAGGCGACCGCCGCCTCAAGGTGACGTCGATCATCCGTCAGCCGTTCTGACGTTTGACCGGGGAACTTAATGCGGAAGAAGTCGCGAACGCTCTCGGCGGCAAAATGAGTCAGCATCACTATCGGTTGTCCTTGCTCGCAATACAGATACGGCGCGTTTTGTC
Source organism: Bradyrhizobium sp. B039 (assembly GCF_038965675.1). NCBI lineage: Bacteria > Pseudomonadati > Pseudomonadota > Alphaproteobacteria > Hyphomicrobiales > Nitrobacteraceae > Bradyrhizobium > Bradyrhizobium sp. B039. The sequence continues at coordinate 6,601,544 of NZ_CP152416.1, forward strand.
GCAAGGCCGCCTAGGCCGCGATATATAGCGTTTTACCGGACGCGGCGGCGGCTCCGAGTGCGCGGTTAATCTCCGAGGCCTCAACGCAGTAGAGCGGAACGCCCCTGTACTTCCACACCGTTAGCACGCCCGGGCGAAGGAATGCGGACAGTCGCTCAATCCTGAGCACGAACTTGTGCGAGAGAGGCGCCGACATCACGTACGGAATATGCTGGCCGACACCGTCGATCAGGGTAACGCGGATGGGCTCCTCGCACTCCCGCGGGATAGGGAAGTCGGGCCCCATGTGATCCTCGATGGCGTGAACCTGCGTGAGGCTACGATAATACTCGGTGCCGACGCCAAGAATCACTGTCTTGTATCGCGCCATCACCCCGAACGGTGACAGTGGCCCACACTCTGCGGAACTCAGGTGATGGCTGCGGGTCAGTTCTTCGGCAAGAGGTCCCAACGCGCAGACGCTGTGGGTCGGGTGGAGGCTACGCAAGACGACCTTTAAGTGACGAAATAGCTCGCTCACAATTCCCATCTGGGACGGCGTGCGCCGCACGCTGAACTGCGGATTGGCACGATAATAATCGAGATAGTACTTCTCTGCAGTTCCGAAAAAGAATGCTGGCATGGCCAACGTTCGATCGGGCCCTGTGATGCGCAGGAAGGTCTTGAGCAGTTTGCCGGGATCGTCGCGATACATTGGGGTCAGGTTATTGTAAGAGCAATGCACCATAAGAATGTCGAAATCATCGGGCAAATGCCGGCGAATCTCGTACTCAAGCTCCGCGGTCGAGAAGGTCCCGTTCCACGCTTGGATCAGGGGAGCGCATTTTAAGCGTAGCCGCCATAGGCGCGACTTGAGATACTGACGCATCGATATGGAGGTCGCCCGGCGCAGTAGATAAAAGGCTTCCTTCTTGAGGCTCAATTCCTTTCATCCTTCCTGGTGGCCGGAGCGAAGTTGCGAAACTGGACTTCCTGCACTTTGAGGACGCGACTGCTTGAGATGTTCCGTCTCGGGTTCGATTGGCAATCTAGCCGACAGCACTCACGAAGTCGGCGGCGCAGAAGTGGATGTTGGAAGGCCCGCGCTTCCAAATGTGGTACCTCCGAAGTGGAGCTATTGACCCATCAGATCGGCCGAAAGTCGCCGTTGGTAGCGCAAACCATCCGCTGCCAAGGCGTGGCTGAGGGCACGCAGTGCGTTGCGACTAGGGACGCCCGACGACCAGGCGCGTCCCAACTGCCGCAAACCTGGAGCTTTCGCGGCAATCATATCGCTGACGTGTTTCGCGGCACTTGACGTTGCTACACTTTACCTCATCACCTTTGCGGGGCTCGGGTCACGTGGCGCGCGTGCCCTCTTATCCGCCAACCCGCGATAAAGGCAGAGATACGCATTAGTCATCGTATCGAGCGAGAACGCTGTTTCAATACGCCGACGCCCCTTTATACCGAAATCATGGGCAAGCTCAGCATTATTGAGGAGTTTGAGCACACGATCCGTCAACGCTGCAGCGTCGTGGCTTGGCACAAGAAATCCCGTCTGCCCTTCCAGGACCAATTCAGGAGTGCCCCCATCGTTTGTTGCTACAATTGGCTTACCCAACGCCATGCATTCGGTTATTGCGTTGGAAATACCCTCCCCGTGTAGACGACTGTTGCTAGCGAGAACTCCCACAGTGAAGAGATTAGCGACACTTTCTATATCTCTCCGCTGCCCCAGAAACTGTATGCGCAGCGAATGTTCTGGCCGAACGCTATCGCGCACCTGCCGCAGCGTTTCGCCGTCGCCGACAGCGATAAAAGTAACATCATCCCTAAGATGGCAAATACGGCATGCCATTTCGACAAAGGTTGCGTAATCTTTTCTCGGCGTGAAGTTGGCAACCATCCCGACAATGTGGGGGGTCGTGATGCCCAACTTGCTGCGCAGTTCTGCCTCGTCCGTCAAGTCAAGGATTCTCGCAGGATTAAATCCATTGTAGATCGATAGACCTTTTCGCTCGGGAACAAGGTAGGCAGCTAGGCCCGCGCGCGAATTGGCGACGACGACGTCTGAAAATGGGATAGTCAGCTTGCCCATCAAATAGTTTTTATTCCACCGCGTCACATGCGGCGGCGCGTCTCGCACAAAGCCATTGACGAAGGCTACACCGCACAGTTTCGCAACCGGAGCGGCATAGACGGAACACATCGGGCTCCAGGAATGAACGATATCTATCTTCAAATTGGAGACCAGGTCGTACAAACTCTTGAAAAGCCGCAAATCTCTCTTGCCTCTCCGAACGAGCTGAATAATTTGCGCGTTTTCACGGTCAATTTCGTAACGAACCTCGTCCTCGTCCGTAACCGCGACGAATGTCTCTATGTCACGGTGAAGGGAAAGCCCCCTCAACAGTTCGACGATTTGTCGTTCTTTTCCTGCCCGGCGCAGAGACTCAGTAAGGTGCAATATACGCATGTCAGCGCTCTCCCGGGTGGACTGATTCAGTCCAAAGCGCAACGAGGCGTTCAGCGCAACTTTCGATGGCCAACCGAGTTCTATGTAGAGTCCTCCCGTTTTCTCCCAAGCGCTGTCTCAATTCGGGATCGTCAATGAGGCGCCCCAATGCAGAAGCAAGTCCCTCGACATCACCGGGCTCGACGATAAGTCCAGTCCTCTCGTGTTCAATGAGATCTGGAAGTGCCCCTACTGGGGTACAAACGACGGCCACGCCGTGAGCCAAGGCCTCAATCACCGACATCGGAAGATTTTCGCTAAAGGATGGGAGCACCACAATATTGGCCGCGCACAAAAGTGCCTCAACCTGCGCCGCACCGACCCAACCTGGCACCGATATACGATCGCCAAGTCCCGCTCGCTCAACTGCGGCTCTCGTATCGCTCACCGCCCCGTCACCTGCGAGCGTGGCCCTCCAGCCGGACTTTGCACCCAGCCTCGCCAACGCCCTCACAAGTTCTGGCACACCTTTTCTGGGCCCAAGTCGTCCCAAAAACAGAATGTTGGCTGCCTGCTTCATGATGTCTTGATCTTTGAAGTCAGCTGTTCGTGTCGCATTTGGAACAATGACAATCTTTGCAGAGCAGTCCGGCACTCTGTCAGAAACGACCTGCTTCCAGTAATTGCCAAGCACAATAATCTTTTGGCTCCTGAGAAACATCAGATCCACTTCTTTCTTCAGAATACTGCCCCGAGAGTCCCAAAACTGGTCAAACTGATCGCTATGTAGATGGAGCACATATGGCAATCGGCAAATTCTTGAGATGCGGGCCAAGATGAGCTTGCGATACGTGCTACCGAACGCCGACAGATTTATATGAACAACATCGGCTCGTCCGAACAGCCGAAGCAGCATTACACGTACAATTGCCTGCGCAAGATATAAGGGCGACCATAGTATCGAGCCAGGACCTCGAGTTGTGACAAAACAGACCTTTATGTTTGCGAAGCGATTCACCTGAAGTGCGCAGCGCAGCTCGTCCATCATACGAACTATGCCTCCCTGGCCACCTGTGCTGGCGGGAGTAAAGATGACCACTTGAAGCGGACCAGCCACTTTCTCAATGGGTCTCGTTTCGCTAACGCCAGCTTTGTCTGCCTGTGCCCGGCAGCGAACCAACGAACTCATGCTCGAACTCTCATGCCCGGGGCTCAAGCGCCAATTTCGACCTATGTCTGCTCAGATCCAAAATCATTCCAAGTCGGTACTCCGACGTGATTTGGAGGTTGGCGTCGAAATAACAACTCGATTGGTCAAGCTCCGCAGACGGATACAAGAGGCAGGAGTCGGCTCTTTTCATGTTGATATCTTGAATGTACGCAAGAACATCTCGAGATTTATCATCGACCAAAGAACCTTTTCGTGGTTCTGTCGACCGCTAAGGTGCTCTGCGACAAGGCGACGAAGCTTGGAGCCGCTTATCATTCGCGCCACACTGGAGCTTTCGCTCACAAGCATGTCCTGTACGAAATCCTGGTAAGGGCCTCTAAACCATTCTCCGACGGGCACACGGAATCCGACCTTTTTCCGCCGCAGGATTGACTGTGGCAGGATCTTGTCCATTGCTGCCCGCAGCACGGTCTTGCCGCCCTTGCCTCCGGTCAGAAACTCGTCTGGAAAGCGCGCTACGACGCCAGCCAGCATCGTATCCATGAATGGCATCCGCCCCTCGATCGACCCCGCCATCATCATTCGATCGCCGCGTTCCAACAGATCATCAGGAAGCCAGGAAGTTTGATCAAAGAATAATGCACGCCGCAGACTAGATTCGAGCCCAGACGAGTATGGATAGACGTCCGGCGGCGCTGCCGAGAGGCGGCGGCCGAGCATCGCCTCAGCTTCAGCAACTGAAGTGCCGCCAAACCAGACCCGCATGCGGTTCACAAGGTCGCGTTCGCCCGCAGCCAATGCAAGAATCTTTACGCGCCGCATCCCATACGGCAATGAACGCACCAGTGGATGGATTACCCGCTCGTGAAGCAAGTGTGGCATCAGCCATTGATACAGACCTATCCACCGCTCAGCCCGATGTTTCGCATATCCCCCCATCAACTCATCCGCGCCTTCTCCGGTGAGTACCATCTTCACGCTACTAGAGGCCATTTCCGAAAGCATAAAAATCGGAACGTCAGATGTCTCGCTGACCGGCGCACCACGGCGTAAGACGGCAGTTGACCAATGCTCCATGAAGGCATCGGGTTCGACGAATAGCTCATTGTGAAATGTACCAAACTGACCTGCAACGGCACGTGCGTGATCGAGCTCCGAATACTCGACTTCCCGAAAGCCTACTGAGAATGTTCGTACGGGCCCCGTACTATGCTTAACCATGGTCGCAACGACCGCCGACGAGTCGACACCACCCGAAAGATAGGCTCCGAAAGGCGCGTCGCTACGCATGCGAATTCGGACGGCCTCATCGAATGTGCCTTCGAACAAACGAACTGCATCACCGAATGACTTGACGTCCGGCACCGTCGTCGCAACTGGTGGCGTAAAATAGCGTGTCGTTTTCAGCGTTCCGTTCTGCCATACGGCGTAATGTCCAGGCTGCAGCTTCCTCACTGCACGAAAGAACGTGAGAGGCCCCGGAACATAGCGATTAAGAAGATAGTGGCCCAATGCTTCGGAATCGAATGCTCGGCTGAAGCCCGGAAACCGGACGAGTGGCTCAATCTCCGAGCCGAAGAGAAGACCGCCCTGCAGTTCGGCGAGAAACAGCGGCTTTTTGCCGAAGGCATCGCGAGCCAGTACTAGGCGCTGCTCTGCTTCATCCCATAGAGCAAAGCCGAACATGCCGCGAAATCTACCCACTGCGTCGAAGTGCCACGCGCGAAATGCTTCGATAAGCACTTCGGTATCTGAGTTCGTGCGAAAACGATGGCCGAGGGCAACGAGTTCCTGTCGCAGTTCAAGGTAATTATAGATTTCGCCGTTGAAGATTAAGGTGAAGCGACCATCCTCACTCGACATTGGTTGGCCGCCGCCACCGATATCGATAATCGAAAGCCGGCGGTGGCCGAAGCCGATTTGAAATCGCTCATCAGAGGTCTCCTGAAGCCAGTAGCCCGAGCCGTCCGGCCCCCGATGAAACATCCGATCCGTAAGGTCGATAAGTGTCTTGCGATCCTGGCGCTTCGCGGCCCCAAGAGCCCATCCAAAGATCCCACACATGCTAGATGCCTTAACCTCGACGACAATCAGATGATAACCGCGACAGGAAGCTCTCCCCTGCACAGAGCGCAAGAACCTCGGTGAGCAGATCGACGCCGGTCACGCGCGCGACTTGACCGGCAGACCGAGACATGCGGAGCCTACGCAACGCTACACTCGTCGATGAGCCGTTTCGTGTTCAGAATGTTGCCCTTGCTGGATGCGCCGAATACGATCGATTCTATTTTCTTCTGACTGCAGACGTATTCGATGGCCTCGCGCGGGTCGATCGCTCCGGAAGCCAAGACGGACATTGCCACGGGTCTGAACTTGCGCGACGCAATCACCTTCTCATAGAGATCGATACCGCCGCACATCCGAAAGCCCAGTTTATTTATATTCGCGCATACGATCGGATTCTCTATGCCAACTTCGTCCAGCACATCGAGCAGACGCGGCAAATTCATTGTTATAAAGCCCGGCTCGGCGTTGTAGCGGTCCCGCACGTGATCGGCAAAAATGCGGAATGCGTCTTTAATTCCCATCCCAAGCAACAGGTCGGTGACCACGTTCTGAAGAAAGATAACAGGGGTCCTCAGTCCGCCGAACATTTTCATCTCGGCGTCGATCAGTAGCCGCGCCATTCCCTCCACATCCCGCGTCGCTACCGATAAACCACCCCTCACCAGCGCAGAAAGGGCGTTCTGTGCGGGCAAAAAACGCTTCAATGCCTCAAGCATTCCGTGCTCGGTCACGGCATTTGCGTACTTGTGGGCGTACGGCATGCAGGGAAAAAATTCCAACTCCGAATATCGCTCCGGGTGCGCACGGACGTGCGCGCAGAGCTCGGCGATTCGATCATGCGTCGTGCACATGAAGACATGGATTCCGCTGTCATAGGCGACATCCAACAGGTTGATAATTTCCTGGATATCTGCAAAGCGGATAGCCTGCGCCCGCGCCTTTTCCTCGGACATGTGATTGATGCCGAAGAACTGGTTATCGCCGAATAATATCCGATCCATCGGTCTTCCTGCCCTTCCCTATCGGAGTTCTACCTCAGTGCGCCCGTGACGAGGGACAGCAAGCCCCCCTCACCCGTTCGGCTTTGAGCTGGGGTCCTGGCTCCGGCATCTACTCGTCGCCACGCGCCTCCGGCGTCCTGCAACATCGCGGACACGACACAATCTGTCTGCACCGCAGACGCGAAAGACGAGATGTTCTCCCGGCGACCTTCCGCGATGCATCGGATGAAGTAGTCGAGTTGCGCCGAATATTCCTCGCCCCGCAGGTAATACCACACGTCACTGTGAAAATCGGTTGTGTGACGAATGTCCCACCCCTCTTTTGCCGCGCCAGTGCACCCCGCCGCACCTCGAACATATGTCTTCACTTCCTGGCGATCGACGACCATACGGCCATTCGTGCCCCAGAGCGTGACCTGCGTCGACATTCTGCGCAAACTGTCGTCGCTCCAATTAGCGGCAATCATACCCGTCATGCCATCTGCAAAATGCAGCGTCGCGTAGACCTCGTCGTCCACGTCGCGGGAAAAGATCTTGTTGAGCACTGTCCCGCTCACGGCATCGGGCCTGCCAACGAGATAGTTCACAATGTCGATTGCATGGCACGCGTAATCATGGAGGCAACCGCCGCCCTCGCTGCTCTTCGCCCGCCAAGTCCCGCCCTTGGGCCGCAACACCACCGGGCCATAGGCTTCAACCCTGAGGTGATGAATTCGGCCAAGCGCCTGCGCATCGACCAGACGCTTGGCTTCGTTGAACGCCCCAACGAACCGATAATGATATCCGACCTGATTGACGACGCCTTTCTGGTCCGCCAACTCGGCCAAGGAAGTCCCCTCGCCCGGATCCAGGCAAAATGGCTTTTCGCAGAACACGTGCAGGCCTCTCAGGAGAGCCTCGCGGACCATTTCGCCATGAAATCGCGAAGGCGTCGCTATGATAACCGCGTCGAGCGACTTCCGATCAAGCATCTCCCGATAATTGGAAAACACTTCGATGCCTGTATATTTGTGCAGGATGCTGCACATATAGCTCGCGGTGTCGCAAATGCCGATCAGCTTAGCCTCGGGATGCGCGTTGACAATCGCAAGATGCGAGAGTCCCATCTTGCCAAGCCCGATCAAACCAACATTGACCATAGCGGTCTCCCAAACAGGGGCCACGGCTCTCAATGCCCCAAAAACACGCATCCGATCAGAACACCAACGAGGCGCTTCTGCATCGCATAAGGCGGAGGGGACATTGATATAAATGGGTAGCGTATGGGGGGTAGCTACAATGGTCCATTGAGCCGTCGCGCTGGCTCCCGTTCCTGCCCAAGCTCTACAGTGCGGTCCGCAGTCGTGCCGCCTTTGGCAGACGCGAGCCTGCGTCCGTGCCCTCAGAACCACTAACAAACTGAGCGCCAAAGCGTGATGGTAGAGAAATCGGATAAGGTTAGCCATCTTCGAGATCCCAAACCAGGGTCGGTACAATGGCCTGCCCGGCGGTACTCAAAGGCTTTCTGCCTCCGACACGAATACTGCAGCCGATACGAGGGCAGCATCGGGCCCGTTTCTCGCTCCAGCCGCCCTGCGGACGTGGCTCGGCGCGGCCGGTTACGCGATCTCGGTAACGAGCGGCGGCGTTCCGACTACCGCCGGTTGTTCGTCCTGCTGCGGCGGGAGGGAAAGCCATCGGGGATCAACCGGATCTACCGGCGTTATCGCGAGGAAGGGATCGCCGCCGGCAAGCGGCGGGGACGTGTGCCCGATCCTAATCGAGGCGAGGCCCAACGCGCTGGTCGCTGAACTTCGTCCACGACCAGGTTCGCTAACGGCCGGCGCTTCTGCATCCTCAACATCGTCGATGACGTCAACGATGCCTGCGGGCTGTTCCGAAGACGTCGATCTCGGGGCGGCGCGTGACGCGCGAACTGGCGGAAATCATCGAGCGATACCCGAGGAGCAATGATCGCGTTCGACCATGGCACCGAGATCCCTTGCAACGCAATGCTTGCCGATCGAGACCCTGCTGCTGATCCTTTACCTGAAGGGGATCTTCACCGGCGACTTCTCCGAAGCTCTGGCGGCGCTGCTCGGTAAGGATCCTGCCGGGTTGTCGGCATCCGCCATCGGCCGCCTGAAGGACGGTTGGCTTAACGAACGCACCGCGTGTCACAGGCGCGATCTGTCGGCGAAGCGCTACGTCTACATCTGAGCCGATGGCATCCGTCTCCAGGCACGCCTCGAAGACGAAAAGCAGTGCATCCTGGTGCTGATCGGCGCGACTCCGGAAGGCCGCAAGGAACTGGTCGGCTTCATCCGATCGCGCCCGCGAGAGCGCGCAGGATTGACGCAATCTGCTGCTCGACCTGAAGCGGCGCGGGCGCGACGCGCCGCTGCGGCTCACCATCGCCGATGTGCGCTCGGGTTCTGGAAAACCGCCGGTGAGGTCTGGCCGAAAACGCGCGAGCAGCGCTGCTGGGGGACGAACGTGCTCGCCAAGTTCCCGAAGAGCCAGCGGCCGAAGGCTAAACGCGGGCTGCAGGAGATCTGGATGGCCGAAACCAAGGCCGCCGCCGAGCTAGCGTTCGACGCCTTCATCGAGAGCTACACGCCAAAATACGAGAAGGCGGCCGACTACCTGAGCGCGGATCTGGACACGCTAGTGGCATTTGCACACACAAATTTAACCCATTCAGTACCTGCTCCTCATTTCTGCGCTGGTCGGAAAGTCCAGTTTCGATTTAGACATCGAGTTACGGTCACCGCGACTAGCCAGCCAATTGCCTCCGTCGTGTAAAGGTCAACGACACACGATGCTGCAGTCACAGCAATGGCATTGACCAAGAAGCCAACTGCGCCAACAGGTGCTACAATGAAGAAATATCCGTTGGCGCGACATGTTTCGAAATGCGTATACGACAACAACTCAGTCAATAATCAATAACACGAGAGAAGTTGCGAGCGCGCTGAGCCCTCACCATGGCGACAGTGCCGACCTCGCAAATCCAGAATCGAGCATTTGATTCGAGAGCTATCCTTGACGATTGGCCATACTGAAGCGACGAGACCGGGGGGAGTAGTCCTTCGGGGCTATTGCATTCGACCCGCAGCGAGCGTGAGCTAGAGGCCTGATTTTCGGCGAGCTATGGGCGAAAGTTGGTTACGTCATGAAGGGATAAGGCGGCGCGTATCGTGGGGTGTTCGAAGACTCACACTTCTCCAAAGGAGTGATACGCAGTGACCGACACTAACGTTTCCAACTCACCCAGCCAGGTACTTTTACCGATCCGCTGACCGAGATTTTGCGCCATGGTTGTTCTTCTGGCGGAAGAAGTGGTGCTTCATCCCGATGACCAGGCTGTCGGGCAATCGCAACTGACCACCTTCAGGCAATGGTGCGAGGCTCGGACGGGGCAGAACCTGCCCGATCATGCTGCGATGGACCGTTTCTCGGTGAAGGAGTTCCGCAGCTTTTGGCGCCTCTTCCTGGAGTGGTGCGAGCTACCTAGGAACGGCGCGGTCGAGCCGGTCTGTGTCGGCGATATCTGCGAGACCGCCCGCTTTTTCCCGGATCTCCGTCTCAACTACGCCGAGTGCCTCCTCGCTGGCGCTCCCGACCAGCCGGTCCTGACGGCTTGCCACGCCGGCGGAAGCCGCGACCGGTTCACGCGTGGCGCACTGCGCGTCGCGGTCGCCCGGCTGGCGACGTCGCTGCAGCAGCTGGGTGTGCGCTGTGGCGACCACGTCGTGGCGATCGCACGCAACAATGCCGAGGCGGTCATTGCCGCCTTGGCCACCGCTGCCCTTGGCGCGACCTTCGCCAGCTGCGCGGCGGACATGGGCGTTCCCGCTATCCTCGCGCGCTTCGCCCCTCTCGAGCCCGTGGTGCTGCTCGGTTGTCTGCGGGCAGAGCCATGGGATCTGGGCGTCGCCGTCGCCGAGCGCGTCGCCGGAGCGGCAGCCGGCCTGCCGGGCCTCGCCGCGATCATCTCGCTGGACAACGGCTCGCTTCCCGCCGGCGAGAGGACGGTGCCCCTGCACAGGCTCGCCGATCTGCTGCGCGATGCGGTTGGTGGCGAGGACCGGCCGGGCTGGCTGCGCCACCCGTTCAACCAGCCCCTGTTCACGATGTTCTCGTCCGGCACCACGGGCCCGCCGAAATGCATCCAGCACGGCGCCGGCGGCACCTTGCTGGAGCATGTGAAGGAGCACCGGTTGCACTGCGATCTCGCCCCCGGCGACAAGCTGTTCTTCCAAACCTCCTGCGGCTGGATGATGTGGAACTGGCAGCTTTCCGCGCTCGCCTCCGGGGTTGAGCTCGTCCTCTACGATGGACCGCTCGAAGGACCGGATACTTTCTGGCGGATCGTCGCCGACGAGCGCGTGACCGTGTTCGGCACCAACCCTGCCTATCTAGACTTTTGCGAGAAGGCGGGCTTATCCCCGGGCCGAGTGTTCGCTCTTTCTGCCCTGCGAGCTATGCTCTCCACCGGCTCCATCCTGTATCCCCGCCAGTACGACTGGGTCCGCGATGAGGTGAAGGCCGCGATGCCGCTGCAGTCGATCTCGGGCGGCACCGACATCATCGGCTGCTTTGTTCTGGGCAATCCGGACCTGCCCGTTCATCGCGGCGAGGCGCAGTGCCGCAGCCTCGGTCTTGATGTCCGCTCGCTGCCGCCGCCTGACGATCCGGAGGGTCGGATCGGCGAACTGGTATGCGCCAATCCGTTCCCCTCGCGCCCCCTTGGCTTTAGCGGTGACGCGGACGGCACGCGCTTCCATGCCGCCTATTTCGCCCAGAACCCCGGCTTCTGGACGCATGGCGATTTGATCGAGGCCACACCCTATGGCGGTTGGCGGCTGCATGGCCGTTCCGACGGGGTCCTCAATGTGCGCGGCATCCGCATCGGCACCGCGGAAATCTACCGCATTCTCGCTGACATCGAGGAGATCCGCGAGGCAATGGCGGTCGAGCAGCAGGCCGAGGAGGAGGCGGGCGGCTCGCGCATGGTTCTGCTGGTCGTGCTGCGCGAAGGCCTGGTGCTCGACAACATGCTGGCGAAGCACATCCGCTCGGAGCTTGCGCGCTGCGGCTCTCCCGCCTTCGTGCCGGCGCGCATCGCACAGGTCGATGCGCTTCCCGTCACCTTTAGCGGCAAGCGGTCCGAGGCGGCGGCGCGGGATGCGGTGAATAGCCGCCCTGTGCGGAACCGTGATGCCCTGCAGAACCCGGAATGCCTCGAAACGATTGCCAAGCATCCGGCTGTCCTGGCGCCTGCAGCCGTCAGGGTATCGCGAGCGCCGGCGCCGGACCGTCGGGCGATCCCGGATGGTGACCGGCTGCGGCAGGAGCTGCAGGCGATCTGCGAGCACGTGCTGGGCGTCTCGCCCATCGGCTGGTCCGATAATCTTCTTGGCCTCGGCGCGGACTCGCTGGCAGTGGTGAACCTGCTGCTCGAGATCGAGGGCTATGCTGGGCGTCCCATGCCCCTTTTGGCCTTTCTGTCGGCGCCTTCGGTCGAAGGCTTGGCCACGGTACTGTCTATCGGCGCTGAGGCAATGGCGGCGCAGCAGACTGGTTGGGGTCCGGACGACCAGGAGCCGGTCTGCCGCTTCCTCAAGGAGGCCTTCCCGCGAGTCGAGGCGGCCACGTGGCGCAACAATGTGAATCGACATCTGATGTCACCGCTGTTGACTCGGGCGCGTCGCTTCTATCGAAACAGACACGTAGGACGCTTCCGGCGCGAGTTGGCAGCGGGTCACCCGCTCAAGCTGGAAGAGGTCGAAGCGGTGCTCGATCAACTCAGGGTCGGCAGCGGCGATCGCTTGAGCATCCACTCGCATAGCATGGTGCTCGCCCAAATCCAGGGAGGCATACCTGCGCTGCTCGAGCACCTCAAGGAACGAGTGACGCCCAGGGGGCTGCTCTGGATGACCACGTCGCCGTTCTGCGGCTCAATGTCGGAGTACGCAGCGACGGATCCTATCTTTGACGTGCGCCGCACGCCTTCGCAGATGGGATTGATCAACGAGGTATTCCGACGCAGCCGCGGCACGACGCGCAGCGTGCACCCCACTCATCCGGTGGCGTTGTGGGGGAGCGATGCCGAGGAGTGGGCCGCCGGGCACGAGGAGGATCCCGTGCCGTTCCACCTCAAGGGCCCCTACGGCCGCCTCTATCGCAACGGCGGGAAAGTGCTGTTCATGGAGCTGGACGGCTCGCACCTGACCGAAATTCACATAGTCGAAGGCATTCTGCGCGACCAATTCCCGGTCAAGGCCTATCTCGAACGGCCTGCCGACATGCGCGTCGTAGACTGGCGCGGTCAGCAGCGCCGCGTCAGCGTGTTCTTACACAACCCGGTGTTCGGCGCACAGATCGACCCACGCCACTGCTATCCGGAGATGGAACGCCTAGGCATCGTAAAACGTGTCTATCTGCGGGGATATATCCCTTTCGTCCTCGTCGACGTCACGCCCATGGTCGACTACTTCCTCGCGCGTGTTTCGCACGGCAGGGACTACTACCATTGGACGAGTGGAATCGGGTATCTGCGCGGCTTCTTGGAGCGGCTCGAAGGCAACGCGCCACCGGCGGCCGCACCGCCGGCCAACTCGACCTGAACATTGTCCCTCACCTCACCAAGTTGAGAAGACACTCGAGTCCCTGCCCGGCATCGATCCGCATGAACAACTTTTACCTCAGCGGCTCCGGCGGCCTCATTCGTCGCTGAAATACCTGGAGATTCAAGAAAACACACTGATTTCGGAACCCAGATCGATTCAAACTAGTCGTCCGTTAAGAAGCCGGATTGATCGAGGCTGGCCGGGCGAGCGTGCGCCATAGCTGGGCCAGGAACAGGCACAAGAGATATCTCAGCCAGGCGAGGATGCGGCGGAAGTTGTGTCCGACGGCTGAGAGGACGACGTTGGCGGCATCGCCGGCGCGGCCTTTGAGGTAGCAGCGCCCGAGGTGGCCTTCCGCCTTCAGGTGTCCGATGATGGGCTCGATGGCGGAGCGGCGGCGCAGCTCGCGCTTGATGACACCGAAAACGCCGCGCTTCTGGCCGGAGATGAAGACGCGACGGGGATTTTGTGCGTCGTGGCCGCGGTATCCCTTGTCGACATAGGCCCGCTCGATCGGACAGCCGGTGAGTGTCTCGGTGCGGTCAATGACGTCCCGCAAGGTGTGACCGTCGTAGGGGTTGTCGGGCAGTGCGCTGGCGTGCAGCACGAACAGGCCACCGGGAGCCCGGCGGTTGTTGGTGACGATGGAGGCCTTCACGCCGAACTCGTAAGGCGCGCTGGCCTTGCCCTTGCCGATGCACTCCACTTCCGGGGCATGGAAGGAATAGAGCTTCCAGCCGCGCTGGCGCTGCTGCTGCGAGCGGATCTGCGTGGCCCGGCCGAGCGGGAGGGCGAACGCCTGCTCCAGTGCTGGCTGGCCTTCGATCTTGCGGCGGATGTCGCGGATGATCCGGCCCAGCCGGCTACGCAGGATACGCAACTGCCGCTGATGCCGCCTGAACTGTTTGGCATGGGCGTAGCGGCCGGCCATCATCGCGGCGGCCTTGGCGATGCGAGCATAGGATTGCCGCAGCCTGACGCCGTGCCTGATCGCCAGGCGGTTGAGCCCCTTGATGGCCGCATGCAGCAGCTTGGCATCGGTCGGAAAGGTGATGGCCTTCGGCTGCACCGTGGTGTCGACCGTAACCCGCTTGAGGTCCTGGCTGCGTAATGCACCGGCCTCGTGCGCTACCCGCAAGCTCTCGGCCAGCAGCAACTCCAGCTTGTCGCCAAGCCGCTTGCGCCAATGGCTCAGGTCCGAGCGCTCGTGCGGGAACGTGTGCTGAAAGAACTCTTCCCCGGTGAAGAACTGGAAGTATGGGTCATGGACCCAGCGCTCGCACACCTCCTCATCGGACAGCCCGTAAATGTGCTTGAGCAACAGCAGACCGATCATGAAGCGCGTCTCGATCCCGGGCCTGCCGTTCTCGCTGTAGAGCGGCGCGATCTCGCCGTCGATCCAGTCCCAATCGACCTTGCCGGCGAGCAGAACCAGCTCGTGCTTCATATTGATGATCTGGTCGAGCCGAGCCCGGAACAGATCGTTCGATCCCGTCGTCTTGTGCTTCTTCGGCCGCATCGTTCCCTCCGATGCAGACAAGGAATCATGCTTCCCGCTTCGAGGGAATCCACGAAAACCAAATCGCAAGGTTCTGACGCCCAAAGCATCAAAACCTTGCAATCTGGAAATGCCCCTTAGCCCAAATCGAGATTCCCGATCAGTGGCTTAGTCCTTCTTCACGGACGACAAACTAAACTCATTCCGCTTTAGTTAGAGGTTAGAGGAGGTCAATCGTGATAGTCGACCTTCTATCGCGGAGATGCCCCTCAAAAAGGATCTGATCGGTAGGGACGCGCACGCAATAGGATGGCGACAACCAACCAAGTCCTGTCGCTTTGTCGCCCCGAACTACTCTAGCTTTCAATGGGCCGGCGCTTGATATTCGAACGAGTTGAAGATTGCAGCGTGAGATCAGCACCCCGCTCCGATCCGGCTTGACTGTTGACTGGCAACTCGGGTCGATGAGAAACGATACTGTAACGCTTCTATCTGTGGGAACTCCGACGAGTTCGTCGATAATCGTAAACCGCGAAACGTCATCAAACTCCACTGTACGCCGGTGCCTTGCGCCATATTGCCCGACATAACCGTCATGCTCTGCCACAACCCGCGTAATTGGAGTAGTTTCGGATGATACGAGGCGCGCATTCGCCTTGCTCGCCCAATTAAACGGCCCAGACGGACGACTTGATCCAATCCCGGAAAGACTCAAAGTGTTGTGAATGGCGGTGTCCCTGAACTGGTCCCGCAGCTCCCTATTCGGATTATATAGGTACGTTCCGGCGTCTACGATAACAGGTTGGCTGCCTACAGACAGCCAGATGGAAAGCGCGTCTGCATGGCCATGAGCAGCAATTGACAGATAACCAATTGGTCCGTGATCAAATGTCAGAACGACAGGATCCTTATGCCTGCTTCGGATGACCGAGTAGCCCCCGCTCGTAAATGAGCGCATTCCAACACGTTGTGCCTGTGCTACCGCGGCGGATCCCAGGATTACATCGCGAATGCTTGGATCTTTGGCCGGTGGAGCAAGATCTGGGCGGCCAACGCAGCCCGAAACGGCTGCGACAACGGACGCGACATATCTTGGCTCAGGCGCCTGTGTTGTCGCAATAACTCGGCAATCGTCGCAATCTCCGATCGCGGGCACCTTTGCATCGGCGTCCATCAACCAAAGGGAATGCTCACACCACGCGGAAAGCCGATCCACGGTAGTTGCTGGCAGGCTGCCTTCGCGTCCAAGGGCGGTGGCCGCAACAAGAAACAGCTCAATCGAGAACGCAGCATAGCTGGGAGATTGTTCAGCCCCCACGCCATCCGGATGAATTTGCTGATCAATCTCCGCGAGCAACGCGTGCCAACTGTTCTCGCGCAATGCCACTGCATCGGGGAATCCCGGAGCCATGATCGAACCGACAACCAGTCCGGCAAGCTCGGCGATCCGATGATTGTTAGCGGAGGAATGCAGTGACGGAAATCGCTTGATCCAGTCGAGATGTGCAAAGAAGAAGCGAAGCGCCGCACTACGTGTAACGCCGTCAAGGCGATCGGCCCCGAGGATCGAGAGCGTCACCGCGACCGAGATGACACGAAGTGCGACGTCGATACCGTAAATCCAGCTTGGCCCACGAAAGGGTGGGTTGCCCGCCATCCATGACTTAATCATACCGGGCAAAAGCACGAATTCGTCATGTTTCTCGACCAACGCATCGGCGGCGAGAGGAACCAGAAATTGCAGTCGATTGAGCTCCACAATGGGCTTCATATCTCGCGTGTTTATGCCGTGCCGGAATGAAATATCGAAGGCATAGGCGTCCCATTGCGGAAATGGCTCGCCGTCCGCAGGATCGATACTCCAGAACCACGGATCCGGTGGTATCAAAGAAGGCTTCGGCCAGCGTGCACCGAGCAAACAAAAACGGCCCGCACGGACGTTGTCGGCTTCGCAGCTTATGAGAGCGGATAGATCCGATGAAGAGGCGATAACCCGGGAACGAATACCAGGTATGGTAGTCAGCGGACCAAATGACTCAACCCCTTCCCAGCCGCCACTATGCCACCGCGCAGTTTGCTTATTGGCAGTTTCGACCAGGCGGTGAACAATCTCCGCCGCACTCATAGCCGCCAGGCGGTCACGGTACCAGGCGGCTCGGCCTAAAACGGATTTCAAAAACGCCTCACATGGTTGATGTCAATACGCTTGTCACTCTCGCGACAACCGAATCTTGGTACTCAAAACGACCTAAACGACACCTTCCAGGACGTCAGGTTTAAGCCCGTCATTTCCAACGGGGAACCGTACCGTACGAAATGACGGTAAGGCCGTCCATTCCCCGATCGGCTGGTCTCGGCTTCTTCTGGAGGTCGAGAATCGGTAATCCAAAAGGGTAGAACTGCGGACCGGTTCAAAAGACTATGCTTGTGTGTGTGAGTTCGGATGCCACGCGTTGACGTCTTCGGGATCTCTTTCCAAACATGTGCAGAACTCCCAGTATTCCAAGACTGAGGACCGAATTGGAGGACGCGCAGTTCGGTTTCGTGGTCTGGGCCGGCAAGCAAGTTTGGACTGATGATGAATATTTGGTTTGATCTACATAACTCGCCCCACATTAACATGTTTCGACGGCTTATAAGCGAGCTTCAAGGGGAGCATGAAGTAATCATAACGGCTCGAGCGCTCGCGAACACGGTCGATCTCCTGAATCTGCATCGGCTCAATTACGAAGTCGTCGGTAAGCACTACGGGGCCAACGTCGGCAGAAAGCTTCTAGGGTATCCGGTGCGAGTGCGCGACTTGTACCGTTTTCTCAAGGACCGTTCAGTTGACCTCGCAGTTTCGCAAAGCTCCTTCTATTCACCGGTCGTCGCGCGACTTCTGGGTGCCCGATCAATTTATTTGAACGACAACGAGCACGCTCTTGGAAATGTGCCAGCTTTTCTGTTCGCCGATGTGATCATGCTGCCAGAGTTCCTTGACATCGGCAAAGTGCGCTGGCAGGGGGCTCGCGCCGCCAAGGTGCGCCACTTTCCTGGAATAAAAGAAGGCATGTATCTATGGTATTTTGCCGATCAATTCATGTCGCGACGTACTGATAGGACAACGCAGGATCAGCGCAGAGCGGTCTACGTGAGGCCGGAGCCGTGGACCGCTCAGTACTACAAGAGCGAAGTCAATTTCTTGGATAGTCTCTTGCTTGGGCTTCGCGATCATGTCGCTTTGACCGTCCTACCAAGAGGGCGCGCGCAGGGGGCACACTACAGAGCCGAAAAATTCAAAGGCATACGCGTGATCGATACCGCACTCGACCTGGCAGACATAGCTCCGGATTGCGATTTATTTATTGGCGCCGGTGGGACGATGACCCGGGAGATGGCAGTGCTCGGTATCCCAACAGTCTCGATCTACCGATCGGAGCTGCTCGATGTTGATCGTTACTTACTGCGCACTGGGTGTATGCAGCATCGGCCGGACCTTGACGCGGAAACAGCGCTGAAGATCCTCGATAACGCCGCTGAGCGCGGTCCGAACTTGGAATTGCTCCACAAGGGCAAAGTTGCTTACAGCCAGCTGTATTCGCTGATTGTCGAACTAGGCAGCCGTCACTAACCGAAAGCCTAGATGATGATCAAAGCGGCTCTCATTGGGCTCGGCGAGATGGGAATCTCTCATCAAGCCATTATCACTGCTCAGTAAGCCCGGAACGCGAACGAGCCCGACCATATCCCAATCGCTGCGGAAGCTAAGCGATCGCAATCCGCCCATCGATCAGGCGTCACAGCTGAGCTGCCGAACCAGGCTACTAATGGGTCTGCGGGCGAGTACTTGTGTCCACAAGCAAGTGCCCTTTCGGTTCGAAAGCGGGAGATCATTCACCATGGCGAGCACATACCTTGATACCATCGATGGACATCATTTTCGCTTCCCCAAAGGCGCGTCACTGAATTCAGCAGCACGGCAGGCAGATGCCGTAGGTGCCACAGGTGCGCCGTGCGATTCTAATTATCGCCATGCTCGCCTATTTTTTTCGCCACACTTCCTAATTAACCATCCGGCCCAGCAGTAGGGGGGGCCAGCTTCCAAAATTCCCACTGCTTTGAGATCGGTTCGCGGTGCTTCACGCTGCGGGCATGCGCTGTGTCTCGCGCCTTCGCGAGGCGCGGCACATGAATGTGTTCGCGGTGCTGCGAGCATGCAATAGGTCGCGCGCCCTCACGGTGCGCGGCAGCAAAATTCGCTTGTCAACCTCAAAGAGAAGCAACTCTGTAACTCGATGGAGTCCTGAATTGGATACTACTGGCACGATCACGTCATTTTCGCCCATTCCGAAGACCCGCGGTGTAACCATCGGCGGCGACATCTACGGAGTGCACACTGCGGGCAAGAGCTACAGCCTGACCAATCCTGACTCG
This sequence comes from Bradyrhizobium sp. B039, assembly GCF_038965675.1. NCBI lineage: Bacteria > Pseudomonadati > Pseudomonadota > Alphaproteobacteria > Hyphomicrobiales > Nitrobacteraceae > Bradyrhizobium > Bradyrhizobium sp. B039. The sequence continues at coordinate 6,620,748 of NZ_CP152416.1, forward strand.
CAAACTCTGCAATTTACAATTCAACCGGGCGACGCGGGCCCCTACGATACTTCTGGATCAGTCGATCGCTCCGAGATTTGTGCGGCGAACGCCGGGCCAGGCGGTGTTCAGGACATTCCCGTCGGGACTCCCATCGGCATCGACTACCAGTTCATGGTGCAGCCGAACGGGCCCAACAACACGTTCACCAACACGGCGTCATGGTTTGTGACTGGGGAAATGCACAACGACGACTCCGTGAGTGGTGTGGCGACGTCACCGCCGTTCGCAATCCAGCTCGCCGGCAATCATCTGCAAGTTGTCGCTCGCTATTGTCCGCCCGGCGGCAATCCCGGCAACGGGGCAGGGTCCAATATGGTCAACATGGTACTCTGGACCGACCCGAACCCAATTGTGCCCGGCCGCTATTACGACATCAATATCCAGTCCAAGCTCTCGAACACCGGCGCGGGCGGTTATCTCGATGTCTCGATCGACGGCAAACAGGTGGTGAATTATTCCGGCCCGCTCGGCTATGGAGCCGGCACCTACTGGATGGATGGGCTCTACCGCAACGCAGGTCCTACCCAGACCGTGACCGACGACTTTCGCAATTTCACGATGGTGACCGGGTCGACGGCAATCGGCTGGAAGGGTGTGGACGGCACGACATCGTCGTCGGGCACCACCACGTCCACCGGCACATCGTCGGGCAGCACCTCCTCATCCACCACCCCAACGGTCACGCCGGCGGTGACGCAGGCCACTGCCTCTCCGGCGACAGGAATCGAGCATGCCGGCGATACCATCACCCTGTCGCTTGCCTTCAACGAGGCCGTGACGGTGACGGGCACGCCCACGCTGTCGCTCAACGACGGCGGCACGGCCACCTATGTCGGTGGTTCTGGCACGGGTACGCTCACCTTCAAGACAACCGTCGCGTCGACCAACACCAGCACCTCGGCGCTCGCCATCACCGGTGTCAATGTTCCGAGCGGTGCGGCCATCAAGGACGCGAGCGGTGTCGCTGCCAATCTCGCTGGCGCCGTGAAGACGTTCTCCGGTCTGCAGATCGACCCGACGTCAACGACGCCAACAGCGCCAACGACTCCAACGACCCCAACGACCCCATCCGTGGCCACGCCTGTCCTCACGATCGCGGATAACTCGCTCTGGGTGGCCGGGAGAGGCGGTACCGTCGATCTCGGGGCGAAGGTGACAACGACCGACTCCAACGACGTCGTGACCGTGAACATCACGGGGTTGCCCAAGTACGAGACGATCACCGACAAGCTCGATGGTCAGACGTTCCGGGGGAATAACATCACCTTGACGGCAGCGCAGGTCGACAGCGGACTCGAACTGCACTCGTACTATCGCGGCGGGGGCCACCCGACCGCAACGCTCACGCTGACCGCAAGCGCAAAGGATCCGACCACCGGTGCCGTTGCGACGGCCTCGCCGCAGAGCATCACCGTGGTGGATCCTCGACCTACGACGGTCACGACCACGACAACGTCGTCGCACGACCATCACACCGCGACGGATCATCAGCCTGCTGCCGCCACGACGGCCCCGGCCCCGACGACCTCGCAGACGATCGAGCCTACGGATCATCAGCAGACGGCCGCTGCAAACACGGGGTTCTTGGCAAGCCGGGGCTTTGCGCTGCTCCAGCAGCATTTTGACCCGGCTGCCAGCACCCTGGCAACGACCGCTGCCCATCCGACCATGCCGGCAGATCATCCGGCTGCGACCGGCACCACGATGGCGTCGTTCGCAAGCCAGAGCTTTGCGCTGCTGAACCAGTACTTGGCCGCTCACACCGGCCAGGTGGATCCCGGTCAGATCGTGGCGGCGCTGTCGCAGGCGACCGGTTGGGGTCACGACTCGCTGCTGGCCCGACCGCAACACTAAGGCCGAGCCGCACCCAGGCTCAGCGCCTGGGTGCGGCCCCGTCAATCATTGGGAATGCATGAGAAGGAACATCATACGCGGCCGGTAGCCGCGAAGGGTTGAGTATTAAATGGCGATCCAGAATGGAAATGCCCATACCGCAGATCTCGGGCTTCGATCCCTGGCTCTGTTCCTGCGCCTTCATGGCGTGAACGCCGAGCCCGACCAGCTCCGCGACCGCTGCGGGGAAAGCGCAATCGGCATCCGTGCGATGCTTCGCTGCGCCCGCGATTTCGGACTGAAGGTCGGTTCGCGCACGACACATTGGAAACAGCTCGCAGGCATCGGCCTGCCCGGAATCGCAGCGCTGCGTGATGGCGGCTTTCTGCTGCTCGGGAAGGTCGAGGACGACGCCGCGCTTGTGCTGCATCCGACCTCGTCACATCCGAAGTTGATGCCGCGTGCGGAATTTGAAGAAATCTGGGACGGCCGCTTGCTCCTGGCCGGATCTCAAAGCCTCGCCGATCGGGCGCAGCATGCTTTTGCCGGTCTGATTGCGCGCGGACGTGACCTGGTCGCGCTCGCCGGCGATGCTCTGGCGTCTGCACGTTCCGCCGAACGTCGCGATATGCCGGTCCAGGAGCCGGGTCCTGAGCCCACGGATGGCGATGAGTCGGGGCTCATTGCGATGGCGATATTGCTGCGTTGCCATGGCATTGCGGCCGACCCGGAGCAAATTCGCCATCGCATGGCCACCTCGCGGGTCGGTGTGACCGAAATCCTGCGCTGTAGCAGGGAATTCGGCCTTAAGGCCCGGGCACAGCGGTCGAGCTGGAACAGGCTTGCCGTCACGCCGTTGCCGGCAATAGCCGCGCTGCGCGACGGCAGCTTCCTGATCCTGGGCAAGGTCGTCGACGACAGGCTTCTCGTTCAGCGTCCATTGGCTTCCCGACCCGAATCCATGACGCAGGCCGAACTCGAGGCCATCTGGGACGGCGACATCATCCTGATGACCCGGCGTGCGGCCCTGACGGATCTCTCCAGGCGATTCGATATCGGCTGGTTTCTCGGTGCGGTCCACAAGTATCGCCGTCTTCTCGGCGAAGTGCTGATCGCGTCGTTCTTCCTTCAGGTCTTTGCCCTCGTCGCCCCGCTGTTCTTCCAGGTCGTCATCGACAAGGTACTCGTGCATCGAAGCATCAGCACGCTCGACGTCCTGATCGCGGGTCTCGTCGCGTTGACCTTGTTCGAGACCGTTCTCGGCACGTTGCGCGTCCATCTGTTCGCACACACGACGAACCGCATCGACGTCGAGCTCGGCGCCCGGCTGTTTCGTCACCTGATGGCGCTGCCGATCGCTTATTTCCAGACACGTCGCGTCGGCGATTCGGTCGCACGCGTTCGCGAGCTTGAGAACATTCGCCAGTTCCTGACGAGCTCGGCGCTCACCCTTGTCGTCGATCTTCTGTTCACGGTCGTCTTCCTTGCGGTCATGTTCTACTACTCGACGGCGTTGACGTGGATCGTTCTGGCGTCGTTCCCGTTCTACATCGGAATTTCCGCCGGCGCCGCGCCGCTGTTTCGCCGGCGGCTCGACGAGAAGTTCAATCGCGGCTCGGAGAACCAGGCCTTCCTGGTCGAAAGCGTCACGGGCGTCGAGACGCTGAAGGCGATGGCGGTTGAGCCCCAGATGCAACGCCGCTGGGAGGAACAACTCGCCGGCTATGTGGGCGCGAGTTTCCGCGTCCTCAGCCTGAACAACACGGCGAGCCAAGCGGTCCAGATGATCAACAAGCTGGTCACGGCCGCAACGCTCTACTTCGGCGCCAGGTTCGTGATCGGCGGCGACCTGACCGTCGGAGAGCTGGTCGCGTTCAACATGCTGGCGGGGCGGGTAAGCATGCCGGTGCTTCGGCTCGCGCAGATGTGGCAGGATTTCCATCAGGCCCGGCTGTCAGTCGATCGTCTCGGCGACATTCTCAACACCATTCCGGAGCCAAGCTTCAGCTCGGCCCGCGCCGCGCTGCCGGCGATCCGCGGCAAGGTCGTATTCGAGCACGCGACCTTCCGCTACCGCGTCGACGGCCCCGAGGTGCTGCACGATGTGTCCTTCGGCGTCGAGCCCGGCCAGGTCGTCGGTATCGTTGGCTCTTCGGGCTCAGGCAAGAGCACCATCGGCAAGCTGATCCAGCGTCTCTACGTGCCGGAGAGCGGACGCGTGCTGGTCGACGGCGTTGACCTCGCGACGGTCGACCTGACCTGGCTGCGGCGCCAAATCGGCGTGGTTTTGCAGGAGAACGTGCTCTTCAATCGCTCGATTCGCGAGAACATTGCACTCGCCGACCCGGCCATGCCCATGGAGCGCGTCATCGAGGCGGCGTCACTCGCCGGCGCGCACGACTTCATCTTGGAGCTGCCCGAGGGCTATGACACCATCGTGGGCGAGCGCGGCAGCAGTTTATCCGGCGGGCAGCGCCAGCGTGTCGCGATCGCTCGCGCACTCATTACCAACCCGCGCATCCTTATCCTCGACGAGGCGACCAGCGCGCTCGATTACGAAAGCGAGCGCGCCATCCAGCAGAACATGAAGCGGATTTCCGCCGGCCGGACTGTATTCGTCATCGCTCATCGGCTCTCTACCGTGCGCAATGCGAACCGGATCATCACTCTCGAGCATGGCCGCATCGTCGAGGACGGCAGCCATGATGAACTCATTCGCTCGAATGGGCGCTACGCAAACCTCCACTATCTGCAGGCCGGTATCCATGACGTCCGCTAGCCGGAATATCGTTCCGTTTCCGAGAGCCGAGGTTCGACGGCGTGAGCAGGAAATTGCATTTCTGCCCGCGGCGCTCGAGATCACCGAATCGCCGCCGTCGCCGATCGGCCGCGCGATCGGGGCGAGCATCATCGCGGTCTTTTGCGTCGCGCTGTTGTGGGCATCATTGGGCAGCGTCGACATCGTCGCCACCGCGACGGGCAAGATCGTGCCTGGCGGACGTACCAAGCTGATCCAGCCGTTCGAGACAGGCGTCGTCCGCGCCATTCACGTGCGTGACGGACAGAGCGTCAAGGCCGGCGACGTTCTGATCGAACTCGACCCGACGATGACGGAAGCCGATCAGGAGCGCCAGAGAAGCGATCTCGTTGCGGCCGAGCTCGACGTCGCACGGCTGCGAGCCGCGCTCACCAGCGATCCGCTTGCCGCCTTCCGATCACCGCAGGGCGCAAGTGCCGCGGAGATCGAGATGCATCGCCAGTTTCTGATCAGCCAGCGCGCCGAGCAGAGTGCCAAGCTCGCGGAGATCGAACGCCAGCAAGGCCAGAAGGAAGCGGAGCGCGCGACCACATCGGCGAGCGTGGCGAAGCTCCAGGCGACGATCCCGGTGCTGCAGGAGCGGGTCGACATTCGCAAGGGCCTCGTCGACAAGGCCCTGGCTTCGAAGGTTGTCTATCTCTCCGAGTATCAGGAGCTGGTCGGCCTTCAGCAGGATCTGGTCCTCCAGCAGAGCCGGCTCGGCGAAGCCGACGCTGCCATCGCCTTGCTGAAGGAAACGAAAGAAAGGACTGCCGCGGAGTATCGGCGCACCACCTATGACGCACTCGCGAAAGCCGAGCAGAAGGCGGCGAGCGCCGCGCAGGAAGTGGTCAAGGCGGAGCGGCGCACGAAGCTTCAGCATTTGACTGCGCCGGTCGACGGCGTCGTGCAACAACTCGCCGTTCACACGGTGGGAGGCGTGGTGACGCCGGCGCAGGCGCTGGCCATCGTGGTTCCAAGTGAGAGTCAGCTCGAGATCGAGGCCATGCTCTCCAACCGCGACATCGGCTTCGTCCATCCCGGACAGAAGGCGGAGATCAAGATCGATACGTTCAATTTCACGCGCTATGGGCTCCTGCATGGGGACGTGCTCAGCGTGTCGACCGACGCCATCACGCGGGACAGGCCGGGCGGACCGAACGACCGCGCGTCGGGTACGGCGCAAGGCAGCAGCGAGCCGAAAGGCCAGGAGCTGGAATATGCGGCGCGGATTTCACTTGACCGCACGCACATGCAGGTGGAGGACAAGCTCGTCAAGCTCGGCCCCGGCATGGCGGTGACGGTCGAGATCAAGACCGGCGCGCGCAGGATCATCAGCTACCTTCTCTCACCGCTGGCGAGATACAAGCAGGAGGCGCTGCGGGAGCGGTAGACGAAGCGGATCTTCTGCGTCGCGATTGCATGGGCTACCTTCGGCAGGGTCGACATCGTCGCCACGGCCACCGGCAAGATCATCCCCAGCGGCAGGACCAAGCTGATCCAACCGCTGGAGACCGGCGTCGTTTGGGCCATCAATGTCCACGAACGCCAGTCGGTCCTTCCCGCGACGGCCTGCATGATGAGCCTCGCCTTTAACGCGAAAGTCCAAGGGAAGCCCACGGGGTAATCCGAAAGGGCCGGCAATTGACGCGAATTTGACGGTAGAAGACGAGCGAATGAGCACGTTACCCTGGACTCTCCGCACACCCGCTGCCCAGGTCGCCGGAGCTGAACGCCACTGTCGAGTGCGCCGCATCGGAGAGACCGGCCGGAGCCAAGTCGATGAAAGCACGAACCCAGATTCCGCTGACGACCGATTGGGATCACGCGATGGAGGCGATCTCCTGCGAGATTCGCTCAATCAAGAATCCTGGCGGGGTTCTTGAGATCCTAGAAGCTGGCTGCGGCCGGAGGTGGTGCCTTGACATCGGCGATGGCGGCTATGTGCTCACCGGCATCGACCTCGACGCCGAAGCCCTTCGCATCCGCCGCGACGAAACGAAAGACCTACACGAAGGAATCGTCGGGGATCTGCGCACGGCTGATTTCGGTCAGCGGACCTTCGACGTCATCTTCAACTCCTACGTGCTGGAGCATGTACCGGGCGCGCAACAGGTCCTGGAGAACTTCAACAAATGGGTGAAGCCGGGCGGGCTGATCATTATAATGATCCCCGACCCCTTCTCCGCGCACGGCTTCACCGCCAGGATGACGCCGCACTGGATTCACGTGCTCTTCTATCGCCTGATTCTCGGATACAAGAACGCCGGCAAGCCAGGCTATGGTCCCTACCCGGTCACCTACGACAAGGTGGTCTCTCGCGAAGGCATTCGGGCCTTTTGCGGAGAGAACGGACTGGTCCTTGCCGCAGAATACGGACTGTCTGGCGCCAGCGGCCTGAACAAATACAGCCTCAAGACGAAGCTGCTGCAAGCTTACAAGAAGACGCTTCAGGTCCTGTCCCTCGGCCGCCTGAGCTCCGATTACAACGACATCATCTTTATCATCCACAAACCGGCTCTCCCGGCGCGCGCGAACCTGCAGGTCAGCGCCGTCCTTCCCCACTGATCTGCAGGTTCTAGCAACGGATCGGATCTATCAAGCGCCGCTCGATCGCGCGGTGCGGCGCCGCCACACCTCAAGCATAAAGCCCAGTTTCGCGTGGAACGGCCCGCTGCAGTTAGCTGATTGACAACAAAGCTCAGGTGTTCGCTGCCGCACTACCCCTTGGCAAGGCAACGGCATCGTTGGCATCGCTCGACCGGTCGGCTTGACGCGTCGGCTGCGCGAACCGTTCGGATGAGCTTCGCTCCGGCATGAGCGGCGCATGGCCCCTTTGGATTCCAACACTCGCGGAGGAGAACGGCACACCGAGGAGGTAAGCCAGTTTCTCAATTGCGAGCTTATTGGATTAGTCGTCTGATTGCACCGCGAGCAAGCTGCTGTTTCGTCCGTCCGTTGCGACGGTGCCGGCAGATTGCTCTGCCGAGGAGCATCGCTTCTCGGGGCAGTTCTCCGTGCCCTCGCAGAAGGGCACCCTCTCTCTAAGGGAGGTCGATCATGTTCACTGCAACTATATCAGCAGCAGCGATCATAGCGATGGTCGTGTTAACCGGCTCAATCTTTCGCCTTATCCGAGCCAATCTGGAATTATGGTCGGATGAAAACTGAACCACCGAAGGCGCCACCGCTCATGAACGGGACAGCAGGTTCGTTCGAGACATCGAATGGCCAATAGTTGGCCCTATCGTTCTCGCAACGATTTACGACCATTTGGCTTGGCGCGTGGCAGGCCGGCGCGCTTCAGAAGCAGCAGCTTGGCAAAACACATCACGGCCGGAGGCATTACTATCCCGTTTAGGGTACTTCTTCCGAATGAGGCTCCCCCTGGCAGGAAAGAGTCCGAGCCGCGACACATCGAGGTACGAACGCGCTGCCAGCGCCTTGCTTGACACGTGCAGCCATTGCGCGTGCGAGCTCGGAGTGCACAGTATCGACACCTAGCGCGACGAGGACACGTGGGGCGAGGAAATGCCGCACCGTTGCCGATATCGAAGACCGCGAGCGTCGCCGGCACCGTCGGGTTGCTGATTTCGAGCTCGGATGCGCGCGCGACCACGTCGTCGCGCGTGGCGAAGCTCCAGGCGACGATCCCGGTACTCCACATCCGCAAGTGCCTTGTCGATAGGGCCCTCCTCGCGTCCAAGGTCGTCTATCTCTCCGAATATCAGGAGCCGGTCGGCCTTCAGCAGGACCTCGTCCTCCAGCAGAGCCGGCTTCGCGAAGCCGACGCAGCCATCGCGTTGCCGAAGGAAACGAAGGACAGGACCGCCGCGGAGTATCGGCGTGCACGTCCAATACGGCCTGCGATTTACCAAGCCAAACGAAACGATCAGTCAGCAGAAGGAGTTGCAGATCGAGTCGCGTCAATAAGCATTCCAATACGCCTTTCTGGAAAAGAACGTCATGACTATGATCTTAAGATCGAAAATGAGTGACCAGTTGTCGATATAATACAGATCATGCTCCACCCGACGCCGCATCTTCTCGAGCGTATCGACGTCGCCACGATACCCGTTGACCTGAGCCCAACCTGTAATACCAGGCTTGACGTTGTGGCGGCGGGAAAATGACGAAATCAGCTCACCGAACGACTCGTTTTGCGAGGTTGCATGTGGACGTGGCCCGACGATCGACATGTCGCCGGCCAGGACATTGAACAACTGCGGAATCTCATCGACATTGGTGCGGCGCAAGAGGCGTCCAAGACGGGTCACGCGCGGATCGCGTCTGGTCACGGGTTTGAAGTTGTCACCATCCTCCATCACTGTCATCGATCGGAATTTCAGCACGCGAATGTGCTCGTTGTTGTAGCCGTGCCTCGTCTGCCGAAAGAACACCGGCCCACGGGAGTCGAGCTTGATTGCGAGCGGAACGATGACGAAGAGAGGGCTAGTCACAGCAAGTCCAGCGATTGCAACGGCGATGTCGACTCCCCGCTTGATTGCCCGGTTGAAAGGAGTGAGCGGGGACTGGAATATCCGCATCGTCACCATGTTGCCGAACTGAGCGATCCGCGAGACGGCCATGAGATCGATTGTTCCAACAGGGACGACGTGAACGTCTACTGGAAGGTCTGATAAGGCGCTGGCAAGCGCGAGAGCAGAACCAACATCCGATTCCGAAATCAAAATGACGACGTCATCCGCTCGGAGCGGGCGGCAATCCACGACCAGTTGGCGGACATCGGGTAGCGCTTGGACCACGCCGGGGCGCGTCGGAATTGAGAAATCCGTGCGAGCCCGCGGAAAGTCGAACGAGCGGATGGTCCGAATTCCGGTGCCCATAGCTCGTGCAGAAAACTGCAAGCAGTGACCCGGGTCTCCTATAAGGATAACACGCCTGGCGTCGATCAGCCCCGACGCGATGGCAGGCTGTAGCACAGAAAACCATACTGCCCGCGTGCAGAGCACGGTGAGGAGGACACTCCCAGCCTGAGCGATGACGGTCGCGCGCGAGTAATCCTCGGAGATTTTCAGAACGAATATCGTTGAGATGAAGAAGGAGAATACGAGGAGGACGCCACTCGCGCCGCTCCATAGGAAGACGTGGCGGGGCTGCGTTAGGATTCGCGAATATTGCCGAAGTCCTATGGAAACCAGCAACCCCAATGTGGAAATCAGAAGGGATTCCGGAATGTACCTGGCGGAATCCGGCGACCCCAGGAAGACCGCTCGATGATAGACGACAGCTGCGAAATAGGCCGCACCGGCTACGAGCAGGAACTCGGTGCCTGCTGCCAATACCAATAGAGCAGTCAATCTGCTTCTTCCAACGCCTTCTTCGATCGCCCTGCCGCCATCGACCGAATGTGCCGGGCGCTTGGTAGACGCCGGCAAATTGGTGAAGGATACATAACTCATAGCACTCAGCCACCCAGTCTCTCATCACTTTGGCGGAATCAGTACAGTCCCGGCCGCTGGATGGAATTGGCAATAACTGGATGGGACAGGGCAATAAGTGGGTAACTACGATGGTCGATTGAGGCGCGACAGCGCGGGATTAGATTCGAGCAGCAATCGAGGCGGAACGGCAACGAGCGGTTCGGGCGTCAATGAGAGAACTGAACGTAGTTTTGAAGATCGCCCGTCTGGACGATTACTCGGACGGTAGCGATGTTGACGTGCTGCCTTCCGCGAACAGATTTAAAGGACTTTCACTTCGGTGACCACGTTCGTACAGGGAATTGCCGCCATGCCGAACTCCAGACTGCGCAATAGCTTCCATATCGCCTTCTCTGGCAGCGACCTCAGTCGTTGCATCAAATTGGCCTTGGTGGCTGTTGGCCTGGCACTTTCCGTCACGCAGGCAAAGGCCGAATATCTGGTAAACATCGGAGATGTGCTGGAGGTTGCAGTTGCGGGCGTGCCGGAACTGCGGCATCGTGCTGCCGTTCAAATGGACGGGAGTGTTTCGTTGCCACTGGTGGGAACGCTTCCAGTGGCCGGCCTACCCTTATCGCAGATCCGAGCCAAAATCGGGGCTGCACTGGCGAGCAAGGTATTTCGACAGAGGACGTTGGATGGCCGCGAGACGGTGGTCGTGATCGACGCAGACGAGGTCACGACGGCCATCGCGGAGTACAAGCCCATATACGTGAATGGGGATGTATCGAAGCCGGGCGAGTACCCTTATCGTCCGTCTATTACCGCACGCCAGGTCCTCGCCGTGGCAGGCGGCTACGACATTATGCGCATCCGAATGAACAACCCGTATCTCGAGTCAGCAGACCTGAGAAGCGAGTATGGTTCGCTTTGGTCAGAGCTAGCCAAAGAACAGGCGCGTTTGTGGCGCATCAAGACTGAACTTGGAGAGGGAGCCCAGATCAGTCCCGGCGCTCTGATGGACGCGCCCTTGGCTCGATCGGCGATTTCGGAAATCGTTAATGCAGAAAAGGAATATCTGAAAACCAAGCAGAGCGATTATCAGCAGGAAAAAACGTACCTCCAGCACGGCATTCGACAGGGAGACGACGAGGTCCGCGTGCTGTCAGAGCAGCAGAAGAAAGATGACGAAGGACTTCAAGCAGATCTCGAAGATCTGCAGAAAACGACCGAGCTCTTCGGCAAGGGGTCCTTGATCAGCCCTCGCGTTACGGATGCGCGTCGCGCGGTGCTGCTGTCATCAACCCGGAAGCTGCAGACCTCTGCGCAACTCCTGCAGGTCAAGAAGCAGCAGGACGAGTTCGTCAGGAAGCTGGCAAAGCTGGATGACCAGCGGAGGCTCGACCTGCTCCGTGAGCTGCAAGATACCAGCGCAAGGCTCAATCAAATTCGCGAAAAGCTGCAGAGCGTCGGCGAGAAGCTTCAGTACACCACAATGGTTCGATCACAACTCGTGCGAGGAGCCGGCAACAACGCGGAGATTGCCATCATCAGGAAGGGCGATAAGGGGCAGGAGCGGATTGTCGCAAGCGAAGATACCGAGCTGCAGCCGGGTGACGCCGTCGAGGTCAGCCTACACTACCAGGATGGTCCTGCCGTCTCTCCTCGAAGGCTAAGCAGTTCAAATGTTCCATCAGAGGCAGGCCGGACCGATGCGACCGCTGGCGATTCGCTGCGCGTCGGGCAGAGGTGATAACGGCCGACGCAATTCCGGAACGGGACGCTGCGGCGTCTTCCCGCACATAGTTGCGCGCACGGAAGGTGTCCGAAATGATCTTGTTGACCGGAGGTTCCGGCTACATCGGGTCCCACGTCTGCATCGCGTTGCTGGACGCCGGGCTCGACGTCGTCGCCGTCGACGGTTTCTCCAACAGCAACAAGACCTCGAACGGGTCCAATCCATCTGCGGGCGGACACTCGTTTTTCGGCACGCCGACGTTCGGAATGAAGAGGTCATCCGAGGCGACCAGGTGCGCCGACCGCGCAAGCAGGAGGAGCCATATCTCGTTGCCGTCGGAAACAATTGATCCATTCCTTCGCCGGGGCATTTTTTCGCAGAGCTAGATTCGAGGCGATATTGAACGTGGTGAAGATTCTGGTAACGGGTGGCGCCGGCTGTATCGGAAGCCACACCTGCAAAGTATTGGTGCGCCATGGATTCGAGCCGGTTGTCTACGACAACCTGTCACGCGGCAACCGTTGGGCCGCGAAATTCGGCATGTTCGAGTTGGGCGACATCGGAGACGCAGCCCGAGTGCGTTCGATACTGGAGAAATACCGTCCGTCAGCTCTGATGCATTTCGCCGCCTATGCCTACGTTGGCGAATCCGTCGCAAACCCCCTGCTTTATTATCGCAACAACATCGGCGAAACCGCCTCGCTGCTTCAGGCCTTGATCGATTTCACGCCAACTCCGATGGTGTTCTCCTCGAGCTGCGCGACCTATGGTGTGCCCGATCGGCTTCCGATCTCGGAGGATCATCCACAACAGCCGATCAATCCCTACGGTTACTCGAAGCTGGTTGTTGAGCGGATGCTTGCGGATCTCGATGCGGCCCACGGCCTTCGTTCGGTCTCGCTGCGTTATTTCAATGCGGCCGGTGCTGACCCCGAAACAGAAATCGGTGAAGCGCACGAACCGGAAACCCATTTGATCCCATTGGTCCTCGCCGCCGCCCGTGACGGTACGTCGATCAAGGTGTTTGGGAATGACTACGACACGGCTGACGGAACTTGCATCCGCGATTACGTCCATGTGCTTGATATCGCCGACGCGCATGTGAGGGCACTCAAGTATCTCATCGACGGCGGGGCCACGTGTGCGGTCAACCTAGCCAACGAGCGAGGCTACTCGGTACTGGAAGTCGTGGCGACAGCTGAACGCGTTACGGGCAAATCAATCCACGTAGAACTTGTGCCGAGACGGCCTGGCGATCCCGCAGTTCTGATCGGCGCTCTGGAAAAGGCAAGAACCCTGCTCGGCTGGAAGCCGGAACGATCTGACCTGGAGGTTCAGATCCGCGACGCATGGAAATGGATGATGCGACAATCGTGAGCGCCGATGGGCCTGCCCCCCTCCGGCGGGTCGCGCCACCCGCGATGCAGTCCATCAGAGGTTCATCTGCGACGTTCGCTCGTCTTCCGGCATACCGATATCCGGAATGAAGACGTGATCTACGACATGCTTCGTGCCTACGGAGTGACTGCGGTCATTCACCTTGCAGGGCTGAAGGCGGTTGGCGATTCCAACGTACGGCCCATGACGTATTACGAGAACAACGTCCTGGGAACGATGCGGCTCGTATCGGCGATGAAGAGAGCGAATGTAAAGACGCTCGTCTTCAGCTCGTCCGCGACCGTTTACGGGATACCTCAATACCTGCCGCTCGACGAGAAGCATCCCCTCGCCCGACCAATCCGTACCGCCGCACAAAGCTCGTTATCGAAGAGATGCTGAAGGATCTCTGCAGGTCCGACGACGGCTGGCGGATCGGCAATCTGCGCTACTTCAATCCGGTTGGCGCGCACGAAACCGGGCTCGTCGGAGAAGACCCGCTGGGCGTTCCCAGCAACTTGTTACCGTTTGTGGCGCAGGTGGCGATTGGACGGCGGGAGAAGCTGCAGATCTGGGGAGACGACTACGACACGCCAGATGGTACCGGAATCCGCGACTTCATTCATGTGGTCGATCTCGCATCCGGGCATTTGAGTGCCTTGCGCCAGCTCAGACAGCCCGGTCTGATCACGGTCAATCTTGGAACGGGCAACGGCAGTAGCGTTCTGGACGTCGTTCGCGCGTTTGAAGCGGCGAGCGGGCGATCGATCCCCTATGAAATCAGGGAGCGCCGGACCGGTGATGTCGCCGTCTGCTATGCCGATCCGACCTTTGCAAAGGATGCGCTGGGCTGGACGTCGACGCGGTCCTTGGAGCAAATGTGCGTGGAACATTGGCGTTGGCAATTGCAGAACCCCGACGGCTATCAAGGCAGCGAGCCTGTGAAGGTTCGGGAGCGGTCCGGGCATCGCCGTCGTCATGCCTGAGCGTGTGGGCCCGAGGTGCTCGAACGAGCACCGAAGGGTCTGACCGCATGAGCGGGTTCGGGGCGCGCCACAGCGGCAAGCATACCGCCCAAGAGGTAGCTCGTAATGACCCGCCGCAAAGCGAGGTTGGCAGGTAAGATGCAGTCGCGTGGGGATTTGCGATGCCACACTATCGTGCATACGTTCTGGACGAACACGGCGAGTTGGGGGGCGTGGTCAACCTTCACTGCCCAGACGACGCGTCCGCAACCAAGCGGGCCGGGCGGTTAGCGGACGGTCACGAGGTTCAGCTTTGGCGACTGGTCGCCGAGCTCAAATTCGACGATCCGCAGCACCGACCGAAGCGGCGGCGCGGCGCCCGCGCACCGATGCACTGAGCTCGATTGAGCGTTGCGCGTTCGCCCCGCACAATTTGCATGCGGTTGACTGCGAACCACTCGCCGGCTCGCGCTTCCAAGGCGCAGAGCGACCCAGACCGCAGGACCAAGCGGCCGACGGGGCCGCCGCAGGCGATAGAATCGGCGACGGTAGAGCAATAGATCAACTACACGGCGCGATCCCACGGATGCGCATCGGCCTGACTGCACGCCATTGCGCTGACTTCGTGGGTCGAGGCCTAGCCGCACCGGTAATTCGCGGAGAGAAATCGCTCCAGCAGCAGCCCGAACGCCTTGCTTTTGGATGATCAATGCCCCACCCGCGGATAACTCGCCCTGGCCCACGAAGTCGGTAGACTTGGCGTCACAAGGCGATCGCGCCTGGCTTCATAGTCCTTGGACGGCGATGGCCGCCGACGCATCGCCGGCCTTAGCGCGTTGCGCCGCCTGCCGGAAGGCCGAGGACGTCGCTTCCATGGTGAAATATCTCCTCGGCGAAGGCGACAGGAACATCACCGGCACCCGTGCTGACGGTGGACGCCGGAACACCGCCTGACCGTCGCGGCGCCTGACGTGCGCCGTTTGCGGCTCACCGTTTAGAGAAGGTGCCGATCCGCGCGGGCATGAGCCTTGGGCGAAGCAGATCAGCCTGCTCATTAACGACGTTCGCGTGTCAACGGGTCGGGATCTTCGCCAGATCGCGCCATCATCCGGTCAGCCGCGGCGGACAGCGCGAAGCCAACGCAAGCCGAGAGCGCATCGACCACAAAATCCTCAAGCCTCGCATGGCGTCCCGGCACCCATAGTTGCATAATCTCAAGCAGGCCGATCAGCGCAATGGCGACTGCTGAAACAGTCCAGCGCCGTTGCGGATAGGCAAGGCCGAAGAAAATCCCGACCAGAAGGAAGGCGAGCGCGTGATCGCCTGGCTGTCCGAGAACGGGGTGAGGCCGAACGCCTTGAGGTCCGAGCGTTACGAAAGTTACAGCGGCCGCGAGAAGCCACGCTACGAGCCGAAGAAGAGCGGTATTAATCACTAAAGCGCCTCGACTGGCATCCCCAGCTGGGGCTCTTCATTTCTGAGACTCGATTTCAGGAGCATGTTCCCTCCAGCCACCGCAAACGGCAAATCAATACTCGTAACCTTTCAGCAATGCGTGCAGAATTCCTGTTGTGGGTGGACGAAGGAAGAGTACTCCAAAGGGATCGTACACTGAGCCAAAATCCGGATGTGGCCCTCCTGCAGCGCCTCGACGTTGCGGGCTTACGCGCTTGCTGTGGATCGGCACACGACCGATTAGGTGCGAAACATCACTGGACGCTCGACGTATAATTTCAAATAGCGGTTGGTACTGGCTGCCTCGCATAGGGAGTACCCCATCCACGGCAGTTGTTCTAAAGCGCTGTTTCTTGGCCACAATAGCTTCTGCTTTCCTCGGAGTTGATGGCAATCCAATGGCGATCCAGGAAGGCTCTACTCGGAGGCCAACTTGTCGATTAGTCACACGCAGAACATCGAATGGGACGGCAAAGCCCTGAGCGGCTGGGTAGAGACGGAACGCCGACGAAAGTCCCAGCAGATCGGGAAACGATCCATACTCATGTACGTGGCTTTAGTGATGCACTCAACCGGGAAATCGATCGGCATCGAGATGGGCGGCACGACATCATCGGGCAGCACCACACCTCCGCCGACACCGCCTGCGGCCCCGACTGGGCTTGCAGATGCGGCGATCATCAACGGCTATGTCAATGCCGCACAGGACACGACGACGCAGCAGCTGACGGGCTCGGCGGAAGCAGGCGGCAGGTCAGCGTCTCCAAGCTTAGCACGGCGACCGCCGCAAGCAACGCAGCTGCAGCTATGCGCTGGGCCATCTCGCCGACGGTAGCCATAGCTTGACCGCGACAGCGACTGATGCAGCAGGCACCAGTGCAGCAGCGCCCCGCTCGCCTTCACGGTTGACACCCAGGCGCCGGCCACGCCAACGCTGGCGGCCTATTCGCAGGCAGGTTCTGCGGTCGGCAGCAGCACGACTCTCACCGACCCTGATGGGGACCGCGGATGTCGGCAGCACGATCAAGGTCGATGACGGTAACACTCAGATCGCGACGGCCACCACCGGCAGCACCGGGGCCTGGAGCTTCGACACCGGCACGATTGCCCTTGGAGCCACAGCTTCGCCGCCACCGCCACCGACATCGCTGGCAACACCAGCGCCGCCTCGGCAGCCGACGCCGTGACGGTTGCGGCACCGCCTCCGCCGCATGCGGCCCCGACCGCGCCGACGCTCACAGTCGCCAACAATTCGCTTTATGTCAGCCCCGGCGGCAGCATCCCACCGCTGGGTCTGGAGGTGAGCGTGCCCCATGCGGGCGACAATGTGACGGTCAACATCTCCGGATTGCCGAAATACGAGACCATCACCGACAAGCTGGACGGTAAGTCCTTCAGCGAAAGTTCGGTCACGCTGACCGCGGCCTAGGTCAACAGCGGTCTCTCGCTGAGCTCCTCCTACCGCGGTCACGGTCGCCCGACTGCGACGCTGACGGTCACCGCGACCGACAACACCGGGACGCCGATCACCAGCGCGGCCCAGACCATCACGGTGGTCGATCCACCGGCGACCACCACGAGCTCGAGCACGTCGACGACGATATCGGTGACGAGTTCGGGCACGTCGACGACGACCTCAGGGGATGGCAGGTCTTGGGGGCAATCGCACTACTACGCTGCTCAGTCGTTCAACAATCATCCCGACTTCGCACGAGCGGCGACAACGCTAAGCGACACCGGAGCATCGAACGTCGGGTCCACTCCCACCATGACGACGACCGATTCCGCCGCAGGCGCCGGCGCAAAGGCCTACGCCTCCTGAATCAGATGATGGCGGCCGATTTCGGCCGCGAGTCGCATTTCGCGCAGGCAGGGACGGCGTTGTCGGCATCATCTCAGCAGCAGGCCAACTTCCTCGCGAGGCCTTTGTACTAACCACCCAACTAAGGTCACGCGGCATCGGGCTGCGCCGTCGGGGCGGTTCCGGTGTCGCGCGGCCGGCGTCTTGGATGATCCGGTCCGGCCCCGATGGGACCTGCTTGCCGACGGTCGTCAGGCAAAGCTGCGCCTTACGGCGTTTCGTAATCATGGGATGAGCCCGGCGCCGTGTGCGAGAACAGGTGCCCTCGGGTGCTGTACCCGACATTCGCAACATCGAGGTTGCAGGCCGCAAAAAGCGTGAGAGTGTTTCCGGTACCCAACGGGAATGGGTCCAACCGCAGGCCGATTATGCGATTCCGAGAAAATCGTCGCTGGCGGTGGCGGCTACGTCATAGGACCCTCATGTGAGGCTTTGGCAGACGCGCTTCGATCGCATCGCCGTGACGCGTGGACGCGCGCTGAACACACGCGCGGCGCTCGGGGCGACAGCCCTTTTGGTGATTGCGTTCTGGGGCACGCATATTAAGCCGCGCGAGGGATGATCTGCCAGCGTTCGTTCGAGAACTTCATGGGGGCGCTCAAGCGGCAAGAGATCAACACCGGGTGGTCATCTCTAACAAATACTGCAAAGAGGGCGGGATATCTTCCCGTTTGACCGAGCACTGCTTCAGCTCGGCGGCGATTTCGGTCGTGACATCCCGCGACCATCCTTCGGCGTTGTTGAAGGCCACGATGCGCATGGGATCAGTGTACACTCCGTCCAAGAGGTCGCGGATCATCATCTCGCGATAGGTATACGGTCCGCGTCCGATCTCGCGCCAGGCACGACCTAGCCACCCCCAAACACCTCTACCAATACGAGGTACGTGTCATGGTTCGCGTTTTGCGGCACGATCGATGGCGATCGGGCCATGGGCAACAACTCCGATAAAGCCGCAGCCCCGGGGGCCATTCTGGCGTTGCTCTGCCTCCGCCGCATTTTACCAGTCCAGCAACCCGACCTCGCCAAGCTCTCTCGAAACGAAATGAGCCCGGCTCGAAGATTGCTAAAAAGGAGTACTCCTTTTCCGCGCTAGATCGCAGCAGTTAGGCGTGATGATACCGGGCCTGCTGGTCTGTCGCCTCGATTCTGGATTGCGACAAAATGGCGTCTTCACATTGCTTGCGCAACCATATGATCCTACAGTGGCAACTCGGCCTTTCACTGGGATGCTTTAACTAGGCCTCTCACCGGAGGTGCTTTTGATGCCGTGCACGATTTATCCAATTTTGTGAGGTGATTGATGTCGCTTGCACTGATAGAAGTTGGCCATTGCAACGTGGATCTCAAGCCGTCGCCGATCGATGCATCACAGATCATTGACGGCAATCCGGAAGCGCGCGAGCATGTGCTGTCGACCAGCGCGTGCGGCACTGCCAAGACCATGATCTGGTCCTGCACCGAGGGCAAGTTCAACTGGTACTACGACCTCGAGGAGACCATCGTTATCCTCGAAGGATCGATCGTGCTCGAGAGCGCGGGCATACCCCCGAAACGCTACGGCGTCGGCGACGTGATCTTTTTCCGCAAGGGCGCGCACGCGAAATGGCGTGTCGAGGGCTATGTGAAGAAAATCGCTTTCTTGCGCCAAACCACTCCGATCGGGTTCGGTTTCGCAATCCGCGCCGTCAACAGGTTCAAGCGCACGTCCTTCGCCTCCGGCGGGCGTCGCTCCGCGCGGCTTGTAGAAGCCGGCTAGCAACTTTTTGATTAGGCGCTTCCAAATTCCATGGCCAATCTGATCCCAGTCTTCTGGGGTGCAATTGACCACCAATTGCCGCAGGGCGGCGGAATCCATTTTTCCGAATGCGCACAAGAACGCGCGCCTAGCAAGGTCGCTTCTTCAGGAAACACAGCGTTTTGACGCCTGGCTGGGTCGGGAGGGATCGAACCTCGGAATGGTGGAATCAAAATCTGCTGCCTCCTCGTCGCCGACGCGGTTGAGCGGCGCCAGCACGTCCGAAGCGAACTTGCCGGCTTCCTTCAGCACGGCTTGCACGATATCGGCGGACGACCGCGCCCGGCTGGCCCGATGCGTATAAGCGTTGAACGGATGGCGGCTGGAACGCGGTCTCGGGACCGGAAACCTTCGGCGGCTAGGGCCTGCCGCTCGCAATCAACGCGGTCTGCACCGAGATATGGAGCGCCTCCAACGTCGCCTTCGGCCTCTGCCCGCTGCTGATGGCCTCCGCGATCGAGGCGCACGAGGCCCATCGCAGCGACGAGTTGAAGCAGATCTATCTCGAAAAACTCGTCACCGGCGAGTGAACCGGCACGATGCAGCTCACCGAGCCGCAGGCCGGCTCCGACGTCGGCGCGCTACGCACCCGCGCCGAGCGGCAGGCCGACGGCACCTATCGTATCAAGGGGACGAAGATCTTCATCACCTATGGCGAGCACGACATGACCGACAACATAGTGCATTTCGTGCTCGCGCGCCTTCTCGACGCACCCGCCGGAAGGGCATTTCGCTTTTCTCGTTCCAAAATTCATGGTCAATGCCGACGGCTCGATCGGCGCGCAACGACATCTATGCGTCTGGGGTCGAGTACAGCGAGCACATACGATCGAATGAAGCTGTCGCCGCCTTCAACGCCTTGGCCGCGAGGAAGAAGCGGTAGGGCGCACGCCTCCCTCCTTCTCCCCTTATTGTGAGAGAAAGAAGTCGAGGCCGCGCTGTTTCACCAACAAGCTTCGTGAAATCTTTACGCGGAACGTTTAGGCCAGGGCTCTGCGACGAGCGATTGCGCATCCTTGCGATCAACGACTTCCATGGCAAATCTCAGGCCGCCGCCGGGCAGCATCCGCATCGGTGATCCCGAGGACAGGACAAGGAAGGTGACAGTCGCGGCGGGTGGCGCCGAGTATATGGCGACGTTGATCAACCACAAGAACACGATCTTCGTCGCGGCCGGTGATCTCATCGGGGCGAGCCCGTTCTCGTCGACGATGTTTCACGACGAGCCGTCGGTCGAATCGCTGTCGATGATAGAACTTGCGATCACTTCGGTCGGCAATCACGAGTTCGACGAGGGCAAGGCCGAGCGGCTCAATGGCGGCTGTCATCCGGAGGACGGATGCCAGGGGCCGCATGCCTTCACGGGTGCCAAATTCCACTATCTGACCGCCTCAACCATCGAGACCGCGACCGGCAAGAGCATCCTGCCGCCCTATTAAATCCGGGAGTTCGACGGCATCCCCGTCGCCTTCATCAGGCTGACGCTCAAGGGTACCGCCGGCATCGTCTCGCCAAAGGGCATTATCGGGCTCGAATTCCGCGACGAGGCCGAGACTGAACGCGCTCGTGCCGCAACTGAAGGCGCGCGGCGTCGAGGCAATCGTCGTCCTGATCCACGAAGGCGGCGAGCCGACCTGCGACTACAACGAATGCCCGGACATCTCAGGGTCGATCGTCGACATCGTCAAGAAGTTCGACCGTGCGGTGGACGTCGTCGTGAGCGGCCACACTCATCGTGCCTACGTTTGCCAAATTGACCGCCGTCTCGTCACCAGCGGCGACAAGTACGGCACGCTGGTGACCGAGATCGACTCACCCTCGATTCCGCGACGCGCGACATCGTCAGCGCGAAAGCCGAGAACGTCATCGTCGCCAATGCCTCGCTCGCCAATGATACAGAGCAGACCGCGCTGATCGACGCCCACGACAAGCTCGCTTCCCCCATCGCCAACCGTCCGGCGGGATCGGTAGCGCAGACGCTGTCGCGCCTGCCGAACGACACCGGCGAGAGTGCGCTCGGCGACGTCATCGCCGATGCGCAGTTGGCGGCGACGAAGGACGCGAAGGACTGCGGCGCCGTCATCCAATCCCGGCGGTATCCGCACCGACATCGTGCCGAAGGAGAAAGGCGCGGTGTCTTTTGGCGAAGTGTTCGCGAGCGAGGAGCCACGCAACGAGCCGAAGAAGAGTGGTAATAGCCACTAAAGCGCCTCGATGGGTTGCCCCAGCTGGGGCTCCCCATTTCTGAGACTCGATTTCAAGGGCATGTTCCCTCCCCCCGCAAACGGCAACATCAATACTCGTAACCCTTCAGCAAATGCTCTTCGTACGCTGCCCGAGGCCGCGAACCTTGAACGATCCAGTCGACTGGAGCGCTTCCAGCTTGAGCCAGATCGGCCCGCCAGATTCCATGCTGAGCTTACGAGACTGGGTAGGCCGTGTGCGTATGCGCTGGCGTTGGTCTAGGTAGCGGCGCCGGTCGCTCTGGAACAATCCCGATCTCCTGCTGCGGAAACCCCTTCGACCAAATTCATGGCCCCGACTAATGATGAAACACGAGGTGAAAGTTACCACCCCCTCTTCACACATGCGTGCAGGATTGCTTGATGTACATGGACGAAACGAGAGACTCCAAAGGGATCGGACACTGTGCAAAACTCCGGATGTGGCCCTCCTGCAACGCCTCGACGCTACGGGCTTACGCGCTTGCCGTGGATCGGCACACGACCGACTAGGTGCGAAACATCACTGCACGCTCGACGCATAATTTTCACATAGCGTTGGTATCGGCTGACCCGCATAGGGAGTACCCATCCATGGCAGTTTTCTAAAGCGCCTTTTCTTGGCAAGCTTCTGCTCCCCTCGGGGTTGAGGGCAATGCGCTGACGATCCAGGAAGGCGCTACTCGGAGGCCAGCTTGTCGAATAGTCGCTCGCAGACCATTGAATGGGACGGCAACGCCCTGAGCGGCTGGGTGGACCTCGACGGAACGCCGACGAAAGTCTCAGCAGATCGTGAAACGATCCACGCGCATGCGCATGGCTTCAGTGACGCACTCATCTGGGAGATCGACCAGCATCGGGATGAGATCTTCGAGAAGTTGCTGCCATTCTTCAAGGAGCAAAAGCGATATTTCCAGCACGGTTGATTGAAGCCGAGAATTCCTTGATGACTTTTTCGTCGGCCGCGCGAGCTGGAAGCGAAACAAGAAACAAATTGGGTGCAAAGTCAGACACAGGAGCATTCCGCACGAGTTCTCCAACTGTCTCTGGCTGAGAGGACGGATGCGGCTGCATATAGGCCGTAGGCGATCAGTTCATTCGTAGCCTAACCCAAAAGGGGTGGGTGGGTCCTCCATACGAGCAATAGAATTCGCGCAGAGATCGAGGGCATAATGACACATCTGAAGCAGGTCGTGTCGCCATGCGACAGTGATGACTACAGATGGGTCGCACGGTCATGCTCAATGGGGAAGTGAAGTCCTGCGACATCGTACGCATGTCGGTCAACGATTCGGACAAGGCACCGTTTGCGCTGCAGGCAATGAGCCGCCTGCCCACGCAGGGACGGTGCACGCCACTGTGGTTGGCGGCGGCTGTGCTCGCCATGACATGGGCATCGGAAAGTGCGGCTTCCCCGGATCAGGTGCGGCACCTCGCAGACGAGCAACAGGCGACGACTGCCCGCAATCTCGGATCTGACGAGTTCGAGACGTTACTGCCGCGCCCAGGCGGCAGCGACAAATCGATACAGGTCGCGCAAACGACAACCCGCGACACAGGAGCCCTGCAGCAGCCTCCGGAACAGCAACGCGACTGGGCAGAGTCACTGTCCTGCGAACTCGCCCTTGCAAGGCGAGACATCGAGTTGCTGCAACATCTCGAGCAGGAACACGATCGGGCCGAGTGGCTGGTGCAGGGTCTTGACGCCGCGCGGCGAGAGATCGAAACCCAAAAGGGGTTGGCAGCGAAGGCCGTCGAGGAAGCCTCCCGACTGAAGGAAGCTTCCCGGCTGAATCAATCGGGCAAGAGTGGCGCCGCTGAGCTGCAGGAGGAGCGTGAGCGGTCGGCACGGCTGGAGCAGGATCTCGCAGCCGCGCGCCGCGATGTCAAAATCCAGACTGCGATGGCGACGAAAGCAGGTGAGGAAACGTCCCGGCTGAAACAGGCGGGCGAGAGCGGCGCCGCGGAGCTGCAGGAGACGCTGAAGCAGGAGCGCGAGCGGTCGGCGCGGCTGGAGCAGGATCTCGCAGCCGCCCGACGCGATGTCGAAACCCAGGCTGCGATGGCGACGAAAGCAGGTGAGGAAACGTCCCGGCTGAAACAGGCGGGCGAGAGTGGCGCCGCGGAGCTGCAGGAGACGCTGAAGCAGGAGCGCGAGCGGTCGGCGCGGCTGGAGCAGGATCTCGCAGCCGCCCGCCGCGATGTCGAAACCCAGGCCGCGATGGCGGCAAAGGCAAACGAGGAAGTTTCGCAGCGAAGTCGGGCGGCGGAAGCCAGTGCCGCGGACTTGAGGCAATCGATGCAGAAGGAGCGCGAAAGGGCCGACACGCTTGCGCAGGAACTCTCCCTGACGCGAAGCGCTATTTATGCATACCAAGCGCAAACGGCACTCTTGGCGAAAGGCAGCGTCGCGGAGTTGCAGAAATCCCTGCAACAGGAGCGGGATCGGACCGGTCAGCTGGAGCAGGCGCTTGCGGTCGCGCGACGAGATATCGATGCCCAGACGGCGCTAGCGGCAAAGGCGAGCGACGAGGTCGCCAGGCTGACGCAGACAGCAAAAGCTGACGCCCCGGAGCAACGATTGATGCAGAAGGAGCACGAGAGAGCCGATGCGCTGGCGCAAGATCTCTCGATGGCACGCACCAAGATCTACGCATACGAAGCTCAAGCGGCCAAAGCCAGCGAAGAAGCGGCACAGCTCAAACAGCAGGCGAGCGATACCGCCTCGTTGGGGCAGGCGCAGCAACGCGATCGCGAGCGGGCTGAGCAGCTGGCACGCGATCTTGCGAAAGCAAAACGTGAGCTCGACGCGCAGACCGAGCGCGCGTCCAAGGCAAGCGAGGAAGTCGCACGGGTCAAGCAGGCCAGAGAGCGAGACTCGGCCGAACTGCGCAGCCTGTTGCTGCGTGAACGCGAGCGGGCCGAGGGACTGGAGAGGGATCTCGCATTAGCACGTCAAGACAAAGCCGCGCTTCTGGCAAAAATCGCCCCTGCTGCGCCTCCGCTGGCTTCCACTGGGCTGGCTGCCACTGGCAAGGCCGCGCGCGAGGAGCCGCTGTCAGCGCCGGCACGGCCAATCCAAAGCCAGCGTGGTGCCCCAGACAAGCCGGTCCAAGATCAGGCCATAGCGGCGCGCAGCCAGGGCGATGCTCCGGGCAATCCTAACGAAGGGGTGCAAGCGGCGAAATTGATCTCGCGCGCGAGCGTACTGCTTGAACAGGGAAACATCAGCGCAGCGCGGATCGTGCTGGAGCGCGCCGTTGAGATGGGCAGCGCGCAAGCAAGCTTCGCGCTCGCGGAAACCTACGATCCGCTGATCCTTCCAAATTTTGGAACGTATGGAACGCAAGGCGATCTCACTAAAGCGCGAACTCTTTACGCGCGGGCCGAAGCTGGAGGAATCAAGGAGGCGAAGGCACGATTCGAAGCGCTGCGTCGATAGCACTGTCTTGTGCGGAGATGTTCCAAGTCAGCAATGCGCAGTCAAGGATCGAAAGCGCCGACACGGATGCAGTAGAGGAGTTGGTCGATGAAAAGGCTTATCGGATTGCGTCAGCTGCTCTTACTCGCCGCGTTTGCACCATTGCTCCTGCCCATTCAACCCTGGGCAGCTGCGCGGCCGCAGGATAGTCGGCCTCACAAGGTTCGTCTGACACGGCCCGAGACGCCGCAGCCGAGGCCTGAAGTGACTTCCATGAACGCCTGGACTGTCGGCCTGGCCGGAGGTCTCCTCGAGGGCGCGCCGATCCGCCTCGCAGCTGAGATCGCGCGCGTGGTCGACGATGGGGACAATCTGCATGTTCTGCCGGTCGTTACACGCGGGGCCACCGAGAACCTGAATTCCCTGCTCTATCTGCGCGGCATCGACGCGGCGATCATCAATTCCGACGCGCTTGAAGAATACAAGAGTCAGGTGCCGGACATCCAGCGACGAATTGCATATGTCCTGAATCTGTTCCCGTCCGAGCTGCAGATCTTCGTTCGACCGGAGATTCAGAGTTTGAACGACCTCGCCGGCAAGAAGGTCAACTTCAACAACCAGGGCACTGCTGCGGCCTATTCAGGGCCGATGATCTTCAGCCGCCTCAATATCGAGGTGGAGAAGACGTTCATTCCGCACCAGGTGGCGCTCGAGCAGATGCGCAAAGGCGAAATGGCAGCCGTTGTCTTCATTACATCGAAGCCGGTGGATGCTTTCGTGAAGGGCCGGTGGGAGCCAGGTTTCAAGTTCCTGCCAGTTCCGTACGAGAGCAAGTTCGAGGATTACTATCTTCCCGCCTCTCTCGACGCGACCGACTATCCCAATCTGATCAAGCCGGGCGAACGGGTTTCGACGATCGCCGTGCCGACCGCTCTGGTCGCCTTCAATTGGCCGGCCAAGTCGAACCGCTCTGAGCGCGTCGCACGCTTCATCGATCACCTGTTCTCCCGGATCGACAGATTGCAGGGGCCAGGCTTCGATCCGAAGTGGAAGTCCATCAACCTTGCTGCGACGGTTCCGGGTCTCACGCGCGTCCCTGCGGCGCAGCTGTGGCTGGATCGCCAGCCCCGCGCAACACAAGCATCGCAATGAAACGCGCCGCGGTCCTTCTTCTTATTGTGCTCGGGGCTACAGGCGGCATTGCGTTGGCCCAGGATCCCATGACGCAGCTCCGTTCCTGCCTTCAGAAGGACCACGCGGAGCGCCTGGCGTGTCTGAATAAGATGACGCGTACCATCGCGCCTCAGAATCGCCCGACGCCCGAAGACGACTGGATCGTCAGCCAGACAACCTCCCCCATCGACTATTCACCGATCGCGACCGCTACGACATCGTCGCGCAGCGGGACCGGCGAGTCCGCGATGCAATTATCGATCCGCTGCCGCGGCGGCCGGACGGAGCTGGCACTCGCGGGACCCGGCATCTCCCGCGGAGGCGGTGACGATGCAATTTCCTATCGCGTCAATGACAATCCGGCGGTGCAGGTTGCGGCAGCCGTCCCGGCATTCGGTCCCGGCGTCGCGTTCACCGGGGACGTTGTTCGCTTACTGCAGTCGCTTCCAGGCAGCGGGGACCTTATTGTCCTGCTCTCACCACGGGGCGGCGCTGCCCGTGACGGGACGTTCTCCCTCGCCGGGCTGGATGCGGCGCGTGCGAAGATCGCCGCGGCGTGCAAATGGCCGCGCGCGATCGCGACACCAAATCGTTGATGGTGTGCATATGATTTTCTTCGATGGAGGCGGATAATGATCAGATTTCAACATATCGCCAAGTCGGTTGTGATGGCAGCGATCGCCGTTCTGGTTTCCGCATCGTTTTCGGCCGCGGAGCAGGGCGGAAAGTACTGGACGCCGGCGGACGGGCAACCCGTCCCGCACAAGGCGGGCCATGCGAGGCAACACGTGGCGAAGCCGACGACGGCGACGGCGACGCGGAAGCAATCCGCGTTTGCCCGCATGGAGGATTCGGCCGCAGCAAAGAAAAGAGAACATCATTTGATCCTGCAGGTGAATGCCAACGACCCCGCAGCGATGAATCTCGCGCTCAACAACGCGACCAATGTGGCGCAATACTACAAGGACGCTGGCGAGAAGGTGAAGATCGAGGTCGTCACGTTCGGGCCCGGCCTGCACATGCTGCGTGAAGACACCTCGCCGGTAAAGACGCGCATCGAGGAGATGGCCCTGAGCACGCCCGAGGTTTCGTTCAAGGCCTGCGGCAACACCCAGGAGAAAATGCAGAAGGCCGAGAGCAAGGACATACCGATTGTTCGGCAGGCGGAGGTCGTGAAGTCGGGCGTCGTGCGCGTGATGGAATTGCAGGAGATGGGCTGGACCTACGTCAAGCCGTAGGCCAACCATGTCAGGACCGGCCCAAACCAACCCCAGATTTCCATCGGGGTCGCGTATTCAGGTAAAGCCCACGGCTGGCCCTCGCCTGGCTGGAAAGACCGGGAGCGTAATTGGCGTTGGATACTATCCGAAGAGTCTCCGTGTGGTTCTCGACGGATCGAAGGCTCCGCTTACTCTTCACGCAGACTATGTGGTCGCGATTGATGCGCGAACCGACCATCCACGGTCGGATTGATGGATGGCGTCTCCGGTATGGACTTGAAGATCACCTGCCTTCTTACCGATTGAAAAACGGGGACTCTCGCTCCAGTCCGTCAAGGTCCGGATCGCCCTCTCCGGCGGGTGAAATCGTCCGCGCGGTAAGATCACGTCACCGCCAGCGCAGTCACTTTGATGCAGGACCTCAAGCTATAGCGCGGGGTCGCCTTACACATCGTCAGGGCCCGATATCGGAAAAGACCGTCCGAGAAATCAGCTGCTCAAACGGTTCCCCCCGTTAAGCCGCCGATTTGGTGGGCGCACCAGGGCTCGAACCTCGGACCCGCTGATTAAGAGATTGCGACGGGTTGAGAGCAATCAATGGCTTGCCGGCCTCAGACTGGAGCTTATCCGGCCGAAAATGGGCGTCTGCCGCGCGTTCACAACGCTGCTTTTGCCTGGCCGGCCGGGGTCTTGCTGCACCGCAACTTGGCTGCAGATTTCTTCGTGCGCGTGCCTGCCAATCAGCACTGGATATTGCGGGTGGCCCCATTCCGGGCAAAGAGAGGAACCCTCGTCCTCCTGCGATAAGCCGCATAGACGCCGAACAAGGTAGCAGCCGTTGTGGAACATCAATCTCAAGCTTCTCCATACCTTCCTGCTCGCGGCGGAGCACGAAAGCTTCCGGAAAGCCGCACAGGAATCGAACCGGTCTCCGTCCGCGGTGAGCATGCAGGTCCGCGGGCTGGAGGAGCAGATCGGCGTCCAGCTCTTTCGCAGAACGCCGCAGAAGGTCCTGCTGACGCCCGAGGGCCGGATCCTGTTCGAACAGGCCAAGCGTGCGCTGCAGGAGGTCCAGTCAGGGCTCGATTTGCTGACGGAAGCAGCTCAGTCGCGCAGCCGCCACATTCAGATGGCCTGCGTCCCGACGCTTGCGACTGGCTGGCTTCCGAACATCCTGGCGACTTTCAAGATCCGTCATCCGAACACCCAGGTGCAACTCATGGAGTTGCCGACCGGGCCCATGCTTGAACTGCTGCGACGGCGGGATGTCGAATTCGGAGTTGGTCCGCAGATTCATGGCATGGAGGATTTCGAGTTCGAGCCGATCCTCGAGGATCCGCTCTATGCTTGCGTGCCGCCCGTCTTCGACGAGGGACAGTCGAGCGTCTGCTTTGCCGACCTCGTCGACAAGCCCACGATCATGCTGTCGAAATCGACTGCTGTCCGGGGATTGATCGATGACACGCTGGAGACACTCGGAATCCATCTCGATGTCCCGTTCGAGGTCCAGCAGGCCACGACGGCAATGGCCCTTGCGGCGTCCGGGCTCGGCATTGCAATCGTGCCCCGGGTCGCGCT
Organism: Bradyrhizobium sp. B039; assembly: GCF_038965675.1. NCBI lineage: Bacteria > Pseudomonadati > Pseudomonadota > Alphaproteobacteria > Hyphomicrobiales > Nitrobacteraceae > Bradyrhizobium > Bradyrhizobium sp. B039. The sequence continues at coordinate 6,649,612 of NZ_CP152416.1, forward strand.
GGTGCAGGCCGGAGTGCAGCAATTTCGCATGGTGCCGATCTCCAACCATGTCGGGCTCCGTCAGGTCGGCCTGATCACCGCGCGCGGGCCGATCCTCCGCCCCAACACCGAACGGCTGATTACCTTGATACGAACCAGCCTTGCCCAGCTCCGCTGAACCCGGCGCATCAAAGCCGTTTCAGCAGAGCATCCACGACCTGATTGGTCGGCGCGACGCCGCCGATGTCGCGGGTCCTCAATGCGGGGGCCTCCAGCCCGGCGCACACCGCAGCTTCGATCCTGTCGGCCCCAAGCCTCAGCCGGCTATCGCGATGGCGCTGATCCAGACGCCTCAGCATCAGGATCGATGCCAGGATGGTTCCATAGGGATTGGCGAGTCCCTTTCCCGCGATGTCGGGCGCCGAGCCGTGCGAGGCCTGGAAGAAACCGATCCCGTCACCGACCTCTTCCGATGGAGCCATGCCCATGCCGCCGACCGTCGCCGCACCGAGATCGGAAATGATGTCGCCGAACATGTTCTCGGTAACGATGACGTCGAAATGAGAGGGCTTGTTGACGAGATGAACCGTCATCGCGTCAACAAGGACGTGCTCGGCCTCGATGTCGGGATAATCCTTCGCCACCTCGTCGAACACGGCACGGAAGAACGCGTAGGTCCGCAGCACATTGGCCTTGTCGCAGCAGGTCACGCGGCGCCGTCCGTCCTTCGGCGAACCGTTGCGCGTTCTGGCCAGCTCGAACGCGAATCGTACGATGCGCTCGACGCCCTTCCGGGTCTGGACGAGGGTATCGACAGCCACTTCTTCCCTCAGTAGCGCACCCGCGCCGCGCGCGGCATAGAGTCCTTCGCTGTTCTCCCTGACGATGACGTAATCGATCGGACCCGGCCGCCCCAGGGGCGACGGAACGCCCTTGTAGAGTTTGATCGGCCGTACATTGGCAAAAAGGTCGAGCTTGAAGCGGAGCGTCAACGTGAAGTCGAGCCCGGCTTCGGTCCCGTCAGGATGGACCACGCCGGGAATGCCGGCCGCACCGTGCAGAATGGCGTCGGCCGTCCTGCAGCCCTCGAACGAGGCTGCCGGGAACGAGTCCCCCGTCTTCAGGAAATGATCGGCGCCCGCGGGATAGTCCACGAACCGCAGCGTGCCGGCCTGGACGCCGGCCTGCAGCACCGCGACCGCCGCACGCGCCACTTCAGGGCCGATGCCGTCGCCATGCACGACAGCAATTGTGTAAGTGTCTTTCATGATACTCGCTCGGTGAATTGCATCTGTGGTTGCCTCAGATTGCGCACGGCAGGCACGCATGCGATCGCATCGTCTCAAGGTCAGTCCAGCTTGATCCAGACACCCTTCGTGTGCAGATATTCGTCGAGATGCTCGGTGCCGCCCTCGCGGCCATATCCGCTCATCTTGTAGCCGCCGAATGGCATTGCGGGATCCAGCGCGTGATAGGTGTTCACCCACACCGACCCTGCGCGGAGGCTGCGAGAGATGACGTGGGCCTTGCTCACGTCGCGCGTGAAGACACCTGCCGCGAGCCCGTACGGCGTCGCATTGGCTCTTTCCACTGCCTCGTCGAGGGTGTCGAACGGCAGTGCGGAAATGACCGGGCCGAAGATTTCGTCACGGGCGATCTGCATATCATCGGAGACGCCGGCGAACACGGTCGGCTCGACGAAGTTACCCTTCGCAAGATTCCCCTCCCTCACGCGCCGGCCGCCGGCCACCACCTTCGCGCCCTCCTCGCGCCCGCTTTGCAGGAAGCCCTCGACCTTGTCGAGCTGTCGCTGGGAAACGAGAGGTCCGATCTCCGTCGTCGGATCCGCGCCATCGCCGATCTTCAGGGCCGAGGCGAACTTCCCGAGCCGCTCGACCAATTCATCATGGATTTTACGCTCCACGAACAGGCGCGAGCCGGCGATGCAGATCTGGCCCGAATTGGCGAATGCGGCCATCGCGGCGATCGGTACGGCCTTGTCGAGATCAGCGTCGGCACAGACGATGACCGGTGACTTTCCGCCAAGCTCGAGAGACACCCGCTTGAGGTTGCCGGCCGAAGCCCGGATGATCGCCTGGCCGGTCGCGGTGGAGCCGGTGAAGACGATCTTGTCGACATCGGGATGCTCGGCTAGAGGCGCGCCGGCCTCCACCCCGGTTCCGGTCACCACGTTGACGACGCCGGGCGGCACGCCGGCCTCGTTCATCAGATCCGCGATCAGCAGCGGCGTCAGCGGCGCCTCTTCCGACGGCTTGAGCACGATCGTGCAGCCGGTCGCGAGCGCGGGCCCGATCTTCCAGACCGATGCGGCCGTCGGCGCATTCCACGGGATGATGGCGCCAACCACGCCGACGGGCTCCTTCCGGGTGAACGAGACGATGTCCCCCGGAAGCGAATTATCTACCGTCTGCCCATGGAGCGCGGTCGCCATGCCGGCGTAGTATCGCAGCATGCCGATCACGCGAAGCTTGTTTGCGCGCGTCCGGGCGATCGGCATTCCCATATCGGCCGTATCGGATTGGCTGATCTCCTCCCAGTTCTTCTCGAACAGGTCGGCGATACGCAGGAGCAGCGCCTGCCGCTCGAAAGGCTTGAAACGGCTCCACGGTCCTACGAAAGCGCGTCGGGCCGCAGCGACCGCCACGCTGATGTCGGCCGCCTCGCCGCGCGGTACACGACCGATCACTTCGCCGGTCGCAGGATTGCGCGTCTCGAAGACCTTGCCCGAGCGGGCTTCCACCCACGCGCCATCGACGAACATCTTTCGGGCTCGGCCGTCGAGCGGAAATCGGATCTCAGCTTTCGTCATCGTAGTACTCCTGTCTCAACAGAGGCGATGGACGGATGCCTCGCCGTTGTCTGATTTCGCGCTTTCATAGCGGTGATTCTTCGACTCGGGCAGAGCCTCTAGGCGGCCGGGTGCGGCTTCCGCAGGAAGCGCGCCAATTCCGGTATGTACGCCTCGCCGTGACCGCTCTCGACCACTGCCGCGATCGCGCCGGCAACGCCGTCCGCGATCGTCCTGGATGCGCCGGATGCGCTTGCCATGGTCCGGTAATAATCGATGTCTTTCAACGCATTGCCGATGAAGAACGGGACCGTGCCGACGTCGTCCGTCACGATGGCTGGCGTCATACGCTGTAGCGCAGCGCCGGCCCCACCTCCTTTGGCGAGGACATCGACGAAAACCGCGGGATCGACGCCCGCATCGGCCGCCTGTGCGGCGGCTTCGCTGAGCAGCGCCATGAACCCGATCGACACATAGTTGTGGAGCAGCTTGAGCCGATGACCAAAGCTCACCGGCCCAACTCTTTCGACCCGCTCGGTGAAGGATGCGAGGACCGCGCAGGCATTCTGAAAATCTGTTTCGTCGCCTCCAACCAGAAGGTTCAGCGCCCCATCTTCCGCATGCTTTGCCGTGCGGGTCATGGGCGCATCGAGGAAGGCCCCGCCGGCGGCGCGGACGGCCGCGGCCATCCGCAATGTCGATTCCGGCAATGCGGTCGAACAATCGACGATGATGGTTCCCTTGCGCAGCCGGGACAAGACGCCCGCGTCACCGGTGAGAACCGCCTCGACCTGGGGCGAACCGGTGACGCAGAGGATGATGATGTCCGATGCTTCCGCTACGTCAGCAGGAGTCTTGCAGGCTGTGGCACCGAGTCCGACGAGATCGTCGACGGGCTGGTTGCCCGGGTGATCGAGAAACGCCAGGGGGAAGCGGCCCCGCGCCAGGACGTTCTTCGCGATGCCGTGGCCCATCAGGCCCACGCCGATAATTCCGACCCTCGTCACGGTGACCTCGTTCATCTCTTGCATGTCCGGTCGCGGGTGTCGTGCCCCACATGATCGTGTTGGGACAGCCGGCATATGCTGTGGCAGGCCGTCTAGTGGACGGCGGCGTACATGATCTGCTGCTCGGTTGCCTCGGCTGTCTTGATCTCTTCGACGATCTTGCCCCGCTTTGCGACCAGGATGCGGTCCGAGAGTGCCAGGACCTCGGGCAGGTAGGAGGAGATCACGACCACGGCGAGACCGTCGTCAGCCAGGCTATTGATGAACTGGTGGATCTCGACGATGGCGCCGACGTCGACACCGCGGGTCGGCTCGTCGAAGATGATCAGCCTGGGCTTCTGGATGAGCGACCGCGCGATGACGACCTTCTGCTGGTTGCCGCCGGAGAGTTCGATCACCCTGGCCTTTTCATTGATCGACCGAAGCTGAAGCCGCCCGGCCCATTGTCGCGCCAGCTCCTTCGCCTGTGTCATCGAGATCACGGACAGCGGGTTCGAGAAGCGCGAGAGCTCGCCCAGATGCAGGTTCTCGGCCACCGTCATTGTCTCGAAAAAACCGTCGAACTTGCGGTCTTCCGTGACGTAGACGATGCCCTCGCGGACCGCCATCCGCGGAACCCGGTAGCGGACCGATTTGCCGCGATACTTGATCTCGCCACCATGGAAGATGTCCCGCTTCAACACGCCAGCGACCACCTTCATCATTTCGGTGCGACCGGCGCCGACCAGCCCGAAGACACCCGTCACCTGTCCTGCGAAGATAGAGAATGACGTGTTGCGGACCATCGTGCCCGAAGACAAATTCTCCACGCTGAGCACCCGTTCACCATACGGCCTGGGCGGGCGGCCGTGATCGCCATGCAATGTCTCGGTCAGGTTTCGTCCGACCATTGCCTGGATGACCGTATCGCGCGTGAACGTCTCCTTGACATCCGATGCGACCAGCCGCCCGTCCCGGAGAATTGTAATGCGATCGGCCAGCTGCAGCGCCTCTTCAAGCGCGTGCGAAATGAAGATGATCGCGACCTTGTCGGCCACCAGACGCCGGATCAGGTTGAAGAAGTGTCGCTTCTCCTCCGGCGTGAGTGTCGCCGTCGGTTCGTCGAAGATGATCACCTTCGCCTTGTGATGAACGGCGCGCGCGATCTCCACCATCTGCTTTTGCGCCGCTCCGAGCTGCGAGACCTGTGCCGTGGGATCGACCTGGAATCCCATGCCAGCCAGGAATTGTCGGGCCTGGATGTAGAGTCCCCGCAGCCTATTGAACACCTTCTCCTCGCCTAGGTAGATGTTCTGTGCCACCGTCATCGACGGCACGAGATTGGTCTCCTGGTAGACCATGACAACGCCCTGCTTCAGGCCTTCGGCAGGCGTCGACAACTGCACCGGCGTCCCGTTCAGGAGCATCTCTCCGGAAGTGAGCTTGTAGACGCCGGCAAGAACCTTCGTCAGCGTCGACTTGCCGGCACCGTTCTCGCCGAGAATGGCGTGAACCTCTCCCGGCGAAACGGCGAAATCGACTTCCTGGAAGGCGGGGATCCTTCCAAACAGCTTCGTTCCGTTGCGGATTTCCAGAATTGGCTGCATGCGATTACTCCGAGAGGGCCGTCGCCGGATCGCGGATTTCCAGGACCGCGTTCGAACCGCGGCTGGCGAGGTAGAGCGCGCCTGCGCATTCGGCGGCCGCCACGACACCATGCCGCGTGCCGTCCGCGCGGGAGTGGAAGGATCCGATGGGCGTCATGCTCGCGTCGCAATACGCTATCAGCCCATAAGACCGCGTGACCGAATAGGGCTTCAGGATGCCCATCTGCTTCAGCTGGCTTCCCTGCATCGGCTCCTTGAAGCTGCGTCCTGAACAGAGTGACGGGGCCACCCAGTGCTCTTCCGGCAGCTCGTTGACCATACGGGTCCTGTATTCATCCTCGCGCAGGATGAACTCCACGAGCTGGTTGCGCACGGAATAGAAGGAAAGCCAAATGCCACCGGCAGCCGCGCGCGTCAGGCGTGCGGGATAGCCAGGCAGGCCGGTGACAAGCTCAACGGGCTTTCCAGCCGGAAGCGCCAGCGCAAGGACGCGGTGACGCAGACACTCGGAGACGAACACCTGTCCGTCTGATGCCGCCAATCCGGATGGCCACCCCAATCCGGTCGCTGCGATCGTAACCCGGTCCTTGACGAGATCGACGACGACGACTGAGCCGGAAAGATCCTTCGTCATCAGCGCACGCCGCCAGTCGAGTGCACCGACATGTTTCGACCCGTTGCACACGGCGAGCGTCGACTCGTCCAGCCACGCGATCGCGGTCGGGCAATGCAGGACGTCACCAGAAGGCTGAACCACCTTGCCGTCGAAGCGACCGCCCCGTACGACGAGGCCCTTGCGGTCCAGCCCGATCGCCAGCGCGTCACCCAGTCCAGCCATCGCCGAGATGGGGGCATCGAACATTGCCACCGTCTCCGGACCTGAGGAGGAGGTCGGCCGCAGACGGAGCAGCCCGGAGCCGCTCGAGGCAAAGAGGTTGGCACCGAGAGCCACGAGGTTGTCGACCTGATCGACCTGGCAGAGGACCGGCGCGGCCTCGAGCTTCTGGTTCGGCAGGAACGGGCCGTCGAGCACTGGCACCGTGACCGCGCCTTCGCGGCGCCCCAGCACTTTGTCGATCCATTTCACGAGCGGCGGCCCCAATAGCTGTCCACACCGCAGAACGCGGGATCGGCTCCCTCCAGCCGGTATGTCCCCATCCGGTTGTTGAAGATTCCGCAGAGATAAAGCACGCCCTTGTGCTCGCGCATCGAGGTGATCATGGGATGCTTCTGACCGCCCTGATCCCAATAGCTTTCGAGGATCTCGCCGCGCTCGTTGAACTTGAGAACACATCCGGTGTTCAAATTCGGCATCAGCCAGGCATCTTCGGAGCACCGCCGCGACATCCTCTTGCGGAAGCCCGGCATCTCGAGCGACAGGTCGAGCGCCGGTGTACGCATCCCCATCAAGGCCAGCCAGTAGCACCCGTCGGACGCGCGATTGATGTTGTCGGGGTAACCGGGAAGGTTCGGAATGACGACCTCCACCTCGCCCTTCTTCGGTCCATCGAAATAGTACCGACTGATCCGGCAAGCCCAGCTTTCCGCGAAGAGCAGGGATTCGTTGTCGTAGGACATGCAGATGCCGTTCGGAAACACCAGGTTCTTCAGAACGGTTCGGGTCCTTCTGGTCTTCGGGTCGTAGCGGATGATACGGCCGTTGCCGCGACTCTCGAGCGCGTCCGAATACCAGTCGTGCATCTCGAATCGCGTCGTCGCCTCGCTGAAATAGATCGTGCCATCGGGCGCGATGTCGAGATCGTCCGCGAGCTTCATGTTGGAATCGTCGATGATCGACAGCAGGCTCCGGTTCGTCTCCGCGGTCAGGCGGCGCACCGTGCCGTTCATCTCGACCTGATAGAGGCCCATTCCCGCGACGCAGATGTTGAGATGTCCCTGGCGATCGAACGCCATCCCCAGCGGCGAGCCACCGATATGCGCCAGCACCTCCCAGCGCTGATAGTCGGGCGGAAGCCAGCGCACGATGTCGCCGTGACGGTTGCCTGTGTAGAGGTTGTCGTGGCGATCGAAGATGACGTCCTCGGCGCCCTCCAGAATGCCAAGGCCGATGACGCCGACGTCGCGCAGCCTGTCGTTCGGTGCCATGGCGCCGGCGCCCAGGTCCGTCGGGATGGGGTCGGGCATGCGGGCATAGGCCGGGGAAATATAGACGCTCCGCAGCAGCTTGTGGCGGTTCTTGACCCAGCGCACGTCAAGGAAGACGGCGGCGACAAGGATCAGACCCAGCACGAGGTCGGCCCCGGGACCGGAGATCGCGAGCGCGAGGAAGCTGTTCGACAGGAGCAGCACGAAAACGGCCCCCATGATCGCCTTCGAGACCGTGCCCCGCCCACCACCAAGCGAGATGCCGCCCAGCACAGTGGCCGTGAGCGCCTGCAGCTCGAGTCCCGCCCCGACGTCCGACGCCGCGCTCCCGATTCGGCTCGCGAACAGGAATCCGGACAGGGCAACGAGGGTGCTGCAGCAAACATAGGCGCTGAAGATCGTCCAGCGAACATTGATGCCGGCATTGTATGCCGAACGGCGCGCCCCACCGACCGCGAGTAGATGCCAGCCATAACGTGTGCGCGAGAGCACCACGTGAACGCCGATTGCGATGGCGGCCGTGATCAGGAAGGAGACCGGCGCCAGCCCGATATTCGCGGTACCGAGATATTCAAACGCGGCGGAGTCGGACATGTTGGTCACAATCGCCGTCGAGAACTCGGGAAAGACGATCTCGAACAACGATCGGAAGATGATGAGGGTGACCAGTGTTGTGAGGAACGCACGCATCCTGACATAGCCGACAAGCAGCCCGTTCAGAGCACCGCATGAGGCTCCGACAACCAGTGTGGCAATGAGACCAGTACCAGCGCTCCATCCCTCGACATTCATGCCGATCAGGGACATCAGCACGGACAGTGCGAAAACCGAGCCGACGGACAGATCGATTCCGCCCGACATCATCACGATCGTGAGGCCGAGAACGATCAGCCCAAACTCCGCAAACTGGCGCGCGAGGTTTCCGAGCGTGGTCCATTCGAAGAAGTGCGGAACGAACGGCCCCAGACCGAACACGAGCAGCGCCAGCGCCAGGAACGGGATGGCGCTGTCGACCCACTTCTTGGTGAGGACCTCCCCGATCACGTGATCGGGGAGGAGCTTGTACCGCCAGCGAACGATATCGGTCGAAAAACTCATCTCGCTCATTCCCTGCGCTCGCCAGCCTGGGGCCGTAGCGCGACATGCCCCTTACTTGAGTTCGTCGAGCGTCCAGCAGTTGCGGCCGGTCGCATTGTTCTTGTCGACCCGCGTCACCGGCCCGAAGAACACGTCCTTGACGGCAGCCGCCTTGCGGTTGCCTTGCAGCAGCTCGGATATCTGGCCTGCCGCGATCTCGCCCTGGATGTCGGCATGGAAGTTATAGACGACGGTCAGGAGCCCTTTCTTGATGCTGTCGCAACCGGTCTGGCTTCCTGCGCCATTCGTGACGATCGTGACCTGCCCGGTCTTGCCCGCGGCTGCCACGGCAGCTCCGGCGCCGACCTCGGCGTTGTCCCAGATGCCCATCACGCCGCAGAGATCGGGATGCTGCTGGAGAACCGTCGCAGTGATCTGGCGCGCCTTGTCGGAGTCGTAGTTGGCGGCCTGATCAGATACGAGCTGAAGGTCGGGATTGGCGACCAGCACCTCGTTGATGCCCTGGCGCATGTAGATGTTGGCCGCACCGGTCTCCACCCCGGCGAGCCAGACGACCTTGGTGGACGGGCCCTTGCCCTTGGCGCAGGCCTTGGCCAGTTCGCCCATCTCGAGCCGGCCCATCTCGATCCAATCGTTTCCCACATACGAATCCGTCTGGGTCGCCGACTGCATGTTGACCTGAAGCACCGGAATTCCGGCCTCCTGAGCCTGCTTCAATTGGCGCGCATAGGTCTGCACGTCCGGATTCTGCACGATCAGCAGATCGGGCTTCTCGGCGATCGCGCCGGTCAGCGCGCGAATGCCCGCCTCTGTATTCATGTTGGGATCGCGCACTTCGAGCGTGAAGCCATAGCGTTGAGCATGCCGCTGCCATACCGTCACCCAGGCCTGGTTGAGGTCGAAGCCCTGGGAGATCGGAACGAAGATCACCTTCTTGCCCTTGAGGGCCTTCAGATATGCCTCTCTGCCGACCTGCTGCACCTCGGCGGCGATGCTCGGCGTCGCGGACGCAAGGCCCCCGAGCACGAGGCCCGTCAACAACAATTTTCGCAGAACTGAAACCATGATGTCCTCCCGGTTTGTAATCGCTTGAGGCGTTCGCCCTAGATATCGCCACTCTGCGAGGTCTGTTCGTCGCGCGGATTGAGCAGCGCATCGATCGCCAGAGCATCGAGCAGGATCACGCCCTTGATGAGGTTCTGGGCCGTGAAGCTGATGTTGAGGATCGTCATGCCGTTGGTGAGAACGCCGACGAGGATCGTTCCCACGATCACGTTGCGGACACCGCCCTGCCCGCCGCTGAGGCCAATGCCACCAAGCACGACGACGAGAAGCACATCGTAGATCAGCGTCGAGTTGTACAGGCGCGTGTTGATGCCGGAGACCACCGCGCACATCAGGATGCCGGACAGAAATGCGATCAGGGCGCTGGCGGCATATTGCGAGACGATGACCGGCCGGGCCGGCAATCCCATGGTGCGCGCGGCGAAAGGATTGTCGCCGGTCGCGTAGATGAACCGCCCGAAGCGGGTCTTCCGCAGGAACAGGGCCACGAGTCCAGCCAGCACCGCCGCCACGCAGACCGAGACGGGAACGCCGGCGATCGTCCCTGTTCCGAGGAACGTGAACCAGCCGTGCCCCGTCGGAGCATAGACCACGTCCGACTTGAAGACGATTCGCCCCGCGCCGTAGACCACCGATGCGAGGCCGAGGGTCGCAAAGATCGGCGGCACGTCCGCCACCGCGACGAGCGTTCCGGTGCCGACGCCGACGAGGATGACGAGCAGCCCGCCAACCACCAGTGCCCAGCCAAACGGCAGGCCGGTGGTCGACAGCCAGATGCTGAACGCAACGCCGATCACCATCACCGCGATCATGGTCAGGTCGATGCCGCGCCCGACGACGACCAGCGCCATGCCGATCGCAAGGATGCCGAGCGTCGCGACGTTGTTCAGCAGCGTGAGGATGTTCCCGGCGGTGAGAAACCTGGGCAGGAAGATCGAGAAAGCCGCGATCAGGACGAGCGTGATGCAGAAGATGACCTCCTCCTGCGTCAGCCTGAACGATGGAATTCCACGCACCAGATGCTCCGAGCGGCTCATGTTCCGGTCATCCGTTTCCGGCTTCGGAGGCGCGACCGGGCCGAGCCCTCGCGCAGGATTGACTGCTCGCGATCATCGTTGTTTCCCCGCCTGCAATAGGCTCTTCTTGGTGGGCAAGATGAGCGAGGTCTCCCCGCCTCATGCAAGGCGCTTTTTCTGACCCCCTGTTTCGTTTTTCTGATCCTCCGGCATTTTGACGCTCACACCGGCAGTGTCGTCGAGATCTCGGCCGTTGAGAAACACTGACACCCCCGTCAGAAATACTGCGCTTCGCCGGCATTGCCTCGGCGCTTCGTCTACTTGAAGATCGAAACGCGATCGGCGCCTCGACCAATCACAACGAAACAGAGCCGATTTCACCTGACAGGGAGGTAAAGTATGAAATTTCGCAGACTGCTCGCGCTCGCGGGTGTGTTCTTTGGCATGAGCACCGTTGCGCTCGCTCAAACTCAGGCCGACGATGAGTGCCTGAATCCCGGAAACGACGAACTCTTGAAGCAGGGATGCTCCTATCTCGACGAGTTCATGAAGGCGTTCAACTCGCGAGACGCGGAAGCCTGGGCCAAGACGGTCCATTATCCGCACATCCGGATCGCCGCCGGCCAGGTTCAGATCTGGAACACGCCGGAAGAATATGCGCAATCGAACGACGCGAAGCAATTGGCGCAGGCCTCGACCTGGGCGCGTTCGGCATGGACGTATCGCAAGCTCGTGCAAAAATCCGACGACAAGCTGCACTTCATCACGCGGTTCACGCGCTATGACGCCAACGACAAGCCGATATTGTCGGCCGATTCCTTCTATGTGATCGTCAAGAAGGATGGGCGATGGGGCGCCCTGGTGCGATCGAGCTATGTCGGCATCATCGGCAAGAAGACCGCGTTCTGATGCTCCGCTGGCTTCCGCTCGAACACGGGAGCTGGCGTCGAACCGAATGCTCCTGGCTTAGGCGCGCGGCGCCACGAGCATCTTTCGTCGGGCTCCCGATCGCGGGAGCCCGACCCTCGGGGGCCCGTTCGAAACAGCCGCGCTTACGGCGGACCGGCCTTGGAGGGATCGATCGAAATCTGGCGCTTCAGGGTGCGCAGGCCGAATGTCGTTCGCGACTGCCGAATACCCGGTATCCTGTACAACGACTGTCGCAGGAAGCGCTCGTAGTGATCGGTGTCTCGCACGACGACCTTGATGAGATAGTCGTAATCGCCGGTCACCAGGTAGGCCTCCATCACCTCCGGAATCCGCGACAGGGCAGTACCGAAGCGATCGAGCACCTTGTCGTCATGCTTGTCCAGCGTGATCTCGACGAAGGCGATGTTGTTGTATCCGAGATTGGCGTGATTGAGCACCGCGACATATTTCTCGATCGCTCCGTTTTCCTCCAGGCGCTTCACTCTGGTCCAGCATGGAGAACTCGAGAGCCCGACCTGCTCCGCCAGCGCACTCGTCGTCAAGCGGCCGTTCTCGCAAAGCGCCGAGAGAATCCGGCGATCCAGATGATCGAGATCCTCGACGGGGCTGCGCTTGGAGGGCATGGGTCAATCCTTCTGTCTTTTTACATTCCGGCGGGAAACTTTTCCGCGATTCCGGCCAATACACCGGAATTTTGGGAAATTTTCTCGAACCAGGAGATTATCATTGTGCGGCGGGAGAACGTGACATGCAACCTCAACAGCGCCGATCCGTCAGCGTGATCGCCACCACATCCGACCCCTTTGACGGGATCGTTCGGCTCGTCCTCGACGCGGCGCGGTTCGGCTTCGGCCTCGACCAGGTCGCGATGACGACCTGCCCCGGTGGCGGCCGAACGATACGGATGGTCCTTGAAGTCCAGCCGTCGGCCGATTGCGCTGACATCGCGGAACGGCTGTCGCGCCATCCGGCGATCACGGACCTTCGCGTCGTGGGGCTCGCGCGCGAGGAATCCGGTCGGCCAGGCGTTGTCTCTGCAGAACCGGCAAACGAGCGGATGCTTCCATGAACAGCCCCACGCCACTTCGCTTTCACGTTCCGGAGCCCGCAAGCCGTCCGGGGGGCAAGCCGGATTTCTCCGGCGTCTCGATTCCGAAGGCGGGCTCGGTCCGGCGTCCGCCGGTCGACGTGCTCCCTGAGGAGATTCGTGACCTCGCCTACTCGATCATCCGCGTGCTCAATCACGAGGGCCGGGCAATCGGGCCATGGGTGCCGGACCTCTCCCTGGACGAACTGGTCGCCGGCCTGCGCCACATGATGACCCTGCGCACGTTCGACGCGCGCATGCAGATGGCGCAACGTCAGGGCAAGACGTCTTTCTACATGCAGCACACCGGCGAGGAAGCGGTGAGCTGCGCGTTCCGCATCGCGCTCGGCCCCGACGACATGAACTTCCCGACCTACCGTCAGGCCGGCCTGCTGATCGCGCATGACTATCCGCTCGTCGACATGATGTGTCAGATCTATTCCAATGAGCATGATCCGCTAAAAGGCCGGCAATTGCCCGTGATGTACTCCTCGAAAAAGCACGGCTTCTTTTCGATTTCGGGCAACCTCGCCACGCAGTTCGTCCAGGCGGTCGGCTGGGCCATGGCGTCGGCGATCAAGCGCGACAACCGCATTGCCGCCGCCTGGATCGGCGACGGCTCGACGGCGGAATCGGATTTCCATGCGGCGCTTGTCTTCGCCTCGACCTACAAGGCGCCGGTCGTCCTCAACGTGGTCAACAACCAGTGGGCCATCTCGACCTTCCAGGGCATCGCGCGTGGCGGCTCGGGCACCTTCGCGGCGCGCGGCCTCGGCTTCGGCATCCCCGCGCTCAGGGTTGACGGCAACGACTATCTCGCGACCTATGCCGTCGCAAAATGGGCGATCGAGCGGGCGCGGCTCAACCTCGGGCCAACACTGATCGAATACGTCACTTACCGCGCCGGCGCGCATTCGACGTCGGATGATCCTTCCGCCTACCGGCCGAAGCACGAATCCGAGGAGTGGCCGCTGGGCGATCCCGTGATCCGGCTCAAGCAGCATCTCATCGCAGCCGGCGCCTGGTCGGAAGAGCGCCACAAGCAGACCGAGGCCGAGATTCTTGCCACCGTCATCGCCGCGCAGAAGGAAGCCGAGGCCTTCGGCACCCTGCATTCCGGCGGTAAGCCCTCGGCGCGCGATATCTTCGAGGATGTCTATGCCGAACTACCGCCGCATCTGCGTCGCCAGCGCCAGCAGATCGGAGTCTGAGCCATGCCGCGCATGACGATGATCGAGGCAATCCGCTCGGGGCTCGACGTCTCGATGGCTCGCAACGACGACGTCGTGGTCTATGGCGAGGACGTCGGCTTTTTCGGCGGCGTGTTCCGCTGCACGCAGGGCCTGCAGCAGAAGTACGGCGTCTCGCGCTGTTTCGATGCGCCGATCAGCGAATGCGGCATCGTCGGCACCGCGATCGGCATGGCCGCTTATGGACTGCGCCCCTGCGTCGAGCTTCAGTTCGCCGATTACATGTATCCGGCCTACGACCAGATCGTCTCGGAGGCAGCTCGCCTGCGTTATCGTTCGGCTGGCGACTTCACCTGCCCCCTCGTCATCCGCATGCCGACCGGCGGAGGCATTTTCGGTGGACAGACCCACAGCCAGAGCCCCGAGGCACTCTTCACCCATGTCGCGGGACTGAAGACCGTAGTGCCGTCCAATCCCCATGATGCGAAGGGCCTCCTGATCGCGGCCATCGAGGATCCGGATCCCGTCATCTTTCTGGAGCCAAAGCGGCTCTACAACGGCCCGTTCGACGGTCATCACGATCGCCCGGTCACCGCATGGGCCAAACATGAGCTCTCCGAAGTGCCGGAGGGACACTACACCACGCCGCTCGGCAAGGCGGTGACGCGGCGCGCCGGAGAGGCCGTCACCGTCCTGACGTACGGCACCATGGTTCACGTCGCGCTGGCGGCGGTCGAGGAGACGGGCGTCGATGCCGAGGTGATCGACCTGCGCACCCTGCTTCCGCTCGATCTCGAGACGATCATCGCTTCCGTCGCCAGGACCGGCCGCTGCATCGTGCTGCACGAAGCAACCCTGACCTCCGGCTTCGGCGCGGAGCTCACGGCGCTGGTGCAGGAGCACTGCTTCTATCATCTCGAAGCGCCGGTGATGCGCGTCACCGGCTGGGACACGCCCTACCCGCATGCCCAGGAATGGGACTATTTCCCCGGTCCTATCAGGCTCGGGCAAGCGCTGCGCGACATCATGGAGACACGCTGATGGGTGAGCGCAGCGTCAAGCTTCCCGATATCGGGGAAGGCATCGCCGAAGCAGAACTCGTCGAGTGGCACGTCAAGGAGGGCGATCTTGTTCGCGAGGACGACCTGCTCGCCACCGTGATGACCGACAAGGCCTCGGTCGAGATTCCCTCGCCGCTCGCGGGCGAGGTCAGCTGGATCGGCGCCCGGATTGGCGATGCGGTGGCGATCGGCTCGACGCTCGTGAAGCTCAAGGTCGCAGGCGATGATACCTCGGAGCCGGCAGACGAGGCACCGACGGAAGACGTCGCCACACCATCGGCCGTGACGAACGGCGAAACCCCGGATGCTGTGCCAACGCCCCCTGCCCGCATCCGCCCCGCGGCCATCGAGGCCCGGCCGGCGACCACGTCTGCGGTCCGCCGCACGCCGGGCGAGAAGCCGCTGGCCTCGCCCGCCATACGCCTCAAGGCGCGGGAAGCCGGCCTGGACCTGCGCCAGGTCCACGGCACAGGCCCCGCCGGACGCATCACCCACGAGGACATCGACGCCTTCCTGTCGCGCGGGCCGGCACCGACCCATGGTCGCGGCATGGCTCCGAAGACCGCCGTCACCGACGTCAAGGTGGTGGGCTTGCGCCGCCGCATTGCCGAGAAGATGGCGCTGTCGAAGTCTCGCATCCCGCACATCACCATCATCGAGGAGGTCAACGTCTCGCCGCTGGAGGATCTGCGCGCGACGCTGAACAGGAAGCCTGCGCCGGAGCACCCGAAGCTCACGCTGCTGCCGTTCCTGATGCGGGCGATGGTCAAGGCGCTTACCGAGCAGCCCGCACTCAACGCACTCTATGACGACGAGGCCGGCATCGTCCACGAGCATGCCGGCATCCATATCGGCATCGCAACCCAGACTCCGTCAGGCCTCGTCGTGCCCGTGGTGAAGCATGCGGAGGCGCGCGACCTCCGGGACTGCAGCATCGAGCTGAACCGTCTCGCGCAGCGCGCCCGCGAGGGCACCGCGACGCGCGAGGAGCTGACCGGCTCGACAATCACCATCACCTCGCTCGGCGCGCTCGGCGGCCTTGCGACCACGCCGGTGATCAATCATCCCGAGGTCGCCATCGTCGGCGTCAACAAGATCGCGATACGTCCAGTCTGGGACGGCACGCAGTTCGTGCCATGCAAGATGATGAACCTCTCCTGCAGCTTCGATCACCGCGTCATCGACGGATGGGACGCCGCCGTCTTCGTGCAGAGGCTCAAGGAGCTGCTGGAGAACCCGGCGACGATCTTCGTCGACCCCTAAGGCAGAGCAAGCAATGACCGAAATCACCTGTCAACTCCTCGTGGTCGGTGCCGGGCCCGGCGGCTATGTGTGCGCGATCCGCGCCGGCCAGCTCGGCCTCGACACCGTTCTCGTCGAACGCGGCAAGCTCGGCGGAAGCTGCCTGAACGTCGGCTGCATTCCTTCGAAGGCGATGATTCATGTTGCCGAGGAATTCGAGAAGCTGGCGGAGGCAGCTGATGGCAAGACCCCCTTTGGCCTGACGGCGGCGCAACCTGCGCTCGACTTCAAGCAGGCGATCGCCTGGAAGGACGGTATCGTCCATCGGCTGAACAACGGCGTCGCTGCGCTGCTCCGCAAGGCCAAGGTCAAGATCGTCCAGGGCCATGGACGCTTCCGCGACGGCAAGACGATCGTCGTCGAGACCGAGACCGGCCCGAAGACGATCAAGGCCGAGACGGTGGTGATCGCGACCGGCTCGGCTCCTGTCGAGCTGCCGACCCTGCCGTTCGGCGGCAGGGTCATCTCCTCGACCGGTGCACTCTCGCTCGCGGAGGCGCCAAAATCCCTCGTTGTCGTCGGCGGCGGCTATATCGGGCTCGAGCTCGGGACCGCCTTCGCCAAGCTGGGGAGCAAGGTTGCGGTGGTGGAAGCGCAGGACAACATCCTGCCGCTCTACGACGTCGAGTTGACGGCTCCGATCGCCAGACGCTTGACCGCGCTCGGCGTCGAGGTGCTGACCGGTGCCCGGGCGCTCGGCCTGACCGCTCAGGGCGACGGATTGCGCGTCGAGACGCCCGATGGCCAGGAGAGCAGCCTGGCGGCTGACAGGATTCTCGTCACGGTCGGGCGCACGCCGGTCACCGAGGCATTGGGGCTGGAGCAACTCGTCCTCGACATGGATGGTCGCTTCATCCGTATCGGCCAGCATTGCGAAACCTCGATGCGCGGCGTCTACGCGATCGGCGATGTCACGGGAGAGCCGATGCTGGCCCATCGCGCCATGGCGCAGGGCGAGATGGTGGCGGAAATCGCAGCCGGCATGCCACGCGCGTGGGACAAGCGCTGCATCCCGGCGATCTGCTTCACCGATCCTGAGATCGTCTCCGCGGGCTTGTCGCCGGACGAGGCTCGCCGGGCCGGCATCAACATCAAGGTTGGACAATTTCCCTTTGCAGCCAATGGCCGCGCGATGACGCGCCATGGCGAGCCCGGCTTTGTGCGCGTCGTCGCCAGGGCCGACAATCAACGCGTTCTCGGTATCCAGGCGGTTGGACAGGGCGTCTCGGAGCTTTCTGCCGCATTTGGCCTCGCGATCGAGATGGGCGCGGTCCTGCAGGACATCGCCGGCACGATCCACGCGCATCCCACGCTGGGCGAAGCAATTCAGGAAGCGGCCTTCAAGGCACTCGGCCACGCGATCCACGTCTAGGCCGTCGCGAGACGAACAGCACGTAGGCGCCTCTAGCGAAGAACGTCCGCGGGATCGCCGTCAAAGTGATGTTGACCGAGCTTGCTCAGAGCGCTTCGGTCTTGCCGCATAAGGATTCGTTCCCGTCGAGCCAATGAGGGGAGACAGAGTCGGTGGAAAACGGCTGGCCGACCTTCCGGCCGACCACAACGCCGCGCCCACGGCGCAACGTCATATGCGCGAGGCCCGGTCCAGCATCTCACCGCGGCACTAAGGAGATATCAACCGACGGGCGCAGTTCGGCGCAGACCGCAAGCACCTCGTGGATATCGCTGGCGAGGAACTTGTCGAACGGAGTGTTGTCGCCTACCGAGGCCCCCCCGATTATGGGGAAGGCCTGTTGCTTCAGAATATAATCAAAACGCGACGCCCACTTGCGGGCGCCGAGCCGCGCCGTGGTCGAGCAATTGTCGACCATGTATGACACGCCCTTATGGCTCATATAGGGATTGAGCGAGTCGACCGCCTCGATGATTGATTCATTGGCGATCTCCGAATATGGATGGCCGTGGTCCTTTAGCACATCGACCTGCGCCATCATGCAGGCTAGATAGACGCCGGCGGTTTCCGGATTGACTGGCGCATAGTTGCGCTCCTTATCGACGCGCACCTTATCGCCGACGGTCCACATTTCGGTGGTGTCGATGTTACGCATCGGATAGATGCCGTGGCGCCGGGTTGCCTGTATGACGCTGCGCACCTCGTTGCCCGAGGCAACGTCGTCGTAGATCTCCTCGAGAATCTCACGGCACGGATGGTACGAGGCGTTGTAGGCGGCGCGGAACGCCGCCTTCTCCTTGTCCTCAAGCTGCTCGTACACCGCCTTCAGACCGGAGCGCGAGATCGTCTTACTGATAGGCCCGGTGATCGACTCCGCGGTGTTGAGGAAGGCGCTGTCCTTCGACATTCCCTCCCCGACAAACCGCTCGTAGAGACTCTCCGCGATGCCATGTACAGCGCCTAGCAAAGCGCGTGGACTGGCCCTCGCGGCCCGTCAGATTGTCGACCGCCGCCATCGCCTTCAGCGTGCCGATCCCCGTGACGCTTTCGACGAGGAAGGACTGGTTCTCCGCGCCGCGTTTGAATTTCTCGTCGAGACGGGCGCGCAGCGGCGGCGTCACGATCACCGAGATCGCGACATAGAGGGGGATCGACAGCGTGACGACCAGGGTCAATAGCGGACTATAGGCGTACATGACGCCGAAGAAGACGATGGTGAAGAAGAGATCGATCACCACGGTGACGGCATTCGAGGTCAGGAACTCGCGAATGCGGTCGAGCTCGCGCACGCGGGCAACGCTGTCGCCGACACGGCGTGCCTCGAAATACGACAGCGGCAGGTTGAGAAGATGCCGGAACAGCTGCGCCGAAAGCTCGCTGTCGACGCGATTGGTGGTGTGAGCAAACAGCCAGTTGCGCAGCGCCGACAATCCGGTCTCGAAGATCAGCACCGCCGAGAGCCCTACCGCCAGCACGTCGAGCGTCGTCAGCGACTGGTGGACGAGCACCTTGTCGATGACGAGCTGAAAGAAGATGGGTGAAATCAGTCCCATCAGTTGCAGGAAGAAGGACCCGATCAGCACGTCGCGCAGCGGCCCGCGGTATTTCACGAGCGCAGGAATGAACCAGCTGATGTCGAAGGGGCGCGTCGCCCCCGCCATCAGCTCGCGCGTCGTCATGAGCAGCAGCCGTCCGGCATACCGGCCGCCAAAATCGTCCGCCGACCACACCTCGGGGCGCCCGCCATTGCCGCGCTGGATCAGGAAGCGCGATCCAGCCGGCTGCTGGTCGATCTTGAGCAGAACGACGGCTTCGCCGCCCTCCAATTCGGCGAGCGCAGGTAATGGGACCTTGTGAAGCGCCTCAGTGGCCGCAGGCTTCACCTTGGCGACGATCTTCAGCCGCCTGGCGATCCGGGCGAGGTCCTCAAGCTGGTACCGCTCGCCCGGCGAGCCATGGTCGTGAGCGATCTGACCAGCGTCGGCCGGGACCCCAAGGAATTTGGCTACCAGAATGAAGGAAAGCAGCGACGCCGGAAGATCAGGATCATTGCCGCTCGTTATGTCTGCAGTCTCGTCAGGCGCTTTCGCAATCGCAATGGTCATGACCCAGACTTCACACCCAGCCAGAACAGCCTGAATCCCAACCGGGAACCATGCAGGATTTGCCTGGTCCCGCGACTCGCGCAACAGATTGAGACAACAACTTAACCACGGATAACACGATCGCTTACATCTAACGTTGTTCAATGGGCAAGCCAAGCCCTCGTTCGTCGCCCCAGACGAAGGTCGAGGTGGCCATACGATCGGTCCGGCGGCGCGGTGGAGGCGCGGCAACGCGAATGTCGAGGTCAGGAACAATCGCGACGATACGCGGCGACCTGCATCGATCGTCCGGGCCATTGTGGGCCCGAGCCGTTCGACGACAGTATCGCTGCGGGTCGCAAACATCTTGTGATGCAGGCGGTCGTCAGGCCCGCCCCCGACGGCGCCCTGGGTGGCGCGCAAACCGGCACCGCCCGCGACGACAACCTCAAACGTATGGTCGATGAGCTCGCACGCGGGTGCCGAACTCATATTGGCTCCCGACGCATCAGGATTGGATGCCGACAGCCCGCGATGACATTTCGTTTAGATTAGATGTTTTAACTATCATATATTGACATTATAACATGACTAGTTACGATAGAATGATGACGTTTGGTGTTCGTTCGAATCGGGTGGTGGGGCGATCGATGATCACAGCGGCTCAATTGCGGGCGGCCAGGGTGCTCCTCGGCATCGATCAGCGACGGCTCGCAGAACTGTCCGGGCTTTCAGTGCCAACGATCCAGCGCATGGAGGCGAGTGAGGCCATGGTTCGGGGCAATGTCGATTCGCTGGTGAAGCTGATTACAGCTCTCGACACCGCCGGCATTGAGTTGATCGACGAAGGGGCTGTCAGTAGCGCCGAGGGGCGCGGGGTGCGGCTGAAAGTCAATTCCGGATCGGCAAAAATCTATTTGAACAATCAGATAGAGAACAAAGCATCAAGCGGAATGAAGGCGCGCAGGTAATGTCGGCTGTCGTTTTGCAAATGCTGTGTGTTGCCGGAATGCTTGGATCGGCAGTTCTGGCGATTGTTCTGAGCCGCTCAACGATCGCCACGACCATCATCTACGGCGCGACATTAGCCGCGTCTGCGATTGCGTTGATAGGATCCATTCACTGGTTGCTGGGCGATACCGCGAACGCCGCCGATCTGATTCTGCCAATCGGATTGCCGTGGCTTGGCGCCCATTTCCGCCTCGACGGACTGGCTTCGTTCTTTCTCGTCGTCGTCAATCTCGGAGGGGCATCGGCAAGCCTCTATGGTCTCGGCTACGGTCATCATGAGGAGGCGCCGCAGCGCGTGTTGCCCTTCTTCCCCGCCTTTCTGGCAGGAATGAATCTTGTGGTGCTGGCGGGTGATGCGTTTTCTTATCTGCTTTGTTGGGAATTCATGTCGCTCGCGTCCTGGGCGCTCGTCATGGCGCACCATCGTGAACCGGGCAACGCGAAAGCCGGTTACGTCTACCTCGTCATGGCGAGCTTCGGCACGCTCGCCCTGCTGCTAGCCTTCGGCCTCTTGGCGGGGCCGGCGGGAGACTACGAATTTGCCGCCATTCGCACGGCTCAACATACGCCCTACGTGGCCACGTTGGTGTTGATCCTGATGTTGCTCGGCGCCGGTTCAAAGGCCGGCCTGGTGCCGCTGCACGTCTGGCTGCCGCTCGCGCATCCCGCGGCGCCGAGCCACGTCTCGGCGCTGATGAGCGGCGTCATGACCAAGGTCGCGATCTACGGCTTCATTCGCGTGGTATTCGATCTCCTGGGACAGCCGAGCTGGTGGGCGAGTGTGATCGTGCTTTCTCTTGGCGGCCTCACTGCCGTAATGGGGATCTTGTATGCGATGATGGAAAAGGACCTCAAGCGCCTGCTCGCCTACAGTACGATCGAAAATGTCGGCGTCATCTTCGCAAGCCTCGGCCTTGCATTGGCCTTCCAGGCCAACGGCCTGAAACTACAGGCCGCGCTCGCGTTTGCGGCGGCTCTGTTTCACGTTCTCAATCACTCCTTCTTCAAGAGTCTGCTTTTCTTCGGCGCCGGCGCCGTGCTGACCGCGACCGGCGAACGGGACATGGACAAGCTGGGTGGCCTCATTCATCGCATGCCGTACACAAGCTTCGCCGTTCTCGTCGGCTGTGTCTCGATCTCAGCGCTTCCGCCCTTCAACGGTTTCGTCTCGGAATGGCTCATGTTCCAGGCTGTATTGCAGAGCCCGGAGTTGCCGCAATGGGCGCTGAAGATCACCGTGCCTGCGGTCGGAGCTCTATTGGCCTTGGCGGCTGCGTTGGCAGCGGCGTGTTTCGTGAAGGCCTACGGCGTGACCTTTCTCGGGCGTCCGCGCGGCGTGGCGGCGGAAACCGCAGAGGAAGTCGACCGCTACTCGCTTTCGGCAATGTTCATCCTCGCCGCACTTTGCTTGCTGGCCGGAATTCTGCCGGGACTGGTGATCGACGCGCTTTCGCCGATCACGCTACAGATCCTCGGCGGCCGCATGCCGATCCAGGCCAACGAACCCTGGCTTTCGATCGCGCCGATTGCGGAGAGTCGCAGTTCATACAACGGGCTGCTTGTTATGGTGTTCATCGCGATATCCGCTTCAGCGGCCGTCGTCTTTATTCATCGCTTTGCCTCTCGTGCCTTAAGGCGGGGGCCGGCCTGGGGCTGTGGCTTTTCCGATCCGACACCCGCGGCCCAATATTCGAGCGGAAGCTTCGCTCAGCCTATCCGCCGCGTCTTCGGTACGCTCGTGTTCCACGCCCGCGATCATGTCGAGATGCCGCCCCCCGGGGATATCAGGCCAGCGCGCCTGCGAATCGAATTGCACGATCTGATCTGGGAGCGAATGTATGAGCCGATAGCAGGCGCCGTTGGCTTCTCTGCCGATAAACTCAATCGCCTACAGTTCCTGACCATCCGGCGCTATCTCAGCCTGGTCTTTGCGACCCTCGTCACACTCCTTCTGGTTCTCGCGATATGGTCGTGATGTCGGACATTCTTGTGCAAGGCATGCAGATGCTTCTGGTGCTACTGCTGGCGCCGCTGCTGACCGGCTTTGTGCGCAAGATGAAGGCCCGCCTGGTGCGTCGCCAGGGAGCGTCGGTCTTTCAACCGTATCTTGATCTCCTGCGATTGCTCCGCAAGGAAGTGGTGCTGGCGGACAACGCCTCCTGGCTGTTCCGCGTGACACCCTATGTAACCTTCGCCGCGATCTGGGTTGCCGCCGCCCTGGTGCCGACGTTCGCTACCGGCCTCCTCTTCAACTGGACGGCGGACTTGATTGCCATCGTGGCGCTGCTGGGAAGCGCACGCTTCTTTCTTGCGCTCGCCGGGATGGACGTCGGCACCAGTTTTGGCGGCATCGGCTCCAGCCGCGAAGTCATGATAGCGGCGCTTGCGGAGCCGGCGATGCTGCTATTTGTATTTTGCACGGCGCTGATCGCCGGCTCGACCCAACTTTCGACGGTCGCAAATTTCATGGCCTCGTCCTATGTCGGCTTACGGGTATCGCTGGGAATGGCGATGATCGCGCTCATCATGGTGGCGCTCGCGGAGAACGCGCGAATACCGGTGGACAATCCCGCAACGCACCTGGAGCTCACCATGGTGCACGAAGCGATGGTTCTCGAATATTCCGGTCGCCATCTCGCAATGATCGAATTCGGCGCCTTCCTCAAACTGTTGCTCTATGTCTCGCTGATCGCGTGCGTGTTCCTTCCCTGGAAGATAGCAGTCTTCGGTACCGGGCCGTTTTCCTATGCCATCGGCGCCGTCGCCTACCTCGTCAAGCTCGCGGTTGCCGGCTTTTTCCTCGCGCTGTTCGAGACCGCCACGGCGAAAATGCGGGTCTTTCGTGTTCCGCAATTTCTCGGTGCGGCCCTCATGCTGGGCCTGCTCGGCACCCTCCTCCTGTTCGTGTCAAAGAGCTTCTGATGCAGATGCACAGCCTCTCCTTCGACGTCTCGCACACGCTGGCCGGTGGGCTCGTCCTGATCAGCTTCATGATGCTGTACCAGGACAGGCTCTATTCGCTGCTCAACGTTTTTGCGCTTCATGCCCTGGTGCTCGCGCTGTCCGTCGCTTGGCAGGCCTTTGTCCAGGACGCGCCTCATCTTTACATCACGGCTGCAATCGCGCTCGTCTTCAAGGCGATCGTCATTCCGGTGGCGCTGCATCGCATCGTCAAGCAGCTTGGGATACATCGTGACATCGAGTCCGCCGTGGGGATCGGCCCGACCATGCTGGCCGGGATGGCACTGGTTGCCCTCTCAATGGTGCTGATGCTGCGGGTGACCGCGGAGGCCGATCCATTGGCGCGCGAGGATCTCGCTTTTGCCTTGTCGGTCGTGCTGCTCGGACTTCTGGTCATGGTAACCCGTCGCAACGCCGTCAGCCAGGTCGTCGGTTTCATGTCGCTCGAGAATGGGCTGGTGCTGGCCGCAACCGGCGCCAAGGGCATGCCGCTGGTGGTTGAGATCAGCGTCGCCTTCTCGATCCTGATCGCATTCATCGTCATCGGCATCTTCCTGTTCCGGATCCGCGAACGTTTCGATTCCGTTGACGTCTCCGCGCTCGATGACTACCGGGGCGAACGGCGATGAACATAGCTTCCTTCGATTCGGTCGCAGCCATCCTGGTAATTCCGATCGGCTCGGCAGCGCTGCTCGCCGTTCTGCCGGGTTACCGGCTGACGGCACGGTTGAACGTCGTGGCGAGCCTGGCGACATTTCTTTCGGCCCTCTCGTTGTTCGTCATCGAACGTCCGCCGCCGGGGCCGTACGTGCTCGTCGACGATCTCAACATCGTCTTCATCGTGCTCAACACCTTCGTGGGATTCACGACCAGCATCTTCAGCGCCAGCTACATCGCGCATGAACTGGAGACTGGGCGGTTGACACCGGTTTATCTGCGTTTCTACCACGCCATGTATCAGACCATGATGTTCGGCATGAACCTAGCTTTCGTGTCGAACAATATCGGGCTGATGTGGGTCGCGGTGGAAATTGCGACGCTCACCACGGTACTGATGGTCGGCATATATCGTACCCACGCCGCTCTGGAAGCGGCATGGAAATATTTCATTCTGGGGAGTGTCGGCATCGCATTCGCCCTGTTTGGTACCATCCTGGTCTATATGGCGGCGCGTCCAGTCATGGGCGAGGGGCAGGACGGCATGGTCTGGACACTTCTGATCCAACATGCCGCGAATTTCGATCCTGCGCTTCTCAACGTCGCTTTCATATTCCTGCTGCTCGGCTACGGCACCAAGGTCGGTCTGGCGCCGCTGCACGCATGGCTGCCCGACGCCCACGCCGAAGGTCCGACGCCCATATCGGCGGTACTGTCGGGGCTGCTGCTGAATGTCGCGCTCTACGCGCTATTGCGCTTCAAGATATTGCTCGCCGCCAATCCGGCGGCAATCGCTCCCGGCCCCCTGATGGTGACGATGGGCCTGATTTCGCTCCTCTTCGCAGCTTTCATGCTCTACCGCCGACGCGACATCAAACGGCTGTTCGCCTATTCCTCGATCGAGCACATGGGCATCATCGTGTTCGCGTTCGGCATGGGCGGCCCGCTCGCCAATTTCGCAGGGCTATTGCACATGGTGATGCACAGCCTGACCAAGTCCGCGATCTTCTACGCCGTCGGGCATATATCGCAGATCAAGGGCACCCAGCGAATCTCCCGGATCCGGGGCTTGACCGCGACCCATCCGGCGCTCGGCTGGGGTCTGGTAACGGGCGTCGTCGCGATCGCCGGCTTGCCGCCGCTCGGCATCTTCATGAGCGAATTCCTGGTCGTAAGCTCGACCTTCGCACGCCAGCCGCTGCTCGCGATCGTGCTGGTGTTCGGGCTGTTGTTGGCGTTCGGCGCTTTGACGTTGCGCCTGACGAGCGTCGCATTTGGCGAACCTCGAGGCAGCACCAAGTCAGCCGAGGCTTCCTACGTGCCGATGTTTGCCCATCTCTCGCTGGTTCTGATTGCGGGACTCTATCTTCCGGCGCCGCTCGTCACATGGTTCCAACACGTGGCACGCCTTCTTGGATAGTTTGGAGATCAACAGGATATGCCATCGCTGATCGATCTCATGCTGGAGGGCCGCCCGGTCCAACAACACAGCCCGTGGCCGCGAGCTACAGTCGATGCTTCCGTTTGGACATTTGCGGCAAGCGAGCTGGCACATGGACGCTGGAGCCTGCTTGGCCTTTGGGGAGAACCCTCAACGGTGCACATGGCGATTATGGATGGACATACGGCAGAGGTCGCCACCGTCAGCCTGGATTGCCCCGACCGCACTTATCCTTCGGTCGGCAAACACCACCCGCCGGCGCTTCGACTGGAGCGCGCCATCAATGATCTGTTTGGTTTGTCAGCGGAAGGCTTGCCCGACACTCGCCCGTGGTTCGATCACGATTGTTGGGCCGTTCGCTTCCCCTTGGGAAACCGCATCAACGCGTTGTCGAAGGCATCCCCCTATCATTTCCTGCCGGTGGAGGCCGACGGTCTGCATCAGGTCGCGGTCGGTCCGGTGCACGCGGGAATTATCGAGCCGGGGCATTTTCGGTTTACGGCCAGCGGTGAGACTGTGGCCCGGCTGGAGCAACGGCTGGGATATACCCACAAGGGTATCGAGGGGCTCATGACTGGAGCCAATCTTGAACGGGCTGTCCAGCTCGCCGGACGCGTGTCAGGCGACAGCACAGTCGCCTACGCGTTTGCGTTTTCGCGAGCGGCCGAAGCAGCCTTACAGCTTGTCGTGCCCGATCGCGCGGTTTGGCTGCGTGCCTTGCTCGCAGAGCTCGAACGGCTCGCCAATCATCTCGGCGACATCGGCGCAATCTGCAACGACGCCTCCTTTACGCTGATGCACGCCCTTTGCGGCGTGTTGCGAGAGAGCATCCTGCGCGCGTCCGATACCGCATTCGGCCATCGATTGATGCGTGATATCATCGTGCCCGGTGGCGTGACCCGCGACCTCACTGAGGAAGGGAGAAAAATCATCCGGACGACGCTGCATACCATCCGGTTGCGCTTTCCTGCTTTGGTCGAGCTCTACGACAATACGGCATCGCTACAGGATCGTACTGTCGATACGGGCGTACTCAAGGCCGCTCTGGCTAGGCAGTATGCCGTTGGAGGCTACGTAGGCCGCGCGTCCGGCCGCTCATTCGACGCACGCAGGACACTTGGGTATGCGCCGTATGACGCACTGCGCTTCGATGTACCGGTCCTGAACGAGGGTGATGTCAATGCTCGCGTCTGGATCCGCGTGCGCGAAGTTGAACAGAGTCTTTTGCTGATCGACCAGATATTGGACCGGCTTCCCGATGGCCCGCTGGGAACGCATGCGGGGCATCGGCGGGAGGCGCGGGAAGGCATGGCGATCGTCGAGGGATTTCGCGGCGACGTTCTGGTTTGGCTCCGCTTGCGGGATGGCAAGGTCGAACGATGCCATCTGCGCGACCCGTCGTGGTTTCAGTGGCCGCTTCTAGAGGCCGCGATCGAGGGCAACATCATCGCCGACTTCCCGCTCTGCAACAAATCCTTCAATTGCTCCTATTCGGGCCACGATCTCTGAGGAACGGCACCAGATGCGCAAGCTGCTTTTTGAGAGCCTGTTTCGCCGGCCGTTCACCGAGCAAGCACCGTCACCGAACGATGCCGCGGTGACCGAGCTCGCAACTGCCGTTGGTCGCGCGGCACGACGGCGCCTCGGCCGAAGCCTCTCGATACGCGAGGTCGATGCAGGATCTTGCAACGGATGCGAACTTGAAATCCACGCGTTGAACAATGCCTATTACGACGTCGAGCGCTTCGGTCTCCGGTTCGTTGCGTCGCCGCGTCACGCCGATGTGTTGATGGTGACCGGACCGGTGACGAAGAACATGCGCGACGCGTTGGAGCGCACCTATCATGCGACCCCCGATCCGAAATGGGTCGTCGCCGTCGGAGATTGCGCCCGGGATGGCGGCTGCTTTGCCGGCAGCTATGCGGTGGTAGGAGGGGTCTCGCAGGTGGTTCCCGTCGATCTTCATATTCCCGGCTGTCCTCCGCCGCCCACCACGATCTTGCGAGGACTTCTCGCCCTACTCGATCAGGCGGCCAAGAACACCAATTCCATTTGAGGCTGTGGCGGCGCCTTCGGCTATTCTAAGCCGGCGTGATCGCAGGGCGCGTTCAGACCGGGATAGTCCTTACGATGACGCCGATCCTTTTCGCACAGTATCGGGATGACGTTTCCACCGCGTCTAGTCGCGATCCAACGCCGTCGGCCTCATCGCTGGCTCGGCCATCGGCGGCCAGCAAAATCCGTGCGTGCTTGAGCTTGCGGGACGCATGCTTGCCGCCGCCGAGCAGCGCCCTGAGTTCGGTACGCTCGATTCGCCTGAGTTCGACCCGATAGCGTACATTCATGGCGTGCCTCCTCGTTCGAGGCACACACGAACAACTGAATCGGATGGCCGGCGTGAGTCCTGCGGCAAAAACCTTCACGCCCAAGCAGGGGCAGGATCTGGCCTTTATCCCTCTATAGCCGGCTGCATCGCGGGCCCCCGGCCGAAACCGACATGCAGGAATATTTCCGCGTCAGCACGCCGTCGGTTCACCAGATGGTGCTGACGCTGCAGCGCGCTTGCCTCATCAGAAGGCCGCCAAGGACCTCTCGCAGCATCGAGATCCTCGTTGATCCAAAGTTGCTGCCAGAGCTACTCTGCCCCCAAGACCAACCGGTCATAATCAATGTGCAGTGCTACTAGGCGCCTCAAGGCGTGAGAAACCGCTTGCAAGTACGCTTGTCTTCAGCGTTTTCATCATCCTCGATCGAGAAACCCGTCATTCGAATGGCTCGAGGGGTCATCGCACCCGTTCCAAACTCCGCGGCGTAGAGGGCTTGGACTGCTTCATGTTCTTCATTTTCGGCTTCGCGACGTGCTCCCTGAGACGGACGCCTCGACCACCGGCCGAACTCGTAACCCCCGGATTGATCAATTCGATCCCGGCATTCTCCAGGGCAGAAACCAATTTCATCAGAGAATCGACATTCCCACGGATAACTCCGTCACTTGCTTCCATGCGCTGAATGGTGGGGACTGAGAGACCGGCGAGTTCGGCCGTCTGCCGCTGGTCTATATTCAGGAGCGCGCGGGCGGCCCTGAGTTGATTGGCCGTGATCATGAAATGGCGGCCTTCGGCAAATTTCTCATCGAATATATTTACACCATCCAAATTACCGCTTCAAGCATCAATCTAGATACAAAATATATCACCGCCAGTTCTCGCGGGCTTGAACCGGATTGCGGCCAGAAACCTGGGTCGAATTTCTATCGAAGAATACGGGAAATACTATCAACGGCACCCGAAGTGATTGGTTCTTAGCAAATTACATGATAAGAGATGTTTAAAGCATGCGTTCTAATGCCCATATCTTAAGGTCTTTGTCTGCCGTGAAACTGCTGGGGCGTTATCAAGGAACGAACGGACAGATCGACATCGTCGAGTGTTCATGGGATGGAACACGCGTGTACTTCGAGGAGGGCGTAAGGCAAAGTCAGGCCACGCCCGACGGAGAAAGTGTCTTCACCTATGTGAAGCTCATGGACGAACTTCTGTCTCGGTCCGAACAGATCCTCGTCCTGGGTTGTGGCGGCGGAAATCTCGCGACACGGCTGTGGCGTCTCGGCAAGAGATTGACCATCGTCGACATCAACCCGATCAGTTTCGTGCTCGCGCATAGGTATTTCGATCTACCGGACGATCTACCCTGCATCGTTTCCGACTTTCGAAAATTCGTATTCGATGACCGCGCATATTACGACGGCATTGCGATCGACGTCGGTGGACCGGGATTCCGATACGCGGAGGAGTTTGACGCGGAGACCTGCGACGCCATCCGCGCCCGTCTGGCACCGGGCGGCCGGATCGTAATGAACGTAACGGTCGCACACGACATTGATCCTACACCCGACCGGATCGCGGCCAGACTCGCCGGTGAAGAATTGCGGACATGGATCGTCGATGAGCAATTCGTCGAGGATCGCAATGCCGTCATCGCATGCGTCCCCGAGAAGACCTTGGGTTCACCGGCGGCGCTCGATCGCGTGATGCGCCATAGCCATGAACGCTGGGCGATCCGCCGCGGGAGATTGCGAAATCGCGATCTCACCAGTGGATCGCGCTAATGTCGCAGCTTCCGGAAGATCGACGTGGATAACCGGCACTGGGCTCGTCTCCTCCTTGGGGAACGGTTGGACGCGAACTGGGACTCTCTCCACAGCGGCCGCGTAAGCATCGATCTGGAAAACTAAGCGCGGTGGATGGTCCACCCTTTCGCGCCACTGCTTGCCGGCAACAGATCGATCGCCCACGGCGTGTCCGGATCGTCACGGACCTTTGGTTTCGCGCGGAAGCCACGATACCCCTACGATCCGTCCTGCCATCGACGGTTCTCGCGTGCCAGATTCCGGGCCGAGAACATTCAGAGCATCGGCAACTCGCGCATGGCGTGCGACGTGCGACCAAAAAAACGTCGCACGAGACCCATTTTCTCGGCATTGCCGCTTGTAACGTATTGATGAGGAAGGATTTTTAAATGGTGGGCGCACCAGGGCTCGAACCTGGGACCCGCTGATTAAGAGTCAGCTGCTCTACCAACTGAGCTATGCGCCCGAAAGGCGGTGAATGCCTTGCGAGGCCGGTCGTTTAGCAAAGCGATCCGGGTCTGGCAAGCGATGTGGCGCATGTTTTCCAAGGTTCTTCCACAGGCCCAAAAAAGCGAAAAGCCGCTGGATTCCAGCGGCTTCGCCAAGGTTAATCCCTGGAAAGTCCAGGTTGGCTCAGAGCCGGCCCTCGCGATCCCGGTCCGGGCCGCCGTCACGGTCGAAACGGTCGCCATGGAAGTGGTCCATGCCGCGCTCCATCATGCGGTCCATGCCGCGTTCCATGAAGTGGCGGGGCGGGCCGTCCTCGCCGCCGCCGAACGGGCCGCGGTGACGGGTCAGCACGGCGAGGCGCCGCTTCTGGCCCTCGTCCAGGGTCTTGTAGAGGGGATCGGCGGCATCGGCGATCTTCTTCAGGGCCGCGGAGGAAGCCGCCATGTCCTCGGCGCGCTGGCGCAGGCCGGCGACCGGATCCTCCGGCTTGTCGGCGGCGCCGGGGGCGGCACTCATGCGCGCATTGGCGCGGTCGATGCGCAGCTTGGCGAATTCGCGCACGGCGGCCTCGACCGGCGGCCACAGCTTCTCCTGGTCGGCGTTGAGCTTCAGCCCGGCATGGACGGCGGCGATCCGCGCGTCGACGAAGGCGGCGCGGTCTTCCGGGTTCATCCGGACGTGGCGGAAATGCTCCATCCACGGGCGATGAAATTGGGCATAGACCGCGCCCGAGCCGGCGATACTGAGCACGGCGATGGCTGCGATGGTGAATTTCCTCATGCGAACCTCCTCTGGAAGGATGCGCTGAGGATGGGCCCGGGGCATCTGACACGCAAATTACAACTTGGACAGGGAGGGCGTCCTTACGAAGATGTAACGCCTGATTTTTACCTCCAGCCGCAACCGGAAATCATTCGCAACAAAAAATGGGCTTCCGCGCCTGGCACGGAAGCCCCTTCATTCATGCATCCTTGGATCAATTCGTCGTGCTCTTCGATTCCTTCAGGAATTCGTCGATCAGCGGCTGGCCGACGCGGCTCGCGGCGTCCTTGTAGACCGGCTCCATCGCCTTGCGCATCGCCTCGTCCTGCTCCGGCGTGAGCTTGATGATCTCGCTCTTGCCGCCCTTCTTGATCTCGGCGAGCGCGTCGTCGTTCTCCTTCTGCGACTGCGCGTTGTTGAAGTCGGTGGCTTCCTTCATCGCCTTCGACAGCTGGTCGCGGATGTCGGCCGGCAGGTCGTCCCAGAACTTCTTGTTCACGATCACGACGTAGCCGATGTAGCCGTGATTGGTCTCGGTGATGTACTTCTGCACCTCGTGCATCTTCTGGGTATAGATGTTCGACCAGGTGTTCTCCTGGCCATCGACCACGCCGGTCTGCAGCGCCTGGTAGACTTCCGAGAACGCCATCACCTGCGGCAGCGAGCCGAGCGCCTTGAACTGGGCCTGCAGCACGCGCGAGGACTGGATGCGGAATTTGACGCCCTGGTAATCGGCCGGCGCGATCAGCTTCTTGTTGGCGCTCATCTGCTTGAAGCCGTTGTCCCAATAGGCAAGGCCGGTGATGCCCTTGGAGTCCAGGAGCTTGAGCAGCCGCGCGCCGAGCGGGCCTTCCGTCACCTTCCGCAGCGTCTTCAGGTCGGGAAGGATGTAGGGCAGATCGAACACCTCGAACTCGCGGATGCCGAGCGGGCCGAACTTGGAGTTGGACGGCGCCAGCATCTGCACGCTGCCGAGCTGAAGCGCCTCGAGCTCTTCCTTGTCCTTGTAGAGCGTCGAGTTCGGGTAGACCTCGACCTTGACCTTGCCGCCGGTGTACTTCTCGGCGAGCTCCTTGAACTTCTCCGACGCCTTGCCCTTCGGCGTATCGGTGGCGACGACGTGGCTGAACTTGATGATGATCGGCGATTGGGCCGATGCCGGCATGGCCAAGCCAAGTGCCAGTGCCGCGACGGACGCCGCGATCGCGAAGGTGCGCATGATCTCTCCCTGTTGTTATTCTCTTGGGCTGCCCAACGCGGGGCGCCTTATCCAATAGCCGCGAGCATCAATAGCGGCTGGGAGACCGAGCCGCTATTGGCCCTTAGCAGGGCAGCTATTCGCCACCACAACCGGCGTCATTCCGGGATGGTCCGAAGGACCAGACCCGGAATCTCGAGATTCCGGGTTCGCCTCTTCGAGGCGCCCCGGAATGACAAGCTTCGCTTGTCAGCTCGCCGCGGCGGTCGTCACCGTGTCGCGCTGGCGCTTCATGACGATCTTGTTGAGCGCGCCGAGATAGGCCTTGGCCGAGGCCACCAGCGTATCGGGATCGGCCGCGCGCGCCGTCATCGAGCGGCCGTCATGCGACAAACGCACCGAGACTTCCGCCTGGGCGTCGGTGCCTTCGGTCACCGCGTGGACCTGGTACAGCTCGAGCTTGGCCTCGTGCGGAACGAGGCGCTTGATGCAGTTGAACACCGCGTCCACCGGACCATTGCCCTCGGCCTCCTCGATCTTGATCTGGCCGTCGACGTCGAGCTTCATGGTCGCGCGCTGCGGGCCATGGGTGCCGGCGATCACGGTCAGCGAGGTCAGCTTGATGCGGTCGTGGGACGCCGCCATCTCCTCGTCGACCAGCGCCTCGATGTCCTCGTCGTAGATGTCCTTCTTGCGGTCGGCGAGCGCCTTCATCCGCGTGAACGCATCTTCCAGCTGGTTCGGACCGAGCTTGTAGCCCATCTCCTCCAGCTTGTGCACGAAGGCATGGCGGCCGGAGTGCTTGCCGAGCACCAGCGAGGACTGCTTCAGGCCGACCATTTCCGGCCGCATGATCTCGTAGGTGGAGGCGTCCTTCAGCACGCCGTCCTGATGGATGCCGCTCTCATGCGCGAAGGCGTTCCGGCCGACGATGGCCTTGTTGTACTGCACCGGGAACGAGGTCGCCGCCGACACCACCTTCGAGGCGCGGGTGAGCTGCGTGGTGTCGATCTTGTTCCAGTAGGGAAATTTGTCGTTGCGCACGTTGATCGCCATCACGATCTCTTCGAGCGCGGCGTTGCCGGCGCGCTCGCCGATGCCGTTGATGGTGCACTCGACCTGGCGCGCACCGCCGACGACCCCGGCCAGCGAATTGGCAACGGCCATGCCGAGATCGTTATGGCAATGGACCGAGAACACCGCCTTGTCCGAGTTCGGCACGCGCTCGATCAGCGTCTTCATGAAGTGGGTGTATTCCTCCGGCACCGTGTAGCCGACGGTGTCGGGGATGTTCACCGTGGTCGCGCCGGCCTTGATGACGGCCTCGACGATGCGGCACAGGTAATCCATCTCGCTGCGGGTGCCGTCCTCGGCCGACCATTCGACATCGTCGATCTGGTTGCGGGCACGCGCGACCATCGCGACCGAGGTCTCGATCACCTGCTCCGGGGTCTTGTTCAGCTTCACCCGCATGTGCAGCGGCGAGGTCGCGATCACGGTGTGGACGCGGCCGCGCTTTGCGAATTTCACAGCCTCCGCGCAGCGGTCGATGTCGGCGGGATGGGCGCGGGACAGGCCGGCGATGACGGCGTTCTTGGAGCGGCGGGCGATCTCGCTGACCGCCTGGAAGTCGCCCTCGGAGGTGATCGGGAAGCCGGCCTCGATGACGTCGACGCCCATATCATCCAAGAGCTCGGCGACCTCGAGCTTCTCCTCGAAGGTCATGGTGGCGCCGGGGCACTGCTCGCCGTCGCGCAGCGTGGTGTCGAAAATGATGACGCGGTCCTTGTCGGACTTGTTCACGGGGGCCATTACTAGATTTCCTTTTGAGCTTTTGCGCCGTTCAGTGCTGGGCGCTTGAGGTGTCCGGTGATCTCGACCAACCCCTGAGCGCCCAGGCGCGTGGCGCCCAGCCGGCCCTCAGGGGCAAGTAAGAAGAAGGCCGCCAAGAAGGAGGGTGGGCAGCAGCGCGGCCGGGATCGTGGCGGCGGCCAGAGCCACCTCCCCCGAAATCCCATCGATTTGGCCGCGAATCAGCATTGCCAGACCCTTTTGAGCCCTCAAATCCTCGGTCAAAACCGTTGACGGTTGGTTGCCGGGAGGCCCGATGCGCCTGTTTCTAGACGAGAAATGGCCGCAACTGCAACGCCAAAAGATGGTCAGGAAGACTGACCTGATCGGCATCGCGTCGCGTGACGCGCACTTCTGGCTGACGGCGAGTAGATTGCGCTTCGCTCCATCCGAACGACGGAGCAACGTCAAGCTATCCCGCGCGGCGGGCACGGGCCCTGCTCTCCCAGCGATCCAGCATCTGGCCGAGTTCGCCGGTGGCCACCTTCGCAACCGCGTTGGAATTCGCAACTTCGTTGGTGTTGGCGGGCGTCGTGGCGCGCAGCCAGCCCGGCTCGCTGTATTCCCGCCAGCGCCGCGCCTCCGCGCGACGTTTGCGGGAGGCGAGATCGCGGGTGAAATAGCCGGCGGCGAATGCGACGGCGAGCGCAATGACCAGTGCAACAACGGCTAACACAGAGAACTCCGGTATTTGCCCCGCACACCGTTCTGCCAGCATCGCGCGCGAGGTCAAGGCTTGACAGGTCTCAAAACCGGTCCCGGTTAACAGCTCGCGGGCGAGGCGAATTGTCGACTTTCACCTCGCACAGCCCCGCAATGCGGCGATGTTGCGGCGATCTCGCGGCATCGCGCGGAGGCTGCGAACCTGCCTCTCGCAACCTGACGCGGACCAGACTAACCTTCGCCGCGCTCGGCCGGATCAACCGGCCAGCCGAACATGACCGGGAGGACGCGATGACACGCCAGGAGGCTCGTGACCACGAGCCGCGTGACCAGGATGCTGCGCTTTCACGACGAACACTTGTCCGGGGACTGGCGCTCGGCGCCGCGGCCGCAATGGCCGGCCCCGCGCTGGCCCAGACCGGGCCTGCCGCACCGCCGACGACGATCACGACCCCGCCCCGCGATTTCGGCCCCAACGGCGCGCCGACAACCTATTTCTGGGACCCCGACATCATCGCGGTCGATCCGTCCTTCGACGATCTCGCGCAGCCCAACACAGCGATCAAGCGCCTCTACACCGGCGTGCTATGGGCCGAAGGTCCGGCCTGGAGCGCGCAGGGCCGCTATCTGTTGTGGAGCGACATTCCCAACAACCGGCAGATGCGCTGGAGCGAGGACGACGGCCGCATCAGCGTGTTCCGCTCCCCGTCCAACAACTCCAACGGCAATTCATTCGACTTCCAGGGCCGCCAGCTCTCCTGCGAGCACCTGACACGACGCGTGACGCGCTACGAGCACGACGGCACCGCCACCGTGCTCTGCGACAACTACAACGGCAAGAAGCTGAACTCGCCGAACGATGTCGTCGCGCATCCCGACGGCAGCTACTGGTTCACCGATCCGCCCTATGGCGGCCAGTTGTACGAAGGCGAGCCCGACGCCGCGGGCGGCCCGAGCAATTCGGGTGGCAAGCTCAATCCGCGGATCGGACAGCCGGCCGGCTTCACACCGGGCAAGCGCGAGCTGCCGACCAACTGCTACCGCATCGATCCCTCAGGCCGCGTCGACCTCGTCGTCACCGAGGAGCAGGTGCCGGATCCGAACGGCCTGTGCTTCTCACCCGATTTCAAGAAGCTCTACGTCGTCTCGACCGGCAAGGGACCGGGCGACAGCGGCCCCGGCGGCAAGGGCGAGATTTTCGTGTTCGACGTCGGGGCGGACAACAAGCTCTCCAACCAGAAGCGCTTCTCCGAATGCACGATCGACGGCGTGAAGTGCGGCCCGGACGGCGTGCGCTGCGACGTCAACGGCAATGTCTGGGCCTCCAGCAATGCCGGGCGCGCCGTCGGTTATAGCGGCGTGACGGTGTGGTCGCCGGAGGGCAAGCTGCTCGGCC
This sequence comes from Bradyrhizobium sp. B039, assembly GCF_038965675.1. Lineage (NCBI taxonomy): Bacteria > Pseudomonadati > Pseudomonadota > Alphaproteobacteria > Hyphomicrobiales > Nitrobacteraceae > Bradyrhizobium > Bradyrhizobium sp. B039. The sequence goes on from NZ_CP152416.1 coordinate 6,685,862, forward strand.
GCATCCGCCTGCCGGAGGTGTGCGGCAACATCTGCTTCGGCGGCCCCAAGCGCAACCGCCTGTTCATGGCCGCGAGCCAGTCGCTCTACGCCGTGTTTACGGCGACGCAAGGCGCGGGGCCGGGCTGAACGGCACAAGCCCTTAATTGCGACACGGCGCCGGCGGTCCTCGCCGGCGCCGAATTGTTTCCATCGCTCCGTCGATGCCTGAACCGGGCAACTGAGGTGACTTCCGGATCGAGCGCGTGATAATTGAGCCATGGCAGACAAAATTCGCGTCGTTGTTCTCTATGGCGGCAGGTCCGGTGAGCATGAGGTCTCGCTGAAATCGGCCGCTTCGGTATTCAGGCATCTCGACCGCACCCGCTTCGAGGTGATCCCGGTCTCCATCGACAAGACGGGCCGGTGGCAATGGAACGATCTTGGTTCGCTCGATCAGGCGCACGCGGCGGCGTTGCCGATCCTGCCCGATGCACCGGAGATGCGGCTCGCGAGGGAACCCGACGGACGCGGCGTCCTCATGCCGATAATGCAAGGCGCGGCCGCCCCGATCGAGATCGACGTTGTCTTTCCTGTCATCCACGGGCCGCTTTGCGAGGACGGCACCGTGCAAGGCCTGCTGGAATTGGCCGACGTCGCCTATGTGGGATCGGGCGTTCTCGCCTCCGCCGTCAGCATGGACAAGGATGTCGCCAAGCGGCTCGCTGAATTCGCCGGCATTCCGGTCGCGCCCTATCGCGTGCTCACCCGCAAGGCCTTCGTCCAGGACCGCGTCTCATCGCTTGCGAAGGCGGTCGAGGGTCTGAGCCTCCCGGTTTTCGTCAAGCCGTGCAACATGGGCTCCAGCGTCGGCATCCACAAGGTCAAGACGCAGGATGCGCTCGAAGCGGCGCTCGACGATGCGTTTCGCTATGACGTCAAGGTGCTGGTCGAACAGGGCATCGACGCGCGCGAGATCGAGGTCGCGGTGCTCGAGGACGAGACGCTGTTCGCCAGCCTCGCCAGCGAGCTGAACCCCAACGCCCATCACGAGTTCTATTCGTACGAGGCAAAATATCTCGATCCCGATGGCGCCCGGGTCGACCTTCCGGCCAGGCTCGACGCGGCACAGATGGAGCGCGTCCGGTCACTCGCAACCCGGGTGTTCGCGGCGCTCGAATGCAGCGGCTTCGCCCGCGTCGACTTCTTCCTCGACCGGAAAACCGGCGAGTTCTGCTTCAACGAGATCAACACCCTGCCCGGCTTCACGTCGATCAGCATGTATCCGAAGATGATGGAAGCGTCGGGCGTGCCGTATGGCGAGCTGCTGAGCCGCCTCGTCGATCTGGCGCTGGACCGGCACCGGCAGCGTCAATCGCTGGAACGGGGTTACGCGAGCTAGGCGCCGGCGCGATCCGCCGGCGCCCGATCCGACCGCCCGATGCTGACCTCAGCCGAGGTCAGCATCGGAGGCGGCACGGCCCGCTAATCATCGCCACGCTTCGGCGGCGCCGGCACAGCGGTCCGATTGGCGGGTACGATCTGCGGCTGGAACGCGAACACCTCGCGGCTGCGGTCGTCCACGAAGACCTTCAGCCAATGCACGTCGTTGTTGCCGTTCGCCTGATTGTCGCCGAAGGTCTCAACGCGGACGAAGTTTTCGAGCCGCCGGCCCTTGCTATCGAGGAATGGCCGGTCGATACGGAAGTAATGGGAGTCGCCATGAACGTAGGCGACGGGCTTGCCGAAGGCGACCACCTCATCGCGCAGCGCAACCAGGAAAGCCTGGAAACCATCCGGATTGGCGTCCGTTTGCGCAAGCGTCTTCGGGTCACGCAACGGCGCGCGGGTTCCGTCCGACTGATCCCAGCCCGGGTCCGCCTGCGAGATGAACATGATGGCCGCGGCGCGATATGTTCTCGCCATCTCGAAGGTCTGCTGCATCCAGAGGATGTTGGCGTTGTTGCGCGCGGCCCATTCGGCGTCGTCCGGCAACGTATCGCAACGATTGTTGCACGATCCCTGAATGTTGAGCGTGGCGTAGACGACGCCCTTCATGATCCAGCGGCGGTTTTCGACGCACCCGGTCAGCTGGTTGTTGTGATCGAGGCACAGCTTGTCATGCTGCACCTGCTGCTTGATCGGCCGCTGGCCAAGGGAATAGTCAGTGCTGAAGAAAACCTTCCGCTCGTGGTCGAGCCTGTCGCGCGAGTTGAACGAGCCGTTCGCCGGCCGGTCGCAGTCGGTCCAGTCATTGTCGCCGGGGTCACCATCGCAGCGGATTTCAAGGCATTGAAATATCCGAGCCCCTGCTGATACAGAGCGTCACTGCACGTCGTGGGAGTCACGGATCCCGGCGTGCCGCTGCCGGCTTTCAGGTCGCCATCATGCACCGTGAAGGCCAGCTTCTGGTCGTTCATGTCGGCGATCAGATTCGGCACGCCGACCTGCGCCTGGAGGTCGGAATATGGCAAATCGCCCCACAGCCCGATGGCATAGGCCCGGCTCTCGCCTCCCCTGCCCCGGTCGTCATCGTCGGCATGCGCGCTGACGATCGAACAAATCGCAAAGCAGGCTGCAAGCACGAGAAAACTCATCTTGCGCAGCCTGCCGTAGACGTCTTCCAACTTCCCTTCGCGAAGTCTCGTCATCGTCGCTCCCCAGAACAGCTTTGGACAGAAGACAGAACAAGGCTCGCCGCAGGCAGCAACGTTGAATTGTCCTGCGCCAGACCCGATCTACGAAAATGAGAAGAAGCCCCACCTGCGGCTTCAAATTGCCGCAGTGAACGTATCCACCGGGTATGACGCCCGCGTGAAACATTTTGAAACACGGCACAGCTGATGAAGTCGCGCGCCGCGGGATCGACAAGGGAGAGAACATGCGCGTTGTGGTCTGCGGCGGCGGCGTGATCGGGGCCTGCGCGGCATATTTCCTGCGCCGCCGCGGCATCGACGTGACCGTCGTGGAACGGACCGAGGTCGCGGCCGCCGCGTCGGGCAAGGCCGGCGGCTTCCTGGCACGGGACTGGTGCACCGGCACGCCGCTCGATGCGCTGGCCCGGCGCAGCTTTGCGCTTCACGCGCAACTGCCGGAGGAGATCTCGGGCGATTGGGGCTACCGGACGATGACCGCCTATAGCGGCTTCGTTGCGTCCGACGGCGACGCGCGCCGGGATGCACCGTCCGCGCTTGGCTGGCTCAGCGACGGCGTCGTCATTGCACAGCGCATCGGCACGGCGGAGACGACTGCGATCGTTCATCCCCGCAAGTTCACGTCGGCCGTGATGAACGCAGCGCTGGCGCAAGGCGCGGAGCATCGCCCCGGCCGCGTCATCGGCATCACGCGCGGCACCGACGGAGCGACAGCCACGGGCGTCGAGATCGATGGCGACCTCATCGAGGCGGATGCCGTCGTGATCGCAATGGGGCCGTGGTCGCTGCTCGCGGCGCAATGGATGAGCCTGCCCGCCGTCTACGGCCAGCGCAGCCCCAGCATCGTCTACGACACCGCCGCCGACGTGCCAGCCGAGGCGTTATTCCTGGAGTGCGAGGAAGACGGCAGCGCAGTGTCGATCGAGGTCTTCCCGCGCGCGGACGGCAGCACGCACGTCACGGCCCTTTCCGACATCGCGCCGCTGCCGCTCGATCCCGCCGCCGTGGCGCCCGATCGCGATGCGATCGCGCGGCTGCAAACCATGTCCGAGCGGCTATCGCCGCTGTTCCGTCCCGAAAGGATCATCGCGCAGCAGGCCTGTTTCCGTCCGGTGACGCAGGACGGCTTGCCCTTGATCGGCAAGGTGCCGCGGAGCGATGGCCTCTATGTTGCGACCGGGCACAATGTCTGGGGCATCCTCAATGCGCCGGCGACGGGGGAAGCGCTGGCAGAACTGATCGCTGAAGGCGCAACGCGGGAGATTGACGTGTCGCCATTCGACCCCGCCCGGCTGACACCGCTCGATCCATCCCTGCTGCAAGCACGCTGAAGCGCTCGCCGACATCGCGGCTCCTCAACCGCCGATTGCTCTCAGCCTTTGATACTCACGCATGCCCGCCGACGGAATCTGCATGCCTGCGGCAGGATCAGTGTCTCACGCCTCTTTTGCCTGCAATTTACGCAGCGCTAGACTTTAGTCCTCTCTCATAATCCTGAACGCAGTTTCACTTGCCGGGGAAGTCTCGGCCGGTATAGTCGCGACACAATGGCTCACAAGAGGCCTGTTCAAAGGGAGAGAACAACATGAAGAAACGACTCTCTGTTGCATTGCAATTGGCGCGCGACACGGCCACGGCCGGCGCGCCGAAGGACGTTGCAAAGGCCGACGTCTGGCTTCCCAGCCTCATCAAACCCATCACAGGCTGATCGGGACTGCTCTCCGGGCGTGAGCTCGGAAGCGTTCACATGCGCTCCATACAGCACCTTCCCTAAAGGAGGCAGCTCGTCTGCCCGGCCAATCATCAATGCGAGCTTTCCAGATCCTGATCGATGGCTTTGCCATCAGCGCTCTCTACGCTCTCGGTGCCACCGGCTTCACGCTGATCTTCGGCGTCTCCGGCGTGCTCAACCTCTCCCACGGTGCCATCATGGTAGCGGCAGCCGTCGCCGCCTGGGCCGCCGCCAGCATCCTGAACGTCGGCACCTATGCCGGCGCGCTGATCGGGGTCGCGGTCGCCCTCCTTACGGCCTTCGCCACCTATTTCGCCGTGGTGAAGCCGATCCAGGATTCCCGGCGCATTCAGAATGAGGAGAAGGAAATCTTCGTCCTTACCGGCACGCTGCTATGGGGCATCATGATCCAGGAGCTGATCGCCTATTTCTTCACCAACAACGCCAAGACCGTGCTGCCGATCGTCGAAGGCGTCGTCGAGATCCTCGGCGTGCGCACGCCGAAGAACGAGATCTTCACCGCGATCGTCTGCTGCCTCGTCATCGCGCTGCTGTGGCTGCTCGTGAACCGCACCCGCACCGGCAAGGCGGTGCTGGCGGCCTCGATGAACCCGCGCGGCGTCACGCTGCTCGGGCTGGAGCTCACCAACATCTACATCGTGGTGTGGGCGATCTACGGCATCCTCGCCGGCATCGCCGGCGTGCTGCTCGGCATGTTCCTCGGCGTCAGCTCCTACAGCGTCGGCCCTCTGACGGCGAGCGCGTTCTCGATCGTCGTGCTCGGCGGGCTCGGCAGTGTCTCGGGCTCTCTGATCGCGGCCTTCGTGGTCGGCTATCTCGAAACGCTGACGGCCTATCTGGTCTCGCCGGCCTATCGCACCATTCCGGCGCTCTTGCTGCTCGTGTTCGTGATGTACATCCGGCCCCAGGGCCTTCTGGGGAGGCGCTGAGATGTCCACCTTCTTCACTTCGCGCCTGTTCTTCGTCTCGCTGGCGCTGGTCGTGATCGCGGCGACGCTGCCGCTTTATGTCTCCGGCTACGTGCTGGGCCTGCTGACCGTCGCCTTCTATTTCGGCGTGTTCGCGATGGCCTGGGACCTGCTGTTCGGCTTCGCCGGCGAGGTCAATTTCGGTCCGACCTTCCTGATCGGCGTCGGCGCCTACACCGCCGGCATCCTCAACGCCCAGTTCGGCTGGTCGGTCTATCTCTGCATCGTGCTCGGCGCGCTTGCCTCGGTCATCGCCGGGCTGGTGCTGGCGCTGCCGGCACTGCGGGTGCGCGGGCCCTATTTCGGCCTGACCACGCTGGTCGCAGTCTTGATGCTGCAAAATTTCATCGTGGTGTTCGCCGACCTCACCGGCGGCGAGATCGGGCTCACCATCCCCGACGTCATCAGCATCAATGCCGGCACGAATTACTGGATCGCGCTCGGCTTCATGACCATCTCGGCCGCGATCCTCTACGGCCTGTCGCAATCGCCGATCGGCCTCGTGCTGCAGGCGAGCGGCCAGGATCCGGTGCAGGCCGGCGCGCTCGGCTTCAACATCGTCAAGCACAAGCTCGCCGCCTTCATCGTCAGCGCCTTCTTCTCCGGGCTGTCGGGTGCGCTCCTGGTGTTCTATTTCGGCACCGCCTCGGTCGGCACCGTCGTCGACGTCGCGGTCGGCGTGAACGTGATCGTCTCGGCCGTGCTCGGCGGCCGGCGCACCGTGCTCGGCGCGGCGCTGGGCGCGATCTTCCTGATCGTCGCCGGGGAATTCCTGAGGCCCACCGGCGAGCTTGCAACCTTCATCGTCTCGGCGGTCGCGCTGCTCGTCGTGCTGTTCTTCCCCGGCGGCTTCCTCGGAGCGGCCCTCTCGCGCGAGGCTCGTTCGTGATGGATATGAGGCTTTCAAACCGGGCCGTGCTGGAAGTCCGCGGCCTGACCAAGCGTTTCGGCGGATTGACCGCGGTGAAGAACCTCGGCTTCGAGGTCAACAGCGGCGAGATCTTTGGCCTGATCGGGCCGAACGGCTCCGGCAAGTCGACCGCGATGAAGAGCGTGATGGGCATCGAGCGCCCGACATCAGGCGAAGTGGTCTTCGAGGGCGAGGACGTCGCGGGCCTCCCCGCGCACAAGATCGCGCGCAAGGGCTTTGGCATGGTGTTCCAGCACTCGCGGCCGCTGAACCGGCAGACCGTGCTGGAGAATATCATGGTGGCGCTGCTGCCGGACAGCCTGTTCATGCTGTTTCCGGACAAGGCGCTGGTCGAGCGCGCCAAGTGGATCGCCGACCGCGTGGGCTTAGGCAACGTCATGAACCGCCGCCCGCCGACGCTGCCGTTCGCTGATCTGCGCCGGCTCGAGCTCGCCAAGGCTATCGCCCGCGATCCAAAAGTCGTGCTGGTGGACGAGCCCTTTGCCGGGCTGACGCGGGCCGAGGTCGATATCTTCTCCGACCTGATCCGCAGCTTCCGCGATGACGGCCGCGCGGTGATGCTGGTTGACCACAACGTCAAGAGCGTCGCAGCGCTGGTCGACCGCGTGCTCGCGATGTATCTCGGCGAGGAGATCGTCACCGGCAGGGCCGAGGACGTCATGAAGAACGAGACGGTGCGACGGGTCTATCTCGGCGGCGCCATCGAGACCCATGCGCGGCCCGAGACCAGCTTCAAGGACAAGGTGCCGCTGCTCCAGGTCGAGAATGTCAGCGTGTTCTACGGCAAGGCGCAGGCGCTGGACAACGTCTCGATCCACGTCCACGAAGGCGAGTTCGTCTCGGTCGTCGGCCTCAACGGCGCCGGCAAGACCACGCTGTTCAACACCATCTCCGGCTTCCTGCCCTATAGCGGCGAGATCGTGCGCGGCGGCGACAGGCTGCGCGGCACCAGCCCGGCCAGGATCGCGCGCAGCGGTCTCGTGCAGTGCCCGGAATCGCGCGAGCTGTTCGGCGAGATGAGCGTGCGCGAAAATCTCGATCTCGGCGGCCAGCATCTGTCCGACGACAAGCGCGCGGCGCAGCTCGCCTGGCTGTTCGAGCTGTTCCCGATCCTGAAGGAGCGCCAGGGCCAGATGGCGCAGACGCTATCCGGCGGCGAGCAGCAGATGCTCGCGATCGGCCGCGCCCTGATGATGCAGCCGCAGATCCTGATCCTGGACGAGCCGACGCTGGGCCTTGCCCCCGTCATCCTCGAGCAATTGTCCAAGGCGCTGACGAAGCTGCGGCAGACCACGTCGATCACGGTGCTGCTCGGCGAGCAGAACGTCACTTTCGCGCTACCGCACGCCGACCGCGTCTATGTGCTCGAACACGCCAGGATCGTCTGGGAGGGCGATCCCGGCCGCTTCGCGAGCGAGGCCGGCGCTGATTTTCTTTAAGTCCGTCAACATCAACAAAAAACATAGAAGGGAAACGACCATGCGACCATCGACCATCCTGAGCGGCAGCTTCCTCGCCTCCGCGCTGGCGCTGTGCCTCGCCGCCCCCGCCTACGCTCAGTCGAACGATCCGATCAAGATCGGCGTCATCGCCGAGGTGCAGTCGATCGCGGGCGCGGCGACGCCGGGCGGCGCGCAGATCGCCGCCGACGAGATCAACGCCAAGGGCGGCATCCTCGGCCGCAAGGTCGAGATCGTCACCTACGACAACAAGAGCTCCTCGGCCGACTCGGTGCGAGCGTTCCAGCGTGCGGTGAGCGAGGACAAGGTCTCCGCCGTGATCGCGAGCTATATCAGCGAGGTCGTGCTGGCGCTCGAGCCCTGGGCGGCGCGCCTGAAGATGCCGCTGATCACCCCCGGCGCCGCCTCCAACGAGATCACCAAGGCAATCCACAACGACTATGAGAAGAACAAGTACACCTTCCACGGCTATCTGACCTCGGCCGCGCAGGCCCAGCTCGTCTGCGACGCCGCCAAGGACCTGCTCGTCGACAAGCTCAAGTTCAAGACGGTCGCGATCATGAGCGAGGACGCCGCCTGGACCAAGCCGCTCGACGTCGGCTACGAGGCGTGCCTGCCCAAGGCCGGGCTGAAGGTCGTCGAGCACGTGCGCTTCTCGCCGGATACCACCGACTTCACGCCGATCTTCAACAACATCGAAGGCAAGAAGCCCGATGTGATCGTGACCGGCATCTCGCATGTCGGCGTGCAGCCGACGGTGCAGTGGAAGAACCAGCAGGTGCCGATCCCGATGTTCGGCATCAGCGCGCAGGCGCTGAGCCCGACCTTCTGGAAGGACACCAATGGCGCCGCCGACGGCATCCCGTCGCTGGCGGTGGCCACTCCGGATGTCGCCGTGACCTCCAAGACGAAGCCGTTCGCGGCCGCCTTCAAGGCCAAGTTCGGCTCGCCGCCGGCCTATACCGGCTACACCGCCTATGACGAGGTCTACTTCATCACCGAGGCGATCAAGCGCGCGGGCTCGACCGATCCCGACAAGATGGTCGCCGAGATCGAGAAGACCGATTACGAGGGCACGATCGGCCGCATCCAGTTCTACGGCAAGGACGACGAGTTCACCCACGGCATCAAGTCCGGCCCCGGCGCCGTGACCGGTCTCGTCTTCCAGTGGCAGGACTCCAAGCAGGTCGTGGTCTGGCCCGAGAAGATCGCGGAAGGTAAGCTGAAGTTTCCGAACTTCGTGAAGCTGTCGCAGTAACCGGCTCGCACCGGCATCAGGCCCATCGCTCCGCAGGGAGCGGTGGGCTTTTTTGTCTTTCGCAGATGCGTTGTGCGGCGGCGCACCGCGTATCGACCTTGGGCGATGTTGACTTTCCGCCGTTCCGCTCCCCATACTTCGCAAAAAGATAACAACCAATCATAAGACGGTCTTGAGGGAGGATAGGATGCCGACTTCACGCAGGCAGTTGCTGAAGAGCTCGGCGGCTGCCGCCGCCGCACTCAGCCTCGATTGGACAAGGGCCCAGGCGCAAGCCGAGACATTGCGCATCGGCCTGATCTACGACCTCACCGGCCCGTTCGCCGCCGGCGGCTCGGTCGCCTCGTCAATCGGCGCGCAGATCGCGATCGATCTCGTCAACGAGAAAGGCGGCATCGGCGGCAAGACCAAGATTGCTCCGGTCGCTGCGGATTCCCAGAGCAAACCCGACGTTGCGATCAACGAGGCCGAACGCCTGATCAGCCAGGAGAAGATCGACATCATCAACGGCGTCTATGCGAGCTCGCATGCGGTGCCACTCGCGGCGAAGGTCGAGCAGCAGAAGAAGATCCTCTGGATCACGACCGCGGTCTCGACCGCCGTGTTCAAGGACAAGAACCTGCAATACGTGTTTCGCGCGCAGATCCATTCCGACCAGTATGGCCAGGCTTTTGCCGGTTTCCTCGCCGAGCATGCGAAAGCAAAACTCGGAATGGATCCCAAGGAGGTCAAGGTCGCACTGATCCATGAGGACGGCCCCTACGGTGTTGGCGTCGCCGCCGCCGACGAGGCCTACGCCAAGGAGGCCGGCATCCAGGTGGTGCTGCGTGAGGGCTATTCGGCCTCCGCGCCCGACCTCTCGGTGCTGGTGACCAAGATCAAGCGCGCCAAGGCCGACGTGATCTCTCATGCCGGCTACAACCCCGACATCACCCTGTTCCTGCGCCAGGCCCGCGAGAGCGGATTGCGCTTCAAGATGCTGTTCGGCGCCGGCGCCGGCTACAGCCAGCTCGACAAGCTGCGCGCCACCTTCGGTCCCGACATCGACAATTTCTGCAACATCGATCCCGTGCCGGCGCAGTTGCTCGATCCGGCAAAGCTCGCACCGGGTATCGGCGATCTGACCAACGCCATGGTCACGCGCTACAAGGCCAAGACCGGCGCCACCGACGTGCCGCCGCACTGCTCGATGGGCTTCAACCAGACCTGGGTGCTGCTCAACAACGTGCTGCCGGTCGCCAAGGAAAAGTACGGCAGCTTCGAGCCCGAGGCGATCCGCAAGGCCGCGCTCGACGTCGACATCCCCGCCGGCGGCACTATCCAGGGCTATGGGGTAAAGTTCTTCCCGCCGGGCACGCCGCTCTCCGGCCAGAACGAGCGCTCGACGCCGGTCGTGATGCAGAACGCCGGCGAGCACATCTCGGTGGTGTGGCCGACGAACATCCGCACACAGGACCCGGTGTTTCCGCTGCCGAAGGGCTCGACCTACGGGGCGTGAGGGGGTTCTTCGCCTCTCCCCGCTTGCGGGGAGAGGCCGGAATACGCGCGATGCGCGCGGATTCCGGGTGAGGGGGAGTTTTCCGCGAACTCCGCTATCACCGTCCCCGCGGAGACTCCCCCCACCCCAACCCTCTCAGCGCGAGCGAAGCTCGTCGCGGCCCCCTACGCGGGGCGAGGGAGCACAGTCCCGTCGCGGTGACCATCTCCCTGCAACGCTCTACAACACCACCCGCCGCCCTTCCTCCGCCGCCCAATACCCCGCGTAGTTCACCTTGATCGTCTCATACGCCAGCGCGAGGTCCGACAGCGGCTGCCGTCCGGTCGCGGCGCATTCCATAAAGTCCTGGATTTCCTGCAAATAACCGCGCGTCCACTCCTCCTCGAGGCAGACATATTGCCAGCCGGTTTTGCGGTCGACCTTTTCGGTGATGTAGACGTTTGCGAGGTTCTCCTCGGAGGTCTGGTAGCTCATCAGATGCGTGTTCGGGGTGATGTTGGCGAACAGCGAGCCGCCGCTCGTATAGGTCTCGATCAGGTTGCGCACGCCGCCCATGATCATGTCGCCGGAGAACACGGTGGCCTTGGTGCCGTCGGAGAACGTCGCCGTCAGCGTGCCCCAATCCTCGACATCGACGGGGTTGGCCTTGATGTAGGTGCGCTCCTCCGGCTTCAGGCCAGCGGTGACGTTGCCGACATCGCCGGTGACGCTGGCGACGCGGATGATTTCACCGCGCGCCCTGGCCTCGACCTGCTTGAGATAGAGCACGGCGGAGAGCGGATGGCAGCCCATGCGGATCAGCGAGCCGCCGCCGGTCATCGCCCATTGCGCGGCGTGGGCCGCGTGCGAGCCGGAATGGCTCTCCTCGCCCTTCATGAACAGGATCTTGTCCTTGGTCGCCTTGATGATCTCGGCGGTCTTGGTCACGGCCGGCGCGTAGATCCAGTCCTCGGCGTACATGAAGAGTTTCCCGGTGCGCTCGATCGCGGCGCGCGTCCTGTCCATCTCTTCGATCACGCGCTCATACATCAGCGCCTTCGGCACGTGCTTGCCGATCGGCTGCGTGTCGCCCTCGCGGCCGAAATAGCCGGCGAACGGCTTTTCGCAGATCACGTGCTTGCCGGCCTGCATGCTGGCGACGATCATCTCCGCATGAAGGTTCGGCGGCGTGCAGATGTCGATGACATCGAGCTCGCCGTCCGCGATCAGCTCGGCGAAGCTCCGATAAACACGCGGGATATTGTGATGCTGGGCGAACGCGACGACCTTGTCGCCGCGCGCAGCCACCGCCGCGACCTCGACGTCCACGCCATAGACGCGCCGGAACGCATACATGTGCAGCTCCGACACGAAGCCGCAGCCGACGAGTCCCACCCTGATCCTGGCCATAGCGTCCCCCTGCTTTGGGCGGCACTATAGCGCGCCCGGAGGCCTATTCCACCGAGACGCGCACCACGCCCGCGCTCATCATGCCGAGCGCGCGGGCGGCGGGCACCGAGAGATCGACGATACGGCCGCGGATGAACGGGCCGCGATCATTGACGCGACACTGGATCGAGCGGCCGCCGTAGGACACCCTGAGCACGCTGCCAAACGGGCGCGTGCGGTGGGCGCAGGTCAGCTCGGCGCCTTTGCCTTTTCCGTACCCGTAATATGAGGCAAGTCCGCTTTCGGCATGCGCCAGAGAAAATGTGGCAAGACAAAACAATAAAGTGGTCAGCGCTCGCACGGCACCGCTCCCCGGTTGGCCCTGCCCCGCGCTGCAAACGTCGCCTTGTTCCCCTAGGTTCCGGGAACACTGCCGGGTCACCCCGGCAGTGCCATCACACATTGTTACTGTTTGTGGAACACCAGCGTGCGCAGCTCGATGCTTTCGCGCGGCGGCGCATCGGCGGGCGTGGTCGGATCGACAAAGGCGGTATGCGGCCCGAAGCGGGTGCGGCCGTCCGTTGCGGAATCGTAGCACTTGAGCAGAAGCGCCTCGTCCGGCGTCATCTCCGGGAAATAGAACCAACGGTGGTTCGGATTGTATTTCACCGAATAGGTCTCGCCGCGGCGATTGGGATAGATCAGGTCGGAGGCGATGAGATCCTCAGGCGCCACCGTGGCGCCGTCGGCCATCGCCAGCGGTGAATCGCGCAAGGGGCCGCGGATCGGCCGCCAGAGATTGATCACCTGCACACGCCCCTTCAGAAGCTCGTCGGCCTCGTCAGGCAGATGCTCGCGCACGCGGTTGGCGCCGGAGACGGCGGTCTGGTCGACATGGACACGCGTCGCCGGCTGACGCGGGCCACCATCGCGAATATCCGGGGCGCCCTCGACGCGCCTGCGCACGGTATGGTCGAAGATGACGACGCGATCGGCCTTCAAGGTCGCCCGCAAAAAGGCCTCGACGGCGGGATAGTAGACCGCCCTCACCTCCTCGTCGTTGTAAAAATCCTTCACCTGCGTCGGATGGCGCACCAGCGCAAAGCCTTCGCGATCGAGCGAGATATTGTTCGCGATCAGTCGTGCGTCGAAGATCGGCACCTGATGCGGCTCCGGCAGCGACGTGCTCTTCGGCTCGCCCGGCGGCGGATCGAACGCGTAGGTGCGCGGCTTGCCTGAAATCGGCGCGAGATAGTTGAGTTCGGCGGTGACGAAGGGAAGCGATTCGATTCTTGTTTCTTGCAGGCCCATGGCCGGTCTCCCGATGTGGTCGTGGGATTGATTTTTGACGGGGTAGAGCGCGCCGCAAGGGAGGTGACGCAAATAGCAATGCAGCTGTTGTTAAGCGGAGGGAACGCAGAACGAATCTGTCGAGAACGGCGGTCGCTCTGGCTACGTTCTTCTCGCTTCACGGATGCTTGAGGGCCTCGTCAACCCTCGTACCCCGCCGCCGTCATTCCGGGGCGCCCGCAGGGCGAGCCCGGAATCCATCGGGCCGCAATCTTTGTAGATCAATGGATTCCGGGCTCGCGACTTCGTCGCGCCCCGGAATGACGCCGGTGCAGCACCTCACGCCAGAGCGCGTCCGGGACACGCGAGTGTGCCTAGCAGCTACAGCCCCGCCTTCGCAATCGCATCCGCAAAGGAGCGGTCGACGATCTCCGCCGCATCGAGCTTCTGCTTGATCAGGCCCCAGCGGAGGTACAAATCGATCGTGCCCTGCTCGTCCGCGACCACGCCGTCGTCGATTGGCGCGATGCGGATTTTTGCACGCGACAGCCAGTTTAGCGGCACGGCGGTCGGGATGCTCATCAGCCTGCCCCAGGTCGCGGCATAGCCATCAACGTTGTTCAGCGACCAAGCGCGCGCGGCGGTGAGGCGGCGGATGAAGTCGGTCAGTTCGGCACGCTTGTCCCTGATAGCGTCGGGCCGCGCCACCTGAAAACTCAGGCCCGGCGTCAGGCCCTCCGAGGTGATGATGCGGCGCGATTTGAACAGTACCTCTTCCTGGCTCACATAAGGCTCCCAGGTCGACCACGCATCCACGGAGCCCTGCGTGTAGGCGATCTTGGCATCCGAGGGCGCGAGGAACGCGATTTGCACGTCGCTCGCACTCCAGCCGCTTTTCTCCAGCGCGGCCAGGATCAGCTGATGGCCGATCGAGCCGCGGCCGGTTGCGATCTTCTTGCCGCGGAGGTCGGCAAAACTCCTGATCGGCGAAGTCTCGGGCACCAGGATGGCGAGCCCCTCGCGCGTCTGCCGGATCGCGGCGATCGCCTTCACCGGCGCGCCGGAGGCGGCAGCGAAGGTGAAGGGCGCGTCACCAACGAGGCCGGTCTCGATCGCGCCGGCGCTGAGCGCCTCCAGCAGCGGTGCGGCGGCCGGAAACTCCTTCCACTCGATCTTGTAGGGGACATCCTTGAGCTGGCCTGCCGCTTCCATCACAGCCTGCGCATTGCCCTTCTGGTCGCCGACGCGGAGCGTGGTTTGCGCTGCCGCCAGTTCCAACGAACCGAGCAGCAGCGCGCCGGCCAGCATGAGGCGGATCATTCTGCCGCCTCGCCGCGAACGGCCCGGCGCTTGGCCACCAGCTCGCGCGTCAGCGGGATCAGCTCGCGGCCATATTCGATGGCGTCGATCAGGGGATCGAAGCCGCGGATCAGGAAATGGCTGATGCCGAGGTCGTAATAGTCGCCGAAGACTTCGGCCACCTGCTCGGGCGTTCCGACCAGCGCGGTGGTGTTGCTGTTGGCGCCGGTGAGCTTTGCGATCTCGGTCCAGAGCCGCTTGTCGATCCGGCTGCCCTGGTCGGCGAGCGCGAGCAGGCGCCGCGCGCCCGCCGTGGCATGGCCGTCGGCGGGCTTGCGGTAGCCGGTCTTGTCCTGAAGCGCGGTGGCGCGCGCCAGGATTTCTTCGGCCTTCTCCCAGGCCTGCTTTTCCGTGGGCGCAATGATCGGGCGCACCGAGAGGCTGAAGCGCGGCGTCGGCCGGCCCTGCCGGACCGCGGCATTGTGAACGCGGGACGTGACGTCGCGCACCTGCGCATAGGATTCGCCCCACAGCGCAAAGGTGTCGGCATGCTTGCCGGCGACATCGATCGCCGCGTCCGAGGCGCCGCCGAAATAGATCCGGATGCCTTCGGGACGATACGGCTTCACCTGCGAGAAGGCATTCTCGACCTGGTAGTACTTGCCCTTGTAGGTGAACGGCTTGTCGCTGGTCCATTCCAGCTTGAGAACATCGAGGAACTCGGAGGTGCGGGCGTAGCGCTCGTCCTTGTCGTCGAGCGTGTTGCCGTCCTGCCGGAGCTCGGTGGCGTTGCCGCCGGTGATGACGTGAAGCGCGACGCGGCCGCGGGAAAACTGGTCGAGCGCCGCGAACTGCCGCGCCAGCAGCGTCGGCGCGGTGAAGCCGGGCCGCTGCGCGATCAGCACGTTGAGGCGGCTGGTCGTGTTGAGCACGTGCTGGGCGACCTGGAGCGCGTCCGGCGTCGTCGAATGAAACGCCAGCAGCGCACGATCGAAGCCGGCATTCTCATGCGCCTTGGCCACCGTCTCGATGTGGGTGGGGTTGAGGACCGGCCCCTCTCGGACGACAGTTTCGGACGAATTGTTGTTGCTGATGAAGCCGATGAACTCGATCGACATGATCGTCTCCCTGATTGTTTTGCGGAAAAGCTAGAGGCCCAGTGCGGCGCGGCCGAGGCCGATGCGCGTGGAATCGTCCTGCGGCGTGTGCACGCGGCCGCACAGCACGTCGCGATAGTGCCGCTCCAGCGGATTGGTGCGGGAGAGGCCGTGATTGCCGGTGAGCGACAGCACGTCCTCGACGGCGGCCACGGCATTGTTGGTGACGGTGAGCTTGATCACGTTGGACTCGGCCGCCGAGAGCTCGACACCGTCGTCGAAGTCGCCGGCAAAAGAGGCGATCAGCCGCGCATTGACCGCGAGCCGGGCCTCGACGGCGCCGAGGATCTCCTGCGCACGCGGCAGAGTCGCGAGCGGCGCGCCAAGGCTGGCGGGGACGCGTTGCTTCAAGAACGAGATCAGCCAGTCGCGCGCGGCGCGGGCGACACCGTCATAGATTGCGGCAACGAAGATGGTGTGCACGGTCGCCTGCGTGACGTCAGGTCCGCGCCAATCGGCGGGCTTGCGGACATCGACCTCGGAATCGAGCGGGATCACGACGTCATCGAAGATGACGTCATGGCTGCCGCTGGCGCGCAGGCCGTGATGGTCCCATGTCTCGACGATGCGCGTGCCCGGCAGGCCCGCCGGCACCAGGAACTGTCCGACCCGCGGCTCCGCCTCGTCGGTCCGGGCCCAGACCAGATACCATTTCAGGATCGGCGATCCCGTCGCATAGATCTTGTGGCCGGTCAGGCGCCAGCCGGTCTCGGTGCGCCGCGCGATCGTCGCCGGCAGGCCGCCGCGCGCAGGCGAGCCGAGCTCGGGCTCGACGCGCAGCGCGTTGACGAGTGCAAGGCCTTCGACAGTCTCACGCGCAAGCTTGCGCGACAACCGGGCGGGCCAGGTCGGACTGCGCGCCATGACGAGATGATTGATGTAGTGCATCGACAGCACCAGCGCGGTCGACGGATCGGCCTTGCCGATGATGCCGATGACGCGCGCGGCGTAGCGCGCACCGGCGCCGGCCCCACCATGGACTGCGGGAACCGTCAGCGACAGCAGGCCCGCTTCCGACAGCTCGCGAAAATTCTCGAACGGGAAGCTGCCGTTACGGTCATGCTCGGCCGCGCGCGCGGCAAAGCCTTCGGCCAACGCCTCGGCGCGGGCGATGTAGTCGGGTTCGCTGTGCGCCGTGCGGCCCTTGGCTGCGGAAACTACCATGTGGCGTCCAACCCCAACAGACCAAGGATCTGGCGGCGCAGATCCGCAAGATATGGATCGCCGCGATGGCGTGGATAGGGCCGGTCGACGCGGATGTCGGCCTTCACCCGGGCCGGGCGGTCGCTGAACACGATGACGCGGTTGGCGAGCACCAGCGCCTCCTCGGCGTCGTGCGTCACCAGCAACGTGGTAAAGCCCTTGCGCTGCCAGAGCGCGACGATCTCGGCCTGCATGGTGATGCGGGTGAGCGAGTCGAGCTTGCCGAGTGGCTCGTCGAGGATCAGGATTTTGGGATCGTTGACCAGTGCACGCGCCAGCGCGACGCGCTGCGCCATGCCGCCGGAGAGCTGGTGCGGATAGGCGTTGCGGAATGACGCAAGGCCGACCAGATCGAGCGCGTCATCCACGCGCTGCCGCTGGCTCTTGAGGATGCCCTGGGCCTCGAGGCCCAGGGCGACGTTGTCCCAGACCGACCGCCAGGGAAACAGAGTCGGATCCTGGAACACGACGACGCGCGAAGGATGCGGCCGGGTGATGCGGGCCTCGTCCTCACGCAGCGTCCCCGCCTTGGGCTTGTCGAGACCGGCGACGAGCCGCAGCAGGGTCGACTTGCCGCAGCCGGAGGGGCCGAGCAGCGCGACGAATTCGCCGGGCTCGACCGAGATGCTGACGTCGCTCAACACCGGCAGCTCGGCACCGTCGATGTCGAAGGCATGGCTGACCTGCTCGATGTCGAGCGCGGCGCCGGCGGCGGGATGCGTGGCGACTTCGGCCAGTGCGGCTGCGGCTACCATTTCACGGTCCCCTTCTGCCAGACCAGGAGGCGGTCGCGGATCGAAAACAGCAGCGTGATCGCGCCGGAGCAGAGCAGCGACATCACGATCAGCGCCGCGTACATGTTGGCGTAAGCCGCCCAGCCCTGCGCCCATTGCAGATACCAGCCGAGGCCGGCCTTAACGCCGATCATCTCGGCAACGACGAGCACGGCAAAGGACGAGCCGAGCCCCATGAACAGGCCGACGAACACATGCGGCAGTGCCGCGGGGATCGCGACCTTCAGCACCAGGAAGGACGGCTTTGCGCCCAGCGTGCGCGCGACGTCGTAATAGGCGTTGCTGACGCTCGCGACGCCCGACCAGGTCAGCACGGTGACGGGAAAGCCGGTCGCCAGCGCGATCAGGAAGGTCGAGGCGCTCCAACTCGACGGGAAGGTGAAGAAGGCAATCGGCAGCCAGGCGGTCGCCGGCAGCGGGCCGATGAAGCGCAGCACCGGATGCACCCAATAGCCAACCGCACGCGACCAGCCGATCGAGACGCCGGTCAGGAATCCGATCGTGGCGCCGATCAGATAGCCGCCAAGCTGGAGCTTGACCGAGGCGAACACGCTGTCGAGCAGCTTGGGCAGATCGTCGGTATAGACCTCGATGATCGACTGCGGCGGTGGAAAGAACGGCAGCGGCAACCAGGCGAATTTTGCGGTGGCGACTTCCCACAAGGTCAGGAAGGCACCGAGCGCGACGAGCCAGGGCGCGCGCTTATGCAACGCCTTGCCCGCCGAGCCGAGATAGTCGGCACCGACGGTGCCGAACAGCGCGACGGCCGCGATGACGAAGGCGGCGATGCCAAGCGAATGCGTGCGCGACCAGTCGCCGACATCTTCCCACCACAGGCAGGACAGGCCGAAGGCGATCCAGGCGACGCTGGCAAGAATACCGACACCGGATTCACGGACCCAGCTCGCAAGCAGCGGTGCGCGGGCGAGGCGTGGTGCGCCGGAGGCAAGGCCGTCAGACAGCGAATACGTCGACATAGATGCGCTCCGCGAATTTGGCAGTATCGGTGCTCTGCTTGAAGACCTGCACGCTCTTCAGGTCGTCGGCATAGGCCTTGAGCTCGCGCTTCAGAACTTCGCCGACGGGATGATGGTGGTGGGTGTGGTAGCGCACCATGCCCTCGATATCGGCGAGCGTCGCCGCTTTCGGTGCGTAGGGCTGGAACGATTTCGCGGCCACCGTCGGGTTCTGCGAGGTGAACATCGCGGCATCGAGCAGCGCCTGCGTGATGGCACGGGCGACCTGCGGCTCCTCGCGCACCAGGCTGCCGCGCACGCCGACGATGCAGCAGCTCTTGTCGCGGTACTCGCCATCGAGATTGGAGGCGACTTCCTTGTACTGGCTGTCCTTCAGCCAGAGATAGGCGAGCGGATCGGACGACAGGAAGGCCTGCACCTCGCCCTTCTCGACGGCGACGTTGAGGAGATTGCCGGGATAGGCGCGCCAGTCGACGTCCTTGACCGGGTCGATGCCGAGCTTGGCGAGCTGGATCGAGAAGAAGTTCTTGTCGGGACCGGCGAGATCGCCGACCGCGACGATCTTGCCCTTGAGATCGGCGAGCCTGGCGACGCCGGAATCGGCGCGCGTCAGCACGCGCATGCAGCCTCCATGGGTGCCGGCGGCGATCTTGACGTCAAAGCCCTGCTCCAGCGGCTTCAGCCAGCGCAGCGCCATGCCGAGACCGGCATCGCTCTTGCCGGTCGCGATCGCTTCAAGGAGCTGGTCGGTCGAGCCGGAATAATTGACGAGCTCGACGTCGAGATTCTGCTTCTGGAAGAAGCCGTGCTCGATGGCGACGGGCAGCGGCGCGAGGCAGACCGCGCCGGCATTCCACGACAGCTTTAGCTTACGCGGGGCACCCGTCAACGCGGGCGCGTCAGATGCCGTCCGGCACAGCGGGAACTCGGAGAAATCGATGCCGGATCCGATCGGCGGCGGCGCGAAGGCCTGTGCGCCGAGCGCACCGAGCGGTGCGGCGAAAGCCGCAGCCAATCCCGCCTGGAGCAGATGGCGACGGTCGAGACTCGATCCGCCGCGCTTGTTCTCGTTGTTCATCGGGCCCTGGCTCCTGCGCTGGCACGTCTCCGCCGTTTGCGCAACGAATGTCGTTGCACATGTTCCGTACGGAGCTGCGTTGAGAGAATGTCTTTCCGTCGGCGCTTCCGGCGCCGCGTTGATGCGATGCGCAAATCATGCGGCGCGCTCGCCGCATCGTCAATGAAATGGAATTTCGAATGTTGCGCGAAGCGAAGTCATTCTCTCCATCGTCGCGTGCAGGAACGGTGAAAGGATTTTCGCGGCCGGGTCCGTTTGTAATCTCCATCACGACTGCGGCATCCGCATCGTTGCAGCGCTGCTTTGCAGCCGGCGCACGTCGCTTTCTCGAAAGCGATCGTTCGCTGAAACGTCCTTGCCGATCGCGCGCGCAATACGGTTGGCCATTCCATTGACTGCGCATCGCGCGCTCATAGACTTGATCGTCCCGCTGCTTCGTTCGCTCACGCGCTGTGAGCAAACCAACAAGACAGATCACATGAGCATCAACTCTTCCTCTCTCGATCATTCCCTGACGCGCCGGCTTGCGGCGTCGCTGCTGGCGGCCGCCATCACCTTGTCGACGGCGGCCGCATCGCTCGCGGCCGACACCGTCGTGCTGCGCGTCGGCGACCAGAAGGGCGGCAACCGCTCGCTGCTGGAGATCTCCGGCTACGCGAAGGACCTGCCCTACAAGATCGAATGGTCGGAATTCCCGGCCGCAGCTCCGATCCTGGAAGCGCTCAATGCGGGCGCGCTCGACGTCGGCTACACCGGCGATCTGTCCTTCCTGTCGGTCTATGCGGCGGGTGCGCCGATCAAGGCGATCGGCGGCACGCGCTCGGATGCGAAGACGCAGGCGATCCTCGTGCGGCAGGATTCGCCGATCAAGTCGGCGGCCGACCTCAGGGGCAAGCGCCTCGCCGGCACGCGCGGCGGCTGGGGGCAGTTTCTGATCGACGCGACGCTGGAGAAGGCGCAGATCAAGCTGGAGGACGCGACGTTCGCTCCGCTCGGCCCCGTGGATGCCAAGATCGCGCTGGTGGCGGGCTCGATCGACGCCTGGGCGGTGTGGGAGCCTTATGTCTCCTTCGCCACGCTGAAGGACAAGGCCCGCGTGATCGCCGACGGCGACGGCCTGACGCCGACGATCACCTTCATCGTCGCCTCCGACAATGCCATCGCCACCAAGCGCGCGGCGGTGCAGGACCTGGTGCAGCGGTTGAACAAGGCACGGCTGTGGTCACTGGATCATGTTGCCGAATACGCCAGGAGCACGGCCGAGCTGACCAAGCTGCCGGAAGACGTGCTGCGGTCGGCCTACACCGCGCAACGCACCAGCCCGATCGTGATCGACGAGAATGTGGTGAAGGAGATCCAGGCAGCTTCGGACCGCTCGACGCGCTACGGCATCCTGCCGAAGAAGCTCGACGTCAACCAAGCCGTCGACCGCAGCTTCACCGCGGCGGCCGCCGGGTCGAACTAGGCGGAGGCGGCGGGATGCGCAGGCTTCGCCTCAAGGCCGGCCCGCTGCATCTCGCCGCGATCGTGCTCGCGCATCTCGCCTGCATGAGCCTGATCGTGTGGCTCTCGCTTTAACCGCGATCACCAATATCCGCGGTAGTACGGGCGCGCATACGGCCGGTAATAGCCGTAATAGGGCCGATAGACCCGGCGGTAGCCATAGTATCGCGGATAGGCATAGGCCGGCCCGTAGCCGTAATAGGCCGGCGCATAACCATAGCCATATCCCGGATAACCATAGCCACCGTAATACGGGCCGCCGCCGTAATAGCCGTAGCCGTAAGGCGCGCTGCTGGCGATGGCGCCGCCGATGATCGCGCCGACCGCGAGGCCGCCGAGGCCCAATCCCCAGCCGCCGCCGCGCCAATGCACCTGCGTGACGTCGTCGCCGGCCGCAGCCTTCATGGCCGCGACATTGGTCGGCATCGGGGCTGCTGCGGCCTGCTCGATTTGGCCGGCCATGACCGCGCCCACCAGCGAACAGGCAATTGCCGTTGTCCAGATCCTCATCGTCTTGCTCCCTCTCGGACGTTTCGCCTGGAAAAAGGATCGCAGGCGTATGATCGGGCATCCTTGCGCCAAGTCAAACGCTCGATTCTGCGTGCGGCGCACAAGAGAGCCCATGCATGCCTCAATTGTGGTCAGGCTCGCCGCGCCGGGATGACACCGATGCGACGGCACCTGCGCCGCGCACGACGGCAAAGCATTAAGCTTCCCGCGCGTTCGCAACCAACAACCACCTTCCCGATTTACTATTCGTACCGTTACTATTGGTTCCAATGGTGCGCGGCCGAGAGGCATCTCGCGAGGGCTCCGACTTGCGCCAGAAGAGTGGGAGGATGACATGAGTGCCGTCGGAAATGAGCCGCTCGCCCGTCAGGCGCTGGCGTTCGTCCTGGCTGGCGGACGCGGTAGCCGGCTTCTGGAGCTGACCGACCGGCGCGCCAAGCCGGCGGTCTATTTCGGCGGCAAGTCCCGCATCATCGATTTCGCGCTGTCGAACGCGGTGAACTCCGGCATCCGCCGCATCGCGGTCGCCACCCAGTACAAGGCGCACAGCCTGATCCGGCATCTTCAGATGGGCTGGAACTTCTTCCGCCCGGAGCGCAACGAGAGCTTTGACATCCTGCCCGCGAGCCAGCGTGTCTCCGAGAACATGTGGTATGTCGGCACGGCGGACGCGATCTACCAGAACATCGACATCATCGAGTCGCACAACGCCCGCTTCATTGTCGTGCTCGCCGGCGACCATATCTACAAGATGGACTACGAGGTGATGCTGCGCCAGCACGTCGATAGCGGCGCCGACGTCACGGTCGGCTGCCTCGAAATGCCGCGCGCGGAATCCTCCGGCTTCGGCATCATGCATATCGACGAGAACGGCTGGATCCAGGAGTTCCTGGAAAAGCCGGCCGATCCGCCGCCGATGCCGGGCAAGCCGGACGTCTCGCTCGCCAGCATGGGCATCTACGTGTTCGATGCGAAATTCCTGTTCGACCAGCTCAAGCGCGACGCCGAGGACCCGAGCTCGAACCACGATTTCGGCAAGGACATCATTCCCTACATCGTCAAGAACGGCCGCGCGATCGCGCACCAGTTCTCGACCTCCTGCGTCCGCTCCGGCGACGATCCCCGCGCCTACTGGCGCGACGTCGGCACGGTCGACGCCTATTGGGCGGCCAACATCGACCTCACCGACGTGGTGCCGGAGCTCGACCTGTTCGACCGCGCATGGCCGATCTGGTCCTACTCGGAGATCACGCCGCCCGCCAAGTTCGTCCATGACGAGGAGAGCCGGCGCGGCCAGGCGGTGAGCTCGCTGGTCTCGGGCGGCTGCATCATCTCCGGCGCCTCGCTGCGCCGGTCGCTGCTGTTCACCGGCGTGCGCATCAACTCCTATGCCAATGTCGAGAACGCCGTGATCATGCCCTATGTGAATGTCGGGCGCGGCGCTCGCTTAAAGAACGTCGTGATCGACCGCGGCGTCGAGATCCCCGAGGGGCTCGTCATCGGCGAGGATCCCGAGCTCGATGCAAAGCGCTTCCGCACCACCGAGCAGGGCATCTCCCTCATCACCCAACCGATGATCGACAGGCTGAATACATGACGCCTGTTCGCGTCCTCGCGGTCGCCTCTGAAGTCTACCCCATCGTCAAGACCGGCGGCCTCGCGGATGTCGCCGGCGCGCTGCCGATTGCGCTGAAGGCGCACGGCGTCGAGATGCGCACCCTGATGCCGGGCTATCCCGACGTGATGCGGCTGCTCTCGGGCGCGGACGAGATCCGGCGCTGGCCGGATTATTTCGGCGGGCCGGGCCGGCTGCTCGCCGGCGCGCATGACGGGCTCGACCTGTTCGTGCTCGACGTGCCGCATCTCTACGCGCGGCCGGGCAACCCATACGTCACGGCAGAGGGGGTCGACTGGCCGGACAACGGCGTGCGCTTTGCGGCGCTGTCGCGCGTGGCGGCCGACATCGGCCACGGTCTGGTTCCGGCCTTCGTGCCCGACATCGTGCACGCCCATGACTGGCAGGCCGGGCTCGCGCCCGCTTATCTGCACTACGACAATCGTCCGCGTCCCGGCACCGTGATGACGATCCACAACATGGCCTATCAGGGCAAGTTCGCGCCTGAGCTGATCGGTGCGATCGGCCTGCCGTGGAGCTCCTTCGACGTCAACGGCCTCGAATATTTCGGCGGCATCAGCTTCCTGAAGGCCGGCCTGCAATTCGCCGATCGCATCACGACGGTGTCCCCGACCTACGCGCGTGAGATCCAGAGCGACGAAGGCGGCATGGGGCTCGGCGGCCTGCTGCGCGCGCGCGCGGGCGCATTGAGCGGGATCCTCAACGGCATCGACATCGCGGTGTGGAATCCGCAGACCGATTCGCACATCGCCTATCGGTTCGGCGCGGAGGACCTTACGTTCCGCGCTGCGAACAAGGCGGTGCTTCAGCAACAATTCAATCTCGATTCCTCGGACGAAGCCCCCCTGCTCGGCGTCATCAGCCGGCTGTCCTGGCAGAAGGGGCTCGATCTCCTGCTCGAGGCCATTCCGACCATTTTGGGCGAAGGCATGCAGCTCGCGCTGCTCGGCAGCGGCGACCGCGATCTCCAGGATCGCTATCAGGCCGCCGCCCGCGCGAATCCCGGCCGGATCGGGGTCGTGATCGGCTACGACGAGATCCTGGCGCATCTGATCCAGGCCGGCTCGGACGCGCTCATCGTGCCGTCGCGGTTCGAGCCGTGCGGCCTGACCCAGCTCTGCGCGCTGCGCTATGGCGCCGTGCCGATCGTCTCGCGCGTCGGCGGCCTCGAGGATACCATCGTCGATATCGGCGAGGCGGACGCGTCCGGCCGCGAGGCCACCGGCTTCAAGTTCGGCCCGGTGACGGCGGATGCCCTCGCCGGCACGCTGCGCAAGGCCAACACGGCTTTCCACGACAAGCTGACCTGGCGGCAGCTGCAACGAAACGGCCTTGCGACCGACGTCTCCTGGCGCAGCCGCGCCGGCGACTATGCAGCGCTGTATCGGAGCCTGATCGAATCGCGCCGCGCCTAGCACGTACAGGCTGAGCCCACGCCGAATCCATGTTATAGGATCGGCATGGACCCGTTCTTGATCAAGCTGATCGGCTTTGCTGCCGCCACCTGCACCACCGTCGCCTACGCGCCGCAGTTCATCAAGGTCTTGAAGACCCGCTCGGCGCGCGACATCTCGCTCGGCATGTTCCTGGTCATGGTGCTGGGCCTGGCGCTCTGGCTGATCTACGGCCTGCTCAGCGGCGACGCGCCGCTGATCGCCTCGAACGCCGTCACCATGCTGCTCGCCGGCGGCATTCTGGTGATGAAGCTGAGATACGGCTGAGCTTCCTGATGCCTCGGATTCTTGTTCAGTCGGAAAAACGAAGCCGCTGGTATTGCAACTTCACCGCACGGTAGCATTCGCAGGTGGCCTTGTTGAGCTCGGCGACGTTGACGATCTCGATGTGGCCGCGGCTGAATCGAATGACGTTCGCCTCCTGAAGGGCATGGGCGACGAACGAGACGCTGTTCCGGCGAACCCCGATCATCTCGGCCATCAATTCCTGCGTAAGCTTGAAGCGATCGCGGCCGGATAGATCCCGAACGCGCAAGAGCCATCGCGCCAATCTCGCCTCGACGGAGTGGGATGCATTGCATGCCCACGGATTGCTGGGCCTGAACGAACAGGGCCTGGCTGTGACGCGTCAGGCCATCCCGGAACTCGACACTCCGCTGTGCGAGAGCGCGAAGGCGAGCAGCTTCGATCTGCAAAGCCAGACCCGGCACCAATACGACAGCGTGCACCAGTGCGACGGGTTCTCCCAATACGCCAAAAGTACCCAAAATGCTGTCGGAGCGCCGGCACCATCAATTTCTTCGGAAAAATCTTAGAGAAATGGACACAACCATAGCGCGAATGTGAATCGAGCGATACGGTCAGAAGCACCCGCATATGCACTGTGGCGGGCGGATGGCTACGGGAGGGCGCGTGCGAATGTCACCCCGCCGTGAGGGCTCGTTACGAACAGCTCTGGGAACGGATCATGCCAGCAGGATCGACGCGACGTCGGCGTGAACCTTGATGCTTGCAGCCGCGCGGTTCAAGGCTGACCACCGAACATGTACGACGCCATCGCGACGCTTGCGACCTCGTCCACGAAGACACGATGGCCGACGTCGTTGCCGGCAGCGCCGGCCGCGACCATCAGCGGCAGCAGATGGTCCTCGCGCGGATGCGCCAGGCGCGCGCTCGGCGCGTTCTCCCAGTCGACCAGCATCGCGTTGCGGCGCGCCGCATCCGGCGCGCTGATCGCCTCGTTCAGATAGGCCTCGAAATCGTAGGAGACCGGCTTGGATTCCGGCCGGTTGAAGCCGCGCATGTTGTGATAGGTGAGCCCGCTGCCGACGATCAGAATACCTTCGTCCCGCAGCGCGGCGATCGCCTGCCCGGCCTTGATGTGCTCGGCCGCATCGTAGCTCGATTTCAGCGACAGCAGCACGATCGGCATGTCGGCGTTCGGGTACATCAAGCCGAGCGGCACGAAGGTGCCGTGATCAAAACCCTGATTGGCATCTTCGCGGCAATCGAGGCCGGCGCGCGCGAGCAGCGCCTTCACCTCCGCGGCGAGCTCGGGCTTACCAGGTGCCGGATATTTGAGGCGGTAAGTATGCTCCGGGAAACCGTAATAGTCGTACACCATCGGCGGATGCGCCGAGGTCGACACGGTGAAGGCGTCCGCCTCCCAATGTCCGGTGATGACGAGCACGGCTTTTGGTCTCTCGGGGAGAAGCTGTGGCAGCCGCCCGAACTCCTCGGCGGTCCTGGCATATTGCACCCGCCGGTCCTCCATGAACGGCCAGGGGCCGCCGCCGTGGGACAGGAACAGGGTCGGAAATCGCGTCATGGGCGAAAGCTCGTCTCGTTGGCAACATGCGCGTGCGAGCTGCCCGCGCAACCGGCGGCGAGCATAGGCAAACCCCTATGGTTAGCAAGTCGTTAACGATTTGCCTTCCAAAATCCCCGCCATGGTCGAAGGAGTCGGCCAGAAGACGAGGACGTGAGATGAGGAAGTTTGCGCTGGGGGACGTCGTCAACAGTGACAAGGGCCGCCGCGGCGTCGTCCGCGCCGCCTACAAGTCGCGGGAAGGCCAGCAGTTCTATGCCGTCGAGAAGGACGGCGCGATGGACTATCTGGAGGAAGACCGGCTGAGCCCGGCGCCGCGCGTCGAGCTCGCGGCCTAAGTCCAACTCATTTTCTGCTCTCACTTGCGAGTCGGTCGAGACGCTCCGCGAAGGGATCGTCTCCGCTCGCGGTGCGATCATTCGTGATCAGCAGCAGGCGATCGCCGCCCGCCGCCGCGTCCCAGCGTGGCAGGTCGGGACCGTTGGGATCGCCACTCCTGGCGAAGTTGATCCAGTAGCTGCGCATGCGGCTTGCGAGCTCGCGATCGCGCCGTGAGAAGATGCCGGCACCGGGCACGCCTTCGACGCCGAAGATGAACTGCAATTCCCGCCCGTGACCGCCGTCCGGGTTGGTGCGCCGGGCCTCCGGCACGTAGGCGAAGCGATAGCGGAAGGTCGGCGCGCCGCTTGCGGCGTGCAGACGAGCCAGCAGCCTCACCGGCTCGGAGAAGACCTTGTCGGTATAAAACCTTGCCGCGAGGTCCGAAGCTTTGGCGAGGTCGGGATAGAGCTTGCGCAGGTCGTCGACGGCGGTGCCAGACGATGCAAGCGCCTCGGCGATGTCAGGTTCGCTGTCGAAATCCGTCTCGTCATCGTTGGAGCCGATGATCAGGGGAATCCGCCCTTCATGCCCGGCCGCAAAACCCGCGGCGATATCTTCCCTCACGAGGCTTCCATCGATCGTCGGCGCAAAGCCGAGCGGGACTTTCGCGAGCAGCTTCTTTTCGGCGGCAAGCAGCCGTGCAGGCCCGATCGCACGCGCGTTGGTTTCCTTGGCATCCGGTCCGAGCGTCGCGACGAATTGCAGGCCCCAGGCCTCCGCCTCCTGCCGCGAGCGCAGGCGCACGCGGCCGGGCACCGATTGCAGGATGGCTTTCTGAAACAGACCACGCACCTCGTCGCACAGCATCAACAGCGCGATCGACGTCGCGCCCGCACCATTGCCGAACAAGGTGACGTTCCCGGGATCGCCGCCGAACGCCGCGATGTTGTCGTGGACCCAATGCAGCGCCGCGATCTGGTCCATCAGTCCGTAGTTTCCGGAGCCGTCTTCCGAGAGCGCCGGATGAGTGAGCCAGCCGAGCGCGCCGAGGCGGAAATTCACGGTCACCACGATGAGGCCGGCCTGCGCGAGTTTCGCGCCGTCGAACATAGGATCGTTCGCGGTGCCGCCGACGAAGGCGCCGCCATGAATGAACATCATCACCGGCAGCGGGCCGTCGACGCCGAAGGGGCGGAACACATTGAGCGTGAGGCAATCTTCGCTCGCCTTTGGCAGCGACGGCTGGAGGCAGGGCGCGCCGTACTCGTAGGCAGTGCGCATCTCAGAACTCTCGGCCGTTGCCTCCGGCGAGCGCCAGCGCAGCGGGCCGACCGGCGGCGCTGCATAAGCGAGCCCCTTGAAAAACGCCACCTCGCCTTCGACGCCGCCGAGCATCTGGCCTTCGCGCGTCAACGCGAATGGAAACTGTCCGACCGGTTGGGCCATGGCCGAACCGGCGAGGCAAAGGAATGCGGAAACCACGATGAGCGCAAGCAGGGACCGCATCTTGGGGATCTCAATGCGCGGAGAAGTTCCCCGGAAGGTTACGTCTACGGCTGACGGAGAAGCAAGCTCCGGTCTTACCTCTCCCCGCGAGAGCGGGGCGAGGGAGCGCACCTGCGCTGCGGCCAGAGCTCAACTCATTTACGGCCTCCGGCTAGCTGCCCTTGGCAATGATCTCCGCCAGCGCGCGCCGCGCGACGATGCCAAGCTCACCAAGCGTGGAGTGACCGGCCTGCGCCGCCTCGATCAGGCGCTCGGCGATGAATTTGCGGCTGTCGTGATCGCCGCCATGCGGCAGTTGGCGGCACGTCTCCTCCAGGACGACGTCCATGTTCGCTTTCGTCCGCTCACTCAACTCTGTCATGACGCCCGGTCGGTACGCGTGGCTTGTAATCGCAAGCATACACAGAAGGATGTGGTCTGATTAGACCGGACAATCCCGGCGATTGTGCATCGCGGTGCGTGTATCGCCGCAACCTTCGCGCGGCCAAAATCAAGCCGCGATCGACTACCGAAGATTGCACTTGTCCTGATGACAAGCCGAGCCTGCAGCGTTAGCCTGCCGGCAAAACAAAATACACGGGAGGAATGCCATGCCTGACGCAATGGTCGCCGCACGCGAGTCCAAAGCGGCCAGTGGAACAGCCCAGCAAGTCGACGTTGCGGTGGTCGGCGCCGGATTTGCCGGCCTTTATCTGCTTCATCGCCTGCGCCAGGCCGGCTTCACGACCGTCGCCCTTGAAGAGGCCGGCGATGTCGGCGGCACCTGGTACTGGAACCGCTACCCCGGCGCGCGCTGCGACATCCAGACCATCGACTACAGCTACACCTTCGATCCGGAACTCGAGGCGGCCTGGACCTGGTCGGAGAAATACGCGACCCAGCCCGAGATCCTGCGCTATCTCGGCTTCGTCGCCGACCGCTACGAGCTGCGCCGCGACATCCGCTTCGGGACCAAGGTCACCGAAGCCAAATGGAACGAGGCGGCTGAGCGCTGGCAGCTCACCACCGACAATGGCGCGCCGGTCTCCTGTCGCCATTACATCATGGCCACGGGCTGCCTCTCCGCGCCAAAGCCGCCGGAGATCGACGGGGTCAAGGACTTCAAAGGCGAAGTCTATTTCACCGGCCGCTGGCCGCATGACGGCGTCAATCTTGCGGGCAAGCGCGTCGCCGTGATCGGCACAGGCTCGTCAGGCATCCAGTCGATCCCGCTGATCGCCGAACAGGCCGCGCATCTCACCGTGTTCCAGCGCACGCCGAATTTCGCGCTGCCGGCGCACAACGGCCCCGCGCCCTCCGACCGCATGAGCCTGCTGCAAGGCGACCGCGCGGCCTATCGTGAGCAGGCGCGCCAGTCGATGGCCGGCGTGCCCTATCCGCAGCAGACGGCCGTCAGCTGGCAGCTCAGCGATGCCGAGCGCCGCGCACGGTTCGAGGAGGCGTGGGGCAAAGGCGATCTCGTCTATATCCTCACCCAGCTCTGGGCCGACCAGGCGGTCGACGTCGACGGCAACAAGCTGATCTGCGACCTCATCCGCGAAAAGATCTCGGCGACCGTGAAGGATCCCGAGACGGCGGCGGCACTGATGCCGCACGACCATCCCTTCGGTGCAAAACGCCCCTGCCTCGACACCAACTATTACGCGACCTACAACCGGCCGAACGTCACGCTGGTCAATCTGCGCCAGGAGCCGATCAAGGCGATCACCGCAACCGGCATCACGACGGCCAGGCGCAGCGTCGACGTCGACGTCATCGTGTTCGCGACCGGCTTCGACGCCATGACCGGCGCGATCCGCGCGGTGCATCCGATCACCGGGCGCGGCGGCAAGTCGCTATCGGATGTCTGGGCCCGGGGGCCGCAGACCTATCTCGGGCTCACGGTCGAGGGCTTCCCGAACTTCTTCATGATCACCGGTCCGGGCAGCCCGTCGGTCCTGTCGAACATGGCGGTGTCGATCGAGCAGCATGTCGACTGGGTCGTGGACCGGCTCAGGGCTTTGCGCGATGCCGGCTTCACCACCATCGAGCCGACCGAGACGGCGCAGGCCGGCTGGGGCCAGCACATGGCCGACTGCTCGATGCTGACGCTGCACCGGCTCGCCAACACCTGGTACACGGGCGCGAACGTTCCCGGCAAGGTGCAGGGCCTGATGCCCTATACCGGCGGTGTCGGTCCCTACCGCAGCATCTGCGATGAGGTCGTCAGCCGCGGCATGCTCGGGTTCAAGCTCACCGGCCCCAATGTCGCCGCGCAGTGCAATGACGGCGAGGTGGTGCGGCTGCAGCCGGATGTGCGGCTGGTGCTGAACCTGCTGGCAACGCTGAACCTGCCACCGATCGAGTCGATGGGCGCGCTCGGCGCCCGCGCCTTCGTCAACGAGTTCAACAAGGGCCGTCCGGCGGGACGACCGATCGGCGATGTCGTCGACGGAACGCTGCCGGGCACCGACGGCCCGCTTCCCTATCGTGTCTACAAGCCGGCAACCCCGGGGCCACATCCGGTCGTGGTCTATTTCCACGGCGGCGGCTGGGTGCTCGGTGACGAGCAGTCGGACGATCCGTTCTGCCGCGACATGGTGCGACGAACCGGGACGATGTTCGTCAGCGTCGGCTATCGCCACGCGCCGGAGCATCGCTTCCCCACCGCGGCCGAGGACGGCTATGCGGCGACGCGCTGGATCGCCGAGCACGCCGCCGAGCTCGGCGGCAAGCCGGGCCCGGTGCTGGTCGCGGGCTGGAGCGCCGGCGGCAACATCGCCGCCGTCACCTGCCAGCTCGCGCGCGATCGCGGCGGGCCCGATATCGCCGGCCAGCTCCTGGTGTGCCCGGTCACCGACTGCGACTTCGATCGTTCCTCCTACAACGACAATGCGACCGGCTACTTCCTGACGCGCTCGCTGATGTACTGGTTCTGGGACCTCTACTGCTCGCCGGCCGACCGTACTGATCCGCGCGTCTCGCCGCTCCGCGGCAAGGTCGCGGGCCTGCCGCCGGCCTTCGTCGTCACCTGCGAGTTCGATCCGCTGCGCGACGAAGGCATCGCCTATGCCGAAGCGATGGCCGCTGCCGGCGTCCCGGTCGAGCAGCTCAAGGCGCGCGGCCAATTCCACTCGTCCTTTGCGATGGTCGACGTGGTGATCACCGGAGTGCCAGGCCGGGTGCAGATGGCCGAGGCCCTGCGGCGTTTTGCCGGGCTTCCGCCGGAGGTCAGCCTCGGCGACGAGCACAGCCACGGTCACACCAGCCCGGGACACAAAATCGCAGCGGCCGCGAGCTAGTCGCGACAAGGCAGCCGGGAACCTTTTCCCGGCCGCCGCGTTGAGACATGTGGCATCGAGATGCAGCGATAGGTATGGGCCCCGGAGCGCAAGTCTGCGCGCTGGGGTTCTTTTTGCGTGAGGCGAGGCGATGGGGGACGTGGTTGCGGATTCAAAGGTCGATTTCGGCGCACGTGCTGCGCTGTATAAATGGCCGTCACTTGCCAACCAGCGCCGGCCGGACCGCGAGTCCTACCAGGTAAGCGAGGGCACGCTCGACGAATGCATCTCGGCGTTCATGGACAAGCCGGCGGCGACCCGGCATCTCTATGAGATCCGCACGGCGGCGCAGCCGCCGCTGGTCACGGATATCCTCTCGCCCGAGCACGTCATCGAGCTATCGCGCCTGAGAGAATTTCTCTGATTGCGTGCAGACGCCAGGGCTGCGCGTGCCAGGGCTGCACGTGCCAAGGCTGCACGTGCACGACAAGCTTTTCCCACACATAGGAACCTTCTTCCGGTTTTTCCCGTTAACGGAGATCGGAAGCCAAGGCGTGAGTGTCCAAGATGCCGAGACCTGGCGTGCCATCCACGGTCGTGCCTTATGGCGCAGACCAGACCCTGTTCGTGGTGATCGATCGCCGCGACGAGGCGACCGAAATCCGCGTCGAGCGAAGCGATCTAGAGACCACGATCGGCGAGCTCGTCGCCGGCTGCTTCAACGACCCGATCAAGGTGATCTCGTTCAACACGCTCGAACACTGGATGAAGGACATCTCGACCGACGTCGCCGGCGAGATTCGGGCGCGATGCGACATCGATGGCGTGACGCTGCCCGACTATCTCAGCGATTTCGTCGAGAGCCACACCTGATCGCGCGTTATCGTTGTTGATACGCCGCAATTCGCAGGCAACAAAAAAAGCGCCGCTTCCGCGGCGCTTTTTCGTGTGGCAACCTCAGTGATGCCAGAACAATGCCAGCAGCAGAATGATCGGCAGCGGCACGCCAAGCAACCAAAGCAAAGCACCTCGTCCAAAACCCATGGCTCTCTCCTCCTCTTGCATCACGGACATGACGCGGGACATGAGAGGAAGTTCCGAGCGCTGCAGTGAGGGCGAATGCGCTCAGAGCATGGTTTATGAGGGTTGAGCGCGCCGATACTTGCCGGCGATGACCTCGATCTCGCGGCGGCGTTCGTCGGCGAAGGCCAGGAGCTTTTCGATCGTCAGCGTATCCGTGATCCGTTTGGCGAGCCGCTCGGCACGCGCGGCCTGATCTTCGAGATACTGGATCGTGTTCAAGCGCCCGCCTCCCCAAAAGCCCCGAATTGTTTGGGCACCCATGGTGCTTGAGAAGCGGCTAACAGACGGTTAAGCGGCGGCTCGCATCGATGAATCGCCCCTCACCGCACGACGTCGAGCCTGACATTGGCGATGCCCTTGTCCACCATGCCGAGCGCCTCGGCCGCAGAAGGCGAGATGTCGACCACGCGTCCGCGAACATAGGGCCCGCGATCGTTGACCCTGACGGTCACGAAGCGGCCGGAGGAAACATCGGTGACGCGCAGCTTCGTGCCGAACGGCAGGCTGGGATGCGCCGCGGTCAATTCGTTCTTGTCGAACCTCTCGCCGCTCGCGGTCTCCGTATCCGAATAGAAGCTGGCAACGCCATGTGAGGCGGTTCGCTTGTCATCACCGTTGGGGACACGCGCCCGGCTGATCGGCCGTGGATGCAACGCCGCCACGCGATGCGGCCGCTCGATTGCGGCCTGCCGGCCGGTGCCGGCGAGATCGGCCTTCTGGCGGCCGACCGGAGATTGCGCGCAGGCGGCAAGCGAGGCCGCACCAATGATGGCGAGCAGCAACCGGCACGAGGTCGCGGGGGAAATCCGGGCACTTTCGGCACGTGCAAAGCGAGACATGATACGCCCCTCCGAACGGCCTCAAGTTCGGTGGGCAATGAGGGCAGAACCTTGTCGGAACAAAAGCGGGCCTGAGGCCAGGGCTTTTTCCCAACCGGCTGTGACGATTCCACCACACTGGCGTGTCCTGAATCGGGACAAATCAGCGAGAAATCAGCTTGATACGGCGCGCTGGGCGATCGGGCGCGCCCCCGGTTGAGTACCGTCCGGATCGGCCTCACACTTGTCCGTCACCCGGATCGCGCCGGACGATGCTGCGCGTTGCCTGATCCGCCCCTCCATCCTCTCTTTCGTTCTTACAGGGAGCGAGGGGCCGCCTCCGCGCGTTCGCCTCAGTATTTCGGCTCGTACATCTGCGACTGGACCAGAGCCTTCACGTCGTTGGGCGCGGGGCCGTCGGCGAGCCCGCGCTGATAGGCAACGTCTGCCACTGCGGCGGCAATGCGGGCCGAGACTTCGCGGATGCGGGGGAGTGCCGGATAGAGGCTGCCCTGCGCGAGGTCTTCCTTGCCGACGCAATCGGCGAGCGAATGGGCGGCGGCCATGAACATCTCGTCGGTGACGAGACGCGAGCGGGTGGCGATGACGCCGAGGCCGACGCCGGGGAAGATGTAGGAGTTATTGCCCTGGCGCGGCACGAAGGTGCGGCCATTGAGCTTCACCGGGTCGTAGGGGCTGCCGCAGGCGAACAGCGCGCGGCCCTCGGTGTAGCGATAGGCATCCTCCGCCGAGCATTCCGCCTTCGAGGTCGGGTTGGACAGCGCGAACACGATCGGATGCTCGTTGAGCCCGGCCATCGCCTTGAGCACGTCGGGCGTGAAGGCGCCGCCGACCGCGGCGACGCCGATGATCGCCGTCGGCTTCAGCGTCTTGATCGCGGTGAGGAAGTCGGAGATCGGCGCCTGGCCGGCATGCGCATAGCGGAGCTTGTGGCCGGACAGACCATCCCGGCCGCTGACGACGAGGCCGCGGGAATCCACCAGCCAGTTGCGGCGGAGCGCCTCGGCCTCAGTGGCGCCCTCGGCCATCATGGCGGAGACCACGAGATCGGCGATGCCGGTCGCCGCCTCGCCCGCACCGAGGAACAGGATCTTCTGATCTTTCAGCTTGCCGCCGGAGATGCGCAAGCCTGAGAACAGGCCGGCAAGCGCCACCGCCGCGGTGCCCTGGATGTCGTCGTTGAAAACGCAGGCTTCATCGCGATATTTGTGCAGCAGCTTGAACGCCGAGTGATTGGCAAAATCCTCGAACTGGATCAGCACACCCGGGAACGTCTTTCGCGCGGCGACCATGAACTCGTCGACGAAGCTGTCATAGGCCTCGCCGGTGAGCCGCCGCTCGCGCAGGCCGAGATAATAGGGATCGTTCAACAGCTCTTCATTGTTGGTGCCGACGTCGAGCACGATCGGCAGGCAATGCTCGGGATGCACGCCGGCGCAGGCCGAATAGAGCGAGAGCTTTCCGACCGGAATACCCATGCCGTTGGCGCCGAGATCGCCGAGGCCCAGGATGCGCTCGCCATCGGTGACCACGATCAGCCTGGCCGGATAGGGCCAGTTCTTCAGGATCTCCGCGATCTGGCCGCGATCGCGCGAGGAGATGAACATGCCGCGCGGCCGCTGGAAGATCAGGCCGTACTTCTGGCAGGCGAGCCCGACGGTCGGCGTGTAGATGATCGGCTGGATCTCGTCGATATTGTCTACGACGACGCGGAAGAACAGCGCCTCGTTGCGGTCATGCAGCGCATTCAGCGCGACATATTTTTCGAGATCAGTCGGCAGCATACGCAGATTGGTGAGCACACGATCGACCTGCGTCTCCATCGTCAGCACGCAGGGCGGCAAGAGGCCGCGCAGGCCGAGCGCGGCGCGCTCCGCCTCAGTGAAGGCGGTGCCCTTGTTGAGCAAGGGATCGCGCAGCAGCGTCATGCCGTGCGATTGATCGGACGATGGCGACTGGGCAGCGACCCGGGCA
This sequence comes from Bradyrhizobium sp. B039, assembly GCF_038965675.1. Lineage (NCBI taxonomy): Bacteria > Pseudomonadati > Pseudomonadota > Alphaproteobacteria > Hyphomicrobiales > Nitrobacteraceae > Bradyrhizobium > Bradyrhizobium sp. B039. Next base: position 6,721,442 of record NZ_CP152416.1, read on the forward strand.
GGTCTATTCACGAATTCCCCCAAGGAGTTTCTTATTGAACTGCAAGCATTGTCGGCCAGCGCTCCCCGGAGATCAAGGACATAGGAAGTTCATGTGTCGATTATGATCTCGCACCGCAGCGAGAATTTTAGTGCAGCTCGCAGATCAAGCGCGAGGCAAAGGTTAACACCGCAAGGCTCTTGTCCCTCATGGTGAGGAGCGCGGCACGCGTGTCTCCGGACGATGCCTTGCATCGCCTGGCGAACCATGAAGGCCCCGATCTCGCCTGCGGCCATCCTTCGAGACGCCCGCTTTCGCAGGCTCCTCAGGATGAGGGCGTGTTACGAGGCGACACGCTACTCCGGCTTGATGTCGGCGGCCTTCACAATCGGCCACCATTTCTCGGTCTCGGCCTTCTGGAAGGCGGCGAGTGCCGCAGGCGATTGCTGGTCCCGCGGTGGAATTTCCTGCCCCAATTCGCCAAAGCGCTGCTTGACGGAAGCGTCAGCGAGCACGGCGACGATGGCCGCGTTGAGCTTTGTGATGATGTCCTTCGGCGTGTTCTTTGGTGCCCAGATGCCGTGCCAGTAGGAGATGTAGAGGCCCGGCAGGCCCGCCTCGTCGACCGTCGGAACATCAGGTGCGGATGCTAGCCTTGTCGGCGAGGTCACGGCGAACGCCTTGATCGCACCGTTCTTGTATTGCGGCAGCGAGTTCGAGGCCTGATCGAACATGATGTCGATCTGGCCTGCCACGAGATCGATCATTGCGGGCCCCGCGCCGCGATAGGGCACGAACTGGAAGTCGGTGCCGGTCCTTTCCTTGAAGAAGACGCCGGCCACATGGGCGCCGGTGCCGGCGCCGGCCGTCCCGGCAGTGGCCTTGCCGGGGTTGGCCTTCAGCCACGCGATCATGTCCTTCAGATTGTTGGCCTCGAGCGACTTCCGGCCGACGATGAGCTGCGTCCCCATCGCAATCGCCGCGACCGGCTCGAAATCGGCGATGACGTCGTAGGGCAGCTTGAAGATGGCACCATTGAGCACATGGGTGCCCCAATGGCCGATGGTGATCGTCGTGCCGTCAGGGGTTGCACGCGCGACGCGGGCGCCCGCGATGCTGCCGGAGGCGCCGGCGACGTTCTCGACCACCACCGTCGTGTGCAGCTCGGCAGCGATCCGCTCGGACAGGATGCGCGCCAGCGTGTCGGTCGGCCCGCCCGCTGCAAACGGCACCACGAGCGTAATGGGGCGCGATGGAAAGGGCTGGGCGCCTGCCGGCGCGGCCGCTGCCGCGCATCCGATCAACACGCCAATGACGATCAGGTGACCGCGCAATCCGGCCCACAGCCCCCGCATCGTTCTCTCCCACCCTTTTTGCCGCCCGCATGTTGTCAGCGCGCTGGAGCCGGAGTGAACGCTGCCGGAGGAGTGGAGGCAAGGGGGAAGTTTGTCGAGCCGTTATCCTGCGGCTCGCCGCGGCGTGAGGTTTGCGGCACTGTCAGCCGGCGGCGCGACGTGCATCAGAATGGTCTGGGTCGCCGATGCGACCTCGATGCCGTTCTGCTGGAAGCGCTGCTTCATGCGGCGGTTGAACTCGCGCTGGACCGGCCAGCGCCCGGCCTCGGTGCAGCGGATCTGGCCGACGATCGACACCATCGCGCCATCGACCTTGTCGACGCCCCAGAGCTCGAGGTCGCCGCGGATCAGCGCGCGGAATTCACTCTCGCGGCGCATCTCGTCGACGATGTCCTTGAGGATTTGGCCGGCGCGGTCGGTGTCCTCCTTGTAGGCCACGTTTACGCTGACGGACGCATTGCCCGCGCCGCGGCTGGCATTGGTGATGGTCGTGACCGCGCTGAACGGCACGATGTGCACGGCACCGTCGCCTGCGCGCAGGCGGATGGTGCGGATCGAGACGTTCTCGACGACGCCTGAGAGCCCCGACACGCTGACATTGTCGCCGACCTGCACCGTGTTCTCCAACAGCAGGAACAGGCCGGTGATGAGATCCTGCACCAGTTTTTGCGAACCGAAACCGATGGCGATGCCGACGATGCCGGCGCCTGCGAGCAGCGGGGCGACATTGACGCCGATCTCACTGAGCGCCGTGAGGCCGACGACGGCGGCGATCACGCAGAGCAGCGCGGTGCGCAGCATCGGCTGGAAGGTCCGGAGGCGCGCGGCGCGGGCGTAGTGCCCGTCGCGGGACAGCGCATTGATCTGGCGATCCAGCAGCGCGTTGCTGATCTCCCAGATAGCCGCAGCGACGAATACGGCAACGCCGATCGTCACCACGGCCGAGATCAGCCGTCCGCCGATCTGGCCGCCATAGAACCAGACGATGGCGTCCACGCCCCAGACTTCGAGCACGGCCACGAAGCCGATGAAGGCGATCACGCTGGACACGATCTTGCGCAGCAGCGGCAGATAGCGGTTGGCCCGGATTTCCAGCCCCGGAAAGCGCTGGAGGATCTCCGGCTTGATGCGGAAGCCGCGGTCGATCAGGCCCAGCGTCAGCATGATGGCAACGCGCGTGATCAGCGCCACCGCGATGGTGCCGACGAAATATTGCAGCAGCAGCGCATAGCCGTTGCGGATGTTCAGCGCCCACACCGCCCACAGCGCAAGATCGAGCGCGATCGCAAGATAATGCCAGCCACCGGCGATGCGGTTGCGCAGGCGCGCCGCAATCCCCGGCCGCTCGGCGGGCGCGCGAATGACTTCGGCGACCTGGCGGCGGCATTGCAGGATGATGACGACGACGAAGAGATGCACGACCAGCATCACCATGCGCAGCAGCGCGGCGTAGCCGGCGCGATGCAGACCGAGCAGCAGCGCCACATTGGCAAAGGCGATGCCGGAGACGCCGACGCCGACGATGCGGCGCGCCCAGATCTCGATATAGGCCGCGGTCTCAGCCCGAACCGGAAACAGGCCGGACGGCCCCGCCAGCGCACGGACCACGCAGATGAGCCCGCGCGAGAACGCATAGGCGTTGACGACCGCGAGGATCACGAGGCGGACGGTCGTGGGCTCGCCGATCTCCGTTCCGAGCAGCGCGGTGGCGATGCCCACGAAGACGAACACGGGAAGCAGTTCGAACACCAGGCGCGCCAGCACAAAGGGCAGCCGCAGCACGACCTGCCAGATCCGCACGAGACTGTGGCGGCGCTTGTGCAGTTCGGGCTCCGGGGTGACATCGGTCACCGATGACGGCGGATCTGCAATGGGCAGCGCCTGCGCCGGCAGATGCGCGGCCTGCGGCACGCGACCTTCCAGGAACACGACCGGACGGCGGATCAGACGAAAGATCACCCACTCGGCGGAGAGGGCGCAGCCGAGCACCAGCGCGAGCTTCCAGGCGATCTCGATCAGGAGGTTGTAGGCCGCGGGATCGTTCGCGGTTCGCATGATCCAGTAATAGAAGGCCGGGAAGTGCGTGAGCGTCCGCGCCACGCCGGCGATCTCGCCCGAGATCTCGCCGATCTGCTCCGATACGGTGAGCAGGAGCTGCGCACCGAGGCCATCGGCCGAAAGCGGGATCGGCGATTTCTGCTCGGGCGCGGACGGCGCAGGCTGCTGCTGACCTGATACATTCGCGATCGCGCGCAGCGTGTCGATCATCTGCGCGCGTTTCTGGTCGTCCTGCAGCGTCTCCAGCGCGCGCCTGGCCTCGTCCGGCGACAGCGTGGCCGCACCCTTGGTCGCCGGCGCACGCGCCTCGGCCTGGGCGCCGGAGAGAGATGAGATGGCGAGGAAGAGCGCTGCGAGGAGCGCCGAGGCAAGCTTATGCGACACGAGGATTCCTTGAAAAAATGAATGCGCAGGCGGCGACGGGGCCGTCACCGCCGAAGCACGTGCGTCATGTCGGATGGTCGTTATTCGCCCCGGCGCTGTGTCGGAAGTTGGCCAAGGAGGCGACATTCTCTTGGCATTTGCCGCGATGCAGGAAGCAGGAACCCCGTTTCCGACACGGCGAAATACCGGCTCGCGGGCGCGCGTCGATACAGCACGATGCTCACGCCAAAACCTCTCCCGTCATTCCGGGATGGCTCCGGAACGACGGTGAGGAGGAGGAGGAGGAGAAATGAAGCGTGATGCCAATCGCTCTGCGAAGCACAGCGCCGGGCAGGTAGGGGCCTTGCCTCACTGATGGAGCCCTCTAAACCTTGACCCGGCGTGCCGTTCGCGGTTTCTGCCGCTATGCGATAGTCCGAACGAGCTCCATCGCACTTAACGCGGCTGGATCTGCGGAGGTGGTGTCATAGACCTCCCCTTGCTCATGAGGTGGACGTTGCGCGTCGCGTATTCGCGACCAACGTCATGCTCCTCCCGTGACATAGAACTGTCAAGCAGGATCAATGGCTTTGAAATCACATTTGAGGGCGTGTTCCAGGCCGTTCCCGCGACAGATTGGTCGCATGAGGCGACGGAATAAATCCCTTCCAGCAGCGTTTGTATCGAAGAGATTGTCCGTCCTCATTATTTCCAGAAAGCCAGAGATGAAAGCATTGACTTGCATGGCCGTTCTCGCTGCCCTCGTGACCGGATCGGCATTCGCGCAAACCCCGCCGCAGACCTCCACCAGAAAGGTCGACGGCACCGACAATGTCTACATCTTCCGCTATGGCGGCCATCAGTCGATGTTCGTGGTGACGCCGAAGGGCGTGATCGCAACCGACCCGATCTCCTACTTGCGACCCGCCAAGCCCTATATCGACGCGATCAAGGCGGTCACCGACCAGCCGATCAAATACGTCGTCTACAGCCATCATCACTACGACCACATCGCCGGCGGCCAGCCATTCAAGGATCTCGGCGCCACCTTCATCGCGCATCGGCGGACCAAGGAGCGCCTGCTCGAGCTGAAGAAGCAGAATGCGCTGCTCGCCGACGTCGTGATGCCGGATCAGGTGGTGGACGACAAGAAGAGCATCACGCTCGGCGGCACCACGCTGGAGCTGAACTATGTCGGCCGCAACCATTCCGACAATTCGCTGGTGATGCGGCTGCCGAAGGAGAAGATCGTCTTCGTGGTCGATTTCGCGCCGATCGAGTCCGTCCAGTTCCGCAACATCCCCGACAATGTCTCGCCGCTGGAATATATCGCTTCGCTGAAGAAGCTGGCGTCGCTCGACTGGGAGCGGATGATCCCCGGCCACCCCAATGCCGGCGGGCGGCTCGGCACCAAGAAGGACGTCGAGGACGACATCGCCTACATGGAGGATCTCTCCGCCGAGGTGAAGAAGGCGGCGGACGCCGGCAAATGCATCGATACCGCGATGAAGGAAGTGAAGCTGCCGAAATACGAGAAGTGGGCGAATTACGAGACCGCGCTGCCCGCCAATGTCGAGCGCTTCTGCTACTGGTGGGGCCGCGGGTACTAGCAAGCCGCTTGCGGAGAAACTCGTAGGGTGGGCAAAGCAACGAGACGCGCAAGGCGCGGCTCGTCGCGTGCCCACCATGCCAGCCGCGATCGTGGAGAGACGGTGGGCACGGCGCAAGGGCGCCTTTGCCCACCCTACGAGATCAGAGATCGCAGCTACGACCTGCGGCAGACAGGTCGCTTTGCCCGCCCGGCCCGGTCTGCGGCGATGATGACATCATGCCCCTGTCTTGCCCGACGGGTCAAACGGACATCTTTAAATCCGAACAACAGCGACCGTTCGCCAAGCCATTGATTCCACTGGCACCGGCTACTGTGCATGGGGTTGTTTTCGTACTTTTTCGATGACCGGCTCGGCTGGCCTAGAGAAACATGTCTGCCAGGTCGACCGTCGAGGACTTTCCGATCTGGTCGAAGTTTCGCGCCAGCCAGCTTCGCGCCGCCTCGCGGCCCTCGTCGCGCAGGCGACACAACAGGCTCCATTCGGGGTGGAACTGCGTGGCCGTGCCGAGCTGCGACATCAACTGGTCGTTGCCAATCCAATGTATGTACATGCGGCTATGCCTGCTGCTGTCGAGCTCGCCGTCGTCGATCAGCCGCGTGGCGAAGGCGATCGCGCGCATCTCGCGCATCAAGGACGAGTTGAAGCTGATCTCGTTGATGCGGTGGAGGACATCGGCTGCACTGGTCGGCAGCTCGTTGCGCCGGATCGCCGTGACCTGCACGATGATGACGTCGTGACTGCCCTTGCGGTAGATCAACGGATAGATCGCGGGATTGCCGAGATAGCCGCCATCCCAATAATGCTCGCCGTCGATCTCGACGGCCTGGAAATACGGCGGCAGGCAGGCCGAGGCGAGCACGGTTTCCGCGGTGAGCAGCGGGCTCTGGAATACCTTGATCTTGCCGGTGCGAACGTTGGTGGCGTTGAGAAACAGCTGCGGCGCCTCGGGCGAGGAATTGAGCCGGTCGAAATCGACCACGCGCTGCAGCAGCGAGCGGAGCGGATTGAAATGAAAGGGATTGAGCAGGCCCGGCGGCAGCGTGTGCGTCAGCGTGTGGATGACGGCGTGGACCGGATGATATTCCGGCGGCAGCCTCAGGGCCTGTATCCACTGGTTCAGCGGCGACATCAAATCGTACGCCATGTCCATACGCGACACTTCGTACCAGAATGCGTGCAGGCTCTCCCGCGCGGCCTCCGCGCCGCCGTGCGCCATGCCGGAGGCCATCGCCACCGCATTCATGGCGCCGGCACTGGTCGCGCTGACCGCCTCGATCGCCAACCTGCCGTCTTCGAGCACCTGGTCGAGCACGCCCCAGACGAAGGCGCCGTGCGCGCCGCCGCCCTGGAGCGCGAAGTTGACGGTCTTGCGGTCCGCGGTCCGGTTGGCTGTCACTTTGCTTGCTTCTTGCTTCCCGTCGCTTCTTTCTCCAGCGCCTTGCGCACCTCTTCGAACTCCTCCAGCGAGGCCTTGTCGGCGCGGGGAAAGCGCAGGTCCAGCTTTTCGAGCGCGGCGTTGATCACCGAGCCAATCACGACGCGCGCGAACCATTTGTGATCGGCGGGCACGACATACCACGGCGCATGCGGCGTTGCCGTGTGGCGAACGATGTCTTGATAGACCGCCTGATAGCGCGGCCACAGCGCGCGCTCCTTGATGTCGTCCATGGAGAATTTCCACTGCTTGGCGGGCTCCTCCAGCCGGTCGAGGAAGCGCTGACGCTGCTCGTCCTTGGACAGGTTGAGAAAGAACTTCAACACCACGGTGCCGTTGCGCGTGAGGTAACGCTCGAAGGCGGAGATGTCCTCGAACCGCTCCTTCCAGATGTTCTTGGTCACGAGCTTCTGCGGCAGCTTCTCCTTGGCGAGGATCTCCGGATGCACGCGCGTCACCAGGCACTCCTCGTAATGCGAGCGGTTGAAGATGCCGATATGGCCGCGCTCCGGCAGCGCGGTGACGTGGCGCCAGAGGAAGTCGTGGTCGAGCTCCTTGCTGCTTGGCGCCTTGAAGGCGTGGACATCGCAGCCCTGCGGGTTGATGCCCTCGAAAATCGCCTTGATCGCGGAATCCTTGCCGGCCGCGTCCATGGCCTGGAACACGATCAGCACCGACCAGCGGTCCTGGGCGTAGAGTTTCTCCTGGAACTCGATCAGCCGCTTCTTGTTGGCGTCGAGAATCTCCTGCGCCCTCTCCTTGTCGAGATCGCCCTTCTCGTTGGTCTTGTGCGCCTTGAGGTGAAACTTGCCCGAGCCGTCGTAGCGGAACGGCGTGATGTAACGGTCAAGTTCCTGGGCGAGCGATCTGGACGGCTTCTTGTTCATGGGCGCGGGGCACCTTGCGTTGCGGCTTCAGTCGGTCGAGCACGCTACCAAGGATACCCTTGGGAAGGAATATGATGAAAAGCACCAGCAGCACGCCGTAGACGAGATTGTCCCAGCCGACCGCCTTGGTGCCGAAGCCGATGCGCAAGCTCTCCGCCAGCAGGATCGTGATGACGGCACCGAAGGTCGGACCGAGCGAGACGAACAGGCCGCCGACGATGGCGGCAAACACCATCTGGAGCGACACCGCGATGCCGCTGACCGTGTCGGGCGTAATGAACATCTGGTACTGGCAGTAGATGGCGCCGGCGAGCGCCGTCATCAGCGCGCTGAGCAGCGTGATCTTCAGCTTCTCCGCGGTGACGTCGACGCCGGCGGCGGCCGCGGCGTCCTCGTCCTCCGAGATCGCCTCCAGCGCGTAGCGGCTCATGCTGCGGTCGACCCAGTGCCAGACCACGATGCCGAACAGCCAGACCCCGAGCGCGATCAGGTACCAGGTCGTCTTGTCGTCGAATTGCAGCGCCAGCAGCTTGTTGCCCGAGGCGCGGTTCGGCGTGTAGCCGAGCGAGCCGCCGGTATAGTCACGTGTGGCGGTGATGACCTGGAGCACGATGCCCGACAGCGCCAGCGTCACCAGCACGAAATAGTGACCGGTGATGCGGAAGCGGAAGCAGGGATAGCCGACGATCAGCGCCAGCGTACCCGCCGCAACCATGCTGATGGGAATGCCGATCCAGGGCGACCAGCCCAGATGATTCCACAGCAGCGCGGTGACATAGGCGCCGATGCCCATGAAGCCGCCATGGCCGAGCGAGACCAGGCCGAACCGCCCCATCATCGACCAGGACGTGTAGGCGAACGACCAGATCAGGATCAGCACCAGGATGTGCAGATGATAGGGATCGCGATAGACGAAGGGCAGCGCGACCAGCGCCGCCAGTCCCACCGCCCATGCCGCAAGCCGCCCCTGCCCCGTCATCGGCGCCTCGCAAGCAGGCCCGCGGGCCGGATGAACATCATGACGATGAAGAAGGCGAAGGCGAGCACATAGCCCCATTCAAGGTCGGAGAACAGGCCGCCGAGCGAGATGATCTCGGCGAACACGAAGGCGGCGATGAAGCCGCCGATGAAATTGCCCAGGCCCCCGAGCACGCAGATCAGGAAGGTGATCGGCCCGAAGGACAGGCCGACGAAGGGGTGCACGTCGTATTGCAGCACCAGCAGGCAGGCGGCGAGGCCTGCGAGCGCGCCGCCGAGCGCCGAGGTGATGAGGTAGAGCTTCTTCGTATCGACGCCCATCAGCGCCATGATCTGCCGGTCCTGCGAGATCGCGCGGATCGCGGTTCCCGTGAAGGTGCGCGTCATGAACAGGTAGACGGCGACCATGCCGACCAGCGCAGCCAGAAACGACAGGAGTCGTGCGTAGCTGAAATTCATGTCGCCGAAGGCGAGCACCGGCAGGCGGATGCCGAGATTGCGGAAGTCAATGCCGAAGGCGACGGTCGCAAAACTCTGGAGCACGAACAGCACGCCACCGGTTGCGAGCAACTGGTTGATCGGCGGCGCGGTGAGCAGCGGCGCGATCACGAGGTAATGCAGCGCGGCGCCGAGCAGCGCGACCAGAAGAATGGTGAACGGCGCCGCGATGAAATAGCTGACGCCGTAATACTGCACCATGAAATACATGGCGTACATGCCGATCATCACGAGCTCGGCATAGCAGATCCAGGTCACGTCGATGACGCCGAAGATCAGATTGAGCCCAAGCGCAAGCAGCGCCAGCACGCCGCCGAGCAGGATACCGTTGATCACGGCCTCCAGCAGGTAGATGTCGAAAATGTCCAGGAATGCCTGCATGCCCCTGCCCGCCCCTCACACCCCGAGATACGCTTCCTTGACCGTGTCGCTCGCGAGCATCTCGGCCGAAGTGCCTGAGCTGCGGATCGTGCCGGCCTCGATCAGATAGGCACGGTCGACCACCCGGAGCACCTGCTGCACGTTCTGCTCGACGATCAGCACCGTCAGCCCGCGGGCGCGGATTCGCTTCACCAGCTCGAACACCTGCTGCACCACGACCGGCGCAAGTCCCGCGGAGGGCTCGTCGAGCAGCAGTAGTTTTGGATTGGACATCAGCGCGCGCCCGATCGCGCACATCTGCTGCTCGCCGCCGGACATCGTGCCGGCCATCTGGTGGCGGCGCTCCTTCAGGCGCGGAAACAGGTCGAACACCACCTCCAGCCGCTCGGCATAGTGGCCGCGCGCCTCCTTCATGAAGGCGCCCATCTTCAGATTGTCGTCGACCGTGAGCTGCGGAAACAGCCGCCGGTTCTCCGGCACATGTGCAATGCCGAGGCTGACGATCTTGTGCGGCGGCGTCGCCACGACGTTGACGCCTTCCATCCTGATCGAACCGCGCGAGGGACGGATCAGGCCGGAGATGACGCGCATCAGGGTGGTCTTGCCGGCGCCGTTCGGGCCGATGACGCCGACCGCCTCGCCGGCCCTCACGTCGAGATCGACGTCGAACAGCGCCTGGAACGTACCGTAGCCGGCGTTGACGGACCGCAGCTCCAGCATCGGCTAGCCTCCCGCGCGGCGGCGCGCTTCGGCGGCCGCGGCCTGCGTGGTCTCGGCATCGGTGCCGAGATAGACCTCGATGACGCGCGGATCGCCTGCGACCGCGCTCGGCAACCCTTCCGAGATCTTCTCGCCGTGATCGAGCACCATGACGCGATCGACCACCCGCATCAACACGCCCATGATGTGCTCGACCCAGATGATGGTAATGCCGAGCTCGTCGCGGATGTTGCGCAGCATGTCGGCGGCCTGGTCCATCTCGGTCTCGTCAAGGCCGCCGAGGCTTTCGTCGGCGAGCAGCAGTTTTGGCGCGGTAGCGAGCGCTTTTGCCAGCTCGAGCTTCTTCAACCCGGCAGCGCCGAGGCCGTCGACGCTGGCATGGCGGTCGGTCGGCAGGCCGACCATGGCCAGCGATCGCTCGGCCGCCTCCTCAGCTTTGACGCGGCTGTGGCGGCCCTGGCCGTAGAAGCCGGCGAGCGCGACGTTCTCGAAGATGGTCAGGCGGCGGAAGGGGCGCGGAATCTGAAAGGTGCGGCCGATGCCGCGGTTGATGATCCGGTGCGGCGCGAGGCCCGCGATCTCGTGCCCGGCGAACAGGATCGACCCGGAGGTCGGCGCCAGCGTGCCGGAGAGCATGTTGAAGATCGTGCTCTTGCCCGAACCGTTGGGACCGATCAGGCCGAGGATCTCGCCCTGGTCGACCCGAAACGACACGTTGTTCACGGCGGTGAAGCCGCCAAACCGCTTCACCAGCCCGCTGACTTCCAACACCAAAGCTCTCCGTTTCTTCGCGTGTTGCGCTACTGGTTGCTGTAGGTGGTGCCCTTCGGCAGTGGCAGCACGGCCTCGCGCTGCGCCTGGCTCTTGGGCCACACCACATGGGACTTGTCCTCGAGATACTGGATCACGACGGGGAACGAGCGCTCGTTCTGCCCCGCCATCGGCGTGCCTTCGCCGTAGAACTTGACGCCGAAGCCGAGCATGGTGCCGCCCTCGGGGATGTCGGTGTCGAGCGCCGCCTTGCGCAGCGCGTCGGGATCGACCCCGCCGTATTTCTTGATCGCGCGCGGCAGCACATCGCTCATGAACACATAAGTGTTGGACGCACCGATGCCGACATGGGCGGAGCGGATGGCGACGCCGGGCCTGATCTTGTCGAACTCCTCGCCGACCATCTTGATCACGGGCGGAAGCTTCGGATCCATGGTCTTCTGGTTGGCGAGCCAGATCGAGATCGGGTCGGTGTTGAAGATGTAGGTGGCATCCGCGCCCATGCCCTCCTTCAGCTTCTCATAGACGCCGTAGCCCGCGCCATGCCCCATCAGCGCGCCGAACTTCAGCCCCTGCTCGCGGGCCTGCCGCAGCAGCAGCGTGATGTCGGGGTTGTAGCCGGTGTGGAAGATCACGTCGGGCTTGGCGCGCTTCAGCTTGGTCACCAGCGCCGAGAGATCCGGCGCGGTCGCCGAATAACCTTCCTTGATCACGAGGTTGAAGCCGGCCTTCTTGGCGCCCGCCTCGTTACCCCTGGAGACGTCGACGCCATAGGCGCCGTCCTCATGGATGATGGCGACGCGCAGATCCTTCGGCTCCTTGTCGAACTTCGCCTTGGCATTCTGGGCGATGAAATCCATCGTCATCATGCCGAACTGGTCGCCGCTCGCCTGCGGACGGAAGACGTATTTGTAGCCCTTCTCGTTGAACACGGCAGACGAGATGCAGGTCGTCATCCACATGAACTTCTTGAGCTGCTCGACACGCGCGGCTACGGGCACGCATTGTGCCGAGGAGAAGAAGCCGAGCACCATGTCGACCTTCTCCTGCTCGAGCAGGCGGACGGACTCGTTGATGGCGACGTCGGGCTTGCTCTGCGCATCGGCATAGACCGCCTCGACCTTGTAGCCCTCGACGCCGGTCCTGGCGAAATGGTCGAGGATGATCTTTGCACCGATATAGCCGAGCTCAGAGCCGCCGCCCGCGAGCGGGCCGGTCAGGTCGAACACCACGCCGATCTTGATCTTCTTCTCCTGGGCCTGGGCGGAGACCGCCAAGCCCGTCGCTGATATCGCGACCATCAGCCCCCGTACCAAGCGGGCAGCCATGCGCAGGCGCATCTAAACCTCCCTGGACGATTGTGCATTGCATTCTTCTTGCTTTTGCTTTTTCGCCCATCACATGGGCTGCGCGCAGCGATGTCAAGCCTCGCGCGTCAGCGCGAGGCGAACTGCTGCGCGACGAAGGCCGTGACAAATCGCGGCATGGTAGGTGTGAGATCATCCATCCCGCGCACGAGATGAATGGCCGACAACTCAGGTTCGGTCTCGCGCGCGAGATTGGCTTCGATCCGGGCACGGATCGCCTCGCCCGGCATGCCCAGGTTGATTATCTGAATCATTGCAATCGCATGGCCACTGACGACGCAGTGCCAGTCGGTTTCCGCCGCGTAGTCGGCCGCGGTCAGGCCGGTCTCCTCGGCGAGCTCGCGGACGACGCTGCCGGGAATGTCGAGCACACCGTCCCTGACGTCGTCGAGATCGGGCGTGCCGGAGGGGAAATAGATGCGGCCGGCATTGGCGGTGTGCTGCGCCATTTCGCCCATCACGAAGGCGCCGTCGGAGGCGCGCAGCGCGCCCATGCCGAAACCGTTGAACACGGCGGTGTCAGGGAAGCCCCAGTCGCGCCAGGCGAGGAAGCTCGCGAAATCGGTCTCGAAATAGGTCGCGGCGAGATGGCCGTCCGTGAACACGGCATCGCGCCCGAGCAGGACGCGGCCGTTCCAGATTTTCGGCCGCTCGCGCTGCTTCTCGGCAAAGTGCGCCGCGATCTCGGCGCGCCGTTCCTCGGCGAACGGCCAGATGATCGGCCGCACGGCGAGATCAAGCGTCGTCACGCGATGAATGACCGGGGACGTCATGAAGCCTGGTTACCGCGCCTTCGCGTCAGTTATTTGGCGCTCCCCGTGGTCTTCTTGGCCTGCTCGACATACCTATTGGTAAAGGTCTTGCTGACGTCGATCTTGGCGTTGGCGACCTCGGGCGAGCCGACGCTGAACACGGCGAGCACGGCGTCCGCGCCCTTCGGGTCCATCTTGCCGGTCTCGGAGAACATCGGGATCGTGTTCTTCAGCGCGGCGAGATAGAGGTCCTTGTTCTTGCCGACGGTCTCTTCCGGCATCTTCGCCATGATCTCCTCAGGCGAGTGCGAGTGAATCCAGGCCAGCGTGGCGAGGATCGCATTGGTGAGCGCCTGCGTCTCCTTCTCGTGGCCGTTGACCCAGGCCGCGGTCGAATACAGCGCGCCGCCCGGATATTCGCCGCCGAACGTCTCAAGCGTGTCCTTCTGGGTGCGGGTGTCGCTGAGAATGCGCAGATCCTTGTGGCTGCCCTGGAGCACCGTGACGGAGGGATCCAGCATCACGGCTGCGTCGATCTGCCCCTGCTCCATCGCGGCCACCGCGGTGGCGCCGAGGCCGACGCCGATCACGGCGGTGCCGGCGGGATCGAGGCCATTCCTCTTGAGCATGTATTTGAGGAAGAAGTCGGTCGAGGATCCGGGGGCGCTGACGCCGACCTTCTTGCCGGCGAGATCCTTGATCGACTTGATTTCGTTCGTGTGCGCGGGCGAAACCACCAGCACGAGGCCGGGATAGCGGTCATAGACGACGAAGGCCTGGAGCTCCTGCTTCTTGGCCGCCAGGTTGACGCAATGGTCGAAATAGCCGGAGACCACGTCGGCGCTGCCGCCGAGCACGGCCTTGAGCGCGTCCGAACCGCCCTTGAGGTCCACAAGTTCGACATTGAGGCCGGCCTTGTCGTATTCGCCGAGCTGCTTGGCCAGCACCGTGGGCAGATAGCATAGGCAGGAGCCGCCGCCGACCGCGATGGTCACCTTGCTTTGCGCCGCGGCAAGACCGGTGGTGAGCGTCAGCGCGAGCAGCGCGCCGGCGAGCCTGGCAATCGTGTTCTTCATTGGTTTCCTCCGTTCGGCCGGCGGCACCATAGAGCAGCGGGACCGGCTTGAGAAGCACTGCCTAAGTGCGACTCGCCATCAGCCTTTGGGCGCAATAGCATGGCCAAACAAGAACAATTCCTGATGGGGAGAATCATCCATGAATCGCCTTGCTGCCGGACTGTCGATCGCCGCCGCCTTTGCCGCCGGATGCGGCGCAAACCAGTTGCTCCGGCCGGCGCTGGCCGCCGAGAACGTCACCGCGCAGATCATCCATACCGGCGAGATGGAAGGCGACGCGCTCGGGCCCGCCAACAACGTCGGCTATCGCTCCAAGATGTTCGCAAGCGCCGACGGCGCCACCATCTCGATCCAGGTCGGCAATGTGCCCAAGCACCTGCATCCCAACACCAACGAAATCCAGTACATCCTGGACGGGACCGGGACGATCTGGCTCGGCGACAAGGAGGTCACGGTGAAGCCGGGCGACCTCGTCATCATCCCCAAGGGCACGCCGCATGGCGGCACTAAGCCGATCAGCGGCCAGGTTAAGGCAATCGCGATCAAGACGCCGCCGCAGGCGCCCGACGATACCAAGCTGCTGGATTGAGCATTCGCGCTGCCGGGGCTCGCGCGACGCGCGGGCCCGTCCACTGAATGTCCCGGCTAGATCGGGCGCGCCTGCTTCCTGATCTCGTTCGCGATCGGCTTGAGCGTGTCCGTCGGAAGCTCGCCGACGAGCGTATAGCCCATGCCGCCGTCCGCCCAGGCGAAACCCGCGACATCACCGGTCGATTGCGGCAGCATCGGCGTATCCTGTCCACCGCGGCTCATCGGGCGCGTCAGCACGACAAGGCGATCGCCGCGATCGTCGTCGTACATGAACATCGCGGCCGGACCGTGCGAGGTCGCAACGAGACGACCTCCCATCAGCCGATAGCCGGACACGGAAAGATCCGGCACCTTGACCGGCTGCTTCAGCCGGTTGGAGACCCATTGCGTGAGCTCGGCACTGTCGGACGCTCTTATCTCGACCGGCCGCACGCGGTCGGGCGCATAGACGCCATAGGAGTAGGCGGCCTCCTGGGCCAGCGCAGACAGACCGTTCGAACCTTCTTGCAGCAGGCTGCGCATGGTCCAGCCGCCGAAACCGCCGATGCTCAGGAGCAACAGCGCCGCGATTGCCCACCATGCGTGCAGAGGGCGCCGCTTCCGGCTCTCGATCATGTGCGACAGGTTCAACTCGGCCGGCAATGGTTCATCGGCGATTGACGCCAGCGCGCTGCGCAACTGCTCGCGCTGGGCGGCAAAGGCCGCGACGCGCCCGGCGACATCCGGGTGATCGTCCAGATAGGATGCGACCTCCGCACGACGCTCAGGCTCGAGCGCGTGGTCCACAAAGGCGTGGAGATCGTCTTCCGTGATCGGCCGTTGGCTCATTTCATGCTCCGCAATGCCACGACGTTCCCCGGTGCAACGCCGTCCATCTCCTGCAGCAGCCGCTCCCGCGCACGCGACAGGCGCGACATCACTGTCCCGACCGGGACGTTCAACACGTCCGCGGCGGCGGCGTAGGAAAGATCCTCGACTGCAACAAGCAACAACACAGCCCGCTGCTCCTGCGGCAGTCTCGCAAGCTTGTTCAGGACATCCTGATAGATCAGCCTGTGCTCCTGCGCTGCCGCACTGACAAGCTCGCGCTCGCCGGCATCGTCGATCGGCATATGCCTGCCCCGCGCTGTTGTCTGGCGAAATTGAGTGACCGCCAGATTGTGGAGGATCGTGAACAGCCAGGCGCGCACGCTGCCGTCGCGCCGCTGGTGCCAGCGGCCGACGGCCCGCTCCAGGCAATCCTGAACCAGATCGTCGGCGGCCGCGCGATCGCGTACGAGGGCGCGCGCATAGCGGCGGAGCGCGGGGATCAGTGGCTCGACCTGAACCAGCATGTCCTTCATGAGGCGCTCCGCCTGCTCTTCGTTGCCGCCCGACGGTGCGTCATTGCGTCTCGATCTGGACCGCCTCGCCGGGCCCGGCCGCGTCTCCGGAGGCGATCACCAGATATCGCTTTCCAGCCACGGCGGACTGATCGACGATCTGCCGGATCGGGCCGGCCGCGTTGACGATGGCCGATCCGGCCGGATTGGTCATGAACGCCGCCAATGGCTGTAGCGGGCCGCTTCCGTCACTGCGTTCCGCCAGCGCCAGCACATATTTCTGCCTGGGCTCAAGTCCCGTCACCGAAGCCTGCAAGATCTGGATCAGGCCCTGATCGAACAGCGAGACGCTGGTCGGCGCCTTTCCGTCCTTCGAACCGTCCCTGGATGCAAGCGCGAGATGAGCGACCTTGCCGGCAACGCCGAGGAGCTGCAGGTTCTGGTGGTCATCCGGATTGGGAGCCGCGCCCGGAACGTAGGCAATGGCCTGCGGCGCCTGGCCGATCGGGACATTCGCCACCACGCTGTTGGTTGCGGTGTCGATCGCCGCGAGCGCGTCGGCGTTCTCAAGCCCGACATAGATGCGCGTGCCGTCACCGGACGGCCAGACGCCGTGCGGCAGATTGCCGACCGGGATCGTCGCGACTTGCGAGAAGTCGTCGGTGCGGAACACCTTCACCTGGTTCAGGCCACCAATAGTGACGTAGGCAAATGTCCCCCTGGCAGTGTGCGCGAAATTGACATGGTTGGTGATCGGACCGGTATCGATCGTCCTGATCGGGTTGAACGGCGGCCTGGCGTTGAACACCTGCGTCCTGCCCGTATCCTTCAGCGTGAACCACACCTGGTTTCCATCCGGCGTCACCGCGATGTTCGGGCAGAACGGGCTCTCCTGCTTCACCCTGGCGATGATCTTGTGCTCGGCGACCGCGACGACGTCGGTCTCGGGATTGAAGGACGAGCAGATGTAGGCGTATTTGCCGTCCGGTGAAAACATCTGCATGCCCGGCCCGCTGGGGGTGGTGATGCGGCGTTTTTCCTCAAAGCTGTGCGGGTCGATCACGGAGATGTAGTTTTCGCCGCGAACGGTGACCCACACCTCCTTGCCGTCCGGCGTGAAGAACGCCTCGTGCGGCGACCGCCCGATATAGGTCGTGTGCTTGACCGCATTGGTCGCGGTGTCGATGAAGGTGACCGAGTTTGAGCCGATCGACACCACGGCAAGCGTCTTGTGATCGGGCGAAAAGCCCATGCCATGCACGAGAACCTGGCCCTTGTAGAGCGGGCTGAAATTGCCGGGCTGCGGGTCGCCGAGCCGGATCACCCCAAGCAGCTTGTTGTCGACCGGGTCGGTCACCGAGACCGTGTTCGAGAACTGCTCCGCGGCATAGACGCGGTCGTGATGGCTGATCGGAATATCGGGTGAGGACAGCGCACCAGGCGCCTGCCCTGCCCATGCGGCTGAACCGGTTGCAAGCATGGTGGCCGCCAGGAAGATGCTCTTCCCGATGCTGCTTCTCGACGTCTTCATGTGGCACTCCTACTTCTTCATTCCGGCGGACATGTCCATCTGCATGCCCGGGTGATGATGGACGCTTGCAACGGGGCCAGACGGCGGCTGGGTCGGAGCGGGCGTCGTATCGGTTGCCGGTTCGCCGATCGCGAGCTTCATGGCCGCGATCTCCTGCATCTGGTCGACGATGATTTCCTGGGCAATGCGCCGCAACTGCTCGTTCTTGCCGTAGCGCAATTCGATGACCGCCATGTCGATCGCACCCTGATGATGCGGATTCATCATCGCGACGAAGTCGCGATCGACGTCGCCCGTCGGCTTGGCAGCCATGTCGTTCATCATCTTGGCCATGGCGGATTCGTTTTCTTCCAGGAACGCACGCTCCTCCGCGCTCAGCGCAGCCGGCGGGTTGGCCGGATGGGCTTCATGCGCGAATACGAGCGGAGGAATTGCGAAGGCGACGAGAATGCGTGCGCCGATGAGTGCCATGCCAAGGCCGGGCCTTGGCCATCGGCATCTGCCTGCGAGCGCCGCAACGAGGCGATGAAACTGTGACCGGTGCATCCTGAACTCCCATGCAGGTGGTTGCATGGGGGTATGACGCGTGGGCGCGCGTTCTATTCCGGCCGGTCAATCACATAAATGTCAGCAGGACAACGCGGCGGCTAGCCACGTCCATCCAACGCTGTTGGCCGCCACACCAGCAAGCGCCGCTCCACCAGCGTGACCCCGAAGTCGATCAGGATGACGAAGGCCGACAGCACGAACATGCCGGCGAACACGCCGGCGACGTCGAACACGCCTTCGGCCTGCTGGATTAGATAGCCGAGGCCGGCCGCCGATCCCAAATACTCGCCGACGACGGCGCCGACCACGGCGAAGCCGACCGAGGTGTGCAGCGAGGAGAACATCCAGGACAGCGCCGACGGCCAATAGACGTGCTGCATCAGCTGCCGCTCGCTCATGCCGAGCATGCGGCCATTGTCGAGCACGGTGCGACTGACCTCCTTGACGCCCTGATAGACGTTGAAGAACACGATGAAGAACACCAGCGTCACGCCGAGCGCGACCTTGGACCAGATGCCGAGGCCGAGCCACAGCGCGAAGATCGGCGCCAGCACCACGCGCGGCAGGGCGTTGACCATTTTCACGTAAGGGTCGAACACCGCGGCGACCAGCGGCTGGCGCGCGAACCAGAAGCCGATCAGCACACCGCCGAGCGATCCGATCACGAAGGCGAGGATCGATTCCGCGAGCGTGATGCCGAGGTGCTTCCAGATCACGCCGGAGGCAAACCACTTCACGATCTGGCTGAACACGTCGAACGGGTTGGAGAAGAAGAACGGCGGCAGCACGATCTTGCCGAACACGGGGACGGTCGACAGCACCTGCCACAGCACAATGCAGACGACTGCGACCAGGACTTGCAACGCAAGCAGCGTCGGGCGCGACATCAGACCGCCTCCGCCGCTTGGGTGGATTGCGCGTAGCCCTTCATCACCTCGTCCTTGAGCACGCTCCAGATCTCGCGGTGGAGCGCATGGAATTCCTTGTCCAGGCGCACCTCGAAGATGTCGCGCGGGCGCGGCAAGCCGACGCGCCAGTCGCCGATGATGCGCGAGGACGGCCCCGCCGACATGATCACGACGCGGTCGGCGAGCGCGATCGCCTCTTCGAGATCATGGGTCACGAACAGCACCGCCTTGCGGTCGGCGTTCCAGAGATCGAGCAGCAGATTGCCCATCACCTGGCGGGTCTGTGCATCGAGCGGCCCGAACGGCTCGTCCATCAGCAGGATCTTGGGATCGCGGATCAGAACCTGCGCCAGCGCCACGCGCTTGCGCTGGCCGCCCGAGAGCATGTGGGGATAGCGGCCCGCGAAGGCGCCGAGGCCCACGGACGTCAGCCATTTCTGCGCCCGCGGCAGCGCCTCGGCGCGCGGCGTACCCTTGATCTCGAGCCCGATCGCGACGTTGTCGAGCGCGGTCTTCCAGGGGAACAGCGCATCGGCCTGGAACAGATAGCCGGCATCCCGGTTCAGCCCCGCGAGCGGCCGGTCGAAGATCTTGACGCTTCCGGCCGCCGGCTTCAGCAGCCCGGCCGCGACGTTGAGCAGCGTCGATTTCCCGCAGCCGGTCGGGCCGACGATGGCGACGAACTCGCCCTGCGCGACCGAAAGATGCGCCTTCTCCACCGCTGTATAGACCCGTCCGTCCCCCAGCCGGAACGCAACCTTGGCATCTTCCAGCGCCACTGCCGTGGGCGTTGTCATGTGTTCCCTCCGAATTTGGTCCGATGCCTTAACCGCTTGCGCGGCCAAGTTCAATCAACCCGCCAAGCGTGCTACGCATGGGCTTCGTCGCCTCCTTCACCCTCCCCTGGAGGGGGAGGGTAAGGAAGAGTGAGCCCCGTCCTGATGCCTTCCAAGCCCGCCATCAGCTATTCCCACGTCACCAAGAGCTTCGGCTCCCTCAAGGCCGTGGACAACGTGTCGCTGGACATCGCCGAGGGCGAGTTCGTGGCCATCGTCGGCGGCTCGGGCTCGGGCAAGACCACGCTGCTGCGGCTTGCCAACCGGCTGATCGAGGCGGATCTCGGCACCATCACGGTCGAGGGCGAGGACGTGCAAAACGTCGATCCGGTCGCGCTGCGGCGCCGGATCGGCTACGTCTTCCAGAGCGGCGGGCTGTTCCCGCACTTAACCGTCGCCGACAATATCGGGATCACGCCGAAACTGCTGGGCGCACCGGCAGTGGATATCGCAGCGCGGGTCGACGAATTGCTGGAGCTCGTGCAGCTCGACCGTGCCGCGCATCGTGACCGGCTGCCCGAGGCGCTCTCGGGCGGCCAGCGCCAGCGCGTCGGCGTGGCGCGGGCGCTCGCGGCAAAGCCCCGCATCGTGCTGATGGACGAGCCGTTCGGCGCGCTCGATCCCCTCACCCGCGACGCGCTCGGCGACGACTATCGCTCGCTGCATCGCAGGCTCGGCCTGACCACAGTCATGATCACGCATGACATGACTGAGGCGATCCTGCTCGCCGACCGCATCGCGGTGATGCGCGGCGGCAAGCTGCTCGCGCAGGGCACACCCGCGGAGCTCTCCACGAGCACCGACACCTATGTGCTGGAGCTGCTGCGCACGCCGCGGCGCCAGGTCGAGCGGCTGAACGCGCTGCTGCCGCAGAGCGGTGCGGCATGAGCCTCTTCACCGATCCACGCTGGGGCGAGGCGCTGTCGCATCTGCCCGACTATCTCGGCAACCATGTGCGGGTGAGCCTGGCCGCGCTGGCGCTCGGCCTCGCCGTCAGCCTGCCGCTGGCGATCCTGACACGCAACCGCCCGGCGCCGCGCGGCATCCTGCTCGCGCTCGCCAGCATCGTGCAGACCGTGCCGGGACTGGCGCTGCTCGCGCTGTTCTATCCGTTGTTGCTGGCGGCGGCGTCCCTGACGCTCGCCTGGTTCGGAATCTCCTTCTCGGCGTTCGGCTTCCTGCCGGCGATGCTGGCGCTGGCGCTGTATTCGATGCTGCCGGTGCTGCGCAACGGCATCACCGGGCTGAACGGCATCGACCCGGCGCTGATCGAAGCCGCTGAGGGCGTCGGCATGACCGCGCGGCAGTCGCTCGTCCTGGTCGAGCTGCCGCTGGCGCTGCCGGTGATGATGGCGGGCATCCGCACCGCCGCGGTCTGGGTGATCGGCACCGCGACGCTCTCGACCCCGATCGGGCAGACCAGCCTCGGCAACTACATCTTTGCCGGGCTCCAGACCCAGAACTGGGTATTCGTGCTGTTCGGCTGCCTTGCCTCCGCCCTGCTGGCGCTCGCCGTCGATCAGTTGCTCGGCCTGATCGAGAGCGGCCTGCGCCGCCGCAGCCGCCTGCGCACCGGGTTCGGCGCGGTCGGGATCGCGGCACTGGTCGCCGCAACGCTGGTGCCGACGATGGGCCGCTCGTCGCAGGGCTACGTCGTCGGCGCCAAAACCTTCGCCGAGCAATACGTGCTGTCGGCCCTGCTCAGGGATCGCCTCCAGGCGGCCGGCCTGTCGGCCACGGCGCGCTCGGGCCTCGGCTCGAGCGTGATCTTCGGGGCGTTGAAGGCGGGCGACATCGATCTCTATGTCGATTATTCCGGCACGCTCTGGGCCAACCAGCTGCATCGCACCGACATCAAGCCGCGCGCCGAACTGCTCGCGGAGCTGAAGACAGCCCTCACGAAAGAGAACATCACCCTGCTCGGCGAGCTCGGCTTCGAGAATGCCTATGCGCTGGTGATCCCGAAAAAGCGCGCCGAGGCGCTTGGCATCCGCACCATCGCCGATCTCGCCGCGCACGCATCGGCGCTATCGATTGCCGGCGACTACGAATTCTTCTCGCGCCCCGAATGGGCGGCGCTGCAAAAGGCCTACGGCCTTCAATTCCGCGCCCAGCGCCAGATGCAGCCGGATTTCATGTATGCGGCGGTCGCCAGCGGCGAGGTCGACGTCATCGCCGGCTACACCAGCGACGGGCTGATCGCGAAATACGACCTCGTTGTGCTCGACGATCCCAGGCACGCGATCCCGCCCTACGATGCGATCCTGCTGCTCGCACCCAAGCGCGCCGGCGACGAGCGATTGCAGGCCGCGCTCAGACCGCTGCTCGGCAAGATCGACATCGCCACCATGCGCGAGGCCAATTTGCGCGCCAGCGGCAACGACGCGAATTCGTCGCCGGATGCGGTGGCGAAGTGGCTGTGGGGGAAGGTGGGCGGGCGGTAGGCCTGTGCTATTTATTCGGTGTCGTCCTGGCGAAGGCCAGGACCCATTCCCAAGGCTTGGTTATGTGGACGGTACTAGCAGCTCGCTCGATTTGATAGATCACGCGGTATGGGTCCTGGCCTTCGCCAGGACGACATTGGAGAGACATGGACGCTCCAAGAAACGCCCCCTCGCAAAACGCGTCAGAGCGCTACAGCCCCCGGATCATCCCCGCATTGATCAGCAGCCGGTTGAGCCGCCGCGCCTCGGCGCCGTCCTTGCAGCCGTAGAAGATGCCCGTGCAGCGGAGCATGATGTCCTTTTGCACGGCGAAGGACGGGTCGAGCGGGATGCCGGCGGCTTCCTGGATCACCAGCGGCAGATAGGGCCCGTCGATCGTGTCCATCACGGCCTCGCTTCTGACCGGCTCGAAATTGACGGCGTCGATCGCGTAGTAGGTCGCGTAGAGACGCGGATCGTAGGCGTCGAGCTTCTTGCCGATGGCGCCTTCGTCGAGCCCGGGCTCGAGGATGTTCGGCGCAAACTCGGGCTGATGATCGCCATAGCGCACGATCAGGAAGGGCTCGCCGGGAAACGTCTTCTTCAGCCCCGCGACGAAAGCCCTGTACTGCTCGGCGCTCATCGCCTGCCGGCGCAGATATTCGTCGATGGACGCCACATTGCCCGGCGCGCGCCAGTTCGGCAGCAAATCGGGACGGAAGCGCGTCTCCCAGGGGAAATGATTGGCGCCGAGATAGATGAAGGTGAACAGCGGCTTGTTCGGCGTCCGCTCGCCCATCAACCGGAGCGCCTTGTCGTAGAAGAACGAGTCCGGTTCGACGTCCTTGGCGCCGAGGTCCTTGGAATCGAGGAAGCGTTCGACGCCGGTCGTCATCTGGAAGCTGCGTGCGCCCATGAAACCGCCATAGGCGGGATAGAGCGACAGGGTGTCGTAGCCGCAGCGGCGCAGCGCCAGCGGCAGGCCGCGCTCGACGCGGCCCGTTGCGATGCGCGTCACGAAATACGCGAAGCGGCCGAACGAGCGCGAGGAGAGGCCGGCGAGCACGTTGTATTCGGTGAACCAGCTCGGCCCGCCATTGCTCTCGGCCAAAAACGTGCGCTGCTTGCCATCCCATGACTTGAAGTGGCTGCCATAGCCCTGCGGCACCTTGATGCCCTGGGCGGCGCGGATGTCGAAGCTCGATTCATCATGGATCATGATGATGTTCGGCCGGCGGCCCGTGGGATGGCAGGCGTCCACCAGCGGCATGTTGAGCCGCTCGTTGGTCGAGGCGGCCGATTCCATGAAGCCGTACTGCGCGAAGTCGGACACCGCGCTGACGCCGGAGCGGAAGAACTTCGAGAGATAGCCGTCGTCGTAATACCCCCGCCAGGCCTCGTCCGGATGATAGAGCGAATAGCCGACCAGCGCGGCGAGACAAGCGAGCTTGCAGGCGAGCGCCGGCAGGCGCCGGATGCGGAACGGATCGAGCCACCACAGCGCGTACATCAGCGGCAGCGTGACGAGACCGGCCAGGATCACCGACCAGCGCAAATTCGGGAAGATCGTGAACAGGAACGCGACGGTGTCGCGGTCGATCATCATCAGGTCGATGAAGTTGACCGTCATCTGCACGACGTCGTGCTTGAGCCGCGACAGCAGCACCAGCACGACGACCAAGGTCAGCGACAGCGCGCCCGACAGCGCCGGCCGGCGCAGCAGTGTGATCCAGAAGAAATTGAGGATGCCCCAGGCGAGCGCGAAGGAGAGGCGCGAGCCGAAATCGGTCTCGGTCTCGTACATCAGCGCGAGGGCCGCCAGATGCGGCGCGGCGACCGCGAGCAGCCGCCAGATGCCGAGCGCGGCAACGCTCGCCAGCACGGCAGTCGTGGCAGAAGGACCTGGATTGGGCGCGGACGCCATCGACGACACGCAACAGCTGGTCCGGCACGATGATCCTAGCCGTCTGGCCGGCCCGAAGGCGACTAGGGCGTCCGGCGCAGCCGGAAGCCTGCACCGTGTCATAAAACTGTAACGGAACAGTCAAGGACAGGCAACGCGCGCCGCGATCCGACCTTCGCTTATTCCTAGCGGCGGGCGACGCTAGCGCTTGGCAATCCCGGCGATGAACAGGTCGATGACCCCTTCCGCCATCCGCTCGACCTCCCCCTCCTCCACGCCCCAGCGCGGAAAGTGGCCATCGAGATTCATCCGGGCAAAACCGTAGACCAGGGCGCGACCGGCGATCTGGATGCGCTTGAGGTCGGCCGACGGCAGCAGGCCCTGCTCCGCCGCCTCGGCCAGCATCTGCTCCGTCAGGGCGATTAGCTCGGCATTGTCGCGCGTCAGCTCCGCGGAGCTGCCATGGGCGAAATAGCGCCCCGTGGAGATGATCTCGAAATGTGCGGGATTGCGCATCGCCCAGCGCAGATAGGCAAGGCCGAAGGCGCGGAAGCGGCCGAGCGGATCGGCGGCCGGAGCCTCGCCCAGCGCCTTCTCGATCTCCGCACGAAAGCGCCGCTGCGCCTCCCCGGCCACCGCCGCCATCAGCGCGTCGCGGTTGGGGAAGTGCCGGAACGGCGCGCCCGGCGATACCGCGGCCCGGCGCGCGGCCTCGCGCACGGAGACCTCGGCGCCTTCGGCCGCCAGTTGCAGCGCAGCATCGATCAGCACGCGGCGAAGGTCGCCGTGGTGGTACGGCCGGGCCTGGGATGTTTGGCGGCGCGCGCGCGGCCTGGAGGTCTGACGGGCGGGCATCGGGCCTTCTAGCATCACCCGAACGTGAATGTAAGCAGCGATTACACCATTGACGGATATGCCGGCCATAAATGTAATCGATGATTACATAAGGGAGGAAACCATCATGTCACAACGTCAAAGCTGGCTCGAAGGCTGGAGGCTGCTGGCCGCCCTCACCCTCAGCCTGATCGTCCTCAGCCTGTGGATCGCCTCGATGCGGCAGTTCGAGATCGAGGGCGTGCAGATGGTGATCCGCTTCACCGCGCGCAGCTCGCTCATGCTGTTCTGTCTCGCCTTCAGCGCCGCGGCTCTCGCCCGGCTCTGGCCCAATGCCTGGACGCGCTGGCAGCGCCGCAACCGCCGCTATCTGGGCTTGAGCTTCGCGGCCTCCCACGCAATCCACGCGGTTGCGATCGTCGCGTTCGCCAACATGGATCCGGCCGGCTTTGCGGAGGCGACCTCGGCCGCCTCCTACATCTTCGGCGGCATCGGCTATGCCTTCATCATCGCGATGAGCGCGACCTCGTTCGACCGCACCGCCGCGCTGCTCGGGCCCCGCGCCTGGCGCGCGCTGCACCTCACAGGGGGCTATTACCTCTGGCTCCAGTTCATGGTGTCGTTCGGCAAGCGCGTGCCGGCGATGCCGCTCTATGCCGCCTTCCTCCTTCCGCTGCTCGCCGTGATGGCGCTGCGGCTGATCGCAATGGCGGCCCATCCGCACCGACAGACGGCCGAAGCGAACTGAACGTCGATCAGCCCTGCGGCAGGAACCCCAGCCGCTTGGCGATGATTCGATCGACCGTCCGTTTCGGCAACAATGCACCGATCAGATGGCGCAGCGGATCCGGTGTGATCTGGTAGCGCACCCTGGGGCTTGCCGCGGTCAGCGCCTCGAACACGATCTCGGCGATGCGCTCGGCGGGCAGGCCCTTCGCGCCGAGCGCCATCATGAACGCCATGACCTTGTTGAGCGCCGGCAGATAGGGCGAGTTCTTGTAGACGGAGAGATCGATCTCCTCGGCCTTGCTCCAGATCGGCGTCTTCACCGCGCCGGGGGCGACGATGATGACGTCGATGCCGAACAGCATCAGCTCGCGGCGCAGGCTCTCAGAAAGGCCCTCGATCGCGTGCTTGGAGGTGCAGTAGGGCGCCGACAGCGGATTGCCGTTCTTGCCTGCGACCGAGCTGATCATCACGATCCGCCCCTTCGGCCCCTTCAGCGACGGGTCTGCGCCGAGCAGCGGCCCGAAAGCCTGCGTCGCGATCACTGGGCCGATGACGTTGATGTCCATCTGGCGGCGGAAATCATCGGCCGACAATTCGAGCACGGGACCGGCCACGGCGACACCGGCATTGTTGACGAGGCCGGCCAGCGTCTCGCCGCCCAGCGCCTCGCGGACTTTTCGCGCAGCAGCGAGGACCGCCGCCTCGTCGGTGACGTCGAACAAGAGCGGCGTGAAGTTGGCGCCGAACTCACCCGTGAGCCGGTCGGCGTCGGCCTGCTTGCGGACGCTGCCGAACACGCGATAGCCGTGCCCGACCATGAATTTCGCAATGGCCCAGCCGATGCCCGTGGACGCGCCGGTGACGACGACAGATCGCATGGTCATTCCCCCAAAAGTTCCCGCGATCATGCAGGAGGAAGGCACCGGTGCGCAATGCCGCCCAGCTCTCAAGCAGGCGCGGCAGATGTCGGTTCTTAGGATGAAGCGGCGCGCGAACGTCGGGAAATGAGATTGTTTGCGCCTTGAAAAGGCGGATGAAGAGCCGAATCCTTGTCTCTGAAGGCGCCGAGCTTTTGGCGATCGCGAAATTCTGAAAAAATCTGAAAAACGGCGCGAGACCAGGAATGTGGTTTGGGTTCGCGTCCGCTAGTGGACAGGACCCTGGCCGGCCCGCTCGCGGAGCCGGTAGAATTGGAGCGCGGCCTTCGCGGTATTTGGCTTCAACCGGAGGAAGCTTGCAAAGCACTGCTCCAATCGTTCTTTCGCCTCGTGGGGTGAACCGGGCTGAAACGTCAAGATCGCCTTCGTCGTGTCCCAGGACAGACCGATCGCCTTCGCAAGAATGAGAATCTGCTCGGGCTCGGAGCGGACCAGCGCACGCTCGATCGCTCCGATCGGCAGATCGCTCATGAGCGACAGCGCGACGGCGGTCTTGTCGAAGCTCCGCTCGCCGATGAAGTCGAGCACGCGTGCCTCGTCGAGTTGCCCACCCGAATGTAGCGACCTCACCTCGGCCAACGCCCGGGCATGTTCGCTCGAGCCTGCCCGGGCCATCGTATGAAGCTCATCGGAGCTCTCCGCAATGGCACTCCGGATCAGCGCCGCCTGGCGCGGATCGGCCGCCTCCAGCTTGCGCCTCACCATCTCGGACGCATGGACGAACAATTTCAGCAAGCTCGCGCGCGGGATATCGGGGCGAGCCCAGATGCAGATGGCGAGCGCGCCATGGTCCCGGGCCCGGCCGGTGAGCCGGGACATTCCCTGGACCGAGAACCTGGCCCCACCGTTACCGGCTGTCCGCACCGCGACGTCGCTGTTGCCGCGTTCGACCAGGACGTCGGTGACGGGTTCCGTCAACTGGCTGCGGCCGGCGATGGCCAGCAGGTGATCCTGGCTCTTGGTCCGCGCGTTCTCCGCCAACGTCACCTCGTCGAGCCGTGGTGAGTGCTCCAGCACCGGCGCGGCCACCTCGGGCGCATCGTCAAACGCCAGCAAGCGGATCGTCCGTAGTGGCGCGTCAGGCAATCTGGAAAGCCGGCCCCCGAAGGTCGCCCGCGCGGTGCATTCGATATTCTTGAGAAGCGTGCTCATCACCTCGTCGAACAGATCGATCTGCACGTCGCTGAACTTGCCCGAGCCCAACACGAAGAGATCGGCGACTTGACGCAGAAGCTCGGCGCGCTTCGACAGTTCCGGGCTCGCCAGCGCGATCTCGAGTTGATCGATCAGGCCGTTCGCCAAATTCATCTCTCGTGACCCTGGGGTTGAGTTGCCTGCGTTCCGACGGAGGTCATGAGATCACGCGACGTTTTGTGCCGGCAACGGCAAATCGAAACTGATTTCAGAGTTCGGCACGGGTCGCCCGAACAGGTATCCCTCGACGAAGTCCACGCCCGCTGCTTGAAGAGCCTCGAATTGCGAAGGGGTCTCGACGCCCTTGGCGACCGTGGCGACACCGAGACCGCGCGCCAATGCGACCGCGGAGGCAATGACCGCGGCGCAATCCCTTCGCGTCGTGCAGTCCTTCACGATCGCGCGGTCGATCTTGAACTTGTCGAATGGGAAGCTCTGGAGGTAGCTCGCCGCGGAATAGCCTACACCGCAATTATCGAGGACGACGCCGACACCGAGGTTTTTCAGTTGCCGGACCGTCAGCAGGTGGGCCGCAAGATTCCCGTCCAGGAGCGCAGCGTCCGGTATTTCGAGTTCGAGCCGCTCGGGCGACAATCCCGACTCGACCAGCGCGCACAGGACGACGTCGAGCACGTTGCTCCTGTGGAACTGGGCGGCGCTCATGTTGACGGCGACCCTGATGTGCGCTGGCCAGGCAGCCGCGTCCAGGCAGGCCTGTCGCAATATCCATTCACCGAGCGGCACCATCAGTCCGGCCTGCTCGGCGACACCGAGGAACAGGAAAGGCGCCAGCACACCCTTCGAAGGGTGATGCCAGCGCACGAAACATTCCAGGCCCGTCATCGCGCGCGTTCTGGCGTCGATCACCGGCAGGTAGTGCAGCTCGAACTCGTTGCGGGCCATCGCTTCCCGCAGTTCGCCTTCCATCGACTTCTGTGTGTCCGCAGCTTCCGTCATTTCGGGCTGGAAGATGCGGAAATCGTTTCGGCCGGCAGACTTCGTCGCGTAGAGCGCGACATCCGCCTTCTGCAGCAACGTCTCGGCGTCGGCGCCGTGCTCCGGCGCGAAGGCGATGCCGACGCTGGCGCCGACGCTGACGCGATGGCCGTCAAGATCGACGGGTTGCTCGATCAGGCCGATGATCCTCAGAGCGAGAGCAATCGCGCCCTCGCTCTGATTTTTTTCGTTCTCCTGGATGATCGCGAATTCGTCACCGCCGAGCCGCGCCAGCACATCGGTATCCCGCAACGACGAACTCAGCCGCCGCGCAACCTCGACCAGCAACTGGTCGCCCGCGGCGTGACCGAGCGTATCGTTGACGGCCTTGAACCTGTCGAGATCCAGCATCAGCACGCTGAACGTCGTGCCATGACGCTGCGACCGCTTTGCAGCATCGTCGAGCTTTTCGGAGAACACGGCGCGGTTCGCAAGACCCGTGAGCAGATCGTGCTGCGCCAGATAGGCGATACGCTTCTCGTTTCTCGCCCGATCGGTAATATCCTCGTGGGTCGTGAGCCAGCCGCCATCCTGCATCATGTGGCGCGCGATCGCGACCACCCTGCCGTCGGCAAGTTCCCGGATCTCGCTCAGCTGCTTCACGTTCTGGCTGAGATAGACGTCCGGCGCGACGTCGGCAAAATACGTCCCTTTTTCGCGCCGATATTCGAGAATCTGCGCCAGCGAAGTGCCTGGCCCGATCTGATCGCCGCTCAGATGATAAATTTCGGCATAGCGCGCGTTCGAGACCACGATCCTCTGGTCAGCATCGAACATGCAGAGCCCCTGGGACAGGTTGTTGAGGGCAGCATCGAAGCGCATATTGATCGCCTCCAGCTCCGCTGCCTTCTGGGCCAGCATCTGCTCGCCGCGCTTCTGCTCGGTGACGTCTTCGTGCGTCGCAACCCAGCCGCCGTCCGGCAGCGGCTTGCGCTGGATCAGGATCTGGCGGTGGTCTTTCAACGCGTAGTCCTGCTGTCGCTGGGTCGGCATGATCTGGACATGCTGGTCGACCGAAAGCGAGCTGGTTTCACCGCGATCCGCATAGTGCTGCAATATCCGCTGCAGCGGCGTGCCTGGCTGTACCAGTTCGTCCGGCAGATCGTACATCTGCTGGTAACGGTTATTGGAGACGACCAGGTTCTTATCGGCGTCAAACAGGCACAGGCCCTGATTCATGTTGTTGATCGCGACATCGAACCGCGTGTTGATGAGCTTCAGCTCGGCGGCATTTTCGGCCAGCAGGATCTCGTCTCGCCGCCTCTCGGTGATGTCCTGATGAGTCGCGACCCAGCCGCCATCGGCCATGGGCGTTCGCAGGATCGAGATGATCCGGCCATCGGCAAGCGTGAGTATCCGCGGCGCCCGGTGCTTTGCGCCCTCGAGGAATTCCTCCGCGTCCAGTTCGGCTCCCGTTGCCTTGTAGTGGCCGACGATGCTGCTGAGCGGCGTTCCAGGTTCGACCTGCGACTCCGTGAGATCATACATCTCGCGGTAACGGCTGTTGGCGACCAATAGCCTCTCGTCGGCGTCAAACATGCTGAGCCCATGCGGCATGTTGCTCAACGCAGCATCGAACCGGGCACTCGCAGCCGCAAGCGCATTCGTTTGCCGCCGCAGCAGGAATGTGCCGATCAGAATAATGGTGACGATCGCGGCAGCCAGCGGGCCGAAGGTGTAGAGATGCCGGTACAGCGGCTGCAATACGTAACTACGCGAGTAAGTCACCACCAGAACCAGCGGCAGGCCGGACACGGCCTTGTACCCTGCGATGCGCGTGACGCCGTCGACGGGGCTGGTGAGCTCGTATGAGCCCGACTCGGAGACCGGCAGATACTGGGTGAAGAGCGGGCCGCCCGCAACCGACATGCCCAAAACGTTGCTCTGTTCCGGAACGCGCGCCAGGATCCGCCCGACGCGATGGAGCAGGACGACCGAGCCGTCCTGCCCCAGATCTATCTTGCGGTAGATCTTGAGGAGAAAAGATTGATCGAGCGGTGCAGTGACGATGCCCGCAAAGCTCCCGTCCGGGTTGTTCAACCGGCGCGACGCCGCGCTGAACCACTTGTCGCCGCCGGCCGAACGATAGGGTGGCGCAACGAACAATCCGGTGCCGGCGCCATCGCGCTGCGCGATGAAGTGCGACATGTCGGAGATGTTGCTGCGCGGCGGCGCGTGCTCGTAGGAATGCGCAACGACCGCGCCGGACGCATCGGTCCAGCCGACCGCGACGAGAATCGACGAGCTCTTGACCAGTTGACGCAACGCGGCATTGGCCGCACCGGGATCGGCGTATATTCCGGACAAGGCGCCCTTGCGGATCGCCTGCGCCTCGAGCAGCACTCGATCGATGTCTTCGAACGTCACCGCGGCATGCTCGGCAAGAATGGCCGAGAGATTGAGCGCGTCGGTTTTCGCTGATGCGACCGCTTCTCGATAACGGATGCCCAGATCAACGAGAAACAGGGCGACGACAACGAGCGAAAACAGCAAGCCCAGGATCGTGACGGACGATCCCGGCGATCCGGCCAGCCTTCGCCAAGCGTTCAGCATTGTCCATCTGCAATACGAGCAATGGCTCACCCTCGCTCGGCCGCGCTAAGATTTGGTTGATCTGCCTATCGCAATTCGATCCCGTAGTCGTACGGAAATCAGGTCAGCAACGGTGCCCTAATACTTGGGGAGCGCTGAAAAACATCCATGCTGCTGCAAAACCGAGGTCGGTTTCGGCCGGAGCTTCGCGCCGCGCGGGGGGAGCGGCGCGCACGATCAGCGAGATCACACCGGTGCGAGGCGGACATCGCCTGGCCGCTTCAGACCGGGACTGCTCGATGCAGACCCCGGAAGCTGGTGAATATGGATCGAGTTCCGGGGGGCGCGACTTCGTCACGCCCCCGGAATGACGGTGCTTAGTTCTTGCTCTTGTCGACCAGCGCGCCCTTCTTGATCCAGGGCATCATGTCGCGGAGTTTCGCGCCGACTTCCTCGATCGGATGCGCGGCGAGCTTGGCGCGAGTCGCCTTGAACGAGGTCTGGTTGACCTTGTTCTCGAGCATCCAGTCGCGGGCGAACTTGCCGCCCTGGATGTCGGCGAGAACGCGCTTCATCTCGGCCTTGGTCTCGGCGGTGACGATGCGCGGACCCGTGACGTACTCGCCATACTCGGCGGTGTTGGAGATCGAGTAGTTCATGTTGGCGATGCCGCCTTCATAGATCAGGTCGACGATCAGCTTCACTTCGTGCAGGCACTCGAAATAGGCCATCTCCGGGGCGTAGCCGGCTTCGACCAGGGTCTCGTAGCCGCCCTTGATCAGCTCGACCAGGCCGCCGCAGAGCACGACCTGCTCGCCGAACAGGTCGGTCTCGCACTCTTCCTTGAAGGTGGTCTCGATGATGCCGGCGCGGCCACCGCCGACCGCAGAGGCGTAGGACAGGCCGAGGTCGTGGGCGTTGCCCGAGACATCCTTGGCAATCGCAATCAGGCAGGGCACGCCGCCGCCGCGCTGATACTCCGAGCGCACAGTGTGGCCGGGGCCCTTCGGCGCGATCATCAGCACGTCGAGGTCGGCGCGCGGGTCGAGCAGGTTGAAGTGGACGTTGAGGCCGTGGGCGAACACGAGGGCGGCGCCCTTCTTCATGTTGTCGTGCAGGTGCTCGCGATAGATATCGCCCTGGAGTTCGTCCGGGGTCAGCATCATGACGAGGTCGGCCCATTTGGCGGCTTCGGCGACATCCATCACCTTGAAGCCGGCAGCTTCCGCCTTCTTAACCGAGCTCGAGTCCTTGCGCAGCGCAATGGCGACTTCCTTGACGCCGGAATCCTTCAGGTTGAGCGCATGGGCGTGGCCCTGGCTGCCGTAGCCGACGATGGCGACCTTCTTGCCCTTGATCAGGTTCAGGTCGGCGTCGCGATCGTAATAAACACGCATAGGTCGTTTCCTCGTTCAGGGCCGAAATCGGCCGATGGTCAGTGTCCGAAGGGTGAAATTTGCGGATTTCGGGGGCTGTCTAGAGCATTTTCAGCCCTGAGGGAAACCCGTTTCTGCATGGAAATCCGCGACATCATGCATCCATGAAAACGGGGTAGAGGGAGGCCAGCAGCAGGATCGCCATCAGGATATTGAAGGCGCGGACCAGCCGCTCGGAGGTCAGGATCGGCCGCAATGCAGTGCCGAACAGCGCCCAGACCACGGTCGAGACCGTGCCGACGAGCAGGCTGATCAGGGTCTGGATCACGATGTTGATGGGAAACCGGGCAATCGCCGCATAGGCGGTGATGGTGCCGATCACGATCACCCAGCCCTTGGCGTTGATCCATTGGAACATGGCCGCGCCCCAGAAGGTCATCGGGCCGCGGCCATCTTCCTCGCCCGGCTTGGTCGGGCCGGACATGGCGATCACGGCGGCAAGATAGATCAGGTAGACCGCCCCGGCATATTTCAGAATGGTCTGGAGGATCGGATAGGCCAGGAACACGGTGCCGAGCCCGACGCCGACGGTGGCGACCATGAAGGCAAAGCCGATGACGATGCCGACGATGTGCGGGATGGTGCGGCGGAAGCCATAGGTCAGGCCCGACGCCAGCAGCATGATGTTATTCGGCCCGGGGGTGAAGTACATCACCACCATGAAGGCGAGGAAGGCATAGAAGAGCGAGTAGGCCATGTTCACCTCACGCCGTCTTCGGCAGGATTTGCGGACGCCTCGCCAGCACCATCACGGCGATTCCGCCGATCACGGTCAGCATGCCGGCGAGGCGCAGCGGGCCGAACCGTTCGCCGAATACGATGCTGGAGGCGGCGGAGCCGACGAACGGCACCAGCAGCGCGAATGGCACCACTTGGGCCGCGGGATAGTCGCGCAAGAGGCGGCCCCACAGCCAATAGGCGATGCTGGTGGAAATGCCGCCGAGCATCAGCATGCAGAGCGCCGATGTCAGGGACATGTGCATCAGCGACGTCCAGGTCGACGCCGGCCCGTTGGCGATCAGCGCTAGCACGAACAGCGGCACGGCCGAGGCGACGCACAGCCAGGCGAACAGATCGAACATCGGCACGCCGCGAGCGCCGCGCAGCAGCAGATTGCCGATGGCAAAGCTGATCGGCGAGATCATCAGCACCGCAAAGGCGGCAACGCTGAAATCGTAGCCGACGGTGCCGCAGATCATCAGCAGGCCCGCTGCGGCGATGACGATGCCGAGCGTCTGCACTTGTGTCGGCCGCTCGCCGAAGGCGATCGCGGCGAAGCCGATCGTGAACAGCGCCTGGCTCTGCACGACGACACTGGTCAGCCCCACCGGCACGCCATGGGCGATGCCATAGGCCTGGCTCAGGAACTGGCCGAGAAACAGCGTGAAGCTGATCGCGATCAGCAGCGACCATGCGACCTTCGGCTTGGGAATGAACAGGCACGGCACCGCAGCAATAATGAAGCGCATCGCCGTCATCAGTTCCGGCGAAAACTCGTCGAGCGCGATCCGGCTCGCCACGAAGGCAAGCCCCCAGATGATCGCCACCAGGAGGGCGATGAGGATGTCGGCCGGCTTCATTGTTGTTTCCGGTTCTGCCCTGTCGTGCAGCCCTGTTTCTTGTTCTGGTCTAGCCTTGCTCGCCGGCCTTTACGTGGAAGGATTGGGTTTCCGCAGCAGATAAGTGCCGTGCATCGGCGCGTGATAGTCGGCCGAGACCAGCGTGAAGCCGACATCGGACAGCATCCGCTCCATCACCCAGCCGAAGGTGGAATATTCGTCGCGCATATGCGTGACCACGCCCTCGCGCGAGAAATCGTGGTTCTTGATCTGGAATTCTGCCCACTGCTCGACGTCGCGCTCGACCGCGTCGGGCATCGAGGCATAGACGATGTCGCGCAGATAGAAGCTCGCCCCCGGCTTCAGCGCGCGGAAGATCCGCGACATCGCCACCACCTTCCAGAAATCCGGCAGATGATGCAGCGTGAACTCGCTGACGATCAGATCGTAGGATTCCGGCCGGTAGGCGAAGCTGAGCAGGCCGGCCGACTGCGTGCGCACGGGCGCCTTGCGGTCCCGGGCATAGATCTCGGCGAGCGCCAGCATCGCCGGCGAGATGTCGATGGCATCGACCTCGGCGCCCATCAGCGCAGCTTCGGTGGCGAGCACGCCGTTGCCGCAGCCGATGTCGGCGATGCGCCAGCCGCGCTGGACACCGAGCATTTTCAGGGCGGCGCGCGCCCGCAGATCGGCATCGTCGTGGCTGTCGTAGATCGACGCCACCGCGGGCTCGATGCCCATCCGGTTCCGCTCGTTGTAGTACCAGTCGCGCGCCAGCATGGTTCACATCCCTTCAGGCCCGCGGCCGATCGCGGCAACGCCCGTGCGCGACACCTCGACAAGGCCGAGCGGGCGCATCAGGTCGATATATTGATTGATCTTGTCCGTATTGCCTGTGATCTCGAACACAAAGCTCTCGGTGGTGGCGTCGATCACGCGGGCGCGGAACGCATCCGCCAGGCGCAGCGCCTCGACCCTGTGCTCGCCCTGCCCGCGCACCTTCACCATCGCCAGTTCGCGCTCGATCGAGCGCTTGGTCTGGGTCATGTCGACAACGCGGTAGACCGGGATCATGCGGTCGAGCTGGTGCTTGATCTGCTCGATCACCATCGGCGTGCCCGTGGTGACGATGGTGATGCGCGACAGATGCTTCTGCGCCTCGGTCTCCGAGACCGTGAGGCTCTCGATGTTGTAGCCGCGCCCGGAGAACAGGCCGATGACGCGCGCGAGCACGCCGGGCTCGTTCTGCACGAGCACCGAAAGCGTATGCGTCTCGTTGGGATCGTGGCGATCCTCGATGAAATAGGCCGATGCGGGCTGGTTCATTGTCGTCCCCTCTATTCTTCCATGTCATGCCCCGCGAAGGCGGGGCATCCAGTAACCACCGGCGCCGAGATTCCCACGACGGCCGCGGCGTACTGGATCGTCCGGTCAAGCCGGACGATGACAGCGGAGCTCTTGGCAAATGCTGGAGTCATCACGCGACCACTCTCTGGGGCGGCGCATCCGCCATCACCCATCGCTTGAACAGGTCGAAATCGATATTGCCGCCGGACAGCACGAGACCGACGCGCTTGCCCGAGAGTTTTGTCATTTCCTGAAGCGCCGCGGCGAGCGCGGCGGCACCGGCGCCTTCGGCGAGATTGTGCGTATCAGTCCAGTAGGCGCGGATCGCGGCGGCGACCTCGTCGTCGGTGACCTGCACGATGCGCGAGGCGCCCTTCCGGATCAGCGCGAACGCGTCTGCGTCGGGAATGCGCGTTGCCATGCCGTCGGCCAGCGTGTTGCTGGTCTTCGTCGTCACGATCTTGCCGGCCGCCAACGACAGCGCATAGGACGGCGCTTCGGTCGACTGCACGCCGACGATCTCGGTCTTCAGGCCCAGGAGGTCGCGTGCCATGATGCAGCCGGAGATGCCAGAGCCCTGCCCGATCGGCACATAGAGAACATCGAGATCTGGCGCCGTCCGGAACAGTTCGAGCGCATAGGTGGCGACGCCGAGCACGAGATCCGGATGGAACGACGGCACCATGTGCAGGCCGGTAAATTGGGCGCGCCGTTGCGCCTCCTCGGCGGCCGCTTGAAAATCCTCGCCATGCTCGACGAGTTCGGCGCCAAAGGCCTTCATCGCCCGGTTCTTCTCGACCGAGTTGCCGCGCGGCACATAGATCACCGCAGGCACGCCGTGGCGGCTCGCCGCGAACGCCAGGCTCTGGCCGTGATTGCCGCGCGTCGCCGAGATGATGCCCGGCGTATTCGGCCGCTCGCGCTTGAGCCGATCGAGATAAACGAGGCCCCCGCGCACCTTGAAGGCCCCGATCGGCGTGTGGTTCTCGTGCTTGACGACGACCTCGGTGCCGAGACGCTGGGCGAGCAGCGGCCAGGCGTGCGCCGGCGTAGCCGGCATCGCCTGCCCCACAATGTCGAGTGCGCGCTCGAGCTCCTTCAGGTCGAACATGACGTCACACCAGCGCCTTGCCGCCCGCGAACGCCTTGGCCGTGGCCTCGTCGTTCGCCTGCTCCGGCAACAGCATCTCGTTGTGCGCCTTGCCGGAGGGGATCATCGGGAAGCAGTTTTCGAGCGCAGCGACGCGGCAGTCGAACAGCACCGGGCGCTTGACCGAGATCATCTCCTGGATGGCGCCGTCGAGATCTGAAGGCTTGTGGACCTGGATGCCGACGCCGCCATAGGCTTCCGCGAGCTTGACGAAATCCGGCAGCGCCTCCGAGTAGGAATGCGACAGGCGGTTGCCGTGCAGCAGCTGCTGCCACTGCCGCACCATGCCCATGTACTGATTGTTCAGGATGAAGATCTTGATCGGCAGCTCGTACTGGACCGCCGTCGACATCTCCTGGATCGTCATCTGCACCGAGGCATCGCCTGCGATGTCGATGACGAGGCTGTCCGGGTGCGCCACCTGCACGCCGACCGCGGCAGGCAGGCCGTAGCCCATGGTGCCGAGCCCGCCCGACGTCATCCAGCGATGCGGCTCCTCGAAGCCGTAGAACTGCGCCGCCCACATCTGGTGCTGGCCGACCTCGGTCGTGATGTAGGTATCCCGGCCGCGCGTCGCCTCGAACAGGCTCTGGATCGCGTGCTGCGGCAGGATGATGTCGTTGCTCTTCTTGTAATAGAGCGAGTTGCGGGCGCGCCACTGCGCGATCTGCTGCCACCACGCCTTGACGTCCGGCTTCTTCGCCTCCGCCTTGAACACCTGGAGGATGTCGCCGAGGATGTTGCCGCAATCGCCGATGATCGGCACGTCGACACGGATGTTCTTGTTGATCGAGGACGGGTCGATGTCGATGTGGATCTTCTTCGAGCCCGGCGAGAACGCGTCGACACGGCCGGTGATGCGGTCGTCGAAGCGCGCGCCGACGCACAGCATGACGTCGCAATCATGCATCGTCATGTTGGCCTCATAGGTGCCGTGCATGCCGAGCATGCCAAGCCAGTTCTTGCCCGACGCCGGATACGCGCCGAGGCCCATCAGCGTCGAGGTGATCGGAAAGCCGGTGACCTCGACCAGCTCGCGCAGCAGCTTGGTCGCCTCCGGGCCGGAATTGATCACGCCGCCGCCGCTGTAGATCACGGGACGCTTGGCGTTCGCGAGCAGCGAGACGGCCTTGCGGATCTGCGTCGCATCGCCCTTCACGCGCGGCGCGTAGGAGCGGTGAACGTCGGACTTGCGCGGCGGATGATAGGTGCCGGTCGCGAACTGCACGTCCTTGGGCACGTCGACCAGCACCGGGCCCGGACGGCCCGTGGTCGCAACGTAGAACGCCTCGTGCAGGACCTTTGCAAGGTCGTTGACGTCGCGCACCAGCCAGTTGTGCTTGGTGCAGGGACGCGTGATGCCGACCGTGTCGCATTCCTGGAACGCATCGTTGCCGATCAGATGCGTCGGCACCTGGCCGGAGATGCAGACCAGCGGAATCGAGTCCATCAGCGCGTCGGTCAGCGGCGTCACCATGTTGGTGGCGCCGGGACCGGAGGTCACCAGCGCAACGCCTGGCTTGCCGGTCGAGCGCGCATAGCCCTCGGCCGCGTGGCCCGCGCCCTGCTCGTGCCGGACCAGGATGTGCTGGACCTCGCTCTGCTGGAAGATCTCGTCATAGATCGGAAGCACCGCGCCGCCGGGATAGCCGAAGATGTCGGTCACGCCGTGATCGATGAGCGCGCGAACGATCATCGCGGCGCCGGTCATCTGGTTCGGATCGTGGCTCTTGTCGCTCATTGGCTTGCTCCGGATGCGCTGTTGCCAGCGGCTTCATTCGTGTCGGGTTCGGGAAATAAAAAAGGCCCCGAAGAGGGCCCATGCACACCGCCTGTCATGTGGATGGCAGCTAGCCATCCCCGGCGGTGTGCCTGGGTACGACGGCGATAAGGAGTTTGGTAATAATGTTACGCATGGCAGGCGCCCGGCTTCCCAAAGGTTGCGCGAAACATAGCGGCCAAAGCCCGGATGTCAAGGCGATGCGGCCGTCCCCGCGCGATTTTGGCAGTGTAGCGGTGTTCCCAGGGTTCGGCGAGAGGTAAATTCGGGGAACCCGGCGCAAAAGCACGTCGCCTACGCCGTCATTCCGGGATGGTCCGCAGGACCAGACCCGGAATCCCGAGATTCCGGGTTCTCGCTTCGCGAGCCCCGGAATGACAGCGCATAGGAGGCCTCAACCCTCGTCCTGCGCCGCATTCGCGATCGCCGCGAGCCAGCCCCTCGC
The DNA here is from genome assembly GCF_038965675.1 of Bradyrhizobium sp. B039. Taxonomy (NCBI): domain Bacteria; kingdom Pseudomonadati; phylum Pseudomonadota; class Alphaproteobacteria; order Hyphomicrobiales; family Nitrobacteraceae; genus Bradyrhizobium; species Bradyrhizobium sp. B039. The sequence continues at coordinate 6,760,678 of NZ_CP152416.1, forward strand.
CTCCTCCGGCTTCACCCATTCGAACTCCGGCAATTGGTGCCGGAACCAGGTGAATTGCCGTTTGGCGTAATGGCGGGTGTCGGCGCGGCCGATCGTGGCCGCCTCGTCCAGGCTGAGTTCACCGCGCAAATGCCGGATCAGGGCCGGCACGCCATGGGCCTTCATCGCCGGCAGCAGCGGATCGAGCTGCCGGGCGGCGAGGCGCTCGACCTCCCTCAAGGCGCCGGCGCCGAGCATGGCGTCGAATCGGGCATCGATGCGGGCATAGAGCTCGTCGCGCCCGGGGGCGAGAAATACCGCGTGAAAACTGTCCCTGGGCAACAGCGGCGGCTGGCCCTCCTGATGCCAGTCCAGCAGCGAGCGCCCGGTCGCCTCGATCACTTCGAGCGCGCGCGCGATCCGCGTGCGGTCACGCAGGTTCAATCGCCCGGCCGCACGCGGATCGCGGGCCGCGAGTTCCGCATGCAGCGCCTCGACGCCGTTCCGCTCCAGCCGCGCGCGCACGTCTTCGCGCACCTCGGCAGGGATCGGCGGCACCACAGAGAGGCCCGCGGTCAGCGCCTTGAAATAAAGTCCGGTGCCGCCGATGAAGATCGGCAGGCGGCCTTCGGCTCGCGCCCCTTCGAGCGCCTTGGCTGCATCGCTCACCCAGGCACCGGCCGAGAAATTCACGGCGGCATCGACATGGCCGTAGAGGTAATGCGGCACGAGCGCCTCGTCTGCCCGTGTGGGGCGCGCCGTGATGATGCGCAGGTCGCGGTAGACCTGCATGGAATCGGCATTGATGACGACGCCACCGGCGGCGAGCGCCAGCTCGAGCGCCAGCGCCGACTTGCCGCTGGCGGTCGGGCCTGCGATAAGCACGGCCTTGCCAATAGGCCTTCTGCCGACTTGCCCCTCGCTCACGAAAACCTCAAATGTCCCTGGTCGCCACGCTGATCTGCAATCCCGATAGTCCCGCGCTCGACTCTACCATCGTCGACGGCGCCCGCGCCGTGCTGCCTCAAGCGACGCCTGCGCACTGGCTGTTCGACGGGGTTGCGGTCGACATTCCCTTCGGCGCCGACAGTAACCTCGAAGGCGACCGTCACGCCATCGAACAGCGGTTGCGCGAGCTTCGCGGCGACCTGCCGATCGACATCGTCGTGCAGCCAGCCGGCGTCCGGCGCAAGAAGCTTTTTCTGGCCGACATGGATTCCACCATGATCGGCCAGGAATGCATCGACGAGCTCGCCGATCTCGTCGGGATGAAGGCCCATGTCGCCGCCATCACCGAACGCGCGATGCGCGGCGAAATCGAGTTCGAGCCGGCGCTGCGCGAGCGCGTAGCGCTTTTGAAGGACCTTCCCGCCAGTGTCGTCGACGAGGTGCTGGAAAAGCGCATCACGCTGACCCCGGGCGGCCGCACACTGGTCGCGACCATGCGGGCGCACGGCGCCTATACCTGCCTCGTCTCCGGCGGCTTCACCCTGTTCACGAGCGCGGTCGCCGCCAGGATCGGTTTCCAGGAGAACCGCGCCAACGAGCTGATCGTGCGCGACGGCAAGTTCACCGGCGAGGTCAAGGAGCCGATCCTGGGCCGCGCGGCCAAGCTCGCGACGCTGGTGGATTTGATGGAGTCGTTCGATCTCGACGACGTCGACTCGGTCGTGGTCGGCGACGGCGCCAACGATCTGGCGATGATCCAGGCGGCGGGACTGGGCGTGGCCTATCATGCCAAGCCGGCGGTGGCCGCTGCGGCTGCTGCAAAGATCGACCACGGCGATCTCACCGCGCTGCTCTATGCGCAGGGGTATCGGCGCGAGGAGTTTGTCGAGGGGTAGCCTCCTCCCCGCTGTCATCGCCCGCGCAGGCGGGCGATCCAGTATTCCAGAGACAGTGCGGCTAGAACCGAGAGGCCGCGGCGTACTGGATGCCCCGCCTTCGCGGGGGCATGACAGTTGAGTGCGGGGCGTATCGCCCCTTACTGCACGCTCAGCGCCACGAACCGCAGCTCGCCGTCGGCGTTGGAGACCAGCAGCAGCACCGACTTCTTGCCGTCCTTCTTGAGCTGGTCGACCCGCTTCTGGATGTCGGCGCCGCTGGAGACGACCTCCTGTGCCACCTCGACGATGACGTCGCCGGCGGACAGGCGCTTCTCGGCGGCGTCGGAATTGGCGTCGACATTGGTGACGACCACGCCCTTGACGCTGTCCTTGATCTTGTAGCGCGTGCGCAGGTCCTTGTTCAGCACGGCGAGATCGAGGCCGAGCGCCTTCTGCGTCACCGGCTTCTCGGGCGCGGGCTCGTCGGTCTTCACCGCGGCCTGCACTTTGTCGGGATCCTGGAGGCGGCCGAGCGTGACCTTCTTGGTCTCCTCCTGGCCTTTGCGGATGATGATGACGTCGACCTCCTTGCCGACCGCTGTGTCGGCGACGACGCGGGAGAGATCCTTCGGGTCCTTGACGTCCTTGCCGTCAAACTTGACGACGACGTCGCCGGGCTCGATGCCGGCCGGCTTGGCCGGGCCCTTGTCGTCGACGCCGGCAACCAGCGCGCCGCGCGGCGGCTTAATGTTGAGGCTCTCGGCAATCTCATCGGTGACGCTCTGGATGCGCACCCCCAGCCAGCCGCGGCGCAATTCGCCGAACTGGCGGAGCTGGTCGACGACGCCCATGACCGTCTTCGACGGCACGGCGAAGCCGATGCCGATCGAGCCGCCGGATGGCGAGATGATCAGCGTGTTGACGCCGATGACGTCGCCATCGAGATTGAACAGCGGACCGCCGGAATTGCCGCGGTTGATGGCGGCGTCGGTCTGGATGTAGCTGTCATAGGGACCCGAGGAGATGTCGCGGTTCTTGGCCGAGACGATGCCGGCCGTCACCGTGCCGCCCAGGCTGAACGGGTTGCCGATCGCGACCACCCAGTCGCCGAGACGCAGCTTGTCGGAATCGCCGAACTTCACCGCGACCAGCGGCTTCGTCGGCTTGAACTTCAACACGGCCAAATCGGTCTTCTTGTCGACGCCGACCAGCTCGGCCTTGATCTTGGTGCCATCGTTGAGGATGACGTTGATCTCGTCGGCGTCCGCAATGACGTGGTTGTTGGTGACGACGACGCCTGATGTGTCGATGATGAAGCCGGAGCCGAGCGAGTTGGTCTTGCGGGGCGGGCCGTTGTCGCCGCCCTTGCCGCCACCGGGGCCGCCGGGACCCCTGCGGTTCTTGAAGAAGTCGTCGAAGAACTCCTCGAAGGGCGAGCCGGGCGGCAGTTGCGGCATGGTGTTGCTGCCGCCGCCCTTGGCTTCGACGGTCTGCGAGGTCGAAATGTTGACGACCGCGTCGATCACCTTCTCGGCGACGTCGGCGATGCCCTCCGGTCCGCGCGCCTGAGCTGGCGTGCCGAACGCGCCGAAAGCACTGACGGCGAGCGCGGCCAGCCCAATTCTCACGCCAAGTCGCGCACGATGGCGCAAGCGGGACGGGGCAATGATGGCAGCGGTCATTGTGATCTCCAGAAAAAGGGATTCGGCGTCAAGACTGCGCTCGAACGGGGGGACGGCGCAAGCGCGGAGCTTCACGGGCCTCAAGACCCGGATAATACGGCGAAAACCGGTCCCTTGCCTTCACTTTGGCGTTGGCGCGAGGCCTAAATCGGGCGCCGCATCACCCAGATCAGGATCAGGCCGACCACAGCCGAACCGATCCCGACCGCCCGCAGGACGTTGTCCGGCGTGGCGATGGCGCTCTTCATGGCCTTGCGCATCCAGTTCGGACTCGCCGCGAACATCAAGCCTTCCAGCACGAACAGGATGCCTAAGCCGATGAGGAAGTCGGCGAACGCAATGGACCTCATCGGATTGGAACCTCCCGTGGTGCTGTTCTTGTCTGGACGAAGGGCGGCCAGACCTGCCGCCGCCCTTGTCTAGCTTACGGCTTTGCCGGCGTCGCGGTCGCCGCCTTGCCGGACGGGTTACCAAAGAACCGGAAGAAATCCGAGTCCGGCCGCAGCAGGAAGCGGGTGTCGTTCGACTTCAGCCCGTTCTCATAGGCCGTCATCGACCGGTAGAAGGCGAAGAAGTCGGCATCCTTGCCGTAGGCTTCCGCAAACAGGCGGTTGCGCTCGGCGTCGCCGACGCCGCGGGTCTGCTCAGCCAGCGATCTGGCTTCCGCCTCGATCACGGTCGCCTCGCGGTCGGCCTTGGAGCGGATCTCCTGCGCCTTCTGGCCGCCCTGCGCCCGGAACTCGGCGGCTTCCCGCTCGCGTTCCGTCTTCATGCGCTGGTAGACCGCCTGGCTGTTCTGCTCCGGCAGGTCGGCGCGGCGAATCCGGACGTCGACGACCTGGATGCCGTAACCGTCGGCCTCGCGATCGAGCTGGTCGCGGATACGCAGCATCAGCTTCTCGCGGTCGTCGCGCACCACGTTGATGAAGGTGACCTCGCCGAGCACGCGGCGCAGCGCCGCGTTCAGGAGCGTGGTGAGCTGGATGTTGGCAGCCTGGATCGAGCCGACACTCTGATAGAAGCGCAGCGCGTCCTTGATGCGGTAGCGCGCGAAGGCGTCGACCACGAGCCGCTTCTGGTCGGATGCGATCGCTTCCTGCGACGGGTTCTCCAGATCGAGGATCCGCTTGTCGATGTTGATCACCGAATTCCACGGCGCCTTGAAGTGCAGACCAGGATCGGTGACGACGTCGACGGGCTTGCCGAACTGAAGCACGATGGTCTGCTCGGTCTGCTGCACCGTGAATAGCGACATGTAGCCGACGATCACGACGAGCAGGAGCCCGAGGAGGGTGACGATACCTGTGACCGGAGACCTCATCGGCTGCCTCCGCTCGATTGCTGACCGGCGACGGGCGGCCGCTTCGTCGTCAATTCGCCCAGCGGCAGATAGGGCACAACGCCCTGGCCCGAGGGGCCGCCGTCATAGACGAGCTTGTCCGCGCCGCCAAGCACGCGCTCCATCGTCTCCAGATAGATCCGTTCACGCGTCACTTCGGGCGCCTTCTTGTATTCCTCGTAAACCTTCAGGAAGCGCGAGCTCTGGCCCTTGGCCTCGGCAACCGCCTGCTCCTTGTAGCCTTCGGCGGCCTGCATGATCTGCGCCGCACGTCCGCGCGCCTGCGGCACCACCTGGTTGGCGTAGGTCTGTGCTTCGTTCTGCAGCTGCTCGAGATTGGCGCGTGCCGCCTGCACGTCGCGGAAGGCGTCGATCACTTGCGCCGGCGGATCGACCTTCTGCATCTGCACCTGGCTGATCTGAATGCCGGCGCCGTAGCTGTCCAGAGTCTTCTGGATCAGTTCCTGCACGCCCTGTTCAGTGACGTTGCGCGCGCCGGTGAGGATCGGCTGGATCTGCGAGCGGCCGATCACCTCGCGCATCGCGCTCTCGGCGACCGCCTTCACGGTGCCTTCGGGGTTCTGGATGTTGAAGAGGAAGTCGCCGACGCCGCCGGTGTCGGGCTTGATGCGCCATAGCACGGTGAAGTCGACGTCGACGATGTTCTCGTCACCGGTGAGCATCAGGCTCTCTTCGGGCACGTCGCGAATGGAGCGGCCGCGCCGTGCCGGATCGTCGATCAGCGTCATGCCGATGGAGATGGTGTTGACGCGCAGCGCCTTGGGCAGCAGCACTGTCTCGATCGGATAGGGCAGATGATAGTTCAGGCCCGGATCCACGGTGCGGACATGCTTGCCGAAGCGCAGCACGACGCCGCGCTCCTCGGACTGCACGCGGAAGAAGCCCGACAGCAGCCAGAACGCGATGATGATCAGGATGATCAGCGTGATGCCGACGCCGGAGAAATAGCCACCCGGCATGATCTGCTGAAGGCGGTCCTGGCCGCGCCGCAGAAGGTCTTCCAGATCCGGAGGCCTCGGCCCGACCGGTTGCGGGCCTGAGCCCCATGGTCCCTTTGGACCCGAGCCCCATGGGCCACCGCCCTGATTCTTCCACGGCATTCGACGCTCTCCTCGGCAGGGTGGAATTGCCCCTGCCCGCTTTGTCCGGTCCGGCTTTATAGGGGACAGGCAGGTCCCTTACAACGCAGCCCGGGCTGTCTTTGCAGCTAAGCCCGGGGGCAGAAAAGTCAATGTTAACATTGGCGAATGCGGTTAATGGCGCGGCCGCCGACGATATGTCACATAGGAGTAATCGGCGCTGTCGTTCGGTCCGGCAGGATGACGGATGCGCGCCGTCTCCTCCCATTCTGCCTTGTCGATGCCGAAATGCGTGTCGCCGTCGGGGCGCGCATGCACTTCGGTGATTTCGAGCCGATCGGCACGACCGAACCATTGCCGATAGATCTCGGCGCCGCCGATCACCGCGATCTCGGTGACCGAACGCCGCAGGGCATCGCCGCGCGCAATCGCCTCCGCATCCACGGCTGATGTCGTGACGACGGCACCGGCGGCGCGATAAGCCGGATCGCGCGTGATCACGATGTTGGTGCGGCCCGGAAGCGGCCGGGGCAGGGATTCGAAGGTCTTGCGGCCCATGATCACGGGCTTGCCGATCGTGAGCGCCTTGAAGCGCGCCATGTCGGATTTCTGCCGCCATGGAATCGCGTTACCTGCGCCGATGACGCCATTCTCCGCGACCGCCACGACGAAGACGATCTCCATCAGACAGAGCTCCCCGCAAGCCGCGTCAGCGCAGGACCGGTGACGCGGCACAGCGTCCAGTCGTCCATCATGACGGCACCGAGCGACTTGTAGAACGCGATCGACGGCGCGTTCCAGTCGAGCACCGCCCATTGCAGACGCGACCAGCCGTTCTCGACGCATTCCTTTGCGAGATAGACCAGCAGCGCCTTGCCGAGGCCTTTGCCCCGATGCGACGGCCGCACATACAGATCTTCGAGATAGATGCCGTGACGGCCGCTGAAGGTGGAGAAATTGGCGAACCAGACCGCAAAGCCGACCGCCTCGCCGTTCCACTCGGCGATCGCACAATAGAGCCGCGGTCGCTCGCCGAACAGCGCGTCCGCGATGTCAGCCTCGGTCGCCTCGACCTCGTGCGAGAGCTTTTCGTATTCGGCGAGCTCACGGATGAAGGCAAGAACCAGCCCGGCTTCGCCAGGACGCACGCGGCGGATGTTGAGCGACATCTGCGTCAGACCGCGACTTCCGCCTTGATGTGTGGGTGCGGATCGTAGCCGACGAGCTCGAAATCCTCGAAGCGGAAGGAGAAGATGTCCTTCACGTCGGGATTGATCCGCATCACCGGCAACGCACGCGGTGCGCGCGTGAGCTGGAGCTTCGCCTGCTCCAGATGGTTGGAATAGAGATGTGTGTCGCCGAACGAATGCACGAAGTCGCCGGGCTTCAGGCCCGTGACCTGCGCCACCATCATGGTGAGCAGCGCATAGGAGGCGATGTTGAAGGGCACGCCGAGGAACACGTCGGCCGAGCGCTGATAGAGCTGGCACGACAGCTTGCCGTTGGCGACATAGAACTGGAACAGGCAATGGCACGGCGGCAACGCCATCTTGTCGACCTCGGCCGGATTCCAGGCCGAGACGATCAGGCGGCGCGAGTCCGGGTTGCGCTTGATCATATCGACGACGTTGGCGATCTGGTCGATGCTGCGTCCGTCCGGCGCGGGCCAGGAACGCCACTGATGACCATAGACCGGGCCGAGATCGCCATTGGCGTCCGCCCACTCGTCCCAGATGGTGACGCCGTTGTCGCGCAGATATTTGATGTTGGTGTCGCCCTTCAGGAACCACAACAGCTCGTGCACGATCGCCTTCAGCGGCAGCCGCTTGGTGGTCAGCATCGGGAAGCCGGCCGACAGATTGAAGCGCATCTGATGGCCGAACACCGAGAGCGTGCCGGTGCCGGTCCGATCGGTCTTCTCGGCGCCGTCTGAGAGAATCCGCTCGAGCAGGTCCTGATACTGGTGCATGTGTCGTGTGCCTTTGGGGAGGCCGCGAACTTAGCGGCCACCTCCGCGCTGCGACAGCGGCGATTCGCTGCCTGCACCGATTATACCCGGAAAAAGTGAGCGTTTCCGGTGCAAACGACAAGGGGCGGAACCCGCGTCCCGCCCCTCGCCTATCGGCTTGATTGTGCTGGTTAACTGGCCGGCTTGAGCACCGGCGTCCACTTCGCGATCTCGTTCTTCACGAGGGTCGCCAGCGCCTCCGGCGTCCGGTCCTTTGGGCCCGGGATGACGCTGCCGAGCTCGAGCAGGCGCTTCTTCACGGTCTCGTCGTCGAGCGCCTTGACGGCGGCGGCGTTCAGGCTCGCCAGGATCGCCGGCGAAGTTCCCTTCGGTGCGAACATCGCGTTCCATGCCTGGGCCTGGAACGCAGGCAGGCCGGCTTCCGTCGTCGTCGGCACGTTCGGCAGCGACGGATTGCGCTCGGCCGTTGCGATCGCATAGGCCTTGATGGTGCCGGCGTTGATCTGTGGCACGGCGTTGACGATCTGGTCGCACATGTAGTCGACCTGCCCCGCCACCAGCGCGTTCATCGCGGGGCCGGTGCCGTTGAAGGGCACGCCGACCGGCTTGATGTCGAGGATGGAGTGCAAGAGCTCGCAGGACACGTGCGAGACCGAGCCGACGCCGGCATGCGCCGCGTTCACCTTCTCGGCATTGGCCTTCACGTAGGAGACGAACTCCTTCAGATCCTTCGGCGGAAAATCCTTGCGCGCCAGGATCAGGATCGGCGTGCCCGCGAGCAGCGCGATGGGCTCGAAGTCCTTCTCCGGATGATAGGCCAGTTTCGGATAGAGCGGCACGGATGCGGCATGCGTGCCCATATGCCCCGTGATCAGCGTATAGCCGTCATTGGCCGCGCGCGCGGCCCGCGCGGTCGCGGTGGTGCCGCCGGCGCCGACCACGTTCTCGATGACGATGCTCTGCCCCAGCGTCTGCGCCATGTGCGCGGTGACGATACGCGAGATCACGTCGGTCGGGCCGCCGGCCGCGAACGGCACGATCATGGTGATGCCGCGCGTCGGATAGGTCTGCGCCTGAGACTGTGCGACAAACGCGCACAGCGATGCGGCCGCCGCGGCACATGCGCCCGCGAGCGCGCGAATAAAGGTCATGCCGATCCCCTTGTCGATTCCTTGGGACACAAACAAAAATGCCGGCCACAAGGGCCGGCATTTTCATTTCACGAAGACATCACACAAGTCGATTCGACTTCCGAATGCGGCGCGCGGACGCAGGGCGCCGCGCCGACGCGATCAGTTCTCGGATTCGGTGAACACCTCGTCGCGCTTGGCGCGCAGCGCGGGCAGCACCGTGAGGATCAACAGGCTCGCCGCGATCGCCAGCAACACCGCCGACAACGGACGCGTCAGGAACACGCTCCAGTCGCCGCGCGAGATCAGCAGTGCGCGGCGCAGGTTCTCTTCCATCAGCGGTCCGAGCACCATGCCGAGCAGTAGCGGTGCCGGCTCGAAATCGTGCTTGATCAGCCAGTAGCCGACGAGACCGAACACGCCGGCGAGGATGACGTCGACCGGTGCGTTGTTCACCGAGTAGATGCCGATCGCGCAGAAGATCACGATCGAGGGGAACATCAGCCGGTAAGGCACGCGCAGCAGGCGGACCCAGATTCCGACCAGCGGCAGGTTGATGATGATCAGCATCAGGTTGCCGATCCACATCGAGGCGATCATGCCCCAGACGAGATCCGGCTGCTTCTGCATCACCTGCGGGCCCGGCACGATGCCATGGATGGTCATCGCGCCCACCATCAGCGCCATCACCGCGTTCGGCGGGATGCCGAGGGTGAGCAGCGGGATGAAGGAGGTCTGCGCCGCCGCGTTGTTGGCGCTCTCCGGCGCCGCCACGCCCTCGATCGCACCGCGGCCGAACCGCGACGGGTTCTTGGCGATCTTCTTCTCGAGCGTATAGGCCGCAAAGGACGCGATCACGGCGCCGCCGCCCGGCAGGATGCCGAGGATCGAGCCGAGCACGGTGCCGCGCAGGATGGCAGGCGCGGAGTCGCGCAGGTCCTTCCTGGTCGGCATCAGGCCGGTGATCTTCTGCTGCACGAGGTCGCGGTTCATCTCGGCGCCGGCGTCGAGGTTGCGGATGATCTCGGCAAAGCCGAACACGCCCATCGCCACCGTCGCAAAGCCGAGGCCGTCGGCGAGCTCCGGAATGTTGAAGGCCATGCGCGAGGCGCCGGTCTCGATGTCCGAGCCGACCATCGACATGAGCAGGCCGAGCACGATCATCGCGATCGCCTTCAGCACCGAGCCCTTGGCCAGCACGACCGCGAAGATCAGGCCGAGCACCATCAGCGAGAAATACTCGGCCGGGCCGAACGCCAGCGCGAGCTTGGTCAGCGGCGCGCCGAGCACGGCGATGAGCACGGTCGCGACGCAGCCGGCGAAGAACGAGCCGATTGCCGCGATCGCCAGCGCCGGGCCGGCACGGCCCTGCTTGGCCATCTGGTGACCGTCGATGGCGGTGACGACCGATGTCGCCTCGCCGGGTATGTTGACCAGGATCGACGTGGTCGAGCCGCCATATTGCGCGCCGTAATAGATGCCGGCGAGCATGATCAGCGCGCCGACCGGCGGCAGTCCGAAGGTGATCGGCAGCAGCATCGCCACGGTCGCGATGGTGCCGATGCCCGGGAGAACGCCGACCAGCGTGCCGACGAGGGCGCCGATCAGGCACATCAGGAGGTTGATCGGAGAGAGCGCGACGGCGAAGCCGTGGGCGAGGTTGGCAAAAATATCCATCACGCCCTCACTGGATCAGGAAACGCGGAAACATCGGCATCGGTAGCCCGAGCACGTAAGGGAAGAGCAGCGCGCAGCCGAGCGTCAGGCAGGCGCCGACGATGGCAGCCTCCAGCCAGCGCGTCTCATGCGAGCCCATCGCCGCGATCATGAAGCTCGCGAAGGCGGAGACCACGAGGCCCAGCGGCCGGATCGCGAGCGCGAAGAACACGATCGAGACCATCACGAACAGCGGCCCGCGCCAGGAGTAATGGGCCATCGCCGGCCCATCGGTCAGAAGGCCGGTCAAGGCAATGCCGGCGGACAAGGCGACCAGCAGCCCGCCGAACATGCGCGGCGCGGTGCCCGCACCGAAGGAGAAGCCGCGCATGCCCTGCAAATCGCTCGAGGCCCACAGCGCGAACAGCGCGAGTGCCATCAGGATGACGCCGCCGACATAATCCTGGGCCGACCGGATGGTCATGAACAGCGTGACGATCGCCACCGCTAAGACCGGATAGGAATAGATCAGCGCCAGCAGCACGTCGGATGACGCCTTCTTGGTCTCACCGCCGACCGATCCGATCAGTGCCGCGGGAGCGCCCGCGACCAGCGCGGTGGCATGGCTGATGAGAACGGTGGCCGGGCCGCGTCCCGCGCCCCAGCCAAAGATCGTCCCGATCGACCAGATGAATTCGAATATCTGCGGCGCAACGGCCAGCAGACAAAAACCGATCGCCACCGAGGTGTTTCGGGTGGCTGTCGCTGAGTGGCCCATCGTATCGGCCATGCATGTCTCCTCCGCGACCCGTAAGTCACGCGCAGTGTTGTTCTAATCGGCTGGAAATGGATCCCTCGCCCGGATCACTGCCTAGCGATTTTCATTACACAATGCCAGCAAAACCCAACAAGCCCCCGGCGAGCAGGAGCCATAGTGGATTGATGCGCGAGACCGCTGCGAGCACCGCAACCATCGCGGTCAGAAGCACCGCAGCAATCGTGCGATCGGTCGCGTTGGCCAGGATCAGGGCACTCGCCGCCATCAATCCGATCGAGAGCGGAACCAATGCAGCCTGGATCAGGCCGGGCCAGCGCGATTGGCTCGGCCGGTTCAAGAGCCGGCTAACATAGTAGGCAACCAGCGCGGTCGGCAGGCACATGGCCAGCGTCGCTGCCAGCGCGCCGGGGATGCCGGCGACGGCATAGCCGATTAACGTCACGATAAGCACGTTCGGACCTGGCGAGAGCTGCGCGATCGCATAGGCATCAGTGAACTGCTTGTCGGTCATCCAGTGATGCACATCGACCGCGATACGGTGCATCTCGGGCACCGCGGCCGCGGCGCCGCCGACCGCGAACAGCGACATCAGAGCGAAGGTGGAGATCAGCGCCCAGATCGGGTTCTCGGCGTTCACGCTGCTACCTTCCGCCGCAGGAGGAAGGTGGCGCCGACACTCACCGGGATCGCGACCAGCAGCACCGCCTGGAGCGGCAGGCGGAGCACGCCGATGGCGAGGAACACGCCGAGCATCAGGATGAGCGCAACCGCGTCCATCCGCTTGAGCAACGGCGTCATCATGCGGAAGACGACCGCGATCAGGAGGCCGACCGCCGCGCAGGAGATGCCCGCGAGGATGCGGCGCAGCACCTCCACATCGCCGAACCGGGCGTAGATGATCGCAAGCACGGTCATGATCAGCGTCGGCGGCAGCAGCAGCCCGGCAAAGGCGGCAACGCCGCCCGCGATCCCGCGCAGCCGCGCGCCGAAGACCATCGACAGATTGACGATGTTGGGCCCGGGCAGGAAATGGCAGAGCGCGAAGGTTTCGTTGAACTCGTCCGCCGTCATCCAGCGGTGCTGCTCGACGATCGCCCGCCGGGCGAACACCAGAACTCCGCCGAAACCAGCCAGGGACATCCGGGCGAAGGCCACAAACAGCGCGGTCAGGCTGGGCGGAGGGCCGCTGGTCGCGGCACGATCCGGCTCTTGGGCGGCCGGTGCTGAATCCGGGGACATGTCAGGAGCTTAGAACGAGGGCCGGCGCGAGGCCAAGGCTATCCGGAACCTATCCAAAGGGAACCGCGCCATGCCGCGCCAAACCCCTGTCTTTCTAAACCTTTGCCCCCTATATTGGGGGTGCCGGTTCGCCGGCTATGGAAATAAACGGTCGTCGTAATAAACCATTCGGACCCGGGGGCGGTACCCGGCGCCTCCACCAAAGCCCACCAGCGGGCAGGCCCTAGAAGCGGGTTTTGGCGGGGGCGAAATAGGATCGACGAGGGCGTAAAGGGCGTGCTTTTTCCCGGTATTGTTCCGCCGTTATCGGGCTACTGCAATAGTTGCCAACGACAACTTTGCTCCGGTTGCTCAGGCTGCGTAACGCAGTTTGAAAGACCATCTTAAAGTCCTAACGGGTTAAGCTCCGTTAGGCGGGGTTCGGAGGCACCTGGCAACAGAAGCCTCCACTTACCTTCGATTTCCTCCCCCACGGGGACTCCTGCTGACCCGTCAGGCGCGGTACTATTGCGGCTTGGCGAGTCGGGCCGGCAGGGCCCAACTCCTGGAATGCAACAGGACGACCATGGCGACCGATCATATCCGATACGATGTGCTGGCCCGCGACGCGCTGCGCGGCGTGCTGCGGAAGGTGCTGACCGACGCCGCGTCGCATGGACTGCCGGGCGAGCATCATTTCTTCATCACCTTCGTGTCGAAGGCCGAGGGCGTGAAGCTGTCGTCGCGGCTCCTGGCGCAATATCCGGAAGAGATGACGATCATCCTGCAGCATCAGTTCTGGGATCTGACCGTGCTCGAGGACCGCTTCGAGGTCGGCCTGTCGTTCGGCGGCATTCCGGAGCGGCTGGTGGTGCCGTTCAGCGCCATCAAGAGCTTCCTCGATCCGTCCGTGAAGTTCGGCCTCCAGTTCGACACGTCCGATGTCGCAGAGGTCGCGCCCGAGACGTTGCCCGCGGCCCCTGCCCCTTCGGCCCTGTCGGTGCCCACGCCCGCCACGGACAAGGCGGAGACCGCGGAAGAGCCGACCCCGCCGAGCCAGGGCGGCGCCGAAGTCGTGCGGCTCGATCGTTTCCGCAAGAAATGATCTAGGCTACCGCGCGAGACCGTCGCGTCCGGCCAAACTGCCTATATAGAGGAGCACATGAAGAGGCCGCGCGGCATTTCGCGCGGCGGAATGGATGTGCTCATGGCCAAATCTGCACGCACGAAGACCGCTCGCCCCGCGACCCGCACCGAGACCGACAGTTTCGGTCCCATCGAGGTCCCCTCCGATCGCTATTGGGGCGCGCAGACCGAACGTTCGCGGCAGAATTTCCGCATCGGCACGGATCGCATGCCGATCGCGCTCGTGCATGCGCTCGGCATCGTCAAGCTCGCCGCGGCGCAGTCCAACCGCGAGCTCGGCCTGCTCGACCAGCGCCGCGCCAGTGCCATCATCCGCGCCGCGCGCGAGGTGATCGACGGCAGCCTCGACGATCATTTCCCGCTCGTCGTGTGGCAGACCGGCTCGGGCACGCAGACCAACATGAACCTCAACGAGGTGATCGCCAACCGCGCCAATGAGCTGCTCGGCGGCGAGCTCGGCGCCAAGAAGCCGGTGCATCCGAACGATCACGTCAACATGAGCCAGTCGTCGAACGACTCTTTTCCCACCGCAATGCATATCGCGGCGGCGAGCCGCATCACCGCCGATCTCGTTCCTGCCCTTGGCGAACTGCTCCGTGCGCTGCGCAAGAAGGAGAAGGAGTTCGCCAAGATCGTCAAGATCGGCCGCACCCACACCCAGGACGCGACGCCGCTGACGCTCGGCCAGGAATTCTCCGGCTATGCCGCGCAGGTCGAAAGCGGGATCGCGCGACTGAAGGTCGCGGTGAAGGAGCTCTATCCGCTGGCGCAGGGCGGCACCGCCGTCGGCACCGGCCTCAACGCGAAGCCTCGCTTTGCAAGACTGTTCGCAAAGCACGTTGCCGGAATCACCAAACTGCCCTTCACCAGCGCCGCCAACAAATTCGAGGCGCTGGCCTCGAACGATGCCTATGTGCTGGCGCACGGCGCCATCAATTCGGTCGCGACAGGCCTGTTCAAGATCGCCAACGACATCCGCCTGCTCGGATCGGGTCCGCGCTCAGGGCTCGGCGAGCTGATCCTGCCGGAGAACGAACCGGGCTCGTCGATCATGCCGGGCAAGGTCAATCCGACGCAATGCGAGGCGATGACCATGGTGTGCTGCCAGGTGTTCGGCAATCACACCGCGATCACGGTCGCCGGCAGCCAGGGCCATTTCGAGCTCAACGTCTACAAGCCCGTGCTGGCCTACAACATGCTGCACTCGATCCGGCTGATGGCCGATGCCGCGCGCTCCTTCACCGAACATTGCGTCAGCGGCATCCGCGCGGACGAAAAGCGCATAAGTGAGCTGATGCAGCGCTCGCTGATGCTGGTGACCGCGCTCGCGCCGAAGATCGGCTACGACAACGCCGCCAAGGTGGCCAAGACGGCGCATGTCAACGGCACCACGCTGAAGGAGGAGGCGCTGCGGCTCGGCTTCGTCACAGCGGACGAGTTCGACCGTTTGGTGCAGCCGGAGAAGATGACGAAACCGGGGTAATTCCTAATTCCGATAGTCATCCGTAATGATACGGAGCCAAAAAGCTCATAATTGTAAGGCTTAAAGGACAGGATTTGATTACCGTCAATGTTCCGGAAAGACGGCGTGCTACGCAGCTATTCTGCCCTTGGCGGGGCGAAATTCATCGTTTGATGGCCCAAGGGGCCGATTGACGAGGACGAGCAAATGACAATCAAGTCTTGTGGGGCGCGACGCGGCCCCCTGTTTCTGAATGTTTCATCCTGCCTGAAGAGGATCGGATGATGGAGACGCGGCATGGGGAACGTCATCAACCTGAATCGTTTCCGGAAGCGCGCCGAGCGGGAAGCCTCGGCGAAGCAGGCGGACGCCAATCGAGCGAAGTTCGGCCGCACGAAGGCGGAGCGGTCGGCGGAGGAGACGCGCGCGGACAGGGCGAAGGAGCACCTGGACAAGCATCAGATCGATCGCGAGGAGCAGCCATGAAGTCGCCCGTCGTGAAACGATCGATCGTCGTCGCCGGTCACAAGACCAGCGTCAGCCTGGAAGAGGCGTTCTGGAACGGCATGAAGGAGATTTCGGGCCTGCGCAACATGACGCTGTCCGAGCTCGTCGGCGAGATCGACGGCAACCGCCAGCAGGGCAATCTGTCCTCGGCGATCCGCCTGTTCGTGCTCGACTACTTCAAGAGCCGCGCCATGGCCGTCCAGCCGGACAAGGTCCCGGCCCAATAGCCGGCAAGGCGTTTTTTCGGCGCGTCGGGGCGTTCGCACTTTAAAATCACTCTAAGGTGCAGCTTCCGGCGAGCAAGCGCGCTTGACCTCAATGCCCTGCGTTGAAAATACAGGGCATGACCGACACCAATGATACGCGCCCTCACATGCCGCTGGGTCTGGCCCTGCGCGGCTACACCGGCGTCATCCAGCACCTGTCCGCCAGGGACACCGGTTCGGCGCTCTCGGACATCGAGCTCGAGAGCCGGCTGATCGAACTCGGCTTCGTCGAGGGGGCCCGGGTCGAGGTCCTGCATGAGGGGCTGGTCGGGCGCGATCCCATCGCCGTGCGGGTCGACAGCATCACGATCGCGGTCCGTCGGCGCGAAGCCATGGCCATCATCGTCGCCTGAGGCGGCCGCCCCCTGACCTCAGGCCTTTGATCCCAGATCGTTGAAAATCATGGAAGCACCCCTCCTGCATCTCGCCCTGGTCGGCACGCCAAACAGCGGCAAGACCTCGCTGTTCAATGCCCTGACCGGCAGCCGGCAGAAGGTCGCGAACTATCCGGGCGTCACCGTCGAGCGCAAGGAAGGCTTCTTCGTCACGCCCCAGGGACGCCAGGTCTCGGTGGTCGACCTGCCCGGCACCTATTCGCTGCGCGGCCGCAGCCCGGACGAGGAGATCACCCGCGACTTCGTGCTCGGCAAGGCCTCCGGCGAGACCGTGCCCGACCTCGTGCTGTGCGTGGCCGATTCCACCAATCTGCGCTTGACCATCCGCCTGCTGCTGGAGCTCAAGCGCACCGGCCGGCCGATGATCCTCGTGCTCAACATGTTCGACATCGCCGCGCGCCGCGGCATCACGGTCGACGTCGAGCGGCTCGCCAAGGAGCTCGGCGTGCCCGTGGTCACCTCGATCGCGGTGCGCAAGGGCGGCACGGCCGATCTGTTGACGCTGACCGACGAGATCTCGGCCAGGCTCGCCACCGAGCCTGCGGAGAACACCTGGCGCGCGCTCAGCGTCGGCGAATTGCGCTCCACCCAGCGCGAGGCCGACCGCATCATCGCCGACTGCGTCAGCCTGCCGAGCCGGCCTGACACCTGGACCGCGCGGATCGACGCGGTGGTGCTGCATCCCGTCGGCGGCCTCATCGTGCTGGCGCTGATCCTGTTCGTGATGTTCCAGGCGGTGTTCGCCTGGGCGCAGCCGCTGATGGAGCTGCTCAATTCCGGCTTCGACGCGCTCGGCGAGTTCGTGCACACCACCCTGCCCGCCGGCCTGCTCCAGAGCTTCCTCCAGAACGGCGTGATCTCAGGCGTCGGCAGCGTGATCGTGTTCCTGCCGCAGATCATCATCATCTTTCTGTTCATCCTGCTGCTGGAAGATTTCGGCTACATGGCGCGCGCCGCGTTCCTGATGGACCGCATCATGGGCGGCGCCGGCCTGCACGGCCGCGCCTTCATCCCGCTGCTGTCGAGCTTTGCCTGCGCCATTCCCGGCATCATGGCGACGCGCGTGATCGACAACAAGCGCGACCGGCTGACCACGATCCTGATCGCGCCACTGATGACCTGCTCGGCGCGCATCCCGGTCTACACGCTGATCATCTCGGCCTTCATTCCGGCGAAGGACGTCTGGGGCTTCATCAACCTCCAGGGCCTCGTGATGTTCGGCCTTTACGCCGCCGGCATCATCAGCGCGCTTGCCGTCTCGTTCCTGATCAAGTTCTTCATGCTGCGCGACTACGCGCCGGCACCGTTCATGCTGGAGCTGCCGGACTACAAGATGCCGCGGCTGAAATCGATCGCGATCGGCGTCTACACGCGGGCCAAGATGTTCCTCCACCGCGCCGGCACCACGATCTTCTCGATGATGGTGCTGATCTGGTTCCTGGCCTCGTTCCCGCAGCCGCCGGCGGGCGTCACCGAGCCCGCCATCGACTTCAGCCTCGCCGCCATCATCGGCAAGGCGCTCGAGCCGCTGCTCGCCCCCGTCGGCTTCAACTGGCAGATCGCGGTCGCCCTGATCCCGGGCATGGCGGCGCGCGAGGTCGCGGTCGCAGCGCTCGGCACGGTCTATGCGATCGAAGGCGGCAAGGAAGCGGCCGAGCAGATCGGCCAGGTGCTGGCGACGAAATGGTCGCTCGCCACCGCGCTGTCGATGCTGGCCTGGTACATCTTCGCCCCGCAATGCGCCTCGACGCTGGCCGTGATCCGGCGCGAGACCGGAAGCTGGCGATGGATGGCGGTGACCTTCAGCTACATGCTGGTGCTGGCCTATGCCGCGAGCCTCGTGACGTACAACGTCGCGGTGGCGTTGGGGGCGGGATAGAGTCCCCTCTCGAAACCAAAAACTGCGAAAACAACCCCATGCACAGTAGACGGGGTCGTGAAATCAATGGCTTACGAATTATCCGAATTCGCTTGACCCGTCGGGCAAGACACCGGCATGATGGCATCATCGGGAAGCGTCCGCCAACGATTGATCGCGGCCCGCATCCTCGACAAGTCCGCACAATTCACTCGCGCCTGGCCTTGCGACATCGCAGGAATTGATGCCGGACCTCCATCGTTTTCTTCGGCTTCCCATGAAAAGGCCCCGGTCGATGCCGGGGCCTGAGTTCACCGGGAAGACACACACACTCAAAAGCGAGCAGCGACCGGAGCACCGAAACCACCGAAGCGGTAGTTCAACCGAAGCGTAACCATGTCCACATCCTGGCTGATCCCGCTGCCGGTGAGCGCCAACCCGCCGGGCGTGACCACGCCTGCGAAGCCGAAATTGTCGCGTCCCATCCAGAGATGGTCGTACTCGATACCGGCCGACCAGTTCGGCGCAAAACCATATTCCCAGCCGACACCCAGGGCGCCGCCCCAGCGCGTGTGACCTGCCGAAGCCAGTCCGACGCCGGTGACGTTGTTGAATATATCGAATCGATTGCGGGTCACGGCAGCGCCGCCCTTCACGTAGAACAGCGAAGCGTTCCATGCCCAACCGAGCTGGGCTGTGAACAGCCCAATGGCGTCGGTCTTGCCTGTGGTCGAGATCAACGGATCGATCAGGCTGACGCGCGTGTTCTTGATCTCGGCCCAATCGCCCTGAGCTTCCAGACCAAGCACAAACTGATTGGTTTGCCAGCGGTACCCGATCTGTCCACCCGCAAGACCACCGGAGCGATCGGCGCAGCCACCTGCTACCGTCCCAGCGGGCGTTACGAAGTCGACGCAACCATGGCTTTGCCCCCAGCCACCGTTGGCCCCGATGTAGAATCCGCTCCAGTTGTAGACCGCCACCACTGGTGCCGGCGGCGGCGCCTTGACGGCCATGTCGGCCGCCATGGCCGGAGCCGCCATACTCAGTGCCACGAAGCCGATCGCAGCAGTTGAAAACTTCCTCATGGTCTCGTCCCCTTTTTTGCTCTTTCGTTCAAATTCGCTGTCTCGTCCAGAAATGAGCACCCATGCTGACCAGGTGCATAAGGTTCGCGAATGTGAGGAACTTTACGCGGGCAGGAGTCCTGAAGCCCGTATCAAAATGGCAACACCCAAGCGCCATCTCTATGCACTGTAGCGTGCTTAATCGATGCCCGACGCTTCTGACGGTAGAGAGCCGCCGTCATCGTTGAGCCACGCATGGATATCTGGCGCCGGAATGAGCCGCCTCGGAACGTGAGGATTGATCGTACCTGCAAAAACAGAAAGGCCTTCATCGAGCTTTGCGCGCGCGAACAACTTGGCTTCGTCCTCGGTCGCGAACGTCCGCGTCTCGCGCGGACTGCGCTGCCTCGGCAAAACGCCACGTTGTCGAATTTCAAAGCTGACGTACCAAGTCGGGATCATCGCATCTGTCAACCTGTGAGCCTCGAAGTCGGGTTGTGGCGCGATCGTCATCCGCGTATTTGATGCAGATCAAACCCCGCGCGTCACACCGGCGATCGGGAGGTTGAGTAAGACGTCGGCAGGACGGCATCGTCGGCGCAACAATCGATGCTCACTTCGAACGCCGCTAACCTCATTGGATCACTTCCGCACCAACAGACTGACCGCCGAGAAACTGCGCGACGATGATCTCGCCGACCTCGTCACACTCCATCTCGATCCCGACGTGTCCCGCTATCTCGGCGGTGTCCGTTCGGCGGAGGCGACGAAGACTTATCTCGCCGTCAACATGGCCCATTGGGACCGGCACGGTTTCGGGCTCTGGGTGCTGCGAACGAGAGACGGAGCATTCGCCGGACGGGCGGGGATCAGGCACATCCTCGTTGATGGTATCGACGAGATCGAGATTGCCTATACGTTCAAACGCGACCTCTGGGGCCAAGGATTTGCGAGCGAGACCGCCGCGGCGCTGACGCATATCGGGCTGTCGCAACTCGCGCTGCCGTCGCTCATCGGCCTGGTCTTCGTCAAACACCGCGCATCCCGCCGCGTGCTCGAGAAATCGAATTACATTCTGGAAAAGAGCACGACGCATCACGGCGAGGACGTCGTGATCTACCGCATCCGGCGGTGAGCGACGCCCCAACGCTCAGCCGGTGCGCAGCCGAATGGCCGATCGCGGCAATGAGGCCAGAAACAGAACGGCGCAGACGCACAGCAAGACGATGTCCTTGAACAGGAACTCGCCGGTCAGATTCCACGCCATGGGATCGGATGACAGGCTCCATGTGACGACGCCCGGCGTCGTGAAGAAGAACGACCATGTGATCGCGAAGGTCACCACGCCCATGAATGAGCCGACGGCGGACAAGACCGGGCTGAAGCTACCTGCCGCCAGCAGCGCGGCAATCACGAATTCGGCAACACCGAGAACATAGGCCTCTCCCCTCAGGCCGAAGATCGACAGCCAGGAGATGAACGGACTGTTGGTGATGAACTGCGCGATGCCCTGCGCGGATTGCAATGTGAATTTCTGCATTCCGAAGGACACGAATATGACCACCATGACCCAGCGGAGAATGGCGAGCGGACGATACGAACCTCCACCATTCTCGGCAACGTTGAATTCCTTCATGTGACGATCTCTCCCCGGAATGCGCATCCATCAGCGTGCGAAGAAAATATGTTCGCTCAAAGCTGTACGAAGAGATCCTTCCGCCGTTACCTGCATCCGGAGTTCCACTGATCACAGGTGCGTGCAACGGCGTGTGTCGGCGCCATGATCGAAGGCAATTCCGAGAAGCTACCAGCAGCGCTCCGCGACGGATCGCAGCGCCCAAGCGGCTCGAGGCCCGTCAGGCCGAGATGATTGCCACCACTTCAATCTCGACACGGGCCGATGTCGGCGTCAGGGCGCTGACCTGGACGAGCGTGCTGGCCGGGCGCACCGCATCGAAGGCTTCAGAGTGGGCGCGCGCCACATGCTCGGTGTCCGCCATATCGATCACGTACACCACGGTACGGACGACATGCCGCATATCGGCGCCAGCCTCGGCCAATGCGTCGGCGATCAATGCGAGTATCGCCCTGGCTTGCAGGTAGGCGTCGCCGTCGAGGTGCGGCGGGCGAGCCGTCGTGCCGGAGACAAAGACCTGGTTTCCGACGCGCACGGCGCGGGAGTAGCCATAAGCGTCTTCGAACGCGTACCCCGATGAGATATTTTGCCTCGTCAACGACGCGCTCCCATGGTTTCCCTGCCGCAACACCGAACTATCACCACTGCCCTCTTCCGGCAAAAGCCGCAAATGCCATCGCGGCGTGCAGCAGCCACGCGCAATCCATCAGGTCCCGCAGCAACCTCACGGCTCCAGCGTGTAGGAGCGTCCGGGTTCGAGCACGTAGATGGTCAGGAAACGGAGCGGACGTTCCGGATCACAATTGCGAAACAGGGTGTGTGGAAGATCCGCCCGATCCTGCAACGTCTCGCCCGCCCGGTACTGTCGCGGTTCGTCGCCGCCATAAGCGGACTCGGCGACACCTTCGACGATGTAGATCGCGCCCGCAACGGGATGCCGGTGAAGCGGCGCGACGCCACCCGGCGGATAGGTGACCTCGACGACCATGAGTTCCTGTTGATTGCCCGGCAATGGCAGACGTTCGAGAACCTTGCGCGTAATACCGGCAAACCCTGCTTGTTGAGCGCTCGCCTGACCGTCGGTACGTTCATCCATGGAGCACCTGTCTCGTTCGAGAGTTGCAGCCGTCGCGCCAGATCGCGGTGAACGACAATGGAATGCCTGAAGCGACAAGGTTGAAGGCTGAACCGCTCTCACAGCATTCTGCCTCATATGCGACAGCCCCGTTCAAAGCCTCGTGTCATGGGACCACTTGGAACAGAGCGACTCGCCTGACGCAGTTCCATCTGGCTGCTTCGATGATGTTCCTGAATGCAACCGACCTGAACAGTCATTCAAGAAAGTTTCTTGCCCGTTCCTGCAACAGGTGGTGACGGCAGTCGTTGACCCCCGACGACGCGAACAGGAGGAACAGATGAAGAAGCTGACTTACGCTCTTGCAGCGGTAGCGACGCTTGCAATCGGTGCCCCGACCATCGCCAATGCGGCCGGCGTCGGCATCTATGTCGGCGGCGACAGGGACTATTATGACGGCCCCCGCGCGCGCGTTTACGAGCATGACCGCGGCTGGCACCGTGGCTGGTACAATCACGACCACGATTACGACCGCGGCGTCGTGATCCGTCGTTATCATCATTGGGACGATTAGTGCGAGCCAGCACCATCGAACAAGGAGGCCTCGCTTCGGCGAGGCCTTTTGCATGTCGGCCGCCCCGCCACTTTCTCACTCGCCGCGATGGCGCAGCGCGTCGACGATGACCTTGAAGGCGGGCGAGTTCTGGCGGCGGCTCGGATAGTAGATGTGGTATCCGTCGAACACCGGCGACCACTTGTCCAGGACCAGCGCGAGGTCCCCCGACATGATGTGCCGTTGCACGACATTCTCCGGCACATAGGCGATGCCGTATCCTTTCAGCGCGGCATCGGCCTGGGCGTAGGAGGTGTTGAACGTCAATTGCCCATCCACTCGAACGCGAAGTTCCTGGCCGTCCTTCGCGAACTCCCACGCGTAAAGCCCACCTGCCCTTTCCAGCCGCAGGTTGATGCAATTGTGCCGCACGAGGTCGTGGGGGTGCTCCGGCACGCCGTGTTCGGCGAAGTAGCCGGGTGAGCCCACGGCCACCAGCCGCCAATCCGGTCCGATCCGCACGGCGACCATGTCCTTTTCGACGCTTTCTCCGAGACGGACGCCGGCGTCGAATCCGTCCTCGACAATGTTGCGAAATCCGTTGTCGAGACTGAGCTCGAGCTTGATGTCGGGATAGTCCTTCAGGATCGGCTGCAGCTTGGGCCACACCACGCTCTGGAGCGCGTGCTCCGACACCGTCATCCGGATCCGCCCCGAGGGCTTGTCGCGGAACGCCATCAGGTCGGCAATCTCGGCCTCGATCTCGGCGATGCGCGGAGCCATCGACAGCCTCAACCGTTCGCCGGCTTCGGTGAGACCGACGCTGCGTGTCGTGCGCGTCAGCAGCCGGATGCCCATCTGGTCTTCCAGCCGCTTGATGGTGTGACTCAAGGTCGATTGGCCAATGCCGAGCTTCGCGGCCGCCTTGGTGAAGCTGCGCTCCTTGGCGACCGTGAGGAACCAAAGAAGGTCGTTGAAGTCTTGCTTGGCCATCGTTTTCCGCCGCCGACCGTCCCCATTTATGCCGCCCATCGATTAATGCAAGCGGATTACTCCATCTAATCCGATTGCTCGCTATCGGCTATCTCCAGCGGTGCGGGTGGTCTTCGCTGTGCCCCGCGCCGTCCTGGCCCGACTACAGGAACGCACCATGCCCAGACATCGCCCGGTGCGCCGGTCCGTTCTTGGAGGTCTCCTGGCCATCGCCGCCGTTTCCAGGCCGGTGGCCGGCCTGACCGCGACGAACGCTTCCTGGCACACGGGAGCCGCGACCATGCGGATACGATGCGCCTTCGATCGTCACAGCTTTACGGTGGTCCTCTTCGACGGCCCGTCAGCACGCGAATTCGTCTCGCGCCTGCCGCTCGACCTGGCGATCGAGGACTATTCGACCAACGAGAAGATTGCCTATCTGCCGCGCAAGCTGACCGAGGACGGCGGCAGCCCGTTCGCGGACGAGGCGCCAGGCGATCTCTGTTACTACGCGCCCTGGGGCAATCTCGTCTTCTTCCATGACAGCTATCGCTACTCGAAAGGGCTGATCCGTCTCGGCCGACTCGAGGATGGCATTCAGCCCCTGCTCGCGAGAGGGAAATACCCTCTTCGCATAGAGCTTCTCACCTGACGTTCAAATTTGGAGGTTCAGCAATGCTGGCAACACTCATGTACGGTCCCGGTGATGTCCGGTGCGAACAGGTCGACGACCCCAGGATCCTCAAACCCACCGATGCCATCATCAAGCTGTCGGCCACCTGCATCTGCGGCTCGGATCTCTGGCCCTACCGGGGTCTGCAGCCGATCGACGGCCGCGCCCATATGGGCCACGAATATTGCGGCGTCGTCGTGGAGGTCGGACGCGAGGTGACGACGG
Source organism: Bradyrhizobium sp. B039 (assembly GCF_038965675.1). Lineage (NCBI taxonomy): Bacteria > Pseudomonadati > Pseudomonadota > Alphaproteobacteria > Hyphomicrobiales > Nitrobacteraceae > Bradyrhizobium > Bradyrhizobium sp. B039. The sequence goes on from NZ_CP152416.1 coordinate 6,785,190, forward strand.
TGCGGCCCGGACAGTTCGTCGTCGGCTCGTTCTGCATCTCGGACAACACCTGCCCGCATTGCCGGTTTGGATTTCATTCCTCATGCGTCCAGCGCGAGTTCATGTCCGGCGCACAGGCGCCGTACGCGCGGGTGCCGCTCGCCGACGGCACGCTGGTTGCGACCGCGGAGCTGCCTTCGCCCGATCTCATCCCCGATCTGCTCGCGACCTCCGACGTGCTGGGCACGGGATGGTACGCCGCCGACGCCGCGAACGTCCGTGAGGGATCGACCGTCGTCGTGGTCGGCGACGGCGCCGTCGGGCTGATGGGCGTGCTGTCGGCCAAAGCGATGGGGGCCGAGCGGATCATCGCCATGAGCCGCCACGAGACCCGGCAACGGCTCGCCATCGAGTTCGGGGCGACCGACATCGTGGCGGAGCGCGGCGAAGCGGGCATTGCCCGCATCAAGGAGCTGACGCGCGGCGTCGGCGCCGATTCCGTTCTGGAGTGTGTCGGCATGCAGGAGTCGATGACGCAGGCCATCGAGTGCACGCGGCCCGGCGGCTCGATCGGCTATGTCGGCGTGCCCCACGGCGTGACCTTCGACGGCCAGGCGATGTTCTTCGCGCAACGCCGCATGCTCGGCGGACCGGCCCCCGTCCGGCGCTTCCTGCCGGACCTGATCGACCGCGTCCTCGCCGGCAAGATCAAGCCCGGAAAGGTCTTCGATCTCAAGCTGCCGCTGGCCGACGTGGCCGAGGGCTACCGCGCCATGGACGAGCGACGCGCGATCAAGACGATGATCACCGTCTGAGGTCGTATGCATGATCTCGCGGCGCCGCGTGATCGCGGGAGCAGGCTCCTTCGCCGTCGTCTCCGCGTCGCGATTGGCAACAATGAGCGAAACCGGCGTGTCGAAGCAAGGGAGTCAGTCGATGCAGATCAAGCGTAGTGGAGATCAGCCGTCCCAAAATGCCCGGAAGCGTGGTTCACCGGACAAGTGCGCATCGATCCGCTGCACACAGCCGTCGCGCCGGCGCACGCGAACGTCGCCAGCGTCACCTTCGAACCGGGTGCCCGCACGGCGTGGCACACCCATCCGCTGGGCCAGACGCTGATTGTGACAGCGGGGGCGGGTCGCGCACAGACATGGGGCGGCCCGATCGAGGAACTACGGCCCGGCGACGTGGTCTGGTTTTCGCGGGCGAGAAGCACTGGCACGGCGCGAGCGCCACGACGGCGATGACGCACACCGCCATACAGGAGCAGCTGGACGGCAAGACGGTCGACTGGCTGGAGAAAGTCAGCGACGAACAATATCGCGGCTGAAAAGTAACGAGGTGCGTCCTGCGCCGTCATTGCGAGCGCAGTGACTTGTCCCGCCGAAGCTTTGGCGAAGGCGGGAGCAATCCAGGCTGTCTCCGCGGAAAGATTCGGGATTGCTTCGTCGCATCGGCGCAAAATTGCTTCGCAATTTTGTCGCGAGCTCCTCGCAATGACGGTGGAAGCCGTTGTGTAACGCGGATGGAATCCTACCTGAAATACCCCAGCACCAGATCGATATCCGAGCTGCCGGCGACCGCGCCGTTCAGCTCGGCGTCGATGACGCGGCGGCAGGCTTCGATCGCGGCGTGATCGCCGAGATCGTTGGCGGCTTCCAGCACGAGCCAGGCGGCGTCGACCGAGGCCTTGTCCGGAGCTCCGCCGCCGGCATCGGCGCCGAAGGCATTGTTGAGGTTCTTCTTGCGGACGGCGGTGCCGAATTGAGGCAACATTTGCAAATACTCCCCTGCCAATTCCCGGGTGATGCTCAGTGGACCTTGCCTAGTGGACTTGCTCAGTGGACCTGGAGTTCGGGCTGACGGCCCGCATCGGCACCCGCGCCGGTCTTGCGCGACTGGTAGAACTTCAGGATGCTGCGCGAGGTCTCGATCTTGAGCCGGCTGAACTCGCGCTCGTTGTCCTGGAGCTCGCGCGCGGTGATCAGATGATCCTTGGCGCCGAGGAACAGCAGCGACATCGTCGTGTCCCAGGAGAAGTTGAGCGCCTTGCACAGCACCAGGATCATCTCGCGGTTGCGGTCCATCAGCGCGCGCTCGATCACGTCGACCGGCAGCGCCGATAGCAGCGACAGGCCGATCTGCACCTCGTCGAAGCGGTGCTGGCGCGCATAGTTCGAGATCGAGTCCTGGTTGAGGTTGCCCTGGCGGTACTGCGTCGTCACCACGCGCTTGGCGACGAAGTAGCTGCGCGAGGACGGGCCGAACTTGGATTGCAGATCGCCGGTGACCTCTGTCACCGAGCTCTGGATCTGCGCCATCATCTCGGGGCGCTCGCTCTCGAGCCGGCGGCGGACGTCTTCCGACGCTTTCGAGATGAGCTGCTGGAAGATGTGGCGCGGCACGTCTTTGCGCAGGCCAAGCTGCTCGGCAAGAATCGAATCGCCCTCGGCGCGGCGGACCATGTGCAGCAGGCCCGAGCCGGAGAAGCGCGCGCCCTCGTTCCTGGCGACCGACGTCACGACCTCCTGGTCGCCGCGCTTGACCAGCACGTCGGTCACGGCCTCGCCGATGGATTTACGCTGGGCAATCGCGAGCAGATGCGACTGGCTCTTGGTCAGGGCGCTCTCGACCAGCATCTTCTCGTCGAGACGGGTGGAGTCGCGCAGCACGGGACCGGCGACCGCGATCTCGTCGTCGAGAGCGAGCTTTTCGATGACATTGAGCGGAGCGTGATCGCAGGCCGCCATCAATTCGGAGAGCTGCGTCCGCGCGGCAACCTCGATCTCGTCGGCAAGCCGGCCGATGACCTCGCCGAACATGCTGATCTCGTCGTCGCTGTAGCGGCCGGTGATCAGGATGTCGGTCGCATGCCACAGCGCGCGTGCCCGGCTTTCGTCGGTGCCGCGCGCGATCGCGTCGTCCAGATCCTGTAGAAGCGTTTTCGCCCCGTTCATGTCGATCACCCCAGTTCTTGGTCGTTCTTTGGCGAGCCATCCCGCCTGTGCTGGCGCGACGCCGAATTCCTCTGACACCCGACACTAGGGAACAAACGCGAGAATCCGGTAAAGTCGGCAGATCAGTTTTGCCGACGAGAATTCATTCAAATGCGATGGAATGGGTTAACCGGCGGGCAAGGGAGAAGGTGCGCTCCCTCTCCCGCTTGCGGGAGAGGGCTGGGGAGAGGGTGTCTCCGCAGAGCGACTCCCTTAATGGAAAGAACCCTCACCCGGCGCTTCGCGCCGACCTATCCCGCAAGCGGGAGAGGTTAAGAGGGCCCGCGGCCCGATCTCTCCAAACAAACTCGCGCTTACGGGTTCGACGGCGTCAGCACCAGCGGCGGCTTCGGCTTGGGCTTTGCGGGCGCGGGGCCCGGCGCCGGTCTCACCTCGATCGGCGGCGGCAATGGCGCGACCTGCTGACTTGCGAGCGGCGGGCTTGGAGCTGCGGGCGCGGCCAGCGGCGCTTTCGGCGTCGGCGCGGCTTTCGGCCTTGGCGGCGCGCGGCGTGGATCCTGGCCCGGCAGCGGCACGTTGGCCGGCACCTGCTCGGGCGCCGCATCCGGAGACACCAACGTCGGTAGCGCCGCGGTCGCCGGCGGCGGCTCGCCGCGCTCGATGGCATCGAGCCGGCGCGTCTCGCGATCGATCGTGCGCACCGCGAGCCACGAAGACAGCGGCGCAAGATCGACGGTGCGGTTGAGCTTGTCGGGGGGGCCCGCCGCGAACAACTGGATCTCCGGCGGGGCGCCGGAGAGCCCGGTCATGATCGGCGTCAGGCTGGCGCGGATGTCGGCCTGGTCGGCGGGAATGTCGTAACCGCCGGAGACAATGGCGCGGGCGTTCTTCGCTTCAAGCGGCGTGGCACCAACGCGCAGCCGTCCGTCGCGGATCGTGAACGGGATCTGCGCCGAGGCGACCGCAATGGGACCCGCCGCCAGCGCGGGTTCGACCAGCTGCCGCAGCCTGTTGTCGTCGGCGACCTGACCGCCGTCGCTGGCGCGGATGGCGATCTCGAACGCACGCGGGTTGAGGCCGCTGATTTCCGCAGAGTCCAGCGTCACCGTGCCGTTGCCGGCGAGCGCGCCGGTCAACGCCGCGACGCTGCGGCCCTGGCTGGTCAGTGCCATCTGCACCGAGGCGCGTCCCTTGGGCAAAGCAAGATCACGGTAGCGCAGCGTGGTCGCATCGACATTGCTGAGCTCGATACGTGCGTTCAGCGCAACGCCACTCGCGCCGTTGCGCGCGTCAAAGCTCGCCGACAGCTCGCCGCCGCCGACGCCGCCCTTGAGCGCATCGAGCGCGAGCGACTGGCCGTCGCTCCGGATCGTCCCGCCGATGGGACGCAGCTCGACGCCGCCTGGCAACGTGCCGCGCAACGCCTGGAAGGCGATGCGGCCGCGCCAGCCACCGAGGAGCCCCGCGCTCAGCGGCTCGCCGGCATCGCGTCCGGCCGCGCCGACGGCAAGCGCGAGCGCCGGCGCAAGATCGAGCGTGTCGAGGCCTACCTCGCCGTCGATGCTCTTCTCCTGGTCGAGCGTGACCGCCAGACGACCGCGCAGATGCGAGCCGGCCGCGCTGCCGTCGAGATCGTCGAAGGTCAGGCGATTGCCGGACAGAGAGAGCCGGGAGGACAGGCTGACGGTCTGCGCCGATTTGCCGGCCGGGCCGGTTCCGAACAGCGGCGCGAGGTTGACATTGCGCACGCGCAGATTCACGGACGCCTTCGGCTCCGGCGCGGACAATTCGACGCTGCCTTGCGCGTCTGCGTCCAGCCCGCCGCCGCTCAGTTTTGCGTTCAATTGCAGCGGACGGCGCCAGGCACCGCTTAACCGGCCTTCGAACTGCGAAGCGCCCTCGCCCGCGGCCACCACGCGATCGAGGCCGAGCAAGGCCAGCAATGCGCCGGCCTGCGGGGTCGAGACTTTCGAGTCCAGCGTGAAATCGCTGTTGCGCAGGCGGTCGATGTCGATGCCGTTGACGGCCGCCACCGGCGTCTGTGCGGCCAGCGTCGCGGTGGCCTTGAGCTGCGGCGCGTCGAGATCGAACACGGCGCGGGCGTCGCTGCGATCGGCATGCTCGGCGTTCCTGTCGAGGCTGAGGTCCAGCTTCAGGCGGGTCGCACCGGGCAGCGACGCGATCGCATCGAAGCGTGCACGCACCGAAGGCGCAAACGGCTCGATCAGCGCGGTAAGCTCGCGCAGCGAACTGGCCGAGGATTTCAGCGCGAGCTTGCCGGTGGCTTTGGTACGGTCGAAGCTGCCGCTCGCCTCGGTGGTCACGCCGCTGGTCTGACCGAACCGCAACTGCTCCAGCGACAGCGACGCCGGTCCATAGCCGAGCTTCGCCGCGAACGGCCGCAGCTCCTGGCCGGCGGAGATCGCACGGCCGACATCGAGCGAGAGCCTTGCCTCCTCCGGCCATTCGCCTTGCGGCCCGCCGAGCGCGCGCACAAAGCTCGCAGCGGCGTCGAGATCGAGACGGTCGGCCTTGAGCTCGGCATCGATCCGCGAGCCCTTGCTCGCGCCGGTCTGGACGAAAGCAATTCGTCCCTCGATGGCGCCGCCTTCGATGTCGGCCTTCAGCTTGTCGATGGCGAGATGGTTGGCGGCGATCGTCACGTCGCCGGCAAGCCGCAGCGGCCGGGTGCTGCGGCGGTTGACCTCGCTGCGGCCCTGGAGCCAGGCCACCAGCGTATCGGGATCGGAGGATTCGACGCTGAGCCGGCCGCTGAAGCTGTCGGCGCCGGGCGCCGCGCCGTTGAGCGAGAGCTGCGTCATGCCGGGCGCGCGCAGCTCAAGCCGCTGGAAGGTCCAGGACCGGCCGTCGGTCTTGAGCTCGGCGGCGATGTTCTGGAGCGGCCGGCCGCCGAGCATGATCTGGTCGGAGTTGAACTCGATCTGCGCCGGGATCGGCGCCTGCGGGATCGCGGCAAGGCCGGCGCGCAGTGCCGGCAGGATGCGCAGCGGCTCGGCGTCGTCCTTGCCGGCCAGCTTGTCGGCATCGATCTGGCGCGCCGACAGCACCGCGCGCAGCAGCGGCGAGGCGCCGAACCTGAGATCGCCGACGCCGCCGACTTTCAACGCATTGTCCTCGGCGCCAAAGCTTGCGTCGATCTGGTCGAACTTGGCGCCGGCGGGATCGGCCTTGAGTTTTGCGGTGAGTTTCCAGGGCGTCGGCCCGGCCTCGCCGGCCTTCTTCGCCGCCGGCACGGCCAGCGTCAGCGCGCCGTCGAATTTCGGCAGGCGGTTGTCGAAGGCGAGCACGCCTTCGAGATCGGCGAGGATGGCGCGCTCGCCGGGGTCGATGTTGAGGTGGAGACGCGTGGCGCTGCCGTCGGCGCTCGGGCCGGAGGAGATGCGGAACGGGTAGCGCGTGCCGCTCGCGGTGAAGCGGCCGTCGCCCCGCACCGAACCGGCCAGCGAGCGGACGTCGCCGGAGAAGGCGATGTCGCTCAGCTCCAGCGTCGAGCGGCTGGCGGCATCGTGCAGGGCTATGCGGCCGGTGAGATTGAGGCGCTCGATCGCCAGCGAAGCCAGATTGAAGGTGCCGCTCGCGGTGGACGGCAGATCGACCCGCCCGCGCGCGTCGAGGCCGAGATCGACCGCCATGCCATTGACCGTCAGCTCGGTGGCGCGCCATTCACCGCGCATCAGCGCGCTCAGGCTGAACTCGACGTCGAGCTTGTCGGCGCGCAGGCGGCCGAGATCGTTGTTGCCGCCGAAGGTGACCGAGCGCAGCCGCAACGTCGGCGCCGGCAGCAGCCGCGCGTCGAGCTCGCCCGCCACCCGCACCGGCACGCCGATGATCCGGCCCGCCTCCGCCTCGAACTGGGGCCTGAACTGGTTCCAGTCGATGAAGTAGGGCCCGATCAGCGCGGCCAGAAGCGCAATGATGAAGGCAATCGCCAATCCGAGCAGCGTCGTCTGCACGGGTCTCCCCTCGGCCAAACCGGCACCCGGGCCAAACCTTGCCCCATGGAAGGCTTCAGGCGCGCCGGAACAGCCTCTTATATAGGGGGAAGTGTGGCGAAGTCACAGCGACTGTTGCGCGCGGAGGTTAACGCGTGCCGCCGCCTCACCAGCTCGCCGGCAAGCTCTTCAGGCCGCGCAGCACGAAGGTCGACCGCCATTCCGGGTTCTCGACGTCGTCGATGCGCAGATCCGGCAGCCGGCGCAACAGCGTGGCGATGGCGATCTCGGCCTCGATCCGCGCCAATTGGGCCCCCAGGCAGAAATGGATGCCGCCGCCGAACGACAGCGGCTTGACGTTGGGACGGGTGACGTCGAGCCGGTCGGGGCGATCGGGATAGACCGCCGGATCGCGGTTGGCCGAGCCGAGCAGGCACAGCACGGTCTCGCCCTTGGGGATTTTCCTGCCGCCGAGATCGTCGATATCCTCGAGCGTGACGCGCCCGGTCATCTGCACCGAGGAATCGTAGCGCAGGAACTCCTCGATCGCATTGACCATCAGCTCCGGCCGGGCCTTGAGCAGCGCGAGCTGGTCCGGGTTGCGATGAAGCGCCAAGAGGCCGTTGCCGATCAGATTGACGGTGGTCTCGTGGCCGGCGCCGAACAACAGGATGATGTTGGCGGTCAGCTCCTCGTTGGTGAGCTTGTTGCCGTCTTCCTCGGCCTGCACCAGCTGGGTGGTGAGGTCGTCGGCGGGATTGCGGCGGCGCAGCTCGAACAGCTGCTGGAAATACATCTGCGCCATCATGTTGCCGGCGTTGCCCTTCGCGATCTCCTCCGGCGTGAGCGGCACGGGGTCGAGCAGCCGCCCGCCGTCGCGCGAGCTCTTGTAGAAGACCTCGCGATGATCCTCGGGGATTCCCAGCATGTCGCAGATGATGGTGACGGGCAGGCGGAAGGCGAAATCCTCGATCAGGTCCATGTGGCCGCGGTCGATCACGGCATCGATGGCCTGGTCGACGATCTCCTGGATGCGCGGCCGCATGTCCTCGACGCGCCGCGCGGTGAAGGCCTTCACCACGAGGCCGCGCAGGCGGGTGTGGTCGGGCGGATCGGCCTGCAGCATCCAGTGGCTCATGCTGCGGAACACCGGCTCGTCCATGATCTTTTCGCTGTAGCGGCGCTTGGACCGCTCGATGAAATCCTTGCCGAAGCGCTTGTCGCGCATCACGAGGCTGACATCGGCGTGGCGACTGGCGACGAACTGGCCGAACGGCGTCACATGGATCGGATCGATCGCGCGCAGCCGGTCGTAATGCGGATAGGGGTTGCGGATGAAGTCCGGCGACAGCGGATTGAACAGCGGATCGCCGCCGGCAGGTTGCGCTTGCTCGTTCATGGTGACCTCAAATCGGTTGCCGCATGACACGAATACGCCGATCGCAGCCCCACTGCCCGGCGTAACCATCCCCTGAAATTATCAACTCGATACATTGTTGTATCGAGTTGCATTCTGCCCTAACCTCGTCCGATGTCAAGGGTGAGAACCAGGCCGACCAGGGACGACACGCGCGACAGACTGTTCGAGGCGGCCGCGCGGGTGTTCGAGGAAGACGGCATCGGCGGCGCCAGCATCGAGGCGATCGCAGCAGCCGCCGGTTTTACCCGCGGCGCGTTCTATTCGAACTTCAACAGCAAGGACGAATTGATCATCGCCATGCTCGAGGACCATGTCGAGCAGTCGATCCGGCGCAATATGGACATCCTCGCGCAGCACGACAATCTCGACGATTTCATCGCGGCGCTGCGAACGATGGACCGCAGCCGGCAGGATCCGCTCGGCCGCTCGCCGCTCTTGCACATGGAGATGATCCTCTACGTCGCGCGCGCCGAGAAGCGCCGGCCCGAGCTCGCCAAACGCCTGCGCGCGCGGCGCAAGCTGATCGCCGACATCGTCGAGGCGACGTTGAAGAGCAACGGCAAGAACAACACGCTCAACCCGCCGTGGATGGCCTCCGTCGTGCTGGCGCTGGAAGACGGCTTTCGCCTGCACCGGCTGATCGATCCGGAGACGACGCCGGCCGACAGTTTTCTGCGCGCGATTACGGATTTGCGGCGGAGGACGGGGCTGGCGGCGGGGTGACAGCGGCTGCGGCGATTGTCCAAGCGACAACTTGAGAGAGGCTTGAACTTGTCAGCAACCTTGACCAACCCAAAGCCGCGAAAATCTGCTAGTTTTTGGAATCCGGACGTTTGGCTCCTGCGCGGAGGCAACGATGACGAACTCGGAAGTCTCCACCGATCTACCGGACAAACCGACATCCGATAACGAGCAACCGGACAAAGCGACATCCGATAAGGAGCAATTGGGGAAACCACCATCCGATCGCGATCTAAAGAGTCGCCTCCGGGCGCGATTGCAGTTGATCGGCGGAGCGCTCGCCTCGATCGCCGCTATCGGCGCGATCGCGGGTGGTCTCGTCGGCTACTGGACTGTGTGGAAGACGCTCCGCACCGATGTGTTTCCGGACAAGCAACAGACGCAAAGAGAGGCTACGGCCCGGCCTGACGTTGCTCCCCGGTTGTCTCTCGTCGTCCTGCCATTTGCAAACCTCAACAACGATCCGGAGCAGGACTACTTCGCCGATAGTATTACGACCGATCTGACAACCGATCTCGCGCAAATGCCCGGCGCTTTCGTCATCGGACGGGGAACGGCCTTTACATTCAAGAACAAGCAGATCGACTTTAAGACGCTCGGCAAGGAGCTCGGCATCCGATGGGCGGTACAGGGCGCGGTGCGGCGCAACGGAGATCAGATCCGGGTCAACGTGTCGCTTACGGATGCCGCAAGCGGTCGCGACATCTGGTCCGATCGCTTCGACGGCGATCGCACGAACCTCGCCGCCTTGCAGGACCAGATCACGGGACGGCTCGCACGCTCGCTAAACATTGAACTCATGCAAGCCGAAAGCCGCCGCAGCGAAAAGGACCAATCCAGAAATCCAGACGCCATGGACTTCACGATGCGCGGCTGGGCAAAGTTCTATGAGCCCCGGTCGAAGACGGAAATTGCGCAGGCAAAGGACCTGTTCGACCGTGCGTTGCATCTCGATCCGGATAACGTCGATGCAATGATCGCGAAAGCATGGTGCTTAGCCATTGCTGCGGGCTTCAGGTGGTCGACGTCCATGGCCGAAGATAAAGAAATAGCGACTGATCTCATCGACAGGGCTCTTGCGAAAAGCTCGTCAAACGCGTTGGCTTACGTGGTAAAGGGGGACACTCTTCGAGTATTTGGGCGCCCTGAGGAGGCGTTGCCTGAATACGACGCTGCGCTTGAAATCAATCCAAATTTCCCGATCGCCTACGCTCAGAAAGGACTTGCACTCATCCTCTCCGGGCGGGCCCGCGAAGCGTTCTCGCCGCTTCAGCTGGCACTCCGCCTCAGCCCGAAAGATCCGATTGCCGTCTCTTGGTATTACAACCTTTGCCATGCACACCTGCACCTTCAGGAATATGAAGAAGCCACCAAGGACTGCAGGCGAGTGATCAACATAAACAACGCATTCTGGTACGCCTATGTAGATCTGGTCTCGGCTTACGGAGCCAGCGGGCAATTGGAGCCGGCGCGGCAGAGCTTGACTGAATTGAACAAGATCCGACCAGATTTCACGATCCAGTGGTTCCGTGAGTTTGGCTACGGATACTCAGGCAACCCGCAGTTTCGTCGGGAATTTGATGAAATTCTCGATGGGCTAAGGAAGGGAGGCGTACGGGAGCAATAACGTGAAGGCCATTCGCTTGCCGACATTGGCGACCTTCCATCTCGAATGTCACCTATTGGCCCGTTTGAGACAAGCTAACCAGCGCTGATCATGTCAGTTCACCAGGCTTGACCGGAAGTCCTCGGTGTCCTGTCGAACCGACGCGACTAACCCCGAAGCGGACATTCTTTTTCGATCGGTCGTTCGCTCGCATTGCAATACGGAACTGAAGGGTGGTCCAGCCTGTTTGTTACATTCAGCCAAGCGGAGGTCGCCGTGAGGATTATTCTGATAACGACGATTTGCTGGGCCGTGTCGTGCGGATTTGCGACAGCGCAAGCCGATCCGAAGAAAGACTTGAACACGCCGACCGGGCGCTCGGCGCCGGAAGAAAAAGGTCAATTGCAGCCGCAAGGTTGGACCGGACCGATTGAAACAAAGTCGGGTGGTGCGCAGCCGGAAAGTCCGCAAGGTCAAAGCCCACCGGGGATGCAGGCAGCGCCGGACGGATCAACAAAGACAGTCGTTGAGCCCCGGAAGTGAGCCACTCCCTGGTCGGCGAGCGATCCGGCTTCGCTCTGGGCGAGCCGGACCGTAAGGGCTGCTCTTGGCCCGTTCCTGCCGATCGTCATGCTCACAGCCGGCTCGGCGTCTTGGGTTCGAATGGAAGTTGTTGGTGGTCATTCCGAGCGGCGGTCCTGACCGTAGCGGAAACGCCCGGGCAGCGTCGCACCGCGTCAGGCGGAGCGCTGGCTGCGTCGCGAGGAGAGATCCGGGCACAGCACGAGCTTGCCCTCGAGACCGCCAGCCTCGAGGCGACGGTGAGCTTCGGCGACCTCGTCGAAGGAGATCCGCTCGGCGATGCGCGGCCGGATGGCACCTTCTGCCAGAAGCTCGAACAATTCCTCCAGGTCCTCCTTGAACCAGGTGGGATGTCGCGCCCGCATGGCATTTACCGAGTAAAAGCAGGCTCGCTTGCCGCCGGGCAATAATCTCCACAGATAGAGGCGCGCGATCTCCATCACGATGGGGAGCATCCGACGCCGTGCCTGCACGCTCGCCGAGAAGCCGATGGCGCAGAGCAGGCCGCCTGGCTTGAGCGCCGCGTATGAGCGGCGATAGCCGTCTTCGCCGACCCCGTCGACGATGACATCGAACCCGCCCGGCAGAACCCGCGTGAAGTCCTCATGCTGGTAGTCGATCGGCGTTGCCCCGAGCTCCCGGACGAGCGCCATATGCTCGCCGCGCACCGTGCCCCACAGCTCGAGGCCCGCCAGTCTCCCGAGCACGAGCAGCGCCTGGCCGACCGCGCCGGCGGCGCCGTGCACGAGCACACGTTGGCCTCGCTGGACCTTGGCCGCGCGGTGCAGAAGCTGGTACGCGGTCGTCCAGCTCAAGATCAGCGCGGCCGCTTCAGCGGCGTCCACGCCAACCGGCACGCGGGCCAGGTCGTCCGCCCGAAGCGTGCGATACTCGGCGTTTGACCCGACCACCGTCATGTCGGCCACACGGTCGCCAATCTGAAAGTCGTGCACGCCTTCGCCGAGCTGATCGATTGCCCCCACCACGTCGTAGCCCATGACGAATGGCGGCCGGAGGCGCATCGTTTGCGGGTACAGATGCCGCCTGATCAATACCTCGGTGTAGCTGAGGCTCGACGCGAGTACGCGAACGCGCACCTCGCCCCGGCCGGCGGTCGGCAGGCGGGTATCGACAACTTCCAGTGTCTCGGGATCACCGAAGCGGCTGACCTGAACAACTCGATTGCGCTGCTCGATCATGGGCGATCTCCATGCAATGCCGCGGCGCAAGAGCGGGCAGCCTGCCGTCAGGCTGGAGAAATTGAGTTGATCCAGATCAAGCGCGAGAGCCGCGCTGTTTGGAATTCTCCTCGGACCAAATGACCAGCCGGGTCGTTTGGCGCCATCATTTTTCATTGGAGGGGAAAATGCCTGCAGTTGTCATGCAGTTCGTTTCGCATCCAAGGCCCGGTAGCGATCTCGCGACTATCTTACAGCTTGCAAAGGACGGCGCGACACTTTGGAAAAAACACGGGGCCGATGTCAGCTATTGGTCGGTGATCGGTGGCGAGGTCGGGAACTACGCCTTCGTCGCTCGCTTCGATAGCGTAGAAGCTTATGGGCGCACCTTGGCGGCACTAGGTGCCGATCCAGCTTTCGCAGAATTCCAGGCTAAGCGGCTAAAGGCTGGGCAATCCGATTGGGTACGCTCCAACATGGCCATCCAGGTTGATATCTGACGGAACGCCTTCTCTCCCGAGTGCGAGACCGCCTTCGGGCGGTCTCTTGCTGCGCGGCCGATGTCGCCCTGCCCCGCGCACACCACGGCGGTGGCGTTCGCGAGCGCGCCGGGCTATACGCGGACGGGTGACGTCCTTTGCCTGGTGGCGCGGCGCGGTCGCGCATCTCACGTGGAAACGTCACAAGGGGGCCAAATTGGACCGAATGAGTCTTCACGATCCCCTTTTCGCCACGTATGTCGTTGCCGCCACCCTGATGATCTTGAAGGCCGTGGCGATGTCATGGCTGACCGTGATCCGTATGGTGCAAGCCAAGGGGGGCTACCGTTCGCCGGAGGATATCAAGAAGACCCCGATGAATCCTGCGCCAGATCCAGCGCAGCTTCTTCCCAACGAACGTGTCGAGCGGATCCGCCGGATCCAGATGAACGATCTCGAGAGCTTGCCGTATTTCCTGGTCGCGGGTCTGCTCTATATCCTCACGCAGCCGTCGCTGCGGCTCGCGCAGTGGCTGCTCTACGGCTACGTTGCCTCACGCCTGCTGCATTTTCTGGCCTATCTCACGGGACAAATCCACGAAGTTCGCGCGACACTGTGGACGGTCGGTTCGCTCATCCTCGTCTTCATGACCGGTCGCACGCTTCTCGTTGCACTCGGCGCTTGACGCTCAATCGGCCACACCGGCAACCTGCTGGGCCGAAAGGTAGCGTTCGAGAGCATCGTTTTGCTTGAAAAAGCGCATGGCGCGCAGATCGCGGATCGTTGTTTTTTGTGTTGCATCGCGACGCCGCGTGATCTCGCGGGCTTCCTCCAGGCGGCCGACGGCGACCAGATTGGCCGCCAACATACGATGGCCGGTGCCATTGCCCGGATTGTGCTGAACCGACTTGCGTGCCCAGGCGATGCCATCCTCGTGGCGCCCGAGCGCAAAGCAAGACGCCGTCAATCCTGTCATCCACAAATGCAGCATGCTGTCGTAGGGACTGAGGACGAGAGAACGATGAAGGCATGTGACTGCGTTCTCGTAATCGCCTGCCATGCTATCGATCATTCCGAGCGTACCCCACGCGAAAGCCGAACTGGGATTGAGCCTCACGGCCTCGACGGCATGAATACGCCCCTGATCGTTGTCGCCGGCCGGCCCAAACAGTGTGAAGCCATACACCGCATGGGCAAAGGCGTCCGTACCGTCCTGCTCGACCGCGCGACGCGCGAGACTGAGCGCCTCGGTCGTGGCGTCCGGCGACGTGTGTGCGCCAAGCGGCGAAGCCATGACGAGTCCCCATGCGAGCGCCGCGAGCGTCGGCGAGCGCGCCTCATCAAGGCTGAGAGACTGTCGAAGCAGGTCGATCGCCTTGGTGATATCCTCACGGGTGCCGCCCCAGAGGTGGTGAAGGGCACGCAAGTAGAGATCGTAAGCAGAAAGATTGGTTGGCGGCTTGCGACGCGCGCGTTCGATTTCGGCGCTGCGAACGGCGGGATCGACGACCGCAGCGACGCTGCTGCTGACGTCATCCTGCAGATCGAAGATGTCGGTCAGTGGGCGGTCATAGCGATCGGACCAGACCTGAGCCTCGCTGCCGCTATGGGTCAGCTCGGCCGACACGCGAATGCGGTTGCCGGCCTTGCGAATTTGGCCGCTCAAGACGTATTGGACACCGAGTTGTTGCGCAATCTGCTGGCTGGTCATTCCCTTGTCCCGGAGGGCAAAGCTCGTCCCGCGTGCAATCACCACAAGGGCGCGAAAGCGCGACAAGGCCGTGATGATGTCCGCAGTGACGCCGTCGGCGAAATAGTCCTGCTCGGGGTCACCGCTCATGTTGCTGAACGGCAGAACCACCAAGGACGGCCTCTCGCCGTGCATGACGAGCGCCGGCGGGGGTGAGGCCTCCGGCGCGACCTCACCGGCAGCCGGCGCGGCGTTCTGCGGGTGATTGCTGCGCAGTTCCGCGGCCAGCGACCTGGTTGCCAGATCGGGCTCGGTGCTCAGCTCGCGCTTCAGCAAGGCAACGACGTCCCGATAGTATTTGAGCGCCTCGGCGTTACGTCCCGTTGCGGACAAAGCGCGCATGATCAAGCGATGCGAATCTTCGCGCAGGTTATTGAGTGCATTGGCGCGCTGGCCGGTTCGCAGGGCTTGCTCCGCACGCCCCTCGGACAGCTCATGCCCGCCGAGCGTCACCATAGCGCCCAGAGCCAGCTCCGATAACCGCTCGCGTTCGCCGGCTACCCATTCGCTCCAGCTTTCTTCGCCGACGCTGATGTCGTCAGCCAGGCGACCGCGATAGAGGTCCGCCGCCGCACTCAATGCATCACGGCTGCCGTCCTGGACAAGCTCCTCAAACTGGCGCACATCGCATGCGATCACCATGGCATTCAGCGACACGAGTTCGCCATCGCTCCTCAGCGCATCCTGACCCAGGATTTGACGCAGCTTGAAGAGCGCTTGTCGCAGATTTTGCTTCGCTTGCGCATCGAGGTGAGATCCCCACAGCAAGGTCGACAGTTTTTCGCGTGACTGCGGGTCAGGAGCCATGCAGGCCAGAAAGGCCAGCAACCCCGCGAGCTTCTTGTTCGGCAGGCTGACGGCGCCATCCGGCCCTGTCAGTACGAAACGTCCCAGAAGCGAGAGACTAAAGATTGGGCACGCCGCAGATGCAGTTATGGCCACTCCGCCTCCGATTCAATCAGACGCACCCATTTGGTATACACTCTACAGCAATTGCCACCCTTGCGAACATTATTAACGCGCCGATGACGATTGAATAACGCCGGCGAAGGCCCCTGCAGGTTTTGATCGCATTGCGACGGGATGCCGAATGGTGAACCGACGCTCGGCAATTTCATCCGGAAAGCGGTCATGCGCGCGCGTCACCTCCTAGCGGCGGTCGCAGTTCTTTTCGTGGTCCTTGCGGGGATCGACGTCGCGCTGACGGCCCTTGCCGCTCCGAGTGCCGGGGCGGCTTCGGACTCGGCACCTCCGGTCGCACCGCTCCTTTTCGGAGGCGACTGATGGACTCCGGATTCACAACGGCCATCAAACAGGAGATCGCATTGACCCATCTGGACGATCAAATTCACGATTGGGGTGAAGCAACAAGGCCCAGAGGTCGTCGCGCGTCATTTCCTGAGGCCGCGAATGCGCCCCGGGCAAAGTCCCAAGTGCAAATCTCCGACACCATTCCCCCCGCAAAGAATTTTCATCTGCGCGGTTTGGCGCCCCTCACGCTGCTCGTCACCTGGTACCAGCGCGCCCGCTTCAGGGCGGAGCTGCTTGCCGACCTCAGGCACAAGCCCGAATACCTCAGAGACATCGGGATTTGCCCGCACGAGGCGACGTCCGAAACCACCCGATTTTTCTGGGAGCCGGTCCTGCTCAGGCGCAGCCCAGCCGGATGCGACCAGCAATCGCCGCCATTCTCTTTGTCGCCCTCGGCGGGATCGGCGTCGCGCTGACGGCCTTTGCCGCTGCGAGAGCCAGAGCCGTTTCGTCGGCGGATTTCGATGCAGGTTTCGATCGTTTCAGGCGGGCCCGGCGCACGCACCCGCCTGCGCCATGCCGCGCAGCATCAGGAGACTAGCCATGAAGACCGACGTACCCGCGCTACCGCGGAGTTCCCTGGCATCAACGATCATTGCTGCACTTCACGAATCTCGCCGCCGAGAGGCAATCAATGTCATTCATCGCTACCGGCATCTCGGTTTCGATCGGGTCGAAATCAACCTTTGTGACCCGACGCCGTCGCCGGATACGAAAACGCTCGCTCGTCAGATGCTGAACAAGCGAAGGGGCAAGAACGCGGGACGATTGAGCGAAACACAGCTGATGGTCCTCGTTCTTCTGGGATTCGGCGTCGTTCACGTGATTGGCGGCGTCCTCATCGCGCGCGCGGCACCCGCGCAAGGTGATCCTCCCTTGGTCGTCGCAGCCTGGGCCGACTGACGGTGCCGGCGGCGGAAGCTGCTTCATTGGATGTGAAAGATCGAGAGGCCGACGTGACAACAATCATCAACGCGATTTCCCGGACGGTCGTCTCGGTCACCCGCGCCGACGTGGCGAAACACGCCCTGCTGCTGGCCGGAGCGTGCGCTTTCGTGTTCGTGCTCTCGCTCACCGATGGCCTGGATTTAAGCCCCGGATTGTTTTGATCGTCGCGGTGGCGAGATCCACGAACGCCGCCCGGCGCTGTGTGCTGACGCCGGCGGCCCGTCTCCGGCGGATGTCGATTGGTGCCACGCGAACGATGCACCGCACATTTGGACATGGCCCGCCTTCGCGGGCCGATTAGTGAGGAGTCCACGCTCTACGCCGAGCGCTTCACCACGTCGCGATCTGCCGGCGCAACATCGAGCCGCCCCAGCATCGCCCTCGCCTGCTCGGCGCAGTGCTCGATCAGCCAGCGCTCGAACGCGACCGGGGGAAGCGCGGGCGCGTAGAGGAAGCCTTGCACGACGTCGCAACCGAGATCGGCCAGCAATTTGCGCTGCGCCTCGGTCTCGACGCCCTCGGCGACGACGGTCATGCCGAGACCCTGCCCCACGCGCACCACGGCGGTGGCGATCGCGAGCGCGCCGGCGTCCGTCTCGATGTCGCGCATGAAACTGCGGTCGATCTTGAGCTCGCGGATCGGCAGGTGCGCGAGACGGCTGAGGCTCGAATAGCCGGTGCCGAAATCGTCCACCGAGAGCCCGACGCCGAGCTCGCGGATCGCGTTCATCGTCTCGAGCGCGGCGACGCTGTCCTGCATGAACGCGCCCTCGGTGATCTCCAGCATCAGCGCGTCCGGCGGCAGCCCGTATTCGGCGAGAATGTCGGCCAGCCGCGCCGCCAGCGTGACGTTGCGGAAATTGATCGGCGACAGGTTCACCGACACGCAGGGAATGCTGAGCCCGGCGCGGCGCCAGCTCGCCATCTGCCGGCATGCCTCGCGCACCGACCACAGGCCGATCTGCTCGATCAGGCCGCATTCCTCGGCGAGCGGGATGAACTTTGCCGGCGAGACGTCGCCGAGTTCGGCATCGTGCCAGCGCGCCAGCGCCTCGAGGCCGTGGATCGCGCCGTCGCAGCTGCGGATCTGCGGCTGGTAGCTGAGCGTGAGCTCGCCCTCCGCAATGGCGCGGCGCAGCGCCGCGATCAGCGCCAGCCGCTGCTCGGTCAACCCGTTCATCTCGGCACTGAACAGCCGATGGGTCGAACGTCCCGCCTGCTTGGCCATGTACATGGCGGCGTCCGCCTGCTGCATCAAGGTGTCGATGTCGGTCGCATGATCGGGATAGAGGCTGATGCCGATGCTGGCCGACATCTGCATCTGCCGGGAGCCGAGCCGCAACGGCGCAGCCAGCGCCTCGGTGATCCCGGTCGCGACACGCTCCGCACCCTCGGCGTCGCGATGGGGCAGCAGCACGACGAATTCATCGCCGCCGAGCCGGCCCAGGATGTCTTCCGGCCCGATCTGCTCGCGCAGGCGCTGCGCGAGCTGGATCAGGAGCTCGTCGCCGGCGGCGTGGCCGAGCGTATCGTTGACGTCCTTGAAATGGTCGACGTCGAGGAAGGCCAGCGCGACGTGGCTGCCGGTCGGACAGGCGTCGATCGCGGCCGAGATCAGGTGCCGCAGCTGCGCGCGGTTGGGCAGGCCGGTGAGAATGTCGTGATAGGCGAGCCGCGCGATCTCCGCGCGTGCCTCCTTGCGCTCGATCGCAAACGCACCGAGGTTGACGCAGGCATCGACGATGCGCCGGTGCCAGTTGCTCGGCGCGCGCGGCTCCCGATAGTAGAAGGCGAAGGTGGCGATGACCCGGCCGTCCTTGGCCTTGACGGGGGTCGACCAGCAGGCGCGCAGGCCAATCCCGAGCGGCATCGCCTTGTAGGGCTGCCAGCGCGGATCGGTGTCGAGATCTTCAGCCAGAACCGGCTCGCCATAGTAGGCAGCCGTTCCGCAGGAGCCGACATTGGGGCCGATCGCAACGCCGTCCAATGCGCGACAATAGTCCTCGGGCAAGCTGGGACCGCCGAGCGGGTGGATCAGGCCCGCGGCATCGACGTGAAGCAGCGAGCAGACGACGTCGGGCGCAATCTCCTCGACGCGGCGACACAGCCGGTCGGCGATCTCGGCGATCGGGACCTCGTCGGCCAGCGCACTCATGATGAGCTGTTGGAGCGAGCGCAGCTGCTTGGTCTCGGTGATGTCCTCGAGCAGCGCGAAGATGTGCTTGACCCGGCCCTTCTTGTCGCGGAAGGCATCGATCCGGGCGCAGACCCAGATCTCCTCGCCGTCCTTGTCGTAGGCGAGCACCTCGGCCTCGCCGCGGCAGTCGCCATGCATCAGACGCTTGACGAGTTTGGCGACGGCCTTGCGATCGGTGTGGCGGCCGGCGATGAGCTCGCCCGCGCGGCGACCTTCGGCCTCCTCGCTGGTATAGCCGAACAGCGAAGTGAACGCCGAATTGACGTAGACAATGTTCTGCTCGGTGTCGGTGATGATCACCACGCGGTTGGTCTGGTCGGAGACGGCGTGGAGAAGCGCGATCCGCGCACGGCGCTCGGCCTCCGCGGTGACGTCGCGTGCGAACACGATGCGATGGACCGCGCCATCGATGGTCGCGGAGGACAGCGTGATGGCTACCTTGATGCGGCTGCCGTCGCGCCGCATGAGGCTGATCTCGTCGCGGAAATCCGTGACCGCGTCGGCCTGGAGGCATTTGAGGGTGAGAACGGCGGCATCGCGACCGAGCACCTCGGTGCGCGAAAGCTTCCAGATCCGCTCCGCGGCGGTGTTGAAGTGGATGATGCGCTGCGCGTCATCCACGATGACGACGCCATCGTCGGCACGTTCGAGCGCAGCCAGCAGCAGTTGCGGAGTTTCTGTCACGAGGCAATCGGAGGCAGACATCGTTGGACCCGGCGGAAATCGGTCGAGGCTAGCGCTTCGATGGTGTCCAAGACGTTTTTGCGGTCCCGCCGCGCCCCGCCAAGGCGCGACATGCTTAACGGTCCGCGAAAGAGACGAAGGCAATCCGATGTGTGCGGAACCTACTCTGCGCGTCCGCCCTGGAGCCTGTGCAGCCGTCCGGCCACGGCCCGCACCTTGCCCGGCGATGCCCGCCATACCGACAGCGCCGACAAGCCGCTCACGATCATGGCGATCGCGAAGGCGAGCGTGTAATCGCCCGTGCGATCATGGAGAAAACCCGTGAGCCAGGGACCGGCCGCGCCGCCGGCCAGGGCCGCCAGCATGATCGTACCGAAGATGCTGCCCTGGTGCTTGCCCTGGAAGATCTCGAACACCACCGCGCCCATGATCGAGGTGAGGCCGTAGCCGAGCGCGCCTTGCGCGAACACCATGAGATAGACGAGCCAGAGCGAAGGCTGGAACTTCAGCGCCATCAGTGCTGCGAAACAGATCGCAAAGCCTGCGCAGCTGATGGCCCAGACCCATTCCCGTCCAATGCGATCGGAAACATGGCCCAGCACGATCTGGCCGGGAATGCCGAGCAGGCTGACGATGCCGAGCGCCCACACCGCGACACCGGGGCTGAAGCCGATATCGAGCAGGAACTTGGTCTGGTGCACCTGCACCGCGTACCAGATGTACAGGCCGGAGAAATAGCCGACCGCGATCCACCAGAACCGCGCCGTCCCGACCGCGCGTTTGAGCGTCCACTCGGTGCCGACCCAGACGGGATCGACGATGTTGGAGACCGGCTTTGCAGCGCCTGCGACCGGCGCGGCGTCGCCATCCGGCCGACGGCCGATATCCTCGGGGCGTTTGTGCAGGAACAGATTGATCGGCGCCAGCACGATCAGGATGAGCAGGCCCATCGCGGTGCAGGCCGTGCGCCAGCCGGTCTCTTCGATCATGTGCTGCACCCATGGCAGCAGCGTCACCGAGCCGATGCCGACGCCGGCAAAGGCGATGCCGATGGCGAAACCGCGCTTGCGGATGAACCAGTTCGGAAGGAACAGCGACTGGCCGGAATAGCCGAGACAGACGCTGCCGGCGCCGACCATGACGCCGATGGTCACGTAGAGATGCCAGGGCTCGCTGGTGAGCGGAGCGAGCAGCAGCCCGCCGCCCATCAGCGCGACGCCGAGCTCCATCACCGCGCGGGGACCGGCGCGGTCCATCAGGCGACCGATCAGCGGGCTGACCACGCCCGACACCACGAAGCCGAACGAGAAGGCGCCGGCGGTGACGCCGCGCTCCCAGCCGAATTCGGAGATGATCGGCGGAAAGAACAGCGAGAACGCGGTGCGCGCGTTGACGCCGATGGCCATGGTGACAAACGTCACCGCGACCACGACCCAGCCGTAGAAGAACGGAAGCCGCATGTTGTGTTTATTTCATCCCTAGACGATCCTACCGACCATCCGGCGATGCCTGGGTCAAGCGCTTTTCGCGGATACCCGTCCGGCGCAATCGCATTCGAGAGAACGCGGCTGCTTGCGGCACACCCTTCGAGGCGAACGCTCAGGCGGCGTCGCGCTGCGAGGGCCGGACGGACTCGTCGAATGCGATCTGGCCGACCGGCTGCGGACGCCCGAACAGATAGCCTTGCGCGAAATTGACGCCGAGCGCCTTCAGCCGCTCGAACTCTTCACATGTCTCGACGCCCTCGGCGGTGACCGACATGTCCAGCCCGCGCGCCAGCGTCACGATCGAGGCGATGATGGCGGAGCTGCGCGGCTGATGCGTGAGGTTGCGGATGAACGACTTGTCGATCTTGATCTTGTCAAACGGGAACGTGGTCAGATAGCTGAGCGACGAATAGCCGGTGCCGAAATCGTCGAGCGCGAGCTCGATGCCGAGCTGCTTCAGCCGCTCCATGAAAGCGAGGTTCTCGACGCCGCGTTCCAGTAGCACGGATTCCGTGATCTCGATCTCCAGCCGCTCGGGCGGCAGGCCGGAATCGGCGAGCGCCGCGCAGATCATCTCGAACAGCTCGGCCTCCTTGAACTGGATCGGCGACAGGTTCACCGCGACCGCAAGCCCGGAGGGCCAGCCGGCCGCATCCTCGCAGGCGCGCCGCAGCACGAATTCGCCGAGCGGCACGATCAGCCCGGTCTCCTCGGCCAGCGGAATGAACTGGTCCGGCGGGATCAGGCCGCGACTCGGATGCCGCCAGCGCACCAGCGCCTCGAAGCCGCGCCGCTCACTGCTGTGGGCATCGACGAACGGTTGGTAGTGCACCTCGAGCTGGCAGAGCGCGATGGCGTCGCGCAAGTCACCTTCCAGCGTGTTGCGCGCCTCGAGCTCGGCCGACATCGCCTCGTCGTAGATGGTGAAGCAGTTGCGGCCCGCCGATTTCGAGCGATAGAGCGCAAGGTCGGCTTTCTTGAGCAGCTGTTCCTGGTCGCTGCCGTGATCCGGTGCGATCGCGATGCCGATGCTGGTGCCGATCTCCACGCGATGTCCGGGCAGAAGGAACGGTTCGGCAACGAGTTTCGCGATCCGTGCCGCCAGCTCGGTGGAGCAGGTGCGCTGATCCTCGCCCCCCTCCTGGATGATGGCGAATTCGTCGCCGCCGAGCCGCGCCAGCACGTCGGTGGCGCGCAGCGCCGATTTCAGCCGCTGCGCCACCTGGCGCAGCAGCGCATCGCCGGCGCCGTGACCGAGGGAGTCGTTGACGTTCTTGAAGCGGTCGAGATCGAGCATCAGGATCGAGAAGGTCGAACCGCCGTCGTTGAGCTGGCCGTTGAGATCGTCGAGCCGGGCGAGGAAGAAGGCGCGGTTCGGCAGGCCGGTCAGGATGTCGGTCTGGGCGAGCTCGAGCACCCGACGGTTCGCCAGCGACAGCCGCCGCGAATTGCGGCTTGCCAGCATCAGATAGGCCGACAGCGACAGCGTGAGCAGCATGCCGACGACGAGGACCGCGGCCGCACGGTCGTAGGACGTCTCCAGCGCGCCGCCGGCCGTCGGCATGGCGCGCACCTGCCAGTCGGTGTCGCCGATCTTGAGACTGCCCGACCAGTGCAGGGCCCGTGCCGCGTCCCGCATCGACTGCGGCGCCGTGGCGGCCGACGCATAGTCCGGCAACATTTCTTCCAGGCTGACGATCTGCCCCGTGAAGGGCGGATAGACGTTCACGCTGACCGCGGGGCTTGCGCCGGTGGTCACGCGAATGGACTGGATCAGCATCGGCAGGTCGAAGATGCCGACGACGAAGCCGGCCAGATTGCGGCGCCGGTCCGCGACCGTCTCGCGCGACGTCCCTTTGGCGTAGACGGGAATGGCCACGAGGACGTCGGGCAGCCGGCCACCCTCCTTGGGTTCGAACAGGTGGGTGCGGATGGCCGCGATCCGATCGTTGTCGCGCGCCCGCTCCAGGGCCGCACGACGTTCCGGGACGGTCGCGTAATCCATGCCGTAGACCTGTGACGTCTTCGGCTGGGTCGAGTAGAACACCGGGAAATATTCGTCGCTCTGCGGCGCCGTCGCAAAGCCGTCGCCCTGAAGCGACTTGATGCGATAGCCGGACACGCCGTCCGTGATCGCGGCAGCCTCGTATTCGGCGCGCTCCTTGCGGTTGACGCGCGGCAGCCAGGCGATGCGCAGCATGCCCGGATGGCGCTCGAACAGGCGGGTGCTGAAGGTCTCGAATTCGCTGCGGGTGATTTCCTCGTTGGTCGATTCGAACAGCGTGCGCAGCGCGACGAGCCTGCTGATATACTCGCTCATGCCGTTCTGCATGACGATCGCTTCGGTTTCGGCCGCGTTCTCGAACTCGATCCTGGTGACGCGGTTTTCCCACCGCGCGACGGCGGCCGCGCCCACGATCGAGAACAGCAGGCCGACGGCAACCGCGACCAGCGCAGGGCGATACAGTCCGAGCAGCGGCGCGGCACGCCACCATCCGGTCATCCGTTTCCGATCCTGATCGTTCTGATCGCGACCGCCCATCTTGATCCGCAAGTCCCCATCGGCGCGGCGCGCTCGAACCTCTGGTTGAGCCGCCGGAACCACTATCGGACAGGGATCGGGGTTAAGAACTGCGAAATTTCGGAACTTGGTCGTCCGGCATTGCGCGGCTTAGTTAACGATTGCCCCAGCGAGTTGCGGCAGAGTGGTAGTAAGTTGCCGGTTTTACCCGGAGTCTTACGGATCGTCGTCGCGGCGCGGGTTAGCGACCTGTTCAGCCCGCAGAACTATCGTTTCCCCAACGCGTCCAGCATCCGACAAGCATCCACATGACACGATCGCGCTCCGCGACATACCTCGCCTTGACCGTCGCATTGCTGACCGCGGCCATGCTGCCTGCGAAAGGCGATGAGGTCGGCGTCAGCGACGATGCGATCCTGTTCGGCCAGGTGGCCGCACTCGAAGGCCCCTCCTCGGCGCTCGGGCAGCGCATGCGGCAAGGCATCGTCGCGGCGTTCACCGAGATCAACGGCAAGGGCGGCGTCCATGGCCGCAAGCTCCAGCTCATCAGCCGCGACGACGGCTACGACCCCGATCGTTCCGTGGCGCAGACGCTGCAGCTGCTCGAGGACGACAAGGTGTTCGCGCTGATCGGCGCGGTCGGCACGCCGACCGCGATGGCGACGATACCGATCACCAGCGCCAGGAAAGTCCCCTTTATCGGTCCGTTCACCGGCGCCGAGTTCCTGCGCGACCTCGAGCTTCCAAACGTCGTCAACATCCGCGCGAGCTACGGCGCGGAGGCCGAGGCATGGATCAAGCATCTCACCGAGGACCGCCGGTTCACCCGCATCGGCATCTTCTACCAGGATGATTCCTTCGGCCGCGATGGACTTGTCGGCGTGAAGCGCGCGCTTGCCAGGCGCGGCCTCGAGCTCGCCGCCGAAGGCACCTTCGAGCGCAACACCCGCGCCGTCGCCGCGGCCTGGCGGATGATCAAGCGCGCCGAACCCGAGGCCATCGTCATGGTCGGGACCTACGGTCCCTGCGCCGAGTTCATCAAGCTCGCACACCGCAGCGGCTCGTATCCGACCTTCGTCAACATCTCCTTCGTCGGCGCCAACGCGCTCGCCAGGGAGCTCGGCCCCGAGGGCGAAGGCGTCATCGTCTCGCAGGTCGTGCCGTTTCCCTGGGATCGCTCGCTCAAGCTCGTCGCCGACTACCAGGCGGCGCAGACGGCGTTCGACCCGACGCTGACACCGGACTTCGTGTCGCTCGAAGGCTATCTCTCCGGCCGCCTCGCAGCCGCGGCGCTGGAAAAGGCCGGACCGCAACCGACGCGCGCGAGCCTGCTGCGCGCCATCAACGACGTCGGCCGCTTCGACATCAGCGGCAGCATCGTCACCGTCGGCATGCGCATGATCGACGCCCCGCCGAAGGTGTTCCTGACGGTGATCCAGAAGGACGGGACGTTCAGGGCAGTGGACCGGTTTTAGGGCGGAGCGAAATCAATCTCCCAGCCGATCCCAGAACCAGGTGCGTTCCCTCCCCCCTTGTGGGGGAGGGCTAGGGAGGGGGGTAGCCCAGGAAATGGTGTTCGTTTCTGACGATGCAACGCGCGACGTCTGCTCCACGGAGAGAGTCCCCGTGTGGCACCCCCCTCCCTGCCCCTCCCCCACAAGGGGGGAGGGAATGGAGAGAGCGTGCGTTAAGGCCGCCGCGTCCATCGGTCGGTGTTGACGGCGCCTGGCGGCACCTCACCCCTGACGATCGCCTCCACCTGCCGCACGGTTTCCAGCGACTGGTACTCGATCGCCTGCGGCGTCAGCCCGCCGACATGCGGGGTGGCGATGACGTTCGGTAGCCTGGCCAGCTCCGGCGTCGGCATCTGGTCGGGCGCGCGGCCGACATCCATTGCCGCGCCGGCGATGCGCCTCTCGCGCAACGCGCGTGCCAGCGCCGCCTCGTCGACGAGATTGCCGCGCGAGAGATTGATGAAGACCGCATGCTTCTGCATGCGCGCCAGCGCCGCCTCGCCGATCAAGTTCTCGGTCTCTGCATTGGCGATCGCAAGGCAGACGACATAGTCGGATGCGGCGAGGAGCTCGTCGAGGCCGACCTGCCTGATGGCGCTGTCGCTGACATCAGCGAAGGGGTCGGCGACCAGCACCTCCATGCGCATCACCTTGGCGATCTCGGCGAGATAGCGCCCGATGCTGCCATAGCCGATGATACCGATCCTGCTACCGGCGAGCTGACGGC
This sequence comes from Bradyrhizobium sp. B039, assembly GCF_038965675.1. Classification (NCBI taxonomy): domain Bacteria; kingdom Pseudomonadati; phylum Pseudomonadota; class Alphaproteobacteria; order Hyphomicrobiales; family Nitrobacteraceae; genus Bradyrhizobium; species Bradyrhizobium sp. B039. The sequence continues at coordinate 6,811,224 of NZ_CP152416.1, forward strand.
CCATCCGCGCCTCGGGTTTACGTCCGGCCTGGTAGTCCGCCGTCGTCCGCGACACGCCGCGGGAGAGATCGACCATGAAGCCGATCGCGAGCTCGGCCACCGCCTGAACGAAGCCGGGGCCGGCGCGGGTCACCAGCACGCCCGCCTTCGAGGCCGCATCGACGTCGACGTTGCGGATGTCGACGGCGCAGCGGACGAAGGCGCGCAAATGCGGCAGTTGCGGAAAGATCTCGCCGCGTCCCTCGGTCATGCGATCGGCGACGATGACGTCAACGTCCCTGGCCGCGCGGACGAGGCCGGCCGCATCGAGCGGCTGATCGCCCTCGTGCAGGATCACCTCGGCGGCCGCGCGCAGGCCGTTCAGGCTGCGATCGCCGTAGTAATTCCGCCGCATCTCCGGCGTGTGGGCGAGCAGGACTTTCACGGCAAGACTCCTTCAGTAGCCGAATGCCCGCGGCAGCGCGGTCGAGAGCCATGGCACGAAGGCAATGACGAGCAGGCAGAGGAACAAGAGGCCAAGATAACCCATGATCGGCTTCACCGTCTGCTCGATCGGCACGTTGCCGATCAGGCAGGCGCCATAGAGTCCGAGCCCGAGCGGCGGAGCGAACAGGCCGATGCCCATCGCGATGACCAGCACCACGCCGAAATGCAGGGGATCGATGCCGAGCTGCACGGCCACCGGCAAGAGCAGCGGCCCGAAGATGATCAGCGCGGCCGCACCTTCCAGCACCGAGCCCATCACGATCAGCACGGCGATCGCGAGCAGGATGAACAGCCAGACGCCGCTGGTCTTCGATAGTCCGAGCATGAAGTCGCCGACCGCGTGCGGCACCTGCTGCAAGGTCAGCGTGAAGGCCAGCGACTGCGCGGCGGCGACGATGAACAGCACAAGCCCTGCGCGCGTCGCGGCCTGCACGAAACTGTGCGCGGCCGATTTGAAGCTGAGCTCGCGGAACACCAGGCTGCCGACGACCAGCGCATAGGCCACGGCGAACGCGGAGATTTCGGTGGCCGTGGCAAAGCCGCTCTTGAAGCCGAAGAAGATCATGAAGATCAGGCCGAACGAGGCGATCGCGCCGCTCCACAGGCCCGACACCGGCATCTGCGGCGCAACGTCCTCGGCCTCCGCCGGCCGCTTGCCGAAGATGATGGACACCGCGATCAGGACCAGCGCCATCAGCGCCGCCGGCAGGAGCCCTGCGACGAACAGGCCGCCGATCGACAGGTTCGCCACAAAGCCGAGGATGATCAGGTTGATGCAGGGCGGAATGGTTTCCGCCATCACCGCGGACGCCGCCAGCAGCGCCACCGCGCCGCCCGGATTCTGCTTCGAGCGGCGCGCCGCCGGAATCAGCACCGAGCCGACCGCGGCGACGTCGGCCATCTTCGAGCCTGAGATGCCGGAGAACAGCACCATCGAGGCCACCATCACGACGTTCAGCCCACCGCGCATGCGGCCGACCCCGCGCTGCAACAGCTCGATCAGGCGCACCGACATGCCGTTGGCTTCCATGAGGTAGCCGACGAGGATGAAGAAGGGGATCGCGAGCAGCACGAAATTGTCGATGCCGCGCGCCATCTGCTGGGCGAAGATCACGCCGGGCAGCGCGCCCTCGACCCAGATGAAGATCAGCGCGGCCAGCGCCAGCGCAAAGCCGATCGGCAGGCCGCCGAACAGCGTTGCGAAGAAGCCGATCAGCATCAACGTGCCCGCCGACGGCACCGAGGACGGCGACAGATAATCCCAGGCGAGATAGAGGCCGGTGACGACGGCAACGGCAACGAGCCCCCTGACGATATCAGGCAGCGGCCTTGCGCAGAGCTGATCGATCGCGAACACCGTCATGAACAGCGCGCCGATGCCCATCGGATAGAAGGTAAGCTCCAGCGGCAGGCCGGAGCCGGTGGTCTGGCCTGCCGTCAGCGAGCCCAGCTTGATGGCGTTGTAGGCGACATAGAAGGAGATCAGCACGACGAGCACGGCGCTCGCGGCGTCGACCAGCGTACGCAGGCGCAGGGGCAGCAGATCGCGGAAGAAGGACACGCCGACATTCTCGCCGCGCGCAAGCGCGCTCGCCGCGCCGAAGAAGGCCGAGCCGACCATCAATCCGCGCGCGACGTCGTCGGACCATTCGACCGGCGCATTGAAGCAGAAGCGCAGCAGCACGGACGCGCAGACGACCACGAGATCGGCGGCCAGGAGGATGGCCGCGATCGCGTCGCTGAGGCGAAGCAGCAGCGTAATGCTCCCGTGGCGGCCGCCCGAGACGGGCACGGCGGCTGTCATCGTCATCTCAGGCTTGCGTCGCGCGAATGATGTCGATGACGGCCTTGGATTCCGGCCGCGCCTTGATGAAGTTCTCGTGCTGCGGCGCGACGCGCTTCTTGAACGCCTCGCGGTCGCATTCGGCCACCGTCACGCCCTTCTCGGTCAGGGCCGCCAGCGCCTCCTTCTCGACCGCAAGCCCATGGGCACGGGTGTCGATTGCGGCCTTCTTCGCGGCATCGAGAAAGCCGTCGCGCAGCTTCGGATCCATGCGGTTGTAGGTCATGTCGCTGAAATAGATCGCGAGCGGCGAGAAATTGTGCTGCGTCAGCGCGTAGAACTTTGCGGTCTCGAAGAACTTGCTGGCCAGGATCGTCGGCGGATCGTGCTCCAGCCCATCCAGCACGCCGGCCTGGAGCGCGGTGTAGATTTCGCCGAACGCCAGCGGCGTCGCGGCGGCGCCCATCAGGCGCAGGCATTCGGTGATGACGGGATTTGGCAGGGTGCGGATCTTGAGGCCGGCGAGATCCTCCGGCGTCTTCACCGGCTTCTTCGCCAGTACGCTGCGCGAGCCGAAATTATAGGCCCAGGCGATGATGCGGATGTTGCTGCCCTTGAGCAGCGCGTCCTCGATCGGCTTGGCGGCGCCGGCGTCGAACGCCTTGGTCTGCTGCGGGAAGCTCGAGAACAGAAAGCCGAGGTCGAAGGTGCCGACCAGCGGCGTCAGATTGGCCGAGATCGACGAGCCCGACACCATGAGGTCGATGACGCCGAGCTTCACCGAATTGATGACGTCGATCTCCTGGCCGAGCTGGTTGTCAGGGAAGAACGCGACCTCGACCTGCTCGCCGAGCCCGTTGCCCTTCAGGTTCTTGACGAGGTTGTCATAGTAGACGCGGCCGTTGGCATATTTGGGATCGTTCGGCAGCGAGGAGGAGCATTTCAGCTTCAGCGTCGCGGCTTCGGCGCGGCCGATGATGGCGGGAGAGAGCACGAGGCCGGCGGTGACCGCCGCCGATGACTTGATGAACGCGCGACGGTTCACGGGCACGATGGTCATGGTGCGGTCTCTCCCGGTATTTTTTGTTCGCGTCCGCGATCGTTGCGTGCGGCCTTTGCTTGGACTGTATGGCCAAAGCGACGGCACAGGCAAGGGACGCGGCCGGGGCTGCCGTAATGACACGAGCGGCAGGCGCGTCGGCAGAAACCGCGGCGGAACGCCTGTATTTATAGGCGTTTTCGATCATGCCGCACGGCAGCGACAAGACCTGCCATGCAAGATTGACGCGGATCGATCCAATTCAGGTATGGATCAATGCCGAACGCAGATTGATTGGCCGCATGTGAAGCGGACAAAACGAAAGCCGCGGGATCTTGATCCCGCGGCTTCGCGTTTGAGCAGATGCCGTGACCTCAGCGCGAATGCGCGCCGCTGAGCTCGCCGGTCGCCGCCGCGACATCGCGGGACGGACGCAGCGCGTAGGCGCCGTCGCCGAGCAGGGCCTGCGCCGCGAGCGCGATCGCCCAGAAGGCGGGATATTCCCAGCCGCCCTTCGGATTGGTGAAGAAGAAGCCGGCGGCGCCGTGCACGGTGAAGATCGCGCCGAGCAGGATCGGGATGCCGGCCAGTGCCGCATAGCGGGTCCAGACGCCGAGGATCAGCGCGACGCCGCTGAGAACTTCCACCGTCATGATGAGGTAGGCGAGTTCGGGCGGGAAGCCGAGGCTGCCGAAGAACTTTGCGGTCCCGGCCGGGGTGAAGACGAACAGCTTCAGGCCGGCGTGGGCGAGGAACAGCGCGCCCAGCGTCACGCGCAGCACGAGCGCGGCATAGGGAGCGGTACGGGAATCGATCATGGCGGTCTCCTTGTTGGAGACAGCTATGATCTATTCTCAATCGAATGATAATCCGCTATATTGGAATTATACCTCACACCAATAGAGTGAGATAAATGCTCGACCGGCTGACCAGCCTGGAAGTCTTCGCCAAGGTGGCGGCGATCGGCAGCCTGTCGGGCGCGGCCCGGACGATGGGCCTGTCGCAGACCATGGTGACCAAGCATGTTGCCGCGCTCGAGGCCCGGCTCGGCACAAAACTGTTCCACCGGACCACGAGGCGGCTGTCCATCACCGAGGCCGGACGAAGCTATCTGGAATCCTCCGAGCGCATCCTCGCCGACATGGAGGCCGCCGACGCCGCGGTCGCGCGCGAGCGCGTCGAACCGCGCGGGCTGCTGCGGGTCAACGTGCCCGTCGTGTTCGGCACGCGGCAGATCGCGCCGGCGATCGCCGAGTTTTCGGAACGCCATCCCGAGGTCACCGTCGAGCTCGGCCTCAACGACCGCCTCGTCGATCTCGCCGAGGAAGGTTGGGACCTTGCGATCCGCATCGGCAAGCTGCGCGACTCCAGCATGGTGGCGCGAAAGCTCGCGCCGAACCGCCTCGTGGTCTGCGCCGCGCCGTCCTATCTGGCGAAACACGGCACGCCGCGCCGCGTCGCCGACCTCGCCGCGCATAACTGCCTCGGCTACACGCTTTCGCAGCAGGCGAGCGCGGCGGAATGGCTGTTCGGCGTCGACGGCGAGATCCGTGTCCAGGTCAGCGGTACCTTGCGCGCCAACAATGGCGATGCGCTGCGCGCGGCCACATTGGCGGGCCTTGGCCTCGCCCGACAGCCGACCTTCATCATCGCCGACGACCTTCGCGCCGGCACGCTTCTGGCGCTTCCGCTCGACCAGCCGGAGATCCAGACCTCGGCCGTGCACGCGGTCTACCTGCCCGACCGCCGTCCGCCGGCCAAGGTGCGCGCCTTCATCGACTTTCTCGCCGCGCGTTTTGCGCCTGACCCGCCCTGGGACCGCGGCCTGTTCTGACGTACGCACGGTCTGGCGCGCCAGCTCCGACAGCTCCGCTGCCCATTTTGCCGCAGCGCGCAGCGTGATCCAGTGCACAGACAGGGTCATGGCGGACGACTAGAAAAGGTGACATCGTCGCGCCCATTGCCGATGGAGGTGACACCATGCGCCGTCCAGTGCTTTGTAATTTGTTCCTTGCCAGCAGCCTGCTTGCGCTCACGCAACTGATGACGCCGACGGAGGCCGCGGCCGAAGCGCGGCTCGCCCTCGTGATCGGCCAATCCGCCTATCGCACGGTACCGGAGCTGCCCAACGCCGCCAACGACGCCAAGGGCATGACCGAGCTGCTCGGCAATGCCGGCTTCACCGTCACCACGGCGGCCAACCTCGCGCAGAACGAGATGCGCACGGCGATCTCGGATTTCGCCGGCAAGGTCAGCGCCAGCGGCGCCGACACCGTCGCGCTGGTGTTCTACGCCGGCCACGGGCTTCAGATCGACGGCGAGAACTATCTGGTGCCGGTCGATCTCGATCCCAAGCGCGAAGCCGACATTCCGCTCCAGGGCGTGCGGCTGAACGACCTGCTCAACACGCTCGGCGCGCTGCCGACGCGGGCGCGCATCTTCATGCTCGACGCCTGCCGCAACAACCCGTTCCCGGCGCTGAGCGGCGCGGGCCACGGGCTTGCGATCGTCGACACCAAGGCGGGCGCACCCGGCTCGTTCATTTCCTATTCGACCTCGCCCGGCGCGGAAGCCGAGGACGGCTCCGGCATCGACAGCCCCTACACCACCGCGGCGCTCTCGGTCGCAAAGCAACCGAACCTGCCGATCGAGGAAGTGTTCAAACGCATCCGCATCGCCGTGGCGCAATCGACCGACGGGCGGCAGATCCCGTGGGAAAGCTCCTCGCTGACGACCGACTTCAAGTTCTTCGGCGGCGAGAGCAGCAGCCAGCAGCCTGCCATTCCGGGCGCTTCCGCGATGGCGCTCGCCGGCGGCACGCGCAGCGTCGCGGACTGGCGCAAGGATCTGCAGGGCAAGGAGCCGAAGGTCGCCTATGAGCTCGTGATCGCCGACGACACCGCCGAGGCGTACCAGGCCTATATCGAGCTGTACACGCAGGACGCCCGCACGCCGCGCCTGCGCACGGTGCTGGAGCGCCGGCGCCAGATGCTGGCCTGGGAGCGCGCGGTGGCGATCAACACCCGCGCCTCGTTCGAGGCCTACCTCGCGAACTGGGACAACAGCGACCTCGCCGCAACCGCGCGCAGGCTGCTGCTCCGGGTGCAGAACCGCAACTACGTCCTGCCCGCGACGGTCGCAGCCACGCCCGCTCCGGTCGCCGTTGCAATGGCGCCGACCTGCCCGTGCACGGCGCCATCGACACCGGCAACGCCGGTCAACCCGGCAGTGGCGCCCATTATCAAGAAGCGCGTCGACGACACCCCGCCGAAGCGCAAGGTGGTCGAGACGCCGCCGAAGCCACGCCGGCCGCCGCCTGACGAAGTGGTCTACGAGCGCGCGCCGCCGCCGGATCGTGGCCCGCCGCCCGGCGCCGTCATGCAAGGTATCGGCATCGGGATTGGCATCGGCATGGGCATGGGTGGCGGCGGCCGCGGCGGCGATTATCACAACGACCGCGGCCGGTACTGAAGGAGACTCGCGCGATACGGAGGACATATATGTCCTCCGTCATTGCGAGCGAAGCGAAGCAATCCAGACCACCGCCGTGGTGGGATTCCGGATTGCTTCGCTTCGCTCGCAATGACAACGGATGTAGAGAAATTGCGTCTGCCGCCTTCCAATCCGGAAATGCTGTAGTCTAATCGATCGACACAGGCTTTCCGGGGACCTCGATGCCGCACGATTCTCACGCCAAGCACGCATGGCCGCTCTTCCGCTCGCTCGCCTCTTACTCTCTGCCCGGCGACCTCATGGCGGGGCTGACCTTGGCGGCGATCGCGATCCCCGAGCAGATGGCTACCGCGCGGCTCGGCGGCTTTGCGCCGCAGATCGGCTTCTTCGCCTTCATGGCGGGCTCGCTCGGCTTTGCGCTGCTCGGCGGCAACCGCTTCCTGTCTTGCGGCGCGGACTCCACGATCACGCCGATCTTCGCCGGCGGGCTTGCGGCGCTGGCCGCAGTCGGCTCGCCGCAATATCAGGGGTTTGCTGTCGCGCTGGCGCTGATGGTCGGCGTGATGATGCTCGCCGGCGGCGCCTTCCGACTTGGCGGCATCGCCAACCTCCTGTCCGTGCCGGTCATGGTCGGCTTCCTCGCCGGCATCTCCGTCCATATCATCGTGTCGCAATTGCCCGGCGTGCTGGGACTGAAGTCACCGAGCGGGCCGACGCTCGATCGCATCGGCGTGCTCGCCGGCGAGCTCAGTCGCAGCAATCCCTTCACGCTGTGCATCGGCCTCGGTGTGCTCGCAACGGTCTTCGTCTCGGAGAAGATCAGCGCAAAGATTCCGGGGGCGCTGATCGGGCTCGTCGCCGCGACGCTGGCCACGATCGGTCTCGGCCTCGAAAGCAAGGGTGTCAGCGTCGTCGGCAGCGTGCCGGGGACGCTGCCGCGGCTCACCCTGCCCGAACTTGCGCCGGAGCATTGGGTGCATCTGGTATCGCTCGCCTTCGTGATCACGGTCGTGGTGATGGTGCAGACCGCCGCGACCACGCGCTCGTTCCCGTCCGATCCCGACAAGCCCGCCGATGTCGACCGCGATTTCCTCGGCGCCGGCGCCGGCAGCGTGCTGTCCGGCCTGTTCGGCGCATTTCCCGTCAATGCCAGCCCGCCGCGGACGGGCATCGTCGCCGAGACCGGCGGGCAATCGCAGCTCGCCGGACTAGCGGCCGCGGCAATCGTGCTGGCGCTGCTCGCGTTCGGCACGGGACTGTTGCAGCACGTTCCTGACGCCGCGCTCGGCGGCATCCTGCTGTTCGTCGCGCTGCGCATCATCCGCGTGAAGCAGATCGTCACGATCTACCGCCAGTCCTTCAGTGAGTTCCTGCTGATCGCCGCCACCGCCGCGCTGATCATCGTGCTGCCGATCCAGCAGGGCGCGTTCCTCGGCATCATGCTGTCGCTGCTGCACGGCATCTGGAGCACCACGCGCGCCAGGCTGGTCGAGTTCGAGCGCGTGCCGGGCACCACGATCTGGTGGCCCGCGCATCCGCACATCGCCGGCGAGCGCATCGAAGGCGTTGCCGTGATCGGGCTGCAGGCGCCGCTGTCCTTCCTCAACGCCCCGGGTTTCCGCAGCGACGTGACCAAGGTGCTCGGCGCGGCGACGCCGCAACTGCTGGTGCTGGAAGCGAGCGGCATGGTCGAGATCGACTTCACCGCCGCGCAGATTTTGCTCGATGTCTTCAAGGCGTGCAACGAACAGGGCGTCACGGTCGCACTGGCGCGGCTGGAATCGGTCCGCGCCCAGAACGCGTTCGAACGCTTCAGATTGTTCGACGCCCTGCCCCGCGATCACGTCTTCCACAGCGTGGACGAGGCGGTGCGCAAGCTGGCGAAAGTGCAATAGGCTGGGGAGTCCCACCGTGGAAACACCCTCTCCCCAACCCTCGCCCGCAAGCGGGGGAGGGAGCGCACCTTCAATGCGTCAACAGTCAGCCATCACTGCAGCAGCGTGGGGTGATCCCGCTGGATCGTTTCGCGAATCCAGCTGGCATGGATCGCACGAAACAGGATCTGCGCCGTCTTGAGATCGTTCGCCATCATGCAGAGATCGACGATGCGATGGACCGCATCATCGCGCATCAATCCGTCCGAGATCTTCATCGCCATTTCCATCGCAACCTTGGCCGCGCGCTCGTAACGCCCGCTCTCGCGCTTGTCGTTGCGCGCGGAACCTGCCGCGCTCAACGCCGCGGCCTCACAGATGGCGCGGATACGCGCGGCGGCCTCGATGTCGCCGAGCGGCCCTTCGATCGTCTCGTCCCAGATGTCCGCCGCCTTCTGCTTCGCGAACCACTTCATCGCCCCACCACCCACGGTCTTCCAGCCGCTGTATCACCGTTCTTCAGGCTCGCTTGAGCATAGAGAGGCCTATCGAAATCGGCGAGGCAATTTTTCCGCTACGCTCCCTGGCTCGATACGCATTCACGACGTCCGACGTGGCCCGATGGCCTCGAACTGCGCCTTCTGTTCGTCATTCAGCGTGCCGTAGAAATCCTCCAGCGCTGCGCGAACCGACTTGACGCCGTCGAGCATCAGGTCGAGCCGCTTGCGTACTGCGGCCATTCGCGCCGGCGGCGTCATCACCTCGTTGGGCTGGCAGGCCGCCTTGAGCGATGCGCTGACCTTGGCGCTGGTATCCTGGAGCACCTGCAGCGCCGCGCGCTGCGTGTCGTTGGGGTGCAGCCTCGCCTCGATGTCGGCGCCGGGCCAATCGAGCGCAGCCGCCGCACCGCAATTCTGGACCAGCGATCCCTCGGTGTTGCTGGAAGCCGTCGCACGACGCTGGTCGTCGGCCAGCGCATTGAAGCGCGCCTTCTGCTCGTCCGTGAGCGAGCCGTAGAACTTATCCAGGGCGGGCTGAACGAGATCGACGGCTTTCGCCATCGCCTCGATGCGCTGCTGCATCGCCGCCAGCCGACCGGGCGCCGTCGCCGCGACCTGCGCCGGGCAGGACGCGCGGATCATGCCCGCCGCCAGGATCGAGGCGTTGCCGAGTTCGTCGAGGCTTGCGCCTTGCGCCTCGCTCGGCTGCACTGCGGCGGCGATCTGGTCGATCGGCAGACCGACGATCTCGCGGCGGTCGCTGCCGCAAAGCTGATCCAGCGCAACGCCGCGCGCTTGCCGCCGTCCCGGCGGCCGCTGCGGCAGATAGGCCGAAAGACCGTCATAGCCATAGGGCCCGAAGATGCCGGCATAGATGTCCGGGTAGCCGTAGCCCCAGAAGCCGAGACCGTCGCCCCAGATCGTGTAGTCGTAGAGATCGTTATAGGCGAACGGCCAGAACAGCGGTCCGACCCAGCCATAACCGCCGCCCGGATGTTGCCACCATCCGCTGCTGGCGCCATGCCAGCCGGCGAGCGCGGCCGCCGCTGCGATCTGGGCTCGCGCCGCCGGATTACCGATCAGACGGCCGTTGCGGAAGGCGCTGGAATGCGCGTTGAGGGCGTTGCGGAAATTCGCCGGGCGGACGGCCGCATTGCGGATCTGACCGAAGTTCGGACCACCATGCCGAGCTCCCGTTGCGAAGCGCGGGCCGCCATGATGTCCGCCGCCATGCGCATGCCCGAAGCCATGACCGCCAAAATGGCCGCCGCCACCATGGTGGCCACCGCCATGCCCGCCGCCATGACCGCCTCCGTGCCCACCGCCATGACCGCCACCGCCATGGCCGCCACCGCCCTTGCCCAGAGCCGTGCCCGCAAGCATGCAGGCAAGCGCCATCACGGCAATTCCAATGACCGGTCGCAACATCGCATCCTCCCCGCAGAGCCGCGCCATTGAGGCATCGGAAGTTGACGGGAATTGGAACCAGCCTGGCGGCCGAAAGTTCCGCGACCGCGACGCAGCAGGGGCGCGCTACGCCTCCGGCACGATCTTGCCGGGATTGAAGATATTCAGCGGGTCGAGCGCCTGTTTCAGCGCCCGCATCGCGTCGAGCGCCTCGGGGCCAAGCTCGGCCTTGAGATATTTCTGCTTGCCCTGGCCGATGCCGTGCTCGCCGGTGCAGGTGCCGTCCATCGCCTGCGCGCGCTCGACCAGGCGATGCATGAACTCCTCGCCGCGCGCCATCTCGTCCGCATCGTTGGTGTCGCAGACCAGCGAGCAGTGGAAATTGCCGTCGCCGACATGGCCGACGATCGGCGATAGCAGATTGAGGCGCTTGAGATCTTCCTCGGTCTCGCTGACGCAATCGGCCAGCCGCGAGATCGGCACGCAGACGTCGGTTGCGACCACGCCGACGCTGTCGCCGGGCCGCAGCGCCTTGACGGACCAATAGGCATCGTGCCGGGCCTGCCACAGTTTGGTGCGATCCTCCGGCTTGGTGGTCCAGGAGAAGTCGCCGCCGCCGCATTCCTTTGCGATCTCGCCGAAGGCCTTGGACTGCTCGGCGACCTCGATCTCGCTGCCGTGGAATTCCATCAGCAGCAGCGGCGTCTCCGGCAGCGTCAGCTTGGAATAGGCGTTGCAGGCCTTCACCTGCGCGGCGTTGAGCAGTTCGATGCGCGCCACGGGAATGCCGGTCTGGATCGCCAGGATCACGGCCTGACACGCCCCATGCACCGTCTCGAACGACACCGCGCCGGCCGCGATGGTCTCGGGGATGCCCCGCAAGCGGATGGTCAGTTCCGAGATGATGCCGAGCGTACCCTCGGCGCCGACGAACAGATGCGTCAGGTCGTAGCCGGCGGATGATTTCTTGGCGCGCGTGCCTGTCGTGATGATCTCGCCGTCGCCGCGCACCACCTTCAGCGCCAGCACGCTGTCGCGCATGGTGCCGTAGCGCACCGCATTGGTGCCGGAGGCGCGCGTCGAGGCCATGCCGCCGAGCGAAGCGTCCGCGCCGGGATCGATCGGGAAGAACAGGCCCTGGTCTCGCAGATGCTCGTTGAGCGCCTTGCGGGTGACGCCGGGCTGGATCACACAGTCGAGATCCTCGGCGTGCACCGCGAGCACCTTGTTCATGTCGCGCAGGTCGATCGAGATGCCGCCAGCGGGCGCATTGACCTGGCCCTCCAGCGAGGTGCCGGTGCCGAAGGCGATCACTGGCACGCGGTTCCTGGCGCAGATGCGCACCACGTCCTGGATGTCGGCGGTCTCCTGCGCCATCACCACGCCGTCGGGCGGCTGGTTGGGAATCCATGTGGTGGTATGGCCGTGCTGCTCGCGGACGGCCTGCGAGGTGATGAGGCGGTTGCCGAAGCGTGCGGCAAGCTGCTCCAGTGCGCTCGCGAGGGCTTTCGGCTCCGGCCGCGGCGGATTATTGGTGATGGTCGTACCCACGGAAATTCCTCCGACAGAAGAACCGTGGCAAAGGACATCTAACCGGTCAAGTCAAGCGACCGGACGCATAGCTGGGGAAGGACACATGCCGGAGAGTGCCACTGCTGCGCCCAAGGCCGAGCCGTTCAGCGCCTCGATCATGCAGATCGAGCCGCAATGGATCGACTATAACGGCCATCTCAACATGGCCTATTACAACGTGATGTTCGACCGGGCGATCGACGAGTTCTGGCTCGAGCTCGGCATCGGTCCTACTTACAAGAAAGAACGTCACGGCTCGACCTTCACCGCCGAATGCCATGTGCGCTACCTGCGCGAGATCCATCTCGGCGATCCCGTGCGGATCCTGGTGTGGCTGCTGGAGGCCGACGACAAGCGGCTGCATACGTTCGAAGAGATGAGGCACGCCACCGAAGGCTGGCTATCGGCCACCTCGGAGAACATGTCGCTGCACATGGACATGAATGCGCGGCGCGTTGCGGCGTTTCCGCCCGATATCCAGCAGCGCATCGCGGGCATCGCCAGGGCCCACAGCACCTTGGCCCGGCCCGAGGGCATCGGCCGGAGCGTGGCGATGCCCTCGAAGCGTTAGGCGCCTATATCCTGGTGCGGCCGCGGGCGAGGCCGACCACGGCCGAAACCAGGAACAGCACGACCGCGATGAAGAAGATGATCTTGGCGATTTCGATCGAAGCGCCGGCGATGCCGCCAAAGCCCAGGATACCGGCGATCAGTGCGATAACCAGAAACGTCACAACCCAGCCAAGCATGGTCAAATCCTCGTCTTGATGTTTGTCTGCGTCGGCGCGGCTGGCCGCGCCACCTGTCCAGACAATCTCGACGCGGGAACGATGGTTCCTGCCCACGCTAGGCGGAAATTCGCAGGGTCGGAGGAACAAATCGGCCCGCCGCGTACGTGGAAAACCCTGCATCGCCGCCCCATATAGGCACCAATCCCTGTTAAGAAGGCTCCCTCCCGTCACCCCGCGGTGCCATCGTGGGGCCAAATGATTCGCATGACCGAGCCGAGCAAGATCACCAGCGTACCCGACCACCAGCCCGCAGCCGGCGGCATCGCCGCGCGTGCGCGCGCCTCTGTGGGCCCGAAATATTTGTCCGGGCTCAATCCGGAGCAGCGCGATGCAGTGGAGACGCTGGACGGCCCGGTCCTGGTGCTGGCCGGCGCCGGCACCGGCAAGACGCGCGTGCTGACCACGCGCATCGCCCATATCCTGAGCCAGGGCCGCGCCCGCCCCGCCGAGATCCTGTCGGTGACCTTCACCAACAAGGCCGCGCGCGAGATGAAGCACCGGCTCGGCCAGATGCTCGGCCACGCCGTCGAAGGCATGCCGTGGCTCGGCACCTTCCACTCCATCGGCGGACGCATCCTGCGTTTCCATGCCGAGCTGGCGCAGCTCAAGTCTAACTTCACCGTGCTCGACGTCGACGACCAGGTGCGGCTCTTGAAGCAGCTTCTGCAGGCCGAGAACATCGACGACAAGCGCTGGCCCGCGCGCATGCTGGCCGGCCTGATCGACGGCTGGAAGAACCGCGGCCTGATGCCGTCGCAGGTGCCCTCGGGCGAGGCCGCGATGTTCGCCAACGGCAAGGGCGGCAAGCTCTATACGAGCTATCAGGAGCGGCTGAAGATCCTCAACGCGGCCGATTTCGGCGACCTGCTGCTGGAGAACATCCGCATCTTCCGCGAGCACCCGGATATCCTCAGGCAGTACCAGCAGCGCTTCAAGTTCATCCTGGTCGACGAATATCAGGACACCAACGTCGCGCAATATCTGTGGCTGCGGCTGCTGTCGCAGGCGCCGGCGTCGACCAAGGCCGTCATTCCGGGGCGCGTCGAAGACGCGAACCCGGAATCTCGAGATTCCGGGTTCGATGCTGCGCATCGCCCCGGAATGACGGAGCAAGCGGTCGGCGCGCCTTTGGCCGCGCCCCATGTCAAAAACATCTGCTGCGTCGGCGACGACGACCAGTCGATCTATGGCTGGCGCGGCGCCGAGGTCGACAACATCCTGCGCTTCGAGCACGACTTCCCCGGCGCCAAGGTGATCCGCCTCGAGCGCAACTACCGCTCCACCGGCCACATCCTCGCCGCCGCCTCGCACCTGATCGCGCGCAATGAAGGTCGGCTCGGCAAGACGCTGCGCACCGAGGATCAGGACGGCGAGAAGGTCACGGTCACGGGCTCCTGGGATTCGGAGGAGGAAGCGCGCGGCATCGGCGAGGAGATCGAGCAGATCCAGCGCCAGGGCGAGAAGCTGAACGAGATCGCGATCCTGGTGCGCGCGTCCTATCAGATGCGCGAGTTCGAAGACCGTTTCGTCACGCTCGGCCTGCCCTATCGCGTGATCGGCGGCCCGCGCTTCTACGAGCGCGCCGAAATCCGCGACGCGCTGGCCTATCTTCGCGTCATCAACTCGCCGGCCGACGATCTCGCCTTCGAGCGCATCGTCAACACGCCCAAGCGCGGCCTTGGCGATGCCACCGTGCAGATGCTACACGACCACGCCCGCAAGCGCCGCATTCCGCTGTTCGAGGCGGCGCGTGCGGTGGTCGAGACCGACGAGCTGAAGCCGAAGGCGCGCGGCTCCTTGCGCGACCTCGTCGCCCAGTTCGACCGCTGGCGCGCCCAGCGCGAAGTCACCGCGCATACCGACCTCGCCCAGATCGTGCTCGACGAGAGCGGCTACACCGAGATGTGGCAGAAGGACCGTTCGGCGGACGCCGCGGGCCGGCTCGAAAACCTCAAGGAGCTGGTGCGCTCCATGGAGGAGTTCGAGAACCTGCAAGGGTTCCTCGAGCACATCTCGCTGGTGATGGACCGCGACGGCGGCGCCGAGGAGGACGCGGTGTCGCTGATGACGCTGCATTCGGCCAAGGGGCTCGAATTCGACAACGTGTTCCTGCCGGGCTGGGAGGAAGGCCTGTTCCCGAGCCAGCGTACGCTGGACGAACAGGGCCGCGCCGGCCTCGAGGAAGAGCGCCGGCTCGGCCATGTCGGCCTGACCCGGGCGCGGCGCCGCGCCATGATCTATTTCGCGACCAACCGCCGGATCCACGGCACCTGGACGACCACGATCCCGTCGCGCTTCCTCGACGAATTGCCGGCGGCCAATGTCGAGATCACGGAATCCAAGGGTGGCTCGGCCTGGGGCGGAACCGGCGGCTACGGCGCCTCCCGCTTCGACGACATGGAGGCGTTCGGCTCCAGCTATACGACGCCGGGCTGGCAGCGGGCGCAGGCCAACCGCAACCGGGGCGGCGGCCGCACCGGCGCCGGCGGCCACGGCAGCTTCGAGGAAGAGGCCGCGACGTTCTCGTCCTCCTCGTCTTCCGGACCGGATTTCGGCAGCTTCTCCTCGCGCCGGCGCGGGCCGATGACGATCGAGGGCGAGCTGGTCGCCAAATCCACCGGCACGACCTCGGAATTCTCGCTCTCCGACCGCGTCTTCCACCAGAAATTCGGCTACGGCCGCGTCACCAAGATCGACGGCAACAAGCTCACCATCGCCTTCGACAAGGCCGGCGAGAAGAAGGTCGTGGACAGCTTCGTGCAGCGGGCGTGAGCAGGCCTTGCCGTGTTGCGGCGGCGTTACGCCGCCGTGTTTCTTCCCACCACGCCCCTTGACCACCGCGAACTTCCCCGTATCAGATGCGCCCATGGTCCGGGGCTCCATCACACTGATCTTGCTGGCATTGGGTATGCCGTCGCTCGCGGCGGCGGAGACCATGAGCTTTGGCGATTCGATCGGGCTGCTGGCCAAGAGCTGCGGCGCGGAAATCGTCGCCAATTGCCGCGGCGTCAATCCGGACTCGACCCGCCTGAAGGAGTGCCTGTCCCGCAACCGCGACGTGCTCTCCCAGCAATGCCAGAGCGACTATCTCGGCGCCTTCGACGCCATCCAGAAGCGCGTCGCCGCACGCGTCACGGTGGCGAACGCCTGCCAGCGCGAGATCGTCAAGGTCTGCGGCGGCTCGACCAAGGAGACCAGCAAGTCGATCCCCTGCCTAGTCTCGACGCCCAAGGGCATCGGCAACAACTGCCTGAAGGCCGTGGACGACGCGGGGTATCGATGATGCGCGCGAAGGGGCTTTCCACCGCGGGAATCGGCATCGCGCTCGGCATGGCTTTGCTCGCGGGCGCAGCCAGCGCGCAGACGACGCCGCCGACCCGTGACGACATCGTCGGCAAGCTGAACCATTTCGAAGAGGCCGCCGAAATCGACCTTCCCGCGCTGAAGCAGCAGGTGATGGAGCGCGCCAAGGCGAGGATCAAGAACGATCCGGGTCCGGTGAACCGGCCGCCGATCGCGCCGGATCTCGCCAAGCTGCCCGCCTTCAACGCGCAGATCCAGTTCGACGCCGACACGCCGATCATCCAGCCGGCGTCCTACCAGACCGTCGGCCGCATCGCGGATGCGCTGGTTCATGCCTCGCTGCTGCCCTACACCTTCCTGATCGTCGGCCATGTCGAATCCAACGCGAAGACGCGCGAGGCCAACGCGATCCTGAGCCAGCGCCGGGCGGACGCGATCCGCGACGTGCTGGTGAACACGTTCAAGATCTCGACCAAGCGGCTGCACCCGATCGGCCTCGGCGAGGAGCAGTTTCTCGACCGCGCCAAGCCGACCTCGGCCGCCAACGGCCAGCTGCAAATCCTGACCTTTGCCAAGGTACCGGAGGAGGCACCCGCGCATCCGGCTGCGGCACCTGCGCCTGCGGCGAAAAAGCCCGCCAAGAAGCGCTGACGAGGCGCGCCTCGGCGCCTGACGGAACCCATTGAAGTCCTGACCGTTTTGTGACCTGTTTCACAGTGCGACAGCACGGTTTTGCGCGACAATAGTGCCGGTTTGTGCACTGCCCTATCAGGTGCTATAGGCTCTGGTTCGTCCTTCCCCAACCCTGTGCTGCATGAGACCAAGATGGGTGGCTTGTTCCAACGCCAACTTGCCGTTTACGTCGAGTACCATCGCGATCCCCGGAATACGGCGATGCATGTGGTCGGCATCCTCTTGCTGTTCACGGGCGCCGTGCTGCCGCTGACGTTGGTGAAGGTGCCGCTGTTCGGAACGGAACTCAGCCTGGCGGTCATCCTGGCATTGCCGGTTCTGATCTATTGGCTGATGCTCGACATGGCGCTCGGGGTCGGCATTCTGGCCGTCTCCGTCGTGCTGTTTTCGATCGCGACGACCATTTCGACGCAAGTCAGCACCATGACGATGTGGGCGATTTTCGCCACGCTGGTCGTGCTCGGCCTCGCCGCGCAGACCATCGGCCACAAGGTTTTTGAGGGGCGCGAAGCCTCGTTATTCACGTTTCCGTCGCATCTTTTGCTGGGACCGATGTTTGTCATGGCAAAATTATTCATTGCACTGGGCTTCCGTCGCGACCTTGCCGCGATTCTGGCGCCTCTTCCGACCAATTCCCTTTCAACCCGATAGCTCTAGAAGCGAAACAGCAAACCTTCTTCATGGCTCTCGTACTGGTTACCGGTGGCAGCGGCTTCATCGGACATCATCTCGTAGAATCGCTCCGCGCCCGTGGGCAGCGGGTGCGTGTTCTCGATGTCCGGCCGCCGGCCGCCGCCAATACCGACGTCGACTATGTTCACGGCTCGGTGCTGGACGGCGCCGCGGTCGATGCCGCGCTGGCCGGCGTCGATCAGGTCTATCACCTCGCCGGCCTGCCCGGCATGTGGGTTGCCAACAAGCAGGACTTTCACGACGTCAATTTCCGCGGCACCGAGGTCGTGCTGGCGGCTGCGATGAAGCGCGGCGTGTCGCGCTTCCTGCACTGCTCGACGGAATCGATCCTGTTCCCCTATACCGACCTCGACGGCGCTCCAGCCGAAGAGGCGCTCCAGCCGGCCGACGCGATGCCCGGCGCCTATACGCGGTCGAAGTCGCTCGCCGAGCATCACGCCGCGAAGGCCGCGGCCAGTGGCTTTCCGCTCGTGATCGGCACGCCGACCATGCCGATCGGAGTTGCCGACCACAACCTGACGCCGCCGACGGCGATGCTCTGGTACTTCCTCCAGAAGAAAGTGCAGCCGCACCTCAACTTCCTGGTCAATCTCGTCGATGTCCGCGACGTCGCCATGGGCCTCGTGCTGACCATGGAGCGCGGCCGCATCGGCCAGCGCTACATCCTCGGCGGCGACTGCGTCCCGCTCGGCCGCATCCTGCGGATGATGTCGGCGATGAGCGGCCGCCGCCAGTTCCCGATCGTCGTGCCTGGCAAGATCGCTGAGCTCTCCGGCATCATGCTCGAATATCTATCCGACAACTTCACGCGCCGGCCGCCCAACGGCACCGCCGAGGGCGTGCGCATTGCGCTCGCCGCGAGCGATCTCTCGATCGGCAAGGCGCGAACCGAGCTCGGCTACTCGCCGCGCCCGATCGAGCCGGTCCTGCGCGAAACCATCACCCATCTGCTCGCCCGCGGCGGCGTGCAGCCCTCCGGCGCCATCAAGCAACACGCGCTCTCCTCGCGCGCTGGCTAAAGCCGCCGCCTAACGCAAAGAACCTTCATGTCCTTCGATTTCAGCAAGCTTCTCTCTGTCGCCTGGGGTGGCTGGACCACGACCTGGCCGACGCAACTGCTCGCCCTGATCTGGCTCGCCTGGCTCGCCAGCTGGGTCGGCGCCTCGTTCTGGCAGGGCCGCACGCAAAAGCAGGTGATGACCCTGGAGTCCGGCCGCTATCGCATCCCGATCCTGGTCGGCGGCATCCTGTTCACGCCGTGGACCGCCGAAGTGCTCGGTGAGAAGCCGCTCTGGGTGTTCAGCAACACCGGCGTCTACATCGTCGCGCTGATCGTGCTCGCCGGCATCTCCTTCACCTGGTGGGGACGGCTGCATCTCGGAAAATTCTGGTCCAACACCATCACCCACAAGGAAGACCACCGCGTCATCGACACCGGCCCGTACGGCATCGTGCGTCATCCGATCTACACCGGCCTGATCGCCGGCATGCTGGCGACCGGCATCGCGGTCGGGACGGTGACCGCGATCCTCGGCGCGATCCTGATCTCGCTCGGCATGTGGCAGAAGGGGCGGATGGAAGAGGTGTTCCTGTCGAAGGAGCTCGGCGAGGACGCCTACGGCGCCTATTGCCGCCGCGTGCCGATGATCATCCCGTTCCTGTCGCCGCGGTGATGTAACAAGCCCGCCATATCCTCCGATGTCGTCTTGGCGAAAGCCAGGACGACGTTGAGGAGGCAGCGTGCGCCACTGCATCGGCGCCTGCATCCTTGCCATGCAAATTCGGCGTGCTGCCATCCGCGCCATAAACGTCCCGATCCGAGCCCGCACAGGTTGACCTTTTTACCGCCACCCAGTTGGATGCGCGCGCAATGAGGCACGACGACATCCATGGTTGACCTGGAGAGGTCGACGATCAGGCCTGGGCCCGCGCGGGGCCTGGAGCAATCCGGCGTTGGACTGTGCCGCAGGTTCGACAGGGGCTTCTCATGACCTTTTCCAGCATTTTTGCGCAGTTCGTTGCGCTTCTCGGCGGCATCGCTCTGCAATGGCGGAAGCTGTCCGGCACAGAGCCCGCGCCCGCATGGGGCCAGACGCCCGCCATTCCCGAGGCAAAGCCGCAAGGCGCGATCCCGACGCTGAAGATGCCGACCGCCCGCGGCTGGAGCGAGGGCCAGAAGCCGACCGTCGCGCCCGGGCTCAAGGTCAATGCGTTCGCAACCGGCCTCGACCATCCGCGCTGGATCGAGGTGCTGCCCAATGGCGACGTGCTGATCGCGGAAGCGACCCAGATCGCGGGGCCGCCGCGATCCGTGTTTCACTACGCGATGCAGGCGACGATGCGGCGCGCCGCCGCGCTCGGCGTTTCCGCCAACCGCATCACGCTGCTGCGCGACAAGGACGGCGACGGCGTCGCCGAAGTTCGCGGCGCCTTCATGGAGAACCTCAGCCAGCCGTTCGGCATGGCGCTGGTCGGCGACACCTTCTATGTCGGCAACACCGACGGCGTGATGGCCTTCCCCTATGTCGCCAATGCCGACCGCATCACTGCGCTTGGCAAGCGGCTCACCACGTTCAAGCCGAGCGGCCACTGGACGCGCAGCCTGCTCGCCAGTCCCGACGGCAGGAAGCTCTATGCCGGCGTCGGCTCGCTCAGCAACATCGCCGAGATGGGCATGGAGGTCGAGGAAGGCCGCGCCGCGGTCTATGAGCTCGACCTCGCCGCCGGCACGCATCGCATTTTTGGTGCCGGCCTGCGCAACCCGGTGGGCCTTGCCTGGGAGCCGACGACCGGCGTGCTCTGGACCGTCGTCAACGAGCGCGACGGGCTCGGCGACGAGACGCCGCCGGACTATCTGACCTCGGTGCGCGATGGCGGCTTCTATGGCTGGCCCTATTGCTACTGGGGCAAGACGGTGGACGACCGCGTGCCGCAGGATCCGGCAATGGTCGCCAAGGCGCTCACGCCGGACTATGCGCTCGGCGGCCACACCGCTTCGCTCGGCCTGTGCTGGATGCCCGCAGGCACGCTGCCGGGTTTCCCCGACGGCATGGTGATCGGCCAGCACGGCTCGTGGAATCGCAGCAAGCTCTCCGGCTACAAGCTGGTGTTCATCCCGTTCGAGAACGGCCGCCCGTCCGGCCCCGGTCGCGACATCCTGTCGGGCTTCCTGTCCCCGGACGAGAAGGAATCCTACGGCCGCCCGGTTGGCGTCGTGATCGGCCCCGACAAGAAATCGCTGCTGATGGCCGACGACGTCGGCAACGTGATCTGGCGCGTCACCGGCGCGTAAAGGTTTACGTCCCGACGCACAGTGTGGCGCGCTGCTTGCGCAGCAGCGCGATTACCGACAGCGCGGTGATGATCCCGGTCTTGGGATTTTCGGACGGGATGTTCTCGATCGACATCGAGAAGCGCGCCGAATCCGCCTCGACCTCGATGCGGTGAACGTTGCGCGTGACGGTCGGATCGGCCCAGATCTGCACGGAGGTGCGATCAGGCCCGACACCCGCGAGCGACAGCGCGACCGCGACGTTGAGATTGGCCGGGAAGCCTTTTGCGGCCTCGCGCGCCGTGCCCTCGAACAGCTTGAGCGGCTCCCGCAGCTTGTCGATGTCGATGTTGTTCTGGAGGATGAAGGGCGCGCCCTTCAGCCCGTCGATCGGCTTGCGCGTCACCATCTTCACCGAATGTATGGTGCCGATGGCAGCGGCGTTGACGGCATCGAGCCCGATCAGCGCGCCGGTCGGCACGATGATGCGGCCGCCATTGGCCCGGGCGAGATCGACGAGATCGAAATTGTCGAGCAGCCCGCCGACGCTGACGACGACCGCGGCCTTGCCGCGCTTCACTGCCGGCTCGACGATCGCGCGCAGCTGGCTGCTCGGTGCGCACTCGACCACGATGTCGGCGGCCTCGCCGAGCTGGTCGATCGGCAGAACCTGCGGCGGGCGACGCAGGCCGTTGAGGAATGCCTGATGCTTGGCGGGATCGCGCACGGCGACGGCGGACAGTGTCAGCCCCTCGATGCCCTGATCGAGCGCGGCGGCGATCTTGGTGCCGATCGAGCCCAGGCCCGCGATGGCCACCCGCAATTCGCTCGAAGCTTTCCGATCCGTCATCACCTTCCACCTTCTATCCACGCCAATGTCATAGCCCCTCAGGCCTCGCGCGCATAGCTGCGCAGGCGGGCCTCGAGCACCGCCAGCATCGCATCGCGGGCCGGATCGCGCGAGCCGCGCAGCCAGGCGGCGGCGAGCGGCAGCCGGCCGACCGGGCCGCTCTGCTTCGGCCGGAGCGGCACGAAGCGCACGCCTGATACCGCCATGCGCGTGGTCCAGCGCGGCACGATCGCCACCCCAAGCTTCGTTGCCACCAGATGGATGATGGTCTGCTTCTCGTCGGCGACCTGCACGATGCGCGGCGTGAGGCCGGCCTGCTCGAACAGCTTGATCGTGAGATCGTGGCTGTGCGGCCGCGAGCGGCGGTCCGGCACCAGCATGGCCTCGTCGGCGATCTGCGCCAGCGTGATCGACTTGCGCTCCGCGAGCGCGTGGCGCTGCGGGAACGCCACGATGGCGGTCTCCTGGAGCAGATCGCGGAATTCGAGCCGCTTGTCCGCGCTGTCGGGCGGGCGGACGAAAGCGAGATCGAGCGCGCCGGTCAAAATCTTCGGCAGCAGCCGGACCGTCTTGTCCTCCAGAAGCTGCACCGCGATGTCGGGATGCTTGTCGCGAAAATCGCGCAGCAGCGGCGGCAGCAATCCCGCCGCCGCGCTGTCGATGGCGCCGACCCGCAGCCGCCGGGCGGCCCCGGCACGCGAACGGTTGCGCAGATTATTCTCGACCGCCTCGACCTTGGCGAGGATGGCGCGGGCATCGCGCAAAAGCGTCGCACCGTCCTCGGTGAGCGACACCGCGCGCGTGGTCCGCGCGAACAGCCGCGTGCCCAGGTCCTCTTCCAGCAGCCTGATCTGGCGCCCGAGCGCAGACGGCAGCATCTGGAGCTGCTGCGCCGCATGGCCGAAATGCAACTGCTCGGCCGCCGCCACGAAGCATCGAAGCTGATGCAATTCCATCCAGGGTCCTCTCGCCTCTCCTCGCGAGGATTATATCATTTTTTTGTATAAACCAGCGCCAATTGAGTCCCCCCTTTCCTCCCGACTACGCTCGTTGCCGGCATGGACCTCCGGGTCCGCCGACACAACAAGCCGGAACTTGAGGAGGCCAGGGTGGCGAGCGAGATTCAGACGCGCGTGCTGCGCAAGATCACCTGGCGCATCGTTCCCTTCATCATGCTGCTCTACTTCGTGGCCTTCATCGACCGCGTCAATATCGGCTTCGCCTCGCTGACGATGAACAAGGACATCGGCCTGTCGCCCGCGGTCTACGGCTTCGGCGCCGGCATCTTCTTCTGGGGTTATTTCCTGTTCGAGGTGCCCTCCAACATCATCCTGCACAAGATCGGTGCGCGGATCTGGATCGCGCGGGTGATGATCACCTGGGGCATCGTGTCGGCGGCGATGGCGTTCGTGCAGGGGCCGACCGGCTTCTACATCCTGCGCTTCCTGCTCGGCGTCGCCGAAGCCGGCTTCTTTCCCGGCATCATCCTCTACCTCTCCTACTGGTTCCCGGCGCGCCAGCGCGCCGCGGTGACCGCGCTGTTCATGGCGGCAGCGCCGCTCTCCACCGTGCTGGGCTCGCCGATATCAGGTGCGCTGCTGGAGATGGACGGCCTGCTCGGCTTCAAGGGCTGGCAATGGCTGTTCGTGCTGGAGGCGCTGCCGGCCGTGCTGCTCGGCTTCGTCGTGCTCGGCTTCCTGACCGACCGCCCCGAGAAGGCGAAATGGCTCACTGATGACGAGCGCCGCTGGCTGGTCGAGACCATGAACGCGGAGACCACCAGCAAGGCCGCGACCGCGAGCCACAGCATCTGGCGCGGGCTTGCCGATCCGCGCGTGCTGGCGCTGGCGCTGATCTATTTCGGCACCTCGGCCGGCCTCTACACGCTCGGCGTCTGGGCGCCGCAGATCATCAAGCAGTTCGGCCTGTCCTCGCTCCAGGTCGGCTTCCTCAACGCGCTGCCGGCAACCGCCGCGGTCGTCGCCATGATCCTGTGGGCGCGGCATTCGGACCGCACCGGCGAGCGGACCTGGCATGTGGTGTGGGCCTGCCTGCTCGCCGCAGCCGGGCTCGCCTATGCCGGGCTTGCGGCCGGCGTCGTCGCCGTTTTGGTTGCGCTCGCGTTCGTCAACATCGGCATCTCCTCGGCAAAGCCGCCGCTGTGGAGCATGCCGACGCTGTTCCTGTCCGGTCCCGCGGCCGCAGCCGGCATCGCCACCATCAATTCGATCGGCAATCTCGGCGGCTTCGTCGGGCCCGCCATGATCGGCTGGATCAAGGACCAGACGGGCAGCTTCGTCGGCGGGCTCTATTTCGTCGCCGGCCTGCTCGTTCTCTCCGCGGTCCTCACCCTGCTATTGTCGCGCGCGCAGACCGCGCCCGTCGAACCCGTCCCGCAATCCCACTGATCTCTCAAACGGAGCATTTCCATGCGCACCCATTCGATCGCAGCGATTCCCGCCGACGGCATCGGCCCCGAGGTCATCTCGGCCGGTGTCCGCGTGCTGGAGGCGCTGGCCAGGCGCAGCGGCGACCTCGCCTTCAACGTCAAGACCTTCGACTGGGGCTCGGACTACTACAAGAAGCACGGCGTGATGATGCCGGCCGACGGCCTCGCGGAGCTGAAGAAGTTCGACGCGATCTATTTCGGCGCGGTCGGCGCCCCCGACGTGCCCGATCACATCACGCTGTGGGGCCTGCGCCTGCCGATCTGCCAGGGCTTTGACCAATACGCCAATGTGCGGCCGACCAAGATCCTGCCGGGCGTCGCCTCGCCGCTGCGCAATGTCGGCGTCGGCGATCTCGACTGGGTGATCGTGCGCGAGAACTCCGAAGGCGAATATGCCGGCATGGGCGGCCGCGCGCACAGAGGTTTGCCGGAAGAGGTCGGCACCGAAGTCGCCGTCTTCACCCGCGTCGGCGTGACGCGGATCATGCGCTACGCATTCCAGCTCGCGCAGTCGCGTCCGCGCAAGTTCCTGACCGTCGTGACCAAGTCGAACGCGCAGCGCCATGGCATGGTGATGTGGGACGAGATCGCGGCCGAGGTCGCCGGCGAATTCCCCGATGTGACCTGGGACAAGATGCTGGTCGACGCCATGACGGTGCGCATGACGCTGCATCCGAAGAGCCTCGACACCATCGTGGCGACCAACCTGCACGCCGACATCCTCTCCGACCTTGCCGGCGCGCTGGCGGGAAGCCTCGGTGTAGCGCCGACCGGCAACATCGATCCGCAGCGCCGCTTCCCCTCGATGTTCGAGCCGATCCACGGCTCGGCCTTCGACATCACCGGCAAGGGCATCGCCAACCCCGTCGCGACCTTCTGGACCGGCGCGCAGATGCTCGAACATCTCGGCGAGAAGGACGCCGCGTCACGGCTGATGACGGCGGTCGAGCGCGTCTGCGCGGCCGGCGTGCTGACGCCCGACGTCGGCGGCAAGGCGACGACGAAGGAGGTGACCGACGCCGTCATCGACGCGATCCACGGTTCGAACGTGTAGTGGGTTCAGCAACGCCGGCGCGGCGACCATGGTGGGCTCCGACGGCGTTGCCGGCGGCGCCCGGCGCCTGACCTTGGTCGCAGGCACGACCACCTCCCTCCGCGAGGCGCGGGAGGGTCCAAAAATTTTAGCCCCCCTCTTGAAACCGAAACTGCGTCTTTTTATTTTTCCGTTGCCGCCGAGAGGTGGCGTCCCCGACGCCTCATGGGTCGGGAACGACTGAGACGGGCACCGGTCGTGTCCGGTGCCGCTCGTATCCATTTTGCTCCTTGGAGGATTTGGCTATGCGCACTTACGACTTCTCTCCCCTGTGGCGTTCGACCATTGGCTTCGACCGCCTTTTCGACCTCGTTGAAACGGCACAGCGTGCCGGCGAGGATAATTATCCCCCCTACAACATCGAACGCGTCAGCGAGGATCGCTACCAGATTTCGCTCGCGATCGCGGGCTTTTCGCCCGACGAGGTCTCCGTGACTGCCGAGCAGAATGCGGTGATCGTCGAGGGAAACAAGGCGGACAAGGCCGAACGCGAGTATCTCTACCGGGGCATTTCCGCGCGGCCCTTCAAGCGGCAGTTCAACCTGGCCGACTATGTTCAGGTGCAGAGCGCCGCGTTCGAGAACGGTCTGCTCAAGATCGAACTGATCCGGGAGATTCCTGAAGCGATGAAGCCGCGGCGAATTGCCATCAATGCCGCGCCGTCCGGCACCGTGCATCAGCTCGAAGGCAGAGCCGCCTGATTTTCGTTTTGTCGGAGACCTGGTGATCCCGCCTGATCGTCGGGCGGGATCGACCGCGGCCTTCAGCCGCGTACCCCAATGCAAACAGAGGTTTTAGCGAAAGGAGAAGGAGGACCTCTCATGATCGATCATGCTGACAACATCATCGACCTGAACGCAATACTGCACCCCGGCTCTGTCTATGCTCATCCCCGCGACGTCGTCGAGGATCCGGCTCTGTCGATCGGCGAGAAGCGAGCGATCCTCGCGTCCTGGGCTTCAGACGCCGCCAGCGTTGCCTCAAACCCGGCGCTGAGAGAACTGCCGGGCTCGGACAAGCCCGTCACCATCGACGAGATTCTGGAAGCGCTCGCGATGCTGGACCACCATCCAAAGGGTCCTCCGGGCGGCAAGCCGGTCCGCACGCGGTCCATCTTGCGAACAGGTCTCGCAGCCTAGGCAACGGCCGCTCAACGGGGGATTGCGATGATGATGATTGATGAAGAGCTGGCCTTGTTGCGCGCACACCGCAACAACATCGGCCGTTACCAACGATTGCTCAAGACCGAACTGACGGAGGTCGAGCGGCGGTTCATTGAAAGGCGCCTGTCCGAGGAGCGTTCCGCGATCGAAAAGCTTGCAGCCTCTGCGTTTCCTCTCACGCTTCGAGCTCCAAAGAGGACGATCGGGAAGGCAACCCTGCTCATGACACAAGCTGACACGGCGAATTGAAATGCCCGATAACCTCCCCACCTTCGAAATGTTCTTGAGAAGATATGGCCGAAGGACATGGCGCTGGCGTGTCTGCACGACCGAAGGTCACCTCGTCATGCACGGGTCCGAAAATGGCCGGCCTGCGGCGAAATATGCGGCGGAAAGGGCATTGTTCCTGATGCTTCTCGCCGCGCCCTATCGACCGGCGAGCCAAGCTTCCGCCATGGCTCGCTCGTCCTTGGCGACACCAGCACCAAGACGGCTGCCGCGGCAGCGGTTGCGTGAATGACAAGGCAACACACGGAATGGCGCTCGGCGTCAGGCCACGTCCGTCCCGGCGATCTCCGCTGCTAACCGCTTACCGCCGCGCCGGAGGCGGCGGCGTCGTCAGCGCTGCCGTCGGCTCGGGCGGCGTCAGATGGCGCGGGACGACGATGGACTGGCCGGGCGTGAGGGTCGCGTTCTCTGCAAGCGAGTTGCTCTGCGCGATCGACCACAGCGGCACGCGATTGGCTGCGGCGATGCTCTCCATGGTGTCGCCGCGGCGTACCGGTACCCGCACGCCGGAGTCCCACAATTCCACCAGCGTATTCGCCGGCACGAGATAGCGCAGCGGCACGGCATCGCCCTGGGCCTGCGCGGGAATGCGCGGCAACTGCGTCACCATCTCGACGATCTGGCGATGGATGTCGTCGGACTTCTCGATGTTGATGTGCGAGACGCGGCTGTTCTCCTTGAGATCGTAGCTCGCGTAATGGCCGCGATAGCCGGGCACGGCCACGACATCGCCGCCGCCGAGCACGCTGTCGGACAGGAAGATGTTGATGAAGCGCTCGACATTGAGCGGCACGTCGCCGGTCGCATGCGCGGGATCGATAGCGATGACGAGGCTGATCGGGATGTTCTCCTTGGCCGCCATCTCGGAGATGACGACCGAGCACAGCCCGCCCATGGAGTGACCGATCAGCACGATCGGCGCCGGCGTTTCCTTGTAGCTGGAGATGGCACGATCGCCGATCCATCGGCAGATGGTGAATTCGTAGACATCGGCGGAAAAGCCGGCCTTCGTCAGCTTCTCGCCGAGCCGGTCCATGCCGGTCGAGAAGATCGGCCCCATGGCGCCACGGAACAGGTAGATCTTCGGCGGCGGCAGCGGCTCGGCCGGCGGAGGCGGCGGCGCAACGGGCGCGGCCGCGGCAGGCTTTGACTTGGCGGGTGAGGCAACGGCCGCACCGGTGCTCAAGGCGAGCAGCGCAACCGCTGCCAGCACGAGGATTCGCCTTGGATCAAGCATCAGTCCAGCAGTCCCACCACGGAAGGCAAACGCCGTCCCCCGGTTGCTTAGTGACCACCGATTGGGTGGAATTTGGGGCACCGAACGCGGTCGCGACACGCGGTCCCCCCATCAGGAGCCCGTGATAAGCTGGGGACGCGCGCCCCAACAAGGCAGCACGAAGCCACCACCTGCCTGCCCTCGTCACTGCCTGCTCTTGAGCCGATTGCGGTGTGCGGCCTGCTTGGCGCGGTTGCCGCAGACCGCCATGATGCACCATCGCCGCGCGCGCCTGCGGGTGTGGTCGGCGAACAGCATCGTGCAGTTGTGGCCCTCGCACGCCTTCACGTCGGAAAAGTCCTCGTCGCAGACGAACGTGGCCAAGGTCTCGCCGACCGGCAGCAGCAGGGATTCGGCCGAGCGCCAGCGCCGCTTCGTTTGCAGCTTCAGAACGCCGCCGACATCACCGTGTCCCGGCTCGATCTGGCGGAATGACTCCTCGCGCTCCAGCAGGCCGTTCAACGGACCGAGTTCGCGCAATGCATCCGCCGTGAGCGGCCGGCCGGCATGCTCCAGAACGAAACCACGAAACCATTCGCGCAGGGCACGCGCCTGATCCGCGACCTCATCCAGTTCACCCGGCGCCGCGCGCGCCTTCAGTGCGTGCAGTTCATCCGCCGGCACCAGCTTCGCCTGCTCCAGCCAGTCGATCAGGCCATCGCCATCGTCGATCCAATCGACGGGCGTATCGACCGGCGTCGCCACCGAATTCAGGAAATCAAGGCCAAGCGAGTCGGCGATGAACATGGCGGGTGGGCGGTCCATGAGCGGTCCTTGGCCGGTCTGAAGAGGCAGGGCAGAAGTAACCTGATAAATACCAATTGACAAGTTACTCGCCAACGAAGTAACCTTATTAAAGACATTAAACAGGTTACTTGGACGGACGGAGACTGGCATGGCCCCGACCACCTATCGCACCGCAGACGTTGATGGCTTCAAGGTGTTCTATCGGGAGGCCGGCACTGCTGGCGCGCCAAAGCTCCTGCTGCTGCACGGCTTCCCGAGCGCCGGCCACATGTTCCGCGATCTAATCCCGCTGCTCGCGGACAGGTTCCACATCGTGGCACCTGACCTGCCCGGCTTCGGCCAATCCGACATGCCCTCGCGCGAAACCTTCCGCTACACGTTCGACAACATCGCTAAGGTGATCGAACGCTTCACCGAGGTGATCGGCTTCGATCGTTTCGCGGTCTACGTCTTCGACTATGGCGCGCCGACCGGCTTCCGGCTCGCGCTGAATCACCCCGAACGGATCACGGCGATCATCTCGCAGAACGGCAATGCCTATGAGGACGGTCTCAGCGACGGCTGGGCTCCGATAAAAGCCTACTGGCAAGATCCTTCGCCCGCCAACCGTGAGGCGCTGCGCGGCTTGCTCACGCCGGACGCGACGCGTTGGCAGTACACGCACGGTGTCCCCGATCCGTCCCTGGTGTCGCCGGACGGGCAGAACCTCGACAATTTCTACCTGGCTCGCCCCGGCTCGGACGACGTGCAACTCGACCTGTTCGGCGACTACAGGAGCAACGTCGCGCTCTATCCGTCATTCCAGGACTATTTCCGCACCTACAAACCACCGTTCCTGGCCGTCTGGGGCAAGAACGATCCGTTCTTCATCCCGCCCGGCGCCGAGGCGTTCAAGCGCGACAATCCCAACGCAGTGGTTCAGTTCTTCGACACCGGACATTTCGCACTGGAAACGCACGCGAGGGAAATCGCGGAGAGCATTCGCGCGTTCTTGGTGTGACGATGTGAGCGCGCAATGACGCGCGTCCGCTCACTTCCGCTCTTCGCGATCTCTGAGCTTGCCGGTCAATGCAGAGAGACAGCTGCGCGGTCGAACAACACGGCTCGCCGCGCAAAGCTCCTCAGTTCCGCGGCGCCGTCGCCGCCGCCGAGCGCGCCTGCCGGGGTGCGCCGGGCTCGGCGACCGGAGCCGGCGCGCGCGAGCGCATGATCGCGGCGTCGATCTCGGCGATCACGCGGCGCTGGATCGCCTCGTTCTTGTCGATCGAGATGTGGCCGACGCCGGTGCCGCGCACGTCGACATTGTCGAGCTTGCCGCGCAGGCCGGCCGCCGGCCGCACCGGCTCGCCGGGACCATCGCCGATATAGATGTTGATGTAGCGTTCGGCGCCGGTCGAGAGCCTGGTCTTGAACACGGAATCGAGGCCGATCGCGAGCTTCACGGGCACGCCGAGCTGGTTGAGCTTGGCGATCATGTCCGGCAGCGCGGTCGCGCCCGAGGAATGGCCGACCAGGATGATTGTCTTGATGCGGCCGGCCCTGTAGGCGGTCGCAGCTTCATTGGCGAGTGAGGACCAGGAGACGAAGTTCGCGACCGTCACCGGGATGCCCTGCGCCTCGAGCCGGGCGCCGATGGTGTCGAGCCCGAGCGAGAAGATGTTGAGCACGCCACGGAGCAGGTAGACATGCGTGGTCGCGGCCGCGGCCTGGCTCGGCGCCGCCCTTGCGGTGGTCGGGCTCATGGCGACAGCTGACAGCAGGAGCAGGCACATCGCCCACACACGGATGGCGGGCAATTGGCTGGCGCCGGCGGTGTGACGGCCGTTCGGTCTCATCGATGGTTTCCCTGGGGACAATACGCTTTGCGATTGGCCGGAATCGTAGCCACGGCCTGCTTGCAGACGCAACAAAGAGCCGCGTGAGCGACAATCTTAGCAGCAAGCCGTGACCATCGCGCAACACTTGCCCGAAACCTGCCACCGAAGGGCCTGTTTTGAGACCATTTTTCTCCGGCCAATTGCGACCGGGCAATGGCATTCCTATCTCAGGGCACCGCTGACCGGCCCGCCTGGGCGGGTTCCAGCTCCATTCCCCAGCCTTTCCCCTCAGACTTGCGGCCATCATGTCTTCCATCATTTCCGTCGCCAATTTGTCGAAGACCTATGGGTCCGGCTTCAAGGCGCTCAAGAACGTCAATCTGGATATCAAGCGCGGCGAGATCTTCGCCCTGCTCGGGCCGAACGGCGCCGGCAAGACCACGCTGATCTCGATCATCTGCGGCATCGCCAATCCGAGCGAGGGCCGCGTTCTCGTCGGCGGCGAGGACATCCAGACCTCCTACCGCAAGGCGCGCTCGCTGATCGGCCTGGTGCCGCAGGAACTCCACACCGACGCCTTCGAGAGCGTCTGGGCGACCGTGAGCTTCTCCCGCGGCCTGTTCGGCAAGCCGAAGAACCCAGCCCATATCGAGAAGGTGCTCAAGGACCTCTCGCTGTGGGACAAGAAGGACAGCAAGATCATCACGCTCTCCGGCGGCATGAAGCGCCGCGTGATGATCGCCAAGGCACTGTCGCACGAGCCGCAGATCCTGTTCCTGGACGAGCCCACCGCCGGCGTCGACGTCGAGCTGCGCAAGGGCATGTGGGAGGTGGTGCGCACGCTCCAGCAGTCCGGCGTCACCATCATCCTCACCACGCACTACATCGAGGAAGCCGAGGAGATGGCCGATCGCATCGGCGTCATCAACAAGGGCGAGATCGTGCTGGTCGAGGACAAGGCGACCTTGATGCAGAAGCTCGGCAAGAAGCGGCTGACGCTGCACTTGCAGAACAAGATCTCCTCGCTGCCGGAGAGCCTTGGCCATTACGAGCTCGACCTCTGCGATTCCGGCGCGACGCTGGTCTACGACTACGACACCAAGGGCGAGCGCACCGGCATCACCAGCCTGCTGAGCGACCTCCGCACCGCCGGCATCCGCTTCAACGATCTCGACACGACGCAATCGTCGCTCGAGGACATCTTCGTCGACCTCGTGAGGACGTCATGAATCACCGCGCCATCCGCGCCATCTATCTGTTCGAAATGGCGCGCACCTGGCGCACGCTGCTGCAAAGCATCGTCTCGCCGGTGGTCTCCACCTCGCTCTATTTCGTGGTGTTCGGCGCCGCGATCGGCTCGCGCATCAGCCAGGTCGAGGGCGTCAGCTACGGCACCTTCATCGTGCCGGGCCTGATCATGCTCTCGGTGCTGACGCAGAGCATCGCCAACGCCTCGTTCGGCATCTACTTCCCGAAATTCACCGGCACGATCTACGAGATCCTGTCGGCGCCGATCTCCTATTTCGAGATCGTGCTCGGCTATGTCGGCGCCGCCGCGACCAAGTCGATCATCCTCGGCCTGATCATCCTGGCCACCGCCGGGCTCTTCGTTCCATTGCATATCCACCATCCGGTCTGGATGCTGGCCTTCCTGGTGCTGACGGCGGTGACGTTCAGCCTGTTCGGCTTCATCATCGGCATCTGGGCCGACGGGTTCGAGAAGCTGCAGATGATCCCGATGCTGGTGGTGACGCCGCTGACCTTCCTCGGCGGCAGCTTCTATTCCATCGACATGCTGCCACCCACCTGGCGCACGGTGGCGCTGCTCAACCCGGTCGTCTATCTGATCTCCGGCTTCCGCTGGAGCTTCTACGAGATCGCCGATGTGAGTGTGGCCGTCAGCATCTGCATGACGACGGCGTTCCTGGTGATCTGCCTGGTCGCGATCTGGTGGATTTTCCGCACCGGGTACCGGCTGAAGAATTGACCCCTGTCGTCATTCCGGGGCGTGCGAAGCACGAGCCCGGAATCCATCGTGCGACAGAGTTGGTGGATGAATGGATTCCGGGCTCGCGACTTCGTCGCGCCCCGGAATGACAATCACCGATAGCAATGGAAGCGGTGATAGCCGTCATAATACCCGCGGCAGTGACGGTAGTGACGGTGGGGAATGCCCAGCACGCCCTCGACCGCGCCCACGGCGCCGCCGACACCGGCACCGACCGCGCCTCCGACCACACCGCCCACCGGGCCGGCAATGCGGTTGCCTTCATGGGCGCCTTCCTGGGCACCGCGCACGATGCCCTGGGCATGGCCGGCTTGCGGCAGCGATAACAGCGCGAGCAGGATGGCGGCGGCTGCGAAAAGCAGGTGGACAGGTAAACGTAAACCGGCCGGCAATTGCGCAGCGGCGATACGGGCTTTGTTCATCTTCGATCCCAAGGGAAATACAAGAGGTCAACGGCGGCGAAAACCGCCTGTCAGGTAGGCCATGTTCAACGCCCGGAGCGGCCAAATGGTTGCGCCTTTGTGACGAATTGTCGACGTCGTGAACGCATCTCCGCTCGCGAAAATGTCAGCATCGCCGCGGGCGGCGCGGCACAAAGCGGCCTTGCTTACATCAGGCATCACGTTAACGATGGCCGGGCCGGCTGCTGGAACGAAAGCCGGATTGCAGGCATAGTGCACGCCGGGGGACGGAGAGCCGCGGCGCTTGCGTGAACAGGCCGGAGGCCAGAACTCAAATGCGTTTTCAGATGCGTTCGTTTTTCATTACTTTCACCTCCCTGCTGCTTTTGAGCGCGGGCACCGCGCAGGCCAAGGTCGAAATCACCATCGACAAGGACAATCAGCAGATGACCGTCGCCGTCGACGGCGTCGCGCGCTATCACTGGCCGGTGTCGACGGGCATTCCCTCGCGCGAGACGCCGAGCGGAGCGTTCCGCACCTTCCGCATGGAAGAGGACCACTACTCCAAGGAATTCGACGACGCGCCGATGCCGCACGCGATCTTCTTCACCAAGGTCGGGCACGCCATCCACGGCACCGACTCGGTCGGCCGTCTCGGCACGCCGGCATCCCATGGCTGCGTGCGGCTGTCGCGCCAGAACGCATCGACGCTCTATGCGCTGGTGCAGCAGCAGGGCGTGCTCAACACCACGGTGACGCTGACCGGCTCGGCGCAGGTGGCGCTGGCGCGCAATCCCCGCGGTCGCACCAACAATGCGGTGGCGCGCGCACCGCAGCCTGCGGAAGAGCAGTACGCCACATCAGGCGATCCCGTGAATCTGACGCCGCCGGCGCAGCCCGCCCGCCGCTACATGCCGCAGGACGACAATTACATCTACCCTGCCGACGGCAGCGACACCGGTGCGCGCTATCCGGCGCCGCGTCCGGCCAGCCGCCCGCTCTATGACGCGCAGGTCTATCAGCAGCAGCCGCAGCAATATTACAATCAGGGCTACGGCCAGCAGGGCTACTATCAGCCACAGCCCCGCCAGTACTACCAGCCGCGCGGCTACTACTATCAGAACTGACGCTACCTGAACTGACGCTATCTGAACGCGGCGTCGCCGCGTTCGACGATCTTTCGTGCAGCACCGACGAAAGCGCGGGCGACCGGCTCGAGGATTTCGGGGCCGGTCGCGCCGAGATCGTCTGACGGCGTGTGGAACGTACGATGGCGGCCGGCCATGCCGAGGAAATTGGGATAGCCCGCCGCGTGCACGTCGCGC
This sequence comes from Bradyrhizobium sp. B039, assembly GCF_038965675.1. Lineage (NCBI taxonomy): Bacteria > Pseudomonadati > Pseudomonadota > Alphaproteobacteria > Hyphomicrobiales > Nitrobacteraceae > Bradyrhizobium > Bradyrhizobium sp. B039. The sequence continues at coordinate 6,845,506 of NZ_CP152416.1, forward strand.
AGCTCGCCGACCGCCTGCTTCTCCGTCACCAGACGTTTTGCCGCGACCCCGGCGAAGGCCTCGTCCGTCAGCGCAACGGCGGATTTGCTCAGCACGAGATAGCGCTCTTGCTCGGGCCGCTCGGTGCCGGCGCCTTCCGCAAAGCCATAGCACGCGTTCGACGAACCGAAATGGATCCACGCCAGCGTGTCCTTCGGCGCCGGCGCGCCGTGCTTCAGGAACAGCTCCATGCCGCCGTGACCGATTTCATGGCCTGCGGTGGCGATGAAGACGAGATGCGCCGGCCATTTTTCGGCAGCGACGGTGCGCGCCAGCGCGAGGAAGTTGGCGATGCCGGGGCCACGCTCGCAGACGCAAGAGTACCAGCCGGTCATCGGCGTCGAGACGACGATGGTCGGCCCGCGGCCGGCGCCGGTCTCGGCGATCACGTTGCGGCCGGCGACATCGCGCTCATAATGGCCCTTGACGTCGAAGGTAACAGGTTCGCCCGAGGCGATTGCGCGCTCGAATGCCGCGCGCGACTTCGCGCCGACCACCATCACCGGCACCGGCCAGGGCGCATCCTCCTGCGTGACGTTGTAGGCGAAACGATCGTCCGCAGGATTGCCGATCGTCAGCAGGATGGCCGCCGGCTTCCTCGCCGCCGCTTCCGCGATCGCGTCGCGATGGGCGGGGCCGAGATAGGCGCCGCGATCGAATGGCAGCTCCAGCCAGAGGATCTTGCCGGCAACGTCACCGTCGCGCGCAAGCAGCGCGGACAGATGGAAGCTGGCCTTGTCTTCCGGCGGCCACCAGAATGGCGTCGCCTCGATGCTCGTGCCGCTCGCCTCGGCGCTGGCCTGCTCGACGACATATTGCCGGCCGAGCACGACGGGCTGGAAGCTGACCTCGAACCCGGCCTGCTTCATCTCGCCGGCAATCCAGTCCGCCGTCGCGCGGTCGCCGGGCGAGCCGAAGCGGTGCAGGCCGAAGGATTCGTAGCGCGCGACGTCCGCATAGAGGCTCGCGCCCGAAAGCACATCCTTGGCTGCCGCCTGCCCGACCATGAGAACCGCCATCGTTGCGATGAAGATAAGCCGCATATGAATCGTCCCCGGACCGATCCTTTTTTTGGAGGGCCAGTTTCGGCCTTCCACGGCCTCCGTCAACCGCCTGTCGACCACGGGACTGGACGAAACAAGCGAAGATTTCATATGCTTTCCTTTCCCTTGGTCCTTTCACTTGGGCTGCGAACTGTGATGCCGTCACGTGCCGCGACGATCCTGACCGTACTCTCGGTTCTCACGGCAGGAGAAGCCATGGCCTTCGATCTCGAGGCGCATCGCGGCGGGCGGGCGCTGCTGCCGGAAAACACCCTGCCGGCTTTCGCCAACGCGCTGTCGATGGGCGTGGATACGCTGGAGCTCGACGTCGGCGTCACCGCCGATGGCGCGGTCATCATCTCGCATGAACGCGGGCTCAATCCCGATCTGGCACGGGATGCGAACGGCGCCTATGTCGCTCCGCCCGGCACGCCCTTCGTACGACTGCGGCTCGAAGAGGTCGGGACCTATGACGTCGGCCAGCTCCGTCCGGACAGTGCCTACGCCAAGCAATTCCCCGAGCAGCGCGCCGTCCCGGGGACACGCATTCCCACCTTGAGGCAGCTGTTCGCGCTGGTGCGCAAATCCGGCAACGATCGCGTGCGCTTCAACATCGAGACCAAGATCGATCCGAACCATCCGGACGAATCCCTCGACCCGCAAGGTTTTGTCACCAAACTGCTCGGGCTGATCGAGGCCGAGAAGTTTTCCGAGCGCGTCATGATCCAGTCGTTCGACTGGAGGACCCTGCAGCTCGTCCAGCAGCAGGCACCGACCATTCCGACCGTGTACCTGACGCTCCAGCGCGGTTCAGGACAGACCGTGGTGCTGGACAAGGCCACCAACTGGACCGCGGGTTTCAGCCCCGCCGATCACGGCGGCTCGCTGCCGCGAACCATCAAGGCTGCGGGCGGCGCGATCTGGTCGCCCTATTTCGACGATGTGACTGCGGCCCTCGTCTCGGAGGCTCACGGGCTCGGGCTGCGCGTCGTGGTCTGGACGGTCAACAAGCCCGAGGACATGACGCGCATGATCGAGATCGGCGTCGACGGAATCATCTCGGATAGGCCCGACCTGTTGCGGCAGGCGGCGGGCGAGAAGGGGCTTGCGCTGCCGGCGGGGACGCCGGTGGCGCCTTGAGCGGTCTCGTGTCCCGGACGCAGCGCAGCGTGCAACGCTGCTCTGCGTCCGGGGCACGAGACATCGCGAAAACCTACTCCCCATCCCTCAAGCGCCGATACAGCGCGCCCAAAATGTTGGAATAATCGTCGGTCCAGACCCGCACCCTGTCGTCGGCTTCGGTCTGCTCCCAGACCTTGGACGAGGCGATCTTGCCGACGTCGGCCTCCTCGCGCGCGGAGATGACGACGTCGGTCGAGAAGATGTAGTCGGCATCCCGCCCGGAATCCTCGTTGAAGACCCAGCTCTTGAGATCGTTGGCATCGGCGATGCCGACCACGACGGTTTCGAGATCGAGATGCCGGTTGGAGACGTGCATCACCACGGCGCCGTGGGGAGCGAGCTTGTCCTTGTAGATCTTCATCGCCTCCTCGGTGGCGAGATGGATCGGGATCGCATCCGAGGAATAGGCATCGACGATGATCAAGTCATAGGCGCCGTCCGGCTCCTTCGCGAAGGTCAGGCGTGCGTCCCCGATCACCGGCTTCAGGTCCGGCAGGCAGCTCGAGATGTAGCGGAAATTCTTCGGGTCGCGCGCCGCATCGACCATCGACTGGTCGATCTCGAAGAATTTCCAGCTCTCCCCTGGCTCGGCGGCGCAGGCGAGCGTGCCCGATCCGACGCCGATCGCGGCGACCTTCAGCGGCGCGCCCTTGCGCTCGCGGAGCGCGGTGATGGCCTGACCGATGCCGCCGTCCTTGTGATAATAGGTGATCGCCTCGGGCCGCCCGGTGACCGGCGTGCCGTCATTGTTGCGGAAGCGCTCGGCGCCGTGGATCGTGGTGCCGTGCATCAGCACGTGGAAATAGCCGCCGGGCGTCTCCACGATCTTGTGGACGCCGAAGAAGCTGCGCACGGTGGTGACGCGGCCCTCATCCGCCGGATAGACACGGATCAACGCCAGCGCGAGCGCAACCGTGGCAAAGATCTTCCAGCGGCCGGCATTGAGCGCCAATGCCAGCAGCGCGGCGAGCACGCCGACGGAGCCGGCGACCCAGACGCGGTGATCCTCGAACCAGGTCGAAAGGCTGCCTGCGGTGTAGGACGGCGCAACGAGCGCCACCGCGAGCGCGGCGAGCGCCAGCCAGTACCATTTGACGATGCCGGCAAGACGCTCGTTGGCGGACGGGCGGCACAGCGCCGCGAGCGCGATCAGGATCGGATATTCGGCGATCCATGAGAAGGTGAATGGAGCAACGAGGCCTGCAAAGAGGCCGCCGACCATGCCGCCGAACGACAGCGCGACATAGAAGCCGGTGAGATATTTGGCGGCCGGCCGGGTCCGCGCCAATTCGCCGTGACAGGCCATGGCGATGACGAAGAAGCACAATTGATGACCGCCGAGCGTCAGCAGCAGATTCTGTTCGCCCCCGAAGGCCAGCAGGAAGACCACGCCCGCGATCGCCACCGGCTGGAGCATCAGCATCCATTTGTGCGGCAGCAGCGGCCGCGACTGGAACACCACCACCCAGGTGAGCAAGTACAGCGACAGCGGCAGCACCCACAGAAGCGGCGCTGCCGCGACGTCGGTGGAGATGTGCGCGGTGACGGCGATGAGCAGTCCCGACGGCACCGCGGCGAGGAAGATCCAGCGCAGCCGCGTCACGAGGCCGGGGGCCGGCGCATTGATCTCCTCGGTCCGCGCATCGACCACCGCCAGTTTTGGCGAGCGCAGCAGCAGCACGCCGCAGGCGGCGATCAGGAGAATCAGGAGGCCATAGCCGCCGGTCCAGAACCGGTTCTGCGTGTGCAGCGTGAACATCGGCTCCAGCAGGAACGGATAGGACAACAGCGCCAGGAAGCTGCCGATGTTGGAGGACGCATAGAGGAAATAGGGATCGTGTCCGGCGGGATGGCCGGTGCGGACGAACCAGGCTTGCAGCAGCGGATTGTTGGCGGCGAGCGCGAAGAACGGCAGCCCGATCGAGACCACGAACAGGCCGAGCAGCCAGACCGCATAGCCCGACGCGGGCGGCTCGCCATAGGCGGTGGCGATGCCGAGCGGCAGCGTGGCGAAGGCCAGGGCCAGCAACACCAGATGCACCACCACCGGAACGATCCGGTTCCGGACCTGCATCAACAGATGCGCATAGGCGTAGCCCGCCAGCAGCAGCGACTGGAAGAACACCATGGCGACCGACCACACCGCCGGCGAGCCGCCCAGACGCGGCAGCACCATCTTCGTGAACAGCGGCTGCACCGAGAACAGCAGCAGCGCGCTGACGAAGATCGCAGCGGTGTAGACCGCCAGCAGCAGCCGGTTGCGCGACGACGACGGCTGCTCCGTGGCGGCGGGTTGCACGATCGAATCCATGAAAGCTCCGGCAAAAGCGTTTTCCGGCGAAGTGGGCACCGGTTCGCGCGAGAAGACGCGTCGGACAGTTCCTCCGGCGGGCGCCGGACGGGGCGCAATGGAGCACAAGGCGCCTGAACGGGCAATAAAGGGGCTCGTGATGTTGCAGCGAGGAATGCTTGATATAGAGATGTCATTCCGGGATGGTCCGAAGGACCAGACCACAGGTGCGCAGTTGCGCACCGGGGAATCTCGAGATTCCGGGTTCGATGCTCCGGGCCGCGCTACGCGGTCCCGTCGCATCGCCCCGGAATGACTGTGGAACATTCAGAAGCTCCCATGACCGAAACCGACGTCGTCATCATCGGCGCTGGCCATAACGGCCTCACCTGCGCGGCCTATCTCGCGATGGCGGGGCTGCGCGTGCGCGTGGTCGAGCGTCGCAAGGTGGTCGGCGGAGCGGCGGTCACGGAGGAGTTTCATCCGGGTTTCCGCAATTCTGTCGCAGCCTACACCGTAAGCCTGCTCAATCCGCAGGTGATCCGCGACCTCGGGCTTGCCGAGCAGGGCCTGCGTATCGTCGAACGGCGGGCGCAGAATTTTCTGCCAGCGCCGGACGGCAGCTATCTGCTCACCGGCGAGGGACGGACGAAAGCGTCAGTCGCGCAGCTGAGCGCGCATGATGCGGACGCACTCGACGGCTTCTCGCGCGAGCTGGAAGATATCGCCGACGTGCTGCGGCAGTTCGTGCTGCGCGCGCCGCCGAACCTGCTCGACGGTTTTGGCACGAACGCGATCCGCGAGGCCGTGAACGCCTTACAGAGCGCCAACATCCTGCGCGGCCTCACGCTGGAGAGAAGCCGCAGCCTGCTCGATCTCTTCACCCGCTCGGCCGGCGAGATGCTAGACGAGCGCTTCGAGCACGATCTGGTCAAGGCGCTGTTCGGCTTCGATGCCATCGTCGGCAATTATGCGAGCCCCTACGCCGCCGGCTCGGCCTATGTGATGCTGCATCACGCCTTCGGCGAGGTGAACGGCAAGAAGGGCGTCTGGGGCCACGCCATCGGCGGTATGGGCGCGATCACCCAGGCGATGGCGCGCGCCGCGCAGGGCCGGGGCGTCGCGATCGACACGGACGCCGGCGTGCGCGAGGTGATCGTCGAACGCGACCGCGCCGTCGGCGTCGTGCTGGACAACGGCGCGACGATCCGGGCGAGATACGTCGCGGCCAACGTCAATCCAAAGCTGCTCTATACGCGGCTGATCGCGGCCGACGCCCTGCCGAAGGACTTCCTCGCCCGCATCCGGCACTGGAAGAACGGCTCCGGCACCTTCCGCATGAACGTGGCGCTGGACCGCCTGCCCTCCTTCACGGCGCTGCCGGATGACGGCGATCACCTCACCTCGGGCATCATCCTGGCGCCGAGCCTCGGCTACATGGACCGGGCCTTTCTCGATGCGCGCGCGCACGGCTGGAGCCGCGAACCCGTGGTCGAGATGCTGATCCCCTCCACGCTCGACGACACGCTTGCGCCCGAAGGCAAGCATGTCGCGAGCCTGTTCTGCCAGCACGTCGCGCCGGAGCTTCCCGACGGCAGATCCTGGGACGACCATCGCGACGAGGTCGCCGATCTCATGATCGCGACGGTGGACAGCTACGCGCCGGGTTTTGCGTCAAGCGTGCTCGGCCGCCAGATTCTCTCGCCGCTGGATCTCGAACGGCAGTTCGGCCTCCTCGGCGGCGACATCTTCCACGGCGCACTGACGCTGAACCAGCTGTTCTCGGCACGGCCGATGCTGGGCCATGCCGATTATCGCGGCCCCCTGAAAGGCCTCTATCACTGCGGCTCCGGCGCCCATCCCGGCGGCGGCGTCACCGGCGCCCCCGGCCACAACGCAGCACAAGCGATCCTGCGGGATCACCGGTCGCTGTTCGGAAGCCGTGGATAGGTCTGTGGATGGGCTGTGGACAGGCTGTCGAGAGGTGTGTGCCCAGTAGAGGGATGGCGGCACCGGACCATCGGGACAAGTCTGGGGAAAGGCGGTGGAAAACCGCTGGCCAACGACGGGACGAGCCGGTGGATAACGCTCTGGCAAATGGCGGACAACCCGTGGATACCGGCCGGGAATCGCACGCGGGAAAATGACTTCGCCCGCCAGGAGCAATTCCCGAGCGGGCGCTAGTCAGACATTGCCTACGAAGAAAGGTGCCCCCGCTGGGAAATGGGAGGCGGAAATTACTTCAAGGAGGTGCTAATCGAAGTGAACTTTTCGTTCATCGTGGTGCCCAGGCCGTTCACCACGGTGATGATCGCCAGCGCGATACCGGCCGCGATAAGGCCGTACTCGATTGCGGTCGCACCAGATTCATTGGACCAGAACTTCAAAATCATGCGCGTCAAGACTCGCCTCCATTTCTATTTCAAGCTGCGTTGGTTCGCCCCAACATCCGAAAATCTACGGAGCGCAACCTTCGGACGGGTTAATCCCGGAACCGCAAGTTATGCGGAAAATTGGGAACAAAAGTTCCAAAAATTGAACCTGACGGAACCCTAGCATGCAGCCTTCCCCCACCCATCGCGCCAGCTTTTCGATCGGCAGCGAGGCCGCCGCCCGGCGCGTCGTCGACGTGCTCACCGAGGTGTTTTTCGAAGGCGATGCCGCGGTCGCCGCCTTCGAACGGCCGGACGGACAATGGGACGTCACGCTGCATTTTGCGGATGCGCCGGACCAGGCTTGGCTGCGCGAACTCGTTGTAAATTCAGCAGGAAATGAGATCGCCGACACGCTTGCCTTCGACACAGTCGAAGCCAAGGACTGGGTCAAGGCCAGCCTGGAAGACCTCGTCCCGGTGCCGGCCGGACGCTTCGTCGTGCACGGCAGCCATGACCGCGACCGCGTCGCGCCGAACAAGCTCAAGATCGAGATCGAGGCGGCGCTCGCCTTCGGCACCGGCCATCACGGCACCACGCGCGGCTGTTTACTCCTGCTTGACCATGTCCTGAAGAGTTCCCGCCCGAGCAACGTGCTCGACCTCGGCACCGGAACCGGCGTGCTGGCCATCGCGGCGGCGAAGGCACTGCATCGCGCCGTGCTTGCCTCCGACATCGACCCGCCCTCCGTGCGGGTGGCGGCCGAGAACGGCCGGCTGAACGAAGTCGGTCACCATGTGCGGGTGATCCGCGCCACCGGCTTCGCCGCGCCGGATTTTGCCCGGGCGGGCCCGTTCGACCTGGTGCTGGCCAACATCCTTGCCAATCCGCTGCGGCACTTGGCGAGTCCGATGGCGCGGCACCTGGCGCCCGGCGCGCGCGTCATCCTCTCCGGCCTGCTGACGCACCAGGCCCCCGCCGTGATCGCCGCCTATCGCGCACGCGGCCTCGTGCCGCTGCGGCATTTGCGGATCGAGGGGTGGAGCAGCCTGCTGCTGCGGAAGGTAGGGTAAGCTGATCAGTCGTCCGTGAAGAAGGACTAAGCCACTGATCGGGAATCTCGATTTGGGCTAAGGGGCATTTCCAGATTGCAAGGTTTTGATGCTTTGGGCGTCAGAACCTTGCGATTTGGTTTTCGTGGATTCCCTCGAAGCGGGAAGCATGATTCCTTGTCTGCATCGGAGGGAACGATGCGGCCGAAGAAGCACAAGACGACGGGATCGAACGATCTGTTCCGGGCTCGGCTCGACCAGATCATCAATATGAAGCACGAGCTGGTTCTGCTCGCCGGCAAGGTCGATTGGGACTGGATCGACGGCGAGATCGCGCCGCTCTACAGCGAGAACGGCAGGCCCGGGATCGAGACGCGCTTCATGATCGGTCTGCTGTTGCTCAAGCACATTTACGGGCTGTCCGATGAGGAGGTGTGCGAGCGCTGGGTCCATGACCCATACTTCCAGTTCTTCACCGGGGAAGAGTTCTTTCAGCACACGTTCCCGCACGAGCGCTCGGACCTGAGCCATTGGCGCAAGCGGCTTGGCGACAAGCTGGAGTTGCTGCTGGCCGAGAGCTTGCGGGTAGCGCACGAGGCCGGTGCATTACGCAGCCAGGACCTCAAGCGGGTTACGGTCGACACCACGGTGCAGCCGAAGGCCATCACCTTTCCGACCGATGCCAAGCTGCTGCATGCGGCCATCAAGGGGCTCAACCGCCTGGCGATCAGGCACGGCGTCAGGCTGCGGCAATCCTATGCTCGCATCGCCAAGGCCGCCGCGATGATGGCCGGCCGCTACGCCCATGCCAAACAGTTCAGGCGGCATCAGCGGCAGTTGCGTATCCTGCGTAGCCGGCTGGGCCGGATCATCCGCGACATCCGCCGCAAGATCGAAGGCCAGCCAGCACTGGAGCAGGCGTTCGCCCTCCCGCTCGGCCGGGCCACGCAGATCCGCTCGCAGCAGCAGCGCCAGCGCGGCTGGAAGCTCTATTCCTTCCATGCCCCGGAAGTGGAGTGCATCGGCAAGGGCAAGGCCAGCGCGCCTTACGAGTTCGGCGTGAAGGCCTCCATCGTCACCAACAACCGCCGGGCTCCCGGTGGCCTGTTCGTGCTGCACGCCAGCGCACTGCCCGACAACCCCTACGACGGTCACACCTTGCGGGACGTCATTGACCGCACCGAGACACTCACCGGCTGTCCGATCGAGCGGGCCTATGTCGACAAGGGATACCGCGGCCACGACGCACAAAATCCCCGTCGCGTCTTCATCTCCGGCCAGAAGCGCGGCGTTTTCGGTGTCATCAAGCGCGAGCTGCGCCGCCGCTCCGCCATCGAGCCCATCATCGGACACCTGAAGGCGGAAGGCCACCTCGGGCGCTGCTACCTCAAAGGCCGCGCCGGCGATGCCGCCAACGTCGTCCTCTCAGCCGTCGGACACAACTTCCGCCGCATCCTCGCCTGGCTGAGATATCTCTTGTGCCTGTTCCTGGCCCAGCTATGGCGCACGCTCGCCCGGCCAGCCTCGATCAATCCGGCTTCTTAACGGACGACTGATCAAGCATCCGCGACGGCGGTGTGCTCCCTCGCCCCGCCCTTGTCCGCCGAAGCTGTGGCGAAGGCGGATGCGGGGCCGCGACGAGCTTCGCTCGCGCTGAGAGGGTTGGGGTGAGGGGGAGTCTCCACGGGGGCGGTGAGAACTGGACTCGCGGAGAGTCCCCCTCACCCGGATTGCTTCGCAATCCGACCTCTCCCCGCAAGCGGGGCGAGGTGAACAAACACCGCCTACTCCGCCGGCTTCTCGTCCCGGCGCATCGCGCGCTCGCCCTGCAGCGTGCGCCGGGCGCGGCGCTCGGCGAAACGGTCGATCATCTGGCTGATGAGACCGCGCGGCTTCTTCGGTGTGGTTGCGGCCGGGGCCCGGCGGGCCGGCGGCGAAATCTTCTCAAACGTGAACGCTGGCATCGTGTGTCCCCTCGCCGTTGAGTAGAAACACTTGCTCGAATTTCCCTGTTATCCGGACGGAGCTCAAAGGCCGCATCCCTTTACTCCACTCGACTCAAGCGGAACTTTTTCAAGCACAGTCCATGCCAGATGCGCCGCGAATGCGTCCACATTGCGGAGCGATCCCCATAATCCTAAAGTGGTCCACCATGTTCGAAGCACACTTCCAGACATTCGAAGAGCCCGAGGCCGGCGTCGCATTGACGGCGCGCCTTGCGGCGCTCCGCGAAGAACTCGCCCGCCGCAAGCTGACCGGCTTCGTCATTCCGCGCGCCGACCAGCAGCAGAATGAATATGTGGCGCCCTCGGAAGAGCGGCTCGCCTGGCTGACCGGCTTCACCGGATCGGCGGGACTGGCGGTGGTGCTGACCCGCGAAGCCGCATTGTTCGTGGACGGCCGCTACACGATCCAGGCGGCCAAGCAGGTCGACGCAAAGGCCTGGGCGGTGGAATCGCTGATCGACCCGCCGCCGGAGAGCTGGGTGTCGGCGCATCTGAAAGCCGGCGACCGCCTCGGATTTGACCCATGGTTGCACACTTTTGCGGCAGCCGAGCGCCTCGCCGCCGCCTGCACCAAGGCCGGCGCCGAGCTGGTGGCGGTCGACAGCAACCCGGTGGACGCGGTCTGGCACGACCGGCCGCAGCCGCCGCTTGCTCCCGTCGCCGTGCACGGAGTGCAACATGCCGGCATCGGCGAGGCCGAGAAGCTGGCGCAGATCAAAAGCGAGATCACCAAGCTCGGCGCCGATGCGCTGGTGCTGTCGGACAGTCATGCGGTGGCCTGGACTTTCAACATCCGCGGCGCCGACGTCGCGCATACCCCGCTGCCGCTGTCCTACGCGCTGGTGCCGAAGGACGGCCGGCCGACCATCTTCATCGACCACCGCAAGCTCTCCAACCTGACGCGCGACCATCTCGAGCAATCGGCCGACGTGCGCGAGCCCGATGCGATGGCGCCGACGCTGATGGCGCTGGCCAAGAGCGGCGCCGCGATCGCGCTCGACAATGCCACCGCGGCCGACGCGCTGAGCCGGCTGATCGCCGGCGCCGGCGGCAAGCCGGTGCGCGGCAGCGATCCGATTGCGCTGCTCAAGGCGGTCAAGAACGCGACCGAGATCAAGGGCACGCAGACGGCGCATCGCCGCGATGCCGTGGCGCTGGCGCGTTTCCTCGCCTTCATCGATCGCGAGGCGCCCAGCGGCAAGCTCACCGAGATCGACGCGGTGGAGGCGCTGGAGACACTCCGCCGCGACACCGGCGCGCTGAAGGACGTGTCGTTCCCGACAATATCGGGCACCGGCCCGAACGGCGCCATCGTGCACTACCGCGTCACCCGCAAGAGCAACCGGCGCATCGCGCCCGGCGACCTGCTGCTGATCGATTCCGGCGCGCAATATGAAGACGGCACCACCGACGTGACGCGCACCATGGCGATCGGCGAGCCCACGGGCGAGATGCGCGACCGCTTCACCCGCGTGCTGCGCGGCCACATCGCGATCGCGCGCGCGATCTTCCCCGACGGCACCAATGGCGCGCAGCTCGACACGCTGGCGCGGCAATATCTCTGGGCCGCCGGCGTCGATTTCGAGCACGGCACCGGCCATGGCGTCGGCAGCTATCTCAGTGTTCACGAAGGACCGGCGCGGATCTCGAAGCTCGGCACCACGCCGCTGAAGCGCGGCATGATCCTCTCCAACGAGCCCGGCTACTATAAGACCGACGGTTTCGGCATCCGCATCGAGAACCTCGAGCTGGTCGTCGCCGCCGACATCAAGGGCGCCGAGAAGCCGATGAACGCGTTCGAGACGCTGACCCTGGCACCGATCGACCGCCGGCTGATCGATGTCGCCATGCTGACCAAAGACGAGCTCGACTGGCTCAATGCCTACCACGCGCGTGTGCGGGCCGAGGTAGGGCCGGCGCTGGACGAGGCAACGAAGGCGTGGCTCGATCAGGCGACGGCGGAGCTGAAGGCGTAAGGTCGTCATTCAGAGTGCAGCGCATAGCACTACGCGATTTGTGCAAGGCTATTCCCTCACCCACAGCCGTCATGCCCCGCCACCGGGTCTCGCCTTCGGCGAGCCCGATGACAGGCTCCGGCGGGGCATCCAGTACGCCGCAGCGTCTCCGTATCCCACTTCCGTCCCTGGAATACTGGATTCCCCGCCTTCGCGGGGAGTGACACCGCATTGGTGGAACGAGACGTGCGACCCAGTCGGTCTCCATCGCGCTGTTATTATAACCGTCCCAAAATCCGAATAGCCGCATTCCGAAACGCCGATATCCGTCTTGCGCGAGCACGCTACAGTCCGATTCGAACTGTCAGAGACGGACACGCATGCACGGCATGATCAGCAGGCCGCCGGAAGCGGCAATGAAGAGCATCGCGACCTCGCGCGTGGTGTTGCTGCTGCTCGTCGTCATGACCGGCATTGCGCCGATCTCGCTCTACATGCTGGTTCCGGCGCTGCCGGTGCTGGCGACGAACTTCGGCAGCGACATCTCGGTCGCGCAGATGACGGTGTCGCTCTTCATGGTCGGCATCGCCTGCTCGCAGCTGATCATGGGGCCGCTGTCGGACAAGTTCGGGCGGCGCCCGGTGCTGCTCGCGGGGCTCGCGCTGATGGTGGCGGCGAGCGTTGCCTGCATCTTCGCGCAGAACCTGCCGCAACTGATCGCCGCACGCTTCTTCCAGGCGCTGGGCGGCGCCACCGGCATGGTGGTGAGCCGCGCCATCATCCGCGACATCTACGAGCGCCAGCGCGTCGCCTCCATGATCAGCCTCGTCGTCGCGGCCCTGATGATCGGACAGATGCTCTCGCCGCTCACCGGCGGCCTGATCGAGACCGCGTTCGGCTGGCGCGCGATCTTCTACGCCATCACCATCGGCGCAGTTGCGGTCGCCGTCGGCATCGCCGTGGCGCTGCCGGAAACGCGTCGCGGCCGCGCCGCCGGCAGCGGCTTTCGCGCCGACATCGGCACCCTGATCAGGAACCGCGCCTTCGTCGGCTACGTGATGTGCCAGGTGCTGGCCTCGCAGATCATCTTCACCTTCGCCGGCGGCGGCCCCTACATCGTGGTGACGCAGATGGGCCGCAGCAGCGCCGAATACGGCGCGTGGTTTGCTACGTCAGGCTTTGCGTATCTCGTCGGCAATCTGCTCTGCGTGCGCTTTGCGCCGCGCCATTCGCTGGAAAAGCTGATCTGGTTCGGGCTCGGTCTTCAGCTCGGCGGCAGCCTTTTGAACCTGTTCTGGAGTTTCGCCGGCTGGAATGAAGCGCCCGCCTGGCTGTTCGGCACGCAGATGATCGTGATGGCCGGCAATGCCTTCGTGATGGCGAATTCCGCCGCCGGCGCGATCAGCATCCGCCCCGAAGCGGCCGGCACCGCGTCGGGCGCGATGGGCTTCCTCCAGCAGGGCATCGGCGCGCTGATGTCGCAATTCGGCGCCTATCTCGGCGGCCACTCCTCAACGACACTGCCGCTGACCTCCGCCGTGCTCGCGATCTCGCTGCTCTGCGCCTGCATGATGATCTTCGTCGTCCCCCGCCGCGAGGTCGTGGTGAGCGAGGAATTGATCGAACAGGCGGAAGAGGAAGAGAGCGGGATGATGTGAGGGGTTTTCTCCGTCATTCCGGGGCGCCTCAAAGAGGCGAACCCGGAATCTCGAGATTCCGGGTTCGATGCTTCGCATCGCCCCGGAATGACGGAATCAAGATCACTCCCCGATCAGCTTCAGCCACTCGTCTTCGGTCAGCACCTTGACGCCGTGCTTGTTGGCCTCGGCGAGCTTCGAGCCGGCGCCCGGGCCGGCGACGACGAGATCGGTCTTCTTCGACACCGAGCCCGACACCTTGGCGCCGAGCCGCTCAGCGGTGGCCTTGGCTTCATCCCGCGTCATCTTCTCCAGCGAGCCCGTGAACACCACGGTCTTGCCGGCGACGGCCGAGTTGCTCTTCGGCTTCTCGGCGTCGACGATCTCGACCTCCTTGGTCAGGCGCTCGACGATGCCGCGGTTGTGGCTCTCGCCGAAATAATCGGCGATGCTCTTGATCACGGTGTCGCCGATCTGGTCGAGCGCATCCATGTCCGCCATCGCCTCCTCGTCGCCCTTGGCGACCTTGAGGCAGGCGTCGTGGAACGCCTCCCAGGAGCCGTAGCCGCGCGCCAGCGCCAGCGCGGTGGTCTCGCCGACATGGCGCATGCCGAGCGCATAGACGAAGCGCTCGAGCGCGATTCTGCGCCGGCTCTCGATGGCGGCGAAGAGGTTGCGCACGGAGGTGGCGCCGTAACCCTCGATCTCCTCGAGCTTGAGTTTCGCGTTGCGCTTCTCCAGCGTGAAGATGTCGGCGGGCTCTTTCACAAAACCTTCGTCGAAGAAATACTGGAGCTGCTTCTCGCCGAGGCCGTCGATGTCGAAGGCGCGCCGCGACACGAACAGCTTGAGGTGCTCGATCTTCTGATAGGGGCAGGCGAACTCGCCGGTGCAGCGGGCGCGCGAGCCCTCTTCGCCCGCGGCCGTCTCCTCGCGCGTGACGTCGGTGTGCAGCGGGCACGGGCACGTCTTGGGGAAGTGGAATTCCCTGGCAGTCTTCGGCCGCTTGTCGAGGACGACGTCGACCACCTGCGGGATGACGTCGCCGGCGCGCTGGATCACGACGGTGTCGCCGATCCTGATGTCGCGCCCCTCGCGCAGCACCTCGCCCTTGTTGCCGATGCCCTTGATGTAGTCCTCATTGTGCAACGTGACGTTCTGCACGATCACGCCGCCGACGCCGACCGGTTCGAGCTTGCCGACCGGCGTGAACGAGCCGGTACGGCCGACCTGTATCTCGATGTCGCGCAGGACCGTCATGGCCTGCTCGGCGGGGAATTTGTGCGCGATGCCCCAGCGCGGCGTGCGCGAGACGAAGCCGAGCCGTTCCTGCCAGTCGATGCGGTCGACCTTGTAGACGACGCCGTCGATGTCGTAGTCGAGCTCGGCGCGCTCTTCCTCGATCCTCTGATGGAACGCGATCAGCTCCTCGACCGAGTGGCACAGCCTAGTCAGCGGATTGGTCTTGAAGCCGCAGCGCTCGAACCAGTGGATCATGCTGGTCTGCGTCTCCTCCGGCATCGCGCTCATCTCGCCCCAGGCATAGGCGAAGAAGCCGAGGGGGCGTGAGGCGGTGATGGTCGGATCCTTCTGGCGGAGCGATCCCGCAGCCGAGTTGCGCGGATTGGCGAAGATCGTATCGCCGGCGGCCTTCTGCCGCTCGTTGAGCGCGAGGAACGCCTTCTTGGTCATGTAGACCTCGCCGCGCACCTCGCAGATGTCGGGGACATTGCGGCCCCTCAGCTTCTGCGGCACGTCTTCGAGGGTGCGGATATTGGCGGTGACATCCTCGCCCTCCGCACCGTCACCGCGCGTCGCGGCGGTGACGAGCTCGCCGCCCTCATAGCGCAGCGACATCGAGAGACCGTCGATCTTCGGCTCGGCGGAGAAGTCGATCTTGTCGTCGTCGAGCTTCAGGAAGCGCACGATGCGGCCGACGAAGTCGCGCACGTCCTCTTCGGCAAAGGCGTTGTCGAGCGACAGCATGGGGACGGCATGCCGGACCTTCCTGAAGCGGCCTGACGGCGCCGCGCCGACCTTCTGCGAGGGCGATTCCGCGCTGACGAATTCCGGAAAGCGTTTTTCGATCGCATTGAAGCGCTGGCGCAGCGCGTCGTATTCGGCGTCGGTGACGGTGGGCGCGTCATCCTGATAGTAGCGCTTGTCATGCCCTTCGAGCTCCAGCGCGAGCCGCATGAGCTCGACCTTGGCCTGCGCCTTGGTGAGCTCGGCGACGTCACGGAGCGGTTTGGATTTTGCTGCTCTTGCCATGGTGCTTGGATACGACGGAGCGGGCGGGAGGGTAAAGGCGGGAAAAGTCTCGTGCCCCGGACGCGGCGCAGCGCTTCTTCAGCGGTGCGCCGCAGAGCCGGGGCCCATGTGGCGGCATTCTGGGTCCCGGCTCGCGCTGCGCGCGTCCGGGACAAGTGAATCAGGCCGTCGCCGCCTTGAGCAGCCGGTCCGCGGCCGCCCGTGCCTCGGCGGTGATCTCGGCGCCGGCGAGCATGCGGGCGATCTCCTCGCGGCGGTGGTCGGCGGCCAGCGCGTTGACGCGGGTGGCGACGCGCTTGCCCTTGTCGAGGGCGTCCTTGGAGATGAGCAGATGCTGGTCGGCCCGCGCGGCGACCTGCGGGGCGTGGGTCACGGCCATCACCTGGACCTTGCCGGCAAGCCGCGCCAGGCGCCCGCCGATGGCGTCGGCCACCGCGCCGCCGACGCCGGTGTCGATTTCGTCGAACACGAGCGTCGGCGCCGAGCCGCGGTCGGACAGCACGACCTTGAGCGCCAGGAGAAAGCGCGACAGCTCGCCGCCGGAGGCGACCTTCATCAGCGGGCCCGGCTTGGTGCCCGGATTGGTCTGCACCCAGAACTCGACGCGATCAAAACCTTGCGGCCCCGGCGCGGCCTCGTCGGTCTCGACCTGGGTCATGAATTTCGCGCGCTCGAGCTTGAGCGGGGCGAGCTCGGCATTGACGGCCTTGTTGAGCTTCTCGGCCGATTTCTGCCGCGCCATCGACAGTTTCTTGGCGGCCGCGGCATAGCGGCTATCTGCCTCGATCGCAGCCTGCTCCAGCTTCTTCAGGCGCGAGGCACCGGCATCGATCAGCACGACGTCGGCGGCGTATTTGGCGGCGAGCGCGGCGAGCCCGTCGACCGGCGTGGAATATTTGCGCGAGGCGGCGCGCAGGGCGAACAGGCGTTCCTCGATGCGTTCGAGCTCGGCCGGATCGAAATCGGTTGCGGCGAGCGCGGCCTGAAGATGCTGGTCGGCTTCCTCCAGCGCGTTGATCGCGGCGTCGATCGCCTTGACCGCGGGCTCGACCAGCGCCGGCGAATTGACGCCGCGGCGCTCCAGCCGGCGCACCGCGGCCGACAGCGCCGCGACCGGAGAGTGGTTGCCGCCCACCGCCTCCTGCGCCTCGCGCAGGTCGGAGGCGATCTTCTCGCCCTGCATCATCGTGGTCCGGCGGGACGCCAGCGAGGTCTCCTCGCCGTCCTTGGGGGCGAGCTGCTTCAGCTCGTCGGAGGCGTGGCGCAGGTAGTCGGCCTCGCGCGCGGCCCGCTCCATGCCGGCGCGATGCTCCTCCAACTCGGTGTTGGCGGTGCGGCGCGCATCCCAAAGCGACTCAACGACTGCAACGTCCTTCTCGAGGCCGGAAAAGGCATCGAGCAGGCGGCGGTGCGTGGCGGCATCGACCAGCGCGCGCTCGTCATGCTGGCCGTGAATCTCGACCAGAGCGGCGCCGACCGCTTTCAGCGTCTGCACACTGATCGACTGGTCGTTGATGAAGGCGCGGGTGCGGCCGTCGGCGAGCTGGACGCGGCGGAGAATCATCTCGCCGGTGTCGTCGAGACCGTTCTCGGCGAGGATTGCCGCCGCGGGGTGATTTTTGGGGATATCGAAGACGGCCGTGACCTGCCCCTGCTCCGCGCCGTGGCGCACGAGGCCGGCGTCGCCGCGGCCGCCGAGCGCCAGCGCAAAGGCATCGAGGAGGATGGATTTGCCCGCACCGGTCTCGCCGGTCAAAACCGCGAGGCCCGTCGCGAATTCGATATCGAGCCGTTCGATCAGGACGATGTCACGGATCGACAGACGCGCTAGCATGGAACCAAATTTCCTAGCCGAGGCCCATTTTCTTGAAGGTCTTGCTGATCCAGGACCCCTGATTCTCGCTCGGCTCGAGACCACCCGATTTTACAAGATTATAGGCGTCCTTGTACCAACGGCTGTCAGGAAAATTGTGGCCAAGCACAGCGGCCGCGGTCTGCGCCTCGCCGACGATGCCGATCGCCATATAGGCTTCGGTCAGCCGGTAGAGCGCCTCCTCGACATGGCGCGTGGTCTGGTACTGCGTGACCACGGCCTTGTAGCGGTTGATAGCCGCCGTGTAGTCGCGCTTCTGCATGTAATAGCGGCCGACGTTCATTTCCTTGCCGGCGAGCTGGTCGCGCGCGCCCTCGATCTTGGCCTTGGCCGAGGTCGCGTATTCGGACGTCGGATATTTGCGGATCACCTCTTCCAGCGAGGCGATCGCCTTCTCGGTGCGGCTCTGGTCGCGGCTGATGTCCGGGATCTGGTCGTAATGCGAGGCGGCGATCAGGTATTGCGCATAGGCCGCGTCCGGGCTGCCGGGATGCAGCGTGACATAGCGAGTGGCAGCGCCGATGCAGCCGTCATAGTCGCCGCCCTGATAGGACGCATAGGCGGACATCAGCAACGATTTGCGGGCCCAGTCGGAATAAGGATGCTGGCGGTCGACCTCTTCGAACTTCTTGTTCGCCGCCTTCATGTCCTTCTTTTCGTTCATGAGGTACAGGCCCTCATTGTAGATCTTGTCGGCGGGCTCCTCGACGAAGGTGTCGTCCTTGGCGGTGAACTTGTCCCAGAGCGCGCCGGTGCCGCAGCCGGCCAGCGGCAGCGCGAGCATGATGAAGGTGACGGCCTGAAGCCCCCCGCGCGCGCGAGGCGAGATCGAGAGATATCCGCGCGTCATACGCTGTGCCGACATGAGTTTTAAGCCCTGACGCCCTGTGATGCGGTGCCTGCCAGCCCACGAACCCCGTCATGGGCGCGAAATGTTGCCGTGGTGCCTGCCATGCGACCACGCCGATGTATCCGAAAAACGATCGTTAACCAACCGTATGGGCAGGCATTTCGCCCGGATTAAGGCGAACGTGCCGCAATGCTAGTCGATCATGGTTACCAGGAGTTTCCCGGGGACAGCCGCCGCCAGACGCCCGCGGCCACAGGTGTCTTCAGGACACGTCCGGCCCGTAGGCCGCGGCAATCCGGCCGCCGACGATACCGCGACCGGTTTCGGCCACGGGACGCGTGGTGCGGCGGACCGCCTCGCCCTCGACCACCCGCCAGGCGGTACGATCGGCAAGCAGCGCGGTCAGAACGGCGTGGTTGAGCTTGTGGCCGCCGCGCACCGAGCGGTAGGCGCCAAGCAGCGGCAGGCCGGCCAGCGCGAGGTCGCCGATCACGTCCAGCACCTTGTGGCGGACGCATTCGTCGGCGTAGCGCAGGCCCTCGGTGTTGAGCAGCCGCTCATCGTCGAACACGACGGTGTTGTCGAAGGAGGCGCCGAGCGCGTAGCCCGCGCTCCAGAGCCGGGCGACGTCGCACATCAGGCCGAACGTCCGGGCGCGGCCGACTTCGCGGCGGAAACGTTCCGGGTTGAGGTCGAAGGCGTAGCTCTGCCGACCGATGACGGGGTTGGCGAAATCGATCTCGACCTCGGCGCGGAACCCGTTGGCGTGGGGCCGGATCTCGCCGAAGGAGTCGCCGATCTTGACCGAGATCGGCTTCAAAACCTGAATGAAGCGGCGCTGCGCCGGCTGGGTGACGATGCCGGCCTGCTCGATCGCCGCAATGAAGGCCGCGGCGCTGCCGTCCATGATCGGCACTTCCGGCCCGTCGATCTCGATAGCTGCGTTGTCAACGCCCATACCCCGCAGCGCAGCAAGCACGTGCTCGGCGGTCGAGACCAGCGGACCGTCGCGGTCGCCGAGGACGGTGGCGAGATCGGTCGCGATCACCTGCTCGGCGGTCGCCTGAACTTCGCGGTCACTCCCCTCAAGGCCGGTACGGACAAAAACAAAACCTGCGTCGACAGGCGCAGGTCCAAGCGTGAGGGTGACGGGAAGACCGGAATGAACGCCGACGCCAACCACGGTGGCTTGCGCACGAAGCGTTGTTTGCCGGCTAAATTTCATCAGGAACCGCCCCACTACGACCACTGCGACTTATACAAACCTGACAGACTGGCCAAGGCCGCCGTCCGAATCCGTATCCCCAAGTCACGGCAAACCATAGTCACTGCCTCAAACAGCGCCAACTCACGCTTTTTTACCGATTGTTACCCCAAACCTGCCGTATTCGCGCCAAGGCTTAACCAAATTGCACCGAGGTTTTGGGCTGCTGCCGGCGGTTTTACTGAACCACCCAATGCATAATTAATGATTTAAAATCAGTTGCTTGGCCATGCAATCCGGGCATGCCCGGTGAAAATGGAAAGGCCCCGGCAAGCTTGCTGCCGGGGCCTCTTTGCGTCTGCCTTATTGTAACAATCCTCAGGTCGCCTGACGCCGCAGGAAGGCCGGGATATCAAGATGGTCGTCACCCTGTGGCGCCGGCGCAACAGGCGCGGAACGGCCATGCACGTCGAGGCCCTGCGGCGCGGGACGCCGCGCATACTCCGATACCGGTTCGGTGGCCGCGATCTGCTGTGCCACGCTCTTCTGCGGACGACGCTCCGGCAGCGGCGGTATCGCCGGACCAGCGGTGCGGGCGGCGACCGGCGGCTCACTCTCCTCGTCGCGGCGGCCAAGGCCGACATTGGCGAGGCGCTGGAGCAGCGACAGGCGGGTCTTCTGCGGGGTCTCTTCTTCGACTTCGCCGCGGGCCTGACGAATCTCGGCCTGGGCCGGCATCGGCAGCTCCTCGAGGCGCGGCATCCGCGGCGCACGCATCGGCGCACGCTCGGCCTGCGGCGGGATGAAGGTTTCCGGCGTCATCGGCTCCTGCATCGCGACCGGGGCCTGCTCAGGCTCCGGGAACAAGGTCGGCTTCTGCGCGATCGGGCGCACGGTGACGTCGCCATAGGTCTGCATCGGCGCGGGCGCCTGCGGAACGTCGGCAACGGCAGCCGCGATGGCGGCGAGCGCAGCACGCTCGACGTTCGGACGCGGCGCCACCGGCGCGGCAGCGGCCGGCGCGAATCCAGACACCGGGGCCTGCGCATCCAGCTTCTGGGCACGTTCGGCCAGGCGCTGGTTGTCCGCACGCAGACGCGCGGTCAGGTCGGCGAGACGGCTCTCGGCGGCGGCGGCCGGAGCTGCGGGAGCCTGCTGCACCTGCGGCGCTGCGTTCGCGACCGGAGCGGAGGTAGCCTGGCTGTTGCGGGCGATCGCGGCCTGCTCGATGCCGGTGGCGACGACCGAGACGCGGATCAGGCCATCGAGCGCTTCGTCGAAGGTGGCGCCGACGATGATGTTGGCGTCCTGGTCGACTTCCTCGCGAATGCGGGTTGCGGCCTCGTCGACCTCGAACAGCGTGAGGTCCTTGCCGCCGGTGATGGAGATGAGGAGGCCCTTGGCGCCCTTCATCGAGCTATCGTCGATCAGCGGGTTGGCGATCGCGGCTTCCGCGGCGGTCAGCGCGCGCTTGTCGCCGGAGGCCTCGCCGGTGCCCATCATCGCCTTGCCCATCTCCCTCATCACCGCTCTCACGTCGGCGAAGTCGAGGTTGATCAGGCCTTCCTTGACCATCAGGTCGGTGATGCAGGCGACGCCCGAATAGAGCACCTGGTCGGCCATCGCGAAGGCGTCGGCGAAGGTGGTCTTCTCGTTGGCAACCCGGAACAGGTTCTGGTTCGGGATGATCAGGAGCGTGTCGACAACCTTGTGCAGCTCGTTGATGCCGGCTTCGGCGGTGCGCATGCGGCGGCCGCCTTCGAAGTGGAACGGCTTGGTGACGACGCCGACGGTGAGGATGCCCATGTCGCGCGCAGTCTTGGCGATGACGGGAGCAGCGCCGGTGCCGGTGCCGCCGCCCATGCCGGCCGTGACGAACACCATGTTGGCGCCCGAGAGATGGTCGCGCAGCTCGTCGATCACCTCTTCCGCCGCCGCGGCGCCGACGTTCGGCTGCGAGCCGGCGCCGAGACCTTGCGTGACCGCCGTGCCCATCTGCACGATGCGCTGCGCCTTCGACATCGTCAGCGCCTGCGCGTCGGTGTTGGCGACGACGAAGTCGACGCCCTGCAGGCCCGCCGTGATCATGTTGTTGACGGCGTTGCCGCCGGCGCCGCCGACGCCGAACACGGTGATCCGGGGCTTCAGTTCGTGAATGTCAGGAACATTGATGCTGATGGTCATGTTTGCCTCTCGATCACGCGCGCGTGGGTTCGCCCCGGCCGGCGGCCGCGGGAGTTGGTGAAAATGAGAAATTGCGGAAAGGAGTCATCAGAAGCCCTCGCGTAGCCATCGTCCAACCTTTCCGAAATAACCGCCGGTCCCTGTCCTGACCTGCTGCCGCGTATGCCGCGGTTCGACATGCTCCTGGTGAACATATTGCGGGTAGACGAGGAGTCCGGCGGGCACCGCGAACGCGGCGTTCTTCGCCTCGTTGGGCAGCCGGCCGAAGCCGAGCGGACGTCCGACCCGCACGGGCCGGCCGAGAATCTGTGTTCCGAGTTCGACGAGACCGGTCAGTTGCGAGGCGCCGCCCGAGAGCACGACGCGGCCGTTGGGCTCTGATGCGAAGGGCGAATCCTTCAACCGGTCCCGGACCATTTCGAAGATTTCCTCGGCACGGTGCTTGACGATGTTGGCGATGGTAGCGCGGGAGACGATCTGTGGCAGATCCTGCTCGTCACCGGCTGTCGGCACAGACATCAGCTCACGCGAGTCCGATCCGCCGGTGATGACGGTCCCGTATAACGTCTTGATTCGCTCGGCATCGGCAATGGTCGCGGACAGTCCGCGCGCGAGATCCATCGTGATGTGTTGCCCGCCGACCGCAAAACCGGCCGCGTGCACGAAGCGGCCGCCGGCATAGACCGCCATCGTGGTGGTGCCCGCGCCCATCTCGACGACGGCCGCGCCGAGATCGGCCTCGTCGTCGGTCAGCACCGACAGGCCGGCGACATAGGGGCTCGCCGCCATGGCTTCGACATTGATGTGGCAGCGCTCCACCGCGAGCATCAGGTTCCGCGCCACGGTGGCGTCACAGGTGACGACGTTCATGTCGACACCGAACTGATGCGCGACCATGCCGCGGGGATCGCGGATGCCCTTGACGCCGTCGAGCGTGTAGCCGACCGGCAGCGCGTGCAGCACGGTGCGGCCCTCGCCGGTGGCGTGGCGCATGCCGGTGGAAGTGACGCGGCTGACGTCGGCCGGCGTCACGGCGCCGCCGCGGATGTCGGCGGCGGCTTCGACCAGCTGGCCGGAGAGCCGGCCGCCGGAGACCGAGAGCAGCACGGACTCGACCCGCACCTTGGCCATCTTCTCCGCAAGCCCGACGGCCTGGCGCACCGCCTGCTCGCATTCGCCGAGATCGACCACCGCGCCGGCCTTCATGCCGCGCGACTGGATCTGGCTGTAACCGATCAGCTCCACCGCGTGGGTGCGGCCGCGCAACGCCTCGCTCGGCGCCGACGGCTTCAGCCGCGCGATCATGCAGGCGATCTTGCTGGTGCCGATGTCGAGACAGGCGACGAGCCCGCCGCGCTTGTGCGGCATCTGGCGCGTCTTCGGCGTCTGGGTGCGATCGAGACCGGTCATGCAGCGTCCCCGGCCTTCTTTTTCTTCTTGTCCTTGAACTGCTCTTCGCGCGCCTTGGCGGCGTCCTCGGACAGCTGCACCACCAGGCGATCGGGCAGGCGCATGTCGACGGCGACGATGTCGCGGGAGAACAGCTTGTCTTCCTTGTCGAGCCTGGACAGCATCGCAAGCGCGTTGCCGACGTCCTGCTCGGGCAGGCGGATGTCGAGGCCGTCCTTGAGCCTCAGGTTCCAGCGCCGCTCGCCGACGAAGATCGCGGCCTTGGTGATCGAGTTGACCTGCGGATAGCGCGCCAGCAGCGCGAGAAAATCGCGGGCCTGCGTGTCGGCGCCCTTGCCGACCACGAGCGGCAGCGACAGGAACCGGCGCGAGACATAGGGCTCGAGCACGGCGCCGTCATCGGCGATGACGGAGAGGCGGCCGGCCTCCTGCCACAGCGCGAACGCCTTGCGCTCGGTCAGCTCGATCATGAGCTGGCCCGGATAGAGCTTGAGCACGGTCGCATCCGCGATCCAGGGATTGGCCTTGAGCTTGTCGCGCACGGCGTCGGCGTCGAGGAACAGCAGCGAGGAACGGCCGCTGACGCCGCCGATCGCGAGGATCTCGTCCTGGGTGAGCTGCTTGCGGCCGTTGATCACGACGGAGGTGATGCGGAAGCCGGCGGAATTGGCCATCGCGTTGCGGGCGTCGCTGACCGCCGTGACGAAGTCCTGGAGATGGCCTCCCTTGACGATGCCGAAGCCGCAGCTGCCGATCAGCAGCAGCACGGTCATGCTGATCCCGACCCGGCGCGGCAGATAGCGCTCGACCAGCGCGACCACGCGCGGCGGCGGCTCGCGCTCGACCACGGCCTTCGCTTTGATCTTGTCCTTGGCGGCAGCGCGTGCGGCGTGAAGTCTTTCCTGGCGCTTGTCCTGCACCCACTCGCGCAGAAGCACGACCGCTCCGATAGCGGCCGCCTTCAGATCAGCTTGGGGCCTCAGCGATCTGAAAAACGACCGGGTGAGGCTTCCTGCACCATCCATTGCACGAGCTCGTCAACAGTTTGCCCGCGACATCGCGCGGGTCCTGGCGAACATGACGTCTCGGACTTGCCGGGTCGGATCAGCAGACGAAGCCTCTCCCATCAAAGCGTTCGCTGGAGGTGACATCACCCGCAACAGCTCACGCGCCGGCAGCCAAAGCGCCATGTGCGCCGCCAGCGTTAACCTTCGGATGTCCTGGTAAACAAAAGGTAAAGTTCGTTAACGCGGGACGCTTTTTGCCCAGCCCTGTGAGGCATTTATGCCGCGATGTCCGGCATTTTACCGGATTTGGGGCCCAAACCGGGCCGTTTCGCCCGTTTGGCCGTTAACCAGTCCTAATTATTTCCGCGCGCCCCGCCCGGCGAGCTCGACCAGGCCGCGCAGGAAGTCGACGAACGCGATGCCCTCGGCCTTCAGCGCCTTGGGGTAGAGCGAGGACTTGGTCAGCCCGGGGAGCGTGTTGGTTTCGAGGTAGACGAGGCCCCTGTCCGAGACGATGAAGTCCGAGCGGGAATAGCCGGTGCAGGACATCGCCCGGTGCGCCAGCATCGCCTGCTGCTTCAGCGCGGCGGTGATCTCGGGCGTGAAACGGCCGGGGCAGATCTCCTGGGTCGTCGACAGAAGATATTTTGCGGCGTAGTCGAAACTGCCCTCGCCCGGAATGATCTCGATCGGCGGCAGCGAGACGATCGAGCCGTCGGTGCGCTCCAGCACGCCGCAGGTCGCCTCGACGCCGGCGATATAGGGCTCGATCACATACTCCTCGTGCTTCGCGGCATTGCGGACGGCGACGAGGTCCTGCCTGGCGTTGACGAAGATCAGGCCGTAGCTCGACCCGTCCCGCGCCGGCTTTGCGATCAGCCGGCCGTATTCGGCGAAGGCCTCGTCGATATCGTCCAGCGCGATGTTTGCGGGCGGCGTCACGCCGCCGAGCGCGGCGAAATGCTTGGCCGCGATCTTGTCGAAGGCGAGATGCGAGGAGGCCGAGCCCGAACCGGTGAACGGCACGCCGCGCGCCTCGCACATCACCTGCAATTCGCCGTTCTCGGCACATCCGCCATGCAGGCCGAGCACCAGCACGCGATCTTCCGCCTTGGCCTGGTCGAGCGCCTGCACCAGCGGAATGCCTGATGTGCCGGGCTTGAACTCGTCCTCGAACGGACGGGCATGTTCGAGCAACTGCTTCGACTGGACGACATGCACCCTGTCCTCGACGTCCCACCACCACAGATCGGCCTCGGGCAGCGCCTGATGCAGCGCCTGGGCCGAGGCAACCGAAACCAGACGCTCCCGGTTGGAGCCGCCGAAGAGGATGGTGATGCGCATGTTCATAGTCCGCAATCTCTCTTGTTCGTCATTCCGGGGCGCGACGAAGTCGCGAACTACGATGCGCAATTGCGCATCTGAGAATCCATCTCTCCACCGTCTCTGCCGCCCGATGGATTCCGGGCTCTCGCTTCGCGAGCCACGGAATGACGGTGATCATGAAACCCCGATCCGCTTGATTTCCCAATGTAGCTCAATTCCGGAATTCGCCTTCACGCGCGCGCGCACGGTCTCGCCCAGCGTCTCGATGTCGTGCGCGGTGGCATCGCCCGTGTTGATCAAGAAATTGCAGTGCATCTCGGAGACCTGCGCGCCGCCGACGCGCAAGCCCCGGCAGCCGGCGGCGTCGACCAGCTTCCAGGCGGAATGGCCGGGCGGATTCTTGAAGGTCGAGCCGCCGGTCTTTTCGCGGATCGGCTGCGCGGTCTCGCGATGGCTCTGCACCTCCGCCATGCGCGCGCGGATCGCATCCGCATCCTTGACCTCTCCGCGAAAGCGCGCAGACGTGAAGATGATGGAGGGATCGACGCCGCTGTTGCGATAGACGAACTTCATGTCGGCATTGGAGAAGACGTGCTTCGTGCCGTCGCGCCCGACGCCGCGCGCCTCGATCAGCACGTCCTTGGTCTCGCCGCCATTGGCGCCCGCGTTCATGCGCAGCGCGCCGCCGATCGTGCCGGGAATGCCGAAATAGAATTCGAGGCCGCCGATGTTGGCGGATGCCGCCACCTCCGCCACGCGCTTGTCGAGCGCGGCAGCGCCTGCGGTGACGATGTCACCGCTCGCGCTCGCTTCGCCAAAGGCGCGCGGCGCGAGGCGTATCACCACGCCCGCGATGCCGCCGTCGCGCACGATCAGGTTGGAGCCGACGCCGACGACGTAGACCGGAATGTCGGACGCGAGATGCGCGAGGAAATAAGCGAGATCGTCCTCGTCCGCCGGCGTGAACAGCACCTGCGCGGGACCGCCGACGCGAAACCAGGTCAGCTCGGCGAGCGACTGGTTGGCCAGCAGCCGGCCGCGCAGATCAGGCATCGTCGCGTTGAGTGAGGGTGTGATGTCGGGGAAGCTCATGCGCGAACGCTCCCCAAAAGTGAGCGACGCAGACTGCTTCCGTTCCCTCCTCCCTTGTGGGGGAGGGAGCGCACCATTCCGTGTGGCAAGCAACGAGTGCAGCATCGCCGCCCTACCCCAGCGCCTTCAATTCGCCGGGCAGTGCATACGCCCATTGCGTGATGTTGCCGGCGCCAAGGCACACGACGAGATCGCCCGACTTCGCGAGCCCCTTGACGATGCCCGCGAGCTCCGGCGCCGCCGGCAGCGGGACCACCTCGCGATGCCCGTGGGCGCGCAGGCCCGCGACGAAATGATCGCGGTCGATGCCGTCGATCGGCGCCTCGCCCGCGGCATAGACGTCGGCGACGATGACCGCGTCCGCATCGTTGAAGCAGGTGCAGAATTCCTCGAACAGCGATTGCAGGCGCGTGTAGCGATGCGGCTGCACCACGACGACGATCTTGCCGTTGGTGGATTCCCGCGCCGCCTTCAGCACCGCCGCGATCTCGACGGGGTGGTGGCCGTAATCGTCGATCACGATGACGCCGTTCCATTCGCCGGTCTTGGTGAAGCGCCGCTTGACGCCGCCGAAGCCGGCGATCGCGCTGCGGATCGCTTCGTCCGACACGCCGAGCTCGCGCGCGACCGCGATCGCGGCCGTGGCGTTGGAGGCGTTGTGCCGACCCGGCATCGGCAGCATCAGATCGGGAATTTCGTGCACGGCGCCGGTCTTGCGATCGCGGAACGCGACCTTGAACTTCGATCCGCCGCCCATCGGGGTGAGATCGACCAGCCGCACATCGGCCTGCGGATTCTCGCCATAGGTGATGATGCGGCGATCCTCGATCTTGCCGACGAGACTCTGCACCACGGGATGGTCGATGCACATCACCGCAAAGCCGTAGAACGGCAGGTTCTCGACGAAATGACGAAAGGCGTCCTGCACCGCCTCGAAGGTCTTGAAGTGATCGAGATGCTCGGGGTCGACATTGGTGACGATCGCGACATCGGTCGGCAGCTTCAGGAACGTGCCGTCACTCTCGTCCGCTTCCACCACCATCCAGTCGCCGGCGCCGAGGCGCGCGTTGGAGCCGTAGGCGTTGATGATGCCGCCGTTGATGACGGTGGGATCGAGGCCGCCGGAATCGAGCAGCGTCGCGACCATCGTGGTCGTCGTGGTCTTGCCGTGCGTTCCGGCGATCGCGACACAGCTCTTCAGCCGCATCAGCTCGGCCAGCATCTCGGCGCGGCGCACCACGGGAATGCGCCGTTCGCGCGCCGCCATCAATTCCGGATTGTCGCGCTTGATCGCGGTGGACACCACGACGACCTCGGCGCCGTCGACATTCTCGGCCTTGTGGCCGACCGAAACCTTGGCGCCCTTCTTGCGCAGACGATCGAGATTGTAGTTGTCGGAGGCGTCCGAGCCCTGCACGGCATAGCCGAGATTGACCAGCACCTCGGCGATCCCGCTCATGCCGATCCCGCCGATCCCGACGAAGTGGATGGGTCCGATCTCGCGCGGCAGTCTCATGCTCTATCCCGTCGTTCGGTCGTCATGCCCGGGCTTGTCCCGGGCATCCACGAATCCCAGCGTCTTTCTTGCAAGACGTGGATGCATAGGCACTCGGTATACCGAGTGCCGTCATTTTTAAAAGAACCAAGTCGGATAAATCCGACTTGGTCGGACAAGCCCGGCCATGACGAGTAACATTCAAAAGTCGGCCCTTTTTCGTCATTCCGGGGCGCTCGCAACGCGCGCGAACCTGGAATCTCGAGATTCCGGATCGGTCCGCTTTACGGCCCGTCCGGAATGACGAGTGCTAAAGGCCCGCGACCTTGACCACCAGATCGGCCAGCCGCTCGGCGGCATCGAGCCGCCCCGCCCCCTTCGCGGCCGCGGCCATGGCGGTAAGGCGCGCCGGCTCGGCGGCCAGGGCGGAGATTTCGGAAGCCAACCGATCCGAGGTGAACTCGGTCTGCGGGATGCGGATCGCGCCATCGACCTTGGCCAGCACGCCGGCATTGGCGAACTGGTCCTGGTCGATCGAGCCCGGCAGCGGCACCAGGATCGAGGGCCGGCCGATGGCGGCGAGCTCGGCGACCGTGCCGGCGCCGGAGCGCGACACCACCAGATGGTTGGAAGCGAGCCGCGCCGGCAGATCGGTGAAGAACGGCGCGAGCTCGGCGTTGATCTTGAGCTTGTCGTAGACGGCGCGCACCCGATTCATGTCCTCGTCGCGCACCTGCTGGGTGAGGATGAGCCGGCCCCACAGCGCTGGCTCGAGCCGCTCGATCGCGCCCGGCACGATGTCGGCCATGATGCGCGCGCCCTGGCTGCCACCGACGACGAGCAGGCGCAGCGGACCGTTCGCCTCGGGCGCGGCATAGGGCACGGCGGCAGCGGCAAGGACCGCCGGCCGCATCGGCGTGCCGACGGTCGTGGTCTTGCCCGATAGCGCGGGGTCGCGGTCGAGCACGCCCGGCAAGGACGTCGCGATGGCGCGGACGCGGCTCGACAGAAACCGGTTGGCGCGGCCGAGCACCGCATTGGCGTCATGGATGATGCCGGGCACGCCGGCGAACTTTGCCGCGACCAGCGGCGGCAGCGTCGGATAGCCACCGAAGCCGACGACGGCGACGGGCTTCAATCGCTTGATCAGGCTGTAGGCCGATAGCGTGCCGGCGGCGAGCGTGAGGCCGGCATAGGCGACTTGGAACGGATTGCGGCCGCGCGCGGTCTCGCTCGAGACGACGTCGATCATATCCTTGCTGAACAGCCCGCTATAGCGCAGCGCCCGCTCATCCGTGACGAGGCGGACGCGAAAGCCGCGCCGGATCAGCTCTACGCCGAGCGCCTCGGCCGGAAACAGATGGCCGCCGGTGCCGCCCGCGGCGAGAAGAATCAAGGGAGAGGTGTCCATAAACGCCCTTTTACAGGGCCTCCGCCGTCATTGCGAGCCGGGCAACGAAGGTGTTCGTGCCCCGGGCGCAGCGCAGCGCGCCGCTTTTCGCGGCGTGGTGCGCTGCTGAACCGGGGCCTACGCTCGCGGTATTCTGGGTCCCGGCTCTGCGCTCCGCTTCGCTACGCTGGTCCGGGACACGAGAGCGGTCACGCGTAGCTGCGCATCGCCTCGGCGTGGCCGCTTGCCTCGACCTCGGTGCGCGGGCGCAGCCGCGTCAGCGCCAGCATCATGCCGACGCCATAGGCGAGCGACACGATCGAGGAGCCACCATAGGAGATGAAGGGCAGCGTCATGCCCTTCGCCGGGATGAGCTGGAGGTTGACCGACATGTTGATCGCCGCCTGAACGCCGAACAGGATCGCAAGGCCGGAGGCCGCAAAGCGCGAGAACATGTCCTCATTGGCGTAGGCCCGCGACAGCGTGCGGATGACGACGAAGGCGAACAGCGCCAGCATGGCAAGGCACAGGATGATGCCGAACTCTTCGGCGGCAACCGCGAACACGAAGTCGGTATGACTGTCCGGCAGGCTGCGCTTGGCGATGCCCTCGCCCGGTCCGAGCCCGAACCAGCCGCCGTTGTAGAAGGCCTCCATGGCGGTATCGACCTGGAAGGTATCGCCCGAGGCCGGATTCATGAAGCGCTTGATGCGGCCGGCGACGTGCGGGACGAACAAATAGGCGCTGAACAGCCCGGCGGCGCCGAGGCCGGCGAGCCCGAACACCCAGATCATGCGCATGCCCGCGATGAAGAACAGCGAACCCCACACCATCAGGATCAGCATGGTCTGGCCGAAGTCGGGCTCCATCACCAGCAGCGAGACCAGCATCAGGAGCAGCACCAGCGCCATCGAGGTCGCCGGCATCTCAGGCCGCCTGGTCGATTCCGCGAACAGCCAGGCAGCAATGACGACGAACGATGGCTTTGCGATTTCGGAGGCCTGGATGTTGACGCCGAGCAGCGTGATCCAGCGCCGCGAGCCCTTCACTTCGGGGCCGATCGCGAGCGTCACCGCGATCAGGATGATGCTGACCGCGAAGATGAGCAGCGCGCTTCGCCGGATCGCGCGCGGCGACAGGAAGGAGACGCCGAGCAGCACCAGGCAGGACGGCGCCAGGAACATCACGTGCCGGCTGAAGAAGTGGAACGGGTCGAGCCCGATGCGGGTCGCAACCGGCGGGCTCGCCGCCAGCGACAGGATCACGCCGGTCAGCATCAGCGCCAGGATGGCGCCCATCAGCGGCTTGTCGACGGTCCACCACCACTCGGAAAAGGGGGTGCGTTCTTCACGGGAGAGCATGGGCGGCCGCTTTCGGACAGAGGTCGGTCCATTGGTCGCCGAGGTTGGTTACCGGGGGGTTAAGGGGAGCGATCAAGTTGTGGAGAGTCTCGTGCCCCGGACGCAGCGCAGCGCGCCGCCTCTGCGCGGCGTGGTGCGCTGCAGAGCCGGGGCCCATGGTTGCGGCATTCTGGGTCCCGGCTCGCGCTACGCGCGTCCGGACACGAGAGCCCTCACACCACCGGCTTCACACCCGGCAGCGCCTGCACCAGTTCGCGGAACTTGGTGCCGCGGATCTCGAAGTTGCGGTACTGGTCGAAGGACGCGCAGGCCGGCGACAGCAGCACGACCGCGTCGGTGAGACCCGAGGCTTCCGCATCGCGCGCGGCGTGTTCGACGGCGACGTCAAGCGTCTGGCTGATCTCGTGCGCGACCTGT
This sequence comes from Bradyrhizobium sp. B039, assembly GCF_038965675.1. NCBI lineage: Bacteria > Pseudomonadati > Pseudomonadota > Alphaproteobacteria > Hyphomicrobiales > Nitrobacteraceae > Bradyrhizobium > Bradyrhizobium sp. B039. The sequence goes on from NZ_CP152416.1 coordinate 6,876,962, forward strand.
GTCCCCAGCGTGCCGGAAAACTCCTGCGCGGCTTCGCCGATCAGATAGGCCTTGCGGATGCGCGGGAAGTAGCCGGTCAGGCTGGTGATACCGCCCGCCTTCGGCTTGCCGCCGGCGATCCAGAAGATTTCCGAAAAGGACGACAGCGCATGCGCGGTGGCATCCGCATTGGTGCCCTTGGAGTCGTTGACGAACAGCACGTTGCCGCGGCGGCCGACCTGCTCCATGCGATGCGCGAGGCCCGGAAAGCTGCGCAGGCCGTCCTGGAGCACCTCAAAGCTGATGCCCATCGCGAGCGCCGCGGCGGCGGCGCAGGCCGCGTTCTGCGCGTTGTGCAGGCCGCGCAGCGAACCGATGCCGCCGAGCTTGGCGACTTCGCTGCGGGCGCCGCCCGCGGTGCGCACGATGGTACCGTGCTCGACATGGATTCCGCTCGCCAGCGGGTTCTTGACGGAAATGCGCACCACGTTCTTGCCGGCGCGGTCGAGCCGGTCGGCGATGTCGCGGCAATAACCGTCGTCGACGCCGACGATCGAGGTGCCGCCTGCCTGCACGCCCGCAACAAGGCGCTCCTTCACAGCGGCGTAGTGCGCGATGGTGCCGTGGCGGTCGATGTGGTCTTCGCTGACATTGAGCAGGATGCCGACGGAGGGATCGAGCGAGGGCGTGAGGTCGATCTGGTAGGACGACATCTCGATGACGTGGACGCGGCCCGTGCGCGGCGGCTCCAGCGACAGGATCGCGGTGCCGATATTGCCGCCCATCTGGGTATCGTAGCCGGCGACCTTGGTCAGGTGCGCGATCAGCGCCGTCGTGGTCGACTTGCCGTTGGTGCCGGTGATGGCGACGAACGGTGCATCCGGCGCGTGCCGCCGCCGCTCGCGGCAGAACAGCTCGATGTCGCCGATGACTTCGATACCGGCCTCGCGTGCCTTCAGCACGCTCCAGTGCGGCACGGGATGGGTCAGCGGCACGCCGGGCGCGAGCACCAGCGCTGCGAAATTCGTCCAGGAGACGTTGCGCAAGTCCGCGGTGATGAAGCCGGCCTGCGCGGCCTTGGCGACGTTCTCGGCATTGTCGTCGGCGGCGATCACCTCGGCGCCGCCCGCTTTCAACGCGTGACAGGAGGCGAGCCCCGAGCCGCCGAGGCCGAATACCGCGACTGTCTTGCCGGCGAAGGATGTGACCGGGATCATGATTGGGTTCCTGTCATTCCGGGGCTCGCGAAGCGAGAACCCGGAATCTCGAGATTCCGGATCGCCGCTTCGCGTCGTCCGAAATGACAGCGAAAATCAACCACCATAGAAGTCACCGCAGCTTCAGCGTCGACAGGCCGGCCAGCGCCAGCATCACCGAGATGATCCAGAAGCGGATCACGATCTGCGGCTCGGTCCAGCCGAGCTGCTCGAAATGGTGGTGGATCGGCGCCATGCGGAAGATGCGTTTTCCGGTGAGCTTGAACGACACCACCTGCACGATGACGGAGACCGCCTCCAGCACGAACAGGCCGCCGATCACCGCGAGCACGATCTCGTGCTTCACCGCGACCGCGATCGCGCCCAGCATGCCGCCGAGCGCCAGCGAGCCGGTGTCGCCCATGAAGATCGAAGCCGGCGGCGCGTTGAACCAGAGGAAGCCGAGGCCGGCGCCCAGCAGCGCGCCGCAGAGCACCGCGAGCTCGCCGGTGCCGGCGACGTATTTGATCTGGAGGTAGTCGGCGAACACCGCGTTGCCGGCGAGATAGGCGATCATCGCAAAGCTCGCGGTCGCGATCATCACGGGCACGATGGCGAGGCCGTCGAGACCGTCGGTGAGATTCACCGCATTGCCGGCGCCGACGATGACGAAGGCGCCGAACACGACGAAGAACCAGCCGAAATGCAGCACGGTGTCCTTCAGGAACGGAATCGTCAGCGCGGTGGACGCGGGATCGCGGTTCAAGCGCACCAGCGCGTAGCAGGCCACCAGCGCGATCGCCGCCTCGATCAGCAGGCGAAGCTTGCTGCCGAATCCGGTCGTGGTCTGCTTGGTCACCTTGAGGTAGTCGTCATAGAAGCCGACGAAGCCGAAACCAAGCGTCACCGCGAGCACGATCCAGACATAGGGATTGAGCGGGTTGGCCCACAGCACCGTGCCGACCGTGAGGCCGGACAGGATCATCAGCCCGCCCATGGTGGGCGTGCCCTTCTTGGCGAGATGCGATTGCGGGCCATCGGTCCGGATCGGCTGGCCCTTGCCCTGGCGGATGCGCAAATGATCGATGATCCAGGGCCCGAACAGGAACACGAACAGCGCGCCGGTGACCACCGCGCCGCCGGTGCGGAAGGTGATGTAGCGGAAGACGTTCAGGAAGGTGCGAAAGGCACCGAAGCCCGGAAATGTGTTGGAGAGCTCGATCAGCCAGTAAAACATTCAGACGGTCCTATGGCGCCTTTCGCACGCGGCCTTGTTATCGGCCTTGGCCTTATCGACGTGCCTCACGCGCATTCGCTGGTCTTCATCATGGGTCGGGCGACCTGTGGGAAAACGGACGGCTTCGCGCCGAAAAGGGAGGATTCGGAAACAGCGCCTTCCAAGCAGTTTACGCCTTTGCCTGCAAGGCGGCCACTAGGCCCGGCACAAACTTGTTGACCCAGAACATCTTCTTGCTGCCCTTGACAACCACCACATCGCCTGCCTTCAGCAGGCTTGCGACCTCGCCCGGCTTCAGCGTGGCGGGATCGTCGTGCCAGCCAAGCGCCTTGCCCGATGGAAGCACCTCGAAGAGGTGACGCATGAGGGGGCCGACACAGTAGACACCGTCGATGCCGTCGAGATACCTGGTGAGACCGGTGTGGTAGCTTGGTGCGTCGTCGCCCAGTTCCAGCATGTCACCAAGCACGGCAATGCGGCGGCCGCCGGTTACGTTGCGCGCCTGCAGGCTTTGCAGCGCAGCAGCCACGCTGGCCGGGTTGCCGTTGAAGCTGTCGTCGATCACGGTGACGCCGCCGACCGCCTGCTCGACGCCGCGGCCGGTCATGATGCCGACCCGATCGAGCTTGATCGCGAGCGTCGCGGCATCGAGGTTCGCCGCGCGGATCGAAGCGAGCGCGGCGAGCGCATTCTGCACGCGGTGCGGCGCGCCCGGCGTCAGGCTGAAGGCGATCTGCTTCTTGCCGATCATCGCCACGACCTGCCAGCTCTCGCCATGCGGCGCGTGCGTGACCTCGTGCACCTCGGCATGCTCGCCGAAGCGCACCACCTTGCCCTTCCATTCGGACGCCTTGAGCCCGGCGGGCAGCACCAGCACGCCATCCTCCGGCAGGCCGAGCGCGATCGACACCTTTTCGCGCCGGATCGCCTCCAGCGAGCCGAGCTTTTCCAGATGCACCGGCTGGACGTTGACGACGAGCGCGACCGTCGGCCGCGTCAACTCGCTGAGCCGCGCGATCTCGCCGGTCTGGTTCATGCCCATCTCGACGACCCAGAGGCTGGCATCGGGCCGCGCATTGCACAGCGTCAGCGGCACGCCCCAGAAATTGTTGAAGCTCGACGGGCTGGCATAGGCGTTCGGATAGGCCGCCAGAAATTCCTTGGTGCTGGTCTTGCCCGCGCTGCCGGTGAGCCCGATCACCGGCCCGTTGAAGCGCGCGCGTGCGGCGCGCGCGAGGCCCCAGAGGCCGTCGATCAGCGTGTCCTTCACGACGATCTGGGGGACGCGGATGCCCGCGATCTCGTGCGGCACGATCATCGCGGCCGCGCCCGCGGCTTCCGCCTTGTCAGCGAACTCCCAGCCGTCGCGCGCGCTGGCGAAGGCCGAGATGAAGCCGCCGCTCGGCGTGCCGCTGAGCGCGACGAACAGGCTGCCGGGCTTCACCAGGCGGCTGTCCTGCGTCACGAAGTCGATCGGCGTGTCCGGGAATGATCCGGCAGCGCCCAGCGCGCGCGCGACCTCCGCAACCGTCCATATTGGCGCGCTCATGCAACCCTCGACGCTAGGGCGGCGGCAACCGCCTCGTGATCACTGAAGGGCAACACCTCGCTGCCGACGATCTGCCCGGTCTCGTGGCCCTTGCCGGCGATGAGCAGCGCATCGCCCTGTTCCAGTTCCTCGATCGCGGTGCGGATCGCCGCGGCGCGATCGCCAATCTCGCGCGCCCCTTTTGCGGTGGCGAGGATCGCGGCGCGGATCGCTTCCGGCTTCTCGCTTCGCGGATTGTCGTCGGTGATGATGACGCCGTCGGCATTCTCCGCGGCGATCTCGCCCATGATCGGACGCTTGCCGGCATCGCGGTCGCCGCCGGCGCCGAACACGACGACCAGCCTGCGCTTGGCGTAAGGCCGCAGCGCCTGCAACGCCTTCGCCAGCGCGTCGGGCTTGTGCGCATAGTCGACGAAGATCGGCGCGCCGTTGCGCTCGCCGACGCGCTCGAGCCGGCCCTTGGCGCCTTCGAGATGTTCGAGGCTCGCGAATACGTTGGCGGCATCGCTGCCGGTGCCGATCGCGAGGCCGGCCGACACCAGCGCATTCTCGATCTGGAATTCGCCGGCCAGCGGCAGCAGGACCACATAACGCTTGCCGCGATGCTCGACCGTGAGCTTTTGCGAAAAGCCGTCGACCCCGACCTCGGTGAGGCGAATGCCCTCGCCCACCCCGTCGCCGTTGCGGCCGACCGCCATCACGCGCAGGCCACGCGCCTTCGCGGCACTGATCGCTTCGGCCGAGCAATCATGATCGGCCGAAATCACGGCGGCGCCGCCAGGCGGGACCAGTTCGCGGAACAGCCGGAGCTTCGCCGCAAGATAATGCGCGACGGTCGGGTGGTAATCCATGTGGTCGCGCGACAGATTGGTGAAGCCGCCGGCGGAGACGCGCACGCCGTCGAGGCGATATTGATCGAGACCGTGCGAGGACGCTTCGAAGGCAAGATGGGTGACGCCCTCGCGCGCGATCTCATCGATCTGCCGGTGCAGCGCGACCGGATCCGGCGTCGTCAGCGAGCCGTAGACGGTGCGCTTCGGCGACACGAGACCGATGGTGCCGATGCTGGCGGAGGCATGGCCCAGCCGCTCCCAGATCTGGCGCGTGAACGCCGCGACCGATGTCTTGCCGCTGGTGCCGGTCACCGCAGCGATGGTCGCGGGCTGCGCGGGAAAGAATCTTGCCGCGGCCAGCGCCAGGGCGCGACGCGGATTGGCGACGGCGATGAACGGCACCTTGCCGCCACCGGGCGCATGATCGCCGACAATCGCAACCGCACCTGCGGCGACCGCCGCATCGATGAAGCGTGCGCCGTCGGTCTTGCTGCCCGCGAGCGCGAAGAAGAGATCGCCCGGCCTGACCACGCGGCTGTCGAGCGCAAGCCCCGTCACCTCGAGCGCCGCGATAGCGGGCTCGATTGCGGCGTCATTGCCTATGAGATCGCGCAGTTTCATGGTCGTCCAGTCGACATGCCGGAAAGCCGAAAACCTCCGACTCAGCACCGGCGATGGCCTACCCGGTTGATTACTGGGTTGTCCTGGATGCTGCAAGAATAAGGCGGTCGGACGGCGGCAGGTCGAATCGCGGCTCGATGCCCAAAAGCGGCGCGATCCGCTCGATCACCTTGCCGCCCGTGGGCACCGCGTTGAAGCCCGAGGTGATGAAACCATGCGTCTCGGGCAGCGCCTGCGGCTCGTCCAGCATGACGAGAATCTGATATTTCGGATCGTCGGACGGCATGATCGCGGTGAAGGAGTTGAGCACCCGCTTCTTGGCATAGCGGCCGTTGATGACCTTCTCGGACGTGCCGGTCTTGCCGCCGACATAGTAGCCCTTCACGTCGGCGGATTTGGCAGTACCGATTTCGGCATTGAGCCGCATCAGATACCGCATCTTGTCGCTGGTCTCCTGCTTGATCACGCGCTTGGCCATCGCCCGCGCCTCGTCTTCGCTGCGTTTCATGAATGTCGGCGGAATCAGATAGCCGCCGTTCATCAGGGCGTTGATGCCCATCACCGCCTGGAGCGGCGCGACCGACAGGCCCTGACCGAACGCGATGGTGACCGTGTTCAGCTCACCCCAGCGGCGCGGCACCAGCGGAGCCGCGCTCTCCGGCAACTCGGTGCGCAGCCGCGTCAATTGTCCCATTTTGGCCAGGAACGCCTTGTGCGCCTCGACACCCTGGTTGAGCGCGATCCGCGCGGCACCGATGTTGGACGAGTAGGTGAACACTTCCTTGGTGTTGATGAACCGTCCGAGCGAGTGGCTGTCGTGGATGGTGAACTTGCCGTAGTGCAGGTTTCCACGCGCATCCCACGACGAGTTCAGATTGATCTTTCCGGAATCGAGCGCCATCGCCAGCGTGAACGCCTTGAACGTCGATCCCATTTCGTAGACGCCTGTGGTCAGGCGATTGATGCGATCGGGATCGTGCGCTTCCTTCGGATTGTTGGGATCGAAGTCCGGCAGCGAGACCATTGCCACGATCTCTCCGGTCTTGACGTTGGAGATGATGCCGGAGGCCGCCTTGGCGTGGAACTTCTCCTTGGCCTTCAGCAATTCGTCGCGTAGCGCGTGCTCGACGCGGAGGTCGACCGAGAGCTCGATCGGCTTTTGCAGGCGGTCGGTGGCAAAGCCCGCGCGATGGAGATCGGCGAGCCCTTGATTGTCGAGCCACTTCTCCATGCCGGCGATGCCCTGGTTGTCGATATTGACGAGACCGATGAGGTGGGCGACCTCGTTGCCGGTCGGATAGACGCGCTTGTTCTCGCGCAGGAAGCCGATGCCGGGAATGCCGAGCTTGTGGATGTCCTGCTGCTGCTTCGGCGTGATCTCGCGCTTGAGCCAGACGAAGCCCTTGCGTGTCTTCAGGCGCTCGCGCACCTCGGCCTCGTCGAGGTCGGGCACGGTGGCGGTCAGGAGCTCGATCGCCTCGTCCTTGTCGATGATGCGGCGCGGCTCGCCGAACAGGCTCGCCGCCTTGACGTCGGTCGCAAGGATGGCGCCGTTGCGGTCGACGATGTCGGGCCGCGCCGTCGCAACCACCTCCTGCGCCGCCGCTCGGCGCGCACTGTGGGCGTCGGCACCGATCGCGAACATCACGAGCCGGCCACCGATCAGGGCGTAGACCGAGGCGAAGGCGAGCATCGCAAGTCCGACGCGCGCGCGCGCCTTCGCGGCGCGGTCGACGTTGCGCCCGTAGAGCAGGCTGCGGATCAGCCGCTGCCGCCAGGGCTCGGTGGGTTTTGCAGGCGTCGCCGGGCTCATTGCTTGTCCTCGGGCTGAGGCACGGAGCCCGTCACGGTATCGGGATCGCTCGCGGCTTCGATGGTGTTGAGCATGGCCCCGATCGGGTCGGGCTCGCCGGGCCTGAACATCCGCGGCGGGCGCTCGGGCAGGTTCTTCAGCGAGTCATATTGCGTGCCGTTGACCGGCTTGAGCGGCAGGTGCCGCTCGGACAGGCCCTGCAGGCGCAAGGGCGCATCAAGCTTGGCCCATTCGGAGCGGAGCGAGGCGATCGCATCGCGCTGCTCGCGGATCTCCGCATGCAGCCGCAACACCTTCTCCGTGCGCGCGGTGGAGTCCATCTTGATCCGGTAGACATAGGCCGCCGCGAAGATCAGCGCGCCGATGACGAGGAGGTGGATGAAGCGCATGCGCTAGCCTCCCCTCATCACGTCGGAGAGTCTTGGCCAGGACGAAGACTGATCGTCCTTGTGCGCCGGCGCCGAGGTGCGCTCCGCGGCGCGCAGTTTTGCCGAACGCGCGCGCGGGTTATGCGCAACTTCGTCCTCGCCGGCGACGACGGGCCGCCGCGTCAGGAGCTGGAAGCTCGGCGCGGTTTGCGCGACTTCCGGCAGGTGCCGCGAGCCGCCGCCGGTCTTCGACCGCTCGGCGAGGAAATTCTTGACGATGCGGTCTTCCAGCGAATGGAACGAGACCACCACGAGGCGTCCGCCGGGCTTGAGCACGCGCTCGGCCGCAGTGAGCGCGGCCTGGAGTTCCTCGAGCTCCTCGTTGACGAAGATGCGCAGGGCCTGGAACGTCCGCGTCGCGGGGTGAATGTCGCCGGGCTTGGAGCGAACCACCCTGCCGACGAGGTCGGCGAGCGCGCGCGTGGTCGTGAACGGCGTCTCCTGCCGGTCCGCGACGATGGCGCGGGCGACGCGGCGCGAATGCCGCTCCTCGCCGAGGAGATAGATGATGTCGGCGAGATCGGCTTCCGAGGCGCGCGCGACGACGTCGGCCGCGGTCGGGCCCGCCTGCCCCATCCGCATGTCGAGCGGACCGTCGAGGCGGAACGAAAAGCCTCGGCCGGCCTGGTCGAGTTGCATCGAGGACACCCCGACGTCCATCACGACGCCGTCCACGGCATCGACGCCTTGTGCCGCGCAGACTTCGGCGAGATGGGAGAAACGGTCCTCGACCAGTGTCAGCCTACCGGCAGAGCGTTCGACCAGCTCGGCGCCGCCGGCGATTGCGGTGCGGTCGCGGTCGATGGCGATGAGTCGGGTTCCAGGCACGTCGAGGATGGCACGGCTATAGCCGCCGGCGCCGAAGGTGGCGTCGACATAGATCCCGCCCTCGCGCGGCGCGAGATGATCGATGGCCTCGCGACCGAGCACGGGAATGTGAGGAGCGGAGCTCATGCGCCACGCCTGCCGAACAACCAAGCCAGATCCGGGGCGAGCCAGCCCATAACGCCTCGAATGATTCCGCGTCGCGGCGGTTCCACGACCCAACCCTTGTCCAGCATGGTTACCGAGCCCGGTCGTCCCCGGCCGCCAACCCAGTGTTCCCAGTGGAATTTGTCGGGCAGCCATGGGATTTCGAGCCAAAATACGCTTTGGCCGCCTCCGGACGCGGGTCGGCTCTTCATCCCTCAGTAACGGCCCTTAGCGTTAAGAAAGCGTTGATCGGCCCGTTACAAGTCGAAAAGGTGAAGCGGCAGTGATGCCTCATCCACACACCCGCCCAAAATGCATCCGTTAACCGCGACGCGCGATTGCGCACGGCGGAGGGTAAAGGAATAGTAAAGAGAAGGGCTTGGCCCTCTCCTATTCCGACTTGAGCTGTTTATGTCGTCCGGTTCGTCCACGCCATCTGGTTCTGATTCGAAGCGTCAACGCGTTCTCCCGGTTCCCAAGGCCGCGGCGAACATGCGGACGTTCGAGCCGGATTCGTCGATCGTCTCCGACATCATTCCTTCGCCGAACCATGGCGAGCGCAGCAAGGGACGCCAGCCGGACATGATCGTGCTGCACTACACCGGCATGCCCGACGTCGAGGGCGCGCTGGCGCGGCTGTGCACGGCGGGGACGGAAGTGTCGGCGCATTACGTCGTGCTCGAGGACGGCCGCATCGTGCAATGCGTGCCCGAGGCGAGGCGCGCCTGGCACGCCGGCGTCTCGTCCTGGGCCGGCGAGGACGACGTCAACTCCTGCTCGATCGGCATCGAGATCGTCAATCGCGGCCACGACTGGGGCTATCCGGAGTTTCCGCTGCGCCAGATCGCCGCCGTGATCGCGCTGTGCCGCGGCATCATGCTGCGCCGAAAAGTGCCGGCGCACCGCGTGCTCGGCCATTCCGACGTTGCGCCCGCGCGCAAGAAGGATCCCGGCGAGAAATTTCCGTGGCATTCGCTGGCCAATTCCGGCGTCGGGCACTGGGTCACGCCCACGCCCGTCGTGCGCGGCGAGAGCCTGATGCTCGGCACCATCAGCGACGAGGTGCTGAGCCTGCAGCAGGCGCTCGCGCGATACGGTTATGGCGTGCCGCTGACCGGCAAATACGACGCCGCGACCATGGAGGTCGTCACCGCCTTCCAGCGCCACTTCCGCCCGGCACGGCTGGACGGTGTTGCGGATCATTCGACACTGTCGACCTTGCAAGCGTTGCTGGCGAGCCTGCCGGACGGGACGGCGGTCGCGTCGAAGTGACGGCGTAGCCGTCATTCCGGGGCGCACGAAGTGCGAACTATGGTGCGCAATTGCGCACCTGAGAATCTCGAGATTCCGGGTTCGATGCTTCGCATCGCCCCGGAATGACGGTGCTAGTTGCCCATCTCCCTCATCCTTCGCGCATAGAGCCGCCGCAGCGGCTCGAGCTGCGTCGCTGCCGTCGCCGCGACATACGCCTCGCGCGCCTCGTCCTTGCGGCCTAGCCGTCGCAACAGATCCGCGCGCACCGCGGGCAGCAGCTCGTAGCCGCCAAGCCCGCCGCGTGCGGTGATCGCGTCGACGAGATCGAGCGCGCGCGCCGGGCCGTCGACCATCGAGATTGCGGCGGCGTGGTTGAGCTCGATCACCGGCGAAGGATTGATCCGCAGCAGCACCTCGTAGAGCCCGGCGATCTGCGGCCAGTCGGTCGCCTCAAAGCTCGGCGCGCGCGCATGCAGCGCGGCGATCGCGGCCTGCACCGCATAGGGTTGCGGCCGGCCGGATATGCGCAGTGCGTCGTCCACGAGACGCAGACCCGCCTCGATCTGCGCGCGATCCCAGAGCGTGCGGTCCTGCTCTTCCAGCAGCACGATGTCGCCGGCCGACGTCGCGCGTCCGGCGCGGCGCGCGTCGTGCAGCAGCATCAAGGCCAGCAGGCCCTTGATCCCGGCCCGGTCAGGCATCAGCCGGTCGAGCAAACGACCGAGCCTGATGGCTTCGACCGCGAGATCCGGCCGCATCAGGTCTGCGCCCGAGGTTGCGACATAGCCTTCGGTGAAGACGAGATAGATGACGGCGAGCGCGCCGTCGAGCCGCTGCGCCAGCGCGTCGCGTTCGGGCACCTCATAGGGAATGCCGGCGAGCCTGATCTTCTGCTTGGCGCGGACGAGGCGCTGCGCCATCGCCTCCTCACCGACGAGGAACGCGCGCGCGACCTGCGCGGTCGAGAGGCCGCAAACGGTGCGCAGCGTCAGCGCGACCTGGACCTCCGGCGCGAACGCGGGATGGCAGCAGGTGAAGATCAGCCGCAGCATGTCGTCGTCGAGCGTCGCCGGAGGCTCGTCGGGCGCCTGCGCGTTGAGCTCGAGCTCATGCACGAACGCCTGCTGCTTGCCGCGGAACACGGCCTGCCGCCGGATGCGATCAATCGCCTTGTTGCGGCCGACATTGACGAGCCAGGCGCGCGGATTATCGGGCACCTCGCCCGCCGACCAGCGTTCGAGCGCGACCGCGAAGGCATCCTGGAGTGCGTCCTCGGCGAGATCGAAATCGCCGACGAGGCGGATCAGCGTGGCAAGCACCCGCCCCGCCTCGTCGCGAAAGGTCCGAGCGATGTCGGCAGGAGAGATCACTTGTAGATCATGACCGGCCTAACCTCGATGGATCCCTCCTTGGCCCCGGGAATCCGCGCGGCCAGCCCAATGGCGGTGTCGAGATCTTTGGCCTCGACCAGATAGTAGCCGCCGAGTTGCTCGCGGGTCTCGGCGAACGGACCGTCGGTGGTCAGGGTCTTGCCATCGCGAACGCGCACGGTGGTCGCGGTCGTGGTCGGCTGAAGCCCGTCGCCGGCCTTGAAATGGCCGCTCTGGACGATGGACTGCGTATAAGTGCCGTACTCCGCCGACATCGCCTGACGGTCTGCGGGGGTCATCTTGCTCAATTCCGCTTCGCTCCGGTAGATCAGCAGCAGATACTGCATCGCTTAACTCCTGTTGTTCGGGGGATCACCGACATCCAGTCGAACGGGGCGCACATCGAACGACATCTTCAGGATAAATTATTTGCAGATCGCGTGCGCGACGATCTCGGCTTGACGAAACCGTCACAAATGCCCATGCCTAACCCCGTCAGTCGGCCGGACGGCCGCTCCGGCAACGGTCGAAAGGCCGCCGGGGAGGAAAGTCCGGGCTCCCTTGACATACGGTGCCGGATAACGTCCGGCGGGGGCAACCCCAGGGAAAGTGCCACAGAGAACGAACCGCCCTGCTTCGCCTTCGGGCTTCGCAGGGTAAGGGTGAAAAGGTGCGGTAAGAGCGCACCGCGGCTGCGGCAACGGAGCCGGCATGGTAAACCCCACCGGGAGCAAAACCGAATAGGGACGGCGTAGCGGGCTGTTCGCGCAAGCGATAACGCCGCGGGGCGATGTCAGGCCCGCCGTCCGGGTAGGTTGCTCGAGGCCATGTGCAAACATGGCCCCAGAGGAATGGCCGTCACGTATCGTGCGCGCAAGCGAACGGTGCCCTACAGAACCCGGCTTACAGGCCGGCTGATGTTCTAAAGCGTTTTCGAGCGAAGTGGTTTTTCCGGCTCGCGTGAAGAAAACGCGTCTTACTAAGAAGTGACGAGGGGTTCGATGCTGACCGCATCGGACCCCTCACCATTTTGTCCGAGCGCGCAGCCATTCAAATGGTGTCATTCCGGGGCTCGCGAAGCGAGAACCCGGAATCCATCAGGCGGCAGAGACGGAGGAGAGATGGATTCCGGGTTCGTGCTGCGCACGCCCCGGAATGACGGCTGTGGGTCAGGCGGCGATCTCGTTCAACACCGCCATCAACGCCGCCGGCGCCGTCACGTTCGGCGCATGACTCGCGTCGAGCTCGAAATAGCGCCAGCCATCCTCGTTCTTCGTGCGCTTCGCGAACTGCCCGAACACGTCGCCCGGCGGAAAGCGCGTGCAATAGATGTAGCTGCGCGGCATGGCCGGCTCGCCATGCTCCAGCTTCAACTTCGTCTCGAAGCATTTGATCGGCATGTTGATGCGGCGCGCGTTGAGCCAGTCGAGATCGGCCTGCGGCGTATCCGGCGGCGGCGGGTTCGGCGGGATGCGGTAGCCATCGCCGGCGGCCGCCGCCTTGCGCATCGGCTCGCGCCCGCTCTCGTTGAGATCGAACAGCGACTGGCCGTCGCGCGGCACGAAGGCATCGAGATAGATCAGTTGCGTCACGCGCTCGCGTGCGCGGTCGGCAACGCCGGTCGCGACCATGCCGCCATAGCTGTGGCCGAGCAGCACGAGATCGCTGAGGTCCTCGAATTTGATGACGTTGAGGATGTCCCGGATGTGCGTCTCGAGATCGATCGCGGGATTGGCCAGATGCGCGCGCTCGCCGAGCCCGGTGTAGGTCGGCGCGACCAGGCGGTGGCCCGCCTGCGCCATCAGCGGATGCATCTTCTTCCAGGCCCATCCGCCGGACCACGCGCCGTGACAGAGCAGGAAGGTCTTCGCGCGTGCGGCCATCGGCGTTTCCATCGTTCTTGTTTGTACGATGGAGTGTAGCGGCCGCACGCGCGATGTAAACGCTACCCGCTCAGACCGCGCGCGTATTCACTTTTGCGAGGACGAGCGCACCGGCCTCGCGCCGCAACTTGCCAGCCTCAAAGCCATGCATGCCGATCTGCCATTGCAGGCCGACGATGGCGCCTTTGGTCGGTTGCAGCAACGCAAGCGAAGCGAACAGCGTCACCGGCAGCCACACGGCCAATTGCAGCCAGACCGGCGGGGCATAGGCGGTCTCGACCGCGAGGATCGCCGGGACCACGAGATGGCCGACCACGACCATTACGAGATAGGCCGGAAAGTCATCGGCGCGCTGATGGAACAGCTCTTCGCCGCAATGATCGCAGCTGTCTGCCACTTTCAGGAAGCGTCCGAACATGTGCCCTTCGCCGCAGTTCGGACACTTGCCGCGAAAACCGCGCCACATCGCCTTTGCCAGGGAAACCGAACCGGTCGTCATGACGACACCTCTTCCGTTCTGATGATCCATACAATAATATCCTGCATCCATACATTCAAAGGATATGGGCCTAAATTGCATGGATTGGACCCCTACAATCTCGGAGCTGAGCGGGCCGCGCTACCAGCGCATCGTCGATGCCATGGAGGCCGACATCGCAGCCGGCCGGCTGGTGCGCGGCCAGCAGTTGCCGACGCAGCGCGCGCTCGCAAAAGCGCTCGACATCGACCTCACCACGGTGACGCGCGCCTACACCGAGGCGCGGCGCCGCGGCATCCTGGAGGCCCGGGTCGGCCAGGGCTCGTTCGTATCGGAGACCAGCGCGCGCCGCGCGGTCGATCTGCCGCATCCCGTCGCGATCGACCTCTCGATGAACGTGCCGCCGCATCCGCTCGAGGCACAGCTCGACGAGCGCATCGTCGCAGGGCTGGAAGCTCTCCGCGCCCAATCGGGCCTGACCGCGTTCCTGAACTACCAGCCACCCGGCGGCAGCGTGCATGAGCGGGAGGTCGCAGCGCGCTGGATGCGCGCACGCGTCCCGCACGCGCATGCCGACAGGCTCGTGATCTTTCCCGGCACGCAGACCGTCCTGTTCAATCTGCTCGCCCATCTCGCGCGGCCCGGTGACATCGTGCTCACGGAAGCCCTCACCTTCCCCGGCATCAAGGCCGCCGCGGCGCGGCTCGGCGTCAAGCTCGTCGGCGTCGCCATGGATGACGGCGGCATCCTGCCCGATGCACTGGCGAAGGCCTGCCGTGTCCACAAGCCGAAGGCCGTCTATCTCATTCCGACGCTGCACAATCCGACCACCGCGACGCTTCTTCCCGAGCGGCGCAGCGCGATCGCCAGGATCATCCGCGATGCCGATACGATCCTGATCGAGGACGACGCCTACGGGCTGCTCGACCGCTCGGCGGCGCCGATCGCCAATCTCATTCCGGAGCGGACGTATCTCGCAACCACGCTGTCAAAATGCATCGCGCCGGCGCTGCGCGTTGCTTACCTCGTGACGCCCGACAACGCCGCGCAGCAGGAGATGCGTTCTTATTTGCAGGCCACCGTGCAGATGCCGGCGCCGCTGATGGTCGCGCTGGTGACGCATTGGCTCGAAACCGGCATCGCCGATCGCATCATCACCGCCATTCGCAACGAGGCGGTGGGGCGCCAGCAACTCGCGCAGCGCGCACTGAAAGGCCTTCAGTTTCTGGCCAAGCCCGCGGCCCATCATCTGTGGCTGCGGCTGCCGGAGGGCCGCCCCGATGTCGCGGCGCATCTGCTACGGAATGGACTCGCGGTCGTGGCCGGCGATGTCTTCACCGTCGACGGGACACCGCCGCATGCGGCACGCATCTCGCTGGGCGCAGCGCGCAACAGGGCGGAATTGACGGAGGCGTTGCGCATCCTGGTCGGCGCGCTGCACAAGCCCGCCGACACCAGGCAGATCGTCTAGCAGATACCTATTGGTGCTGGCGGCGATGGCGCGGGCGGACGACCGGCGTCATGCCTGACGGATAGGCCGCATAGGCCTCGCTCGGTGCCACCGTCTCGCCACGGGCTGCGCGTGCCGCGGGTGTGAGCTGGCCGCCATTGAGCACGTCGCGGTCGGGATGGGCGGCCTGATAGGCCGCGGGCTCCGAAAACTGCGCCTGTGCCAATGTCGGCATCAACGCCGCCGCCGACAGCAGCGCGGCCGCAACGGCAATGTTGGTGCGGGTCATGGTCATTCTCCACCTTCTTATTCGGGGCTGTCCGATCGGAGCGCACGATGGCGTCGGGCGGGCCTTTAGATTGAAGTACGACCATCATGTAGGCATGTCTTTCCCAAAAGCCCGACGCCGCAGATCACGCCTGCGTGCAGCATGGATTGACCTGCACGGCCGCACCCGTGCTATGCGGGCGGTGGCGATCAACAGTTCGGGATCGCCGGTGGCGACAAGGACAATCCGTTGGAAACCTACGGTTACGCGCTGCTGCCGCTCGGCGCATTGGCCGGCGGCTTCGTCTCGGGCCTGGCCGGGTTCGGCACGGCGCTGATGGCGCTCGGCATCTGGCTCTACGTGCTGCCGCCCTCGCTCGCGGTGCCCCTGGTGCTGATCTGCTCGGTGATCGCGCAGACCTCGACGCTGCCGTCGATGTGGAAGAGTTTTGACCTCTCGCTGGTCTGGCCGTTCCTGATCGGCGGGCTGATCGGGGTGCCGCTGGGGACCATGATGGTCGCCTCCGCCGATCCCAAGGTGTTCAAGCTGAGCATCGGCGTGCTGCTGCTGATCTTCTCGAGCGCGCTGTATCTGAACAAGAGGCCGCTCGCCATCACGTTCGGCGGCCGGATCGCCGACGGTGCGATCGGCTTTGCCGGCGGCATTCTGGGCGGCCTTGCCGGATTGTCGGGGCCGCTGCCGATCCTGTGGGCCAACATCCGCGGCTGGAACAAGCACGAGCGGCGCGGCATCTTCCAGCTCTTCAATTTCACCGTGCTCGCCACCGCGCTGGTGTTGCAGACGGCATCGGGCCTCGTCGCCTTCAAGGTGGTCTGGCTCGCGCTGGTCGCGTTTCCCGGCACGTTGATCGGCGCATGGGCCGGCGCACGCGTCTATCACGCGCTGAGCGACAAGCACTTTGGCGATGTCGTGCTCGGTCTGCTGTTCCTGTCGGGGCTCGGCCTCGTCTGGAACAGCCTTGGTGCGCATTAGCCTTCCTTGCGTCGGCAGGTCACAAGCTGTCGCTACGCAGGGACGCGCGCAGGAGGCGTGACGGGCTCGGGCTCGACCTGCTTCGAAGCCTCGTCCTGCCGGAGCGGCGCCAGGCGTTTGTCGAACTCGCGGCGCAGCAGCCACAGGCTTAAGCCCGCCTGGAGCGTGGTCGCCGCGATCGACAGGTACCAGACGTACTCGATGCGGAAGCCCGGACGCGTCGAGAGCCAGATCGCTGGCAGCGAATAGGTGAACACGCGCGTCGCCGAGCTCAGCAGCACCGGCTTGGTATTGCCGAGACCCTGGAACATGCTCGAGCAGGTGAAGATCAGGCCCTGCGCCACCATGTTGAGCGAGATGATCCGCAGGAACAGATAGGCGATCGCCATCGTCTCCCGGTCGTTCGAGAATCCGGCGAGCAGCAGCTCCGGCTTCGTTTGCGCCAGGATCATGAAGCCGATCATCACGGCGGAGGTGATCAACGCCGACTTGACGAAGGTCTCCCGCACGCGCGCCCCGTTGGCAGCGCCGACGTTCTGGCCGGCGATCGGCCCCGCGGCCAGCGCAACGGCAAGCGCCGGCATCTGGATCAGGGCCAGCACACGCTGGCCGATGCCGAATCCCGCCTGCGCCGACGGGCCGAAATCGCCCAGCACGTAGTAAACCACCGCCATGAAGATGAACATCATCGCGAACTCGCCGCCGGCCGGCAGGCCGACATTGAGGATGCGCTTCAAGTGATGCGGCTGCGGACGCCACTGCGCCGGGTTGAAGGCGACGTAGCGCTCGGCCTTGCGGAAATGCGCCAGCAGAATCAGGACACCGATGGCCACCGCGATCGAGCTCGCCAAGCCCGCTCCGGCGACACCAAGCGCATGGCCGGTGCCCCAGCCCGAGATCAGCACCGGCGCGAGTGCGATGTTGATGGCGACAGCGAGCACCCGCACCAGCATCGCGGGGCGCACGATGCCGGTCGCCCGCAGCGCCGATGCCAGCACTTGCATCGCGAATTCCAGAGCGAGCGCCGGCATGAACCACAACAGATAGGTGGTCCCCGCCTCGATCGTGGCTTGGTCCGCGGCGATCGCACGCATGTAGGGGCGCGACAGCGCCGCGCCCATGACTAGGGTCAGCACGCCGAACAGCACCGACAGCGCGATCGCCTGGTTGAAGATCAGATTGGCATCCGGCCGATCCTTGCGGCCCACGGCATGCGCGATCAGCGCCACCGTGCCGACGCCGAGCACCTGCATCAGCGCGTTGATGAGAAAGCCGGCATTGCCGGCCGCGGCGACGCCCGCAACGGCGGCATCGCCCAGTCCCGACACGAAGTACAAATCGACCAGCTGGCAGATCATGATCGTGACCATGCCGACCATGATCGGGGGCGCCATGGCCAGGATGTGTCGCACGATGGAGCCGTTCGTCAGGTCTTTCATCTCATTCCATCCTTGGCGCATTCCGTGGGCGGCGTGACGGCGGGACTTTCGTCCCGCCGCCGCGCGCCTCTCATTCCGCTGCTGCGAGGTGCCCGAGGTCCACCACCTGGCGCTCGAACAGGCCGCGATAGATGCCGCCGGGCTTGCCTGCGAGCACGGCGTGGGTGCCCTCCTCGACGATCTCGCCGCGGTCGAACACCAGGATCCGATCGAGGCTGCGCACCGTCGACAGCCGGTGCGCGATCACGATCGAGGTGCGTCCCTTCATCAGCCGCTCCATCGCCTGCTGGATCAGCGCTTCGGATTCCGAATCGAGGCTCGACGTCGCCTCGTCCAGGATCAGCACCGGCGCGTCCGCCAGGAAGGCGCGCGCGAGCGCCACGCGCTGCCGCTCGCCACCCGACAGCTTCACGCCGCGCTCGCCGACGAGCGTGCCGTAGCCCTTGGGCAGACTCAGGATGAAGTCGTGCGCATTGGCCAGCCGCGCCGCCTGCTCGATCGCCTCCAGGCTGGCGCCGGGCCGGCCATAGGCGATGTTCTCGGCGAGCGTGCGGTGGAACAGGATCGGCTCCTGCTGCACGATCGCGATCTGGCTGCGCAGCGATTGCTGCGTGGCCTTTGCGATATCCTGGCCGTCGATCAGCACACGGCCATCGCTGACGTCGTAGAGCCGCTGCACCAGCTTGACGAAGGTGGTCTTGCCGGAGCCGGAGCGGCCGACCAGGCCAACCCGCTCGCCGGCGCGGATCGTGACCGACAGGCCGTCGTACAGCGGCGCGCGGTGGCCGCCATAGTGGAACGTGACGTCGTCGAACGCGATCTCGCCGCCCTCGATCGCGATCGGCCGCGCGTCCGGCGCATCGACAATCCCGATCGGCTCATCATGGATCGCCACCAGTTCGTCCATGTCGTTGACCGAGCGCTGGAGGTTGTTGATGTGCATGCCGACGTCGCGCAGATATGCGTGGATGACGTAGTAGCTCGTCAGCACATAGGTGACGTCGCCGGGCGAGGCATGCCCGCTCATCCACAGCAGCACCGAGCCGCCGATCACGGACGCACGCAAGGCCAGCAGCAGCGAGAGCTGCGCCATGGCCGTGTAGTTGTAGCGAAACCAGGTCCGCCGCACCCGAACGCGCCAGCGGTTGATGACGCGGGCGAGCCGCGTATCCTCGCGCAGCTCGGCGCCGAAGGATTTCACCACGGCGTTGCAGGTCAGCGCGTCCGCCAGCGTGCCGCCGACCTTGGTGTCCCAGGCGTTGGAGATTCGCGCGGCCGGCGCGATGTAGCGCGTCGAGAACAGCACGGTGATGGCGACGTAGAAGAGCGCTCCCACCGCGATCACCGCGCCGAGCGAGGCCCAGTGCAGGCCGATCAGGACCATGGAGCCGATCAACACCAGCAGAGACGGCGCCAACGCCATCAGGATGGTGTCGTTGAGCAGGTCGAGCGCCCACATGCCGCGCGTGATCTTGCGCACCGTGGAGCCGGCAAAGGAGTTGGCGTGCCAGTCGGTCGAGAAGCGCTGCACGCGCGTGAAGGCGCCCTGGGCGACATCCGACATGATCTTGAGCGTGAACGGGACGATCGCCTGGAGACCGATCAACCTCAGCACCACGGAGGCCGCACCGAGCGCCACGATGGCGCCGAACGCAACCAGCG
The DNA here is from genome assembly GCF_038965675.1 of Bradyrhizobium sp. B039. Lineage (NCBI taxonomy): Bacteria > Pseudomonadati > Pseudomonadota > Alphaproteobacteria > Hyphomicrobiales > Nitrobacteraceae > Bradyrhizobium > Bradyrhizobium sp. B039. The sequence continues at coordinate 6,896,387 of NZ_CP152416.1, forward strand.
CCGCGTGGCGCGCGTCAGGATCGGACGAACCGCGTGTCAGCGCATCGACCAGATGTCCGGAGAAGACCGGCATGAACAGGTCAGCGACGGTCGCGCCCAGCAGGCCACCGGCCACGATCAAGCCGCGACCGGGCTGGTTCAGCCAGTGCCGGAACACGAAGGGCAACACCACGCGTATCGCCGCGGGCCTTTTTGAGAGAGAGGTCATGACATCATCCAGCCGCTTTTGGTGCGGGCCGGCTCCATCAACGGACGCAAGTCGGCCACGAAGGGCAGACGGCGTCACTCACAGGTGATTTTGACTTGGGGAAGTGGGGCGATCGGGACTCGTGACCCGATCGAATCTGGCGGAAGAGGCCTCTAACAGGCCGCCGACATACCGAACCAGAACAACGAACGCGGGCGAACGATCTGCGAATGCGACGAAATCATGCAAATCCCTCCCGGTTCGATTGAATGAGGTGCGCTTTATAGATGTGCCGTTAGCGGTTTGCAACGGGGCTCGCGCGAGATCACGAACGAGTGTTGCAATTTGGTTCGCGGCCGCCGTCGATCTCATCTTCCACTGTCATGCCCCGCGAAGGCGGGGCATCCAGTACGCCGCGGCTTCTCGGCTCAACCACTACTGTCCCGGGCGACGACAGCGTGCGTGGCGTCAATGCGCGTCGCCGCCGCCCGTCAGCGAGGCCGGCTTGTTCAGCAGCGTGACCAGCAGGCTGAGGCCGAGATAGAACAGCGTCAGCATGAAGAAGGCATCGCCGAAGCTCATCACCACGGCCTGGCGGTGCACCAGCTGCGAGAGCTGCCTCATCGCCATCAGCGCGGAATCGCCGAGCCCCTGGAACTTCTGCATGAACATGGTCAGGGTTTCGGTCGCGGTCGCGTTGCCCCAGGTCACGCGCTCCTGGAGGCGCGTGATGTGCAGGTCGGTACGGTTGTTGAGCACGGTGTTGATGACGGCAAGCCCGACCGCGCCGCCGAGATTGCGCATCAGGTTGAACAGGCCCGAGGCGTTCTTCACCCTGTCAGGGGCCAGCGTGCCGAGCGCGATGTTGTTGGTCGGCACCATTGCGAACATCATGCCGACGCCGCGCAGGATCTGCGGCACCAGCAACTCGTAGAAATCGTAGTCGCGGGTGATCCAGGTCATCTGGTAGGAGCCGATCGCGAACACGACGAGGCCGAAGGCGATCATGTAGCGCATGTCGATCTTCACCATGAGACGACCGACCAGCGGCGCGACCAGGAACATGGTGATGCCCGACACGAACATGGTCTCGCCGATCATCAGCGCGCTGTAGCCGCGCACCTCGGCGAGATAGCGCGGATAGATGTAGGTCAGGCCGTAGAGGCCGATGCCGATGCAGAATTGGAGCACGCAGCCGACCGCAAAGTTGCGGTTGGAGAAGGTGCGCAGATTGACGATCGGCTCGGCCGCCGTGAAGACGCGCCAGAAGAACGCGATCGCCGAGATGGCGCAGATCCAGGCGCAGATCGCCACTGTCGTGTCCTGCAGCCATTCATATTGCGGGCCTTCCTCCAGCACGTATTCCAGCGTGCCGAGGAAGCCGGCCATGAACAGCAGGCCCCACCAGTCGAAGCGGTCGAGCAATTCGAAATGCGGCTCGTCGAAATCGACCAGCGCCAGCACGCCCAAGGTAATGGCGATGCCGGGCACGACGTTGATGAAGAACAGCCAGTTCCACGACATCAGGTCGGTGATGTAGCCGCCGACGGTCGGCCCGATCGTGGGAGCCAGGGTCGCGACCAGCCCGATGATGGGACCGACGATGTGGAATTTCGAGCGCGGGAACACGGTGTAGGCCGAGGCGAACACGGTCGGGATCATGCCGGCGCCGAGAAAGCCCTGGAGCGCACGCCAGAGGATCATCTCCTCGATGGTGGTGGCGAAGCCGCAGAGCAGGCTCGAGGCGGTGAAGCCCGCGGCCGAGATCGCGAACAAGAGCCGCGTGCCGAAGGCGCGCGACAGGAAACCCGACAGCGGGATCGCGATGACTTCGGCGATCAGATAGGCGGTCTGGACCCAGGAGACTTCGCTCGAGCTCGCCGACAGGCCGGCCTGGATTTCACTGAGGGACGCCGAGACGATCTGGATGTCCAGGATCGACATGAACATCCCGAACACCATGATGATGAAGGCGAACAGCCGCTTCGGCGCGATGCGCTCCGAAGCGGGGGCCGCCATCATCTCAGGTGAAGCAGTCGTGGCATTGGCCATGGTCCGACCTCGCAGCGTTTAAGGTGCTCTTACTGCGGATGGATCATGGTGGGATCGTCGAGATCGACCTCGCTGTCGGCGTCGGCCGCGCCCTTGTTGGTGTCGACGGTCGCGTAGACCGACATGCCGGCGCGGAGCAGGTTCTGCTTCGCCACCGACTTCGGCACGCGGATGCGGACCGGCACGCGCTGCACGATCTTGGTGAAATTGCCGGTGGCGTTATCCGGCGGCAGCAGCGTGAACACCGAGCCCGCGCCCGCCGCGATGCTGTCGACGACGCCGGAGAACTTGCGCATGCCATAGGCATCGACCTTGATCGTCACCGGCTGGCCGGGGCGGATGCGCTTGAGCTGCGTTTCCTTGAAGTTGGCGTCGATATAGACGTCGTCGAGCGGCACGACGTTGCCGAGCCGCTGGCCGACCGCGACGAAGTCGCCGGCGCTGACGAGGCGATTCGAGAACGTGCCGTTGACCGGCGCGCGCACCGCGGTGAAGGCGAGATCGCGCTCGGCCTTGGCGAGCGAGGTCTTGAGCTCCGCAAGCTGGGCCTGGGCTTCGGCCTGCTGCGCCTTGGTGACGTCGACGTTGCTGACGGCGACGTCATAGGCGGCCTGCGCGGCCTTGACCGCGGCGGCGCCCTGGTCGCGTCCGGCTTCCGAGCTCTCGAAGGTGGCGCGCGAGGCAAAGCCCTTGCTGCTCAGCGCCTGCTGGCGCTCATAATCGAGGTCGGCGCGCTTGAGGCCCGCTTCAGCCGAGACGAGCTGCGCCTTGGCCTGGGCAACCTGGCTCTCGAGCGCCGCGATCTGGCGACCGATGCGATCGATGGTGGCCTGCTGGGTCGCGATCCTGGTCGCAGCGGCATCGACCGCGATCTTGTAGTCGCCGTCGTCGATGCGGAAGATGACGTCGCCGGCGCGCACCGTCGTGTTGTCGCCAGCAAGGATCGAGGAAATGTGGCCGGCAACGCGCGCGCCGAGCATGGTGTTGTTGGCGCGGACATAGGCGTCGTCGGTGGCGATGTAGAAGCGGCCGACCAGCGTGTAATAGCCGGCATAGCCGGCTGCCGCGAGCGCCAGCACGAGACCGACGCCCATCAGGACGAATTTGCGCTTGCCGGATTTCGGCGTGCCGCTGGCAGCGGGCGCGTCTGACCCGGGTGTGGCCGGCTTGTCGGTCACGGGCTTCCCCGGCGCCTCGTTGCGGCGCTTCGCTTCCTCGGCCACATGGGAGCGCAACTGCTCGGCGAGAACGGCGGACGTCTCGGTCACAGGTTCACCGTTCGCCGAATTCGTCTCCACCGCTTCCTGGTGAAGCACGCGCGCAGCCTGGTCTCTCGATACGGCCATAAAGGCCTCCTCAAAAAAAGCGCGATGAAGGACGGCCGCTCGCGGCGTGTTCCCCTCGCTTAACTTACCTCAAATATCATTGACCGAACCGTTCGGTCAATATACATAATATCCAGCGTCGGACCCTACTGGCCCGAATCCTTTATTTGCGTTTCATAGTTCGGCACCTCGTCCAGAAACCTTCCGAGACCCTGAACCAATGGTTGTAGCTGCCAGCGAACATCTGCACGTCATCCAGGAGGAGGACAGCTCCAAGCGCCGCCAGATCCTGGACGGGGCCCGCAAGGTGTTCATGGATCTCGGCTTCGACGGCGCCAGCATGGGCGAGATCGCGCGCGCGGCGCAGGTCTCCAAGGGCACGCTCTATGTCTACTTCGCCGACAAATGCGCGCTGTTCGAAGCCATCCTCGAGCAGGAGGCGCTACAGCACGGCCAGGTCGTGTTCAATTTCGATCCCGCCCGCGATGCCGAGACCACGCTGAATGAGTTCGGCCGGGCCTACATCCATCTGCTCTGCCGGCCGGGCGGCGGATCGGCGATCCGCACCGTGATGGCGATCGCCGAGCGCATGCCCGATGTCGGCCGCCGCTACTACGCGCGGGTGCTGGACAAGACCATCAACCGCCTCTCCGATTATCTCAAAGCCCGCGCCGCCGCCGGCGATCTCACGATCGACGATTGCGACCTTGCCGCCTCGCAGTTCATGGAACTGTGCAAGGCCTCGCTCTTCCTGCCCTTCGTCTTCCAGGCCGCGCCCGCGCCGTCGGAAGAGCGCATGACCGAAGTGGTCGACAGCGCGACGCGGATGTTCCTGGCGGCGTACCGGGCGAAGTAACGGCGAGCACGCCACGCGTTGCGCATGCCGGTCTCGCGGCATTATATTTGCGGCCATGTCCCGTGATCTTCGCCCGCCTGTCGATATCCTCCATTATGAGATCGTCCAGGAACAGGCCTCGGCGCTTGGACGGATGGGCCGCACACTCGAGCAGAGCCTTGCGCGCTTGCGCGAGTTCGACGCCGCCCACGCAGCCTCGGGGACGCCGGCCTCGATGCAGGCGGCGAGGCGCAAGCTGGTGATGGAAGCCGGCCAGGCGCTCTGGATGTTCGTGGTGCAACGTGAGGCGTCCGGCTTGCGCGACAGCCGCCATATCATGCGCACCTACAACGTCCCCGGCGAGGTGCAGCTGTGCATGGGGGTGGTCCCCGCACCGTCGAAGCCGGCCTCGAAATGACATTCTGACTGCGTAGGGCTACTGGCAAACGCGCCTAATCGTCGGCGTACTCTTCTTCCTCCTGCTTGCGCGTCGTTGCCTTGCGCGCTCCGAGCGAGCCGGTGACATAGGGATCGCGCCTGCCGGCGTAAGGGTTGCGCTGCTGCGCGCGCCCGGCGACCTCTTCGCCGGAGACGGCGGCCGGCTGGCAGATCAGCCGGCGGCTGGCGCGGCGCATCAGATCGACGTGGATGTGATCGTAGTGATAGACGTTCGAGCCCGGCGCCAGCACCGTGGTGAAATGCGCGCACGCGCCCGACTGCACGTCGCGCAGAAAGCCCTGCTCTTCCGGCATGCCGCGCCAGCCGTCCTTCACCGTGACGCGGCGGCCGTCGGCGAGCACGAAGGCGGCGATGTCGAGCGCGTTGCCGAAGGCGTGCTCGGAAATGTGGGCGTGCGGATTGCCGTTCATGCCGCGGCAGGAATAGGCCGAGATCTGCTTGAGCTCGACGACGCGGGCGCCGAACCAGCGCATCGCCGACGGCTGCACGGTGTCGGCGAGCCAGCGGTCGAGCTCGGACACGATCGGACAGGCGAGCGTCGCGGTCGGCCTCACCGCGACGGGACCGACGGCGGTGACGGGATTGCCCTGCGCGGGACCAAGCCGCGGTAGCGGCTGCTGCGCGGGCGCCTGCGAATAAGGTGCGGGACCGGGCTGCCGCGCCGGATAGCTCGGCGCATTCATGTAGCGCGCCGCGCCCGCGGCATCGGTGCCTTCGGGCGGCAGGTCGATCTCGTCTTCCTCCGGCGCTACGCCGGGCGCGTTCAGTGACATCGGCCCGGACGAGGCGCCATAACCGGAAGGCTGGCGCACGGCGCTCTCGGGATAGTTCGACCGCTGCGGATAGGAAGATGCCGGAGAATTCTGGCCCTGCGGATAATTCGATCGCGGCTGCGTCACCGGCCAGCGCGGCTGGCTGCCGACATTGCCCGGCGGGCGCAGTTCCTCGTCGGCAAAGCCGTAGCTGCCCGAGGCTTCGCCGATGGCGGCGACCTTGAGCGGAAACTCCGCGCCGCAGCTGCCGGGCCCGGAGATCGGGTCGATGCGGACGATGTCCGCACTCTCCCTGACCGCACCCGATTTCAGGCACGCCGCTTCGGCCTCGGCCCGCCACGGTTCACGTTCGGCCTGGAAGAAGCCGCGTCCGCAACCCGCTAGCGAAACAAGGACGATGGAGCCGACGAGATACAAACGAACTCCGCGCGTCATGCACGCACGTTCGGTGAATTTACTTAAAGACTCTTCAACGTGTTGATTTCAGCCTTCCTTAACCATGCCGGCCCGGGACGAGCGCCGGCTCCTGGAGATGAGCGACAGCAAGGCTGCCTTTTTCACAACGAGACTTTCTGTTAACCATATTAGTTGGGCGCGCGAGCGGCGGGAGCCTGCTCCAGCGGAGCATCCTCCAGCGCAGGATTCTTGGCAGCCAGGATTCTTGGGAGCCAGTATTCTTGGGAGCAACGGAATGACGTTCGCCGGGAGACTGAGCGTGATCACCGCGTACCTCGCCATGGCCTTCGTCGGCGCCATCGTGCTCGGCATGATCTAGCGGCCATCGATCAACCACACCGAAGACCGCTTGCCCTCCTCTGGAGGGCGAGGGCAAGCCGACTACATTGCTACGACCGCGCGCCCCATTGCCGCGACGTCGTGGCCAGCCGCTCCTGCGGCTCCTCAATGCGCGTCCAGTCGTTGCCGGAGCACCAGAAGTGGCCGAGCGCGCAGGCCTCGACGTAGAGCTTGCCGGGACTCTTCAGCGTCATCCTCGCATAGTAAGTGTTGCCGGTGGAGCGGCTGTAGATGCTGCCGGTCCAGACGTCGTGCGATTTCTGCTTCATGTTGACGAGCACGCTCTCGCCCCTGCTCGACGCCTCGGTCAGCGCATAGCCGCAGAGCGCGGAGCCGCAGCGTTCGATGCGGACCGTGCCCTTGGCGCCGTCGCTTTCCCACTGCCCGAGCGGCATGCCGGGCGACTCGTCGTCACTGCGCTGTGCGATCGTGGTAGCCGGCTTGATTTCGGGCCTCGGCGCGACGACGGGCGGCTCCATGCGCGGCGGATCGAGCGCGATCGGCTTCGGCGGACCTGTGCGCGACAGCTCGACCCGTGGCGGATTGGGGCTCATGGCCTCGATCCTTGGTGCCTCCGGTCTTGGCGCCGGCGGCAGCACAACGGGCTGCGATGTCGTCGCGGCGAGCACGGGGGGCGGCAGCGCCGGTGACGGCGCGACCGCAATCGCCTGTGGCGGCCGGGCCGGGGTTGCCGGATAGACCGGCTGCGGCGCCTGGACGACCGGCGGTGGGCCAGGCGCAGCAGGCGTCATGGCGACGTCCTCCGCCGGCCGAAAGCCGCGATTGGAGGAAATCGAGACGCAGGACGCGGACCGGCAATTCCTGGGCGCCTCGACATGGAACCGGTGGCCGCCGATCGAGAAGGAGTAGGAACCGGCCTGGGCTGGAGGCGCAACCGCCAGCAGCGCGATCAATATGCCAAGCGAAGTCGCAAGCCGCGTCATCGGCGCCTCCCTCTCTCTGTCGCGACGAGGTTACGCGGGATGAAATGCGGCTGAATGTGCGCTGGCTCACCCAGGCGCCACGGGTCCTTGTGACGTCCATCACGGAAGGCGGGACGGGTCGGGCGTAGGGTCGAACCACGTTTCATCCACCAGCGACTTCAGTCCATATCGGGACCACGCTTTTTTCGGAGGTTGTCATGAACAAGCTCACCATCGCCGCCACCGCACTCTTCCTCGCGTCGACCGCGGCCGCGCATGCCGGCAATTCGATCTCGTTCCAGATCGAGGGCCAGCGCATCCGCATCGAGACGCCGCGCAACTGCGCCTCGCTCGACTGCGTGACCATCGTGGCGCCGGGCCTGTCGGACAAGCCGATCAAGCTGAACAACATCAACCTCAAGGGCCTTGGCTCCAAGGACGATGACGTCGACACCACGCCGGCTCCGGCCACCACCACCGCGCAGCCCGTGCCGGCTCCGGTGCAGCAGCAGCCCGTGCAGCAGGCGCCGGTCCAGGCGACCGCGCCGGCCGCCCCTGCGATTGCCGCCCCCGCAGCTTCCGCCACGACGGTTGCCGCCGCTCCGTCCGTCGGCTTCGACAACACGGTGCAGCCCGCACCCGTTGCTGCGCCCGCGCCGGTCGCCGTTGCTCCCGCTCCGGCTCCGGTGGCCGCCGCGCCGGCGCCGGCCGCCAACACGCCGATCGGCGTCTGGGCGACCGAAGAGAACAAGGGCAATGTCCGCGTCGAGCAGTGCGGCGCCAATCTGTGCGGCTACGCCGAGAAGACCAACGAGCGCATCCTGATCAACATGAAGCCCGAAGGCTCGAAGTGGAGCGGCCGCATCCACGACCCCGACTCCGGCCGCAACTACGACTCGACCATCGCGATGAAGGGCCCGAACGCGATGCGCGTGCAGGGTTGCGCCTTCGGCGGGATGTTCTGCGGCGGCCAGACCTGGAAGCGCGTGAGCTGACGCCGAAGGCATCAGCGGCAGAAATGCCTTCTTGTTTTTATGATGGCGCCACGTCCCTGACACCGGGACGTGGCGTTTGAACGTTCGCCTCTCCCATGCGACAGACGTTCATCCGCCATTCAGCTCAATCAGGCTGAAATCGGCCGATCTCGCCTCGCGTTTCTCACCGGGACTCCCTCGTGATTTCAATGGTGGCCTGGCGCCGCTTCGTGTTCGCGCTTCCGCTGCTGGCCTTGCCGCTGGCCGGCGCGAGCGTGGCTTGTGCATCCGATGCAATCGAGCTTGCGCAAGCCCAGCCGCAGGCCCAGCCGGCGCCCGCCCCCTCCCCGACGCCCGCCGCCTCGCCGACACCGGCCGCGGACGCGCAATCCGCCACCGTCGAGCCGATCGGCAACGTCGCGACCGTCACGGGGATCGCGACCGTGATCCGCGACAAGAATTCTTATCCGCTGCGCGTGCGCGACGACATCTATCTCAACGACGTCGTGCAGACCTCGTCGAACTCCTCGCTCGGCATCACCTTCAACGATTCGACCACGTTCAACCTCTCCGCCAGCGCCAGGATCACCATCGACAATTACGTCTATGAGGACGGCGGCAAGCAGAATTCGGCGATCTTCGACATCGGCAAGGGCACGGTTGCCTTCGTTGCGGCGGCGGTGGCGAAGACCGGCGACATGAAGATCGCGACGCCGACCGCGACGCTCGGCATCCGCGGCACCACCGGCGTCGTCGACGTGCCCGAGGGCGCGGCCGCGAGCAGCGCCAGCAACGTCAACATCAAACTCTATCCCGACGCCGACGGCCGGGTCGGGCACATCGAAGTCAACGACCGCACCAGCGGCACGCGGCTCGGCGCGCTGACGCAAGCCGCAAGCGGCTTTGCGATCCGCCCCGGCACGGGCGGGCCCGGCGGCATGCGCTTTGCGGCCGTGCCGATCACCATTGCCCCGCAGCAGATCGCGCGCGACCGCGGCTTTGTCAGCCAGGTGCATCTGGCGCAGACTACGGGCCGCCAGATCGTCACCGAGCAGCGCGACTTCCGCCGCGCCAATCCGACCGCGATCAGCCGCATCCCGCGGCCGGCGCAGCCGCCGCAGCAGCAACAATTGCGGCCGACGACGGCGCCGGGCCAACAGCCGCAGCGGCCGAACGGCCAGCCCGGCCAGAACAACCGTCCGGGTCAGCAGCAGCCGGGCACGCCAAACCGGCAAGGCGCGCAGCCGCCGCAGCGGCAGGGCCAGGGACAACAAGGACAGGGCGGCGCGGTGCAGCCGGGTGGCCAGCGCGCAGGCCAGCAGCAACAGGGTCAGCAGCATGGTGCGGGCCGGCCGGCCGGCGCACCGCGCACCGGACCCGGCGTCCAACCCGGCGGCACGCCGCAAACCCAGCCGCCGCGCGCCGGCCAGACTCCGGCGCAGCCCGGAGCAGCCGTGCCGCCGCAGCCGGGCGCGACACCGCAGCCGCAAACGCCGCGCACCGGATTGCAGCCGGGCCAGCCGCCCGCGATCCAGCAGCCCGGCGGCATCCAGCGCCAGGGCGGATTCCAGCAGCGCCCGCCCGCCGCACAACGCCCCGCAGCGCCACGCAAGCCGGCGCCCGCTCCGAAGGAGAAGAAAGAGCGGCGGTAACGTGCGTCAGCGCGCTGCGCTCGCAATGACGATTTGGAGGGAGTTGACACTATCCCAACCATACTAACTCGCGGATGCTTCCAAACCCGCAAGCAGGGCGGCGTGAAGAAGTCTCACGCCTCGCCGCGCAGCCAGGCCTTCACCTTTTGCAACAGACCGTGGCGCAGCTCGTCGACCGACGCAGCCTCGGCGGGCGTCAGCGCCTGCAAGGCTGCATCGACGTCGTCGCTCGCCGGCCGCGGCTCGGGTGCGGGCAAAGATGCAAGGCCGGCGGCGGCAATCGCGATCGGACCGGTCTGGATCAGGAAAGCGCGCTCGTATTCGCGCGACAGGCGCGAGATGGCATCGTCCAGAGTCAGCCAGTCGACCGCCTTGATGTCGTTCATCAGCTTGCGGACCGGACCGCCGTCGGCCTCCATGCGCCAGAAATGCACGACCTTGGAGCGGCCGCCCGACTGATAGACGAGCGTGCCCAGGAATTCGTGGATGGCGACCTCGTGACCGGTCTCTTCCAGCACCTCGCGGTGCGCGGCCTGTTTCGGCGTCTCGCCGTCGTCGAGCTTGCCCTTCGGCAAAACCCATTCGTTGCGCTTGCGCTGGCGCACGACCGCGATCAGCGGCGGCGCGCCACGCCGTAGCACAATACCCCCCGCCGCCATCACCGGCGCCCGCGCCATCACCAAATCCGTGTCGATCTATTCGTCCCGCCGACCATATAGGCGGCGGGGACGGCGGATTGAAGGCTACTTTCTCCCGAGCAGCGCTTGACCGGCGCGAATGCGGGTGCCCTCGGCGATGCCGTCGCAGAATTTGAAATCGCCGGGCGCCAGGATAATGATGGTCGAGCCGTGCTCGAACCAGCCGAGCTCCTCGCCTTTGCTCACATTGACGTCGCAGGGGAAGTTGACCGGACCCTTCGTCTGCGCGTTCAGCACCATGTCGAGGAAGTGCAGGCGGATGCTCGCGACCAGGATCGCGGCGACCGGCACCAGCGTCACCGCCTCGCCGGTCGACAGATGCGTGCGGATCACCGCGCGCTCGTTCTTGCAGAACAGACGCTCGACCCGCTTCAGCGCGATCGGATTGACGTTCCAGACATCGCCATGGATTAGCGTGACGCGCTCGATATGGGCGTCATAGGGCGCATGAAAGCGGTGATACATGCTCGAGGTCAGCCGCAGCGTGACGAAGGATCCGTTGCGGTGCTGGTCGACCAGGGCGGAATCGCCGAGCAGGTCCAGCAGCGAATAGGGCGCGCCCTTGACCTGGAACAGCTCGGTATCGGCGATCCGGCCATGCGCGCTGACGATGCCGTCCGAGGGGCTCGCGACGACGGAAGGGTCCGGATCGAACGGCCGCAGGCCCGGCTTGAGCTCCCGGGTGAAGCAGTCGTGCAGGCTCTTGAAATGCGTTTTCCGCGCCTCCGACAAATCGAGGTCGGAGAACAGCTTCCACAGCGCGATCGAGAAGTCCCGCACAAGCGGATTCTCGATCTTGGAGAACCAGCCCATGAAGCGGGTCAGCGCGGCGCGGGGGATGCGGTTGGTCAACAGAAAGTTGAGGTCTTCCTGCTGGGTGAAAGAGGCGATGAGGGCTTTGACTGTCATGAATCTGTCAGCTCGCAGTATTAGCGCTTGTTGTCATGGAAACGACACTCCCGATTCTCTCGATGTCCGTGGCCGCCGCAGCGTCCGCTGCCGCCGCCTTCCCGAAGCTCAAGGCGCGGATCGAACTCTCCCGCGCCAAGCACCGCTCGCTCGCCGGGCACTCCAAGATGTCGCGCCGGGTGGCCCGGCTGCTCCCGTTCTACGAGTTCGGAGAGAACGACTACTTCTCTTGCGACGGCGCGCCGGCGAACATCGCGGCCCAGCGCAAGGACGGCTTCTTCCGCCTCGCAAGCCTCTACGCCGAGCGCTACCCCAAGGGGCGCGCGATGACCAAGGAGGCCGCGGAAACGATTTCCGACCTGAACTTCACCGAGAGCTACCGCGTGCCGTTCCAGTTCTCGCGCCTCGTCCGCGAGCACCTGGGCACCTCGACCTTCATGGAGTCCTCGCGTGGCGTCACCGTCACCGATGTCGACGGCAACACCTCGTACGACCTCACGGGGTCGTACGGCGTCAACATCTTCGGCAACGACTTCTACAAGGAGTGCATCGAGGGCTCCGAGAAGCGGGCGCATGCGCTCGGACCCGTGCTCGGCCCCTATCACCCCGTCATCCTCGAGAACGTGCAGCGGCTCTGCCAGATCTCCGGCCTCGACGAGGTCTCGTTCCACATGTCCGGCACCGAAGCCGTGATGCAGGCGGTGCGGCTCGCGCGCTACCACACCAGACGCACGCATCTGGTTCGCTTCGCGGGGGCCTATCACGGCTGGTGGGGCGACGTGCAGCCCGGCGTCGGCAATCCGATTCCCGCACACGAGACCTACACCCTCGCCGAGATGTCCGAGAAGACGCTGCATGTGCTGCGCACGCGCAAGGACATCGCCTGCGTGCTGGTCAATCCGCTGCAGGGCCTGCATCCGAACGGCAACGCGCCCGGCGACTCCTCGCTGGTCGACAGCTCCCGTGGCGGCAATTTCGATCGCGCGGCCTACACCGAGTGGCTCAAGAAGCTGCGCGAGGTCTGCACCGAGCGCGGCATCGTGCTGATCTTCGACGAGGTCTTCGTCGGCTTCCGTCTCGCCGCCGGCGGCGCCCAGGAATACTTTGGCGTCAAGGCCGACATGGTGACCTACGGCAAGAGCCTCGCCGGCGGCCTGCCGGTCGGCGTGGTCTGCGGCAAGAAGGAATTGATGCGCCGCTTCCGCGACGATCGTCCCGCCGACATCTGCTTCGCCCGCGGCACCTTCAACTCGCATCCCTACGTCATGACGGCGATGGACGAGTTTTTGAGCCGGCTCGCCAGCCCGAACTTCCGCGCCATCTATGACGGGCTGGACGCGACCTGGAACGGCCGCGCGGAAAAGCTCAACCAGATGATGGAGAGCGCCGATCTGCCGGTACGGTTCGCAAACTTCTCGTCGATCTGGACGGTGAAATACACCACGCCGTCCCGCTACAACTGGATGCTGCAATATTACCTGCGCGCCGAAGGCCTGGCGCTGAGCTGGGTCGGCACCGGCCGGCTGATCTTCAGCCTCAACTACACCGACGCCGACTTCACGGAAGTGGCCGAACGCTTCGTCCGTGCGGCCGAGAAGATGAAGGCCGACGGCTTCTGGTGGCACGACGGCGCGCTCACCAACAAGAACATCAAGCGGCAGATTTTGAAAGAGATGCTGGCCAAGCGTTTCGGGCGCTGAGGCTTTTCGCTGCGCCCCGAACACCGCCCTATCCTCCCCCTCTCCCCGCTTGCGGGGAGAGGGTTGGGGTGAGGGGGACTCACCGCGAGCGCGGTGAGAGTTGGCGAGCGATCGGCTAGCCACGCCCCCGCGGAGAGCCCCCCTCACCCGCCGCGCTACGCGCGTCGGCCTCTCCCCGCGCGCGGGGAGAGGCGAAAAGGCCCCCAAGACGTGGATGCCCGGGACGAGCCCGGGCATGACGCAACCATCAGACATCGGAGTGTTGTGTTTACGCAGCGCGCTCAGGCGTGCTGCTCTTCGAGCGTGGGCTCGGAGATCAGGCCCAGCGTGTGCTCGGGGTTGAGGTGCAGGCCGGGGTCCATCAGCTCGCCGCGCATCAGGGCGAGCGGCGCGTTGCGATAGAGCATCAGATCGTGGAAGGGGTCGGTCAGGATCTTGGTCATCCAGACGAGGCCGGTCTCGACGTCGCGGATGAAGAACAGGTGCACGGTGCGGAACAGAAGACCGCCGCCGCCGACCACGAGCCAGATCTTGGCGACCTGCCGCATGAAATCGGTCGCGCTCGCCCAGGGCGTGAACAGGCCGAACAGCGTCGGATCGGCAAGCAACACCAGCGGCGAGGCCGCCCAGATCGCCATCAGCACCACCTTGCGCTGAAGGTTGTAGCCGACCTTGATCTCTTCCTTGTACTCGTGCGTCGCCTGGTTGATGTGGTCGTAAGTATGCGGCTCGAAGAAGAAGTGACCGGCCTGGCGCGAGGTCATCGAGACCAGCCAGCCGACCAGCGCCGAGATCACGGGATCGACGAACAGCCAGACGTAGGCGAAGAGGAAGCTCAGTGCGCTGATGAAGTGCAGGCTCTGATTGATGCGGCTGTGGTGATAGTAGCGATGGTCGTCCCAGCGCTGGATCCGCAGCTGCTCGAGATAATTCTTGATCATGCTCTCCCCCAAAATGCTTTCGGGTACGGGATTACAGGGATTCGATGTACGCCGTGTGACATCATCATTTTGTCATGTGACGATGTGCAGCGGCGCGATGACGCACGTGTTACTCTGCCCCTCATCCTGAGGAGCGCGGAACGCGCGTCTCGAAGGATGAAGGCCGAGGTGCAGCAGCACGGGCCTTCATCCTTCGAGCGATGCGAAGCATCGTCCGGGAGACGGCGCCACGCGCCTCCTCACCATGAGGAGCAGCAGTCACGCGGCCTTGGCGACGTCGACCTTGCGGAAGCGCACCAGCGAGAAATGGCCGAGCGGCGGAATCAGGCGGCGCTCGGCGAGCTCGATGCCGGGGGCGCCGGCCAGCCACTTGGCATAGCGCGACCAGGCGAACTCGGCGGTGCGGAAGCCGAGCGGACGCACCACCGGCTGCAGCTTCTGCTCGATGAAACGGCGCATGCCGGCATCGGCGCTGACGCGGGTCAGGATGATCAGCTCGCCGCCCGGACGCAGCACGCGGGCGAATTCGTCCAGCGCCTTCTCCGGGTTCGGCACGGCGGTGACGACATATTGCGCCATTACGACGTCGAAGGAATTGTCGGGGAATTCGAGCTTCTCGGCATCCATCACCGCAAGCCCTTCGACGTTCTTCAGCTTGCCTTCGGCGACGCGCTGGCGCGCCTTGTCGAGCATCGCTTCCGAAATGTCGGTGCCGAAGATGCGCAGGTTCGGGGCGTAGAGCGGCAGCGAGATGCCGGTGCCGACGCCGACCTCGAGCACGCGGCCGCCGATCTTGTTGGTGGCTGCGATCGCGGCCTGCCGGCCCTTGGCGAACACGCCGCCGAACACGAGATCGTAGACGGGCGCCCAGCGATCGTAGGCCTGCTCGACCGTGCCGCGGGTGAGGTCGAGCTGCTGGGTGCCGTCAAGGTTCATGATCTTAGCCATCGGTGAGGTTCTCGCTGGGGTTCAAAGGGTGGATCAACCGCGCACCGGCCGCCGCACCATCACCGGCGAGGCGCGCAAGGCGCGGCTGGGCTGAAGTGAGGTGAGGTTTCCGACGAACTGGCGCGCGCTGTTCTCCCAGGAGCGCTCCAGCGCGAAGTTGCGGCAGGTCTCGCGCGACATGGTGAGCGCGCGCAGGCACGCGGTGCGCAGATCGTGGTCGATCGCACCGATCGGATGATCGGCGATGACGTCCTTCGGGCCCGTCACCGGGAACGCCGCAACCGGCGTGCCGCAGGCGAGCGCCTCCAACTGCACCACGCCGAACGTGTCGGTCAGGCTCGGAAACACGAAGACGTCGGCAGCCGCGAGATGCGCCGTGAGATCCGCGCCCTTCTTCTCACCGAGGAAGACCGCGTCCGGATATTTCTTTTCGAGCGCCGCCTTCTGCGGGCCGTCGCCGACGACGACCTTGGTGCCGGGCAGATCGAGCGCGAGGAACGCTTCGAGATTCTTCTCCACCGCCACCCGGCCCATGGTCATGAAGATCGGGCGCGGCAGGGCGAGCTTGGCCGGAGAGTCCGGGTGGAACAGCTCGGTGTTGACGCCGCGCGTCCAGAAGCCGAGCCGCTTGAAGCCGCGCTCGGACAGCTCCTGCCGCAGCGAGGGCGTCGCCACCATGGTCATGGCGGCGGCATCGTGGAAGTGGCGCAGCACGGCATAGCCAACGCTCGCGGGGATGCCGGTCCGCACCGAGACATATTCCGGAAAGCGCGTGGTGTAGGAGGTGGTGAAGGCGAGCCGGTTGCGGCGGCAATACGCCCGCGCGGCCCAGCCGATCGGCCCTTCGGTCGCGATGTGCAGCGCTTCCGGTGCGGCCTTCTCGATCCGCCGCGCGATCTCCTTAGCGCTCGGCAGCGCAATACGCAGGCCCGGATAGGTCGGCAGCGGCCACGACGGAAAGCCTTCCGGCGTGAGGAAGTCGATCTCGACGTCGAGCGCCTTGGCGGCGCCCGCCAGCGAGGTGAGCGTCCGGACCACCCCGTTAACCTGCGGATGCCAGGCGTCAGTCGCGATTAATACCCGCATGGGGAAATCCCGAGAGTTTGATGATTCTCGGCTTTGGACCATCAACCACGGATATTTCAGGCGTGTGACGTCACAGAAGTGTCGGCCCGGTGTTTTGTTCGTTAACGGACCCACGCGGCCACGAAACTGTCATGAAACAATCCTTGCCGCGATGAAACCGTTTTCGGTTTTCCGCGCAAACGTCCCGAAACTTCTTTCCGTTAGTGATCCAGGCAACAGAGCACCGCAACGGTGCCGGGGTGACCACGAACACCCGCGCAAACAGGGGCGATCACATGTTCAATCTGGACACGTTCAAGACGTACTCGCGCGCCGTTGCTTTCAGCGCAGTGGCGATCTCCGCAATCGCATTCGCAGGTCCGGCCAAGGCCGCGCCGGTGCAGCTCTTCCCCTTCTTCCAGCCGCTGCCCCCGATGGCCGCGCCGCAGCCGATCCAGCCCTATCAGCCTTACCAGGCAACGCCCTACCAGGCAGCTCCTTCCGAGGATCAGGACACGGTCGAGATGCCGGCCCGCTTCCGCCGCCAGACCGTCTCCTACGCGACGCGCGAAGCGCCGGGCACCATCATCATCGATACGCCCAACACCTATCTCTATTACGTGCTGGGCAACGGCCAGGCCGTTCGTTACGGCATCGGCGTCGGCCGCGACGGCTTCACCTGGTCCGGCGTCCAGTCGGTGACCAAGAAGGCCGAGTGGCCGGATTGGACCCCGCCGCCGGAGATGATCGTCCGCCAGCCCTATCTGCCGCGCCACATGGCCGGCGGCCCCGGCAACCCGTTAGGGGCCCGCGCCATGTATCTCGGCGGCACCATCTACCGCATCCACGGCACCAACGCGCCGGACACGATCGGCAAGCACGTCTCCTCAGGCTGCATCCGCCTGACCAACGACGACGTCACCGACCTCTACTCCCGCGTCAGCGTCGGCACCAAGGTGATCGTGCTGCCGATGACCGAGCGCCGCGCGGAGCTCGGCGCCGCGACCCGCTAAAGCGACAGGACATTGTGACGCAAACGGCCCCGGAACCCACCGGGGCCGTTTTCGTTGGCCCTCGACATCCCGATGCGCCCCTGTTGCGGCGCGATCCCCGATGGAGGCGCAGATGCAATCCCGCCTGCAAACATCGCCAAGCAGATGGCTGCGCCCGATCGCCCGCGCCGGGGCATTGACGCTGCTCCTGTCCGCGCCCTCTTCGCGCGCCCAGCAGCCGGCGAACGACGAGGCAGCTCAGCAGGCGTTCAACAATTCCTGCCGCACCTGCCACTCGGTGAAGGAGGGCGACAATCGTCTGGGCCCCAATCTCAGCAAGATTGTGGGACGGAAGGCAGGCTCGCTGCCCGACTACAACTACTCTCCGTCGATGAAGGAAGCCGGCTTCGTCTGGGACCAGGACAAGCTCACCCGCTTCATGGTCAAGCCGGATGAAGTTGTCTCCGGCAACAAGATGCAGCCCTATGGCGGCGTCTCCGCCGACGAAGCGGCCAAGGTGGTTGCGTATCTGCAGGCGGCGGGCAGCCAATGAGATTGCGGCAGCGCCGCTACGTGCCGGTCGGCTCATGTCGTCGCTCGACCTGGAACGATTTCGCCGTGATCAACCAAGTGTCCTTGATGCGGTGATAGGCCAGATAATCAACGTATTGGAGCACATCGATCCGAACTCGAACCTTGACAAGGGCTTGCACGGGCGAGGCCAGATCGATCAGCAATATCTCCTGAAGGCGCGGAGCGTTCTTCGACTTTGGTGACGGTGTCGCCGCCAGCATGGTCCTGTAGTCACGAACCGGCAATATCCGCAATTCGGCATCGCGAAATCCGTGGAGCTGCGCGGTCGGCGCAAAGACGCGGTCGAACTGCGATACGTCGTTGTCGTACATCAGCGTGAAGTAGCGTTCGACAGCCTCCAGCAGGGGCGCGAGGTTCGGGCCTTCGGTCATGGTTCACTCCATCAGCAGAAACGGCGGAGCCACTGCATCCCACGGAAAGCCGAGGCATGTCCTTGCGAACTAGGCTAGTCTCGAAGGCGCCGGCGCAACATTGCGCCCTTCTTGATCCAACGGGATGCGGTTTATGCCAAAATGCGAGCTGGATGCGATCGACCGGCGCATCGTCACCGAACTCCAGACCAATGCGCGACTGAGCAACATCGAACTGGCGGACAAGGTCGGATTGTCGCCATCGCCCTGCCTGCGGCGGGTGAGGCGGCTCGAGCGGGAGGGCTACATCGACGGCTACCGCGCCGCCTTGCGGCGCGGCCGCCTCGGGCTGGGCTTCTCGGCCTTCCTCGGCGTCAAGATCAACGGCCATGCCAACGACCAGGCGCTGGCGTTCGAGCACACGGTCGTGGCGATGCCCGAAGTGGTTGCCTGCCACCTCGTCTCCGGCGAAGCCGACTACCTCCTCGAAATCGTCGTGCCCGAGCTCGAGGACTACCAGCGCTTCCTGGTCGACAAGCTGCTCAATCTGCCCATCGTGCGCGAGGTTCGCAGCAGCATCGCGATCCAGACGCTGAAGGCGGGTGCGCCCCTGCCCCTCTCGCACCTGGCAGCACCATGACACAGGCAATTCTCCGATATCGCGACAGCATCGCAGAACTTCAGGGCGTCCTCGTCACCGATGCAGCCGCAACCGCCCGAGGTCCCGGCATCGTGCTGTTCCCCGATGCCCGCGGCATCGGCAGCCATGCGATCGCATGTGCGGAGCGGTTGGCCGGACTTGGCCTTGTCGTGCTGGTGGCCGATCTCTACGGCGGCGGCAGAACGGCGCCCGACGTGCCGCAGGCGATCGAGTTGATGAACGGTTTGCGCGCCGACACCGCACGCTGGCGCGAGCGGGCGGAAGCGGCGCGCACCGCCCTGGCGGGGCAGCAGGCGGTTGACGCCACACGGCTCGCCGCCGTCGGCTATTGCTTCGGCGGCACGACGGCACTGGAGCTGGCGCGGACCGGCACCGATCTCGCGGCGGTCGTGAGCTTCCATGGCGGCCTCACCAGCGAACGGCCAGACGACGCGACCAATATGAAGGCCAAGATCCTGGTGTGTCACGGCGCAGCCGACACGCTGGTGTCGCTGGCACAGCTCGCGAGCTTCGAAGAGGTCATGAGCAGCACGCGCGTCGACTGGCAGGTCCATGTCTATGGCGGCGCCGCACACGGCTTCACCAATCCTGAGCTCATTGAGGCGAACCTTCCGAACCATGCCTATCATGAGGCTGCCGACCAACGGTCATGGACCGCCATGCTCAGCCTGTTCGAAGAAGTCTTCGAACTGAAGCTGCGCTAGAAGACCTCGACGGACGTCACCGCCCGCCGCGGCCTCGCCACTCCGCGATCAGCCTCAGCCACGCCGCCGCATGAAACGCGCTCATCAAGAGATACATCGGCACCATGCCGCCGAGCAGAGAGCCCTGCCCGGCGCCGCACAGCATGTCCGCCGGGCCGCCGCCGAGCGCGGCGGTCAGCATGGCCATGACCGCGAAGGTCGGCGTCGCCGCCAAGGCCAGCCATCTGGCGAGGCGGCGCGCGGCCGTCACGCCATCGCAGCTGGCGGGCGCAGTTGCGCTGACGGGACTAGTCACGACCTTCCGCGGCCTCCTCGCGAAACGCTTTCTCGCCGGCGTCCGTGACCTCGACCCATCGCTTGTCGGGCGCAGCGCCCTCGACATAGCTGTCGTGCCAGTTCCACCATTTGTAGGTCGGCGTCTGCGGATAGCCCTTGGGTGAATCCTCCCACACCTCCTGCCGGCCGAGCGGCGTGATGTCGAGATAGTTCCAGGTGCCGCCCATCTGCTCGTCGCCGCGGCTCTTGACGAAATAGGTGCGGAAGATGCGGTTGCCGTCACGGTAGAACACGTTGGTGCCGTGCCACTCGTCCACGCCGAAATCGGCATCGAAGCTGTCGGTGATGGTGACCCACGGCATGGTCCAGCCCATCCGCTTCTTCAGCCTGGCGATATCGGCCTGCGGCGCGCGCGAGGCGAACACCAGCGTGGTGTCGCGGGCGTTCAGGTGCGAGACATGGGCGACCTGGTCGGCGACCATCGAGCAGCCGCGGCAGGCATGATCCGGCCAGCCGAACACGCCCGGCTCGAAGAAGGCCCGGTAGACGATCAGCTGCCGCCGGCCCTGGAACAGGTCGGGCAAAGTGACCTTGCCGCCGGGCCCCTCGAACGCATAGGTTTTGTCCACGACCATCCACGGCATGCGCCGGCGCTCGGCGGCCAGCGCGTCGCGGGCGCGGGTATGCGCCTTTTCCTTCACGAGCAGTTGCTGACGGGCTGCCTCCCAGTCCTGCGGCGACACCACCGGCGGTGTTTGCATGGCGGCCTGTCCGTTACTTCCTGCTTTTTCTGCTGATGTCATCATGGCTCTCCAAACCTCTCTCCTGGGCGCTCATTCCGCGTCGCGCTATGACAGACGTGGAACCGCTCGCTCCTCGCCGCACATTGTCGGCCGTCAACGATTTCTGGCACCAAGCGGTTGCGTGGTGGGAGTAACAAGTATGGCGGGATTGAAATGGAGTCGCTGATCACGGCCGCGGCGCGCGCGCTCGAAGCCGGCGATCCGCTCGGCGCGCTGAACCGTGTCGCCTTGCGCAACGACGCCCCGTCGCTGGCGCTGCGCGGCATCGCGATGGCGCAGCTCGGCGATCTCGCCAAGGCGAAGACGCTGCTGCGGAGCGCCGCGCGTGCCTTCGGTCCGAGAGAGGCGGTGGCACGCGCAAGATGCGTCGTGGCGGAAGCCGAGATCGCGCTCGTCTCGCGCGACCTGAGCTGGCCTGCGAAGACGCTCGCGGCCGCGCGGGCGACGCTCGAAAAGCACGGCGATCTCGCCAATGCAGCCCATGCTGGCCACATCGAGGCGCGCCGTCTCCTCCTCCTCGGCCGCATCGACGAGGCTGAGCGCACGTTGGCCGAGGTCGGCAGCGCATTGCTCCCGCCTGCGTCCCAGGTGGCGCGCGAGCTGGTGGTCGCGGGCATCGCGATCCGACGGCTCAGGACGGAAACCGCGCGCACGGCACTCAGCCGCGCGGCAGAAGCAGCGCGGCTGGCAGGGATCCCGGCACTGTCGGCCGAGGTCGACAGCGCGAACCGCATCCTCGACACGCCGGCCGCGCGCCTGATCGCGCGCGGCAGCGAACACCCGCTGTTGCTCGGGGAGGTCGAAAGACTGGCGACCTCGACGGCGCTCGTCGTCGACACCTTCCATCATGTCGTGCGCAGGCAAGGCGTTGCCGTGTCGCTCGGAACGCGGCAGGTGCTGTTCGCGCTCGCCCGTCTTCTGGCGCAGGCCTGGCCCGCGGATGTCTCGCGAGAGACGCTGATATCAGGTGCGTTCCGGGCGAAGCACGCCGATGAATCGCATCGCGCGCGATTGCGCGTCGAGATCGGGCGGCTCCGCACCCAGCTCAAGCCGCTGGCCAATGTCAGCGCGACGAAGCAGGGTTTTGTGCTGGCGCCGCGCAAGACGCGCGACGTCCTCGTGCTGGCCCGGCCGGTCGAGGAAAAGCACGCCGCCGTCCTGGCCTTTCTCTCCGACGGCGAGCCGTGGTCGAGCTCGGCGCTCGCGCTGGCGCTCCGAACGAGCGCGCGCACCGTGCAGCGCGCGCTCGAGGAGCTCGCGCGATCGAACAAGGTGCAGTCGTTCGGACACGGACGGGCGCGCCGCTGGATGACCCCGCCCGTCCCGGGCTTCCCGACAGGCTTGTTACTCCCGGGACCGCTGCTGAAGACGTAAGGTGGATCAGTTCACAGGGATCAAGCACATGAAACGTTCAGCCGCCGAGATCGTCAGGGAGTACGGGCCCTTTCCGGGCGTCGAGGCCGTGCACGGCGTGACCTATGACGGCACGCATGTCTGGTTCGCATCCGGCGACAAGCTGAACGCGGTCGATCCGGCCAGCGGCAAGCTCACACGCTCGATCGATGTCGCCGCGCACGCCGGGACGGCGTTCGACGGCCGGCACCTGTTCCAGATCGCCGAGGACCGCATCCAGAAGATCGACGCCGCGACCGGCAAGGTGGTCAACACCATCCCGGCGCCCGGCGGCGGTGGCGATTCCGGACTCGCCTGGGCGGAGGGTTCGCTGTGGGTCGGCCAATATCGGGAGCGCAAGATCCATCAAATCGATCCGGAGACCGGGGCGGTGCTCCGCACCATCGAGAGCAAGCGCTTCGTGACCGGGGTGACGTGGGTCGACGGCGAGCTCTGGCACGGCACCTGGGAGGGCGATGACAGTGACATCAGGCGGATCAACCCGGAGAGCGGCAAGGTGCTGGAGCAGCTCGACCTGCCGGCGGGCACGATGGTCTCGGGCCTGGAGTCCGATGGCGGTGACCGTTTCTACTGCGGTGGCGGAGATCGCGGCAATGTGAGAGCGGTCCGGCGTCCGCGGCGCGGCTAGCCCCGCGATGACGGCCTGAATGTGCGGCAACGGCGCGCACGCGGCCGTTAACACATTCGCCCCAATTCCACCCCATCGATGCGCTCTAGCGCCCTCCTCTCCCGCCCTGTAGAATCCCTCGCGGGCGGCCTGGGGGTGAGATGCGTCTGGCGTTGAATTTCAAGACTATCCTGATTGCCGTGGCGGTGCTCGCGGCGTCGTTCTTCATCAGCCTGAAGGCGATGGACTGGCTGTCGCCGCGCGCGACCAATTCCGCGCCCCCGGTCGCGCAGCTGCCGCCGCTGCCGCCGGCCTCGAAGAGTTCGATCGTGGTCGCGCCGGTCGCCATCGCGATCTCGGCGATCCGCGAGCAGGCCGAGAAGGCCGCGCCGCGCAATTTCGCCGGCAAGGCCGACAATCCGATCTCGCAGATCCTGGAGAACGCCGACATCGGCTGGTCCGCCGTGCGCGGACCGATGGCGGCTGCCGGCGACAAGGACGTGCTGACCATCTCGACGCCGCTCAGCGGCAAGCTGAACGTGACGGGCTCGCTGTCCGCCAAAGCCACGGGCGCACTCGGCGACGCGCTCGGCAGCGTGCTCGGCGGTGACGCGGCGAAACGGATCGGCGCGGTCAACATCAAGAATCTGAACGCCAGCGCCGAGATCAAGGGCAACGTGGTCGTCACCTCGCGTCCGAAGCTCGCGGCCAACTGGCATCTCGAGCCCAATCTCGGGGCGCAGGTCAATCTCGGCGACACCAACCTCAACGTCTCCGGCGCCAAGGTCAACGTGCCGGCGCAGGTCAAGCCGCTGATCGACAAGAACGTCGGCGAGCAGATCAACATCGTCTCCGAGCGCATCCGCAACGATCCGTCGCTGCGGGAGAATGCCAAGCTGCAATGGGCCAGGGCCTGCCGTACGATCCCGCTGCAAGGCTCGGGCTCGTCGGCCGCGCTGCCGCCGCTCTGGCTCGAGATGAAGCCGACCCGCGCAATCGCGGCACAGCCGCGCGTCGACGCACAGAACGTGACGCTGCTGCTTGGCCTCGAGCTGGAGACGCGCGTGACCTCGGCGCCGTCCAAGCCGGACTGCCCGTTCCCCGACAAGATCTCGATCGTGCCGCCGACCGGCACCGGCGTGAGCATCGGCGTGCCGATCGACGTGCCCTTCACCGAGATCAACAAGCTCATTGCGGCGCAGATGGTCGGCCACACCTATCCCGAAGACGGCTCGGGCCCGGTCGACGTCACCGTGAAGAGCGTCAACGTGGTTCCGTCCGGCGACCGGTTGCTGATCTCGCTTCTGGTGCGCGCGAAAGAAAAGAAGAGCTGGCTCGGCCTCGGCGCCGAGGCGACCGTGCATATCTGGGGCCGGCCGATGCTCGACCAGGCCCAGCAGACGCTGCGGCTCGCCGACATCCAGCTCGCGGTGGAATCCGAGGCCGCCTTCGGGCTGCTCGGCGCGGCGGCGCGCGCGGTGGTGCCGCAGATGCAGCAGGCGCTGGTGCAGAAGGCGACACTCGATCTAAAGCCGATCGCCGCCAACGCCCGCGAGAAGATCGCGGCCGCGATCGCCGACTACCAGAAGAGCGAGGACGGCCTCAAGGTCGACGCGAAGATCGACAGCCTGACGCTCGCCGACATCGCCTTCGATTCCAAGACGCTGCGCGTGGTCGCGGAAGCCGGCGGCTCGCTCAACGTGTACGTGACGAAGCTGTCGGGGATGTAGCGCGTCTTCACTCACCAAGCCCGCGCGTGTCTTCGTCGCTTGCGCCGCTAGCATTCTCATCGGAGGATGCTAAGCTGTTCTTCGCAACCTCGAACGAGGTCCTGACAGCACTGTAGCCGATGACGCGAGGACAACATGGAAGCCGGCATGGTCACGCTTGCGCCGGCACTGGTGCGATTTTCCGGCATACAGAAGACCTATGATGGCGAGCACCTCGTGGTGAAGAACCTCGACCTCGACATCAGGAAGGGCGAGTTCATCACCCTGCTCGGCCCGTCGGGCTCGGGCAAGACGACCACGCTGATGATGCTGGCTGGCTTCGAGGTTCCGACCCATGGCGAGATCTATCTCGCAGACCGGCCGATCAAGAACATGCCGCCGCACAAGCGCGACATCGGCATGGTGTTCCAGAACTATGCCTTGTTTCCGCACCTGACGATCGCGGAGAATATCGCCTTCCCGCTCTCCGTCCGCAAAATCAACAAGGCGGAAGCGCAGGAGCGCGTCAGGGCGGCGCTCCGCATGATCAAGATGGAAACCCTTGCGCACCGGCGGCCCGGGCAGCTGTCCGGCGGTCAGCAGCAGCGCGTGGCGCTGGCCCGCGCGCTGGTTTTCAATCCGCAACTCGTGCTGATGGACGAGCCCCTTGGCGCCCTCGACAAGCGCCTGCGGGAGCAGATGCAGCTGGAGATCAAGCAACTGCACGAGACGATGGGCATCACCGTCGTCTACGTCACCCACGATCAGAGTGAAGCGCTTACCATGTCGGACCGCATTGCCGTGCTCAACGACGGCATCGTGCAGCAAATCGACAGGCCCGACGCGCTGTATGAGCATCCGGTGAACAGCTTCGTCGCTCACTTCATCGGCGAAAACAACGTGCTGGCCGGCACCGTCGAGACGGTCGACAAGGACTATTGCCGGGTCGCGCTGGCGGGTGGCGGCGCCGTCACCGCACGGGCGGTCAATGTATCAGGCGCGGGCGCATCGACCTCCCTGTCGGTGCGGCCGGAGCGCGTCGCCATTGTCCCGGATGGCACCTCCAGCGAAGGACCGAACCGGCTGCCGGCCAGGGTGCAGAACACCATCTATCTCGGCGACCACGCGCTGGCCGTGCTCGATGTCGCCGGCAACGGGGAGTTCATGGTCAAGCTTCAGCCGGGGGCGCATCACAGTCTCATTCCTGGCGAAAGCGTGTTCATCACCTTCCGGCCCGAAGATTGCCTCGCCCTCGATCCCGTTTGATCCGAACCTGCAACGATCAACGTCAACGTAACGCACATGAAGAAGGAACAAGGACCATGCTGAAGCGCAAAACTGGCAGGATTGCTCTGGGTTTCGTCGCGGCATTCAGCGCCAGCGCTGCGCTGGCCACGGTCGCACAGGCGCGTGACCTCACCGTCGTGTCGTGGGGCGGCGCGTATCAGGATGCGCAGAAGAAGGTCTATTTCGAGCCGTTCAAGAAGGCGGCCGGGGCTCCGATGAACGACGAGTCCTGGGACGGCGGTGTCGGCGTGCTGCGCGCCAAGGTGCAGGGTGGTGCCGCCACCTGGGACGTCGTGCAGGTGGAGAGCGACGAACTCGCGGTCGGCTGCGAGGAAGGCCTGTTCGAGAAGCTTGACTATTCCAGGATCGGCGGCGAGGCCGCCTATATCCCGCCATCGGTCAACGCTTGCGGCGTCGGCGCCATCCTCTACGATTTCGTTCTCGGCTACGACAAGGACAAGCTGAAGCAGGCCCCCAATGGCTGGGCCGACTTCTTCGACACCAAGAAGATTCCGGGCAAGCGCGCCTTGCGTCAGGGCCCGAAGACCACGCTGGAGATCGCCCTCATGGCCGACGGCGTCGCGCCGAAGGACGTCTACAAGGTGCTGGCGACCGACGAAGGCGTCGAGCGCGCGTTCAAGAAGCTGGACACCATCAAGGGCGACATCGTCTGGTGGAAGGCCGGCGCGCAGCCGCCGCAACTGCTCGCCTCCGGCGAGGTGGCCATGACCTCGGTCTACAATGGCCGCATCGACACCGCGAACAAGAACGAGAAGAAGAATTTCGGCATGGTGTGGGACGGCGCGCTCTTCACGCTCGACAGCTGGGTCATCCTGAAGGGTAGCCCGAACAAGGACGCGGCCTACAAGTTCCTGGACTTCGCAGGCAAGGCGGAGAACCAGTCAAAACTGTCGGAGAACATTGCCTATGGCACCTCGAACAAGGACGCGGCCGCTCTGCTCGCGCCTGCCGTTCTGAAGGACCTGCCGACAGCGCCTGACAACATCAAGAACGCGGTCGAGATCAACGTTGCCTTCTGGCTCGAGAACATCGACCGTCTGACCGAGCGCTTCAACAAATGGGCCGCGAAATAGCGCGCCCCGCAAGGCTCGACCAATGACGAATGCGCTTTTGACCGGCGCCGATGCGTCGACCGAGGTGCCGCTCAAGCGCCGATTGAGGCGTGCGGAGCGGGCACGCCAGGTCAAGGCATTGGCGCTGGTAGCGCCGCTTCTCGTCTTCCTGCTCTTCACCTTCGCTGGGCCCATCGCCGGCATGCTGTGGCGCGCCGTCGATGACCGGGAGGTGCGTCAGGTTCTACCTCAGACCGTCGCGGCTCTCGCCGACTGGGACGGCAAGGACCTGCCGGACGAAAAGGCCTTTGCAGCGCTGGCAAGCGACATCCAGGCGGCGCGCGCGTCCGGCACCATGGCCGTCGCGGCCAAGCGGCTCAACTACGCGCTGAACGGCTTCCGCACGATCCTGACCAGCACGGCACGCAATCTGAAGGCGGCGCCGGAGCAAGGGGCGGCCAAGGAGACCCTGGGCAAGATCAATCCGGCCTGGCGCGAACGCGCCACCTGGACGACGATCAAGGACGCCAGCGGCCCAACGACAGGCTTCTACCTTCTGGCGGCGCTCGACCTGACGCGGAACGCGGACGGCGCGATCGTCGCAGCTCCGCCGGATCAGGCGATCTACCGCGACGTGTTCGCCCGCACCTTCCTCATCAGCCTCAGCGTCACGGCACTCTGCCTGATCCTCGGCTTCCCCGTCGCGTACCTGCTGGCGACGCTGCCGCCGGGCCGGTCGAACCTGCTGATGATCTTCGTCCTGCTGCCGTTCTGGACATCGCTTCTGGTCCGCACCTGCGCCTGGATCGTGCTGTTGCAGAGCAAGGGCGTCGTGAACGACAGCCTGCAGTGGCTTGGCATCATCGACCAGCCGTTGCGCCTGATCTACAATCGCTTCGGCGTCTGCGTGGCCATGACCCACGTTCTCCTGCCCTTCATGATCCTGCCGCTGTACAGCAGCATGAAGGCGATCTCGCCTGCTTACATGCGCGCCGCCGCCTCGCTCGGTGCGCCACCACTCACCGCCTTCCTGCGGATCTACCTGCCCCAGACGCTGCCCGGCATCGGCGCGGGAAGCCTGCTCGTCTTCATCCTGGCGCTCGGCTACTACATCACACCGGCACTCGTCGGGGGCGCCGCCGACCAGATGATCAGCTACTTCATCGCGCTCTACACAACCGAGACGGCCAATTGGGGCCTTGCTTCGGCGCTGGGTGCGGTGCTGCTGCTCGCCACTGTCCTGCTCGCTCTCGTCTACGGCAAGCTGGTGCAGGGCCAGCAGGTCACGGGAGGAATGAAGAATTGAGCGACAATTCCACCCTCCGCACGCCCAGCCAGCGCATCGCGTGGACCGCGACGATCATCATCTCCACGCTGGTGTTCATCTTCCTGATCGCGCCGATCCTGGCGATCATGCCGCTGTCGTTCAGCTCGGGCTCGTACCTCACCTATCCGCTGCCGGGCCTCTCCTTGCGCTGGTACGACGATTTCATCAATTCGCCGCGCTGGATGAATTCGCTGAAGAACAGCATGATCATCGGCGTTGCCTCGACTCTGCTGTCGATGGTGCTTGGTACTTTGGCCGCGCTGGGGCTGGCGCAGTGGAAGAGCCGGTTCAAGCCGCTCGTGCTGGCTTTCGTGCTGTCGCCGGTCGTCGTGCCCGGCGTCATCACCGCGGTCGGCCTGTATTTCTTCTTCGCGCCGATCGGGCTGACCGGCAGTTACCTCGGCTTGATCCTGGCCCACACCGCGCTGGCAACGCCCTTTGTGGTGATCACGGTCGGCGCGACGCTGCAAAGCTTCGACACCAATTTGGCGCGCGCCGCCGCCTCGCTCGGCGCCTCGCCGCTCTATGCGTTCCGCCGCGTGATCCTGCCGCTGATCCTGCCTGGCCTCGCCTCAGGTGCGCTGTTCGCCTTCGCGACCAGCTTCGATGAGGTGGTGATCGTGCTGTTCATGGCAGGGCCGGAGCAGCGCACCCTGCCGCGCGAGATGTTCAGCGGCATCCGCGAGAACATCAGCCCGACCATCACGGCAGCGGCGGTGATTCTGACCACGGTATCGGTCATCCTCCTCGCCACCCTGGAAGGCCTGCGCCGACGCAACGAACGGCTGAAGGGCAGCAGCGCCTGAAAGGCCCCCGCTGTCATTCCGGGACGCGCGCAGCGCGAGCCCGGAATCCATCGGGCCGCAGCGACGGTGGATGAATGGATTCTCTGATGCGCAACTGCGCATCAAAGCTCGCGCCCAAGGGGGCGCGCCCCGGAATGACGACAGATCCCCCTGCTTATTTCTCATCCCCCTCACGCATCTTTGGCTTAGCTGCCGCGACCGTTTGTCGCTAGAACAGTCCCCGCAACAACGCCCAAACAACAACACACAGGGAGAAACAACATGCAAAAACTCATCGCCGCCACAGCAGTCGGTCTCGCGCTCGCTGCGACATGCGGCACCGCGCAGGCGCAGATTTCCGACGATGTCGTCAAGATCGGCGTGCTCACTGACATGTCGAGCCTCTATGCGGACGCGACCGGCAAGGGCTCGCTCGCCGCCGTCGAGATGGCGGTGGCCGATTACGGCGCCAAGGTGGCGGGCAAGCCGGTCCAGGTGGTTGCCGCCGATCACCAGAACAAGCCCGATGTCGGCGTCAACATCGCCCGCAACTGGTACGACAACGACAAGGTCGACGCGATCTTCGACGTGCCGACCTCATCGGTCGCGCTGCCGATCTCGGCGCTGACGCGGGAAAAGAACAAGATCAACATCAATTCCGGCGGCGGCTCCTCCGATATCACCGGCGTCGCCTGCTCGCCCAACACGGTGCACTGGACCTACGACACCTATGCGCTGTCGAACGTCGCCGGCAAGGCGATGGTGAAGCGCGGCGAGGACACCTGGTACTTCGTCACCGCCGACTACGCCTTCGGCATGGCGCTGCAGCGCGATGCCGCCAACGTGGTCAAGGAGAGCGGCGGCAAGGTGCTCGGCGAAGTCCGCCATCCGCTCAACTCGTCGGACTTCTCCTCCTTCCTGCTCCAGGCCCAGGCCTCCAAGGCCAAGGTGGTCGCGCTGGCCAATGCCGGCGGCGACACCACCAATGCGCTGAAGCAGGCCGCCGAGTTCGGCCTCACTCAGGGCGGCCAGAAGATGATCGCGCTCCTGCAGGAGATCACCGACACGCATTCGCTCGGCATCAAGGCGACGCAGGGCCTGATCGTCACCGACGCGTTCTACTGGGACATGAACGAGGAGACGCGCGCCTTCTCGAAACGCTTCAACGAGAAGGTCGGGCACATGCCGACCATGATCCAGGCCGGCCTCTATTCGGCAACCATGCACTATCTGAAGGCGATCGAGGCCATCAAGACCGACGAGGCGCCGAAGGTGATGGAGCAGATGCGCTCAACGCCGGTCAACGACTTCTTTGCAAAGAACGGAAAGATCCGCATCGACGGCCGCATGGTCCACGACATGTATCTGTTCGAGGTCAAGAAGCCCGAGGAGTCCAAGGGTGAGTGGGATCTCTACAAGCTGATCGCCACCGTGCCCGGCGACGAGGCGTTCCGTCCGCTCGACAAGGGCGGCTGCCCGCTGGTGACGCACTAAAAGTGCTCTCCCTCTCCCCGCTTGCGGGGAGAGGGTTGGGGTGAGGGAGTCTCCACAACGACGGTGACAGTTAGACTCGCGGAGAGTCCCCCTCACCCACTTCGCATCTTCGATGCGAAGTGACCTCTCCCCGCAAGCGGGGAGAGGTGGGGAAGAGCACGACAGCGCGCCCGGCGAAAACCGGGCGCGCGTCGTTCAAATCGTCACGCGAACCGCATTACTCCGAGTACTTGAACTCGGGCATGTTCTTCAGCTCGTCCTTGCTCGCGTTGAACACGGCGTGGTCCGGATACCACTTCGACGAAGCCGTCACGGTCGTCGCGGTCTTGTCGGTGCCGGTCGCGGCACCCGTGGTTGTGGTCGTCGCCGGCTTGGCGTTCGGATTTGTGCCGGCCGCGCCGGTATAGGCGACGGCCTCATTGACGAACTTCAGCTTGTCATAGGGCACGGCAACCAGATGCTCGCCCATGCCGAGGAAGCCGCCGACGCCGATCACGGCGATCTTGATGGCGCCGCTCTTGTCCATCAGCAGATCGTTGATCGAGCCGATGTTCTCGTTGGCGTCGTTGTAGATCTTCAGGCCCGGCATCTTCGACGTGCGCCATTCACCCGAGGCCGACGTGGTCGTGGTGGTGGTGGCCGCGGTCGGCGCCTTGTCGGTGGTGGCGGTCGGCGATTGCGCAAACACAGCAGTCGCAAGCAGCGCGGTGCCGGCAAGGCCGGCGGCGATTGATTTCATCAGCATTGTTGTCCTCTCCTTCAGCAAAAACTCGTATGGAGAGAACAGCGCCGATCACGCGCAGTTCCTAAGCTGCGGCGATTTCGTCGCACAACGGTGGCGCTGCGTTGCAGTGAAAGTTCCTCACGTCACGCAGGAACGTTCCAATGCACAGTTCCCCGCCGACGATCATGCGCCCTGGGTGAAGCACGAGCGCGGCGGGGAACGCGCCGACCTGCGTCGCTCAGGTCAGCTCTTGTAGTCGATCAGGAGTGCGGAGAAATCCGAGTTGCTGGACGAGTTGCCGTTGGCACCATACGACGACGCCAACGATTGCGACTGCTGAAGCGCCTGGAGGAATTGCTGGAGAATCTCCGCCGTCGTCGAATAGCTCGACGTGCTGCTGGTGGAGTCCGTCGACGACGGATCCGAAGAACCGTCGTCCGGCGGCGGGCCGGGCGGCGGTCCGCCTGCGCCACCGGCTCCGCCCGCACCACCGGGACCGCGCGCGAAGGCGGACTGAAACACGCCCTTGAGCTGTTCGGCCTGGTCCGAGGTCAGCGTCCCGTTCGACACCTCGTTGGAGATGAGGTCGTCGATCTTCGACTTCATGTCGTCCCTGGAGGGACGCGCGCCGCTCGACTGGTCGCTCGAGCGGCTCTGCTGGAGCGCCGTGTCGATGTCGGTCAGCGCGGTCGAGAGCGCGGACTGGTCCGACGACGAGATCGTGCCGGCGGAAACTTCCGATTGCAATTCCTGCTGCAGCCGCTGTAGCGGCGACTGATGGGTACCGGCGGAGGCCGCCGAAATCGAGGTCATGATGGCTCCGTGGATCTTGCGGGGTTTCTTGTATGGCCGCGCCACGGTATGGTTAACGGCCTTAACGAGATCTTGCCGCTCCACTGCCCGGGTGTGTCCCGGCATTGCGACGGGGCCTGCAGAAACAATCCGAAACAAAAATCTTCGCCTTTTGGCCCGAATCTTGGACAAACAAAGCGCATGGCCATTCTCAATCCCAACATCCTGGTCGTCGAGGACGACCGCGAAACGCGGACGTTGATTGCGAAGTACCTGCGCAACAACGCCTGTAACGTCACCGCCGTGAGCGATGGCCGCGAGATGTCGCGCGCCATGGCCGATCATCGCGTGGACCTCATCATCCTCGACGTCATGCTGCCGGGCGAGGACGGCCTGAGCCTCTGCCGCAAGGTGCGCTCGGAGGCGCAGACGCCGATCATCATGCTGACCGCGCGCGGCGAGGACGTCGACCGCATCGTCGGCCTCGAGATGGGCGCGGACGACTATCTGGCAAAACCCTTTAACCCGCGCGAGCTGCTCGCCCGCATCAACGCGGTGCTGCGCCGCCAGGCCGCAGCCCAGGCGGCGAGCTCGATCGAAGGCGCGAGCACGCTCGCCTTCGAGGGCTGGCGCATCGACCTGCGCCTGCGCGAGCTGCGCAACCCGGAGGGCGCGCGCGTCGCAGTGACCAGCGCCGAGTTCGATCTGCTCAGGACGTTCTGCGAACGGCCGGGCCGCGTGCTGTCGCGCGACAGCCTGCTCGACCTCACGCAGGGCCGCAACACCGGCTCGTTCGAACGCTCCATCGACGTGCTGGTCAGCCGCATCCGCCGCAAGATCGAGCCCAATCCGCACGATCCGACCATCATCAAGACGGTGCGCTCCGGCGGCTATCTGTTCACGCCAAGAACTGAAGCAGCGAGAACTGAAGCAGCAAGCACCGGAGTGGTCGCGGTCCCCCTGGGCAACTGAAGGGGGCGCCGACGATGAAGCCGTTCGGGTTCTTCCATCTCAAGGGTATCGGCGGGCAGATCGCAGCCCTGGTGCTGGCTTCCACCGTCGCGCTCCATCTCGTCGTCACCGCCGCCTTCCTGATCAGCCGGCCGGACCGCCCGGACACGCCGCCGGACGGCGCCCATCAATTGACCGATGCCGCGCTGCTGCTCGGCTCGGCCGAGGCCGGCGAGCGGCCGCGCCTCGTCGCCGACCTCGCGCGCGCCTTTCCCAAGCTCGGCATCGAGATGCACGCGCCCGGCACGGCGGCCATTGTCGCGACGAGCGACAGCCAGCACCTGCGCGGAATGCGCCGTCATCTCGGGCGCGGCTACAAGGTGGTGCAGCTCGCCGCCGACGACACCGCGCACCGCGTCGGCGTCGAATTGCCAGACGGCAGCGTGATCGCCGGCCGTGTCGATGGCGGCCCGCGGCCGTGGTTCTGGGGCGCACCGTGGCTGACGGCGCTGATGACCACCTTCATCTGCGTCACCGTGCTCGGCCTGTGGGCGGCGCGCGCGCTGGCCGCGCCGCTGTCGTCCTTTGCCGAAGCCGCCGAGAATTTCAGCCTGGACGGCGAAGCCGATCCGCTGCCCGAGCGCGGCCCGGAGGAGATCCGCTCGGTGGCGCGCGCGCTCAACCGCATGCATGAGCGGATCGCGCGGCTGATGTCGGATCGCACCAGAATGCTGGCGGCGATCAGCCACGATCTGCGCACGCCGATCACGCGGCTGCGCCTGCGCGCCGAGTTCATCGAGGACGAGGTCAACCGCAAGCGCATGCTGATCGATCTCGACCAGATGCGCTCGATGCTGGAATCCGTGCTGTCGCTCCTGCGCAACGACCGCAACGTCGAGGCGGTGACGCTGGTCGACATCGCCAGCACGCTCCAGCTCATTGCCGACCAATTCGGCGACATGGGCCATGTCGTGCACTATGACGGCCCCGCTTCGGCCACCGCGGCGGCGCGTCCCGACGACCTGCATCGCGGCGTCACCAACCTCGTCGAGAACGCCGTGCGCTACGGCGCCGAGGTCACGATCCGCCTCGACATATCCGGCACCAGGCTCGTCATCGACGTCGAGGACGACGGCCCCGGCATTTCGGATGCGCGCAAGCAGGAGATGCTGGAGCCGTTCGCGCGCGGCGACGATGCGCGCACGATGGACGAGTCCACCGGCTTCGGCCTCGGCCTGTCGATCGCGCACGCGATCGCGATCGCCCATGGCGGGACGCTGTCGCTGCACGACCGCGAGCCGCATGGGCTGATCGTGCGGATGGAGCTGCCGGTCTGGCAGGAGCCGCGGCTCGCCGCGTAGAGCGCCGCTTAAGCCGCGAGCGGGGTGTGCGTGACGGCGACCTCGTCGAAGATCGCCACCGCCTCGAACTGATAATTGCAGGCGCGGCACGTCCAGAGATAGGAGATGCGCCCCTCGCCCGGCTCGATCCAGTCGGGCTTCGGAATCGGCGCGCCGCATTGAGCACAGGGATTTTGCCGGGGGATGTCGCCGAAATGTGCCTTGGCCAAGTCCGCGCTGACAAAGTCCGCGCTGACAAAGTCCGCGCTGACAAAGTCCGCGTTGGCCATGTTGGTTTTTGTCATGGCACCTCTCCCGATTTGCAGCGTTTTCATCCTCGCTTTCGCGTCTGCGCGCGAATAGACAGACGTGCTGTCGCGAGCGGGGGTCGTCCGCCCCGAGGCTCAGCTACGCCAGCATTGCGTCGTAACAGCGGCTCGGCGCCGCAAAATCGTCAGCGGCGGCGTTTGGTCACATCATCGCCGTGTTCCGGAGTCCTAAAGCATGATCCGGAAAAGTGCACCGCGGTTTTCCGAACAGATCATGCTCAAACAATAACAACAGCCGGGCGCAGGTCGCTCAGGGACGTCAGGGATATCTGATGAAAATTTTACGTGTCGCCGCGCTCATCGCGGCCGGACTGGTGTCGCCGCAGGCCGCGTTCGCGGGTGAAGCCGAGTACGCCGAGATGGTCGCGGCCCATGCCCGCGCCAACGGCGTGCCGGAAGCGCTGGTGCATCGTCATCATGCGCGAAAGCCGCTATCAGCCCGGCCTCGTCGGCCATGGCGGCACCATCGGCCTGATGCAGATCAAGCTCGCGACCGCCCGCGGCGTCGGCTACACCGGCGATGCCGCCGGCCTGCGCGATCCCAACACCAATCTCACTTACGCGGTCAAATACCTCGCCGGCGCCTATCGCGCCGCCAATGGCGACCATGCCCGAGCCGTGCGTTATTTCGCTGGCGGCTATTACTACGTTGCAAAGCGGCAGCGCCAGGAAACGGCGCAGCAGATGGTGCGAGAGGCCAGCAACGAGGCCTGGCTGGAGCCGAACGGCAACCCGCAGCCGATGTTCGGCACCACGCCGCACAAAAAGCTCGCCCAGCGCGTCCGCAACGCGCGGGCCCAGGTTCCACACTAACCGCTGTCATTCCGGCGCAGTCCGCAGGACTGAACCCGGAATCTCGAGATTCCGGGCTCGATGCTTCGCATCGCCCCGGAATGACTGCCCTGTGGCTAACGCGTTGACCACCCCGCCCCGCTGGCATACATTGGCACCGTTCCGAGGGGTGCTCCGAGGAGGAGCTGAGATACCGCTAAATGGGCAAATCCGCCCAGGACCGCGGTGACCCTTTGAACCTGATCCGGGTCATGCCGGCGAAGGGACAGGGATGTTACAGACGACCAAGCGAGCGGAATCCGCGGTATCCATCATCGGCGCAGGCATTGCGGGCGCCTGGCAGGCGCTGCTGTTCGCGCAGGCCGGCCACGCCGTGACCTTGCACGAGCGCGGCGACGCTGCGATGACGGACTCCACCAGCCACTGGGCCGGCGGCATGCTGGCGCCATGGTGCGAGGCCGAGGTCGCCGAACCCATCATCAGCCGGCTGGGCCAGCGCTCCCTCGACATCTGGCGGCGCGAGCTGCCCGACACACCCTTCAACGGTTCCCTGGTCGTCGCCCATCCGCGCGAGCGCAACGATTTCGAGCGCTTTGCCCGGATGACCGAAGAGCACCGCCGGCTCGATGCAGCTAGCCTCGCCGAGCTCGAGCCGTCGCTGGAAGGCCGCTTCCGCGACGCCCTGTTCTTCCCGACCGAGGGCCATGTCGAGCCGCGCCGCGTGCTGCCGAAGCTGCACGAACGCATCCGCGCCGCCGGCGGCACCATCAAGTTCTCCAGCGACGTCAGCGCCGCCGATCTCGACGGCATCGTGATCGACTGCCGCGGCCTGTCCGCGCGCGACGAGCAGCCTGACCTGCGCGGCGTCAAGGGCGAGATGATCCTGATCGAGACGAGCGAGGTGCAGCTGGCGCGCCCGGTGCGGCTGATCCATCCGCGCTGGCCGCTCTACGTGATCCCGCGCGAGGACAATCTGTTCATGCTGGGGGCGACCTCGATCGAGGCCGAGGACACCGGCGTCAGCGTCCGCTCGGCGCTGGAGCTCTTGGGTGCGGCCTATACGGTGCACCCGGCGTTTGGCGAGGCACGCATCGTCGAGTTCGGCTCGGGCCTTCGCCCCGCTTTCCCCGACAATCTGCCGCGCATCGGCATTCGCGGCGGCAGGATCACCGTCAACGGGCTCTACCGCCACGGCTTCCTGATCGCGCCGGCGCTCGCCGAGCTGACGCTGCAATACGTCCAGCGCGGCCAGATCGACAACGAGGTGATGCAATGCGGGTGATCGTGCAATGCTTGTGATCATCAACGGTGAGCAGCGCGAGGTGGCTTCAGTCAGCGTGGACGCGCTGCTCTCCGAGCTCGACTACGAAGGCACCCATTTCGCGATCGCGCTCAACTACGACGTCGTGCCGAAGAGCCGCTGGGCCGAGACTAGCTTGAAGGCCGGCGACGAGATCGAGATCATCACGCCGCGGCAGGGAGGGTGAGGGGATGATAGCACACTCTCTCCACTTGTCGTCCCCGCGAAGGCGGGGACCCATAACCACAGGGAGCGGTTATGGCGGCCGATCTCTCCCCGCATGCCCCAAGAGAAATCACGCGGTATGGGTCCCCGCCTTCGCGGGGACGACAGTTGAACTTGAGGAGACACCTCGCACATGGTGACCTTCTACGGCAAATCCTTCGCCTCGCGCCTCTTGATCGGCAGCGCGCTCTATCCTTCGCCGGCGATCATGCAGGCGGCGATCCGCGCCGCCGGCTCGAACATCGTCACGGTGTCGCTGCGGCGAGAATCCGCCGGCGGCAAGACCGGCGATGCGTTCTGGAATCTGATCCGCGAGCTCGACGTCACCGTGCTGCCGAACACCGCCGGCTGCCGCAGCGTGCGCGAGGCGGTGACGACCGCAAAGCTCGCGCGCGAACTGTTCGGCACAAGCTGGATCAAGCTGGAAGTGATCGCCGACAACGACACGCTCCAGCCCGACGTCGTCGGCCTGGTCGAAGCAGCAAGCCTCCTGATCAAGGACGGTTTTGAAGTGTTCCCCTATTGCACCGAGGATCTCTCGGTCGCCAACCGCCTGGTCGATGCCGGCTGCAAGGTGGTGATGCCGTGGGCCGCGCCGATCGGCTCGGCCCGGGGCATCACCAACCGCGATGCGCTGAAGCTCTTGCGCGACCGCCTGCCCGACATCACGCTGGTGGTCGACGCCGGCCTGGGCGCGCCGAGCCACGCGGCGCAGGCGCTGGAGCTCGGCTATGACGCCGTGCTGCTCAACACCGCCATCGCAAAAGCCGCCGATCCCGTCGCCATGGCCAATGCCTTCCGCCTGGGTGTCGAGGCCGGCCGCACCGCCTTTGAGGCCGGGCTGATGAACGCCCGCGACTTCGCCTCCCCCTCCACCCCTGTCGTTGGGACCCCGTTCTGGCATGCCGTATCCTGATCGCTTCTACCCTGTCGTCGACAGCCTCGCCTGGGTCGAGCGCCTGACCAAGCTCGGCGTCGGCACGATTCAACTGCGCGCGAAAGACCTGAACGACGCCGAAGCGCTGCAGATCGTCACCGACGCGCTCGCCATCACCGAGGGCACGCAGGCCAAGCTCGTGGTGAACGATTACTGGCGCGCGGCGATCGTCGCCGGCGCAAAGTATCTGCATCTCGGCCAGGAGGACCTCGCCGACGCCGATCTCAAGGCCATCCGCGAGGCCGGTCTGTCGCTCGGCATCTCCACCCATGACGACGCCGAGCTTGCGACCGCGCTCGCCGCCAAGCCGGATTACATCGCGCTGGGCCCGATTTTCTTCACCACCTTGAAGTCGATGCGCTTCGAGCCGCAGGGCATTCCGAAGATCACGGAATGGAAAAAGCGCATCGGCACCATCCCGCTGGTCGCGATCGGCGGCATCAAGTTCGAGCACGCCGCGGAGATTTTTGCCGCGGGCGCCGATTCCATCGCTGTCGTCAGCGACGTCACGCAAAATGCCGACCCCGACGCGCGGGTGCGGCAATGGCTCGGCGAGTCGAAGGAGGCGGCGTGATGCACGCTCTCTCACCCCACACTCCACTGTCATCGCCCGGCTTGACCGGGCGATCCAGTACGCCGCAGCTTCTCGACTCTAGCCGCACCGCCTCGGAATACTGGATCCCCGCCCCCCGTGCGCAATTGCGCACTAGGCGGGGATGACAGCGGTATTTGCCTCTCGCGCAGCGACATCAACGAATTAACCGGAGGATCCCATGAACATCCGCTCCAACCCCGATAAGACCGTCCCCGCCGTCACCACCGGCCCGCTGCCCTCCTCGCGCAAGATCTTTGCCTCGCCCGATGCGGCCCCCGATCTGCGGGTGCCCCTGCGCGAGATCATCCTGTCCGAAGGCGCCGGCGAGCCGAACCTGCCGGTGTACGACACCTCCGGCCCCTACACCGATCCGTCCGTGACCATCGACGTCAACGCCGGCCTTGCCCGCAACCGCAAGCAATGGGTGCTGGAGCGCGGCGGCGTCGAGGAATATGAGGGCCGCCAGGTCAAGCCGGAGGACAACGGCAACCTCTCCACCGACAAGGCCGCGCGCGCGTTCAGCGCCTATCACAAGCCGCTGCGCGGCCTCGACGGCCACAAGATCACGCAGCTCGAATTCGCCCGCGCCGGCATCATCACCAAGGAGATGATCTACGTCGCCGCGCGCGAAAATCTCGGCCGCAAGGAGCAGCTCGAGCGCGCGGAAGCAGCGCTCGCCGACGGCGAGAGTTTTGGCGCCGAGGTCCCCGCCTTCATCACCCCGGAGTTCGTCCGCTCCGAGATCGCGCGCGGCCGCGCCATCATCCCCTGCAACATCAACCACTCAGAACTCGAGCCGATGATCATCGGCCGCAACTTCCTGACCAAGATCAACGCCAATATCGGCAACTCGGCCGTCACGTCGTCGGTCGAGGAGGAGGTCGAGAAGATGGTGTGGGCGATCCGCTGGGGCGCCGACACCGTGATGGACCTCTCGACGGGGCGCAACATCCACACCACCCGCGAATGGATCCTGCGCAACGCGCCGGTGCCGATCGGCACCGTTCCCATTTATCAGGCGCTGGAGAAGTGCAACGGCGATCCGGTCAAGCTGACCTGGGAGCTCTACAAGGACACGCTGATCGAGCAGTGCGAGCAGGGCGTCGACTATTTCACCATCCACGCCGGCGTGCGCCTGTCCTACATCCACCTCACCGCCAACCGCGTCACCGGCATCGTCAGCCGCGGCGGCTCGATCATGGCGAAGTGGTGCCTGGCGCATCACAAGGAGAGCTTCCTCTATACGCATTTCGACGAGATCTGCGACCTCATGCGCAAGTATGACGTCTCGTTCTCGCTCGGCGACGGCCTGCGCCCCGGCTCGATCGCGGACGCGAACGACCGCGCCCAGTTCGCGGAGCTGGAGACGCTCGGCGAGCTGACCAAGATCGCGTGGGACAAGGGCTGCCAGGTCATGATCGAAGGCCCCGGCCACGTGCCGATGCACAAGATCAAGATCAACATGGACAAGCAGCTTAGGGAGTGCGGCGAGGCGCCGTTCTACACGCTTGGACCGCTGACCACCGACATCGCGCCGGGCTACGACCACATCACCTCAGGCATTGGCGCGGCCATGATCGGCTGGTTCGGCTGCGCGATGCTCTGCTACGTCACCCCGAAGGAGCATCTCGGCCTGCCCGATCGCAACGACGTCAAGACCGGCGTCATCACCTACAAGATCGCGGCCCACGCCTCCGATCTCGCCAAGGGCCACCCCGCCGCCCAGCTCCGCGACGACGCGCTGTCCCGCGCCCGTTTCGACTTCCGCTGGAGCGACCAGTTCAACCTCGGCCTCGACCCTGATACCGCGAAAAACTTCCACGACGAGACCCTGCCGAAGGAAGCCCACAAGGTCGCCCATTTCTGCTCGATGTGCGGCCCGAAATTCTGCTCGATGAAGATCACGCAGGACGTACGGGACTATGCGGCGACGCTGAACGACCCGAACTCGATCGGCATGTCGATGAGCGGCACCGCCGAGGACGGCATGGCTAAGATGAGCGCGAAGTTCAAGGAGATGGGCAGCAGCGTTTATCTGGATGCGGAGAAGGTGAAGGAGAGTAATCGGGTGTTG
The DNA here is from genome assembly GCF_038965675.1 of Bradyrhizobium sp. B039. Taxonomy (NCBI): domain Bacteria; kingdom Pseudomonadati; phylum Pseudomonadota; class Alphaproteobacteria; order Hyphomicrobiales; family Nitrobacteraceae; genus Bradyrhizobium; species Bradyrhizobium sp. B039. The sequence goes on from NZ_CP152416.1 coordinate 6,936,757, forward strand.
TGAGGCAATCACAACCTAGCTTTGAGGGATCGCGATGTTTGATTTTGTTCCGAAACGACCGATTCCTCAGGAGCAGGACTCTGCCATCCGGCTGACTGTATGGACGCTGATGAACGAAGCTTATCAGATCAGGTGCGTCGATCCTGGTACTCTTGTTCTGTCAGGTCCTCCGGATCATGATCGCAGATTGAAAATGACCAATTCGTCCTCTGGCGAACCGGATCGTTTTGGCGCCCCCCGAGGAACCACCAGGATCTGAATTCCGGATTATCGTAGATCGACAGCACGTCGCCATTTTCAAACACAAGATCGAGCTGCTCCTTACTCACAATCGTCGTTTCGGCGATTTTCGTTCGGAGGATGCGATCAACACTCAAGGATTTATGATTGCCATAGATCTCGTAAGAGAAATTGACCGTACCATCGGACGATCTGAACGAGAAACGGTCCGCGACGTTCAACAAGGCATTTTCACCCTCAAACCAGAACATGATGTGATACTTGTCGATCGTCACTTGGTAGAGTTCCCATCCTATGATGGGACCGAAATCAAGGCGTTCACTAAAACCAATTGCCATTTCTATGGTCTTCCCGATTCGCCGCCGGCAAGCAAAGCTGGATAAGCGTAGCGAGATCTGGTGTCTTTGTCGTCCCGCATATCGCTCCGCTCATGCGGGCTGGAGCCGCGGATGATTGACGTGTCGAACGCACCCCCCCACCGCCTCCCCGACCAGCTCCGCCCCCACCTCCGCCTCGTCTTCGTCGGCACCGCCGCCTCTACGCGCTCGGCCGAACTCGGGCACTACTACGCCCATCCCGGCAACCGCTTCTGGCGCGCGATCCATGAGGCCGGCATCACGCCGCGGCGTTATCAGCCGGGCGAGTTCGCGTCGCTGCTCGATCTCGGGATCGGCTTCACCGATCTCTCCAAGACCGGCGCCGGGATGGATCACCAGATCGCGACTGACACGATCGACGTGCCCGGCTTCAGGGCCAAGATCGAGAAGTATCGGCCGAGGACGATTGCGTTCACGAGCAAGAAAGCGGCGAGCTTGTTTTACGGCAGGCCGTCGAGCGGGATTTCGCTGGGGCGGCAGCCGCGGGATGGAAGCTGGCCTGAGGTGTTCGTGCTGCCCTCGCCGTCCGGTGCTGCGTCCGGGCATTGGACGCTGGAGCCGTGGCGAGAACTGGCGGCGTGGATTGCTGCGCTGGACGTTCAACACCCACAGACCTCATCCTGAGGAGACCGCCACCGGGTCCGCGCAATGCGCGGCCCGATGACAGGCTCCGCAGTCGTCTCGAAGGATGGCCGCGGGCGAGATGATGGGGCCTGCATGGTTCGAGACGGCGCTTCGCGCCTCCTCACCATGAGGAATGGACACCGTCACCCGCGCATGCGCCCTAAAGATCGAAATTGGTCGGCAACATCACCACGTCTCGAATGGTCATGCCGCGCGGCCGCGTCAGCATGAACATCACGACCTCGGCCACGTCGCTGGCTTCCAGCAGGCTTCCCGAGTCCCTGGCTTCCTTCAGCTTCTCGGGCGGCCAGTCCGCGAGCAGCGCGCTGACGACCGGGCCGGGCGAGATCGAGCCCACGCGAATGCCATGCTTGAAGACCTGGCGCCGCACCGTCTGGACGAAGCAGTTGATCGCCCATTTGGACGACGCATAGACCGGCTCCCACGGCGTCGGAAAATGCGCCGCCAGCGAACTCGTGACGATGATGTCGCCGGTCCGGCGTTCGATCATGTGCGGTAGCACGTCGTGCACGTTTTTCATCACGACGTTGACATTCAGGTTCAGCATCCGGTCGATCGCCATGGTGTCGGCATCGACCAGATCGCCGCCGACATACGTGCCTGCGTTTGCATGCAGGATGTCGAGCTGGCCGGCCTTCTCCAAGACGCGCGGCAACAGCGTTGCGCAGTCTTCTGGATCGAGCAGGTCGACGACCAGCGGGATCACGGTGTCGCCGTGCTTGTTGCAGAGCGCCTTCAGCGCAGCCTCGTCGCGATCGACCATCACCACGCGCGCGCCCGCAGCCAGCATCGCCTCGGCACTCGCCAATCCGATGCCGGACGCGGCTCCGGTCACGGCGGCAACCTTGCCTTCCAATTCTCTCGCCATGGGGGCACCATCCTGCTGAGATTGGCAGTATAGCGATCCAAAGCGACCTGGCGAAGTGGATCACGTCGCAAAACGGTCAACGCGCGTAGGCAATGGGTTTCGCTTTGTTCTACCCATCCTACGCGCCAGAAAACGCGATAGGTTGTCGGAACCCACCCGGCCCGTTCGTCCTCTGGACAATACGCCACCACCCCGGAGCCCCCCGATGCCCACCATCACCGCCTTCGAAAGCTCGCCCGACCGCGGCAGGGGACAGGCGCGCGACATGCGGGTTCGCTGGGCGCTGGAGGAAGTCGGCCAGCCCTACGACGTCCGCCTCGTCTCGTTCGCGGCGATGAAGCAACCGGCGCATCTTGCGCTGCATCCGTTCGGGCAGATCCCGACCTTCGAGGACGGCGATCTCGCGCTGTTTGAATCGGGCGCGATCGTGCTCCATCTCGCCGAGCGCCATGCCGGGCTGCTGCCGCTCGAGGCAAATCCGAGGGGCCGCGCGATTGCATGGATGTTTGCCGCGCTCAATACGCTGGAGCCGCCGATCGTCGAGCTCGGAATGGCGATGCTGTTCGAGCGCGACAAGAGCTGGTACGAGGCGCGCCTGCCCATGTTGCAGGATCGCGTCCGTACCAGGCTCGGCGAGTTGTCCCGTCGCCTCGGCGATGCCGACTGGCTCGACGGAGCGTTCAGCGCCGGCGATCTCATGATGGTGACGGTGCTGCGCCGGCTCAACACCTCCGGCCTGCTGGACGAATACCCTGACATCGCCGCGTACGTCGCCCGCGGCGAAGCCCGGCCGGCGTTCAGGCGTGCGTTCGAGGCGCAGTCGGCGGTGTTCACCGCCGCGTCGCGTTCGTAGGAGCGGCGCCCCACGCTCAACCGTCGTCCTGACGAATTCCGCCGGCCCATTGCGTCCGTCTCCCCGCCCCTGCATGCTGCCTCCGCCAACACGGAGGAGCCCGCCCATGCTGACGCTCTACTCCTACCCAAAGCTGTTCGGCGTCGCCGACAACAACGGCTACGGCCTCAAGGTCTACGCCTTCCTGAAGCTCGCCGGCGTGCCGTTCGTGCACGAGCATGTCTTCGATGCCTCCGCCGCGCCGCGCGGGCAGCTGCCCTACATCGTCGACGACGGCGAGACCATCGGCGACAGCGAGACGATCATCGCGCATGCGATCGCGAAATATCGCCTGGGCATCGATGCCGGGCTTTCGCAGGACGCACGGAGGACCAATCACTTCGTCACCCGCATGCTGGACGATCTCTACTGGGTGATGTCGTACTCGCGCTGGAAGGACGAGCGCTACTATCCGGCCTTCCGCGACGCCTTCATCGCGCAGCATCCGCAGATCAATGCGGAAGGATTCGAGAAGGCGAAGGCGTATAACGCGCAGCGCTATCATTACCAGGGCATCGGCCGCTACACGCCGGAGCAGGCCTATGCGCGAGGCCTTGCGGACCTCGAGGTGCTGGCCGAGATCGTCCCCACTGCGGGTTTCGTGCACGGCGAAGCGCCAACCAGCGTCGATGCCGGCATCTACGGCTTCATCGCCAACATCCACTACTTCCCGATCCCGACGCCGCTGAAGGCGTTCGTCGATGCACACGCCAATCTCGTCGCGCATTGCGAGCGGATCCATGCGGCGGTGACGGGAGCGTAGGGAGCCGTAGGGTGGGCAAAGCGAAGCGTGCCCACCAACTCTTTCGTCCGAGCTGACACCGATGGTGGGCACGGCGCTTACGCGCCTTTGCCCACCCTACGCACCTACCGCATCGTGATCGCGAGACCGCTGAGATCCGCGTTCGCCATCAGGCCGGTCTGGTAGCCCGACAGTTCCAGCACCGCGCCCTTCTGGTTGGTGAGCACGATGGCGCGGGCGCCGCGGCCGACGGCAAGGCCGGCGCCGGCGGCACCGTAGACGCCGGCAACGTCGGAGGGACGGTTGATGTTGGAGACGCGGCCGCGCAGCACGGTCTTGGAGCCGCCGAAGACGAGGCCGTAGTCGAGCCCGCCGGTCGAGAGCCCATAGGAGCGGCCGCGGAAGTTCAGCACGCCGGAGCCGCCGGAGCCGCCGATGATCCAGCCCGCCTTGTAGATCGTCAGCACCACGGTGCCGCCGTCGGCCATCGCCGAGGTCGAGAGCCCGGCAAGCGCCGCGATGGCGACCAGCGCGGCGCGAAGGGTGGAAGCGATCTTCATGGGGCGTCTCCGGGGGCTATTTTTCAAGGGAGGGATCGAATCAGACGGTCGAATCTATCCGATGGATCGCGGCGGGAACATGATGGGGTGGACGTGAGGCGCAAGGTGCAGCATCGCATTCAACTGTCATCGCCCGCGCAGGCGGGCGATCCAGTATTCCAGAGACGGCGGTGGCTGAACGGGGAAGCCGCGGCGTACTGGATGCCCCGGTCAAGCCGGGGCATGACGGCGGAGCTTGGTGCCGCAGGACGGGCAACTTCATGATGCCATTCTGCCCCTGTTTTGCCCGACGGAGCAAGCGATTGCTTCGGCGTTACCGAATTCAAAAAAGCCCAATGATTTCGGCGTGATCCCTACTATGCATGGGGTTGTTTTCGCGGTTTTCGTTTTTGCCCCCTGCGCCGCCTCCCTCATGGCGATTGCAACTCCCCCGCATGTCGCTACGCTGATGGGCCCTGCACGACCCCCGAGGTGATCCCATGCCGATCCAGCATTTCGCGCCCCCGCCGCATGTGAAGGCACCGCCGCTGTCCTTTGCGACGCGCGTCGGCGATCTCCTGTTCGTCTCCGGCATTCCCGGCTTCGACGGCAATGGCGCGCTGCCCGACGGCTTCGAGGCGCAGTTCGCCAACGTCGCCATCAACATCAAGCGCGTGCTGGCCGAGGCCGGCGCAACCGTCCGCGATCTCGTCAAGGTCAGCGTGCTTCTGACGCGTGCCTCCGACGTTGCCGCCATGAACGCGCTCTATGCCGGCGCCTTCGGTCCGCCGCCCTATCCGGCACGCACCACCTGCGTGGTGCACGCGCTGCCCGATCCGCGGATGCTGATCGAGATCGAGGCGGTGGCGTCGCTTTCGAAGTGAGCAGTGTGACTTGCCGGGCACGCGGCCAAACCAAGTGCCCTGCATCGCCTGACATGTCCGTGAACGGCGGCTCCCCGGCTTGCAAAGGGCCGGCTTTTACCGCACGAATTTTCGGGTCACACTTCCCCACAAGGAGATATTTCATGCGTCGCGTTCTCGCCCTCTGTGCCGTTGCCGGCATCGCCACCTCCGTGTTCGCCGTGCCCGCATCCGCGGCGCCCGGGTATTACGTGATCCGCTGGGACAACACCGGCATCTGCCAGGTCTGGAACGAGGACCTGAAGTACAAGCCGTTCCAGTGGGGCGCTTCGACCTACAAGGTCGTCAGCAAGCCGCTCCCGACCTTCACGGCCGCCTCCGACCTCCAGATCAAGCTGCGCGGGGAGCGCCGCTGCACGCTCTGAGCCTGACGCGACAGACGGGATTTGCAGGGCGGATCGCGCGAGCGATCCGCCCTCTTCTTTGGGCGCGCGGCCCCACATTTTCCGGCCAAAATCCCGCATTTCCGGCGCACGCGCCTTGAACCTGATCAACAGGCGGAACTACTCACATCTTGTCCGGGGCGCGCCCCCCAAAAGCGCCCCGCACCCGCCTCCCGTCATTGTCGGGAGGCGCATCACATCTTTCATTTAAGGAGCTGATCATGCGTCGTATTTCCGTGCTGTGCGCTGCCGCCGGTCTTGCCGTCACTGCCTTCGTCGCCGCGAGCCCCGCGGAGGCCAGCTATCACCTGATCCGCTGGCAGGACACCGGCTTCTGCCAGATCTGGGACGAGAGCATCCCGACCACGCCGTGGCCCTCCGACTACGCCCGCGTCAGCGCTACCGTGCCGACCTTCGTCGACGCACTCGCGCTGAAGGACCACGCGTTGAGAAACGGCCACTGCACCTGGTAGGATTCGATCGGCGGACGACAAGGGTCGGGCAAGGATGCGCTGCTAGCATCCTTGCCCGTTCGCGTTTCTATCCAGCGTTTCTACTCAGCTCCCGCGGGATCAATCGATGCGCAGGCTCACCACGACGGCAGCGATCCTCGCTGCATCGCTCGCACTCGTCTCCACATCGCCGGCGCAGGCGCCGCAATCCTTCCGCGTGATCTCGCCGATCTTCGGCCAGCTTGTCAGCTTCGCGATGCCGTCGAACTTCGTCGCGGTGTTCGAGAACACCAAGGGCGGCCACTACATCCGCGAAGCCGTGCTGAGGGGCGAGACGCCGGAACGCTGGACGCAGATGATCACGGTCACCGGCGAGAAGGGCATGACGCTGACTCAAGGCGCCTCGCCCGAGGCACTCGCAGGCTCCATCGCCGGCGGCTTCAAATCGGCCTGCCCCGACAGCTTTGCGGCACAGCCGCTCGGCGCCACGAATTTCGGCCGCTTCGAGGGTTTTGTCGCGGTGATCGGCTGCGGCCGCGTCGACAGCGGCCCGACCCGCCACAGCGAGACCGCCCTGCTGGTCACGCTGAAGGGCACGACCGACTACTACACCATCCAATGGGCCGAACGCGGCCCCGAGAGCGACGAGCCGCCGGTCAATGACGAACGCTGGCAAACCCGCCTGCGCGAACTCGGCCCGATCGAGCTCTGCCCGATCGTACCAGGTGAAGCCGCACCCTATCCGAGCTGCGTGAGCAAGAGCTGAGATTAGAAACAGCGCAGACGCCGTAGGGTGGGCAAAGCGAAGCGTGCCCACCATTCCATCCATCGCGAAGATGGTGGTCACTGCGCAAATGCGTCTTTGCCCACCCTACGAGATCTCGTCTGAGCGCTCTCACGCGTCCTTGTGCGCGCCGGGATGGATCAGGAGGTCGCGCGCGGCGGCGAGGTCGATGAAGGCTTCCGCGCTGCCGCCGCGGTCGGGATGCATGCCCTTGGCGGCGCGACGATAGGCCTGGTTGATGTCCTCGCAGGTGAGCTGCACCGCGAGCGGCAGGCCGAGCACCTTGCGGGCGCGATCCTCGCTCGAGAGTTTCTTCGGCGTCGCGTTGCGGCGGCCGAAGCGCGGCGCGGTCAGACCATGGACGACATCGAGGACCACGCCGAGGCGGCGCTGGGCCGCCAGCATGACGCTGCGATCGTCATTGTCCACAGCCTGGCGCAGCACCGGAAGCGCCTGCTCGGCGGCCTGTCGCAGCGTGACATCGGGGCTCATCCGCGCGATCTCGGCCACGAGCCGGCCCGCCTCGGCCCAATCGGCCGGCTCCGCCGACCGCAGGCGCTCGAGCGCCAATTTCCAGGATTCAAGCCGTTCCATCATGCGCGCAACGTTTAGCAATGAGAATCAGTATGCCAAGGCCGCCGTTTCCGACCCCTTAATTTCGAGTTAGCCTTTCATGAAATTTCGAAACGAATCCGGGAGGAAAATGTCATGGCATTGCTTGCAAACCACATCGCCGTCGTCACCGGCGCCGGTTCCGGCATCGGCCGGGCGATCGCGGCCGGCTACGCGCGCGAAGGCGCACAAGTGGTGCTGCTCGACGTCAACGCCGACACCGTCGCGGAAGGGGCGCAGAAGATCCGCAAGGCGGGCGGCAGGGCCGAGAGCTTCGCGCTCGACGTGACCAGGCGCGACGACTGCTTTGCTCTGGCCAGGCAAGTCGCCGACAAGGTCGGGCAGGTCTCGATCCTCGTCAACAATGCCGGCATCACCCGCCGCAACGCCTTCACCGCGGAGACGGAGACGGTGGCGAAGGACTGGAACGACATCATCTCGCTCAACCTCAACGGCGTCTTCAACATGACGCAGGCCTTCCTCGCTCCCTTGCGCGCAGCCAAGGGCCGCATCGTCAATATTGGCTCGATCCAGTCCTTCGTGCATCTGCGCACGCCGAGCTCGGCGGCCTACACCACCTCCAAGCACGGCGTGCTCGGCTTCACCAAGGCGCTCGCGGCCGAGCTCGGCAAGGAAGGCGTGCGCGTCAACGCGATCGGGCCGGGCTTCATCGAGACCAACATCAACGCCAATGTGCGCGCCACCAATCCGGCGCTGGTGCAGGCCTTCGTCGATCACACCCCGCTGGCGCGCACCGGCAAGCCCGAGGACATCGTGGGTCCCGCGATCTTCCTTGCGTCGGATATGTCGGCCTACGTCACGGGAACGATCGTGATGGTGGACGGCGGATATCGGACGGTGTGAGGGGGACGCTTTCACCACCCGCTCAGTGTCATCGTCCGCCTTGTGCGCAATTGCGCACTGGGGCGGGGCATGACAGCGAATGTGCGGCGCAAGATACGTCCGCATCACCATGCATCTCGCGCCAATCGCGGCGGCTTCGCGGCAATCCCAAGGTCAATTGGTGCGATCGCCCGCGGTTAACCTTTCATTAACCAAACCCGCCCACCGTGGATTTACGGCTTGGGGGTCGTTTGTTCTCGATCCGCTTCCAACGATGGAAGCGGGCGTTGGTCGGGAGGTGTATTGATGACCACTGTTCATGTCGCCGCGCCGCAGGGCGCAGAATTCCTTGCTCCAAACCAGATCGTTCCGCTGCTGATCGGTGCGACCGTCGACGAGGTCGAGCGCGAGCTCGTGCTCCAGACGCTCGCCCGCTGTGACGGCAATCGCACACGCGCCGCGCGCGTGCTCGGCCTGTCGGTACGCACGCTGCGCAACAAGATCAGGCTCTATGCCGCCTCCGGCATCGACGTGCCGGCCTATCAGGACTAACCAGCGCGTGGCCGCGCGGAGGTCGATCAGTCCGCCGGCGGCGCGCGGCGCGACGATGTGCTGCGAAACAGCCGACGCAGCTCCTGCTGCAGATACGCGCCGGCGAGAACCGCGAGCGCGATGATCGCGACCGCGGCCGCGATCAGCTCGATCGCGCGGAGAACGAAGGCCGTCATGACAGCCCATGACCCCTGCGGCTCTTCGGCGAAAGCAACCGGCACGATATCGGGCACCAACAGCTGGGCAAGGCCGAGCGCAGCGGCAAAAGTGACTGCAGACAAGCAGAACATTTTCCACGCTTCGCGCATCGGTCGCTCCTCGTGAGGTTGTGGCCGCGCGCCCTTCAGTGACACGCCGTCGCGTGCCGCCGGTTGATGTTGATCAATCGGGGGGCGATGCGCGGACAGAATTGCTGCTGTCGTCAAACGACGCTAAGTAGCTTGCTTCCGGTCAAGGGAGCAGTGGCGTGGCAGACGAACAGAAACGGCAGGGACCTCAGGGCCCGCGCGGGCGGCAAGGCGAGCCGGGACGGCCGGGACCGCAGGGTCATCCGGGCCGGCGCGGCCCGGACGGCGCGCGCGGCAAGCCGGGACCGCAAGGCAAGCCGGGACCGATCGGAAAGGCTGGCCCCGCAGGCAAGCCCGGCCCGCAAGGCAAGCAGGGCGAGGCCGGTCCGCGTGGCGCTGCCGGGGCGCAGGGACCTGTCGGACCGCAAGGCCCAGTGGGGCCGCAGGGCCCGCGCGGCGAGGCCGGCCCGCCCGGCCAGTTGCCGTCGATCGAGCAGGTATTGCCCTGGCTCGAACAGCTCTTCGACGCCTGGGACGAGCGCCGCCGCCAGCGCGAGCGTGAAGCCGCCGAGCGCGAGGCGCTGGAGGCCGCCGTGCAGGAAACCGACGAGCCGATCGCCGGTGACGAGAGCGACGACGGCGAAGACGACGACCACAAGAAAAAGAAGAAAAAGAAGAAGCACGGCCACAGGGATTAGTGGCCGCGGCTCAGCAAGAGATCCGCTTACGATTTCCGGGTCCCGGCTCTGCGGCGCACCGCTGAAGAAGCGCCGCGTCCGGGACACGAGCCCGGATCAGGAAGCCCTTGAGGAATCATCCTTACGTGGCAGCATGCCCATGCGCTCGAACTGCCAGCGCATGGCGCGATACCAGAGATAGCCGACCGCCGCGCCGCACAGCGCCAGGATGACGACGCTCGCGCTCGAGAACGAACCGCCCCACCACATCATCCACGCGGTCCACAGCAGCGTGAAGATGATGGCACCTGCTTTGAGCGGAAGAAGGGGGCGGGTCATGGTCGTGCTCCGGGTTGGCAAAACCCCGGCAGACATCATCGCAAGTCGAGGCGCCCCATACCGTGAGCCAGATCACGGAACGGGACAGTGGATCCGCTAGCCAAAGCGCAGCCGCGAGCGCTCCTTGGCCCTTTCCGCCTCGACCTCGCGGTCGCGCGCCGGCGCATGGGTGTGCAGCGAGGTGAGGAGCTTTCGCGCCGCCTCCGAGACCTCGGCCACGGCGCGGTCGAACGCCGCCTCGTTGGCCTGCGACGGCCTGTTGAAGCCCGACAATTTGCGCACGAACTGCAAGGCCGAGGCATGGATCTCGTCCTCCGTCGCCGGCGGCTCGAAGTTGAACAGCGTCTTGATGTTGCGGCACATGCAGTCACTCCCGATGTTTACCTCGAGGACGATCGGCGGAGCCAAAATCCTACATCCTTCTGGAGAGTTTTGCTAAGATCGCCGCAACGCGGCCGCCGGATACGAGCCGCATGGGGAGAGAAACATGAAGACTTCTTGCGCGGCGCTGTCGGCCATTCTGCTGTCCATCTCGGCGTCGGCGATGGCTGCCGATTATCCTGCACCGAAACAGGGCGACTGGATCGCCAGGGATTTCAAGTTCCACACCGGCGAGGTCATGCCGGAGTTGCGGCTGCATTACACCACCGTCGGCGAGCCGAGCGGGCAACCGGTGCTGGTGCTGCATGGCACCGGCGGCTCGGGCGCAAGCATGCTGACGCCAAGCTTCGCCGGCGAGCTGTTCGGCGCGGGCCAGTCGCTCGACGCCACCAAATACTACATCATCATTCCCGACGGCATCGGCCATGGCAAATCGTCAAAACCGTCCGACGGCATGAAGACCGGCTTTCCGAAATACGACTACGACGACATGGTCGAGGCGCAGTACCGCCTCGTGACGGAAGGACTCGGCGTCAAGCATCTGCGGCTCGTCATCGGCAATTCGATGGGCGGCATGCACACCTGGCTGTGGGGCGAGAAATATCCGAAGGCGATGGACGCGCTGATCCCGATGGCCTCGCAACCGACCGAGATGGCATCGCGCAACTGGATGCTGCGGCGGATCATGCTCGACACCATCCGCAACGACCCCGACTACAATGGCGGCAACTACTCCAGCCAGCCGCGCATGATGAAATACGCCGTCACCGCCTACGGCATCGCGAGCATCGGCGGAACGCTGGCCTATCAATCGCAGGCGCCGACGGCGGCCAAGGCCGACAAGATCGTCGACGAGCGGCTCGCGACGCCGATCACGGCCGATGCCAACGACTTCGTCTACCAGTGGGAGTCCTCGCACGACTACAATGCCGGGGAGAAGCTGGAGCAGATCGAAGCCTCGTTGCTGCTGATCAACTCCGCCGACGACGAGCGTAACCCGCCGGAGACCGGCCTCACGGACGCGGCGATGAAGCAGGTCAAGAACGGCCGCCTGTATCTGATCCCCGCCAGCACCGAAACGCGCGGTCACGGCACCACCGGCAATGCAAAGTTCTACAGCGAGCAGGTCAGGCAATTGCTGCAAACCGCGCCGCAACGGACGATGTAGAATCGGCGGGCTGCACGTCCTCATATCGCAATGCATCATGTGCGGCGCCTCTCGCGCCGCATATTATTTGAGCATGCAATGCGCTGACAGCTCGGGCTTAATCGCGTCAGCGACACGAATCGAGGCGCGGAGCGATCGCGCGCCATTGGCACGACACGCGATGAGGAGGATCGCATGCGCAGGCTCGCACTGTGCGTTTGGCTGGCTGCGATGACGGCGCTGACGAGCGCGGCGTTTGCGTTCGACAACGGGCAATATGATCACGTCCCGCCCGACATCCGCGCTTGGTTCAAGAGCGTGATCGCGCCGAACGGCGTGCCCTGCTGCGACATCTCCGACGGTCATCGCACGGACTATGACGTGCGCAACGGCGCCTATTGGGTACCGATCGAGGGACAGTGGATGGCAGTGCCCGAACGCGCCATCATCCGCGACCGCGGCAACCCGGTCGGCCGGGCCGTGGTGTGGTACGTCCACCATCGCGGCACCATCATCATCAGCTGCTTCGTGCCCGCCGATGCAGTGTAGCGCGTCGTGATGGATTTCATTGGCTGGGGCGGCCCGATCGGGTAGCTTGCCCCCAAGCTGATGCGGAGACACGCCGTTGACCGATCTTTGCGCCCAAGACCTCGCCACCATCTATGCCAAGCCGAGCCCGCGCGTGATAGCAAAGGCACGTCCCGCGATCGATGCGCATGCAAAGAAGTTCATCGAGATGTCGCCGTTCTGCGTGCTCGCGACGTCAGGCGCGGACGGCAGCGTCGACGCCTCGCCGCGCGGCGGCGGCATCGGCTTCGTCCACGTCGCCGGCCCCAACCAGCTGCTGATGCCCGACCGCTCCGGCAACAACCGGATCGACAGTTTTCGCAACGTCGTCGAAGGCTCGGGCTTCGTGCATCTGCTGTTCTTCGTCCCCGGCATCGACGAGACGCTGCGCGTCGGCGGGCGCGGCACGCTGTCCGCCGATCCGGATCTGCTTGCCTCGATGGTGGAATTCGGCAAGCCACCGCGCGCGGTGCTGAACGTCGCGGTCAGCGAAGTCTATTTCCACTGCGGCAAGGCGCTGATGCGCTCGAAGCTGTGGTCGCCGGAGAAGGTGCAGCGCTCGGTGATGCCGAGCATCGTCGAGGTCATTCACGACCAGACGGGCTTGGGCGAACCGGAGAGTCAGGAGATCGTGGAAGAGCGCTACAAGCAGCAGCTGTAGGCGCGCTTTCGTTCCGCAAACAGATCGTCATGCCCGGGCTTGTCCCGGGCATTCACGTCTTCATTGCGCGCAGCACGGGGATGGCCGGGTCAAGCCCGGCCATGACGAATGGAGAGCCCGCGGTCGGAGCTTAATGCCCCTCGCCCTCGAGCCCGCCGACGTGCTTCTGGGTGTAGAGCTCGAGGCCGATGCGGCCGATCAGGTCGAGCTGGGTTTCGAGGAAGTCGATGTGGTGCTCCTCGTCGCTCATCAGCTTCTCGAACAGGTCGCGCGTGACGTAGTCCTTGACGCCGTGGCAGTAGGTCGCCGCTTCCTGGTAGAGCGCCCGCGCGCTCATCTCGGCGGCGAGATCGCACTCGATGATCTCCTTGACGTTCTGGCCGATGCGCAGGGGATCGAGCACCTGCATGTTCGGGAAGCCGTCGAAGAACAGGATGCGCGCGGTGAGCTTGTCGGCGTGCTCCATCTCCTCGATGGATTCCTTGCGCCAGACCTTGGCCATGTCCAGCAGGCCCCAATTGTCGAGGAAGCGGTAGTGCAGCCAGTACTGGTTGATCGCAGTCAGCTCGTGACGCAGTGCCTTGTTGAGGTAGTCGATGACTTTTGCGTCGCCCTGCATGGTTCACTCCAGCTCTTGCAGTCCAACTCGATCCTAAACCGAATTTAGAACGCTTCTAAATGAGTTTACGGAAGGGGGCAACCGGCTACGGGGACGCAGCGGGGGAAAAGCTCAGCCGACAGCGCGGAAGATTTCAGCAGGCCGCGAGCGCGAACTGGGCGGACTCGGCCGTCTCGTCATTGGCGGCCACGGTGTGGCTGTGCGGGCAGCCGGAGCAGCAGGACTTGGCGCACGGGCCAAGCGCTTCATCGATGATGGTCTTGATCGTCCGCGCGCAGCGGCCGCATTCGGCGCTACAGCCGAGGCAGCCATAGACCTGCTTGGCATGGCGCACGGCGTCGTCGGACTCGGCCACAGCGGCGCGGATGTCGTCATCGCTCAGCACGTTACAGGAACAAACGATCATGGAAGCGGCAGGCCCTTCGGTGATGCGCCATCATCGATATTTAACGGGCCAGCCGGATGCAAAGGGAAAAACCGGTATTTGAAGCTATTCCAAACTGACCCGGAAACAGCCTAGAACGGCTCTAAAACAGGGTGTTGCGCTGGATCAAGATGGCGGCCGGATCTAGTCGCCGCCACCGCCTCCCCCACCGTCGCCGCCGCCTCCGCAATCCCCGCCGCTGCTGCCGCTATCGCTGCTGGAACAGCTGCCGGTGTCGGTCGAGTTCCCCGAGCTGTCGCTGGAAAACCAGCTTCCCAGCGAGAAGCCGTCGCTGGTCCCCGAATAGCTGTCGCCGCCGCCATCGCTGCCGGCCCCTGCGCGGGAGCGGCGTTGGCCGCGATTCTGGAGGTGGGTGATCCAGCCGTAGCCGATGGCGAAGACGATCCCGGCAGCAATCAATGCATTGATCATCGCGTTGCCCATCATCGCCTCCCTGGCGGAGCTGCGGTCCACACCAATTCGTCGCACCCGGCCAAGGTGCCGTTCATTGATCATTCAAACGAAGTATGGAACTTTACCCCCCAAAGAGTTCCCGCGTGTTTGTGCGAAAGGTCAAGCCAATGAAGAAGTCGCTCCTGGCAGTCGCTGCCCTCACCGCTGTGGCCCTGACGGCCGGGACGCCGGCCCATGCGCAGCGCGGCGTCGCTGCCGGCGTGGCGGCTGGGATCATCGGCGGCGCCATTGTCGGCGGCGCGCTCGCTTCCCCGTATTATTACGGACCCGGGCCGGGCTACGCGTATGGTCCGGGTTATGGCCCTGGTTACTACCCGCCCCGCTACTACGCGCCGGGCCCGGGTTATGTCGCCGACGACTATTACGGCGGTTGCGTCTGGCAGAGGCAGCGCTTCTGGGACGGCTATGGCTGGCGCGTCCGCCGCGTCAGGGTCTGTGGCTGAGGCGCCAAAAGCCGGTTCACGACGGATGCGCCGTTCATCTCGGAGCCCGAAAAAGACCGCTTTTTCTCGTCACAGCTCTGTGTGCGTTTACCGTGGATTGACCATTTGCGCGCTTCCTAGCTGCAAGGCTAATTCCATCAGAGTGTGCGTGAACCTTTGAACCCCGGGCGCCTCTAACAAGGGGAACCCATCTCCCAGGAGAGCCAAGAGCATGAAGAAGACTTTAGTTGCCGCCCTCACGGTTGCGACGGTCGCCGGTTCGCTGGTGACCGCTGCTCCGTCCGCAAAGGCCCATGACGGCGTCGGCGCGGGCATCGCGGCCGGCCTGATCGGCGGCGCCATCGTCGGCGGCGCGATCGCCTCGAGCCGTCCGGCCTATGGCGGCCCCGTCTACGTCGCCGAGCCCCCGCCGCCCGCGCCCTGCTACTGGCAGCGTCAGCGTTACTGGGACGGTTACGGCTGGGTCATCCGCCCGGTTCGCGTCTGCTACTGATCTGATCGCCATGGCGCTCGTGAGCGCCGCGATCGAAGCCCGGCCGAGACCATCGGCCGGGCTTTTTCTTTTGGTCCCGCGCGCTATCGCGCCGCCTCGATCGAGCGCAGCACCTCTTCGCTCGGCCAGCAATCGACCTTCAGGCCCGCCGACTTTTGATAAGCACCGAGCGCTGCGCGCGTCTGCATGCCGGCCTTGCCGTCGATCTTGTCCTTGTAGAGCCCGACGCGCGTGAGCCCGCGCTGCATGGTCTCGACGTCCCTGGTGCGCAATTGCTTCGAGGCCGACCACGGCGTTGCGAAGGGCAACGGGCTCGTCATGCGGTCGCTGAGATGACCGACGAACAGCACGTAGAGGTCGGAGAAATTGTATTCCTTGATGACGAAGTAGTTCTTCGTGGTCAGGAACGACGGGCCGTAGATTCCTTCCGGCTGTAGCAGCGAGGCCGGCTGCGCCTGCTCCGCGGCGCTGAGCTTTTGTCCACGCACCGGCACGAAGCCTTCGCGCAGCCATTGGCTGATCGGCTTCGTCACCTCTGGCACCCCGGTGGTGCAATCGACCTTCGCCGGCGCCTGCACCTCGTAGGCCCAGCGCACGCCGCTCTGCCAGCCTTTGTTGACGAGCTGCTGCGCGGCGGAGGCGAGCGCATCCGGCACCGAGTGCCAGATGTCGATGCGGCCGTCGCGGTCGAAGTCGACGCCGTGCTTGTAGTATTCGGACGGCAGGAATTGCGTGAGCCCGGTGGCGCCGGCCCAGGACGAGCGCATGTCCTTGCGCGTCACCATGCCCTCGCCCAGGATCTTCAGCGAGAGGATGAACTCGTTGCGATAGGTGTCCTTGCGGCGACCGACATAGGCCTGCGTCGCCAGCACGCGGACCAAATCATACGGCAGCGTGTAGCGGCCGTAGTCGGTCTCGCGGCCCCAGATCGCGAGCATGACGGTCGCAGGCACGCCGGAACTCTTCTCGATCTCGGTCAGCGCGGGACGATATTTTTGCAAGAGCCGCTGCCCCTCGCCCGCAAGGCGCGCGATCGAGGCGTCCCTGACGTAGTCGGCCGGCACCTGCACGAACTCGGCCTGCGACGGCGCGCCGGTCGCCGGCCGGCCCGGCAGGATCAGATCCGGCAGCTTGTAATCCGGCTCGAGCCCGCGCGTCTCTTGCTCGAACGTCGCGCGCGACACGCCGGCCGCCTGCGCCTCCGGCCAGAGCGAGGCGATGAACTGCGTGAAGGCGGCGTCGGCGGCGCGGGCGGACGACCAGCCGCAGGTGACAACGATCACCGCAGCGATGAGCGCCCGCCGCATCATGCCGTCATCACCGCGTCAGCTTCTTGTACTTCACGCGGTGCGGGATGATGCTGTCCTGGCCGAGCCGGCGCATCTTGTCCTTCTCGTAGTCCTGGAAGTTGCCTTCGAACCATTCGACATGGCTGTCGCCCTCGAAGGCCAGGATATGGGTCGCGATGCGGTCGAGGAACCAGCGATCATGGCTGATGATGACGGCGCAGCCGGCGAAATCCTCCAGCGCCTCTTCGAGCGCGCGCAGCGTGTCGACGTCGAGGTCGTTGGTCGGTTCGTCGAGCAGCAGGACGTTGGCACCGGACTTGAGCATCTTGGCGAGATGCACGCGGTTGCGCTCACCGCCGGAGAGCGCGCCGACCTTCTTCTGCTGGTCGGCGCCCTTGAAGTTGAACGACGAGCAATAGCCGCGCGAATTGACTTCCTTCTTGCCGAGCAGGATCAGCTCGTTGCCGCCGGAGATCTCCTCCCACACGTTCTTGTTGCCGTCGAGCGCGTCGCGCGACTGGTCGACATAGCCGAGATGCACGGTCTCGCCGACCGTGATGGTGCCCTTGTCCGGCGTTTCCTGCTTGGTGATCATCTTGAACAGCGTGGTCTTGCCGGCGCCGTTGGCGCCGATCACGCCGACGATGCCACCAGGCGGCAGCTTGAAGGTGAGATCGTCGATCAGCAGGCGATCGCCGTAACCTTTGCTGAGGCCTTCGAAATCGACCACGTTGGCGCCGAGCCGCTCGGCCACGGGGATGATGATCTGCGCGGTCTGGGTCTGCTTCTCGCTCGCCTGCTTCAGCAGTTCCTCGTAGCGCTGGTAGCGCGCCTTGGACTTGGCCTGGCGTGCCTTCGGCGAGGACGCGACCCATTCCTGCTCGCGCGCAATCGTCTTCTGGTGCGCGGCGTCCTCGCGGCCTTCCTGCTCCAGCCGCTTCTGCTTCTGCACCAGCCAGGACGAGTAGTTGCCCTCGTAGGGAATGCCCTTGCCGCGATCGAGCTCGAGGATCCAGCTGGTGACGTTGTCGAGGAAGTAGCGATCGTGGGTGACGATCAGGATCGCGCCGGGATAGTTGCGCAGATGGCCTTCCAGCCACGACACCGACTCGGCGTCGAGATGGTTGGTCGGCTCGTCGAGCAGCAGCAACTCGGGCTGGTCGAGCAGCAGCCGGCACAGCGCGACGCGGCGGCGCTCACCGCCGGAGAGTTTTGTGACGTCGGCATCGTCGGGCGGGCAGCGCAGCGCGTCCATGGCCTGGTCGACCTTGCTGTCGAGATCCCAGAGGCCCTGGGCCTCGATCTCGTCCTGCAGCTTGGTCATCTCGTCGGCGGTCTCCTCGGAGTAGTTCATCGCCAGCTCATTGTAGCGATCGAGGATGGCCTTCTGCTTGGCGACGCCCAGCATGACGTTCTCGCGCACGGAAAGCTTGGCATCGAGCTGCGGTTCCTGCTCGAGATAGCCGACGCGGGCGCCCTGGGCGACCCAGGCCTCGCCATTATACTCCTTGTCGAGGCCGGCCATGATCTTGAGCAGCGTCGACTTGCCCGAGCCGTTGACGCCGAGCACGCCGATCTTGGCGTCCGGGTAGAAGCTCAGATGGATGTTATCGAGCACCTTCCGGGTCGGGTAGCTCTTGGTCAGGCCCTGCATGAAATAGATGAACTGGCGCGCCATCGGTCCCGTGAAACCTTCGATTTGAGGAAATTTGCTTGCCGCCGATGTAGCGATCCCGCCCCCAAAGGGCAACGTTTTCCCTCCGTTCACCACGGATGAATACGGGATGGACACCATGCTGACGCCAATCCGGACAATTGAAACCATTTTTTAATAAAGCAGGCCAAAGCTCGTCACGGCGCCGAAAAAGACGCCACCCGCGGCAGAAGCGGCGGGGAGAACAGCGAGGCCGCACCATGGCTCTGACCGAGACCAATTCCTTTCCCGTTCCGGCAGAAGCCGGCAGCACCTCCGCGCTCGTCGCGGAGATCAAGGGCTTCTGGAAGGGCTTCTTCGCCACCGCCTTCAACCCCTACCGGCCCGAGCTGCACTACATGCGCGGCCCCGGCCCCGCCTGGCGCGCCAAGCACGGCATGGATGCGCCGGTCCGGTTGAAGCCCCGCGACCCCTGAGCCCTTTCCCCGCTATCGGATTTTTGAAGACGCGAGCTGCTTGCGCGCAGGTGTGATTGCGCGCAACCATGGCCCGGTTCCGACGATGGCCCCCGCCTGGCGCCATCACCTCTCGCCATGGATGAACGCTGATGACGCGGCTGCGCTGTGCAATTCTCGACGACTATTTCAACATCGCCCTCGACGTCGCCGACTGGCCGAAACTGTCCGACCGCATCGACGTCACCGTGTTCAGCCATCCCTTCACCTCGGAGCAGGCCGCGGCCAGCGCGCTCGCCGATTTCGAGATCGTCTGCGCGATGCGCGAGCGCACGGCGTTCCCCAAGAGCCTGTTCGATGGCTTGCCGAAGCTGAAGCTGCTGCTGACGTCAGGCATGCGCAACGCCTCGATCGACATGGAGGCCGCGAAGGCGAAGGGCGTTGCGATCGGCGGCACGCAATATTCCCGCGATCCCACGGCACCGCTGACCATGGGCCTGATCCTGGAGCTGACCCGCGGCATCGGCCGGGAGAATGCGCGCATGCATGCCGGCGAGCCCTGGCAGACCTTTGCCGGCGTCGAGATCGAGGGGCTGACGCTCGGCATCGTCGGGCTCGGCAAGCTCGGCAGCAAGATGGCGGGCATTGCGAAAGCATTCGGCATGAACGTGATCGCCTGGAGCCCGAACCTCACGCCGGAGAAGTGCAAGGCGGCCGGCGTCGGCTACGCCACCAAGGAGGAGCTGTTCGCCAAGGCCGACATCGTCACCATCCATGTGGTGCTGAGCGAGCGTTCGCGGGGACTGGTCGGCGCTGCGGACCTCGCGCGGATGAAGCCGACGGCCTTCCTCGTCAACACCGCGCGCGGGCCGATCGTGGACGAGCAGGCCCTGCTGGAGGCCTTGCAGCAGCGGAAGATCGCGGGCGCCGGCTTGGATGTGTTCTCGGTCGAGCCGCTGCCGGTCGACCATCCCTTCCGCAAGCTCGACAATCTCGTGCTGACGCCGCATCTCGGCTACGCCACCGAGGACGGCTTGCGCATCCATTACGGCCAGATGGTCGAGGCGATCGACGCCTGGACCCGCGGCGGCGAGCTGCCGCGCAAGCTGGCCTGAATCGGGATAGGGGGAAGCCTCGCGGCTCCGCCCCTCCCACACCACCGGACATACGGGTCCGTATCCGGCGGTTCAGCGGATTATGCGGGTCGCCGTGCCGCGACGGAAGCCAAGCCGAGTGAGGCAAAGAAGCCGTTTGGCAGAGCAATGGTGAGCGCGGGGCTGTTCGCGAGCCGCCAAGGGCCACGTGGGCTGCCGGCGGTTTGCGCCGCCAGATCCCGGCCGACGCCGCGGCGTCGCAACTCGGCAAAGCGAGCGGGTCCATACTTCCATTGCTTCCAGGCAACGGCGCGCAACCGTCGCCTGATCCACTGGTCAAGCACGCGCAACACCGACGGGGTTTGACAGAAGCCGAAGTAGCCGTGCCACCCAATCAGGTAGGTCGACAGTTCTTTGGCGATCTGCACGAGGCATCGACCACGCGTGCGTCGCGTGAGCTCCCGAACCTTCGCCTTGAAGCGGGCGAGTGCCTGCGGCGCGATGCGCCGCCGCGGTTCTTGCCCGCCGGTGAAGCTGAAGCCCAGGAACTTGCGAACACTCGGTTTGGCAACCGCGCTCTTCGCTTTGTTGATCTTGAGCTTGAGGCGCTTTTCGAGGAACCTCTCGACGCCAGCCAGCACCCGTTCGCCCGCCCGCTGACTGCGCACGTAGATGTTGCAGTCGTCGGCGTAACGCACGAAGCGGTGGCCGCGCTTCTCCAGTTCCTTGTCCAGCACATCCAGCATCAGGTTCGACAACAGCGGCGAGAGCGGACCGCCCTGCGGCGTGCCCTCTTCCGTCGGACTGACCAGCCCTCCTTCCAACACACCCGCATTCAGGAAGGCGCGGATGAGCTTCAGGATGCGCTTGTCAGCAACCCGCTTGGCAACCAGTCCCATCAGGATGTCGTGGTTGACCCGGTCAAAGAACTTCTCCAGGTCGATGTCCACCACGATGCTGTGGCCGGCCGCAATGTACGCCTGCGCCCGTTCCACCGCCCGATGTGCCGAGCGCCCCGGCCGAAAGCCGAAGCTCGTCTCGGCGAACGTCCTATCCCAATCCGCCTGCAGCACCTGCATCACCGCCTGCTGGATCAAGCGGTCGAGCACCGTCGGAATGCCGAGCGGCCGCAGGCCGCCCGACGCCTTCGGTATCTCCACCCGCCGCACCGGCTGTGGCTTGTAGGTGCCGTCAAGCAACTGGGCTCGGATCGCAGGCCAGTGCTCCTTCAGGTGGGCTGACAGCTCGCCGACGGTCATCCCGTCGACGCCCGCCGCGCCCTTGTTGCGCTTTACTTGCGCCAACGCTGCCTTCAGATTCTCACTCTCGACAACGTCTTCCATCGACGGTCCTGCGACCGCCGGGCGTTCGAGACAGACTTCCGCCGCACGCGCTTCAGGCTCTCGGGCGCCGGCGCTTCGGGCTTCACCCTCCGCTCCGGGGCTCAAGTTCAGCTCGACCTGATTCTTCTGCCGCATGGCTCGCACGAGATCGCCGCTCTACTGACCACTTCCACCGTTCAGGCCTTCAGCGGCGCGCTGCCGCCTACTACGCCCTCGGCTGACTTCTGCGCTGCGGTCAGGCCGTCTTGCGACGGTCTCAGTCTCGTTGCCGAGACACAGCGCAGACCTCCCGAGGTAAGACCGACCGCCTTCACCGCACGCCCGCCGAATTTACCACCCCGACCTTTGATGACCTTGGACTTCGCGATCAATTGCTCGCTCGTCCGGCCGGGTAGGCCTCGTTATCCGGTGTTTGTCCATCGGGCCGCGGCTTTGCTCCACGCTTTCTTCAGACCCCACCTCACGATGACGCCCTTGCGCTTCGCTAATCCTTCGCCGCCATCAGGCTGGATAGAGGACTTCCACCTCCAAGCTGTCGCTCATACTCGGCACACAACGAAAAGGGCGTGCCGACGGCACGCCCTTCGCAATCTGAATTGTCTCGCAGCGCCTAGCGCACGGTGACCGGCGCGGGCAGCGGCGGCACAACGGTCGGCTGCGTACCTGGGACAGGGCCGGCCTGGGCCGCCATCGGGGCCGGCGCACCGGGGGTGGGTGCGGCGGACGCAGTCGCCGTTCCCGGCGCCGGACCACCCGGCATCACCACCACGCGCGTGCCGACCTTGACCCGGTCGAACAGGTCGGAGACGTCCTCGTTCAGCATGCCGATGCAGCCGGAGGAGACGAACTTGCCGATCGTCGAGGGCTGGTTGGTGCCGTGGATCCGGTAGACAGTCGAGCCGAGATACATCGCCCGGGCGCCGAGCGGATTGCCGGGGCCGCCGGCCATGAAGCGCGGCAGATAGGGCTGGCGCTCGATCATCTCGGTCGGCGGATGCCAATCCGGCCACTCGGCCTTGCGGGTGATCTTCTGCACCCCGGTCCAGGTGAAGCCGTCGCGGCCGACGCGGACGCCGTAACGGACCGCGCGGCCATTGCCGAGGACGTAGTACAGGTAGGTGTTCGGGGTATCGACGATGATCGTTCCGGCCGGCTCCTTGGTCGCGAGCGAGACCTCCTGGCGGCGCAGGTTCGGCGGCAACTGTGCCGGCGCGGCGTCGGGCTGCTCCTCGGGCGGAAGCGAGGCGATCGCCATCGGCCGGCCATCGGCGCCAACCGGCGGCTGCCCGGCCTGGACCGCTCCGGTCGCGGCGGGACCACCGACGGCTTCCGGCGGACGCAGGCCGTCGCTGCCGGGGGCCTGCTGAGCGGGACGGTCGGCATAGATCACCGCGGGCGGGCCGGCGGGGCGGCCATAGCGGGGATCGTCGGGCGACATCACCGGCCCCTGCGGCGGCGCAGCCGAGTAGACGGGAGCGCCGGCGGGACGGCCATAACGGGGATCATCCGGTGACATCACCGGTCCCTGCGGCGGAGCGGCCGAATAGACCGGAGGACCAGCGGGGCGGCCGTAGCGCGGATCGTTGGGCGAGATCGGACCGCCCGGGCCGGGCGGCGGCAGCGATGCCTGCGGCAGCGCGTCGTCGTCATCTTCCAGCGCGTCGAAACTCGGCGTGCGGTCGCCGGGGCGGTATTCAGCCGGAGCGCCGTAGCTCGGCGCCTGCTGGACCGGATAGCTCTGGGCCTGTGCGAGCGAGGTTCCCGCCGCAGCGACTGTTGCGGCAGCGCATATCGTCAGAAAATGTTTGATCATCATCGCTCTTGTATAGTCCCCAGGCCCTATCGGACCGCTAACGGCCAGATGACCGAAGATAGCGGCACATTCAAGACATTACAGGCCGATTTGCGCCGGATTTGCCGATTTGTGATCCGCAAGACTACCGTTGCTCCGTTGCATCACGGGGGCGGAAATCGCATTCCGCCGTGGATTGCCGGAGTCATCGCCCCCGATTTTAAGGGAACGGCGCGGAGGGGTTGCGATATGTTCGAATCAGCCTGATTCGCCGCCGCTTTGAGCTCCGATTCCGCGTGGCGAACGCGGCAACCAGTACCGTCACCGCGTTCAGATGGCTCATTGGCCCTGGCCACCTCGCCGCCGGGGCGGAAATTCGCAATCCCTCGATGCTTCCCGGCTTTCGCTTCCTGCTTGCCGCGATCCTGCTGTCAACCTCCATCCTGGTGTTCGGCTTGGGCGCCGCCGCGCTGCTGCGGGCGAGCCACGAGCAGTATGTCAGCAACCCCTCCTGGCGGAACGGCCCGCAGGAGCAGATGTTTGCCCAGGCATCCGAGCCGGCCCAGCCGGTGCTCGCGGCCTTGCGGGCGGAGCCGGAGCCGGCCGAGCCCACCGCGCCGTCGCTGCGCGACCAGGTGCCGACCATCGCTCTGCCGGTGAGCGAGCCCGAGCAGGTCGCGGCGGTGACGAGTGAGGCTGACGCTGAGCCCCAGGTCGCTACACCGTCGGCTGAGGCGCCAGCCGCCGAACCGGCCAAGACCGAGACGACGACGGAAGCCACGGCACCAGCTCCCACCGACACGCTCACCCCTGCCGACACCACGGCATCGATCCCCGAGGCCCCCCCTGTCCCGACCGCCGGCGCGCCGGCCCCGGCTGACCCTAGCCTCGCCCTGGAATCCTCGGCGCTCGATGCCGCCTCGGCCAGGATGGCTGCACTGAACGATCCCGCGACCACGGCCTGGAAGGATCCGCCGGCCAAGGCCAAGGCGGACAGCAGCGCACCGGACAGCAAGGCGACGAAGCCGCGGGCGAAGGCGAAGAAGCGGCACCGCGTGGTGCGGCGCCCGCCGCCTCAACAGCTGCAGCAGTCGCTTGACCCGTTTGGACAGCCGCAGCAGACCTTCGCTACGACGACCACGCGCGCGCGCCAGTAAGCTTACGCCGGCCCGGTCGCGACCGGCGGGCCGCCGGCCTGGCCCCATTCCGACCATGAGCCGTCATAGAGCGCGGTATCGGTGATGCCGAGGCGATAGAGCGCGAGCGTCAGCACGCCGGCCGACACACCCGAGCCGCAGCTCGTCACGATCGGCGCATCGAGCTTGACGCCGGCACCGGTGAAAGCGGCACGCAGATCGTCGAGCGGCTTCATCGTTCCGGTCGCGGCATCGAACAGGAGATTGTAGGGCACGTTGCGGGCGCCGGGGATGTGGCCGGAGCGGATGCCCGCGCGCGGCTCGGGCGCGCGGCCCTCGAAACGGTCGGCGGCGCGTGCGTCGATCACCTGCTCTTTGTTGCTTTCGACGTTGGCGATGAGCTGCTGCATGCTGCGCACGCGTTTTGAATCATAGCTCGCCTTGAACGTCGCAGGCTTCGGCTTCACCTCGCCGCTCTCGACGGGACGCCCCTCGGCGCGCCACTTCTTCAGGCCGCCATTGAGGATGCGTACATTGCCGTGGCCGAAAGCCAGGAACATCCACCACGCGCGCGGCGCGGCGACCCAGCCGCCGGCATCGTAGATCACGACCGTGTCGGCATTACCGATGCCGAGATTGCCGACGTCGCGGCCGAACTGCTCGGCGCTCGGATACATATGCGGCAGCGGGTTGGAATGATCCGACACCGCGTCGACGTCGAAGAACACCGCGCCGGGCAGATGCGCGGCGAGATAGTCGTCCTTCGGCAGCGGCAGCACGCCCGGCAGCTTGAAGCTGGCGTCGAGCACTTTAAGGTTGGCGTCGTTGATATGGGCGGCGAGCCATTCGGTGGACACGAGGGGGTCGGGGGTCATCGGTCTTTCCTTGTCATTCCGGGGCGCGCGTAGCGCGAGCCCGGAATCTATCGCGCGGCAGAGATGGTGGATGAATGGATTCCGGGTTCGCGCTACGCGCGCCCCGGAATGACGAAGGGAGAGATCTAACCCTTCTTCTTCGGCTCCCACTGCTCCGTCGGGCCGCCGGCGTCGCGCCAGGCGGCGTAGCCGCCGGCGATGTGGGCGACGGGCTTGAGGCCCATGTCCTGCGCGGTCTTGGCAGCGAGCGCGGAGCGCAGGCCGCCGGCGCAGTGGAAGACGAACTTCTTGTCTTCCTGGAAGATCGGCTTGGCATAGGGGCTCTGCGGATCGATCCAGAATTCCAGCATGCCGCGGGTGCAAGCGAACGCGCCGGGGATGCGGCCGTCGCGCTCGATCTCGCGGGGATCGCGGATGTCGACGATGACGACGTCACCGTTCTTGGAGATCTCGATGGCGTCCTTGGCGGTGAGCGTCTCGATCTCGGCATTGGCCTCGTCGATCAGCGCCTTGATGCCGCGGGTGATGGTCTGGGGCATGGGTCTTCCCTTCTGTTATTTCGTCATTCCGGGGCGATGCGCAGCATCGAACCCGGAATCCATCTATCGACGAACATTGCGGCCCGATGGATTCCGGGTTCGCGCTACGCGCGCCCCGGAATGACGGGAAGCTAGTGCGTCAATTCCTTCATCGCACCCTCCAGCCCCTCGATCGTGATCGGGAACATGCGATTGGTGAAGATGCGCTTGATGATGGTGGTCGATTCCGAATAGTCCCAGTGCTTCTGCGCGACCGGATTGAGCCACACCGTATGCGGATAGGTGCGGATGATGCGGTCGAGCCAGACCGAACCCGGCTCCTCGTTAACATGCTCGACCGAGCCGCCCGGCACCATGATCTCGTAAGGCGACATCGAGGCGTCGCCGACGAACACGACCTTGTAGTCGTGCGGGTATTTGTGCAGCACGTCCCAGGTCGGCGTGCGGTCGGTGAAACGGCGCTTGTTCTGCTTCCACACGCCTTCATAGAGGCAGTTGTGGAAGTAGAAGTACTCCATGTGCTTGAACTCGCTCTTCGCCGCCGAGAACAGCTCCTCGACCTGCTCGATATGCGAATCCATCGAGCCGCCGATGTCGAAGAACACCAAGAGCTTCACCGCGTTGCGCCGCTCGGGCCGCATGTGCACGTCGAGATAACCGTGATTGGCGGTCTCGCGGATGGTGGTGTCGAGATCGAGCTCATCAGGCGCGCCGGTGCGCGCGAACTTGCGCAGGCGCCGCAGCGCCACCTTGATGTTGCGGATGCCGAGCTCGACATTGCCGTCGAGATCCTTGAACTCGCGCTTGTCCCACACCTTCACGGCGCGGTTGTTGCGGTTCTTCTCCTGACCGATGCGGACGCCCTCGGGATTATAGCCGTGGGCCCCGAACGGCGAGGTGCCGGCGGTGCCGATCCACTTCGAGCCGCCCTGATGCCGCCCCTTTTGCTCCTCGAGGCGTTTCTTCAGGGTCTCCATGAGCTTGTCCCAGCCCATGGCCTCGATCTGCTTCTTCTCTTCCTCGGTGAGATACTTCTCCGCGAGCTTCTTCAGCCACTCCTCGGGGATCTCGGCCTTGTCCATGGCCTCGAGCAGGCTCTCCAGCCCCTTGAACACGGTGCCGAAGACGCGGTCGAACTTGTCGAGATTGCGCTCGTCCTTCACCAGCGAGGCGCGCGACAGATAGTAGAAATTCTCGACGGTGTAGTCCGCGAGGTCAGCGTCGAGCGCCTCCATCAGCGTGAGGTATTCGCGCAGCGTCACGGGGACCTGCGCATCGCGCAGAGAAGTGAAGAATTGCAGGAACATGGGTGACAGATTGCCCGTCGGGGGGCGGACGTCAAGGGGCGGAGCCCGTCGTCGGACGCTGGACCGGGAGGCTTTTTGCTCTAGAATTGACCACCTCACGGGGTTGTTTTGGGGACGTATGCAATGGGAATTCTCGCTGCACTCATCATCGGCGCGATCGCCGGCTGGCTCGCCGGCAAGATTGTCCACGGGGCGGGATTTGGGCTGATCGGCAACATCGTCGTCGGCATCATCGGCGCGCTGGTTGCAGGCTGGGTGCTGCCTCAGCTGCACATCCAGCTCGCCAGCGGCACGGTCGGCGCCATCGTGGACGCCACCATCGGCGCGGTGATTGTGCTCGTCATCCTTTCGCTGATAAAACGGGTCTGAAAGCCTGACCGAACCAGGAACGGCCGCCATGAGCGGCCGTTCCGTTTGTTGGACCAGGGCGAAGCCTGCAGGGCAAGATCTGGGACGACGACCAACAAGGACGCGCGATGAAATTTACCGGCACCAAGGACTATGTTGCGACCGACGATCTCAAGGTCGCCGTCAATGCCTCGATCGTGCTGGAGCGCCCGCTCCTCATCAAGGGCGAGCCCGGCACCGGCAAGACCGTGCTGGCGGAGGAAGTGGCCAAGGCGCTGAACGCGCCGCTTCTGACCTGGCACATCAAGTCCACCACCAAGGCGCAGCAGGGCCTCTACGAATACGACGCGGTGTCGCGCCTGCGCGACAGCCAGCTCGGTGATGCCCGCGTGTCCGACATCAGGAACTACATCAAGCGCGGCAAGCTGTGGGAGGCGTTCACCGCCGAACAGCGCCCGGTGCTGCTGATCGACGAGATCGACAAGGCCGACATCGAGTTCCCGAACGATTTGCTGCTCGAGCTCGACCGCATGGAATTCCATGTCTACGAGACCGGCGAGACGATCAAGGCGAAGCAGCGCCCGATCATGATGATCACCTCCAACAACGAGAAGGAGCTGCCGGACGCTTTCCTCCGCCGCTGCTTCTTCCACTACATCAAGTTCCCCGACGCCGACACCATGGGCCGGATCGTCGACGTCCACTTCCCCGGCATCAAGAAGCGCCTGGTCGAGGAAGCGCTGCGCATCTTCTTCGAGGTGCGCGAGGTGCCCGGCCTGAAGAAGAAGCCGTCGACCTCGGAGCTTTTGGACTGGCTCAAGCTGCTGCTCAACGAGGACATGAGCGTCGAGCAACTGCGCGAACGCGACCCGCGGAAGCTGATCCCGCCGCTGCACGGCGCGCTGCTGAAGAACGAGCAGGACGTGCATCTGTTCGAGCGGCTGGCGTTCTTGAGCCGAAGGGAAGTGTAGGTCGGCGCGCCGCCAACCACACGCCCGGTGTCGTCCCGCCGAAGGCCGGGACCCATACCGCGTGATTTATCGATATGACTCCGGGGCCAGTACCGCCCACCAAACCACTCCCTGGGGTAATGGGTCCTGGCTTTCGCCAGGACGACGTTGGGGAGGCATTTGCGCGCTGCCTCAACCTCGTCATTGCGAGCGCAGCGAAGCAATCCAGAATCCCTCCGCGGAAACAGTCTGGATTGCCTCGCTGCGCTCGCAATGACGGAGCAAGGGGCAAGGGCATCGTTCTCCACCTCGCAGCTTAATCGCAGACACGCCTTCGCAGCCTCGCGGCGCATTTCGCCCGAGCTTTGCTCTCTCCATCACACCGTCCAGGAAAGAGGGCGCAGGGAAGGCCGGGTGCCGGCTGGCACCCACGGTCCGCCGTGCGAAGGCACACGCAGAAAAACTGCACAGCGGCATACAGGTGAAGCCCAACACACGGCCTTCCCTGCGCAGTGGTCGGACGGCTTATGCCGTGCTCTCCCGGGAGCCGAGTTCGTTCTGGCCTCCCTCGTCCTCGCGGAATTCACCGACACCGCGCCGGTTGACGCGACTGCCGCATCCGCAAGAGCTTGACCGTAGCAACGACGGCCAGGACCACACGGTTTTGCCGTACGCACGCAGCGCCGCTCGTCCGCACGAAGTTTTGGGCTCACGGAGAGCAATCCGCCCTGCCCTCAGCCTCTCGCACACGACGCTGCCGCGTCCACCGCAACCCGGCCTGCGTTTCGAACGACTCGCGAACCGCCCCTCTTCGTCGGGCCGGGCTGTTTCGACTTATGCCGCAATTCCGAATTTCGGTAAAGTGGAATATTTTTGCGGGGAGGGATTGACGGGTGAGCGACACAACAAATCTAGTAGGGTGGGTTAGCAACAGCGTAACCCACCTCTTTTGTCTCCGCGTCCAGAGAAGTGGTGGGTTACGCCGCGCGGACTGCTCTTCGCGCAGCCGCTAGCTAACCCACCCTACGAAGATCTCACGCCACCGCTGCATCCGGAATGCGCGCGGCTTCCATCGGCACCTTGCCGCGGATCAGGTCCGAGGCACGGTCCGCGATCATCATCGTGGATGCATTCAGGTTCGCCGAGATCATCCGCGGCATCACGGAAGCATCGATCACGCGGAGGCCCTCCAACCCGTGGACGCGGAGCTGGTCGTCGACCACGGCCCAGGTGGAATCCGCCGGACCCATGCGGCAGGTGCAGCCGGGGTGGAAGGTGGTGGTGCCGCGTTCGGTGGCGGCGGCGAGGAATTCGTCGTCGGTGTTGATGTTGGGGCCGGGGAAATCCTCGTAGGCGTAATAGGGCGACAGCGGCGCACTCTTCAAAAGGCGCCGTGCGAGCTTCATGCCGCCGACGATGACGCGGCGGTCGAGCTCGGCGTCGAGGTAATTGGTCTGGATGATCGGCGGCGCGAACGGATCGGCCGAGCGAATGCGGACATAGCCGCGGCTCTCGGGGCGCTGCTGCCAGGAGGCCACCGTCATGCCGGGCTCGTCCTCGAGCTGGCCCTGCACGCCTTCCTTGTAGCTTGCCGGTGTGAAGGTGAGCTGCAGGTCGGAAGACTCGGCGCTCTCGCCGGAATGCCAGAAGCAATAAACCATGGTCGGCGACAGCGACAGCAGGCCGCGGCGCGCGGTTGCCCATTTCAGCGCCTCGATCCACAGCGAGAAGCCGCGGCGGAGCTCGTTGATGGTCTTGATATCTTTTACGCGCGCCACCGTGCGCGGGGCGTAGTGATCCTGCAGACCTTCGCCGACCGGCAGCGCGTGGCGCACCGCGATGCCGTGCGCGCCGAGCAGATCGGGCGAGCCGACGCCGGAAAGCTGGAGCAGCTGCGGCGAATTATAGGTGCCGCCGGACAGGATCACTTCCTTGTTGGCGCGCACCTCCACCGGCGTGCCGCCGCGGCCGCCCTTGGTGTAGCGCACGCCGACGGCGCGCTTGCCCTCGAAGATGATCCCGGTTGCGTGCGCGTGGGTGTGCACATGCACGTTGGGCCGCTTCATCGCGGGCTTCAGGAACGCGGTCGAGCCGGAAACGCGCAGGCCGTTGTTGATGGTGCGCTGGCAGTAGGAGACGCCTTCCTGCTTCGCGCCGTTGTAGTCGGGGTTACGCGGGATGCCGAGCGAGACCGCGCCCTCCATGAAGGCCTCGCAGAGCGGATCACGCCAGTCCATGGTGGTGACGATGAGGTTGCCGTCGCGTCCGCGATAGGTGTCCTCCCCCTCGCCGACCCGCTTCTCCAGCCGCTTGAAGTAGGGCAGCACGTCGGCATAGCCCCAGCCGCGATTGCCCATCTGCGCCCAGGTGTCGAAATCCATGCGCTGGCCGCGATTGTAGATGTGGCCGTTGATCGAGGACGAGCCGCCGAGCGTCTTGCCGCGCGGCGCGTAGATGCTGCGCCCGCCGGTGTAGGGCCCCGGCTCCTGCTGGTAGGCCCAGTTGATGCTCTTCATGTGGAAGGTCTTGATGAAGCCCGCCGGCAGATGGATGTACGGGTGCCAGTCGCTTGGGCCCGCCTCCAGCACGCAGACGCTAACGTTCGGATCTTCGCTGAGCCGGTTGGCAAGCACGCAGCCGGCGGAGCCCGCGCCGACGATCACATAATCAAATCTGTCCATGGTGCCTCGGCCGCTCAGCGCGGCTTGTCGTTGAGTTGAAATTCGAGATGCGCCTGCACGGTCGGCCATTCGGCGGCGGTGATGCTGTAGACCACGGTGTCGCGCAGCGTGCCGTTCGGCGCGACCTGGTGGCTGCGCAGAATGCCGTCCTGCTTGGCGCCCAGGCGCTCGATGGCGCGGCGGCTCTGGTGGTTGAAGAAGTGCGTGCGGAATTCGACCGCGATGCAGTTCAGCGTCTCGAAGGCGTGCCGGAGCAGCAGCAGCTTGCACTGCGTGTTGAGCGGGCCGCGCTGCGCGCTCTTGCCATACCAGGTCGAGCCGATCTCGACGCGGCGGTTGGTGGCATCGATATTCATGTAGGTCGTCATGCCGACGATGTTGCCGCCGGCGTCGAACACGGTGAACGGCAGCATCGAGCCTGCGGCTTGCAAGGCCAGGCGGCGGTCGATCTCCTTGCCCATGTTCTCAGGCAGGGGAATCGCAGTGTACCAGAGCTTCGAGAGCTCGCCGTCCTTCACGGCCTCGGTCAGCCCCTCGATATGCTGGTGCGACAGCGGCTCGAGACGGGCGTGCTGTCCACGCAGGGTGATGGGATCAGGCCAGGGCATTGAATCGTTCCTCATGAATGTCATTCCGGGATGGTCCGAAGGACCAGACTATGGTGCGCAATTGCGCACCTGAGAATCTCGAGATCCCGGGTTCTATGCTCCGCATAGCCCCGGGATGACAATCGCGTTTTACGCGATTGTCACTTGTTCAAGAAGTTCAACGGCAAACCGCCGCGCGGCCAGTCCATGGCGATCAGCTCGCCCTTGCCTGACAGCGTGATGTAGGCGGTCTTCAGCCCAGGGCCGCCGAAGGCGATGTTGGTGGTGACGCGGTCGCCGGTCGGCACCTGCTCGACCAGGGTGCCGTCAGGCGCGATCACCGAGATGCAGCCGGAGACGAGGGTGGCGACGCAGACATTGCCGTTCGCCTCCACCGCGAGCGAGTCGAACATCTGGTAGCCGCCGAGGCCGCAGATCGGCTTGCCCCGCTCGCCGCGATAGATCACCTCGCGCGGCCTCAGCGTGCCGGGCGCGGAGAGCTCATAGGCCCAGAGCCGCGCCGTCGGCGTCTCCGCGATGTAGACGGTGTTCTCGTCCGGCGAGAGCCCGATGCCGTTGGCCGGCAGCACGCCGTGCACGACCTCCACGACCTCTTTCATGCCGGGCTTGAGATAATACATGCCGCCGACGTCCATCTCGCGCGCGCGGCGCTTGCCGAGATCGGAGAACCAGAGGCCGCCGTGCCTGTCGAACACCAGATCGTTCGGCCCGCGCAGCTCGTGCTCGCCGCATTTGGTCACGACGGTCTCGACCTTGCCGGATTGCAGGTCGACGCGTTGGATCGAGCCGCCGAGATAGTTGTCCGGCTGCGGGCCCGGCATGATCATCTGGCCGGTCGGAATCCAGGAGAAGCCGCCATTGTTGCAGATGTAGATCTTGCCGTCGGGGCCGAGGGCGGCGCCATTCGGTCCGCCCGGCACCTTCGCCACGATCTCCTTGCGGCCGTCGGGATGGACGCGGGTCAGGCGCTGGCCGCGGATTTCCACCAGCACCACCGAACCGTCCGGCATCACGACCGGCCCTTCGGGAAATTCGAGGTCGGTGGCGAGAACGCGGACGTCAGACATTGAGACCCTCCCGGCTGCTTGTTATGGCTTGCACGGGATGTCCGGCACGGGCCCCACACGCAAGATTTGCCTGCGGTTATGACAAAGTCACCGGGGCTTGCCAAGCAAGCGGGACGGTATGCCAGCGTTGCGCCGCAAGGCGCGACTAAGGGTCCTCGCGGATCGTGCTACCCGCGCACCGGCACCCAGATCTCGAAGCCGCCATTGCCGGTCGCGGGATCGAATTTTTCGTCGTAGCGCTCGAAGCTCGGCGCGTCCGCGGCCTTCAGGCCGGAGGCGGGCAGCCACTGATTCCAGATCGTGTTGACGGTGCGCCTGATCGAGGCGACGTGGTCGGTGTGGGCGAACACCGCATAGCGCTGCTCGGGGATGCGGATGCGGCCGAAGCGGCGCGGCAGGTCGGAATAATCGCTGACCTCGACACCGGCGATGTAGTCGAAATTGCCGGCATCGTCGCCGTTGCAGCAAACGCCATAGGCGACGTTGCCGACACGCGCCGGAATGTCGGCGACCTCCTGGTGGAAGCGCTGCCACATCCCCGGGATGATCGCGCCGTTGTCGCAGGAGATGCGTTCACTGATGCCGGCGACAAGGAAGGCCGTTGCGGTCTCGAAACGCGGCGGGGCGAGAGTGTCTGAGATGGTGGAGTCCATGAGGATCGGCTCCTGAAGCTTGAGATGGCCGGTGCACGTCGCGACCCGCACCGCTTCGGGTGTGGTGCCGAACTGGTCGCGGAACGCGCGGGTGAATGCTTCGTGCGAGCCGTAATCCGCCTCCAGCGCCAGCGACAGGATGTCCGGCGCGCCGTTCGCAAGGCTGCGCGCCGCCTCGGTCAGCCGCCGTGCACGCACGTAACGCATCACCGGCAGGCCGGTGGCTGCGGCAAACGCGCGCACGATGTGGAACCGCGACACGCCCGATATCGCAGCGATCTCGTCGAGCGTCATCGGCTCGGCCAGATGGCTCTCGATATACCAGAGCGCGCGCTGGGCTGGATTCATGCTGGTTCGGGCCCTCGTTCGAAGCGCGACCATGATGCACGGAACGCCGCGGGCTTCGCTTGATCGGCGTTGCGATCCCGCAAGAGAATAACGCCGGCACAGCTACTGGCAACGTCCGGGCATTCATGGCTACACTCGGGACGTCCTTGAAACCGCTCACAAGAAAGCAGGAGGAACCGCGTCATGAAGATCACCGATGTGCGGGCGCACCAGATCCGCATCCCCTATGACGCCGGTGTCGCGAGCTTCCGCCAGGGCGCCTCCGCCATCACCGCGCTCGACATGGTGATCGTCGAGGTCACGACCGATGCCGGGTTGACCGGCTGGGGCGATGCCTTCGCCTATGTCTGCCCCCGCACCACGCGCAGCGCCGTCGAGGAGATGATCGCACCGCAGGCCCGTGGCCTGGAGGTTCCCGATGCCGCCGGCATTCCCGCGGTGATGGAGCAGATCCAGCGCAATCTGCATCTGTTCGGCCGCTACGGCATCACCATGTTCGCGATCTCCGGGCTCGACATCGCGCTTTGGGACCTCGCCGCGAAGATCAAGGGCGTGCCGGTGCACCGCCTGCTCGGCGAGACCAGGCGCCCGGCCATTCCGGCCTATGCGAGCCTGTTGCGGATCGGCTCGCCCGACAACATCGCGGCCGAATGCAAGAAGGCGCTCGCGCTCGGCTATGGCGCCATCAAGCTGCACGAGACCACGGCGCCGGCGGTCTATGCCGCGCGCGAGGCGATCGGGCCGGGCATACCGCTGATGGTGGACATGAACTGCCCGCTGTCAGGCGAGCAGGCGATCGCGTTCGCCGGGACATGCCGGGACGCGCAGCCGATGTTCCTGGAGGAGCCGGTCTGGCCACCGGAGGATTTTGCCGCGCTCGCCGAGGTCCGCAGCAAGGGCGGGCTCGGCGTCGCCGCCGGCGAGAACGCCTGCACGGAATATCAATTCCGCCAGATGATGAATGCGGGCGCGGTGAGCCACGCCCAGCCGTCGGTGATCAAGGTCGGCGGCATCACGGAGTTCCTGAAGGTCGCGGCGCTCGCCGATCGGCTCGGCGTCCAGATCGTCCCGCATTCCCCGTATTTCGGCCCCGGCCTGCTTGCGACCTTGCATCTGCTGGCGGGGCGCGACGACGGGTTCGTCGAGATGTTTTACCTGAAGCGCGAAGCCTGCCTCTGGGGCGGCCGCGCCGACGTCGATGCCACCGGCCATGTCGCGGTGCCGACTGGGCTTGGGCTCGGCTATGAGCCCGACCGCGGCGTGATGGAGCGATATCGCGTCGCGTGAGCGCGGCGCCTATTTCGCCGCGTCCTTGGCCGGCGGCGCGTCCTGCTTCTTCTTCACGTCCTCCGCGATCTTCGTTTGCGCGGCCTGGAGATCGCCGAGCGTCTTCTGCAAGCCGGCAAGGCTCGTCTTCAACGCGTCGATCTGGCGATTGGCGGCATCCAGCCTCTGCTGGTGATCGAGGTTGAGCTTGGTGATCGTCTTCTGGAGGAAATCGACGTTGCTCTGGAGGCAGCTCGTGCGCCGCTCCATGGTCTTCTCGACGGTGCAGATCTCGATGCCGGGCACGTCCTGCGCGCGGAGCGGCGCGATCGCCAGCGTGGCGAGCAGCAACATCACGACACAGACGCCGGCGCTTCGAAACGGCATGCAGGTTCCTCGTCAAATTGATCACGGCAATGTGCGCTGTTTGCGCACAGCCGCCGGACGCTACCACACTCGTACCGCATTCTCGCGTTGAGCTTGGCTTGTTCCCTTGGGACAGGGAGCAGTGAACCGCGCGCGGAAGAAATGGGCGCTCTTTCCGCGGCTTTGATTAGGGGAGATTTTTGGAATGGCAACGCGCGATAGACGTCTGGCGGAATTCGACGGAGCCGGTGAACCGCCTCCTGGCTTGCCGGTCGAAGTGCTGTGCGAGGATCACAGCGGAACGTATCAACTGCCGTTCGCCTGCCGCTATGTCGAGGGACGCTGGCAGAACCACGAGGCCGGCATCGCGGTCGAAGCGACCGTGATCGGCTGGCGCTTGCCGCGTGTGAAGCACTCCGGCGTCGCCTGACAGCGGCTTCTGTTCCAAAATGCAACGGGGCCGCGCTCCGCCTTAACCTTCGGAACGCGGTTCGAACGAATCGCGTCCGAATCAGCCGAATCGCCTCGTCCACGCCTGTTCACGGCTAGATGTCGACGCGGATCTGTTTTCGCGCACAATATCTGCGCGACGGCCGGGTGGGCTCGAGCCTGGAGCCGGCGCCAAAGGTTAACGGTGGACAAGGCATGGCTCGCACCGCCGCCCCAGCCGGTCCCCGCCCCCGAAACAGGCAGGCCAGCGCAACGCCTGCCTAATATTCGACCTCGAGCTCCTCGATCTCGGCCGGCTCTTCCTTGGCCGCCGCGATCCATTCCTGCATCTCGGGCATGGCCATGATGGTATCGGCGTAGGCCTTCAGAAGCGGCTCGAGCTTGACGTCATAGGTCACGAAGCGCGTCACCACGGGCGCGTACATCGCATCCGCCATGGTGCGCCTCTCACCGAACAGGAACGGGCCGCCCGATTTCTCCAGGCAGTCGCGCCAGATGGACCAGACGCGGTCGATGTCGGCCTGCGCGCGCGACCAGATCTTGAAGCCGGGGAAGTGTCCCTTCAGATTGACAGGCAGCGAGGCGCGCAGCGTGGTGAAGCCGGAATGGATTTCGCCGCAGATCGAGCGGCAATGAGCGCGCTGGACGCGGTCATCCGGCAACAGGCCGGCGTCCGGCATCACCTCGTTGAGGTATTCGGCAATCGCCAGCGTATCCCAGACAGTCGCGCCCTCGTGCCGCAGGCATGGCACCAGGATCGACGACGACAGCAACAGGATTTCGGCGCGCGCGGAGGCGTCGTCGGGCGCGGTCACGATCTCCTCGAAATCGAGCCCGGAAAACTTCGTCAGCAGCCAGCCACGCAGCGACCAGGACGAGTAGTTCTTGCTGCTGATGGTCAGTGTCGCCTTCGCCATATGGCCTCTTCCCTCACGCCTGAGATGGGCACCCCGCCCGGCCCGCGGGCATGCCCACTACCTGTGCTTCCAATGTGTACACCCCGCTTGAAGAGCAAGCGATGTGCCAGTTTTACGGGCGATTTGACTCAGTTTTGGCTTCGATATTGCATGGCACCATGGGACAGGTGGGCGCTTCAGTATGATGTCGATGTATTATCAAGCCTTTCAGAACCAGATGGACCTGACAGCGCCGTGGCGGGCGGGCGCCTCGTCTGCGCTCAAATTCCTCAACCTGGTGCCGCAGGGCGTGTCGCACCAGGTCGTCGGCCGGCTGTCGGCGGCGCTGGAGCTGATCTCGCGCTCCACCCTCACCTACCATCGCCCGGCCTACGGCATCGACAGCGTCATGGTAGGCAACCGTGAGGTCGCCGTCACCGAGGAGATCGCCTACGCGACCCCGTTCGGCTCGCTGCTGCACTTCAAGAAGCAGGACGTGCCCGAGCAGCCGCGCATGCTGCTGGTGGCGCCGATGTCCGGCCATTTCGCCACGCTGTTGCGCGGCACCGTGAAGACGCTGCTCCAGGACCACGACGTCTACATCACCGACTGGCACAATCCGCGCGACATTCCGCGCAGCGAGGGCCGCTTCGGGCTCGACGACTACACTGATCATCTCATCGACTTCCTCGGCCAGCTCGGCCCGCGCCCGCATATGGTGGCGATCTGCCAGCCGTCGGTCTCGGCGCTCGCGGCCGCCGCCGTCATGTGCGAAGGTAACCATCCCTCGCGGCCGGCGACGCTGACGCTGATGGCGGGGCCGATCGACACGCGGATCCAGCCGACCAGGGTGAACGAATTCGCCAAGAGCAGGCCGATCGACTGGTTCGAGCAGAACCTGATCAACTACGTGCCGGTGCAGTGCCGCGGCGCGCTGCGCAAGGTCTATCCCGGCTTCGTGCAGCTCACCGCCTTCGTCTCGATGAATCTCGAGCGGCACATCAAGCAGCACATGGACCTCGCCAACCACATCGCCAAGGGCGAGAAGGAAAAGGCGGCAACCATCAAGACCTTCTACGACGAATATTTCGCGGTGATGGATCTGCCCGCAGAATTCTACATCGAGACCGTGCGCGACGTATTCCAGGAGCATCTGCTGCCGCAGGGCAAGCTGATGCATCGGGGACGGCCGGTGAACACCAAAGCCGTCAGCCGCATGGGGCTGATGACGGTCGAGGGCGAAAAGGACGACATCTGCTCGATCGGCCAGACGCTCGCCGCGCAAGACCTCTGCACCGGCGTGCGCGCCTATCGCCGCGTGCACCACATGCAGGCCGGCGTCGGCCATTACGGCGTGTTCTCCGGCAAGCGCTGGAACAACGAGATCTATCCGCTGCTGCGGGATTTCGTGCACGTGAATTCGTGAGGCGCACGCCGCGCCGCGCTAGGGCTGCTCTTCAAGCCCGTATCGAGCCGGGCCACGCGACGACTTGCCCTGACATCACAAGGCGGTTGCGTCCGCTCTCCTTGGCGGCGTAGAGCGCTTTATCCGCAGCCACAATCAACGACGTGCAATCCGCCTTGTCGCCGAACGACATATGTGTGGCGCCACCAATACTGAGGGTGACCTGCTTGGATGGCGGGTTGAGCGCGTGGAGAATCCCGAGGTCCTGAATCGCTTGCCGGATTCGCTCGCCGACCTGCTCGCACCCTCCCATGTCGGTGTTTGGCAGCAGCAACGCGAATTCCTCACCACCATACCGAGCGGCTACGTCTGCAGGCCGTCTGGCCTGCTCTGCCAGGACCCCGGCGACCGAGCGAAGACATGCATCGCCTGCCTGATGCCCGTACTGATCGTTGAAACGCTTGAAATGATCGACGTCCATCAGCAACAGTGACAGAGGCGTTCCTTCGCGCCTCGCCCGGTCCCATTCCGCCTCCAGCCGCTCGTCGAAGTGTCTGCGGTTTGCCAGGGCCGTCAGGCCATCCGAACTGGCGAGAGCCGACAGCTTATCCTCCAGGTCCTTACGTTCGGTCATGTCGCGCGAGATCGCCACCACGCCGTTGATGTCTCCACTCTGCGCACTCCTTGCGACGCGCAGCGCGGTTTCGATCCAGACCTCGCCTTTCTCGCGATGCCGAGTGCGATAAGTGATTCTAGCCTCCTCGGCTTCGCCGTTCATCAGCGCGGAGATCGTTTGCTCAACCCGGGCCAGGTCCGCGGGATTTATGCCGGCAAGGGCCGACGTATCTACCAATTCGTTCGGAGCCCAGCCGAGAACCCGCGCGCTGGACGGCGACGTATAGAGGATGCGT
The DNA here is from genome assembly GCF_038965675.1 of Bradyrhizobium sp. B039. Taxonomy (NCBI): domain Bacteria; kingdom Pseudomonadati; phylum Pseudomonadota; class Alphaproteobacteria; order Hyphomicrobiales; family Nitrobacteraceae; genus Bradyrhizobium; species Bradyrhizobium sp. B039. The sequence goes on from NZ_CP152416.1 coordinate 6,975,554, forward strand.
CCATCGAGCGCGATGCGCATGACCATGTCTCCCGACTGCTCCGCAAGGAGGCGAAAATCCGCCTCCTTGGCGATCAGGGCGGCGGCCATCTTTTGCCGCAGGTGCAACTGGCGCACCAGCAAAAGCCCTGCAACAGCGAGCCCTCCTATCAGTCCCAGCACCGCAGCCATGCGCATCAGCGCGGCCCTGCGCCATGGAGCCAAGACGTCGTCTTCCGATTCCGTCGCAACCACGAGAACGGGGTAGCGACTGCTCAGTTGATAAAAGCTCAGTCGCCGAACGCCGTCGAGAGGCGACGTGAAGTAGTAGACGCCCGCAGCCGGCCGCTCGCGGAAATTCCTAAAGAGCGGTGCATTCGACAGATCGCGGCCCGTGTATCCGTTGTCCGGGCTACGCGCGAGGACAATGCCTTTCGCTGTCGCCAGTGAAATTGAGCCGTTCTGGCCAACGTCGAACCCGCGATAGAATTGCAGAAAGTAGTCGACATCGATCGTGGTAAGAGCCACTCCGGCAAAACTGCCGTCAGGATGATTGAAGCGCCTTGACGCGGTGATGATCCATTGCCCGCCCGACCTGCTCCTCACTGGAGGCCCGATGAAGGTTCCCCGGTCAGCCATGGCGCGATGATGCTGGAAATACTCTCGGTCGCTGTTGTTGAGACTGGCGAAATCCACAGGCTCGCTGGTCGCGAGCCAGCGGCCGGTCTCGTCATAGACGAACACGGCGCGGATCCGGTTCGCGGCTTTGCGCCGGGAAAGAAAGGTCTGAATCTTGGCGATTGCCGCCGGGCTGGTTCCCTCGAGTTCGAGTTGGCCAACCAACACATTGAGAACGGTGTCCGCGAGTTCGAACGTATCGTCCGCGTGTTGCGTCACCGACCGGGCCAGATTGGCCATGTCCGTTTCGGAGCCCTTCAGCAGCGTCTGTCGCGAGGACCACTCCCGCCAGCCGCTGAGCGCGACCATCGCCAAGCAAGCGACCGCCACAAATGCGGAGGCCCAGAGCGTCAGACGCCCCTGGCGAACATCACTACGGTGATCGATCAAGAGACGCTCCCTCCACCCTCAACCCCGTAAACGCCTTGGGCTAAGGAATGGTTGCTCGTTCCGGTTGAGGTTTTTGGCAGAGCACCGGAAGGAGACTGACGGCATCGATGAGCGGCCTGACCGTCGATCGATAGCCCATGGACTGATCGGACGAGAAGGATAACACAGCAATCAGCTCAGCTTGACGGCCTCGAGCACTGTGCCGGCCACTCGACCAAAGTGAGGTTCAGTAAAACTCGCCGGATGACGGCTTCGAACTCCGGCAAGATGTGCCAAGTCGTCGATCCGCGGTTGAGGCCGAATGACCAGGCTCTCTGCCGGCAGGCGTTCGGTCGGCGAAAACGACGCGGGCTTCGCGCCGCCTGCAACAATGTGGGGCAACGGCGCGGCCATTGACCAGATGTTCTTGAGCATCGCCCTGTTCACCGAGCACGCGATGACGCCGTTGCCCCTCAGGCGGGCGACGGTAAAGAGCTTCCGGATCAGCAGGTCTCGTTCAAGCGACTGCGGCAAATGGAACTGCAGCCCGACGAGATGGCCTCTTTGTTGCACGACCATCGCGTCGATCCACCCCACCTGCGCGATGTGCACGCGCAGCGGTTCTCCAGCGCGAGGACAGTCAATGCCGGCGCCGAGCAGAACGCCGGCGCCAGAGAGGGAGACGTTGCTCACGCGCCCAGAAAGCACCTCGCCGGTCCCAGTCAGGATCAAGACTGATTCATCGACATCGAAACGCTCCTCGGCACGTCCCATCCGCGCCTGCAGCGAGGTCATGCAGACGAAGAAGAGCACGACGATGTTCACGACCGACCAGAAGGCGACCATCGGTAAAGCGCCCGGATGATCGATGATCCGCCATTCCGGGATGGTGTTGAGAACCACGCCGACGACCGTCAACGCCATCAGACCCGCCGATGGCCAGAATATCTCCGCGGCGTAGCTTGCGCGTCGCGCGGCTGCGCCCTTGGGCGTTACCCTGAACGCATGCCCCGTCGGCTTGACGAGAGTCCCGAGCACCGTTGGCAAGATCTTGAAGCTCTGGATAGTCGCCGATACCTGAGCGGCGAGCGGAAAGTGCTCGTGCGGCGCGAACCAGGAGATGCCGCCGTTAAGCGCCAGGATCGCGGGGAACAAGTAATAGAAGACGGACTCAGGAGTGACGTCGACGACAGGCGCTAGCCCAGTCCACATGAACACGATCGGAACCAACACGACCGCGAGCGCCCGCAGGCCCATTGAGAGCCAATGCGTCGGAAAGAAGAGGAGCCGATGCATCAAGCCCAGTCCGGGGCCGAGCGGGCCGTCGGCGAGATACAGCGTCTGGATCGCGCCACGCGCCCAGCGTTGCCGCTGCACGAAAAAGGCGTCAAGGCTTTCCGGCGCCAATCCAATCGCCAGCGGCTCGCGTAGATAGCGAGTAACGTACCCCTTGCGCAGCAGGACCAGCGTCAACAACATGTCTTCCGTAATGGACTGGGTCGGCAAGGCATCGCCCACCGCGCGGAGTGCTGCGCGACGCGTGACGGAGTTGGAACCACAACAAAAGGCACCATCCCAGCCGTCGCGCGCCGGCATGATGGAATCGAAGAAGAACCGTTGCTCGTCCGGCAGTCCCCTGTGCAGGCCGAGATTCGCCTGCATCGGGTCCTCATTGTAGAAGGTGTGCGGGATCTGAACGATTCCGATCTTTGGATCGGCGAAGAAGCCCATCGTGCGCATCAGGAAATTGCGCTGCGGCACGAAGTCCGCATCAAAGATCGCGAAGAATTCGCCGCTCGTCTTCGTCAGGGCATGATTGATATTGCCGGCCTTGGCATTCAAGTTGTCGGCGCGCGTGAGATAGCCGGCGCCCTTTTGCTTGCAGAGTTCCCTGAGCCAAGGCCTGCGACCATCATCCAAGACCCAGACCTGGAAATTTGGATAGCCCAGGCACAGCGCGCCCGTGATCGTCTTTTCCAGCACCTCGAATGGCTCGTCATAGGTCGGAATAAAGACGTCGACCGAGGGCAACTCGTCATCCGGCAGGCTGCGAAGCCGACGCTCGTGCTGATCTGCTTCGCTGCGGCGATCGGTCCTGCGAAGGAAAGTCAGATAGAGAATGAACTGATCTGTGAAGGTCAGAAGCTCGACGAACAGACAGAGCCAGATCCAGCCGACCTGATACCAGCTCCCGCTTGCCGGCAGCACGGTGGTGCAAATACGCCATTCGAGATAGCGGGCGACCACGAGCCAAACCACGACAAAGACCGCGACTCGCGCCCAAGGGCGCGCGACTGGAAAGGTCGGCGCCAACAGGTACATCGCCGCAAAGATGCCCAGCATCGGCGCGAACAGCTGAGAGAGCGGCAGAGTCATGGCCTGCATGGAACATCTCGCTTACAGGGACGACTGGTCGAGCTCCAGGCGAGCGGTCAGCCATTTCAACTTCGAGCTGACCAATCGTAGCAGGCCGTCGGCGCTGCGCTCGAAGCGCACCTCAGCCAACCGTCCGATATCGCAGGAGCCGTTGCGATCGGCCGACGTCTCATTGGGCGGAAGCGATATCTCTACGGTGATGTTGCCCGGATCAGGCCGCGGCACCCGAGCCGCAAGCAGCCGATCATCGCCGTAGGCTGCCGATCCGCGGACTTGCCGGATCTGGCCGGTCTTCCATTCGCGGCTCCCAATCAGGCGGACGGTAGCCGCATCTCCGGCCTTAATCTTCTCGAAATCACGCTCGGGGAGTTCAACAACGATGAACCGGCGCTCGCAATCCGCAAAATCGAAGACCGATTGCCCTTCCGTGACCATCGAGCCCGGGCTGGCCGCGACCGACCAGACCACATGGGCTGCGGGCAAGGACAGATCGTAGTGATCGAGACGATCAAGTCGAGTGCGTTCCTCTGCGATCTCCGCGGCCAGCTGCGCGGCACGTGAGCTGTTCTGCAACAGGTCCGTCTCGAGCTCCTGGCGGCGGAGGACAAGCCGCTCGCGCTGCTGCTGAGAATACGGCACGTCATTGGCATCGCCACGAAGATAGATGCCCTTCTCGACCGCCCCCATCTCGGTCTTGAGGCGCTGCAGGCGTTCATCGGCCATCTGGCACCGCGTTGCGGTTGCCTCCTGCGAGGCCTGGGCCTCACCGGAGCGGATCTGCGAACTGATGCCGAGCTTCACGAGCCTCTCCATCCGGCCCGCGACATCGTTCCGCTGCCGCGCCTCGGCGAGACAGCCGCCTTTTTCAGCTTCCGTTTCGCCGATCTCGTGGCTCAGGCGCTCCACCATCCCCAAACGATAGTCCTCGCTGCGCTCGCCGAGCTTGCGATCGAGCTCGGCGATTTCCTCCAGTTGCCGACGTGCGAGCTCGGCGCGTTTGGTGGACATGGCGAGCTGCTGATCAAGGTCCATGAGGTGCCGGCGATCCGGCGAACGCGCCTCGACCAGCGGCACCACCCGGGTGCGCTGGAAATATTCACCCTTGCGTGGAAGATCTGACGAGAGCTGACCCGCCATCGGTGCAGTCACCCGCATGAGCTCGGCATTGACATAGGCGGAGGGAGCGATTCGGTAGGTCACATACGGCAACAGGGTCCATCCGCTCAGAGCGATGATCCCGAGCGCCAAGGATCGGCGAACAATCCGGCTGCGAATGAAACGTTCGACATGCAAGCGAACCACGACTGGATCTCCAATGGGCTTTGGTCGCTGCGCCTGCCCCAGCGAAGGCAAGCCAATCGCCGCATGGCCCGGCCCTGGGATGGAGTCTGCGCCTTGAGGCACTGAGCAATCCGACAACATTGGTGCTAGCCGAGATCGGGATCGCCGCAGCAGCAGACTCGCGCTCACAACCAAGAGAAGCGTATTTAGCTTTCACCACATTAGGTTAAGCTGTGTCAAAACCGGAAGACTACGGCTCCCCGAATCGAAGACCAGGATGCCGACCTATTCCGGCTTGAAGTCGGCGCGCCGGTTGCGCCGATCGAATGGCGGCGCGTCTAACGCCCATTCCTAAGCAGCGTCTCCGCTTCCCCGATTTCGGGAAGATTTCGTTCCGCCTCGAATTCGGCGAGGACGGGAGTGAGCAGTTCGAAAACCGCGCCCGCTCGGCCATTTGTCTTGTGCAGGCGCGCAAGTCCAATGGCGCTGCGCAGCTCGAAAGTCTTCGCCTGTTGGTGGCGTGCGATTTCCAGCGCCCGGTTGAAGGCATTTTCGGCCCCGGAATCGTCCGGAGGGTCATGTCGCGACAAAAGCTCGCCCTGGACGCGATGCAGCTCGGCATCAAGCCAATGCTGACCGGATTGTCCCGCCCATGCGATCAATTCGCTCAAGATCTCCAGCCCGGTTTCGAGTTGGCCCACCTCTGCGTCGGCCATCGCGACCTGCATCCCCCAAAACGGTTCACAGAGGTAGCAGTCATTCTCGCGCAGCATGGTCCATCCGCGACGCATTTCCGTCAGTCCGGCCATCCGGTCGCCGGCACGCCACTTGGCGAGGCCATTCAGATAGGTACCGGCGGCCACATACAGCGGCATCGTGTGGTCGCGCGCGAGACCGAGCGCCAGGATGGTATCCGTCTGCTGCAACATGCCCCCGCACAGTCCGTCGAACACGGCCCGATGAACAAGCGCATTGGCCCGGGACAGCGCCCGTTGTTCTCCCGAAGCGCTCACCGCTTCGGCTGCGAGCCGGCGCGCGCGAGCGATGCTGCCAAGCGGCCAAAGCACCAGAGCAAGAAACCTCATGATCACGAACGGCAGATCCAGCGCCGAGGGCCTGAACGTCGCGGGATCCGGCTCGGCACCATAGATCGCCAGTGCCCGCTCGAGATGCGTTCTCGCGTTCAAATAGTCGCCCCCGAACCAGCAGGTGACGCCGCCTGTCCAATGCGCAACGACGGCGGCCACCGGCGCGTCCGGTCGTCGCTCCGCGGCACTCATGATGGCGTCGGCCAGTTCCCGCATTGGAGCAAGTTCGCCGTGTGTCAGACAGGCATTGAAGAGGCCCGAATGGATCGGCGCAAGTTCCACCGGATCATTGATGTCGGCAGCGAACTGCCGGGCGCGCGTCCATGCGGCTACCGTTTCGGGGGCGCTGTGCCCGAGGCCGCCCCTTAACGCGCGGCCATATGCGATTTGAAGATGCAGCCTGCTCATCATCCGGCGAGGCTCGTCAGGCAACTCATCGGCGATGGCAATCGCCTTGCCGAGATGCGCAATTGCCTCGGAATAGGCCGAGCGTTTCAGCGCCTGCTGGCCCGCCTTGCGCCACCACTCGAGGGCGACCTCGTTCAGCCCAGCCTCGGTGAAGTGGTGTGCCAGAACTTCCGGCTCAGTCTCGGCGACGACTGGAAACTTTTCGCGCAGGACATCGCCGATGCGCGTGTGAAGCACCTGCCGTTTGCTCTTGAGCAGGCTCTCGTAGGCCGCCTCCTGAACGAGAGCGTGCTTGAAACTGTAGTTTGCCTCGGGCGGAGCCCCGCGACACACCAGCAGTTCGGCCTCCTCGAGTTGCCCTAAAGCAGCGCTCAGCGTCAGATCATCGCGTCCCGCCACATATCTCAGCAGCGCGTACGAGAAGTCGCGGCCGATGGCGGCGCCAATCTGCGCCACCTCCTTGACCGGAGCCAGCCGGTCGAGCCGCGCCATCAGCGAATCCTGCAGCGTCGCGGGAATAGCGAGCGGCGGGAGCGGACTTTCGAGGCGATAGCGCCCGGCACCTTCGACGAGCCATCCGGACTCCAGCACCATCTTGGTCAATTCCTCGACGAATAGCGGGACGCCATCCGTCCTGTCGATGATCTGCTTCATCATCTCGCGTGGCAGCTGGCGACCGACAGTCACCTGCTCGACCAGCGCCCGCGTGTCCTGCCGATCGAGCCGGTCGAGCCGTAACAGAGTGACGTTGGCAAGGCCCGACCAGGAGGGCTCGAACTCCGGCCGCGACGTCATGAGCACGAGTATCGGCAGTCGCCTGATCCGGTCGACCGTGAGATCGAACAGTTCAAGTGTCGTGGCATCGGCCCAATGCATATCCTCGCAGATGATCAGCAGGGGCTGCTCTCGCGCCAATCCCTCAAGCTGATCGAGAAGGGTGGCAAAGGTCTGTCGCCGCAGCTGCGCCGGGCTCAGACCGAGCGGCGGATAACGGTCGCCGGTTGGGATCGAAAGCAGTGCCGCAATGAGCGCTGTCGCCCGGGCAACCTGCTGCGTTCCAAGCGCCAGCATCGCCTCGAGCTTGTCGAGCTTTTGCCCGGGCGTGTCGTGCGAGCAAATGCCGGCAGCGCGCTCGAGTTGCGCGACAAAGGGATGAAGCGCACTGTTGGTGTGGTACGGTGAGCACTGATATCGCACGCGGCGGTGCGCCCCCAACACGGGGCTTTCGGACAGCATTGCAACCATGCGCGACTTGCCGATGCCGGCTTCGCCGGAAATCAGCACCATCTGCCCTTGCCCCTGCCATGCCAACCGCTGGCGCGAGAGCGTGAGTTCGATCTCCTCCTTGCGGCCGACAAAGCCGATCGAGCGCGCCGCGTGGACCGCCTCGAAGCGACTTTCCGATGCGGGCGCTCCCTCGACCGCCCAGACCGCGATGGGTTCGGATATCCCCTTGACCTCGCGGCGGCCGAGGTTACGAAAAGTGAAGAGATCACCGAGCAGCCGGCGCGTCGACGAGGCAACGACGACCGCTCCCGGCTCCGCCAGGCTCTGGAGCCGGGCAGCGAGGTTTGGTGTATCGCCGACCGTTGCGCTCTCCTCTGACGCATCTCCGCTGATGAGGTCGCCGACCACCACAAGCCCGGTCGCGATTGCGATCCGCAACTCAACCCGTTCGTCGCCGCTCGTCTTGAGCTGTCGCATCGCAGAGATGGCGTCGAGGCCCGCGCGCACTGCGCGCTCCGCGTCATCCTCGTGGGCGCGCGGATAGCCGAAATAGACGAGTATTCCGTCGCCGACGAACCTCGCTATGCTGCCGTCATAGGCGGAAATGACCCTCGCGCAGGCAGCGCGATAGGCCCGGATCACTTCCCACATATCCTCGGGATCGAGACGCGCCGAGAGTGCAGTCGAGCCGACCAGATCGCAAAACATGACGGTGAGGTGGCGCCGCTCGGCGTCGTGAGGAGGAGCCGGCGATGCGATCAACGCGGCGGGATCGAGGTCGGCAATAGCACGCAGCATTTTACGGCGATGGCCGAGCAGGACTCCGAGCTTATCGAAGTCCTCGTCCATCAGCTCGGGAAGGACGCCCATGTCGACGCCATTTTGGACAAAACGCTCTGCGTACTGCCCAAGTCCCAGCTTCTCGAGCCACTCCGCAATCTGCATTGGCTCCACCGATCCTGTGGTTGGCGGTTAGCAGAATTTTGGACCACGGCGCGGGGACGATATCCCAACATCGTCATGATGGCACGTCTTGTTTGTTGCGCGATAAACTCAGGTTGCTCAGTACTGATAGGGCTTCCAAGCAGCGGCATTGCCCGATGCGAACGGCAGCGCTACCAAGAATCGTCAGCACGCAGCGTTGAACGACGGAGGTTGCAATGAGTCGTGGCTACTCACCCCGTACCTGAGGCCCCCTCCAACACTGCGGCTCGTGCCCGCCTCACCACGCCTGGCAGACGCTTTCCGTGAGCGCAGTCCTTCATTCCTTGTCCATCGACGCTTCGTAGCTGCGAGCCATCGTGCCCGCCGCAACTTGAAGCGAAGAGCCAACCACCCAACAGCCGGCAACAAAGCCTATCAGGCCGTTGGGGAGATTTTGATCAAGGACAAGGATGCTGACTGACAGGGTTGCGGCAATGGCGGCGACGAACGTTCCGGCCGCACTCATGATCTCAACCGCCTCGGAACCGGTGTATTCTTCCGAGAGGCTCGAGATCGACTTCCGAGCGACACTGCGAGACAAATCGATTCCAACATAATAGCTGAGAGCTCCGTAGAGCGTGGTCATCAGCACAATCCAGCCGCTTTCAAACAGTCCGTCTCTCTGACGCAACAGGGTCGCGCCCACATAGAGGCCGCAAGAGGCGCCAACGGCTGCGAGCCCAATTCTTTCAAGAAGATGGGCCGATTTGATCAGGCTGGAACGAGCGATCCGAAGATTGCCGGCTTGCCTCGTTTCGGACACTGCACTGGAAACTGCATCGCCTAGCTTCATTGGTGAGCTCCTTCTTGGGTAAGTAGCAGCCTACCGGCCGACCCCGAATAGAGGCAGCCTCGTGGACGCGTCTTGCGATTCCCCTGATTCCAATTTCTGAAAAATCTGTGCTGAGTGATGGGGCTGGCTTGCTCGCGAGCAAGACGAGAGCCAATCCAAAGCTGCGAGCACGCGGCTTCGCAGGCATTGCATCTCACCCGTGTCTGTCAGTTAGCTTCGGGTGCGGCAATTTCTTGCGGAATTGGTAGCTCGAGAAGAGTGTGATGGAATATGAGATCGTTCACATTCCGCAGCTCCCTGTCGCTCGATCCGGTCACGATTTCCGGAGGACGAGTCTGCATCTGCCCGGCGCTTTCGCCGACATCAAACCTATCTACACTTGCCTGCTTCGTACACGTCAACTCATGCGTTCGGTCACGTCATCGGAAACGTACCGCATCCTGCGCGCCTCAGGCCGACCACTCCTCGCCCCACACCTGGACGACGTGACCAGGCGAGACCTCGCGATATTGCCGCACCGGCGGCTGGTAGTCCGGCGCGCGCACCGGGCTCCTGATCTCGTCGTTGGAGGCCTCGCGCCTGGTGCCGCGGCGCGCGGGATCGGGGACCGGCACGGCGGCCATCAGCTTCTTCGTATAGGGATGCTGCGGATTGCCGAACAAATCTGCGCGCGGGCCGATCTCGACGATCTCGCCGAGATACATCACCGCGACCCGGTGGCTCATGCGCTCGACCACCGCGATGTCGTGGGAAATGAAGAGGTAGGCAAGGCCCATGCTGGCCTGAAGGTCGAGCATCAGGTTGACGACCTGCGCCTTCACCGAGACGTCGAGCGCCGAAACCGCCTCGTCCGCGACGATCAGCTTCGGCCCGAGCGCGAGCGCCCGCGCAATGCAGATGCGCTGGCGCTGGCCGCCGGAGAATTCGTGCGGGAAGCGCGCGGCCATGTCGGCGGTCAGGCCGACGCGCACGAGCAGGTCGGCGACCTTGTCGCGCCCCTGCGCAGCGGTGGCGAGGCCGTTGGCCAGCAGCGGCGCTGCGATCGCCGTGCCCACCGACATGCGCGGATTGAGGCTCGCGAACGGATCCTGAAACACGATCTGCATCTGCTTGCGGAAGTCGCGCAAGGTGCGGCCGTTCATCGCCAGCACATCCTGGCCGTCGAGCAGAACCGTCCCGCTGTCCGGCTCGAGCAGCTTGAGGATCGAGCGGCCGGTCGTCGACTTGCCGCAGCCGGATTCGCCGACCAGCGCCAGCGTCTCGCCGGCGTGCAAGGTGAAGGAGACGTTCTCGACCGCGTGGACGCGGCCGGAGACCTTGCCGAACAGGCCCGAGCGGATCGGAAAGCGCGTGGTGAGGTTCGAGACTTCGAGCAGCGGGCGCTCGGCAGTCGAGACCGTATCCGGTGTCTCGGTCGGCTCATCCGAGGTGCCGGTGACCTTGTCGACAATCGGAAACCGCATCGGCCGCGGACGCCCGTCCATCGAGCCGAGGCGAGGCACCGCCGCGAGCAGCGCGCGGGTGTAGGGATGCGAGGGCGCAGCGAAGATGCGCGATGTCGCATCGGTCTCCACCGCCTGCCCACCATACATCACGACCGTGCGGTCCGCGATCTCGGCGACCACGCCCATGTCGTGGGTGATGAAGAGGATCGACATCCCCTCTTCCTGCTGGAGCTCCTTCAGGAGCTCCAGGATCTGGGCCTGGATCGTGACGTCGAGCGCGGTGGTCGGCTCGTCGGCGATCAGGAGTTTCGGCTTGCAGGCCAGCGCCATCGCGATCATCACGCGCTGGCGCATACCGCCGGAGAAGCGGTGCGGATGCTCGTGGAAGCGAGATTTCGCGGCGGGGATGCGGACGCGATCGAGCAGCCGGACGGTCTCGGCCTCGGCCGCCGCCCGCGACATGCCGCGATGCTGGATCAGCGCTTCCGCAATCTGGAAGCCGATGGTGAGCACCGGATTGAGGCTCGTCATCGGCTCCTGGAAGATCATGGCAACGTCGTTGCCGCGGATGTCCTTCATGCTCGCTTCGGGCAGCGCGAGGAGATCGCGGCCGGCGAGCGTGACGCGCCCTTCGATCCGCCCGCTCTCCTTCGGAATGAGCCGCATGATCGACAGCGCAGTGACACTCTTGCCCGAACCGGACTCGCCGACGATCGCCACGGTTTCGCGCGGCGCGACGTCGAACGACACGTTGCGGACGACAGGGATCCATTGCCGCTCGCGCGTGAAGGACGTGGTCAAGCCCGCGACCGACAGCACCGGCCCCTGCGCTTCGGCAATGACTTGGTCAGATCTGCTGGCGCCGATGCTCATGCGAGTGTCCTAGTAGCCGCGCGTACGATCGACACGCCCCGGCAGATCCTCGCCGCGACGGTGACGTGCGATGACGTCGAGCACGTAGTCGACGGCCGTATCCGGCGTGGTCATGCTGGCGTTGTGCGGCGTCAGCAAGATGCGCGGATGGCTCCAGAATGGATGGCCCGCCGGCAGCGGCTCGGGATCGGTGACGTCGAGGACAGCCCCCGAGAGTGCGCCGCTGTCGAGCGCCGCGAGGACATCGGCCTCGACGAGATGCGGGCCACGCCCGACATTGACCAGGGAGGCGCCGCGCGGCAGGCGCGCGAACAGGTCCGCGTTCAGTATCCCGCTTGTCTCATCGGTCAGAGGCAGCAGGCAGACGAGAATGTCGGTCTGCGCAAGGAAGTCGGGCAAGGCGTCCATGCCCGCATGGCAGATAACGCCCTCGATCTCGCGCGGCGAGCGATTCCAGCCGAGACGCGGGAAGCCGAACGCCTTGAGGCGTTCGAGCACGGCCTGGCCGAGCTGGCCGAGCCCCATCACGCCGACACGCCGCCGCTTCGCCGGCGTGATCCGGATCTCGCGCCAGACCTGTTCCTTCTGCTGGGCGATGAAGTGCAGGAGATCGCGATGCAGGGCGAGCACGGCCATGGTGACGTATTCCACCATGGTCTCGGCAATGCCGGGCTCCAGCATGCGCACCAGCGGGATGTGCGGTGGAAGTTTGCTGGCGTCGAACTGGTCGACGCCGGCGCCGACCGAGAAGACCAGCTCGAGGTTTGGAAAGGTCGCCGCAATGTTATCAGGCGGCACCCACGCCACGAGATAGCGCACCTCGGCGGGATCGCCGATGTCGGGCCAGAGCCGGAACGGCAGATGCGGCGCGCGCTCCGCGAAGAAGCGCGCCCACTCCGCGCCGCGCACCATGTTGGCCTTGTAGAGAACCGTCATGCGGCCAAGGCCCTCAGAACGGGCTGACCGGCGCGAGCCGGCGGCCGTCGATCATGCGCTTGTGGCTGTAGGGCTCAGGATCGACCAGCGGCGTCGAGCCGGTCACGATGTCGGCGGCGAGCTTGCCGGCCGCAGGGCCGATGCCGAAGCCGTGGCCGGAGAAGCCGGTGGCGAGGAAGAAGCCCGGCAGCGCATCGACCGGCGAGATCACCGGGATCGTATCGGGCGTGCAGTCGATCGTGCCGCCCCAGGCTTCCGCGATCTCGATGTCCTTCAACTCGGGATTGGACTTGATCAGCGATGCGAGCGCCGCATTGACCAGCGACATGTCGGGCGCGGGATCGCGCACCCGCTCGGTCTCGAACGGCGAGGGCTTGTCGAGGCTCCAGCTGGTGCCGCGCATGAGCTGGTCGAAGAACGACTTGCCGAACGACATCTTCAGTCCGTTGCGGCGATGCAGATAGGTCGGCCAGAAGGTGCGGGCGTAACGGAATAGATCGGGCGACAGCTCCACCGTGCCGCGGTTGCGCAGCGCCAGCGTGAAGCCGCCGTCGAGGCGGCGGCGGATGCAGTAGAAGTCGGTGCCGAGCGCCCCTGAGGTAATCTCCGGCGCGGGTGTGGTGCGGCATGCGGTGGCGTTGACGAGGCCGATCGGCAGCTCGATGCCGTGACGGCGGCAGAACAGCGACGACCATGCCCCGCCCGACAGCAGCACGGATTGCGCGCGGATGGTGCCCTTCTCGGTGACGACGGCGCTGACCCGCCCGCCGGTCGTCTCCAGCCCGCGCGCGGCGCAGCCCTGGTGGATCGTAACGCCGTGCTTTCGCGCGGCAGTCGCAAGCGCGGGCACGGCCATCGACGGCTCGGCGCGGCCGTCGCTCGGCGTGTGCAGGCCGCCGACCCATTTGTCGGCATTGCCTGGCATGCGCTCGGCGACCTCCGCCGGCGTCAGGACGGTGGAGTGTACCTGCTGCTCGCGCGCGATCGCGGCCCAGCGTTCCCAGCCGGCGAGCTCGTCCTTGCTCTTGGTCAGGAACAAGACGCCGGTGCGGCGGAAGCCGGCATCGACGCCGGCGTCGTTCTGCATGTCCTCCCACAGCCGCAGCGCCTCGCGCGCCAGCGGAATCTCCTCACGCGCGCGGCCCTGCTGGCGGCACCAGCCCCAATTGCGGCTCGACTGTTCGCCGCCGACATGCCCCTTCTCGACGAGCGCGACGGAAAGCCCCTTCTTCGCCAGATGATAGGCCGCCGAGACGCCGATGACGCCGCCGCCGATGACGACGACGTCGGCCTGCGCCGGCAGGCGTTCGTCGCTATTTATACGGTTGAGCGGCGGGGACATCGGACACTCCTGGACTTCAGTTCGATCGAGCTCTTGCTCGTCATGGGATATTCATCCTGGGATCGAGCGCGTCACGCAGGCCGTCGCCGAGGAAGTTGAAGCTCGTGACCGCGAGCGTGATGGCGAGGCCCGGCGCAATGGCGAGCCACGGCGCGCTGGTGAGATAGATCTGCGCGTTGTTGAGCATGTTGCCCCAGCTCGCGGCCGGCGGCTGGATGCCGTAGCCGAGATAGCTGACATAGGATTCGAGCAGGATCGCCTTGGCGACGTTCAGCGTCGCCGCGACCACGATCGGCGCGATCGCGTTGGGTACGAGCTCGCGGAACATGATCCGCAGGTTCGACGAGCCGAACGCGACGGCGGCGACCGCGAACTCGCGCTCCCTGAGCGAACGAACCTGGGCCTCGACGACGCGGGCAACGCTCATCCAGGCGGTCGCCGCGATCAGCACGGTGGTGGTGACGAGGCCGGGCTCGGTCAGCGCGGCGAGCGCAAGCAGCAGGAAGATGGTCGGAAAGCACAGCACGGCGTCGACGAGCCGCATCAGGACCGCACCGACCACACCACCATAGAAGCCGGCGAAGGCGCCGACGGCGATGCCGACCGCCATGGCGATCACCATCGCGACGATGCCGATCGAGAGCGACACCCGTCCGCCCATCATCAGCCGCGCCAGCACGTCGCGGCCGAGCTCGTCGGTGCCGAGGATGTGTGCGCCCGAGAGCGGCGGCGCGAACCGCTTCATGATGTCGATATAGGTGTCGTCGAACGGCAGCAGGTAAGGACCCAACGCAGAGCCGAGGACGAGAACGAGGATGATCACGGCGCCCGCAAGCGCGAGCCGGTGCCGGCGGAATCGCCGCCAGGCGGCCTGGCCGGGCGCGAGCTGGTCGGTGGAGAGAACCGCGCTCGTCATCGCTAGCCCACCCGGATGCGCGGATCGACGACGGCATAGAAGATGTCGGCGAGCAGCGAGCCGATCAGCACCATGGTCGCCGAAAACATCAGGATGCCCATCACCACGGGATAGTCGCGATAGCCGATGGAATCGAGAAACAGCCGTCCCATGCCGGGCCAGGTGAACACGGTCTCGGCGACCAGCGCGCCGCCGAGCAGCGTCGGAAACTGGAGGCCGGCCACCGTGATCATCGGCAGCAGCGCATTGCGAAGCGCGTGCACGGTGAGGATCCGCCATTCCGGCATGCCCTTGGCGCGTGCGGTACGGATGTAATCCTGGTTGATGACCTCGAGCATCGAGGAGCGCATGAAGCGGCCCCACATCGCAGTCTCGACCAGCGCCAGCACCAGGGCCGGCGCGATCAGATGATGCAGCAGGTCGAGGAAGGAGCCGTCGCCGACGGTCTCGCGGTTGCCGGCCGGCAGCCAGCCGAGCTTCACCGAGAACACGTAGATGGTGACGAGGCCGAACCAGAAGGTCGGGATCGACAGCGCGATCATGGCGCCGACAGTTGCGAGCGTGTCGAACAGCGAGTAGCGGCGCAGCGCGCCAAGGATACCGATCCAGCAGCCGAGCAGCACCGCAATGATCGTCGCCGTCGCCATCAGCTCCAGCGTGGCGCCGAGATGCGAGGAGATCACCGACAGCACCGCCTCGCCGTCGCGGTAGGACTTGCCCCAATCGCCCTTAAGCATGCGGCCGAACCAGTCGAGATACTGGATCGGCAGCGGCCGATCGAGGCCGAGCTGCCTGGTGACGCGGTCGAGATCCTCCTGCGTCATCTGCGCGGAGGCGGCAAATTGCGAGAGCGGACCGCCCGGCGCCAGATGCAGCAGGGCGAAGCCGATCGCCGAGACGATCACAAGCAGCATGATCGCCTGCGCCAGGCGATTGACGACATAACGGGCCATCTCAGCCGATCCAGCGAGCCGGATCCATCAGGCCCAGTACCATTCGCGGATGTTCCAGCAATTGATGGAGGTGTTGATGTTGGGACGGAAACCCTGCAGCCCTTCCTTCACGCCTTCGGCGATGAAGCCCTGGAACATCGGCAGGATCGCGAGGTCGTTGCGGATCAGCTTTTGCAGATCGCCATAGGTGGTCTTGCGCTGCGACAGATCGAACTGCTTGGCGCCTTCGGCGAGAAGACGATCGGCCTCCGGGCTCTGGTACTGATAGGTGTTGTAGCCGCGGCCGCCCTTGGCGGGAATGGCGCCGGAGCCGAAGCGCGGCGTCACGTCGGGGTCGCTGCCCAGCATGAAGTTCACCGACACCAACACCGAGTTGAACTTCGACTGCTGCCAGAAGTCGCCCCAGATCACCGCCGCCGGCATGTTGTTGACGCGCATCGCAGCACCAATCGCGCGCCAGTCCTGGACCAGGAGCTGCTGGGTCTGCTCGCGCACCGCATTGCCTGACGTCGTCGAGTTGGTGAATTCGAGCTTGACGCCGCCCTTCTCGCGAACGCCGCTGGAGCTGCGAACCCATCCCGCCGCATCGAGCAGCGCATTGGCCTTGGCGGGATCGTATTTGTGCTGCGGCAGGCCCTTCTGGAACGACCACGCCTGCTGCGGCACGAAGCTCTCGGTCTGCGTCGGCAGGCCGTAATAGAGCGCGTCGATGATCGCCTGCTTGTTGATGGCGAGATAGAGCGCCTCGCGCACCGCGCGGTCGGCGAAGGGACCGAAATCCAGGTTGGGCGCGATATGCTCCACCGAGGACGTCGCCGAGACGAAGATCTTGCGGCCCTTCAGCGTCTTCGCCTCCTGCACGAAGTTCGGCAGGATGCCTTGCAGGCCGGTGTAGTCGACCTGGCCGGTGCGGAACTGGGTGTAGAGCACGGTGAGGTCGGGGATGTACTTGAACACCACGCGTTCGACGTACGGCCCCTTGCCGTGATAGCCGGTGTGGGCATTCAGGAGGATGTGGTCGCCGGGCACGCGCTCACCCCAGCGGAACGGTCCGGTGCCGACAGGCGCATTGTGGAACGGCGAGGCGTTCGGATCTGACACCTTCTCCAGGATGTGCTTGGGCACGATGAAGGTCAGCGATCCCAGGATCGACATATAGGGCGAATAGGGAGCTTCCATTCGCCAGTGGATCTCGTCCGCCGCGACGACCTTGATGTCCTTCACGAGGCTGTGGCCGACGCGGCTGCGCGCGCGGAAATCGGGATTGTTGATCAGCTCGAGCGAGAACTTCACGTCGTCCGCCGTGAACGGCGTGCCGTCATGCCACTTCACGTCGCTGCGCAGCTTGATCTTCCAGGTCAGGCCGTCGGCCGACAGGCCGCCATTCTCGATGGTCGGGACCTCGCGCGCCAGATCGGGAACGAAATTGCCCTCGGGATCGATGTACCAGAGCAGCGAGAACACCTGCCACCAGACGCCCTGATCGACCTCGATGCCGGGCATCAGCGGATGGAAGACGGTCGGCTCCTGCGACAGCGCCGCAATCACCTGCCCGCGCGGCTTGTCCGGCGGATTGGTCGGGCGCTCGGTCTGGGCGAAGGCATTGCCTGCGAGGCTCCATCCCGCCGCGGCGCCGGCCCCGAGCTGGAAGAATTGACGGCGATTCGGACTACCGAGATGCACTGCCCCAACGCCGAACCTGCCGGTGTCGTTTGCCATGACCCACTCTCCGTTGTCGCACACGGCACCGTCTCCCGCGCCCCGAGACCCCGGCAGGGGACAGGAGTGGGCTTTAGTGCTTCTAAATTTTTCGATCAAAAGTTCATCATGACTAAATACAGCTGTCAATCGCATTGCTAGTATGCGCGACCTTTTCACTCCGACTGAAGCCTCGGACCGATGCGGTCCAAGGCTGAGATGATGCATGGGAGAGCGACATGGATGGTCGCGGCGATACCAACGGTCCGAAGGACGCTCCGACGATCGAGGCCGACGATGCGGTCGACCAGCGCCTCGGCGAAACCGTACGGCTGCTGCGTCAGCGCGCCGGCCTCTCGATCCAGGACGTCGCCAACAAGACCGGCCTGTCGAACGGCATGATCAGCCAGCTCGAACGCGCGCGCGCCATGCCGTCGATCCGCACGCTGCGCCTGCTCAGCATCGCGCTCGACGTGCCGATCTCCTATTTCTTCGAGACCACCGATCCCGGCGACGTGCAGCGCTACATCGTGCGCAAGAACAGCCGTCGGCTGCTGCGCCTCACCGCGAGCGGCGTCGTCAAGGAAGCGCTCACCCCGGATGGCAAGGGCCAGCTCGAACTCTACGAGCTCACGCTCAATCCCGGCGCCTCGTCCGGCACCGACTTCCTGCAGCACACCGGCGAGAAGGCCGGCTACATCCTGTCCGGCAGCCTGCGGCTGTGGCTCGACAACCAGGCCCACGTGCTCGAGGCCGGCGACAGTTTTCGTTTCCCGAGCATCGTGCCGCACATGTTCGACAACCCGACCCAGCAGACGGCGCGCGTGATCTGGGTGACGACATTGCGCCAGACCGATTCGCCGGCGGGTTGAAGCCCGAGGCAGGCCGGGCCTCGTTTCCGGGACGGCCGGCCGTCCCGCGCCACCTGAAATTGCCCCTCGACGGAAACGCACGGAATCTGTAGCTCACATAATGGCGGACTCCTCGACAGGACGGGGCCGGTACGGTCCGCGGCTGGCGTCTTGGGTGTGAGGCCATGAAACTCAGGGGGGTTGTGACATTTGCGATGGCCACCCAGGTCGTCGTGACCGCCGCACTCCTTCTCGCTTCCTATGCCATGACCGGCACCGCCGGCCCGCGCGGGTTCGGCATGGCCCAGCTCATCGCCCTGATGGCGAGCGGTGTCGTTGCGGTGCTGCTCGCGCGTCTCTGCACGAGCGCGATCGAGACGTCGCAAGCCGAGCGGGCTGCCGCGCAACTGGCCGATCGGGCGAAGGCCGTCGCCGAGAGCGCACAGATGACGCAAGCCGTCATCAAGACCGCGCTCGACGCCTTCATTCAGACCGACGAACGCGGCATCGTCGTGGAATGGAGCTTTCAGGCCGAAGCCCTGACCGGATGGTCGCGGCAGGAGGCCATCGGCGCCGACGTCGTCGACCTCCTCGTCGCCGAGCCGCTCCGCGCCGGCTTCAGGCAGCGCATGATGCGGCTGCTGCCGGAACTGTCGGATACGCCAATCGGCATTCGCTTCGAGGTGAGCCTGCTGCACAGGAACGGCGATGCGATCCTGGTCGAGGCGTCGGGCACGGCCCTCCGGCTTGGCGGGCGCACCATCATCAACAGTTTCGTCAAGGACATCACCCAGAAGCGCGCCGCCGAGGAGCAGCTGATACAGGCCCAGAAGATGGAGGCGGTCGGGCAGCTCACCGGCGGCATCGCGCACGAATTCAACAACATGCTCACCGTGATCACCGGCACGATCGAGATCCTTGCCGACGCCGTAAAGGACAATCCGCCGCTAGCAACCATCACCAAGCTGATCAGCGAGGCCGCCGATCGCGGCGCCGCGCTGACCTCGAGCCTGCTGTCCTTTGCAAGGAAGCAGGCGCTGCAGCCGACGGAGATCGACGTCAACGAACTGCTCGAGGAGCTCGCCAAACTGCTGCTGGCGACCTTCGACAAGAAGATCGAGATCGTGACAAAGCTCGACAGCAAGGTCTGGCTCGCCTTCGTCGACCGCGGCCAGCTGAGCTCGGCGCTGCTCAACCTCGCGATCAACGCCCGCGACGCCATGCTGGACGGCGGCAGGCTGACCCTGACCACACGCAACGTCGTGTTCGGCGTGCGCGAGGCCGTGGCGGTCGGCGCCGGCTATGCCGGCGACTATGTCGAGATCGAGATCGCCGACACCGGCACGGGCATCCGGCGGGCGATCCTGGAGCGGATCTTCGATCCGTTCTTCTCGACCAAGGAGGTCGGCAAGGGCACGGGGCTCGGGCTCAGCATGGTGTTCGGCTTCGTCAAGCAATCCGGCGGCGGCATCAAGGTCGCGTCCGAGGAAGGCCGCGGCACGACATTCACGATCTATCTGCCGAAGGCCGAGACCAGCACTCTGCGCCCCGCCGGCTATGACGATCGCAAGGTCGTGGGCGGGCGCGAAACCATCCTTTGCGTCGAGGACGATCGCGACGTCCGCCAATACGTCACGGTCCAGCTCGAGAGCCTCGGCTACAAGGTCATCCCCGCCGCCAACGCGACCGAAGCGCTCGCCATCGCCGCTGAGGGCAAGGCGTTCGACCTGCTGTTCACCGACATCGTGATGGCCGGCGGCATCAACGGACGCGAACTCGCCGAGCAGATGGTGGCCGCGCGGCCGTCCCTGCGGGTGCTGTTCACCTCCGGATACGCCTACGACTCGATGCACGCGCAGGGCCGCGCCACGAAGGGCGCCCCGCTTCTGACAAAACCCTATCGCAAGGCCGAACTCGCGCGCATGCTGCGCCGCTCTCTCGACACCGCCGTCGATTCCGCGGGCGACCCGATCCCGACGCCCTACTCGGTGCAGGCCGATGTCGAGGGCTTTTTGCGCAGGCAAGCAGCTGAAGACAGCGGCACGACGCGGTCGCGAAAGTAGATCTCTGCGCTAGCTCATCCTTCGCCGCAGCGTTGCCGACGGCGTCTCGCCAAATTTTTCACGGTAGGCGCCGGCCATGCGGCCGAGATGCGTGAAGCCGAGATCGAAGGCGATCTCGGTGATGGAGGCATCGGGCGGGGCCTGCGCGAGCCGGGCGTGCAGACCAGCGAGGCGCATGTCGAGCAGCATCTCCGAGATCGAAACCCCGAAATGACGGCGGAAGCCGAGCTGGAGCGCGCGGATGCCGATCCCGGCGGCGCAGGCGAGCTGCGCAAGGTCGAGCGCCTCGCCGGCACTGTCCGCAAGACGGTCCCGCGCGACGCGAAGCGCACGCGGCAGACGCTCGGCTTGCCCCGAGAACGTCCGGATCGCATCCGACAGGCCGTGACGCTGGCCATTGAGCAGGTGATCGAGCAGCGCCTCCCGCCAATCGGCGGTCGCGACCGGTGAAAGCCTGCCGGAGGGGCCAAGACGTTCGGCGAGCGTCATCAGCCCGCCAAGGCTGGTCCGCAAGGCCCCCCCCGACGGCGCGTCCAGGTCGATCACAGGATCGAACTCGACCGTGCTCGCGACCGTCCCCGACAAGGCCGCGGCGCGCTGCTCGACCATGCGGCGGTCAAGCAACAGGATCACTTGGGCACAGTCGCTCCACATCATCCGGGTCGGGATCGTCGGCGACAGCAGCGACGCCGTCCGGTCCGGTACGGCATCGAAATCGCCGGCGCCGGCACGAATGCGGGCGGTGCCCGTGAGCGGAACCTGCAGCAGGAAGAAGCGCTCGAGGCAGCCGGGATCGATGCTTACCGATCCGCCATAGGTAACGTAGTTGATGGAAAAGCCGTCGAACGCCGCGCAATTGTGCCGGGCGGAGAAGCCGGCCGCCCGCGCCTGCGCCGGCTTGAGATCGTGCGGACAGAAGATGCGTCCAATCTGCTCGGCCGCCTCATCGACATCATCGGTGGCGACGCGGGCAAAGTCCGCAAGCCGTTCTGCTGCGGACGCACCTGCGCTCATTTCCAGCACGGCTGCGGACATCGTCGACCACGCTTCGCGTCACGGAATTGCTTTAAGCCTATAATAGTTCCCTGGACGCGGAAAGGGCCGCGTCGCAAAATCGTCGTGCTGCATGGCAAAAGCTCCATCCGGATTCGTTTAGCGGATAGACAGGCAGCCGGTCGCCGGCCGAAGCTCCATCCTCGCCGGAATCCATGAGGAGCGAGCCATGACTGCACTCGAAAAGGGCATAACCGCTGTTGGCACGGGCTATGGCGGCAAGAGCTGGAACATCCTTGGTCAGGTCTATTTCCCCAAGGCCGTCACCGACTCCACCTTCGCGTTCGAGACCAACAGCGATCCCGGCCAGTTCGTGCCGGTGCACATCCATCCGACCCAGGACGAGTTTATCCTGGTGCAGGAGGGCACGCTCGACCTCAAGCTCGACGGCGTCTGGGTCAAAGCCCATGCCGGCGACCTCGTGCGCATGCCGCGCGGCATCCCGCACGGCTATTTCAACAAATCCGACAAGCCCTGCCGAGCGCTGTTCTGGGTCTCGCCGATGCAGAAGCTCGAGGCGCTGTTCAACCAGCTCCACAATCTGACCGACCCTGCCGAAGTCGTGCGCATCTCGGCACTGCACGAGGTCGACTTCCTGCCGCCCGAGGCCAACGACTAAAGCGCGATCGTCGCGCTTTAGTTGTTGTTTGAGCATGATCTTTTCGGAACACCGCTTCACACTTTTCCGGATCATGCTCGAGGCAGCCGCCTCCCCGTCGCCTTTCATCAGCTTGCAGCCCCGCCGGCCGCACCTTGCGGCCGAACGTGGCCGCTTGCGCGCGAAACACCCTGATTGCGAGCAATCCCATGGTCAGTCCCAAGCATGTTTGCGTGATCGGCGCCGGAGTCTCCGGTCTCGCCGCCGCAAAGGCATTCTCCAGCCGCGGCCACCGCGTCACCATTCTCGAGCGCAGTGGCGATCTCGGCGGCGTCTGGGAGCCTGCGCGCTCCTACCCTGACGTACAGACCCAGAGCCCGAAGGATCTCTACCGCTACACCGATCGCGCCATGCCGGACGTCTATCCGGAATGGCCGACCGGGCCGCAGGTCCACGCCTATCTCGCCGACTACGCCAAAAGCTTCGGCCTCGACCGCATGCTGCGCCTCAACACCGAGGTCGCCGGCATGGCGCGCCGCGCCGACGGGAAGCCGGGCTGGACGCTCGCGCTGACCAACAAGGACGGCACGGCGACGAACGAGGATTTCGATTTCGTCGCGGTCTGCATCGGGCAGTTCAACGAGCCGCGCGAGCTGCATTGCCCGGGCGAGGACGGCTTTCTGGCGCAGGGCGGCCAGATCCTGCATTCGTCGAAATACAGCGATCCGACGCTGGCGAAAGGACGCCGCGTCGTCGTGCTCGGCGGCTCGAAATCGGCGACCGACATCGCGGTGAACGCGGTGAAATCAGGCGCACGCGAAGTCACCATCGTGATGCGCGAGCCGGTCTGGCGGATCCCCTATTTCATCGGCGGCCTCGTGAACTTCAAGCGCATCCTCTACATCCGTGCGCAGGAGGAGATGTTTCCGGGCTGGGGCGCCAGCGCGATGGCGCGGCTCGCACACCGCATCGCAGCGCCCCTGATCTGGGCGAACTGGCGCGGGCTGGAGAGCCTGTTGAAGGCGCAGCTCAAGCTTGGCCCGTGCAAGATGGTACCGAAAGAGCGGATCGAGGACGGCGTCAACTGCTCGGTGCCGATCGCAACGCCCGGCTTCTATCCGATGGTCGCGGACGGTCGCATCAAGGCGGTGTTCGGCACGTTCGATCATTACGAGGGCGACAGCATCGTGATGAGCGGCGGCGAGCGCGTCGGCGCCGACGTCGCGGTGCTCGCGATCGGCTACAAGCTCGGCGTGCCGTTCCTGCCCGCGGCCTATCAGCAGAAACTGGTCGACGCGGACGGTCAGTACCGGCTCTACCGGCTGATCGCCAACCCCGATCTGCCGGAGCTTGGCTTCGTCGGCTTCAACTCCTCGTTCTGCACCGTGCTCTGCGCCGATCTCGCCGCCAACTGGCTGGTGCGCTACGCCGACGGCCAGCTCGCCAACCAGCCGACGGCGCAGGCGATGCGCGACAACATCGAGATGATGCTGCACTTCAAGCGCGTCGAGCGGCCGGCCGCCGGCGTCTATGGCGGCTTGTGCGTCGCGCCCTATCACTATCGCCATTTCGACGAGCTGATGGCCGATATCGGCGCCAGGAACCAGAAGCGCGGCGGGCTCAAAGGACACTTCCAGCCGCCGGATGCGGATGCCTATGCGAAGTTCCTGGCGACGGCGCCGGACTACCGGGCCACAGCGTAAGGTCGGAGAACCCGGGCTGAGCGGGATTTGCAACTCGCCAGTCCGCGCGTTTGATGTTTACGATCCCATGATCGACGAATCTCCGGCACACGGGAACCCGCCATGGGACGACGATGTCGCGCCGCCGCAGCCCTGGCGGTGCTTGGGCTGATCCTCACGACGTTCACGGCGAGCCAGGCACAAACGCTCACGGCGAGGCAATCGGAGGCGCTCGCCACCTACGATCGCGCGCTCGGCGATTTCAAATCCATCCTTGCCGAGCGGCGCCGACAGATCGCGGCGAAGGAGCCGCTGCCGAACCTGCCGGGACAGGCGCTCTATCTGGCACGCGTCGCGGTCATCAGTGCTTACAAGGATCTCACCGACGCCATGCCGTCGCGGATCGGCAAGCCCAACAAGTTCGAGATTCCGCCGGCCTATTTCGACGCCGACATCGAGCCGCTGGTCGACGAATATGCTGGACTCTTCGAGATCATGGAGGCGCCGCCCGCCAGCGCGCAGAACTCGCCGACGCCGTTCAAGGACGTCGTCGATCTCGCAGTCGCTATCGCGCGCGCCAAGGGACTTGCGCCTGGCCACGCCGAAGCTGCGGGACGTATCAGCCTCGGGCTGTTCTTTGCCGAGACCAACGGCAAGCAGAACGTCCGCAATGCGCGCTCGAACACCTATATGGGCAGCTTCCAGACCGGCCCGTCCGAGGACCGCAACGGCCGCAGGAAATGGGAGTCTATCAAGAGCGAGATCGCGGCGGCCGATCCCGCGCTGGCCGCGCGTGACGACAGGGAAGAGGCACGCGCCCGCGGCACCGATCATCGTTTCAATCACTGGACCAATGTCCGCAACGGTCTCATGAACGCGCATGCGGATCTGTTCCGGGAGATCCCGGGAATCGTGAAGACGCTGCCCGACCCGATCGACCAGATGAAGCTGTTCGAGCTGATCCAGATCGTTCCCACCCCGACGCGGTCCGCGCTCAAATCGGGCGATCTCCTGAACTACCGGGTGTCGAGCCCCACGATCATGAGGCACTTGCGCAACAACAGCATCTTCGCGTTCGGCCAGGCCGACAGATCGCGCAGCTCGGCAAGCTTCCGCGAGATTCTCGCTGCGATGTGGCTGTTCAACCGGAAGTTCGAGAAGGCGATGGCGAAATACGCGGAGATCAGGGCGCACTGAGGCATCGGTTGTAACCGCTACCGGACGTAGTAGGCTCGTGATCTCATCAGCAGCACGGGCAGTTTCATGCGCATCCTCATCCTTGGCGGCAGCCAGTTTCTCGGACGCGCGATTGCGGCCCATGCCTGCGCCAACGGTCACGACGTGACCTGCGCCGCCCGCGGTCTCGCCGGGCCGATCGCGGCAGGCAGCCGACTGATCCGGATCGATCGCGACGTCGCGGACGGTCTCGCGCCGCTCGCGGGTGAGGCGTTCGATGCCGTCGTCGACGTCTCGCGTCATCCCGGCCAGGTTCGCCGCGCCGTCGCGGCGCTGAAGCGGCCGGGCATGCACTGGACCTTCGTCTCCACGATCAGCGTCTACGCAGACAACCGCATACCGGGACAACGCGCCGACAGGGCGCCGCTGCGCGAGCCCATGACCGAAGACGTCGAGCACAGCACCGACGCCATTTATGGCGCCGCCAAGGTCGCGTGCGAGCAGGCCGTCGGCACTGATGCCTTCATCTGCCGGGCCGGCCTCATCGCCGGGCCGGAGGATCCGACGGGACGCTTCGCCTACTGGCCGGCCCGGCTTGCGCGCGGCGGCGAGGTGCTGGCGCCGGGAACGCCTGACGATGCCGTCCAGTTCATCGACGTGCGCGATCTCGCACAATGGATCGTGCATGCGGCCGAGGTTCGCCTGACCGGCATCTATGACGGGATTGGACCGGTGCGCACGCGCGGCGAATTCCTGACCGAATGTGCATCCGCGCTGAACTCCGCCTGCACCTTCACCTGGGTCGATCGCGCCTTCCTGGAAGCGCATGACGTACGGCGCTGGGCAGGTCCGCGATCACTGCCGATGTGGCTGCCCCTGCCCGACTTCGCGGGCTTCATGACGCGCGACACCTCGCCGGCACGCGAGGCCGGATTGACCTCGCGCCTGGTGGCTGCCACCGCGCGCGATACGTTCGACTGGCTCCGCGCCGGCAACGGGCCGGTTATCGGTCTCACCAGCGACGACGAGAAGGACGTGCTCGCCGCGTGGCACGCGGGCATGACGAGCTAGGGCAGACTCATAATCTTGATATCGTCTTGTGACCGACAGCGGTCGTTCCTTGGTAACGACGACATGCAGAATGGCGAGATCACCCGCCGCAATTCTAGATAGAGTGTGAGCTGGTTCATATCGGCGGCCCCATGCCGCGCGTAGCTTGGCGAGAAGATGTCTCGCTTCCCGGCGCCAAGGCGTCATGGGTTTCCGGACGTCAAGTCGAGCGAACATCTGTCAACCCATAGGAGGACAGGTCATGAAGTTCGCAGCACTGCTTTTGATCTTTGCTCTCGCCGCATTCGCGACGGCTATTCCGGCAGATTCGGCCAACGCATGCGCGCGCCCCTGCGGAAACTATTGTTGCGGATAATCGGCGGAGAATTCCAATGCGCCCATTGATCAAGTGGGGGGCATTAGTGACGATCGTGAGCATCGCACCACTGGCATCCGTGGCTGCGATACGTCACCACACGCCCCCAAATAAACTCAACGAAGCAATCACCGCTATCGGCTTTCACCCGATAACGCCGCCGGTGCTCCTGCGCGCTCCAGGCTCCATCTATCATGTCTCTCCGAACGGCCAGGATTACGACATGCTATGCGAAGTCTCGCCTGAGCGACTGGTTGGCGTCACCCGCACGTCATCTTCTGCAACCCAAGTCACCTCCGAACTACGAAAGACGCAATATTCGCTCGACTCAAAAGTCGTGCGTTCGATTCAGTCACATACCGATGCAAAATTGGCGGAAGCTGTAAAGCTGGAGCTCGATGACGTTCAAGTGCTGGAGATCTCACTTGAAGACCTATCAATCATCGCTGAGGAGCTGTTCCGTCGCGAGTCCTGTGATCGGGAAGTGAAACGGTATCTGGAAAACGGCGAGTACGTTTGCCAGGGACAGCGGGTCCTCAAGGCGTCGACGAAATACGTGGCGGCCTACGACAATTCAGCGGCGGGCTCCGTGGAACAAACGACAGACCTGATAAAGAATAATTTCGATCCGACTGTCAGCATACAGGGCGGTCAGAGCGTCTCCGGAGCGAACCTTTATTACGGGATGAGACTGGCACCGCGGTGTCTATCCCTCAGGGATGCCAAAAGGCAGCCACGGCCACCGTTCTCGCTCTGGGACAGACTGGTCAATCACTTTCCTTCGCTCGAGTTCTTTTGAATATAGCCGCGACACGCCGTGGCAACGGCCAGCGTGTTCATGCAGGCGACAACCGACTCTTTTGGCTCAACCGCGGCGACCACGGCCGAGGCCTTGGTGGCGCCGGCGCCCCCCGCACGCCCAGACCGCTTTTATACACACACGCCCTAATTTTCCGGCTTGTATCCGTCCGTCAGGGTCTTCAGGAACGCGATGATGTCGGCCTCTTCCTGGTCCGTCATCGCCGGTCTGTCGCCGGGGTGGCGGTCGAACGGCGGATCGGTGACGTCGACATTGGCGTGATATTTTTGCGGCAGGTCGTCGTATTTCCGCACCGCGCCGTCGGCGCCGTGCGGAAAGACCTTCTCCGGATTGGTGTCGCGAAAATTGTAGAAGTCGAGCACCTGCTCGAGGCTGCGGAAGACGCCGTTGTGGAAGAAGGCGTGGCGCACTGCGGTGTTGCGCAGCGTCGGCGTCAGGAACATGCCGCAATATTGGGTCTGCTCGGGCATGTCGGTGCGATGCGGGCCGCAGACGCCGAGGTCGAAATAATTGGGGTCGCGATTCTTGACGAGCGCGGCATTGCGCGGCGCGCCGAGCGCCTCGTACTGGTGATCGGTGAACAGCGGCGGCAGGCCGTCGCGGGTCGGTGCCGAAGTGTGGCAGCCGGCACAATTGGCCTTGTCGGGATCGTTGAACGCTTGCAGCCCGCGCAGCTCGCTCTCGGACAGCCGCGCCTTGCCCTCGAGCCAGTAGTCGTACTTGCTGGTGTAGGGATGGAAGCTCGGCTCCTCGACCTGATAGCGCGCCACCGCGAACATCGCTTCCGCGATCAGCAGCCGCTGATTCTTCAGCACACCAGCGCCGAACAGCTCGACGAAGCGGTTGGCGTAGGGCGCACGCCGCAGCTTGTCCGCGACGATCTCGGCGCTGCCGCCGTCCATCTCGTTGGGATCGAGCAGCGGAAACAGCGCCTGGTCCTGCAACGTGTCGGCGCGGCCGTCCCAGAACAGGCCGCCCTGCGGCACGATGTTCGCCGACGCGCCGCTACCGCCCGCGGTCTTGGTCGTGCGCGCCGCCTGCTGGCCGAGCGCCGCCATCTGCGCGAGGTAGACGACGTTGTCGTCGTCACCCTTGTCGGGGCCGATGCTGAAATTCGGATGGCGCTCAAGATAGGTCAGCGACGGCACCGCGCGTGCGCCCGGGCGCGACAAGGTCGCGCCGCCGAGCATGACCGGCCCGTCATTGGGCGGACCGTAGGCGTGATCCGGGCTGTGACAGGACGCGCATGACAGCGCGCCCGAGGACGACAGCGAGGCGTCGTAAAAAATCTCCCTGCCGAGCTGCGCCATCGCCGAGAGCGGAGCGGCCGGCGGACGCATGAGACGAACCGGGTTCGGATTCGCACCCGCGGGATTTGCTTCCGCAAATCCCTGCGTCGCGACGGCAAGGACGGCGCCGGCCAGACAAAGCAGGCCGGCGCCGAAAAGCCACATGGTGCGGCTGTTCATATGACCTTGCGTCTTAGTGATGGTGATGCTCGTCCGGCGGGCTGGTCATGACAGTGCCGGAGGTCGGGTCAAGGAACAGCGCGTCCACCCGGAGATCGTGGCGATGATCATGATCGAAGTCGAACAGGTCCATGATCGACCCGGCGCCGGCGTCGAACGAGCCGCCGCCGAGACGCTGGCCGCGCAGCCAATTGTCCTCGATGAACCGCACCACCGAGGCCTGCGAGATGTAGGTGTGGCTGACGAAGTTCGTCCTCGCATAGGGCGAAACCACGATGAAGGGAACGCGGGTGCCCGGGCCGCAGCGGCCGTTCACCGGCTTGCCGCTAAGCCCCTTCGGCGCCGGCTGCTTCTGCGGGCCGAGACCGCACAGGCCCGGACCGTTGACCTGGTCGGCGGTCGGATCGTAGGAGGCGCTCTTCGGCGCGACGTATTGGTGATCGTACCAGCCGTCGGAGTCGTCATAGGTGATGATGACCGCGGTCTCGCGCCACTCCGGCTGCTTCTGGAGGAAGTTGATCAGCTCGACATTGCCCACCTGCTCGTCGAGCGGATCGGAATTGCCGGCGTGACCGTCCTGGAAGGCCGGCATCTTGATGTAGGAGACGGCCGGGAAGTTGCCGGCCTTCACCGCGGCGTAGAAGTCCTCGAGATCGTAGTTGTGGTTGGCCGGATCAACCTTGCCGTTGAAGTCGTGGGTATGGCCAATCGCCTGGACCGAGCTCGGCCGCGCATGGGTCGGGTTGGCGGTCGACTTGTAGTACTGGAAGAAGGCGTGGTGCGGACTGTAGTCCACGATGGTGCCGTTGACGTTGCTCGAGAAGGTGCTGCGGCCGCAACCGGTGGTGCCGTTGGCGTTCTTGAGCGTCAGGTCGAAGCCGCCCATGAAGCTGCCCCAGCTGATGCGCTCGTCGTTGAGCAGATCGCCGATGTTCTTGCTGGTCATCAGCACGGTGCTGGTCGTGCTCGAGCAGGAATCGTAGGCAGGATCGGTGTCGCCGATCAGCGTCAGGCCGCCCTGGCCGTCGGCGATCGAGGACGAGGTGCCGACGACGTTCTGCGCGCCGTTGGTCTGGCCGGAGACCACTTCCAGCATGCCGGGCGTGGACGGACCGAACGTGTCGGTCCAGTGATTGTCGCTCATGGCGAAGTGCTGGGCGTAGTTCCAGAAGGCCGTGACAGTGTTGCCGTCGAAATAGCCCATCACCTGGCCGTTGGTGCCGAACGCGCCGGCGCCGCCGGCCGTGCCGCGGCCGGTGAATTTCGGGAACAGGTCTTCCTTGCCGTTGTCCACCGCCTGCTGCTCGGGCGTGTAGGCATGGTTCTGCGAGCGCGTGTTGGCCTGGGTGCGGTCGAGACGGAACGGATCCGTCGCGCCGGTGCCGTTGGCCGGGCTGTTGTTCGGGTTGTTGACCAGCAGGTTCGCCGTGACGAGGTTGTTGACCTTCGGCGTGTGCGGCTTCGGCACGAAGGGTATAGAGCCGGACGGATTGGCCGCGTTCGGATAGGTCGCGAAATAATGGTCGAACGAGCGGTTCTCGTTGAAGATGATCACGAGATGCTTGATCGGCGTCTCGGTGTGGATGTCATGCGGATGACGGTGACGATCGTGATCATGATCGCGGTC
Organism: Bradyrhizobium sp. B039; assembly: GCF_038965675.1. NCBI lineage: Bacteria > Pseudomonadati > Pseudomonadota > Alphaproteobacteria > Hyphomicrobiales > Nitrobacteraceae > Bradyrhizobium > Bradyrhizobium sp. B039. The sequence goes on from NZ_CP152416.1 coordinate 7,005,664, forward strand.
CCGACCGAAATCGTCCGCGAGAACAGGCATGGCGCATGCGAGTGCCGTCGCGGCCGCGAAAATCGCGGCCGTCGTCAGAAATCTGGATTTCATTGTTGTGTTGCCCCGAAGGATTGACGCCGACCCCGGGAACGTTAATGGCGCGCGATGACAGAGCTGTGTCAGTTTGACGCAAGAGACACTTTGCGCAGTTGTTCAGACAAGATTTTCTACACGGGCGATTTGCCCGAAGCTGCCTTCCTCGACCCTCATGGTGAGGAGTCCGCCACAGCGGGCGTCTACTCGGTGCGGATCGGAGAATCCTTCAGGCCATTGTTGTCATAGGCCTTGCGCAAGGTGCCGTTGATCGTCGCCTCGTTCATGAATTTGGTGACGAAGGTCAGCGCCCGGTTGTGGCCGAGCGGTACCGCGACGGCCGTCACCGTCTTCTTGAACGTCTCGTCCAGCACCTTTGTACCGGGAATCTTCTGCGCCATCTTGTTGAGCTGGTCGCGCGACAGCGCGAAGGCGTCGATCTCGCCGCTCCTCAGGAGGCCGAAGATCTCGTCATAGGTCTGATAGCCGGTGACCTCAGCGTTCTTGAGATGCGCGACAGCGCCACGCATGGTGGTGGTGGCGTTGACGGCCGCGACCTTGATGCCGGGCTGGTCGAGCGAGGCAAAATTGGTCACGTTCGAACCAGCCTTGACGATGTAGGTGGCGTCCGCGACCTCGTAGATCGGCCCGAACATCATCTTGCTCTCGCGCTCGGGGTCCTTTGGCAGCCAGGTGACATCCCAGGTGCCTTTGCTGGCCGCGTCGGTGATCTGTCCGGAGTTCTGGTGCACGACATATTCGACGCCAACGCCGAGCTGGGCCGCCATCTCCTTGCCGAGGTCCACCGGCACGCCGGCATAGCCGGTTTCCGTCCTGGTCGACCAGAATGCGCCGCCTGCGGGCTGATTGCGATCGCGACCCGCAGCTTGCCGGTCGGCGCGATCTCGTCCTTCAGCCCATCGGCTAGCGCGGGCATGGCAACCGCCGCTGCGAGAACGAGACCGGAGAGGGCCGATTGGACGGACGCGGACATGTCATGTTCTCCTCGCGTTTTCTTGTTCTCGTCGTCCCGACCGCTTCGCTTCCGCCACACGACCTTTGACACAATTCTGGTCGATCGTGCGCGCGGTGAAAAGCGGTTTGTCATGACAAACCTGTCAAAGGCCACATCGCCGTTCGCAGTGCAAGGCCGACGACCGCCATGGCTATGGTGTTCCACGGCCGGACATTTGTTGGTAGCCTGCCGCACCGACAGACAGCAATCGGGGGCCACCGAATGACGCGCGCGAATCCCGCATCTCCCGCACATCGCAATGGAGCGTGGAGACATGTTGGACGGGCGCTAGCCGCCACGGCCGCCGTGATCGCGCTCGCCGGCTGCGAGGACAAGAACGCCTACGTGGCTCCGCCCCCGCCCAAGGTGGACGTGGCGACGCCCGTGCAGCGGCCGGTGACGCGCTATGTCGAGGCCACCGGCAACACCGCGCCGATCAAGAATGTCGACTTGGTGGCGCGCGTGCAGGGTTTCCTGCAGTCGATCGACTACCAAGACGGCACCTTCGTCAAGCAGGGCACCCAGCTCTTTACCATCGAGCCCGAGACCTACAAGCTGAAGCTCGAGCAGGCGCAGGCGGCCGAGGCCGGCGCCCAGGCCTCGCTCCGGCAGGCGGAGGCCGACTTCAAGCGGCAAAGCGATCTGGTGCAGCGGCAGGCGGTCTCGCAGGCCACCCTCGACACCTCGACCTCGACCCGCGAAAACGCGCAGGCCAATCTCCTGCAGGCGCAGGCCAACACCAGGATCGCCGAGGTCAACTACGGCTACACCAAGGTCACCGCGCCGTTCGACGGCGTCGTCAGCGCCCACATGGTCTCGATCGGCGAGCTCGTCGGCGTCTCCTCCCCGACCCAGCTCGCGACCATCGTCGCGATGGACCCGATCTGGGTGAACTTCACCGTCAACGAGCAGGACGTGCTACGCATCCGCGCCGAAGCGGCCCGCCGGGGACTGACGCCCACCGACCTCAAGCAATTTCCGATTCAAGTCGGCCTCCAAAACGAGACCGGCTATCCGCATGAAGGCAAGCTCGACTACGTCTCGCCGACTCTCAACCAGTCGACCGGTACGCTTGCCGTGCGCGGCCTCGTCCCCAACGACAAGCGGGTGCTGCTGCCCGGCTATTTCGTCCGCGTCCGCGTGCCCTTCGACCAGGAGAAGGGCGCGCTCCTCGTTCCCGACACCGCGCTCGGCAGCGACCAGGGCGGCCGCTATCTGCTGGTGGTCAATGGCGACAACGTCGTCGAGCAGCGCAAGGTGCAGATCGGCCCCACCGATAACGGCCTGCGCGTGATCGAGAGCGGGCTGAAGCCGGACGACCGCGTCGTGATCGCGGGGCTGCTGCGGGTGATCCCGGGCCAGAAGATCGACCCGCAAGTGACGAAGATCGAGCAGCCGCAGGCGTCTGCCAAGTAGGAGCTGCCTGCCATGATCTCAAAATTCTTCATCGAGCGGCCGGTCCTCTCGAACGTCATCGCACTGCTGATGATCCTGATCGGCGGCGTCGCGCTGTTCAACCTCGCGATCGCGCAATACCCCGACGTGGTGCCGCCGACGGTGCAGGTCACCACGCGCTATCCCGGCGCCAGCGCCAAGACCGTGATCGACACGGTTGCCTTGCCGATCGAACAACAGGTCAACGGCGTCGAGGACATGCTTTACATGCAGTCCTACAGCGGCTCCGACGGCACCTATACGCTGACCGTGACCTTCAAGATCGGCACCGACCTCAACTTCGCGCAGGTGCTGGTGCAGAACCGCGTCTCCAGCGCGCTGTCGCAACTGCCGACGTCCGTGCAGAACCAGGGCGTCACCGTCCAGAAGAAATCGACCTCGATCCTGCTGTTCGTGACGCTGACCTCCCCGGACTCCCGGTTCGACAGTCTCTATTTGAGCAACTACGCCACCATCAACATCCGCGACGAGCTCTCGCGCCTGCCCGGCGTCGGCAACGTCACCGTGTTCGGCGCAGGCCAGTATTCGATGCGGGTGTGGCTCGACCCGAGCAAGCTGCAAGTCCGTGGCCTCGTGCCGCAGGACGTGATCCAGGCGATCCAGCAGCAGAGCCAGCAGGTCTCCGCCGGCCAGGTCGGCGCGCCGCCGACGCCACCGGGCCAGGCGTTCCAATACACGCTCAACGTCAACGGCCGGCTCGACGACACCAGCCAGTTCGAGAACATCATCGTCAAGTCAGGCACCAGCGGCGACGTCACGCGGGTGCGCGACGTCGGCTGGGTCGAACTCGGCGCGCAGACCTACAGCCAGATCTTTTCGCTGAACAAGCAGCCCGCCGTCGGCATCGGCGTGTTCCAGTCGCCGGGCGCCAACGCGCTCCAGGTCGAGCAGGCCGTCGAGAAGAAGATGGCGGAGCTCGCCAAGCGCTTCCCGGAAGGCATCAAATACGACACGCCGTTCGACACAACCAAATTCGTCGAGGCCTCGGTGCACGAGGTCTACATGACGCTGATCGAGGCCGGCCTGCTCGTGCTGGTCGTGATCCTGGTGTTCCTGCAGGACTGGCGCGCCATGCTGGTGCCGGCAACGACCGTGCCGGTGACCATCATCGGCGCCTTCGCCGCGATGGCGGCGCTCGGCTTCACCATCAACATGTCCACGCTGTTCGCGATCGTGCTGGCGATCGGCATCGTCGTCGACGACGCCATCGTGGTGGTCGAAGGCGCCGCCCACAATATCGAGCAGGGCATGAACGGCCACGACGCCGCGATCAAGGCGATGGACCAGCTGTTCGCGCCGATCGTCGGCATCACGCTGGTGCTGATCTCGGTGTTCCTCCCGGCCTCGTTCCTGGCGGGCCTCACGGGCCGCATCTACTCGCAATTCGCGCTGGTGATCGCGGCGACCGCGCTCTTGTCCGCCATCAACGCGGCGACCCTGAAGCCGACGCAATGCGCACTGTGGCTGCGGCCCGCGGTGCCGCCGGAGCAGCGCAACTTCTTCTATCGCGGCTTCAACAACGTCTATAACCGGGTCGAGCGCGGCTACACGCGGCTGATCACCTTCCTGGTCAGGCACGCCACGGTGTCGGTCGCGGTGGCGCTGGTGCTGATCGGGATCGGCGGCTACGGCCTGTCGCGGGTGCCGACCGGTTTCCTGCCGATCGAGGACCAGGGCTATCTGATCGCCGCCATCCAACTGCCCGACGGCGCCTCGCTGGAGCGGACCCAGAAGGTGCTCGACCGGGCCAGCGAGATCATCAAGGAGACGCCGGGCGTCCAGCAGGTCATCACAATCGCCGGCATCTCCGCGCTCGACAGCAGTGCGAGCCTTGCCAATGCCGGCGTCGCCTACATCATCCTGAAGGATTGGGACGCGCGCAAAGGTCCCGGCGAGGATCTGCGCTCGCTGGTCTACGGGCTGAACGACAAGCTCGCTGTGATCATGGAGGCGCGCACCATCGTGCTGCCGCCGCCGCCGATCCAGGGCATCGGCAACGCCGCCGGCTTCTCGATGCAGGTCGAGCTGCGCGACGGCAACAGCGATTTCGCCAAGCTGCAGGCCATCACCGGCGCGGTGGTCAGCAACGGCCAGAGCCAGAGCGCGCTCCAGCGCGTCCAGTCCTCGTTCCGCTCGTCGGTGCCGCAATTCAACGTCGAGATCGACCGCGTCAAGACCCAGACTTTGCATGTCACCACCGATCAGGTGTTCTCCGCGCTGTCGACCTATCTCGGCTCGTCCTTCGTCAACCAGTTCAACAAGTTCGGCCGCGTGTTCCAGGTCTATACGCAAGCCGATCCGGCCTTCCGCGTCACCGAGCGCGACATCGCCGACATGCAGGTGCGCAACTCGAACGGCGACATGATCCCGATCGGCACGGTGGCCACGATCACGCCGGCCACCGGCCCGTCGCTGATCAGCCTCTACAATCTCTATCCCTCCTCGACCATCATCGGCCTGCCGGCGCAGGGCTATTCGTCCGGCCAGTCGCTGAAGCTGATGGAGGAGATCGCGGACAAGACGCTGCCGCCCGGCACCGGCTATGAATGGACCGCGATGTCGTACCAGGAGAAGGCGGTCTCGAACCAGATCTACTGGGTGTTCGGCCTCGCCATGCTGCTGGTCTATCTCGTGCTCGCCGGCCAGTACGAGAGCTGGTACGCGCCGATCTCGGTGATCCTCGCCGTGCCGCTGTCGCTGATCGGGCCGATGCTGATCCTCAACGGCCTCAAGATCGACAACAACCTCTATTGCCAGATAGGCCTGATCCTGCTGATCGCGCTGTCGGCCAAGAACGCCATCCTGATCGTCGAGGTCGGGCTGGAGCTCCACGGCCGCGACGGCAAGCCGATCCTGGAGTCGGCGATCGAGGCGGCCCGCGCCCGCTTCCGCCCGATCCTGATGACCTCGTTCGCCTTCATCCTCGGCGTGGTGCCGCTGGTGATCGCGACCGGCGCCGGCGCCAGCGCCCGCAAGTCGATCGGCATCACCGTGTTCTCGGGCATGCTGGCCTCGACCTGCCTCGCGGTGCTGTTCGTGCCCGCGTTCTTCGTGGTGGTGCAGCGGTTCGAGAACTGGCGGGCGTCGAAGAAGGCGCCGAAAACGCAGCCGGCCGTGGAGGTGAAGCCGTAGGCTTCTTCTGCGGAGGCCCGCTCCGATTAAAAAGTCGAAAACAACCCCATGCACAGTAGAACGGCGTTGATGGCGTTGAGTTTTTTTCAGCGACGCCAGCGTTTGACCCGTCGGGCAAGACACTGGCAGAATTGCATGATGGGTGGCATGCACGATGTGCCGCCATCTCCTCCGTCATTGCGAGCGCAGCGAAGCAATCCAGAGTCCCGCCGCGGAACGATTCTGGATTGCTTCGCTACGCTCGCAATGACGAGGCTGAAGCAGCTGCGCGCATCTCTTCTGTCATTCCGGGGCGCGCCGACAGGCGCGAGCCCGGAATCCATCGGGCGGCAGAGGCTGCGGGTAGATGGATTCCGGGCTCGTCGCTGCGCGACGCCCCGGAATGACGGGGTGGCGCGAGCCGCCCGCCTCACTGCCCCTCACGCCGCTTGCGGCGTCCGGATCTCGCGCGGCAGGATCAACGCGGCTGCGATCGCGAGCAGGCAGAGCGCGGCGAAGGCGTGCAGCATGGTGACGAAGCCGCCCTGCTCGTAGAGCCAGGCGACCAGGCCGACGGAGGCGCCGGCGGCGGTGAAGCCGACGAAATAGCGCACCGCATAGGCGCGCGAGCGCCACTCCTCCGTGGTGTATTTGCCGACCATGGCATCGTTGACCGTGACCTGCCCGAACGCACCCATGACGATGCCGATCGAGACCAGGATCAGCGGCAGATTGGACAGGCTCGCAGCCAGATACAGGAACGGCGCCAGCATGAAGGACAGCGGCAGCGCCACCGTCTTCAGCGAATAGCGGTCGAGCAGCCGGCCGATCGTGTACTGGGTCATCGCGCCGAACACGTAGACACAGGCCGCGATGACGCCGAGCAGCGCCGGGCTCCTGGTGAGATCGGCGAGCCGCTCCGCGAACAGCTTCGGCAGCGCGACGGTGACGGCGTTGAAGGTGGTGGAGATCGCGATCACCACGATCAGCAGCGCCAGGATCACGCGCCACATGTCCTGCTTGGCGACGCGCGCCTGCGCCGCCGCCTGCTTCGAGCCCTTGCGGTCCTCGTGCACGACCATCATCGCAAAGGCGATGCCGATCAGGATGGTGACGACGCCGGGGACGATGAAGGCAAAACGCCAGCCGAGATACTGGCCGATCACGCCGGTCACCAGCGCGGAGGAGGCCACGCCGAGATTGCCCCAGACGCCGTTGATGCCCATCTCGCGGCCGAGCCGGTCGGCATAGGACACGATCATGGCGGTGCCGACGGGATGGTAGATCGAGGCGAAGATGCCGATCGCCAGCAGCGCCGCGCCGAGCTGAACCGGGGTCTGCACGAAGCCGACCGAGATCATGGAGAGGCCAATGCCGACGAAGAAGATCAGCATCATGTGGCGGCGGCTCCAGCGGTCCCCGAGCCAGCCTGTCAGCAGCGAGCCCGCGCCGAACGCGATGAAGCCCGGCGTCGCGTAAGGCAAGAGTTCCGAATAGGCCATGCCGAGCGCCGGCCCCATGATGATCACGGCGGCAGCGAAGATCAGCATCGAATAATGGTCGATGAAATGGCCTGCGTTGACGAAACTGATGACCCGGCTGGGGCTGTTCATACGAATCCTCTCCTGCTCCGAAATGAGTTATATTTCGGGCAAATGACGGGATGCAGCCAATGACTGTCTTGGAAACGCCAATCCTCCGGGAGGTCCGGAGCAACCATCGCTCGCCTGCGGGCGTGCATCTGGTCGCGCGTGACTACCCCAGGGGCCTGCGGCTCGATCCGCACATGCACCGCGAGGCGCAGCTCGTCTATGCCGCCAAGGGCACGATGCAGGTGACGACACCGAAGGGCCGCTGGCTGGTGCCGCCGGACCGCGCCGTCTGGGTTCCGGCCGGGCTCGAGCATGCCATCGACCTGCTCGCCGACATCGAGTTGCGCACGCTTTATTTCGACCTGCCCTGGCTGAAGCGCGAGCAACGCTATGAAGGCCTGACCAAGGAATTCGTGGTGCGGGTCTCGCCGTTGCTCAACCAGGCGATCCTCGCGCTGTTCGACGCGCGCAACACGGAAGAGCGCACCGAGCTGCTGGTTCGCCTCGTCATGCTGGAATTGCACCAGGCCGAGGATTCCGCGACCTTCGTGCCGCTGCCGCGCGAGCCGCGCTGCCGGCGCGCCGCGATGATCGTGCTCGACGACCCAACCGGCCTGCACGACATCGATACGCTGGCGCGCGAGGTCGGAACCTCCGCGCGCACGCTGTCGCGGCTGTTCTCCACGGAGACGCAGCTGAGCTTCAAGAGCTGGTGCCAGCGCGCCCGGATCGCCGCGGCAATCCAGCGGCTGTCCACGGATGCGAACGTCTCGGTGAAGCAGCTCGCGACCCAGCTCGGCTATGCCAGCGTGCCGGCGTTCTCGGCCGCGTTCCGCCAGGTGACAGGGCGGACGCCGACGGCGTTTGCGGGGAAGGGGTAGCGGCAACCTCGGTGTCGTTGCTCGCCGCTCCACTCCCGGTGTCATTGCCCGCGAAGGCGGGCAATCCAGTACTCCGAGACGGCGCGGCTAGAACCGAGACGCCGCGGCGTACTGGATGCCCCGCCTGCGCGGGGCATGACAGCGGTTGTGAAGCGCGACGGTCTTCGCGGGGCATGACAACGTTCCTGAGTCGCCTGCCCTGACTAAAGTTGCCAAATTCGCCTGCTTGATTGTGATCGGCTTCTGCCTAAATCCCGTGTAAGCTTCCGCACCGCACAAACCGGTTTCGAAAGGCCCAGATGGCTAACGCCTTCTTCTCCGATCTCCTCGCCACCATCTCCGAGCGCGGCCGTACGCTGCTTCGTCGCGATTCCGCGGATACCAAACAGGACGCCGACGGGCTGATCGCGCTCTGCGGTGCGCTGCTGTCGGGCCGGGGCGAAGCCTCCGGCACAGCCATGGCGCGCGAGGTGCTCGATCTCTACCAGGACCTGGATGCGGCAGGACGCCGCGCCTTCTTCGAGGCACTGGTGCGCGATTTCGGCCCCGACCGGGAACGCCTGTCCAAGGCGATAGAGAAATGGCGCGCCAAGCCCAGCGACGAGGACGCGAGCTCGCTGCATTTCGCCTCCGAGCCGCGCCGGCAGGAGCTGATCCGCCGCCTCAACCGCGCGCCCGGCGGCACCGGCGACCTCGTCAACATGCGTGCCGACCTGCTCGGCATGATGAACGGACACACCGATCTCGCCGCGCTCGATCGCGACGTCTCGCATCTGCTTTCTTCGTGGTTCAACAGGGGGTTTCTCGTGCTGCGCAGGATTGACTGGTCAACCCCGGCCAACATCCTCGAAAAGATCATTCGCTATGAAGCCGTCCACGAGATCAGCGACTGGGACGATCTGCGCCGTCGCATCGATCCGGTCGACCGCCGCTGCTACGCCTTCTTCCATCCGGCGATGGTGGACGAGCCCCTGATCTTCGTCGAGGTGGCGCTGACCGAGACGATCCCCGGCGCGATCGCGCCGCTACTGGCGGTCGACCGCCAGCATCTGCCGATCGAGCGCGCGCGCACCGCCGTGTTCTATTCGATCTCCAACACCCAGCGTGGCCTCGGCGGCATCTCGTTCGGCAGCTTCCTGATCAAGCAGGTGGTGGAAGAGCTGCGCCGCGAATTGCCGAAGCTCGACAGCTTCGTGACGCTGTCGCCGGTGCCGGGCTTCATGCAATGGGTCAAGCAGGACAAGGAGCTGCCGCTGTCGGACGAGGATCGCGAGGTGCTGAAGCGCCTCGACGATCCCAAATGGTTCGAGAACCCCGAGACGACGGCACTGCTGCGCGGCATACTGGAGCCGCTCGCGGCGCACTACTTCCTGAAGGCCCGCACGGCGAAGGGCCGGCTGATCGACTCCGTCGCCCGCTTCCATCTCGGCAACGGCGCGCGGCTCGAGCGCATCAACTGGCTCGGCGACCTCTCGCCCAAGGGCGTGCGCGAGTCGGCCGGCGTGATGGTCAACTACCTCTACCGCCTCGACGACATCGAGAAGAACCACGAAGCCTACGCCAATGACGGCGAGATCGTTGCCTCGAGCGCGGTGAAGAAGCTGCTGAAGGGCGAAGGACGGCGGCTGCTGGACATGCGGCTGTCGTAGGGTTCTGTCGTCCTGGCGAAAGCCAGGACGACGTTGGGGAGAGTTCTCGCGACTATCGCAACGATACATGCGCGGCGTGGAGTGAATTACTCCGCCAGCGCCTTCATCTCCTTGTAGAGATCCGACTTTCCCTCGAAGCCGATGCCCGGAAGGTCCGGCATGGTGATGTGGCCGTTCTCGACGCGCACGCCGTCGGGGAAGCCGCCGTAGGGCTGGAACAGGTCCGGGTAGCTTTCGTTGCCGCCGAGGCCAAGGCCGGCGGCGATGTTGAGCGACATCTGGTGGCCGCCATGCGGGATGCAGCGGCTTGGCGACCAGCCATGGGTCTTCAGCACTTCGAGCGTGCGCTGGTATTCGCAGAGGCCATAGGACAGCGCGCAGTCGAATTGCAGCCAATCGCGGTCCGGACGCATGCCGCCATAGCGGATCAGGTTGCGGGCGTCCTGGTGGCTGAACAGGTTTTCGCCTGTCGCCATCGGACCGGGATAGAATTCGGCGAGCGCGGCCTGCAGCGCGTAGTCGAGGGGATCGCCGACCTCCTCGTACCAGAACAGCGGATAATCGCGCAGCATCTTGGCATAGGCGATGCCGGTCTCGAGGTTGAAGCGGCCGTTGGCGTCGACGGCGAGCTGCGCGTCCTTGCCGATCTCCTCCAGCACCGCCTCGATGCGCATGCGATCCTCCTCGATCGGCGCGCCGCCGATCTTCATCTTCACGACGTTGTAGCCGCGGTCGAGATAGCCGCGCATCTCGCCGCGCAGCATCGAGAGCCCCTTGCCGGGATAGTAGTAGCCGCCGGCGGCATAGACGAACACGCGCGGGTTGGCTTTGACGCCGTGACGTTCGGCGAGCAGGCGAAACAGCGGCTTGCCCGCGATCTTCGCCACCGCGTCCCACACCGCCATGTCGATGGTGCCGACCGCGACCGAGCGCTCGCCATGGCCGCCCGGCTTCTCGTTGATCATCATCGCGGCCCAGACCTTGTCGGGATCGAGATTGTCGCCGGCCTCGTTCAGAAGCTTCTTCGGATCGGCCTCCAGGATGCGCGAGGCGAAGCGCTCGCGGATCAGGCCGCCCTGCCCGTAGCGGCCGTTGGAATTGAAGCCGTAGCCGACGACCCGCTTGCCGTCGCGCACAACGTCAGTGACGACGGCGACGAGGCTCGTCGTCATCTTGGTGAAATCGATATAGGCGTTGCGGATCGGCGATGAGATCGGCTTGGTGATCTCGCGGACGTCGACGATGCGGACGGACATGGGGTTGGCTTTCTCTTATCGTCATTCCGGGGCGATGCGCAGCATCGAACCCGGAATCTCGAGATTCCGGGTTCTCGCTTCGCGAGCCCCGGAATGACAGCATGTTACTTCTTATCCCTGAAATACGGCTCGACCGGCCCGTGCACCTTGATGGTCAGCGGGTTGCCGTGGCGGTCCTTGGCGTTGCCGGCGGTGACGCGGACCCAGCCTTCGCTGATGCAGTACTCCTCGACATTGGTCTTCTCGATGCCCTTGAAGCGGATGCCGACGTCGCGCGCCAGGATGTCCGCGTTGTAATAGGGGCTGTTCGGATCGACCGACAGGCGGTCCGGAAATTCGTCGCTCATGATTGTCTCGCTCATAACAGGGTCTCGATTTGCTGCCGCAATCCTTCGGGCCGCGCGGTCGGCGCGTAGCGCGCGATCACCCGGCCGGCACGGTCCACCAGGAATTTGGTGAAATTCCATTTGATGGAGGCGCCGAGGAGCCCGGATTGCTGGCGTTTCAGATACTCATACAAGGGATGCGCGTTGGCGCCGTTGACGTCGATCTTCTCGAACAGGGGAAAGGTGACGTCGTAATTGGTCGAGCAGAATTCCTGGATCTCGCTCGCCTGCCCCGGCTCCTGCGCGCCGAACTGGTTGCAGGGAAAGCCGAGCACCGCGAAGCCGCGCGGCGAGAGATCGCGGTAGAGATCCTCAAGGCCGCGATATTGCGGCGTGAAGCCGCATTTGCTCGCGGTGTTGACGATCAGGAGCACCTGCCCTTCGAACCGGCGCATGGGCACTTCCTCGCCGAGCAGCGAGTTGGCCTTGAAGTCGTAAATCGCCGACATCGCTAACCCACGGGATCGATCGGCGACGGCGGCACGCCGCCCGCCTCGATCGCTTCGCCGGCAAGCAGGCACAGATCCTCGCGGTAGCGGCCGGACACGATATGCACGCCGACCGGCGCCTTGCCGACGAGGCCGGTGGAGACCACGAGGCCCGGCAGACCCATGAAGGGAATCGCGATCTGCGGCAGCTGCGCCTCCCAGACCCGCTTGAAGGATTCGTCATCCTTGCGGTCGAGATGATCCGGGAACGGCAATTCGCCGGAGACCGGCGTCAGCAGCACCGCATAGTTTTCGAAGAACAGCATCCAGTCGCGGGTCAGCGTGGCGCGGCGGGTCAATGCCTTCGCGTAATTCGCCTGATCCATCGGCGTCACCCTGCTGCGGTTGCCGCGCAGGCACGCCAGCGCACCGGGATCGCCTTCGCGCTCGGCCATCTCGAGCTGCGCCTCATAGCCGTCGCCGAGCCAAAGCTTGATCTGCCACTCGACCGCCTCGCGCATCGGCGGCGTGTTCTCGATCACGTCAACGGTCCAGCCCGCACGCTCGAGGCGCTTGCCGGCATCGGTCACCGCCGCCTTCACCTCCGGCGTGGTCGCAAGGCCGTCCGGGTTGAGGCAGAGCGCGGCGCGCTTCGGCCGCGCGGGGCCTTCCAGCGGCGCCGGCACATACCAGGGATCGCGGATGTCGCGGGCGGACATGGCCGCGAGCGAGATCCTGATGTCGTTGACGGTGCGCGCCAGGGGTCCCGACACCGCCATGATCTGCGGGCCAATCGGGCGTTCCGGCAGCGCCGGATTGAAGGCGGGGATGCGGCCCAGGGTCGGCCGCAGGCCATGCACGCCGCAGGCATAGGCGGGATAGCGGATCGAGCCGGCGATATCGGTGCCATGGGCGATATGGCCGATGCCGGCCGCGACCGCCGAGCCGGCGCCGCCGGACGAGCCGCCCGGCGTCAGCGAGGCATCGCGGGGGTTCTTGGTGTCGCCATGGACCAGGTTGGTGGTGAACCAGCGATAGGAGAAGGCCGGGCAATTGGTGCGGCCGAGCAGGATTGCGCCCGCCTTCCGAAAGTTGGCGACCACCGGATTGTCCTCGCGCGCGATCAGGTCGCGCTGGAGTTTCAAGCCGTTGGTGGTGGCAAAGCCCTCCTGGTCGACATTGGCCTTGATGGTGACGGGGACGCCGGCCAGCACGCCGGGGTCCTCGCCCCGGCTAATTGCGGCATCGACGGCGTCGGCCTGCTTGAGCACGTCCTCCGGCCGGTGGTCGATCACGGCGTTGAGCTGGGGATTGACGGCGTCCAGACGGGCGAGGCCCGCCTTGGCCGCCTCCCTGGCGGACACCTTTTTGGCCTTGACGAGGGTGGCGAGGTCGGCGGCCGACAGGCGCCAGAGATCTTGCATGGCTTGCTCCGTGTAACCGGCGTCTTTTAGCGCCGGGAACGCGGTAAAGCCATGCGGATTTCGCAGGGGCGAAGGCGGGTGTGGTGCCGGCTGGCGCCTCATTCTCCGTCATTGCGAGGAGCCCTTGCGACGAAGCAATCCAGACTGTCTCCGCGGAACCGGTCTGGATTGCTTCGTCGCATCAACGCAAAATTGCTTCGCAATTTTGTCGCGCGCTCCTCGCAATGACGTGGAAAGAGCGGCGGACCTCTCTAATGCCTCGTCGCGGACTGATCCGGCATGTCCAGCAGCGCTTCGGTGAAGGGAAACTCCAGCACGACTTCGCCATCGACGTCGGTGACCTCGATCACCGCCTCCAGCAGCGCCGGCTGGGTCCCTTCCGATCTCAGGACCTCCAGGATCATCTGGCGGGCGACCTCCCAGGCGCGATCGGGATTGCGCAGATCCTCGCCCTCGGGATCCACGATCAATTCATCGCCGATGCGGGTGTTGAAGAAATATTTGGGCATCACCGAGGTCCAGATTGGGTCGCCTGTAGCCGATTGGAAGCCGTTCCATACTCACAACTGGTTTATCCCGACAGGGATCACGACCTATCGGCAATTTTTCTTATGTCATTGCTCAACTTTACGGCCGCAATACGCTCTCTTTGCAGTGCAACAATTCCGCCAGCCTACTACTTAGGTCGGGAAAATTTCACTGGCGAACTTTTCCACCCGCAGTAATTTAACCCGTGGGCGGATGCGTCCGAATTCACGAAAATGGAGAGCCAAATGGCCTGGAAAGCCCCGAAGATCGTCGAAGTGCCCTGCGGCATGGAAATCAACATGTATGTGAGCGCCACCCGCAAGTAAGCGGTTGGTGAGTTTGCGTTCTGCGCAGGTGGTTCTTTCGGTCGGGCACTCTCGGCTACGATGTCTTCCGGTCACGATGCATTTCCGGAAGATAGATTTCGTGTCGGCCTGAGATCCACCTCGCGACGTTGCCTCCAGGAGACGGATCATGCTTCGCGTCGTCGTCCTGGGCGCCGGGGCTGGCGGCGGAGTGCCGCAATGGAATTGTGGCTGCGAAGGTTGCCGCACGGCCCGTGCCATCGGCGATGAGTTCTTGCGAACCCAGGCCTCGGTCGCCTTCAGCGGCGACGGTGAGCATTGGTTCCTGATCAACGCCTCCCCCGATCTGCGCCAGCAATTGAATGCCACGCCGCAACTGCACCCCAAGCCGGGCGCGCTGCGTCATACGCCGGTCGCGGGCGTGATCCTGACCAATGGCGAGGTCGATGCCGTGGCAGGCCTGCTGTCGATGCGCGAGGGCTCGCCCTTCACGGTCTATGCGCATGAGAAGGTGCTGGCGATCCTCAGCGCCAACAGCATCTTCAACGTGCTGAACGAGAAGAACGTGCGGCGCCAGCCGATCGCCATCAGCGAGCCGTTCGAGCCGCGGCTGGTTGACGGTGCGCGGTCTGGAATCGAGGTGTTGCCGTTCGCGGTCCCCGGCAAATCGGCCTGGTACCTGGAAGGCAAGGCGCATCCGGGTGGCGAGACCGGCGACGGCGATACGCTGGGGCTCAAGATCACCGACAAGACGACCGGCAAGTGCTTCTACTTCATCGCCGCCTGCGCCGAAGTGACCGACGCGCTCAAGGCCGAGATCGACGGCGCCGCGCTGGTGTTCTTCGACGGCACGGTCTGGCAGGACGACGAGATGATCAAAGCCGGGCTCGGCCACAAGACCGGCAAGAGCATGGGGCATGTCGCCATGTCCGGCGAGGACGGCGCGATCGCGCGGCTCGCCGATCTCGATATCGACAGGAAGCTGTTTCTGCATATCAATAACTCGAACCCGGCGCTGCTGCCCGCTTCACCCGAGCGGAAAGCGGCCGAGCAGGCGGGCTGGCAGATACCCGCGGATGGAACGGAGATCGTGCTGTGAATGCCGCATCACTGACTGGAATAACCGCGCTCTCGATCGGCAAGGACATCAAGCTCAACTCGGCCGAGGAGCTGGAAGCGGCGCTGCGCCATATCGGCGCGACCCGCTATCACAGCCTGCATCCGTTCCATAAGCTGCTGCACGGCGGCAAGCTGAACAAGGGCCAGGTGCAGGCCTGGGCGCTGAACCGCTACTATTACCAGAGCACGATCCCGATCAAGGACGCGGTGGTGATCTCGCGCTTCCGCGACCGCGCCACGCGCCTGGAATGGCGCCACCGCATCGAGGACCATGACGGCGATGTCGGCTCCGAAGGCGGCATCGAGCGCTGGCTGAAGCTGACCGAAGGCCTCGGCCTCGACACCGCCTATGTGGAATCCACCGAAGGCATTCTCCCCGCTACGCGCTTCGCGGTGGAGGCCTATGTCCACTACTGCCGCGAGAAGAGCCCGCTGGAGGCGATCGCCTCCTCGCTCACGGAACTGTTCGCGCCAAGCATCCACGAAGAGCGCATCGCCGGCATGTTGCAGCATTATGATTTCGTCAATCCTGATATCATGAGCTACTTCAAGCGCCGCCTCACGCAGGCGCCGCGCGATGCCAATTTCGCGCTCGAATATGTCAGGACGCATGCGAGGACGCCGGAGGAGCGTGCCTCCGTGTGCAATGCGCTGATCTTCAAGACCAACGTGCTGTGGGTGCAGCTGGATGCGCTCCAGCACGCCTATGTCGAGGGCCACATTCCGCCGGGCGCGTTCGTGCCCAAAGAAAACTAAAAAGGCGAGCTGAAGAGGAACTGTCATGGCCGGGCCGCGTCATATCAGCGTCAGCGAGGCGAGCCGCCCCGTGCTGCCGCGGCATGCCAAGCTGAAATACGACGAGACGCGCAAAGTGTGGGTGATCCTGGCGCCGGAGCGCGTGCTGGCACCGGACGAGATCGCGGTCGAGGTCCTGCAGCTCTGCAACGGCGAGCGCAGCGTCGGCGACGTTTCCGACCAGCTGGCGGCGAAATACGCCGCGCCGCGCGAGGCGATCCTCACCGATGTCATCGCCATGCTCCAGGATCTCGCCGACAAGGGCTTCCTCACCGAGGCCCGGGAGAAGACGTCATGAGCGATGTGCTCGGCAATCCCAAAATCCCGCCCGAGACAAGCGACAGCCTCGCGGTGCTGGAGAAGCAGCGCTCGACGGCGGAGACCTTCGGCATTCCGCTCGCCGTGCTGCTCGAGATCACGCATCGCTGTCCGCTGCAATGTCCCTATTGCTCCAACCCGGTCGAGCTCGACCGCTCGGGCAAGGAACTGACGACCGAGGAATGGAAGAGGGTGTTGAGCGAGCTCGCCGAGATCGGCGTGCTCCAGGTGCATTTCTCCGGCGGCGAGCCGACGGCGCGGAAGGATCTCGTCGAGCTGGTGAAGCATGCCAGCGACGTCGGCCTCTACACCAACCTCATCACCTCGGCCGTGCTGCTGACGCGCGAGCGGCTGAGCGAGCTGGCGGACGCCGGGCTCTGCCATGTGCAGATCAGCTTCCAGGGCGTCGAGGAGGGCCTTGCCGATCGCGTCGCCGGCTACCGGAACGCGCACCGCAAGAAGCTCGAAGTCGCGAAGTGGACGCGCGAGCTCGATCTGCCGCTCACCGTGAATGCGGTGATGCACCGGCAGAACCTGCACCAGCTCCCCGACATCATCCAGATGTCGATCGATCTCGACGCCGACCGGCTCGAGGTCGCCAACGTGCAATATTACGGCTGGGCGCTGAAGAACCGCGCCGCCTTGATGCCGACGGTGGCGCAGCTCGACGAATGCACCCGCCTCGTCGAGGAAGCGCGGGAACGGCTGAAGGGCCGGCTTTCGATCGACTACGTCGTGCCGGACTATTACGCGCTGCGGCCGAAGAAGTGCATGGGCGGCTGGGGCCGGCAGTTCTTCAACATCTCGCCGGCCGGCAAGGTGCTGCCCTGCCATGCCGCCGAGAGCATCACCGGGCTCGACTTCGAATCCGTGCGCTCCAACCACTCGATCGCCTGGATCTGGCAGAACTCCGAGGCCTTCAACCGCTATCGCGGCACCGGCTGGATGAAGGAGCCGTGCAAATCCTGCGAATTCCGCGAGATCGATTTCGGCGGCTGCCGCTGCCAGGCCTTCGCGCTGACGGGCGATGCCGCCAACACCGATCCGGCCTGTGCGCTGTCGCCGCTGCACGAGACCATCTTCAAGCAGGCCGAGCGCGAGGCCGAGGGCGAGACCAACCGCTTCCTCTACCGCAACTTCGCCGGCGGCACCCTGGAACCCGAGAATGACGCCTGACGCCGACGCGGCCAGCTCACTCAGGCGAGCCGATCCCTTTGCGCCGCTGACCTCCGACATGCTCGACGTCGGCGACGGCTTTGAGCTCTATGTCGAGAGCGTCGGCCGCGCCGGCGGAATCCCTGCGATCTACCTGCATGGCGGGCCCGGCAGCGGCTGCCAGCCCGATCATCGCCGGCTGTTTGATCCTGAGCGCCTCCATGCCGTGCTGTTCGACCAGCGCGGCTGCGGCCGCAGCCGGCCGAAGGGCTCGCGCGAGCACAACACCACGGCGCATCTGATCGCGGACATGGAGAAGATCCGCGAGAAATTCGGCTTCGAACGCTGGATCGTGGTTGGCGGCTCCTGGGGCGCGACGCTGGCGCTGGCGTATGCGCAGGCGCATCCCGAGCGCGTCTCCGGCATCGCGCTGCGCGCGACCTTCCTGGGCACGCGGGCGGAAGTCGTCACCGGCTTCACCGTGCGCCTGCCGCATTTCTATCCCGGGCTGCACGAGGATTTTCTCAGCGTGCTGCCGCCCGAGGAGCGGGACCGGCCGGTGGACGCCTATTGGCGCCGCATCCTCGATGCCGATCCGGCCGTGCATGGACCGGCGGCGCGGGCCTGGCACGATACCGAGCGCATCTTGTCCGAACACAAGCCCGCACGGACGCGGCTCGACCTCGCCTCGCTGAACGTCTGGCGCGCGTTGCCCGCGACGCCGTTCATGGAAGCGCACTACTTCGTCAACGACAGCTTCATGACCGCAAACCAGCTACTGCAGAATGCAGGGAGGCTCGCCGGCATTCCCGGCATCATCATCCAGGGCCGCTACGACCTGCTGTGCCCGCCCGAGACAGCGCATGCGCTCGCGAAAGTCTGGCCGGGTTCCGAGCTTCGCATCGTGGAAGAAGCCGGGCATTCGCTCTATGATACCGGCGTGAGGGACGCGGTCATGAAGTCGATCGCGGACCTTGCCTCGAAGTCCGCGCGATGAGAGGACAAGAAAAATGCCGCTCGCCGGGAAAGGCATGCTGCTGACGTCGATGAATATCGACGCGGCCGATGAGGCCGATTTCAACCGCTGGTACGATCGCGAGCATCTGGAAGAGCGTGTCGCGATCGAGGGATTCCTGGAAGCGCGGCGCTATGTCGCGCACGCCGCCAATCCCAAATATCTCTGCCTCTATTCGACCGCGACGCTCGACGTGCTCGACAGCCCCGCCTACCGGGCGCGGCTCGCGAGCCCGACCGACTGGTCGCGGCAGACCATGGCGCGTTTCAAGGACATGCTGCGCGTCGTCGCGCGCGTCACCATCAGCAACGGCAGCGGACGCGGAGCTGCGCTCGGCGTGGTGCGGCTGCGGCCGACGCCCGGCAACGCCGCGCCATGGCGTGATGCGCTGCAAGAAAGGCTGGCGCCGGAAAAGCGCGACGGCATCATCTCGATGCATCTGCTCGAGAGCGAGCCGGAATTGTCGGGCGCAGCGCCCGGGATTCCGGCAGTGCGCAACGAAGGTGCACGCGACTGGTTCGTGCTGATCGACGGCACGCATGTCGGCGCGGTCTCGGCTGTCATTGCCGAACGCTTCACCGGCCCCGCCGCATCGCCCTTCCCGCTTCCCGTCTCCGTCGGCACCTACGCGCTGATGTGGGACCTCGCGAAGAGCGACATCGCGCACCGCTGACGCGACTCCATGCACCGCAACATATTGCACCGCCGCATTGCTGCGCGCAGCCGTTAATGCTGTGCACGCGCAGCTCCCATGAAAGCGGGTGATCCCCCAAATTTGCCGTTGTACTTCGGAAGAGTTCTAATAAGCTAACCCAATGACGTCATTCAGAAACCAGATCGACGCGCGTTAAGCGTTCGCCAAGCTCAGAAGAGGCCGCCGGGTCTTTGGGCCTGCGCGGACAGGGTAGGAATGAAACCGACCGATATCGCGGCCCCCGACTACTTTCACAAAGTGGTCGACTGTCAGTGGGCCTGTCCTGCACACACCCCGGTTCCCGAATACATCCGACTGATCGCCCAAGGCCGTTACAGCGACGCCTACATGATCAATTGGAAATCGAACGTGTTTCCCGGAATCCTGGGACGCACCTGCGATCGTCCGTGCGAGCCGGCGTGCCGCCGCGGACGCGTCGAGGAAACACCGGTCGCGATCTGCCGCCTCAAGCGCGTCGCAGCCGACTTCAAGGACGACATCTCGCAGCGCCTGCCGCGCCCTTCGCCGAAGAACGGCAAGCGCGTCGCGCTGGTCGGCGGCGGTCCGGCCTCGCTGACGGTGGCGCGCGATCTGGCGCCGCTCGGCTATCACTGCACCGTGTTCGATGCCGATCCGGAAGCCGGTGGCATGATGCGCTCGCAGATCCCGAAGTTCCGGCTGCCCAATTCCGTCATCGACGAGGAGACCGGCTACATCCTCAATCTCGGCGTCGAGTTCAAAGGCGGTCACCGCATCGAGAGCATGAAGGCGCTGCTCACGGAGAAGTACGACGCGATCTTCGTCGGCTCCGGCGCGCCGCGCGGCCGCGAGCTCGACATTCCCGGCCGCAAGGAGGCCGCCGCCAATATCCATATCGGCATCGACTGGCTGTCCTCCGTTTCGTTCGGTCACACCGACAAGATCGGCAAGCGCGTGATCGTGCTCGGCGGCGGCAACACCGCGATGGATTGCTGCCGCACCGCGCGCCGCCTCGGCGGCGAGAAAGTCACGGTGATCGTGCGCTCCGGCTTTGAGGAGATGAAGGCCTCGCCGTGGGAGAAGGAGGACGCGATCCACGAGGATATTCCGATCCTCAACTACATGGTGCCGGTGGCATTCAAGCATGTCGCCGGCAAGCTCATCGGCGTCACCTTCCAGCACGTCAAAGCCGAATACGACGCCAAAGGCCGCCGCAACCTGGTGCCTTCGGGCGACCCCGAGCAGACCATTCCCTGCGACGACGTGCTGGTCGCGGTCGGCCAGGAGAACGCCTTCCCCTGGATCGAGCGCGACTGCGGCATCGCGTTCGACAAGTGGAATATGCCGCAGGTCGACCCCAAGACCTTCGTCTCGACCAACCCCAAGGTCTTCTTCGGCGGCGACGCCGCTTTCGGCCCGAAGAACATCATCTGGGCGGTGGCGCAGGGCCATGACGCCGCGCTGTCGATCCACAGACTGCTGTCGGGCGAGGACATCACCGAGCGGCCGCTGCCGGAGGTGCACGTCTCCTCGCAGAAGATGGGCATCCACGAATGGAGCTATGACAACGACATCTCCGTCGACAAGCGCTTCAAGGTGCCGCACCGCGACAAGGTGATCGCGCTGAAGGACATCCGCACCGAGGTCGAGCTCGGCTACGACGTCAAGCTCGCGCTCGGCGAAGCCCATCGCTGCCTGAACTGCGACGTACAGACGGTGTTCTCGACCTCGCTCTGCATCGAGTGCGATGCCTGCGTCGATATCTGCCCGATGGACTGCATCACCTTCACGGAGAATGGCGAGGAAGCCGATCTGCGCCAGCGCCTGAAGGCGCCCTCGCCGCACCCCGACCAGGATCTTTACGTGTCCTCCGATCTCAAGACCGGACGCGTGATGGTGAAGGACGAGGATGTCTGCCTGCATTGCGGGCTGTGCGCCGAGCGTTGTCCCACCGGAGCCTGGGACATGCAGAAATATTTGATCGAAATGACTCACGCAGGTTCAGCATGTCCGACAAAAAGCCGATCAGCAGCGTAAACGACTTCGTCGTCCGCTTCGCCAACGTCAACGGCTCGGGCTCGGCCAGCGCCAACGAGATGTTCGCGCGCGCGATCCTGCGCCATGGCGTGCCGGTCTCCCCGCGCAACATCTTCCCCTCCAACATCCAGGGCCTGCCGACCTGGTACGAGGTGCGGGTGACGGAGGACGGCCATCTCGGCGCCCGCGGCGGTGTCGACATGATGGTGGCGATGAACCCGCAGACCTGGGACAAGGACGTCGCCGGTATCGAGCCCGGCGGCTATCTGTTCTACGATTCCACCAAGCCGATGCCGTCGACGAAATTCCGCGACGACATCACCGTGATCGGCGTGCCGCTCACCGCGATCACCAACTCGACCTACACCGATCCGCGCCAGCGCCAGCTGTTCAAGAACATCATCTATCTCGGCGCGCTCTCGGCGCTGCTCGACATGGACGCCAAGCTGATCGAGCAGCTGATCGGCGAGCAGTACAAGGGCAAGGAGAAGCTGCTCTCCTCCAACGTCCACGCGCTGCATCTCGGCCGCGACTGGGCCTTGCAGAACCTGAAATGCCCGATCGGGCTGCGGGTGAAGAAGTCCGACAAGGTGGGCGACCGCATCTTCATCGAGGGCAACAGCGCCGCCGCGCTCGGCGCCGTCTATGGCGGCGCCACGGTGTGCGCGTGGTATCCGATCACGCCGTCCTCGTCGGTGGCGGAAGCCTTCACCGCTCATTGCAAGAAGTACCGGCACGACCCTGAGACCGGCAAGGCGAAATACGCCATCGTGCAGGGCGAGGACGAGCTTGCCTCGATCGGCATCGTGATCGGCGCCTCCTGGAACGGCGCCCGCGCCTTCACCGCGACCTCCGGCCCCGGCATCTCGCTGATGACCGAGTTCATCGGCCTTTCATATTTTGCCGAGATCCCGGCCGTGATCATGAACATCCAGCGCGCCGGGCCTTCGACGGGCATGCCGACCCGCACCCAGCAATGCGACATCATCGCCTGCGCCTATGCTTCGCACGGCGACACCAAGCATGTGCTGCTGTTCCCGGAAGATCCGGCGGAGGCGTTCGAGTTCGCAGCCGCCGCCTTCGATCTCGCCGAGCGGCTGCAGACCACGATCTTCCTGATGCTCGACCTCGACATCGGCATGAACCACCGCCTCTGCCGCCCGCTGAAGTGGGACGATGCGCGGCAGTATGACCGCGGCAAGATCATGACCGCGGAGATGCTGGAGGAAGGCCGCGACTTCGGCCGCTATCTCGACGTCGACGGCGACGGCATCCCCTACCGCACCTATCCCGGCACGCATCCGACCAAGGGCTCCTATTTTACCCGCGGTACGTCCCGGGATCGCTATGCGCGCTACTCCGAGGAAGGCCCGGTCTACGCCGACAACATGCAGCGCCTGGTGCGCAAGTTCGAGACCGCGCAGGACCTCGTGCCGCGGCCGCTGCAGGCCAATGCGGAACGGCCGACCAAATATGGCGTGATCTATTTCGGGTCCACCTCCCCCGCGATGGACGAGGCGATCGGATTGCTCGAGGCACGCGGGCATCAGCTTGATCGCCTGCGCATCCGTGCCTTCCCGTTCCACTCGAGCGTGGCGAGCTTCCTCGCCGAGCACGATTTCGTCTACGTGGTCGAGCAGAACCGCGACAGCCAGCTCCGCCAGCTCATCGTCAACGAGAACGGCATCGATCCCGTCCGCCTCGTGCCGATCGTGCATTACGACGGCTCACCAATCACCGCCCGTTTCATCGCAAAAGCCATTGGCGATCACCAGGATCAACTCAAGGTGACCCCGCTCCGCAAGGCCGTATCATGACCTATATTGCCAAGCCGAAATTCCATCATCCGGGCCTCAAGAAGAACGAGCTCGGCTACACCCATCGCGACTACGAGGGCAAGATCTCGACGCTGTGCGCCGGCTGCGGCCACGATTCGATCACGGCCTCGATCATCGAGGCCTGCTATGAGCTGTCGATCGAGCCGCACCGGGTGGCGAAGATCTCCGGCATCGGCTGCTCGTCGAAGACGCCGGACTATTTCCTCGGCAATTCGCACGGCTTCAACTCCGTGCACGGCCGCATGCCCAGCGTGCTGACCGGCGCCAACCTCGCCAATCGCGACCTGATCTATCTCGGCGTGTCCGGCGACGGCGATTCCGCCTCGATCGGCTTCGGCCAGTTCGCGCATTCGATCCGGCGCGCCGTCAACATGACCTATATCGTCGAGAACAACGGCGTCTACGGCCTCACCAAGGGCCAGTTCTCGGCGA
The DNA here is from genome assembly GCF_038965675.1 of Bradyrhizobium sp. B039. Taxonomy (NCBI): domain Bacteria; kingdom Pseudomonadati; phylum Pseudomonadota; class Alphaproteobacteria; order Hyphomicrobiales; family Nitrobacteraceae; genus Bradyrhizobium; species Bradyrhizobium sp. B039. The sequence goes on from NZ_CP152416.1 coordinate 7,029,151, forward strand.
CCGCCGACCGCGGCTCGAAGTCCAAGAAGGGCGTGACCAACACCGACAACGCCATCGACCTCGTGGCGATCGCGCTGCAACTGGGCGCAACCTTCGTGGCGCGCTCGTTCTCCGGCGACAAGACCCAGCTCGTGCCGCTGATCGCGGCCGCGATCCGCCACAAGGGCGCGTCCTTCATCGACGTCATCAGCCCCTGCATCGCCTTCAACAACCATGCCGGCTCGACCAAGAGCTTTGACTATGTCCGCGAGCACAACGACGCCGTGAACCGGCTCGACGTGCTGGTCGGTCGCGATCCGATCGCCGTGGACTACGCGCCGGGCACGGTGCAATTGGTCGAGCAGCATGACGGCAGCAAGATCGCGCTGCGCAAGATCGACGCGGACTACGATCCGCATGACCGGCTCGGCGCCCAGACCTTCCTCGCGAAGCACGCCGCCAAGGGCCAGATCGTCACCGGCCTGCTCTATGTCGATCCCGACGCGGAAGACCTGCACGCGCATCTCAACACGGTCGAGACGCCGCTCAATACGCTGGAAGCGGACACGCTGTGCCCGGGCTCGGCGGCCCTGGACAAGTTCAACGCCAGCCTGCGGTGATCATCTGCCGCGCTGAGGCAGCGGCCTGACGCGCACGGTGATCTTGTCCGACACGACAGGCGGCTCGAACGGATAGTGCTTCGCGTCGCCCAGCACCAGTTGAAGGGTATGGGTCCCGGGCGGAAGCTCGAGAAATGTTTCGGTCTGCCCTGCCCCGAAATGCAGATGCGACTTGTCCTGCGGGATCGGCTCCTTCGGATCGATGGGGTCGCTGACGTCGACCAGCAAATGATGATGGCCGGCGTTCTGGTAGTCGTCGCCGGCATGCGTCACGCCCATGTTGCGCAAGCCGAACCGGACCAGGAAACCGGCGCGCACCCTTTGCCCGTCATACGGGGTGATGAAATAAACCTTTGCGTCCTTTGGAGCAGCCTTACCCTGCGAGAAGGCCACGCCCGGGAGCAATGTGAGCACCGCCGACAGCGCAACGCAGCGAAGGATTTGCATCGGATCTACTCCTGCACTCAAGGACCGAGCGCGACGCGGAATCCATGCGTCGGGTAACGAACATTGGTATCGTAACCGTCGCGGTTGGACGGCCGCACGTATCTCGAATCGTTCTTCCAGGAGCCCGAGCGCAGGACGTGCGAACTGCAGTCCCCACCGCTCCATGCCGAACCGTCATTGGGCGCGCCTTGATAAGTCCTGTGCCAGCAATCGGCGACCCACTGATCGACGCCGCCGCCCATATCGTAGAGTCCAAATGGATTGGGTTTGAAGCTGCCGACCTTCGACGGCTGCTCGGCGGCTGCGTCACCGCAATCCTTGCACCCGGCCATGCCCGGCTGGAGCTTGTCGCCCCACCAATATTTGCTCTGCGTTCCGCCGCGCGCCGCATATTCCCATTCCGCTTCGCTCGGAAGCCGGTACGGCTTCTTCGTCGCCTGCGCCAGCCAGGCCGCATATTGCTGGGCATCGGTCCAGCTTACATTCGTGACGGGGGCGTCGTCCTTCCCGATCGCCGTAAAGCCACACGCCTTTGCGGCGGCGCATTCATTCCACTCCCGCACCGTCACAGGGTATTTGCTGATCGAGAATGGCTTGATCGCGACCTGGTGAACAGGGCGTTCGGTCGGATCGTCGTTGCTTCCCATCGTGAAGCTACCGCCGCGAATGGCGGTCATGTCCGGCTCGCTGGCGGGCGTCGGCGATTGGCTGGGCGTCGGCGTCGGTGCCGGCGGCGCAGGTGAAGCCAACGAGGGCGACGGTTGCGGCGTCGGCACGGCCGATTCGCGCGCCGGAGGCTGCTGGACAGGAGATGCGACCGGAGAGGCAGTCGGCGTGGCGGCCTGCTCGCTTCCCTTGCCGGGCGGCTGCGCCAGAAGATACCAGAGCACGCCGGCTGCGCTGACCAGCAACGTCAAGCTGAGGAGAAAGATCAAGGTATTCTCGCGCCGGCCTCGCGTCCCGCCGACGGCATCTGCGTCGGGCAGGACGCGATAGATGCGTACGGGGTCGGTGATGTTCTTCACCTTGCGGTCGCCAAGGGCCTCGTAGCCGCACACCACCTTGTGCTTGATCTGCTCGTAGATCGCGCCCGAGATGTAGACCTGACCGGGCTCGGCAATGCCCTCGATACGCGTGGCGATGTTGACGCCATCGCCGTAAACGTCGTCCGGCTCGATGATGACATCGCCGAGATTGACGCCAATTCGGTACTCGATCCGGGAGTGCTTCGGAAGCGAGGCATTGCGGCCGATGAGATTCTGCTGGATGACGATGCTGCAGCGAACGGCCTCAACAGGGCTATCGAAGATAGCGATGAAGCCGTCGCCCGTCGTCTTCACCAGGCTTCCATGGTGCTCGACGATACTGGGCTCGATGAGGTCCCGCTCAATCCGCTTGACGCGGACATGCGTGCCTTCCTCGTCGGCCTGCATCAAGCGGCTGTAGGAAGCGATGTCACCGACAATGATTGCTGCGAGACGACGAGGCATGGCGCCGTGCGAAGGCGGCTCGTTCTGATTCCCGGATCTGAAGTTGCGAATTTCGCCCATTGCGCGGGGACTCCACAAACTTACAAAGGCCGCCCCACCCTACGATTTCGAGAAGCAATCGTCTGTGAAGGCTATCACATTGACAAACTGGGACAATGTCGAAGGACTCGCGACATCGAGTTCCAGGGAGCGACGACCTTGAACCCTTCCGGTCCAACCAGCGACTAAAGCACCGCTCGGAACATCCATCTCATGTCGGTCCAGTGATGACGATGTCTGGGAGGAGCGAACGTGAACGCGCCGCGCTTACCCTGCGACTAACGGCCCGCCTGGGCTTCCGCTATCGCCATCGCAGCGACGATTTCGACTCCAGCGGGTCGTGCGGCAGCCACGCGGTGCTTCTCACTCAGGGCGACGGAGTCCGCCACTGGTTCAGCCAAGACACATCGGGCTTCAATGGACAGGCTCGGGCTCAGCTGCGGCGCGACCCGAATATGCCAACCGGCCGGCCGTCCAGTATTGCTTGCAGGTCTCGAACAGCGTTTCGCCGTCCATGGTCAGGCCGCCCGTGACGAGCACGCCGTCCGCGCCAATGGGCTTGTTCAGCAGCGACAAGACGCGCTTCAGAAAGCCGCCTTCGAACCGCCCGGCAAGAAGAGGATCGACCTGAAGAACGACGATCTTCTGGCTGCGATACCGAAAGATCGATATGTCCCTCACCGATCTCCACGAGATGGTGTCATCGGCGATCCTGGTGTCGCGAATGCCGATACGGGTGATGAAGAGGACCGGCTCCCTGGCGGAGATCAATGTCGAGAGCGTCTTGCAGGTGGTCAGGCCGAAAAACACGATGCCGAAATAGCTGAGCGCGATCTGGATCGTGGCGATGTCCTTGCCATAGTGCCAGCTGAATGCGAGCGCGCCGCACAGCAGCGTCGCCAGCAGGCTGGCTCCCAGCAACTTGAACAGCCGCGCAAGGGAATAGCCGATCGCAAGGTTGGGCAAGTTCTGACTTATGGACATTTTGACCGCCACCAGTCATCTGCAACAACCAGGGGCTTACCAACCCCCCTCCTTCCAAATTGTTACAGCGGGAACCTTGCGCGAGGCTGCCCGCGAGGCGTGCGGCCAGGAACGCTTGAACGCAACGCTTTCCGCCCGCGACTAACGGCCAATCGGCCCTGACCGTCCCGCCGCGGGCCGTCAACGGCTCACGCGTTCGGTGCGACCATGAAGCTTGCCCTCCTCCTGCCGCTTGTCCTTGCCGCATTCACCGGCCTCGCCCACGCCGATGAGGCCGATAAAGTCCGGGAAACCACAAAGGCCGAAGCCGACGCCTTCACGGCCCGAATCTATGCGGGAGCGCCGGGTGACAAGGCCTATGCCTGCTTCGTCCGCCGCTACGATGCCGAGCATCTGGCGCGGCATCCCAAGCAGAAGGTCGCGTCGATGAAGCTGCTGATCTCCGCGGAAACCGACAAGGAGGACAAGCAACTCCACAATTCCTTCCGCCTGGGCTTCCGCTATCGCCATCGCAGCGGCGATTTCGACTCCAGCGGGTCATGCGGCAGCCACGCGGTGCTTCTCACGGAGGGCGACGAAGTCCGCATGGGCTGCGGGGTCGACTGCGAAGGCGGCGGCATCGAAGTGGCGCTGTCCAAGGACAACAGGTCCGCCATCATCCGGCTCGAACAGGTCAGGGTCTGGCAGAACAACAAGCCGGATGACGAGGCCGAGCAATCGCTGGTCGCCGGCGCCGACGACAAGATTTTCCGCCTCGACCGCACCGACAATGGCGAGTGCGCCTCGCTGGTGACCGACCGCAAGGAACTCGCCGCGCTCCGCCACAAGTGATATGTGTCCGGCAAATTCGGGCGTAGCCGAGGGAGATCGCCATGAACCGCCGGAACATCCTGTGGAGCGCCGTTTCAGCGCTAGGTGCGGCGCTCGGCGCCTCCCGCGCACAGGCCGCGACCGAGGCTCCGCCGTCGAACAGGCTCAAGGTCGTCTATCACCTCAGCGACGCCGAGAAGGTCAATTTCGTGCTCGGCAACATCCAGAACCACATCGACGGCGTCGGCGGCCCCGAGCACGTCACGATCGCGCTGGTGATCCACGGGCCGGCGCTGAAGGCGTTTCACTCGGCGCAGGCCAACCCCGATGTCAGCAAGCGCGTCGGCGAGTTCTCCAAGGACGGCGTCGAGCTCGCGGCCTGCGGCAACACGATGAAGGCGCAGAACGTCACGCTGACGGATCTGCTGCCGGGCTTCGTCAGCGCGGAGAAAGGCGGCGTGGTCCGCTTGGCCGAGCTCCAGTCGCAGGGATATCTCTATCTGCGGCCTTAGAGCACTGCTGTTGCCACGAAAAAGGTGCGCTCCCTCCCCCGCTCGCGGGGGAGGGCTCGGGAGAGGGTGTCTCCGCGATCGAGAACCCCCAAGAGGAGAGAACCCCTCACCCGGCGCTTTGCGCCGACCTCTCCCGCAAGCGGGAGAGGTGCAGCGGAGCCTGCGGCCGGTATCGAAATCCAATAGCCCCAAACACGCTTGACTTACCCATAACCCTGCGGTTATGAATTGATCCATAACTGAATGGTTATGGAATTTGCATGTCCACCGCCCCCGACCTCCTGTTCAGGACGCTCGCCGATCCGACCCGGCGGGCGATCTTCGAGCGGTTGTGCCGCGAGGGCGAGCAGACGGTCGGGGCACTGACCGCACGGTCGGGCGTTTCCCAGCCGGCGGTCTCGAAACATCTCGGCGCGCTGAAGCAGGCCGGCCTCGTGCGCGACCGCCATGAAGGACGCCAGACCCATTACAGCGCCCAGCCCGGTGCGCTCAATCCGCTGCTCGACTGGACCAGCCAGATGGCCGGGTTCTGGCAGAACCGGCTCGACGCACTCGACGATCTCCTGAAGAGGATGGACCAATGACCGAAACCTCAAGCGAGACCCGCGCCGTCGTCATCGAGCGCGAATTTGCCTTTCCGGCCGAGCGGATCTGGCGCGCGCTGACACAGCCGCACCTGATCGAGGAATGGCTGATGAAGAACGACTTCAAGCCGTCAGTCGGCCATCGCTTCAATCTTCGCGGCGAATGGGGCGGCGTGCTGGACTGCGAGGTGCTCACCATCGAGCCGCAGAAGACGCTCGCCTACACCTGGAATTTCGCGCATGAGGACGCGGCGTTCGACTTGCGAAGCGTCGTCACCTTCACGCTGACACCGACGAATGCGGGCACGCATCTGCGCGTCGAGCAGGCGGGCTTCAGCCCGACGCAGAAGCAGGCCTATGGCGGCGCGCATGCCGGCTGGAAGCAGTTTCTCACCAAGCTGGACGAGCTGCTGGCGCGACCGGATTGAGCCGGCGGCGTACATCCATTCCGACCATTGCAAAGGAGGTCTCGTTGAACATTCGACAAATCCATCGCTGGCTGTCCATCGCCTTCACGATCGCCGTCATCGCGAACATCGTCGCGATGACCATGCAGATCCAGGCCGTGTGGATCGGTTTCCTGGCGCTCGTCCCGCTGATCCCGCTGCTCGCGACCGGGCTGTATCTGTTTGCGCTGCCCTATCTTGACCGGCGCAGCGGCATGCAGCGCGAGGCGAGGTCATGAAGAAGGCCGCCGCGATGAAGACAAGCAGCCCGAAGGACGCGGACGGAGCGTCGGCGTCCAAGTTGATCGACGGCAGGATCAAGGAGCTCGGCGACTGGCGCGGCGAGATGCTCGGGCGGATTCGCGCCCTGATCAAGGACGCCGACCCTGACGTGGTCGAGGAATGGAAGTGGCGCGGCGTTCCCGTGTGGGAGCACGACGGCATCATCTGCACCGGCGAAACCTACAAGGCCGTCGTGAAGCTGACCTTTGCAAAGGGTGCGGCGCTCGATGACCCGGCCGGCCTGTTCAATTCCAGCCTCGACGGCAATGTGCGGCGCGCGATCGATATTCGCGAAGGCGAGAAAATCAACGAGAAAGCGCTGAAGGCGCTGATCCGCGCAGCCGTGGCCCTGAACGCGTCCAAGGTGAAGAAGAAGCCAGCGAAGACGAAAGCGTGATGAGCTGAGGTCAAATCGAGTCTGGCCAGGGCAAGGCAACGCTCTCTCCGTTCCCTCCCCCCTTGTGGGGGAGGGAACGCACCTTCGTCGGCGCACTAGTAGGGACTCATCGTCAAGCGCCAGAAGTTGCCGGCGCCTCAGGCCACCGCCGCCGGGATCGGGCGCGGGCTCACGACATATTCACGCAGGACCTTGTCGTTGGCATCGACCTCGATCAGCGCGACGTCGTAGGTCCAGAGGTCCGCCAGATGCTGGAGCACCCGCTTGGCGTCGGTCTCGTTGAGCTGTGCGCCCTTGATGACGTGGTGATGCAGGATCAGCCGGCGGTCGCCGGAGAGATCGACGTCGACCACTTCGATATTGGCGTCGATGTAGCCGACATCGTGCTGCCGCGCCAGCTCGCGCCGGACGCGGCGGAAGCCGCGCTCGTCGTGAATGGCATCGACGCGGATGCCGGCACGCTCCTCGGGGTCGTCGTGCAGATGGAACATGCGGAGCTGCCGCATCAGCTTCGGGCTCAGGAACTGGCCGATGAAGCTCTCGTCGCGGTAGTTGGCCCAGACGTCGCGCAGCACGCCCATCACGTCGTTCTTGCCGGCGATGTCAGGGAACCATTCGCGGTCCTCGTCCGACGGGCTGGTGACGATGCGCTCGATGTCCTGCATCATGGCGAAGCCGAGCGCGTAGGGATTGAAGCCGGAGAAGCGCGGATCGTCGAATTCGGGCTGGAACACCACATTGGTGTGCGATCCCAGGAATTCGAGGAAGTTGCCGTCGGTGATGCGGCCCTGCTGGTGCAGCTTGGTCATGATGCGATAGTGGACGTAGGTCGCCGTCCCCTCGTTCATCACCTTGGTCTGGCTCTGCGGATAGAAATATTGCGCGATGTGGCGGACGATGCGCAGCAATTCGCGCTGCCAGGGCGCCAGCCGCGGCGCGCTCTTTTCCAGGAAGTAGAGCAGGTTTTCCTGCGGCAGGCCGAGCAGCTTGCGGCGCCGCTCGACGCTGAGCGCGGAACGGCTCTTGCTCTTGCCCGCCGGCACGGTGCGCCAGAGGTCGTTGAAGACCTCCTCCTCGTGCTGGCGGCGACGCCCTGCCCGCTTCTCCTCGGCGCGCAGGTCGAGCTTCTTCTTGCCCGGGTAGCGGTCGATGCCGTGCGACATCAGCGCGTGCGCGGCATCGAGCGTACGCTCGACCTCGGCGCGGCCGTAGCGCTCCTCGCACTGCATGACGTAGTTCTTGGCGAAATCGAGATAGTCCAGAATGCCGTCGGCGTCGGTCCACTGCTTGAACAGATAGTTGTTCTTGAAGAAGTGATTGTGGCCGAAGGCGGCGTGCGCGATCACCAGCGTCTGCATCGTCGCCGTATTCTCCTCCATCAGATAGGAGATGCAGGGCGAGGAGTTGATCACGATCTCATAGGCGAGGCCCATCAGGCCCTTGCGGTAGGAGGCCTCGTGGTAGGCGAAGTGCTTGCCGAAGGACCAGTGCTTGTAGAACAGGGGCATGCCGACCGACGAGTAGGCATCCAGCATCTGCTCGGCGGTGATGACCTCGATCTGGTTCGGATAGACGTCGAGCCCGAGATCGTTCTTCGCCACCTCCTCACAGGCATCGGTGATGCGCTGCAAGGTGTGGAAGTCCCAATCCGCGCCTTCGAACAATCTTTCCGTCATGGAGCGGCTTTCTCCTGAGAGGTTTCGCGGCGCTGGAACAGGTCGTGGAACACCGGGAAGATCTCGCTGCGCTCGCTGACCTTGCGCATCGAGAGCGGTGCGCCGCTGTTGCGCAGGCGCTCATAGAGGGTCCAGAGCGAGGAGTCGGAGAGATCGAAGGCGCTGCCGCCGGACTCGCCGACCTCGAGATAGGCAAAGAACTGGCAGACCGGCAGGATCTTGTCGGTCAGCAGAAGCCCAGTGAGCTCGCCGTCGGAATAGGAGTTGTCGCCGTCGGAGGCCTGCGCTGCGTAGATATTCCAGTCCGACGGATTGAAGCGCTCGCGCACGATGTCGTGCATCGCCTGGAGCGCGCTGGAGACCAGCGTGCCGCCGGAGGCCGGGCCGTAGAAGAAGGTCTGCTCGTCCACCTCCTCGGCGCGGTCGGTGTGGCGGATGAAGACGATCTCGACGTGCTTGTAGCGGCGCTTCAGGAACACATAGAGCAGCATGTAGAAGCGTTTGGCGAGATCCTTCATGTGCTCGGACATCGAGCCGGAGACGTCCATCAGGCAGAACATCACGGCCTGCGCGACCGGCTTCGGCACCGTCTCGAAGCGGCGGTAGCGGATGTCGAGCGGATCGATGAACGGAATCCGCTTCGTCTTCGCCATCAGCTTTTCCAGCTCGGCGAGAAGCACCACACGCTCGTCCTCGTCCGTGCATGCGGCGATTGCGGCTTCGAGCTCTTCGATCTCGTCCTTGCGGGGACGCTTGAGCGCGATGCGGCGGGCGAGCGCGAGCTTCACCGTCCGGCTCACCGAGATGTTGGCGGGCGAGCCCGACGTGGTGTAGCCGGCGCGCTGGATGCCCTCGCTCTCGGTCTGCGCGATCTTGCGCTTGGCAAGATCCGGCAGCTCGAGGTCGTCGAGGAAGAGATCGACGAATTCGTCGCGGCTCAGCACGAAGCGGAAGGCGTCCTCGCTGTCGCCTTCGCCGGGACCGGAATCCTTGGCGCTGCCCTGGCCGGAACGCTGCAGATAGTCGCCCTCGACGAACTTCTTGTTTCCGGGCAACACCATGTCGCGCGTTCCGCCTTCGCGGCGGAAACGCGGCTCATGCATCCCGTCGAGCGGGATCGTGACCTCACCACCCTCCAGGACGTCCTTGATGTCGCGTTCCTGCGAGGTCTTCTTGACGGCGCCCTGCACCAGGGATTTGGCCCGACGCAAGAACCGCTGGCGGTTCTCAAGACTCTTGCCGCCTGGATTCAGGCGCCTGTCAATAATGTGAATGGGCACTTTTCCATCCGCCTCAACCGGCCTGCTTCACACGCATATACCATTCGACGAGCCGGCGAACCTGACGCTCGGTGTAGCCGCGCTCCACCATGCGTGCGACGAACTCGCCGTGCTTCTTCTCCGTCTCGCCGTCCTTCTTCGACCCGAAGGAGATGACCGGAAGCAGGTCCTCGACTTGGGAGAATATCCGCTTTTCGATCACGTCGCGAATCTTCTCGTAGGAGGTCCAGGTCGGATTCTTGCCGCCGTTCTGGGCCCGCGACCGTAACGAGAATTTGACCACCTCGTTGCGGAAGTCCTTGGGGTTGGCGATGCCCGCCGGCTTCTCGATTTTGGTCAGTTCCTGGTTCAACAATTCGCGATCCAGGAGCTGTCCCGTATCGGGATCCTTGAAGTCCTGGTCCTCGATCCAGGCATCGGCATAGTCGACGTAGCGATCGAACAGGTTCTGGCCGTAATCCGAGTAGGATTCGAGATAGGCTTTCTGGATCTCGTTTCCGATGAACTCGGCATAGCGCGGCGCGAGGTCCGCCTTGATGAATTCGAGGTACCGTTTCTCGACTTCCTCGGGCAGCTGCTCGCGCTTGATCGACTGCTCCAGCGCGTACATCAGATGCACGGCGTCGGCGGCGACCTCCTGCGGATCGTGGTTGAAGGTTGCAGCCAGGATCTTGAAGGCAAAGCGCGTGGAGACGCCGTCCATGCCCTCGTCGACGCCGGCGGCATCGCGATATTCCTGGACGCTGCGCGCCTTCGGATCGGATTCCTTCAGGCTCTCACCGTCGTAGACCCGCATCTTGCCAAACACGGTGGAATTCTCGTGCTTGCGCAGGCGCGACATCACCGAGAAACGCGCCATCGTCTCCAGCGTCGACGGCGCACACGGCGCCGACGCCAGCTCGGAGCCCTGGATCAGCTTCTCGTAGATCTTCTGCTCTTCCGTGACCCGCAGGACATAGGGCACCTTGATCACGCAGATGCGGTCGATGAAGGCTTCGTTGTTCTTGTTGGCCTTGAAGCTCGCCCACTCCGCCTCGTTGGAGTGCGCGAGGATGATGCCGGTGAACGGGATCGCACCGATGTTCTCGGTGCCGATGTAGTTGCCTTCCTGCGTCGCCGTGAGCAGCGGGTGCAGCATCTTGATCGGCGCCTTGAACATCTCGACGAATTCGAGGATACCCTGATTGGCGCGGTTGAGACCGCCGGAATAGCTGTAGGCGTCGGGGTCGTTCTGCGCGTAGGTCTCGAGCTTGCGGATGTCGACCTTGCCGACCAGCGAGGAGATGTCCTGGTTGTTCTCGTCACCGGGCTCGGTCTTGGCAATCGCGATCTGGCGCAGCCGCGACGGCTGGATTTTTGCGACCCGGAACTGGGAAATGTCGCCGCCGAAGGCCTCAAGCCGCTTGTAGCACCACGGGCTCATCAATCCGGTGAGGCGCCGGCGCGGAATGCCGTATTTCTCCTCCAGCATCGGCCCGAGCTGATCGGGATCGAACAGGCTGAGCGGGCTCTCGAACACGGGCGAGAGTTCGTCGCCGGCCTTGAGCACGTAGATCGGATGCACTTCCATCAGCGACTTCAGCCGCTCGGCGAGCGAGGATTTGCCGCCGCCGACGGGGCCGAGCAGATAGAGGATCTGCTTGCGCTCCTCCAGGCCCTGCGCCGCGTGCCGGAAGAAACCAACGATGCGCTCGATGGTTTCTTCCATGCCGTAGAAGCCGGCGAAGGCCGGATAGGTACGGATGGTGCGGTTCAAAAAAATACGGCCAAGGCGTGGGTCCTTGGCCGTGTCAATCGTCTGTGGTTCACCGATCGCTGCTAGCAGTCGTTCGGCCGCGTTCGCGTATTTCATGGGATCGCTTCGACACGATTCCAGATATTCTGCCATCGACATGTCGTGCTGGCTTCTCGCCTCGAACGACCGAGCGAAAGCGTTGAATAGAGAATCGTTGTACATGATCCCTCTCCGCGTGAGTTCCGCTACAAGCTGAAACGAAAGCAGTTACCGGACCGTTCCTCAGGCCGTTTCGAATCAGCGTGAGCACATGACGATCATTGGACACCCGGGGGCCGACTCGACGCAACGCACAACGTAGGCAACCAGGTGAGTTACGAACAGGCACCTGCCTGTTATTTATGCGAATCTATGTATATCTTCGCTCATTTCCAGCAAATGTCACTCGGCCGCAACATCCGGGCGTTACCGGGGATCAGCCTATCCGGCGGTGCAGCATAGCCGTCAGCCGGCGGCAGCTTTATGACGCTTGTGCGGCCAAGCCTTGTGAGACCGGACCCGAGCCTTCCGCACCTTGATCGCGGTCCCGCCGCAATGCGGTGCGTGAATCGCTGGCGGCGTGACAGTCGCGGCAGGCGCGCAGCAATGTGTCAAAATCGGTCGCCAGTCCGTCGGGGCGTATGATGATGCGATCGTCCTGCACGCCGCGCGACGTCGACCGGATGTTGGCGCGGATACAGGAGAGCTGCCGCTGCAAGCCCGGCGTCGGCGTCAGCACGATCGCCTTGCGGCCGCGCCGCTCCTCGGTCGAAACCTCCGCAATCGACTCCCACAGCAGAAATTCATTGCCGATGCGGAGATCGCGGATGCCATAGGGGGTGACGATCACCACCGGCCCGCGTTCGGCGGGGAGCATCCAGATCAGCCGGCTGGTGACCAGGCCGAACACCGCGACGCCGGCATAGCCGACCGTCGTGTCGTAGTCGCCGAGGCCGTCCCACCAGTCGACGGCAAGGCCGGCGCTGAGCAGGGTCATCGCAAAGCCCGCCGCGACCAGCAGCCGCAGATACGTCGTGCATGGGTTGATTTCGAGATCGTGGGCCGCGTCGATACCTACGGCCGGCACGACTGATTGCGATCCGTCGGTGACGGCGAGCGGTGGGCCGTCAGGATGTGCGTGCATGCCTTCCCCCAGCATGGCCATTCGCGACCGGGCGATGAAGCATCAGGCGGATCGGAATCCGCCGATGCACTCTGTGCAGCGGCCGGCAGACGTTACGCAACGAGACCTCGACCGAACCTCCCCGGCCAGCGACTTTTTACGCAACACGACCACAACCGCCTGGATCGCCATGATCGCGACGGAGTTACACTGGAGGGTATGACGCCTATTCCCTTGATTGGTTCCCTCCCGGGAGCATGTAAGCTAGAGGATAGCGCGTCAGGACCGGCGCGGAAACCCCTCGCCCGCAGGCTTGGAGATAAATAAGTATCATGAATCCCGTCAAAGAACTGGAAAAGCACGGACAAGCCGTCTGGCTGGACTTCCTGGCCCGTGGCTTCATCGCCAAGGGCGACCTCAAGCGGCTGATCGACACCGACGGCGTCAAGGGCGTCACCTCCAATCCGTCGATCTTCGAGAAGGCGATCGGCAGTTCGGACGAGTACGACGCCCCGATCGGCAAGGCGCTGAAGCGCGGCGACCGGAGCGTGGCCGACCTGTTCGAAGCCGTCGCGGTCGAGGACATCCAGAACGCCGCCGACGTGCTCCGCCCAGTCTATGACCGCCTCAAGGGGGGCGACGGCTATGTCAGCCTGGAGGTCTCGCCCTATCTTGCGATGGACACCGCCGGGACGGTCGCCGAGGCACGGCGGCTCTGGAAGGACGTCAACCGCAAGAACCTGATGGTTAAGGTGCCGGCGACGCCGGAAGGCCTGCCAGCGATCGAGACGCTCATCGGCGAGGGCATCAGCATCAACATCACGCTGCTGTTCTCCAGGGACGTCTACCTCCAGGTCGCGGAGGCCTATCTCGCCGGCCTCGAGAAATACGTCGCGGGCGGCGGCGATCCGTCGCATGTCGCGAGCGTCGCGAGCTTCTTCGTCAGCCGGATCGACTCGGTGGTCGACAAGCAGCTCGACGAGAAGATCGCGCGCGCCAACGACCCCAGCGAGAAGGAACGGCTTGCCGCGCTGAAGGGCAAGGTCGCCATCGCCAACGCCAAGGTCGCCTACCAGGATTACAAGCGCCTGTTCTCCGGTTCCCGCTGGGACAAGCTCGCCGCCAGGGGCGCCAAGCCGCAGCGCATGCTGTGGGCCTCGACCGGCACCAAGAACAAGGATTACAGCGACGTCCTCTATGTCGAGGAGCTGATCGGCCCCGACACCATCAATACCGTGCCGCCGGCGACGCTGGATGCGTTCCGCGACCACGGCAAGCCGCGCGACAGCCTGGAAGAGAACATCGACGACGCAAGGCGCGTGCTGGAAGAGCTGGAGCGCTCCGGCGTCTCGCTCGACGCGATCACCGAAGAGCTGGTCAAGGACGGCGTCAAGCTGTTCGCCGACGCCGCCGACAAGCTCTACGGCGCCGTCGCGCACAAGCGCGCAACCGTGCTCGGGCCCGCGCTCGACCGCCAGCAGTTGTCGCTCGGCGACGGGCTCGGCAAGGCGGTGGCGAAGAGCACCGAGGAATGGCGCGCGTCGGCCAAGATCCGCAGGCTATGGCAGCGTGACAAATCGGTCTGGACCGGGGCCGACGAGGACAAATGGCTCGGCTGGCTCGACAGCGCCGCCAAGGCCGACGTCGCCGACTACGAGGACTATGCGAGCCGCGTGAAGGGCCAGAAATTCTCCGATGCGGTCGTGCTCGGCATGGGCGGATCGAGCCTCGGGCCCGAGGTGCTGGCCGAGACCTTTGCGCGAAAGTCAGGCTTTCCGAAGCTGCATGTGCTCGATTCCACCGATCCCGCCCAGGTGCGGGCGATGGAAGCGAAGATCGACATCGCCAACACCGTGTTCATCGTATCCAGCAAGTCGGGCGGCACCACCGAGCCGAACGCGATGAAGGACTATTTCCACGACCGCGTCGCGCAGGCGGTCGGCCCCAAGGTGAAGACCGGCCACCGCTTCATCGCGGTGACCGATCCCGGCTCGTCGCTGGAGAAGTCGGCCAAGACGCTGAACTACGCCCGTATCTTCCACGGCGAGCCCTCGATCGGCGGCCGCTATTCGGTGCTCTCGCCGTTCGGCCTAGTGCCGGCGGCGACCGCGGGCATCGACGTCAAGACCTTCGTCAAGCATGCGCTCGCGATGGCCCGCTCCTGCGGACCGGACGTGCCGCCAAGCGAGAATCCCGGCGTGCAGCTCGGCCTTGCCATGGGCCTCGCCGGCCTCGAAGGCCGCGACAAGGTGACGATCCTGTCGTCGAAGAAGATCACCGATTTCGGCGCCTGGGCCGAGCAGCTGATCGCGGAATCGACCGGCAAGGAGGGCAAGGGCCTGATCCCGATCGACGGCGAGCCGCTGGGCGAAGCCGCGGCTTACGGCAACGACCGCTTCTTCATCGACATCCGCACCGAGGGCGAGGCGGACGCCGCCCATGATTCGAAGCTTGCCGCGATCGAAGCGGCCGGCCATCCCGTCGTGCGCATCGTCATGAAGTCGATCGACCATCTCGGTCAGGAGTTCTTCCGCTTCGAGATGGCCACGGCGGTGGCAGGCAGCATCCTCGGCATCAACCCGTTCGACCAGCCGGACGTGGAAGCGGCCAAGATCAAGACCCGCGAGCTCACCGCGTCGTTCGAGAAGACCGGCGCGCTGCCGGCGGAGCAGCCGGTGGTCAGCACCGACGAGGCCGATCTCTACACCGACGAGGCCAACGCCACGGCACTGCGCGCCGCCGGCGCCAACGGCGACCTCACTTCCTGGCTGAAGGCGCATCTCTCGCGCTCGGGCCATGGCGATTATGTCGCCCTGCTTGGCTACATCGCGCGCGACAAGGCCACCATCGACGCGCTTCAGGCGATGCGGCTCGAGGTGCGCGAGAAGCGCCATGTCGCGACCTGCGCCGAGTTCGGACCGCGCTTCCTGCACTCGACGGGACAGGCCTACAAGGGCGGGCCCGACAGCGGCGTGTTCCTCCAGATCACCGCTGACGACGCCAAGGACCTGGCCGTGCCGGGCCAGAAGGCCAGCTTCGGCGTGATCAAGGCGGCGCAGGCGCGCGGCGATTTCGATGTGCTCACCGAGCGCGGGCGGCGCGCATTGCGCGTCCACCTGAAGGGCGGACTCAAGAAGGGTCTCGCGGCGCTCAACGCGGCGCTTAACGACGCGCTGAATTAAGGGAATCTCTCAGATGCAACTCGGCATGATCGGCCTCGGCCGGATGGGCGGCAACATCGTTCGCCGGCTGATGCGCCACGGCCATTCGACCGTGGTCTATGACAAGGACGCCAAAGCCGTCGCCGGCCTTGCCGCAGACGGCGCGGTAGGCTCGGCGACGCTGGAGGAGTTCGTCGCAAAGCTGGAGCGGCCGCGCACGGCCTGGGTGATGCTGCCTGCGGGGCGCATCACCGAGACGACGATCGACACGATCGCGGGCGTGATGCAGGAAGGCGACGTCATCATCGACGGCGGCAACACCTTCTGGCAGGACGACGTCCGCCGCGGCAAGGCGCTGAAGGCACGCGGCATCCACTATGTCGACGTTGGCACCTCCGGCGGCGTCTGGGGTCTCGACCGCGGCTATTGCATGATGATCGGCGGCGAGAAACAGGTGGTCGACCGGCTCGATCCGATCTTCGCCGCGCTCGCGCCCGGCGCCGGCGACATTCCGCGCACGGAAGGACGTGAGGGGCGCGATCCCCGCATCGAGCAGGGCTATATCCACGCCGGCCCCGTCGGCGCCGGCCACTTCGTCAAGATGATCCACAACGGCATCGAATACGGCCTGATGCAGGCCTATGCCGAAGGGTTCGACATCCTCAAGAACGCCAACATCGATGCCTTGCCGGCGGACCATCGCTACGATTTCGATCTCGCCGACATCGCAGAAGTCTGGCGGCGCGGCAGCGTGATCCCGTCCTGGCTGCTCGATCTCACCTCGACGGCGCTCGCCGACAGCCCGGCATTGGCGGAATATTCCGGCTTCGTCGAAGATTCCGGCGAAGGCCGCTGGACCGTGAATGCGGCGATCGACGAAGCGGTGCCGGCCGAAGTTCTGACCGCGGCGCTCTACACACGTTTCCGTTCCCGCAAGGAACACACCTTCGCCGAAAAAATTCTCTCCGCGATGCGCGCGGGTTTCGGCGGCCACAAGGAGCCGAAGCAGCCGGGCGCTTCGAAGCCCAAATAGAAGGCGAAGTATCAAGTAACAGAGCGAAGGCCGATCATTCGTGACAAAAGACCCGCAAGCCAAGCGCAAGCCGGAAAATTGCGCCTTCGTCATCTTTGGCGTGACCGGAGACCTTACTCATCGCCTTGTGATGCCCTCGCTCTACAATCTCGCGGCCGAGCACCTGTTACCGGAAAAGTTCTGTGTCGTCGGCGTGGCCCGCAAGGGCCAATCGGATGACGAGCTGCGCAGCAGCCTGTTGAAGGGCCTGCGCCAGTTCGCGACGCGACCCGTGGACGACGATATCGCCCAGAAGCTGCTGCAATGCCTGACCTTCGTCGAGGCCGACCCGAAGGACTCGCCGTCCTTCGACCGCTTGCGCGAGCATCTGGATTCGCTGGAATGCGCGCAGGACACCGGCGGCAACCGGCTGTTCTATCTGGCAACGCCGCCCGCCGCGTTCGCGCCGACCGCGCGCGAGCTCGGCCGCACCGGCATGATGGAGGAGAACGGCGCCTGGCGACGCCTCGTGATCGAAAAGCCGTTCGGCACCGATCTCGCCTCGGCACGCGCGCTGAACGCCGAGCTCCTGAAGATCATGGACGAGCACCAGATCTACCGGATCGATCACTATCTCGGCAAGGAGACGGTGCAGAACATTTTGGTGCTGCGCTTTGCCAACGGCATGTTCGAGCCGATCTGGAATCGCAACCACATCGACCACATCCAGATCACGGTGGAAGAGAAGCTCGGCGTCGGCCATCGCGGCGGCTTCTACGACGCCACCGGCGCGCTGCGCGACATGGTACCGAACCATCTGTTCCAGCTGATGTCGCTGGTCGCGATGGAGCCCCCCGCCCGCTTCGACGCGCATTCCGTGCGCTCCGAGAAGGCCGACGTGCTCACCTCGATCCAGCAGCCCAGCCGGGAAGAGGCGCTGAAGAATTCAGTGCGCGCGCAATATCTCGCCGGCCGCATCGGCGACGAGGAGATCACGGACTATCGCAAGACCGAGGACGTCAAGCCCGGCAGCACCACCGAGACCTTTGTCGCGCTCAAGCTGATGATCGACAATTGGCGCTGGGCCGGCGTCCCCTTCTACTTGCGCACCGGCAAGGCGCTGGGTCACAAGCGCACCGAAGTCGCGATCAAGTTCAAGCAGGCGCCGCTGTCGATGTTTTCGGGCACGGACGTCGACCGCCTGTCGCAGAACTTCCTTACCATCGGCATCGCGCCGACCGAGACCATCGAGCTTCAGTTCAACGCCAAGATTCCGGGCCCGAGCATCACCATCGACGGCGTCGAGATGAAGTTCCGCTATGGCGACTATTTCCGCGTCGATCCCTCGACCGGCTACGAGACGCTGATCTACGACTGCATGATCGGCGACAACATACTGTTCCAGCGCGCCGACGGCATCGAGGCCGGATGGCAGGCGGTGCAGCCGTTCCTGGACGCCTGGAAGAGCGAGGGCACCAACGGCATCGAGACCTATGAAGCCGGCAGCGACGGCCCCGCCTGCGCGGACGAGCTGCTCCGGCGCGACGGACGAAGCTGGCGGAAGTTTTCGTGATGGCGGCGGCCGGCAAGCCGAAGCTGATTGTCGCGGCCGACGCCGAGGCCCTTGCGCAGGCCGCGGCGGAACGGGTGATGGCGCGGATTGGCGCCAATCCGGGGCGTATCGCGATCTGCCTGACCGGCGGCTCGAGCCCGAAAAAGCTCTATCAACTGCTCGGCGGCGATTCCTGGCGTGGAAAAATCCCGTGGGATCGCGTGCACTGGTTCATCGGCGACGAGCGCTTCGTGGCTGAGAACGATCCCCTCAACAACATGGCGGTCGCGCGCGCGACCTTTCTCGACCGCAATGCGCCCTCCGGCCATGTCCACCCGATCCCGACCGCGACTGAGAACCCGGATCAAGGCGCCGCCGCCTATGCGCGCGAGCTGCAGGCCTTCTACGGTTCGGAAAGCCTCGATCCGGCCCGGCCACTGTTCGACCTGGTCTTGATGGGCGCCGGCCCGGACGGCCACACCGCCTCGCTGTTTCCCGGCTATCCCGAGATCGAGGAGAGCAAGCGTTGGGTCGTCGGGGTGCCCAAGGCCAATGTGGCCCCCTTCGTGCCGCGGGTCTCCCTCACCCTGCCCGTCCTTGCGTCCTGCCGCGAAATGCTGTTCGAGATTGCGGGACATGACAAGCAGCCGATCTTGACGCGCCTCCTCAATGGCGAGACTCTGCCGGCTGTACGCGCGCGCTCGAATGGTGAGACCGTCTGGCTGGTCGACCAGGCCGCGCTTCCGGAGGAAATTCGTGGGCCGCGTTGAAGCACCTTGTGCGTTGATCGTGATGGGCGTGTCGGGTTCGGGCAAGAGCACGGTTGCGGAGGCGCTGGGCGAGCGGCTCGGCTGGCGCTTCGAGGACGGCGACAGCTTTCATCCCGCCAGCAATGTCGAGAAGATGAAGGCCGGCCATCCCCTCACCGACGAGGACCGCTGGCCCTGGCTCAACGCCATCGCCGACGAGATCGAACGGGTCTGCAAGAGCGGCAAGCACGTCATCATCGCCTGCTCGGCGCTGAAGCACACCTATCGTGACGTACTGCTGCGGGGGCGCGACGACGTCCGCTTCGTCTTCCTGAAGGGCACGAAGGAGCTGATCGCCGAACGCCTCGCGCACCGCAAGGGCCACTTCATGCCGCCAGGGCTGCTGACGAGCCAGTTCAACACGCTGGAAGCCCCGGAGGCGAGCGAGCACGTCGTCACCGTCTCGATCGACGAAACCGTCGAGGCGATCGTGGACGGCGTCGTGCGGCAATTGAAACTGGGCGGCGCAATACCCAAGGTTCTGCCATGACGCCAATCTCACTCGTGGTCTCCGACGTCGACGGCACGCTGCTGACAAAGGACAAGACGCTGACGGAACGTGCGAGGTCCGCGGTGCAGCGGCTGCACCAGGCTGGCATCGGCTTCACCATCACCTCCAGCCGCCCCGCCATCGGGATGCGCTTCCTGATCGAGCCGCTGGCGCTGTGGCTGCCGGTCGGCCCGTTCAACGGCTCCTCGATCGTCGATCCCGAGATGAAGCCGGTCGAGCAGCACCTCATCCCCGCAGGCGCGGTCGAGCGGTCCTTGCAGATCCTCCGGGAGTTCCGCGCCGACATCTGGCTGTTCACCACCGACAAATGGCTGATCGACAACCCTGGCGGTAAATACGTCGCCCATGAGCAGCACACCATCCGCTCCGATCCGACCATCGTGACGGATTTCTCGCCGTACCTTGCCAGCGCCTGCAAGATCGTCGGTGCCAGCACCGACGCCGCCGGGCTCGAGCGTTGCGAGAAGGCGATGCAGGAGGCGCTCGGCAGCGAGGCGACCGCGGTGCGCTCGCAGACCTATTATCTCGACATCACCCCGCCCGGCTTCAACAAGGGCACCTTCGTCGAGGCGATGGCCAAGCGCCTCGGCATCGCGACCGACACGGTCGCCACCATCGGCGACATGCAGAACGACCTTGCGATGTTCCGCGTCAGCGGCACCTCGATCGCCATGGGCAATGCCACCGACGACGTCAAGGACCGGGCCACCCACGTCACCGCAACCAACGAACAGGACGGTTTTGCGGAGGCAATGGAGATGATCTTGAAGCGGAACGGGGTCGGCTAGGGCTTGATGGCCTCAACTATCGCCTGCCGCTGGGTGCCCACCTCTCCCCAGCGGGGAGAGGTGAAGAACCTGCCGCGCCGATCTACTTCGACCGCTGCATCGCGGGCTTCTCGCTCTCCTGCCTTGCCGCCGATAGATTATGCGCGGTGTTGACCAGCGCGATGTGGGTCAGCGCCTGCGGGAAGTTGCCGGTCTGGCGGCCCGCCACGGAATCGTATTCCTCGGCCAATAGCCCGACGTCGTTGGCAAGGGCGGCCACGCGGTCGAACAGTACCTGCGCCGTGTCGAGATCGCCCGACAGCACATAGGCATCGGCGAGCCAGAGGGTGCAGGCCAGGAACGCGCCCTCGATCGGCTGCTTTTCCTCGGACACTTCGCGCGGATCGTGCCGCAGCACGAAGCCGTCGCGCATCATGTGTTTTTCGACGGCCGCGATGGTGCCGCGGATGCGCGCGTCCTTCGCCGGGAGGAAGCCGACCGCCGGCAGCAGCAGCACGCTGGCGTCGAGCAGCTTTGAGCCGTAGGACTCGACGAAGGCATTTTCCTCCGCGTCGAAGCCATTGTTGCAAACGTCGCGGTGAATGGCCTCGCGCAGCGCGCGCCAGTGCAGCAGCGGCGCCTTGAAGCCAAAGGTCTCGGCGCTCTTGATGCCGCGGTCGAAGGCGACCCAGGTCATCACCTTGGAGAAGACGTAGTGCTTCAGCTTGCCGCGCCGCTCCCAGATGCCGTGGTCGGGCTGGTCCCAGACCTCGGCGAGATGATTGAGCACCGCGCATTCCAGCGCCCAGGTCGCTTCGTCATTGAGCTTGAGCCTGGCCATGCGCGACTGGTGGAAGGCGTCGATCAGCTCGCCATAGACGTCGAGCTGCAGCTGTGCATGCGCGGCATTGCCGACGCGGACCGGCTGGGCGCCCTCATAGCCGTCGAGCCAGCCCGCCTCCCATTCCAGCAGGCGCCGCTGGCCCCAGATGCCGTACATGATCTGCATGTTCGCCGGCGAGCCGGCGGCGGCGCGCAAGAGCCAATTGTGCCAGGCCAAGGCCTCCTCGGTATAACCCGAGTTCATCAGCGCCAGCAGCGTGAAGGTGGCATCGCGCAGCCAGCAGAAGCGGTAATCCCAGTTCCTGCTGCCGCCGAGCTTCTCGGGCAGCGAGGTCGTGGGCGCCGCGACGATGCCGCCGGTCGGGCCGAAGGTCAGCGCCTTCAGCGTGATCAGCGAGCGCATGATGAGATCGTGATACTCGCCGTCCCGCGTGCAGCGGCTGCACCAGTCCTTCCAGAATTTTTCGGTCTCCTGGAGCGCGATCTCCGGATCGATCGGCTCGGGCGGGTCGAGGTGCGAGGGGCCATAGGTCAGCACGAACGGCACGGTCTCGCCGGCCTTCACCTCGAATTCGGCAACCGTCGTCAGGTCCTCGCCGCGGGTCCCGACCGGCGTGCGCAGCACGGTCATGTCCTGGCCGGCGACCGCCAGCAGCGAACCGTCCTTGCAACGGCGCACCCAGGGAATGTCGATGCCAAAGCCGAAGCGGATCACGAGCTCCATCCGCAGCTTCACCGTGCCGCTGACGCCGCGCACCAGCCGCACAACGTCGGACGCCTTGCCGCGCGGCGGCATGAAGTCGATCAAGGCGACAATGCCGCTCCTCGTCTCAAACCGCGTTTCGAGGATGAGGGTATCGCCGAGATAGCGGCGTGACGTCGTGGTAACGTCCCCGGCCGGTGCGATCTGCCAGCGGCCGTTCTTGCGCGTGCCGAGGATTGCGGCAAAGCAGGCGTCGGAATCGAAGGCGGGCCAGCACAGCCAGTCGATCGAGCCGTCGCGCCCGACCAGCGCCGCGGTCTCGCAGTCGCCGATCAGCGCATAGTCCTCGATCCTCTGAGACACTGTCGTGCGAGCCTAAAAACCCCGGCGGACTAACTCCCGCCGAGCAACGAACGTTCCCGCGTCGCCGCTCTCAACGCCGTGAGATCGACCTTCGAGGCGATCTTGTCGAGCGTGACAGGCAGGCGCTGCCGCCAGTTCGGATGCTCGTCGATCGTGCCGGGAATGTTGGGCTGGTCGATCACGCCGAGCAGATCCTCCAGCGACACCGCGAGCAGCCGCGAGGGCGTGCGCGACAGGAAGGCGAGCACCGAATAGAGATCGTTGGCGTTGATGCCGTTCTGGCGC
Organism: Bradyrhizobium sp. B039; assembly: GCF_038965675.1. Classification (NCBI taxonomy): domain Bacteria; kingdom Pseudomonadati; phylum Pseudomonadota; class Alphaproteobacteria; order Hyphomicrobiales; family Nitrobacteraceae; genus Bradyrhizobium; species Bradyrhizobium sp. B039. The sequence goes on from NZ_CP152416.1 coordinate 7,051,600, forward strand.
AGGATCTCATCGAGCATGCCGAGCGCATGCCAGCGGGCCTTGTCGTCCTCGCCGGGATCGAGCCCGAGCGACAGCTTCATCTTGAGATCGCTGAAGGAGCGCCAACCCGCATAGGTGCAGAGGTCGTGCGTGTTCAGCGTCACCAGCGCGTTCGGCCGGTAATAGTCGATGTTGCGGAAGTGGCCGGCATCGTCGCGCTCGAACATCATGACGAGGTAGGACCAGATGCCGAAATCCTGCATGGTCTCGCGGAAACCTTCCGGCACCGTGCCGAGGTCTTCGCCGATCACGATGCACTTATGGGCCGCGCTCTCGCGCGCCACGGCGCCCAGCAGCGCCTCGAACGGCATCTGCACATAGGCGCCGTTGTCGGGCTTGAAGCCGCGCGGCACGAGATAGAGCCGCTTCAGCCCGAGCACGTGATCGATCCGGATGGCGCCGGCATGGCGCATCGAGGCGGCCAGCATGTCGGCGAACGGCACGAAGGATTGCGCCTCCAGGCCGCCGGCGTTGAAGCCGGCAAGACCCCAGTCCTGGCCGACCGTGTTGAGCACGTCGGGCGGCGCGCCGACGGCGAGATGGCGCGAAATCGCCGTCTGCTCGTTCCAGGCATCGAAGCCGTTGGACTGCACGCCGACGGCAACGTCGAGATAAAGCCCGACCCGCATGCCGAGCTGGCCGGCCAGCTCCTTGGCCGCGTGCAATTGGCTATCGGCGGTCCATTGCACGAATTCGACGAACTCGACCTCGCGCTTGTCAGGACCGTTGCGCAGCCGGGCACATTTTGTCTCGTCGGGCTGCCGCCACTCGGGCGGCCATTCCCACCACGGCCCGGTGAAGCGATGCCGCAGCACCTCGAAGCAGGCAAAGCGGGACAACAGCGGCGCGCGGTCCGCGCGGAAGGCGTCGAACTGATTGCGGCGGACGCCGCTCGCGCTCCGCACGAAGCTGTTAAAGGCAGCGCGCAGGGCGAGCCATTTCAGCGCCGCCATGTCGGCATAGGGGACGCGATCGCCTTCGCGCAGCCGCGCGGCGGTCGCGGCCGCATCGGGGACGAGGTCCGCGGAAAATTCCGGGATCGCCTCGACGTCGATGTAGAGCGGATTGAGAAACAGCCGGCTGTTCGGCGAATAGGGGCTGCAATCGGCCGGGTGGTCGTCGAACAACACGTGCAGCGGATTGAGGCCGACGCCGTCGGCCCCGAGCTGTTTTGCGAGCCGGACGAGATCGGCAAGGTCGGTGAAATCGCCGATGCCCCAGTTGCGCTCCGAGCGGACGCCGTAGAGCTGCACGGCGAGCAGCCAGCCGCGGTCGAAATCGCCGCCGAAGGCGCGCTCTGGCGCCACGATCATCGGCACCTCTTCGGTCACGCCCTCGGCATCGGTCAGCGTCAAGCGGTGGTAGCCGAGCGGCAGGCCGGCGGGCCAGGCGATGACGGGCTCGCGCGTCTCGCCTTGTGCGATCACGTTGCCGTTGCCGGCGATTTTCCATTGCAGCGGCGGAGCGCCGGTGGCCGCCAATTCCGTCCGCGGATGTCCCAGGGCGCGAACCACCACGGGCCCGCTGACGAAGCGATAAACCCGCTTCTCCGGCAGGGCGTCGAGGATGGATTTGAGCGCCACGGGATCGGTGACCCGCAGCTTTCCGAGGGCGTCCACGAATTCGGACTGAACACCCTTGATCTGGGCTTGAGCTAAAAGATCCATTCGGCACGCAGCTTGCAGGCCATTGTGTGGCCGGGGGCAGGGATTTTAACGAGGTGGCGGAAGACGTTAGTCAGGGGTAACTCAAAAACGGGCCTGCCGTTCCCAGGCGGAACTAATGACACACAAGCGGCTTTCTATATAGGTATCAAGCGTAGGTTCCCGACAAGGGAAACGGGCCCTGCTTTCTTGTCAATGGCATCACCGTGAACAAGACAATTCAAACTGTCGAAAGTGCCGCAGCCGGCAGCGCTTTCCTCATCGAAGACGTCTATCCCTTGATCGACGGCGGCCGTTTCGCCGTGAAGCGGATCGCGGGCGAGTGCGTCGAGGTGTGGGCCGACATCTACCGCGACGGCGAGGCCGTGGTCGGCGCCGCGCTGATCTGGCGACGCGAGCAGGACCGGGAATGGCGGAGCGAGCCGATGATCCATCACGGCAATGACCGTTGGTCCGGCGCGTTCACGCCCGTCGAGCCCGGCCAATATCTCTACGCGATCGAGGCCTGGACCGACGAGTTCGCGACCTGGTCTCACGCGATCGCACGCAAGCGGCTGTCCGGCGCCGATGTCAGCCTCGACGCCATCGAGGGCGCAGGGCTCCTGACCAAGGCGCATGGCGCGCGGCAGGACGCCGCGGCGGTGATCGTCAGACAATGCGAGGACTATCTTCAGACCGGCGAGGTCGCCCCGCTGCTCTCAGCCGAGCTCGGCAACGCCATGGCCGAGAGCCAGTCGCGGCCCGACCTCACGCGCTCGCCGCTCTTCCCGCTGATCGCCGACCGCGACAAGGCGCGCTTTGGCGCCTGGTATCAGATGATACCGCGCAGCCAGGGCCGGATCCCCGGCCGGCACGGCACGTTGCGCGACTGCATCACGCGCGTGCCCTATATCGCCGCGATGGGCTTTGACGTGCTCTACTTCACGCCGGTCCACCCGATCGGGCATAACAGGCGCAAGGGCCGCAACAATGCGCCTTCGGCGACCGCAGGCGAACCCGGCTCGCCCTATGCGATCGGCACTGCCGAGGGCGGACACGACGCGCTGCATCCCGAGCTCGGCACCATCGAGGATTTCCGTGCGCTGGTTGCGACCTGCCTGGAATACGGCCTCGAGCTCGCGCTCGATTTCGCCGTGCAATGCTCGCCGGACCATCCCTGGCTGACGCAGCATCCGGAATGGTTCAAATGGCGGCCGGACCGCTCGGTGCGGACGGCTGATGGCCCCTATTCGGACATCGTCATCCCCGATTTCGCCTCCGTCGACCGGGCCGGGCTGTGGAATGCGTTCCGCGACGCGATGCTGTTCTGGATCGACCATGGTGTCACCATCTTCGCCATCGACAATCACGATACCGCGCCGCTTCCGTTCTGGGAGTGGCTGATCCGCGACATCCGCCGCCGGCATCCCGAGGTGGTCCTGTTCTCGAAGACGTTTGCACGGCCGAAGCTGATGAAAGGCCTCGCCAAGCTCGGCTTCGCGCAGTCCTTCACCTATTTTCCCTGGCGCACTTCGAGGTGGGAGCTGGAACAACATCTCGGCGAGCTGACGCGTTATCCCGAGCGCGACTTCTATCGCCCGAACCTGTTCGTGAACACGCCGGACCTGCTGCCCTATCATCTCCAGAGCGGCGAAGCCTGGGCCTTCAAGTCGCGGCTCGCGCTGGCCGCGACGCTGTCGGGCAATTACGGGATCTATAGCGGCTTCGAATTGCTCGAACACGAAGCCATCCCCGGCCGCGAGGAATATCTCGATTCCGAGAAGTACCAGATCAAGCAGCGCGACTGGGACAAGCCGGGCAACATCAAGCCCTACATCGCCGCTCTCAACCGCATCCGCAACGACAATGCGGCACTCCAGCAGACGGCGAATTTGCGGTTTCTCGGCATCGAGGACGGCGAGACGATAAGCTTCGTGAAAGAGGCGACCAATCCGGCCAACACCGTCGTCGCCGCCATCGCGCTCTCGCGCGATGCGCGCGAATTCTGGTTGCCGCTCGGCGACCTCACCATCGACGCCGGCGGCCAGCGCCGCCACGTCACCGCACTCGAAAATCTCCTCACCGGCGAACAGTCCCGCATCGAATGGGGCGGGATCAGGTTGCGTATCGATCCCGACCGCGATCCGGCGCTGCTGTTCCGCTGCCTGGCGTAAAGGCTTAACGCCATGAATGTTCTGTCTTCCGTCGATACCAAGAAGATTGAGGCTGCCGAGGTCGTGGATGAGCTCTGGTACAAGGACGCCATCATCTACCAGCTGCACGTCAAGGCGTTTGCGGACAGCAACAATGACGGCATCGGGGACTTCGCCGGCCTGACCGAGAAGCTGCCCTATCTCCAGGAGCTCGGCGTCACCGCGCTGTGGCTGCTGCCGTTCTATCCCTCGCCCGGGCGCGACGACGGCTACGACATCGCGGACTACGGCTCGGTCAATCCCGATTTCGGGACGATGAAGGACTTCAAGCGCTTCATCCAGGAGGCGCAGAAGCGCGGCTTGCGCGTCATCACCGAGCTTGTCGTCAACCACACCTCGGACCAGCACAAATGGTTCAAGCGTGCGCGCCGCAGCCATCCGGGCTCGAGCGCCCGCAACTGGTACGTCTGGAGTGACACCGACCAGAAATACCAGGGCACGCGCATCATCTTCACCGACACGGAAAAGTCGAACTGGACCTGGGATCACGAGGCCGGCGCCTTCTACTGGCACCGCTTCTTCTCGCACCAGCCGGACCTCAATTTCGACAATCCGCGCGTGGTCAGCGCGCTCATCCAGGTGATGAAGCGCTGGCTGGACGCCGGCGTCGACGGCTTCCGGCTGGATGCCATTCCCTATCTCTGCGAGCGCGAGGGCACTTCGAACGAGAACCTCCCCGAGACGCATGCGATCATCAAGCGTCTGCGCCAGGAGCTGGATTCCTACTCCAAGGGCAAGCTGCTGCTGGCCGAGGCCAATCAATGGCCGGAGGACGTGCAGGAATATTTCGGCCGTGGCGACGAGTGCCACATGGCCTACCACTTCCCGCTGATGCCGCGCATCTACATGGCGATCGCGCAGGAGGACCGCTTCCCGATCACCGACATCCTGCGCCAGACGCCGGACATTCCGGCAAGCTGCCAATGGGCGCTGTTCCTGCGCAACCACGACGAGCTGACGCTGGAAATGGTCACCGACGTCGAGCGTGACTATCTCTGGACCACCTACGCCAACGACCCGCGCGCCCGCATCAATGTCGGCATCCGCCGGCGTCTCGCGCCGCTGATGGACAACGACCGCCGCAAGATCGAGCTGATGAACTCGCTCCTGCTGTCGTTCCCCGGCACGCCGATCATCTATTACGGCGACGAGATCGGCATGGGCGACAACATCTATCTCGGCGACCGCAACGGCGTGCGCACGCCGATGCAGTGGAGCCCGGACCGCAACGGCGGCTTCTCGCGCTGCGACCCGGCCCGTCTCTACGCGCCGCTGATCATGGATCCGGTCTACGGCTATGAATCGGTGAACGTGGAGGCGCAGTCGCGCAGCCTGTCCTCGCTGCTCAGCGCCACCAAGCGGCTGATCTCGGTGCGCAAGTCGACGCTCGCCTTCGGCCGCGGCACCATGACCTTCATCCGCCCGGCCAACCGCGCCGTGCTGGCCTATGTCCGGCAGTACCACGACGAGGTGATCCTCTGCGTCGCCAACCTCTCGCGGGCGGCGCAGGCGACCGAGCTCGACCTGTCGCCGTGGAAGGACCGCATCCCGCAGGAGATGCTCGGCCGCACCCGCTTCCCGCCGATCGGCGAGCTGCCCTACATGATCACGCTGGGGCCATACGGCTTCTACTGGTTCCATCTCATGGAGCGCGACAAGTCCGAGCCGGTGACGCCGCGCGCGGTGCCGGAATTCGAAACGCTGGTGGTGCCGGTCAACTCGACCTGGGTGTCGCTGGCGCGTGAGCGCGGCGTGTTCGAGCACGATGTGCTGCCGGGATTCCTGTCGCGGACGCGCTGGTATCCCGAGCACGATCCCAAGCACATCAAGCCGACGCTGACCTCGGCGGTGCCGTTCTGCGACATCGGCGACAACCGGCCCTGGATCGCGTTCTTCGAGGCGGCGCAACAGGACGCCGTTGCGACCCGCTACGTGCTGCCGATGCAGATCGAATGGGTGCGCTTCGACCGCGAGCGCTTCAACCCGAAGGCGCTCGCCGCCGTGCGCCAGGGCGCGCGCGAAGGTACGCTGCTCGACGTCGCGACCGACCAGATCTTCATCGGCTTGTTCCTGCGCAACCTGTCGCAGAACCTGGTGGTGGAAGAGAACAATCTGCGGCTGGAGTTCAAGGCGACCAGCCGGTTTGCCGACTACACCATCAAGGAACCCGGACGCATCCGCGCGATCGAGCAGTCGAACAGCACCGCGCTGGTCGACAACCAGTACGTCGCCAAGATCTATCGCCAGCTCGAAGGAGGCACCAATCCCGAGATCGAGATCGGCCACTACCTCACGGAAGTCGCCCGCTTTGCCAATACGCCGGCGCTGCTCGGCAGCGTCGAGCTGGTCGAGGGCGATCAGCGCAGCACACTCGGCGTGCTGCATGCCTATGTCGAGAACCAGGGCGACGGCTGGGCGGTGACCACGGGCTATCTCGACCGCTATATCGACGAGCAGCGCGTCTTGTCGGCGGGCGAAGCGCCGCGCGAGACCCAGGAGCAGTCGCCCTACCTGCACTTCGTCATGCAGATCGGCCGGCGCCTCGCCGAGCTGCATGTCGCTCTGGCCGCGGCAAGGCCTAACGATCTCGCTCCGGAGCCGATCGGCTCCGCCCACATCAGGCACTGGGTCTCCGACCTCAAGGCACGCGCCGGGCGGGTGTTCGAGCGACTGGCCGACAGCCGCGACGGCCTGCGGGAAGCGGACCGGCCGCTGATCGACCAGCTCACGGCATTGCGCACGAGCCTGCCCGACCGCCTGAATGCGCTCTTGCCATCCGACATCGACGGGTTGAACATCCGTCATCATGGCGACTTCCGCCTCGGGCAAATTCTGATCGTGAAGGACGATATCTGCATCATCGACTTCGACGGCGATCCGCGTCTGCCGCTGGCCGACAAGCGGCGCAAGCTGCCTGCCGCGCGCGACGTCGCCGGTCTGATCCGCTCGATCGATCTTTCGGTGAACGTGGCGCTTGGCCGGGCCCTTTCAGGAGGCACTGACGAGCAGAGCCGGCTTGTAGCCGCGCTCAGTGAATGGCGCGAGCGCGCCACCACGACCTTCCTGTCCGCCTATCGCGAGGCCATGACCGATCGGCGGCTGTGGCCGGAAGATCCGCAATCCGCGGAAGGCCTGTTAAGGTTTTTCCTGCTTGATCAAGCGTTCGACGAAGTAGAGTACGAGCTGTCCCACCGGCCTGAGGGGCTCCATGCGCCGCTGACCGGACTGCTTCGCATTCTGTCCAATGCCGAGAGCGAAGCCCATGCCTAAACTACCTGCCGAGGCCTACGCGATCATCGAGGGCCGCCACGCCGACCCCTTCCACTATCTCGGGCTGCATCCCGAGGGCGGCAAGAGCGTGGTGCGCGCCTTTCTGCCCGAGGCCTCCAATGTCGAGGCGGTTGGCGAGCACGGCGAGGTCGCCCGGCTCGACCGCGTCCACGACGCAGGCCTGTTCGTCGGCGCCTTGCCGAACGGCTCGAAGCATTACCAGCTACGCGCCAAATTCGGCGACAGCGTCGTCGAGTTCGAGGACGCCTACCGCTTTCCGCCGATCCTGACCGATTTCGACCTCTATCTGCTCGGCGAAGGCACCCATCAGCGCCTCTATGACAAGCTCGGCGCGCACCCGATGACGCTCGACGGCGTCGACGGCATCGGCTTCGTGGTGCTGGCGCCGAATGCGCGGCGCGTGTCTGTCGTCGGCGATTTCAATTTCTGGGATTCGCGGCGCCATCCGATGCGGGTGCGCGGCAGCGGCTATTGGGAATTGTTCATCCCGCACGCCAAGCGGGGCGATCACTACAAGTTCGACATGGTCGGGCCGCACGGCCATCAGCTGCCGCTGAAATCCGATCCGATGGCGTTCGCGAGCGAGGTGCGTCCGAAGACGGCCTCCATCGTGTTCGACGAGGCGCACCTGCCGCGGCCGCGCCCGGCGCCTGACGGCATCAATGCGCTGTCGGCGCCGATGTCGATCTACGAGGTCCATCTCGGCTCGTGGCGGCGCAAGGGCGACAATGAATGGCTCACCTACCGCGAGCTGGCCGAGCAGCTGCCGGCCTATGCCCGCGACATGGGGTTCACCCATCTCGAATTCCTCCCCGTCAGCGAGCACCCGTTCGACGGCTCCTGGGGCTATCAGCCGACCGGCCTCTATGCACCGACCAGCCGGTTCGGCACGCCGGAAGATTTTGCCGCGCTGGTCGACGCCTGCCACCGCGAAGGCGTCGGCGTGCTGCTCGACTGGGTGCCCGGTCACTTCCCGGACGATCCGCACGGGCTCGGCAGCTTCGACGGCACCTCGCTCTACGAGCACGCCAACCCGCTGCAGGGCCGGCACCTCGACTGGGGCACGCTGATCTACAATTACGGCCGCACCGAAGTGACGAACTTCCTGGTGTCGAACGCGCTGTTCTGGCTGGAGCGCTACGCGATCGACGGCCTGCGCGTCGATGCCGTCGCATCGATGCTCTATCTCGACTACAGCCGTCCGCCCGGCGCCTGGATTCCGAACCAGTATGGCGGACGGGAGAACATCGAGGCGATCGCGTTCCTGCGCCGCTTCAACACCGAACTGTTCGCCCGCTTTCCGCAGGCAACCACGGCGGCGGAAGAATCCACGGCGTGGCCGCAAGTCTCGCGCCCGGTCGAATTCGGCGGGCTCGGCTTCGGCTACAAGTGGAACATGGGCTGGATGCACGACACGCTGAACTACATCAGCAAGGATCCGATTCATCGCAAGCATCATCACGGCGAGATCCTGTTCGGCCTGCACTATGCCTTCTCGGAAAATTTCATCCTGCCGCTGTCGCATGACGAGGTCGTGCACGGCAAGCGCTCGATCCTGGGCCGCATGCCCGGCGACGAATGGCAGCGCTTCGCGAACCTGCGTGCCTATTACAGCTTCATGTTCGGCCATCCCGGCAAGAAGCTCTTGTTCATGGGCGCCGAGATCGCGCAAAGCCGCGAATGGAATCACGACCAGTCGCTCGACTGGCACCTGCTCGAATACAAATATCACTCGGGCATCCAGGCGCTGATCCGCGACCTCAACCGGCTCTATCGCGCGGTGCCGGCGCTGCACCAGATGGACTGCGACCAGGCCGGCTTCGAATGGCTCATTACCGACGACGCCAATCGCAACGTGTTCGCCTGGCTGCGCAAGGGGCTCGACGAGCACGCGCGCTGCCTGGTGATCGTCAACTTCTCCCCCAACGTCTATCGCAACTATCGCGTTCGCGTGCCCTTTGCCGGCAAGTGGAAAGAGGTGCTCAACTCGGACTCCGCCCATTATGGCGGCAGCAATGTCGGGAACATCGGCGAGGTTCATGCCGTCGACGGCAAGACGCCCGAGCTCCGCCTCACCATTCCGCCGCTCGCCGCGATCTTCCTCGTTCCGGAAAGCTGACCGATGCGCCTGACTGCCGGATCGCCCGCACGCCTCGGCGCAAGCTGGGACGGACGCGGCACCAACTTCGCGCTGTTCTCGGCCAACGCGCAGAAGGTCGAGCTCTGCCTGTTCGACACGCAAGGCCGCCGCGAGCTCGAGCGCGTCGAATTGCCGGAACGGACCGAGGACGTCTGGCACGGCTATCTCAACGACGTCTCGCCGGGCCAGCTCTATGGCTATCGCGTGCACGGCCCCTACGAGCCCGAGCACGGCCACCGCTTCAACGCCAACAAGCTGCTGCTCGATCCCTATGCCAAGCGGCTCTCCGGACGACTGGTCTGGAGCGATGCGCATTTCGCCTACCGCACCGGCAGCCCGCGCGAGGACCTGTCCTTCGACCGGCGCGACAATGCGCGCGGCATGCCCAAGGCCGTCGTGGTCGACGAGACCTTCAACTGGGGCCGGCGCGAGATCCGTCCCAACATCGCCTGGGAAGACACGATCATCTACGAGGCTCACGTCAAGGGCCTGACGCAGAAGCGCGACGACGTCCCGCCGAACTTGCGCGGCACCTATGGCGGCCTGTCGTCGCCGGCGATGATCGAGCATCTGAAGAAGCTTGGCGTCACCACGATCGAGCTGCTGCCGATCCACAGTTTCGTCGACGACCGCATATTGGTCGAGAAGAAGCTCGCCAATTACTGGGGCTACAACACGCTGTCCTTCTTCGCGCCCGAGCCGCGCTACGCCCAGGACAACGCGCTCGATTCCTTCCGCACCACGGTCGCGCGCCTGCACGATGCCGGCATCGAGGTGATGCTCGACGTCGTCTACAACCACACCGCCGAAGGCAACCACCTCGGCCCGACGCTGTGCTACCGCGGCATCGACAACGCCTCCTATTACTGGCTGAACCGCGAGAACCCGCGCTATTACGACGATTTCACCGGCTGCGGCTCGTCGGTGAACCTCACCCATCCGCGCGTGCTGCAGATGGTGATGGATTCGTTGCGCTACTGGGTCGAGGTCTGTCATGTCGACGGCTTCCGCTTCGACCTCGCCACGACCCTCGCGCGCGGGCCGAACGGTTTTGATCGCGGCAGCTCGCTCCTGACCGCGATCCGGCAGGATCCGGTGCTGGCCGCCGTCAAGCTCGTCGCCGAGCCGTGGGACCTCGGGCTTGGCGGCTACCAGGTCGGGGCGTTCCCCTCGCAATGGTCGGAGTGGAACGACCGCTATCGCAGCGCCATGCGCCGCTACTGGAGCGGCGAAGGCAGCCTGATCGGCGACATCTCCAGCCGCATGACGGCATCGTCCGACCTGTTCAACCACGACGGACGTCGGCCGCGCGCCAGCATCAACCACATCACCGTGCATGATGGCTTCACGCTGGCCGACCTGTTCAGCTACAACGAGAAGCACAACGAGGCCAATGGCGAGGACAATCGCGACGGCTCCAACGACAACCACAGCAACAATTGCGGTGTCGAAGGGCCGACCGACGATCCCGGGATTCTCGGTCTGCGCCGCCAGCTTCGCAAGAACGTGCTGGCCTGCCTGATGCTGGCGCAGGGCGTTCCCTTGCTTCTCGCCGGCGACGAGGTCGGCAACTCGCAATCCGGCAACAACAACGCCTATTGCCAGGACAACGAGGTCGGCTGGGTCGGCTGGGGCAATCTCGGCAAGGACGGCGACGACATGGTCGATTTCGTCGCCGGTCTCGCCGACATCCGCCGCCGCTTCTCGCAGCTTCGCAGCCATCGCTGGCTCGACGGGCGCCCCAAAGACGGCCTCTCCTACGGCGCGCTGTGGCTGACGCCTGCCGGAGAGGAGATGACGGAGAACGACTGGAAATTCCCGGAAGGGCGGTTCCTCTCCTATGTGATGGGGCCGATGGAACCGGGCGGGGCCGCGATCTTTATCGTCCTGAACGCCGCTCCCGAAGAGATCGCATTCAAATTGCCCAAGATGACCGAATACAAGAGCTGGCAGCAGATCCTCAACACGACCGATGCCAAGCTGAACACGATCGACTTCCAGCCTGGAAGCGACAGCAAGGCGCCGCCGCGCTCCGTGCTCGCCTTCGCGGGGGCGCTATGAGGCCGTCCTTCGGCGCGAGGCCGACGAAGGAGGGCGTGTCGTTTCGCCTGTGGGCGCCCGGCGCGCGACGAGTCGATCTCCTGCTCGACCGAAGGCACGCGATGCAGCGCCGGCAGGACGGCTGGTATGTGGCCGAGATCGCCAGCCTGACCACCGGCAGTCCCTACAAGTTCAGGATCGATGACGAGATCGACGTGCCCGATCCGGCCTCCGCCTTCCAGCCCGAGGACGTGTTCGGCCCGAGCGAGGTGATCGATCACGACGCCTTCGCCTGGCGCGCGCGCGACTGGCGCGGCCGTCCCTGGGAAGAGACGGTGCTGATCGAGAGCCATGTCGGCACCTTCACAGCGGAAGGTACCTACCGCGCCATGATCGACAAGCTCGATCATCTCGCCGCGACCGGCATCACCGCGCTGGAGTTGATGCCGCTGGCGGATTTCGCCGGCCGCCGCGGCTGGGGCTATGACGGCGTGCTGTGGTATGCGCCCGACAGCGCTTACGGTCGGCCCGAGGACCTGAAGACGCTGATCGACGAGGCGCATTTGCGCGGGTTGATGGTGTTTCTCGACGTCGTCTACAATCATTTCGGCCCCGAAGGGAACTACCTCGGACGCTATGCGCCGAGCTTCTTCACCGAGGCGCACACGCCCTGGGGCAGCGCCATCGACTATCGCGTGCCGCAGGTGCGGGCCTTTGCGGTCGAGAACGCACTGTCCTGGCTCAGCGATTATCGCTTCGACGGACTGCGGCTCGATGCCGCCAACCACATCATGGCGCTGCCCGGCGAGCAGTCGATGCTGCAAGACCTCAGCGTCGCCGCCGGCGAGCTTGCCAAGGCCACGGGGCGGCACATCCATCTGGTGCTGGAGAACGGCGACAATCGCGCCAGCCTGCTCGACGCCGCGCAGGAGCCGCCGAACGGCAAATATCGCGCGCAGTGGAACGACGACTATCACCACGTCTGGCATGTGATGCTGACCGGCGAGCTCGCCGGCTACTATGCCGACTACCAGACGCCGCGCATGGATCTCGCACGCGCGCTCGCCTCGGGCTTCGTCTACCAGGGCGAGATCTCGGAGTTCTGGGGCAAGAAGCCACGCGGCGAGCCGAGCCGCGAGCTGCCGCCGGCGACCTTCGTCAACTTCCTACAAAACCACGACCAGATCGGCAACCGTCCGCTCGGCGAGCGGCTCGAAAGCCTGGCATCGCCGCGGCAGATCGAAGCCGCGCTCGCGGTCACGCTGCTGGTGCCGATGGTGCCGATGCTGTTTCAGGGCGAGGAATGGGGTTCGAAGGTCCCCTTCCCGTTCTTCTGCGACTTCCAGGGCGGGCTGGCCGACGCCGTGCGCAAGGGACGCAGGCAGGAATATGCCTGGGCCTATGAGAAATACGGCGACGAGGTGCCCGACCCGCTCGATCCGGCAACACTGCAATCGGCCGTGCTCGATTGGGGCGGCCGCACGCCGGAGCAGGATGCGCGGCTGGCTCTGGTGCGTGACCTGCTCGCGCTCCGCCGCAAGGATATCATGCCGCGGCTGAAAGGCGCGCGCTTCGGCGACGCCGAGGCGACCGATAGCGGCTTGCTCCGCGCGCATTGGCGCATGGGCGACGGCACGACGCTGCGCCTCGTCGCCAATCTCTCGGATCACGAGATCATTTCCACTGACAATGCGGGCACGCCGATCTGGGGCGGCGCGGCCGGCGATCGCCTTCCGCCCTGGTCGGTGGTCTGGCGCCTCGGAGGTTGACATGCCTCCGGCCATTCCTCTCGCGACCTACCGGCTTCAGCTCACCGCGGATTTCGACTTCGACAAGGCTGCCGCAGTGGTGCCTTATCTCAAATCGCTCGGAATCACGCATCTGTATGCCTCGCCGGTGATGAAGGCGCGCAAGGGCTCGACGCACGGCTACGACACCGTCGATCACAGCCAGTTCAATCCGGAGCTCGGCGGCGAGGCCGGCTTTGCGCGGCTGAGCGAGGCACTCGGCAGGAACGACCTCGGCCTCATCATCGACTTCGTGCCGAACCATGTCGGCGTGCACTTTGCTGACAATCCCTGGTGGCTTGACGTGCTGGAATGGGGACCGACTTCGCCGCACGCGGCCGCCTTCGATATCGACTGGGATCTGCTGCCCCACCGCGCCCGCGGCGGCGTGCTGCTGCCGATCCTCGGTTCGTCCTATGGCGAGGCGCTGGAGCGCGGCGACATCGAGCTGCGCTACGATGCCGGCGAAGGCAGCCTTTCTGCCTGGTATTTCGAGCATCGCCTGCCGATCGCCCCGGAGCGCTATGGCGAAATGCTGCGGATGTTCGTGAAGGAAGCCGATGCCGCCGAGACGGAGGCCGGCAAGCGCCTGCTCGCGCTCGCGGCCCGCTACACCGGCCTTCGCCGTCCCAACCGCAAGGAAGCCCCTGGCTTCAAGGCGGAGCTGAAGGAGATCGCGGGCGCGGCCGACATCATCGCGAGCGGCCTTTCCGCCTATCGTGCGGCCAAGGATCGTCCGGCGCAGACGCTGGCGCTGCATCATCTGCTGGAGCGCCAGCACTACAAGCTCGGTCATTGGCGGCTCGCCTCCAGCGACATCAACTACCGCCGCTTCTTCGACGTCAACGGGCTCGCCGGCCTGCGCGTCGAGGACCCCGGCACATTCGCTGCCACGCACCGGCTGGTGAAGCAGCTCGTGGCCGACGGCAGGCTGCACGGCATCCGTCTCGATCACATCGACGGCCTGCGCGATCCCGCCCAGTACTGCCAGCGGCTGCGCCGGCTGGTGCGCGACGCGCAAGGCAACACCAAGCCGTTCTACACCGTGATCGAAAAGATCCTGTGCGAGCACGAGCACCTGCCGCATTTCGCCGGCATCCAGGGCACCACCGGCTATGAGTGGATGAACGTCATCACGCAAGTGCTGGTCGACGCCAAGGGGCTGGAGGCGCTGGACGAGACCTGGCGGCAAGTCAGCAATCGCCCACCGCGGCTTGCGCCTTACGTCAAGGAGGCCAAGCGGCGGGTGCTGGAGACGCTGCTCACCAGCGAATTCATCGTGCTGACGCGCCTGCTCGCACGCATTGCCAACGGGCATTACTCGACCCGCGACTTCTCGGCCGACAGCCTGCGGCAGGCGCTCGAGCTCTACGTGCTGCATTTCCCGGTCTATCGCACCTATCTCACGTCCGGCGCGCCTGCCGCGCACGATCGCAAGCTGATCGACGATACCATCGCGCGTGCCCGGGCAGAGTGGTTCGCCGCGGACGAGGGCATTTTCGATTTCCTGCGCGATGCCCTCACCATGGACCTGCTCAAGCCCGGCCGGCCCCCGCACAGTGCCCCACGCGTGCGCCGCTTCGCGCTAAAGGTGCAGCAGTTCACCGGGCCGGTGATGGCGAAGTCGCTGGAGGACACCGCGTTCTACCAATTCCACCGGCTGCTCGCGCTGAACGAGGTCGGCGGCGATCCCGCGAGCACCGGCCTTGCCATTCCCGCCTTCCACGAGGCCATGCGCGCGCGCGCCAAGGAATGGCCGCAAGGGATGACGGCAACCGCCACCCACGACACCAAGCGCGGCGAGGACGCCCGCGCCCGGATTGCAGCGCTCAGCGAAATTCCCGGCGAATGGACCAGCGCAGTTTCACGCTGGAAAGTGCTGAACGCGCCGCATCTCGCACTCCACGGCCATCTGCGCGCCCCGTCGGCGACGTTCGAATACATGCTCTACCAGACCCTGCTCGGCGCCTGGCCGCTTCAGACACCCGCGGACGCCGGCTTCGTCGAGCGTATCCAGGCCTATGCGCTGAAGGCCGCCCGCGAGGGCAAGGAAGAGACGAGCTGGCTCAACCCGCACGAGACCTACGAGACCGGACTACGAGACTTCGTCGCGAAGATCCTCGATCCCGCGCAGTCGCGCGAATTCCTGGAGGCGCTGCAAACCCTGGCGCGCCGCGTCGCGCTGCTCGGCGCGTTGAACTCGCTGAGCCAGCTCACCCTCAAGGCAACGCTGCCGGGCGTTCCTGACTTCTACCAGGGCACCGAATTCTGGGATCTGTCGCTGGTCGATCCCGACAACCGCCGTCCGGTGGATTTTTCCGCGCGGAATACGGCGCTTGGTTCGCTGTCCGGTCCGGATTGGAGCAGCCTTATCAAGACCTGGCCGGATGGCCAGCTCAAGCTGGCCTGGACGCGGCACCTCCTCAAGCTGCGCAACGAGCTCGCCGGCGTTTTTACGCAAGGCGACTACCAGTCGCTGGACGTCCATGGCGCGCACGCCGATCATGTCATCGCTTTCGCCCGTCGCCACGACCGCGCTGCGGCGATTGTCGTGGTCGGGCGATTGTTCGCGCCATTTTCGCAAGGCGGCCGGGAATGGCCCGCGCTCGAAGGTTTTGACGCCACCATCGACATCACCGGCTACGCCGCGCCGGGACTTGCGGGTAACGAGCTGCCGGTCGCGCAGGCTTTTCGTGATTTTCCCGCGGCCGTCATCGAGGCCCGTACAGCGGGCGCCATCAGGCCTGCGCGGCAGCGCGTGCGCGCCTGAAACTCACTTTCCCCCGTCCTTGGTCAGCAGCAACTGCCCGCGCTTGCGGATCGTCGCCTGCGCCATCTCGGCAAAGCGCTGCAACAGCCAGGGCAGCACGACTTGCACCTTGACCTGGTCGTCGGCGACGTCGACCTGGCCGGTGGCAATCTGCCCGAGTGCGCGGATGCGAAAGGTCATGCTGTCGCCGCTCCAGCGCTCCTCCTCCACCTGCATCACGGGAATGCTCGCCGCCGCGCGGCCAAGCCCGGACTTCAGCCGGCTCACCGCTTCCTCGCGGCCGAGACGATGGGGAATTGAAACGACAAGCGGTGCTGACATGGCCGTGCCCTACGCTGATTGAATCTCATTCATCATGCCGGCCCGAGCGGCAAAGGTTCCATGCAACTTGCACCTGTCGCCCCGTTTCAAAACCGGAACTTTAAAACCTGCGGCAAGTTGCCCCCGCACCAAAGGGACAGGTGCAAACGACCCTTTCAACAGAGGGCTGGAGGAGACTAGCATGTCTATCGGTACGATCATTCTGATCATTTTGGTCATCGCCCTGCTCGGCGGCTTCAGCGGCATCGGCGGCGGGCCGTTCTACGGCACCGGCTATTACGGCGGCGGCGGCCTCGGGCTCGTCATCGTCATCCTGCTGATCCTGCTGCTGCTCGGACGGATCTAGCCAAGTCGGTCATTCCGGGGCGCGCGCAAGCGCGAACCCGGAATCTCGCGCCGCAAACCTCTGGATTCCGGGTCTGCGCTTCGCGCAGCCCGGAATGACGTTTAAAAGAGCGACTACCTCATCTTCCCCGCAAGCTTCTTCATCGCGGCCTTGATCGACGCGGCCGCATCGTCATAGCCCTCCCACGCCTTGGAACGCGCCAGCAGGCCCGGCACCGTGCGCACCGTATATCGCTTCGGATCGAGATCGCCCTTCACCTGCGCCCAGGTGACAGGCATCGACACGGTCGCGCCGTCGCGGGCGCGGGGCGATAGCGGCGCCACCGCCGTCGCCAGGCGATCGTTGCGCAGATAGTCCAGAAAGATCTTTCCGTTGCGCAGCTTCTTGGACATGTTGAGCAGATAGCGCTCGGGCTCGTCATCCGCCATCCATTGGCAGATTCCTTGCGCGAACGCCTTGGCCTCCTTCCAGCTCACCTTGTCGCGCGCGCCGTGGAGCAGCGGCACCACCACATGCAGGCCCTTGCCGCCGGTGGTCTTGCAGAAGCTCTCCATGCCAACGTCAGTGAGCCGCTGCCGCATCTGCTTGGCCGCCTCGACGACATCGGCGAAACCGACATCAGGCGCGGGGTCGAGATCGAACACCAGCCGGCCCGGCGTATCATAAGCATCAGGCGCGCAATTCCAGGGATGCAGCTCGAGGCCGCCGATCTGCGCGACCGCGGCGAGGCCCTCGACGCGATCGATCTGCAAATACGGCTTGCGATCGCCGGACACCTTGGCGAGCTCGAGCAGGTTCGAGGTGCCCTGCATGGCATGGCGCTGGAAGAATGTCTCGCCGCCGATGCCGTCGGGCGCGCGCAGGATCGAGCAAGGTCGCCCCTTCAGGTGCTCGATCATCCAGCCGCCGACCGCCTCGAAATAGCGCGCGAGATCGAGCTTGGTAACGCCCTCGCCGTCGCCGCCATCCGGCCACAGCTCCTTGTCTGGCTTCGAGATCACGACGCCCATGACCTCGGCAGCGCCGGCATCTTTCTTCTTTCCGGACTTCGCAGGAACGCGCTTTCCAGCAGACGGCCTGGCGAGCTCGGTATCGGCGGGCGTCTCCGCCTCGACCTCCTCGGCCGGCTTGTCCTGCCGCAGACCCTTGAAGGCGGCCTGACGAATGTTGCCGTCGGCGGTGAAGCCGGCGAACTCGATTTCGGCGACGAGCTCCGGCTTCAGCCAGTGCACGTCCCGCGTCTTCTTCGGCGCGTTCTTGCCGCTGAACGGGCTGTCCTTGGCCTCCATGGCTTTAAGGGACGGCATGATGCGCTTGACCGTGTCGGCGCCGAAGCCGGTACCGACCATGCCGACGAAGACGAGGTGATTGCCGCGATGCACACCGGCCATCAGCGAGCGGAATTTGCCGTTGGTGGTCTTCCAGCCGCCGATCACGACCTCATGGCCGGCCCGGCATTTGGCCTTGGTCCAGCTCTCCGTCCGTCCCGACCGGTACGGCGCGTCCAGCTTCTTCGACACCACGCCTTCAAGCTCGAGCTTGCAGGCCGATTGCAGCACGGCGTCGCCGCCGCTCTCGAAATGCTCGACATAGCGGATCTGGTTCGATTTCCGCTTTTGTGCCTCCAGCAGCTCCCTGAGCCGCGACTTACGCTCCCTGAGCGGAAGGCGGCGATAGTCGCGGCCTTCGGCGAACAGGAGATCGAAGGCAAAGAAGATGAGGTCCTCGGTCTTGCCATCCGAGAGCGCCGCCTGGAGCGAGGAAAAGTTCGGCGCGCCGTTGTGGTCAAGCGCGACGATCTCGCCGTCGATCATGGCTTCCGGCAGCGAATTCGCCTCCTTCGCGATTGAGCCGAACTTGTCGGTCCAGTCGAGACCCTTGCGGGTCTTCAGCGTCCCCTTGCCGTCCTCGATGCGAAGCTGCACGCGGTAGCCATCGAACTTGATCTCGTGGCACCAGCCGTCGCCGGCCGGCGGACGCTCGACCGGCGTGCAGAGCTGCGGCGCGACGAAATCCGGCATCTCCGAGACCGTCTTGGCGTTCGTAGCCGCCGTGGCACTCTTCTTTGCGGCCTTGTTTACGGTCTTGCCGGCCTTCAACGCGGCGCGTGGCGCCGGCGCGACGGTCCGCCCCTTCGTCTCCTCGACGCGGTTGGATTGCCACACTGCATCGGCCTTGCCCCTGGCACCCTTCGCCAGCATGAACGGCTTGGGCGCGCGGCCCTTGCCTTCGGCGATCTGCGCCATCGCGCGGCCGGAGGCGACTGACTTGTCCTCGGCAAGGATGTCCTCGCCCTCGCGGGCATATTCGTCGCGATGCTTGATCAGCAGCCAGTTGGTGCGCTTGCCGCCATCGCGATCGTTGCGCATGCGGACCAGCACCCAGCTTCCGTGCAGCTTCTCGCCGTGCAGCGTGAACTTCAGGTCGCCCTTCCTAAAACCACGCTCGGGATCATCGGCCTCCCAGGTGCCGCGGTCCCACAGCATAACCGTGCCGCCGCCATACTGCCCTTCCGGAATCGTTCCTTCGAAATCGCCATAGTCGAGCGGATGGTCCTCGACCTCGACCGCCAGCCGCTTGTCGTGCGGATCGAGCGAGGGGCCCTTCGTCACCGCCCAGGACTTGAACACGCCGTCGAACTCGAGGCGGAAATCATAGTGCAGCCGGCTGGCGTCATGCTTCTGGATCACGAAGCGTCGCTGTTTCGAAGAGGCTACCGCGGCCTCGCCGGAGGGCTCAGGGGTCTTCTCGAAGTCCCGCTTCTGTCGATAGGTGGAGAGTTTTCGCAGCACGACCGGTCCCGCATCTCTTTCGGCTTCAAGCCTATCACGGCAAAAGTCCCATCCGGAACCAAAACCCGACGCGCCGGTTGGAGTTCCAAAACGCCTTGAAAACGCTGGAGAATGGAATGGCCCCCCGCGCCTATTGGAAGGGAACGTTGAAGCTGTCGCTGGTCAGCTGCCCGGTCGTGCTCTATCCCGCAACGACCGCCGCGGAGAAGACCCGGTTTCACATGATCAACCGCGAAACCGGCAATCGCCTCAAGCAGCAAATGGTCGATTCGGAAACCGGCGACGTCGTCGAGAGCGACCAGAAGGGACGCGGCTACGAGCTGCGCAAGGGCAAATATGTCGAGATCGAACCGGAGGAGCTCGAGGCGGTCCAGATCGAGAGCAACCACACCATCGACATTGAGAGCTTCGTGCCGAGCGACGAGATCGACCAGCGCTACCTGGACCATCCCTATTACATCGCACCAGACGGCAAGGCCGCAATCGACGCCTTTGCCGTGATCCGCGACGCCATGAAGGACCAGGAGCGCGTCGCGCTCGCAAAAATCGTGCTTACCAACCGCGAGCATGTCATGGCGATCGAGCCGCTCGGCAAGGGCCTGCTCGGCACCACGCTGCGCTATCCTTATGAGCTCCGCGACGAGGACCAGTTCTTCGACGACATCAAGAGCCCGAAGATCACCAAGGACATGATCGAGCTCGCCGGTCACATCCTGCACACCAAGGCTGCGCATTTCGATCCGAGCAAGTTCAAGGACCAGTACGAGACCGCGCTGAAGGCGCTGGTGAAGCGGAAGGCGAGCGGCAAGACGATCGAGCTGCCGGAGCCGGAGGAGCGGCCGAGCAATGTCGTCAGCCTGATGGATGCGCTGAAGCAGAGCCTGAAGGGGCGCGGCGGGGGACGGACGTCGGCCAAGTCGCATGGGCGGCGGACGACAGGACGGGGACGAGCCGCGAAGAAGGTGCACCGGTCGACGGCGCGACAGAGGAAGGCGGGTTAGCTTGTCATTTCGGGGCGCCTCGAAGAGGCGAACTATGGTGCGCAATTGCGCACCTGAGAATCTCGAGGTTCCGGGTTCGATGCTTCGCATCGCCCCGGAACGACGGCTTAGTCAATCCCCCGCCTTCAGGCGGTACCCGATCCCCGTCTCCGTCAGCACATATTGCGGACGTTCCGGATCGGCTTCGATCTTCTGGCGGAGCTGGCGGACGTAGACGCGGAGATATTGCGCATCCGTCAGCTCGTCCCAAAGCTCCTTGAGCAGGAATCTGTGGGTCAGCACCTTGCCGGCGTGCTGCACCAGCACGCGCAGGAGGTCGTACTCCTTCGGCGACAGCTTGACCTCGCGCTCGCCGACCTTGACGATGCGGCGGACGAGATCGACGGAGAGATCGCCGGTGCGGAATATCGGTCGCTCGCCCTGGACCTGGAGCTGGTGCCGCAGCGCGGCGCGCAGGCGCGCCAGCAGCTCGTCCATGCCGAACGGCTTGGTCAAATAGTCGTCGGCGCCGAGATCGAGCGCCTGCACCTTGCCGGCCTCGTCGCCCCGGCTCGACAGCACCACGATCGGCACCGCTTCGTTGCGGGCCCGGATGGTGCGGAGCAGCTCGTGGCCCTGGATGTCGGGCAGGCCGAGATCGAGGATGATCAGCGCAGGCTCCTCGGTGAGCTTCTCCAGCGCAATCTTGCCGTTTGACGCTTCTAGGATCTCATAGCCCTGCGTCGTCAGCCCCATCCGCAGCAATTTGCGGATCGGTGGTTCGTCGTCGATGACCAGAACCTTGATCGGGGCGGCACTCATGCGGCGGTATCCAATGCGTGGGTCTGTGCCGGAACGGGCAAACGGATGGTGAGGACCGCGCCGCTCCGGTCGCTGCGGTTGGCGGCCGAGATCGTGCCATGCATTGCCTCGACGAAGCCGCGGGAAATGGCGAGCCCGAGCCCGGTGCCGGGACGAACGTGATCGCCCTTCTGCACGCGATAGAACTTGTCGAACACGCTCTCGACCTCGTCCGGCGGAATGCCGCTCCCCTCGTCGGCGATCTGGAGCACCACCTGATCTCGCTCGCGCTGGCTCTTGATCGAGATCGTCGTCTCCGCCGGCGAATACTTCGCGGCGTTGTCGAGCAGGTTGAACAGCACCTGCTCGAACAGCACGGCATCCAGCTGGAGCATCGGCAGATCGGCGGCCAGCACCAGCTCCACCTTGTGTGCGGTGAGGATCTTGGTTGCCCGCCGGAGCGCGCTGCCGACGATCTCGCCGAGATCGTGCAGCGCCGTGTTGGGCACGATGGCGCCGGATTCGAGTTTCGTCATGTCGAGCAGATTGGCGATGAAACGGTTGAGTCGCTCGGACTCGTCGATCACGGTGGCCAGCAGGTCGCGCTTCTCGGTGTCGGACAAGGCACCTGCCAGATCGCGCATGGTGGAGGCGGCCCCCAACACGGAGGCGAGCGGCGTCTTGAGGTCATGCGAAATCGACGTCAGCAGTGCCGAGCGCAGCCGCTCGGATTCGACGGTGCGCTTGACGCGGTCCATGTCCTCGACCAGCAGCACGCGTTCGATCGCGAGCGCGCCCTGGTCGACCAGCGCATCCAGCAGCCGGCGCTGGTCCGGCGTCAGCAGCGGGCCGGTACGGTCGTTGTCGATGCCGATCACCCCGATCGGGCCGCGGCCGGTGCGCATCGGCAGGAACAGCCGTTTCGCACCCGGCAGCGTGTCCGAGCCGCGACCGGCCGGGCGATCATTGCTCCAGGCCCAGTTGGCGGCGGCAAGGTCCGCCTGGTCGAGCTGGTCCTCCGGCGGATAGCCGGACTTCACCGTGAGCAGGCCATCCTCCGGCAGCAACAGCACCACGCGCACCTTCAGCATCAGCGCGATCTGATAGGCCGTCGCCCACAAAACGTCGTCGAGCGTGGCGGTGCCGGCGAGCTTGCGGCTGAAAGCATAGAGCTGCTCGGTGGTCCTGATGCGGCCAATCGCGGTGTCGGCCTGCGTGCGCACGCGCGCGGCGACATTGGAGACGATCATCGCCACCACCATGAACAGGACAAAGGCGGCGACGTTGGTCGGATCGGTGATCGTGAAGGTGTAGATCGGCGGCAGGAAGAAGAAATTATAGGACAGCGAGGCCGCGACGGTGGCGAGCAGCGACGGCCACAGGCCATAGCGGACCGCGACCGCCACCACGGCCGTGAGCAGCACGAGGTCCACGTTCTCGATGCCGAACCTCGGCTGAATCAGCTCGGCAGCGCCGAGGCCGATCAGCACGATGCCGAGCGCCTTCAGATAGGGCAGCGGATCGAACGGCTCCGTCCGCGCCGCGGTCTGCACCGCGGTCTTGGGCGCCGCCTCGCCCGGCACATCGTCGCCGGCGATGACATGAACCGTGATATTGCCGGCACGGCGCACCAGGTCATGCACGACCGAGCCGCGCGTGATCTCGAACCAGCGCGAGCGCGTCGACTTTCCGATCACGATCTGGGTGACGTTGTTGCCCTGTGCGAAATTGACGACGTCGTCGGCGATGCGGCGGCCGACCGCGGGAATCGTCAGTGCCTCGCCGCCCAAGGCTTCGGCGAGCCGCAGCGTGTCGGCGAGCCGGTCGCGCTCGTCATCGGAAAGCTGGAGGGAGCGCCGCGTCTCGATCGAAATCGCGGTAAACGGCGCATGCAGCCGGTCGGCCAGCCGCTTGGTGTAGCGCACGAGGCCGGCGGCGCGCGGATCCTCGCTGACGCAGACGAGAATACGCTCGCCCGCGGCCCAGGGGCCGGCGATGGCGTTCGCCTGCATGTGGGTGAGGAGCTGCTCGTCGACCCGTTCGGCTGTCCGCCGCAAAGCGAGCTCGCGCAGCGCGGTCAGATTGCCCGGCGAGAAATAATGCTCCAGTGCCCGCTCGGCCTGCTTTGGGACGTAGACCTTGCCTTCCCTGAGCCGCTGGATCAGGTCATCGGGCGTGAGGTCGATCAGCTCGATCGCATCCGCGCGGTCGAACACCGAGTCCGGCACCGTCTCGCGCACCCGGACATGGGTGATCTGGGCGACGACGTCGTTCAGGCTCTCGATGTGCTGGATGTTGACGGCCGTGTAGACGTCGATGCCGTGGGAGAGCAGCTCCTCGACGTCGAGATAGCGCTTGGGATGGCGGCTGCCGGCCGCGTTGGTGTGGGCGAGCTCGTCGACCAGCGCGATTTGCGGCCGGCGCGCGATCACGGCGTCGAGGTCCATCTCCTCGATCGTCTGGCCGCGGTAGTCGAGCCTCTTGCGCGGGACGACTTCGAGCCCCCGCACCAGCGCCTCGGTCTCGGCGCGGCCATGGGTCTCGACGAAGCCGACCACGACGTCGATGCCGGCCTTGCGCTTGGCATGGGCACTTTGCAGCATCTCGTAGGTCTTGCCGACGCCGGGAGCCGCGCCGACGAAAATCTTCAGCTTGCCGCTCGCGCTTTCCTCCCGGCGCGCGGCTTCCAGCAGTGCCTCGGGAGACGGACGTTGTTCGGAATCGCGGCGCTCTCGGACCATTTTGCCAATATAATCATCTGCGCACCGGGAGCCTAGACCGCTACTTGGCGGCGGCGCGATCGAGCGCGAGATTCAACGCCAATACGTTAACGCGCGGTTCGCCAAGCAGGCCGAGCAGACGGCCCTGGACGTTGGAAGCCACAAGCTGCTTCACCGCCTCTTCCGGCATATTCCGGGCCTTGGCAACGCGCGGCACCTGGAATTGCGCGGCTTCCGGCGAGATATCCGGATCGAGGCCGCTGGCAGAGGTGGTGACGAGGTCGACCGGCACGGCCGCGTTCGGATTCTCCGCTTTCAGCTTGTCCACGTCTTCCTTCAGCCGGTCGGCCAGCGCCTTGCTGGTCGGGCCGAGATTGGAGCCGCCCGAGTTGGCGGCGTTGTAGGGCGCCGAGACGGTCTTGGTCGAATCATTCGGGTCCGGCGCCAGGGTCGCCGAGGGGCGGCCGTGGAAATATTTGTCGTCCTTGAACTCCTGCCCGATCAGGGCGGAGCCGATCACCTTGCCATCCTTCTCGATCAGGCTGCCTTGCGCCTGGGCGGGAAAGAGCATGCCCGCGATGCCGGTCATGGCGAGCGGATAGGCCAAGCCCGTGATGGCAGTGAGCACCAGCAGGAGGACGATGGCGGGGCGGATTTCTCTGAGCATATCAAATCTCCAGTTATTTCGTCATTGCGAGCGAAGCATCTCTGTCGTCGTTCCGGGGCGATGCAAGGCATCGAACCCGGAACCTCGAGATTCTCAGGTGCGCAATTGCGCACCGTAGTTCGCCTCTTCGAGGCGCCCCGGAATGACAGAGAGAATTTGCTCCTCGCATGACAACGATCAGGCCAGGTGCAAGGCGACGACGACAAGGTCGATCGCCTTGATCCCGATGAAGGGAATGACGATGCCGCCAAGACCGTAGATCAGCAGGTTACGTCGCAACAGTGCGCCGGCACCGACGGCGCGGTAGGCGACGCCCTTCAGCGCGAGCGGAATCAGCGCGATGATGACAAGCGCGTTGAAGATGATCGCCGACAGGATGGCGCTCTGCGGGCTCGACAGGTTCATGACGTTGAGCACGTTGAGCTGCGGGTAGAACGCCAAAAACATCGCCGGGATGATCGCAAAGTATTTTGCAACGTCGTTGGCGATCGAGAACGTCGTCAGCGCGCCGCGCGTCATCAGCAGTTGTTTGCCGATCTCGACCACCTCGATCAGCTTGGTCGGGTTGGAATCGAGATCGACCATGTTGCCGGCCTCGCGGGCCGCCTGCGTGCCGGTGTTCATGGCGACGCCGACATCGGCCTGGGCGAGCGCCGGCGCATCATTGGTGCCGTCGCCGCACATCGCCACCAGCTTGCCCTTGGCCTGCTCGTCGCGGATCAGCTTGAGCTTGTCCTCGGGGGTTGCCTGCGCCAGGAAATCGTCGACGCCGGCTTCCGCCGCGATCGCGGCGGCCGTCATCGGGTTGTCGCCGGTGATCATGATGGTGCGGATGCCCATGCGGCGCAGCTCGGCAAAGCGCTCGCGGATGCCGCCCTTGACGATATCCTTGAGCTGGATGACGCCGAGCAGCTTGCCGTCCTTCGCGACGGCCAGCGGCGTGCCGCCGGCTTTCGAGATCTCGTCGGCGATGATCTGGATCTCGCGGCCGACCTCCGAGAGCTCCGCAGGCTGGATCGCGCGGGCGGTGTTGCCGGAGGCAACGGCCAGAGGCGCGCCGCCGCCGACATAGTTGAGCATGGCATCGACCGCGCCCTTGCGCACCGACGAGCCGCCGGCATCGACGCCGCTCATGCGGGTCTGCGCCGTGAACGGGATGAAGGTTGCCCCGAGCTCGGCCATGTCGCGGCCGCGGATGCCATACTTCTCCTTCGCCAGCACGACGATGGAGCGGCCTTCCGGCGTCTCGTCGGCGAGCGAGGCGAGCTGAGCCGCGTCCGCCAGCTCCTGCTCGGTGACGCCGCGAACGGGGCGGAACGCGGTCGCCTGACGATTGCCGAGCGTGATCGTTCCGGTCTTGTCGAGCAGCAGCGTGTCGACGTCGCCGGCCGCCTCGACGGCGCGGCCCGACATCGCCAGCACGTTGAAGCGCACCAGGCGGTCCATGCCGGCAATGCCGATCGCCGACAGCAGCGCACCGATCGTAGTCGGGATCAGCGTCACGAACAGCGCGACCAGCACGACTACCGAGATCGAGCCGCCGGCATAGGCCGCATAGCTCGGAATCGTGACGGTGGCGAACACGAAGATGATGGTGAGGCCGGCGAGCAGGATGTTGAGCGCGATCTCGTTCGGCGTCTTCTGACGCTCGGCGCCCTCGACCAGCTTGATCATGCGATCGATGAAGGTCGAGCCCTGCGCGGCGGTGATGCGGACGCGGATCCAGTCCGACAGCACCTGCGTGCCGCCCGTCACCGCCGAGCGGTCGCCGCCTGACTCGCGGATGACGGGCGCGGATTCGCCGGTGATGGCGGCCTCGTTGACGGAGGCGACGCCCTCGATCACCTCGCCGTCGGAGGGGATGGTGTCCCCCGCTTCGACCAGCACGATGTCGCCGACCTTCAGGCTCGTACCCGGAACCAGCTTGAAGGCCTGGCCGGTGCCGGTGAGCAGCTTGGCCTGGCTCTCGGTGCGGGTCTTGCGCAGCGATTCAGCCTGCGCCTTGCCGCGGCCTTCGGCGACCGCCTCGGCGAAGTTCGCAAACAGCACGGTGAACCAGAGCCAGAGGATGATCTGGAACGTGAAGCCGAGATTCGCGCCGCCGGTGACGAGGTCGCGCAGGAAGATCACGGTGGTGAGCGCGGCCACGATCTCGACCACGAACATCACGGGATTCTTCACCATCAGTCGCGGGTCGAGCTTGGTGAAGGAGGCGCGGATCGCGGGCACTACGATCCTGGGATCGAGCATCGCCGATACGGCAGCACGTTTTTGCAGTTTCATCGTATCCATGGAGGTCACTCCAAACCAATCGGAAGATTGTCGATCAGAAGACTTGTCGATCAGAAGACTTGCGGTCAGAAGACTTGGCCGGCGTTCATCGCGAGGTGCTCGACGATGGGGCCGAGTGCGAGGGCCGGAAAGAACGTCAAGCCGCCGATGATCAGGATGACGCCGACAACAAGGCCGACGAACAGCCCGCCCGTGGTCGGGAAGGTGCCCGCCGACGGAGGGATCGATTTCTTGGCGGCGAGCGAGCCCGCGATCGCCATCGCCGGAACGATCATGAAGAAGCGGCCGACGAACATCGCGCTTGCCAGCGTGAGGTTGTAGAAGAGGGTGTTACCGGTCAGGCCCGCGAAGGCCGAGCCGTTGTTGCCGGTCGCCGACGTGAAGGCATAGAGCACCTCGGTGAAACCGTGCGGACCGGCGTTGGCCATGGAGGCGACCGCCGCCGGATAGACCACACCGACCGCGGTCCAGCCGAGATACATCAGCGGCAGCACCAGGATCGCGAGCATCGCCATCTTGACCTCGCGCGCCTCGATCTTCTTGCCGACATATTCCGGCGTGCGGCCGACCATCAGGCCGGCCACGAAGATCGCGAGCACGACGAACAACAGCATGCCGTAGAGGCCTGCGCCGACGCCGCCGACGATGATCTCGCCGAGCTGCATGTTGATCAGCGGGATCATGCCGCCGAGCGCGGTAAAGCTGTCATGCATGGCGTTGACGGCGCCGCACGAGGCGGCCGTCGTGATCACGGCGAACAGCGAGGACGCGACGAGGCCGAAGCGAACCTCCTTGCCTTCCATGTTGCCGCCGGTCAGGCCCAGCGCATGCATGGTAGAGGTGCCGTTGGCTTCCGCCCAGTAGGTGACCGCGACACCGGCGACGAAAAGCACGCCCATCACGGCGAGGATCGCCCAGCCCTGGCGCTGGTTGCCGACCATGCGGCCAAACACGTTGGTGAGCGCAGCCCCGAGCGCGAAGATCGACAGCATCTGCACGAAGTTCGACAGCGCGGTCGGGTTCTCGAAGGGATGCGCGGCGTTGGCGTTGAAGAAGCCGCCGCCATTGGTGCCGAGCATCTTGATCGCGACCTGCGAGGCGACCGGGCCGACCGCGATGGTCTGCTTGGCGCCTTCGAGCGTGGTGGCCTCGACATAGTCGCCGAGCGTCTGCGGGATGCCCTGCCAGACCAGGAACAGCGTGTAGACGACGCAGATCGGCAGCAACACGTAGAGGGTACAGCGCGTCACGTCGACCCAGAAATTGCCGACCGTGCGCACCGAGGCGCGCGAGAAGCCGCGAATCAGGGCCATCGCCAGCGCGATGCCGGTGGCCGCCGACAGGAAGTTCTGGTGCGTCAGGCCGAGCATCTGCACGAGATAGGACAGCGTGCTCTCGCCGCCGTAGTTCTGCCAGTTGGTGTTGGTGATGAAGGAGATCGCGGTATTGAAGGAGAGATCCTGCGCAACCGCCGACTGCCCGGCCGGATTGAAGGGCAGCACGGCCTGGAGCCGCATCACGCCGTAGATGATCAGGAAGCCGCCGACATGGAACAGCAGCATGGCGACCGTGTAGGTCAGCCAATGCTGCTCACGACGCTCGTCGACGCCGGAGATCCAGTAGATCCCGGCTTCGATCGGACGCAGCACCGGCGACAGGAAGGTCCGCTCGCCGTTGAACACGCGCGTCATGTACCAGCCGAGCGGCTTGGCCAGCGCGACGATAATGACGCAGAAAAGAATGATCTGGAGCCAACCGATCATGGTCATGGCATTAACCCTTCAGGCTTTGTGTCCGGCGCAAGAGCGGCAGGAGCAGCGCAAGCAGGCCCGCGACGAGTGCGACGTCCGCCAGCAGCAATTCGGCAAGCAGCAGCACGGTTCAGAACCGCTCGGGCCGCAGCAGTGCATAAGTGAGGTAGAACAGGAGGCCGAACGAGACGGCACCGGCGAGCGCATAATCGAAAATCATGGTGTGCTCCATCACAGCCGTTCGCAGGCGTAGGTGTAGCCGATCGCGAGGGCAAAGAAGACGAAGCCCAGCGCCAGCATCAGAATGTCCATCATGGCGATACTCCTCAATGCGAGACGATCTCCGGCATTGCCCGCCGGCGGGCCGCTTGCTGCGGGCGAATGCAACACGTGTCTCTCCCGGCCGGGAACGTCACCGCGCCGAAGTGCCACCGCGCACATAGGTTTTCGAGATGAGGCCTATGGCGACGTTATAGGAATCTCATAAAGGCCGGCCCGTCGTAGCCGCCGGCCGTACGACACGGACGACGCATTCCAGGCGATCGTTCCAGGCAGGCTGCGCAGCGACGCAATCCACCAACGCTTTCGCCTCCCGTTGTTACGGCGGGCCGAGGCCAAGGTCTTTTCAAAAAGCCCTGCTTCTATAAGCCTCCACCTACGACCGAGACGGCAGGCGAGGATCTGTCGGTCTTACACGGAAGAATCCGGGCACTTATGAAATCCCTATATCTCTCGCCCGATCCCCATCTCGTTTTCAAATGCCCTCCCGGCCATCTTGGCAATGCCGGCCGACTGACCGACGCCAACTCCGGGAGGCCTGACATGACCGCCGCTCTCCGACGTCTCGACCCACCATCCCTCAGCCAGCGGCTTCACGCGGCGCCGGCGATGACGCGACCGCTGATGCACGACGTCATCGATTATGCTTGCCGGCGCATCCCCTCGCTCGGCCAGAACGAACGCACCACGCGCGTCATGCGCCTGATCGACGCCGAGGCCTGGGCCGATGCGGCGCTGGCGCTGATCGAGCTCGAGCTGCCGCTATGGCAGGTCCGCCGCATCGCCTATGACGAGGGCGAGTGGCACTGCGCGCTCTCGCGCGAGCGTGAGCTGCCGGACTGGCTCGACGCTGCGGTCGAGGCACGCCACGCCGACCTCGCACTGGCCCTGCTGTCGGCCTTCGTCGAGGTCCGGGCATTGGCCGTGGACGTATCGCGGCCGAGCGTTCCCTCCGTTCGTCCTGTGCGGGATCCGCTCTACGAGCCGGTCGCCTGCGACAATTTCGGCTAGAGCAGCCTGACGGGTTCACACCTTGTCGCAAGCTCCGGACATGCCGCACAAGCTGAGCCCGGCGCGCGTGATCGCACGCTTCGCCGTCCGCATCGCGCTGCTCGCCGCCTTTGCCGCATTCGGTAGCGTCGGTTTCGGCCGAAGCCTTGCCGTTCTGCTCTGGATGTCGATCGTCCTGTGCGCGCTCGCCGGCCTCATCAGGCGCGAAGCGCTGTTCGGCCCTGCCCTCAATCATTGGGACGAAGCTGCTGCATTCGGTGCGCTCTTCGCGCTGGTCCACATTGCCAATGATGTGACCTG
Source organism: Bradyrhizobium sp. B039 (assembly GCF_038965675.1). Lineage (NCBI taxonomy): Bacteria > Pseudomonadati > Pseudomonadota > Alphaproteobacteria > Hyphomicrobiales > Nitrobacteraceae > Bradyrhizobium > Bradyrhizobium sp. B039. The sequence goes on from NZ_CP152416.1 coordinate 7,081,783, forward strand.
AGCGGTCGGCTTTATGACCTTCCTATGAGATCACCGCGCACCCGCCCTCGAAATCATATTCGCGAGACGGGATATTGAGCGCGCAGGCAGGGACATGCATCCCGCGCCGGCGTCGTTCAGAAGGAATACATCCGTGAAACTCGTCGACCCTCCCTCGTGCACCTCCACCTCAACCATCGTCCTTATCGGCCGCAACCACCGGGGACAATGGGTCGCGCAGGAGCAGAACGGCCTCTATGGCGGCTTGTTCGTCAGCCGCGCCCAGGCCGTCAAATATGCGCTGTTCGAGAACGGACAGCATCCGGAGACCATCGTCGAGCTGCCGCGCGAGATCGAGCTCGACATGGGCAAGAGCCCCAATGCCATCGTCTCGCGGCGCGCCGCCTGAGCCGGCGCCATCCGGCGGAAAAGCCATGTTCACTCCTCCTGCTGCCTGGTTCACAGGCTTCATTCCGGACCTGCCGACGCCGCTCGACGCGGCGGACGCAATCGATCTCAAGGCGTTCACCGCGCTCTGCGAGCGCCAGGTCGCGGCTGGCGTCCCCGCGATCGTAGTCTGCGAGACGGCCGGCGAGGCGCCGACGCTCTCCCCGGCCGAGCAGGAGCTCGTCATTCGCACCGCGGTGGACGTCGCCCGCGGCCGGGTGCGGATCATCGCCGGCGCGATGTCGAACGCGACCAGCCAGGCCATCGCGCTCGCGCGGTGCGCGGAGGCCGCCGGCGCCGATGCCGTGATGGCGGTGGTGCCGGCCTACAACAAGCCGATGCAGGAGGGGATGCTCGCGCATTTCCGGGCCATCGCCGGTGCAACCGGCTTGCCCGTAATCCTGCACGATATTCCCTCCCGCACGCTGCGCCCGCTCGCCGACGAGACGCTTCTGCGTCTCGTCGAATCCCGCCAGTTCGTCGGCCTGCGCGATGGAAGCTGCGACATCGCCCGTCCGATGCGCCTCGCCCGGTTGCTCCCGGCCGGCTTTCGCCTGCTCTCCGGCGACGACGTCACCGCGTTCGGCTACATCGCAAGCGGCGGCGACGGGGCGATCTCGGAAGTCTCCAACATCGCCCCCGATCTGTGCCGCATGATCTTCTCGCAGGTCAGGCAAGGCCGCTTGCAATCGGCACGGTACCTGCACAGGCGCCTCATCCCGCTCATCACATGCCTCTCCAAGGACGGCCCGGCGGCGCTCAAGAGCGCGCTGAGCGTGCTCGGCCTGATGTCACCGGCGACGAGGCTGCCGATCGTGCCGCTGGACGCGGCCGCGCAGCGGGAGGTGGTACGCGCCTTCGCCGCGATCGCCGACGAGGAGTTGATCGACCGCGTCGGCGCCTGACGCCTCGCGCAGTCGTTCGGATCTCGCATGCCGCCATCAGTTGAAGATCATCGGAGGCTGCTCGGCGCCTGGCAGCTGGCGATCCTGCGCTTTGCCGTGACGCTGAGCGACTCCGACAGGCACAATGTCGCCGCACTCGCGGTTGAACTCGATCGTCTCGGCGGCCGGCGCAGCGGCGAGGACTCGCTGCACTTCTTCCGGCGCACCAGCTCCCGTCTCTGCGCGGCCATCGACGGCCGGCAGCAAGACGCGGAGGCGACCCTGGACTGCTTCTGCAAGCAGATCGAGGAGCCGCGGCTGCGGCTCGCCTTCGCCGCCGCCGTCGGGCTGGCGCGTTCGAAGCCTGCGCGATCCAAACCGCAACCGAAACGCGACCAAAACCTCTTCAGAGGACTGCTGGCGCGACCGCCGGCGCCTTTATGACTTTCCTATACGGCAACTGCGGCGGTCACCTCGCAATCATACGCAGCGGTTGCCATCATACGGGACAGATCGGAGCGGCCGTCTCGCCACTCCGGATAAGGACTGAAAAAATGTCGATTCTGACACATGGCCTTGACCGCCCCTTCGTGCCTGGGCGTTCGGCGCGCATCTCCGAGGCACGCAAGGCGCAGCTCAAAGGTTTCGCTCTCGGCACACTGACGCTGCTCTCGATGGGTAGCGTGCTCACCGCGCTGATCGCGCTGAGGACCGCAATCTATGTCTGGCACATGCACGGCTGACCCGCAGGGAGGCCCCTATGACCTTGCAGATGTGCGAGGAAGCCGCCATGGCCGCAATTGCGCTTCAGGCTTCCCGTCGCCGCCCCGACACCAGGCAGGCGGCGGCGCTCAAGCCACTCGATCCGGATGTCGTCAGCGCCGCCATTCCCGCGTTCTTCATTGGACGCAACAGCGCCGGCCTCTGGGTCGCGCGCGAAGCGAACGGACGTGTCGGCGGCCTGTTCCTGTTCAAGAGCTCGGCGGTGGATTTCGCCAACCGTCAGAGCGCGCCGGCGCGGTGCGCGCTGGTGTTTCCCGCCGAGACCTTCGAGCTCGACATCGAGAACCGCGGCAATCCGCTGATTGTGCTCGCGGAGGGAGCGAGGCAGCTTCTTGCACGCGTGACCGCGAGACGGCGGACATGATCGAGCTCAAGATCGCGATCCTGGTTGTGTTGATGGGAGCATTGCTGCTCGGCATGCGCATCGGCGCGGCGCCCGCCCCGGACAAGTAGCGTGCAGCTCCTCAAGGGAAATCTCGAGCACGCAGTCACCACGACGATCCTGACCATGACGCTGAGCCTGGTCTGGGGCGCGGTCCTGACGATCGTGATCACGCTCGTCGCGCGGGGGCTCGGGGTCTAGCCTTTACCTCTTCACGCGCCAGTTCCGCCGCCGTGACCTCGATCGGCCGGCCGCTGCGTTCGACGCGCGCCTGGATCAGTGCGCCCTGGAGCGCCGACGTGCAGAGCACGGCAAGCGCCTGCGCCAGCCGGCCATGGACGCCATGCGGACGGCGATCGAGCGTGAATTGACCATGGCTGCCTACGAGGCGAGCAGCCGTGCCCGCAAGGAGGTCGCGATGCCGGCTTGAGGCCATGTATCCCGCGGAAAATACCCGGCCGATCTGGCGCAATTTCACGGAACCGTGTAGAGCGGTTTCATGAGCACAAGCAGCGTCAACGTCGTCGCCCACCCTCTGGTCCAGCACAAGCTCTCGCTGATGCGGGAGAAGGACCGCTCGACCAAGAGCTTTCGCGAGATCCTGAACGAGATCGGGATGCTGCTCGGCTACGAGGTGACGCGCGACCTGCCGCTGGAGCTGGTCGAGATCGAGACGCCGATCGCATCGATGCGGGCGCCGAAGATCGCCGGCAAGAAGCTCACGCTGGCGCCGATCCTGCGCGCCGGCGTCGGCTTCCTCGACGGCATGCTGGCGCTGATGCCCTCGGCGCGCATTGCCCATATCGGGCTCTACCGCGACCCCGAAACATTGCAGGCCGTGGAATATTACTTCAAGGCGCCGCAGGACCTGTCCGACCGCACCGTGATCCTGATGGACCCGATGCTGGCGACCGGCAACTCGGCCTGCGCCGGCGCGTCCCTGCTCAAGAACCGCGGCGCCCGCGACATCCGCTTCGTGTGCCTTCTGGCCGCGCCGGAAGGCATCGCGCAGTTCCAGAGCGAACATCCCGACGTGCCGATCTGGACCGCCGCAATCGACGAGCGGCTCAACGACCACGGCTACATCGTGCCGGGCCTGGGCGATGCCGGCGACCGGATGTTCGGCACCAAGTAGACAGTTTTGCGCGATCGGGTTACTCCGGGCGCCATGAGCTCCAACGAATTTTCGCTGCAATCGCTGATCTGCACCGAGGCCTTCGCGGATCCCGCCTTCGTGTTCGACGGCACGCCGGTCTCGCGCGCGGAATTCTCGGCAAATATCGAAAAGACCGCGGCCTGGCTTGCTGCGCAGGGTGTCGGCAAGGGCGACGTCGTCGCGGTCTGGCTGGTCAACCGGATCGAATGGGTCGCGCTGCTGTTCGCCGCCGCCCGCCTCGGTGCGGTCGTCTCCGCCGTCAATACCCGCTACCGCAGCGCGGAAGTCGCCCATCTGCTTCGCTTGTCCGGCGCCAGGCTGATGGTGGTCGAGGCCGCGTTCCGCTCGATCGACTTTGCCGCCATCCTCGCCGATATCGCCAAGGACGAGGTGCCCGCGCTGCGGCAGCTTGCAGTGGTCGGCGCGGATACGATCCCGGCGCACTGGCCGTGTGTACGGTTCGATGCGTTCGACCAACCCTATCCGCCGGCCCCGCCCGCCCAGGATGACGTCGACCTCCCCGTGCTGCTCTACACCACGTCGGGCACGACCAAGGGACCGAAGCTCGTCGCGCATTCGCAGCGGACGCTGGCCGCGCACGCCGCCGCCGTCGCCAGGGCGCTAAGCCTCGCGCCGCAAAACCATTCGCTCCTCGCCATGCTGCCGTTCTGCGGCACCTTCGGCATGACGAGCCTGCTCGGCTTCATCGCGGCGGGCGCGACCATCCATGTGCTCGACGCCTTCGAAGCGGCGCCGGCGCTGAAGATCCTCGGCGAGCATGAGATCACGCACGCCTTCGGCTCCGACGAGATGTTTCGCCGCATCCTCGCCCTCACCGACGTGGCCCGTCCCTTCCCCCGTGCCGAGGTGTTCGGCTTCGCTGCGTTCCAGCCCGGCTGGCGTGAGCTTGCCGCGGAGGCCGAGGCGCGCGGCATGCCGCTTTACGGCCTCTACGGTTCGAGCGAGGTGCAGGCCCTGTTCTCGATCGGCCGCGCCAGCGACGCGTTCGCCGACCGGATCGAGGGCGGCGGCTGGCCGATGTCGCCGGAGGCCAGGGTCCGCGTCCGCGACACCGAGACCGGCGAACTCGCAGCTCCCGGCGTCTCCGGCGAGATCGAGATCAGCGCGCCGTCACGCTTCCTCGGCTACTTCAACAATCCCGACGCCACGCGCGACGCGATTACCGCGGACGGCTTCTTCCGCACCGGCGACATCGGCCGGCTGCGCGGCGACGGCTCCTTCGTCTACGAGACCCGCGCGGGCGATGCGATGCGGCTCGGCGGCTTCCTTGTCGCGCCCGGCGAGATCGAGGACGAGCTCAAGTCCTGCGCAGGTGTTGCCGACGCCCAGGTCGTCGCGGTCGACCTGAAGGGAAACGCACGCTGCGTCGCTTTTGTGATTCCAGCAGGGGAGCCGCCTCAACAGGAGATGCTGGTCGCGCACCTGCGCGAACGGCTCGCCGGGTACAAGTTGCCGGCACGAATCTATGTCGTCGACGCTTTCCCCGTCACCGACAGCGCCAACGGTGTGAAAATCCAGCGCGCCCGGCTTCGTGCCATGGCGATGGAGCGGATTGCCGCCGAATAGGCCGGCCACCTCCTCGACGATCTCGTCATGGACGCTCGCGATGATGAACTGAGCTAGCGCGCGGGCCCGCGAAGCCGCGCCGAAAGCGCGTCGCGATGCTCGGGCGCCGCGATCGCGATCATGCGGCGCGCGCGCTCGGCAAGGCCGCAGCCACGCAGCTCCGCAACGCCCCATTCGGTGACGATGGCATCGACATCGGCGCGCGGTGTCGTCACCGTCTCGACGTCAGCGACGATCCGGCTGGTCCCGTCGGAGGCCGTCGCCGGCAGCGCGATGATCGCCCTTCCGCCGCAAGAGGCGTTGGCGCCGCGCACGAAATCGAGCTGCCCGCCGATGGCGCCGATCGCGACGCCATTCAGCGTCTCGGAATTGACGCTGCCGTCGAGGCCGACCTGAAGCGCCGAATTGATCGCGACCAGCCGGTTGATCCGCGCCAGCACGTTCTGGCCGTGCGTATAGGACGTCGGCCGCACCGCGACCGCCTTGTTCTCGTGCACGAAGCGATAGAGCCGCCGGGTCCCGATCACCTGGTTGGTGACGGTGATGCCGGCATCGATGCCCTTCTCCGCATTCGTCACCGCGCCGCGCTCGATCAGGTCGACGACGGCATCGTTGATCAGGCCGGAATGGATGCCGAGACGGCGCGCATGCGACAGCGAGGACAGGATCGCATCCGGAATTCGGCCGACGCCGAACTGGAGCGTGCTGCCGTCGGCGATCAGGCCTGCCGCATGCGCGGCGATGCGGCGCGAAACGTCATCGAGCGGCGTCGACGCCAATTCAACTGGCGGCCTGCGGGCTGCCACGCGAACATGGATCGGCACGTCCTCCGGCCATTCGGCGCCGAACGTAAAGGGCGTATCCGGATTGATCTCGGCGATGACGAGGCGTGCGCCGCGCGCGGCATCGATGACGTAGTCGTTGGAGAGGCTGGCGCTGAGCCGCCCTTCGAGCTCCGCAAGCTGCACCAGAACGACATCGGCCTTGTAGCGGCGCGCCGCGAAGTCGGCACAGAAGGCGCTGTAATTGCTCGGGATCACGTCGAGCCGCCCCGCTTTCGCGAGCCGCCGCGAATTGCCGATCACGCCGTAGCTCTGGAACGACACATTTCCCGCGCACGACGCCGAAAACGTCTCCGAGAACACTGGCCCGATCATCATGCGGAAGGGCGGAAGCCGAGCTGCCTGCGCCATCAGCGCTTCCGTCAGCGTGACCGGCTCCGCCGTCGCCTGCCCGCACACGACGAGATCATCCTTCCGGACCAGGCCGGCAAAATCGATCGGCGAGCTGTCCTCGGGCATCGGCAATCCTCCCGGCCGATCCGCGGGCAACCTAGTACGACTTCGCCAGCCCCAGTACCTTTTCCGCGATGAAGCTGAGCGCGAGCTGCGGGCTGACCGGCGCGATGCGCGGGATCAGCACTTCACGCAGATAACGCTCGACGTGGAACTCCTTGGCATAGCCGAAGCCGCCATGGGTCATCACGGCCTGCTCGCAGGCATGGTAGCCGGCTTCGCCTGCGAAATATTTCGCGGCATTCGCGCCAGCGCCGCAGGGCAAGCCCTTGTCGTATTGCCAGGCCGCCTGCATCACCATCAGCCAGGCCGCCTCGAGCTCGACCCAGTTCACCGCGAGCGGATGCTGGATGCCCTGGTTCTTGCCGATCGGGCGGTTGAAGACGACGCGGGTCTTGGCGTATTCGGTCGCGCGCGACAGCGCGAGCTTGCCGAGGCCGACGGCTTCCGCCGCGATCAGGATGCGCTCGGGGTTCATGCCTTCGAGGATGTACTGGAAGCCCTTGCCCTCTTCGCCGATGCGGTCCTCCATCGGGATCTCGAAATCCTCGAAGAACAGCTCGTTGGAATCGACGACCTTGCGGCCCATCTTCTCGATCTCGTGGACCTTGATCTTCTTGCGGTCGAAGTCGGTGTAGAACAGGCTGAGGCCGTGGGTGGGCGAGCGCACCTCTTCCAGCGGCGTGGTGCGCGCCAGCAGCAGGATCTTGTGCGCGACCTGCGCGGTCGAGATCCATACCTTCTGGCCGTTGACGATGTAGCGGTCGTTCTTGGCGACCGCGCGGGTCTTGAGCTGGGTGGTGTTGAGGCCGGTATTGGGCTCGGTGACGGCGAAGCACGCCTTCTCGCGGCCCTCGACCATCGGCGGCAGCATGCGCTTGCGCTGCTCCTCGGTGCCGAACACGACGACGGGATTGAGCCCGAACACGTTGATATGCACGGCCGAGGCGCCGGACATGCCGGCGCCGGATTCGGCAATGGTACGCATCATGATCGCCGCTTCCGTGATGCCGAGCCCCGAGCCGCCATAGGCCTCCGGCACGCAGATGCCGAGCCAGCCGGCGTCGGCCAGCGCCTTGTGGAAATCGTGCGGAAAGCCGCCGTCATGGTCCTTCTTTAGCCAGTAGGCATCGGGAAAGCCTTCACAGATCTTGGCGATGGCATCGCGAATGGCTTCCTGCTGATCGGTGAGCGCGAAATCCATGTTCTTGATCTCCTGATTGGGAGCAGCAGAGGCTCCGATCCTAGCGCCCCATCTGCGAGGGCAGCCAGAGAATGATGCTCGGAAACGCCACCAGGATCGCGATCGCGATCAGATGGGCGATGAAATGCGGGAAAGTGCCGTGGAACACTTCCGCCACCGGCCGCTTGGCATAGCGGGCGACGATGAAGCAGTTCAGCCCGACCGGCGGCGTGATCATGCCGACCTCGGCGGTGACGATCTTGATGACGCCGAACCAGATCGGATCGAAGCCGAGCGTCTTGATCAGCGGCAGCACGATCGGCACGGTCAGCACCAGGATGGCGATCTGGTCCATGAAGGAGCCGAGCACGATGTAGCCGCACAGGATCAGCGTGATGATCACCCAGCGCGAGGTCGGCAGACTGCCGATCCAGGCGACGAGGTCCTGCGTGACGTGGGTGAGCGTAAAGAAGTAGCCGAAGATCGAGGCGCCGACGAGGATCATGATGATCATGCAGGTGCCGTGGCAGGCCCGCAGCAGCGTCCGGTAAAGCGATGACGGCGTGATCTTGCCCTTGACGATCGCGAGCAGGAAGGCGCCGAACGCGCCGAAGGCGGAAGCCTCCGTCGGCGTGGCGACGCCGAGATAGATCGTGCCGGTCACGATCGAGAACAGCACCACCATCGGCGAGACTTGCCACAACAGCGCGAATTTTTCGCGCCACGGCACCGATTTCGCGGCGGGCGCGCGCGAAGGATCCTGCCAGACCAGGAAGTAGATCGTGGCCATGATGGTGATGGTGACGAGGATCGCGGGGATGATGCCGCTGATCAGGAGCTTGCCGATGTTCACCTCGGCGAGCAGGCCGAAGATGACGAGCGCGACGCTGGTCGGCAGCAGCATCGACAGCGTGCCTGATATCGCGACCACGCCGGCGGCCATCTTGGGCTCATAGCCCTGGCGGATCATCGCGGGAAGGCTGGTTGAGGACAGCGTCGCGGCGGAGGCCGTCGAGGTGCCGCAGATCGCGCCAAAACCTGCGCCGGCCAGCGCCGTCGCCATGCCGAGCCCGCCGGGAATGCGCCCGACCCAGGCCGACGCCGTCTTGAACAGGTCGTCCGCGACACCCGACAGCAGCACGAGGTCCGCCATCAGCAGGAACATCGGGATGGTGATCAGCTCGTAGGACGAGACAGTCGACAGCGGCGCGGTTTGCAGGATGCCGAACAATGTGCCCCATCCGCCGACCATCACGAGGCCGACCGAACCGGAGAAGGCCATTGCGAAGCCGACGGGCGTGCCGAGTGCCAGCAGGCCGAACAGCAGGGCGAGAACGATGAAAGGTGTCATGGATGCCTGCCGTTACTCAAAGCTTCGCGTTTCGCCGACGCCGGTCACCGGCGGCAGCGGATAGAGGTCGCGCCCGCTGACGAGGCTCAGCACATTGCCGACGAGCTGGAGCGCCAGCCGCAGCACCAGCACGCCGCAGCCGAACGGCACCAGCGCCGCCGATATCCAGGTCGGCCAGGCGATCGCACCGGCCAGCACGTCGTGCTGCTCGTAATTCTCCAGCGCACGCTCGAACCCGACCTTGCAGATCAGGACGAACACGAACAGGCCGGCGAGCGCGGTGATGATCTCGGACAGTCGCCGTCCCGCCGGCGAGAAGCGCGACAGAAGGATATCGACGCCGACATGCGCATGCTCGCGCAGCCCGTCCGACAGCGTGAAGAAGAACACGCCGGCCAGAAGATAGAGACCGATCAGATCATAGGTGAAGGCAAACGGACGGTTCAGCGCGTAGCGCATGAACACGTCGGTCACCACCAGCAGCATGATCACGAACAGGAACACCACCGCGATCACCGTCAGCGCGCGCTCCAGCGCGCCGAGCACATCTCCCGCCCGCTTGATCACTTCCAGCGCCTCCCTTTGCCGTATTTCATGGACGGTTACTTGGCGCCACCGGAGGCGAGCAGATCTTCAAACTCCTTCAGCGCGGCGGACGCCTGCTTGCCGCGGCTGTCGAGCCCGCTCGCCCACTCCTCGCCGACGCCCTTCAGCTTGTCCTTCATCTCGGCACGCGTCGCCTCCGGCAGCGGCTCGAAGCTGACGCCCTGGTCCTGAAGGTGCTTCCTGGTGGTCTCCGTCTCCTTGTCGACCTGCGCACAGGCGGTCGGCTCGATCGCCTCGGACGCCTCGTTCATCGCCTTCTTCACGTCGTCGGGCAGCTTGTCCCAGACCGACTGGTTGATGGAATAAGCGACGATGAAGCTGCCGAAGCTGACGCCTTCGGTGGCGTGCTTGACCAGCTTGTCCAGCCCATAGGCCACGACGCTTTCCATCGGGAATAGCAGGCCGTCCATGGTGCCGCGCGACAGCGATTCATAGGCATCGGGTGCAGCCATGCGCACCGGCACCGCGCCGAGCGCACGCAATGTCAGATCCTGCGCGCCGCCAGTGGTGCGCAGCTTCAGGCCCTGCATGTCCTTGGTCGTGTCGACCTTGGTTTTTGCGGTCCACACCTGATAGGGCGGCAGCACCACCTCGAACAGCAGCTTGATCTTGTTCGGCGCGTATTCCTGCTTGGCCAAAACGCCTTCGCGCGCGGTCTTCCAATAGGCGAGCGTGCCCTGGCAGCTCGTCTCAAAGGCCCCCGGCAACTGCGCGACTTCCGACAGCGGCATCTTGTCGGAGACGTAGGACGGCCCGATGTAGCCGATGTCGACCACACCGGACTGCGTCAACCGCAACATGTCGGCGGCCTTGCCGATCTGCTGGTTCGGATAATAGGTGAAGGTTACCGCGCCATTGGTGCGCTTGGTGACGTCGTCCATCCAGGGCTTGAGCAGCAGGCGAACCAGATAGTGGCCGGCGGGGAAGCTATCGGCGACCTTCAGCTCCAGCGCCTGCGCCTGAAACGTCGAGACCGGCAGCGCGAGCGCGAACACTGCTGCGGCCCAGACCTTGTTCTTCTTCATTTCGTTCTCCCTGACGCGTCCCATGCCGAAGGCGGCAGCCTTCGGCTGCCATCCGTCCGGCCCTCACTCCACTTCTTGCTTGAGGAAAATGTACATATACGTGAATTTATAAGTCAAGTATATGAACTATGCATGGGCCCATGCACGAAACATCGGGACGGTCGAATTGACACCTCAGATTTATGAATTCTAACTCCACGAATATGAATGCACCCAACGAGGCCCCATGGGACCGCTCGCCGGCTTCACCGTTCTCGACCTGACCTCCGTCCTGATGGGCCCGTACGGCACCCAGGTGCTGGCGGACATGGGCGCCGATGTCATCAAGGTCGAAAGCCCCGAGGGCGACATCGTCCGCCAGATCGGTCCCGGCCGCACGCCCGGCATGGGCGGGATGTTCCACAACGCCAATCGCGGCAAGCGCAGCATCGTCCTCGATCTCAAGAAGACGGAAGGCCGCGACACGCTGCTGCGGCTGGCCAGGCGCGCCAACGCGCTCGTCTATAATGTGCGCCCGCAGGCGATGGCGCGGCTCGGCCTCGACTACGAGACGCTGGCCGCGGTCAATCCCGCCCTCGTCTATGTCGGCGCCTTCGGCTACGGCCAATCCGGCCCCTACGCCGCAAAGCCCGCCTACGACGATCTGATCCAGGGCGCAGCGACCATTCCGACGCTGCTCGCAGCCGCCGGTGACGGCACGCCGCGCTACGTCCCTGTGACCATCGCCGACCGCGTCGTCGGTCTGATGATGGTCAACGCCATCATGGGCGGGCTGATGCACCAGCAGCGCACCGGCCAGGGCCAGCGCATCGACGTGCCGATGTTCGAATCGATGACCGAGTTCGTGCTGGTCGATCATCTCGGCGGCCTCACCTACGATCCGCCGCTCGACCATGGCGGCTATGTCCGCCTGCTCTCGCGCTACCGAAAGCCCTACAAGACCAGCGACGGCTATCTTTGCGTCCTGATCTACAACGACAAGCACTGGCGCAGCTTCTTCGAGGCGATCGGCCGGCCGGAATTCCTGCAGCAGCCGCGCTTCGCCAACCACGCGTCACGCACGAAACATATCGACGAGATCTATGAGGAGATCGGCCACATCTTCCTCACCCGCACCACCGCGGAGTGGCGCGAGCTGCTGGAGCACGCCGACATTCCGGTGATGCCGATGCACACCCTGGAGACGATTCTGGACGATCCGCATCTCAACGCGGTCGGCTTCTTCAGGACGGTCGATCACCCCGTGGAAGGCCGCATCCGCCAGATGCGGGTGCCTTCGACCTGGAGCGTGACCCAGCCGGAGCCGGCCGGCCCGGCGCCGACGCTCGGCCAGCATGGCCGCGACATTCTGCACGAGGCCGGCTTCTCGGCAGACGAGATCGAAGCGCTCGCGCAGCAGAAAGCCGTTCATCTGGCGGCGCCGCCTTAACGGCAGCGCCAGCCAAACCGCACGATACAGGGAGGAAATCGCGATGGCCGGACTTTATTTCGAGGACTTTTCCGTGGGCCAGGAGTTCAGGCATCCGCTGACCCGGACCGTCACGGAGATGGACAACACCATGTTCAGCCTGCTGACGCTCAACCCGCAGCCGCTGCATATCGACGCGCATTTCGCCGAAAAGACCGAGTTCGGCCAGCGCATTTTCAACAGCCTTTACACTCTCGGCATCATGATCGGCATGACGGTCTATGATACGACCATGGGCACCACCGTCGCCAATCTCGGCATGACCGACGTCACCTTTCCGAAGCCGGTCTTCCATGGCGACACCTTGCGGGCGACGACGAAGGTGCTTTCGTTGCGGGAATCCAAATCGCGCCCCAAGGCGGGCATCGTCGAGTTCGAGCACCACGCCCTGAACCAGAACGACGAGATCGTCGGAAAATGCCGCCGCATGGCGATGATGCACAAGAGGCCGGTCTGATGCGTTCGATGCTGTTCGTGCCGGGGGATTCCCCGCGCAAATTCGAGAAGGCGAGCCAAGGCAAGGCCGACGCGCTGATCATCGATCTCGAGGATTCCGTCGTCACCGAGAAGAAGGCGGAGGCGCGTGGGCTGACGCTGGCGATGCTGAAGAGCCGTCCCGGCCCACACCAGCTCTATGTCCGCGTCAACGCGCTCGACACCGGCATGACGCTGGCCGATCTCGCCGCGGTGATGCCGGGCAGGCCCGACGGCATCGTGCTGCCGAAATCGCAAGGCGGCGACGATGTGCGGCAGGTCGCGACCTGGCTCGAAGCACTCGAGGCGGCGGCCGGTATCGTGGTCGGCGCAACCCGCATCGTCTGCGTCGCGACGGAGACCGCCGGCTCGATCTTCGGGCTCGGCAGCTACAAGGGCTGCTCCCCTCGCCTCGCCGGCCTGATGTGGGGCGCGGAGGATCTCTCCGCCTCGTTGGGTGCCACAGAGAAGTCCTCGGGCGGCGTGTTCCACAGTCCCTATCGCCTCGCGCGCGATCTCTGCCTGATGGCAGCCGCCGCGGCCGAGGTCGCGCCGATCGACACTGTCTATACCGACATCGACAATCTGGCCGGCCTCGAGCAGGAAACCCGGGCGGCGCGGCGCGACGGGTTTTCGGCGAAGGCGCTGATCCATCCCAAGCATGTCGATGTCGTCAACGCGGCATTTGAGCCGACGGAAGCCGAGCGCAGTTGGGCGGAGAAGGTGATCGCGGCGTTCGCGAGCAATCCCAATTCCGGCACGCTGCGGCTCGACGGCCAGATGATCGACAAGCCGCATCTTCGCGCCGCGAAGAAGATCCTCGGCCAGTCCTAGATCAAGGGCATCGCGCTGCGACAGACGGGACCGGATCATGATCGTTCGCCAAGCCGCAAACGTCCTGGAGATCATGGAATTCTTCGCCCAGACGAGGAAGCCGGCGACGCTTGCGGAGATCGCCGATCATTTCGGCTGGCCGCGCTCGTCGACCTTCAACCTGCTCGCGACGCTCTCGGAGAAGGGCTATCTGTACGAGCCGCGGCCGCGCGCCGGCTTCTATCCGACACCGCGCTGGCTCGCCATGGCGCGGATGATCTCGGAGGTCGAGCCGCTGCCGCCGTGGACGCATACGCTGGTTGCCGATCTCTCGGCCGAGACCGGCGAGACGGCGTCGATCGTGGCGCCCGCGGGCGTGATGGCGGTGTTCATCGACGTCGTCGAGTCCAAGGCGGCGATCCGCTATTTCGCGACCATCGGCCACCGCGTGCCGATCCACGCGACCGCGAGCGGCCGCGCGCTGCTGCTGCAATATTCGCAGGAGGAGCGCGACTCCGTCTATCGCAAGATCGAGTTCAAGCAGTACGGTCCGTCGACGCCGATCAGCATCGAGGCGGTGGAAGCCGAACTGCGCAACTCGATCGAGCGCGGCTATTGCCAGAGCTTTGGCGATTACAGCCGCGACCTCGCGGGCGCTGCGATTCCACTGCCGATCGGCGACCGCAGGCTCTCCGTCGTCGTCGCGGGGCCGGAGTTCCGGATTGGGCCGAAGGTCGCCGAGGTGGCGGCGCTGATCGCGCGCACGGTCGACCGGCTGCGGCCGAAGACCACCGCGGCCTAAAGCCGAAGCTTCATTCGAATCCCTGAATCGGCGGCGCCGAAGTCTGTACCGGCGCAGCCGGTGCAGCTTCAACAGGCTGCTCCGCAGGCGCGGCTTGGGCCGGCGGATTGCCGGCAGCCCTGATTTGGCCGTTGGCATTCATCGCCTCGCGTGCGCGCGGCGGAGCGACGGTTGCGGCTGCGCGATACGTCTCGCGGCGCGGCGGCTGCCGATGTCTCGCCGAACGTGAATCTCTCGCGCCCCAGGACCGGGCGATTGCAGGTCCGGCGGTATAGCCCACCACCGCGCCCGCGACGGCACCGATCGGCCCCAGCACCACAGCGCCTGATACGGCTCCGATTGCTGCAGCACCGGCGCGCTCTTGCGCGGCGGCGCTTGCAGGCACGCCAGCCAGCAGCACGACGGCAGTGATCAAAGCTTTGTTCATCGGAGCGCCTCCCTCACGGGAGATCACTTCTTACTGAAATATGGCTGCAGAACGTTTGTTCGTTGCCAAACACGGGGCAATCGCCGATGGAACTCCGGCAATTCAGAGGCCTCGCCTTCAAACCGCGATTCCAGCGGAGGTCGCGCGGCGCAACTACTGCGCGACCTTGTCGCTGGTAAACCCGTTAGCGTCGAGCGCGCGACGCGGATTGCATCTGAAGGTGCAATCCGGCCTTCCCCCCGCACGCGGCAGGGCAATCGCATATGATGTGCACGATGCTGAGGCATCGGCACCGGGCTCCCTCTCCCGCTTGCGGGGGAGGGCTGGGGTGGGAATCTCTCCGCGTCGGGATTGTTGAGGGGATTGCGGAGAACGTCCCTGCGTGGCGAGACCCCTCACCCGCCGCAAGCGGAAGAGGCGAAGCAAGCCCGCGGACAGTCCTCGTGAAACCCATATGCGATAGCCCTGCCGCACGCGGGAGAGGCGAAGACAATCAGACGATCTTGATCGACATGTCCGGCAGTCCCTCGAGCTTGCACAGCAGCACGTCGCCCTTCACCACCGGGCCGACATTCTCCGGCGTGCCGGAATAGATGATGTCGCCGGCCTTCAGCTCGAACGCTTCCGAGAGCTTTGCGATCTGCTCGGCGACGCTCCAGATCATCTTGCTGAGATCCGAGCTCTGCTTCACGGTGCCGTTGATTGCGAGCGAGATCGCGCCCTTCTCGAAATGGCCGGTCTTGCTCGCGGGGTGGATCGGACCGAGCACCGCGGCGTGGTCAAAGCTCTTGCCGATTTCCCACGGCTTCTTCTCCGCGGCCATGCCGTTCTGGAGATCGCGCCGGGTCATGTCGAGACCGAGCGCGTAGCCATAGACGTGGTCGAGCGCCTTTTCGGCCGGGATATTGGTGCCGCCGGATTTCAGCGCGGCAACCAGTTCGACCTCGTGATGATAGTTCTTGGTCAGCGACGGATAGGGATGGTCGGCGACCTCGCCGACCGCGACGTTCTGGATCGCGTCCGTCGGCTTCTGGAAGAAGAACGGCGGCTCGCGGTTCGGATCCGAGCCACGCTCGATCGCATGCGCCGCATAGTTGCGCCCGATGCAATAGATGCGGCGGACCTGGAACACCTGGGTCTCGCCGACGATCGGGATCGCGACCATCGGCACCGGGAAGATCGGCTTCGGTCCGGCCTGCGCTGCGGCAGGCGCAACCTCCGCGATGGAAGCTGCGGTGGCTGCGGCGGCTGTTGCGAGCAGATCCCGGCGCGTGGTCTTTTTCATCTTTTGTGCTCCCTTTTTGCTTCGCAGGTCGGCGTTCATGCGCGCCGATCCGTCTGCTTAGACGATATTCAATATGCCAGCAACGCTGGACGGGCGCGACGAGACATCGTCTTATTGATGAGCCAACCTCAACCGCATCCAACCCGTCATGCGGCAGGACGGACATTGTCAGCGCCTGCGTTGACCTCCACTTTTGGGCCATTCCATAAGTAGGCCCTAGTCCGGCAGCGGCCCGGTATGCTTTGATGCGTGGGGGAGGAACCGAGACGCAAGGGTGGCCTGATGTACATACTCATTCGAAAATACACCAAGGTTCGTTCGGTCGCGGATGCTGCCCGCCGCGCCAAAAGCGGCGTCGGTCAGATCCTGAGGGAGTCGCGCGGCTTCAAGTCTTACTATGTGCTGGATGGGGGCGAAGGCGTTGGTGTCGCCTTGATGATATTTGAGGACCGCGAATGCGCCAATGCGGCGAACGATAAGGTGATGGAGTTCGTTCAAGCAAGCATGCATGACCTTGATCTCGGGGATCCCGAAATCATCGCCGGAGAAGTCCTGGTGAATATAGAATCTGCCGCGTAGATGCTCGCATGGCTACTCACGCCTTGACATGCGCCAGGCTCTGCTCGCGCAACGCCAGCTATGGCCAGAACTTTGCCCAGGGCTGCGCCGCTTCGAACGCGGCGGGGCTAATGGTTCGGGCGGCTGCATTTGCTTTTGGCAGCACGCATAAGAAGGCGTCAGGACGTGCATACAAGATGGCGAATGCCACGCGGCGGGCTTCTTGACGCAGCATGGGTGACAGGGCTTGCGCTGCTCGCAGCCGGGACATCGTGCGCCGCGCACGCCGGCGCCGTGGCGATCGCACCTGCGGGGCTGCAAGCGATCGGTACCATCGATCCCCGCTTTCAGTCCTACAACATCGAGATGGTGGAGGTGACCGGCGGACGGTTCTGGAAGCCTTATCCGCAGACGATGCGCGCGTGGGCTGACAAGGATCGCTACAGTTACAGGCCTCCAATCGAGCTCGGCAACACGCGTCTGCGCAAGCTCGCGGCGGCGTTATCGCCGGCTTATCTGCGCGTGAGCGGCACCTGGGCCAATGCGACGTTCTTCGCCGACACCGAGAGTGCGCCAGCCGCGCCGCCACCGGGCTTCAACGCGGTGCTAAGCCGCGCGCAGTGGCGCGGCGTCGTCGACTTTGCGCGCGCGGTCGATGCAGAGATCGTCACCTCCTTTGCCATCAGCCCAGGCAGCCGCGATGCGGACGGCCTTTGGAGGCCGGATCAGGCGCAACGCCTGATCGACTATACGCGCTCGCTGGGCGGCCACATCGCCGCCGCCGAATTCATGAACGAGCCGACGCTCGCGGCGACCAACGGTGCGCCGCCTGGGTACGATGCGAAGGCTTATGTTCGCGATGTCGGGATCTTTCACGAGTGGATGCTGCGCGCCGCGCCGCAGACGCTGATCGTCGGACCAGGCTCGGTCGGCGACTCAGCTTCCACCGGCGCGTCCGGCCTCCGCACGCGCGACCTGCTCGCCGCCTCGGGCGCCGGTGTCGATCGCTTCTCCTATCATCACTACAACACGATCTCGCCGCGCTGCGGCGGCCGCGACGAGCCGGCAGGTGCGCTGTCCGAAGCGTGGCTCGCCCGCACCGATGCCGCGCTATCGACCTACAAATCGCTGCGCGACGAATTGGCGCCGGACAAGCCGATCTGGCTGACGGAAACCGCGGACGCCGCCTGCGGCGGCAACCGCTGGGACAAGACTTTCCTCGATACGTTCCGCTATCTCGACCAGCTCGGACGCCTGGCCAGGGCCGGCGTTCAAGTGGTGATGCACAACACGCTGGCCGCGAGCGACTACGGATTGCTGGACGAGAAGACGTTCCGCCCGCGGCCGAATTATTGGGGCGCGCTGCTCTGGCGTCGGTTGATGGGTACGACGGTGCTCGACGCAGGCGCCGCGTTGGCACCCGGCCTCCATGTCTACGCGCACTGTCATCCGTCGAAGCGCGGCGCCGTGACCATGCTCGCGATCAATATCTCGCGCAGCGCAGCGCGCACGATCATGTTGCCGCTACCCGCCGAGCGCTACACCTTGCGTGCCGCAGGACTGAAGGGCGCAACCGTGCAACTGAACGGCAACACGCTGGCGCTGACCGACGAAGATGGGCTGCCGCACCTCGCCGGGCGCGCGATCGAGGCCGGCGCAGTGCACCTTGCACCCGAGACCATCACCTTCCTCGCCATTCCGGGCGCCGCGAACTCCGCTTGCCGATGACGGCGCTCATTATTTGAGCGCGTCGCGCGCCGTCTCCGGCGCCATCAGCGTAGCGACGATCGTGATGATCGACAGCGCGATGATGTAGACCGACACCGCCCAATAAGAGCCGGCCCACGCCAGCAGCGCGGTTGCGATCAACGGCGAGAAGCCGCCGCTGAGCGCGGCCGCGACGTTGGCACCAAGCGATGCGCCGCTGTAGCGCACCTGGGTGCGGAACAGTTCCGGCATGAACGCGGCCTTCGGCCCGAACAGCAGCGCATGCGTCAGCGTCATCGTGACGACGAGCGCGAGCGTGATCAACGCCGGGTCCCTGGTATCGAGGAACCAGAACAGCGGAAACGCCAGCGCCACCGAGAACACGCCGCCGGCGAGATACAGCGCCTTGCGGCCGAAGATATCGGACAACCAGCCTGCAACCGGCAATGTGGCGAATTCGACGATCGCCGCATAGACCACCGCATCCAGGATCACCTGGCGCGGCAGGCCGAGCTTTGTCGTGGCGTAGACCACGGTGAAGACGGTGAGGAGGTAGGCGAGCCCGACTTCCGAGACCGTGATGCCGATCGCCAGCAGGAAGCTGCGCCAGTCGCGGCGCAGCACTTCCCAGACCGGCTGCGCCAGCACCTCCTTGCGCTCGACCACCTCCTTGAAGTGCGGTGTCTCCGCAAGCTTCAGCCGCACGATGAAGCCGACACCGACGAGCACAATGCTGATCAGGAACGGCACGCGCCAGCCCCAGTTCAGGAAGTCGGCCTCAGGCAGCTTCGTCATCAGGGCGAAGATGCCGGTGGATGCGGCAACGCCGACAGGAAAGCCGATCTGCACCAGGCTGCCGTAGAAGCCGCGGCGATTGCCGGCATGCTCGATCACCATGACGACCGCGCCGCTCCATTCGCCGCCGAGCCCGATGCCCTGGACGAAGCGAAGGATGATGAGCAGGATCGGCGCCCACACGCCGATCTGGCTGTAGGTCGGCAGGCAGCCGATCAGGAAGGTGCCGAGCCCCATCGCGATCATGGTCGCGACCAGCATTGTCTTGCGGCCGAGCCGATCGCCATAATGCCCGATGATCGCGCCGCCGATCGGCCGCGCCACGAAGCCGACCGCATAGGTCGAGAATGCCACCAGCGTGCCGACAAAGGGATCGAAGCTCGGAAAGAACAGCTTGTTCAGCACCAGCGCCGCCGCCGTGCCGTAGATCAGGAAGTCGTACCACTCGATCGCGGTGCCGAGCGCGCTCGCCCACACCACATGCGCCGTCGTCGATCGCTCCGTCGCGCCGGAGACCCCCGTTGCTGCCGTCATTCCATGCCCCAAAGATTCCCGGCGGCATCATGGCCAATCGCGGTGGCGGTTGCAACCTGCGGGGGTGTTGCTGCTGGCGATGACCACAGCGGGAATGGTGGCGCACAACTGCATCAACGCCGTCATTGCGAGGAGCTCGCGACAAAATTGCGTGGCAATTTTGCGCTGATGCGACGAAGCAATCCAGACTGCCTCCACGGAAAGAGTCTGGATTGCTTCGCTGCGCTCGCAATGACGGGTGTTGAAGCAGTTGCGCTTCCCGTCGTCCGCCAGCACGGAGGAACCTTCCGGGCTTTAATTCGCCATTGACAAATTCATTCGCTAATATCTAACTTGTCGCCATGATAATCGGCCGCGCCAAGCGGCCCACAAAAAGAGAGGGAACGACGATGAGAGGGTTTTTGGCCTGCGCCATGTTCGCGGCCATGACTTCGGCTGCCATGACGTCAACCGCGACCGCGCAGGTCTCCGACGACGCCGTGCGGATCGGCGTGCTGACGGACCTGTCAAGCTGGGGCCGCGACAACAGCGGGCCGGGGTCGGTCGAAGCCGCGAAAATGGCGGTCGAGGAATTCGGCCCCACCGTGCTCGGCAAGCCGATCGAGATCATCAGCGCCGACCATCAGATGAAGACCGACGTCGGCGTCCAGATCGTGCGCGGCTGGTTCGACAACGGCAAGGTCGACGCCGTCGTCGACATCCCCAATTCCGGCATCGCGATCGCCGTGCACAACATGGTGCGCGAGCGCAACAAGATCGCCCTGCTCTCCGGCCCCGGCGCGAGCTCGCTGACCGACGAGCTGTGCAGCCCGAACACCGTGCATTTCACCTACGACACCTACGCCCTGTCGAAGGTGACCGCCTCCGCCGTGATCAAGGAGGGCGGAAAATCCTGGTACTTCATCACCGCGGACTATGCCTTCGGCCAGCAGCTCGAGAAGGACGCCACGCGCTTCATCAACGAGATGGGCGGCAAGGTGCTTGGTGGCGTGAAGCACCCGACCAACACCGCGGACTTCTCCTCCTTCGCCCTCCAGGCACAGAGCTCGAAATCCGACGTCGTCGCCTTCGCCAACGCCGGCCAGGACACCGACAACGCCATCAAGCAGTCCGGCGAGTTCGGCCTGGTCCAGGGCGGCCAGAAGCTCGTCGGCCTCTTGATGTTCGACACCGACGTGCATGCGATCGGCCTCAAGGCCGCGCAGGGCACCTACATGACCACGGCCGCGTACTGGAACATGGACGAGGCCACCCGCGCCTGGTCGAAGAAGTTCTACGAGCGCACCAAGGTGATGCCGACCATGATCCACACCGGCGTCTACGGCTCGGTGTTGCATTACCTGAAAGGCATCAAGGCGGCCGGCACCGACGATCCCGCCAAGGTGATGGCCAAGATGCGCGAGCTGCCGATCGAGGATATCTTCGTCCATGGCGGCAAGTTGCGCGAGGACGGCCGCGTCATCCGCGACATGTATCTGGCCAAGGTGAAGTCGCCCGAACAATCTAGGGAACCCTGGGATTACCTGGAGATCATCAAGACGGTGAAGGGCGAGGACGCCTTCCGTCCGGTCTCCGAGTCCAAATGTCCGCTGCTGAAGAAATGAGGCACGCATGACCGGCAACGAGCATAGCGCAACTGAGACTTACGAGTGCGATGTGCTCGTGGCCGGATCGGGCGCCTCCGGCATGTCGGCCGCGATCACCGCGCGCTATCGCGGCCTCGACGTGCTGATCGTCGAGAAGGAGCCGCGTTTCGGTGGCACCACTGCCCGCTCCGGAGGCTGGCTCTGGATCCCCGGCACCTCGCTGGCGAAGGCCTATGGCATCGAGGAGACGCCGGAGCAGGCCCGCACATACCTGCGGCACGAGGCCGGCAACAATTTCGATGGCGCGCGCATCGATGCGTTCCTGAGCGCCGGTCCCGAGGCGGTGGATTTCTTCACCACCAGGACAGCCCTGCGCTTCGACATGCCGCTGGTGTTCCCGGACTATCACGCCGAAGCACCGGGCGGCGCGCAAGGCGGCCGCTCCATGGTGACGCGCCCATTCGACGGCCGCGAGCTCGGCGAGCAGATCAGGACGCTCGGCATGCCGCTGCCGGAGCTGACCGTATTCGGCATGATGCTGGGCTCCGGCAAGGAGATCATCCATTTCATGCGGGTGACGAAATCGCTGACCTCGGCGGTGTATGTCGCAAAGCGACTGTCGCGGCATCTGATGGACGTGCTGCGCTACGGCCGCGGCATGACGCTGACCAACGGCAATGCGCTGGCGGGACGGCTGGCGAAATCCGCGCTCGATCTCAAGATTCCGATGTGGCTGTCTTCTCCGGTGCGCGAGCTGACGGTCGAGAACGGAGCTGTCACCGGCGCGATCGTGTCGCGCGAGGGACGCGAGGTGCGTGTTCGCGCAAGGCAGGGCGTCGTGCTCGCCTGCGGCGGCTTCCCGCACGATGTCGAACGCCGCAAGAAGATGTTTCCGCATGCGCCGACCGGCAACGAGCATTTTTCGCCGGGTCCCACCGGCAACACCGGCGACGGCTTGCGCCTTGCGGAAAGCGCCGGCGGACATGTCGAGGACCGTCTGCCGAATGCCGCGGCCTGGGTGCCGGTGTCGCTCACCACGCGCAAGGACGGCTCAAAGGGCGTGATGCCGCATTTCATCGACCGCGCCAAGCCCGGCGTGATCGCGGTGATGCGCGACGGCAGGCGGTTTGCCAATGAAGGCAATTCCTACCACGACTTCGTCCAAGCCATGGTCAAGGCGGCCAAGCCCGGCGAGGAGATCGCGGCGTACCTCGTCTGCGATCACAAGACGCTGCGGAAGTACGGACTCGGCTGCGTGCCGCCCTTCCCGATGCCGTTGGGTCATCACCTCAGTACCGGCTATCTCATGCGCGGCGACACGCTCGAGGCGCTTGCGGCGAAAGCCGGCATCGACGCCACGGCCTTCGCCGAGACAATCAAGCAGTTCAATGCGACCGCGCCGCTGGGACACGATGCCGCCTTCGGCAAGGGCTCGAAGGCCTATAACCGCTACCAGGGCGATGCGCTGCACGGCCCGAACCCCTGCGTCGCGCCGATCGAGAACGGCCCGTTTTACGCCATCAAGATGGTGATCGGCGACCTCGGCACCTATGCCGGCATCGTCACCGATGAGAACGCGCGGGCGCTGGACGCCGAAGGCCGGGTCATCCCCGGCCTCTATGCCGCCGGCAACGACATGGCGAGCATCATGGGGGGCAATTATCCCGGCGCCGGCATCACGCTTGGGCCGGCGCTGACCTTCGGCTACATTGCCGGCCGTCATCTCGCCGACAGCGCCGCCAAGCGCAACGCGGCGTAAGCGGAACGCCAGGAGGCGCATGAAGAGAGAAAGCCGCGGCATCCAGTCGATCGAGGTCGGCGGAGAACTGCTCCGCGCCCTCGCCCGCAGCGGCGAGCCGATGATGCTGCGCGATCTCGCACGCGAGGCCGGCATGACGCCGGCCAAGGCGCATCCCTATCTCGCCAGTTTCTCGCGCATCGGGCTGATCGAGCAGGACGAGACCACCGGCCGCTACGAGATCGGCGCGCTGGCGCTGGAGCTCGGCCTCATCAGCCTGCGCCGCCTCTCCGGCGTGCGGATCGCCGGACCAAAGATCGCGGCGCTTGCGAGCCAGATCGGCCATGCGGTCTCGCTGGCCGTCTGGGGCACGCATGGTCCGACCGTGGTGCAGCTCGAAGAGCCGGGTCAGCCCGTGCACATCGTGATGCGGGCCGGCTCGGTGATGGCGCTGCTGGAGACCGCAACCGGCCGCGCCTTTGCGGCCTTCCTGCCGGAGAAGACCGTCAATGCCGCGCTCGAAAGCGGCCTCGACCGTCACGGCGTCGGTTACAATCCGAAGCGGGCGGTGAAAGGCGCGAAGGTCGCCGACATGCTCACCGAGGTCCGCAAGCACGGCCTCGCCCGCGCGCTGGGCGATCCCCTGCCCGGCGTCAATGCGTTCTCGGCACCAGTGTTCGATCACGCCGGCCATGTCGCGCTGGTCATCACCGCGATGGGGCCGGAAGGCACGTTCGATGCCCGCTGGGACAGCCCGATCGCGCATGCCTTGCGCGACTGCGCCGGCGGGATTTCGAAGCGGCTTGGCTACGGGATGACGATCGCGGCGGAGTGAGCGATAGTTCTCCGAGTCGTCCTGGCGAAAGCCAGGACCCATACCGCGTGATCTATCGAGCGCGGTTGGTCGTCGTACCGAACGTCGAGTTTTCGCCAAATATCTTTCTGGGGTAATGGGTCCTGGCTTTCGCCAGGACGACATCGAAGACATCGCCGACTGCTTCGTCCTCCGCTCGCGATGCCGCCCGCCCCCTACTTCTCCTTCACCGGCACCGTGTAGTTCAGAATCAACCGGCCGCCATCGGGATAGATCGTCTGCCCCGTGATGTAGGACGCATCGTCGCTCGCCAGGAACGCAACAACAGAGGCCACTTCGCTCGGCTCGCCGCCGCGGCCGATCGGTGTACGCGACAGCACGGTCTTGCGCGCATCCTCGGACGTGTAGATCGCGGAGGCCACCATGTCGGTCAGGATCGTGCCCGGCCCGACCGCGACGACACGAATGTTGTGCGGGGCCAGCGCGACCGCGGCGACCGAGGTCAGCTGCTTCATGCCGCCCTTCGACATCGCGTAGGTCGCAAGCGCAGGGATCGCCAGCAGCGCGTTCACCGAGGACATGTTGATGATGACCCCGCCGCCGCCCTGCGCGATCATCTGCCTGGCAGCCGCCTGCACGCCGAAGAAGGCGCCTTTCAGATTGATGCCGATGATTTCGTCGAATTCCTCTTCGGAGATCTCGAGGATGTCCCGGTTGCGGGCGACGCCGGCATTGTTGACCATGATGTCGAGCCGGCCGAACTCCTTCACGGCGGTCGCAACGAGCTGGTCGACGTCGGCGCGCTTGGCGACGTTGCCGACGACGGCGCGCAAGGCATCCGGCCGCCCAAGCTCGGCGGCCGTCGCGGCGAGGCCCTCGGCATCAACGTCCGAGATCACGACCTTGACGCCGTCGTCCAGGAATCTCTTCGCGCAGGCCTTGCCGATGCCGCGTGCCGCGCCGGTGATGGCGGCGACCTTGCCGGATAGTTTCATGGTCTCACTCCAGAGTAGCTGCTTGGACAGCAGGCTATCGCCGGGTCAGGTACCCGGCTCGGGCCGCCGCAAATCCGAGATGAGCACGGAACCGGTTCTTGATAAAGACGGCATCGCGCGAGGGCAGCGAGCGCGGCGGATTTTCCGCCAGCACTTTGATGACGAAGAGTCGCGGCCCCTCGCCCGGGGAGGCGATCTGCGCGGCGAGACGTTCCACCTCGGCGATTGTCCGCGCGGTTCCGGTCGCGGCAAAGCCGCAGGCCATGGCGATGGACGTGAGATCGACGCCGCGCCCGGTGTGGCTCGCCTGCATCCCGGTCTCGCCGAAATGCTGGTTGTCGATCACGACGATGTCGAGATTGCGCGGGCGCGCGACGCCAATGGTGGCGAGACCCCCGAGGCCCATCAATTGCTCGCCGTCGCCGGTCAAAGCGAGAACGCGCTTTCCGGGCTGCGCCTGCGCCAGTCCAAGCCCGATCAGCGCGGCGCCGCCCATCGCGCCCCAGAGATAAAAATTGCCATCGTGGTCGCCGACGGAATGAAGATCATAGGTCGGGGAGCCGAGACCGGCGACGACCAGCGAGTCCTTGCGGTTCCTGAGAAGCGCAGCGACAGCGGCACGGCGATCGAGTTGAGCTTGCATTGACATCACCACTTCTTCTTGCCGATCAGGCGCTGCCCGATCAGCACTGCGATTTGCTGATCGCAATCGTAGGCAAGCGATGCCGCCGATTCGACCGTCTCGACCAGATCCTCCGGCGTCTCCGCGCGCATCACCTTCAGCCCGATCGCCTCCAGCGAGGGCTGCGTGGCCCGGCTCATCGGCACCTGCCAGGGATTGAACTCGGCCCATTCGCCGCGCATCGTCACCAGCATCAGCAGCGGAAAGCGGCCGATCGCCGAGAGCGAGAGCATGTTGATGCAATTGCCGACCCCGCTCGACTGCATCAGCAGCACGCTGCGCTGGCCGCCGAGCCAGGCGCCCGCGGCAATCGCGACGCCCTCCTCTTCCGTCGTCAGCACGTTGGTGGTGACATCGCGGTCGGCCGAGAACATGCGGATGAGCTGGCTGTGGCCGGCATCCGGGACGTATGACATCTGCCTGACGTCGACGGCCTTCAGGACGCGATAGAGCTCGGACGGCCAATCGTCACTGGTCCGCGTTTCGAGATGAGGTTGAGGGCTGTGCACCGCTTGTCTCCGTGAAATTCGAGCGGCAAACTAGCGACGTTCGCGCGCGAAAGCTCTGACCGTCTGGCACGATCTGGTATCGACGGATTGTATAGCTGACGCTCTTTCGGATGAATCTAATACGAGCGCGATGCGCATTGCTGCGCCCTCTCCCCCTGTGGGAGAGGGCATCACCGCAGGTTGACGCGAGCTCACTTGGGTGAGGGGTTTGTCTCCGCGCACTCATGCGCGTTTGTAATTCCCGGAGAGATACCCCTCATCCGGCGCTTCGCGCCACCTTCTCCCACAAGGGGAGAAGGGAGGGCACCATCATCGAGGCTTGCTGCTCAATTCGCCGCCGACCTCGCGGCCGGCATGTAAATTTGCGCGTAGCCTTCCTTGATCGCAGACGTGATGCGGTCGAGGCGGCGGTCGATGTGCTTCTCCAGCACGGAGACGCAGGCCTCCTCATTGCGCGCCTTCAACCCTTCGACGACGGCGCGGTGCTCGGCTTGCGTGTTGGAGCGGTTGACGCGGTCCATGTCGATCCAGCGCACGAAGCGGATGCGGGCGTTGACGTTGCGCAGCACGCGCAGCATCTCGGCGTTGTTCGACATCGCCATCAGCCGTTCGTGAAAGGTCTCATCCAGCTCGACCAGCTCCACGGAGGAGCGCTCTCCGGGATCGGGACCGGTTGCCTCGAGAAATTTCAGGAGCGCGTCGATATCCTCGTCCTTGGCGCGCTTGATGGCGAGACGCACCGAAGCGACCTCGATCGACTTGCGCAGCTCGTAGAGATCGAAGATCTCGTGTGCGTCGAGCTCGCGGCAGAAGAAGCCCTTGCCCGGCGTGAAGCGCAGGAAACCTTCGGTGTTGAGACGGTTGAGCGCCTCGCGCAGCGGCGTGCGGCTGACGCCGAGGCGTTTTGCCAGCTCGCCTTCGTTGAGCCGTTCGCCCGGCTTGAACTCGTAGCTCACGGCCATCGCCTTGAGCTGCTCATAGACGCGATCGACGATGCTATCGGAAGCCAGTTCCACGTTGCTTTTCATAAGCTGCATTCATGCCCGAACACAGCCCAATATACCGGGGCTGTGAAGACGATTGCAATGCAAAGGACAGCTTAGCAGCGTTTGTTCAGAGCTTTACGACACCCGGAATCAGGCGAAGACGCGCGGGCGCAGTCCAGCATGAAACCAGGTGATCATGGAATAGATATCATAGACCGGCAGCCCGACCTCGGCCTGCAACGCCGCCGCATAAGGCGGCATGTTGGTGCATTCGAGCACGATGGCGCCGACGTCGGGGTTCTTTGCGACCAGCAGCTTGCCCGCCTCGACCACGTCGCGCTCGGCCAAGCCGACGTCCATGTCGTCCTTCTCGGCCTTGATCAGGACGCGGAAAAATTCCTTGCCGTTCTCGGTGCCGACCAGCGGCGTGTCGAGCGGCACGCCGGCACCTTCGAGATGCGCCGACGTCAACGTCGAGCCCGACACCGTGACGAGGCCGACGCGCTTGCCGGGCGGCAAGGTCGCCTGCACCCACGGCACCTGCATCAGCGACGAGGTCGCAACCGGCACGCCGACGGCCGCCGCGATCTCCTTCTGGAACAGCGAGAGGAAACCGCAATTGGTGGTGATGGCCTCCGCACCAAGCCGCACCAGGTCCTTGGCCGCGTCGATGAAATCAGGCAGCAGGCCGGCCGCACCCTTCAGCACTACTTTCTCCGGCGAGGCGCCGTTCACCACGCGATAGAGCACGGGGAACGGCCAGGTCGTGCCGTTGCCCATGTCGCCGGGAATGCGCGGAAAGCGCGCTTCCAGCATCAGGATACCGAGCGGCGCGCCATAGATGGCCTTGCCGCCACGGGCGATGCGGGAGGATGAGCTGGCAGGAGTGGTCATGGTGCGACCTCAGAGGAAGCGAGTGGGCGAAAACGGCGCGAGCGGAATCTCGGGCTGCTTGCCGCTCAGAAGCTGGGCGACGAGACGCCCGGTGCGGGCCGAGCCGACCAGGCCGACATGGCCATGGCCGAAGGCATAGACGATGTCGCGCGAGGCGCGCGCGTGGCCGATGCAGGGCAGTCCGTCCGGCATGCTGGGACGATGACCGAACCAAGTCTTGATGCGCGAGGCCGGAATGTCCCTCGGAAGTTTCGGGAACATGCTGAAGAGATGGTCGCGCAAGATCTCGGCGCGCTTCCAGTTCGGCGCGGCCTCGAGGCCGGCGATCTCGACGGTGCCCGCGGCGCGCAGGCCTTTGTTGGTCCAGTTCACGACCATTTTCGCGTCGGACGCCATCATCGAGCTGCGCGGACCGGACTCGGGATTTTCGATCATGACGTGATAGCCGCGCTCGGTCTCGAGCGGCAGTGAATCGCCGACGGACGCGGTGAGCTGCTTCGATCTGGCGCCGGCGGCGACCACCGCAGCATCGCAAGCAATCTCGCCGGTCTCGGTGACGACAGCAATAAGCTTGTCGCCGGACAGCTTCAGCCCCGTCGCCTTGGCGCGCACGAGCTTCGCGCCGCTGGCCAACGCGTGATTGGCCAATGCTGCAACGTAAGCGCCGGGATCGCGGCAGCGGCCGGCTTCTTCCACCACCACGCCAAAGCTGTAGCGCGGATGCAGGTCCGGCTCGCGCTGACGCAT
Source organism: Bradyrhizobium sp. B039 (assembly GCF_038965675.1). Lineage (NCBI taxonomy): Bacteria > Pseudomonadati > Pseudomonadota > Alphaproteobacteria > Hyphomicrobiales > Nitrobacteraceae > Bradyrhizobium > Bradyrhizobium sp. B039. Next base: position 7,110,275 of record NZ_CP152416.1, read on the forward strand.
CTCGTCGGCATTGAGCTCCAGCCACTCGACCCCGACACGCTTGCGCAGGCGCCAGCCGAGATCGTGGTCAAAGTTGCCGCGCGACGGGAAGACATGCATCACGCCGTTGCGCTCGACCAATTCGGGGACACCGGCTTCTTCCGCGAGCTTACGGTGCAGCAGCGGCGCGTCCTTCAGGAGATCGCGGAGCTCGAAGGCGGTCTTTTCCACGCGCGCCTCGGTCCAGCCCGAGAGCAGGTACTTGATCAGCCAGGGCAGCGCCTTCGGCAAATACGACCAGCGGATCGCGAGCGGGCCGAGCGGGTCCATCAGATAGAACGGCACCTTCTTCCAGATGCCAGGTTCGGCCGGCGGAATCACCGAATGCGAGGAGAGCCAGCCGGCGTTGCCGTAGCTCGCCGCCTGTTCGCCACCGGGCTCGCCGGGATCGATCAGCGTGACGCGATGGCCCTCGCGCAGCGCCTCGATGGCGCTGATCACACCGACCGCGCCGGCTCCGATGATGGCGACGTGGCGGCCTTCGGACATCGCTTACGCCTTCACCGACGGCACAAAATCCTTGCCGACCGAGATCGCGCGCGGATCGATGATGCAGTGGAGGATCGACGGCTTGCCCGAAGCCAGCGCGCGCTCGAACGCCGGCGCGAACTCCTCGGTGCGCTCGACGCGCTCGCCGTGGCCGCCGAACGCCTTGGCGTACATCGCAAAGTCCGGGTTCTTGAGCTGAGTGCCGACGACGCGGCCGGGATAGTCGCGCTCCTGGTGCATGCGGATGGTGCCGTATTGCGAATTGTCGACGACGATGACGACGAGCGGCGCGTCGTACTGCACGGCGGTCGCAAACTCCTGCCCGTTCATCAGGAAGCAGCCGTCGCCGGCAAAGGCAACGACGGTGCGATCCGGATATTGGCGCTTTGCCAGCACCGCCGCCGGCACGCCGTACCCCATCGAGCCCGAGGTCGGGGCGAGCTGGGAGGCAAAACTGTGGAAGCGGTGATGGCGATGGATCCAGCCGGCATAATTGCCGGCGCCGTTGCAGACGATCGCGTCCTTCGGCAGCCGGTCGCGCAGCCAGGTCATGACCTGGCCGTACTGGAACGTGCCCGGCAGCTCGCGCGCCTTCTCGGTCCAGGCGAGGTAATCGGCATGCGCCTTGGCCGCCTCGCCCTTCCAGGCAACCGCCCCGGAGGGCTTCAGCGTCTCGACGGCCGCGGCGAACGCGGCGGGCGTCGCCTGGATCGCGAGCGCCGGCTGATAGACGCGGCCGAGCTCCTCGGAGCCCGGATGCACGTGGATCAGCTTCTGCTGCGGGGTCGGAATGTCGAGCAGCGTGTAGGACGAGGACGGCATCTCCGACATGCGGCCGCCGATGAGCAGAACGACATCGGCGCCGTCGATGCGCGCCTTCAGGCCCGGGCTCGGCCCGATGCCGAGATCGCCGGCATAATGCGAATGGTCGGCGTCGATCAGCGAGGCTCGGCGGAACGAGGTCGCCACCGGCAGGTCGAACCGCTCGGCAAAGCGCGCAATGCTCCTGGTCGCCTCATCGGTCCAGCGCGAGCCGCCGAGAATGACGAGCGGCGCCTTGGCGCTCGCGAGCATGGCGCTGACACGCTCAATGTCCGCGGGCGCGGGCCAGCTCACCGCCGGCTCGATGCGCATGGCATCGGCGACGGCGGCGGTCTCGGTCAGCATGTTCTCCGGCAGCGAGATCACCACGGGGCCCGGACGGCCCTGCATCGCGACGCGGAAGGCGCGCGCGACCAGTTCCGGAATGCGGTCGGGGCGATCGATCTCGACCGCCCATTTCGCCATGGTGCCGAACACGGCCTTGTAGTCGAGCTCCTGGAACGCCTCGCGCTCGCGCATGCCGGTATCGACTTGGCCGACGAACAGGATCATCGGCGTCGAATCCTGCATCGCGATGTGGACGCCGTGGCTGGCATTGGTCGCGCCGGGGCCGCGGGTGACGAAGCAGACGCCCGGACGCCCCGTGAGCTTGCCATAGGCCTCCGCCATCATCGCGGCGCCGCCTTCGGCGCGGCAGATCATGACGTCGATCGGGCTGTCATGCAGTGCGTCGAGCGCCGCCAGATAGCTCTCGCCCGGCACGCAGGTAACGCGCTCGACGCCTTGGGCAACGAGCTGATCGATCAGGATCTGGCCCCCGGTGCGGGTGTTACGAATGGTCATGACAGCTCCCTGCAGGCTTTGGCGACACGCTCGAGCGCCTCGCGGAAATTTCGTTCGCAGGTGGCGTAGGACAGGCCAACAGGAGGTGCAAGATCGAAAGGCTTCCCGCTCCCTGCGCAGGCGTCATGCCCGCCCCTGCTGTTTGCACTACCGCCCATTCGCGATGATGCGGCGGCAATGATCCAGCGCCGCGCCGATCAGGTTATCGCTCGCCTCCGGCGTGCGGAACGCCGAATGCGCCGAGAGCGTCACGTTCGGCAGTTTGGTCAGCGGATGGCCCGGGGGCAGCGGCTCGACGGTGAAGACGTCGAGGCCGGCATGGGCGATGTGGCCCGAACGCAGCGCATCGCACATCGCCTCCTCGTCGACCACGGCGCCGCGCGCGGTGTTGATCAGGATGCTGCCCGGGCGCATCATCCCGATGCGCTCGCGCGACAGGAAACCCTTGGTCTCGTCGTTGAGGAGCAGATGCAGCGAGACGACGTGGCTGTCCGCGAGGAGCTTCTCCAGCGGGACGAATTCGACGCCCGGATGCGTCTTCGGCGATCTGTTCCAGGCGATCACCTTCATGCCGCAGCCAAGCGCCATGCGCGCGGCTTCCGCCGCGATGCCGCCGAAGCCGATCAGGCCGAGCGTCTTGCCGGTGAGCTGCAGCGCATCGCGACGCAGCCAATTGCCCTCGCGCATGCCGCGATCCATCTCTCCGAAGCTCTTTGCAGAGGCCCACATCAGGGCGATCGCGCATTCGGCGACGGCGGTGTCGCCATAGCCCTTGATGGTGTGAACCGAGATGCCGCGCTGGCCCAGCTCCTCCGGATTCATGTAGCTGCGCGCGCCGGTGCCGAGGAAGACGACGTGCTTCAAGGCAGGACATTTCGCGGCAATCGCCGTCGGCACCGCGGTATGGTCGACGATCATGATCTCCACACCGTCAAGAAGGCGTGGCAGGTCGTCGGGAGTGATCGCGGGGTTGCGGTTGATGCCGACCGGAAGGCTGTCCCCGCGCAGCAGTTTCTCGGTCACCGCGGCAAGGGTGTCATTGGCATCGACGAAGAGAGCGCGCACGGGCCTGTCTTTCCTGTCCAGTTTAAAATACCGTATTGCATTTTAATCTGAATACAGAAATAGTCCAGACGCCGGGTTCGAATGTCCAGAAGCGACTGCCCAGGAGACTGCCATGAATCGCAGGGATGCACTCACCACTGTCGCCCTCGCCGGAGCCGCGATCGCCGCAACCGGTTCGGCCAAGGCCGACACCGCGCCGGGCTCGACGCTCGAACGGATCAAGAAGAGCGGCGTGCTGCGGATCGCCGTCATCGCCGGCCAGGATCCTTACTTCCACAAGGACCTCACCACCAATCAATGGTCGGGCGCCTGCATCGACATGGCGAACGACATCGCCGGCAAGCTCGGTGCCAAGGTCGAGACGCTGGAATCGACCTGGGGCAACCAGATCCTGGATCTCCAGGCCGAGAAGATCGACCTTGCCTTCGCCGTGAACCCGACACCGGAGCGCTCGCTGGTCATCGACTTTTCCACGCCCATCCTGGTGCACTCCTTCACCGTCATCACCAAGAAGGGTTTTGCCAAGCCGCAAACCTGGGCCGAGCTGAACAAGCCCGAGGTCAAGATCGCCGTCGACATCGGCTCGACCCACGAGACGATCGCGCGCCGCTATTGCCCGAAGGCGACGATCCTCGGCTTCAAGGAGCGCAACGAGGCGATCCTCGCCGTCGCAACCGGACGCGCGGACTGCAACATTTCGCTGGCGGTGCTTTCGGTCGCGACCTTGAAGAAGAACCCGACGCTCGGTGAGCTCGCGGTGCCACGTCCGCTGCTCACGCTGCCGACCAACATGGGCATCCGCGCCGAAAGCGACCGGCGCTACAAGGACTTCCTCAGCGCCTGGGCCGACTACAACCGCTCGCTGGGCCAGACCCGCGAATGGATGTTGAAGGGTTTCGAAGCCGTAGGTCTCGGCGCGGACGACATTCCCGGCGAAGTGCAGTTCTGAGCGCCAATCCGCGATGTATGTCTGGGGATTCGCGGTGCTCAAGCCGTACCGGAGCCCGCGTCGGCTTCATGAATGATGGCGTCATGGCCGGGATCGGTACGCCAGAGGAGATGATCCGCCAGCCGCGCAGCGAACGGCGGAAGTCCCTCCTCAGCCGGTTTCACGAAACGCATTAGACTGCCGGCCACGACCATCCCGAATCGGTGGGACGAACCATGAAACTCCGCGGCGGCTTCACGAATTACGGCGAGACGATCGGCATTCTGATGCTCGATACCCGCTTCCCGCGCCCGCGCGGCGACATCGGCAACGCGCTCTCCTACGACTTCCCGGTGCGCTACAAGATCGTGCGCGGCGCGCACGCCACAAGGATCATGGGCGACCAGCCCGATCCGACCCTGCTCGAGCCGTTCATCGCCGCGGCCCGCGAATTGGAAGCCGACGGCGTCAAAGCGATAACGACGAGTTGCGACTTCCTCGCGCCGTTCCAGAAGCAGCTCGCGGCTGCCGTGAACATCCCGGTCTTCACCTCGAGCCTGATCCAGGCGCCGCTGATCCACGCCATGCTCCCGCCCGGCAAGGTCATCGGCATCTTCACCGAACGCGGCCACCACATGAACGAAGGGCACTTCCGCGGCGTCGGCTGGTCGCCGGACGACATTCTCGTTCAAATCCAGGGCATGAAGCCCGATGCGCAGTTTCCCGCAACCTACATTCTCGGCCGCGAAGAGCTGGACACTGACGTGCTGCGCGCCGAGATGATCGAGATGACGGAAGCCTTCATGGCGTCCTGCAAAAATCCCGGCGCGATCCTGTTCGAGTGCACCAACATGTGCCCATTCTCGCGGGACGTCGCCGAGGTGTCGGGTCTGCCGGTGTTCGACATCAACACCCTGATCAACTTCTTCCATCGCGCGGCCCATCCCGTGCCGTTCCTGCGCTGAACCAGCCGGGACAGGCGGCGAGGCGCGCGATGAACGCGCAGGAGCCTAAAATAAGGCGGCGTTGACAGCCTGTCCGTAGATCATTGCAGCAACGAGTGAGAGCAGCAGGCCCGCTCCCGAGAATATGACGACGACTTTCAGAGTCTCGACATCGACATTGGTTCCCGTCGCGCGGGATATTGCTCTTGCCAGTGCAGCAATCATCGCCAGCTCCGAAGCGGGCCGCGCGGAAGCGAGGCCTCACTTCATCTAGCGTTACTCGGCGCATTCGCGTGTGAAGCAGATTACAGGTGATCCCGCTGCACCCAGCCCGTTGCAATCGCGCTCGCCCAGGTGAGCATTCCCCTGGCCCGCGCCAATGCTGCCATGGCCGTGGTGTCGTAGGCCACGTAGCGGAGCGTCGCGGACCAGCCTCTGTTGGCATGCTCCAGAATTGCGTAACACGCATGAGGGGTGCCGACCTCGACCACGTAGGGAACGGGCATCTTCCCGTCGTAACCGGGCAATCCAACGCTGCCGGGATTGACGACCAGCCGGCCATCCTTCAGACGCACCACGCGCGGAATGTGCGTGTGTGCGCACAGGATGATCTCGGCGTCGATCCCCTCGGCGCCGGCCTCAATAGAATCAATCCGGCTCGGACGCGGGCAGCCGTCGCCCGCGATGTGGTCGAGCCAGAACGCAGCATCATTCCCTGGCGATCCATGGCACAGGAACGCCCGCCCCCTATACATGAGCGTGGACGGCATGCTTGCCATCCACTCGAAATGCTTGCGTTCGAGCTCTCGGAAATCGCTGCGCGCCGATGTGCCGGCCTGCCACAGCTCCACGAGAATGCGGTCCTGATCGCCCTTGATGGACGGAAAGCCTCGCTCCATCAGCAGGTCAGCCGTTCGGGCCGCTTCGAGCGGACCGCTAACATGGTCGCCCAGGTTCACGACCTCGTTGATGCCGAGCGCAGCAATGTCCGCAAGGACGGCTTCGAGCGCCGGACGATTTCCGTGCACATCCGCGATGGCAGCAAATTTCACTTGGCCTCTCCATTCGAGATGGCCGACGATTCACCCAATGCGGGACGATGCAGGGATAGCGGGTCTCTTTAGCTGCATTTTTAGAAGCGCCCGCAAGCTGAGGATCAAATCGGCGCTGGACGAACGCTTACATGACCAAGGTGCTGCGATCAACCGATCTTCGCTCGCGCGGCCGGAGCCTGCGGCGCGCCGCGTTGGGCCGATAGCTCCGCCCACAGGCGGGAGCGCACGCCTTCATTGAGAGGCACAATGTGGAACGGCTGGCCGAAGATTGCGAGCGGCTCCTTGGCCGGCTCGAACCGCGGCCAGGCTTCCGCGATGTCGGGCGCGCCGGATGTGACGAAGCGCAGCACGCTTGCCTGAAACCGCGCGGCGACCTCGATATCCTCGGGCGTCATCGGCCCGCCCTTGCGCTTCAGGATCGGGCGGTCGATGAAATCCGGCGGGTGCGCCCAGAGGCAGGCATTGTCGGCACCGTGGGTCGGCCCCTGCGACAGGAACGGCTCCAGCGCCGGGCGATGGTCGAACCGGCTCAGCCACACCGCGCCGCCAGCCGCGGCATGAAGCCGCGCAAGATCTGCCATGGGGCGATGCCAGAACGCGTCGGACAGCAGCGCCTCGTACGGATCCTCGTCGACGCGCGCTGTGGCGCGGTAATACGCCAGCAGACGTTGCCAGCCGGCATCGCCGACTGCGGCGCGCACTTGTCGTTCGGTGGTGCGGATCATCGCGGCCGGCGGCGTGCTCTTCAGGAACATCACCATCTCGTCGCGGCAGGAGCCGAGCCAGAGCGGAATGTCGCGCAAGGTTCCTTCGGCGAAGACGTCCCGCGGCTCGCGCGGAATCACGATTCCGTCGAGCACCGGGCCGAACACGGTGCCTTGTTCGGTCTCGTCCGCAAGCCTGCGACTGACGCGCTCCACCGCCGCGAAGAGCTTTGGCAGTGGCAAAGAGGCAATCGCGGTTGGGTCGTGCGCTAATTCGAGCTCGGCAAGCACGCGGCGTGCAACGTCGTCGGCATGATCGGCGCTCATGATGTTCCGCCCGGGCGCGCTGAGCGCGAGGGCGCGAATGAACTTGCCTCTGGCCTGCGGCAGGGTTGCGAGCGCGATCACCATCGAGGCGCCGGCCGACTGGCCGGACAGCGTGATCGCGTCAGGATCGCCGCCGAAATCCGCGATATTGGCGCGCACCCAGCCGAGCGCGGCGAGCGAATCCGAGATCGCGAGGTTGTTGGCCTCGCCGAGCCCAAGGCGATGCAATTGCAGGAATCCGAGCGGGCCGAGCCGGTAGTTGATGGTGACGATCACCGCCGGACCGTGCGCGGCGAGGAATGCGCCGTCATAGTCGGCGCCGCCGCCGGTGACGAAGGCGCCGCCATGGATGAAGACCAGCACCGGCAGCGGCCGATCGGCCTCTGCCGGCGTCCAGATGTTCAGGCTGAGACAGGCAGCCTCGTCCGCATGATCGAGATGGCCCGGCTGCGGCGCGTAAGCACCGTAGCCCGTGCAGCGGAGCGGCTCCGTCCACGCTTTCGGCGGCATTGCCTTGGCAAAGCGCGGCGCGGTTGCGAACGGCACGCCCTTGAAGGCACGCATACCGGCCTGCGTGGTGCCGACGACGGGGCCACTCGTGGTCTGAACTGCGCTGGTCAGCATGCGTGCCTCGTCTTCACTCAAGCGCGCCGCTTGCCGAGATCGGCGATGTCGACGGTGTGGGTTTCGCGCGCCGTCGCCGCAGCGGCTGCCGAGATCACGCAGCAGCAGGCGACGAAGATCGCGACGGGGACCCAGCCGTTCGGCCCCTCCCCGACCAGGCTCGCGCTCACCAGCGGCGTGAAGCCGGCGACGAGAAAGCCGAGCTGCGTGCCGATCGCGGTGCCGGAATAGCGCACGCGCGCCTCGAACATCTCGGCGTAGAACGACGGCCAGATCGCGTTCGGCGCGGCGTAGACGATGCCGGACAGGATCATCGCGGCGGCGAAGATCGCGATCGTGTTGCCTGACGTCACCAGCATGAAGTACGGGAACAGCAGCACCGCGCAGCCGAGCACGCCGCCGATGAACACCGGCTTGCGGCCGATCTTGTCGGCGAGCAGGGCCCAGAGCGGCTGGGTGAGCAGCGCCGTGACGTTGCCGAGCACGCCGGCCCACAGCATGGTCGGGCGCGCGACGCCGAACTTGCTGGTGACATAGCCGAGCGCGAACACGGCGGTCATCGTGCTCACGGTCGCGATCAGCGCGCAGACGATGACGCGCAGCACGTCGGGCCAGTAGTCGCGCAGCAGGGCGACGACGGGGAAGCGCGCAACTTGCGCCTTGCCCTTGATGTCTTCGAACACGGGCGTTTCCGGCATGGTCCGCCGCACCACGTAGGCGACCAGCAGCACCAGAGCGGAAAGCAGGAACGGAACGCGCCAGCCCCAGCTCAGAAGCTGGTCCTCCGGCAGGCTCGATACCGGAATGAATACCAGCGTCGCCAGGATCGCACCGGCCTGGGTGCCGCTCAGGGTCCAGCTCGTGAAGAAGGCGCGGTTGGAGTTGGCCGAATGCTCCAGCGTCAGCGAGTTCGCCCCGCTCTGCTCGCCGGCGGCCGAGAGGCCCTGTAACAGGCGAAGCAGCGTCAGGATGACGGGCGCGGCATTGCCGATCGCCTTGGCATCCGGCAACAGGCCGATCGCAAGCGTCGAGCCACCCATCAGTACCAGTGTGAACAGCAGCACCGTCTTGCGACCAATGCGGTCGCCGAAATGGCCGAGGATGACGGCGCCGACGGGGCGCGCGATGTAGCCGATGCCGAAGCTGAGGAGCGCGAGCAGTGTCCCGGTCGAGGGATCGACATTGGCGAAGAACACTTTTGGAAAGATCAGCGCGGCCGCGGTGCCGTAGATGAAGAAGTCGTAGTATTCGAGCATGCTGCCGACGAAGCTGACCAGCGCGGCGCGCTTCGGCAGCTTGCCCGGTGTTGCCTCCGCTGCGGATGACGCGTGCAGCGATGCGGTTGACGTCAACGTCATTGCAAGTCCTCCCCATGTGTCCGGCGCGGCTCGCGTCAGGCGGTCCGCCGCGCGCGCGTTTTGTGGTTCTGGTTGCCGCAACCGTGGTTTGGAGGGATAATGTACGAACTAGTACGTTTATGCAATACGCGTTGGATCAAGGCACGGACGGGTGAAATTTGCCTTCACCTTCAAGGTGATCCGTGGAAACTGGCGGGAGAAACAGTGATGCTCGAGCGCATGCCGCCCCCATCGAAGCGCACCAACGACCCCGAGCGCACCAAGCGCGACATCCTCGAAGTGGCGATGGCCGAATTCGCCTCGGAGGGCTATTCCGGCGCCCGCGTCGATGCGATCGCGGCCCGCACGCGCACGTCGAAGCGGATGATCTACTATTATTTCGGCGGCAAGGAGCAGCTCTACCTCGCGGTGCTGGAGGAGGCCTATCGCAGCATCCGCGCGCTGGAGGATCAGCTCGACATCGAAAGCTGCGATGCGCGCGAGGGATTGCGCCGGCTGATCGAGGCGACCTTCGACCACGACGAGCGCAACCCGAACTTCATCCGCCTCGTCTCAATCGAGAACATCCATCACGGCAAGCACCTGAAGCAGAACCTGCAACTGCGCCAGCTCAACGCCAGCGTGATCGCGACGCTCGACGGCATCCTCGAGCGCGGCCGCACTGAGGGCGTCTTCCGCGACGACGTCGACGCCATCGACCTGCACCTGGCCATCAGTTCCTACTGCTTCTTCCGCGTCGCCAACCGCCACACCTTCGGCGCCCTGTTCGACCGCGACCTGAGCGAACCCAGGATGCTGGCGAGGAGTCGGACGCAGATCGTGGAGATGATTTTGGCGTGGCTGGGGGCGAAGGGGTAAAGCGGCGAGAATAGCGCCAAATATTCCGTGTCGTCCTGGCGAAGGCCAGGACCCATAACCACCGAACGCAGTTTGGCGAAAACTCGGGGTTACCAGCTCGTGCGGCAACATCTCCCTGGGATAATGGGTCCTGGCTTTCGCCAGGACGACGAACAAGAATCACCCGCTCCGCTTCCCCCGCGTGCTCGCCAGCAGCACCAGCATGAAGGAGGCCGCCGTCATCAACGTCGAGATCGCGGCAATGGTCGGGTCGATCTCGTCGCGGAGCGCGGTGAACATGCGCTTGGTCAGCGGCTGGTACTGCCCGCCGGAAATGAACAGCGCAACGATGGTCTCGTCCATCGCCGAGATGAAGGCGAAGATGCCGCCGGCCACCACGCTGGACTTGATCTGCGGCAGCGTCACCGCGAAGAAGCTGCGCAGGCGGTTCATGCCGAGGCTGCGCGCCACCATCTCCTGCGCCGGATCGAAGCTCTGCAAGCCCGCGAGCACCGAAATGATGACGTATGGCAGGCCCAGCATCACATTGGCGAGCACGAGGCCCGGCAGGGTCGCGACCAGGCCGACCTTGGCATAGACGAAGAAGATGCCGACCGCGGTGATGATGATCGGCACCACCAGCGGCAGCAGCAGCATCATGTGGATGAGGCGCATGATGCGCAGCTTGGACTGGCTGATGGCGTAGGCGGCGGCAACCCCGAGCGGCGTCGCGATCAGAACGGTCAGCAGCGCGACCGTCAGCGTCACCCGCGTCGCCTGCATCCAGGCCGGGTTTGAAAAATACTGCTGGTACCAGCGCAGCGAGAAGGACGGCGGTGGGAAGGTCAAGAAGCGCGCGCTGGAGAAGGAGATCGGCGCGATGATCAGCACCGGCAGGATCAGATAGACCAGCACCAGCGCGCTGATCACGTACAGGGCCATCCGTGCGGGGGACAATCGCGTCATTTCTGCCCCAATATGCGATCGAGCGAAATGAAGCGGCTGACGACGAGGAAGATCAGGAGCACGCTGACGAGCAGCACCACCGCGACGGCGCTCGCAGCCCCGAACTGGTTGTAGAGCTCGACATTGCGGCTCACCAGCATCGACACCATCACGGTGCGGCCGCCGCCGAGCAACTCCGGCGTGATGTAGAAGCCGAGGCAGAGCACGAACACCATGGTGCAGCCGGCGAGCACGCCCGGCAGCGACAGCGGCAGGAAGACACGGACGAAAGTGAGCGACGGGCTCGCCCCCAGGCTGGCGCCGGCCTGCATCAGGTCGCCGGGGATCTTCTGCATGGTGGCATAGAGCGGCAGCACCATGAACGGCAGCAGGATGTGCACGGTTGCCACCACCGTGCCGAAGGTGTTGTGGACCAGCGCGAGCGGCTCGGAGATCACATCGAGATAGCGCAGGAACTGGTTGATCACGCCGGTGCGCTGGAGCAGCGCGAGCCACGCATAGGCGCGGACCAGCACGCTGGTCCAGAACGGCAGCACGACCAGCGAGAGGATGAGGATGCTCCACCCTTTCGGGACAGAGTTGGCAAGATAGGCCACGGGATAGCCGAGCAGCAGCGCGATTCCGGTGACCGCGAGGCTGATCTCGAAGGTCAGCGCGAAGCTGCGCCAGTAAATGTCCTCGGTGAAGACGCGGCGATAGCTCTCCAGCGTGAAGCCGTCATGGTAGACCGACTGCAAGACGAGCCAGCCGACCGGCAGCACGATCAGAGCCAGGATCACCAGCAGCGCCGGCGACACCAATGCCAGCATCAGGCCGTGCTCGCGACGCTGATGCTTTTGGGAGGGATCTGGCACTGATATCGTCAACGCTGCCTCGCTTCGCTCTTCGTCTACTTCTGCATGAACGAGGCCCAGCGCTTCTCGGCCGCCTCGCCGGCCGGCGAGGACCACCAGGCGTAGGACATCAGCGCCTGCTTGGCCGCGTTGGCCGGCTCGCTCGGCAATTGCGCCGCGCGCTCGGGCTTGATCACATTGGTCTCGAACGCCTTGGGATTACCCGGACCGTAGTCGATATGCAGCGGCAGATTGGCCTGGTGCACGGGATCGACGGCCTCGTTGAGAAATTTCACCGCGGTCTCGAGATTCGGCGCGCCCTTGAGGATACAGAGCGAGGTGCTCTGAAGGATGCCCTGGTTGTAGGTGAAGGACACCTTGGCGCCCTCCTTGGCCACCGCGCTGACGCGGCCGTTCCAGGCCATCTCCATGTCGACCTCGCCATCGTTGAGGAGCTGTGCCGACTGCGCGCCCGAGGTCCACCACACCGTGATGTGCGGCTTGATCTCCTCCAGCTTCTTGAAGGCGCGATCGACGTCGAGCGGGTAGAGCTTGTCGGGCGCGACACCGTCGGCCATCAGCGCCGCCTCGAGCGTGGCGATGGGGTGATTGCGCAGCGCGCGGCGGCCGGGGAATTTCTTGACGTCCCAGAAATCGACCCAGCTGTTCGGCGCGTCCTTCGGGAAGGTCTTCTGGCTGTAGGCCAGCACGCTGGAATAGAACTCGTAGGACACCGAATAAGGGCTGCGATAGGCCTCCGGCATCGCCGCGGCGTTCGGGATCTTCGAGAAGTCGAGCTTCTCGATCAGCCCCTGCTCGCCACCGCGCAGGCAATAGCCGGTTGGCGTGTCCACGACATCCCAGATCGGCTTGCCGCTGCCGACCTGCGTCTTGATCGCGGGCCAGGCGTCGGGGATGGAATCCTGGTTGATGGTGATGCCGAGCTTTTTGGCGGAGGGATCGAGGATCGCCACCGTCTGCGCCGCCTGATAGGCGCCGCCTTGCGAGACGAAGGTGATCTGCTCGGCTGCGCTTGCCGCCGTGCCGCCAAACGCGATCGCGCCCAACAGGGCGTAGCCCAATGCGGAATTCTGTTTCGTCGTCATCCTCGCCTCCTCCATCGCCAAAGTGATTTCACTGACCGATCGCATCGAGAAACTGGTACCAGCCGGCGACCATGCGCACGGCCGGCTCGCGCAGCGGATAGAACGGAATCGCCTTCATGCGCCGCGCGTCGAGCAGGCCGACATCCGGCGTCTCACCGCGCACGAAGGCAGCAAGGTAGCGCCCCATCAGGCTCGACATCGCAACGCCCGCGCCGTTGTAGCCCATCGAGAACAGCGTGCGGTCGTCGAGCCGGCCGATATGCGGCACCGAGTCCAGCGTCATGGCGACGAGGCCCGACCATTTGTAGGCGAGCGGCACCTCAGTGAGATCGGGAAAGATGCCGACCATCGCCTTGCGCAAGGCGTCGAACGCGGCTTCGGAGTCCTGCTTGCCGAAGGCGCCGCGGCCGCCAAAAATGACGCGGTTGTCGACCATGCGGAACCAGCGCATCATGCGCTTGGTCTCGGTGTAGGTGCGCCCCGTCGGCATCAGTTTTCCGGCGAGATTGCGCGGCAGCTTGTCGGTCGCAATGATGGCGCTGCGGAACGGGATCAGCGTGCGCTGCATCTGCGCGGTGGCGCCGGTGAGGTCCGAGTAGCTGTTGGTGGCGATGATGGCCTGCTTCGCCCGCACCGCGCCCTGCGGCGTCTCCGCGACGATGCCGCCCTGCTCTCGCCTCAGCTTGAGCACCGGCGATTCCTGGAAGATCGGGACACCGCGGCGTGCCACGCCGTCGGCGAGACCGCGCAGATAGTTCAGCGGATGAATGCCGCCGGAGCCGGGATTGAGCACGCCGCCGACGAAGATGTCGGAGCCGGTCTCCTCGCGCACGCCGCGCTTGTCGAGGATGCGGACCTCCACATCGCCCATCTCGCGCGTCATCCAGTTGGCTTCGTCGATCGCAGCCCTCAAGGTCGTCTCGTTATGCGCCGCCTTGACCTGGCCGGCGCGCGTCAACGCGGCGCTGCTGATGCCGAACTCGGACACCAGCTCCTCGACGATGTCGGTGGATTCATGCGCGATCTCGTACATGCGCCGCGCCATGGCGCGGCCGTGCACGGCGTCAATCTCGCGAAACGAGAGGCGGAACTTTGCGGTGATCACCCCGCCATTGCGCCCGCTCGCGCCCCAGCCGGGGCGGTTAGCCTCGAGCACGATCGGCGACAGGCCGCTCTTGGCGATGTGGTGCGCGGCGGAGAGGCCGGTATAGCCCGCACCGATGATCACCACGTCCGCCTGGCTCTCGCCCGACAGCACCGGAAACGCGCGCGCCGGTTCCGCCGTGGCTTCCCACAGCGAGTTGGCCGATGGCAGCGCGCTCCAGTCCCGTGTCATGCCCGCGCTCACCGATTTAGGCCGCCGGCCCGATCGCCGCGTCGGCAAGTGCCTTCAACGTCGGGAAATGGAAGTCCGGCTTGGTCAGCGTCTCCACCGCCGGCGTGCCGCCGAAGCCCGCGATGCCCTGGCGGCGCTCGATCCAGCACACCTTGTAGCCGAGCTTCCGAGCGATCCCGATGTCGTGGTACTGGCTCTGCGCGACGTGGAGGATGTCGGACTGCTTGTAGCCGAAGGCCGATTGGCGACCCTTGTTGTAGGCGAAGAACTCCGGGTTCGGCTTGGCGACGCCGGTGTCGTCGGCGCAAACGGTGTCGTCGAAGGGATTGCCGAGCGCGTGCGCGTAACAGGACAGCGCGACGCGATCCGCATTGGTCATCGCCACGAGGCGGAATTTCGTGCGCAGGCGCTTCAGGGCCTCGACCGAGTCCGCGAACGGCCCCCAGCGCAGCACCGACAGCTGGAAGACGTCGCAGCACGCATCGTCGGAAGGCAATCCGAGCTCCTTGGCGAGATGGCGATAGACGTGGAACATCGCCTCGCTGGAGCGCTCATAGTGCCTGTCGCGGCCGCGCTTGTACGGCTCGAAGATCTGCTCGTCGCTGAGCTCGGCCGGCGACTTGCCCGAGATCTTGCGCACCGCGGAGAGCACGCCGGCCTCGAAATCGATCAAGGTGCCGACGACGTCGAAGGTGAGGACCTTGAAATTGCTGAACGCGGCTTGGGACGACATGTTGGTCTCTTCTCTCGGGTTGGACTAGGCTGGATTCAGTCCCCTACCCTGGGCACGACGATGGTGTCCTCGGGGTGGAGGGTGACGGTGAGGCTGCCGCCGAGCGGCGGGATCCGGCTGTAGGCCTGATGGTAGCTCGGCTGGCGCAGGCTGAGCGCGACGCCGCCTTCGAGCGCCAGGAAGATGCGCAGGCTCTCGCCCTGGTAGACGATGTCGGTGACGGTGCCGCTGAGCCGGTTGCAGGCGGCATCCTGCGCGCCGTCGTCGATCAGCAGCTTCTCGCTGTGCACGGCCAGCATCAGGGCGTCGCCGTCGGGAATGGCGCGGGCACTGCGCAACAGGGCGCTGCCGAGCGCCACGCTGGAGGCATCGACGCGGCGGACTGGCAACATCGTCGCCTCGCCGATGAAGCTTGCGACGAAGGAATCGGCGGGATGGTCGTGCAGGCGCGCGGGCTCGTCGATCTGGATAAGCCGGCCGTCCTTCATCACGGCGACGCGGTCGCTCATGGTCAGCGCCTCGCGCTGGTCATGGGTGACGTAGATGATGGTGGCGCCGATGCGCCGGTGCAGCGCGCGCAGCTCGATCTGCATGGATTCGCGCAGCTGCTTGTCGAGCGCGGATAGCGGCTCGTCCATCAGGATCAGACGCGGCTCGAAGATCATGGCGCGTGCCAGCGCCACGCGCTGGCGCTGGCCGCCGGAGAGCTGCGCGATGCCGCGTTCCTCGTAGCCGACGAGGCCGACCATCGCGAGCGCGGCGCGGACCTTCTCGGGCCAGCTCGCTTTCGGCAGGTGGCGCGCACGCAGGGGGAAGGCGACGTTCTCGCCGACGCTCATGTGCGGGAACAGCGCGTAGTTCTGGAACACGACGCCGATGTCGCGCTTGTGCGGCGGCATGTAAGTGACGTCGCGGCCGCCGAACAGGATGGTGCCGCTGGATGGCAGGATGAAGCCGCCCAGGATGCCGAGCAGCGTGGTCTTGCCGGAACCGGACGGGCCGAGCAGGGAGACGAACTCACCGGCGCCGACATTGAGGGACACGTCGTCGAGGGCGCGAACCGCGCCGTAAGCCTTGCTTGCGGACCTGATCTCGACGCTTTCCGCTCGTTTGTCCAACGATCGACCTCGCCATGTCCTGAGCCGGCGTGCCTCACTGCGCGCCATAAGCCTGCTTTATAGACAGGGATTTGGAGCACTCCTGGTTGCAGCGTGCACTGCAACCAATCCTTTGCTCGAAGCCCCTGTCTTTAGGCTGTCATGCGAATGACACCAGACTTGGCAAAACTCGGCAATTGCCAAATTCTCACCCGGCTCATAACATGACCTTATGCCCGAGCTCCGCCGGATGCTGCCGTCCAGTAACGCCCTGTTCGTCTTCGACGCAGCAGCGCGCAATGGCAGTTTCACCGCGGCAGCCGCCGAATTGAACGTCACGCAGCCCGCGGTGAGCCGGATGCTCGGTCAGTTCGAGCAGCATCTCGGCGTCCGCCTGTTCGACCGCAAGGCCGGCCGCGCGGTGCTCACCGAGGAAGGCGAGTTGCTCTATCGCCGTGTGCTCGAAGGCTTTCGCAGCATCGAGAGCGGCCTCGTCGAGATCGAACGGCGGCGCAAGGGCACCGAGACGGTGACGCTGTCGGTCTCCTCCGCCTTCACCACGCATTGGCTGATGCCGCGCATCGACAAGCTGCAGCGGCAGTTTCCTGAGGTCGATTTGCGCTTCCAGCTGATCTCCGGCGCGCTGCGCGGGCCGGTGGAGAATGTCGATCTCGGCATGCGCTTTCGCGACCGCGACGAGCCGTCGTCCGGCGGCACGCTGGTGATGAAGGAAGTGATGCTGCCGATGTGCAGCCCCAGCTATCTCGACGAGACCGATCCTGCCGAGGGCAACACCATCATCCGCCTCGCCGAGACGCCGGGCGACTGGGCCGCGGATTACGCCTCGCTTCTCACCGGGCGCCGCGGCGCGGCCAAGGCGCTGAGCTTCACCGACTATGCCGTCGTGATGCAGGCTGCCCTGCTCGGCCAGGGCATTGCGCTCGGCTGGCTGACGGTCGCTTCGCACTGGCTCCTGACCGGCGCGCTGGTGCCGGCGTCCGACACGCTCACCACCACGCGCCGCATCTGCGAATTCCTGCCGCCGCGCAACCGGCCGATGCGCCCCATCGCCACTGAAATCCGCGACTGGATCATCGCGCAGATGAAAAGCGAGATCGCCGCGATCGACAAGCTCTATCCGAAACTCGGCGCGATGGCCGCGTGCTATTAGTTGCCCCCTCTCCCCGCAATCGGGGAGAGGCGAAGCGCACCACGCCGTCACCGATGCTCGATCGCCCTGATGGCGCCGCGGAGCTCGGCGAGGCCGCGCAGGCGGCCGATCGCGGTGTAGCCGGGATTGGTGCGCTTGGTGGCGGCGAGATCGTCCAGCATGCGGTGGCCGTGATCGGGGCGGAACACGATTCTTTTGTCGGGCGAGCGCCGCGCGTTCTCCTTCAGCAGCGCCTTGAGCACGGCGACTATGTCGACGTCGCCGTCGAGATGATCGGATTCGTAGAATGACAGGCCGTCCGCCTCGCGCTTGGTCGCGCGCAGATGCGCAAACGCGATGCGCGGGCCGAAGCGCTCGGCCATTTCAGGCAGATTGTTCTCGGGCCGCACGCCGAGCGAGCCCGTGCACAGGCAGATGCCGTTGGCCTTCGACGGCACGGCGTCGAACAGCGCCTGATAGTCGTCGGCCGAGGAGGCAATGCGCGGTAGTCCAAACAGCGGACGCGGCGGATCGTCGGGATGCAGGGTCAGCGAGACGCCGAGCTGTTCCGCAACGGGGGTGACGCGCTCCAAAAACTCGGCGAGATGCTGTCGCAGGATTTTTGGCGTGATATCGCGGTACGTTTCGAGCCGGTCGCGGAATTGCGGGATCGTCATCGGCTCGGTTGTCGAGCCGGGCAGCGCGCTGGCGATGACCATGACGAGATAGTCGATGTCGGCCTGGCTCATCTGGTCGAACAGCGTTTTCGCGCGCGCTTGCTGCTCCGGTGAATACTCCTGCGCGGCGGCCGGACGCTTAAGGATGTGCAGCTCGAACGCGGCAAAGCGATCCTGGTCGAACCGCATGGCGCGGGCGCCGTTCGGCAGCTCCCATTCCAGATCGGTACGGCACCAGTCGACCACGGGCATGAAATTGTAGCAGATGATATTGATGCCGGAAGCGGCCACGGCCTCAAGGCTCGCGATCCACGCCTCAATCGACTTCGTCGCCTTACCGCCGAGCCGCTTGACGTCGTCAGGGATCGGAATCGACTCCACCACCGACCACGTCAGTTGCGAGCGGCCGGGCTGGCCGCGCTCGATGAAGTTCTTGCGCTCCTCGACCGCCTTGCGCGTCCAGGCCTCCCCGATCGGCACCTGATGCAGCGCCGAGACGATATCCGTCGCCCCGGCCTGCCTGACGTCATCGAGCGAGACCGGATCGTCCGGTCCGTACCAGCGCCATCCTTGCAACATCATCGAGATTCTCCCGGATCAGTTCGCAGTCAGCACGACCTTGACGCTCTGCGAGCGGTCGAGCGCCAGCCGCAGCGCATCGGGTGCGGTCGAGAGCGGCCGCTCGGCCGTGACCAGCGACAGCACGTCGACGCTGCCAGCGGAAATCAGTTGCACCGCCGTCATGAACTCGAAGCCGAAGCGGAACGAGCCGCGCAGGTCGATCTCCTTGGCCATGACCGCATTCGACGGCGTCGGGATCTGGCCACCCGGCAGATTGCCGATCTGCACCACGACGCCGCCACGCCGGACGATGCCGATCGCGCTGGCGAGACCCGCGGCCGTGCCAGAGACCTCGAACGCGACGTCATAGGGTCGTGAAGCAGCCTGCGCCTTCAGGCCTTCTTCCCCACCCGATACGTTCTCGACATGAGTGGCGCCAAGCCGGCTCGCAAAGGCGAGCGGCGCCGGCGCGATGTCGGCCACCGTGACGTCGGCCATGCCGGCACGGTGCGCGGCGAGCATGGTCAGAAGCCCGATCGGGCCGGCGCCGAAGATGACCCCGCGCTTGCCCTCGATGTTGCCGGCGCGCGCCACCGCGTGCAGGCAGACTGCGAGCGGCTCGGCGAGCGCTGCCGCCTGATAGGAGACGTGATCGGGAATCTTGACGCATTGCGCGGGGATCGCGTCGAAGTAATTGGCAAAGCCGCCCTGCATGTGCGGGGTCTTCGAGGCCGAGCCCATGAAATAGATGTTTTCGCAGAGGTTCGGCCGGCCCTCGCGGCAGGCGACGCAATGGCCGCACCAGCGCGACGGATTGACGGCGACGCGGTCGCCGACCTTCAGATTGGCTGCGGAGCCCGAGATCTCCACGACTTCGCCGGAGATCTCATGCCCCAACACCAATGGCGACTTCACCACGAAATCGCCGGTCCGCGCATGACGGAAATAATGCATGTCCGAGCCGCAGATGCCGCCGGCGCCGAAGCGGATGCGCACCATGCCTGATGCGAGCTTGTCGAGGGGATGCTCGATCATGCGCAGGTCTTCGGGGCCGAACAGGGTTGCGGCGAGAGCAGTGGAGGTCATTTGGAGAGTCCCATGTATTTAGGCAGCCAGAGGGTCAGTTCGGGGATGTAGGTGATCGCGATCAGCGCGAGCATCAGCGGCACCAGCCAGGGCAGGATCGCCACCGTCGTGCGCTCGACCGAGAGCTTTGCCACGCGGGCGAGCACGAACAGCACCATGCCGAGCGGCGGATGCAGCAGGCCGATCATCAGGTTCAGCGTCATGATCAGGCCGAAATGGATCGGATCGATGCCGAGCTTGAGCACAATTGGCAGCAGGATCGGCACCAGGATGGTGATCGCCGCCGTGGTGTCGATGAAGCAGCCGACGAACAGGATCAGCACGTTGGCAAGCGCCAGGAACACCCATTTGTTGTGGGTAATGCTGAGCATCCAGTCCGAGAGCATCTGGGCGGCCTGCGACACCGTCAGCAGCCAGGCGAAGATCGACGCAGCTGTCACGATGAACAGCACCGAGGCCGTGGTCTCGATGGTGTCGAAAGTCGCCTTCGCCACCGTCTTCAGCGTCATGGTGCGGTAGCGCACGAGCCCGAGGAACAGCGACCAGATCACGGCGGCGACCGCGGCCTCGGTCGGCGTGAACCAGCCCAGCGTCATGCCGCCGATCAGGATCACCGGCGCCATCAGCGCCATCACCGCCGAGAAGTCGAAGTACCAGTCGATCGCGAGCAGCACGCCGAGCCCGATGACGACCGCCATGTTGGTCGACATGCCGGCAACCACCATCAGCCAGATCGCGAGCGGGAAAGCGAGCACGATGGCGATCTCGAGGCCGGCCGAGCCGAGCTGCGGCCAGGAGAACGGCGTGTCGCTGCCCCATTTGTTCTTGTGCGCGAAGTAGGTGACGGTGGCCATCATCAGAAGCGTCATGACGATGCCGGGAATGACGCCGCCCAGGAACAGCGCGCCGATCGAGACGTTCGCCATCATGCCGTAGATCACGAAGGGCAGCGACGGCGGGATGATGGGCCCGAGCGTCGCGGACGCCGCGGTGACGCCGACCGAGAACTCGGTCGAGTAGCCGTGGTCCTTCATCGCCTTGATCTCGATGGTGCCGAGACCGGCGGCATCCGCGATCGCGGTGCCGGACATGCCGGAGAAGATCACCGAGCCGATGATGTTGACGTGGCCGAGGCCGCCGCGCATCCAGCCGACCAGCGCGACGGCGAACTTGTAGATGCGGCCGGTCACGCCGGCGATGTTCATGAGATTGCCGGCCAGGATGAAGAACGGCACGGCGAGCAGCGGGAAGCTCTCGACACCGGCGATCATGCGCTGCGCCAGCGTGACGTCGGGCGTCACGCCGCTGACCAGGATGTAGAGCAGCGACGACGCGGCCATGGCGATCGCCACGGGAACGCCGAGCAGCATCAGGAGGAGAAAACCACCAAGCAACAGCAGCATGACCTTACCCTTCAAAACCGTCGTAGGCGCCGGGACGTTCGAGGATCGAGTAGCCCTGTCGCAGATGTTGCAGCGCCACCTGCACCGAGCGCACGAACATCAGCACGAAGCCGGCCAGCACGGCGTAATAGACGTAGTCCTTGGGAAGATTGATCGTGGTCATGGACTCGTCGCCGATGATCTGGATGTAGACCCAGACCAGCTTGATGGCGTAGCCGAAGAAGGCGATCCGGATCAGGTCGATGACCGTCGACAGCGTGCGCGCGACGAGATGCGGCAGATAGCGGTAGATCAGATCGACCTGGATGTGCCGCGACAGCCTTACGCACATCGATGCGCCGATGAAGACCACGCCGATCAGGCAGTAGGTCGCGATCTCCTCGGTCCAGGCATAGCTGTCGTTGAGGACGTAGCGGGTGAAGAACTGGAGGAAGACGGCAAGCGCCATCACCCAGAAGATCGCCAGCGCCACCCAGTCCTCGAAAGCGTAGATGCCGAGATCGACCTTCGGCGCCGCCTCCTCCCCGAAGGTGTGGGCGATCTCGTCCGCGGTGATCTGCCGGTGTATTTCGGCGGTCGACATGGGGTTACCTCTCTCCAAATCGTCGTTCCGGGGCGACGCGTCGAACCCGGAACCTCGAGATTCCGGGTTCGGCTCTTCGAGCCGCCCCGGAATGACGACTACGTCGTCACTTAACGTCCTGAATCCGTTCCCAATCCGCCTTGCGGTAACCGAAAGTCTCGAACGCGACGTTCTTCAGCACGGTGTCGCGGAACTCGTTCTTGTCGACCTCGGTCACGGTCAGGCCCTTCTCCTTGAAGAAGGCGACCAGCTTGGCTTCGTTCTGCTTGATCTCCGCGGTCGCCTTGGCGGCGGCCTCCTGCGCGACGTCGGTGAAGATCTTCTTGTCCTCGTCGGAGAGCTTCTTCCAGAGCGCGCCCGCCACCACCGTGTTGAGGTGGTCGACGATGTGGCCGGTCAGCACGATGTGCTTCTGCACCTCGTAGAACTTCTTGGCCTCGATCGTGGTCAGCGGATTCTCCTGTGCCTCGACGGTGCCGTTCTGGAGCGCGAGATAGACTTCGGCGAACGCGATCGGCGCGGTGTTGGCGCCGCAGGCGCGCGGCATTGCGAGATAGGCCGGAACGTCGGGCACGCGCATCTTCAGGCCCTTGAGGTCGGCGCAGCTCTTGATCGGCTTGTTCGACGAGGTCTGGCGCACGCCGTAATAGGTCACGGCGACGATGTGGTGGCCGCTCTTGTCCTCATAGCCCTTGGCGAGCTCCTTGAAGATGTCGCTCTTAGTGTAGGCCAGGAGATGATCGGCGTCGCGGAAGGTGTAGGGATAGTAGGTCACGCCGATCGGCGGGAAGCTCTTGGCCGCGAAGCTCGAGCCGGAGATGATGATGTCGACCGAGCCGAGCGAAAGGCCCTGGTTGATGTCGGCTTCCTTGCCGAGCTGGGACGCCGGATAGACATCGACCGTATAGCGCCCGTTGGTGCGCTTGCCGATCTCCTGCGCGGCCCAGACCGAAGCGGTATGGAACGGCTCAGAGGTCTCGTAGACATGGGCCCATTTCAGCTTGGTCTGCGCCATGCCGGCCTGGGTCGTCGCGAACATCGCCGCGGCCGAGACCGCGAGCATCATCGTCATCTTCTTCAACACTGACTTTTCCTCCATCGTTCAAGTCTGCTTCTTGTTCGCCCGCCTGCAAGGAATGCGGGCCGCCCAATCTCATCGCCGCCGCGCGCTGCCGCTCTTGGCCTGCTTCTTGGCCTGTTTCTCGGCCTGCTTCTTCGGCGCCCGTTCCGGTTTTGCCGGCGTTTCCGGAGATCGTGCCGGGGACGATCCTGCCGCGGCCACGGCGCCGAAATTCTGCGCAAAGCGCTCCTGCGAGCGCGCCAGGTGATTGCGCATCGCCTCGCGCGCGGCGTCCGGATCATGCGCGGCGATCGCGTCGCGCACGGCGCGATGCTCGTCGAGCGCGGTGCGCCAGGTGCCCGGGTTCTCGAAATAATGCGCAAGCTGCGCGAAATAGGGATTGAGGCGCTGGTCGAACAGCTCGCCGACCACGCGCACCAGGACGGCATTGCCGAGACTTCCGGCGATCGCGACATGGAACGCGCGGTCGTGGACCATCGAGGCTTCGCCGGGGTGCTCGACATTCTCCATCGCGAGAAGCGACGCGTCGATGCGCGCGACGTCGTCCTTGGTCGCGACGCGCGCGGCCTGCTCGGCGATAGCGCTTTCCAGGAATTCTCGGGCGCGCAACAGCTCGAACGGCCCCTCGATGACGGAAGCGGTCGCAGGCGCCGCAACGGCCGCGGGCTCGATCACATAGATGCCGGACCCGACGCGGATGCGCAGGCGGCCTTCGACCTCGAGCGCGATCAGGGCTTCGCGCACCGTCGGCCGCGACACCTTGAGCTGCTCGGCGAGCTCGCGCTCGGTCGGCAAGCGGCTGCCGACCGCGTACTCGCCGCTGTCGATCAGGCTTCGCAATTGATCGGCGACCTGGCGATAGAGCCGTCTCGCCTCCACAGCTTCCAGCGGCACGCTGGTCCTCCCCGAAAGGGTCGCGCGGGGTCGTCCAAACCCGCCGCCCGCCAATTTTGGATAATTGGCCTTACCAATTGACCGGAGCATTGACCGAGGAGGGGCGCCATGTCAAGCAGCGGCCAAAGACAGGGAGAGACGACCATGCGCCATAATTCAACGCGTCTTGGCCGCGCCAATCTCGACCGGCTGCCGCCGGCCATCCGCCGCCCGGCCTATGACCGTTCGCGCGTCACGCCCGGCATCGTGCATCTCGGCCTCGGGGCCTTTCATCGCGCGCATCAGGCCGTCGTCATCGACGATTGCCTTGCCACCGGGGCCGCATCCTGGGGCATCGTCGGCGCGAGCCTGCGCAGCCCGGATACGCGCGATGCCCTCGCCCCGCAGGATCATCTCTACACCGTTGCCGTTCGTGCCACTGAGGGCACCGAGCATCGCGTCATCGGCGCGCTGCTCGACAGCGTCGTCGCACGCGAGAACCCGGCGCGGCTGATCGAGCGGATGGCCGATCCCGCCATTCGCATCGTCTCGCTCACCGTCACCGAGAAAGGCTATTGCCATACGCCGCAGACCGGCGATCTCGACGAGCGGCACCCGGACGTCGTGCACGATCTCAACAATTTTGACGCGCCGCGCTCGGCCCCCGGCTTCATCGTGGCCGCGCTGGCGCGCCGCCGGGCGCAGGGGCTTGCGCCCTTCACCGTGCTGTGCTGCGACAACCTCGCCGCCAACGGCCACACCGTGCAACGGATCGTGACGCAGTTCGCGGCGCTGCGCTCGAAGGATCTCGGCAAGTGGATCGCGGATACCGCAGCCTTTCCCTCGACCATGGTCGACCGCATCGTGCCGGAGACGACGGATGCCGACCGCGATGCGGTGTCATCCGCGCTGGGCTTCCGCGACGCCTGGCCGGTGATGACCGAGCCCTTCACGCAATGGGTGGTCGAGGACCGCTTCGCGGCGGGCCGGCCCGATCTTGCCGCCGCGGGCGTCGAGCTCGTCACCGACGTCAAGCCGTTCGAGCTGATGAAGCTTCGGCTGCTCAACGCCAGCCATTCCGCGCTCGCCTATCTCGGCTATCTCGCCGGCTACGAGACCATCGCCGACACCATGCAGGATCCGCACTTCGCGCGTCTCGCCGCGCAGGTGATGGAAGAGGCCGCGGTGACGCTGACGATGCCGGCGAGCACCGACCTTGCCGCCTATCGCGCCTCGCTGCTCAAGCGCTTCGCCAATCCGGCGCTGCATCATCGCACCTGGCAGATCGCGATGGACGGCTCGCAAAAGCTGCCGCAACGGCTGCTCGGCGCGATGCGGGATCGCCTCGCCAAGAACCTGCCGATCGCGACGCATGCGCTCGCGGTGGCCGGCTGGATGCGCTACGTCACCGCGCGCGACGAGCACGGCCGCGCCATCGACGTGCGCGATCCCCTCGCCGGCGAGTTCGCAGGCTTGGCGCTCGAGGCGGGCCCTGTCGCCGAACGGCTCGCGCCCGCACTGCTCGGGGTCGGACAAGTGTTCGGGCCGCTGGGTGCCGAGCCGCGCCTGCGCGAGGCCGTGATCGCGGCGCTCGGCCGTCTCTATACGGACGGCGCGCGGCGGGCGGTGGAGACGCACGTTTCTGCGTGACCACAAACAGGGCAGTAATGCTGCACTGCAGTCCAAATCGAACGCAAAGTCGACGGAAGTCGCGCTTGATTTTTGCCTGCCATTGCCTCACCCGAGAGCCATGGCAAAGGACAGCAAGGTCATCGCCGCGAACGCGGCCTTCTACGCCGCCTTTTCAACGGGCGACTTCGCCGGAATGGAACAGATGTGGGCGGATGACGACGCCATCTCCTGCATCCATCCTGGCTGGCCTGCGATCATCGGGCGGGCCACCGTGATCGGGAGCTGGCGCGACATCCTGCAAAATCCGGAGCGACCGCAGATCGTCTGCGCCGAGCCGCAGGCCATCGTCGACGGCGACTGCGCGCGCGTGCTCTGCATCGAGATCGTCGACGGCACCGCCTTGGCCGCTGCCAACCATTTTCGCCGCGTCGGCGACGACTGGCGCCTGGTTCACCATCAGTCGAGCCCGATTGCGCAGATTGTCGAGCAGGCTGAAGACGATAGAACGAGTCACCGCGTCCACTGAAGGCGGCAGGCCCGCCGGCCCGTTCTACTGTGCATGGGGTTGTTTTTCCGTTTTTTAGTTGGCGACCTCATCGAAGCCCCGACAGATCGTCCAGCACGAACCGCGCCGCGCCGAAATCATCGTCCCGGAAGAACATGCTGCGGGTGATCAGAACCGGGATGTTCGCCCGCGATGCCGCAATCAGGCCGTTGGCGGAATCCTCGATTGCGACGCAGTCGGAGGCCTCCAGCGTCAGCCGCGCCAGGACTTCGAGATAGACATCCGGCGCAGGCTTCTTGTAACGGACGTCGTCACCGGCAACGATCGCATCGAAGTCCGCGGCCCAGCGCATCCCCAGCGCCCGCGACAGCAGCGCATCGATGTTGCCGTGCGAGGTGGTGGTCGCGATCGCGAGCCGCTGGCCGCGCGCCTTCGCCGCGGCGAGAAGGTCCGTCACGCCCGACCGCAGCGGGCAACAGCCGGTCTCGATCAGCTCGGCGTAATGCGCGGTCTTGACGCGGTGGAGTTCGGCGATGTCTTCGTCTGACAATGGCCGGGCAATCCGCAGCCGAGCGTGGTGAGCGCGAATTCGCTCCTTGCCGCCTGTCACCCGCAGCAGGTCCTTGTAGACGGCGCGGTCCCAATGCCAGTCGAGACCGTGGCGGACAAAGGCATGGTTGAAGGCCTGCCGATGCAGTTCCTCCGTCTCGGCCAGGGTGCCGTCGACATCGAAGATCAGCGCGGCCGCGCGCCGGATCAGCTCCGCGGCGTCCAATGGCGCTATGGCGGTCGCTTCTGCCTGCATGATCGACGCTTCCCTGATGACATCTCCGTGACGAGCGATCATCGCCCGCACTGGCGGGCGCGTAAAATTGCAATATCTTTTGCCGGACCCAAAAATCCCTTATGAGCGGAAGCGCGCAGCTGGCGCGACGGGAACTCCGACCTGCACGGGAGAGGCATGCGGCTCTTCATTCTAGGCTTCGGCTATAGCGCCAGGCATTTCGTCCGCAGATTCGGCGGAACGTTCTCGCACATCGCCGGCACGGTGCGCGATCCCGCGAAACGGGATGACCTTGCAGGCATCGAGGTGCACCCGTTTTCCGGCAGCCGCCCGGCTCGCGAGACGGCCGAACGTATCAGCGACGCCGATGTCCTTCTCATCTCGATCCCGCCCGGCAGCGCCGGCGATCCCGCAATCGCGGCCTGCGCGGACGTGCTGGCCGCTGGCCGTCAGCGCAAGATCATCTACCTGTCCACGATCGGCGTCTATGGCGATCACGCAGGTAGCTGGGTGGACGAAAGCACGCCGCCGCAGGCCGCCCTCGACCGCACACGCATGCGGCTCGCAGCGGAGCAGGCCTGGACGGATATCGGGCGCGGCGATGTCGCGATCCTGCGGCTTGCAGGCATCTACGGTCCCGGCCGCAACGCGCTGGTGACG
The DNA here is from genome assembly GCF_038965675.1 of Bradyrhizobium sp. B039. Taxonomy (NCBI): domain Bacteria; kingdom Pseudomonadati; phylum Pseudomonadota; class Alphaproteobacteria; order Hyphomicrobiales; family Nitrobacteraceae; genus Bradyrhizobium; species Bradyrhizobium sp. B039. The sequence continues at coordinate 7,137,376 of NZ_CP152416.1, forward strand.
CTGCGCGCCGGAACGGCCCGGCGCATCATCAAGCCCGGACAGGTCTTCAACCGCATCCACACCGACGACATCGCAAGCGCGATCATGGCCGCGGTTCGTCACCAGGGCAGCGGCACCTGGAACGTCTGCGACGACGAGCCCGCGCCGCCGCAGGACGTGATCGCCTATGCCGCCCAGCTCATGGGCGTCGCGCCGCCGCCCGAAGAGGCGTTCGAGACCGCCGAGATGTCGGTGATGGCGCGCAGCTTCTATGCCAGCAGCGCTCGCGTCTCCAACGCGAAATTGAAGCGCGAGCTCGGCGTCACGCTGGCCTATCCGACCTACCGCCACGCCCTGGATGCACTGTGGCGCGCGGGCGAAGGACGATAGGATCCACCTCCGACGCCTCCCAGACATGCCCTGCCTGCGCTTGACTTCGCCCCAGTGCGATCGTGATCTAGGTGCCGCGCGAGCCACAACGAAACGAGCTCGCCTTGGGAGGATACAATGAAGAAGACGATCGCCATGATCGCGGCGGCGGCTGCCGTCATCGCATTCGGTGCAGCGCGCGCCGCACCGCTGCCCGAAGCCAATCCTGACGACGCCGGTTTCTCGAAGCAGGGTCTTGCACGGCTCGACAGTTTCTTCGCCCGCGAAATCGCCGCAAAGCGCGTGCCCGGCGCCGTCGTCGCAGTGGCGCGTGACGGCAAGCTCGTGCACTACAAGGCCTATGGCCTGCTCGATCCGGACAAGGGCACGCCGATGTCGGTCGACGCGATCTTCGCGCTGGCCTCGATGACCAAGCCGATGGCCGCAGTCGCAGGCCTGACGCTGATGGAGAAGGGCCAGTTGCCGCTCCAGGCCAGGCTGTCCGACTACTATCCCGGCTTTGCCGACATGAAGGTCGGCGTTCAGCAGGCCGACGGCTCGCTCAAGCTCGAGCCGCAGGCCTCGCCGATCTTCATCCACGATCTCTACCGGCATACGTCCGGATTGATGTATGGCGGTCGCCCGGACTCATCGAGCCCGGTGGCGCGGCAATACCCTGATGGCGTCGCGCCGGCGATCGAAGGCGACACGCAGGCCTTCGTCGACCGCATCACAAAGCTGCCGCTGGCGCATCAGCCCTCGACCGAGTTCGAATACGGCTTTTCGATCGATGTGCTCGGCGCCGTCGTCGAGAAGGTGAGCGAACAGCGGCTCGGCGACTATCTCGCCGCCAATGTGTGGCTGCCGCTCGGCATGAAGGACGCGACCTTCCACCCGACCGACGCGCAGCGCCCTCGCCTCGCCCGCCCGTTCGCCAACGATCCGCTGACGGGGAAGCCGCAAGCCATCAAGCTGCTGGACACGCCGACCAGGTTCGACTGCGGCGGCGCCTGTTCGTTCGCGACGGTCGGCGACTACATCCGCTTCGGGCAGATGCTGCTCAACGGCGGCGAGCTCGACAGCCAGCGCATCCTCGGCCCGAAGACCGTGCATCACATGACGACCAACCATCTCGGCCCCGAGATCAAGAACAACGTGGCGGTCATCGAGCCGCATCGCGCCGGCTTCGGCTTTGGCCTCGCGGTTGCGGTCCGCACCGGCGAAGGGGTGTCGTCGGTCCCCGGCAATCCCGGCGAGTTCACCTGGAACGGCGCGTTCGGAACGCAGTTCTTCTGCGATCCCAAGGAGCGTCTCGTCGTGGTGGTCGGGACGGCGGCGCCCGGTGAGCTCAGGAAATACTATCGCGAGCAGGTCCAGGACATCGTCTATGGCGCGATGGTGAAGTGAGATCGGCACGCTGAATCGGGATAGGGGGAAGCCTCGCGGCTCCGCCCCTCCCACACCACCGGACATACGGGTCCGTATCCGGCGGTTCAGCGGATTATGCGGGTCGCCGTGCCGCGACGGAAGCCAAGCCGAGTGAGGCAAAGAAGCCGTTTGGCAGAGCAATGGTGAGCGCGGGGCTGTTCGCGAGCCGCCAAGGGCCACGTGGGCTGCCGGCGGTTTGCGCCGCCAGATCCCGGCCGACGCCGCGGCGTCGCAACTCGGCAAAGCGAGCGGGTCCATACTTCCATTGCTTCCAGGCAACGGCGCGCAACCGTCGCCTGATCCACTGGTCAAGCACGCGCAACACCGACGGGGTTTGACAGAAGCCGAAGTAGCCGCGCCACCCAATCAGGTAGGTCGACAGTTCTTTGGCGATCTGCACGAGGCATCGACCACGCGTGCGTCGCGTGAGCTCCCGAACCTTCGCCTTGAAGCGGGCGAGTGCCTGCGGCGCGATGCGCCGCCGCGGTTCTTGCCCGCCGGTGAAGCTGAAGCCCAGGAACTTGCGAACACTCGGTTTGGCAACCGCGCTCTTCGCTTTGTTGATCTTGAGCTTGAGGCGCTTTTCGAGGAACCTCTCGACGCCAGCCAGCACCCGTTCGCCCGCCCGCTGACTGCGCACGTAGATGTTGCAGTCGTCGGCGTAACGCACGAAGCGGTGGCCGCGCTTCTCCAGTTCCTTGTCCAGCACATCCAGCATCAGGTTCGACAACAGCGGCGAGAGCGGACCGCCCTGCGGCGTGCCCTCTTCCGTCGGACTGACCAGCCCTCCTTCCAACACACCCGCATTCAGGAAGGCGCGGATGAGCTTCAGGATGCGCTTGTCAGCAACCCGCTTGGCAACCAGTCCCATCAGGATGTCGTGGTTGACCCGGTCAAAGAACTTCTCCAGGTCGATGTCCACCACGATGCTGTGGCCGGCCGCAATGTACGCCTGCGCCCGTTCCACCGCCCGATGTGCCGAGCGCCCCGGCCGAAAGCCGAAGCTCGTCTCGGCGAACGTCCTATCCCAATCCGCCTGCAGCACCTGCATCACCGCCTGCTGGATCAAGCGGTCGAGCACCGTCGGAATGCCGAGCGGCCGCAGGCCGCCCGACGCCTTCGGTATCTCCACCCGCCGCACCGGCTGTGGCTTGTAGGTGCCGTCAAGCAACTGGGCTCGGATCGCAGGCCAGTGCTCCTTCAGGTGGGCTGACAGCTCGCCGACGGTCATCCCGTCGACGCCCGCCGCGCCCTTGTTGCGCTTTACTTGCGCCAACGCTGCCTTCAGATTCTCACTCTCGACAACGTCTTCCATCGACGGTCCTGCGACCGCCGGGCGTTCGAGACAGACTTCCGCCGCACGCGCTTCAGGCTCTCGGGCGCCGGCGCTTCGGGCTTCACCCTCCGCTCCGGGGCTCAAGTTCAGCTCGACCTGATTCTTCTGCCGCATGGCTCGCACGAGATCGCCGCTCTACTGACCACTTCCACCGTTCAGGCCTTCAGCGGCGCGCTGCCGCCTACTACGCCCTCGGCTGACTTCTGCGCTGCGGTCAGGCCGTCTTGCGACGGTCTCAGTCTCGTTGCCGAGACACAGCGCAGACCTCCCGAGGTAAGACCGACCGCCTTCACCGCACGCCCGCCGAATTTACCACCCCGACCTTTGATGACCTTGGACTTCGCGATCAATTGCTCGCTCGTCCGGCCGGGTAGGCCTCGTTATCCGGTGTTTGTCCATCGGGCCGCGGCTTTGCTCCACGCTTTCTTCAGACCCCACCTCACGATGACGCCCTTGCGCTTCGCTAATCCTTCGCCGCCATCAGGCTGGATAGAGGACTTCCACCTCCAAGCTGTCGCTCATACTCGGCACACAACAGAAAGGGCGGCCGTGCGGGCCGCCCTCTTGAATTGCTTGAGCATGATCTTGTCGGAAAACCGCTGCACACTTTTCCGGATCATGCTCCGGCGTCAGCTCAGGACGCCATATTTCTTGAACCAGTCCTCGGCCTGCTTCCAGGCATCTTCCGCGGCGTCCTTGCGGTAGCTGCCGCGGTAGTCGGCATGGAAGCCGTGCGGCGCTTCGGGGTAGATCTTGAATTCGGCCGTCTTCTTGTTCTGCTCGAGCGCCGCCTTGAGCTGCTCGACCTGCGCAACGGGAATGCCGGTATCGGCGCCGCCATAGAGGCCGAGCACCGGCGTCTTCATCTCGGGTGCGAGCTGGAGCGGGCTCTTCGGCCACAGTGGATTGGCGGGGTCGACCACCGTCCCATAGAAGGCGACACCCGCCTTGAGAGTACCGCCGTGAGCGGCATATTCCCAGACGGAGCGCCCGCCGCGGCAGAAGCCGATGATACCGAGCTTGGCGGTATCGCCGCCCTGCGATCCCGCCCACGCCACCGTCGCGTCGAGATCGGACAGCAGCTCGGCGTCCGGCTTGGCATTCACGACCGCCAACAGGTCCTTGATGTCGGTCACCTTGGTCAGGTCGACGCCCTTGCGGAAGTAATAGTCGGGCGCGATTGCGAATGCGCCGAGCTTGGCCAGGCGCCGCGTCACGTCCTTGATGTATTCGTGCAGGCCGAAAATCTCCATCGCCACGATGATCACCGGCGCCTTGGTGTTGCCGGCGGGGCGGGCGAAATAGGCAGGCATCTCCTCGGAGCCGACCTTGATCCTGGCGTCGCCGGCCTGGAGGCCCTTGGTATCCGTCGCGATCACCTCGGCACGGACGGGACCTGCCGCAAGCGTGTAGCCGGCGGCGACGGCCGCGGTGGCGCTCATGAATCCGCGACGCGAGACCGGGGCAACTTTCGTCAGCCCGACGACGTCGGATGTCATGATCGTTTCGAAACTCATCAGTCTATCCCTTCCTGCTGCCTGCAATGGTACCCCCGGGGGGCGATGCATTCGCCAAGAGTCGCCGGGGAAACGCAAATCACCAGCCTGCGAGCATGCGGTCTTCAGGCATGTCCCTGACGCCGCTCCCCCATGTCCTGCCTGAGCTGAATCGAGATGATGCCGCTGGCCGGCGATCGTCCGCGCAAGGCCACGCGCAAGCTTTCCGGATTTGATCGTGTGCCCGATTTAACCGCGTGGCTGCGCTGCGGCGCAACATCCATTAACCGAAAATAGGGGTTCTTCCGCCGCACCTCACGCGGTCAGAAGCTGCAGACACTCCACCCCTCGCGCAATTCGAAACGCTTCGCCGCAACAAATGGGCTCCATCGCGGCCGCAACGACACATCATGTTGCCGGGATGTTGCGCGCTATCGGAATCCCGCGCGCGAGCCGCCGTCATTTGACTGAAATTTTCAGAAGAGTTGAGCCGCGCGGTTTACTCGAACTTTCTTTGTGACGCTCTAGTTCCACGGCCGGAAGTTCCATCTCCGGAAACGGAGGACGTCTTCCCAGTGGGCGCGCCGTCCGACCAAGGATCGCCCGCGGGTTTCATTCTCGTCCACCCCGATTGCGCTCCCCCGAAGGCTCAGTTGAATAAAGCTTTATCCGACTTGGAAGTGAAATGAATTTGGCTCGCGAATCGATTGAACTGTTGGAGCAGGTCGCACGAATCCTCTGGTTCGAAGGCACCAAGCACGGCTTGCGCGATCGCGAGTGGATGGCGCTGCGCTTCCTCTCCCGCGCCAACCGGTTTTCCCGCACGCCGTCGGCGCTCGCGAGTTACGTCGGCACCACGCGCGGCACCGCCTCGTTCATCATCGGCGAGCTGGAACGGCTCGGCTATCTCGAGCGAAAGCGCTCGGCCAAGGACAAGCGGTCGGTGATGCTGAGCGTTACGCAGCCGGGCAAGAAGTTCCTGGCGCGCGATCCCGTTAACGTTCTCGTCGAGGCGATTGCCGTGCTCGACGACGAGGCCAAGATCCGCTTCCGCGACGCGCTCCGCCACGTGCTGGACCAGTCGGACGCGGCCGAGCAGCGGCACCATACCGACGTCTGCAAGCGCTGCATCTTCCTCCGGGAAGATCGCACCGCGGCGGACGGCAAGACGACGGTCGAGTTCAGCTGCCGCCTGTTTCGCGCGCCAATCGCGGAGCCGGAGGTCGATCTGCTATGCACCAGCTTCGAGCATCACCGCCAATAGAGGCGGCGCTCGATCACGGCGTTGCCTTGCGCGACGAGTAGATCACGCCCCCGCTGGATTCGACCACAAGGCGCCCGTTCTCGTTCCGGATCTCCTCGATGCGGCCAAGGCCGGGCACCTGCTGCCCCAGCACGGCCTCGATGACGCCGTTCGGGCTTTGCAGGATCGCAATCCCCTCATAGGCCTGGCGCACCGACCAGCCCTTGACCACCTTCCGCGGCACTGATGCGCGCTCGGAGGGAGACACCGAGCCCGTGACCTCGGGCGCTGCGAGCGAAGCCATCATCGGCGCGGCCTGCGACGACGGCTGCGATTGCGCCACTGTCGGCGCCGGAGCCTGGGCTTGCGCCTGGGCGAGCTTGTCGAGCTTTACCGTCGAGGACGAGCTCACCCGCTCGATGCGGTCCAGATTCTCGGCAAACCTGCCGAAGCGATCGTTGGTCGCCTTGCTCGATTGATCGACCGCGGTGCGCAGGCCGTCGAGATTTTCGGACACGCCCGACACCTGCTTGCGCAGCTGGGCGACCGTCTCGCGCAGATTCCTGATCTCCGTATTGGCCGCGACATTGTTCTGGGCGGGCTGCGTGGTGAGATAGGCGATCACACCGGTGCAGGCGCAGACCACCAGGATGGCGGCGACCGCCAACGTTGCGAGCGGCGCGACCCAGGTCGGACGGGGCGGCGGCGGCTTGGCCACGATCACGGCCGGCTTCATCACGACCGGCGCGGGCTTGGGTATCGCCATCTTGTCGAGGCGCGCCTTGGCGCGAATGCGCTTCAGCCCCTCGAGCGCCTCTTTCGCCAGCGCTTCGTCGCTCGCCGCAGCCGACGCACGCTTTGCGCTCGCGGCCGGCTTGGCTGTTTGCGTCGCGCTGTCCCTTGTATTGCGTGGCTCCGGAGCCGGCTTCGCCGCCGAGGAAACGTCAGCGGTCTCGTTGGGACGAGCTTTTCCATCGGACAACATGCGAGAATGCTCCGTTCGGTTAGATCTATCGAACGACGAATTTATTTGTCGAAGCTTGCCCGAAACGTGCGCATCGAAAACTTTTCATCACGCACGATGCGACGTCGCATGAGTCAAACGCGTCACGCACGTGGCGAGAGTGCGACTCGAAAGACACACCCTCGCCAAGATTTCGCCAAGCTGGAGTCGCCTCGCCACACATGAGTCGAATTGTCGCATGTGGAAAACCGGTGGAGAGAGTCAATCCGGGGTTGAAAACCCCTCCATACGCCTACCCCGCAGCACCACCCGAAATAGCTGTGATTATACGGGGATGCGGAACTATAGATCCGTCACGGTGCAAAACTAGTTCAAAATCCAAATCAACTGATGCGATTGAATATATCAAGAAACAACTCGAAACAAACCAACAGCATCAAACACACATAGCAATCGCTTTGATGCGCGCGCTTGATCGGAAATCGGCAATTGTTACGGTCCTATCCAAGTGATTCTCGCCAGTTGGCGAGGAGATCGGCAAGGTTCAGTAGCGTTCGGACGCGATAAGCAACTTGGCGCAACTGTTCTAGGTCGCTGTCTCAATCCGCTCCGCGAGGTGATCCGTAAGACACCCGCCGAGCCTCACGCAGTAAGCGTTCAGTATCGAGTCGAAGTAACAGGCCCGCGGAAAACGCAGGCACTGAATGCGTAGGGCTGCCCGCGAATATCGAAACCATAACAACGGTTCGCGGGATGGAAATATCGTCAAACAGCATGGTCGCCGAGCCGGGCATCACAACAACCAACCGGCCGCGATAAGTGCGAAACAGGGGCGAAAGACTGATGTATATTATCGTTGATGATCGTGAGAGCGTCACGAACAGCTACGTTGGAGGGCTCGTTCGCGAAGGCGTATCGTCGATCGGCTTCTCCTCCGGAGAATTCTGGGACTGGCTGCAATCTGCGAGTGAATCGGACCTGGCAGCGGTCGACGCCTTCCTCCTCGGGGATTGCGACGCCCGCGGAAGCCTGCCGCGGGCGATGCGCAAGCGCTCCTCGGCTCCCATCATCGCCATGAGCGGCCAGAAGATGCTCAAGAACACGCTGGAGCTGTTCGAATCGGGCGTTGACGACGTCGTGTACGTGCCGATTCACCTGCGCGAGATCCTCGCCCGAACGGCCGCGATCGCGCGCCGCCGGGTGGGCGAGTTGCCGAGACCCTGCGAGACCAGGATCCAGGTCTTCTTCAACGGGCGCGACCCCGAGATCGCGGGCCACGCCCTCACCCTGCCCCGCCGTGAATTGCGTATTCTCGAATATATGGTCAGCAACCACGGCAAGTGGATCACCAAGACGCAGATCTTCAACGCGGTCTACGGCATCTTCGAGTCGACCTTCGACGAGAGTGTGATCGAGAGCCACGTCAGCAAACTGCGCAAGAAGCTCCGCGACCGCCTCGGCTTCGACGCGATCGTGGCCCGGCGTTATGTCGGATACCGCCTCAACATTCCCGCCGGCGAGACCGTCGACGTGCCGATGCAGGAGCTCGACGAGGTCGGCATCCTCCTCAACCGGGCGCACATCGCCCCGGCGGCCTATCCGGCCGGTAACTGACGCGGCTGAGCGCTGCCGCGAAAAACGACAACGGCCTCTGCGGAGCACCTTCGCAGAGGCCGTTGTACTTTCGGCGGCTGAGACGGCAGAACGCAAGGCCCCGAGGCGCGAGGCGCCGCCATACCAAAGCGCTGCGAGATCGGGGGCGCGCTTTGGTTTCCTGGTCGAGCATCCTTCCGGAAAGCCGCTTCGCGCCTGTCCGGGCCATGCGCTAGGGTTTCTGCTGGAATTCTTCCTTCGAGACGTAGTTGAAGTCCTCGACCAGGACGTCCTGGACGACGTCGGCCTGCATCCGCTCGTTGACGCGCTGCTTGATGCCCGTCGTGAGGATGGAGAGGTCGTAGCGCGCGAGCTTCCTGAAATCGAGGCGGTCGTCGGCATAGATCCTGCGGAAGGCCTCGTCGACGACGAACGGCTCCGGCGGAACGTTGAGCTGGTGCATGGTCCGCGCCTCCACGGTGTAGACGAAGCGCGCGACGATGTAGCCCTGCACATTGCCATTCTCGACCATGGGCACGCTCAGCGCCCGCGTCTTCTGGTATTGGAGCCCGTCGAGATATGCGTCCTTTGCCGGCAGCAGGCTGCCGTTTTCCTTCCAATAGGCCACGGCGTAGCTCGTGCCTGCCGTGAGGATGCAGACCCAGAGCCCGGCAAGCACGAGTCTGATCATTTTCCGTCCTGCGTTGCGCGACCGGTATAGGTGCCGTCCGAATCGGCATCCTTGATTGCCTTGACGATGATGGTCGCGACCTCGCGCACCGCGTCGTAATGCATTTCGAGGATGGAACGATTCCGCTCCAGCTTCTCGCGCAGCCGCTGGACCTCCTCGGTGATCTCGACCTCGCTGCCGAGATGCATCCGCGCCCGCATCAGGCGGACGAACTCGAGCATGCTCCGGCTCTTGCGGGCGCTGAAATCGTCGAAATCGATCTTCTTGCCCGTCGCGAGCGCAACCGTCTCCTCCTCGACGATACTCTCGAGCCTGCGGATCGCCGCCAGCAGGCCGCGCACTTCGTCCGCTCTCGCCGCCTCGGCCCTGTCGACCACCGCCTCGCCGCCGACATTCGGCAGCAGCACGGGCAACAGCGCATTGCTCGATGCCGCTTCAACCGTCATCGCCTCGGCGTCCACGACCGGCTGCTCCATCACCAGGACCGCCGCGCCTTCTTGTGCCTGCATTGGAAATTCACCCCTCAACTTCTGTCACCCATTCCTCGGATCATCATCCGGCCTTCCCCGTCACGTCCGGCCCCGCCGGATGCGCGCCGGCAAGCTGCCTCGCAATGCCGATGCCCTTGCCCTTCGCGAGCTGGTTGCCGAGTTGCTCCGCCAGCATCGACTTCCAGACGCTGCCGGCGGTCCCCTTGCCGAAGAGTTCCTCGGATTCCTTCGGCAGCATCGTCTCGACGAAGGTCTGGAGGATGAACGCCTCGAACTTCCGATAGACCTCGCCGGACGCTGGCGCCTTGATCACCTGCACCGGCGCCCCGTTCACCGCACCCGACTGCGCTTCGGAAACCTTCGCCGCGGATTGATCGGCACCAGCCGCCGCGGCCTTGCCGGCCTCCGCGTCCATCGTCGCGGCGAAATCGGCGGCGGATGATTTCAGCGCATCGAGCTTCGCGGTCGCCGCGCGTTGCGTCACGGGATCGGCGGCCTCGATAACGTCGAGAACGAGGTCGGGTGTCGCTGTCACGATCATGTCTTGTTCCGGCTGGCTGGCCGTGGCGTCCACTCGCGCACGGTGAGGCTTGTTCCCGTCATCTCCTCGAGCGAGCGCTTCTCCGCCTCGCGAAGCTTGTCCGCGAGCGCCGCCTTGGCGACTTCCTCGAGCTGTTTCACGCGCCGGCTCTCCGCACGAACCTGGTCGAGCTGCCGCGAAGCCTGCTCATTCACGGCGCGCGCGCCGACGCTCGTCCTGTTGAGGCGCCGCGCGATCGACGCGCTCGACGACCCCGCCGGCGGCTTGCCCTCGTTCAGCGCCCCGACCAGCCATTCCTGTTCGTCCTGCAGGCTGCGCTCCTGCTGCCGCAAGTGCGCGAGCTGCCATTCGGACAGCCGGAGCTGGAGCTTCACGAGCGAGACCATCCGACCGAGCTTGTCTGCGCGCGACCTCATGACGGTCATTCCGACAGCCAGGACGAGACGCCCAGCATGAATTGCGTCAGGAGCTCGTCGCTGGTGAGATAGAGCAGCAGGAAGCCGCCGAACAGCACGAACGGCACGGAGATGAAGTAGACGGGAATCGCCGGCGTCAGCTTGTTGATCAGGCCGACCGCGAGGTTGACGATGACCGAATAGACGATGAACGGGCTGGCGATCCGCAGCGTCAGCACGAACGCCTCCGACAGGCGGCTGACCAGCTGGTCGAGCGCCATGCTGCCGCCGAGCCTCGCACCGGGATGCCAGACGTCGTAGGAGTTCATCAGCCCGCGCAGCACCTGCCAGTGCTGGTCGGTCATGAAGAACAGCGTGGTGACGGACGCCATGATCAGCGGCACCAGAGCCGGCGCCGGATCGGTGTCGCCGATCGGCGTGCCCGGGATATTGCTGAGCCCGATCGCGCTTGCCATCACGGTCGCCATGGTTTGAAGCGCCAGGAAGAACACGCGCCCGCCGAGGCCGATAACGCTTCCGACCAGGACCTCGGTGCCGATCAGGAGTGCCAGCGTCAGCGGCGCCGCTTGGTCCGTCAGAGGTTTCAGGACCGCGATCAGGATTGGCGTCAGTGCAAACGTCGTGACGAGCGCGATGAACAGGCGGACCTGGGCCGGAACGTTGACGCTGGAATAGCCGGGCACGAACATCAGGCAGGCGCCGATCCTGCAGAACACGATGAAGGTCACCAGCACGCTGTCGGCGAGGCTGCTGATCACGATATGGCTCCGAGCGCTCTGATCTCGGCGCTGCGCGCGACCTCCACATGCGACAGGACCGGCAGTGTCGGGAACACCCGTTCCAGGATCATCCGGACATAGGGACGGGCCTCCGGGGTCACCGCCAGCACCACGCTGGTGCCGTTCTCGGTGAACTTGCGGATCGCGGCGCTGGCTTCCGTCGCGAACTGCTCGATCAGGCGCGGATCGGCGTCGAATTCGACGACGTCCCCCTTGGCGTCGCGCTTCAGGCTCTGGTGGAAGGCGAGATCCCAGCGATTGCCGAGGCGGACCACGTTGAGCACGCCGTTGTCGGAGAGGTCGCCGCAGATCTGCTGGGCAAGCCGCGTGCGGACATGCTCCGCCACCTGTTCGGAGCGCCGCACATGGGGCGCGATCTCGGCGATCGCCTCGAGGATCAGGTGGAGATTGCGGATCGACACGCGCTCGGCCAGCAGGATCTTCAGGATCGCCAGCAGGCCCGAATAGGAGATCTGTGACGGGCAGAGATCCTCGATCAGGCGCTTGTATTCGGGATCGAGCCGGTCGAGCAGCCCGCGCATGTCCTTGTAGGACAGGAGCTGGGCGAGATTCGCCCTGATCACCTCGCTCAGATGCGTGAGCAGAACCGACAGATTGTCGACCGGTTTGCAGCCCTGTCGCTTGACTTCGTCGGTGAAAGCCTCCGTCACCCACAGCGCCTTCATGCCGAAGGCGGGTTCGATCACCTCCTCGCCGGGCACGTCGGGCTTGCCGTCCTTGTCGACCAGCACCAGCACCTCGCCGAGCCTGAGCTCGCCATGCGCGACGCGGGTGTCGTGGATCCGGATCTGGTATCCCTTGGGATCGATCGACAGATTGTCGGTGAGCTTGATCTCGGGAATGACGAAGCCGTACTGCTTGGCGAACTTCTTGCGGATCTTGGCCACGCGATGGCCGAGCTCGGTGCGCGATCCCAGCAGATGGACCGAAAGATGACCGCCGAGCGCCAGCTCGATCTCGGCGGTCTTGAGCGATTCCTTGACCGATTCCTTGGCCGCGGTCTGGGCGCGCTCGTCGGCCTTGCGCGCATCCTCTTTCCGATCCCGCGCCGCCTGACGCCTGGGCAGCGTGTAGCCGACGAAGGCCATGACGCCGCCGAGCAGCACGAACGGCGCCATCGGCAGCCCCGGCATGATGGCGAGCACGAACATCATCAATGCGGCGGCCGACACCGCGCGCGGATAGCCGCTGAGCTGCCGCAGCACGGCCTGCTCCGCCGAGCCCCTGGTGCCGCCCTTGGAAACAAGCAGGCCCGCCGACAGCGACACGATCAGCGCCGGCATCTGCGACACCAGGCCGTCGCCGACAGAGAGCTTCGTATAGACGTCGGCCGCGCGCGACAGCGTCAGGCCGTGATGGGTGACGCCGATGATGATGCCGCCGAAGATGTTGATCGCGGTGATGATCAGGCCGGCGATGGCATCGCCGCGGACGAATTTCGAAGCACCGTCCATGGCGCCGAAGAACGCGCTCTCCTCTTCGAGCTCGCGGCGCCGGCGCTGGGCCTCCTTGTCGTCGATCAGGCCCGCGGACAGGTCCGCGTCGATCGCCATCTGCTTACCGGGGATGGCGTCCAGGGTGAAACGGGCGCCGACTTCCGCGATACGCGTAGCACCCTTGGTGATCACGACGAAATTCACCGTGACCAGGATCGCGAAGATGATCAGGCCGATGACGAAGTCGCCGCCCATGACGAATTTCGAGAAGCCGGCGACGACATGGCCCGCGGCCTGTTCGCCCTCCCCGCCGCGCGACAGGATCAGGCGGGTGGTCGCGACGTTGAGCGCCAGCCGCAGGATCGTTGCGATCAGCAGCACGGTCGGGAATGCGGAGAAGTCGAGCGGCCGCTGGATCCACAGCGCGACCATCAGGATCAGCGCCGACAGCGCGATCGAGAACGCGAGGCCGAGATCGATCAGGATCGGCGGTATCGGCAGGAACAGGATCGTGAGCATGGCCACGATGCCGCCCGCAAAAAAGGCATCCGCCCCGAGTCGTCGCGGGTTTGGCAGGCTAGCAGCTAACGTATCGGCCATGGGTCACCGGCAGAGGGTCCGCCCGGTAATTTGCCGTGCAAAGCTTACGCGAGGGTGGTGGCCGGTCGGCCCGCGGGATCAGAAGCCGCGCTCGATATGCGAATAGACCATCTCGGTAAAGGTGGAGAGATGCGCGCCGATGAAGGAGCCGGAGATCGCGACGACCACCAGGATGACGATGATCTTCGGAACGAAGGTCAGCGTGACCTCCTGGATCTGGGTCAGGGCCTGGATCAGTGCAATGATGGTGCCGACCAGCATCGCCGCGCCGACGGCAGGCCCCGAGGCGACGATAATGGTCCAGATCGCCGCCTGGACGATGTCGAGGGCGTCTCTCTCGTTCATGACTGGCTGATCGTGAGGCCAGGCCCGACCGCGACTTTCGTGCCGTTCTCGAGGGTCGCGACGGAGCCGTCGCTGTTGATGGAGATCGACTTGACCTTGCCTGAGAAGGTCGCTCCGGTCGCGTCGGTGAAGCTGACGGTCTTTCCGATCAGCCCGTCGGCCTGCGACAACGACTGCGAAGACAGCAGCGCATCCAGCTTGGTGTTGGTCTGCATGGCCTGCTCGACCGTCGAGAGTTGGGCGAACTGGCTCATATATTGCGAGGTATCCATCGGATTGGTCGGATCCTGGTTCTTCATCTCGGCGACGAGAAGTTGAAGAAAGGTATTGTAGTCGACGCTATTGCTCGACGTGGACGTCGTGGAGCTGGTCGAACTGGACGACTTGCTGGTGCTGTCGGTCGCGCTGGTGACGTTCATGTAGCCTCTCCGCTGTCAGGCAGCCTCGAATGGGATGTCGGTGGCGACGCCGGCCAGGATAGCCTGCTCCACCGGGAACAGCGCCCGGATCCGCTTCAGCGCCTCGAAGTAACGGGTTGCCCCGACCAGCTCGTCGATCGCGACAAGCCCGTCCAGCATCTCGCGGCTTTCGCACACCGCAACCAGGGCCGCGTGATGCTGGCCGTAGAGCGCCGAGGCATCGCGGACATCGGTGGGGTTCATCAGCATGAGCTGGACGATGAAATACAGCTGCCGCATCGCCGTGGTGGCGTCGGAGGCCTGCATGATCTGCCCCTCGAGCAGAAACATCACGTCGTTGACGAGCTCGACGGAGACCTTGCGGTCCACGCGCAGCACCGCACCGTTGATGTAGATCCGTTCGCCCGCCCGCAAGGAGATCTTCATTAAAGTGCGTCTCGGATCAGGCGGTTGATTTCGATGAGCTGCATCACGTCGCCCGACTTCTCTTCGCGAAGGCGATCCGCCTCCTTGATGACCCACAAGCCGATCGAGATGATGTCGGCGCGCAGCTTGTCCGGGAGGCCGTTCTCCGGGTGCGAGAGATCCTCGATGAAGATCGTCCACAGCCGGCGCACATAGAGCAGGCTCTGGACCAGATCCTCGAAACTAAAGGGCCCCTTCTCGATCCGCTCGAGCCGGTCGATGCCGAGGCTGAGCGCCTGTCGCTCGCGGCCTCTCTCCTGATAGCCGCTCTCTTCAACGACAGCTTCATAGGCTTCAAACGTCATCAGGACCACTCTGCGGGAAAACCGAATAGCAAGACAAAAGGAGCGAACCTTGCAATGAGCCTTGGCTCAGAGATAGTTGATGAGGCTGATCTTCTGGAGCTGCGAGGTCAGCGCCAGCGCCGTCTGGATCTGGGTCTGCAAGGTGTTGACCCGGACCGATGCCTCGGTTGGATCGACCTTCTCCATACCGACGATCTGATTGTTCAGAATGTCCTGCTGCGTCTTGAGCTTGTTCGTTGCTGAGGTGATCCGCTGCTGGACCGTGCCGACGCCGCCGCCGAGCGTGGCGAGGTCCGTGATCGCACCGCCAATGAGGCCGATGGCCTTGTCCACGACGACCTGGAACGTCTCCTGGCTGAGTTTTGCATTCCCGAGATCCGCCATCATGGTGTAGGCCTCGGCGAGCTTGCGGAAGCCGGTCTGGTTGGCGCTGACGGACGTATCGGCGACCTCGGTCGTGGAGATACGGCTTTGCATGACCTGGTCAGTGGCCGATGACCAGTTGGTATTCCAGGCCGGGCTCGCGAACTCGGCATCGAAGGTGGTGTTGAGAAAGGTCTGCATTTGGGCCGGGGTAATGCCGCTGACGCCCGCTGAAGATTGCGAGAAGCCGAAGGCCGCAAGGAAATCGGCGTCGACCTGGTTCTTGCTGGCGGAGCCCGTGGCGTAGGCGGTGATCGGCGTGTTCTGCGTGTTGATGCCCGAGAAGAGATACGAGCCATTATACGAGACGTTCAGCGCGCCGATCAGATCCTGGAGGTTGGCGGACGCAGGCGGCAGGACGATCCGCCCGCCGTTGTCGGTACTGCGGGCCGCGATCAAGTCCTTGAGGAAGTCCGTTGCGGTCGTGCCGAGCTGGGTGATCCGGGTTTGCGTCACGTCGAGGCGTCCCGAGACGAGCTCGTTGGTATCGACGAGCTGATCGGCGAAGCTCCAGTCCGCCCGCAGGGTGACGTCGCTTCCCGTCGTGGCACCAAGCTCGAGGCCAACATCGGCGAAACGGCCGGTGGTCGCCTCCTTCGACGCCTTGCTCAGCGCAGCCTGGTTGTTCGTGATCGAGGTCCTCAACGACGAAGACAGCATCAAGGTCGAGATGTAGTTCGCGCTCATCATGGCTTAATTCCCCACGGCGGCCAGCAGGCTCTGCAACATTTGGTCGACGGTCGAGATGATCTTCGACGAGGCCGAATAGGTGCGTTCGACCTGAAGCATCAAGGACATCTCGTCGTCCATGTTGACGCCGCTGACGTTGGACAGCGCCGCGGTGCTGCGGTCGAGCAGAGTCTTCTGGTAGGTGACGTTGGAGTCCGCGGTCTTGCGCTGGTTTTCGATCCAGCTCGTCGACGACGACGCGAAGTCGATCAAGCTGCCACTCGGCTTGCCTTGCGTGGTCACATCGAACGGCTGCGACGCATCCATGCCCCCGATGAGCTGCTGTAGCCGGGCCGAGTAGCCGGCGTTGCCGGCGGTGTTGTATCGGTAGGCAACGTTACCGCTGATCGCACCGTCGCGCAGCAGATTTGGATTGCCGCCCTGCGCCGGATCGACCGACGCCGCGACACTGATCAGGCCGGCAAGGCCGACCGAGACGGTGGCGCTCGCCGGTATCGCCGGCGCGCCGGGATAGGTGAAGAGACCGGGAACGTCGGGCAGCGCCGCCGCGGTCTGATCGCTCTCCCTGAATGTGTTGATCAGGCCGCGCGCGATTTCGTCGAGCTGACTCTGATAGGTGACGGAGTCCTGGTCACGCAGCTGAGCGAGGCCGGCGAGCTTACCCGACTTCAGCGGCATCACCGAATTGGCGCCGGTTACCGGCACACCGTCGATATAGACCGCATTGCCGGTGGTGCCCGCCGTATAGATGTTGGTCGCCGTGAAGCTGACCGTTCGCGCCGTCTTGTCGAACAGCACGACACCGCTATCGGTGTAAAGCGCAGCGTCGCCGTTAGCGCGGATCGACATCGAGACGCCGACCTCCTGCGACAGTTTCGAAACGATGCTGTCCCGCTGGTCGAGGTAGTCGGTGACGTCGTCACCGGCAATCGTCCCCCTCACGACCGCGTTGTTGACCTTGTCGAACTGCGTAAGGAGCTGGTTGATGTTGGCGACCGAGGTCGCCATGTCGGCGTCCGCGCCCTCACGGACCGATTGCACGGTATTGGTCGCCTGGTTGAGCGCCGTCGCCATGTCCTTGGCGGACGTGATCGCCGCCTGCGCCAGCGTGGTGTTGTCGGGGGCGTTGGCATATTGCTGCAGCGCCTTCTTCAGCGCATTGAGCTGCGCCGTCGGCGACTGGTCGAGCTCCGTATCGTCCACCGTGGCAGATGCGATCTTCTGGAGACCGTCATAGATCGCGCCCTGCTTGGCCGACGACGAGGTCGCGGTCAGGACGTTGTTGTAGAGACCTGAGCTGGCGGCGCGCTGGATCGACGCCACATAGACGCCGGCCCCGGGCAGATTGTCCAGCACGGCGATCTTGCGCGAATAGCCGGCGGCGCTGGCACCGGCGATATTGCGCGAGATCGTCGAGGACTGGATGCCCGACGCCATGAGCGAAGCGCGAGCGGAGTCGAGAGCAGCGGTAAGGGACATGATTTGCGCTTGCCCGAAATGGGCGCTGAGGAATTCAGCGCTTCAGGTTGACGACGACGTCGAGCAGATCCGCGCCGGTCTGGAACGACTTCGAGTTCGCGGTGAAGCCGCGCTGGGCCTCGATCATCCCGGTGAGCTCATCCGCGAGATCGACGTTGGAGTCTTCCAGGGCGCCGGACTGGATCGTCCCGAGTCCGCCGGTGCCGGCATTCCCGGCCTGCGCGTTGCCGGAGTTCATATTGGTCGAATAGACGTTGCCAGGCTCCGGCGTCAGATTGTCGGGGCTCGGGACGTCGGCGAGCATGATCGTGTAGAGCGTCAGCTGCTGCCCGTTCTTGAGGATGGCCGTCACGTGGCCGGCGTCGTCGACGTCGACCTTGTCGATCGCGGCGGGGGCGCTGCCGTTGACGGTTGCCTTGAAGCTGAAGTCGGTTCCGGTCTGCGTCATGTTCGACAGGTCCATGGTTACCGCCGCACCGCCGGGAACGGTGAAGGAAAGAGTCGTCGGGCTCGCCGCGGCCAGCGCGCCTTTGCCGGTTGCCGTGGTATCGAAGGTGAAGGTGGTGGCGGCGCCGACCGACGTACCCGTCGCGGAGTTATAAGCCTGGATCTGCCAGGTGTCCGAGCCGGCGGCCGTCGCAGTGTGGGACATGTAGACGTCGAGCGTAACGGCCTGGCCGATATTGTTGTAGGCCACGATCGAGCTCTTCGATGAGTACGACGCCGGGCCGGGCGGACCGGCGATCACAGCCGCTTTCGGATCCAGATTGCCGGTCGTGAGCGTCCCCGCCGTCGACGGCACGGGCACTTGCGAAACCTGGGCAATGTTGACGATCTGCATGCCGGACAGGCTGTTCTGCGAGAAATTGGTCACTTTACCGGGCTGCCCCAGAAGGTAATAGCCAGCCGCGTTGACCAGATTACCCTGGGCGTCAGGCACGAACGAGCCGGCACGCGTCAGATATTGCTGCGTGTTGTTGGCGTTCGACACTACGAAGAAGCCGTTGCCCTGGACCGCGAGGTCCGTGGTCGACGTGGTGAACTGCGTGTGTCCTGCGTCGCTGATGGCGTAGCGGACAGTCGTCTCGACGGCGCCGGAATCGTAATTGCCCGAACCGCTCTTCAGGATCAGTGACGAGAATTCCGTCGAAGCCCGCTTGTAACCGGTGGTGTTGACGTTCGCGATGTTGTCCGAGACCGTCGACAGCTTGTTGGATTGCGCGGACATGCCGGAAACGCCGGTGCGCATAACACCATACAGGCTCATGGATTGGGCTCCTTTGGTAGGTTGCAGCTACAATGAGGGTTCTTGCTTGCGCGGGGCTGATGATTGGGAACCGTGCACAACTTCGTGTTGTCAGGTCGTTTTCGGCTGACAGAACGAGCGCGCCTTGTCTGTCCACGCGCCGAAACCGCTCGAGACGAGATGAGCGACGATGTGACAGACATAGCGCTTCTGCGCCGGCTGGTTGTTGGGGCCCGCATTGTAGCGGGCGACCGCCATGGTCCAGCTTCCCTCGCGCTGTTTCAGCTCCTTCAGGAAGCGCGCGGCGTAGTCGACATTCCGGGCGGGATCGAACATCGCCCGCACCGAGGTGAACTTGTCGCCGTGGTAGTAGTGGTTGATCTGCATGCAGCCGAGGTCGATTAGCTTGATGCCCTTGGCTCGCATCGCCTCGAAATTCGCGATCGCGTCCTCCATGTCCTTGGCGAACACGGTCTGACCGTCGGCGCCGAGCGCATAAGGATAGAGCGCCCCGCGCCGTCCGGTCTCGGTGAGGCCGACGGCGTAGAGAATGCCGAGCGGGATGCCGTGCTGCTGGGCCGCACGCGCCATCTCGCGCTCGCAGGGGCGCGCGCTGTCGGCGGCCGCCTCGGCGGCGCCGGCGTTACAGATAAACAGGGCCGCGACGAATCTGCGGCGCCACGTCCTGGTCATGACGCGTCTCCTGGTTGGACTGGCGCTCCTGCCGGGCCTGTCTCGCATCGCCGTCCGATTGTCCCGACGACGTGCCGGCGCCGTCGAACGTGCCTTGCGACTGTGACGAGGGCTGTTGCTGGCCCGAGGGCTGCGGCTGCGACTGGCCGGACCCGCTCTGGAATCCGTCCAGCGAGCCGTGCTGGACGGGGGCGACGTCGGCGACGTAGCCGGCCGACTGCATCAGCTCGCGGATCGAGTCGCGCTGCTGGTCCAGCATCTGGCTCGTGTCCTTGCGCTCGGCCGCGAGGTGGACGGAGACCTCCGAGCCGACGAGGCGGAGGCGCACGGTGACATTGCCGAGCGACGGCGGCTCGAGGTTGACGGTCAGGATCTTGAGCGGCTGGTCCGGCGCATTGGTCTGGGACCCGGCGAGATCGGGGGCTGCGGACGCCGTCGGCGCCGAGGATTCCTTCAGCTCGGCGACCACCGCATTGGCGACCTGTTGCGGAGCGTTGAACTGCGCCGGGGGCAGATGGGTCTCCTGCTGGACCACGGTGACCTTGGTCGCCTCCGGCAATGCGTCCCGGGCCGAGGCCTTGACGGCGCGTTCGACATTGGCCGTGACGGCCTCGAAGCCCGATGTCGCGGGCATTGCCTTTGACGAACTCTCGTTGCCCTGCTGCGCGGCTGCCGCCTGCGAGGCCGCGGCCTGTGAGCGCGCGCCTGTCGGACCTGCCGAGAGCGGCGCGGAATCGGCGGCGGCGGCCTTCGCCATGCCCGTCGCCTGAACCTCGCCCTTCGTGGAGGAACGCCCGTCGCGCGCCGACGCATCCTTCCTGTCCCCCGCGGGCGATTGCAGCTTCACGGCCGGCACGGCGGCGAGCTCCTGTCCGACGATCGCGGCAATGCCCGGCCGGCTCGAAACGTCAGCCTTCGCGGCCTGGTCGAGCGGATCTTGCGTCTCCGACTCGTCGGACGATTTGTGACTGGACTTGGTCTCGTCGGCCGCCTCGGTGCGATCATGCACCGTCTCGTCCTTCTCGGCCGGATGCGAAAGGCGCGTGCGCAGCGTTCCCGCCTTCACGGCCGTATCGCTGCCCTCGTCTTTGAGCGCCCGTTTGGCCAGGTTCGAGACGGTGTGGAGCAGATCGTTGAACGACGAATCAGCCTGCGATTTCGTCCCGGCGCTCTTCGCCGAGCGCGACGTCCCGCGCATATTGAGACTCTCGGCGAGCCCCGAAAAAGCCTGTCCGGCGGTTCCGCTGAGCTTGGTCATGGGCGGCGATCCCTGGTGAGAAGTTCGAGTTCGCCGAGCTCCTTCCGCGCACGCGCGAGGGTCGCGGTCGACGATGCGAGATCGAGACGCGCCGGCGTGGCCGGAGGCTTGTCGGCGGTGGCGGCAGATCCGCTCGCGAACGGTTTGCGCACATCAAGCGCAAGCTGGACCGTTGCATTCAAGAGAGGAAGATCGCGCTCGGGCAGCTTCGACCGGTCGAGCGCCTTCAGCTCGGCGAGGCCGCCGTCATATTCGTCGGTGAGTACCCGCGAGGCGCCACGGAAAAAATGCGCACGCTCGCGCTCTGCCGAGGCATCGGCGCTGAGCGTCAGCGCCCGCTCGCCGGCAAGCCGGGTCACGGCCATCCGTCCACGCACCATCGCGGAGCGCGCGATCACGAGATAGAGCTTGAGGCGGCTTCCGCGATCGATCTGCTCCAGCATGGTGACGATCCGCGCAAAGCGGCGCTCGTCGAGAGCGAGGCTCGATTGCGTCAGGCCGGTGGAGAAGCGCTGCCAGAAATCGCCGGCATAGATCGAGTTGCGGTAATGGCGGATATAGGCCAGCGTCAGGAACTCGAACTTGTCGAAATCCTCGGCCTGCCCGACCAGCAGGATCTCGCGCCGCAGCGCCGCCTCCTCCACCAGCGTGCCGGGCAGGAGCAGGCGCGCATCGTCCAGACGCTCGATCGCGAGCGAGGCCTCGGTGCGAGCGAACAGCGCGCCCTGGACCAGCGCGACCTGTCCGCCCAGGCCCGACGGAATCGTCCTGGGCTTGACGTCCTTGAGCAGCTCGCGCGCTTCGTCCTGTCGGCCCTCGACATAGGCGAGCGCGCCATCGAACAGCCGTCCGTCGACATTCATCTTGTCGCGCGGCAGCTTGCGGACCAGTTGCGGGGCGCCGCCGCTGAGCAGGTAGATGACGACGGCCTGGCCGTTCTGCGCGTTGCTCCACACGCTCGCATCGGCGGCGAGAAATTTCTCGCCGATCTGCCGGATCAGCGCGATGTGGCTGCCATGCGCCGCGGTGTCGCCGTTGGCGATACCGTCCTGCACGGCCTGCAATGCGCGCACGAGCTCATAGGGCTCGCCCGATGTCGACGCCGGAGCCGGCGCCGGATCGGCCAACGCGCGTGCCGCCGCGAACGGCAGCAGCACCAGCAGGGCGGCACGGAGGAGCGGCCTGATCAAGGGCGCTTCTCCCGGATCAAGATCTCGATCCGGCGATTTTGCGCGGCCGCCGGGTCGTTCTGAAGTTTCGGCCGCCGGTCGGCGTAGCCCTCGACATGCTCGATCCGCTGCGCGTCGACGCCGGAGCGGACCAGCATGTAATAGGCCATCTGCGCACGGGCGGTCGACAGCCGCCAATTGTCGTAGGTCTCCGACTTGTACGGCCGATTGTCGGTATGGCCGCGGACGATGATCGTGCCCTGTCGTTTCATCAGCAGCGGCCCGATCTTGTCGATCACGCGGATGAGCTCGGGCCTCGGCTCGGCCGAGCCGACCGCGAACATGCCGAAGCTCGCATCGTCGGTCAGGC
Source organism: Bradyrhizobium sp. B039 (assembly GCF_038965675.1). Taxonomy (NCBI): domain Bacteria; kingdom Pseudomonadati; phylum Pseudomonadota; class Alphaproteobacteria; order Hyphomicrobiales; family Nitrobacteraceae; genus Bradyrhizobium; species Bradyrhizobium sp. B039. The sequence continues at coordinate 7,159,621 of NZ_CP152416.1, forward strand.
TGACCAGCAGACCTTCCTCGACCTGACGCACCTCGGCCGCCGGTCCGGCGCCCGCCTTGATGTCCGACAGCGCTTCCGCGATCGCGGACTGGAGCTGCTTGACGGTCGGCTGCTGCGTTTGCGCGGCGTCGCGCGGTTCGGAATCCTTCGGCGTATCGCCGGGACGCCCTTGCGCAGCGGCACTGGCCTGAGCACCCGATTGCGCGTTCGCCTGCGCGCTGCCTTCGCGCGAAGACTGCGACGGCGCCGGCCCCGGCGGCAGCAGCGGCGACAGGCTTGCGGACGAGGCATCGGCGTTCGGCGCCACGCTTCCGCCGGCGTCGTCCGTCTTGGCACGGCGCGCCTGCGGCTCGCCCTGGCCGGTCCCGGTCGCGTTGTCGCGCACGGGTGCATTCGGCTTGGGCTCGCTCTCGATGATGCGATCCGAATCCTTGGACGCCTGCGGCGCCAGCTTCCAATAGCCGGGATCGAAGGGATCGCGGTAGGCGTCGCCGCCCTTGAGGCCGTCCTCTTCCGCGGACGTCAGGGCGCCGGCGCGGCGCTGGCCCGAAGCCTGGTTCGCGCTATTGGCGATCTCGGCAAGCGTCGCATAGGGATCGCGGAACAGAACCTTCTCTTCGTAGAAGGGCGGTTTCTCGGCCGTCGGGGAGTCACCGCGCCGCTCCTCGCTCGGCCCAGCCGGCTGACGCCTGCCGTCCTGGCCCTCGAACGTCGTCGGCTCCTTCTTGGAGAGATCCTTGAGGCCCTTCGGGGCGGGTGCGTTCTCCGCGAGCTTGATCGGGTTGAAATAGCTCGCGACCACCTGCTTCTGGTCCTGGTTGAGCGCGTTGAGCAGCCACATGACCAGGAAGAACGCCATCATCGCGGTCATGAAGTCCGCATAGGCGATCTTCCATACGCCACCGTGATGGGCCTCCTCGGCGAAGGCACTGCGCCGGCGGACGATCACGAGCTCTTGCTTGACCTCCTCCATGGCGGGTTACCGGCGCGCCTCATTGAGGCGGTCGCTCCAGGCCGCGATCTTCGTCTCGATCACGGTCTGGTCGGCCACGACACGGACCTCGAAAGTCTCGGCGGCCTCGTACTCGATGCCCGTTCGCCGGGCCGTCTCGAGCTGCGTCTTCACCAGGTCGAGCAGTTCGCTAGGCCCGGTGATCTTGAACACCGGCACCGGCGAATTGCCGGTCAGCGCCGCGATTTGCTCGACCAGCGACCCGATCGCCTTGTCGCGGACCGCATCGGCGAGGAACGGCAGCAATATTCGGGCAACGGAGCTCGCAATGTTGGTCTCGATCTCGCGGCAAGCCGCCTCGAAGCCGCTCACGATCGCGACCGCCTGCTGGTCGGACCATTTGGCCCGCTCCTCGCCAAGCCGGATCGCGCTGCGCACCCGTTCCTCGGCAACCCTGGCATCGCCTTCCGCGACGCCGGCGGCATGGCCGCGCCGATAGGCATCGTCCAGGAGATTGACCGGCGGGGCTTCCGTCGCGGGCGCCGGAGGCGGCGACTGAGGCTGCGACTGGGCCTGAGGCTGCGGTTGAGATTGAGGCTCGCGCCGGACTTCCTTCGGCCTGGTCAGCACGTCCTGAATCTTGGGCGGCGGAGGCGGCGGTGACGACTTGACCCGGCCGTTCGCGTCGAACTGCGTCAGGAGTTTTCCGATTGCCGCGTTCATGCCGCCTCCTCGCGTCGCATCCAGTCTTTAAGGATCGCTGCTGCCTGCGCCTGATCGAGCCGGACGATCTGCTCCAGCCGCTTCTGCGGCGTGCGCTGCATCTTGCCTTCGAGGTCCTCGACGAGGTTGAGCTCGGGGTCCTGGCTCTCGGCCAATGCAAGGGCTGTGGCAGCTTCAAGCTCAGCAGCCTCCGCCGCCTCGGTCTGCTCCTGCGCCGCGCGGTGGGTCAGAATGCCGTTGACCGCGGGGCGAAGGCCGAACCAGACCAGCATCGAAGCCACGGCCAGGATCGTCACCGCGTTGATGACGCTGCCGAGCTGCTTGTTGATCATCTCGACGAAGCTGATCGGCGGCACCGGCGCCAGTTCGCGCGAGCCCTCGATGAAGTCGACGGCCGTGACCTGGATCTGGTCGCCGCGCTGCTTGTCCAGTCCGCCGGCCGTCGCCGCGAGCTGGCTGATCTCGGCGAGCTTGCTGTCGACGATGGCCTGATTGCTCTTGTCGCCGAGATCGGCAACGAGGCGCGCGCGGTTGACCAGCACGGCGATGAAGAGCTTCTTGACCAGATAGCCGTCGCTCACCGTCGTCGTGGTCTTGGACGACACCTCGAAATTGGTGACGTCCTCGCGACGGGTCTTGTCCTCGCTGGAGTTCTTGCTGCCGCCGGCGTTGACCTGCTGGTCGGGAAGGTTCTGTTGCACCGTGGTCGGCGTCGATCGGTCGGCGTTCTGCGACGACTCCTTCTCGCGCACGTTCCGCACGGAACGCTCGGCGCGGCTCTCCGGATCGTAGACGGTCTCGTTGGTCTGCCGCTTGTCGGTGGAGAGCTGCGGCGCGACGCTCACCTCGAAATTGTCGAGACCCAGATACGGCGTCAGCGCCTTGCGGATGTTCTCCTGAACCATCCCGCCGACCGTCTTCTGGAGGCTTGCCATCTTGGTCGGGGCAGCGGTGGCTTCGTCCTCTTCGGCCAGCAGCATCGAACCGTCGGCATCCAGCACCGTTACCTTGTCGCGGCTCATGCCGGGGATGGCGGCCGCGACGAGATGACGGATCGACTGCGCCGTACGAGCCTCGATCGCGCCGTCGGTGCGGAGCACGACCGACGCCGAGGGCGGCTGTTGCGTCGCGCGGAACGAGCCGCGCACCGGCATCACGATATGCACCCGCGCCGCTTTCACGCCCTTCATCAACTGCACCGTGCGCGCGATCTCGCCTTCGAGCGCGCGCAGTTTCGTGACTTCCTGCATGAACGAGGTCAGACCGAGCGAGCCGATCTTGTCGAACAGCTCGTAACCGGAATTGGCGCTGGTCGGCAGCCCCTTCTCGGCGAGCAGCATTCGCGCCTGCATGGTCTGGCTCGGACGCACCGAGACCGCGTCTCCGGCCGTATTGACGTCGAAGGCAATATTCTGCTCGCGCAAAGCAGCGCCCATGCGCGTCACATCTTCGCGGGAGAGGCCGGTATAGAGCGTTTCGAATTCAGGCCGGCTCAGATAATAGGCGCCGCCGACGACGGTGACGAGAACGGCAAAGCCGATCAATCCCAGGGCCATCAGGCGTCGCGGCCCAAGCTCCAGCAGATTGTTGAGCAGTTGCTGTATCTGCGCACGACTGAACAGCATATGACCTCGTACCAATGCGAACATATGGGACATTCCGCTGCCAACCTTGTCTGAAGGTTGCGCAGGAACACGAATGTGTCGGTTCGCGGGCGAGGCGTTGTAATTTTACAAGAAGTCGGGGGACGCTATCGCGAGGATCGGCAACAGGTGCACGGCCGGATGCACCGCGGTGCGATCGGCTGCGGCGTGTTACTTGAAATCTGGCGTCAGGGGATCGATTGCGGGCACATCTTGTGCCGTCATATCCGCCGTTCATGGCGGAGACCGTGCTCCCGAGGGAGCACGGTCGTTTTCGAAGCCGCGGCTTAGCGGAACAGCGACAGGATGCTCTGGCTGTTCTGGTTGGCGATCGAGAGCGCCTGAACGCCAAGCTGCTGCTGGGTCTGAAGCGCCTGCAGGCGCGTCGATTCCGCGTTCATGTCGGCGTCGACGAGCTGGCCGATACCGCGATCCACGGAGTCCATCAGGTTCTTGACGAATTCCGTGTTGGTCGCGATGCGGTTCTTGACGGCACCGAGATTGGCGGCGGCCGAGGCGACCGAGTTGATCGCAGCGGTGACCTGGTTGATGTAGCCGTCGAGCTTGGTCTGGTCAGTCGCCGAGTCGGTCAGCGCGCCGATGTTGATCGAGGCAACCGACGCGCCGGTGGAGCCGCCGACCACCGTATCCAGGATGCCGGTAGTGGATGAGCCGCCGGTGGTGTAGAGCGCGTAGGTGGCGGTCGTCACGGTGATGGAGCCGATGGTGGGCGTACCGCCGACGCGCGAGTACGACGACACGAGGTTGAAGGTCGTCGGCGTGGCCGTGGACGACGAGGGCGTGATGTCGATGCTCAGCCAGTTGATACCGTTGATCGTTGCCGAGTCGGACTTGAGCTTCATATCCTGCTGGATCTGGGTGACCTCGGCCTGGATCTTGGTCCGGTCGATACCGGCGGTCTTGGCTTCGACCAGCAGCGCCTGGAGCTTGGTCAGGCCGGAGTTCTTGTCGCCGATGACCGTGTTCAGAGCGGTGTATTCGGTGTCGACCATCGCGGCCGACAGACCGAGCGAATCGGAGACTGCGGACAGCGCGGCGTTGTCGGAGCGCATCGAGGTTGCGATCGACCAATAGGCCGAATTGTCCGAAGCGGTCGAGACGCGCTGACCGGTCGAGATCCGGTTCTGCGTGGTCGCGAGCTGCGTGCTGACATTGCGGAGGGTCTGCAGCGCGGTCATTGCAGACGAGTTGGTGAGGAGGCTAGAACCCATTTTGATGTCCCTTTGACGATTGAATTGAGTTTGGGGACATACCGGACTTGCACCGGTACGACAGGGCGGCATCATGCCTTTGGGCCACGGCAATGCGTGTGATGGACCCAATCTGTCGTAGCGGTGAGGCTACCCGCCGAAGCTTGTGTGAGGCTTGTGGCTCTGTGACTCGGTTGCAACACCGAGCCGGATCATGGCGTCGACGCGGCGTCACGCCTGACAAAGAAAGGGCCGCGCTTCGCGAGAAGCGCGGCCCTCCCCCAGATGAGTTGAGGTTTAGCGGAACAGCGACAGGATGCTCTGGCTGCTGTTGTTGGCGATCGAGAGCGCCTGAACGCCGAGCTGCTGCTGGACCTGGAGGGCCGCAAGGCGGGTGGACTCCTGGTTCATGTCGGCATCGACGAGCTGGCCGACACCGCGATCCACGGAGTCCATCAGGTTCTTGACGAATTCCGTGTTGGTCGAGATGCGGTTCTTGACGGCACCGAGATTGGCGGCGGCCGAGGCGACCGAGCCGATCGCAGCGGTGACCTGCGCGATGTAACCATCGAGCTTGGTCTGGTCAGTCGCCGAGTCGGTCAGCGCGCCGATGTTGATCGAGGAGACCGACGCGCCGGTGGAGCCGCCAACCACCGCATCCAGGATGCCGGTGGTGGATGAGCCGCCGGTGGTGTAGAGCGCGTAGGTGGCGGTCGTCACCGTGATGGAGCCGATGGTGGGCGTATTGCCGACACGCGAGTACGACGACACGAGGTTGAAGCTCGTCGGCGTGGCCGTGGACGAGGAGGGCGTGGTGTCGATGCTCAGCCAGTTGATGCCGTTGATCGTCGCCGAGTCGGCCGTCGACTTCAGCTGATTCTGGATCTGGGTGACGTCGGCCTGGATCTTGGAGCGATCGATACCGGCGGTCTTGGCTTCGACCAGCAGCGCCTGGAGCTTGGTCAGGCCGGAGTCCTTGTCACCGATGACCGTGTTCAGAGCGGTGTATTCGGTGTCGACGGTCGCAGCCGACAGACCGAGCGAGTCGGAGACCGCGGAGAGCGCCGCGTTGTCGGAGCGCATCGAGGTTGCGATCGACCAGTAGGCAGCGTTGTCCGAAGCGGTCGACACGCGCTGGCCGGTGGAGATGCGGGTCTGCGTGGTGGAGAGCTGCGAGCTGACAGACCGCAGGGTCTGGAGCGCGGTCATGGCGGTCGAGTTCGTAAGCAGGCTTGACATTGCGAATGTCCCTTTATGTACGCGTTACATTTTCACGAGGGGACATACCGGGCTTTCACCGGTACGGAGGGGCGGCATCATGCCTTTGGACTGATGTGGGTGGGGTCCAACCCGCCGTGCCGCATTGCTAGCACGCCGAATCTTGCGCCGAGATTAAGATCGGCTTGAATTTCTCAGCAATATCATATGGTTACCATTACCCTCCGGTAACCATAAGCCGGTACTTCTTGCTAACCATGACCCGGCCGGCCGGCGGTCGCCGCCGCTACGAGAACGACCGCACCAGTCCGGAGGCCAGCAGGTTCCAGCCGTCGATCAGCACGAAGAACAGCATCTTGAACGGCAGCGCGAGGATCGTCGGCGGCATCATCATCATGCCCATCGACATGGTCAGCGTCGCCACGATCATGTCGATCACGAGGAACGGCAGCATGATGAGAAATCCGATCTCGAACGAACGCCTGAGCTCGGAGATCATGAAGGCCGGAATGATGACGCGCAAATCGATGCGCTTGTCGTCGAACTTCTTGCGAAAGCTCTCCGCGGCGAGCGCCTCGAAGGTCTGGAGATCCTTGTCGCGAACATGCGCCAGCATGAACTCGCGGAACGGATCGGTGATCTTCAGATAAGCCTCTTCCTCCGAGATCTCGTTCTTCATGAGAGGCTGGACGCCGGTCTCCCAGGCGCGGTCGAAGGTCGGCGCCATCACGTAGAACGTCATGAACAGCGCGAGGCTGACCAGCACCAGATTGGCCGGCGTGGTCTGGAGGCCGAGACCGGAGCGCAGGAACGACAGCGCCACCGCAAACCGCGTGAAGCTCGTCACCATGATGAGCAGTCCCGGCGCCACCGACAGCACCGTGATCAGCGCCATCAGCTGGATGATGCGGCCGCTGGTCGAGCCGTTGCCGGGCGGCAGCAGGGAGTTGAGGTCCGGAATCTGGGCGAACGCCATTTCGGGCAGCACCGCCAGAATCAACGCGAGCAGCAGGACTCTCAATTTCACTGAATCACCAACGTCTCAATGATCAATTCGCGGACCTTGCCCGACGAGCGGACATTGGCGCGCTCGGCGAGGTCATCGCGCAGATGCTGGAGCCCGCGCGATCCCTCGAACTGCGCAGCCGAGGCCGATCGCAGATAGGTGACGATGTCTTCGCTGATATGGGCGGCCAGGATGCCGGCGTCCTCGTCGCTCATGCTGTCGGTCACCATGGAGGCCTCGACACGGGCCCAGTTGTTGGCCGGCGCGGCGAGATTGGTCACGATCGGGGACAGTTTTCGAAGCCGCGCGCTGCCGGCGTAGCTCGACGCAAGCGGCGGCGGCGTAGGGCTCTTCTTCGCGTCGGCGACGCGCTCGGCGGCTGCAAACAGATGCAGGCCGGCAAGGGCGCCGGCACCGATCGCGACCAGGGTCAGCGCCACGATGGCGGCAATCAGGCGCATCACGTCCCCTGCCCTCGCGACGCGGCCCGGCCGGCGCGAACCTCAGAACGGTGCCACGGCGTCATAGATCCGATGTCCCCATCCAGGCTGCTGCACGTCCGACAGATTTCCCTGACCACCATAGGACACGCGCGCCTCCGCGATCTTTTCGTAGGAAATCGTGTTGGTTCGCGAGATATCGCGCGGACGCACGATGCCGCCGACATTGAGCACGCGCATCTCGGTGTTGACGCGGAACTCCTGCGAGCCGCTGATCATCATATTGCCGTTCGGCAACACGTCGGTGACGATGGCGGCGATGGACAGCTTGATGTCCTCCGTGCGATCGATCTGGCCGTTGCCCTTGATCTGGGTGTTGGTGCTGAGGTTGGCGGTGGTTTGCCCCTTGTCGGCCCATCCTGCGACGTCCATCAGCCAGTCGAGCCCGAACTTGATCTGCGAATCGCGCGAGCGGCCGGTCTTGTTGTCGAGCTTGGCCTTGTCCTGCATCGAGATGATCACCGTCACGACGTCGCCGGTGCGCCGGGCGCGGGGATCGCGGTAGAGATCGGTGCCGTCGTCCCAGGTCGAGCGATAGCTGACCGGCGTGCGCATGCGCGGCGTCACCGGGATCGGGTCGGCCTGCGTCCTCAGGCCGCTTCCGACCGGCGACAAGCGCGGGCCGGTCAGGGCGTCCGCCGGATCACCGACGCATCCGGTAAGCATCAAGAGCGGCAGGATGAGGATCAGATTCTTCATCTATTTGGTCTTTCCGTCATCCACGCGACGCATTCCGCCGAGCAAATCGGCGAGGTGCGCGGCGCGCGCCGTATCCATCTCGTTGAAGATCGCGCTCGAGCTCCTCGGGCTGAGCTTGGCGAGCACGGCGGCGGCGGTCTCGTCCGCCATGCCGGCGATCTGGGTGGCCGCGGCGTCCGGCTTCATGCGCGAGTAGATCTCGACGACCTGGGCCTCGGCCTTCTTCAGGAAGTCGTCGCGCAGCGCCATCCACTTCTCGTATTCGGCGCGCTTGGCCTCGACCTCGGCGATCCGCTCGCGGAGCTGGGTCTCGGCCTTCTCCAGCTCCTTGAGCTGCCAGGCCAATCTCGCATCGACGGCGGGATCGGCCACGTTGCTGCAGAACAGCGCGACCTCGTTGTCCGCGGTCGCAGCGGCCTGCGGCGGTGCGGGCTTTGGCGGCGCCGTGACACTGCCGGGCTTGGCCGGACGTAGCGGCGCGGGTGCGGGCACTGGCGCCGGTGCAGGCGTCTCGGAAGCCGGCACCGCACCGGTGATCGCCGGTCCGGTATCTTCGGCCGCCCACGCCGTCGCCCGGGTGGCCGCATTGTCACCCTGGATCGGCGCGCGCGGCTTCTGCGGTCCGGGCGCGCGGGCGCGCGCGAAGGAAAGCAGGTTGAGCGGCTTCGACGATCTGGCCTCATCCAGCGCCAGCACGGGCGAAGCGCTCGCAAGCGCCGCGGCCGCGGCCAGGAGGAGGAGTTTGGCTTTGTGATCCAGCTTCAACATCGGGCCGCGTGCGATTCTCGGTCGAGACCTGAGCATTGAGCGACCAAGCTTGCACGACGCTTATGCGTCATTGGACGATGACATCGGCCTGGAGCGCGCCGGCCGTCTTGATCGCCTGGAGGATCGCGATGATGCCTGACGGCTTGAGGCCGATCTGGTTCAATCCGCGCACCAGGCGCTGGAGATCGACGCCGCTCAGGATCGCCACCTGCGATCCGGCCTCGTTGGCCTCGACCACGGTCTGGGGAACCACCACCGTCTGCCCGCGCGAGAACGGCGCCGGCTGCGACACCACGGGCATCTCCGTGACGCGGACGGTCAGATTGCCGTGCGTCACCGCAACCGTCGATATCCGCACGTCCCGTCCGATCACCACCGTGCCGGTGCGCTCGTTGATCACCACCCGCGCCGGCGTGTCCGGCTCGACCGTCAGCTCGCCGATTTCGGCGAGGAAGCGGACCGGGCCGATATGGCGCGGCTTCGACAAGACGATGGTGCGGTAGTCGCGCTCGAAGGCGATCTGCGCGCGATAGCGGCCGCCGGCGTAGCGGTTGATCGCATCGAGGATGCGCGTTGCGGTGACGAAGTCCGGGTTCTTGAGCTCAAGCACCAGGAATTCCATCTCATGGAGGCTTCCCTGCACCTCTCGCTCGACCAGCGCGCCGTTCGGAATGCGGCCCGCGGTCGGGGTGCCCTGGCTGACGTTCTGCGCCTGACCTCCCACGCTGTAGCCGGCGACCGTGACCGCGCCCTGTGCCACCGCATAGACCGCGCCGTCCGCCGCGCGCAGCGACGTCATCACCAGCGTGCCGCCGAGCAGCGAGGTCGCATCGCCGAGCGACGACACGGTCACGTCCATCCGCTCGCCTGCCCCGATCGAAGGTTGCAGGTCCGCGGTCACCATCACGGCGGCGACGTTGCGCGTGCGCAGGGTGGTCGGGCGCGCGGGGTTGGTGGTGCTCGTGGTCTCGTTCCTGACATTGATGCCCATGTTCTCGAGCATCGATTGCAGGGACTGCTCCGTGAACGGAGCATTGCGAAGCGTGTCGCCGGTGCCGTTCAGGCCGATGACGAGGCCGTAGCCGACGATCTGGTTTTCACGCAATCCCTTGATGTCCGCGATGTCCTTGATGCGGACGGCGGCCTGGGCGCTGGCCGCGGAAACGACAAGGATGAGCGCAAGCAGGAGCCTGGTCATGATCCGTCCACGACCTTGACGGTGCCGTCCGGCTGGACGACGCCCCTGATGATCACGCCGGTGTCGGTGTTTCGCACTGGAATCAGTGCGCCGGCGGCGCCCGATTGCATCGCCGAGCCGTAGGTGACGATCGACAGGCCGCTGTCCTCGACGACGACCTTGACCATGGCGCCGCGGGCGACGGTCCAGGGATCTTCCACCGAGTTGGTCGGGATGGGCTGGCCCGGCAGCAGCGCGCGCCGGGCCATGCGGCCGACCAGGATCTGGCGTCCTTCGATGAACTGGGCGACGCCGAGCAGGTTCGGCGCGAAGGCGCGCTCCGTGATCATGTCGTCCCGGATCAGCTCGCCGGCGCGGATCGACACGGCCGGCACGGGAAGCCGCTTCTCCTCGGCTGCAGCGACGCGCGCCGAGACGAGAACCAGCAGCACGGCGGCCAACCCGCGCACGATCAGGCCCACCCTGTTCAACATGGACACACCGGAACTAGCGAAGGCCCTTCGATACGGTCGAGGCCATTTCATCCGAAGCCTGGATGACCTTGGCATTCATTTCGTAGGCGCGCTGCGCCGAGATCAGCTCGGTGATTTCCTTGACCGGATCGACGTTCGAGGCCTCGAGATATTTCTGGTTGATCTTGCCGTAGCCGGCATCGCCCGGCAGTCCGACGACCGGCGTGCCGGACGCCGTGGTCTCGCGATAGAGATTGCTGCCGAGCGGCTCGAGGCCTGCCTCGTTGGCGAAGTTGGCGAGGTTGAGCTGGCTGATCTGCCGCGGGTTCACTTCCGTGTCCAGCTTGGCGAACACCTGTCCGGTCTGGTTGACCGTGACCTCGACCGTCCCCTGCGGGATCGTGATTGCGGGATCCAGCAGGTAGCCGTCGGTGGTGACGAGTTGACTGTTGGCATTGGTGTTGAACGAACCCGCGCGGGTGTATTGCACCTCGTTGTTCGGGCCCAGCACCTGGAACCAGCCGCGGCCGTTGATCGCGAGGTCGTAGGGATTGCCGGTCTGGGTGAGCGCGCCCTGGATGTGCAGCTTGCGGATCGCCGCCGACTTGACGCCGAGGCCGAGATTGGCGCCTTCCGGAATCGGCGACGAGCCGTTGACGTTCGCGACGCCCTGCATCCGGTCCATCTGGTAGAAAAGATCGGTGAACTCCGCGCGCGCCCGCTTGTACGACGTCGAGTTGATGTTGGCGATGTTGTTGGCGATGACTTCGATATTGGTCTGCTGGGCATTCATGCCCGTGGCCGCAATGGCAAGCGATTTCACAATGTGACTCCTTCAGATCAAATCGACATACGAACGACTTCTTGGTAGGCCTGCACGACCTTGTCGCGAACCGCGACCGCCGTCTGCAAGGCTTGCTCGGCCGACATCAGCGCCTCGACGACGCGCCGCGTCGATTCCTTGCCCTGCATCGCCGAGATCGACGCCGCCTCGCCCGCCTTCAGCGTGCCGATCGCGTCCGTCGTCACCTGTTTCATCACCGAATCGAAGCCGACGTCGCCGCCGGACTGGATCGCGGTCGGCGCCGCGGGCGCGATCGCCTGCGTCTCGGTTGCGCGGCTCGCCGCCCGGCCTGCGGAGATCGCCGTGGACGAAATTGCCTCAAGCATTGTCAGCTCCTCAGAAGGTCGATGGTCATGCCCAGCATCGACCTCACCTGTTTCACGACCTGGAGATTGGCTTCATAGGACCGGTTGACTTCCCGCATGTCGGCCATCTCGATCATCATGTTGACGTTCGGCAGCTTGACGTAGCCGGACTTGTCTGCGGCGGGATGCCCCGGATCGTACTCCACGCGGTACGGCGTAGTGTCGACGCCGACCTCCTTGACCTTCGCGAGCTGCGCGCCCGAGGCACGGTCCATCGCGGCATCGAAGGTGATCGTCTTGCGCTGATACGGATCGGCGCCGGCGGTCCGTCCCGTCGACGTCGCGTTGGCGAGGTTTTCCGAGACGATGCGCATGCGCGTCGACTGCGCTTCGAGCCCGGAGCTCGCAACCGTCAGGGACGCGCTCAGTGAGTCCAGCATGTCAATTCACCTCAGGTCTTCACGCTCGACAGCAGCATGCGGTGGAACGACCGCACGACCGCCGAGTTCATCGAGTAGTCGCGATTGACGTCGTTGCCCTTGATCATCTCCTGCTCGAGACTGACGGAATTTCCGGAGTGAACCACGTCCCAGCTGTCCTTCTTGGAGGTCGCGCGCGTGTCGGTCTCGGTCGCGGAAAGCTGCATGTGCGTCGGTGACGTCGTCGCGAGCCTGACCGGCATTCCGTCGAGCACCTTGTTGAACGGCTCGACGTCGCGCGCCTTGAAGCCCGGCGTATTCGCGTTGGCGACGTTGGTGGCGATGGTCGACTGGCGGAGTTCGAGGTACCGCGCTTGCGACGATGCGAGTTCGAAGAGATAAAGCGGTCCCACGACAGTCCCATTCTGGTCCATTCGAGGAGAAGCCTAGGGCGTTAAGCTTTCGTCAAGCTGTTGGGCGAAGCACCATCCTCGGAAATCTACTGGACCTTCTCGGGCCGGGTCGTCTGCTTCGACTGCAGGAAGTAGATGATCTCGGCGACGGGCCGGAAGAATTCGGCCGGAATCACCTGATCGACCTGAACGGCCTCGTAGAGCGCGCGCGCCAGAACTTTGTTCTCGATCACGGGGATTCTATTCTTCTCCGCGACTTCGCGGATCTTCAGCGCGATCACGTCCATGCCCTTGGCCACCACGAGCGGCGCCGGGTTTTCCTCGCGGTTGTAGCGCAGTGCGATCGCAAAGTGCGTCGGGTTCGCGATCACCAGCGTCGCGCGCGATGCGGAGGCGATCATCCGCTGTCGCGAGCGGTCGCGCGCCAGCGAGCGCAGGCGCGCCTTGACCAGCGGGTCGCCTTCGGCCTGCTTGTGCTCGTCCTTGATCTCCTGCCGGGTCATGCGCAGCTCGCGCCGCCAGTGGAAGCGCGCCCAGGCGAGGTCGATCGCGACCAGGACGATGGTCGCGATACAGATCGCCGAGACGATCCGCATCGCGATGTTGAGGATCATCTCCGGCAGCGCGACGGGGTCGGTGTACATCGCCTCGAACGCCTTCGCTTCGGACGAGCGCAGCACGAAGGCGACGACGACGGTCACCGAGGCGAGCTTGAACAGCGACTTGGCGAACTCGACGAGGCCCTGCGTTCCGAACAGCCGGTTCCAGCCGCTCACCGGGGAGATTCGCGAAAGGTCCGGCATGATGCGTTGAAGCACCAGGTTGGGCGCGTTTTGCAGCAGCGACGATGCCAGCCCGAACACGAGCAAAACGACCAGCAGCGGCACCAGGAATCGCAGCGCCTCGAGTCCCACCACGGTGAGGAGGTTCTGCGCGTCCGCCCCGGTGGCGAGGGGGAAGCCCTCGGGATCGTCGAGGAGGCTCTTCAGGGTCGGCGTCAATTGCTGCACGCCCTGGCCGATCAGGAACATCTGGATGACCATCAGCGCCGCCATCGACGCGAAGATGGAAGCCTCCCGAGAGACCGGAATTTTGCCCTGTTCGAGCGAATCGCGGACTTTCTTCTCGGTCGGCTCTTCTGTCTTGCTCTCCTGATCGGTTGTTTCTGCCATGCCCGTTCAGCGGTCAGCGGAAGACCAGCTCATCCTCCTGCTCGGGGTTGAGCTCGATTTCGCCCTTCTCCGCGAGGTCGAGCGCGAGATCGGTGATCACGCGCCGGGCCTCCAGCACGTCGCGCTGGTTCGACGGTTCGCCGATCGCGAGCTCGTGCTCGACGACGCGGCGGACGCGCGATGCGACCGACGACAGGATCAGCTCGCGGAAGTTCTTGTCGGTCCCCTTCAGCGCGATGACGATGCGATCGGTCGGCACCTGATCGAAGATCATGGTGCGCGCCTTCGGCGTCAGGTGGATCACGTCGTCGAAGGTGAACAGCAGCTCCTTCAGCACTTCGGCCGATTTCGGCCGCTTCTCCGACAGGCTCTTCAGCATGTCCTCGATGTGGCCGCGCTCCATCTTGTTGATGATGTCGGCGACGCGGGCATAGGTGTCCGCGCCGAGGTTGCGGGCGAAGTTCAGCGTCAGGTCCTCGTGCAGCGTCTTCTCGAGAACCTTCATCGCGTCGTCGGCGATCGGCTTGAGGCTGAGCACGCGCCGCATCAATTCGTTGCGCAGGCTGGACGGCAACTGGCTCATCACCTTGGCGGCACAGGCCGGCTTGACCTTGGACAGGATGAGGGCCGCGGTCTGCGGATGCTCCTTGGACAGGTAGGTGGCCAGCGAATTTTCCGACACCGACGAGACACGATCCCACACCGACCGGCTCGAATTGCCGAGCAGGTCCGTCATGATCGCCGAGACCTGGTCGGCCGGTAGCACGTCGCCAAGCACGGCCTCGAGGCCGCCGAGCGTGCCGAGAATGTTGGCACCCATCGAGAACTGCTGGGCGAACTCCTCGACGATCCCCTCCAGCTCCTGCGCGGTGATCGGCCGCAGCTCGGCCGCGGCCTTGGTCACGATGCGGATATCCTGCGGCTCGAACTGCGCGAGCACGCTCGCGGCCGCCTGCCGGCCCATGGCCAGCAGGAGTGCCGCGACCTTCTCCGTTCCGCCCAGCGTGGCAACGCCTCGCTGCTTGATGGGAGCGATGCCGACCTGTGCCGCCATGGTCAGGTATCACCCTGCCCCAGCGGTCCAACGATCTCCGTGAGCGAGACACCGAAGCGGGAATTGTCCTCTTCGACGACGACCACTTCGCCGCGGGCGACGATACGGCCGTTGACGACGACGTCGACGGGCTCACCGACCCGGTGGTCGAGCGGAACCACCGCGCCGCGCCCGAGCTTCATCAGGTTCGCCACCGGGATGGTAGCCGAACCCAGCACCACCTGCATGGTGACGGGAATGCGCAGGATGGCATCGACATTGGCGAACTTGCCACTCTCCTCCGCCGTGCGCGCGGCGATCTCGGCCAGCCGCTCCAGCGGAGACGTCTCGGTCTCTTCCGATGCAGATGCAGATGCAGACTCATAGTCGAAGGATTGCGCCATTTGGTATCGCCTCTTGGTATTTCCGCTCCCGGAGCGCCACGGCGTTCCGGTCGTATCTGGTTCGCCGGCCCCGGCTTCAGTGCTTGTTCACGTCGGCGCCGCTCCCGGTCGCTGCGGACGCGAGCCCGCTCCTGGCGTCGAGCGCCGCGATCGCCTCGTGGGCCTGGTCGATCTTCGTGCTCAGCACGTTGGCGAGCCGTCCGAGATTTGCGGTCGAATCATGCGCCGCGGTGATGACCGTGTCGAAGGCGCCCGCCGTCTCGTGGACGATGGTCGAGAATTCGCCCTGGTAACTGCGCAGCCGCGCCAGCTCGCGGTGCATCCGCGTCACCCGCATGCTGGTGAAGGCAAGCGCAATCAGCAGCACCGCATCAACGAGATAGGATATCATCGACGAACTC
The DNA here is from genome assembly GCF_038965675.1 of Bradyrhizobium sp. B039. Classification (NCBI taxonomy): domain Bacteria; kingdom Pseudomonadati; phylum Pseudomonadota; class Alphaproteobacteria; order Hyphomicrobiales; family Nitrobacteraceae; genus Bradyrhizobium; species Bradyrhizobium sp. B039. The sequence goes on from NZ_CP152416.1 coordinate 7,174,982, forward strand.
CCGTTTCTGATCCACGGGATCTGCCACCTGCATGGCGTAATAGCCATCGAGCTGGCCGATCTGACACCAGAACAGCACCTGGTTGTTGCTTTCGAGACGGGCCAGCGTGCGCGGCGTGGCTTCGAGCTCGAGCACCTGCCCGACCTGGAACTTCACGACGTCGCCGAGGGTCACCATCTTCTCATCGAGCACCGCGCTCAACGTCACTTCGGTGCGGTGGACCTCGCTCTCCATCTGCTCGCGCCAGCGCGGATCGGACGCACGGCCGTCGCTGACGACGACATGGGCGAGCTTCTGGCGCAGCGGGTTGAGCGCGGAGTGCGGAATGATGAGGAACATCTGGCCGCCGCGGTAGAGCGCCTGCAGCATGATGTTCGCGCAGATCGACATGTTGCCGCTCCGCCCGATCGCCAGCGAGGCCATCGCGGTCTCGACCCGCTCGACACGGAAGGTGACGTTGGACGTGCCGGCGAAGGCGGATTGCAGCGCCTTGGCGAAGCGCTCGAACAGCGCCTGGACCAGGCGGATCTCGATGTTCGAGAACGAGCGCTCGACGTCGAGCGGCGGTTCGGCACCATCGGAACCGAACATCGCCTCGACCATCGTGAACACGAAATCGCGGTCGAGCATGATGATGATGCGGGAGTCCCACTGCTCGGCATAGAGCACGGCGGCGACCGCGTTGGCCTCGTAGTCCTTGATGATGTCGCCGACCCGATCATTGGTGATGCCGTTGACCGAGAAATAGCAGGGCGTTCCCGCCATCGGCTGGAGGCTGTCGGTGCAGGATGCCGCCATGCGATCGAAGATCACATTGAGCATCGGCATGCGTTCGATCGATATGCCGGCCGCGTCCAGCAGGTAGTTCGGCAACTGCTTCCGCTGATCGACCTCGACGTCTTCCATCGTCATGCGCGTGCCGCCTTCGGTTCAGCGTCAGCCACGACAGCCTTCGGACCCGCGATCGTCTCGTTCTCGACGACATCGATCGACGGACGCTCGCTGCTCGAGATCATCTTGCGGCCGTGCTCGACCGCGATCTGCGGCATGGCGCCGTTCATGAATGCCAGCAGCGTCTGCTTGACGATGATGTAGGGCCGGCACTTCTTCTCGCGCGTCATCTTAATCTTGATCGCGAAGGGCGAAATGATGCCGTAGGACAGAAAGATGCCGGCGAAGGTGCCGACCAGGGCGGCGCCGATGAAGCCGCCCAGCAACTTCGGCGACTGGTCGAGCGCGCCCATCGCCTTGATGACGCCGAGCACCGCGGCGACGATGCCGAGCGCCGGCAACGCCTCGGAGACCGTCACCAGCGAATGGTAGGGCGCCAGCTTGCCCTTCACGATTGTGTGGATCTCCTCGTCCATCAGCGCTTCGATCTCGTGCGTGCGCGCATTGCCCATGATGATGAGACGGACATAGTCGCAGATGAACTGGAGCAGCGACGGGTCACCGAGCACGCTCGGGAACGCCTTGAAGATCTCGGAGGACGCAGGGTCGTCGATATGCGCCTCGACCTCGTTGCGGCCCTTGCCCCGCAGCTCGCGCATCAGGGCATGCAGCGCCCCGAGCAGGTCGAGATAGTAGCGCTGGCCCGGCACCGCGCCGGTGATGGCCTGCATGCAGGCTACCCCGGTATCCACGACCGTCTTCCACGGGTTGGCCACGATGAAGGTGCCGACCGCGGTGCCCATGATGATCACGAACTCCCACGGCTGCATCAGCACGGCCAGATGCCCGCCCATGGCGGCAAATCCGCCAAGCAGCGCCGCCACCGTGATGAAAATCCCCACGAAACTGAGCAACGCGCCACTCCATCGCCGATCCCACCGGGAATATCTAGTCGGCGACGCTTGCGCGAAGCTGGCTTCCCGCTCGCCAGCCCCGCGCAAGCAATTCACGGCAGCTTGGGACGATGTCGCAATGGCGACCAGAGGGGCGCGGGTCATGCTATCCACGATCGCGGACTACACCAGATTGACCAAGGACCTGGGCAAGTCGATGACGCAGGTCGCGACCCAGCCGGATGTCAGCCGCGAGACCGATTACTTCCTCAGCCATATCGGCAACGTGAAGACGATCGACGACTTCCTGAAGGACTACCGCCTCTACACCTATGCCATGAAGGCCTATGGCCTCAGCGACATGACCTACGCCAAGGCGTTCATGCGCAAGGTGCTGACCGAGGGGGTCTCGAACAAGGACGCCTTCGCCAACAAGCTCACCGACGCCCGTTACCGGGAATTCGCCACCGCCTTCAATTTCGCCGCCCTCGGCGACAAGGCGACCCAGACCACCGCAGCCACGACCGGCACGGCCACCCAGTACGTCACGCAGACGATGGAGCAGAAGGCCGGCGACCAGAACGAGGGCCTGCGGCTGGCGCTCTATTTCACCCGCAAGGCGTCCACGATCACGAACGCCTACCAGATCCTCGCCGACAAGGCGCTGACCCAGGTCGTCCAGACCGCCATGGGCTGGTCGTCGACGATCAGCTCGTCCGACATCGATGCCCAGGCCAAGATGATCACGGACAAGATCGACCTCACCGATTTCCAGGACCCGACCAAGGTCACCAAGTTCGTGCAGCGCTTCGCGGCGATGTGGGACGCGACCCAGGCCCAGAGCGACAACTCGACCAACCCCGCGCTGGTCCTGATCGGCGGCGCGGCGACGTCGGCCAGCCTGGATACCGACATGCTCACGAAGCTTCAATCCATCCGGTTCGGGAAGTAAGTCATGCAATCGGCTCTCTATGTGGGATTGTCGGCGCAGGTCGCCCTCGAAAAGCGCCTCCAGACGATCGCCAACAACGTCGCCAACGTCAACACGGCGGCGTTCCGCACCGACGTGGTGAAGTTCGAGACCGTGCTGTCCAAGGCCGGCGCGAACCCGGTCGCGTTCTCCTCGCCCGGCGACAACATCATTTCGCGCGAGACCGGCAACATCACCGAGAGCGGCAATCCGCTCGACGTCGCCGTGGTCGGTCAGGGCTGGCTCGCCTTCGCCGGCCCGAACGGCACGGTCTATACGCGTGACGGCCGGCTCCAGATCGCCGCCAACGGCGACCTTCAGACGGTGGCCGGCTTCCCCGTCATCGATGCCGGCGGCGCGCAGATCACGCTCGACCCGAACGGCGGGCCGGTCTCGATCGCACGCAGCGGCGCGATCACCCAGGACAACAACGAGATCGGCACCATCGGCCTGTTCAACATTCCCACTGATGCCAATCTCGAGCGCTACGGCAATTCGGGCGTGACGCCCGACCGGCCTGCGACCGCCATCGCCGATTTCTCCCGCGACGGCTTCAAGCAAGGCTATGTCGAGGGCTCCGGCGCCAATCCGATGATGGAATTGACGAAGCTGATGGCGGCCTCGCGCGCCTTCGACGGCACCAATTCGATGATCGAGGGCACCGAGAGCTCGCTCCAGAACGCAATCCGGACGCTGGGCGAGCCCGGCAAGTAGAGTGCGCCCCGTGCGCAATGAGGGTGGACGGTTTCTTTGAACGCTCTTCGGCAACTCGAGTGGGCGCTGCTGGAGCTTCAGCAGAGCACTCCCCTGGCAAGCGTCAGCGGCGCGATCTCCGAGATCGCGCCGACGCATTTCCGTGTCTCCGGCCTGTCGCGCTTCGTCAGGCTTGGTGAACTCATCGGCGTCAACTCCGGCGGCAAGCCCCAGATCGGCGAGGTGGTGCGGATCGACAGCGAGGGCATCATCGCCAAGCCGTTCGACCGGCAATTTGCCGGCGGCCTCGGTTCCGTCGCCTACCGCATGCCGCCATTGTCTTTCGCGCCCGATCCGAGCTGGAAGGGCCGCGTCATCAACGCGCTCGGCGCCCCGCTGGACGGACAAGGTCCGCTGACGCCGGGATCGCGCGCCGTCTCGGCGGAGGCCGAGGCGCCCTCGGCCATGAAGCGCGCGCGCGTCCACAAGCCGCTGCGCACCGGCGTGCGCGTCATCGACCTGTTCGCCCCGATCTGCGCCGGCCAGCGCGTCGGCATCTTTGCCGGCTCCGGCGTCGGCAAATCGACGTTGCTCGCGATGCTTGCCCGCAGCCAGGGCTTCGACACCGTCGTGCTGGCGCTCGTCGGCGAGCGCGGCCGCGAAGTGCGCGAATTCATCGAGGACGTGCTGGGCGCCAATCGCAATCGTGCGGTCACCATCGTATCGACGGGCGACGAGAGCCCGATGATGCGGCGGCTGGCGCCGAAGACGGCCATGGCGGTAGCCGAATATTTCCGCGATCGGGGCGAATCGGTTCTGCTTGTGGTCGATTCGATCACCCGTTTCGCCCACGCCGCCCGCGAGGTCGCGCTCGCCGCCGGCGAGCCCGCGGTCGCGCGCGGCTACGCGCCGACGGTCTTCACGGACCTGCCGCGCCTTCTGGAGCGCGCCGGCCCCGGCGAGGAGGGATCCGGAACGATCACCGGAATTTTCTCCGTGCTGGTCGACGGCGACGATCACAACGAGCCGATCGCCGACACCATTCGCAGCACGCTCGACGGGCACATCGTGCTCTCCAGGCACATCGCCGACCAGGCGCGCTATCCGGCCGTGGACGTTCTGGCCTCGGTCTCCCGCCTCGCCCATAACGTCTGGGACCCCGAAGAGCGCGAATTGGTGAGCAAGCTGCGCACCATGATCGCCAAATACGAGGACACGCGCGATCTTCGCCTGATGGGCGGATACCAGTCGGGACGTGATTCGGGCCTCGACCAGGCGATCGACCTGGTTCCGAGAATCTACAGCGCAATGCGGCAAGACGCATCGGCTCAGCCGAGCGCAGATCCGTTCCGCGAACTGAGGGACATGCTCAAGGGCGAGTAGCAGGTGAGACGGCGCACGACGCGCCCGCGATCTCGCCCTTCTCATTGTTTCTACAGTCGGTCGCGCATCCAATCACGCGGCCGGCGCATGCCTCCCGTCACCGCCACCGCGACCCGTCGTGAGCGCATCAACCGTTCGGATGACTCATCGGGCGGCCGCGACGGAAGCGGAGACGGCTCCGCGAGCGGAACAACCGCCGCGTGTAATCCCTACAAGTTCTCTCGGCGATTCTCCGGACGCATTGCACAAGTTGTGGATGACTCATCAACGCGCATCAGCTTTTGTCATGCACAAGCTTCCATCAACTTGCATCAACGTCGGACAACGACGTGCCCTGCAATTAAACCGTCGTATACTTGCGGGCATGCTGCCCGTAGGACAACGTATTGCGTTCACTACCATGTGTCCCTAAGAGCGAGATTGTCTTGAACGTTACATTCGCCTGCAACGACATCCAGTCTCCGAGAGCGTCTCTACTTGATTTTGTTGAGAAGCTCATTCATCGTTTCGGTGGAATATCAAGAAACGTCTGCTTGTGACTTGAACTCAGGGGCTTCGGTTGAACAATTCCCGTCCATCGTCCGTTCGTGACGGCAACTCGGGCTCCCGTGCGACGACGACGCAATTGGCATGTCATCGGCGACGCGGCCTCTCGCTCCGGACGACGCGACGCACGCTGGTTCAGCTCGGGCGCGTTGCGGTCCGTGCCTTCGAGCAGGAATCGGGCATGACGTACTCATCGGGCATCTCCGGAGGTCTGACCTCTTTCGAAGTATTCGCGAACCAGGGCGCCAGGCGGCTTCGGGACGCCGCAGACGAAGTTCCGGGGACGAGGTAAATCCATGCCATTGGCACGAGAAGCCGTCGAGCTGCTGGTCCAGGCGGCGAGGGCTTGGTATTTCGAAGGCAATCAGCATGGATTGCGCGATCGGGAATGGATGGCGCTGCGCTTTCTCGGCCGCGCCAACAGGTTTTCGCGCACACCGTCCGCGCTCGCCGGCTTCATCGGCTCCACCAGGGCGACTGCATCGCAGATCGTGAAGACGCTCGAGAGCAGGTCCTTCCTGGTGCGAAAGCCCTCGCACGAGGACAAGCGTTCCGTGGTGCTCCACGTCACCGCGCAGGGCGAGAAGTGCCTGAGCCAGCACGACCCGATCAACCACGTGGTGAATGCGGTCACGGCGCTCGGAACTGAGGAGTGCATCAGGCTGCGCAACTCGCTGCGGGAGATCCTCAATCACCTCGACGCAGCTCACCAGCGGCTCGATGCCAGCATCTGCCGGGACTGCATGTTTCTCGCCGAACGCAGCCCTGGCATCGGCCCGGCCGCCGCGAAGGGACGCGCAACCGCCGAATTCATGTGCCGGCTGTATCGCGCCCCCGTCTCGCTCGAGGAAACCGAACTGCTCTGCACCAGCTTCGAGCGCACCCGCGACCGCCCGAAGATCGAGGCGCATCTCGACCGTGCGCGCGTGGCGAGCCAGGGATGAGGCGAAGGCCCGCAGCCTGAGCGCAACTTCCGCACCGATGGCGCGGCCAAAGCTTGTGTAAGATTTCGCGGCGCTCGCAATGACGGCAGTATCAGCTCCGTCATCCCCGCACAACGGCGAGAGATAAGCGCCCGTAGTTTCCACATGGTCAGTGCGAGCGCAGCGAAGCAATCCAGAATCCCTCCGCGGAAAGACTCTGGATTGCTTCCGCCTTCGCTAAGGCTTCGGCGGACAAGCCGCTGCGCTCGCAAGGACGGAGCAAGACGAATCGTCGTCATCTTCTGGCTCGCTTCTCGACTCGCAGACACGCCTTCACGTCCCCGCGGCGCATTTCGCCCGAGCTTTGCTTCATCGCTCCACCCTCTTTCAGCCAAGAGGGCGCAGGGAAGGCCGGGTGCCGGCTGGCACCCGCGGTCCGCTGTGCGCGTGTAGCGCATGAAAAGATGCACAGCGGCATACAGGTGCAGCCAAAACACTCGGCCTTCCCTGCGCAGTGGTCTGACGGCTTATGCCGTGATCTCCCGGGAGCCGAGTTCCTTCTGGCCTCCCTCACCCCGCGAATTGACGATGCCGTCCGCCCGGTCGGGCTCGCGTGCACCTCCGCAAAAGGCTTGACCGTAGCAACGACGGCCAGGACCACACGGTTTTGCCGTACGCGCATTCGCCGACCGCCACAGGGCTCTCCCGCGCCGTCGACGTCGCGGGAAAAAATGTTGGCGAGACGAGCTTTCAGCGCCGCTCATCCGCACGCGGTTTCGGGCTCACAGGGACTACCCGCCCTGCCCGCACCATGTCGTGCCGACGCTGCCGCGTCCACCGCAACCCGGCTCGCGAAACGTGACGACACAAGATCGCCCCTCAAGGTCAAGCCGGGATGGGCGACAAATACGCCAAATCCGAATTTCGGTAAAGTGGAATATTTTTGTCGATGCGGATTGACAGCTTCGCGGGTGTTTTGCCCGTCGGGCAAACGAGGCTGTCTCCACACCGTCATTGCGAGCGCAGCGACTTGTCCGCCGAAGCTCTAGCGAAGGCGGATGCAATCCAGGCGCAAAAAAACACCCGGCGGTTTCCCGCCGGGTGTTCGTTCGTTTGGTTCGATAGATCTTACCAGTTGCGCTGAGCGCGGAGGATCATGGCGATCGAGTCCTGATCCTTCAGCTCGTAGGTCGCGGCCGGCTTGGCGGTCACGACGTTCGGGGTGACGCCAACCGTACCGGAGTACTTCTGGTCGAGATGGGTCCAGGAGAGGTCGGCCGAGAACGTCAGGTTCTTGACCGGGGTCCAGCGGGTGACGAGACCCAGCTGGCCGATCGCGAAGTCGGGGTTACAGCTGGTCACACCCGCCAGGCCACCGAACACGCCGCCAGCACCGCCGGCGCCGCAGAGGGTGGTCTTGGCCAGCGTACCGAACTGGGCCTGAGCGTAGGCACCGTAGATCGCGGTGTTCCAGGCCGCATCCCAGTTGTGGGTGTAAGCGCCACGGAAGCCCCAGGTCTTGACGGTTTCCTGCGAGCTGCCGGTCACGAACACCGTGTCGGGAGCGTTGGCGAAGCCGATGCTGCCGTAGGCGCCAGCAACGCCCGAATTACCGTACAGCGCGTAGGAGCTGCCCGACAGATTCTGGAAGTTGTAGCGGGTCGCACCGTCGGTGTAGACGGCCTGGATGTTGATCGTGTCACCCGCGCCGGTCGGGATGTTCTTGATCGAGAGAGCGAGCTGAACCGCCCAACCCCACTTGTCGTCGGGGTGGCCGGTGGTCTCGTTCGCACCGTAATAGCCAACGTGGTTGTCATGCGCAGCCACCGACGCCTGGAAGAGGCCCCAGGCCTGGTCGACACGCACCTGACCGACGAGGTTCGGCGAACGCGAGCCGCCGATGGCGTTGGTGCCGTACGAACCGCCGATCATGCCAGCCGCGGTCGCGCCGGTCATGTTGAGGTTGCCGGCCTGATAGTACTGGGTCGCATCTTCAGCCGAGAACGACGCAGTGATCCCCTGGCCGAAGTCGGCCGTGTACGTGAACTGGGTGACGCCGGTCACGGTGCCGCTGCCGCCGACGAGGTTGTCGGTGATGTTGCCGGGATAGTTGGTCCAGGGCGCGTCGAACTGCGACACGGCCTTACCCATCGTGAAGCCAGCGAACTGGATGAAGGCGTAGTACACGCCGAGCGCACCGGCCGAGGTGTTGCCGTCGGTGCCGTTCACCGAGCCGGAGCCGTTCGAGCCGACGAGGCCGGTGCCCGCAGCGTTGAGACCGAGCGTACCGCTGTACTGGGTTCCACCCGTTGCCGAACCGGTGGGCGTATAGTTGCCGGTCGTCCAGGTGAACACGCCGTCGAAGAAGGTGCGGACCACGCCGTACTCGGTCGCGGTGCGGGTGTCGATGTTCAGGTCTTCACGAGCACGGAAGGTGTAGTAGTTCATCAGACGGTTGCGAGCACCGGCAGTACCGCTCTGGTTCGGATTGAAGTCCGAGTTGGAGCCGAGCACGGCGTCGGCACGCAGATAGCCGCCGAGCTTGATGCAGGTGTCGGTGCCCGGGATGTAGTAGAATCCGGCGCCGTACAGCGAGCAGACCTTCACGTATTCGACCGCTTTGGCCTTCACGGGAAGATCGGCTGCGAACGCACCGGAGACAGCCATCAGGCCGGCAGCCGAGCCGAGAAAGAGCGTCTTCGTCAACTTCATTAGTAAACCTCCAGGTCGGTTCGGGGGCTCGGCTCCTCGCTGGAGGCCGCGTTACCCACATCAATTTCCGTTCAATTCAGATCCGCACTGAAGGTCCGGACTGAAACGACAGCGAGGTGCCCCCCCTCCGTCGTGCTTCACGTATAGTTTATAAAAACAATCGTCTCAATTCATTGATTTAGTGAATCGCAAGTTGGAAAGGGGATGTTGCCTGCGAGCAACAGGAGGCGAAAGACGCGACACAAGTAGCTGAAATAAAAGAAAAAGCCCTCAGGGGGCATCCCGAGGGCTTTCTTGGAGGTCTCACATCGCTGGTCGTTGACAGCGGTCAAGAGCAGCAAATTCTGAGTGAGTACGACATAACTTAATCAATTGTTTTCTGCAAGCATTAAGTGCCGACACGATTTCCCCAATGAAGAGTTCCGCGCACGATATGCGAGACGGTTTCCCAATATCCCGCTAAAAGGCTGATCAAAGACAAAAAGAAAAATGACCAAGGGGGAAGCCATATGATCGAGAAGAAGCTCGACCGGGCGATTACAGACTTCATCTGGAACGTCGTTGAAATCCACTCTCAGCTCGAGGACATCCACAGCAGCTGGGCCGGACTGCTGGGCATCACCGAGCCGCAATGGCTGATCCTGATGGCCATCACCGAGCTGGACGAGGGACGAGGCGTCGCCGGAATCGACGTCGCGAACAAGCTGCGCGTCCACCCCGCCTTCGTGACCAACCAGACCAAGAGCCTCGAGAAGCACGGGTTCCTGTCGCGACGGCCAGCGGCCGACGACGCCCGCTTCGTTCTGATGTCGCTGACGGAAAAGGCGACGACGGACATCGAAAAACTGTCCAAGCGGAAGCTCGCCCTGAATTCGACCATGTTCAACGAGCTCGACGAGAAGACCCTCGCCGATTTGAATGCCGCGCTCGCGACCATTGCCAAGAATGCCCGGCTCGCTGCACGGCTACTGGCTATCGACGTGTCATGATACGCGGTTCTTCACGACGCAGCCAAGGCGCGACGGCATGGGAAAGAATCCTCGGCGCGCTTCGGGTCGTTGTCTCCGGATGACTGCGCCGCGTTCGTCGCGAGAAGACCGCGGCTCAGTCATGCGGATCACGGGCTAAAGATAGGTGACGGGATCGAGGCGACGGGCAGCTCCAAGCTTGGCGTCGAGCCATTCAAAAATGAAGTCGTCCACCGTGATGAAATTCTCGACCTCGCCCAGAGGATACGGGATGCGGTTCGGCACGACGACCGAGCAGTCGGCTCCGGCCTCCAGCAGCGACGTCGCCACATCCCGCGTTCCAAGCCGCGAAAAGTCCGGACCTGACGGCGAACGGCCGTGACCGGGCCAGTCCGGCACGAACACGTCCCGGCCAGCCGCAGCAAAGCGCGGCGCCCAACCCGGTCTCCGATCCGGCGTGGCGAGATAGCAGGTCCCGGTGTGACCGGCGCCATGGACCATGACAACAGGCATTTTGCGCAAGGCCACGTGGGACGATCGCACCTGGTCGACATAGACTGGATGCTCCGGCGTTCCCGCATGGAAGCACCGGACCTCGCCGTCGCACGACAGGTCCATCACCCTCTGCCCGGCCAGCGGCATGCTCCTGCGATCCTCCACAACTATCGTCGACGGCCGTTCTTGCGGGCCTCGCAGCGATGTTAAGATCAAGCCGGATCGAAAAGCAACCAGAAAGTCTCATATGAGACCATCTCGAAAATCGACGAACGGCACCACCGGGAGCCATTCACCCGAGCGAAAACCGCTCGCGGCGGTGATAGGCGGCACCGAACTCCAGATCGCCTACAGGATGGGCTACGTGCTGAACTTCTATCGCGAGCCGTCATTCCGGCGGATCGAGATGGAATTCGGCCTGACGCGACCGGAGATCGTCACCCTGATCTTCCTGAATTTCCGAGAGGGCGTGACCGCGAGCGAGATCTGCGAATTCTCCGGCCATCTCAAGGCCAACATCAGCCGCGGAATCATCGCGCTCGAGAAGAAGAAGCTGATACGGCGTGCCGCCGACAAGACGGACAGCCGCCGCCAGCAATTGTTCATGACGGCGGCCGGGCGGGCGCTCTACGCACAATACATCCCGGCCCTGCGCGAGCGGGAGCGTGCCATGCTCGCGTGCCTCACGCGGGCCGAGCGCAATGAATTCGAGCGCCTGCTCGACAAGCTCGCCGCGCACGTCCCGCATTGGGCTGCGCTCGACGAACTCTGAGGGCGGAGCGATCGCGCGGGCGAGGCGTTCCTCACTCGCCCTTGCCCGCCTTCAGCTTCGGCAATGTCTCGATGATCTTCTGCTTGCCGTCGATGATCTCGGCGAGGAAGCTGGCGCGGTCGATGTCGCCGTTCTGGTCCCAGCTCGCTTCCATCAGCATGCCCGGCGCCTTGTCGGGCCTCAGGGTCAGGCCTTTCATCGCGGCGCCAAAAGCCTTGCTGTCGAACTTGCCGATCTTTTCGGTGACGTATTTGACCAGATAGACCGCGGTGTAGCCCTTGATGCCGTTGTGGTCGGGCCGGTACTTGTAGCGCTCGCTGAATTTCTTCGTGAAGTCCTCGATGGCGGGAATCGGAGCGTCGGCGGAAAGGCCGACATGGCCGCGCACGCCGTTGGCGGCGGGGCCGGCGAGCTCGACCACCTTCTGGCTCAGCAGCGTGGTCTCGCCGAACAATGGCGTCGACAAGCCCTGCCGCTTCGCCTCGATCAGGAAGCGGGCGCACTCCTCTTCATTGGTATAGACGAAAATCGCGTCAGCCTTGGCGCTCTTCAGCTTGATGACGTCGGAGCCGAAATCGACCTGGCCCTGCTCGGTGGAGATATCGGCCGCGATCTCGATATTGCGCGCCTTCATCTCCTTCAGAAAGTTGTCGTGGCCGCCCTTGCCGAAATCATTGTTGACCCAGACCAGCGCGACCGTCTTCACCTTGAGCTTGTCGTGCAGATAGTTGGCGATCTTCGGCATCGAGAATTGCTGACCGAAGGCCGTGCGGAATATCCAGGGGTTACCTTGCGTGGTGATGTCGGCGGCCTCGGCGCCGACGATCTGCGGAATCTCGGCTGCCTGCGTCAGCGCCATGTTGACCTTGACCGAGCCTGAATAGATCGGCCCGAGCACGACGTAAGGGTCCTTGTCCAAAACCTTCTGCACCTGCGCGCGCGAGATGCCGGGATTGCTCTGGGTGTCGAGATGCTCGGTCTGGATTTTCCGGCCCAGAATGCCGCCGGCATTGTTGATCTCGTCGACCGCGAGCGCGACGCCGTCGCGCCAGTTGGTGCCGGAGACGGCGCCGGGGCCGGACAGCTCGATGACGTCGGGGATGTAGACCGTGCTCTGCGCGCAGGCCGCGCTCGCCCACAGCGATGCCGCAACCGCGATGCTAACCGGCCCTGCAAAATGCCTCATGACGTCCTCCCTCCCATTTTGCTCTGTTGTTATCTCGCTTGATCCGTCCCGCCGTCGAAGCCGAGCAGCCGTGCCGGCGTTCGCCACAACAGGCGATGCTGATCGCCGGGGTCGGGAAACAGTTGTGTCAGCACCGCGAGCAGCGGACCGTAATCGAGCCGCTCTGGGGCGCGCAGGAACGGATAGTCCGAGCCCCAGACGCAACGGTCGAGCGTGAAGGCCTCGACCAGCGCCGTGATGAACGGCCAGGCGTCTTGATACGGATGCGGCTGCTGCGAGAACTTGTAATAGCCGGAGAGCTTGACGTGTGCGTCGCGCTCGCGGCCGATCGCGAGCAGCGCCTGGAAGGCCTTGCCCTGCAATCCCTGCCCAACGGAGGGCCGGCCGCAATGATCGAACACCAGACGCACATTTGATTTGTCGATCAGCGGTAACAGGTCGAGCAACTGGTCCTGCTCGACCTGGATCTGGAGAAACAGGCCGAGGCTGGTCAGCTTCTCCAGCAGTGGTGCGGTCTCTTGGTAGTAAGCGGCACCGTGGAACGGCACGTTGAAGGCGACGCCGATCACGCCGGCCGCCTTCAGCCGTTCGAGCTCGCTGATGTCGACGTCGTTCTCGACGACGGCGACACCGCGAAAGCGGCCGCCGCCCTGCTGCAACGTATCGAGCAGGATGCGGCTGTCGCTGCCGTAGCCGGTGTTGGTGGCCACCACGAGCGCGTGCCTGATATCGAACGCGTCGAACACGCGGATGAGCTGCGCCGCGGGCGCGATCTCCTGCCCGCTCGGCCGGTACGGCGTATCGGCGGAATAGGGAAAGCGGGCGGGATCGATGGCGTGGATGTGGCAGTCGATCCTGGGGGACACCGGCAGCGTCATGGCGCAAAGCTCCCCGGCGGTTCAGAACGTCGCTTCGATGGCCTTGATCAGCTCGGGCGTCACGTCGGGCATGACACCGAACCAAGCCTTGAAGGCGAGCCTAGCCTGGTTCAGCAGCAGGCCCAGCCCGTTGACCGTGACGCAGCCGCGCGCGCGGGCTTCGGCGAGGAACGGCGTTTCCAGCGGCGTGTAGATGAGATCGGCGGTGAGCGTTTCCGGCCGCAGGCGCGACAGGTCGATCTCCAGCGCGGCCTTGCCGACCATGCCGCGATCGGTGCAATTGACGAGCAGCGCGACATCGCCGAGCGCGGCGCCGCGGTCGTCCCACGCGACGGTGCTGATGGCGGAACCGAAATCCTTTGCGAGCGCCTGCGCCTTCTCCGCGGTGCGGTTGGCGATGCGGATCTCGCGCGCGCCATTTTCGAGCAGCGCCACCACCACGGCGCGCGAGGCGCCGCCTGCCCCGAGCAGCAGGATCGGCCCGGCATCGCCGCGCCAGTCAGCCTTGGCGTCGCGCAGGCTCTGCACAAAACCGTTGCCGTCATTGTTGAAGCCCGAGAGCGTGCCGTCCGCCTCGACGACGATGGTGTTGACGGCGCCGATGCGTTTTGCCGTTTCGTGGACGCGGTCGAGCATCGGCATCGCCGTCTGCTTGTGCGGCATGGTGACATTGCAGCCGCGGAACCCGAGCGCAATCAGCCCGTCAAGCGCATCCTCCAGCCGCTCCGGCTTCACCGCCAGCGGGACATAGCTGCCGCGGATGCCGTGCGCCTTCAGCCAATAATTATGAATGACGGGCGAGCGCGAATGCGCAACCGGCATGCCCATGATACCCGCCAGTCCAAATCCGTCCTGCGACATGCTGCGCTTCCATCCTCGATCGCGCCATTCGGCGCGCGACCATCTTATTTGGTCAGTTGTACAAAGTAATTAGAGGGAATGGCTAGCGCGTGCAATCTGAATCTGGGGAAGCGCCGCCGTCCTGGCGAAAGCCAGGACCTATTAGCCCAGGGAGAGGTTGTGGTGCGAAGGGGCAACTGCGAGTTCCCGTAACCACATCCGACGGTGGTTATGGGTCCTGGCTTTCGCCGGGGCGACGCTGAAGGGGCATCGTGCTTCCAGGCACTCGTCGCGGTCGTAGCCTCGCCACGCAGTGACCGGTCCGATCACATCCCGCTCAACCCGCTATCCACCGCGAGCGTCTGCGCGGTGACATAGACGCTTTCGTCCGACAGGAAGAACAGCACCGCATAGGCGATCTCCCACGCGGTCGCCTGGCGGCCGAAGGGGACATGGCCCTTGCCGCGCGATGGGCGGCCGGCGCCGGCTTCGCGGCCGTTGGGAGTGTCGACGAGGCCAGGATAGATGAGGTTGGCGCGGATGCCGCGGCGCGCGCCGAGATGGGCGATGTTGCGCATGAGGCCGCCGAGCGCGGCCTTGGAGGAATCGTACACCGCCATCTGCGAGCCGGCTTTCAGCGCGGCGATCGAGGAAATGAAGACGATGGCGCCGCCATCGTCGAATCTCGGCATGGCGGCGCGGCAGCACAGCATCGGACCGCGGACGTTGACGTCGTAGATCCTGTTCCACTCCTCGGGGCTGACGGCATCGAGACCGACCTTGCCGAAGGTGCCGATGTTGAGCACCATGCCGTCGAGCCCACCCATCGCGCGGTGCGCTTCGTCGATCATGCGGACGACGTCGGGCTCGGACGTGACGTCCGCCGCGATGGCGAATGCCTCGCCGCCTTCGGCGGTGATGCGCTTCACCGTCTGTTCGGCCGAGGTGCGGTTGAGATCGGCGACCGCGACCTTCGCACCCTCGCGCGCGCAAAGGATGCTCATGGCGCGGCCGTTTCCGATCGGATCGGTTAAGGCATCGAACACGCGCTGGCCGCCGCCGACGATCAGGATGCGGCGGCCGCTCAGGCGCCCCCTGCCCGGCGCTTCGCCCAGCGATTCCGCGCTCGGCGGGCGGACGTAGCGCTCCGGCTTGGTCTCGGTTTCCGTCATCTCAGCCGCCCTGCTTCTTACCGCCGTCATAGACCTTCATGCCCGCCGCGGGATCGAGATCGGTTTCCGTTGCCTCGGTGACGCGCGCCATCATCATGTAGAAACCGAGCGCGACGATGGATTCCACGACCTCCTGGTCGCTGAAGTGGCGGCGCATGGCGGCAAAGGTCGCCTCGGGAACGCGGACGTTCTCGACGACCTCGCGGCCGAATTTGAGCAGCGCGCGCTCAGCCTCGCTTAAGCCGGCTGCATCGTAGTCACTGCGCTCGACCGCATCGATCTGCGCTTGCGTACAGCCGACACCGAGCGCGATCGGAACATGCTGGCGCCACTCATAGGCGCCGCCTTCGAGCTGGGCGACCTGGAGGATCAAGAGCTCGCGGTTGACGGCGCTGAGCTTCTGCTTGTGCAGGATCGAATTGCCGAGCCGCATCGCCGGGATCATGTTGGCCTCGGCATGAGCCATCATGCGAAAGATGTTGAGCTTGACCGGCATGCGGTCGAACGAGGCGCGGATGTCGCCGCTCGTCGTCTCCGGATCAATCAGGGGCAGCCTTGCCACGCGTTTCTCCCTTGGGTTTTCGTTTCTTGTTGTCGTCATTGCCTGCCGCGATCAGCGACAGGAAGAAGGCGAGGTAGCGGTCGATCGCCTCGATCACCTTCGGCCGCGACGACGGCGTCGCGCCCATCACGTAATGTTCGAGGCGGATATAGATGAGGCCCGCCGCGAACAGCCGCGCGGTCTCGCGCGGATCCGGCGTCGAGACGAGGCCCGCGAGCGCAAAGCCGCGGAAGTAATCCGTCATCAGGCTCTGCTCGCGCGTGTAAAAATGGTCGGCGAACTTGGCACGGATGCCGGGGACGCGATTTCGCTCGGCGGTGATCACCTTCTGGAACTGATGCTCGCGCGGATCGGACCATTGCTCGACGAGGTCCAAGGCAAACTGCCGGCAGAACGCGGCGGGCTGGCGCGCAAGCTGCTTGTAGCGCGGCTCCTCCAGCCGGCTCGCCGAGCTGGCAGGGCCGTGTTCGGCAACGATCGCTTCCAGGATCGCGGCCTTGCCGGCGAAATGATTGTAGAGGCTGCTCTCGCGAATGCCGACACGGCGCGCGAGCTCGCGCATCGAGGCGCCGCCATAGCCGCTCTGCGCGAACAGGTTGAGCGCTTCAGAGAGGATGCGCTCGCGGGTGGTGGGCGCAGCCGCTGCCGCCGCGCTGGAGGTGTGGACAGCCATGCGACTTGACTAACGAACGATCGTTCGCTAGTCAACCGTACGAACGATCGTTCGTTTGCCAGTCTGGCGGCTACGGTCGCGGCCCGCAAATCCGGTTGCGGGCCCTGTTCTCGCGTTTCAACTCCGCTCCCTTGAGAGGCGGAGAGCAAATCTGGGGAGACGACCTCATGGCGCGCTTTGCCCGCCTTCGCCTGGCCGCGGCCTGCATCCTGTTGCCCATGCTCGCGGCAAGCATCGCCCAGGCGCAAAGCGCAAAATACGATCCCGGCGCCGACGACAAGACCATCAAGATCGGCACCACCGCGCCGCTGAGCGGCCCGGTCTCGGCTTTCGCGCAGATCGCGAAATCCGCCGAGGCCTATTTCCGCAAGGTGAACGATGACGGCGGCGTCAACGGGCGGCGCATCCAGATGATCATCGCCGATGACGCCTACAGCCCGCCGAAGACGGTGGAGCAGACGCGGCGGCTGGTCGAGAGCGAGGAAGTGCTCTTGATCTTCGGCGGCGTCGGCACACCGACCAACAGCGCCGTGCACAAATACCTCAACGACCGCAAGGTACCGCAGCTCTTCCTGGGCTCGGGCGCCGCGAAGTGGGATGACCCGAAGAACTTTCCGTGGACCGTGGGCTGGCAGCCGACCTATCGCGACGAGGCGATCGCCTATGCCAAGTACATCAAGGCAAGCCATGCCAATGCGAAGATCGGCGTGCTCTACCAGAACGACGATCTCGGCAAGGACTATCTGAAGGCGCTGGAGGAAGGGCTCGGCGGTGGTGAGGCGATCGTGGCGCGCGCCGCTTACGAGACCACGGCGCCGACCGTGGACACGCAGATCCTGCAACTGAAGACTGCTGGCGCCGATGTGGTGCTGGTTGCGGCGACACCGAAGTTTGCGGCGCAGGCGATCCGCAAGATCGGCGAGATCGGGTGGAAGCCCGTGACCATCATCTCCAACGTCTCGGCCTCGATCAGCGGCGTGCTGGAGCCGGCCGGCAGGGACAATTCCACCGGAATCATCTCCAGCCAGTACCTGAAGGATGCGACCGACCCCGCGCTGAAGGACGATGCCGGCTACAAGGAGTGGCTCGCCTTTATGGACAAGTACCTGCCTGAAGCCAACAAGAGCGATTGGCTCAACGTCTATGGCTATACCATCGCGCAGACGCTGGTCACCGTGCTGAAGGCATCCGGCAACGACCTCACCCGCGCCAATGTGATGAAGCAGGCGACGACGCTCAAGGACGTCAAGCTGCCGATGCTGATTAACGGCACCACGGTGAACAACTCGCCGGAGCGCTATACGCCGATGACGAGCCTCCAGCTGATCCGCTTCGACGGCACGCGCTGGGTGCCGTTCGGCGAACTCCTGAAGAACTGAGCGATGCGGCAGGTCACGGTCGGCGGCATGCGGGTCGATCTCGTCAGCGAGATCGCTTCGCTTGCCTTCGACAAGAGCTGGCTGTTCGCCAACGTCACCGACGCCGTCATCGCGGAGAACCGGAGCTGGCTCGATCACCGCTATATCGAGCCGGCGACCGGCCGTTTCATCCTCAGCCATCACTCCTATCTCGTGCGCGCGCCGCGCTGGACCGCCATCGTCGATACCTGCTGCGGCAATCACAAGAAACGGCCGCGGGTCCCGGTCTGGAACGACCTCAACCAGCCTTATCTCGAAAACATGCGGGTGCTTGGCGTTGCGCCTGAAGAGGTCGACTTCGTGATGTGCACGCATCTGCATGTCGATCACGTCGGCTGGAACACGCGGCTCCTCGACGGCCGCTGGGTGCCGACCTTCCCCAACGCGCGCTATTTGATGGGACGCGAGGAGTACCGGCATTTCGAGGCCGCGCACAATGCGGCGCCGAAGAGCCCGGTGAACCACGGCTCATTCGAAGACTCCGTGCTGCCGGTGGTCGCGGCCGGCCTCGCCGAATTCGTCGAGACAGACCATCGCCTGTTCGAGGATCGCGACGCGGCCTTGCGCTTCGCGCCGGCGCCGGGCCACACCGCCGGCAACATGCAGATCCACCTCAACGGCGGCCACGATCACGCCGTCATGTCGGGCGACGTCATCCATCACCCGATCCAGTGCGCCGCACCGTGGCTGTCCAATGCCGCCGATGTCGATCCAGCCGCGGCGGTCGCGACGCGGATGGCGCTGCTGGAAGAGCTCGCGGATACGCCGAGCTATCTGCTCACCGGCCATTTTCCCGCGCCGACCGCCGGACGCGTGATCCGGCATGGCGACACTTACAGATTTCGTTTCGAGGATTAGGGGAAGCCATCATGCTGCGCACCGTCACGCTTTCGTTTCTCGCATTGCTGTCGGCGGCGTTGCCCGTCCGGGCCGAGGATCCCGCCGCCTACCCCACCCACAAGATCAGGATGCTGCTTCCTTACGCGGCTGGCGGCGGCGGCGATGTGGTCGGCCGGTTGCTCGCGGACAGGATGGGCAAGACGCTCGGGCAGAGCATCTATATCGAGAACCACACGGGTGCGGCCGGTACGCTCGGCACGCAAATGGTCGCGGCGTCGCCGAACGACGGCTACACCATCACCGTCGGCGGCATGACCACGCATGTGCTGGCGCCCGCGATCTATCCAAAGCTGGCTTACGATCCGATCAAGGATTTCACGACGATCGGCCGCGTCGGCACCTCCTCGATCATGCTGGTGGCGACCAAGGACTTTTCCGCCAATGACATCAAGGGCCTGATTGCGCTCGCCAAGAAGGGCGAGCCGATCCAGTATGGCAGCTGGGGCGTCGGCTCGACCGGGCAATTCTGCGCGGAGATCTTGATGCAGCAGCGCGGCATCAAGATGGATCACGTGCCCTTCAACGGCATCGCGAAACTCGCCGGCGACCTGCTCGGCGGCCACATCTCGCTTGCGACACTCGACATGGCGACCGCGACGCCGCTGGTGAAGGACGGCTCGATCAAGGCGCTGGCCGCCTGCGGCGAGCGCTCGCCGAGCCTGCCCGACGTCGCGAGCTACAAGGAACAGGGCGTGGCGTTCGACCGCAGCCTGTCCTGGGCGATGTATGCGCCGGCGGGCCTTGCCGAGCCGGTCGCCAAGAAGCTCTCGGCGGCCCTGAAGGACGCGCTCGGCGATGCCGAGGTGAAGGAGAAGCTGCTGGCGCTCGGCATCACGCCGCAATTCGTCCCCGGCGAGGAGCAGCGCGACATCAACGCCCGCGACATCGCGGCCTGGAAGCAGGTTGCCAAGGACGCGGGCATCGAGGTCAAGTGAATCGGCCAAGAAGAGGAGCGCGGGCATGAGCCGCATCTTCGGCGCGGTGCGCCAGAACGGATATGTGGTGCGGGACATCCACGCCGCGATGAAGCACTGGATCGAGGTGATGGGCGTCGGTCCCTGGTACTACATGGATCGCGTCAGGACCGACTGGTTCCGCCATCGCGGCCAGGACTCTCGCATAGAGATGAGCATTGCGCTGGCCAATTCCGGCGACCTCCAGATCGAGCTGATCCAGCAGCGCAACGATGCGCCCTCGCTGTACAAGGAATTCCTCGACGCCGGCCACGAAGGACTCCAGCACATGTCGTACTGGAGCCACGACTATCAGGCGCTCTACGACAAGGCGCTCGCGCTCGGCTACAGGATCGGCCACGAGGGCCAGATCGGCGGCGACAAGGGACGCTTTGCCTATTTCGACACCCAGGCGCATCCGGGAACAGTGATCGAGATCTCCGACACCAGCGGCACCAAGGGGCCGTTCTTCGAGAAGGTCCGGCAGGCGGCGATGAACTGGGACGGCACGCGGCCGATCCGGGAGGTTGTCGGCGGGAGATCGTAGGATCGGTCGTCGGCCTTGCGATGTTGCTCGAAGCGCACGGCCAGGAATGGAGCGGCGGGATTTGTCTCGTTGCTGGCGCGACAGTGGGGAAACCATGCTAACGTGAGCCCCGTGTCCGAACCTTCAGCGAGGCAAACATGTCCTCTACCGACAAGGTCTTCGCCGGCTCGATCCCGAAAATCTACGACGAGTATCTCGTCCCGCTGATCTTCGCCCACTACGCCGCCGACATCGCCAGGCGTGTCGCCGCGCTCTCCCCGTCAACGCTGCTGGAAACCGCCGCGGGCACCGGCGCCGTGACGCGGGCCGTGACGGCGGCGCTGCCTCCCGGCATCCGTTACGTCGCGACCGATCTCAACGAGCCGATGCTCGCGATCGCGGCGCAGCGCCAGGCCGAAGACAATCGCATTACCTGGCGCCCGGCGGATGCCACCGCGCTGCCGTTCGACGACGCCGCGTTCGACGTGGTCTGCTGCCAGTTCGGCGCCATGTTCTTTCCGGATCGCATCAAGGGTTACGCCGAGGCGAAGCGGGTCTTGCGGCCGGAAGGCACGTTCGTGTTCAACGTCTGGGACCGCATCGAGGAGAACGTGTTCGCCGACGAGGCGACGGCCGTGCTCGGAAAGATCTTTCCCGACGATCCGCCGCGTTTCATGGCGCGGACGCCGCACGGCTATCACGACAAGGCCGTCATCAACGCCGATCTGGAGCAAGCGGGCTTCCGTCACATCTCGATCGAAACGCTTCCCGCGGTGAGCCGCGCGCCGACGCCCGAATATGTGGCGTTCGCATACTGCCAGGGGACGCCGCTGCGAAACGAGATCGAGGCAAGGGACGCGAGCAAGCTTGAGGCCGCGACGGACGCCGTTGCCGAGGCAATCCGAATGCGCCATGGGCCCGGCCCCGTCGAAGCCAGGATTCAGGCCCTGGTGATCACGGCGCGACCTTAGTCGAAGGAGAGCTCGCTCCCCGACGGCTGCGCACCTTACCAGAAGCTCCGCGGCATCGGCTGCGCCGGCTGATAATACGGGTACTGGCCGCCGCGCTGCCGGCGCGGATTGACCGGTTGCGGGTTCGGATCGCGCTGGAAGAAGAAGCCGAAGCCGTTGCCACCATTGTCCCAGCTGTCGTCGCTCGCAATGTCCATCGGAGGCGCGGTCGGCTTGCGCGTGATGAAGCCACCCTGGGGATGGTTGCTCAGCACCGCGACGAATTCGGTGCGGTAGTTGGTCTCGCTGCTCAGTGGTTCGTCCGAGATGATGATCGACGAACGCGGCAATGCAGTCGGCGCGATGCGATCCCAAACGTCCTGCGGAATGGTGATGCGGTCGAGCGCGTCCTTGGCGTCGTCGCCGCTTTCGATCGTCACAACGCTCCAGCGCAGGCCGGTGTCGTTCTTCGCCATCGCCGTGAAGATATGCGTGCCGAGCGGCTGGTCGGGATTGCGGATCGTGACCGGGACCTCGATGCTGGTGTCGAACACCTCGCCGCCGCCATCCGGCGCCGGCTTGTGCGTGTTCCGCCGCACATAGAGCTTCTGCGTCGCGCGGCTGACGTAGACCGAGACCGGCTCGAGCGCGAGCTTTGCGTCGGTCGCGGCCTTCACGATCTCGGCCTTCTTGGTCGCAGCCGCCTTCGCGGCCTCCTTCGTGGCGGCGACGGCGTCGCGCTTCGGTTGCGCGGCGGCCTTGGCGGTGTCGAGCTGCGTTGTCGCATCCGCAGCCTTGGTGGCGGCCTTCTGCTTCAGCTCCTCGGCCTTGGCGCGGGCCTGATCGGTCTTTGCCGCCGCGAGCGACTTGTCGGCAAAAGCAAGCTCGGCATCGGCGCGGGCCTTCTGCTGTTCCAGCTTGCGCAGCGAGGCGGGAAGCGAGGCGGCCTCCTTCGCGGCGATCGCCGCGGCCTTCTTGGCATCGTCGGCGGCCCGGGTCGCCTCCTCGGCCTCGGCGGAGAGCTTGTCGGCCCGGTTCGGTACCGCCGCGATGGCTTCGCGCTTCGGCACGAACAGCGAGGGATGGGTGAAATCGACCGGGGCCGCGTCGTTCGGCGAGATGATCACGCGCATGCCGATGTTGGTCTTGTCGAACAGCCCCTCCGCAAAGCCGAAGGGCATCCGCACGCAGCCATGCGAAGCGGCATAGCCCGGCAGCGGCCCGCCATGCAGCGCGATACCGTTCCAGGTGATGCGCTGCATGTTGGGCATCCAGGCATCGTCATACATGGTCGAGTGGTGGTCCTTGTCCTTCTCGACGATGGCGAAGACGCCGGCCGGCGTCTCGCGCCCGGTGGTGCCGGTGGACACCGGCGCACGCAGGATCCAGCCGTCGGCGTCGTAGAAGGTGACCTGCTGGCTCTTGATCGACACGATCGCCATGATCGGCTCGCCGGCCTCGCGCGGCGCCACCGCCTCGGCCGGCTGGCGCGCCTGCTTGGCCGCGGCCGCCGGGTTCACCACGGCAAGCACGGCCAACGCCGCAAGCGCGATCCTGCCGGGAGGGGCCCAACGCCGCATCGCCAGGGTGGATTGCGCCGTCGTCAGTCGGTTTTTCATGCCATGCCCCGGTCGAAATGCCAGTCCGCGCTCATGTCGATTAGGTCTCAGATTGCGATCTTTGGATTAAGAAATCGCAGCCGCCATACGTTCCGTCTGTGGCGATATTCGGCACGTTCCAACGACAAATCTCTCATATACGACGGCTCGCGCGGGCGGAAGGGTGGCTCCCGGCCAAGGCTGGTCCGAGGCTGGCGGCGATCGCTGCGGCAGAATGTCCGCCTTGGAGGGGGCGGATCCGCCGGTTTTCCCCCCGTTGCGGTGGAGCGCCGCGGCGATCACGACCCGGATCACAACGGTGCGGCGCAAACCGGCCTATATTCTTTGAACCGGCAGGCTTTGGTTGAGAATGGTGGCTAAACGCCCGGCACCTTCCGGCCGAACCTCGGCAGTAAACACCACTGCGGGGCGCGCACCTTCACGACCCTCAGCGGCCTCGCCGCGAGGCGGCCGCCGGCGAGGCGGTTGAGGTCAAGGCTGCCTCTCCAAAGGAGACAAGCCGCAAGCGCTCCTCATCCCACAAGGTCAGCCGCACGGTCCGCAAGCTCTGGAGCAGCGTAATCCGTCCGACGCCGGCGAGCTGCGGATGGTCCCGCAACACGTCCGGCAGGCGATAGCAGGGAATTCGACTGCACAAATGATGGATGTGGTGGACGCCGATATTCGCCGTGAACCATCGCAAGACACCCGGCAATTGGTAGTGCGAGCTGCCGTACAGCGCAGCGTCGTGAAAATTCCAGTTGTCGTCGTGGGACCAGTGGGTGTGCTCGAATTGGTGCTGGACATAGAACAGCCAGACACCGATAGACGCCGCCAGAACGATGATCGGCAGGTGAACCAGCAGGAACGGCCCATAGCCGACCAGCCGGATCATCGCGCCGACGAGAACCGCGATCGCGACGTTCGTGCCCATTGTGCTCAGCCAGGGCTTCCAGCCACCGCGCATCAGCCCGACCGGCAAGCGATGCTTCAAGATGAACAAATACGAGGGACCGACGCCAAACATCACGAGGGGATGGCGATACAAACGGTACAGCATCCGACCCCATAGGGGCTGGTCGCGAAACTCGCGCACGGTCAACGTATCGATGTCGCCCGAGCCCCTGTGATCGAGATTGCCGGAGTTCGCATGGTGGCGTGCATGGTTATGTCGCCAGTAATCGTATGGCGTCAGTGTCATCACGCCGATGGCGCGGCCGACCCAATCGTTCGCAACGCGGCCGCGGAAGAACGAGCCATGTCCGCAATCGTGCTGGATCATGAAGAGACGGACCAGCAAACCCGCCGCGGGCACCTCGAGCAGCAGGGCAAACCAATAGCCGTGGTCAAGAGCGGCCCAGATCAAAACCCAGATGATGACAAGCGGCACCGCCGTGATCGCCAGCTCGAGGACACCGCGCGCACTGTCGGGCTCGCGGTAGCGGGCGAGCATCCGCGCCGTCGCGCGGATCTCCGGCGTTCTCTCAGTCATTTCTGGTCTGTTCCCGATGTCCGCCGAAGAAGTATCGTTATCGCCCACGGACGCCTCCGGCAGCAGTTCTGAGGTCCTGCCCCGCACGCACTCATATTGATCCGAGCCTGGATGTCCTGCTGAGCAATATTGCTCACGCCGGGAGCCGGCGTCCCGCCGAATTGGCCTGCCCCCCATGACACACCGCGACTGAGATGGGAAGGGACGCAGGTCGGAGATGTTCACCGACCGGCCGGCGATTTTCCGGCAATGTGAGCAATATTGAACTGAAGCTGACACGCGAGCGCGGCATGCTGGCCATGACGCAGCCGGCGAATCGGCTGTCATCGGCGGCGGCTTCGGGTACAGCGTACCCCGCCATATGGGCAGGAGCTTCATATGTCCGAGGTCTATGCTCGTCCAGAACCGACGCTGATTCCGATACCCCGGCCACTCTGCCCGGCCTGCCAGAGCCGCATGATGCTGATCCACGTCGGGGCAAGCTGCGACGGTCCCAATCTTCGAATCTTCGAATGTGCCAAATGCGGGAACGTCCACAAGATATCCATGGACGACCCGATGAGATCAGCCAAATAGCAGCTGAAGGGGAACGCTCAAGGAAGCGGCCCCAGCACGGGGGTGCGAACCGGGGCCGCCATTCATCGGGTATGATGAGTGGGCATCATATCCGGTCGCCATCACCAAGTAGTCCCGGCGACGTTCGTTCCAGGCAGACTCTCACGATGCCCGCCTACCAGCGTTTGCGCCAAACGCCGCCCCAGCTTCCGCCCCATCGGCTTCGTCCGCGGACGAGCCCGATGATCATGAGCAGCAAGACCGCGCCGACCGCGGCGTCGATGATCTGCGAGACGATCCCCGAACCGAGATGGATTCCCAGCTGCGGAAATAACCAGCTCGCGATGAAGGCGCCCGCTATTCCCACGACGAGATCGCCGACCAGGCCCAAGCCCGTACCCATGACGATCTGGCCCGCAAGCCAACCGGCCGCGATGCCCACAGCCAATATGACGAGAAGGCTTTCACCAGATATGTTCATTTTCACCTCACCAACGGACGACCAAGCAGTGTTCCGTCACCCGTCAGACTAGACCCGGGCAAGGGCGGATGATGTGCAAAACTGCTCAGATGCCGATCGTATGATCGGCGCGCGGCTCAGGATCAGTTGCGGACCATTCCTTCAAAGCTGAGCAATTTTGCTCTGCAGCAGAGCGAGCCAACCGATAGGCTCTCTGATGGCCGTCCCTCGACCGGCACGAAGAGGGGTCGACAAGTGGCGCGGCTGACGCCTCTGCAGTTCGTCCAGGAGATCTCACCTTGACTATCAGAACAACACGGACCACCGTTTCGTTCGCCAATCCCTTCGTCCTTCAGGGCCTGGAGGGCACTCAGCCCGCCGGTGAATATGTCGTCGTCACTGACGACGAGCAGATCGAAGGGTTGTCGAGGATCGCCTATCGGCGCGTGGCGACGCTGCTTCAGCCGCCCGCGAGGTCTGCCCCCCAATTACTGATCCAGTTCTACTCGGTCAGCCAAACGGAGCTGGATGCCGCACTCATGAAGGACCGGCATCAGACGGTCGTACGGCATTGAGAGCGCAGGCGAGCCGTATGGCGAGCCGGCCGAGGCCGCCGCCACAATTGCCTGGCCGGGATCACCGGGGGGCCCGAAGGCGGACGCAAGATTTGCCTAACGCGCCCGGCCCCGGCCCTGCTAAACTGAAGCCCCCTCCATCAGGTTCTTGACGACGTTATGCTAAAAGCGGCGAAAAGCTCGTTCGATCCAAAACTCTTTCTCGCCAAGGTCGGCGAGGGCAAAGCCATACTGAAATTCGACAAGAACCAGGTCGTGTTCTCGCAGGGCGACGCCGCGGACACGGTTTTCTACATCCAGAAGGGCAGGATCAAGGTTCTCGTCGTCTCCGAGCAGGGCAAGGAAGCCGTGGTCGGAATCATGGAGCCCGGACAATTCTTCGGCGAAGGTTGCCTGAACGGCCATCCCTTGCGGATTTCGACAACGGTGGCGATGGAGCAATGCCTGGTCACGTCGATCGCGAAATCGGCTATGCTTGCGATACTCAAGGGCGAGCCAAAGTTCTCCGAGTTGTTCATGGAGTATCTGCTCAGTCGAAACAGCCGCATCGAAGAAGACCTGATCGACCAGTTGTTCAATTCGAGCGAGAAGCGGCTTGCGCGTCTTCTCCTGCTCCTGGCGAATTTTGGCAAGGATGGCGCCACGCAGCCCATCACGGCGCAGGTCAGTCAGGAGACGCTCGCAGAGATGATCGGGACGACCCGCTCACGCGTCAGCTTTTTCATGAACAAATTTCGCAAGCTCGGCTTTATCACCTACAACGGCAAGATCGAGGTTCACAGTTCCCTCCTGAACGCGGTCTTGTATGACAAGCCTGAGATCGTGAGGGACGACTGAGACAGTTGGGGGCAAGAACGCCTCGAGCCGCCTCCTGCAACGATATGAAGGTACCCCATGAAAAAGCCGACCGCGCACGTCGACGAGATCGCGCCGAGAATCATTCAAAGGGCTGATGTCGCACCGGCCGATGGCTTCACGCTTGTGGTCGATGGCCACTTCAAGACCCGTTACGACAGCGAAACTGCTGCCCGAGAAGCCGGCGCCGAGTTGCTCGGCAGATTCCCAATGCTGCAAATCCTGGTCTACGATGCTGCGACCGGGATGCGGTCGCCGCTGCAATAGATTTTCGGCGTGACCTGGCCCGCATCGGGTGTCGTTGCGGGCCTGTGCGAAGTGTTCGTGAAGCTCTCGGAATGCAGGATCATCCTTTCTTGGGACGATCGGACGGGGTGTCCGAGACCTGCCGGCGCAGACGTATTGCTTCCGCAAAGCTGTCAGATGGCTGCCTTTGCGGAGCGGGACGGTTCTCGGGCTCGTCAGGCTCCGGTGCTCGCAGGACGGAGAGCAGCGCTTCGCTGTCGCGGTCCAGACGCTTGTCAGCACCCGACGCGTCGAGCGTATGGCCGACCAACTCGCCCGAGAGACGATAGATATTGTTCCCCCGGAGATCGTAGACTTTCTTGCCGGTGAGGTCGAAGATCGATGTGCCGTTCAGAACCCCGGCGCGGATTCCCCTGTTGTTGAATATGTATCCGCTCACCACACATCTCCCATCGACGGCCCTTTGGCGGTACGCCGGCGACCGCCTATCGGGTCGCAACCCGGCCTTTCGCCTCCTCCTCGGCCAGACGTATCATGAGCCATTGCCGCCGGACGTCGTCTTTGGCCAGATCGATCTGCCGTCTGAGGATTTTGAGGTTTTCGAGGTGGATGAAGTCTTCCAGGTCCTCCATTCGGGGGCACCCGCTCAGGTCGGTGGCCTCAAATCGTGACTGGCGAGCCAGAGGGCCGCGGCCGATCTCATCGGATCGGTTTCGACTGCGGCAGCACGAATGTGATGGCAGGCGCACGCGAACGTTCCGATGTCAAAGGCGGATGAGCCGGGGATCCTCACCAAGCTCATGGGTTCGCCGCACCTGGGACAGCGCGGCCGCCGGTCTGATGCAAGTGACGAACCGAATGAGTGGGAATGTTGCAAATGCATGCGATGCGCCCTCGAGATCAGGCGGGAGCGTTACAGCACTCTCAGTCACCGATAGATGCCGATAAGGGGCGGTGATACAGCCAGCATGAGCCGCCGGGGCCGAAGTTACTGGTCAATATTGCTCGCTCGAGCAAAGTTCCCGCCGCCTGGAGCCCGGCCCGGTTGCCTCGTCAGCTCCGGCTAGACGCCCAGCGCCTTCCGGTTGAAGGTGCGCAGAACACGCAACGACAGCGTTCGCACGTTCGCGACATTGAGAAGCCACGCCGCGGCGGCGTAAGCGAAACCGCCCGCAAGGCTCACGATGATCAGCGCGACGAGCCCGGTGCCGTCGACCTGCGATCGCGCGACGAGGATCGCAGCCGCCATGGCTGCGGCGGAGGCGGCAACGCCGGCGAGACGATTGACGTCGAACGGCACGGGATGGGCACGGTGCATCAGGACGAGTGCGACGACGAGGCCGATCGCCTCGGTCGCAAGCGTCGCCAGCGCCGCGCCGTTGAGGCCGTAACCTGCGACCAGCGCGAACATCAGCGCGACGCTCACCACGAGCGTGAGGAAGGACTGCGCCGCCAGCATGAACGGCCGCTCGGCGAGCTGAAAGCTGATCTGGACGTAGAACTGATTGGCGATGCCGAAGAAGCGGGCGAGCACCAGGGTCGGCAGCAGCGCCGACACGCCGGCGCGGAAGTCGACGCCGACCAGCGTGCCTGCGACCTGGTCCGCCGCCAGCGCCAGCCAGATCGCGACGGGCGCGACGACGACGAGCAGCAGTTCGAGACTTTCGTTCAACCGCTCGCGCGTGGTCTCATTGTTCTTCTCCGACAGCGATCGGAACACGAGCGGCACGGTCGCCGCGGCGACGCTGGAGGCGATCATCACCATGAACTGGCGCGGCAGATCGGCGGCGACGCCAAAGATGCCGGCGGCGTCCTTGCCGAGGAGATAAGCGACGATCAGGCGGTCGCAGGTCGAGTACAGCGCGACCGAGAGACCGGCCAGCGTCAGCGGCAGGCCGTAGCGCGCCAGCTGCATGAACTGGCTGCGCTGGAAAGGCGCGATCCTGGTGCGGTCGCCGACGAGATTGAGGATGATGCCGGTCAGCGAGCCCAGCCCGAACGCCGCGAGCAGGCCCATGCCGCCCCAGCCGAGCCAGATCCCGAGCAGGCCGAAGCCCACGCTCGATACGCTGCGCACGATCGAGATCGCCGCGAACCGGTAAGGGCGCAATTTGGCGCGCTCGAACTCCTGGCCGACATCGACCGCATTGGCCATGATCGCGACGAACATGCTGGCGAGCAGCAGCTCGACGCTGACGTCGCTGCGGAACAGGAAGACCAGCGGGGTCGTGGCACAGAGCACCGCGGCCGTGAGCCCAAAGGCGACCATCGCCGTGGCGCGAAAATCCACCTCCGCCGACATCGCCTGATAGCGGGACACCGACAGCTTGATCCAGGCGAAGAAGATCGCACCCAGA
Source organism: Bradyrhizobium sp. B039 (assembly GCF_038965675.1). Lineage (NCBI taxonomy): Bacteria > Pseudomonadati > Pseudomonadota > Alphaproteobacteria > Hyphomicrobiales > Nitrobacteraceae > Bradyrhizobium > Bradyrhizobium sp. B039. The sequence goes on from NZ_CP152416.1 coordinate 7,204,424, forward strand.
ATGCCGGCAAGGCTGATGCCGACGACATAGACGCCGTACTCTGCGGGCGTCAGCAGCCGCGTGTAGGCGGTGACCGCGAAGAAGCCCACCGCCGCAGGCAGGATATAGGCGACCAGGTAGATGGAGAAATGGCGGTTCAGCATGCGGGCACGGGACCGGAAGCGGTCATGCGAGTTTTGCGGCCGTTGATCAGTTGGACCTTGGGGTGGCGATCGGACTGCGCCGCAGCATCCCCGAAGAGTGTCACATAAGTCTGCAAATCGGGCCGCGAATGGAGCAGCACGGCGGATTTCGCGCGTTAGCGTTAAATTTGTCCTTTCCTCGAACCGGAGCCGCAGATCACCGATAAGAGACCATCATTCAGGCGCCTTAAGACGCTTTCCAGCGCGTGAACGCGCTGGAACAGCGATGCAGCGGCCCATGGGTTGACGCACCTGACATCCGGCAAAGGTTAACCCAACACGACGAAACCCCGGCATTGCACGGCGCCGCTTGGTACGATGGCGCATTGGTTCCCGAGGGAATGCCGTGGCGAGGCTCGACAGACGCGAATTCCTTCTCGGCACGGCCGCAACGCTTGCGGCGGGCGGATCCGCGTCAGCCTTGCCGGCGTCGAAACTTGCCCAGCGCCGTCCGGGATTTGGTGCAGCGGCAACGCTCTGGGACCTGCAGGCCGATCCGCGGCTTGGCGAAGCCATCAGCACCTATTGCACGCAGGTCGTGCCGGTGCTCGAGCTGAAATGGCCGATGCTGCGCCCGGACGCGCACACGTTTGCCTTCGAGCGCGCCGACGCGATCCTGGATTTCGCGCGGGCGAACGATCTGACGATGCGCGGGCATGCGCTGGCCTGGTATCACGACATTCCAGACTGGACCAAGCAGATCAAGGACGCCAAAGGCGTCGAGCGTGCGTATCTCGACCACATCGGCACCGTCGTCTCCTACTACAGGGACGAGCTGACGTCGTGGGACGTCGTCAACGAGCCGATCCCGGACAATCCCCAAAGTCAGAAAGATCGGCGCGACACGTTCTGGACGCAGCATCTCGGCAACAACTGGATCCCGCTCGCCTTCCGCACGGCGGCCGCGGCCGACCCCTTCGTCAAGCTCGCGATCAACGAATACGACATCGAGTCGGCCAAGGACTCCTTCATCGCCAAGCGCGCTGCCTACCGCAACCTGATCATGGAGCTGCTCGACCAAGGTGTCCCGCTGCACGCCGTGGGATTGCAGTCGCATCTGCATGCCGAGCTCGAGATCGACACCCATGGGCTCGCCGAATTCGTCACCGAGCTGCGCTCGTGGGGGCTGGAAGTTCTCGTCACCGAGCTCGACGTCGACGATCAGAAGCTGACCGGCAGTCCGGCCGAGCGCGACAAGATCGTCGCCAAGCGTGTCGATGATCTCCTGACCGCGATCTCGACCAGCGGCCCGGTGCGCTCGATCCTGACCTGGGGCCTCTCGGATCGCTACAGCTGGATCAACGGCACCTTCGCCCGCGCGGACAAGCAGCCGAACCGTCCCCTGCCGCTCGACGGCGAATTCAGGCCGAAGCCGTTCATGGACGTCATCAGCAGGTTCACGAAGGACGTTTGAGGGCAGCTTGTTCTAGCGCGTCCTCGGCGTCTCGAACTCGGCTTCGTCCCCCATATGATCGGGAGACAGGCTCGGTCCGCGACGGTCGCGCGAGCTGAGACGGAACACGTCGCGGATGTCGTCGATCGAGGTCGACGAATAGGACTGGATGCAGAGCGCGACCTGCCCGGGCGAGGCGGCGCGCATCATCGCCTCGATGGCCGGGCGGTCGAGACGCGTGTCATCCCAATGCGAGACCGCGATGCTGTCTTCCGTCACCCGATGTGCTGCCAGATGCTCCGGCGAATTGGCGACGAAGTGGCCGTAGAGCAGGTACTCGGAAAACTTCTTCTTCCGGCACAGTGCGAGAGCCCAGCCGAAGCCAGTCGCCGACTTGATGGCGTCGGTCATCGCGCGCGCGGTGTCCTTGTCCCAGACCAGCGCATTGCCGACATAGTCGTCTGCCGGAAACGAGCGCCCCTTGATACCGAGAAGCTGATCGACGGTGCGGAGCCACAGCACATGTAACGGGTGGTCGGCGTCGATCCCTCCGCGCGTGACAAACAGCGGCGTCTTCTCACCGCCGGCATATTGGCCGACATCGAATTCACGGAAGAACAGATTGTCCGAATCCAGGATGCAGACGCGCTGCTCGGGCGCATTGAGGACGCCGGCGATCTTGAGCAACTGCTGGATGTGCCAGCCGTGCACGGGTGACGACAGCAGCGACAGCCAGACGCGTCGTTTGCTGACGAACTGGAGCGCCGGCGGCAGCGCCCAGAGCCATTTCGGCAGGTAACGCGAGGCCGGAACGATGACGCGCTTGTCGGAAGCGAACCGCTCGAACAGCGGCACGTCCTCATCGTTAACGAGAACATAATGCCGCGTATATCCCGTCAGCCAGGTGTCGATGCTCTCGCTGAGCAGCGAAAAGCGTTCGATATCCTTGGCATAGCTGGCAGTCAGCAGTGCAACGGAATGCATGGAGCGTGCTCGAATGGCCATCAAGCCACAGTCATAACCGCACCGGGGGGCGCTGGATACTCACATTCGCAATCAAGGTAAAATGAAACGAAGCATCAGCCATCCGACGGCAGTCCCTGCTCGATGCCGCGAAACCGCAGCGGCGCCAGCGCGGAGGCGCGCTGCCACCAGTCGGCGACGCGGTCGTCGAGCGCGGTCGTGCCGCGACCCCGGCCGGGAAAGATCCGGACCTGCTGGACCGGCTCGGCCTCGAACCCCCTGCCCTTGCGCGTGATCCTGATGACGGCACCTTCGCGGTCCCGCTGGGTCAGCGGCACCAGAAGGCGGCCGCGCGGGCGGAGCGACTGGAGCCAGAGCGGATGCGGATGCGAGAAGCCGGCATGCACGATGATGACGTCGGCGGGCGCGCCGATGTCCTCACACCCGTCGCCCTGGACGACCTCGACATTGCGATAGGCGCGAAGAAAGTTCGCGGCACGGGCTGCAAGCCGCTCGTCGCATTCGATCGCACGCACGCTGCCCTTCGGACCGACGATCTTCGACAGCACCGCCGAGAAATAGCCAAGCCCGCAGCCGATCTGGACCACGCGGTCCTTGTCCCCGACGTCGAGCAAATCGATGAAATGCGCCCACAGGCTCGGCAGGCCGGAGTCGAGCTTGCGGCGCGCGTCGATCGCGACCAGCACATTGTCGTAGAGATGAACGGGATCGGCGTCGGGTGTCAGTCGATAGCTCCGCGCCGCCTCGCTCTTGATGCGCCAGGGCCCTCTCGCCAGAAAATCCTCGCGCGGCACGGCGGCGAGCGCTTCGAGCAGGCGCTTGGAGGAAATCCGCTCGCGCTTTGCGATTCTTTCCACGTAGCGCGCACGCGCGGCGGCGAGATCGCTCATGTCAGGGATCGACCCGTTCCCGAACGGACGCGTCCGCGCGAAGGTCGTTGACGAGCTGCATCGCCTGCTTCAGGTCCGGCGTGAGGAAGCCCTCGCTGAACTTGCCGACGATCGGCGTCAGCAGGAGCGTCGCATGCTCGCCCTTGCCGGCATCGTGCGACAGGCGCGCGAGACTGACGGCGGTGCGGAGCTCCCAGGACAGCGCGCCCTGCTTGCGCGCGGTCTCCAGCGACAGCACGAACAGATCTTCCGCTTCCTGCACCGACGCCGGATTGCCGTCCGACAGGGTGATCTCGCCTTGCAGCCGATAGACCTCGGCAAGGTAGGAGTGATCGCCGGTCCGCCTTGCGGTCGCCAGCGCTCCGTCCAGCGCGCGAAGGGCGGCGTCGCGCAGGCCGACCTTGGCGTAGGCTTCCGCGAGCAGGCATCGGAACCAGCAGCCGGCGAGCCAGGAATCCATCGCCTCATATTCGTCGAGGCCGAAGCGCATCTGGCTGAGGCCCTCGTCGGCCTCGCCGAGCTGGGTCAGCGCCCAGCCGCGCAGGATCGCGGCCTGCTGCTTCCAGTGCAGGAAATTGTGCTCGGTGGCGATGATCATGGCACGGTTGGCGTGATCGCGCGTGCCTTCGACGTCGCGCAAATGCTGGCAGAGATAGGCGCCGAACACCAGCGCGAAAGCGAGCGTGAAGGGATGGCGGATCTTTTCGGCGTTCGCGATCGCCTGTTCGCTGTGCTGGCGCGCCGCGTCGGGCCGGCCGAGGAACCACAGGAGATAGCCGAGATAGGACAGCGAGACCACGCCGGGATCGGTGCCGTGGCGCACCATCAGGTCGGAATGCAGATCGGGGCTGTAGAGATTGATGCAGCGGTGCAAATGATGCTGCGAGGCGGCAAAGCGCCCGCGATAGAGCATGGTCATCGCGATCGCGCGATGCGCCTCGATCAGATAGCCGGTCTGCTGCGCCGGCTGCGTCCGCTCGCTCAGCCGCTCGCGCTTGGCGAATTTCAAAAGTTCGACGCTGAGATCGTGCGCGCGCGTCAGATCCGCTCGGATGAAGTGGCACACCCAGAGCCCGCGCGTGGCAGCAAAGGTATTCTCCTCATCGTCGAGCTGCCGGCCGAGCTCGAGCGCACGGACGTAGTTCTCCTCGACTTCCTGCACCGCATAGCCTTTGGCGGCGATCAGCGCGTTGCCGAGCGCGATGCGCAGCTCGAGCTCCATCTCGTCGGCGCCCTGCATGCGCGCATTGGCCTGCACGACGCTGAGGCCTCGGTGCAGATGGCCGATCGCCTCGAGATTGGCGCCGCTCTTGGCCGCCTGCTTGCCGGCCTTGAGCCAGAAGCTCGCCGCACCCTCGCTCTGGCCGGATTCGGTCAGATGATGGGCGAGCAGCTCCGGCTCGCGCTCGGTCTTCTCCGGATACATCTCGGCGAGCACCTGGACGATGCGGGCATGCAGCTTGCGCCGCTCGCTGTGCAGCAGGCTCGCATGCGCGGCGTTCTGGATCATCACATGCTTGAAGGAGTAGAGCGCGTCCGGCGGATGGCCGCGGCGCATGATCAGCCCCGCCTCCTCCAGGTGATTGAGCGCCGCCTCGATCTGCTCCGAAGGCGTATTGGCGACTGCGTGCAGCGTCTCATAGGAGAACTCGCGGCCGATGGTGGCACCGATCTGCGCGATCCGCTTGAACGGCCCCATCCGGTCGAGACGCGCCATCAGCGAGTCGGTCAGGGTTGCCGGGATCGCGAGTTGCCGCCACGGGCCCGACAGCACGTAGCGCCCGTGCCGCTCGGTCAGCAGGTTGGATTCGAGAACGGTCTTGGTCAGCTCCTCCAGGAACAACGGCACGCCGTCGGTCTTGACGATGATCTCCTCGACGACCTCCTTGGGAAGCTCTCTCCCGGCGACGCGCTCGACCATCGTCGTGCGCAACTGCCGGCTCAGGCGGTTCAGCACCAGGGTGGTGATGTGCGAATGCGCATTCCAGCTTGGCTGGAACTCGGAGCGCGCCGTGATGATGACGAGGATCGGCTCGTTCTGCACCTTGTCGACGAAGAGATCGATGACCTCGCGGGAGGTCGGATCGATCCAGTGCAGGTCCTCGAAGGCCATCACGAGCGGCATCTCGCGTGCGAGGCCGAGGAAATGATTGACCAGCGCCACGACCGTCGCGTCCTTCTGCTGCTGCGGCGACAGTTCGAGCGGCGGATAGCGGTCTCCGGTCGGTATGGACAACAGCGCGGCAAACAGCGGCGTGACCTGCTCGATGTCGCCATGGGCGGCGGCGATAGCGGTCTCCAGGCTCGCCAGTGAGTGCGCGGACGCATCCTCCCGGTCGAGGCCGAGGGAGAATTTGAGCTGCTCGGCGAACGGATAGAACGCGGTGGACGTGTAGTAGGGCGAGCACTGGAACGAGACCTGTCCGTGGCGGTCGCCTGCGATCCGCTCGAAGATCTCCTGAATGATGCGCGACTTGCCGATGCCGGGCTCGCCGAACTTGACCACGACCTGGCCGTCGCCATCCTTGACCTGCTGCCAGCGTCCCATCAGCAGCGCGATCTCCTCCTCGCGGTTGACGAGCGGCGTCAGCCGCGTGCCCATCGCGGCGGCAAACCGGGTCTCCACGCGCGAGGCACGCACCACATGCCAGGCCTGCGTTTTCTCCGAGATGCCCTTCAGCGCATGGACGCCGAGATTGCGGTAGTCGAACTTCCCCTTCAGCAGCGACTGCGTCGAGGCCGAAATCACCACGCCATTGGGCGGCGCCAGCGCTTGCAGGCGCGCGGCGAGATTGACAGTTTCTCCGACCGCGGAGTCGCGCTCTTCGGTGCCCTGTCCCACGAGATCGCCGACCACGACGAGACCGGTCGCAATCCCGATGCGGACGGCGGGCGAGTGGCTGAGCGCGCCACGCGGCTCGATCGCGCGTGCGGTCGACAGCACCCGCACGATCTCGAGCCCCGCACGCACCGCGCGCTCGGCGTCGTCCTCATGTGCAGTCGGATAGCCGAAATAGACCAAAATTCCGTCGCCGACGAACCGAGCGGCAAAGCCCTCGTAGTGCTTGACCACGCGGACGCAGGTCTCGCGGAAGCTCGCGATCAAGTCACGCACGTCTTCCGGATCGAACTGCACCGAGAGCGAGGTGGAATCCACCATGTCGCAGAACATGGTGGTGAGTTGACGTCGTTCGGCCCCGACCTCCGCCCGGGCCTGCGGGGGCGCCGCGGCGGCCGGCGCCTCCGCGGTTTCAGCCTGGAACAGCGCCGCCATCGCTCGCTGGAGCCGCTTGCGATCACCAAGCGGCAATCCGAGCTCGACCAGGTCGGATTCGGTGAGATCCGCCATGACATCGAGATCGAGGCGGTGCTGCGCGAAGAGATCGGAGTAGTGCGCAAGGCCGATGCCTTCGAGCCAGCGCTTCAGCCCGCCTTCCGCTCCCGTGCCCGGCTCATTCTCCAGCATGGTGATTCTGCCCGACCATCACTCCGTCGAAGGGCTTTAGGCCCCTCAACCACAGATTTTGGGGCCCGAACTTCACCTCAGACTGGACGCGTTCCCTAACTCATAGGAAGAATAGCTCAATCAGATCAAAAAGGAATGGCATTGTCGGACATTGCATCCGGAGCGGGATCGGTCGGCGCGAGCGGCGAAACGAAGATCTTTTCCCATATCGGCGGCCTTCTCGACTTCTACGCCCGCAGGACGCCGGCGGCGCCCGCCCTCCTCGCCCCTGGCCGGCCGGCCCTCACCTACGGCGCGCTCGGCGAGCGGACGCAGGATCTGGTCCGCACGCTGCGCGGGCTCGGCATTGCGCCGGCTGACCGGATTGCCGTTGCGCTGCCGCGCGGCGCGGACAGCGCGCTGGCACTGATCGCGGTCGCATCAAGCTGCGCCTGCGTCCCCGTCAATCCCGATCTGACCGCGGACGAGCTGCAACGCTATTTCAGCGAATTGAAGCTGACGGCGCTCGTCACCCGGGCCGACATGAACTCGGCCAGTCGCGACGTCGCCAGGGCGCTCGATATCGCGGTGATCGATTTCGTGCCGGGGCCGCAAGACGATCTCGGAGGCTGCGCGTTCGTTGGCCCGGCGGTCGGTCCGGCGAGCGCGAGCGGCGCCTCGCGCGGCGACAATGATGCGTTCATCCTCCTGACCTCGGGCACGGCGGCGCGGCCGAAAATGGTGCCACTCACGCATCGCAACGTCTGCCTGTCCGCCACCAATGCCGGCCGCGTGCTGTCGCTCACGTCCCACGATCGCCTGCTCAACGTCCTGCCGCTGTTTCACGCCCATGGTTTGATCTCGGGTCTGCTGACGGCGCTCGCCGCGGGCTCCAGCGTGATCTGCACCGACGGCTTCGACGCCGCGTCCTTCTTCGGCTGGATGCGGGAGCTGCAACCGACCTGGTACACGGCGGTGCCGACCATCCATCGCGCGCTGCTGACGGCGGCGGAAGCCGATCCGGGCCGCGCCCGGGCCTCGTCGCTACGCGTGATCCGCTCGGCCTCGGCCTCGCTCGCGCCCGCGATCCTTGGCGGACTGGAGGCGACGTTCGGCGTCCCCGTGCTCGAAACCTACGGCATGACGGAGGCGGCCTCGCAGATCGCGGCCAACCCGTTCGAGCTGCGCAAGCTCGGATCGGTCGGCCGCGCCGCGGGGCCCGAGATCGCGATCATGGACGAGACGGGCCGCGCGCTTGCGAGCGGCGCACACGGCGAGATCGTGCTGCGCGGCGCGAACATGAGCCGTGGCTATTATAATGACGAGGCGGCGACGCAGGCCGCCTTCCGCGACAGCTGGTTCCGGACCGGCGATCTCGGCTATCTCGATGCCGACGGCTATCTCTTCATCGTCGGCCGCATCAAGGACGTCATCAATCGCGGCGGGCAGAAGATCTCGCCGCTCGAGGTGGAAGAGGTCCTGCTCAGCCATCCGGCAGTGCTGGAGGCCGGCGTCTTTGCCGTTCCGCACCCAAAGCTCGGCGAGAACGTCGCCGCCGTCGTGGTGTTGCTAGCGAATTCCGAGGCGACCTCGGACCAGTTGCGCAAGTTCGCGCGAAAGCGTCTCGCGGCCTACAAGGTGCCGAGTCTGATCCGCAGCGTGGCGGCGCTGCCGAAGGGCGCCAGCGGCAAGGTCAAGCGCAACGCACTGGCTGATCTGATCGCGACGGCGGAGGACGCCGATGCGGCGCGCCTGCCGCGCACCACGCTGGAGACGCAGCTCGCGGAGATCTGGGCCGGTCTGCTGGAGCTGCCGCAGGTCGGCATCGATCAGGACGTCTTCGCGCTCGGCGCGGACTCGCTCGCGGTGACGCAGATGCGCTCGCGCCTGCGCGAACGCTTCAACGTCGACTTCTCGTTCGAGGACATCTTCGACTGCGCTACGGTCGCCGCGCTTGCGACCCGGCTGGAGACCGCCGCAACCCATCGCGAAGCGGCGCTGCCGGCCTGGCGCCGGGCCGGAGCTGCGACAGCGGACGCGCCGCTGTCGTACCAGCAGCAGCGGATGTACCTGCTCTCGCGGCTCGATCCGACCCGCTACAACTATAATGTCGTCGAAGTCGCGCTCCTCAAAGGCCTGGTCGACGTCGCCGCGCTTTCTGCGAGCCTCACCGCGATCTGCGCCCGCCATGAGGCGCTGCGTTCGGTCTTCGTCGAACGGCAGGGCGAGCCGGCGCAGCTTGTGCTGCAATCGCCGCCAAAATTCGAGCGGATCAAGCTCAAGCCCTGCCCTGCGGACAACCAGGTCGCGGTCGTCCGGCGCGAGACGCTCAAGCTCGCGCAATATCCGTTCGACCTGGCGCACGAGCCGCCACTGAAGGTCACGCTGCTGTCGTTCGACAAATCCAGCCACGCGCTGGTGGTCAATTTGCATCACCTCGTCACCGATGGCTGGTCGCAGCGGCTGTTCTGGGAGGAGCTCGCCGCCCATTATGCCGCGGCACGCAAGAAGGGCGTGGCAGCGCGGCCCTCGCCCACTTTCCAGTACCGCGACTTCGCACTGTGGCAGCAGAGCTGGGCGCGAACGCCGGCGGCGAAAGAACAGCTCGATTACTGGCGGACGCAGCTCGACGGCGTCACCACGCTGCCGCTGCGGACCGACCGGCCACGGCCTGAGATCTGGAGCGGTCACGGCGCCCGTCACTATTTCGAATTCTCCAGGGCCCTCTCGGGCGACGTCCGCGCGCTGAGCCAGGACCAGGGCGTCACGCCCTTCATGATCCTGCTCGCGGTGTTTCAGTGCCTGCTATTCCGTCACACCTCGCATGAGGATGTCGCGACCGGATCGCTGATCGCCAACCGCAACCAGATCGAGAGCGAGCGTCTGATCGGGCTGTTCGCCAACACCCTGATCCTGCGCAACGATTTCGGCGGCGATCCCAGCTTCGGAGAGATGTTGCGGCGGGTGCGCCAGGTCACGCTGGATGCCTACCGCAATCAGGATCTCCCGATCGAGGAGGTGCTGCGTGCGTTGCAGATCGCACGCCGGAGCGACGGCAATCCGCTGTTCCGGATCATGTTCATCCTCCAGAACGCCTCGATCGAGGCGGCACGCTTTCCGGGTCTGTCGACGCGGCGGCTGGAGGTCGATCCAAAAGTGGCGCGCTTCGACATCACGCTCGAGCTGGTCGAGGCCGACGGCCGATTCACCGGGTTCTTCGAGTACGCCACCGATCTGTTCGATGCGGCCACGATCGAAGACATGGCTGCTCAATTCAAGACCCTGCTCAAGGCCGTCATCGCCAATCCGGAACAGCGCATCTCGCGCCTGCCGCTGCTGACCGAAGCCGAACGCCGGCAACTGCTGGCGAAGGGCCACGGCGTGCCGGCCAATTTCACCACGCGCGGCAATTTGAGCGAACGCTTCGACCGTCAGGCCAGGACAACGCCGAACGCTGTTGCGGTGTCGGACGGACACACATCGCTGAGCTATCGCGAGCTGGCCCGGCGCAGCCAGGCGGCCGCGCGCTGGCTGGCCCGCGAAGGCGTCGGTGCCGAGAGCGTGGTCGCCTTGCTCGCGGAGCGCGGACCCGATCTGCTCGCCGCAATGATCGCGGTGCAACGCGTGGGCGCGGCCTTCCTGAACCTCGATCCCGACCAGCCGCCGGCGCGGCTTGCGACCATTCTCGGATCGAGCTGCGCCCGCGTGCTGCTGATCGGGCGTGCCCAATCGGCCATGGTCGAGGCACTGCTCGAGCCGTTGGTCGAGCGCATCCAGGTGGCCGAGCTCGACGACGCGATCGCGCCGCGGGCGACCAAGCCGGCCCGCGCCGCGCGGCGCGCGGCATCCAGCCTCGCCTATCTCATCTATACGTCCGGCTCCTCCGGCGCGCCGAAAGGCGTCATGATCGAGCAGCGCGGGCTGTCGAACCATCTGGCGTCGCTGATTTCCGAGCTGAAGCTGTCGGCCAGGGACGTGATCGCGCAAACCGCGCCGCAAAGCTTCGTCATCTCGGTCTGGCAGTTCCTCGCCGCGCCGATGGTCGGCGCGCGCGTGCATGTCTGCGGCAACGCGATCGTGCAGGACCCGATCCTGCTCGCGCGGGAGATCGAGCGCGAAGGTATCACCGTGCTCGAGATCGTCCCGTCGCTGCTGCGCGTGATCGTCGATCGCATGGACGAAGCGCCGATCCTGCGCGCCTTCGCGAGGCTCCGCCTCCTGATCTCGACCGGCGAGCCGCTGCCGGTCGACCTCTGCCGCGCCTGGTTCGCCCGCTGCCCGAAAGTGCCGCTGATCAATGCCTATGGCGCATCGGAATGTTCCGACGACGTCTCCCTGCATCGCCTGACCAAGCCGCCCGCGACCGCGACGAGCAACGTTCCGGTCGGCGCGCCGCTGCCGAACACCCAGCTCTACGTGCTCGACGCAAACCTTGAGCCGCAGCCGGTCGGCGTGACCGGCGAGCTCTGCATCGGCGGCGCGGGCGTCGGCCGCGGCTATATCAACGATCCCGCGCAGAACAAGCAACGTTTCCTGCCCGATTCGTTCTTGCGCCAGGCCGCTAGCCGGCTGTACCGGACCGGCGACCTCGCCCGCCGCCGCGCCGACGGGACGATCGAGTGCCTCGGCCGCGCCGACCATCAGGTCAAGGTCCGCGGCTACCGCATCGAGCTCAAGGAGATCGAGAATGCGCTGGCTGACCATCCGAGTGTGCGCGCCGGCATCGTCGAGCCGCGCCGCGAGGCCAGCGGCGACGTCAGGCTGATCGCCCATATCGTCGCAAGGCCCGGCAGCCGGGTCAGCGCCAGCGAGTTGCGCGACTTCCTGAAGAGCCGACTGCCCGGCCATGCCATCCCGTCCGCATTCCTATTCATGGATCAGGTGCCGCTCAACGCCCATGGTAAGATCGACCGGTCCATGCTGCTGGCACCCGCACAGCAAGAGGCATCCGAGCCGGATGCGGCCGTGCCGGCGCGGCGTTTCACCGAAAAGGTGCTCTCGGATATCTGGATCGATCTGCTGAAGGTCGAGAACCTCAGTGTCACCGACAATTTCTTCGATCTCGGCGGCCATTCGCTGCTGGCGGGCCAGGCGATGGCGCGCGTCGCCCGCGCGCTCGGCGTCTCGCTGCCGATCAAGACCATCTTCGAGGCGCCGACGATCGAGGAACTTGCCCGGCGGGTCGACGAGGCCGTGGCGGCGAAGCCGCACAAGCCTGCTGCAAGCCTGCCAAGACTCACTGAAACAAGGCTGGCTGAAAACGGCCCTCCAACGCTCTCGATCGCGCAGGACCAGATGATTCGCATCGAGCAGAGCCTGCCGGGGCTGCCGCTGTTCAACCTGCCCTTCGCCTTCCGCCTCCAGGGCCCGCTCGATCCGGCCACCCTCGCCCAGGCGTTCGGCGACATCGTGCGTCGCCACGAATCGCTGCGGACCGCGTTCGGCTGGAGCGGCGGGGAGCCGGTCAGCCGCATCGCCACACCCAGCGAACTCGGGCCGGTCCTCACCGTCGAGGTCATTGGCGACGGGCGGCCGCACAACAACAAGCGGCGCCAGGCGCTCGAACTCAGGAAGATCGATCTCCTGATCGAGCAGGAGACCTACACCCCGTTCGACACCGCGCGGCCGCCGCTGTTGCGGGCACGGCTGTTGCAGCTCCATGCCGACGATCACGTGCTGCTGCTGACGCTGCATCATGCCGTTGCCGACGGCTGGTCGATCGGCGTGCTGTTCGAGGAATTGTCGAGCCGCTATGCGGCGCTGGCCGGACGTCCCTCGGCGCCGCTGCCGAAGCTGCCGCCGGCCTTTTCGGACGTCGCACGCTGGCAGCGCTGGTGGTGCGGCACCGACGCCGCCCGCCGCCAGGCCGCCGACTGGACGGAGAATCTGCGCGGCGCGGCCCCAATCTTCGACGGCGACGCGAACCCGGGCGCGTCCACCGGTCACCATCAGCTCAGGCTCGAACCCGACCTGATCGCGCGGCTCACGGCGTTCGCCGGTCAGCATAACGCCACGCTGTTCATGTGCCTGCTCACCGGCCTGAAGGCCCTGCTGCTGGCACGGACCGGCCGTACCGACATCTCGGTCGCCACCGCGATGGCCAATCGCGCCCAGCCGGACACCGACCGAATCGTCGGCCCGTTCGAGAATACGGTGATCGTCCGCACGAAAATCACGCCGGATCTGTCGTTCGCCCAAGCCTTGGTCCGCGTGCGCCAGAGCGTGCTCGATGCGCATGCGCGGCAGGAGCTGCCGTTCAACATGCTGGCCGACCATCTGGAGCAGCAGGGGATCGACCCGGCCGCGCTGCTCCAAGTCTATTTCACGCTGCAAAATCCGCTGCGCCAGCCGCTCGACCTGCCGGAGATTGCGGTGCAATCGATCGGAAACATCGCGCGCGAGGGGCAGCCGGTGCTGCCGATCGACCAGACCTGGCTGTCGCTGATGCTCAAGGAGCGCCCGACCGGAATCACCGGTTCATGCAATTACAAGGGCGAACTGCTCGAGGCCCGTATGGTCGGCGAGTGGATGGAGGATTTCGTCGCGCTGCTGGGGGCCGCCGCCGCCCAACCAAACACGCCGCTCGACCGATTGCTCGATCGCAGGGCTGCTTGACCGCCTGTACAGCACGGGCGAATACAGGTTCACTCGTCAAAGCTGTGAATGACCAAGTTGCATCTTGATTATTTGGCGCCAGCGCGCAAGATTATTCTCGCGTTTCGATTTGGACGATTATTTTGATCCGGGGGAGTGTTATGGGTTTCATCAAATTTACCAAGGGCACCTCGTTGAGCGACAAGGACCGCAAGGCCCTGCAAAAGCTGCTGACCGACGAGAAGAAGAAGCTCCAGTCCGCGCTGAAGGACGTCGACGCCAGCCTTTCCATGCTGGGCGGCTCGAAGAAGGCCAAGAAGAAAAAGTAAGACTCGTCGGCCGGGACGCCGCACGAATCTTTCGGAAAACGGGCCGCTCGCCTGCGAGTTGGGGTCTCGCACAAGCTTGAGCTCGTAAACCGGCCTGCAAATCGACAAGAATTCGCCCGGGTGGACCGATAACAACGCTCCGCTCAGTTGGTTCTTGCTCAATTGATTCTTCCGTCAGGACCGGGGGATTTGGCCTCCGCCTGACGCCATGGGCCTGATTGATGGCAGACGACAGAATTGAACTGTTTGTCGGACTGATCGAGACTATTGACGCGCCGGGCGCGGCCGATGCGTGCCGGCGCCTGCTCTCGGTCGACGAACGAGTCCGCGCCGACCGCTTCGTGTTCGAGCGGCATCGGCGGCAATATATTTTCGCGCATGCCATGCTGCGCCTGGCACTGTCGCGGGTCGCGCCCAACGTCGCTCCCTCCGACTGGTCTTTTGGGGCCGGCCGCTACGGGCGACCGTTTGTCGCTGCGCCCGCGACCTCGATCGCGCTGCATTTCAGCCTGTCGCATGCCGATGGCTGCGTCGCCTGCGTCGTGTCCGGGCATGAGGCCGTCGGCGTCGACGTCGAAACCGTGTCGCGGCGTGTCGCCCCGCTCTCCACCGCGAATCGTTTCTTTGCGCCGGAGGAGGTCGAAACGCTGCGCAGCCTGCCGGAGCCGGCGGCGATCGAGCGCTTCTTCGACTATTGGACGCTCAAGGAGGCCTATCTGAAGGCCAGGGGCTTTGGCCTCAATTTGCCGCTCGACGCCTTCGCGATGCAGGTGTCGCGCGAGGCCATCGAGATCAGCTTCAAACCCGACATCGCCGACGATCCGTCGGGATGGCGCTTCTCGCTGTGCTCGCCCTCCCCCTCGCATCGCCTCGCGATTGCCGACGGCTCCCGTGCGGACGGCGGCCTTCCCATCAGCCGCAACGCCTGGCCGCTCCAGGAAGCGGCTGAATGACGACCTCGCGGCTGCGCGTCTTCCCCGCGATCTCGCGCAACCGCGACCCCAGGACATATGTCGGCGAGCTGATGCGGGTGGCGCAGTTCGCCGACAGCAACGGCTTCGAAGGCATTCTGCTGTTCGAAGGCAACGACGTGTTCGTCGAGCCCTGGGCAATGGCCCAGCACATCATGGCAGGGACGACGCGATCTTCGCCGCTGATCGCCGTCAACCCCATCTACATGCACCCGTTCACGGCAGCCAAATTCGTCTCCTCCTTCGCGCAGTTCTACGGCCGCAAGGTCTATCTCAACATGATCACGGGCACCGCGGTCAGCGACTTGCATGGCCTCGGCGACGACCAGTCCCATGCGAACCGCTACGTCCGTCTCGGCGAATTCGTCGCGCTGATGCGCCAGTTGCTCTCAAGCCCGCGGCCGGTGAATGTCGCGGGCCGGTTCTACCGTGCGAGCAACCTGCAACTGCGCCCCCGCCTGCCCGCGGAGCTGATGCCGGAATTTCTGATCGCGGGCCAGTCCGAGGCGGCACAGCGCGTGGCGAAGGAGACCGGCTGCATCAAGATGCAGATGTTGCCGCCGGACCTCGATCGCGGGCTCGATGTATCAGGCATGAATTTCGGCATTTTCGCGCGCGAGAGCCGCGACGAGGCGCGGCAGGCGGCCAGGGCGCGCTTTCGCGACAATCCCGATGATCGCGAGCTGCTCGCGCTCACCGTGGAGAACAGCGACTCCGTGTGGAAGCGGCGGCTGTACGAGGGGCAAAGCGGCGAGCTCGCGGACAATGGCTATTGGCTGCTGCCGTTCCTGACCTTCCAGGCCGACTGCCCCTATCTCGTCGGCAGCTATGCCGAGATCGGCGCGAAGCTGAAGGATTTCGCGGCGAAGGGCCTGACCACGATCATGCTCGACATGGTCGCGGACGAGGCCGAGATGCAGCACGTCTGCAAGGCGCTTGCGGCGAGCGGGATGTTCTGAGTTTTCCCTCTCTCCCCGCTTGCGGGGTGAGGGGGCTCTCCGCGAGGGCTGTGACAGTCGGACTCGCGGAGAGTCCCCCTCACCCGGAATTTGCTGTCGCAAATTCCGGCCTCTCCCCGCACGCGGGGAGAGGCGAAGATATCACCGCGCTTCTTCAAACCCTGCCAGCACCGAGGTCAGGTTCGCACCCAGGATATCCGAGAGATAGCCGCCCTCCTGCACGAACACGGTCGGCAGGCCCATCCTGGCGATGGCCTGGCCGATACGGCGGAAACCCGGCGTGGTAACGGCAAGGCCCTTCAGTGGATCGTGCTCGGAGGCATCGAGGCCGAGCGCGATGACGAGGGCGCCGGGAGCAAAGGACTCGATCGCCTTGCGCGCGACATCCATCGCCTGGATGTAGCCGTCGTCGCCGGTGCCGATCGCCAGCGGGATGTTGAGATTGGTGCCGAGGCCCGGGCCTTCGCCGCGCTCGTGCGCATAGCCCCAGACATAAGGATAATATGCGACAGGATCGGCATGGATCGACACCGTGTACACGTCCGGCCGCGCATAAAAGATGCCTTGCGTGCCGTTGCCGTGGTGGACGTCGACGTCGAGGATCACGACGCGCTCGTGCTTGAGCCGCAGATGCGCGGCTGCAATCGCGCTGTTGTTGAGAAAGCAGAAGCCGCCGGCCATGTCGCGATAGGCGTGATGGCCGGGCGGACGGCAGAGCGCGTAGGTCGCGTCCTCGCCATCCATCACCATCTGCGCGGCGGTGACCGCAGCATCCGTCGCAGCACAGGCCGCGGCCCAGGTGCCCGGGCCGATCGGCGCTGCGGTGTCGGCCGTGTGCCAGCCGAGCTTGCCGACGATGTGGGTCGGATAGGTCGCGGCATGCCGCACGGGATGGATGTTGCCGATCATCTCGGGGCCGGAATCGCCGAGCGCGGTCCAGGCGTCCCAGGCCTCGCTCAGAAACGACAGATATTCCGGACTGTGGATGCGCGCGCGGGGTCCCTGCCCGAATGTCGTCGGCTCGACCAGTTGATGCTTGCCGTCCTTCAACCCCTTGAGCAGGCGGTCGGCGCGCTCGGGCTGCTCGGTGGTGCGCTTGACGACACCGCGAACCAGGAAGAATTGCGGATCATGGCTGCGGTGCAGTTCGGTATGGACGGCTTTCACTCAAACACTCCGTGGTCGCTTTGACGGTGCCACAGATTCTTGATCGCTGCGGCGGCCAGATGCAAGCAAGAAGAATGCCGCCTCTGTCGCACCGCTCTGCGTCGCAAGCAGATCGCGCCTGATGCTCAGCAGCGCCCGCGCTGGAGGCAGTGCTCGCGGCCCGGCTGATCGGTACGGAAGGCTTCGACAAAGCCGCCCTGACGCTGCGTGACGAAGACGGTCTTGCCGTCGCTGCCGCCGAAGGCGAGGTTGGTCGGCTCCTTGCCCTTCAGCGCGATCTCGCGCTCGACCGCGCCAGTGGGTTTCATCAGCGCGATCGTGCCCTTGAGGATGCGCGCGACGTAGAGGCGACCGGCAACGTCGGTGCGCAGCCCGTCGACGGTGTCGGGCTGAAACGACTTCACCAGCTTTGCGCCGGTGAGCTCGTTGCCGCTGATCGTATAGGACCAGATCTGGCCTGAGCTGGACTCCCCAACATAAAGCGTCTTGCCATCGGGGCTGAGATCGATGCCGTTGGTGGTGCCCATCGCGCGGGGCGCCGTCATCACCTGCCCCTGCACCGTTCCGTCGGCGGCTTTCGCGATGCGCCAGATGTGGCCCTCGCGACCCTTCCAGTTCGGATCGCTCGCATAGACCGTGCCGTCGCGCGCGACCGTGATGTCGTTGGGCTGGTTCATCTCGTCGGAGTGAAACCAGACTGCAGGTTCGGTGCTTCCCTTCGCAATGGTGAAGATGTTGTGCTTCTTGTAATCGGCAATGAACATCGCGCCGCTCCGATCGAAACGGATCGCGTTGCCGACGCTGCCTTCGGGGAGCGTCGTGAACAGCTCCGAAGCCGCAGCGCCCGCAGGCAGCTTGCCGATGGTGCCGGCCTTGCCGAGATTGACGACGAACAAATTGCCGTCGAGATCGGCGGCGGGTCCTTCGATGCCGAAAGTGTATTCGCTGGCGGGCGTGACCTGCACGCTGTCGAAAAGCTTGGTTTCGGCAGCAGCGGACGGCGCCGCGATGAGCAAGATGCTACTGCACAGGCACCAGAAATTCCTGCCGGATGTAATAGCCATCGTCGTCGGTGCACTCGCCATTCAGATAGGGATCGGCCGGCCGGAAGAATCGGCTGAAGCCGGGTTTGTCTACAGCGCTCCTTTGTGTCACGACAACGACCTTGGCAGCCGGTATTTCGCCGCATTCCTTGTTGGTTTTGCCAAAGAACCTGCGTTGCGGCGGACCGGCCTTGATCCGCATCCGCGTTCCCGGAACCATTCTGGCAACGAGCAGGTCAGCGGTATCGAGCAGGCGTGCGTAACCGGGCTCGGTCTTCGGCAGGCTTTCGCCGCCCGGCGGCATCAGCTTCTCGGCGCCGAGACCGCGAAGGCGCGTCCGCAGCCTGCCGGAATCGGGGTCGCCCGGATAGATCCAGCCGTCCTGCGACAGCATGAAGCGGAGCACCGTCGCATCCTTCTCCGCTTCCGACTGTCCTGCCTTCAGGCCGAAATCCGAATGGCAGCCGAGGCAATGCTTCTCGACGAGGCCCTTGCGCAGCGTGGTGAGGCGAACGCTGTTCTGCGCGTCCCTGGCGATGAAGGCCGCGAGCTGGTCGATCATCGCCTGGCTGCGCGTGTCGCAGGGCAGCGGCTGAGGCGCGTCGCCCGCGGCACGGTCGATGCGGATCACCGTCTGGTTCTTGTCCTCGACCAGCCAGATCGCGCCGTCCTCGGCGACCGTCATGCCGACCGGCGCGCCTTGCGGCCGCGCGCCGTTGACGCGGTGCCAGCCTGCAATCAGCTCCTCGAACGACGCGGCAGCGACCTCGCCGGCGTCGGTCTGGAAGCTGTGGGTCGGATCAGCCGCGCAGCTGACATGGTAGCGCACTGGCGCCGGGCTCGGCCTGGGAAAACCGTGGTCGTCGACATCGTAGGCGAGCACACGGCTGCCGGTCGGGCGATAGCCATGCAGGCCCACCAGCAGCTTGCCCTCGAGCTCCGGGAATTTCGCGCCGTGATAATAGAGCATCGCGAGCGGGGCGCCGTGCGGCGGCAGCAGCGAGAACGGCGGCTTGTAGAGCGCATTGGCCGTGCAGAGCGACTTGTAGGTCCCGGATTGCAGCACGCTCCTGAACTCGGGGCTCGGCGTCGACAGGTCGTAGCAATAGGGCCAGCCATAGTGCCTGCCCTGCTCGATCGCGTTGATCTCCTCGTTGGGCTTGAAGATGTCGGGCAGGTCGCGGCCGTTCTCGCCTTGCAGGAAGGCATAGCCGGCATCGGGGAAATTCGGATGCAGCGCCAGCGCCATCGAGTTGCGCAGGCCACGCGCGTAGACGGTGTGCGGCGGGTCAGGGTCGTTTGGCCTCAATGCCGGGAAGACGCCGCCTGACTGCGGCGTAAACAGCCAGATCGCGGCCATCGCGGAGGCCCCCTCGGCCGCCGCACAGGGCTTTGTGATCGGCGCAGGCGTGATGCAGTCGTCGCTGTGCGAGCCGACATTGACGAACAGCCGGCCGTTCCTGTCAAAGACGAACTGCTTGAGCGGATGCGCACTCTCGTCGAGCCTGGTGCCGTCGGGCAGCGTGATCCGGCGGCCCGGCATGTGACGGATGATGGTCTCGACCGTACCGCGCGGATTGTCCGCGAGCGGATCGAACCGGAAGATCGTCTCGGCGGTCGAGGCGTAGAGCTTCTTGTCCGGGCCGATCACGAGGCCGAACGGATATTCGAGGCCGGTCAGCAGTTCCTTGAATCGCTGCCCCGGCGGCGCATGCGGATCGAGCAGCAGCAGCCGCCCATCGGTGTGGCCCCAGCCCCCCATGTCGGCGACCACGAACAGGTCGCGGCCGGGCACCTGGACGATCGAACGCGGAAACTTGAGGCGATCCTCCTCGCTGGCGACGAGGCCGGCGCAAAATCCCGCCTTCATATCGATCTGGAGTCTTGGAAAAGCGAGATCGCCGCTGCCGCAGCTTTCCGTGCCGATCGCGTAGCCGCTTTTCCTGACCGACTCGGACGAGGCCGGGGCCAGGCCGAGCAGCACTGCGACGACGGCCGCCACAAGCAAGCGCAGGCTCGGGCGTTCACAGCGGAATGTGAAGTCGTTCACAGCGGCCTCCCGGACGTATCGTCCAGGGTTGTTCCATGCCGCCTGCGCGCCGTCCAGTTGCCGATCACCCGCCTGTGATTAAACCTGTAACGACCTTGGTGCCGACCAACCTCCGTAGATTCCCTTACCGGGCTCGACCCGAATATTTTTCGACCGTTTCCGATGGTATCGGTTTGCCGTCCCAATCGCTTTCTACAGGAGGCGTGTATGGTTCAGATGTATTTCCACTGCTCGAATACCGAAGGCACGCTGATCGATCGGTACGGCACGGCGGTAGCCAATCTGACCGAGGCACGCGACCGCGCCGCCCAGATCATGCGTTCGATGATCCTGACGCCCGGTGCGGAAGACTGGCGCGACTGGGTGATCCATGTCAGCGGCGACGACGGCGAGGAGATTTTCGACCTCCCCTTCACCGCCATGCTCGGCAAGCCGCATTGAGGTGATGCCATGCTGATCGCGTCCTTGAGCCTGCTCCGCCAGCCCTTGAACTTCGTTGCCACCAAATGGCTGACGCTGGTCAGGGTCGCCGGCGACCCCTACCGCCCCGAGCTGCACTACATGCGCGGCCCCGGCCCGAAATGGCACGCCAAGTATCAGGCCAGCCGTCTGAACCGCGCGCTCTGAAGCTGTCGTCTCGCCGCTTGCCGCAAACCGGTTCTCCAAACTCGCTATGCCCGGGCAGCTCCCGGGCATTGACGTCTTCGGCTCGTCACCGCCCGGTGAACTTCGCCTTGCGCTTCTCGACGAAGGCATTGCGGCCTTCGATGGCGTCGGCGCTTTTCCGGATCGTGGCCTGAAGCTCGATCTCGCGGCGGAACTGGGCCTCATAGGTCGCGTGCTCGCTCTCCTCGACCAGCGCGCGGGTTGCGACCAAAGCGCGCGTCGGGCCCTCCGCCAGGCCGCGCGCCAGCACCAGCGCCTCTCCCATCAGCTTCTCGTCGTCGACGACCTGCCGCACCAGGCCGATCTCCTGGGCGCGTTCCGCCGTCAGCGGCTCGTTGAGCAGCATCAGCTCGAGCGCCCGCTGCCGGCCGACCAGGCGCGGCAGCAGCCAGGTCGAGCCGAGATCGGGCACCAGCGCAATGCGGCTGAACACCTGGATGAAGCTCGCCGACCGCGCCGCGACGATGATGTCGCCGGCCATCGCGAGGCTGAAGCCGCCGCCGGCCGCCACCCCGTTGACGGCGACGACGACGGGCACGCGGCATTCGCGGAGCGCCTTGAAGGCCGGCCAGTAGAAGCGCATCACGCCGGCGGCGATGTCCTCGCCGAGCGCCTCGGAGGCCTTCAAATTCTGTCCCGAGCAGAAGCCGCGCCCGGCGCCGGTGAGGATCAGCGCGCGAACGCCCTCGTCCTGCGTCATGTCGCCGATGGCGACAGCCAGCGCGCCGAGCAGGTCCGGCGTCATCGCGTTCAGGCTCGCCGGCTCGTCCAGCGTCAGGATCCCGACCGCGCCATCCCGCGCCTGTTTCACACCAGCCATGCCGCTTCTCCCTTTGGATGTTCTCGTTGGCCGCAATGTGCCATTGTCCGCGCGCTTCGCCAAATGCGGAGCTTTTCAAGTCGGCACCACCAAGCCAAGACCACCGAAGACAGACACAAGACCGCATCATGCCTCATCAGTTCAGCCTCGCCCAAACCGTCCGCAAGCCTGCCGTCAAGACCAAGGGCGGTATCGTCGCCGCGCAATCGCGCCGGGCCGCCGAAGTGGGCGCGCAAGTGCTGGCCGCGGGCGGCGATTGCGTCGACGCGATCGTCGCGACCACCATGGCGCTGAACGTGCTGGAGCCCTGGAACAGCGGCATCGGCGGTGGCGGCGCGATGGTGCTCTACCGCGCCAGGGAAAATCGCACCGAGGTGATCGACTACGGCATGTGCGCCCCGCAGAGCCTGCGCGTCGCGGACTATCCGCTCAGCGGCGAAGGCGCAGCGTCCGATCTCTTTCCCTGGCCGCGGGTGAAGGACGATCGCAACATCCACGGCCCCGGCGCGATCGCCGTGCCCGGTGTCGTCGCCGGCATGGAGGAAGCGCATCGCCGCCACGCCAAACTGCCGTGGAAGGACCTGGTCGCGCCGGCCGCCGCGCTCGCCGGCGAAGGCCTGCTGGCCGATTGGTGGACCACACTGACGATCGCAAGCTCGGCGGCTGACCTCCGGCGCTATCCCGCGAGCGCGGCAGCGTTCCTGAAGGACGGCCTGCCGCCGACCGCGCCATGGGGCATCAAGTCCGAGACGCGGCTGCCGCAGGACAAGTTGAAGGCAACGCTATCGCACCTCGCCGAAGCCGGACCGCGTGATTTCTACCAGGGCGATCTCGCCAAAAGCATCGCATCCGACATCAAGGCCGACGGCGGCTCGCTGTCGGTCGAGGACCTCGCCGCATTCCGCGCCCATCTGCGCGAGCCGCTGGCGATCCCCTATCGCGGCGGCAAGGTGTTTGCGACGCCGGAGCTCACCGCCGGACCGACGCTGGCGCACGCGCTGCGCCTGTTGCAGCTAAATCTGAAACCGGCAGGTGCACCCGATGCCGCCACCTACGCCGAATATGCGCTCGCCCTGCAAGCTGCCTATCGCGAACGGCTCAAGGACATGGGCGATGCCGACGGCAAGCGCTCGCTCGGCGCCGAATATCTGGCACCAGCCTGCACCACGCATTTCTCCGTCGTCGACCGCCACGGCAATGTCGCCGCGGTGACGCAGACACTGCTTTCGTCCTTCGGCTCGAAATACGTGACGCCGCACACCGGCATCGCCATGAACAACGGCATCATGTGGTTCGATCCAACGCCCGGCACCACCAACTCGCTCGCTCCGGGCAAGCGCTGCCTCACCAACTACACGCCCGTCATCGCCGAGACCAGGGACGGCAAGCGTCTCGCCATCGGCGCCTCCGGCGGCCGCCGCATCCTGCCCGCGGTGATGCAACTCGCATCGTTCGCAATGGATTTCGGCATGGACCTCGACGCGGCGATCCACCAGCCGCGCATCGACGCCAGCGAGGGCGCGGTCGTGATCGGCGATGTCAGACTGCCGGCAGACACACGCAAGGCGCTGGCCGCACGCTTCGACTATGAAGAGAGCCGGGTGCAGGCGCTGCCGCAGAAATTCGCCTGCCCGAGCGTGGTGATGCGCGAGGGCGAGGTCAATTCCGGCGCGGTCGAGATCTTCCAGCCGTGGGCCGATGCGGTGGCGGAGGCCTGAGTCCGTTTACGAGAGAGCGTGCCAGCGGTGAACCGCGGGCACGTCGCAAGCGCGGATGTGCCAGCACGCGTTGAGCCGATGCGCGATCGCGCATCTCCGCGAGCGTCACGACTCCTCCACATTTGCAGGGAACTTAGCTGCGCACAGTCCGTTCATTGATCGGACAAGTGCGCTCGCCCCACTGGAGAACATGATGAAGAAACTTGCGCTCGCCGCGTCGCTGATCATTGCGGCGGGTTTCACACTGACCAACCCTGCGTTTGCAAAGGGTGGTCATGGTCACGGCCACGGTTACGGCCACGCGATGGGCCATCATTACCATGGCACGCCGCCCGGATGGTCGCATGGACGCAAGGTCGGCTGGCGCGGTCACGGGTGCCCGCCCGGACTGTGGAAGCAGGGCCGCTGCTGACGCGATCTACAATTCCTGCAAGGCGCCGCCCCTGACAAGGCGGCGCCTTCTTCATATGCCGAGCCGGTCCCGCACGCGCCCTGTGATGACCGCGGTCGTCACCCCCACCGGCCAGAACGCATGCATCGGGATCGGCTTGATGCCGGTGACGGGCATGTCGATCTCGGCCTTGGCGCCGCCGATCAGGCGGCGGGCGAGCTGCGCGCCCATCGCGGTCGAGAGCGCGACGCCGCGGCCGTTACAGCCGAGCGAGATCAGGATACTTTCGGCGGGCTCGTGCACATGCGGATAGTGGTCCTTGGTGATCGCGAGCCGGCTATTCCAGCCATGGGTCCAGGCGACGCCCTTCAGCTGCGGCCATAGCCGCTCGGCGTAGCGGATGAGATAGGAGACATCTGACGGCGAGCTGATCCAGCGCATCGGGCCGCGGCCGCCCATCAAGAGGCGGTTGTGCTGATCGATGCGGTAGTAGACCGTGATGTGGCCGCTCTCGTAGAGCACGGGACGCGTCGGCATGATCGAGCGGGCGACCTCCTCGGAGAGCGGCGCGGAGGCGACGATCGAGGAAAACACCGGCACGATGGTGCGGCGAAGCGCCGGCCAGAGATCATCGGTGAAGCCATTGGTGGCGAGCAGCACCTTTTCTGCACGAACCACCGCGCGCGGCGTCTCGATGCGCCAATGCGCGCCGTCGCGGCGCAGCGACAGCGCCGGCGTCTCGCCATGCACCTTTGCACCGGCCGAGATCGCGGCACGCGCGAGACCGCGGGCGTAGCGGAGGGGATGCAGGTCGCCGCCGCGCGAGTCCAGCATGGCGCCGATATAGCGGTCGGTGCCGGTCATCTCGCGCAGCTGCTCGCGGTTCAGATATGTCACCGGCATGCCGCGGCGGATGCATTGCTGCGCGGTCTTCTCGATCGCAGCGGCACTGGCCTCGTTATAGGCCGCACGCAGCGTTCCGTTCTGCCGCGCCTCGCACGGGATCTGGTAGCGACGGATCAGCTCGTGCGTAAAATTCGGCGCGCCGTACGAGAACTCGATCATGCGGCGGCCAAGTTCAGTGCCGAAATCGGCCTCGATCTGGTCGGGATCGTGCTTCAGGCCGGGATTGGTGTGGCCGCCATTGTTGCCGGACGCGCCCCAGCCCGGCTCCTGCGCCTCCAGCACCAAGGCCTCGACGCCCTGCTCCGCCAGATGCAGCGCGGTGGACAGGCCGGTGTAGCCGCCGCCGATAATCGCGACGGAGACGGTCTTGTCGGCGTCGAGCGGCGGCGTGGCGACCGGCGCAACGGCGGTGTCAGCATAAATCGAGGGCGGCAGAGGCAGGCGCGCAGTCATGGCGAAGACCGATCAGAGCGGATGCAGCACCCGGCGCAGGAAATCCTGCGTGCGCGGGTGCTGGGGTTGGTTGAGCACCGATTTGGCCGGCCCCTGCTCGACGATGACGCCGCCGTCGATGAACAGCACGCGATCGGCGACGTCGCGGGCGAAGCCCATCTCGTGGGTGACGACGACCATGGTCATGCCGTCGTCGGCGAGCTTGCGCATCACGCCGAGAACGTCGCCGACGAGTTCGGGATCGAGCGCCGAGGTCGGCTCGTCGAACAGGATCGCCTTGGGCTGCATCGCGAGCGCGCGCGCGATCGCGACGCGCTGCTGCTGGCCGCCGGAAAGCTGCGGCGGGTGCGCGTCGGCCTTTTCGGCGAGGCCCACCTGGGCGAGCAGCGCGCGGCCGCGCTCGAGCACTTGCGCACGCGCCTCCTTCTTCACGTAGAGCGGGCCCTCGACCACGTTCTCCAGCACCGTGCGATGCGGAAACAGGTTGAAGCGCTGGAACACCATCGAGACCTGGGTGCGGACGTTCACGATCGACGGCGCATCGCGGTCGACCTTCAATCCTTCGACATTGATCTCGCCGCGATCGTAGCTTTCCAGCCCATTGATACAGCGCAGGATGGTCGACTTGCCGGAGCCGGACGGGCCGACGATGCAGACCACCTCGCCCTTCTCGACCTTCGCCGTGATGCCCTTGAGCACCTCGACCTTGCCGAAACTCTTGTGAACGTCGGTGAGCTCGATCATTTCTTGCCCGCCCGCTTTTCGAAGTGGCGAACCAGCAGGATCAGCGGAATGCTCATAGTCAGGTACATCAACGCCACCAGCGTGAACACGCTGGTGTTCTTGAAGGTCGAGGACGCGATCAGCTTGCCCTGCAGCGCAAGCTCGGCGACCGTGATGGTCGAGGCCTGCGACGAATCCTTCAGCATCATGATCATGACGTTGCCGTAGGGAGGCAGCACGATGCGCACCGCCTGCGGCAGCACCACGCGGCGCATGGTGAGCCACCAGCCCATGCCGATCGACTGCGCCGCCTCGATCTGGCCCTTGTCGATCGCCTCGATGCCGGCGCGGAAGTTTTCCGCCTGGTAGGCCGAATAGGCGATGCCGAGCCCGAGGATGGCGGCCTGCAAGGCCGACAGCGTGACACCGAGATCGGGCATCACGAAGTAGAGGTAGAACAGCAGCACGATGATCGGGATGCCGCGGATCACGTTGATCAGGCTGGCGCTGAGCATCGACAGGACCTTGATGCCGGAGACCCGCATCATCGCCCAGACGAGGCCGAGCACCGTCGAGAGCAGCAGCGAGCCGATGGTGACGACGATCGTCAGCGCGACGCCGCTCATCAGGATCGGGAAGAACTCGGCAGCGTCGTGCCAAAAGCCTTTCATCGGGCAGCCTTCGATCAGCCTCTAGCAATCAGCCTTGGGCCTTCTGGCCCCATTTTTCGAGGATCTTGTCGATGGTGCCGTTGGCCTTGAGCTTGGCCAGCGAGGCGTTGATCTTGCCGAGCAGCGCGCTGTCGCCCTTGCGCACGCCGATGCCGACCGAGCCGACCGTGACCGGCTTGTAGCTGTCGACGAGCCGCACATCGGGGAAGCCGCCCTGCTTCAGATTGTAGGCGAGGATCGGATAGTCGGCGTAGCCGGCCTTGAGGCGGCCGGTGTTCACGTCGCGCAGGATGTCGGGAATGGTGTCGTAGGCCTTGACGTCGGCGAACAGTCCCGACTTCTTCAACGCGTCGACGAAGGCGGTGCCGACCTGGGCGCCGACCGTCTCGCCCTTCAGGTCGTCCTGCGTGGCGTAGGCCTTGGTGTCGTTCTTCGGCACCACCAGACCTTCGCCATAAGTGTAGATCGGGTCGGAGAAGTCGACGACCTCCTTGCGCGGCGCAGTGATGAACATTGCGGCCGCGATGATGTCGATCTTGCTCGAGGTCAGCGACGGGATCAGCGCCGAGAACGACATCGGCTCGATCTGCACGTTGAGGCCGGCGTCCTTGCCGATCTCGGTGATGAGATCGACCATGATGCCCTGGATGGTATTGGTCTTGGTGTCGAGGAAAGTGAAGGGAATGCCCGTCGGCGTCGAGCCGACCTTCAGCACCTGCTGCGCGGAGGCCGGCACGACCGCGGCAATCGCGAGCGCCGCGGCTGCGGCCTGGACAAAACGCTTCAACGCCATCGCATCCCCCTTTGGGTCCGGCCGCTGGCGGCGCTCGCAGATGTCTTGATCGCAGACATTGCGGGCCAAGCCGTTTCGGCCTATTTTCACCAATATGAAAATTTGGTCACACTTTCGCAGGTGATGCAAGCGGTTTTCATGCACATGAAGGAAGCGGTTTGACGTGAGCGGTGGCAAAAGAATGCGCAAACCGGCCGCCGCAAAGCCGGCCAGGAAGCTGAAGGCCAAGACGGTGCCGGCCAAGGCGATGACCAAGCCGGCCGAGCCCGCGATGGACGTCGCGGTCGGCCGCCGCATCCGCGATATCAGGCGCGTCAGGCAATTCTCGCTGGAAACGGTCGCCGCGCGCACCGGCCTGTCGATCGGCTTCCTCAGCCAGATCGAGCGCGGCCTGTCGTCGCCGTCGCTGCGCGCGCTGGCAACGCTCTCCGACGTGCTCGGCGTCGGCATGGCGGCTTTGTTCGGTTCGAACCCAAGTGCCGACGGTGCCTCCGACCAGGTGGTGACGCGCGGGCTTCAGCGGCCGGAACTGAAACTCTGGCGCAGCGGAATTTCGAAGCAATTGCTGAGCGCCGCGGGCAGCGACAACCGGCTCAACCTGTTCCTGGTGCACATCGATCCCGGCGGCTCCGCGGGCGACGAGCTCTACACCCATGACGGCGAGGAAGCCGGCCTCGTGCTTGAAGGTGAGATGATGCTGACGGTGGACAGCGAGACGTGGTCGCTGAAGACCGGCGACAGCTTTCGCTTCGCCAGCCGCCGGCCACACCGGTTTTCCAATCCGGCGCAGGATGCCAAGGCCGTGGTGCTGTGGGTGAATTGCGTGACGGGGGCGGGGTAGTCAATTGCCGTCATTCCGGGGCGCCTCGAAGAGGCGAACCCGGAATCTCGAGATTCCGGATTCGATGCTTCGCATCGACCCGGAATGACAGCGTCAATCACCCGAACCGGTGCGTGTACCGATCCACCGTCAGCGCGCTGACGTCGACCTCCGGCTTCTTGCCTGACAGCATGTCCGCGAGCACCCGTCCCGAACCGCAGGACATGGTCCAGCCGAGCGTGCCGTGTCCGGTGTTGAGGTGGAGATTGGCGTATTGCGTCGGGCCGATCACGGGCGGGCCGTCCGGCGTCATCGGACGCAGGCCGCTCCAGAACGTCGCCTTGGACAGATCGCCGCCGCGCGGGAACAGATCAGTCAAGGAGTGATCCAGCGTGGCGCGGCGGGCGTCATAGAGCTTGCTCGAGAAGCCCGAGATTTCGGCAGTGCCGCCGACGCGGATGCGATCGCCGAGGCGCGTGATCGCGACCTTGTAGCTCTCGTCCATCACGGTCGATTCCGGCGCGCCGGAAGCGTCCTTGATCGGCACCGTGATCGAATAGCCCTTCACCGGATAGACCGGCAGCGAAATACCGAGCGGCGCAACGAGTCGCGACGACCAGCTTCCGAGCGCAAGGACGTAGGCGTCGGCCTGCAACACGCCGGCGCTGGTCACGACGCCGCTGACGCGTGCGCCGTCGGTGACGATGCGGTCGATGCCGGTGTTGAACATGAAGCGCACGCCGAGCGCCTGGGCATGCTTGGCCAGCGCCTGCGTGAACATGTGGCAGTCGCCGGTCTCGTCCTCCGGCAGGCGAAGTCCGCCGGCGAACTTCTCCTTCACGCCGGCGAGCGCCGGCTCGACCGCGATGCAGCCTTCGCGGCCCAGCACCTCGAAGGGCACGCCATATTGCTTGAGCACGGCGATGTCTTCGCCGGTGCCGTCGAGCTGCGCCTGGTGGCGGAACAGCTGGAGCGTGCCCTGCGAGCGCTCGTCATATTGAATGCCGATGTCGCGGCGCAGGTCGCGCAGGCAGTCGCGGCTGTATTCCGCGATCGGGATCATCCGGCTCTTGTTGACCGCGTAGCGCGCGCTGGTGCAGTTGCGCAGCATCTTGAGCAGCCAGACCCACATCACCGGATCGAGCTTCGGCCGGATCACCAGCGGGCCGTGCTTCATCAAGAGCCACTTGACCGCCTTCACCGGCACGCCGGGCCCAGCCCAAGGCGAGGAATAGCCGGGCGACACCTCGCCGGCATTGGCGAAAGAGGTCTCCAGTGCCGGCTCCGGTTGACGGTCGACGACCGTCACGTCATGGCCGGCACGCGCAAGGTAGTAGGCAGAGGTGACACCGATGACACCGCTGCCGAGGATCAGAACTTTCACGCTTCGTCAAACTCCCGCGGCATCACGCTCGCCGCTGCCAAGAAGAAACTCCGCAACGGCGAGAGCAATTATCAGGCCACCTTCTTGATGGCGTCGCCGAGGATCGAGACCATCTGGTCGATATGGCTCTTCTCGACGATGAGCGGAGGCGACATCGCGAAGCTATCGCCGCTCATACGCAAATAGAGGCCGGTGTTGAAGCAGTCGACCATCACGTCGTAACCGCGCGCACCGACCACGCCGGCGCGCGGCGCCAGCTCGACCGCGCCCATCAGGCCGCAATTGCGGATGTCGACGACGTTCGGCAGGCCCTTCAGCGAATGCAGCGCATCGCGCCAGTACTCGGCGATCGACGCACCGCGCGTGAGCAAGCCTTCGTCCTTGTAGATGTCGAGCGTCGCGATGCCGGCGGCGCAGGCGGTCGGATGCGCCGAATAGGTGTAGCCGTGGAACAGCTCCATCTGGTTCTCGGGGCCGACCATCATCCCGTCGTGCACCTTGCGGCTCGCGAACACCGCGCCGCAGGGAATGGTGCCGTTGGTGATGCCCTTGGCCGTCGTCATCAGGTCCGGCGTGACGCCGAAGAAGTTGGCGGCGAACGGCGTGCCGAGGCGACCGAAGCCGGTGATGACCTCGTCGAAGATCAGCAGGATGCCGTGCTTGTCGCAGATCTCGCGCAGGCGCTGCAGATAGCCCTTCGGCGGCGGCAGCACCGCGGTCGAGCCCGGCACCGGCTCGACGATGACGGCGGCGATCGTCTCGGCGCCGTGCAGGCCAACCAGGCGCTCGAGATCGTCGGCGAGCTCGGCACCATGCTCCGGCTGGTCCTTGGCGAAGGCGTTGCGGCTGAGATCGTGGGTGTGGCGGATGTGGTCGACGCCCGGCAGCAGGGTCGCGAAGGCGCGGCGGTTGGCGACCATGCCGCCGACCGACGTGCCGCCGAAGCCGACGCCGTGATAACCACGCTCACGGCCGATCAGGCGGGTGCGGCTCGACTGGCCGGTGGCGCGATGATAGGCGAGCGCGATCTTGAGCGCGGTGTCCACCGACTCGGAGCCGGAATTGGTGAAGAAGATCCGGTCGAGGCCCTTCGGCGCGATCTCGGCGAGCCGCTCGGCGAAATCGAACGCCAGCGGATGGCCCATCTGGAACGTGGGCGCGAAGTCCAGCGTCATCAGCTGCCGCTCGACCGCGGCGGCGATCTGCTTGCGGCCGTGGCCGGCATTGACGCACCAGAGGCCGGCGGAGCCGTCGATCACCTTGCGGCCGTCGACGGTGGTGTAGTGCATGCCCTCGGCCGAGGAGAACAGGCGCGGCGCCTTCTTGAACTGACGGTTGGCCGTGAACGGCATCCAGAACGAGTCGGTCTTGATAGTGTTCGGAATCTGATGAAGGGTCACGGCCGCGCTCCTTTGCTGACGAGATAGCAGAGGCACGGCTTCCAAGGCGCAACAAGTCCTTTTCTGGTGACCTGCAAGCCATTGATTTCACTGGGGCCGCTGGTCCATATTTGCGCGATCCGCAACACCTGCAACAGGGACCAGGGGCATGAGCGTCGACATCGGTGGACGGCTGCGATTCATCCGGGCGCGCCAGAAGCTGTCGCAGCGCGAGCTTGCCAAGCGCGCCGGCGTCACCAATTCGACGATTTCGCTGATCGAATCCAACCAGATGAACCCGTCGGTCGGCGCGCTCAAGCGCATCCTCGACGGCATCCCGATGGGGCTCGCCGAGTTCTTCGCACTGGAGCCGGAGAGCCGGCGCAAGATCTTCTATCGCGCCGAAGAGCTGACCGAGGTCGGCAAGAAGCCGATCTCGTATCGGCAAGTCGGCGACAATCTGTTCGGCCGCAGCCTGCAGATTCTGAAAGAGCGCTACGAGCCCGGCAGCGACACCGGGCGCGTGCATCTCGTCCATGACGGCGAGGAAGGCGGCATCGTGATTTCAGGCAAGCTCGAAGTCACCGTCGAGGACGAGCGCCGCATCCTCAATCCCGGCGATGCCTATTATTTCGAGAGCCGCCGCCCGCATCGCTTCCGCTGCGTCGGCGGCAAGCCGTGCGAAGTGATCTCGGCCTGCACGCCGCCGACGTTTTGACGCGGATCAAAATCCTCCGGGATATTACGGAGCCACCGGTTTCCTACGGAGCTTGAGCCATCTCAATTTCCGCGAGCCGAACCTCTATATATTACGAGCCGTAGCCGAGCAGCCTGGCGCAGAGGTGCTGAGGTTATGGCCCCGGACTCCTAGGCACTCCGGGGCCGCTTCGTAACAGGGCTCGCCGATGAAGATCACGCTCGCCAATGCAGAAGCCGCGCTCGACGAAGTTCGGCGCGATGCCGACAAGCTCCACTCGCGCGAGCTGCGCGAGGCCATCGCCGCATACATCGAGACGCAGAGAGAGGCGATCAAGGCCCTCCGGCGGAAGATGAACTGACGCTTCGACGCGGGGCGCCAGCCGTGCGGCGATCTCCGCGCGGCTCTCGTTGACATCGCCGCAGCGCTCAAGGCTGCGTCAGCAATTCCTCGATGCGGATCGGAAAGCGGCGCACGCGCACCCCGGTCGCGTGCCAGACGGCGTTGGCGACCGCGCCCGCACTGCCGGTGATGCCGATCTCGCCGACGCCCTTGATCCCGAGCGCATTCACATGCGGGTCGTGCTCCTCGACAGTAATGACGTCGAGCGGCGGCACGTCGGCATTCACGGGGATGTGGTACTCGCCGAGATTGGCATTCATGATCCGGCCGCTGCGGCGGTCGGTGATGGCCTCCTCGTGCAGCGCGAAGGACATCCCCCAGATCATGCCGCCGAACAGCTGGCTCTTCACCAGATGCGGATTGACGATGCGCCCCGCGGCGAAGGCGCCGACCATGCGCGTGACGCGGACCTGGCCGAGCTCGGGATCGACCTTCACCTCCGCGAACACCGCGCCATGGGCGTGCATGGCATACTCCTCCATCGCCGCAGGATTTGGCGCGCCGGTGCCACGCGCCTCGACCTCCGCGACGCCGGCACGCGCGAGGATCTCGGCATAGCTCTCGCCGCGACTCTCGTCGTCACGCCGGAACAGCTTTCCGTCGCGCGCGACCACGCCGGCATTGCCGGCGCCGAACAGCGGCGAGCGCTCGTCGCCGGTGGCAAGAGCGGCGAGCTTTGCAATCACGGCCGCGCCGGCGCTGTGGATCGCGGCGCCCGCGGTCGCCGTGTGCGCCGAGCCGCCGGCAATGCCGGCGTCGGGTAGGTCGGACGTTCCGGCCTTGAACGTGACGCGATCGATATCGAGGCCGAGACCGTCGGCTGCGATCTGGGCGAGTGCCGTCCAGGCGCCCTGCCCCATGTCATGCGCGCCGATCTCCATTGCACCGGTGCCGTCGCGGCGGAGCGCGGCACGCGCTTCCGCCTGGAACATCAGCGCCGGGAAGGTCGCGGTGCCCATGCCCCAGCCGACCAGAAGACCGGCATCGTCGCGCATCTGCCGCGGCTGGAGCGAGCGCTTGGCCCAGCCGAAGCGCGCGGCGCCCTGCGCGTAGCAGGCACGCAGCGCCTTGGATGAGAACGGCTTTCCCGTGATCGGCTCGACCTCGGCGTAGTTCTTCAGACGGAAGGCGAGCGGATCGATGCCGCAGGCCCAGGCCATCTCGTCGATCGCACTCTCGAGCGCAATCGAGCCGGTCGCCTCGCCCGGCGCGCGCATGAACAGCGGCGTACCGGTGTTGACGCGCACGGCATCGTGCGAGGTGCGGATCGCAGGCGCCGCATAGAGCGTGTGCGAGGCATCGGCGGCGGGCTCGTAGAAATCGTCGAACGTGCTCGACACGGTCCGCGCATGGTGATCGAGCGCGGTCAGGCGCCCCTCGCCGTCGGCGCCGATGCGCAGCCGCTGGCGGGTCGGTGCGCGATGGCCGACCGGGCCATACATCTGCTCACGGCGCAGCACGAGCTTCACCGGCCGGCCGACGAGCTTGGCAGCCATGATGCCGAGGGTCGGCGGGCCGGACATCAGCCCCTTGGAGCCGAAACCGCCACCGAGGAACGGACTGCGGATGTGGATCTTGTCAGGCGCAATGCCGAACAGCTCGGCGATGCGCCCGAGCGACAGCATCAGGCCCTGGGTCGGCATGTCGACCGACAGATTGTCCCCGTCCCAGCTGGCCACGATCGCATGCGGCTCCATGGCATTGTGATATTGCGGCGGCGTCTCGTAGACCGCATCGATCTGCTTCTCGGCCGAGGCAAGGCCCGCCTCGACATCGCCGCGGTGGCTTTCCGTGGGATTGCCGACGCCGACGACCGGCGGCACGTAGCTCTCGCCGGCATCGAGGCCGACGAGCGCAGGCAGCGCCTCATAGCGCGGCGCCAGCAGCACCGCGCCTTCCGTTGCCGCTTCCAGCGTCTCGGCGATCACGACGGCGATCGGCTGGTTGGCGTAGCGGACCTCGTCGCTCTGCAGCACCTCCATCCGGAACACGAACGGGTTGGTCTTGATCTCGGGGTCGATCGCGAGTGGCGGCTTGTGGTCTGGTGTCATGACGTCGACGACGCCGGGATGGCGCTTGGCAGCAGAGACATCGAGCGAGACCACGCGGCCGCGCGCAATGCTCGAGACCGCCATCACCGCAAACAGCATCCCGGGCGGATGATTGTCGGCCGCATAAGTCGCCTGACCCTTGACCTTGAGGAGGCCGTCGCGCCGGGTCAGAGGCTGGCCGATGCTCGAGCCGTGGCGCAGATGGGCGGGAGCGCTGGTGAGATTGAGCTCAGGCATGGATGGCTCCGGAGGTCGAGGCAA
This sequence comes from Bradyrhizobium sp. B039, assembly GCF_038965675.1. NCBI lineage: Bacteria > Pseudomonadati > Pseudomonadota > Alphaproteobacteria > Hyphomicrobiales > Nitrobacteraceae > Bradyrhizobium > Bradyrhizobium sp. B039. Next base: position 7,238,566 of record NZ_CP152416.1, read on the forward strand.
AGGGAGAGGCCGGCAGCGCCGGCAGGCGCGCCGGCGTACCGGCGGCGGCGAGAGTCAACGCGCGCACGACGATGCGGCGGGCGAGCTCGATCTTGAAGGCATTGTCGCCGGACGGCTTTGCGTCGGTGAGCGCGCGCCAGGCGGCTTCCTGGAAGGCGTCGGCCGTGGGTGCGACACCCTTGAGCACGTCTTCCCCGGCGCGGGCACGCCAGGGCTTTGCGGCAACGCCGCCGAGCGCGAGCCGCGCCTCCCTGATCTTGCCGTTCTCGATCTGCAACGCAGCGGCGGCCGAGACGACGGCAAAGGCGTAAGATGTGCGCTCACGAACCTTGAGGTAGCGCGCATGCGCCGCAAAGCTGCGCGCCGCAGCCGGCAGGCGCACCGCGACAATCAGGTCGCCGGGTTCGAGCGCGGCCTCGCGCTGAGGCGTATCGCCGGGCAGGCGATGCAGTTCGTCCAGTGCGATCTCGCGACGCCCGCTCCTGCCCTCGATCTCGACGATGGCGTCAAGTGCAACCAGGGGCACGCAGAAGTCCGAGGGATGCGTGGCGATGCAACTCTCGCTCCAGCCGAGCACGGCATGGGTGCGGTTCTCGCCGTCGCGGGCGTCGCAGCCACTGCCCGCCTCGCGCTTGTTGCAGCGGCTGGCGGTGTCATAGAAATATGCGCAGCGCGTCCGTTGCAGCAGATTGCCGCCGACGGTCGCAGCGTTGCGCAATTGCGCCGATGCGCCGGAGAGCAGCGCTTCGGCGACGGCCGGATAGGACTTCGCGAAGCCGGCATCGTGCGCGAGATCGGCGTTGCTCACCAGCGCGCCGATACGCAGCGACCCGTCGGCGAGATGCTCGATTGCGTCGAGCCCTTCGAGATGCGTGACATCGACCAGGCGATCCGGACCGCTGACGCCGCCCTTCATCAGATCGAGCAAATTGGTGCCGGCGGCGAGATAGACAGCGCCCGGCTGGCCGGCGGCGGCAACGGCTTCAGTAACCGTGGCCGGCCTGACATAATAGAACGGTTTCATGCGGAGCGCCTCTGGCTGGATTCGTCCATGCGTTCTTGCGCCTCGCGCACGGCGTCGACGATGCCGGCATAGGCGCCGCAGCGGCAGAGATTGCCGCTCATGCATTCGCGGATGCGTTCGGGATCGTCGCCGGCCTGGGCCTCGCGCATCATGCCGATCGCGCTCATGATCTGGCCGGGCGTGCAAAAGCCGCACTGAAATCCGTCATGGGCAATGAAGGCGGCCTGCACGGGGTGAAGCTGGTCGCCGCGCGCGACGCCCTCGATAGTGAGGATGTCGGCGCCGTCATGGCTGACGGCGAGCGCGAGGCAGGAATTGATGCGCTTGCCGTCGACGAGAATGGTGCAGGCGCCGCACTGGCCGCGGTCGCATCCCTTCTTGGTTCCGGTCAGATGGAGGCGCTCACGCAGGAGATCGAGCAGCGTGACGCGCGGATCGTCGAGGACGAAGTCGCGCCGCGCACCGTTCACGGTGAGGCTGATGGAGTGGTTCATACAAGGCTCCGATCAGATATGGACATGAGTGATCGCGCGGCGCGCCACCGCCGTGGCCGCCGTCGATTCCAGCGTTGACCGGGCGAAGCCGGGCAACATCCCAACGAAGATACGGAGGCACCCTCCGCTTAACAAGGGCCGCCGAAAAATATTTGGAATTCGTCAAAAGCCCATGCGCAGACAACGCGATGCAGCTAGCCAAGGGTTCAATCTAACCAATTCGTGATCTACATTGCCGGCATGGACGATCACACCGACCAGACCCGAAAGCCCCGCGCCGATGCCGTGCGCAATCGCGAGCGCGTGCTCGAGGCGGCCAAGGCCGTGTTCAACGCGGGCGGTCCGGAGGCGAGCCTGGAGGCCGTGGCGAAACGCGCCGGCGTCGGTATCGGCACGCTCTACCGGCATTTCCCGACGCGCGAGGATCTGTTCGAGGCGGTATACCGGCGCGAAGTCGAACAGCTCAGCGAGCTTGCCGAGCAGTTGAAGAATGCGAAGGACTCGGTCGACGCACTGCGCCGCTGGCTACGTTCCGGGGTCGAATTCGTGGCCACGAAAAAAGGCATGTCGGCAGCGCTGGCGCTGACGTTCCAGAGCTCGTCGGAACTTGCGGCCTTCTCGATGGACCGGCTGACCAAGGCGATCGGCTCGCTGCTCGACCGCGCCGTCGCGGCCGGCGAGATGCGTGCCGATGTCAGCCCGGAAGACCTGCTCAGGGCTCTGATCGGCATGTGCTACATGCACGACCAGCCCGGCTGGCAATCCTCGGTGCTGCGCATGCTCGACGTGTTCGTCGACGGGCTGCGCGTGCAGCCCGTCGCGAAGGCCAAGGCGCGCTCCGCCGCCAAGCCCGCGACGCCGGCGCCCAAGCGGAAGCGATAGCGCGTCCCGCGTTCTGCAAAATCGTGCTAGGATCAAGGCCGCCGGGATATCTGTCGTGCGCGTCGCAGCCTTGCTTCTCCTTCTCGCTGTTGTCCTCAGCCCGCTCTGCGCACTGGCCGACGACGTCGCCGCGGCACAGGGCATCATCCGCGCCCAGGAGCAGGCGTTCGTCCGCGACGATGCCACGGCCGCCTATTCCTATGCCGCACCGGCAATCAAGGAGATCTTTCCGGCGCCCGACATCTTCATGTCCATGGTGCAAAACGGCTACGCGCCGGTCTACCGCCACAAGAGTTTCGAGTTCGGCGACAGCAAGACCGAAGGCAACTGGATCGCCCAGCGCGTCCACATCGTCGACGCCAATGGCGAGGCCTGGGAGGCGCTCTACACGCTCGAGCAGCAGGCCGATGGCAGTTACAAGATCACCGGCTGCTCGCTGCTGAAGGCGGGACAGGCGGTTTAGGTCGCGAAACCCGGTCTTGCCTTGACCGAATTCATCCGCGCGCGGATCAGCAAGGTGAGGACGATGGCTATATTCAGCGCGTTCCAGGCCACGCCGTTTGCGAACGCCGCGGCATACGAGCCGGTGGCATCGAAGATGACGCCCGACACCCAGCCGCCGAACGACATGCCGAACACCGAGGCGAAGATCACGATGCCGACACGAGTCGCCGCCTCGCCGGCCGGCATCGCCTCGCGCACGATGATGGCGTAGCTCGGCACGATGCCGCCCTGAAACAGTCCGAACATCGCGGAGATCAGGTAGAGCGAGGCGAGGCTGTCGAAGAACAGGTAGAACACCAGCGCAAAGCCCTGCGCCAGCGACCCGACCAGCAGCGTGCGGACGCCGCCGATCTTGTCGGCAAGGAAGCCCGAGCCGATGCGGCTGACGATGCCGCAGGCCATCATCAAGGACAGCATCTCGGCGCCCCTCGCCACGCCATAACCGAGATCGCCACAATAGGCGACGATATGCACCTGCGGCATCGCCATGGCGACGCAGCAGGAGATGCTGGCGATCGAGAGCAGCACCGTCAGCGTATTGGTCGAGAGCTTGAGATCGACCCGCGGCGGCGGTGCATTGGCATGATCGCGAACCTTGTTGCCGCCCATCTGCGCGCGTAGGACCAGCACCAGGATCGTCATCAAGCCCACGCAGACGAGACCGATGCCGATATGGGTCATGCGCCAGCCGATCGTCTGCAGGCCCCAATTCACCAGCGGCGGCCACATTGTGCCGGCGACGTAATTGCCGCTCGCGACGATGGTCACGGCCAGCCCGCGATAGCGCTCGAACCAGTGCGAAGCCTCCGCCATCAGCGGCGCGAAGGTCGCCGAGGTGCCGAGCCCGATCAGGAAATACGCCGCCACGAACTGCCAGAGTTGACCAGACAGGCCCGCGAGCACATTGGCGACGCCGAGGAAGGCGATGCTGATCGCCATCGCCGGCACGATGCCGAATCGGTCGGTGATCTTGCCGGCGATCACGCCGCCAAGCCCGAAGCCGAACATCATGAGGGTGAAGGCCAGCGACACCGCGCCGCGCGTGGCGGCGAATTCGGCCTGGACCGCGGGAATCATGACCACGATCGCCCACATGCCGACGCCTCCGATCGATCCGATCAGAAGCGCAATGACAAGCCGCACCCAGGCCTGACGGGAATCAGGGCTGAATGAGTCTAATGAGTCTGATGTTTGTCCGGGATGATTTGGGGCGTGCACGGGCCGAACCATGGCCCGCGGATCGGAACACGGTCAAGCTTCGTGGCGTGATATTGGGCATGCGCGGTGCACTGCGGTAAGAAGATGCTTGGCGGATGCGCGTTTTGCCATTAGTTTGCAATCTGCGTGTGCAAGACTGCCGCGCGAGGAGCCTATCGGCGGAATGCTGTTGCGATTGACACGATCGATGCGGATCAGGGTGGGGCGGATCATCGCCCTCGCCTATCTGTTCTGCGTGCTCGCGCCGGCCGCAAGCCTTGCCTGGGGCAATGGTCCGGCGCCGTGCCTCGACGACGCGCTCCTCGCCGACCCCGTGCCGGTGCATCATCAGATGCCAGCCGGCCACATGCACGACGGCGCCTCGCATGACCACGCCGGACCGCATGCGCATCCCCAGACCGCGGCGCAGGACGCGCCTGCACCGCATCATCATGACGGCAAGGGAACAGTCGGCCCGTGCTGCGCGATGATGTGCGTGAGTGCGCTGCCGGCCGATCTGCCCGTCGTCGCCAAGCCGCTTCAGCCCATCTCCGCCTGCGCGCCCGAGATCGTGGCCAGCCTGCGTAGCGAGGCGCCGCCCCTGCTCTACCGTCCCCCCATCGCCTGATCTGACACGATGACGTCAGGGCCAGCGCGCGTCTGCGCGCGCGGGCCTGTGGTCTCACGACAGTTCAGGGATGAATCATGCTTACCCTTTCCGGGGCGAAGTCCGGCGCCGCATCCGCGGTGCGTGGACGACTCTTTCTAATTGGCTGGCCGCTGCTGGCCGTGATTGCGTTCGCGCTGTCCGGCTGCATGCCGGCCACCACGCAAGTGGCCGACGCCGATCCTGCCGATCCCTCGGCAAAGGTCGCCCGCGCCAGTTATCGGTCGACCGTCGCGCCCTATACCAGCCTGCGGCCTGCGACCCCGGCGCCATGGCGCGACCGCAACGACGCCGTGACACCGCAGCCGAAGCAAGACCGCTAGGAACCCGCCATGACACAGCATTCTGCGCGGGGCCTGCTCATGCTCACAGCGTTCGGACTCTCCGGCTGCATGGCGTTCTCGCCGGACGGCGGCATGACGACGGTCTCGGACCTCGCCAGCCAGACCATCAACAAGGACGTCGCCTTCGTCCGATCGGCAGAAGGCGCCGAGGCTGTCAACGCGACCGTCCACCGGTTGCTGGCGCGCACGCTGACCGCCGAGACCGCCGTGCAGATCGCGCTGCTCAACAACAAGGGGCTGCAAGCCGCTTACAACGAGCTGGCGCTGGCCGAAGCCGAGCAGGTCGAGCAGAGCCTGCCGCCCAATCCCGTGTTCTCGATCTCGCGGATCTCGGGCAATGGCGCGAACGAGATCGAGCGCCAGGTGGTCGGTGACATCCTCGCGCTGGCGACCCTGCCGTTCCGCTCCGACATCGCCCGCGACCGCTTCCGCCAGGCCCAATTGCGCGCGGCACTGGCGACGTTACGGCTCGCGGCCGACGTGCGCCGCGCCTATGTCCGCGCGGTCACCTGCAACGAGCTGGCGGTGCTGCTGACGGACGCGAAAGCGACGGCGGAATCGACGGCCCAACTCGCCGTAAAGCTCGGCGAAACCGGCTCGATCAACAAGCTCGACCAGGCCCGCGAACAGGTGTTCTACGCCGAGACCACCGCCGACCTCGCGACCGCACGGCAGGCCGCGACGAGCACGCGCGAAAGGCTCGCGCGCCTGATGGGACTATGGGACGACGGCCTCGATTTCCGTCTGCCCAACCAGTTGCCGCCATTGCCGCGCCGGCCACAAGCGCTGCCTTCGATCGAGGCCGACGCGGTCGCCCATCGCATCGACTTGCAGATCGCGCGGCTCGAGCTGACGGCGCTGGCCAAATCGCTCAATCTCACCGAGGCGACGCGCTTCGTGACGCTGCTCGATCTCGCCGGCATCTCCCGCCGCACCCAGGATCCGGAAGGGGCGCCGTTCCGCGAACGCGGCTTCGACGTGCAGTTCCAGATCCCGATCTTCGACGGCGGTGAGGTGCGCGTGCGACAAGCGGCGGAGACTTACAATCTCGCCTTCAATCGCCTGACCGAGCGTGCCGTGAACGTTCGCTCGGAGGCGCGCGATGCCTACCGGACCTACCGGTCCACCTACGATATCGCCAGTCATTACCAGCGCGAGATCATCCCCCTGCGCAAAATCATCACCGAGGAGATGCAGCTGCGCTTCTCCAGCATGCAGGTCGACATTTTTGCGTTGCTCACCGAGGCGCGACAGCGCCTGGCGTCGCTGCGCGGCGCCATCGATGCCAGGCAAAGATTCTTCCTCGCCCAGTCCGACTTGCAGACCGCCGTCAATGGCGGCGGTTCGCTCGCTTCCGGCGGCGACACGTCAACCACCATCGCCGCGGCAGCGTCTGCCGATGGCGACCACTGAGATGGAGGCCAGCATGTATTCCCGCCGAGGATTCTTGGGCACTGCCGCGCTTGCCAGCGCGTCGGCCATCAGCGGCCGCGTCCAGGCTGCGTCGATTCCGGAAGCACCTCACATGGACAAGGTGGTGATGCAGCCGCCGCTGCATCCGATCAGCGGCCCGGACTATCGCCCCGTGGTCACGCTGAACGGCTGGTCGCTGCCGTTCCGCATGAACGGTGACTGGAAGGAATTCCACCTCGTCGCCGAACCCGTGGTGCGCGAGTTCGCCGAAGGCATGAAGGTGAACCTGTGGGGCTATAACGGCCAGTCGCCGGGCCCGACCATCGAGGCCGTCGAGGGCGACAAGGTCCGCATCTTCGTCACCAACAAATTGCCCGAATACACCACCGTTCACTGGCACGGCATGATCGTGCCGAGCGGCATGGACGGCGTCGGCGGGCTGAATCAGCCGCACATCGATCCGGGCAAGACCTTCGTCTACGAGTTCGAGATGAAGAAGAGCGGGACCTTCATGTACCACCCGCATTCCGACGAGATGGTGCAGATGGCTATGGGCATGATGGGCATGGTCGTCGTGCATCCGCGCGACCCGAATTTTCGGCCCGTCGACCGCGACTATGTCTTCGTGATGAGCACCTATCGCGTCGATCCCGGCAGCTACCTGCCGCGGGTCAACGAGATGACCGACTTCAACATGTGGACCTGGAATTCGCGGGTGTTTCCGGGGATCGATCCGCTGCCGGTGCGGCTCGGCGACAAGGTACGCGTGCGCATCGGCAATCTCAGCATGACCAACCATCCGATCCATCTGCACGGCCACAGCTTCGCGGTGACCTGCACTGACGGCGGCTGGATTCCGGAGAGCGCGCAGATTCCCGAGACGACCACCGACGTCCCCGTCGGCGCGGTGCGGGTGTTCGACGTGCTCGCCGACAATCCCGGCGACTGGGCGTTCCACTGCCACAAGTCGCATCACACCATGAACGCAATGGGACACGAGGTGCGCACCCTCATTGGCGTGTCGCGCAAGGATCTCGCCAAGGCCGTCGGCAAGCTCGCACCCGACAGCATGGCGATGGGCTCGACCGGCATGGCGATGGGCAACATGGAGATGCCCGCGCCCGACAACACGCTGCCGATGATGACCGGCACCGGCCAGTTCGGCCCGATCGAGATGGGCGGCATGTTCACGGTGATGAAGATCCGCGAGGACCTCGCGCGCGACGATTACCGCGATCCCGGCCCGTACAAATTCCCGCAAGGCACCGTCGCCTACGAAGTGACGCCGCCGGCCGCGGAACCGGCGCGGCAGCAAGGCGGCACGCCGCCGATGAAGAACATGAAGATGTGAGCGTTTCGATGAACCACCAACTGGAGAACAAGATGAAGACGATCAAACTCGCCCTCGCGCTGGCTGCGCTTTCGATCGCGCCGGCCATTGCTCATGACCAGCACGGTCATGAGACCTTTTCGGCCGGCGAGCCCGGCGATCCCAAGAAGCCGGCACGTACCGTCGAGATCGCGATGAGCGAGATGTCCTACGAGCCGTCGAACATCACGGTCGAACGCGGCGAACAGATCCGCTTCGTGCTGCGCAATAGCGGCAAGGAAGACCACGAATTCCTGCTCGCCACCACCAAGGAGAACCTCGAGCACGCCGAGGTGATGAAGAAACATCCGCACATGGAGCACGACGACCCGAACGGGGTCCGGCTCGCCCCGAGCAAGACGGCCGAGATCCTCTGGAAGTTCAGCAAGGCCGGCACGTTCGAATTTTCCTGCCTGATCCCGGACCATCGCGACTACGGCATGGTCGGCCACGTCACCGTCAAGTGAAGCAATGGAGAGAGCCATGAAATCGATCACCCGCATCGCCGCCGCGCTCGCGCTGACGCTCGGCCTGACCTTCGGTGCCGCCGCGGCGCCAGGCGCCTCGATCAGCGGCGAGGTCAAGAAGATCGACGAGAGCGCCGGCAAGATCACGCTCAAGCACGGGCCGGCCAAGAGCCTCGGCATGGATGAACCCATGACCATGGTCTACCGCGTCAAGGACCCCGCTTTGCTCAAGCAGGTGAAGGTCGGCGACAAGGTCACCTTCGAAGCCGAGGAGGCGGCTTCGGGCTACACGGTGACGAAGATGGAGAAGGCGAAGTAGCTTTGCCACCTACCCCGTCATTCCGGGATGGTCCGCAGGACCAGACCCGGAATCTCGAGATTCCGGGTTCGGTGCTTCGCACCGCCCCGGAATGACGACCCGGAAGGCCGAAACACCCCGCTGACCTCCCGCCGCCCCCTCGTTAACCCTTTGCTAACCATACACCCGGCAAGAATTGCCGGGTGAAGTCGAGTGTCGTCAGCCGCGTAAAACGGGAGGTCCCCCGTGGACGCCAGTGCGGTGCCTCACTTTCGGAACGGCGGCCCTTCGGCCGCCGCGCAGACGTTTGGGGCGCGCGGCCGGCAGTCGCGCGGGGAGGCAGCTACCATGGTCGACGTCACCGCGGGACAGGGCGTAGGGAGCACAAACGCCGGCGTCCCCACCCTCACCGAGATCGTCAACATCCTCAAGCGCGGCGACATCGCGCTGGCGCTCGGCATCCTCACCATCCTGGTGGTCCTGATCCTGCCGCTGCCCGCGATCGTGCTGGACCTGTTCCTGGCGATCTCGATCACGCTCTCGATCCTGATCCTGATGACGTCGCTGTTCATCCAGGCGCCGCTGGAATTCTCCGCCTTCCCGACCATCCTGCTGATTTCGACCATGCTGCGGCTGTCGCTCAACATGGCCTCGACCCGCCTGATCCTGTCGCACGGGCACGAGGGCACGGATGCCGCCGGTCACGTCATCGAAGCCTTCGGCAGCTTCGTGATGGGCGGCAATTTCGTCATCGGCATCATCGTCTTCGCCATCCTGATCATCGTCAACTTCGTCGTCATCACCAAGGGTTCGGGCCGCATCGCCGAAGTCGCCGCGCGCTTCCACCTCGACGCCATGCCCGGCAAGCAGATGGCGATCGACGCCGATCTCTCCGCCGGCCTGATCGACGAGAAGGTCGCCAAGGAGCGCCGCAAGGCGCTGGAGGACGAGAGCGGCTTCTTCGGCGCCATGGACGGTGCCTCGAAATTCGTCCGCGGCGACGCCATCGCCGGCCTTCTGATCGTCTTCATCAACGTCGTCGGCGGCATGATCATCGGCGTGGCGCAGCAGGGCCTGTCCTTCGCCGACGCCGGGCGCAGCTACACGCTGCTGACCGTCGGTGACGGCCTCGTCACCCAGGTGCCGGCGCTGATCGTCTCGACCGCGGCCGGCCTGCTGGTCTCCAAGGCCGGCGTCTCCGGCGCCGCCGACAAGGCCCTGATGAAGCAGTTCTCCGGCTATCCGCAGGCGCTCGCGATGTCCTCGGCCGTCATGCTGGTGCTGGCGGCGCTGCCGGGCATTCCGACCATTCCCTTCCTCGCGCTCGGCGCCGGCGCCGGTGCGCTGGCCTGGACCGCGCGCAACCGCAACCGCGCAACCGCCAAGGCTGACGAAATTGCCAAGGCCGCGCCCGCGGCAGGTCAACCCGGTGCGCCGGGCACCGCTGCGACCGAAGAGCCGATCTCGGCGGCGCTCAAGATCGACGACCTCAAGATCGAGCTCGGCTATGCGCTGCTGCCGCTGGTCAACGGCCCCGACGGCACCGACCGCCTCACCGAGCAGATCAAGGCGCTGCGCCGCTCGCTCGCGATCGAGATGGGCTTTGTGATGCCGGCGGTGCGCATCCTCGACAACGTCCAGCTCGAAGCCAACACCTACATCATCAAGATCAAGGAGGTCGACGCCGGCACCGGCAAGATCTGGCCGAACCAGTTCATGGTCATGGACCCCGGCGGCAGCCAGGTTCAGGTGCCCGGCATCCACACCACCGAGCCGACCTTCGGCCTGCCCGCGACCTGGGTCGATGCCAGCCTCAAGGAAGAGGCTTCGCTCAAGGGCTACACCGTGGTCGACGCCGCGACCGTGCTCTCGACCCACCTCACCGAGCTGCTCAAGGCCAACATGTCGGACCTGCTCTCCTATGGCGAGGTGCAGAAGCTGCTCAAGGAGCTGCCGAAGGAGCAGAGCGAGCTGGTCAAGGACATCGTCCCCGGACAGGTCACGGTCTCCGGAATCCAGCGCGTGCTGCAACTGCTGCTCGCCGAGCGCATCTCGATCCGCGATCTCTCCACCATCCTCGAGGGGATCGCCGACTCGCTCGCCTTCTCGCGCAATCCCACCACCATGGTCGAGCACGTCCGTGCCCGCCTGGCGCGGCAGATCTGCGCGCAGAACACCTCCTACAACGGCTATCTGCCGCTGATCGCGCTGTCGGCGCGCTGGGAGCAGGCCTTCGCCGAATCCATCATCGGCCAGGGCGAAGAGCGCAGCCTCGCGATGCAGCCCTCGAAACTGTCGGAGTTCATGACCGCCGTACGCGAGGCCTTCGAGCGCGCCGCGCGCGAAGGCGAGGCGCCGGTGCTGGTCACCTCTGCGGCAATTCGTCCCTTCGTCCGCTCTCTCGTCGAGCGGTTCCGCGCTCAGACGACCGTGCTGTCGCAGGCTGAAATCCACCCCAGGGCGAGGTTGAAAACGGTCGGAAGCATCTGATTTGCCTTAAGAAGCCGTGTGTTTTTCGGCCACAGGCAAATGGTTTTTGAGTTCCTGGCGCCTTGTCGACCAAATGCGGAAAAGGCGCCTGACAAGCACATTACGACATTGAAATAATTACGAAATTACACGATGAAGGATCGTTTTTGATCGCGATCTTTCACGTCCTGTCACGCTCTTGTGATCGCCCCTTGGGAACGAATCCCCCCAATACTAGGTTGTTGGGCACCGGAAGCATGAACCTGCCTGAACAGGGTAGCGACTACTTCGGGTAGATGGCGGCAGGAGCCTTCCATGAACCACTCGATTTACAGCGCAGATCGCTCGACCCACCTGAAGATCGTGGTCGTAGCCCTCGTCGCAGGGATCGCGGTGGCAGGCTTCGGCATCACGGCACGCACGGGTTCGGACGAAGGTCTGACCCAGACGGCCCGCGTCATCAAGGCCGGCAAGCCGGTTGTTATCACCAGTTCGAACGCATCCCTCGTTCGCTAAGGAGATCTGACGAGTTTTTTGAATTCACGCGGCTCTTTACCAGCCCCCCAAAGTCGCCACGTGGATATGTAGACGACCCCAACCCCAAGTCGACTACAGAAAGCGCCCGCCCCCCACGGGCGCTTTCTCACGTCTGGGGTGATGTTTTTCACCGCGGATGTCACGCGGGATGCCGCCAAGACCACCGCTGTCATTCCCCGCGAAGGCGGGGAATCCAGTACGCCGCGGCTTCTCCGTATCCCCCTGCAGTCTCTGGAATACTGGATCGTCCGCCTTCGCGGACGATGACACCGGATATGTGGGACACTACCGCGCCCCATAGGTCGGCGGCGGCGTCTGCACGGTTGGAGCTGCGGCAGCGAACAGCTCGTCCTTGCTCCCGTTGAGCGGCGGATAGATGCGCTTGCGGTTGATAGTCTGCTTCGTCGCCTTCGCGGCCGCGCCGGTGGTGCGGACCTCGCGATCCCACCCCTCCGTATAGAGCGCGCCCCAACTGCCAAGATCGAGCACGGTGACGTACCAGTCGATCCGCAGCGGCAGCATCGGCAGGCCCAGGAGATCGGCCACGACATTGTGGCCGGCGAAGCGGCCCATGGGGCGGGCGAACTGGCAGGACATCACGGTGGGATGCAGTCCGTCGACCACGCTGGAGGCGACGTCGCCGGCCGCGAACACGCCAGGCAGATCGGCAACCCGCATGAACGGATCGACCAGAAGGCGCCCGAGGCGATCGCGCGCGCCTGGAAGGCTCGCGGCCAGCCGGCTCGCACGTAGCCCGGCGCACCAGATCACCGTCTGGGCCGGGATGAACTCGCCCGAGCTCAAGTGAACGCCGGCCGCCTCGACCGATGCGACACGCGCGCCAAGGCGTGTCTCGATGTCGAGCGCCGACAACGCCGTCTCGATGACGGGACGCGCGTGCGCGCCGATGGTAGCGCCGACCGTCGGATTCGGATCGACCAGGATGATGCGGCGGCTGCCGGTGATCCCGGCACGCGCCAGCCGGTCCGGCATCTCGGCCGCGACCTCGATGCCGGTAAAGCCGGCGCCGACCACCACGACCGTCGAACGCCCCGGCGACGGCACGCTGCGCCCGAGCGAGACGAGATGATCCTCGAGGCGCAGGGCCGCAATGTAGGTGTCGACGTCGAAGGCGTGGTCGGCAAGGCCCGGAATGTCGGGACGCGTCACCTCGCTGCCGAGCGCGAGCACAAGCCGGTCGTAGCCCAAGGTCTCCTCGCCGTCGCTCGTGACCAGCGAGATCTCGCGCCGTGCCGGATCGATGGCTTCGACCTCGCCGAGGCCGTGAGTGACGCCGATCGGATCGAGCAATTGCCCAAGCGGAAGCGCGACCTCGCTGAGGTCCACCTCGTAATTGCGCACCCGGATGTTGTGATAGGGATTGCGGTCGACGACACGGATCTCGATGTCGCGGCCGGCAGCGCCGATCTCGTCGCGCTTGCGCGCAGCTCCGATGGCCGCCCACAGGCCTGCAAACCCGGCGCCGAGCACGACGATGCGCGTCATGTCCGCCTACTGTGCTTTCCAACGGAATCCTGCGGTCTGCCCGCGCAGACAGATATAGCTCAATAGCCCCTGCCGACCAACTGCGGCGGCGCGCGCCGCCGCACAAAATCCCGGCTCACGCCTCGCGCAGTTCCGACGGCGTCGCGCCAAAGCGCTTGCGGAAGGCGCGGTTGAAATAGGACAGGTCGGAGAAGCCCGAGGAGTGCGCGATGTCGCTGATCTTGCGCGTTCTCGCGCGGGGATCGCCCAGCAGCTTGCGCGCCAGCAACAGGCGCTGCTCAAGCACGAATTCGGTGAAGGTCGTGCCGGCCTGCTCGAACAGGCGCTGCGCCTGGCGCGGGCTCAGGCCCGAGCGCGTCGCAACTTCCGCCAGGCAGAGATCGTTGCGGCCAAGCGCGGCCATCACGTCGGCGCGCATCAGATCGAGACGGGCCGCCGCCTGCCCGCGGCCGCGCATAAGGCTTGCGTGCTCGGCATCGGTCCCGAGCAGGAGGCCGACGAGATCGACCATGTGCTGCGCGGTCAGGCGCTGGCCGACGGCATCGAGATGCGGACCGTGATTGGCGGCGAGCGCGTGGTAGCGGAAGATGGTTTCGGCGACCGCACCGTCGGCAAGCACTTGCGACAGCTTCTCCTCGGCGCGCGGATTGATGTCGAGCAGCGCGCGGCGCGGCATGCGGATGGTGGTGAAGCGATCCTCGTCGGTATGGCCGACGGTGCCGGTGATGCCCATGTCGACGAGCACCATCTGCGCGGGCGCAAGCTCCACGGTGTGGCCGTTCTGCCCGACGCGGACGAGGCCCGCATGGGCCGCGATCAGGACGAGATCGTCGCTGCCGTCGGCAAGGTGGCTCTGGGTGCGCGTATATTGCGCGGAGGCGCCTTCGGGAATGGCCAGCGCGATATTGTCGACCACGCTGATCTGGAGCCGGCAATCGATGCTGTCGCCATGGCTCGGCCCGATGTCGAGGCCGCAGGCCCCGAAGGCCCGATCGCGCCATTGTTCGAAGGCCGGACCAATCGGCAGGCCCGCATATTGGTGAACAAAGATGCCCGGCGTTTTCGCTGCATCCATTTGATTTCTCGCCCCTCTCCGGCACCATGATCGGCATGCGCCGCCTGAATTCCGGGGATTTGACGCCGCGAATTGCGGAGAGGTTCAAAGCGGGGCTGGATTTGGCCGAGCTTGTCGGAATGCGACAGCGGGGTGGACCGGGGCGACATGCGTCGATCAGGCGCTGCCGCGACGATGGTGACGCGCCCAATGCCTCTAAGCGTCGTCCTGGACCAGCGAGCGGAGCGAGCACCGATCCAGGACCCATTACCACAGGATTGTGCGGTTGCTCGCCCGTGCGGCCACAGCTCACTCTTGCAACAAGCTCTTGGGGTAGTGGGTCCAGGCTTCCGCCAGGACGACGATGGAAAACCTACTTCTTCGCCGGCGCCTGCGGCTGAGACGGCGGCACGGTCTCGATCAGCCTGCCGGTAAATACCGGCGCCGAGGTCGGCTGGCCGTTGGGCGAGCCGCCGGCCTGCTCGACGGTGACGGCGTAGGTCGCGCCGTTGACGACATCGGCATCGTAGGAGGAGAGCAGCGGACGCGCGGTGAATTCGCCGCCGCCGATCACGCCGAGCGAGCGCGGGCGCGGCAGCTTGTCGGAGATCAGCCAGAGCTCGAAGCTCTTGCCGGGCTCCGGCGTCGCGCCGACCTTGCGCACGGTGAAATTCCGTGTCGCGCCGTCGATGGTGAGGATGAAGGCCGGGCCGCCGGCCTGGCCCTGCAACAGCGCGACATATTGCGCAGACGCCGCGAGCGGCGCCGGTGTCTTCACCTCGACCGTCTGGATGCGCGGTGCAGGACGCAAGGCCCCCGGCAGCGCGTCGGGCTGGAAGATCTGAAGCGACAGCGTCACCAGCAGCGCTGCCGCGAGCGCGCCGACGGCGGATGCGATCGTGCGCCAGCGCTTCACGCGGCCCTCGAGCCGGATCACATTGGTGTTGTCCACGACGGGCGCCGGCGGCGCGCGCGCGACGTCCGGATCGGGCGCATGGACCTGCGGCATGAAGATCGGCGCGACGTCGGAAAGCGCATCGGACGGCGGTCGCGCGGTTTCGGATTGCGCGGCTTCGGGCTGCGCTGCTTCGGGCTGCGCTGCTTCGGGAGGCAGCGGCTCCGGTTGCTCCATGCGGTCCGATGACGTTTCCGGCGTGACGGCTTCGAACGAAGAAGACGCCGGTACAGGTGGCGGCGGCGAAGCTTCAGACAGCGCCTGGGACTTCTGTGCGAAGCCGGTCCGCGCGAGCTCGGACCTGATGTTCTCCCACACGATCGGGCGCGGCTCGATCGTGCCGACCATCTGGTTGAGGACGCCGAGCCGGTAGGCCCAGGCCTGCACGACATCGGCGAACGCCTTGTCCACCGCCATCATGGTCTCGACCTGCGCGCGCTCATCGGCGTCGAGCGTACCGAGCGCATACTCCGCGGCGAGCGCGATATGGTCCTCCGTGTAGGCCATCACTTGCAGTCCAGAACCACCCTCACAGCATAAACCCTCATAGTCCGAGGCACTCGCGGATATCCAACATGCTGCGCCGCAGCCACGTCTTCACCGTGTTGACGGGCGCGGCGAATTTCTCCGCCAATTGCTCGCGGCTCCAGCCGTTGTAATAGGCGAGAAGCACGAGCCTCTGACGGTCCGGCTCGAGCCGGCCGATACATTCAAGGAGCCGCTTCAGCTCCTCGGTCATCTCCCGGCGCGCCAGCGGATCGGGACTGTCGGCTGCAACCTCCATCGCCTGAGGCTCTTCCTCGATGGAGACTTCCGACTTCTTGCGCACGATATCGATCGCGCGGTTGCGCGCGATCGACGCCATCCACGTGATCGGCGAGGACAGAGCCGGATTGAACTGGCCGGCGCTGTTCCAGATCTTGACGTAGGTCTCCTGAATGACCTCCTCTGCGAGATCCTGCCGACGCAAGATACGGAGCACGACGCCATAGAGTTTCGCGCGCGTGGCGACGTAAAGGCGCTCGAACGCGGCCTGATCGCCCTTCGCCACCACCTCAATCAGCCCGACCAGCTCTGCTGGCGTCAGCATTCAGCCCCCCAACGCGTAGGCTCAGGCGCGTTCCGCGCAGGCCCCCGGCACTGCACCACCATAGCGCGCGGCCAAGCCGACCACCAAGGGGCGTGGCGCCACGCTGTGGACAGCGCATACGAAAACCCGGACCTTGCGGGTCCGGGTTTCGCGAATTTTCGGCGGTTCTTGCTGCTAGCGCCTCAGGCGACAGCGCCGATGCGAGCCCGCATCAGGCCGATGCTGTCGAGGTCGGCCTGCTCGCGGGCGTTTTCCTCGGCGCGTTCGCGGGCCTGGTCGCGCTCGTCGAGGAGCTCGACCTTCTTCAGCTCCTCGAAGGCCTCGGCCAGTGCGGCCTTGGCTTCGTCGAGCTGGCCCTTGAGCTCGTCGGCCGAGCGGGTCAGGTTCTCGCGGCGCTGGATCGCGGCCTTGGCATAGGTCGGATAGGCGAAGTGCGAGGGATCGTTGATCCCGGCACGCTCCTGCTCGGTCTGGATCTCGCGTTCGAGATCGACCGACATCCGCTGGAAGTCGGCGATCATGGTCTCGATCTGGGTGACCCGGCGGCGCTTCTCGTCGACCTGAAACTTCTTCAGGCGAATGAGGGTATCACGTGACTTCATCGACTCGTACTCCCCAGAAGTCCCCTGGCTGCACGTGGGACAACACCGGTCTCCCCACAGGCCCAATTGGGGCCAAGACCGGCTCTGCTACTCTGTAGGATCGGATGATGACCTGACAAAGTTAGCGTTCCGTTTCCAAATTACCGAGGATTTGCGCCAACTGGCGGTAACCGTCCGCCAATGAGGCATTTTCGTCCTTGCGCTGGCGCAGGAAGGCTTCCAGGGGTTCGTGCAGCCGGATCGCCTCGTCGACCTCGGGGCTGGAGCCGGCCCGGTAGGCGCCAAGCCGGATCAATTCCTCCATGTCGGCATAGGTCGCCATCACTTGGCGCGCCTTCTGGATGGTCGGCCAGAACTCCGGATCGGCCGATTTCGGCATGGTGCGGGAGACGGATTTGAGGATGTTGATGGCGGGGTAGCGGCCGCGCTCGGCGATCGAGCGCTGCATCACGATGTGGCCGTCGAGGATGCCGCGGACGGCGTCGGCGATCGGCTCGTTGTGGTCGTCGCCGTCGACCAGCACCGTGAAGATCGCGGTGATCGCGCCCTCCCCCAGGCCCGGTCCGGCACGCTCCAACAGCTTCGGCAACTCGGTGAACACGGTCGGCGTATAGCCCTTGGCGGTCGGCGGCTCGCCAGCGGACAGGCCGATCTCGCGCTGGGCCATGGCAAAGCGCGTCACCGAGTCCATCAGGCAGAGGACGTCCTTGTCCTCGTCGCGAAAATATTCGGCGACCGCGAGCGTCAGATAGGCGGCCTGGCGGCGCATCAGCGCCGGTTCGTCGGAGGTCGCCACCACGACGACGGAGCGCGCCAGGCCCTCCTCGCCGAGATCATCCTGCAAGAACTCCTGAACCTCGCGGCCGCGCTCGCCGATCAGCCCGATGACGCTGACGGCGGCGTCCACGTTGCGTGCCAGCATCGAGAGCAGCACCGATTTGCCGACGCCGGAGCCCGCGAAGATGCCCATGCGCTGGCCGCGGCAGCAGGTGAGGAACGTGTTCATCGCGCGCACGCCGAGATCGAGCGGGCTACCTACGCGCTTGCGCGAATGCGCCGGCGGCGGCGTATTGCGGAACGGCATCGGCGAGGACCCCTGCGGCAACGGCCCCTTGCCGTCGATGGGCTCGCCCAGCGCATTGACGACGCGGCCGAGCCAGGCCGCCGAGGGCCGCACCTGAATGGCGGCATTGGCGATGACCGCCTTGCAGCCGCGGCGCACGCCGTCGAGACCGGCGAACGGCATCACGACAGCATTGTTGCCGGAGAAGCCGATCACCTCGCAGGGGATGGAACGGTTGGCGCCGGTTTCGATCACCAGCCGCGCGCCGACCGACATCGCATGGATCGGGCCGGCCACCTCGACCATCAGGCCGCGCACACCGACCACACGGCCATAGATATTGACGCCGTCGATGTCGCCGATCTGTTCGGCCAGAGCCTTCATCGGTGGGCCTTCATAAGCGGCGCGCCTTCATAGGAGGGGCCTTCATAAGGTGGTCGTCGTCGTGATCCCCGGGCCTTCACGGGGAAACTCTTAAGTTTCGCCATATTTCTGAACGGCGCTTAACTTCGTGTTTACCCGCATCGTTAATCATTGCGTCACTGTCTTTGTGACTGAGCGTGACTCCCCTTCAGAAGAAGGCTGAGTCGCGGGAGTCGGTTAGGCCCGTCTCTTAAAGTGGAACTTGAACGGAGCCGGATAACGAAAGCTGCTTCCTGCGCAAGACCTTAGGGCGATTCGACAAAAATTGCACCGGGGGGACTTGCGTTCCAGAATCAGGATTTGTTAACCATCTGTTGTCAGGATCCGAATCAGTTGTTCAAAGGCGTTTTGTTGAGTGCCGCGAATGCGGCCGACCTGACGCCCAGGAGCGGCGACTATGGGGAACTGGCATGCGCGTTTTGCTGATTGAAGATGACAGCGCCGTCGCGCAGTCGATCGAGCTGATGCTGAAGTCTGAGAGCTTCAACGTCTACACGACCGATTTGGGGGAAGAAGGCGTCGATCTCGGTAAATTATACGATTACGACATTATCCTTCTCGACCTCAACCTGCCTGACATGTCCGGCTATGACGTGCTCAAGCAACTCCGGGTCTCCAAGATCAAGACCCCGATTCTGATCCTCTCCGGCCTCGCCGGCATCGAGGACAAGGTCAAGGGTCTCGGCGTCGGCGCCGACGACTACATGACCAAGCCCTTCCACAAGGACGAGCTGGTGGCCCGCATCCACGCGATCGTGCGCCGCTCCAAGGGCCATGCCCAGTCGGTCATCCAGACCGGCGACCTCGTCGTCAACCTCGACACCAAGACGGTCGAAGTTGGCGGCCAGCGCGTGCATCTGACCGGCAAGGAATACCAGATGCTGGAGCTCCTCTCGCTCCGCAAGGGCACGACCCTCACCAAGGAAATGTTCCTCAACCACCTCTATGGCGGCATGGACGAGCCCGAGCTGAAGATCATCGACGTCTTCATCTGCAAGCTCCGCAAGAAGCTCGCCAACGCCTCCGAAGGCCGCAACTTCATCGAGACCGTGTGGGGCCGCGGCTACGTGCTGCGCGAGCCGCACGAGCACGAAGAGCGCATTCCCGCCTGATCCTGGGTTTACGTCGCGAGCCGCAGGGCTCGCTCCTCCCAGCCTGGACCCCGCCGCAAATGGCGGGGTTTTGTTTTTTGGGGACGCGAACGCGGCTTCGTCGCCGTCCCGCCGTTGAACCGCTATCCTCCCCCCGCCGACGAATGGTCGCTGCACGATGGGGGAACGATGATCCTGCAATCACTCGCCGGCCTGCCCGCCTTCCTGGTCTATTTCTGCACCGGGCTGATCGCGATCGTGGCGTATCTGTTCGTCTACACCCGCATCACCCCGTACAACGAGTTCCAGCTCATCCGCGACAACGAGCCGGCCGCGGCGATCTCGCTCGGCCTCAGCCTGCTCGGCTTCGTGGCCCCGCTGATCAGCGCGATCGCGCATTCGGCCAATGTGCTGGACTGCCTGATCTGGGCGGCCATCGCGCTGATCGTCCAGATCATCGCGTTCTTTCTCGTGAAGGTCCCGGTGCCGAACCTGTCGACGCGGATCGCCGCCGGCGAGCTTGCCCCCGCGATCTGGCTCGGGCTGTCCTCGCTGGCCGCGGGCCTGTTGAACGCCGCCTGCATGATCTACTGACATGGCCGACAAACGCTCCAGCAGGGAGTTCGGGAAACGCCGACCGGTGCCCCCGACACCGCGGGCGCCGGTGAAGCGCTCCGGCCATGTCGCACTCCTGGTGATGGGCACGATCGCGGTCGGCACCACCGCCTACACGCTGATGCCGCGGCAGACTTGCGAGCCCTCTCCTCCCGGGACGGATCCAGCGGTGCAGACGAGCACCGCGTGCAGCAGCAAAAGCAGCTCTTCAGGCGGCAGCGGCGGCTCGGGCTCGTCGTCGCGCTCGAGCTTCTTCAGCAGCGATTCCTCCAGCCATTCTTCGTCGAGCACGTCATCCGACTCGGGCCACAGCAGCGTGAGCCGCGGCGGCTTCGGCTCGTTTGGCCATGGCTTCTCGGGCGGTGGCTGATCCATGCGACGCATCATCTGTCTCGAGCGCGACGACTGGCGAGAAACCGCAGCGCAATGCGGCTTCGTCTTCCACACCATCGACGGCGAACGCTATTGGGACGAACGCGCCTATTACGCCTTCACGCTCGACGAGATCGAGCGCGGCATCGAGACGCCAACCGGCGAGATCGACGCGATGTGCCTCGAGCTTGCCGGTCGCATCATCGGCGACGAGCGCCATCTGCAGCGCTTGAAGATTCCGGAGGCATTCTGGAGCCTGATCGCCGAGAGCTGGGAGCGGGACGACCGCAGCCTCTACGGCCGGCTCGACCTGAAGTTCGACGGCAAGGGGCCGGCAAAGCTGCTCGAATACAACGCGGACACGCCGACCTCGATCTTCGAGGCCGCCGTCTTCCAATGGACCTGGCTCGAACAAGCGATCGAACGCCGTATCATCCCGGTGCGCGCCGACCAGTTCAACTCCATCCACGAGCGGCTGATCGAAGCCTGGAAAGAGATTGCCGCAGGCCGCCATGTCCATCTCACCGGCACCACCGGCAATGAGGAGGACGCCGGCACGCTGGCCTATCTCGAAGACACCGCGCGCCAGGCGGGGCTTTCGACCACGCTGCTCGACATTGAAGCGATCGGCTGGCGTGACGAGGCTGGCGGCTTCGTCGATCTCGACGATCGCGACATCGC
The DNA here is from genome assembly GCF_038965675.1 of Bradyrhizobium sp. B039. Lineage (NCBI taxonomy): Bacteria > Pseudomonadati > Pseudomonadota > Alphaproteobacteria > Hyphomicrobiales > Nitrobacteraceae > Bradyrhizobium > Bradyrhizobium sp. B039. The sequence continues at coordinate 7,259,683 of NZ_CP152416.1, forward strand.
ACTCGCCTTCAAGCTCTATCCCTGGGAATGGATGTTTCACGACGCCTTCGGCGCAAAGCTCGAGGGCGCGCCGACGCGCTGGATCGAGCCGCCGTGGAAGGCGGTGCTCTCCAACAAGGGCATCCTGCCGCTGCTCTGGGAGATGTTTCCGAACCATCCTAACCTGCTGCCGGCCTTCTTCGAGGACGATGTGCGGGCAGCAGAGCTCGGCAGCTCCTATGTGCGCAAGCCGCTGCTGTCGCGCGAAGGCGCCAATGTCACGCTGGTGTCCGGCGGAACGCCGCTCGACGAGCACGCAGGTCCTTATGGTGCAGAAGGCTTCGTGCGGCAGGCGCTCTCGCCACTGCCGAACTTCTCGGGCTTCTATCCGGTGATCGGAAGCTGGCTGGTGAACCACGAACCCTGCGGCCTGTCGATCCGCGAAGACGAGAGTCCGATCACCGGCAACGGCTCGCGTTTTCTTCCGCATGCGATCTTGTGAAATGCGCTCGCGACGCCGTCGGCAAGGGCACGCGAGCGCGAAGGTCCTCGTGTCGGCTCAGGGCGTCTTGATGATGAATCGTCCGTCGTACAGGAAGGCGCCCTTGAACCCACTCTGCACACTTTCGAAGCCGCCAGTGCCTGTCGCGTTTGCGTACGTTCCGGTGCCCGACAGGATCGTATATTCGCCCTTTGCCTTACCGTCCTTGATCGCACCGGCGTAGCGCGCCGTGATCGAGGAGCCATCGTCGAAGGTGTAGGTGCTGTAGCCGAACATGGGCCCCGAGCCCTTGAGCAAATCACTGGAGTTGACGAAGTCCTTCACGGCGATGCGGCCATCCTTGAAAAAGGCAACGCCAAACATCTTGCCGGACATGACCGTCTGACCTTCAACATTCGCGACCTCGGTGACCTTGACGTCCACCGGCCTGGTGACGAGCTTGAATTCGAGCACTTGCTCACCAGCGCGAGCAGTCGTGGGCAACGAAAGCGCAACCAACAGAAAGTACGAGGCACAAGCTATTCGCATGGTGTGTCCTCCTTAAATCCGTTCATGATGGAATGGGGTCCCGCGTCCGCGGGACCCTCGGCAGCATAGCAGGTCTTTCAGATGCTGGTCAGGGTCACGACCGTGCTGCATCGCGGCGCGAGGTCTATTGCGCGGTAGCGGAGTAACTCGCAGGGCTCAAGCGCTCGTGAAGCGTCGCGCACAATGACGGAAGATATCTCGTCAGATGTTGTCGATCGTTCGCAACGACGGCGCTCTCTCAGAGCGCCTGTCATTCGGCAATCACCGCGCCGCGGCGATCTTCAGCGGCTGCGGCATCAGTCCGCCCATGGGGCGGCCGGAGCGCGCCGGGTTGAGCTGATAGAGACCGCGGCGCTCAGTGATGGGACGGAACGCATCGGTGATGCCGACGACGGATTCGGCGGCGCCAAGCAGCAGCGTGCCGTCGGCTTCCAGCCCCTTCGCCATGCGCTCGAAGATCACCGCCTTGGTATCCTGGTCGAAATAGATCAACACGTTGCGGCAGAAGATCACGTCGAACGTGCCGAGATGGGAAAAGTCCTGCAACAGATTGAGCTGGCGGAACTGCACCATCGCGCGAATGTCGGCATTGAGCTGCCAGAGCTCGCCGACTTGCGTGAAGTACTTCATCAGGTGCTGGATCGGCAGGCCGCGCTGCACCTCGAACTGGCTGTAGACGCCGGCCTTGGATTTCTCCAGCACCTCCTGCGACAGGTCGGTCGCGACGATCTCGACGCGCCAGCCGGCCAGGGCCGCGCCCATCTCCTTCACGCACATCGCGATCGAATAGGGCTCCTGCCCTGTCGACGACGCCGCCGACCAGATGCGCAGCGACTTGCGCGCGGCGCGCGCCTGGATCAGGCCCGGCAGGACGGTCTCGCGCAGATGATCGAACGGAATCTTGTCGCGGTAGAAGAAGGTCTCGTTGGTGGTCATCGCTTCGACCACGTCGGTCGCAAGCCGGCCATCGCCGTTCCTGATCTTCAGCACGAGATCGGGGATGCCGGGCAGGCTCGCCTTGCGGGCGAGCGGCAGCAGCCGGCTCTCGACCAGATACTGCTTGTCGGCGGAGAGATCGAGGCCGGAGCGCTCTTTCAGGAACTTGCGCAGATACTCGTAGTCAACCGGCGTCACGAGCGGTCTCCCGCGAACAGGCGGTTGACCTTGGCGCCGATCTGGTTGAGCGGCAGGATCGCCGCGCAGATGCCGGCATTGGCCGCCGCGCCCGGCATGCCCCAGACGACGCTGGAGGCTTCATCCTGTGCGATGACGCTGCCGCCGGCGGCAACGATGTCCTTGCCGCCGCGCATGCCGTCCGAGCCCATGCCCGTCAGGATCACGGAGAGGATGGCGCCGTGCCAGATGTCGATGGCGGAGGTGAAGAGCGGATCGACCGCGGGCTTGCAGAAATTGACGGCGGGGCCGTCGTCGAGCGCGATCGCCACGTCCGCACCGCTGCGCACCACGCGCATATGCTTGCCGCCGGGCGCGAGATAGATCCGTCCCGGCTTCACCGGCTCGCCGTCGACCGCCTCGGCTGCCGGCCGGCGGCTCGAACGCGCCAGATGCTCGGCAAGAATGGTGGTGAAGGTCGGCGGCATGTGCTGGGTGATCAGCACCGGGAAGCGGTCGATCACCGGGCCGAGCTCGGTGACGAGAGCCATCAGTGCCTGCGGACCGCCGGTCGAGGAGCCGATCAGCAGCACCTTGGGGGCCTGGGTCGAGAACGGGCGCGTGGACAGCGCCCCCGACGACAGGGCATTGGCGGCCGGTGCAGGCGCGGCGGGCCGCGCGACAACCGGTGCACGTGCAGCCGGAGCGGGGCTCACAGGCGCCAGCGGCGGGCTCGCAACCGCGGGCTTCCGGCGCAGCCGTGCACCGAGGTGACGGATCTTCTGGATCAGGTCGTGATGGAAGATGTCCGCGGCCGACGCTTCGCGCGTCGATTCCGGCTTCGGAATGTAGTCGGCCGCGCCGAGCGACAGCGCCTTGAAGCTGATCTCCGCGTTGCGGCGCGTCAGCGTCGAGGCCATGATGATGACGAGATCGCGCTTCTTCGCCAGCAATTGCGGCAGCGCGGAGATGCCGTCGAGCTCGGGCATTTCGATGTCGAGCACGGCAACATCAGGGTTGATGCGTTCGAGCTGGTTGACCGCCTCGAGCCCGGTACGCAGCGAGGCTGCGACCTCCATGTCGTGCTCGGCACCGACCCAGCGCGAGATCAGACCGCGGATGACGACGGAGTCATCGACGATCATCACCCGCAGCGGTCCCGCTTCACGCGACGAACCCGTGGTCGAATTACCTGCGAACGCAACACTCATTACTCACCAACTCAGACTGAAACGGTTCAGTTGAAAACAAACGCCGAAGGAGCCGTTCAGCCTCCGGACGGTCGCTCAGATCAGGCCGACTTCCTGGAACTTCGCCGTCACGATGTCCTTGTCGAAGGGCTTCATGATGTACTCGTTGGCGCCGGCATGAAGCGCACGCGCGATGTGCGCAACGTCGTTCTCGGTGGTGCAGAACACCACCTTGGGCTGGTCGCCGCCGGGCATGCGCCGGAGATGGCCGAGGAACTCGTAGCCGTCCATGACAGGCATGTTCCAGTCCAGCAGCACCGCGTCGGGCAAGCCGCGCTTGCAGGCCTCCAGCGCCTTCTCACCGTCCTCGGCTTCGAGGATCTGGAAGTCGAGGCCCTCCAGGATCCGGCGCGCGACCTTGCGGATGACGCTGGAATCATCAACGACGAGACAAGTGCGCATGTGAACCTCTGCTTCCTGTCCCCTTCGCGGGGACACTTCCAATTGCAAGTCCGTCGGCGGCAGTGCCGCCGTATCAGGCCGCCATCATCTCGGGCGCGAGCTCGAGGACGCGATCGACGTCGAGGACGACCATGAGCTGTCCGTCGAGGCGGTGGACACCGCCGGCGAGCTTGGCCATGCGGGGGTCGAGGTTGACGGGGTTTTCTTCCTTGCCGTCCTCGGGCAGGCGCAGCACCTCGCCGATCTGGTCGATCAGCAGGCCATAGGATTCGCCGCGCAGGTCGACACCGACCGCCATCGGCACCTTGCCGTCCTCGGGCCTCGGCAGGCCGAGGCGGGCGCGCATGTCGACCACGGTGACGATGCGGCCGCGCAGGTTGAGGACGCCGGCGATCTCGCGGGAGGACAGCGGAACGCGGGTGACGCGCTCGGGCATGAACACGTCCTGGACGCGGGAGATCGGCAGGCCGAACAGCTGGCCGCCGATCATCGCGGTGACGTATTCGACCATGGCGCCTTCGGTGGACTGGGTCTTGTTGGCCATCAGCGTATCTCCTGATCCCGCTTTTTCGTTTTGAGCATGATCTCGTCGGAAAACCGCTTCACACTTTTCCGGATCATGCTCTTACGCCGCTGCCCGGCTCAGCTCGGAGGCGCCGGCGGCGCCCGCGGTCTGCTCCTTCAGCGCCGCGATCAGACCGGGACGGTCGAACTTGGCGACATAGTCGTGGAAGCCGGCCTGACGGCCGCGCTCGATCGCCGCCGGCGACACCAGCGCGGACAGGCCGATGATCGGCATCGCGCCGAGATTGTTGTCGGAGCGGATCACCTCGGCGAACTCGAACCCGTTCATGTCGGGCATCTCGATGTCGGTCAGGACCACGTCGAAGCTCTGGGCGCGCAGCGCGGCCAGGCCCTCCTGCGCGGTCGGCGCGGTGCGGACGCGGTAACCGGCCGCCTTCAGGACGGGGGCCAGCATGTTGCGGAAGAACGCGGAGTCGTCGACCAGCAGCACCGACTGCGAGTGCATCGACGGCTTCATCTCCTTGCGGGTGAACCAGTCGGCGAACGCCATCGGCAGGAAGTGGCCGACGTCAATCACCTCGGTGGCCTGCCCCTTGATCACGGCCGAGCCCAGGATGCCCTGGCTGGAGCCGCCGACCTCGATGTTGAGGCGTTCCTCGACGATGTCGATGATCTCGTCGACGACGAGGCCCATGGAGCGGCCGTCGTCGGCGAACACCAGGATCGGCTGGGCGCCCTGGCTCGCAACGGTGACGCTCTCCATGGCGACGAGCGGCATCAGCTGCTCGCGGTACTGCACCATGTAGCGGCCGTTGCTGAACTCGATCTTGTCGGCGGGGAGCTCTTCCAGGCGCGTAACGAGCCCGAGCGGGACCGCCTTGGGCTGGGACGAGCCGGCGCGGAACACCAGCAGCGAAGTGGTCTGCTCGCCACTTCCGATGTGATGCGCCCCGTTCTCGTCGCCCATGTCATGGGCCGAGGAGCCGGCGGCACCCAGCGCCTTGGCAATGCCGTTGGGGTCGATGATCATGATGACGGCGCCATCGCCCAGGATGGTGTTGCCGGAGAACATGTCGATGTGACGCAGTTTTGTCGACATCGGCTTGACCACGATTTCTTCGGTGTGGAAGACGCCGTCGACGACGATGCCGAAGGTCTGGCTGCCGACCTGCGTCACCACGATAAAACCGTTCTCGGGATCGCTGGCCGCGCCGTCGTCGATCTTGAGCAGCTTCTTCAAATGGATCAGCGGCAGCAGCTTGTTGCGCAGGCGCAGGACGGCGGTGTCCTTGATGCGCTCGATGCGGTGCTCGCTGTTGGCGCGGGCCCGGACCAGCTCGACGACGGAGAGCTGCGGGATCGCGAAGCGGTCGCCGGCGGCTTCGACGATCAGCGCGGAGACGATGGCCAAGGTCAGCGGGATCTTGATGGTGACGCTCGAGCCCTCGCCGGCCACCGACTTGATGTCGATGGTGCCGCCGATCTGGTCGATATTGGTGCGCACCACGTCCATGCCGACGCCGCGGCCCGACACCGAGGTGATGGCGGCCGCGGTCGAGAAGCCCGGCGCGAAGATGAACTTGTGGATCTGGGCTTCGCTCATCTTCTCGAGCTCGGCCTCGGTGACGAGACCCGAGGAGATCGCCTTGGCCTTGATCCTCTCGGTGTTGAGGCCGCGGCCGTTGTCGGCGATGCAGATGATGATGTGGCCGCCCTCGTGATAGGCGGAGAGGCGGATGGTGCCCTGCTCGCCCTTGCCGGCCGCGAGCCGCTCGGCGGGGGTCTCCAGGCCATGGTCGGCGGAGTTGCGCACCATGTGGGTGAGCGGGTCCTTGATCAGGTCGAGCACCTGGCGGTCGAGCTCGGTGTCGGCGCCGTGCATCTCCAGCTCGATCTGCTTGCCGAGTTCGCTCGACAGGTCGCGGACGATGCGGGGCAGCTTCTGCCAGGCATTGCCGATCGGCTGCATGCGCGTCTTCATGACGCCTTCCTGCAGCTCGGCGGTGACGTTGGAGAGACGCTGCAACGGCACCTTGAACTCGGTGTCCTCGTTGCGGCGGGAGATCTCCAGCAGCTGGTTGCGGGTCAAGACCAGCTCGGAGACCATGGTCATCAGATGCTCCAGCGTATCCACGTTGACGCGGATCGACTGGTTGGCGATGCGGTCGCCCTCGGAGGCGCCCTCGTCGGCCATCGACTTCTTCGGCGCGGCCTTCTCCTTGGCGGCAGGCTTGGCCGCTTCCTTGGCAGCCTCTTTGGCAACAGGGGCCGGAGCCGGCGCGGGCTCAGCCTTGACCTCGGCCTTGGCAACGGGTGCGGGGATTGGGGCTTCGATCGCGGTCTCGCGGAAGGCGCGCTCGAGCTCGTCCAGCGACACCTCGCCCGGGCGCAGCGGGCGCTCCAGGGTCTGGTCGATCAGCGAACCCGTGGTCATGTCCTTGGCCGGTGCGGGCGCAGCGGCGGCCGGCGCTTCCGGCACCAGCGGCGGGGCGTCAGCAACGGGAGCGGCGCTGCCAGCCGCCATTGCCGCCATGCCCTGCTCGACCATCGCTTCCAGCTTGTCGATGAGATCGCGGTCGGTGCCCTCGGGCTCGGCTTCGGTCGCCTCGAGGCCGGCGAGGATCTCCTTGATGCGGTCGATCGAGGACAGGATCACCGTCACCGCCTGCCCCGTCACCGGCATGCCGTCACGGAACTTGCCCATCAGCGTCTCGCCGGCATGCGCCAGCGCTTCCAGTCGCGGCAAGCCGAGGAAGCCGCACGTCCCCTTGATGGTGTGGACCAGGCGGAAGATGTTATCCAGGATCTTGGCGTTGTTCGGCTCCTGCTCGAACTTCACCAGCTGATTGTCGACGGTGTCCAGGCTCTCGCTGGTCTCCGTCAAGAACTCCCGCAACAGATCATCCATGAAAACAGGCCTTCATACAGGGAGGGCGCGCACGAGGCGTGATGCGCCATTTCGGAATGAGGCCAGCTTCACCGCAAAGCGTTTAATAATGGTTGAGTATGTGGAAAAGAACGGAACCAACAAAGAGATAAGGCGCTCCGGACAAGCCGAAGCGCCTCGTAAAGATTCGATTAACGTCTTGAGAGCGATGCGCGCGTTTACGAAGCAGTAACGATGATGGCTGCGCCTTCCGGTGCCAGCGTCACGGTGAGCCCGCAGGCCTGCGCGAGCAGCCGCGTATAATAAGGCTGGATCGCGTGCGCATCCGCAGCGGGCCCGCGCTCGCCGCTCAGGAGCTCGGCGATGTTCTGCGGCAGGCGCGCGTTGTGTCCGGTCGCGGTGATGCGAAAGCTCATCGTCTCGCCCTCGCCGACCGGATCGATCGTCAGCGTACCGCCGCGCGGGATCGTATGCTGGGCCACGACCAGCATGTTGAGCAGCAGCTTGACGCGATTCTTCGGCAGCAGCAGCCGCGGCAGATTCCACGTGATCGTGCACTTGCCGTCCTCGATGTGGCCGCGCGCCATGGTCTGGGCATCGCCGAGGTCGATCTGGGCGCCGGAGGAGCCGGCCGCGCCGAAGGCGAGACGGCAGAACTGGAGGCGGGCGGAGGCCGTCTTGGCGCTCTTGCGAATCAGGTCGAGCGCGAACTCGCGGTCCTCGGGCTTGGGATCGTCGTCGAGCACTTCGAGCCCGTTGACGATGGCGCCGACGGGGCTGATGAGATCGTGGCAGACCCGCGAGCACAGCAGCGCGGCGAGTTCGAGCATATCGGGAGCAGTAACGGTCGCGGGCGACGAGGCGTCAGACATATAATGGGGTCCTGGAGGGTTCCTGGAATTGCACGGCGCTGGACGCCGCGAATCACGCATGCTTGACGGATGCTGCGGGTTCTAACATTCGCAAGCCTGCGGCAGCTAGCTTGCGATCGGTTCGGGGCGGCCATAAAGCCAGGGCGAATCAGTCGAGCAGGAACGGAATTGCCGATGAATGAGGCATGCAGGTGAAGCGGATCATCGACGGCGCGGCCGCATCCGACCTGATGGAGCCGCTCACCGCGCTGGTGGTGAAGGCGGGCGAAGCGATCCTCGCGGTCAACCGCGCGGCGATGCGGGTCGACGGCAAGCAGGACGGCTCGCCGGTGACCGAGGCCGACCTTGCCGCCGACCGCGTCATTGCGGACGGCCTGGCGCAGCTCGCGGGCGACATCCCGACGCTGTCGGAGGAACGGACCCAGCTCGCCGCTCCGCCGTTCCGCGACAGCTTCTTCCTGATCGATCCGCTCGACGGCACCAAGGAGTTCGTGGCCGGCCGTGACGAGTTCACCGTCAACCTCGCCCTCGTCACTCACGGGGTGCCGCTGCTCGGCATCGTGAGCGCACCCGCACTCGGGCTGCTCTGGCGCGGCATCGTCGGCCGCGGCGCCGAGCGCGTCAGATTTGACGGCGCTACCATCGGTGCCGCCGAGCCGGTCCATACCCGCAAGCTGCCGGCGCCGGGCGAGCCCTGGGTCGCGGCGGTGAGCCGCTCGCACGGCGATCCCAAAAGCGAAGCGTTCATCGACAACAGGCCCAATGCCGTCAGAAGGACGGTCGGCTCGGCCGTGAAATTCGGCCGGATCGCGGAAGGCAGCGCCGACATCTATCCCCGCTTCGGGCCCACTTCGGAGTGGGATGTCGGGGCCGGCTGCGCGGTCGTGACCGCGGCCGGCGGCAAGGTCACCGACGGTAAGGGCGGCGAGATCCTGTTCGGCCAGCGGCAGGACACCGGCTTCATTATCCCGGAGTTCATCGCCTGGGGCGACCCGCAGGCGGTAGACCGCTACTGACTGAGCTGCTCCTGAAGCGCCGGCCAGCGCTTGCCGACTTCGTAGAGGAAGCGCTCCGGATTGGCGGCGAAGGCGTCGCGATTGGCTTCCCGGCTGAACAGGTAAAGCCGCTGCGCCACGATCGCGAAGAAGCGGGGGTTGCCGGCGATGGTGACGCCGCGGGCGATGTCGGCAGGGTCATAGCCGCCGAACTGCGGCCCATAGATCTCGGGATGGGCCAGGAAGGAGGCCCGGTTGCCCTCGTTCCGGAAGCGCCAGACCGCACCCCAGAGGTTCGCTTCGAACTCAGCCGTCCCCTGCACGGCGCTGCCATCGACGAAATAGGCGACGGGATCGAAGCCCTCGATGGCGACGCCGCTGAAGCGGTTGACGACGATCCGTTCGGTGGTGGCAGCCTGGGCGGGCAACCATGCGCAGGCCATCCAAATGCCCGCCAGCAGGCAGACGAGGCGGCCGATCAAGGCAATTCCGGGGCGCAAAGGGCTATCTTCCTGCCGTTGTGCCGTCATAGTTGCTGCGGATAACATCCGAGTCGAGGGGACATCCGGCGCAACCTAGAGCCGTGCCTGTTGGCGTCAGGTTAAGGAAGCGATCGGATTCGATACCAGGGGTTCTTTTATGACTTTCGCATCACGCCTTGCTGCGCTCGCGCTCGCCGCGATGGTCGGCTGGATCGTGCCGGCCTCCGCCCAGCAGGCACCGCCGCCCAATCTGCCGCCGCCGCAGCGGACCCCGACGCCCACCACCTATGGGCCGGACGAGCTCGTGACCGCCGGCCACCGCTTCTTCGGCAACGTCTCGCGCGGGCTCGCCTCGATCATCGAGAAGGCGGTCAGCCAATGGGGCCTGCCGAACGGCTATATCCTGGGTGAGGAAGGCTCCGGCGCGTTCGTCGCCGGCCTGCGCTATGGCGAAGGCACGCTCTACACCAAGAACGCCGGCGACCTGCGCGTCTACTGGCAGGGCCCCTCGCTCGGCTTCGACTGGGGCGGCGACGGCGCGCGCACCATGACGCTGGTCTACAACCTGCCCGCCACCAACGCGATCTACCAGCGCTTCGCCGGCCTCGACGGCTCGGCCTATATCATCGGCGGCTTCGGCATGACGGCGCTCACCGCCAACAACATCGTGCTGGTGCCGATCCGGTCCGGACTCGGCCTGCGGCTGGGAGCCAATATCGGCTACCTGAAATACACGCCGCGCGCGACCTGGAACCCGTTCTAGGACTCCCTCCACCGGTCCAATTCCGGATTCACGTTAACAACAGGGCGGGGCTGGCTTTTTGCCGGCCCGCCATGCATTGTCGTTGGTAAATTTTTCCTTAGCTTTGGGAGTTCTGGCCCATGGTCGAACCGATCATGTACCTGGCGATCGGTTTCCTGCTCGCGATGCTGTGCGGGCTTGCCATCGTGCCGCTGGTGCATAACCGCGCGGTGCGCCTGACCACGCGCCGGCTCGAGGCCGCCACCCCGCTGTCGATGGCCGAGATCCAGGCCGACAAGGACCAGCTCCGCGCCGAATTCGCCATGTCGGCGCGCCGGCTCGAGATGAGCGTCGACCAGCTCAAGAACAAGACCACGAGCCAGCTCGCCGAGCTCGGCAAGAAGAGCGATGCCATCAACCGCATGAAGATCGAGCTCGGCGAGAAGAACGCCACGATCTTCGCGCTGGAGGCGCGCGAGAAGGCGGTGAAGGAGCAGCTCCGCGCCACCGAAGAGGAATTCAGCGCCAAGACCGAAGCATTGCGCGGCGCCGAGAATGCGCTGACCGACAAGCAGAACGAGCTGGCAAAGATCAACTCCGAACTGTCCAACCGCTCGATGATGGCGGAGAGCCGCCAGGTCGAGCTGGTCGCGGTGCGCGCGCAGATCGAGGAATTGAAGAACCGCGTCGGCGATGCCGAGAAGGAGTTTGCCGCAACGCAGGCGCGGCTTGCGCAGGAGCGAACCGAATCCGAGACCGCCTCGCGCGAGCTCGGCGATGCACGCGGACGCGTCGAGAATCTGAGCCAGCGCGTCAACGAGCTCGATCGCCAGCTCATCGTGCAGGTGAAGGAGGCCGAGATGCTCTCGGGCCGCGTCGCCGACCTCGAGGGACGCCTCGCCACACAAGGCAAGCTGCTCGCCGAGCGCGACTACGAGAACAACCAGCTCCGCCAGGCCAGCGAGGGCTCCGAGCGCACCATCAAGGAGCTCCGCGTCGAGATCGCCGCCTTGAGCGGCGGCAAATCGTCGGCCGCCGTGGAGCAGCTGCGCGCGGAAAAGGCCGCGCTGGAGGAGCAGCTCCGCACCGCGCGCGACGAGCGCGCCAAGCTCCAGCGCGACATCAACGCGATCCAGCAGCAGGCAGAAAGCTCCTGGGCGACCGAGCGCATGGAGAACGCGTTGCTGCGCGAGCGCATCAACGACATCGCCGCCGAGGTCGCAAAGCTGGCGATGCAGCTCGAAGGCCCGAACTCGCCGATCGAGGCGCTGCTTGCGGCCGAGGCCGGCCAGCCGCCGAAGCCGGCGCCGCGCCCGGCCAACGACGCCGCGGCCAACGGCGCGGCCGCAGGCACCCTGCCCGAGGGCGGCGGAACACTGGCCGAGCGCATCCGCGCGCTCCAGGCCCACGCCTCCCGCGCCCGCCAGCAGGGCGCCTAAGCGGGCCGAAACCCGGCTTCACCGCTGGATTGCGGGATCCACGGAAGGTTTTCGGGCCGGAGGACGCCTCGAAACTTGACACCCTCGGCCCGCACTTCTAAATCGCGGGCTCTGATACGCCGGCCGGCCGAAAGTCCGGCCGTCGGCATGATGGTCCCGGGCGCATAGCTCAGCGGGAGAGCGTTCCCTTCACACGGGAGAGGTCCAAGGTTCGATCCCTTGTGCGCCCACCATTAAAACCCTTTAAATCATAGAGCTTTTCCGTCTCCTGCCTTATTGCGCATCTGGCGGTTAAAGGCACTGGAGGGCAGAACTAAGCAGCAACAGGCGGGGAAATTCAGGGGAATTTGTTCTAGCGACGTTCCGGACTTCAGAGCAGTCTCGTGTCCTCCTCCGCATCCCATTCAAGATCGCAAAGAACCTCAGCTTCGATTGAGATATCCCCGCTAAAATCCTTGGCGTGCTCGACCAACAGGGCCCTGGCCGCCTCTTCTGCTTCTGCCTTCGAGCCGCACCGCTTGTGGAACGACGCTGTAGTCTCCGCAGTGCGACGGGTCGTATCCCAGCGCATAATGTGCAAGACCGCGTACCACGTTCCGCGACCAGTGCGGCGGCGGGTGAGTATCTCACGGTAATGATCCGCGAGCTGAGCAATGCCGAGCCAGACTGGGCGGCTCGAATCACCTTTCGAGACCTCGCGAGCCTCGAACGCGAAGCCCTTGAGATCGACTTCGCTCAGCCACCTCAGCTTATTGTCAATGCTCGTGACGAGGCTCAGAATTTCACGTACCGCTTCCTTCGCCTCGTAGGTCACCCTTGGGGGTTTGGGAGCAGCGCCTTTCGCTTGCTCGATGCGAGGCTCACCAGCACGCTTGCGCCAGATATCATCCGCAATTGCTTCCAGATCTTCTTTAGTCGGAGTCCACCGGTTCTCGCGTTCCCACTTCTCGCGGTTAAGCTTCGGAGCAAGGTCAACGACTTTGCCAGTCGGCCTTCGAAGAGCCTGTTGCAGTGCAAGACCTGTATCGAGGGCCGCAAACCCTGAGGCGACAAGATCCTTGTGGACTTGTCCCTTGTCATCGAACCTGAGAAAGCTCCCCTCAATTCGCTCAATGCGAAGCGGCTTTGCGTTGTCCACCTCAAGAATTACGTTAGCGACCTTTTGTTTCGTGCCCGCATATTGGGGCATCGCGTCTTGGGCGTGCACCAGCGCCATCATCACGCGCTGCGAGATGCGCTTTAGCCCGTCTTCAGCAAAGAGGTAAAATCGAAGGGAGAAGGCCATGTACAAGCTTTATAAGCAAAGGGTGACATGGTTTATCAAGACAAGGATAGGCGCAAGCCCTCTAGCTCTCGGAAATTTCCGACACCGCCGCTGAGCGTCGAGATCGGAAGCTGACATGCAGAAGGATAGCCGCCACCTTCGAAGCCACGCGCGAGGCCTTCGAGATCGCATGGTCGGAGACGCAGCCGAGCATTCCGGAGAGTGCCTTCGACGAATGGCTGCCTTAGTGCAGGCCGCCTCAGTTGGCGGCCTTCTCCGGTTCGATCTTGATCGGTTCGAGGTGCCGCAGCACGGCTGCGTGGGCGCAGCAAACAGCCGAGTAGACACTGTTTACGCCGACGAGCCAGTGGCTTATTTCCCTGCGAGTAGCCTATTTCGGCCAGCAACCAATAAAGCCGCCCATGACCGCGCCCATCGCCATCAAGAAGCACGAAGCCGTTCCAGGCACCGGCAGCTATGAGGTCCGCTTCGCTGACGGCCGGCCGAGCGTCTATTTCTACTGGGACGATCTGCCAGGCCGGCGGCTTCAGCCGGAGCTGCTGACGTGCCGCGAGGCCGAGACCAAGGCCAAAGAGCTGGCCCGCATCGAGCGCGACAAGCTCGCCGGCGCCAGCGCATGAAGCTCGCCGAGACCCGCCCCTTCGCAGATCCGCAAGTCGCCGCACGCAAGCTCCTCGAGCTCGCCGCCGACGTCGAGCCTATAAACGGGCGCATCCACATCGAGAAGATCAACGCGCCGTTTCTGTCGAAGAACGGCTGCCAGGCGACAGGTGCCGAATTCGGCGCCGGCCTCAAATTTGCGATCGAGCGCGGCTGGCTCGAGCTGCACGAAAGCGGGACCTTCGTGCGGCTGATCAAGGCTGAGGCCCAATAAAAACGGCCCCAGCATACCCCTATACTGGGACCGTTGGAGGTTTGCTCGGCGGTAATGGGTCGCTAAGCATCCCTACCTTAGGAAGAACTGGCAATCAGGTCTATCCGCTTTCGTACATAAGCGGTATGGTTCCCGCTCGGGAACGGAACTGATCGCAATGAAAGACATGCAGGCTCAGTTGGAAAAGCTTCGCACAGACGCCGCCGAGTGCGCCCTCATCCGTGACCTGGCGACTGACCCGAAGAAGCGAGAGCTTTTTACGAAGCTGGCCGATCACCTGACGGTTCTCGCCTCAGAAGTTGAACGCGCAATCGCGGAGAGCGTGAAGCAGGCCTGATGAAGGCGGGCCGGGGCGGCCTTTCGAGGAGCCGATCAGGTCAGGGGCCGCCAACGGCGCTTTGACGCATCGGGAAAAATCAGCAATACTCGCCGTATGGTTGCTCTCGATGAGATTGCTGATGCCAGCCGCCGCGAAGCCGACCGCGCGCATCGACTAAGATTAGAAGGCCTGGTCGAGGACATCCGGAAGACCATACAGGGACCGATCAGCGCCAAAGAGAAAGTGGCGTGGATCAGAGAGCTGCTCGCCGTCCAGGGTGATCGCGCCGAAGAGTAGGCCCGCCAACTTGAAACGGCCTTACTTCCAGAACGTCAGCATTGCTAGCGCCACGACAGGTGTGAGCCCTACACAGATAATGGCGATACGAACTAGTATCTCGCTCCACATAGCACGGGAAAACGTAGCACCTACAACCTGGTCGCACAATCCAAAATTGTGCGCCGATTGTGGCCCGCCAGCGTGAACCGGCGGCCTGCGCACAAGGCACTTAACCCACGACCGGCAGTAGCTCGCGCTCGCGCCGTGCTACTAGGAATCGATAATTTGCAACGTGCTTGCGACGCCGCTTTTGATCTCGGCATGCCTCGCCCTGTCCACCGCCACACGCCTACGCACGTCGACGGTCGACCGATCAAGATCACCTTCGGCGAGATGCGCGAGATGGGCTTGCGCGGCGTCCTCGTCTATTGCCATTGCGGTCATCACGTTGCTCTCAGCGCCGATCGCTGGCGCGACGATGTCCGGCTGTCAGATATCGAGCCGCGCTTCGTCTGCACCGCCTGCGGCGGGCGTGGCGCCGAGGTCAGGCCAAACTTTGATTGGGTCAGGCCGCCGATGCCGGCAATGGGCTATCGATAGCGGAGAAAAACGGCCCCGGCCGTGGGGTGTCGTGGTGGGCGTTGAGGCCGGGGCCGTGGGTGCTTGGACCTTGGGGAAGCTCAAGCAGCTCCGAGCTTACTCACAGCTCCGAGCGCCGTTCTGTTCGTTTCCCAACATTGGCAGTAGTGTTCCGGACAGGAATGGCAAACTCTTGCGCAACGAACGACCGGAAGCTGGCGACCTTGCTGGACGCCGGCCTCAATGCAGCAGCCTCTGCCGGAGCTTTCTGATCATTTCCCGGAGGTCAGCAGCGTATTCTTCAACGGCCTGGCGCACCTCATCCAAGCGTGTCGGCTGAGGAGCTGGCGGCTTAGCTGAATCCGGCTTGTCGGATTGGTTCATGGTCCAGCGAATAGGCGGGACCAATCGGGGTCATTGAGCTAAATCAAAGACCGATGGAGGCGGCTACTTAGGCGGCTGCAATCCGGGCGAGTTTAGCCACTCGCTGATATGCGCGCCGGTCTCGGCTTGCCGCGCTTTGCGGATTGCTTGCTCGCGCTCGAAACCAGGTGGAAGCGATTTGGCTTCCTGACGGAGACGCTGGGCTTGTTCGGCAAGGCGCTCTTCAAGGGACGTAGTTTGCTTGAGGTGGCGTCGCTGCATGGCACGGCTCCATTCTTGAAGGCGGGAGCGCGTGATGGCGTTCTCATCACCGATAGAGCCCGAGGGACCGCGCGGTGATGGATCATTTCAACACCTACGGCAGGTCGAAGTCTGAGCAATTTTGACCGGCGGGCCATAAAGCGCCAGCGCTGCTGTCCTAATCAGGATACGCGCAGATGGAGCCGCGAATTACGGGTTGATATTCCTTGCAGGAACCACGCAAGCGCGCGGCATTTGAATCTCGCCGGCTCGCTGTCCGAGCTGGCGGAGCGGCCTCGGCCTACCACCGGAGCCACCCTGAAGCCGGGGCCGTCTCTCCGCCACGGTCTGTGTTGGAGTTTGCGTATGCGTACCTCGCCCCCGATCGTGCCGGCCGACCGCCTCGACCGCGACATTTATCTGGTCCTCGAGGACTTCGGCGTCCGCGCCGGTTGCGCCTGGCGCGAGACCGACGAAACCGACACCGACCTCGAGACTGTCCTCAGAGATCTCCTATCCGGCCAATACGCCTATCCGGTCAGGATTGTGTGCTTCAATCCGGGCGAAGGCTGGTCACGGGACGCCACGTCCGACGTCGCCGAAGCGCTGGCGCAGCGCGCAACTGACAGCGACGCCGAGGTCCCGTCCGCGCTACAGGACTTCATCGCCGCCAATGCCACCAGGCGCTTCGACGTGCAGCTCGCGCTGCCGCTGCAAGGTGCCGCGTGATGCCAGCCGGAGGAAAGCCGCGCGCTCTTGCTGTCGGTACGCGCTTCAGAATGAGCAAGCTTAGTGCCGCTCGATGCCCAGGGCTGGCTAACCGGAGTGGCATCGTCACCGAAGTGAGCCGCCGGACGACGGGCATCACTGTGCTGTTCGATGGCGCCCGAAGACCAACTTGCCTGCACAGAGATTTCATATCGCCCATCCCGGATGGGGAGTCCGCCGTCGCGGCCGATGTCCGGCCTACCGCTGTCAGCCGACGTGGCAAATGCTAGACCGTTGTTCGGCTACGGGCCACAAGCCGACGTAGGCTAGGTGCGCGAGCGTCGACCAGTCGGCACGCCCTTAGCCGCGACATAGACTGTCTCGCTTTCCCGCCAGCCTGGGGCTTGAAACCATTGACCCGCGCGCTTACTCGCAGTCCTGGTCGGCCGCCGTAACCTTTTTCTGGGACGGTGCAGGCTCGGCCGTGCCTGCCGTTGCCTTCTTTGATTGTTCAGTGGGCGCAGGGCGGGTCTGCTCGACGGTGCCTGCCGTCCGATCCGGTGACTGCGCAGAGGGTGCGGGGTGGGTCGCCTTTGATTGTTCGGCAGCGGTGGGCTGGCTCTGCATCTGGCGCTGCGCATCTTCCGACGACGTTGCGGTATTCTCCGAGGCTTTGCTCATCGAAGATGTCGGCGGTTGCTGCTTGGAATCAGTTGCTGTGGAACCAGTGGTTTGTCCCGTATAGCCCGGGACATTCCCTGATCCTGCATCGCGGCTCACCGTGGTGCAGGGACCGGCATAAACGGAGTTGGCGCTGAAGGCGAGCACCGCCCCCAAGATCATAAGTCTGTTAGCGATCATAGTCCTTCTCCTTTGAACTCTCTGGACGATTGAACAAAAGGATGGCGCCTTTCGTTCCGGACCCGCGAGAGCAGCGCCAACATTGACGAGTGGCTGAGTTCACCGGGGCTAAAATCGCCTACCTAAAATAAGGCCGCTCAGTTGGCAGCCTCATTATCCTCGTCTTTTGCCCACTTCGCCTTCCGATACAGGTTTTCGCCATGGGATCGGAGCTGGAGGTTGTTTGAATCGATGTCGACGACGATAGATTGATGATTGGCGTGCGACATGTTCTCCGAAGTTAGGAACACCCCTGGAGCGGCCGAGTTAAGCCGATAAAACCTACCTGTCAGGGAGACGAAGCCATGGCCCGCGCAACAGCCCATCCGGATCATCAATGCATCTCAAGCGAAGACATTCAAGGGACCGAGGTTTATGGAGCAGATGGAAAGAACATCGGTGAGATTGATCACCTCATTATCGACAAGGTGTCAGGTCGTGTGGCCTATGCCGTCATGAGCTTTGGCGGATTTGTTGGGTTGGGCCACAGCCATTACCCCATTCCTTGGGGAGCTCTAACATACGATACGTCGCTTAGTGGTTTTCGAACCAATATCACCGAACAACAGCTGAAGGACGCGCCTGAGTTCAGTGATGACTCGTGGCAGGATCGAGACTGGGAAACGCGGACCCACCAGTACTACGGGACACCTAGTTACTGGGAGTCGCGAGGTGGCTCAATACGCTAGGCAGCGCATGAGCCAGCCACCCCATTAAAAGGCCCGCAGTTTTGAAAACACTGTGGGTCTTTTTGTGGCCAGCTGGATGTCCGCTTAGGATCCAGCAGCTGATTTGACGGCATCGATTTTGGCGGTCCGCTAACGGCCACCTGCGGACTACACTGCAGCCCAGCGCCAGAAGTGCAGCCACGTGACCCTCATCGAGTTGGTCATCCGGTTGAACCTTTTCGGGATTTCCGGGGCTCACTTCTGTGGGCTTCGGAGACTGAGGTTTCCCATCATGAAGCATCGCGCGATCACCGGCTTTGTGGCTGTCGCTCTCCTTGTTGCCGCCACCGCGATCACCATTAAGTCATACTCGTCCTCTGCCGATAGCTTGATTTACTAAGCGCCTTGCGCGCCACGATTCCGAGTGTGAACGGGTTCACAACCGCGTCGTGACGCGAATGCTATGCTTGCAGCAAGTTCAATTGCTGACTGATTTTTCAAAAGGGTTTCTGTTTCGAACGACCTCCGAGGAGGTTTTCATGTTCAAGCGATTTCTTTTGCTCGCGGTCATAGCCTCTCTAACGTTAGCGGCTTCGTCTCAAGCCCATTGTCGTGAAGGGTCGGAGCCCACCGCGCCCACCGGTTCGCCTTCGGTTCCGTCGCGTGCCGACGCAACGCGAGCCGCGGAAGACTTGTTGGATGAAATTGTGACTTGGCTCGCTTCGAATTTCGATCTGCCGGCCATCAAGGAACGTCCAGCCATCGAATTTGCGTCGAAGATGAAACTCGCGACGATGCGGTTCGGAGATGGTTCCCTTTCGGAAAGTTTCACGGAGAACGACGCATTCGATGAACTGGTTCAGCGTCAGGTCGTCGCCCTCTATAACAACAGGTCAAAAACGATCCTGCTCCCTGATGACTGGACTGGGACTTCACCAGCCGAACAATCGATCCTGGTCCACGAAATGGTCCATCACCTCCAGAACCTGGCCAAGCTCACGTTCGAATGCCCGAGGGCGCGAGAGAAGTTGGCATATTTGGCTCAGGACAAGTGGCTTGGGCGGTTCGGAATGAGCTTGGAGCGCGAGTTTGACGTCGACATGTTCACGGTGCTGGTTTCCTCAGCATGCATGTTTTGACCGTGAGTTGAACGATTGCTTTTCCAAGCATGTCCAAAGTCCAGGTCTCGTCCGTACGAACACAATTCCAGCAGGTCTGAATTTGATGGTCAGACTCTTGGCGGTCGTTGCAATCATATTGGCGCTCTTGGCAATGGTAAGGGGGCAGCAGCGTCAGTTTGTGCCGCTGCCAACCGGACCAATGCCGACGGCGCTTATCCCCTAGGTTGGCCGACGCAGCCAATCGACTCGAGACGCTGCGACCCAATGTCCGTTCGGGGTCAACAGGCGACCTCGCCAATGCATCAGGTGCTAGTCCGCTCCACCCCACAAACCGGACTTCGGCGCGCTCGTCACGCAGGTCAGCAACGGGCCATGTGCGGACTAATGCACCGGGACGACTAATACGTTTATTCAATCACCTGATCCGCGCGGGCGAGCAACGTTGGCGGTATCCCGATGTTCAAGGCATTGGCCGTCTTGACATTAATCACCAGCTCGAACTTTGCCGGCTGTTGAATCGGAAGCTCGGCAGGTTTGACGCCTTTGATGATCTTGTCGACGTATGCTGCGCCTCTCCTGAAGAGATCGACGAGATCGGGGCCGTAGCTCATCAGTGCTCCCATTTCGGCCGCATCGCGATAACCAAAAATCGTCGCTAGTTGTGCCTCCCGCGCAGCATCAACGATATTGCGCCGATACGTCCATAGGAGCCCCTCTGGAAAAACAATGAGCCCCTCGACGTTTCCGCGAAGTGAACGGAACACAGTGTCGATGTCTTCGGCTCGCCGCACATCGTAAGCGTTGAAAGTAAGCTTTTGCGATTGTGCTGCCTGCTTCACCGCATCAAGGTAGAAACGGCTGCCAGGATTCGCAGAATTCCAAAGTGCGCCAATTCGAGTCAGTTTAGGGGCTGCTTCGTGCAGAAGCTCGAGCATTTTGGCGTTTGTTTCCGGCGTGACCTCCAAAGAAAATCCAGTCAAGTTGCCACCGGGATGAGAGATGCTGGTAGCTAGGCCACCTCCTACGGGATTAACGACGGCAAGCGCGACGATTGGTATCTGTGCTGTAGCCTTCTTGATAGCAACAGCTGGCGGATGGCCGGCCGTGACGATCACGTCCGGCTCACTCTGGACCAACTCCCGCGCCACATCGTCATATTGGCTCTCATGACCAGCCATCCAACGGTACTGGATCGAGATGTCGCGCCCCTCACTATAACCTAACTCCTTCAATCCTCGCGTGAAGGAATCAGCAAGAGGGTTCGGACCCGCCGCAACCGAAAAGAAAACCACTCGCCATACTTTTCCTGGTCTCTGCGCCTTAACCGATCGCGGCGCAAGCACAGTGATAATAATCCCGCTTGCAACGAGGCCTCGTCTATCGATCATGCGACGCTCCTCCTAAAGGTGCGTTACGCCTGTGCAACGGCACGATACACGCTTGTCCCCGCCCGTGACCCGCGAAACAAGGTCGCAGCGAGAGAGGTGGTCAACCGTGTGGGCCGCTCTGGGTCAAAACGCGCGAAAACTGGCCGGACCCGACCTGCAATGGGAGCGAATTCCGAGAGCCTGCACCTTCATAGGAGCCCCACCGTGATAAGCGCCGCAGCGCACAAACCGAACACCCCAAGGCATGAGAAGCCGACCCATCCCATCGCCGCACCGAATTTGCGCATGCGCCACTCCTCGATTAGCCATACTGAAATCAGGATCAGCAGCACGATCCCGAGAGCGAGCAGCATCTTTTGGAGCTCGCCGCGAAACGCTGCTGCGGTGACCAGAAGATTGGCGCCGCGCTCGTTCACTCGACCGACACCCGAGTGGTGCCGCCCATGCCGATCGCGTTGGCCCCTGCCCGCCCCAGGTCGACACAGCGCCCCCTGACGAACGGACCGCGATCCGTCACGACGGCAGAGATGGAGCGTCCGTTGGAGAGATTGGTGATGCGGAGCACCGACCCGAAGCGGCGCGTCTTGTGCGCCACAGTGTACGGGCTGGTCGCGTAGGTGTTGAATCGAGACCCGTTCGCGGTGCGCTTTCCGTGGTAGCCGTCACCGACTCCATACTGAGAGGCAATGCTGGTTTCGGCGCGCGACGGAGTAACGGCACAGGCGAACGCCAGCGCCGCCAGAACAAGGCGGGAGATCATGTGATGCTTTCGATTTAAGGTTACTTGCCCATCAGGGCTTTGAAGCCGAGCCAGAAGGCCCCGACGACGCCGGTGACTATCGCGGTCACGACGACCTTGAACGTCATCGTCTGCGCCTGCTCGACGCTCTTGCGCCATTTGCGGAGGTGGATGAAATCGGCGCGCAGCTCGACGCGGTCCTCTTCCTCGATTCCAAATGACGTCAGAATGGTCGCGATGGTCTTCAAGACAACCTCGTCCACTTCGTTGTTGTGCAGCCGCTTCTGCTCGGCGAGCACTTCTGCAACAACGGTTCTGACGTCATTCTCGTGCATAGATTGTTCACCCTTAGGAGGCATTCTATTCCAAGCCTGTACTGAGGTTCACGCCTCTTTGCGGGTTAGGGTCGTCGTGCTGTGCAACCAGCGCGGCGGCCCGTCTAGTTTACTTCGTGGCAGCGCCGCGCGCCCGGCAAACCCGAATCTGCTCTCGCAACTGCTTGTAGTCCCCGATGAACAATCGGAGCGCAGACCCAGCCGGCAGCGCATTGTATTCTGCCAAGGCGCGGTCCTGCGTCTTGGCGTCGTACTCGTTGATCCGCGGGCAGATCGTCTTGATGACGACCTCAGAACTTCCCGGATCGCAGGCTGTCAGCAACAGCATCATCGGAAGGGCGAGCAACGCCGGCCATCTCATCTTGGATCTCCACGGTTTCCGCGTTGGTTTTGGCCGCAACCTCAGCCGATCCGGCCTGTTTGAGCGCCTGATCGCTCCGGTACTCGTTCCAGCCGTCGAGGATCAGCTTTGCGAGGGCGCCGAGCAGAAGCCCGACGCCCTTGCTCGCGAACCACGCGGCAATAGCCGATCCCATATCAGGCTGCCTTGCTGGGCGTGGCTGAGTTGGCGACGTCGAGCGCGACCGCCTGCGCCTGCGCGACGGCAGGCTGCTGCGGTAGGAGATCGAGAATGCGCTTCTGGATGGACTCAGGCGTCAGACCGAAGAACTTCAGCGCGTCCGGGATCGAATGCAGCGCCGCATTTGCCGCGACCGCGAGCGCATCGCTGCCGACCTCGACCTTGAGGCCCTGCACCTTCACGGCGCCCTTCGCGACCAGGCTGGACGCCTGCCGGTTGAGGAACGCGGTCAGCGCCTCGCGATGCTTGGCCTCGATGTCGATATTCCACTTGCTCTTGAGGACCACGCCAAGCCAGCCAACCCCGGCCGTGATGAGCGCCATCACGGCGCCGTTGATGGCGTCGACCATGCCGCCGGTGAAGGCCTGGCCGATGTCGATCGTGGCGGCCGAGACGGTACCGGTCAGGGCGAGCAGGAGGATGGGCGCGGCCAAGGCCACGCTGAGAAAGCGCTTCATGTTTCACCTTTGGGGATGTGGGGGGGCAGTTTGCGTAGGAGGCCGCTACGCGCGGTAAATCAGGCGAGAGCTCGCCAGGACATCGGGCCGCAAATGCCATCGCCGGCCAGCCCGGTGGACTTCTGGAAGGCAACCAGCGCCGCCAGGGTGGCGGGGCCGAAGTCGCCATCGACCTTCAGCGAGGCCCCATGGGCGTTCAGGCGGCCCTGGAGCGTCTGGACGAGCGCGCCGGTGGCGCCGGGGCGCAGGGTGGCTGGAGGCTGCACGTAGGCCGCTGCGGCCACTGGGGACGGCACCGCCACCCCGTCGATGCTCCAGGCCGACATGTCGTCGGCGAGCTGGCCGGACATGACCGAGACGTGGCAGTGGTGATCGTGGGGGTTGATGCCCGTATAGGGACGCCACACGCCAGGCGCAGGACCGGCCGGGCCTGACCCGATCCGACGGTTCGAGATCACGTACTTCAGCCGGTGGTCCTGCCGTTTCAGCAGCATATCGGCGAAGGCGTAGCTATCAAAACCGCCCTTCGGGTCGTGGGTGATGTCGATCGCGTGCACTACTCCGGCGCCGTCCGGATTGTGGTCCGATAGCCGGGCGGAATGGTGCTCGTCGCCGATTGATCCATCACTTTCCTTGCTGCGCTGCGGCCATTTCTGGTTGACTTGCGCGCGCAATTGCTCGAGCGCGCGGGCGAGGCGCCACGTCATGGTATTCTCCTACAGGTTGCTTTGTTTTGATGCCGCGTGTTTAGCGCGCCGCAGCGCCTCACGTGCGCTCGTACAATCCCGAGATATCGAACCGGGAGCCAGCGCCGAATGCCGACGTATTTCTACAGATCAGCGTCGTTCCGCCAGCCGCGATGTAACAAGGCACGGTGACGCCCTGAGAGACAAATTCAAAGCCGCCGCCCCCAGCGCCAGATTGAGCAGTGAACGGCATGGTGAAATTGATATTTGAGCCAATGGCGCATGATCCAGACGCGACGGAAATGTCCATCGACCAGAACACTGCTGCACCCCAATTTTTGTATCGAGCGCTGTTCACCGTGAATGTCGTGCCGGAGCAAGTGGCGCTCGGAGAAA
This sequence comes from Bradyrhizobium sp. B039, assembly GCF_038965675.1. Taxonomy (NCBI): domain Bacteria; kingdom Pseudomonadati; phylum Pseudomonadota; class Alphaproteobacteria; order Hyphomicrobiales; family Nitrobacteraceae; genus Bradyrhizobium; species Bradyrhizobium sp. B039. The sequence goes on from NZ_CP152416.1 coordinate 7,283,338, forward strand.
AAGTCGTCCATGCGCTTTGGTCGAGAGTACATGTCCCCGACGTCGTGATCGTTCCGCCGGAGAGATTGGTGCCGCACGTCACCGAGGTGACGGTGCCGCCTCCACCACCGCCGGAACCGGACCCCGTCGTGTTGCGCCAGCGCGATGAACCTCCATCATACTTCAGATGCGCGGCAGCCTTCGAGGCGAGCACGAAATCGGCACCGAGATCCAGCCGGTTCGCCGCCGTCGACGACGCGCTGCCATCTTTTAGCGTGATCGGGAAGCTGCCGTTGTTGAGCAGGAACAAGTCACAGCCGGCGACGCCGCCCGCGATGCCGGTAATATCTCGCGCTGCATCGGAATTGATCAGCAGTGTCGAGCTGGACGAACAAACGACCGACGACGGATTGTAGTCGTTCTGATTGGAGGTGATCTGCGACGGCGCCGACTGCGTCGAGTCCTTGCGCGCACCGGTGAAGTTTGCCACCCCGCTGATCGAAGGTGCCGACACGGATGGCGTATTCAACGTCGGGCTCGTCAGCGTCTTGTTGGTCAGAGTGTCGGTCGTGCCGCGGCCGACGTAAGTATCGGTGCCCTGGAAGGTCAGCGTTGTGCCGTCGGTACCGGCCAAGGTCAGCGAGTTGCTGAAGGTCAGCGTCTTGCTGGCCGAACCAGTCAGCGTATAGGTCCCGGTCGTGAAGGTGTTGCCGTTGAGGCTTGTCGCGGTCGCCGCGCCGAGCGCCGGCGTCACCAGCGTTGGCGAGGTCGCACGAACCACCGATCCGGTTCCGGTGTTGGCGGTCGCGGCCAGTCCGTTGATGCTGAAGTTATTGCCGACCCCGGCTGTGTCGAACGTCTTGTTCGTTAGCGTGTCGGTCGTTGCCTTGCCGATCAGGGTATCGGTCGCCACCGGCATGGTAATGACGGACGAGCCGGCCGCCGCCCCTGATTTGAGCGTGGTGGTACCGCTGGTCGCCCCCTTCAGGATCAGCGTGGCGTCGTTGAAGGATTTCGCGCCGCTCACCGTCTCGGCATTGCCGAGCGTCATGGCCGTTCCGGAGGCCGCCGGGCCCGTCAGTGTAACACCATCCGGCAGCGTCAGCGTTGCCCCCGTCGCCGGCGCCGTAATCGCCACCTTGTTGATCGAGGTCGCCGAAGCTACGCCAAGCGTCGGCGTCGTGAACGACGGCGACGTTGCCAGCGCCATCGCGCCCGTCCCCGTCACCGCGTTCGATAGCGTAACACCGCCATAGGTCAGCGCAGAGCCGATAGAAACACCGCCACCACCAGCGCCAAGCTGGACGCCGCCGGTGGAGATCGCGCCGATAACGATAGGAGATGCCCCGCGCGAATCAAAATTGATGCCTTCGTTCGCATTCGGCGATGCGACTTCGAGCGCGACGCCGCCCCCAGCAGCCTTTCCGGTGATCTTGATACCTGTAGCAGATGACGCGATCGACGCATCGACATACAACGCCGGACTGGTCGCACCCTGTCTGCCAACTGCAAGGGCAGCGGCGGCATTCGATGTGATCGTCACAGTTCCGGTGAATTGCGACGTGCCGGTTACGCAGATCACATTGCTACCGACGGTACATCCGCCGAGCGCGAGCGATGTCGCGGATGCGACGCCAAGGCTAGGCGCCGTCAGCACTGGGCTCGTCAACGTCTTGTTCGTCAGGGTCTGCGTTGCCGTGAGCGTGACCAGGGTGTCGCTCGCATTCGGCAGCGTGTAGGTCTTGATCGGCGATGCCGGCCCGGTGAACTGCATGAAAGAGTTATTCGTGCCTCCCTTCGCGCCAGACAATGGCGACGAGCCAGGATTGGTCTGGGCAAAGGCAGGCGCGCACGCCAGGGCGAACGCAAGCGCAATGATGCCGCGAAGCTTCATTTTCGATATCCTAAGAAGTGGAGAAGAGATCAGACCCAGCCGGTGCCGTCGCTGAGAGGTGTCAAAGTGATCGAACCGCCGTTGGAATCGATGATGTAGGACGTGCCGCCCATGATCTTCTTCGACGTGCCGGCCGAGGTGATAGTGATGTTGTTGGTCGCAGCATCGTACTTGCGGTCGACGATACGAACCGGCTTGGTAGTGGTCGACGGATCCGGCAGGCTTACCGCGGTCGCAGCGCCAACGGTCTTGTTGATCAGGATCACGTCCGCGTCGGAGTTGGTCACGGTCACTGCGCCAGCCGCAGTGACCTCGCGCTCCGAATGACCGGATGCCGCCAAATCGCTGCCTTGGGCTAGGCCGATGCCGACATAGCGGTCAATATGCTCGGTGGTCGGCGCACCGCTCGCGCCGGTATAGACACGAATTTGATAGTAGCCGCCGACGACGTAGAAATAGACGTAGCCGTTAGCGTCTGCATCGATCGGGTTGCCTGCCGCGACCGTTCCGTCGCGGTCGCTGTACAGCGCGACCAGCGGCTGCCCAGGTATGTCCGAGCGAACCTCGACGTGAGCTCCGGGAACGACATTGCCGTCTGAGTCCTGGATAGTGAATTGGTGACGCGCCAAGGTCATGTCTTCGCCTCAGTTTACTTGAGAGCCGCGGATATCGCCGCCGGCCGGGCTGAACGTGACGTGAGAGACGCCGTCGATTGCACGGCCAGCCGCGCCTCCAGCGCCTCCAGGGGTATTAAAAATTCCCGCACTACCACCGCCGCTGCCTGCGAGGCCGGGACCGCCGCCGGCCCCGCCCGCGCCGCCACCAGGGCCTCCTGCGGCGCCGCCGGAGCCGCCCGAAGTATCAGAGCCGAGCGCCCCGCTGGTCGCCGAGGATGTTCCGAAATCTCCGCGAATGACGCCCGCGCCGCCACCGCCGCCGCCGCCAGGATTGCCAGCGCCCGCGCCGCCACCACCACCGCCACCACCACCCCAGATCGCACCAGCGGACGCATTGACGGTAACGGCATAGCGAAGATAAAGCGCCGGACCGCCCGCTCCGCCATCAGCCCCTGCGCCAATGACCGCGCCGACGCCGCCATAACCGCCAGCGCCCTGGATGCGGCCAACGACGGTTAAGTTGACAGTGACCCCCGCCGGCCAACTTCCGACATCGACGGCTGGGAGCCCATATGAATTCGATCCGATGACAACGCCCGAATTTATCGTGAACGTGACGACATCTCCCGACTGCGGCGTCGGGTAAATCGAATCGTGCGCGGACCTCAGATTGATATTGAAGTTGTTCGCGTCGAAGATGATCTGCCTGTCTGACAGGTCAGCATCAGGTGCGGTCCAAAGCATTTCCTCTGCCTCGACGGCAAACCTATCTGGACCAGGATTAACCCGCGTAATCTGGATCGGGATGTTGTCCTGTGCGCCGGTCGCGTCCTGCACGCAGAAGGATTCCGCACGATATCCTTGTCCGAGGTCGACGTCGGTGGACGCGTAGCGAGCGGTGGCAAACGTCACGCGTCGCGGCGGATCGCGGAAGCGCCCAAGAAGGATGGCACCGAGCCGGTCGGCGACTGACCGCCCAGCTTCCGGAATCCATCGAGAATAAATGGTCTTGATCGATGCGGACCCATAGTCCGCCTCTGCTTCATTGTCTATCGTCAGCGACGTCGAGCGATAGTTATCCAGATTCGAAAGCGGCTTTGTCGGATCCTTCTGCCCAAAATAGACCTGCACGCGTGACAAGCGCTGGTCAGGCTGCTCCTTGATCGTCAGCGACTTTTCAAGCGTGTTGTCCGGCGTGAACGTGAATGCATCTGTCACAACGCCATGGAGCACCTTCAGCCGGACCTGCTGGGCGAGATTGTCGTCCCATATCGCAAGCCCGGCCTGCTCAGCCAATTCAGAAAGCAAGGTCGATACCGACGTCGGCTCGCAAATCACAGCAGTGTAGACCGTGCCGAGATAGGCCGCGGTTTCCGCCCGCCAATCCGCAACAGTGATATAGCTTGACGGAACGTCCGCGTACCGCTCCAGGAGCTCCTGAGCAATATCGGCGGCATCTGCGCCATTGTAGCGGAGCACGAGCTGGACTCGATCTTGCGCTTTGTGCGTCGTTGCGGTGGTCCCTAGGACACCACGAACCAAGGTCAGCGTGTCTCCGCTACGCGAGAACTGCACAATCTCGTTGCCGCCGATGCAGAGAAAATCAGAGCCTCCGGCCGGATACTCCGCATTACCGATGCCGGTCGGAAGCAGGGTTGCGGTTGTCGCGGACGCCGTGATATCCGCAGCGAGGAAGCCATTGGACAAATCCGGCGCCTGCGAGCGGTCCCCGTCCGCAAACTTCAGCACGTCCTTTGCGATAATGGTGTACTTGCCTTCAGGCGTAGGACCGTCGAAGCTGTCGACGACGAAATAGCGCGTCTCCATATCTGCGAGATCGTCGCCGAGCAGTCCTGTGATCCAGCGCAATTCCTGACCGCGAACGAACGGCTGACGAGCGCGGAACTTTCCCCAGAACGTGCCCTGACTGTATGGATCATAAGTCCGATCGGCGAGGTACTTGTCGAACCCCTCGCCGGTGTCGGAATGAGGGTGGTCCTTGAACGTGATACTGAGCGTGGCCCGCGTTCCGAGGTTCTTCCCGAGCGAGATCGTCGCCGGCGTGTACGAGATGTCGAGGATCGAAGCAGCGACGATGTCAATATTTGTCGGCAGGTACGATGCAGGCTTCGCAAAGCGCCAGGTAACGTCAGACGCCAGAAAATGCGCAGTATCCTGGCACGTGTTCTTGCTGTTGAAGCACTTGATGCTACCAGTGGTCGGAATCGAAGCGGTACACGGCGCGACGCCATAGGTCCGTGTGCAGAACGGAACATCCAATTCGATATAGGTCAGGGACTTCATCAGGCTATGCCGCTAACCTTGAGATCGAACGCCAGCAAATGACTGCTGGTGTCAGGCGTCGGCGCCGGATCGTCCATCAGCCAACCGAAACCCACTTCACGAGGATAGGTCTGAGGGCGCCATGCGAAGAAGAACGGCAGATCGCGCCCGTCGGTAAGGAACGGTCGCATATAGGTCCGAAACCAATCAGGAGAGATCAGCGAAAGCGGAATTGTCGTCTCGCGCCACTCGCCGAGCACGATACGGCCGAGGAAATTTCCGCTCTCACTCCGACCGTTAGCGACGCTGACCTTGATTCCATCGGTGATCGCCATATGACCGGCGTAGACCTTGCGCTCAATAACCAGGAGCTTGCCGACATAGAGCACCGCAGCGCGGGGAAAAACCCCAGCCGGCGAGCTCATCACCAGCCTGATCTCAGATAGCGACTGCTCCTCGAAACGATACAGCGCCGGTCCATCGTCTGGGAGCATGACCTCATCAACGATCCTGGTCCATACGCCGCCGATGAAACCCTCAACCGAGGTCACGATTTCCCCGGATGAGAAATTATGACCGGCGACGGCGAGATAATCGATTGGATCAACCTCATTGGTCGTGATCGTCAGAAATTGGCCGCCATCGTCGCTCGAACGCCATTGCAGATGCGTCGCCGGATTAGCGAGATTCGACGCCGGGTAATTGGCGTCGACATGTGTCGAAACGATCGATGATGCCGTTACGACATTGTGCCAGCCTATCACCGGATGATCGAGCGACAGACCGTCCGCGACGTCGGCGAGAACAACCGCACTGGAGATGACAATCGACATCAGCCGGTAAACTGCACGTTGAGCTTGTGCCCATCGCGCATCCCCTCGTTTAACGCCTCGAACATGTCGCGGACCTGATCACGGCCCCACATGAATCCCTGCATGACGATCGTCTGGCCGCCTGATGCACCGCCCTTTGACGCGCCCGCGTTGCCTCCGCGGTTCGGCGTGATGTCGATCTGCTCGCCCGGCTCGACCATGGCCTGAAACAGCTTGCTGTCGCCGCCACCGACACCACCCGGCACCGTCATAGACAGGCCGTCTTTGAAGCCCGTAGGGACCGACTGGCTCTTGATCTGAGCAACCAGCGTCGCGCCCTTAGCCAGCACCGCGGCCATTGCCGCAATGTTGGCAGGGAACGGCAACTCCAGCGCCTTCGCGGCGCCGGTGAACATCGAGATGGTGGCTTGGATGGCGCCGAATACCTGGGCAGCCTTCGCCATTCCCGCGCTTTCTTTTCCGAAGGCCGCCGAGATCGTCGCGAAGCTTCCGGCAATATTGGCGCCAGCGACATTCCATGCAGTCCCCGCCCTCTCGGAGACGTTCTGCATAATCTGCTCGTAATTCTCTGCGCTGATCTTTCCGTTGTCGAACAGCGTTTGAATTTTGATCAGCTCTTGCTGATACAGTTGCGCGGGCGTCAGGTTCTCCTGCGTCAATTGCAGGCCGGCCAACGCCATCCCATAGTCCAGCGCTTTCTGCTTGGTCAGATCGAGCTGAGCCTGTTGCGCCGCGGTGATTACCGTATGATTGGCAGTCGCGATCGAGAGCGCCTGAAGTTGGATCTTCAGCGCCTCCTTTTCACCAGCCAGTTTTCCGAACGTCTGGATTTCAGCGTTTTGCGATTCGAGCGACTTCTTTTGAGAATCGATGAACTGATCTACGGCGTTCTTGCCGCCCATCGCGGAGAAGTTGAAATCCTTCTGCGCCTTCGACGCCTTGTCGGTCGACTCCGCGGAGGCGTCAGCTCCGGTCTGTGCGCCAGTCCAAAGCTTTTCGATGACGCCAAATGTCGTCTTTGCGGTCTCCTCGACGCCGGCAACGCCGCCCTTCACCTTGTCGAAGGCAGAGGTGAATTCGCCCTTCAACACTAGCGAGATCGCGGCCGATACGGTCGCGATGTACTCCGACAGGGATTTGAATACCGCCCCAACGATCACGCCGCTGGTGACAAGCGCCTTCATGGCGGTTGAGACGACGGTGAGCGCAGTGCTCAGGAAGCCCGAGTTTTTCGCGGACTCGACCATCGCGTTACTGATCTCGACCATCGACGGCAGCACCTGCGTCATCGACTGCGTGATGAGGCCGGTCCAAATCGCCTTCAGCCTGGTCAGATTGTCGTTGAAGTCCTCCGCGGCCTTACCGGTCTTGGAATCGATGATGAGCCCGAATTTCTCGGCCTCGTCCTTCATCTCCTTGAGGCCGTCGCGGCCGTCATTGAGCATCGGGATCAGATCGGCGCCGGTCTTGCCGAATATCGCCATCGAGACGGCGGTCTTGCCGGCGCCGTCCTTCAGCCCCGAGAACTTATCGGCGACGTCACCGAGGACATCGTCAGATGATTTCAGCCTGCCGTTGGAATCGGTAACGGAGATGCCGAGCGCGCGGAACGCATTCGCGGCCTCAGAGGTTGGCTTCGCCGCCGCCTCCGTCATGTTCTTGGAGAGCTTGCCGACGGACTTGCTCAGGGCATCAAACGAGACATCCGAGAGGTCCGCCGCATAGGCGAGCGCGGAAAGCTGCTCGATCGGCACGCCGAGCTTTGCCGACGTCTTCGACAGCTTATCCGCATCGTCAATGGTGTGCTGGAGCGCCAGGCCGATGGCGACGCCGGCCGCTACGACAGCCGCCGCCGCCGCGGCCATGCCGGTGGCGACCGCCGAGCCGAACGCGGCAAGGCCGGACTGCGAGTCCTTCAGGCCCTTGTCGAGAGCGGCTGTATCCGCTCCCAACACGACCCGGAGTGCACCGATGACAGCGCCACCAGCCATTATTGGCCCTCAGTTAGGCTTGCCTTTGACCTCGCCGCCAAGCAGCAAGGTCCATTGTTTGGCGATCGCCAGCATTTGGTCGGGGGATTGCGGCTTGCGCTCGCGCGCGAGCAGCGTTCGCAATTTGGGGAACTTCTTGAACCGCGGGAGGGCCGCGGTGTGCCAGGCCAGCCAAGCCAAGGTCGTTGTGCTCGCGCGTGAACTGGGCTTGCTTGCCGGCGAAGATCAGGGAGACCTGCCGCGGCGTCTTTGACCAGAAGGCGTCCGGATCGAGCCCGCACGCCACCCAATCCGTCAGGAGGGCCGGCCAGTCCCAGCCCGGCGCGGCCCCTGCCGAGGGCCCGGCTTGGTTTCCTTCGCATCCGGGAAGGCTGCGCGGATCGCCTCCGTGACCTTCGTCATGACCTTCAGCATGGCCGCCGGCGGCCGGGATCAGCTCGCCCGCCTCCTTGAGCGTCAGTTCCGGATGCCGCTCCTGGAGGCCGCTATAGAGCAACTGGCGCACCATCGACACCGAGATCCGTGCCGGATTTGACATCTCGGCAGCGATGGCTGTGAAGTTCTTGTCCAGCGCTGCCTCCATCGAGCAGAGCGCATCGATGGAATACTGAAGCGTATAGGTGGCCTCGCCGGCCACGAGTTCGACTTCGCCCTTATGCGGGTTCGCCATAGGTTACGCCTGCACCAAGGTCGGCTTGCCCGAGACCTTAAAGGTCACCGAGGCGGACATCTTGTCGTCGATCGGTGCGTCCGGCTCGAAGGCCGTCAGGATGCCGGCGAACGAGAAGTAGGAGCCGTCCGGGAACAGGATCTGGCGGTTCTTGCTGGCAAGCGCCCCGTCGAGATCGAGCTCTGCCATCATTGCCGTCGCGGCTGCGCCGCCGGGAACGAAATTCAACTCGAGCGAGACCTCGCCGCCGTCCTTGAGGCCAGCGATGAATTCGCGCCAAGCGCCGGGGCTTTCCTCGTGGGTCGCGTCGACCGTGTCGCGCGCCATGGCGGGCGGCGTGATATTGGTCACCTCGGCCAGCGTGGTGTACACTTCCGGTACGGCGCCGTTGCCAGACTTGAACAGCGTGCCGTAACCGATGCGCGCCTGAGTGGTCATCGCGATATCTCCATGTCAGAATTTGAAGGAAGCCCGCGACACGCCCCGGCGGGATTGGGGAAGAGAATTACTGTCCGGCCGCGATCTTTGCGGCAATCTTGGCGGCCTTCTTCGCCAGCCGCTGGCGCGCCTTCTCGATTTCGTTTTCGAGGCTCGTCTTGATGCCGCTCAGCACCTTCATCACGTTGCCGTCGAAGGCCGGCCGGAGATGCGGATGAGCTGCCTGGTGAGCGTTACCGAACTCGGTTTGGACCGACTTCGCCGCCGGGCCCGGCCCGATATAGACCTCGACGTCGCTCTCTTTCCGGTTCAGCCCCTTTTGGCGCCGTGAAAGCTTCGTGGTGACGGTATAGGACGCCTTCAGACCACCCTTATCACGCGGCGCCATGCGCTCGCCGTCGTCCTTGATCGGTTGCCCTTGCTCCGTCAAGACGCGCTTCAGCACGTTCCGCGCGGTCGCCTTGGGCAGCTCGGTCAACGCCTCGTCAAGCTCTGCGAGACCTTCGATTTTGAAGGTCTGCCTAGCCATCACAATTCACCGTGGTGCACGAAATAATCCCGCATCACGCCGAACATCTGCACGATATCGTCGTAAGTCTCACGCTGATCGCCGCAGAAGACGCCCTGCACGTCCACGGCATCGTTTCCGGTCCCGATCGCGCCCTTGAAGCCGTCGAAGGCATCCTTGATCGCGTTTGCGAGGCGCACAGCGGCGTCCGCCGTCGGCGCCCATGCTGCGATCTGGTAGCGCGGAGCCGTGTAGCCGCTCGCGCCCTGCATGGTGTAATCGCCCTGCCCCGAGATGCGGGTATAGACGATGCTGGTGAGTTTCACTCCCTGAGGCAGGACGATGGGGAAGATCCGCGAGACGCCGCTCGCGGTCACCAGGGGCCCGATGACGCTGTCCGCCGCAAAGAAGGCGAACAGCCCTGGTCGGATATCCATCATCAGCCCGACACGCCCGAATAGGCCAGCGACATCAGCATGACGGTGGTCGACTTGGCGATACCGACGATGTGGAAATACTCACCGGTGCCGACGTCCGCGAGCGGGCAGATGCCGCCAGCCGTGTTAGAGAGATAGTAGGTCACGCCGCCGGTCAGCGTGGCGCCGATCGTGATCTCGCCAGACTTCTGAATGCGGATTGGCTGGCCGGCAGAACCGCCGTTCAGCGCGATTCCGCGCGCCGTGCGGATCAGCGCCGAGGCGCCGTCGGCATCAGCCAGTTTGTAGGTGCCGTCCGTATCGCGGTAGACGGCCTGCCCGGCGGTGATGGTGGCACCCGCAAGGCCGTCTTCGGTGACAGCGCCGGTGCCGGGAAGCACGTTTGCAGCGGTAATGACAAGATCGGTCATAGGTATTCCTTTCTCGGATGGGGAATTACGTAGTCACGTCGGCGCGCCGCTGGGTGATGATCCTGATGCCGCGGCGTCGGTCGATTTCCAGGGTACCAAGCACGTCAAAAATTGACCGTGTCGGGATGACGTAGTTCGGGTCCGCAGCCTGCGCGGTCGTCAAGGCCGGATGGATGACGCGATCGAGCGGCGATAGGTCGGCGACATCGTCCGAATAGCGAATGCGAAACTCGATGCGCTCATAAGCCACCTTCTCAGGTGACCTGAAACTCTCGTCATCGCCCTTGAGCGGCCACATGGAGGCCGGGCGCCTGACCGAAACATTTGCCCATGTCTCGCCGGCCTCGCCCGACGACGATTGCGTAATCGTGCGCCGCTGGATTGTCACGCGACGGTCGAGCGAGCCGGCGCGGATCATCAGGCGTTCCGCCGATGGTTGCAGAGCAGGCTATCGAAGGCCGTCCAGTCGCTGTCTTTAGTGTTCTCGCGATTGGCGTATCCGCCGGCGATGTACAGCAACAGGGCGCGCTTCACGTCATCCGGAACGGCCGTATAGCCGACAACAGCCACGACGGTGATCCGCGATCCGGCCTGCGTGATCGGCCAGACCTGGCCGAATTTCAGCGCGATCGAGACCTCGAGTCCGTCATTTCGGACCTCGTACACCGAGGTCGCTAGCGTCTGCGTCGCGCCGTCGGTGTCGACATAGGTGATCGAGGTGACCGATTGAACGGGCGCCTCTGCGAACTTCGCGAAGTCCCGGAAGCAGTCACATTTCACCGAAATTGTCTGCGTTGCGAAGCGCGTCCCGCAATACTTCTCGGTGAAAGCGCGCGCCCCGGCGATCAGCAGCGTGATCAGCGTGTCGTCATCCGTGAAATCGATCTCGGCCTGCGCCTTCACTTCGGCGGCAGTGACCGGCTCGGAAGAAGCCGCAACCGTGATCGTTGCCGGATACCACATCAGCGCCGGTGCTTGTGTTTGCGGTGGACGAAGTCTGAGCGCGTCTCGACGGCAGGAGCCGAGACGGCACGCTCGATCTGGGGCTCGGAGACCGGCACAGCGAAGCCAGCAGCGACGAGGCGCAGCGCCTCGTCCTGCGGGAAGTCGCGCCGGTCGCCGGGCTCGAGCAAGTAAGCCGGCCCCGAAAGGCTGACGGTCATCTCGATGATCACGCGGTTGCCTTCAGCACCAGGAAGTTGATCACCAGCACGTTGTTGCCGGCGACGGACGCATCCAGGTTCGTCAGCCGAAGCTTGAACGACCCGGCCGCGACCGCGGACACGGAGACGTCGAAGGTACCGGCCGAAGTGTGCGTCTTGATGCAAGGCACGACAACGTCGGTCGCGGCGACCTGGCTGTTCGTGACCGTGAATTCGGCCTCGGCACCAGCGGCAACCGTCTGGCTTACCGTGGTGATGACACCGGTCATGGCATTGCAGGTCACGCCGGTGGTGATGCTGGTCGCCTGCGTGACGGCCGCCTGGCCTTCGTAAGTGATCTTGCCTCCGGAAGCGACCACAAGCTCGTCGCCGCCGCTTTTCTTGTAGACCTTCGGACCATAAGTTGCGTCGGCCATTGGCGCGCGCCTCCAGATTTCACGGGAATGGGGAGGCGGAGCCCGAAGGCCCCGCCCCGTTGGATTACGCCTGGATCAGGTGCTTGACGGCGGCGGTGTCGCCGAGCTCGCCGTCGAAGCGGATCAGACCGGCGATACCGAGATCCGGCCAGAAGCGCTCACGCATCACACCGATGATCGGCGAACCGACCTTGCGGACGAAATACTTGCCGAAATCGCCGAAGATCATGGTCTTGTTGCCGGTGGCGAGCGCCGCCATGGCCTGGTTGATGTAGTAGCGGCGGCCGTTCAGGGTGCCGGGGACACCCTTCTGCACGTCGCCCATCTGCCAGATGTACTGGCCCTGGCCGTCCTTCAGCTTGCGAACCGCCTTCAGGGTGCCGTCGTTGAACATATAGGCGGCCTTCGGCGACTGGCGATAAGCCGGGTCGACCGAATGCTCGAGATCGATGATCTCGTCGAAGGTGATCGCCGCAACCGCAGCGGCGGTGACGCCGAGGGTCGACGCGGTCACGATGCCGTTCGGCGCGGACGAGCCGGTTCCGGTGGTGAGCTGCGTGTTCGCAGTGCGGCCAAGGCGCTCGCCCAGCAGCGAACCAAGCAGCGCTTCCATGTTGAAGATGGAATCCTGCGCCAGTTCCATGCTGAACTTGACGAACTCGGTATCGAAGACATAGGCGTCCAGCCGCTTCTGGCCGAACGTCGCGTCCTCGCTGCCGTCATCGGTCAGCGCCGTGCCCTCGGTGTGTGCACCGGCCGACTTCGACGTATCGTCGATGGTCGGGATGTTGATCTGGTTGCCGGACGAAGTGACCAGCTCAGTGCAGATCGCCTCGTCGTACATCGGACCCCACATCTTCATGGAGCGGATGATCTGGTCAGCCAGTTCGACCGGAACGGTATAGCCGCCCGCCGTGGTGGTGCCGGCGGTCTGGATGCGGAATTCGTTCTTGGACTGGACGCCAGCCTTCAGAACCGCCCGCTCCTCGCCCGAAAGCTCGGACAGGTCGGCGCCGCGCGCGATGAACTTGTGGAACACGTTGCGATAGGTCGGCTTCTCGCCGTCGTCCTCGCCACGCGCCTCGCCGTCCGGATTGGTCGGGCGCTCGCGCTTGCGCGCTTCATCCGCGCGTTTCTCGATCGCGGCGAGCTTTTCCTCGCGCTCGATCTGCTTGTCGATGCGGTCGTATTCCGCCATGGCGGTGTCGTGAGCCGCTTCCAGCTCCTTGGCGCGGGCCTCGTCGGCCTTGTCGATCTGGTCGAGACGTTCACGGGCCTCGGCGACGATCTTCGCCTGCTTCTCCCGCAGTTCCTTGATGGTCATGGATGCTCTCCAAAAAAATGGCGCGGCGCGCCGTTTCGTTGGGCTTCGGCGGGATGCCTAGGCTTTACTCCGCGACCGCGTTTGCAGATCGAGGGTGGTTTTCATGCGGAGGCGGTGCGCCGCCGCGTTGAAATTCTTGCGCTTCTGCTCTTTGCGCGCGTCGTCGAGCGACCGCAGCGCGATGGTGGTGTCGTCATAGGCCGGGAAGGCCACGGCGCTGACCTCGAACAATTCCACCTTGTGAATGGTGCGCGCCGGCATCTTGCCGGACTCGTCCCACTCGTCATGCGTCACGCGGAAGCCGAACGACATGCCGGAGATGTCGCCGCGCTCCAATTGAACGGCGAGGTCGCGGCCATCGGTGGTGTCGGGCAAGTCGATCTCGACTGCCAAGCCCTTATCGTCCTCCTTCAGCCGCAGCGTACCGGCCGATGATCGGCCGATGACGCGCCCGCTGTCGTGGTCGATCAGAGCCCGGACGTCGGAGTTCTTCAGCGTCTCAGCGAACGCGCCTGGCGCGATCGTCTCCGTGAAAAAATCACCGATGTCCGTTCTGTTGTTGAACAGCGCGGCATAGCCCTTAGCGACCTTGCCAGCGTCACTCGCGCGGACTTCAGGCGGGCTCGTCGTCGCCCGTCGTTCCAGGCTCATTGTCATCTCCGTTGTCGCCAGGCTCAGCCGCCGGCGGCGTGGTAACCGGCGGCGTTGACGCCGTCGGCGTGGTGCCGAGAGGAACGGTTGCCCCTTGCATGTACAGCTTGTCGCCGCCTTCCATGGGCGGGCGGTTGTCGAGAGCGCGAGCCTCGTCGGGCGTATAGAGCGCCGTCTGTACACCGCGGGCGAGAGCTTCGATGCGGCTCTTGAAGTCACCGCGCATCAGCGCGTCGAGATTGTGCTCGGCATAACGATTGCCCGGCTTCTGCCCAAAGACCTTGAGATTGATCTCTTCCTCGAACGCGCTCGCCCATTGGGCGATCAGATGTTTGACGAGGTGAAGATCTTGCTGCTCGGTGTTAGAGAACGTTCCGTGCGTCAGATCCTGCAAGAAGACCGGCGGCAGATTGTAGACACGCGCGATCTCGACAACCTGAAACTGCCGCGCCTCTGTCATCTGGCCTTTGGCCGGATCGAAGCCGACCGGCTTCAATTCGTACCCGGCCGGGATCGGAAACACCGGCTCACTGTTCGATTTTGCGGCGTCAATCGCGCGCTTGATGTCGCCTTGAGCCCGCTTAACCGCGTCCGGCCCCGCCGGCATCGGACCTACGAGCGCGAGAGGCGGAACGCCGCCGCCGGCAAAGAACCCGCTGGCGTAATCATTCATCGCCAGCGCCAATTGGATGGCCTTCGACGCCAGCATGATGGGCCCATAGACCCCTAGCTGATTGCGCCGAAGCATGAACGGCAGGTCGATTATGTCCGCCGCAGGGTACGTCTTCCCCCCGAATTGGTAGGTCTTTTGACCGTTGACCCTCTGGACCGACGTAAATCCGGGGTCCATCGGCCAGATTCCGACGACGTTTCCGCCGACGCGCTCGATCCAGGAGAGACCCCGGCCGCCGGTGAACACCTGCTGCCAGAAATACTTGCGCCAGCCGAAGCTGGTCCATTCCGGATTCGGCGCTTCGTTCAGAAGCCGCTGAATTCCGCCCTTGATCCGCTCGGCGCCGGCTTCCTTCGACCGATAGGCGTGCAGCGGCAGGTTCGCGAGGCTCGCCGACACGAATGAAACCGCAGCGGCAACGGCCGGCACCTGCAACGCGCTGTCGATCGTGACGGACGGCAGATTGCCGGACTGCACCCCGAAATAGGACAGGAAATTCTCTGCGCTCACCGGAACGCGCGGGTCTTCCGGAGAAGCTCGCTTTTCAGACCGGCGGATCTCGAAATTGAAAAGCTTCACGAGCCCACCAGACTGTAATTCGGATCATCCCACGGCGACGTCTGGACGATGTTGTTCTTTCGGTCTCTCGACTTCAGACCAACCATCATCGTAAGCGCGACGGCCGGGTCGATGCGAAACCGCGCCTTGTCCTTGTCGAGCTTCCGGTTGCCGGCCGGGTCCATCGATGCGACAGCGTTCGCCATGGCCCAGGTCAGAACCGGATTTGCCGGCTGCTCAAGCTGTCGGTTGACGACTTCCAGCTCGAGCGCGTCGATCGCCGGCGCCATGTCCTTGAAGCCCTGCCCCCAAGGAATGAGGCGAAGCCCTGATCCGGGCTTGCTGTCGCCGCCCTTGTCTTCCCACGCCTCGAAGCCGAGACGATCGAATTCCCTCAGGAGATCGGCGACGCGCCACCGGTCATATGCGAGCCCGAGGACCGTATAGGTCTGCCAGAGCTCGGCGATCTTGCGCGCCACAACGGCCGGATCGATCGAGCGGCCTGGCGAGACGAGCAGATGCCCGTCCTTGTGCCATTCGCCATATCGGTTGTTACCGGATCCGAAGTCGCGGTCGCTGTGATCCTTCAGAAGGTCTTCCGGCTTCCAGACGAACGCCTTGACCTTCGTTTTTTCGCCGGCGCTGCCCATGACAAGCGCGGTAAGGTCGACGACTGCCGACATATCCAGCGCCAGATAGACGTCTTCCTTTTCCGCGAAATCCGCAGGCCCTGCACAGGCCGTCCATTCTTTGCGCGAGATCAGCGACGCGATCGGCGCGACCCGTTGGTTCAGGTACAAATTGCGGAATTTCGGCTCCTCGGCCGGCATCCGCTCAGCTTTGTCCGCTATCGCCTTCAGGTCCGCGAGCGACCGGAAGTCACCGAGCGCCGGATTTGCCTTCTTCCAGACGCGCGGGTCGAAGATGTCCTTGCAGTCCTCCGGCACCTCGTAGAGGTGGCAGACGATCCGAGGATCTCGCGCACCAATGCCGTCATCAATAAGCTTCGACAGAATGTGCTCAGGATCATTCGACTGAGTCGATATGACCACGAACAGCGGCTCGGCGCGCGCGCCCATCGAGGTGTCGAGAACGTCATAGAGTTCTCGGTTCTTTGCCTGCGCGAGCTCGTCGAAGATGACGAAGGTCGGGTTCAGGCCGTGCTTCGTCCCGCTCTCGCTGGACATCGCGCGATAGAAGCTGCCGTTCGCGTAGCACGCGATGGTCTTGGTCGAGTCGACACACCGAAGGATGTCGGACAGTTCAGGATCGGCCCGCACGATCTGCGAAGCGACCTTGTAGACCTGCGCGGCCTGCTCACGGTCGTTCGCCGCGGAGTAGATTTCACCGTTCTGGATCGCCTCCGGCCCGATCAGGTGTACCAGCACCAGGGCAGCGATCAGCGCCGTCTTACCGTTCTTTCGCGCGATCGAGAGAATGGCGCGCCGGACGATCCGCAAGCCCGCCTTACTGTGCGGCTCGTAGATGTCCCTGATGAATTTCTTCTGCCACTCACGAAGCTTGAACCGGCCGCCCTGTCCTTCGCCGGACGGGACGACTAGTTGCTCAATGAAGGCGATGACCCGTTCTGCCCGAGCAGCCCGGCGAACTTGCTTTTCTTCTGCTTTGCGCCCGGCAGCTTGAGCGCGGCGCGGCTTTTTGGATCGAGCCCGAGCCGGTCGCCGAGGCTTGCCATCAGCGCCGCCTGCTTGTTTAGAATCGCCAGCCATGGGCTTTGCGCTTCCGCGCCATTGTCGCCAACGGTGATGACGTGCTCGAAACTTGGGTCATTGATCTTGTGGGCCGCCAGCTTGTGCAGCGCCCAGGCAGTGCCGAACGCGGAAAGAAGGAAACTGTCGAGCGCGGAGTAGACCGTCGACGGCATCGACGCCTTGATGACCTCGATGCAGCCGCGCGCGTCGTCGGACAGATGCTCCGGGATGAACGGCTCGCCGAGCGCCTCGATGCCGCTCTCTTCGATCACCCGTTTTCCAGGGTTACCGTCCAATTTCGAGAGCGCCGCCAGCTTAGGCTTTGGTCCCCTCTTCCCCAAAACAGACCCCCGACCTCAAAACTTGCGGAATTGCCTTTTTCAGTGCGCCACCGGTCTGGAAAGGAAACGGTCGGAGAGATTCGACCCACCCCCACCACGGAAAAAAGAAATCTTCTTTCGCGAAATTCTATTTCTCGAGAGGCCAACCATCATCGCCAATCGATTGCCTTGCCTGCCCACCACGCTCGATGCGCTGCTCGTCTATGTCGTGGCATGGCTTGCAGGATGAGGCGAGATTGTTCGGATCAAAAAACAACTCTGGATTTCCTTTGTGCGCTACCTTGTGGTGCGCAACGGTAGCCTCAACCACCTTGCCTCTGTCCACACACCGCTTGCACAGTGGATGCAGATTAAGCTGGGCTTCCCTCAGTGTCAGCCACCTAGCTGTGCTGTATAGCCTGCGCCATGACTGGGCTGTCCTACGCCTGGCGTCATGCTCTCGGTTACGCTGACGGACATCGTTCGGCCTGAGCATCCTGATTCGGCGCATAGCTATCCAATGCGGCAACTCCATTCGGTTGCCCAGGAGCGGAAAGGCCAGTGACCACATCGCTTCTGTTGGGCACCAACCATGGCTGCTTCGCCTCGTCTTTCATACTCGTGCTGCTACTAGCTAGTAACCTTACGCAGTCTCTTGCCGGGACGCGGCTTGCGCCGGCGGGTGCGCGGCGCGGCACTAGATGCGTGCGCGATCTCGTTGTGGGCTCCACCTGCATGGCCGAGGACGAGCCGGATCATTTCGCTGTCCTGCACAGGGCTGGCTTTGCCTTGGGAGTTGACCACGCGAATGAGGCCATCGATCGCAGCGACGCCACCCCACGACTCGGGGCCCGTGTGGAACAGCACGTAACCAGGGAGCAGCGGTCGTTCTCGCGCGAACCGCAGACCGCGCCTCACGCCCGACTGCCCGTAGGTCGCGAGAAAGGCCCCGTAGTTCGAATTCTCGATCTCTGACCTCACGACGTGCTCGCGACCAGTAATCACCTGCGCGACCGCCCAATACTCCCTCGGCGTCGTCATGCTGCCTTGCCCTCCAAAAGCTTCCTGACCAATTCCACGGCGTTGCGCACGCCGAGCCTGCGATAGACCTGAGCGCGATGGAATTCGACCGTGCGATGGCCGATGCCGAGCCGCACGCCAATCTCCTTGTTCGATAGCCCCTCGGCGACGAGTTCGCAGACCTGCCTCTGTTTGCTCGTCAATGCCGCGACCGTCATTCTCCCCTCCCACATTTTACGGCCAGCTGGAAACGGAGGAACGTTGCCGCCTCAAGACAGTTTTCCAGATGATTGCCATAACCAAGATGCAGGGCGAATTCGACATGACTTAGTCGAATCCACCAGGGAGGACTACGGTGTTCAATACGCCGATCTCGAAAGCGGATCTTGAGCGCATCGCGCTGCAGGAAATTCGTAGTTACGCGGGAGGCGAGCACGTTATTTCGGTCGAAGTCGAGCGCGATCCCAGTCAGCCCCCCGGGATGGATTGGAGACTTCATGTCGTAGCATCGGAGAATGCCGATATAGATCGCATCCATCAGGCTGCTCAGACGGCGACACGGCGCTTGAAGCGCCGCTACGACCTTCGCGATCCGCTCTGAACACCCCATGAGCGACATCACCATTTCACCGCGTCAGCTACGCTTGGCGGCAGATCTTCAGCCAGGTCGTAAACTCTCTTCCAGAGTTCGAGATCTATGGACGATGCTGATGGCGGACGAGACCGGATGAGACGATAACCCTGAAACGGCTGGTTGCTCGGCGTTTGCATTGAGCAATTCAAACGGCGCATGAGTTCGGCGGCCGCCTCATTTGCCTTTGCCGGCAATAGCCCATAGCTGTCGCGAAGCGTTTGAGACAAGATGCGCTCAGCTTTTGCTGCATCAATGCGGATTTCTGTCATGCTGCTTCTCCATTCTGCTCAGCCGGCGAGGAAATTTCGGAGCGGGTACCCCTGACCGCTCCATGAGCGCGGAAGAATGATCACCAACTTGAACCATTCTTGGAGTAGTAGAACGGCGGTCGTTCATCTCCGGGCTTGATGGGGTGGACGCCCGCCACACGTTCCGCCCACAGCTTACCCGCGATGCGGTCCCGCGTTGGACCATTTCGCTCCCAATTGCCGGTGGCAGCGTTAAGGGCCGACGGATAGGCCGCGTATCCAAAATCCTCGATCCTTGCGATGTGGTCGCCATTGTGGTCAACATACTCCTCGCATTCCGGGTAGTGCGGATTCGGTAGCCACCCCGTCGTCGGTGGTTCGATTACTGGCTTTGGCTGATCGCTCATCGCTTTCGTCTCCCTCGTCCTTGCCGAACTGCTTGCCGTCCGCTCGACGGACCCACGGGACCGGCGTGAACCCGTACTCTCGTTGGATGCTCGCAGGCACTTCGCAGCCTGGATAGCCAGGCTCACCAGCCGGCCCGTACCAGACACGCGAATGCGCCGGCAGGCGCATATAGCCCTGCATCCACTTGTGCCAATCGACGGGCTCCGCAGCGCCATTCGGCGACGCTGGCGTGATCGGCGGCGGGTTGCGCCCGTGCGATGCAGATGGCGGCAGATCGTCTTCCCAACGACACTGGCGAAGCCACGTCTTCGCCTGCGCAACGAACCGCGACCCCTCCTCGCCCCGTCTCCGCAAATCGGAGCGGTATCGCTTGACCCCGTCGATGATCGCTTGCTCGTCGGCTCCCGCGTTCACCGCCTGCTGGTAGATCTCTCGCGCCGCTTTCTTCGGATTCGGTCCGTCTCTGCGCGGATACTCCGACCAAACTTCCTCGAACCTACCAACGCCTTTCGAAGCACGCTTCGCGCTCGTCCTAGTGTGTTTAATGTTTTTAATGTCTTCTTTAATGCGTCGCTGCTGCGTCGCTGGCTCGTCGGTTTGTGCGTCGCTATCTGCGTCGCCCGCTGCGTCACGCGGAAGGCTTACACGCTGATATTCGTCATACTTTCTGATAGTTATGACGGTTATGCCTGCGTCGGTATCTGCGTCGATCATCGCGTCGCCCAGTGCGTCGGTTTTGAGCACCTCCAAAAAGCGGCGTACCTTTGCCTCGCTCCAACGCCACTCCCTGGCCATAGTCCTTGTGGCAGCAACGACTTGGCCGCGAGTAACCGCGAGCGGACGCCCGGATATCCAGCGGGTGTGGGCCTTCCAAGCAGCCGCAGCAAGCAACCACAGCCAGGCCTCCAAGCGCGTGAACTCCTCGTCCGGTCCCTTGAACATCGGATGCTCGAAGATCCCGCGGTCGACCGCAAAAACTCCCCGCTCGCTCATCCGAACCTCGATAGATTGTCAACAGACGAAAGTGAGGGATCGCACCAGAGTTTGATCAGCGACGTCGAGCCAAGCCGGTTCTTGCCAACGATCAGCTCGAGCTTGTCTTTCTGCCGCTCGCCATCCTCGATCACTTCCAGGACCTGATCGCGCCAACCCGCCGAACGCTCGATGTAATAGAATGGTCGGTAAAGCAGCCCGACGAAGTCGGCGTGCTCTTCGATATTCCCAGAGTCGCGAAGATCGGCCATCGTGGGGCGTTTGTCGTCGCGGCTTTCGACGGACCTGTTGAGCTGAGAAAGCATGATCACGGCACAGTCGAGACGTTTGGCCATCGTCTTGCCGGCGAGCGCGATTTCTCCGAGCTCGTGGACACGCTGGCCACGGTAGCGGTCTGACGATTTGATCAGGCCCAGATAGTCGATGATGACGGCGCCAAGCCGCATGCCGCGCTTTGCGAGAACCTCACGGTCAATCCGCGATCGCGCTTCGATCTCAGCCATAGAGAGCCCACCGCTGGCGTCGATCCTGATGCCGAGCTTGGCAAGCCGCTCGGCAGCTTGGGCGACTTGCTTGCGTCCGCCGTCGTCAAGGCCGTCGGCCACGATATCGCGGTAAGGTACCGGGAAGGATCCGCGCGAAAGCTCGTCGGCGACGAGCCGGGCCATGATCTCCTTGGTGTCTATCTCAAGCGAGAACAACGACACGCCGACGCCCTTCCGGGCGATGCGTCGCGCCGCTGCCGTACCGAGTACGGTTTTCCCCATCCCAGGCCGCCCAGCGAGGATGTAGAGCCGCCCCGAACGCCAGCCTCCGGCGATGGTGCGGTCCAGGTCGGCGAGACCGGACGCAACGACATAGGACCCCTCCTGCTCCATCAACACAGGCATCAGATCGCCGAAATACCCGCGTACGACCGTATCAGGTGTGCCGGCGGCTCGGAGCTCGTCGAGATGTCCCCAGGCACTGTTAACAGCGACGCTCGGGAAAACGCCGTCCGCGGCCGAGCGCTGAAGCTCACCAGCTACGCCGATAATTGCCCGCATCTGGGCCGTATCGCTGACAATTCCGGCGAGGGTTCGCAACTCGGAATCCGTTGCAGCCGCTTCCGTGGAGAGCTTGGCAAGATATCGGCTAATGCTCATCCCTTGCGTGACTTCGATGCCGGGAAATGCATCCTTTAGCGTCACCGCGCTGGCGACCTTGCCGTCGGCGATGAGCTGGCTGGCTTGGTAGAATATCTGAGCATGAAGCGGTTCGAAGAAGGCGGCTGGGTTGATCGCACCGGCCACAAGGCCGTAGCGCTTGTTGTTCAAGAGGATTGAGCCGAGCAGCGCTTGCTCTGCCTCGATATTGTGCGGCGGAATTGCTGGAGCGTTCATTTGCGGCTAAGCGCCCCGCCATGAACAGCCGCCCGTGTTTCTCGGTCGCCTACGAATTCCGAAAGAAATCGAGACCAAGCGCGGCCCGCCGCTAAACCATCCTCGATCGAAGACGAGGTCATGGCCTTCTCGCGTGCATTGCAGAACTCCCGCCACGCGCGTTCTGCCTTGGTTTCGAGCTGCACGACGTCACCGCTCACGGTTGAGCCTCCGTCTCAAGGGTCGGATCAATCCAAAGCGCTAGACGCTCGGCCCATTTCGCGCCGGCCAAGCCCAATCCGAGCAGCGCCTTAGCGATCCAGCGGCGCGCTCGCCGCCTCCAGGAGACGTTCGAGCCTTGCAATACGGGTTCTGAGTTCGGTGAGTTCATCATCGGTCCCGGCATCGCGCGGCTTAGCAAGCGCGCGGAGTTGTTCCACTTCTTCGGCGCGAAGGCGCACGCGCGCATCCGCGTACCAAACGTCCCGAACGCGACCGGGCGACCAATCGACCAACTTCCTGTGAAGCCGGTTCAGGACGCCCTTGATCGATTCGCCGGCGGCGCGAGTACCTGCGATCTCTCGCAGCAACAGCGACGCCTCACTCACAGTCGTCTGACGCCCCATTTGTCTGACCTCCGACGTCTTGTCGGATTTTTCCGATCGCATCCGTGCCACTCCTGTTTCCAGGAGAGCACGGAGCATTCGTTACGCTTACGCTACGGACACTCTGTTCGCGGACCGTTCAGTTTTGCCGACGGTCGGGCCCGCGAAAGTCATTCGGCGCCGGATTTCTCCTGCGCGATCGAGGATTGTTCGGATGAAGACGAGACACCGCGCGAAACTTCCCGAGCATCGGCCCCGGGATATTGATCAGCTGGCGGCGATTGTTCGGTTTCGGGCGTGGGATGCTGAGATGATCCAACGGCATGGCCCGCTGTACTATCGGGCGATGCAGTTTTCTGTTCATTAAGAAAAATCTGTCGAATCACATTCCAACTGCAAACCTTGACCTGGCCGCAGCTAGCCTGTTCAACCGCGGCTATGGCCTTGATCGATGGCTCCCGCTCGCCTGTTTCCCAGCGCTGCCAGGTTCTAGCCGGGTTTTTTCCTGAAACACCGCAGATAGCCGCAGCTGCCGCTAGGGAGAGACCCTGGGACTTACGCCATGATCTAGGTGTGATCGCTTGCATATGCGAGCATATAGCCGATCGGCTATGCAACTGCAAGCCGCCAGCCAGGAATATTTAGCCGATCGGCTATAGACGCTCTAGGGGCAATAAGCGAAAAAGCTATATGGCAGAGGCTCCCAACAGAATTGCCGAGTGGCGAAAAAAGAGAGGTTTGACGCAACAGCAACTGGCTGACGCGATCGGCTCTCACTGGATCACGGTGTCCAAGCTCGAGCGCGGGAAGATGCAGCTAACCCACGAATGGGCCGATAAAATCGGAGAAGCGCTGCGCGTAATCACGCCTCGCCTCAGTTACTTGGATGACAAAAAAGCAATCATTTACGTGCAGAGCATCATAAGCAACGGCGAGAGCCACGCCCTGAAATCCAAGGACGATCTTCCGCTCGAAATTCGAACGAATCAGCGAAATCAAGCTGGAGACTACTGGTGCTTGGTCGGCGATGACTCACTCTATCCAGTTTTCCGGCTCGGTGATGCCATCCTCCTATCTATCTGCTCTGGCGTAGACGACGATCCGTATGAAGACTATGTCGATTCACTCTGCTTAATCCGGCCGAAAGGCGTCGAACGGCACATAATCGCGATCCTTGATCGGGCACGGGCGAAGGGCAAATTCACAGCCAAGCCCCTCAATGGTCCCCCGATCAAAGATTTCGAAATCGAAATCCTTGCCGTCGTTCAACAGGCGCTTTTTGCGCCTAAACTAACACGAGAGCTGATCAAAGAACTGGAGCAGGCGTCCAAACATAGCCGACCGGCTAAATAGAGATAGACACAACTTAGCCAATCGGCTATATTTCCCCCGTCTTCAACGGACGGGGCCAACATGCTTGTTTCACCAGACGATCGCCTACCCACCTTCCCTGAAATCAAAGCCTTCGATCCCGCAGCCGCATGGGACCGGCTGACGCCCGGTCAGCAACGGCAAGTCGGCATCCTTGCCGTGCAGCTCGGCGTTATCGGCGGCGTCCAGAGCTATGACCATTCGCACCTGACTGCCGACGAGGCCGCGCAGGTCAACGTCATGGAATCCGACCTGCTGTCGGACTTCATCACCGCGGTCGAACCCCTGTGGGGGCAGCTTTACGGCTGGACGCTCGATTGGCCGGAAGTGCGGAGGGCTGCGTGATGTCAACTCCGAATCTCGTTCTCCCCACCGGCCGCCTCGCCAGCGCGGCCGATCGCAGGCCGAAGAGCAAGAGCCTCGCGACCCTCATCGACGAGCTCAGCGCCGCGGTTGCCGACGTCGAGAAGTGGTCGCCGCGCGAGGAGCGGCTTGGCGACGAATTTCGCGAGGCTGCCGGGCCCGCACCGAAGGTGAAGGGCGGCACGCGTCCGCCGTCGCGGATCGTCATGGACGGCAAGCCTGATATCGAGCTCGAGGGTGGAGATTGGTTCTATCACTCTCGCGAAGCGATCGAAGATGATCGTCAGAAGGCGCTTGCGAGCGTCGGCAGCGATGCCGAGCGCAAAGAGATTGAAGCGCGCTTCGCTGCTCTACTGGCCGATTGGGATGCTCAGATCGCCGTCCGAGACCAGCACAAGCCCCGCGGCCTCGATCACGCCAAGCATATGCTCAGCAAGGCGCATAGGGCGTGGTCGGCGGTGGAAGACGAGATCGTCAATTTCCGACCCCGCACTATCGAAGAGGTCATAGACCTGATGGCCTACGCAGGCCGCGATGAAATGCGCAGCGTGTTCTTCACGCCGGGCGAAGGTCAACTGAAATTCATGATGCGGAACGTGGCCGAAGTGCTCCGCAAGCTCGATACCCGCGCCGGATAGGATCAGAAAATCATGGCTACAATTCAAGCTTTAGCTACGCCGCCCGTCTTTTTCCCGCGTACGTCTTCTAAAACGGACTTTGCAGCGCGCCCCATTTCGAACGTGCCGCCGGTTATCGCTGCACAGCCAATCAAGTATCCCGAGCCAAGCACGGCGCTGAAGAAGCAAGTCGTTTTTCATGATCTCTTCTATCAGGAAAAGATGGCCCGTAGCACAGCGCTACTGCGCGCCATGCGTAAGGCGCGCGCAGGCAAAACATCCGCTGTCGTCGTTTTCTCGGATGCGCAGAAGGCATATCGAGGCTTCGTAAGGGCTCAGGAACGCCTCAAGCAAAAAGAAGCCCTGTTGCCTGACAATCAGAAGCTGCCCTATCCAAGCATTCAATTGGACCAATCCGGTCGGGAAACCAGCTTTCCACGCGAAATCATCCGTTTCTACGACGACCGGATCAAGGATGCCCAGGCGAGCGGCCAGGGACACGCCAACGTCCCCTATCTGAAGAGCCAAAAGGTTTTCAAGTTGGAACGGCTCCAGCAGGAGACGAAAGCCATTCTCGAGGATCAGTGCACGTCTGGTTTGTGGGCCCTTCGTGTTGACGCCGGCGCACGCCGCTTTTTGCTCTCATCGCTTCTCTTTGAGGCTTGCTCAGTCAAACTGGCATCGCTCCAAGACTGCAAACTGGCCGCGGATTTTATTCGGCTTCTCACGCGCCTCGATCGAGCAAAGCCTGAATACCAATATGGCCTGAACCCATATCAGGTGTCTTCGCTCAGCAAACGCCTCGCCGCACGTCTGGCGAAAGGCCGATAGGCTTTCGATGTCAGCTCCCCCCGTTGACATCGGATCGCAGGCGGACGCGGCGGCTCTGGCCCCGGGCCAGTCGCGTCCGCCCCTTTCTGCGCGCGACGCCATACGCGAACTCAAGGAGCTGCGTGACACGATCGCGAGCCTCGTCTTGAACTTGGCGGCTGCTGAGAAAGCCCGCGACGCGGCCCTGACGAATGCCACTCGATCGGCTGCACAAGCTGACCGAGCCGAACGCGCGGAACATCAGGCCGCCCTCGAGCGTGACGGTTGGCGCGCACTTGCCGAGGGGTATGGAGCCGCCTTGAGACTCATGACTTCGGAAGCCGGAGCGAATTGAGCATGACAGATCAGGATCCCGTCCATCTCAAGCTCGACCTCCTCACCCACTCCATGATGGAGAGTCTGGCCGACCAAATTCGCGGTCGGAAGACGATCTTACGCGCGCAGTGGATCACCTGCGGGGTCGGCGTACTGTCCGCCCTGATCAGCGCCGTAGCCGTCCTATGGAAGCTACCGTGATCGACCCGCCGAAAACCCTGAACGAGGCGGCAGCCTATTTTCGGGTCTCTCGCCGCTATTTCCAAGACTTCTTGCACACGCACCCATTTTACCGGACGATAGGCCGGCGGAAGCTTTTTTTCCCCGAGGACCTGGCCCGCCTCAAGGACGCTCTGTCAAAACCATGCCCCTCAGCCTCCGACCGCCGCGCAAAGGCAAGAGCCCGAACTACACGATCCGGGGCACCTACCTCGGAATCTACGTTGAACGAACTGCGGGTACTCCTGAACTGCGGGTCGCCAAGCGGATCCTCAAGGACATCAAGGACGCCATCGAGCGCGGGGACTATCGTCCCGCTCCGGAAGTAGCCGAGGCTCCGCGGCCCCCGACCTTTGCGGATGCTGCGCTCGCATATCTCAAGGCCGGCGGCGAGGCCAAGTTTCTCAGCAAGATCATCGAAGCTACCGGCCCACACGCACTTCGGGACATGCCACTCACCGAAATCGATCAGATCGCGATCGATAACGCCGCCCGGGGCGTTTACCCGCTAGCCCCCGCCACCACGCTCAACCGGCAATTTCACACACCAGTTTCGGCCGTGCTGAAGCACGCTGGCATCGAGCGCAAGATCCGTCGGCCGAAAGGCTGGCGCGGCTCGAAGGCGACCGAATGGCTCGAGCCGGAGC
Source organism: Bradyrhizobium sp. B039 (assembly GCF_038965675.1). Classification (NCBI taxonomy): domain Bacteria; kingdom Pseudomonadati; phylum Pseudomonadota; class Alphaproteobacteria; order Hyphomicrobiales; family Nitrobacteraceae; genus Bradyrhizobium; species Bradyrhizobium sp. B039. Next base: position 7,309,847 of record NZ_CP152416.1, read on the forward strand.
AGGCCTTTGCCGTCGTGGCCGAGGCCCACAAGATCGAGCCGGAGTTCGGCCTGTTCTGCCTGACCCTGCTCTACACCGGTATGCGGCTTGGTGATGCCACCGAGGAAGCCCTCCTCCGCGGCCTCCGGCTCGACCAGGCGCTGCTCTATCTCGGCGCCACGAAGAACAGCGAGCCCCGCCCGGTGCATCTGCCGCCGATCGTGGTGCAAGCCTTCCGGAAACAGCCGCCGCGCCCCACCCGCCCCCGCAAGGCCGCCGGGATGGTGTTGGCGAACGGTGCAGCCGGCCGGTCGCGCCAAGGCGCTGGCGTGCCGTTCCTGGAGCGTCACCCCGACGAAAAACTGTTCCGATTCTGCAAGGGCGGCCGGCTCTACAGGATGCTCTACCTTGCGCTGGACCGGGCTGGCGTAGTTCTGCCCAAGCGCATGCGGGGCTTCCACATCTTCTGCCACACGTACGGCACCTGGATGCATCGTTATGGCGGGCTAGATACCTATGGGCTGACGCGCACAGGGCGATGGAAGGACCCCGATTCGGCGGACCGGTACAAGCACACGATGGCGAGCGCAGAGGCGCGCCGCGCGGACTTGTTGCCAGTGCCCCGAGCTCGCACGGTGAAACGCAACTGGCGCACGGGTCGATAACCAAGCTCGCCCTTCTTATTGCCGCAAAGGACGGCCCTCTGCTTCGAGGTCGGCTGAAAGGTGGGGAGCCGTTGGCCGCAGCACTCTATGGCGCCAGCCGAGCGATCTCCAACCAGACCTCGTCCTTCTTGGAAGGATCGATCCACTTCATGTTGAAGCTGGTCAGCATCTCGCCTGCGTTGGTGTAGACCTTGCCCTCGCAGATCATGAGTTCGATGTTGCCCGGCTTGTAGCCAGATTGATCTTTGTTGGCCATGTTCATAAAGGTTGTGGTCTCGCCAAGCCGAACAACTTTGAAACCTTGTTGTGCGGCCGGCGACTGCTGGATTGCCCTGACCAAGAGGTCTCGAGCAAACTCGCTCTCGCACCTTGGCATCACCCCCGCCTTGAAGGAGGGGCTTTTCGGACCGGCAAAAAGGAACATCGCTCCGATACCGAGGAGCACAGCGACGCAGCTGATGACGGCATTCTGGCCGCCGCCCTTCAAAACTTCTTTCAAGTCCACGATTCTATCCAATCAGCAAATTGAAAAGTCGAAAGCTGATGCCGGAGTGTTCGGATTCAGTCAATTGAACTTTATTCGCCGCGACGCCTGCGCCCAATTAACGAACGGCTTTTGCAGGAGCCCTCGACGGTTCGTTTCATGCACGCGCAATCGAGAAATCTGAAAATCTGAGAGAGAGAGGGGGCTGGCTCGCCGAAGCCGCCAGGATCCTGCATTAATCAGCAGGCTAATCCCCGCGCCGCTTCCGAAATTGGATCACCCGCCCAGGGCCCAATGGCCTTCGCGTGGGCGGCCTCTGAGGAGGGACAGGCATATCGTTTTCGAATGGCGTCCACTCGACGTCCTCAAGCCCATAGGCGATGTACCACCAGCCCTCGGTGAGCGAGGCGCCATTCCATGGAAATTCCTCGACGGGCGATGTGTCATCTTCGGGATCCCCTGCGTCGAGGGGCACAGGCTTTGCGGGGCTCTCCCACATGATGCCGCCGGCGGGCAACTCAACGTATTCGCATCCAGGCGCATCCGTGCACTCGTCCATCACGAACGCGAGGTCGTCCTCGTCGTCGGCGACGAAGATGCCGACCATGTCGCGGTTCTTGATTATGCGAACAAGATAGGCAGGCACACGGGCCTCCCTTCGGATTATGGAGCGGACGTTCGGAAAAGGATGATGTTCGGGTAAGATTGTCCCCTACTTAAACTCCATCGCTCGTTTCATGTATTGGTCGAACAGCGGCACCGTGAAGGCCGTGTCGCCATGCGATGGTGAGTAAATCATTCCCTTCTTGATAAGCTTACTTCTCGTCGGTGCCACGCTTGCAGTTTTCACCTTGAGCAGGAATGCAATGTCACCCGAGCGGTGAGATCCGCTCCCGAAATTTGCTAGGGCTCGCATGTATTTCTTTTCGGAAGGCGTGCAACGATCAAAACGAACTTTAAAAAAGCTTTCGTCCAGAACGCTGATTGCATTGTTATGCGCTTCTACTACGTCCTTAGCCTTGATGGAGTGGCCATCCGCTATATTCCACGCTTCGTGGGCCCACTGTTGTAAAAAGTAAGGGTAGCGTTCGGTCACGCTGAGAATTTGCTGAACAGCGGCGCCTTCAAAACCGACGCCCTCTCGTCGGGCAGGATTAACAATTGCATTCACGGCATCCTTCTCGTCGAGAGCGCCGATCGTAGGAAATTTAAACAGTCGCTCGGCATAGGACTTCGACGTGCCGGCAAGTCCCAGAATTTGAGGTAGGCCGGCTCCGATCATGATTACCGGCAATGACGCCTGATTTAATTTATGAATAGACATTATCAACGCGCTAAATTCGGAAGTCGAAAGGTATTGCAGTTCGTCGATCAAGATTGCGATTGGTTTTTTTGCCGCCTTGGCAGCCTCGCCCAGAGCCATCATCAGTTCTGGCAAGTCGGCCTCGATATCTCCACTGTCAGCGGTGCCGACCTCGGGCGAGATAGACAACCCGTACTCCACGTCGTTGACTGAAATTTTGACACTGCTGATGAAGCTACGCAGCACTCTAAGGCCGCGGCGGCCGGCCTCCACCGCGGATGCTATTGTGCTGAGCGAAAGAAGGGCCTTTCTGATGCCGGGCAGAAGGAGTTCCGGCAGCCTCTTTCCCTCGTGCGCCTCGACGGAGATCGTGTGGAAGCCTTCGCCTTCAGCAATGTCCTTGATTTTGACCAGCAGTACTGTTTTGCCGACTCCCCGCAAGCCAACCAAGATTGGACTCTGCGTACTTCGCCCGATCCCAGTCCTGCGCAGAGATACAGTCGCCTCTGATATTAATTCGGTGCGGCCTGCCAACTCCGGCGGTGGAGTTCCCGCGCCAGGCGCATAGGGATTTCTGACAGGATCCATTGATTTGACCTAATTTACCCATGTGTATCAACTTCTCGCTACATACCGGTAAACTTGATTGGTATCAGCGGAGTAGCAGAATTGTCACGTTCTCGTAATACTGGCAAGTTCCGGCGAAAGCTTTCCGCAACCTTCCGCTCTCGGTTCGTGATCACGCCCTCAGCGGCCTGCTTCGCCTTGCACCATCCGGAACAGCCGCCCTTGCCCGAGCAAAAGACACGATGGCGGCCGTCCCGCTGCCCGACCCGTTGAGGATGGCCAGCGCAGCGTCTGAGCGTGGCACAACGTGCTCGCGGCCGTTCTTGGCCACCGGTCTCACTTCCAAAAGGCGGGCAAAGGCCGGCCGGTCGGTGGATGGCGGCGCTCTCGGCGAAGTTACCCAGAAGGTCGCCCTTTCGTCTGGCGGGCAGCGGCTGGGCCTTGGGCTTGCTCATTGCCTCACGGGAAAAGAACGGGGAAACGCAGCTTGGCGGGAAATTGGCGAATTGCATCAATTGCAGGTCCGGCCTTCACACGGGAGAGGTCCAAGGTTCGATCCCTTGTGCGCCCACCATTTCAAACCTGAATTCAATGATTTAGTCGCTGGCTTCCCCTGTAATGTGCCCCAAAAAAGCGGGGGCACAATAGGGGCACATCGGCTCCTACCTTGGTCAGTCGTTTCCGAGAAGCCAACCATCCAAGAGCAGACGGCAGGCGCGTTATTGCCGAGCATGTTTTCGTAAAGAGCATGCGATGCTGCTCTAGACTTGCGAGCAACAGCGACGACGCGCGTGAAGGCTTTGGTCTAGTCCGCAGCGCATGAAAGCGCCGCTCGCGATCATCGCGGATTCGATGGCAATTCCCGCCGAACATGGACTGCGGAGGTCTAGGTGGTTACAATTATGGGTTGACTCGTCTGGGGGCAGACGGGCGTACGAACAAGGGGGTAGGCCGTCTGTCGACCATCACCGCGACTGATCTCACGTCCGCGCTGACAGGGAATCCGGAAGCACTCGACGTTCACCTCATGTTGGTGGAGCGCGACGTCCTCATCGAGGGTCATTCGGTCAAGATCCACTGTCATTGCCTCACAGTGGATGGAAACGGCCGCGTCCAGCCGCACCGGCTGGCGGAGTTCATGCGGAACGCCGTAGTCGACTATGCGATACCGCGCTCGAAGCTCGCTGCAGCGAAAGCGCGCGACGCCAAGTACAATAGCACCGAGGCGGTCGCCGAACTCGTCGAGCGCGCCAAGCGGTCGTTCACCGATTTGGCGAAGACCGGAGAGGGCGGCGAGATGCTGCTGTTCTTATTGGCCGAGCGCTTCCTCAAGCTGCCTCAGATTCTGTGCAAGATGGATCTCAAGACAGACACGCGCCTACACTACCATGGAGCCGATGGGGTGTACGCTGGCGTGATGCCGGAAGGCATCCCGAAGCTCTACTGGGGTGAATCCAAAATCTACAAGGACGCGGGAGCCGCGATCCGCGACTGCCTCGCCTCACTCGCTCCCTTCCTCATTGAACCAGAACACGAGGAAACCGACAGGGAACGCGATCTGGTGCTCCTGAGCGACAAGGCCGACCTCAGTGATGCGACGCTCACCGACGCGCTGAAGAAGTATTTTGACAAGTCGTCGGTGATGTCCAAGCGGGTCCAATACTGCGGCGTGGCCCTGGTGGGCTTCGACGCGCCGTTCTATCCGAAAGATGACGTAAAGGCGATCGCGGAGGAGATCGTTGAGGCCTCACGCGCGGAACTGGCCGTTTGGAGCAAAAGGATCGGCGAGCGGCTCAAGTCGGAGAAGCTCGACCAGATGGAAATCGAGCTGTTTTGCATCCCGCTGCCGTCGGCCGACGGCTTCCGCGCCGCATTTCTCAGAGCGATGGGGATTAAGACGGAATGAGCCTAGTCGGTCTCCAGTCGTGGCTTCTTCAGGAAGGAATTCGCGACGATCTCGATGCGATCATTCGACTCACCGTGCGCACCGAACTTGACAACCTAGTGCCCGAACCCGCCGCCCCCTCTGCCGTGGCGATCGATTGGCCAAGGCTGCTGCTCGCCGGCAGCATATTGGCGCGGTCCGATCAACGGATCGACCAGGAGGCCGCGCTCCGGATCGCAACTGCGGCGATCTCTCTGACGGACGATCAAGCACTCAAGGACGCGGGCGCTGTCCTGTTGGGCAAGCTCTCCAATTACCGGGCCATCACGCTAGCCAACGATCGCCACCTACTGACGGCCGGTCTCGACCGGACGGCTAGGTGTGGCGCTGCGCCTTGAATCCCAGCGGCGCGAGATGGACCGTTCCATCCTGGTGGAATCGAGCGGCGCTTGGCTGCAGGTGAACGATTTTCAGCAACGCTTCTGGCCAATGCGGGCGGAGGAAGTTGGCTCTCGGCGTCCGCCCCCACTGCCTCCGGGAAGACGTTTCTCGTCCTTCAGTGGTTGATCGACCAACTAAGCGCGGGTGACACCCGGGTCGCAGTCTACCTCGCCCCTACCCGCGTGTTAGTTTCGGAGATCGAGACCACTCTCCAAGGTCTTCTCGGCAAGACCAAGCGCATCGAGGTGTCGTCCCTTCCCCTCCGTGACAAGTACGAAGCGGCGCGCGCTGGAGGCGCGCAAGTAATTCTAGTCTCCACGCAGGAGCGGCTGCACCTTCTCGCCAACGTGCTCGGCGACGCGTTCTCAATTGACCTGCTTATCGTGGACGAGGCGCACAAAATCGAGGACAGCCAACGCGGCGTGATCTTGCAGGACGCCGTAGAGCGGGCTAGCCGTGCGAACTCGAAGCTGAAGGTCGTATTCATCAGCCCCGCGACACAGAACCCGGAGGCATTGCTAACGGACGCGCCCGACGGTGTGCAGACTGTCGCCGTCGACAGCGACGCTCCCACCGTTCTCCAGAACCTGATCGTCGCGAACCAAACCCCACGCAAGCCGAAGCTCTGGAACCTGACCGTCCGACAGCAGGGTTCGACACTTCCAGTCGGAACGCTCCAGCTCGCAAGCACGCCAGCGGGACTTAGGAAGCGCCTCGCCTTCATCGCCGCAGCGGCGGGCCAGAGAGGCGGAACGCTCGTCTACACGAACGGCGCCGGAGAGTCGGAGGATGTCGCCGATCTGGTTAGCCAGCTCCTGCCTCAGCCTGGCTCAATCGATCCGGAGCTTGCACAGCTCGCCGACCTCGCCCGGAAGGGCGTACGCCCCAACTTCCGCCTTGCACCGCTCGTTGAACGCGGGGTCGCGTTCCACTTCGGCAATATGCCATCGACGCGGCATCGTGGCGCTTCGAGAGACTGGCCGCCGAAATGGACCCGAGCCGCATGAATGTGGTGAGCAGATAGGCGCCCGAGTCCTTGAGGTTGGCCGAGATGATCCGCGGGAACATCGAGTGGCACCGTACCACCGGTAGGACCTACAGCCTTCCGGTGCAGATCCGCAACACGATGGAGCTGGTCGAGCAAGTCGCGCGATTCAAGGCGCCGAAGTATCTGTCCGCCTACATGGATGTCCTGCACATGCATCTCCGCCAGATCAACCGTGAGGACCTGATTGATCACGGCTTGGACATCGGCACACAACTTGAGTTTGGTATTTCGTCGAGGACCCTCCTCTCACTCATGGAACTCGGTCTCTCCCGCATGAGCGCGGTTGCCTTGTACGAGAAGACCGATCTCAGTAAGGAGGAATGCGTGGCGTGGGTCACCGAACGCGAAGGTCAGCTCGAAGCCATGGATTTCCCGGTCATCATCGTCCGCGAGCTACGCGAGCGGCTTCTGCCGCTCGACGACGTGGACAGCAATTCTACCGCTTGATTGGAATGGAGGTTTCACATGCCCGCGAAGCCGATCGACCTCGGCCCACTGCACTTCGCCAAAAGAGGTGACGCCGTTGCTTATTTGAATGACATGCTTCACCGGTACGACGTGGGCGATCGGGTTGGCGCCAATGACACAGTGATTCTACGAGCGGCACTGGAGCACCATCCCGATGCCGAGGCCAAGAAGGGATGCGGAATTACCCACTTTAACGTCCGAACTGCTGACTTCGGTACGAAATGCTTCTGGTTGAACCGTACTGACGGAGCGACCGAAAAGTTTTCTCATAGGGCCTGTATCTACGGTACCTAGCTAAGCAATTCGCCGAGCTCGGTTGCATAGCGGTGCGCAGTTCTCGGCCTGGTCGGGCAAGATTTTCGCAGGTTCAAATTGCGGAGGCGCAACCACCGATACCGACATTCGGTTCAAGTTGCGATCTGATGGCTTAAGACCACGGCGTCCCGAACGCAGTGAGCATCTTCTAAGTTATTGATCTTTCTTGGTGTGGTGATCGTCCTCGTCCCGTTTTGTTCACGGTCGTTTCACCCAATTCGTTGCGATTTCATTGCTGCCTTTCGCAACGAGAACGGCGCTCGCTGAAACATCGAGCGTGCGTGTGGCAACGCAACGAGTAGGTTGCCGGCCGCTATTTCGCAGAGGGTCGACTTCCCGCGAGATCTCCAGGAGCGCCAGCAAGTACACTGATAGGGCGTTGCCGCTGCTCGACGGCATGAAGGCGCCCGAGAAAATTGTCGAAACGCGCCGCGGGAGATACTCAAGCCAATTTCGCCTAAACCGGAGACACCGGCGCCAGATCCAGACGAAGACGATATTGAGGATGATCTCGACGAAATCGATGAGGCGTCGCGGCAGGATCCGAAGTTGCCGCACTTTATTCACAATTCACACGGGGATGCAGATCCGCGGCCGCTCAAGGCATGGCTAATCAAACGGCTGATGCCAGCGGTGGGGCATGGCTTGCTGTCGGGTCAGTGGGGCGCCGGCAAAACATGGTGCACCATCTTGGTGCACGGTGAGCGAAGCAGATCGGGTTGGCGGGACGTTGGCCCATGCGCCGTTCTTCGTGGCGAGCTCCTTAATCCAGTCGGCGTCGTAGCCACGTCAGAAAGCTGCATCGATCCGCGCTTCAGACAAGATAGTCGCTTTCTGGCAAGCCGATTCTCGTGAGCCTCGTCGGGCGTCAGCGCCAGCCGGACCGGCAGGCCGTTGGCATCCACGAGTGCATGAATCTCACTGCGAGGAGGTGGAGGCGGCCGGCTTCGTACTGGACGCGGAAAGCACAATGCTCGCGAACAAGGACGATCCGCACTCGATGAAGGTGTTCGATCCCTCGATCAAGGGCGAGACCGATCGCTTCGCCTATCAGTTCGTGAAGCCATGACAGGTCCGGGATGTAGGATGGACGGAACTTCCTCTAATCGAGCGGCACATCAAGTTGGATTGTTGTGCCCTTTGGCTCGTTTGATGAGACCGCGATGCGTCCATTGAGTTGGGCAAGCAGGCTCTTGATCACCTTGAAGCCCAGGCTCGCTCGCGGCTGGTCCATATCGAAATCCGCCGGCAGTCCCACGCCCTGATCCGCTACCACGACATGCAAATCGGCTCCGCGCCCCGCGCCCGCCACCTGGATTTCGCCGGACTTGTCGGAGTAGGCGTGCTTCGCCGCGTTCGTGACAAGCTCATTGATCAGGAGGCCAAGCGGAATTGCCTTGTCCGCCGGAATCATCAGGTGGTCGAACTTACAGTCAATCTTGTAGGCGAGCGTTTCTTGCAGCTTCCTGCAAAGCTCGCCCGCGAAGTCCGCAATATCGACAAACCCGATCCTGGTGCTGCGCCACAGGTGGTCGTGAACCTGGGCGATCGTCGTGATGCGGGAAGCGGCGTCCTTGAGCGCGTTTTGAACTTCCTCGGACTGTGCGCTGCGGGACTGGACGCGGAGCAGGCCTACCACCGACGCCAGGCTGTTCTTGACACGGTGGCTCATCTCTCGAGTCAACATGGCTTGGTGCTCGAGGGCTTTTTGGAGCTCGGCGTCGGCATGCTGCCGCTCAATGGCGATGCCGAGCAGGCCCGCAAAGCCGGCAAGGAAATCAGCATCCGCGAGATCGAACTGACCCGAGTCAGCGCTGTCGACTTCCAGAACACCAAACGGTAGATGACCTTCGCCGCCCCGCGCGATGAGAACGTTGATGGCGCGCTTGATGCCGTGCTCCGACAGTAGTTTCGGCGTTCGAAAGCGGGTTTCTTCCTGCAGGTGGTTGGAAATGACGATTTGGCCGGTATGGAACGCGTAGCCGGCGGGAGACTCCAGATCGACGCCCAGGGATATCTGGCCGATCGTCTCCGGCGCCCATCCGACGCCTGCGCTCACCAGCAACCGTTTTTCCTCCGGCATGTACTCCAGGACCTTGGCAAAAGGTGTTTCGAGACCCTGGGCACAGAGCTGCGTCGCTCGTTGGAGTATCTGGCCGATGTCGCGGGTCTGCAGCGCGGTTCGGCCGAACTCGCCCAGCAAGGACTGTTGCCTCAACCGGTACGGAAGTTCCTGTCTGGTTGCCCCGGTCGATGCGACGGGAGACGTCACGGATTCTGTCCCCGTGAGGGTTGGCATGAACTCGTCCCTTCGAACCCTGGCTGGCCCGCCTTCGGCTTGTAGCATGATAAGTTACGCGCCTAACCTCTTTCCTAGCGTCTAGTGCTTGGCGCGGCCTTGCTGGAAAATACCCTAGTAGGATCTCAATTATGGAACTTACTGTTCCACCACGTCTTACCCTGCCGCGCGACTGCGACGAGGGAGCCAGGGGGAGATTGGCTTTGACCGATGCGGTTAAGATTCTGGTCGTCGAGGACGACAAGCTTATTCGGGCTATGGTCGAAGAAGCTCTTTCAGACGGCGGCTTTGCGTCCACCCTGACGGCGTCTGGCGAGGAAGCCATTACTCTTTTGCAGGCAGGACGACGAATCCAAATTCCGGGCGGTCGTGACCGACATCAACCTGCTGGGAAAGCTCGATGGATGGAAGGTCGGTCGCTCTGCCCGGGAGATCGATCCGACGATGCCCATCATCTACATGACCGGCACTCACGGGGAGGAATGGGCGTCCGAGGGCGTCCCAAACAGCCTACTGCTTGCAAAGCCCTTTGCCCCTGCTCAGATCGTAACCGCGATATCGCAGCTTCTTAACGCGGCCCCGCCGATCCCGCCCGCAGACTAGCGAGCCGGTCTCATGGGCGAGAAAGCTGAAGAACCAATCAAGCCTCGCTGGGCTAGTTCGACTAGGCTATCGAGGCCGAGCGGGCCGCATTGGAGGGCGCTCGTAAGCAACGCCCGTTGGGAGAAGCAGAAGCACAAGCTGAACTTCGCCGCGCGCCGGGCCCCAAAAAACATAGTTCACGCCGCCGCCGTTGCGCATCGCCATCAATGGCGCGGCGCAGGCCAACGTGCACCAGATCGAGTCCAAGGCGGCCTGAGCGAACGCGTATAACGGCCCGGCGTTTCAGGCACTACCCCCACTCGTCATCGAATGGGGGAAACGATGAACCCGCCCGGCGGAAGGCCGCAGCGCCGCTTTTCTACGGCGCGCGCACAAACCACCTGAAGGGACGGCTCGAAATCCGTCTACCCGGCAGGTGCACGCTGCCGCTGAGCGGCATTAGAAGCCATCCCTTCCATTCGGCAGGAGGTGCGCGATCTCCGTCGCAAGTTGAGCTTGCGTGTAAGGTTTCGCGAGACGTGCGACGTCTACCACTTCGCTTCCTTCCAGTTCAGCGAACCCCGTCGCAAGCAAGATCGGAAGTCGAGGATATTGGCGGCGCACTTCTCGGGCCAATTCGATTCCTGTCATTCCTGGCATCGCGTGGTCGGTTATTAAAAGATCAGCAGCTAAGCCACTTTCAAGAAGCCGCAACGCCTCAATGGCGGAATGCGCTTCAATCACCTGATGTCCCAGGTCTTCCAGCAGATCGACAGTACTGCCGGCGATCAGAAGATCGTCGTCTACAAAAAGAATCTTCGCTGGCGCCGAGGCTTGGGTAACGATGTTCGGCGCGCGTCCGGAAGGCGGCGACGTTTCACTGGCAACGGGAAGCCAAAGTCTGGCGGTTGTCCCGCTTGAGGGGGTGCTTTCGAGCCGCAGGGCACCTCCGGATTGTTGCGCCAGGCCGAACACCATGGACAAACCCAAACCCGTGCCCTTGCCGACTCCCTTCGTTGAGAAGAAAGGTTCTACGGCCCGGGCCAGCGTTTGTGCGTCCATTCCTTCTCCAGTATCTCGCACCGAGAGCACCACGTATCGGCCTGGTTGGACACCAAGCTGATCGTCGATGTCGACAATTTGCTCGGACAGCCCGATCGTGAGGACGCCGCCAGTAATCATAGCGTCCCGGGCATTCACGGCGAGATTGAGCAGAGCCATTTCGAGCTGGTTCGGGTCGACGTCGACGACCGGCATATTGTCTTCGGCGTGAAGCTCGATCCGAACCATCGGACCCACCGAACGATCTATGAGGCCTATCATGTCTTCCACAAGACTTCGGACGTCTGTAGCTTGCGCCTTCAGTTCCTGCTTGCGCGCAAAAGCGAGTAGCCTTTGTGTTAGAGTGGCGCCACGGCGGGCGCCCTCCATGGCGCCATCCAGGAGCCTGTGAAGTCGAGCATCTTCACCTAGTTTTTTCGAAAGCAGGTCGAGGTTGCCGATGACAGCCATAAGCAGGTTATTGAAATCGTGCGCGACCCCGCCGACAAGTTGGCCCAACGCCTCGATTTTCTGTGCCTGCAGCAACGCTGCCTGGGCCCGCTCGCGACCCGCAATTTCTTCCCGGAGTTGACTGTTCGCCCGCTCAAGGTCAGCCGTTCTCTCCGCAACCAAACGCTCCAGTTCGGCAGAGGCGCCGCGCTGCGCCTCAAGGTACGCACGAGTTTGATACTGTCGTCTTCGAGCGCGCTCTGCGGAAAGTACCGTGGCCTGAAGCGTGATGGCCTGCAAGGGGCGCTCGAGAAAGCCCACGTTACGCAGGCGAATGACCAACTCCCGCCTGAACGCGGCAAACTTGCCACCTTCATTGCGGTTGGTCAGTACGACAAAGGGTTGATCGGACCACGGTGGCTGACGGCCCACCCAGTCCTCCAGAACGCGGGCATTATTGCCGTAGAGCGCCTCCTCCGCCACAACCACGACTTCGATGACCCACTCGAGATTCTCTATCACTTCCTGAAGCGTGTTGCAGACCACGGGACGTAAGCCTGCCCTTTCGATCAACTTGGCAACAGTTGCCGCGTCCCGTCCAATGGGCATCAGGACCAAAACCACGCCTTTTGGCGTTTCAGGCCGGACCATCGGTGTCCCGAGGCATCAAAGGTGCCTCCTCCCCCTTGTACACCGGCGTACCGCCGAAAATGCCACTGAAACCCTTTAGCGGGGGTCCGACGGTGATGCCTTGGTGGCTCAGTTTGAATTCTCGGATCGTATGTTCGTGATTGCCGCTTCGCTTTTTCACGACGGACAGTGCGCGCCGCACGCTGCCATCAAACTCGAAATAACGCAGCATCAGCACGCCATCGGCGAGATAACTAATGTCCAGCGGCGTATCCATCGGTCCGACGAGGCCATGCTGAGCCAGCACGAGGATGGTCAGGGCGCCGCGATGACTGAGATAGCTCAGCAGCTCGTGCATCTGAAGAATCAAAAAGCGCTCATCCGGCATCGCATTGAGATAGCCATTGAGGCTGTCGATTATCACTACCCGCGCGTCAGCACGTTCTACGCTGCTCCGCACCGCGTCGGCAAACTCGCCTGGCGCCATTTCAGCAGGGTCGATTTGCTGAAAATCGATCAAGCCTTTATCGAGCCCGTCTTGAAGTGGAAGTCCCAACGTCTTCGCTCGCGCACTCACAGTGCCGCGTCCTTCGTCGAAGGCAAAAATCACGGAGCGTTCGTTTCGGGCTGCGGCTGCGATCGCATAGGTAAGCGCCAGCGATGATTTTCCAACGCCCGCCGCACCGATGAGGAGCACATTCGTTCCGCGCTCAAGGCCACCGCCCAGAAGAGTGTCCAGTTCCGGATTGCCGCTCAAGACGACGTCGCTGTCGAATTCCTTATGATGTTCTGCTGCGACAAGTCGGGGGTAAACCATGAGACCACCATGCCGGATGGTGAAGTCGTGAAATCCCCCCTTGAATTCGATACCACGCATCTTCACGACACGAAGGCGTCGCCGCTGCGCGCCGTAATCGATTGCCAACTGTTCAAGAAGCACAACGCCATGGGCGATCGAATGCAATTGCAGATCGTTCTGCTGTGATGAAAGGTCATCAAGCAAAACCACAGTGGACTTGCGACCTGAAAAGAAGTGTTTCAACGCGAGGATCTGACGGCGGTATCTAAGGGGGCTTTGTGCCAGCAGGCGAAGCTCCGACAGGCTATCGAGTACAATTCGCGCCGGCGCCAGTGCCTCGACCCGGTCAAAGATCATCTGCGTGGTTTCGCTAAGCTCCATCTCGGCCGGATGCAGCACCGTGAGTTCCTGGCTCGGATCCAGCGTGGTCTCAGGCGGGATCAATTCAAAGATTGTAATGCCGTTGAGCGACCACCCATGACGCTTTGCGACCAGACGCAATTCTTGCTCAGTCTCCGATAGCGTGATGTAGAGGGTCGGTTCGCCGACGCGAACTCCTTCCAGCAAAAATTCCAGAGCGAGGGTTGTCTTGCCTGAACCGGGTTGGCCTTCAAACAGATACATTCTCTCGGGATCAAAGCCGCCTCCGAGAATGTCATCTAGACCAAAATTTCCGGTGGAAATCCTCGGGAGCTCACAGCCGTCGAGCAACCGCTTTTCCTCATCCATATCAACCCCCGTTTCGCCGCAGGCGGAGCCGCCTTTGATTTATGGAAACTTCTGCTCCCGGGCAGGGTTCCCCGGCCAAGCCGGAGCCTCGACGGCGATACTCACCACTTGCGATCCTGTGGTCTTAAGCATTGCTCGGCCGGCCACGGCGACAGGGGCACAATGCCACGGTGTACGGAACAATCCCGCATCCAAATACGTTGAACCTGTTTGGGAGCGCTCCACCCGTTGAAAACACTGCAAACAAAGCTCGACGGGGTCGCCGACGCGCGGCCGCTTCAACTGCTCATCGACTCCATCGTGGACTACGCCATCTACATGATCGATGTAGATGGCACCGTGCGCAGTTGGAACTCCGGTGCCGAGCGATTGAAGGGCTACTCAGCGGACGAGATCATCGGCAAGTCCTTCTCATTGTTTTATCCGCCCGAGGATCGCGCGAAAGAGCTTCCCCAAACAGCGTTGAAAATTGCGGCAGAGACCGGCCGGTTCAGTTCCGAAGGGTGGCGCGTCCGCAAAGACGGGACCCGCTTTTGGGCGTTAGTCGTCGTGGATGCGATCCGCGACGAGCAAGGTCAGGTGATCGGCTTTGCAAAGGTCACGCGCGACATCACAGAACGTCAGCAGGCCCACAACGATCTGCTGGAGAGCGAGCGACGATACCGTCGATTGATCGAGGCTGTTGTCGATTATGCGATTTTTCAGCTGGATCCTGCCGGCAATATAACCACCTGGAATCCGGGTGCACAGCGCATCAAAGGCTACGATCCGGATGAAATTATCGGTCAGCACTTCAGTCGCTTCTACACGCCTGAAGATATTCAAACTGGCGTACCGAAACGGGCGCTCGCCGAAGCGGCCAAATTGGGACGCTTCGAGGCTGAAGGTTGGCGAGTGCGAAAGGACAGCAGTCGCTTTTGGGCGTCAGTTGTCATCGATCGCATCACCGACGAGGCCGGCGAATTGGTTGGGTTTGCAAAAGTAACGCGTGACGTAACCGAGCGAAAGCAGGCCCAGGACGAACTCCAGCGCACTCAGCAGCAGTTAGCCGCCTCTCAGAAGCTCGAAGCGGTAGGCCAGCTCAGCGGCGGGATCGCGCACGACTTCAATAATCTCCTGATGATCGTGCTTGGCAACCTTGAGACCGCGGAGCGGAACAGCCGCGGCCTGACTAACAGCACGAATCTTCAGCGGGCACTCTCCAATGCCAAGCGCGGCGCGCAGCGTGCCGCAGCACTGACTAGCCGCCTGCTCGCATTCTCCCGTCGGCAAGCGCTGGATCCGCAGCCTATCAATCTGAATATTTTTCTGAATGGATTGCAGGAGTTTCTGCAACGTACCCTCGGTGAACGCATCGAAGTTCAAACCGTCGGAAGTGCGGGTCTCTGGTCGATCGAGGCTGATACCAACCACCTCGAGTCTGCCATTATCAATCTCGGTATCAACGCACGCGACGCGATGCCGGATGGCGGTAAACTCACGGTCGAGGCTATGAACGTATTAGCTGACGAGGACTATTGCCGAGTGAATCCTGAGCTCTCCCCGGGCCATTATGTCATCGTTTGCGTAACAGACACTGGGACCGGGATGACCGCGGACGTCCTCAATCATGCTTTCGAGCCTTTTTTTACCACGAAAGAGCTCGGGCAAGGGACAGGCCTCGGACTTAGCCAAGTCTATGGTTTCGTAAAGCAGTCGGGTGGGCACGTGAAGATCTACAGCGAAGTCGGCCAAGGTACCAGCATCAGAATGTATTTCCCCCGCTACCATGGAGATGCTCGACCCGCCGAGGGTAATGCAGACGAGTTTCGCCCGGAAGGTGAGAAACTGGAGACGATACTCGTCGTCGAAGATGATACGGACCTGCGTGCATATGTTTCTGAGCTTCTGCGAGATTTAAATTATCGCGTGGTTGTGGCATCCAGCGCCCAGGCTGCCTTGACCATCCTTCTGCAGGAAGAGCCGAAGGTTGATCTTGTGCTGACGGATGTCGTCATGCCGGGAATCAATGGACGGGAGATGGGCCGGCGCGCACAGCAGATCCGCCCAGGCATCAAGATCCTGTACATGACAGGTTACTCGCGAAATGCCGTGGTCCACCAAGGGCGCCTTGATGAGGGCGTCGAGCTATTAGAGAAGCCGATCTCTCAGGCAAAACTCGCTTTTCGTGTGCGCGAAATGTTAGACCGGCTTGACCAATACTGAATTGAATTCGCGCCAGCGCAGGCCGTGATCCGGTACACAGGTCAATTCTATTCGCTCTTCTTGTTGGCCAAAGTGCTCCGCGTCGAGAATCTGACGGCGAACTACATGCTTATCGGCGCGACTATCATCACCGTGCCTCTGTATGTCGTGTTCGTCAGTCTTTCGGACAAGATCGGCCGCCGCAAGGCGTATGTCGCTGTGGCCCGAGTATGCGTGGCCGCACCCCAACTTTTTCGGCGCCCGCGGTCGACCTCAGTCGAAATGCGGAGGCGTACAAAATCGCGCCAATGACGGAGAGAGTGTCAGTCAATCCCAAATGAAAGATAAAGCATTTTTAAGTTTCTTGGGCGCCAAAACCCGCCATTCGAGCTACGGCCGAACACAACTGTCTGCGGCATGCTCGAGCATTTCTCTAAGACAGAGGCCGTTAGAATGACCTATGAAAAGAACGAGGGCCGATGGCCCTCGCAGTCTGGGAGAACAGACAAAAGCAGTATCCGGCAGCCGTCATGACATGGTCGGCATGACGAATTCGGCACCGGCCCGTATTCCGGTTGGCCAGCGGCTTGTCACTGTCTTCATTCGCGTGTTGAAGCGGACGCCTTCCGGTCCATGCATGTGATGATCGCCGAAGATCGACGCTTTCCATCCACCGAAGGAGTGGAAGGCCATCGGCACCGGAATCGGAACGTTGATGCCGACCATGCCGACCTTGATCTGGTGAGCAAATTCACGAGCAGCATCGCCGTCACGTGTGAAGATCGATGTCCCGTTGCCGAACTCGTGCTCATTGATCAGCCGCGCGGCCGTCGCATAATCCGGTGCTCGCACGACCGAGAGCACTGGCCCGAAGATCTCCTCCTTGTAGATCTTCATGCTCGGCTTGACGTGATCGAACAAAGTCCCGCCCAGGAAGAAGCCGTCTTCGTAGCCCTGCATTTTGAATTTGCGTCCGTCGACGAGCAACTTCGCGCCGTCCGCAACGCCCGCATCGATGTAGCTTCGGACCTTGTCCAGATGCTGCTTCGTGACGATAGGACCCATCTCGGCCTCGGGATCGGTACCCGGCCCGACCTTCAGGCCTCGAACCTTCGGCTCCAAGGCTGAGATCAGCTTGTCCGCGGTCCCCTCGCCGACCGGCACGGCAACAGAAATCGCCATGCAGCGTTCGCCGGCGGAGCCGTAAGCGGCACCCATCAGTGCATCAACCGCCTGATCCATGTCGGCATCGGGCATCACGATCATGTGGTTCTTGGCGCCGCCGAGAGCCTGACAGCGTTTTCCGGTATTCGCGGCGGTCGAATAGATGTACTGCGCAATGGGCGTGGACCCTACGAAGCTGACCGCCGAGACGTTCGGATGATGCAGTAGCGCGTCGACGGCTTCCTTATCACCCTGCACCACGTTGAAGACGCCATCCGGCAGGCCGGCTTCCTTCAGCCATTCCGCCATGATTAGCGAAGCGGATGGATCACGTTCCGACGGCTTCAGGATGAAGGTGTTTCCGCAGGGGGCTCAGCTTGAACTGTTCGAGCAGCCTCGTACGGGCTTTGTGGCCGGCTTCCTCGGGTCTCCGTCGATCAACCTCGTCCCGGCGACCTCAAGACAAGCGGCGGCTGCGCCGCAGTTGTGTTTCAGTCCGGCGGTGCGCTGACGCTTCCGAATGCAAGAGCCAAATTGCGGACAGGTGCGGATGGCCAAGAAGTTCTGGTGGGCATTCGACCCCAGCACTTCAGCCGGGCTGGCGGCGGACCTCCGCGCGACGGGGTGGTCTCCTATTCGGCCGTCGTCGACCTCATTCAGCCGACGGGGACCCGTACATTCACCACCATCAAGATCGGCGGCGTCGATGCGGTCGCGGAGTTGCAGGCTCATGACGTCAGCAGCCATGGCGAGCGGATCAACCTCGCCATCGACCTCAATCGCGTGGTGCTGATCGATCCGGCCAGCGGCCTGGTCATCTCGTAACGAGCGCCGGCAATCTGGAGAACGGGAGGAAAAAATGGCGTCGAGACTGTTTGCCACCGGAATTGGAGCTCCGGAGGGGCCGGTGTGCCTGCCCGATGGATCGATGTATGTGACCGAAATGTCCGCGTCGACCCTTTGCATCACACGGCTTGACTCTCGCGGCAATCGCAGGGTGATCCGGACGACTGGCGGGCGTCCGAACGGGTTGACGACTGATGGCCACGGCCGGATCTGGATCGCGGAAGCAGGCCTCCGGGCGCTGATCTGCATCGACGACGGCGGAAACGAGATCCGGCGCATGCAGGGCGAAGGTACGGACCGCTTTCTATTTCCGAACGATCTTTGCTTCGGCCCGAACGGACTGCTCTACCTGACCGACTCCGGCATGGCGGCCGAAGATTTCATCAACGGCCAGGCCTTCGTCGACGGCTATATGGACCTTGATTGGGACGGCCGTGTGTATGAGATCGATCCGGCGGCCATGAAGGTGCTACGCGTGCTCGATCGGAAGATCCGCTTCACCAACGGCATTGCTTTCGGCTCCGACAATCACCTCTATGCCAACGCGTCCTTCACCGGCGAGATCTACCGATATGACGTGCTCGGCGAAGCCTCGCCTAGACGCGAGGTCTTCGGCAACGTCCTGCAACCGAATGCCAATCCCGATTTCAAAGGTCCGGACGGGATGGCCTTCGGCACGGATGGCCGCCTCTATTGCACGGTCTACAACCAGAAGAACGTCAGGGTGCTGGACCGACGGGGTGAAGTCGTCGACCGGCTGATCCTGGATGGGCCGCAGCCGACGAATTGTGCCTTCACGCTCGAGGGCAAGAAGCTACGCGTGACTGAAGTCGGCAAGGGGCAAGTCGAAGAGATCGATATGCCCTGCGAGGGCCTGCCGCTGCATCTGCCGAAGTTCGCCTGACGAGGTGCCTCGCGGTTTTGTCCCGCAAGGCGTCCCGCAGATGCGTCAAAGGAAGCCGATCGATAGCCAGGGCACGGCCGCGACGATCAGCGTGCCGATCAAAAGCGCGATCATGTAGCCCACGATCGGCTTCATGCCCTCGTCCGGGTTGATGCGGCTGATGGCGCAAGCCGCGTAGTAGCCGACGCCGAACGGTGGCGCGAACAGGCCGATGCCCATCGCGAGAACGACCACCATCGCGTAGTGGACATCGTGCACCCCGACCTGCCGCGCGATCGGGAACAGGAGCGGGCCGAACAAGACGATGGCCGGGATCCCTTCCAGAACGCTGCCCAGGATCACGAAGGTCACGATCGTCACGGCAAGGAAGACAGGTACTCCGCCGGGAAGGCTGGTCATGAACTTTGCAAGAGAGGCAGAAAATCCCGACTGGGTCAGCGCCCAGGCCATGCCCGTCGCCGCGCCGATGATGAGCAGGATCGCCCCCGACAGCGAAGCCGTCTCGACCAGCATCGGATAGATGCGGCGCCAGTCGAACTGCCGATAGATGAAGAGTCCCGCACAGGCCGAGTACAGGATCCCGATGGTCGAGACCTCCGTTGCCGTCGCAACGCCTTCGACGACGGCGGTCCGGATCACGAATGGCAGCGCGATGGCCGGTATCGCGATCACAAAGGCGCGGCCAATCTGCCGCCCCGTCGCCCGTTTGACGTGAGACAGGTCCTCGCGGCGGTATCGCCACCACACCACGGCCGCGAGCATGATCGCGAGCACCACGCCCGGAAGCAACCCGCCGGTGAACAGCGCCGAGATCGACACACCGGTCACCGAGCCGATCGTGATCAGAACGAGTGACGGGGGAATCGTCTCGGTCTGCGCCCCCGTCGCGGCCAGGAGCGCAACGAGATCGCCGGGCTTGGCCCCACGCTGCCGCATCTCGGGAAACAGCACTGGAGCCACCGCAGCCATGTCCGCCGCCTTGGAGCCGGAGATGCCTGAGACCAGATACATCGCCCCGACCAGCACGTAGTGCAGTCCGCCACGCACGTGGCCCAAAAGGCTTGCCAGGAAGCTGACCATGGCGCGCGCCATGCCCGTCATCTCGATCAGAAGGCCGAGAAAGACGAAGAGAGGCACGGCAAGCAGGATCAAATGGCTCATGCCCTCGTCCATTCGTCCGATCATCACGACGTCGGGCGTGCTGGTTGTCAGGGCGAGATAGCCGACCGTGGCGAGGCCAAATGCAAACGCGATCGGCACGGCCGCAAAGACCATCGCGCCGACCACGAAAACGAAGAAGATCAGAAGATTCAGATTGCCAAGTGCCTTCAAGACCGGCGCCAGCAGAATGAACGTTCCGATGATGCCTGCGACGATCGCCAGGGAGGCCAGCAAGCTGCGCAGGCTCGCGATGCGGATGAGCCGGAGGACGGCTGCGATCAGCATCAGCCCGATGCCGATCGGCAGCGCTGCCGCACGCCAGGTGTTGACGATCTCGAGCGCCGGAGTGGTGACGAAGGCCTCGTCGGCGGCGAATTCATAGGCCGGCCAAACGACGAGCACGAGAAATGCCAGCGACGCCGCGGCCGCTATGACATCCAGGAACGCGCGGAGCTCCGCACTGAGCACGCCGACGATGGCGGTCATCCGCATGTGCTCGCCGCGCTGGAACGCAATCACAGACCCGAGCATGGCGAGCCAGAGGAAGAGAATGCCGGCAAACTCGTCGGACCAGACGATCGGCGAGCGGAATACGTATCTGCCCACGATGCCCGCGGACAGCACCACGATCTCCGCCAGCACGAGCAAGGCCGCCGGGACTGCGACAGCGTGGCCAAGCACCATGTTCGCTGTCACCACCCATCGGCGCGAATTCGCTTGAGATCTGCCGGCCGCGAGCCCGGTATCCACATGCGGCGTATGGCTCACGCTGGTCATGATAGCTGGCCCGCGGCTTTTTCAAGGTGAGACCATGCCTCCTCGCCAAACTTGCCCTTCCAGTCGGCGTAAAAGCTGGTCTTAGACAGCGCCTGGCGGAAAGCGGCACGATCGACGTCGATGAACTTGAGACCTTTGGTCGACAGATCGGCGCGCAGGGACTGGCTGAGCTTTGCGATGTCTGCCCGCTGATCGACCGCGGAGCGATCGAGCTCGCGCGTCACGATCTCCTGCACATCCTTGGGCAGGCGCTCGAAGGCGCGCTTGTTGCCCAGAATCCAGTAGCCATCCCAGACGTGCCCGGTGAGGCTACACGTGCTCTGCACTTCGTAAAGACGCGCGGTCGCGATGATCGGCAACGGATTCTCCTGGCCGTCGACGACCTTGGTCTGCAACGCGGAATAGACCTCGTTGAAGTTGATCGGCGTCGGCCCGGCGCCGAGCGCCTTGAAGAGCGAGGTGAGCAGCGGCGCGGGCGGAACGCGGATCTGGAAATTCTTCAGATCATCCGGCGTCCGGACCTCGCGGCCCGACGAGGTCACCTGACGAAAGCCGTTGTCCCAGGCCTTCGAAACCGCCATGATTGGCGTCTTGGCGATTTGCGCCCGGATGTAAGTGCCGAGGTCGCCGTCCATCGCCTTCCATACGCTGTCGTAGTCGGCGAATGCGAAGCCGGTGTTCACAATGCCTGCGCTAGGTACGAGGGTGGCAAGAATCGAGGACGATTGGTTGAAGAACTCGACGCCGCCGCTGCGAACTTGGGTCAAAAGCTCGGTGTCGGAGCCGAGCTGGTTGGCCGGAAATAGCCTGATCTCCAGCCGACCGCTCGTCGCTTCGCGGATACGGTCGATCGCCTCTTGCGCCCGGATATTCACCGGATGCGTTGGGTCCTGTCCGGTCGCGAACTTGTAGACGAACTCGGCGGCAGACGCCGGGCGGGTGAGAATCCCGCAGAGAGGAACGGTGGTGGCGGCCATCAACAGCGAACGGCGACTGATGCTTCCGGGCTTCGATGCAGTCATGTTTTCCTCCTGGTCCTTCATTGACGTTGCTGCCCGTTGCATCAGCGCAGGCTGACGTGCAGCTTTCCGGGTTCTTCGCTTGCCGGCTCTCGACCACCGGCATTTGGGCAGGAGCAATCACTCGCCGCCGCAACATGCGACGGGCGTAGCTCCTCACCTGGGCTTGGCTAAGTTGGCGCTTAGCGCCGGTACACTAAAGCCACCGCTTGATCTGCCGTGCGACCTCTGCGGTGGAAATCCCGTAGCGGTCGTGCAGGGTCGGAAGTGCGCCGGCGTCAAGAAACTCGTCCGGCAATGCGATCTGGCGGAAGGGCGGATGGACGCCGGAACGCATCAGAAGCGCGGCAGCCGCCTCGCCGAGACCGCCAATCGTTGTGTGGTTTTCGGCAACGACGACCAGGCGGCCCGACTTGCCGGCTTCACGCAAGATCGTCTCGGTATCGAGCGGCTTGATGGTTGGAACATGCAGCACCGCAATATCGATGCTGTCGTCTTTCAAGGTCTGTACGGCTTCGAGCGCGCGCATGGTCATGATGCCGGATGAGATGACCAGGGCGTCCTTCCCGTCGCGGATCAGCTTGGCCTTGCCGAGCTCGAATTTGTAGTCGTACTCGTCCAGAACGACCGGCACCTGGCCGCGCAGCAGGCGGGTGTAGACTGGCCCCTGATGCGCCGCGATGGCAGGCACCAACTGCTCGATCTCGTGGGCATCGCAGGGATCGATGACCGTCATATTTGGCATGGCACGAAATAGCGCGAGATCCTCTGCGGCCTGGTGACTCGGGCCGTAGCCCGAGGTCAGGCCGGGCAAAGCACAAACGATCTTCACGTTGCGGTCTTCCTCCGCAATCGTCTGGTGAATGAAATCGTAAGCCCGCCGAGACGCGAACACCGCGTAAGTGGTCGCGAAAGGCATGAAGCCTTCGGCAGCGAGGCCGGAGGCGGCGCCGAACAGAAGCTGCTCGGCCATGCCCATCTGGTAATAGCGGTCCGGGAACTCCTTTGCGAAGATGTACATGTCGGTGTATTTGCCGAGATCGGCCGTCATGCCGACCACCTCAGGGCGGTGGCGCGCGAGTTCGACGAGCGCGTGTCCGAACGGCCCCGGTCTGGTCTTCTGCCCCTCGGCTGCGATCGATGCGATCATCGCTGAGGTGGTCAGGCGCGGCTTGCCCGGCTGCGGTGCTGATCTGACGGTCTTCATGCCTGCCTCCCGGCTTCCAGCGCGGCAAGCGCGAGCTGCCATTCGTGCGGCTCGACGCGGATGAAATGGCTCTTCTCGCGCTGCTCGAGGAAGGGAACACCCTTCCCCATCAGCGTGTCGGCGACGATGATCCGCGGCTTGAGTTCGGGATGGGACTTGGCCGCGTCGAAGGCGGCGACCACGGCATTGAGATCGTTGCCGTTGACGCGCTGCACGAACCAGCCGAAGGCCTGAAGCTTCTTGACCAGCGGCTCGAACGCCATGACCTGCGTGGAAGGACCGTCCGCCTGCTGATTGTTGACGTCGACGATGCCGATCAGATTGTCGAGCTTGTAGTGGCCTGCCGACTGGATCGCCTCCCAGACCGAGCCTTCGTCAAGCTCGCCATCGGAAAATAAGGTGTATACCCGCGCTCCGGATTTCTTGCGTTTGAGTCCCAGGCCCATGCCGACGGCGATGCTGAGTCCGAGCCCGAGCGAGCCGCCCGACATTTCCATTCCCGGTGTGTAGGAGGCCATGCCCGACATCGGCAGGCGGCTCTCGTCGCTGCCATAGGTTTCGAGTTCTTCCTCGGGGACGATCCCCGCCTCGATCAAGGCCGCGTAGAGCGCGATGGCATAATGCCCGTTGGAGAGCAGAAAGCGGTCTCGCTCCTCCCAGGACGGATCTTCGGGTCTGTAGCGCATCGCATGGAAATAGGCGACGGCGAGAACGTCAGAGATGTCGAGCGCCTGTGCGATATAGCCTTGGCCCTGAACTTCGCCCATGCGCAGGGCATTGCGGCGAATATTGTGGGCGCGGTCCGTCAGCTTGGGCGTGTTCGTAAGCGCGTTGGTCGAGGTTTCCATCGATCTGACCCTTGTCTCGCTGGCTCAGTGGATGAGCATGCCGCCGTTCACGTCGATCACGGCGCCGGTTACGTAGGCGGAGAGATCCGAGGCCAGGAAGGTGTAGATACCGGCGACGTCTTCGGCCGTACCGAGACGATTGAGCGGAATGCCTTCCAGGATCTTCGCCCTCATCTCGTCGGTCAGCTTGCCCGCGGTGATATCGGTGCCGATCAGGCCGGGCGTGACGCAATTGACGCGAATGCCGTCCGGGCCGAACTCTCGGGCCATCGCCTTGGCGAGACCAAGTACGCCGGCCTTCGCGGCCGAATAGTGCGGGCCGCCAAAAATTCCACCACCGCGCTGGGCCGAGACCGACGACATGCATGCAATCGATCCGGCTTTCCGTCCGCGCATATGCGGGATCACCGCCTGGGAGAGAAACAGGATGCCCTTGAGATTGACGTCCTGAATGCGATCCCAATCGGCTGCCGAGATCTCCAGGAACTTCACCGGCTGGGTGATGCCGGCATTGTTGATCAAAACATCGGTGCCGCCAAAGGATTCGATCACGCGGGCGACCGCCTGTTCGCAGGACGATTTGTCGGCGACGTCGCACCCTAGTCCGATATGGGAATTTCCGAGCGATGCCGCAGCATCCGTCGCAGCGCCGGCGTCAATATCCAGAATGGCGACCCGAGCGCCCTCGGCGGCGAACCGCCGGGCGGTGGCAAGCCCGATCCCGCGCGGCGAGGCCGCGCCCGAAATGATGGCCGTCTTACCGCTGAGCAGCATCAGTTCCTCCCGCAAATTGTTCTTCCTTGGCGCTTAGGAATGACCCGCCGACCGCCAACGGACAAACGCGCAGTTGTCACGGATCGATGAATCTGGTTCACTTATGGGATGCTGTCGAATATCCCCATATCGGCAATTCGTGCCTTTGAAGCGGCTGCCCGCACCGGATCGTTTCGCGATGCGGCGAATGAGCTTCACCTGACACCGAGTGCCGTTAGTCATGCCATCCGCAAGCTGGAGGGCACCCTTCGGACCGCTTTGTTCGAGCGCAGCGCACGATCCGTGCGACTTACGCCGGCCGGCGAGAACCTGATGCGTCACACGGGAGCGGCATTCGATCAGCTCCGCCGTGGCCTAGAGGAAGTTGCCGCGCGCGGACCACAATTGGTGCGCGTCCATTCCGCGCCCAGCTTTGCTGCGCAATGGCTGGCACCACGGCTTGCACAGTTTCTCGCTGCTTACCCGAAGCTCGAGGTTCGGCTGGCTGCAAGCACGGACTATGCGCGCTTCAGCAACGATGATTTCGATATCGACATCGTCTACGGTCCGCCACGCGCGGAGGGCGTCGAAATTGTCCCTCTGCCGGAGGAGACGGTCACGCCGCTCTGCTCGCCCTCGCTCGCAAAATCGATCAGGAAGCCTGCCGATCTCCTCGATCAGACGCTCATCCGCTCCGACGTGAAGCGGGTGCAGTGGCATCAATGGTTCACCGCGAATGGGTTAGAAGCACCTGCGCTTCACGGCATGAGATTCGACCGAAGCTTTCTTGCGATCGCGACGGCTGCAGAGGGATTGGGCGTGGCCTTGGAATCAACGCTTCTGGCCGAACGCGAACTGGCGTGCGGGCGCTTGGTCGCTCCATTGGCCGGACGCGCCAACGATATCCGCTACGTCGGTCACCGCTTGATCTACCCGCGCGCAAGCCGACAAAGATCGTCGGTACGAGCTTTTGCGGATTGGGTGGTGGCCCAACTCGGCGGCGGAGATGTTCGCTCCTCGCAGTGAGACCTCATCGAGATATTCCTGAAGCTGATGCGGAAATCCACCGCGTTTTGAGGATCTGCCCTTCATAGGAACCCCTCCGACCGCGTGCACGTTGCCGTATCGCTTCAGGACCCCCTGCCTTGGAGCGCCCCAACAGCGGCCTCCGCGTTGCCCCCGCGGGGGTCGTTTTATCGCGAGGCACAATGGACGAGGGTTGGAGAGTAGTGTTCGCGATTAGCGCCACTGCCGTGGTCGCCGGGGGCGCGCCTTCTTTGCCATCCGGTTTATCATCGGTCTGCACCTTTAAGGTCGCCCCTTACCCGTATTTTTCCCTAGGTCCAAAGTCTCACATCCACACACCAGTGGAGAAAGTGTCATCGGTGCACTACGGCTTGCGCTCCCGCATCGGTTGCAGTTGGATAGAGGAGCGAATTTACAAGAGACGTTTTTGAGGGGGAACAATATGAGGGCAGCAACGCTCGTTGCCGGGCTTTTTTTGGCAATCGGAATAATTGGACCGGCCGATGCTCGCGGAGGAGGTCACGGGGGCCGTGTCAGCTATGGCGGCGGACACCACACCTCAAGCCACGGCGGCAGCTTTTCAGGCGGCTCGGGATCGTTGCACCGCGGCGGGACCTATGTGAATTCAAACACCGGGAACCGTTACGGCACCCACCAATAAGAGGAAGCGCAATGGCGAAGTCGACCCGGAATAGCGGCAAGCAGTCGACGTCAGGCGAAGTGAGCCAACTCAAACAACTTGTGAAGGGCAACACACCGACGCGAGTGATCGGCCTGAAGTTGGGCCGAACCGAAAACGCGATCTACAACAAAGCATCTGAGGAAGGAATCTCACTGGCTCCGACGAACCAAAGCCCCTACGGCACGAAGAAGTAGGTACGGAGATCATGCTGAGACATTGGCCTGCGGCGCTTTGCATGGCCCTCGTGGGTTCGGCTTATGGTCAGGCGCCTGCTCCGGCCGCGCCCAAAGCCGCTCCTGAGCCGTCGGCCTATTGTCGATCTTCTGCGCAAATACTCTTTCAGGGTGGAGCTTCGGACGGCGACATCGCCGCCGTCGCGAAGATCTGCCGCCGTGGCGATGTCATCGCCATCAGCACCAGCGCACAAGGTTCAGTATTCTAGGTCGGTCGCCTATGTGACTTTACGAAGTCAGTAGTCGTGATGGGTCCACAGACGCTTTGCGTCCTAGGAGCCGAACGAAGCGTGAGGTGACCAATCCGTGATCGTGATCATGCCCTGCGCGGCGAAATCCAGCTACTGGTTGCTCGCTCGACTGTCACGTCACCGCGACATGTGACATCTACCGCAAAAGCTTCTTTAGCGCAGCGTCGCTCGCTAATCTTGAACTTAAGCGTCGAGCCGCTCCCTGTTGGTTCTCGCCAAGCGTATCTTTGATGATTTCCGTCGCTCGGGTCATCACCTCTTTTCGGACGGATGGGACGGCGCGGATCATCGCCGCAATTTCAGCCTCTGACATACTCTTATTGGGATCCAACTGACGGAGTTCGGCGAACCTTGATTCAACCGCTTTGATTTTTGAGTCATCGAACCACAGAGCAACGCTCTTCTGAGAGTCCGCAATTTTTTGTCGCTTTGTCAGCATCCATATCCTGCGTTCCGACGGGCGAATACATTTGGCCAACTAGGGTCCAGACTCAATTGAGCCAATATGCGACGAGAGCGGCGAGATGAACAGCGGCCAAAAAATTACGGGCGAGCTTGTCATATCGCGTGGCGATGCGCCGGAAGTCCTTGAGCCTGCAAAAGCAGCGTTCGATGACATTTCGTCCTTTGTAGGCGCGTTTGTTGAAGCGATGGATGACGACACGGTTAGATTTATTGGGGATTACGGGCTTGGCGCCACGACGAATGATTGCGCCGCGAAGCTTGTCGCCATCATACCCTTTGTCGGCGAGGAGCACGCTCATGGGTGGCGCGAGCGCCAGGACATCGGGAGCCGCAGCGATATCGGCATCCTGGCCTGGAGTCAGATGCAGGACGACCGGCCGGCAGAGCGGATCGCTCAGCGCATGGATTTTTGTCGTGCGGCCTCCGCGCGAGCGGCCGATTGCTTGATTGTGCTCCCCCCTTTTCCGCCGGAGGCACACCGGTGAGCTTTAATCGAGGTCGAGTCGAGCGACAGTACGACGCCGTCTTCGCCAGGCTTGGCCAGCGCTTCGAAGATTGCGCACCATCGTCCTCGCTTGGCCCAGCGATTGAAGCGATTGTAGATCGTCGTGTAAGGGCCGTATTCACGTGGACAATCACGCCATCGTGCACCCGATTGCAGCATGTGAATGATGCCGCTGACGATGCGTCGGTCGTCGTCCCGATCCGGCCCCGTCAGTCCCCTCGGCAGATGCGGTTCGATACGCGCCCATTGCCTGTCGTTCAGCCAAAACAAACCAGCGCGCATTCTCTCGCCCCCGAATCAACACGTAGGCAAGAGAATCACGTGGCGCTATTTAGGTACAGACCCTAGCCAACCAAGTTTTGCCTGAAACGTGTCTGTCAATTGCAAGATCTTCGCCGCAACGCAGGTTGCTAGGTGGAGATCGGCCTTCACAGCGATGGAAAGTTTGAGAAACGCTATGCAGTCTACCTGAGATCTGTGCCCTCGGAATCCAGAAAGAAATAGCCAGGCTCGTTGTAATTCAAAAGCCGGCCCATAAACTCCGAGATCTTATTTCTCGCCCGAAGTCCAACGATAGGGAGATCGGATTTCACAGCAGGAGCCTGGAATTGACCGACCTGTCGTTCTACGACCAATTCGAGACTGCGCACCGGTGCAATGGCAATGTACGGTGCCTTGCATCCGCCCGCTGGCCCGCGAGGTACTAGGTCGCAACTTTGCGTTAGCACGATGAAGAATAAGTTCTTCGGATGGTGGAAAAAATGAGGATGAACTGCCTCCAGTAGAGCATCCAGCTCTAGCGTCCTTCGCAGAACGTCCCCTTGCATCAACTCCGTGCTCGAGAACGCCGTTGTCTCATATGCAAAGTGCATGGGCCAAGCATGAGCGCGGATCAGGATGCAGTTTTGGATGCGAACGTATCCGAAGGTGAGACTCGCCCCTCCAGTTCATCATTCAGCCGGCGGATCGCTTGTCGCGTCGACACATTGGCCGGCTCGATTGAGACGGTAATTTTTGTGAAGGCCCCAGACTTGCTAATCTGCGTTCGGTAACTACTGCGGCACTCGGTTCGGCATGAAACGATGTTGCATCTCTGCCCTTGGTGTTAACGACTGCGTCGACAGCACGCCATTCCTGTCTGGTCACCGATGTCGATGAAATTCTGATGTTTTTCGAACTCATTGCATTGCCCCGTAAATGTTTGTCAAAAGATTGCACGCCATCTCAAAACTGCTTTGCATTCGGTAACGTACAGAGTCTTTCGCACTTTCAGGATTGACGGCTTCCTCTAGAATGAAGGAGCTTTGAATGAACGATGGGAATGCCATGGGTCAGGTGATCCAAATTGATGAGGCCCGGATTCGAGATCACCTGGGCGAGATGGTCCGCGGGACGGTGGAAGAGACACTGAACGCCATGCTGGAGGCCGAAGCGGACCAGCTGTGCGGTGCTGGGCGTTATGAGCGCAGCCCGGCCCGGCAGGACACGCGGGCAGGCAGCTACGAGCGAACGCTGCAGACCAAGGCGGGCGACGTCAATCTGAAGGTTCCGAAGCTACGTCGGCAAACCTTCGAGACGGCGATTATCGAGCGCTACTGGAGGCGGGAGAGCTCGGTCGAGGAGGCGCTGATCGAGATGTATCTGGCCGGGATTTCGGTTCGGCGGGTCGAAGACATCACGGAGGCGCTGTGGGGCACCCGGGTCAGCCCGAGCACAGTGTCGAACCTGAACAAGAAGATCTATACCAAGATCGAGGCGCGGCGGAATCGCAGGATCGAAGGCGAGCATCCGTATCTCTACCTCGACGGCATCGTGATGAAGCGCAGCTGGGCTGGTGAGGTTCGCAACGTGTCGCTGCTAGTGGCCTCGGCGGTCAATGCTGAGGGGTTCCGGGAGATCCTCGGCATCTGTGAGGGCGCCAAGGAGGACAAATCCGGCTGGTCCTCGTTTCTGCGGCATCTCGTCGATCGCGGTCTCAGGGGCGTGCAGTTGGTGGTTTCCGATGCGTGCCGAGGTCTTGTCGAAAGCGTTGCGGATTATCTGCCGGAGGCCCGCTATCAACGCTGCATGGTGCATTTTTATCGCAATGTCTTCAGCCACGTGCCGTCGACCCGGGTCCACGAGGTGAGCCACATGCTCAAGGCCATTCATGCCCAGGAGAGCCGCGCCGCGGCCGACGAGAAAGCCAGGACCGTCATCGCGGATCTGCGGGCAAGCCGTATGGCCAAAGCTGCTGATCTCGTCGAGCAGGCGGTTCACGAGACGCTCGCCTACTATGCCTTTCCTGACATCCATTGGCGGAAGATTCGAACGAACAATCCGCTCGAGCGCATCATGAAGGAGATCCGGCGACGAACCCGTGTCGTCGGCGCCTTCCCCGACGGTCAATCCTGTCTCAATTTGGCGGCGGCCCGGCTGCGGCACATTGCCGGAACGGCGTGGTCGACCAAATGCTACATGAACATGCGACCGCTCTATCAGCCACAACTCTCTGAAACCGGAGCCGTCGCCTGATCAAAAGTGCGAAAGATTCTGGACAGTACCGCCAAATCCCGAGACGAAGAAGAAAGATGTGGTTTGGTTCGCGCTCGAGGAGAGCCGGCCGCTGTTCTGCTTCGGCGGCATCTGGACCGAGTTCAGAGGCGACCGCGGCACCAAGTCGAAGCCGATCCCCGGCCCCACCTTGTCTACGGCTTCCTGACGACGTCACCCAATGCGGTCGTCGAGCCGATCCATCCGAAAGCAATGCCCGTGATCCTGACCACCGAGGAGGAGCGCGACATCTGGATGCACACTCCCTGGGATGAGGCAAAGGCGCTGCAGCGCCCGCTGCCCAACGACGCCCTGAGGATCGTCATGCGCGGCGCAGACAAGGAAGACAAGATCGCTGCGTAGGCTGCATTTGCACGGGCACCTGAATGTACTTTTTGGCGGAGCGCTCGCGGGAATGCGACTGAGACGCTGACGTCCCGTCTAGGTCGCATGTGTGTCTGCTCGGGTACGCGGCCCAGAGCGTCCGCGATCTGAATGCGGCTCTTCTCTCCCCGAATCCTGAAACGCCTTCAAGATGGAGTTCATGTCGTATTGGCGGACGACCTGGATGCAATTCATCAGGTCGAGTTCAAGCTCGCCGTAATTCAGCAGGGTGCGGCCGATTATCGCCATCTCTTTCGGGAAGATATTGTGAATGGGAAACATGTGGTCTGCCTGAGTTAGCTCTTTCAATTACCCACATCTCATACCTAGTTAATTACCCTGAAGCTGGAAGGCCAGAGGGGGCGAAAGCGCTTCTGAGAGCAGAACAGGATAAGCACATCCGTGCATACCTGCGGCAGTGCCTGCATTAGCCTTTGAGGTGCTCAAATGATCTGCGACGCAAAGTGGCACGGATCGGTTCGTCGATATATCGCTTAACAAGAAAGCTAAAAGCGATTGCAACTAGAGTCATGCTTGGTACCGCTAGCGCTGCATGGATCTGCGCAACCCAACCTGCCGAAGTTCCGCCGAACAATAGCATGAGTGGAACGTAGTGGGTCATATAAAGCGGATATGAAAGATCTCCGATAAACTCGCTAAAACGGTTGATCGACGGACTCCCGATTGCATTAGCGCCCAGCCAAACAAGGAGCGGATATACGATTGTGACGATCAGGAAATCGTAGGGCTTCCAAAGGAAGGGCCAAAAAAAGGTCGCAAGCATGATAAGCGGAAGGTAATATGCTGCCCCTGGCAACAGCGGTTGCCTGCCAATACGGCAAGCAACAACGCCCGCGATAAATGAAAAACCTACCCGTACAAAGCCAATCCAGAAGGTTCTGCGGTCGAAACCGCCGTTTAGGCTTCCGAAATCGTAGCACGTGTATGCCGTTGCAACCGCGGCGAAGGCGAGCATCGCTAGCAACCATCGAAGCGATAGTTGGCGCAGACAAAGAGCAAACGTTAGGCTCGCCACATACTCGCAAAGCAATGACCAGGCGGGAGCGACAAAAGGAAAAATAGGAAAGCTGGGATCGTGGACAAATAAGTGCGGCAACAGAAGTACGCTGCAGGTGAGGAGAATAAAAAACTCCGTGACACTAAAATTGAATAACGCGGCAGCCATAGGCGCATAGAATCGTCCGATTACAACCACAACGAAGCCCAACAAGGAGCCAATTACGACGAGCGGATGCAGTCGTATCAGACGCCTTTTAATAAGTTCTGTGGGTGACAATTCTACGCGAGAAGGGTCGTAGGCAAATGCCATTACATACCCTGACAAGCAAAAGAAAAAATCTACAGCGAGATAACCGTGAGGAATCCGGTTCTGAGGACCGAACTGAAAGGGTTCATAAAAATGTAAAACGGCGACACAGATGGCAGCAATTCCCCGCATGCCGTCAAGAATGCTCAGTCGCGCGACCTCTTTGGCAGCCAGCGACCCGGGGTCTTCGGGAAAGGCGTTGGGGGGCGGTAAATTCGGGGAGGCGCAGCTGGATTTGAGCATCGCGTTCGACATGTAGGATTCTGCAATTCTATTAACGCATCTGTCGCATTTCTTTACATATACATGCATATACATGCATATACATGCATATACCGTGTGCCGCTACACGGTCTGAGCACCGTCAACTGCTAGCCCGGCCTATTCGTCAGAGGGCGGCTTTTGGGCCCGATTGATGCGGCCGCACATCTTGTCTGGCGAGGCGCACAGGATTGCCTTCGGCTTTTCACCGCCTGACGACCCGTACTTTGCAACGCGCTTGAGGGATGGGGTGGGTGAACGGGGGGCGGACGCCCCGCCGGTCAAGGACCGAGCGGCAGCAGCGCGCCTGGCAAACGGCGGATCAGGTCGGCTCGGGACATGCCGCGGCAAACGCAAGGCGAATGCGGCTCGTGGTCTCGACCACACGGGCAGCGATTTTCAAGAGACGAAGACGCAGCGTCGCGAACTCGGCAGCGGCCAATTCCCGGACTTTGGGAATCGCCTCGCGCACGGTCAGCATCAGCCAATAAGCGGCCGTATGGAGCGCGAGACGGACCTGGTTGGCGAGCGCCGAACGGCAGCTGGTGCGGTCGGAGGCGAGCTGCGTCATATGCAGCTTGATCAGATTCTCGGCTCGGCCGCGCGCGCATTGTAAGCGGCAAAGAGATCTTTCAATTACCCACACTTGACGTCGGATTTGAGCGGGGCGCCGCGGTCGAAATCTTGAATCAGTAGAATCTGTTGTGATTCGTTGTTGAGCACCTGATTCGGAAGTGCGGGGTGCTCGATGGGCTTGGTGAAGGAACGCGCGGTGGCGCGTGCTCAGCGATTGACGACCGGTATCGAGACGTGGGTTGATCGGGAAGTTGCGGGATGCGAGTTTAAGGATGAGCGGCTTGGTCGCCGGTTCTGCAAATTGCTCGCACAAATCGGGAGCGACATGGGTCAAAGCATCCCGTTGGTTTGTCAGGATTGGGCCAACACGAAGGCCGCCTATCGATTCTTCTCCAACGAGCGGGTCGACGAGGCGGATATTCTTGGCGGTCATTTCGAGGCGACGCGCGAGCGCGTAGCGGCGAGGGAGGGACCGATCCTCGTCCTCCATGACACGACGGAATTCAGCCTCAAGCGCGAGAAGCCGGATCTGATCGGCTTTACGGGCAAGACGGCAGGACGCACGCAGTGCGGCATCCTGATGCATTCGAGTCTCGCCGTGACGACCGAGGGGCTTCCGCTAGGACTGTCGGCAATCAAGTTCTGGACCCGCAAGAAGTTCAAGGGGACGACGGCGCTGAAGCGAAGGATCAATCCGACACACGGGTGCCGATCGAGCAGAAGGAGAGCATCCGCTGGCTCGAGAATTTACGGCAATCGACCGACCTTCTTGCTGCCCCTGGACGATGCGTTCATATTGGTGATCGCGAGAGCGACATCTATGAGCTGTTTTGCCTGGCCGAGGAGGTTGGAACGCATTTCCTGGTGCGAACCTGTGTTGATCGGCTTGCCGGGGACGGCAATCATACAATTGCCGACGAAATGGACGAGGTTACGATCAAGGGTCTGCATCGGATCAAGGTCAAGGACGACAAAGGCGATCCCGACGACGCCGTTCTTGAGATCAGGTATCGCAAGATACGCGTCCTGCCGCCGATCGGCAAACAGACGAAATATCCCGCACTCACTCTGACCGTGATCCATGCTCAAGAGCGGGGAAGGCCGAAGCGGCGAAAGAAAATCGAGTGGAAGCTCCTCACCGATCTCCCGGTCCAATCGCGCACGGACGCCATCGAGAAGATCGAATGGTACGCGTTGAGGTGGAAGATCGAAGTCTTCCATAAGATCCTCAAATCGGGCTGCAAAGCAGAGGACTCAAAATTGCGAACTGCTGAGCGTCTGGTCAATCTGATCGCGGTCTTCTGCATTGTGAGTTGGCGCGTGTTCTGGATGACGATGCTCAATCGCTCCTCGCCGAATGCCATACCGCAAACGGCGCTGACGGATCCCGAAATCAAGCTTCTTGATCATTTGGTGAAAGACCGGGGTGGTAATTGCTCTCGACGAAGCACGCTCTCGTACTATGTCGTCAAGATCGCGCGGCTCGGAGGATACTTGGCCCGAGCCAACGATCCGCCTCCAGGAAGTACCGTGATCTGGCGCGGACTCTCGCGGCTGAACGACATCGAACTTGGAGCCGCAATCGAGGCAACAACTATGGGTAATTGAAAGGAGTTAGCTTGCTAATGGTCTACGGCTTGAAATGGATAATCGAGCGAAGGAACTCGGGCATCTCAGGGCGCGTGGGACACGCATACTCAGTCGGTGGGGCGCCATCCTTGAAACCCAAGCCATAGCGGAAGGCGATGACGAGGTGTGCGGCATAATTCGTTAGTTCTTCAGTGCTGAATACCTGGGCTTTGGTCAGAGATCGCTTTTTCGAGCGAAGGTGAAAGACGAAGTCGTCGCCTTCATACTCCCCAGCGATAGAGTGAACGACGTTATTTCTGACGTAGTGGATGCCTTTTAGTATTGGCCTTAGTTCATCGAAAGCCTTCTGCGCTGGGGCCGGTAATTCGGAAAGCTTCGACAGCTGGTGAATCTTTTCCGCCCGCTGGTCTGCACTCAGGGTGAAAACGACTATTACTGCTTCATCATCGGTGAGGCGAAGAATGACTTTCAGGCAATTTCCCAGGATGTGCTCGATGTGGGACCAGCGCAAAGCCAGGACGCCGAGCTTGGCGTACTCAGCATCCGTGAGGGCTGGCTCAAAATTATAGGGTGTGGGGATCATGACGTCGCCCTGTTAAGACGCGGCCTTAGCCGCAAATTCGCTTTCTGGTCCATGCATGATCAGCGTTGCGCCTCTGCAAACCATCGCCCAGTTCTCGGTGCTGGAAAAGCCTGGTGCAGAAATCTTTATGGTCGCGTCGAATCTGGCGGGCGCTGGCGCGTTCTGAACGTGAACGATTCCGGCCGCAGGTTGACGGTCACCAAAGCCTCATCTGCTGGCGCGCCCCGTTATGGCGGTACAGCCCAAGCGCCAAGCGGCTTGGTTGCTGCGCGTATGAAATCGATCTACGACGGTCATTCCTCGAAAGGCCTCGATGTGAATGAGGCAACAGCAGCTATGATCAAGGAAGGGCGCAAAGCCTACCGCGACTACCATCTCGATAGGCACCGCTTTCTGCAATACGGTCAGGACGTCATTGTATTTCCTTGGTCAGGTGCACGCCTCGCTCAGACAATGGTGCTGGCTTTACGTCGAGAGGGCGCAAAGGCTTCGATCGAAAACTTTGCCGTCTTTGTCGAAAAAACATCTGCGGCCGACCTTAAGGACCTCCTGGTCGCAATCAAGGAACAAGGCCTACCTGAAACGGACGAGCTGGCGCGCGAGGCACGCCAACTTCAATCTGACCGCTTCGATCGATATCTAATTCCCTACCATCAGCGCCTGGCATTTAGCCGGCGCTTTCTTGTACGAGAGGGCTTTGCCGAGCTGATCGATGACCTGCTTGCTGCGGATGCCGTAACGGTGGGCTAGCCTCAGAGTTTGTGAACGAGTGCTGCACCGGAGCTTGACCCAACTATCCGATCCACCCCCGCGAAAACTGAGGCGCACGTCTGCTGGGCGGATGATCTTCGCCCGAGTCGGGGCGACGCAACGGCGATCAGTTGTTAATCCACGGCATCACGAGGCAGATTTGATTAGAATCATATTGGTAGCGGCTCCGCTTGTGATCACCGCGCCTGCGAATGCCGTTTACTTCACTTACTTCCGATGGGAGTCGTTACCTGCGCAGATCCGCGCTGCCTACATGGCCGGTTTCTACGACGCGCTGATTAGCGTTGCCTCTGACGAGCAAGATGCCAAGGCAGGCACGCATTATCAATTGCATTTCGAAGAGCAAAATGACAAACGTCCAGCTCGCAGACAATGTTCGCGCATTTGCTTCGACCCGTCCTAACCTTCAGACCGCAGGAGTTGGGGGAGCTCTAATCAATTATCTGATTGAGTTCTGTGGAAAGCCCCAATAGATATGAAGGTGGACCGATTGATCGCGGCGTCGATTAGAAAGATTGACCTGGATCGCCTTATCGAGGGCTATCTTGAGCACGACGATGAAGCATAAAGGCGTCTCTGAAGTCGCGCTCGGGGCACTAGTGGCTACTGCCTTCTGGTTGATAGTAGGCCTACTGGTGGGCGATCCTGCACGCTTCAAAGACTTCGCCGGCCCGGCCGCAACGGTCTTCGCTGCAATTACTGCTGGCTGGATTGCCTACCGGCTTGGTCAGAGCCAAATCGCGGTCGCCAAGGTTCAAGCGGATATCGCAGAACGAAATTGGAAAACATCGAACGAAAAGATAGTGCTTGATCTCTTTGATAAGCGGCTCGCCATTTTCGAGGAGATTAGAGGGATAGTCGGTGAGGCATGCCGTAGCGGCACCGCTCCTGACGAGCTATTCTTTCGGTACGGACGAGCGATCGATCGCGTGCCCTATTTCTTCGGCGAGGACGTTCAGAAATACCTGGAAAAGATCCGTCTGCATCTAATCAACCTAAACCTCGCCAACTCGATGATGCAAAATCTCATCGATCCGGAGCGTCCGACATGGGTCAAAAAGCGCGGAGACGAGTTCATGGCGATAACCAAGTTCTACGAAGAAGCTCCACGCCTTTTCGGACCGTACATGAAAGCCCATCAGACAGCTTAATCGCGCAGAACGCGGGCAGCCGACGGCCTCGGTGCGCTACCTGGGACGATCCTCCAGAAGATCGAGGTACATGCAGGGTCACATAGCCCTTGGCACCGTCTAGGAGCACCTTGACTTGGGTGGCAGTCGCTCCCGGTCCAAGGATGACCCCTTTCCGGCCACTGAGGCGAGGCCCTGCTGACAGGGCAACGACTATCCGGCGACCAGCAAATAGCTCGTCTTTGGCAACCAACAGAGATCTGCCGAATTCGGCAGGGTACGGTTTGTGTTCCGCGGCATCGCCCGTCATATCGCAAGTCCGTTGCTGCGGAAAGCGAGATCTAGTGCGCTACGGCTTGCGCTCGCGCTTTGGTTGCGATTGAATGATCGCCGCCAAGGGGGGCACCGGTGGCTACATTTTTGAAGGTTGTTTCGGGGGTCTATTTGTTTGTCGTGTGGCTCGTCTTTGTTGGCGCGCTTCGCACTCCAGCACCACCGACCATAGGTTCAGACCTACTATTCCACTTGGGAGTATTCCTGGCTGCGGTGTGCTTCTCGATCCCAGCTGTCATCCTGTTCGCATTCGGTCAGATGGTCGGTGAGCTTCGTTCGATCCGGCACTACTCCCGCCAGCAGGCAGAGCATCTGAAGGCGATGCGGGCGTACTACGAGCCGCATGGGGGTTAGTTAGTGCAATGCATCGCCCCCGCCGCATAGAATTCGTAGTCATCGCGCGCGGCTGCAGCTACTTCAGGGACAGATAAGGGATCATGTACGAATGACGGTTCGCCTTTTTCGTCACGCTCGTTCGCCTTTTTGGGGACTGCACCGGCAGAAAGCGCACCGACGTTCGCCTTCTGGTCATCCAAAGGCTCACCATTGTTCGCCTTCTGGTCAGAAGAAGGCGAACCCACATTCGCCTCTTCGAGAAGAAGGCGATAGGCATTGACGTAGGTCCCGCCTTCCTTGACCTCGAACTTGAGGTAGCCGAACTCGGCTAACCGTCCGAGGCTCAACTGCACGCCGCGGACGCCCTTCTTCCCAAGATCTTTAGCGATGGTGGCCTGCTTGCGGCGGGCTAGATCGGTCTCGTGATCGATCGCATCGGCGATATACCAAAGCACCCGGAAGTCTTGATCGGTAATGCGTAGATCGCCATTTGCGCGCGTTAACAGATGGAGCTTTCGCCGGGTCCGGTCCTTGTCGAGAATTGCACTCACGGCCGCACCATCTTCCGCGCCAGGGCAGCGGCGAAGGCAGCTTGCATGGCGGTTCCGGATTGCGGCTCGGGAGACTGGGTGCTAAATTCGAGGCTACTGGACTTTTGATTGCGATCTGGGGCTGCCTTAGCCGAGGCGGCCCTTCGCATTTTTGGCCCACCATCCGGCGGCTTTTGATTGCCAGTGCGCGAAAAAGCGCTTGCGGATCAATCTTGCCCGAACGGGCGGTTTGCCAATCTAAGCCATTGATACCGGCTGATGTGCTTGTTCTGCTGGGATCACCAATTATTTCAATAACTTAGTCCGCATTTGTTCGTCGACATCGTGTTGCGCCTGTTGCGCAAAATTACCCGATAATTCCAGCGATTGCCAACAACTCCCGGCTGCTCGGCGCGACATGGCCCGCGACAGAAAGGGCTGTGAACAGGTCGTAGCACGCTCCCCCATTTCTCGCCGATTGTGTGCACAATTGGCGCGCGCCGAATCGGGCCGACGGGGAGGTCGAGCGCTACCGTCTTGCCGAATGGCTTCAAAAAAAGAGAGTTGACAATAATCCGCAATTAAAGGGCCGATTGACAGAAGAGTTTTAAGCGCAACAAGCGCGACCCGTTGATGAGGCCTCGATCCGCGATCTCCATCAGGGCGAGCGGCCATGCTATCGGTCGCAATGATAGGCCGTATACATGAACGCACCCGACCGATATCCAAATTGCTGCTGAAATCCCTTGCATCCGCGCGGCCGTCTATACATGAATCTCTCGATGAAGCCGTTCTGCATCGGCTTTCCCGGCGCGATGAAGTGCCAGTCGATGACCGTGTCCTTGCTCCAGGCCAGCATGGCGTTGCAGGTGAACTCGGTGCCATGGTCGGACGCGATCATTCCTGGCTTGCCGCGTCGCTCAACGATTTCCTTCAGTTCGCGGGCCACCCGCCGCCCCGGATTGACGTCTCCGGAATGGCGCCCAGGTATTCCTTAGTGACGTCGTCGACGATGTTGAGAATGCGGAAGCGCCGGCCGTTGGCG
Source organism: Bradyrhizobium sp. B039 (assembly GCF_038965675.1). Lineage (NCBI taxonomy): Bacteria > Pseudomonadati > Pseudomonadota > Alphaproteobacteria > Hyphomicrobiales > Nitrobacteraceae > Bradyrhizobium > Bradyrhizobium sp. B039. The sequence continues at coordinate 7,348,955 of NZ_CP152416.1, forward strand.
AACTGGTCGTGGACGTGCAGTCTCAGGGCGGTGTCGCTCATGCTCGCTCCATCGGGCGGCGGCGTTGCGTCGGATCGGGCCGACGGCAGCGCGCGCACGCCGCCGCCTCCTGCGCGTTCAGGCCGGCGCGCGCTGGCCTCCCCTCACAGCGTCGCTGCGGTAGCGGCTGGTCGAGGTCCGGTAGTACTGCACGCGGATGGCCGCCATGGCCTCGATCAATGGTCCCCACGGCGCGGGAAAGCGTTCTTCCGCCATCACCCGGTGCAGCATGCGCGTATGGCCGGCCAGCTCGTCGTTGAGGAACTCCACCACAGGCATAGCTGGATAGCGCTGCAGCAGCAAGATCACCGCGTTGTCGGCCTCGCCGGCCGACCTGTCCTTGTCGCATCCATGCAGATCGTTCTGCAGACGCCCTATCGCGGAGATGAGCCGCAGGACCTGGCGAAACGCCGGACGCGCGCGCAAGGTCGCCATATCCAGCCCCCACAGCAAGGACAGGCAACAGAACACGTTCGCGTAGGCGATCGAATCGATGCCGTTGTGCAGGTACTCAGCGTAGGACCAGCGTTCCGCCGCTACCGCCTGCGCGTGTCCGGCGCGCAGCGCCGCGGAGTAGCACCGGGTATCGTCGAGAAGCTGAGCATAATCGCGACGATCGTAGGCGAGCGTGGCCAGCGAAGCGCGCAGCACAGCGCAACCCTCGAATCCGGGGAGCGCGCACGGCACGCCCTGCCCCAGCGCTTGCTCCACCGCGGCGAGCTGTTCCGGCGAGATCAGGCCAAGGTCGTTGCAATCGTCGAGCCAGAACAGCAGCGCCAGTTCGCGATAGAACGTCACTATCAGCGTTTCGTCCTGCGGATCGCGACCGGTGCGGGCGCTGGTGCCGCGCAGGCTCGGGTGGATGCGCTGCAGGATGTACTGGCCGCCCCTGACCGCTTCCACGGCATGCTCGTCGGCGAATCCGGTCAGGGAACGTCCCCACTCCAGCACCTGCTGCACCGCGCGTTCAGTCTGGATCATGGCGCCGCTCCTGCCCCCTCGGCCAGGACGCGCCGCCCCCAACGAAGCGCCAGCCACAACCCGGCGAGTTCGGCCACGCGCACGACCCGAGTGGGGCAATACAGTTCCTTGCCGATCCACAGCGGCGTCTGCGGCAATCCATGCGCCGCATGGCGGGCGAGCATCCACTCCAGCGCACGCGCCACCACCTGCGCGATGCGCCGGCGCCCTGTCGCCTCTTCGCTCCCATCCATCACGTGCAACGCAAACAGCGCATAGGCGGTTTCCTCGAACGTGGACCCGCGACCCGCGCCCCAGCCACCGTCGTCGCGCTGCGCCTGCAGCAGCGCCGCCAGCGCGCGCTCATCTCGCCACTGGGGCTTGCCTTGCGCCAGCGCAGCGACCGCATGCGCGGTGGGATACAGCCACGAAACGTGCCATTTTTCGTTGTCCCATAGACCGTGCGGGTTGCGATTGGCCTCGACGTACGCGCTGGCGCCCGCGGCGGGCTTTCCCAACAGTCGCAACGCATGCAGGGCATGAATGTTGGTCGACACCGAGGCATTGCGTTCGCCGGGGAAGGTGACGAACAGCTCGCCGATTTCGAAATGGCGCAACGCATCGACCGCCGGGTCACGGCCTGCAAGGTGCAGGACGCACAACGCAACGGCGGTGTCGTCCGCATCAGCCGCGAAGTGCAAGGCCGGGCCCAGACCGTGCACGCCCAGACGGGCGTCGAGCTGCGCGACGATCACGCGAACCGCCTCCGCGAGCGCGGGATGCGCGAAAAGCCCGGCCAGATGCAGGGTGTACAGCGACCAGCATGGCTCGAACACATTGATCGGCCAGACGTTGGGAAAGACACCTTCGATGCCGCTGCGCGTCGCCCGCGATGCCATCTGCAGATACGCATCGGCGCGCCCGACCTGCGGCGTGCTCCCCCGTGTCACGGCCTGGGCACGCCACGCGGCGGTGGCCGCCGGACTGATGCCGATGCTGCCGTCGTCATCCGGGCATGCGGTGGTCGGCGACGTCCCCCAGGCTTCCCAGGAGTGTAGCAACGGATGGCCGCTCGGCAACATCGCCACCGCCCCCAGCTTGACCAGGCACGCTTGCCGCAATGGCAACAGCGCAGGATGGCGCGGAAACGCTACGCCACCCAGCAAGGATGCGGCCTCACCGCAAAACTGCGGCAGGATCAGCTCCGCGCCGATCGGCGCGTCTTCTGGCACCGCATGTGCGTAGGGATCGGGCTGGCGCTGGAGGAACCTCGTTGCAGTCTGGACTGCGTCCGCAGCTCCGGGAAGAGGATCGGCACGCTGCAATGCCAGTAACGCCGCCCACGTGGGCGCATGGCGGAACAGCGGGAAGTCCGCGCTTCCCCATCCGCCGTCGGCCTGTTGCTGCGCGATGAGCCACGCGTATGCGTCCTGCCGACCGGTGACGTTGCCGTGGAAGCGCAGCGCCTGCGCCGTGTCGTAGACGGACGGACCGACGCTGCCGCCATCGCTCATTTCGCTCAGCAGGCGGCGCAATTCGGAAAGGATATGTTCGGACAGCGCGTTCACGCGGGATGTTCCGTTTGCAGAAACGTGCGCCGCGGCGGGCAACCGCTGCGATCGGCGCCGCGGACTCGGACACAGTGCAGGATGCACTCTGCCGCCGGCCGATCGCAGCGGCACAGGGGCGACTCGATGCGGACGGGCGCGCTCATGCGCGTGGCGCGTGTTTGAACAGATACGCGTTGGCCCACTGTATGAGTTGCGCCAACCGTTCCGCACGCGGCCCCAGCGGCGCGATGGCCTCGCCGGCATCGCGCAACAGATCCAGCGCGAACTGGCGTGCTTCCTGCAGTCCCATGATCGACGCGCAGGTCGGCTTCTGCGCCGCCGCGTCCTTGCCGGGGGTCTTGCCCAGCGCCGCGGTATCCGCTGTCACGTCGAGAATGTCGTCGATCACCTGTAACGCCAGGCCGAAACAGGCGCTGTAGTGATCCAGCGCACAGTAAAGTGCAGCGTGCGCGGCATTCACGCCGACAGCGCATAGCGCGCCCATGCGAACGGACGCGCGCACTAGCGCTCCGCTCTTCATCCGGTGCATCGCCACGATCCTGTCCAGCTCGACGTGCTTTCCAACCAGCGACAGATCTATGGCCTGCCCGCCTGCGGCCCCCTCGGCGGACACCGCCTGCGCCAGTTCGCGCACGAGCGCGATAGGGGTGTCGCCCGGCGCATTCAGGCTCGCCAGGGTCAGGAAGGCGTGCGCCTGCAGCGCATCGCCGACCAGGATCGCGGTGGCTTCGCCGAACTTGACGTGCACGGTCGGAAGGCCGCGGCGAAGCACGTCGTCGTCCATCGCGGGCAGATCGTCGTGGACCAACGTACAGGCGTGCATCATCTCGATGGCGGCACCGACGTCATCGAGCATGTGCGCCGGCGTGTCGGCCAGTGCGCCGGCAGCCAAACAGAGCAAGGCGCGGGTGCGCTTGCCGCCATGCAAGGTGGCGTAGCGCATCGCCGCCATCAGCTCGGTCTCACCGTCGTCTTCGGCGCAGAGAAGACGCGCCAGCGCCTCTTCGACCCGCTTTGCGCCGTCCTGCATCCAGATCTCGGGCAGCAGCCTGCCGGATGCGCCGCGCGCCTGCGCGCCCAATATGCCGTTCGCGGAAACGCCAGCTCGGTCGTCGTGTGGCGTGGAACCAGTCTGCATGTTGTTCATGTCCTTGTACCTGCCAGGAGACGGCCACGGCGAGCGGCGAGCCGCCGCGGTGTTGCCGGCCTCGCACCGAGCGCGCGCGCCGAGTGCAGCAATGCCGCGCGTCGCCGGCGCCGCTGCCTCACCACACGGGGCATGCGATGCCAGCTCATGAGAATCCGATGCGGATAGTCATGGACGGATGTGCGGTCGGGTAATAGCGCCGGCCTTTTTCGACGCCGCTCAGCAACCGCGGCCGCACCCCGGCCTCGTGCATGGTCAGCGCCAAGGCGATACAGAACTGCACCAGTTCCAGCCATACCAGGTGGTAGCCCATGCAGAAGTGTGGGCCGGTACCGAACTGCAGCATGTCCACCGGCCGGATCGGCTCGGTGCGTTGAAGCCACCGCGCCAGCCGAAACTGATCAGGCGCCTCGTGCAGCAGCGCCGAGGTCGAGAAATGCAGCAGCGGGATGCACAGATCGGTGCCCGTAGGAATGCGCTGTTGGCCGAGTCGCAATTCACGCAGTGCGCGACGCACTAGGAGCGGCGTCGCCGGATGCACGCGCAGCGTCTCGCGGAACAGCGCCTCGGCGACCGGACACTGCGCCAGGTCCGCGTGCCGAGTCGGCACCGCGCCTACGCGTTGCGCCTCCTCGACCAGGGCGTCCCACAGCCCAGGCTGCCGCGCTAGCTCGATCACCATCCAGGCCATCGTCGAGGCGGTGGTGTCGTGACCACCAAGCAGCAGCAAGCGAATATTGGCGACCAGGACGTCATCGGAAAGCGCATCGTCGCTGCGATCGAAGGCGCTCACCATGTCGTTGATCAACCCGGTGCGCGAGGCATGTTCGCGCGCGGCGCGGACGAACTCGCGCAACCGCGCATCGATCCAGTCGCGGGCGGCGCGGCCCCGCCGCAAGGGCAGTCCGGGCAGGTCGACCGGGGGCGCGACGATCAACTGCAGCAGTTGCCGGTACTTGCGATGCCATCCCGGCAGGTCCTGCGCGGGGATTCCCATGAGACTGAAGATGAGCTTGAGCATTAGATCGCCGGTTTCGCGCAGGATGGTGACGTCGCCCCGTTCCCGCCACCTCTGCACGCGCGCCCGGATGACGGGCGCGAACAGCTCGCCGATGCCGGCCAGGGTCAGCCCCTTGGGCAGAAGCGCCGCCTGGATCGCATCGCGCGCCTGCCGGTGCGCGATGCCGTCCTGGGCGACCAACGTTCCGCCAAACAATTCGGGCGCGATGTCTTCGATCAGCGCCGAGGACACGTCCTTGTGCCGGAGCAGTGCGAGAGCATCCGGATCCAGACTGGTCATCAGGTGTCCGGCAGGGCCGAAATCTAGCCAGAAGTGGCTGCCCAGCGTCCGTTCCGCACGCCGCAGCAGGCGCGGCAGGTCGCAGACGACGGCGGGAAGATGCCCGACCAAGGGAAAAGCGCCGGGCACGACCGGGATGTCGTGCCGCAGCCGATGCCGACGGTTCAGCGGGTTGAGCAGCATGTCCATCAGCAGCGCGGCGCCGCGTCCGCTTCTGCGGTCTCGCCGGCAGGCCGCGCGGCGCGGCTGTTGCCACCGTCGGCGTATGTCGGCACATGCGCCAGCATGCCGCCGTCGATGCACACGACCTGGCCAGTGATGAACGCAGCATCGTCGGAGAGCAGGAACGCCACCAGCGCGGCCACGTCCTCGGGGCGGCCGATGCGCGGCAGGAGCTGGTGACGGCGCAGATGGGTTTGCATGCACGCGTCCAGCTTGGCGAGGAGTCGCTCGGTCATGATGAGACCCGGCGCAACCGCATTGCAGCGGATCTGCGCATGACCGTACTGGGTGGCAAGTGAGGACGACAGCATGTTCATCGCCGCCTTCGACGCGGCGTAGGATGTCAGTGCGGTATCACCACTGAGCCCCTGGCACGACGACATGTTGACGATCGCGCCACCGCCGCGGGCGATCATCCGGGGGATGGCCTGCCGGCAGCAGAGCAACGTGCCACGCAGATTGGTCGCCATGGTCTGATCCCAGACCGCTAGCTCCAGCTCGAGGATCGCGCGGTCGCGCGGGGTCAGATGCATCGCGCTCGCGTTGTTCACCAGCAGGTCGACCCCGCCGAAGTGCCGCTCCGCCGTCTCGAACAGCGCTGCCACCGCCTGCGCATCGGCGATGTCGATCGCCAGGGCGAGCGCGTGGCCCGCTTCGGCCGCGATCTGCGCGGTGCAGGCGATAGCCGCCGAGCCATCAATGTCGGCCACCACCACTCTGCCGCCCTCGCGCGCGATGGCGAGGGCGCATGCCTTGCCGATGCCGGCGCCGGCGCCGGTCACCACGGCCACTTTGCCTTCAAACCGTCCCATCGTGTCATCCTAGATTGTGCTGGTCTTTCGCGGCATGCCGCTCGGCCTCCGCTGGAGAAGGCGCAGGGTCGGCGCTGGCGGGCTCGCCATCGCCAGCGTCGCTTTCGATGACCCGAATGGCGGCGACCGGGCACTGGCTGGCCGCGAGCCGCACGGCGGCGTGCAGCGCATGCGGGACCGTCGCCACGCACACTTCGGCCACGCCGTCCGGTTCGCGCTGGCGAAAGGTGCCCGGCAGCGTCAGCACGCACTGCCCGCTGGTTCCGCACAGATCCTGGTCGACCATGACGCGCATCTCAGCTCCCCTGCGCATGCAGCCGCACCGGCAGCGCGCGGAACGTCCGAAGGAACGCCGAGGGCTCCCGGGTCGGCTGCCCGGCAAATGCCAGCGTGGGGAAGCGGGCCTGGATCCGCGGCAGGCTCTCGGCCAACTGCACCCGGGCCAGTTGCGCACCGAGGCAGAAGTGAATGCCGTGGCCGAAGCTCAGCATGATCTTCCCGTCGGTCGACATGCCTGGACTGGTGCCGTAGAACCGCGCGGGATCGAAGCGATCGGGATCGGCGAAGGCGTCCGGGTCGCGATTGCCGGACGCGATCAGCACGCGCACGTCCGCGTTCTTCGGAATCACCACGCCGCCCAGTTCGATGTCGCGCTGGGCGATACGCGGGATGGAGCTGAACATAACGGGCGCGTCGCAGCGCAGGACTTCTTCGACGAATGCCTTCACCCCCACGGCGTCTCCCTGCAGCCAGTGCCGCTGTTCGGGATACGCCAGCATCGCCAGGACCGCATGGTCGATGCTCGCAGCAGTGGTGACGAAACCGCCCAGCAGCATGCCCCACAGCATGCTGATCAACTCCGCATCCGACAGTGTGTCGGCATCGTCGTCATGTGCGCCGACCAGCATCGACACGATGTCGCGGCGGGGATCGGTGCGCTTGCGCTGTATGAGGTCGCCGAAGTAGGCCCGCACCCTGGCGCTGGCCACGTCCGCCGCGGCGAGCTGGGGATCGCTGGCGTGTGGGCCCAGGCCTTCCAGAATGGCGCCGATGCCGGCAGCGAGCTCGAACATGTCGTCTTGGGGCATGCCGAACAGTTCGGCGAAAACCAGCATGGGCAAGGCCAGCGCGAATTCCCGATGCAGGTCCACCGGCTCCCCGCGCTCCAGCGCGGGCGTTATGCCGTCCAGGCGCGCTGCGACGATGCGCGCGATGCTCGGCCGCAGGTTGTCGATCTGGCCCATGGTGAAATCGCGCGAGATCAGCCGGCGCAGACGCGTATGCGTCGGTGGGTCCTTCATCGCTAGCGTGGACGCCAACAGATTGAGCGACGGGCTGGTCGCCGCACGCGAGAAATAGCGCGCCAGTTCGCCGGGCGCCGGACCCCGAAACGCATCGCCCGTGGCCTTGAGCGCCCAGTAGATGTCGGCGTGGCGGCTCAACAAAAAGAGGCCCGACGCCGCGCGATGCACCGGATCGTGCTCGCGCAACCATCGCATGAACGGATACGGGTCGTGGATGCACGCTGGCGACGCCAGTTCGGCGAAGGCGTCCCGGCATGCTGCCGTGGTTTCTTGCACGTCCATCCTGGTTACCTGTTGGCGGGCTGATCTGACCGGCGCGCGGCAGATTCCGGAGAAGATCGAGATCGCCCGTGGCGTCCGCGACATCACCAGAGCACCGGGAACTGCTCGAACCCGCCCGTGATGATCTCCTTGCGCAACTTCAGTTGTTCCGGCGCCACGGCCAGGCGCAGCGCGGGAAGGCGCTGGAAGATCGAACCGAACACCACCTTGAGCTCCAGCCTGGCCAGCGCCACGCCGATGCACGCGTGCGGCCCGTAGGAAAAAGCCAGGTGCGGCTTTTCCTGGCGTTCGATATCGAAGATTTCCGGGTCGTCGAAATGGTGCGGATCGAACGACGTTGCCGGCAGGCCGACCAGCACCTTGCTCTCCGCGGGAATATGCTCGCCCGCGATGGTCACGTCGGTCCTCGGATAGCGCATGATGCCATCCCAGCCCGCGCCCGGCGGGTACATGCGCAGGATTTCCTCTACCGCCTTGTCGACCAGGGACGGATCGCCGACCAGGCGTTCGCGCTGTTGCGGATGGCGGAACATGGCTAGCAGGCCGAATTCGATCTGTGCGACGGTGCTCTCGTGCCCCGCCACCAGCATGCCCGCCGCCAGGCCAACCGCCTCTTCCTCGCTCGCCTTGCCCTGGTCGACCGCAGCGAGCAGATCCGTCAGCAGGTTGTCGTCCGGATCCTGGCGCTTGTCGCGCATCTTGCCGCGAATGTAGGCGCGCAGTTCTTCCCAGGCCAGGCGGGACGCGCTGCGCGGGCCGCTTTCATGCTGGTGCGTCATCACCTCATCGGACAGCCCGGCGAAAAAGGCGTGATCCTCGTAGAGCACGCCCATCAGCGCGCTGATGACCATGGCCGGAAGCGGAAAGGAGAGGTGGCGCCGCAGGTCGGCGGGCTGGGGCTGGGCCGCCAGCGTCTCGAACAAGTGCGCGGCGATCGCTTCGACCTGCGGCACGAGCAGCTTCACCCTGCGGTTACTGAAGGCCGGCGCCACGATCGCGCGTAGCCGGGCATGCTCGCGCCCCTCGTGCGAGACCAGCCACCCCGGCGAACCGAGAATCACCGAATCCGGGGTGAATGCCGCCGGCGGCATTCCCGCGGGCCGGAACGCCGCGTCGGACAGCACCGCCTTGGCCTCGTCATAGCCTGTCACCCACCAGCCTTCGTGCCCGGAGGGGAAGCGCACGCGGTGGATCGGACCGCTGGCGCGTAGCGCCAACATCTCGGGCGGGGGCTCGATGTGATCGACGCGCCACATCGGCAGCGTCGGCAAGGGTTGTTGTTCGGACATGGTGGCACTTCACTCTCTAAGCGATGGAAGGGCGGAAGGTGACCGGCAGGCGCTGCGGGCAGCGAATGACGTAAGACGGCATGTAGACGACGTCCTCCGCGGCGATGGTCAGCGCCAGATGCTCCAGCCGCACGAACAGCGCGGGGAAGGCGCAGCCCAATTCTAGACGCGCCAGCGCTGCGCCCAGGCAGAAATGCGGCCCCTGGCCGAACGACAGGTGCGGGTTGCGCCGCCGGGTGACATCGAACCTGTCGGCATCGCCATAGATCGACTGACCGTACGGATTGGTGAAGGAGGTTCGACCGTGCCCCCGATGTGTCCGCCAATATAGCCTCCGGACCAGTCCCACACCGTGAACAGAGCAAATCGCGTGCCGAAGTGAATTCGCAGGCTCAGCAGGCACTACATAGCTGCGCGTAGTGTCAGGTTTCTGGCATTCAGTCTCAATGCCGACAACGGGCGCAGCAAGTGCCCGACAAAGGCCTGCTCTCGCGCTGAATGTGCGGGGCAGCCCTTGCGCGAAATTTCAAGCATCTGGATTGGCTGCAGCAGGTGTGGTTCGCCGGAAACCACTCCGATGCCGCCGGGGTCATCGAACGCGATCGCGTCAGCCTGTCCGGAGGGCAAGACCTCGCCGCCTTCGTGGCTCTGGTTACCTAGATGCGGAAGCTCGGGGACGGGGCGCGGTCGCAGCGTCACGATGCCGGGAGTGGACTGAGCGCGAGCTAGATAAGGCGATTCAAGCTATCCTTGAGGGGGTGCCGGCAGCGAAGTTGAAGGACAAGATCGGCACTCTGGAAGCACGCAAGCATGAGCGTCTGCTCAAGGCCGTGCAGCAGCGCCTTGATGCAAACACAGAGGCGATGCGCCAGCATCGCGAGACAGTCGAGCATCCGTTCGGCACGATAAGGCTCGCATGGGAGCGACGCAATTCTTGAACCAAACGCTTCCAAAAGTAGCTACGGAGATGCCTCTCGGTTCTGGCCTTTAGCGTAGGGCGCATTAGGGTCTGTACCTAAATAGCGCCACGTGATTCTCTTGCCTACGTGTTGATTCGGGGGCGAGAGAATGCGCGCTGGTTTGTTTTGGCTGAACGACAGGCAATGGGCGCGTATCGAACCGCATCTGCCGAGGGGACTGACGGGGCCGGATCGGGACGACGACCGACGCATCGTCAGCGGCATCATTCACATGCTGCAATCGGGTGCACGATGGCGTGATTGTCCACGTGAATACGGCCCTTACACGACGATCTACAATCGCTTCAATCGCTGGGCCAAGCGAGGACGATGGTGCGCAATCTTCGAAGCGCTGGCCAAGCCTGGCGAAGACGGCGTCGTACTGTCGCTCGACTCGACCTCGATTAAAGCTCACCGGTGTGCCTCCGGCGGAAAAGGGGGGAGCACAATCAAGCAATCGGCCGCTCGCGCGGAGGCCGCACGACAAAAATCCATGCGCTGAGCGATCCGCTCTGCCGGCCGGTCGTCCTGCATCTGACTCCAGGCCAGGATGCCGATGTCGCTGCGGCTCCCGATGTCCTGGCGCTCGCGCCACCCATGAGCGTGCTCCTCGCCGACAAAGGGTATGATGGCGACAAGCTTCGCGGCGAAATCATTCGTCGTGGCGCCAAGCCCGTAATCCCCAATAAATCTAACCGTGTCGTCATCCATCGCTTCAACAAACGCGCCTACAAAGGACGAAATGTCATCGAACGCTGCTTTTGCAGGCTCAAGGACTTCCGGCGCATCGCCACGCGATATGACAAGCTCGCCCGTAATTTTTTGGCCGCTGTTCATCTCGCCGCTCTCGTCGCATATTGGCTCAATTGAGTCTGGACCCTAGATTAGCGACCAGCGCCGGGGTGCATTCTGTGGCGCCGCCCGCAGCGGCGCAATCGCTGGAGTCGCGCCCCTCAGGTCCTGCAGGGAGCACCCTGGCAATTTGGAAAACTCCGACGCTTTCACCGTTCGAAGATAAGGTGCCTTGTCAATCAAGACTTTGGCTTTTCAGGATGAAGCTGCTTGTAAGAGTCACAGCTGGACCAATATCGATGCGCCGGCTTTGCGTGCTTCAAAGTTGATGTCGTGGAAAGTCATATTCTGCGCACAGTCGGTCTGGATCAAGCGCGTGGTTCGATAGCGGACGGCATGGATTGTCGCCGCAGCAATTGTTTCTTGGCGACGTCAGTTGAGCAAACCGCAGGCGGCCATTGCGAAACAGAATTGCAATTTGTGCCGACCGTCATGGATAGCGGGGTGCCGCCCCCCCGCTTTCGATGCCGGCACAATCGCAAGCCGGCACGCAGCCGCCTATCCGCTGCAGATTTGCCCCCGCCGCGACCGAACGCAAGCGCCGGCCGACGCATCCGCGCCTTCACAGAAGGCGTCAATCACCGCGGCCTGAAGGCCCAACTCACTGCATCCTTTGCGTCGTGATTGTCGACAAATGCTGCCCGTTGGGATTCCTGTAACGATTGGCGAGGCTTTGTAACAATGAAGCCATCTGGTCAGGATCTGATCGAACAGTAAATTCTCCATAGTTAGGGTCGAAAAGCGTGGTCGTTCCATTCGAGGCCGACGTCGCCACTGTGTGGGCGCCGCCTTCAGCGAAATACAAGCTGAGTAAATGGTTCGATCCGTCTTCATTGATTTCGTTCACCATGGACTTGACGTTCGAAGACTTGCCGAATGCGAATCTCTTCTCTTCTCCAGCCGGTTCCAAGCCTGCTTCCTCCAAAATGGTATTTTGTGCCTGAAGGTCGGCCTGAGAAGATCCTGCTCCCCTGCTTCGTAACTGATCCTTAAGACCTTGATATTGCTGCTGCCGTTCAGCCGCTGAGGCGTGCGTTTGCGATCCGGGTGTAAGCGCACTCATTCGGGTTGATGGGCTGTTGCTAAGATTGCGGAACCACTCCGCAGTCAGCCCGACGCAGATGCCGTCCACATTCGCATCACGCAGGTCGGCCGTTCTGTATTCGAACAAGGAGGTGGCCGGACTCTCTGGAGAGGATGTACTGGGTTCGGAGGCGCTAGAGGTTTGAACGTTTGCATCCAAGGTATGTGGCTTGCTGCAGCAGGCCCCCATCTTGTCAGGCAACTCCCCCGATCGTGAGCTCCACTGGGGCGCGAGATCTGCAAGTGTTTCTGTAAAGCTGCCGCTATCCACCGACTGGCTCGGTTCGTCAGTTTGGCTAGTGCGTGTAGATGAGCCACCGATTCGATCATACATGACGATTCACCTCTCTGTGCTACAGAGCTGGCCCCGGTTGTTTGGACAGCGCCCCGCTGGATTTAAGTGGATTCCTGCCGGGTTATGCTGAACGCGGGGCTTTACGATTTTGTCGTTGCGTCGGGAGGGCGTAGCCCGACCAGAGCGACGACAAAATCGTCGGCGACGGTCATGCGGCCATCACCATAGCTTGCGTGCCGAAGTAAGCCTCGTCGGGCGTGCGCCCGTCAAGGCTCGAGTGAGGGCGTCCCTGATTGTAGAAGGCCAGATTACTTGGCAATTGACGCTCGCGCCTCGGACACGCTGTCGTAGGCGCGGAGATAAACTTCTTCGTATTTGACCGTGCGCCAGAGCCGCTCGACAAACACGTTGTCGCGCCAGGCGCCCTTGCCGTCCATGCTGATGGCGATCTTCGCGTCCAGCAGCACATCGGTGAACTCGAGGCTGGTGAACTGGCTGCCCTGGTCCGTGTTGAAAATCGCGGGCCTGCCGTGCTTCGCCAACGCCTCCTGGACCGCTTCGACGCAGAAGGCCGCCTCCATTGTGATCGAGACGCGATGGGCCAGGACCCGTCGGCTGAACACATCGACGACCGCCGCGAGATAGACGAAGCCACGCCGCATCGGAATGTAGGTGATGTCCATTGCCCACGCATGGTCGGGCCGCTCGATCTTCAATCCGCGCAACAGGTACGGGTAGATCTTGTGACCCGGAGCCGGCTTGCTCGTGTTCGGGCGACGATAGACCGCCTCGATCCCCATGCGCTTCATCAGCGTCGCGATGTGGCGGCGACCGGCGTATACCCCCTCCCGCCGCAGCAACGATCGCAGCATACGCGCTCCCGCGAAGGGATAATCGAGATGCAGCTCATCGAGCCGACGCATCAAGGCAAGGTCCTCGGCCGAAACTGGCCGAGGTTCATAGTAGACCGTGCTGCGAGCCAGCTTCAGGACCTTCGCCTGGCGCACGATAGAAAGATCATGACCGCGGTCGATCATCGCTTTGCGCTCAGCAGGCCCGCCTTGGTGAGCGCGCCGGACAAAAAATCGTTTTCCAACGCCAGCTCGCCGATCTTGGCATGTAACGCCTTCAAATCGACCGGCGTCTCGGCCGATGTCTTGTCATGCCCAAACACGCCGGCGGCGCCTTCCAGGAGCTGGTTTTTCCAGATCGTGATCTGGTTCGGATGAACATCAAACAGTTGCGCCAGCTCCGCCAGTGTCTTGTCTCCTTTGACCGCAGCCAAAGCAACCTTCGCCTTGAATGCCGGAGAATGCGTCCGGCGGCTCTTCTTCGTCATCTTCGCTCCTGATTCGCAGCAAGAATCCTCGCCGCTGTCAGGCAGAAAACCCACTCAAGCTACTGTCCGAATTTGCGGGGCCAGCTCTAACCATCGTGTCGCCTGTTCCCATCCTAAGGGCGAAAGCGAAGAGGAAGGCATCGGGAGTTACGAGTGGGGCTTCGGTTTGAGCGAGTGGGTAAAGTCCGGCCTTTCGTCCCAAGTGCGTGCGCAGATTGAGGGGTATCTCTGTTGGCCGCTGCGGAGCTTTAGCGTAGGGTTCCCTAAAAGGGAGGCTGAATAGATGCTTACGTCGCCGACGGTTGGATTCGTTAGGACTTGGCAGGAGGAGTCTAAGCGCTGGACATACACCCTCACAACTTTACTGGGGGATTGGTTGAATCAGGCAGAGAGGCAATTCGGCACGCGTGATCGGAGCTGGACGATCCTTGGAATTGAGGTGGGAGGCCCTCGCCCTGGTGTTTGGTTTCCGCAGTACTCGCAGGAAAGCAGATGCGTGGTGATTCATCTGAGCGACACTTGTCAGTCGAATGAAGAGCAAGCGCGTTTCGAACTGTCTCAGGAAATAGTGCACCTCCTTACCCCGAACGGGGGTGGCGCCGCCCTTAACATTGAGGAGGGAATTGCCACCCTGTTTGCAAACCTGGTTGGGCCAAGGCACGTGAACGCCCCTTCTTATGTGAAGGTGTTGGGCTATGTGGAGGAACTTCTGAAGATTGACCCTGAGGCGATCATTAAGCTGCGAGCGAATAGCGATAGGTTTCAGGATTTCACTCCGGAGTTTATCCAGAAGCGGGTTACAGGCGTGTCTGATCAGCTAGCCTCCGACCTTTGCACGCCCTATCGGGACTAGACTGGTGAGTATGCTGTTCGAGCAAACCTTGGCCCAGATGGAGGCGTGATCGTGGTCTGGGTCTTTGGCTTCGGGTCTCTCACCTTTGATGGATGGCAGTCCGAGTTCGGCTGCGCGGGGTCTCAGCGCGCAACGCTTCGTGGCTATCGTCGAACCTTCAATAAGAAGTCAGTGGTTAACTGGGGGACCAAAGAGAACCCTGGCATCACGCTGAATCTGGAGCCGTTTGATGGGGCCAGCTGTGAGGGAGCCGCTTTTGAGTTTCCGGACAATGACAAAATACCGGTCCTCTTACGTGCTCTGCGAAAAAGAGAAGCGTGTGATCCGACAGATCTGCAGGTGCTGTTGGCCGACGGGCGCTCGGTAGACGCCAAGGTATACATCTATGAGGGAGTAAACCCGCTCGGTTCGACGATAAGCACTGCCAAGAAGGCAGAGATGATCCTCAAGGCCCGAGGCACTAGTGGCAGTGCACTGGATTATGTGAGGAGGAATTTTGAAGGCCTGCACGATGTGGGTTTAGACGATCCGGCCGTTACCGAGCTATGGCAAGCAGTGCAGGCTCTCCGGGGCTAGGATTTGCCTTTGAGGGTATGGGAGAGGGTATAGCTCCGGCAGATGAGCTCGGTAGCGAGGCGATAGCAGACCATCCGTCCCGGCTGGGGCCTCGTCAAGAATGCTGCCTCAAAGTGTGACATCTATCACATTCAGGCAGGTCTAAGTCGCTGATTTAGCACAAATGCTAGCACAGAAATATTTCTACGTTGATTTAGTGACGATATCTCAATTGCTTGCGTCGATTACCATCCGTCTCGAATCGTGGTGGCTTGGTCCTTAGAGAACCATGTCTCCCCTCGTCGCGAAAGAAGGCTATCCTATACGCAGATTGTCTGCGGACACTTTGCCGGAGCTGCCGGTCTTGCGCTCGAAGCTGATCCGGGCCCCCTCAGCAAGGGAGGTGTATCCGGCCTTCTCGACTGACCTGATGTGCACGAATACGTCGGCTTCGCCATCATCGGGCTTGATAAATCCATAACCCTTTGTCGCGCTGAACCACTTCACAATACCGGTTGCCACTACAATGTCTCCATCTCAAACAACAGCGATCTAAGTATGGTTTGCGAAGGGCATCAAGCCGGTGCGCGGGGTATGCAATGTTGCTCCGGCACGATATGGAGCAACATCGTCGCCGGGCGTGAGCTTAGGGAGGGGCTAGCTGGAACGCCCATCGCGCGCCCTCAGCGGCTTCCGGCGGAGGTGCCGGCGACTGGCACTGTGGTCTTGTCGGCCCGGCGCAAGCGCGGGAAGCCTACTTGCAAGGGGTTTCTCAACCATGCCTTCGAGCGTTCGCTCCTGAGAGTCAGGTACGCTCTTCTGTTCCAGAAGAGCAAGAAAGGCCCGCCCTTTGTCCGTTATGATCCATTGTCCGGGTTCCCGCGTAACCAGCCCTTGTCCGAAAATATTGAGATCCGGCGTCTGCGCCGCCAATCGCTTCGTACGATCCGTCCACTCCGGACCGCTGGTGTAGAACACCGCCAGGTAATCCTTGAGGACGGCAAGGCTCGCCCGGCCCTCCGGTTGGCCGGCGAGAATCCTAAGTATCGAGACCTGAAAACTCACTTTCTCCAACCAAACGCGGTAGCACCAAAGCCGCAAATCTTAGCGGCACCTGCCGGACCCCGCGCTCCACTTTAAAACAAGAACCTCAAAACAAATGCTGATGCGGATCCGGCAGATTGGGACGCAAATGTAGACCGTCCTTGTCGAGCTGGGGAGGCCCTTTGATTCTATTCCTCGCTCGTTCCTGCAAGGCTGTCGGGCTGTCAAGCGTCGAACCGGCCTGATCATGGACAGCCCAAAGCTTGGCAAAACGGAGTTTGCGCCTCTCAAAGAGACAGGTTTCGAGGACGAGTGTTCGATCTAGTGTCGCCGCGTCCATACGAACGCGAATGGATGCCCCAAAGGTGTTCGCCAAAATCGTAATTCGGATGTCGAGCCTGGTACAATCTGAGGTGACGTTGCCTGCTCTTATCCCCCGTTTAGCAAAGGATTGCGGCGCATATGGGCGAGTTCATGCTGGATCTCGACGCCGCTTCAGCTTCACGGCCCTGCATCCGCTAGCCTGTCGGCCTAAGCAGCCGGACCCGAGCCATGATCGGTCGGTAAGCTGCTCGGTCGAAAGTCCGATCTAAAAACGCGAAAGGCGATTGCCGACAGCGATAGCGGGACTTCCGGCGAGCTTGCGCTCAGTATCGTACCTCGCCCGCAGCTCTTGACTGATGCCCATTATTGCGTGAACGAGAGGCGTCAAAATTTGGGAATGGCAGCTGAGAATGATGGATGTGGTTGCTGAGGCGAACGCCTCGGAGTTACCGCGCATTTTGCACAAATCCTCCCGGCGCTCGTCTTGGATTCTCGTCCTCTTGGTCTTCTTTGGTTTGTGTGCCGCGGCAGCCTGTGTTTGGACTAACATGGAGACAATTTTGGCGAGGTCGCAAGTGCTTGGGCCCGCGCCGATGCATGGCTTGTCACCTGAGGTTAGGGAAGCTCTGCTGGAGGTTCGATCCGAGCAACAACGGGCGAGCGATGTAATCGCAGAACTCAATCGCAATATCGGTGCGCAGCAAGCCGATTTGAAGCGGATGACGGACCAAATCGAAGCGTTGACCGCGAAGATCGAATCCTTGCAGAGTTCACTCGCTGCTGCGTCTGCGCCGCCAGTCTCTTCTCCGCCTGCAGCCCAATCAGCTTCGAAGCTGGCGAAAAGAGCGGTCCAGCCCTCTAAGCCAGAAGGGCCAATTTCCGTTGGCGGCGCGCCGCTGATCCCTGAGCCAGGATCTGGCCAGCATTGACGGAAGCGCTTGGGGGATCTCCGCCTCAACCAATTCCGCCTGAAGCTTGTCGGCTGTGCGTCTGATCCCGGTCTGCCCGCGTCCACGCACTGCCAGCAACCCATACTGGGGGTCCAAAGGTTGGTTTTGGTGCCAGTATACAGGAGGGTGGAGTATCTCGACCGCAAGCCGTCAGGCATGACTCTCAATTTCAGCTTCAATCATTGGAGCAAAGGCTCCGAGATCGGCGCGAGTTCTGCATTCGCGTTGTCGCTGTCCACGAATTCGGACATGCCCTCGGTTTTACGCATGAACAGAACCGCGACGATGCGCCGGAGGCGTGCCGTAACGAAAAAGCTTCCGGCTCGGTCGGCGATTATAAGGTCACCCAATACGATCTCGATTCAATAATGAACTATTGTAATCCAGCATGGAACGGAAAGGACAACTCAGCCCACTCGATATCGCCGCCGTCAGGAAATTCTATCCCTCCCGACACTCGGTCTCTTACTATCCATGGGCGCGCCCGCGCTGGCCGATCGCGCGGCGGTGCAGATTGCTGCGCGCTACAATGTCAGGACGGTTCACGTCCAGTACGTTGGCGTGATGTACAACGACAAGCAGGAAGTCGGCGGCGGCTCCGGGCTGCTCATCGGCGACAGCCTCGTGCTGACCAACAGCCATGTGATCGGACGCGAGGAGAACTACAAGAGCTTCGACGTCAATGCCCGCCTCGGGTCGCGCAATGCGAATCCCATCAAGGTCACTGCGGTTCATCGCGACGATGCCAGGGACCTGGCTCTTTGGAGCTGTCGCAGTCCGCCGGCAATAGCCGTGGCGCCTCTCGTTGCCCGATGCCTGTGATCAACGACAACCAGCAGGCCCCGATCTATTTGCTAGGTTATCCTCTCGATCTGGATCTGAGCATTTCGAGCGGTCTGATCAGCAGCCAGACGAGCCCGAACGGCCGACGGCAGACCGACACAATCATGAATGTCGGCAACAGCGGCGGACCTGCATTCAACGAGTTCGGCGTGGCGGCATCGTCAAGTGGAACGAGGCGCAGGTTTCCGGTGTCAACTTCATCATTCCAGCGACCGTGATCACCGCAAGCCCGCTCTACAGCATGATCGCAGCCCTACCACAACCCTCTGTCTGCTGGACGAAATGGGTTGACACGACGATCTTCTTTGAGAACTGGAGCAAGCTGAACTCCACGCATGTGCAGACCCAAGCCAACGCTGGGGTGAAGATCCCCGAAATTCTTGCCGGAGCGATCCACACGATACTGCCCGAAGACCGCCGCCTTATCGTGAACGTGCCGGTATCACAGCTTGACGAACCGAAGCAGATCGAGCGCTCCTATACGGTGGATAAAACCAAGGACGACCACCCCGTCGTCTTTGCAGAGCATACTGCAGACTATGCCGAGACGTTCCCTGCAGAGCCCGGCTATCGCATTGCAGGGTGCACGTGGCACGTCGAGACCGGAAACGGCGCCAGCAATATCGCTTGTGCGGTCAACGATACCGGCGCGCAGGCTCGCTTCACCTACAAGCTCACGAGCGGACCTGCCGTCGACAGATACCGCGGATGGCTCGGCGCCACTGTCAACGTTTCCCAGATCCTTGCGACGCAGGTGCCGATCGATGGTCATGCTTTCCTTACCGGCCTGCGCTTCCAACGGGCTGCATCGGCTCGGCCCCGCTTTCCGGCAGGTTCAGGCGATACTCGTTGTCCTCTTCTGCGCGCTTGCGGCCGGTTGCGCCCACCAGGGTCCTGCTTCGCAGCCGGCGAAGCCGCATATCCACAAAGCACCACAGAAACATGTGAGCGCGTTCAGGGGATATGGCTATCGCTACGACCCCGGCTATTACCATGATTTTCGGCGCTATCATGGTTATCGGACGTGGCGGCCCACCGCCGGCGAGGCGAGCGAGGAGGCACCTCCCGACAAGAGCACTACCGGGTCCGACGTTGTGGTCAACAAGTCAGTCTTATTGATCGAGGAACCGCAATTCACGCTTAACACTGCACGCCATTTGCGGACCGCCATAAGACGCGAGGCGGCCACTGTGGTGCTTGTAGAGGTGGATGACCTCATCTTCGATAAATTGAGCCGCCTCTCTCAGATACGGTCGTAACGGGCAATAACCAGCTAGACGTTCCTCCGACCGAGCCGAGGGAAGCAGGCGCGTCTGCGCCAGAACTCTTCCGAGACGATGGGTGGTCACTGGGCGCTGAGACCTTGGGCTGCGGCTTTGAGGATGCGCGGGAAAGTGCGCCAGCCGCGTTCATGAGGAGGAACCGATCGGTGTAAGAGTAAACTGTTGCGGATGGCGAGACGGTAGATCCCTCACGCATGCTGGTGCAGGCAGATCCATATTGCATCCCAACTTCCTTAGCGTTGTAAGGCACGATAAAGCGCGGTGCTAACCAGCTATAATGTCGCGGCCATTACCCCAAGAAAGGACAGATCGTATGGGATTGCTCAAAAACGTACGAGCGGAGCATTCCTGGAAAGGCCCCCGGCCATGTGGCCGATCGAGACTCAGCATCTGCCGACGAGAACACTCCCCGGCCGCTCTAATGATTATTGTACCGCTACGAGCAGCTGCTGAACCTCTTGCGGCCTGTGAAGAACAGTTGTTGCTTTTCAAGTTGAGAGGCGCCGCATCGGGTTCATATTTTGACTGCGACGGGAACCTAGCTGCCGAATATTGCAGAGAGCGATTGAGCGCACAACCGCAGAGTTTCCATTGTGCGTGTCGTAGCCAATGTTGTCGCTTATCTAGACAGCTTGGTGGTCGCCCGTTATGCGCGTTACGCTACTCCGACCATCGATGCTGACTGGCACCTCACCGGCGACGGTTGCGCGATGAACGAGGCGATGTTGGTCGCCGTAGTCATTCACTGCATAATGTTGTGTAGCGCGATTGTCCCAGATCGCTACATCACCATCCCTCCAACTCCAACGCACAGTGTTTTCGAGCGCAGTGATATGAGACTGAAACAAATCGAACAGCTTCTGGCCATCGTATTTCGGCAGGCCAACGAAGTTTTGCACCAGAGCGCCGAGCACGAGCGTGCGTTCGCCAGTCTCCGGGTGCACGCGCACAACGGGATGCTCAGTCCGATAGATTGTTTTAGTGAAGACTTCGTCCAAGTGCTTCTTGTCGAGCTCGCTGACGCGGGCAAGTATTGCGTAGTCAAAGGCATTACTGTGAACGGCCCATAGCCTGTCTGCAAGCCCTTGGAGCGGCGGCGCTAGGTCGAGGTAGGCCGAGGCGGTGTTTGACCAGACCGTATCGCCACCGAAAGGTGGCATCACAATGCCTCGCAGCACGGCGATCTTAGGGTAGGCATCGACGAAGGTTCCATCAGTGTGCCAGAGATCCGCCCGGCTACCTGCACGGGTGGAATCAAGCTCGATGATCGACGCTGTTCCCTTGATCGCACCGAGCGTTGGATGAGGTGTCAACTCTCCGAAACGAATGGCAAAGCTCTCCTGCTCCGCATCATCGAGGTGGAGCTGGCCGCGAAAGAAGATGACCTTGTGCTCCAAAAGCAGCCCATTGATCGAGGCAATCGTCTGCTCCGGTAAATCGCCTGACAGTTTGACATTTCGGATTTCTGCGCCGATGCGCACTGCGCGTTTAATGACATCGGCGCGAGGAATGACATTGTCCGACAAGATCATTGCAGTCATGGTCCCATCTTGCGTAGCCCCTAGGCCACACTATCCGCTCGACCAGGCAGACCAGCGCGAGCGGCGACCGCTAGCTGGATCCGTCATCATCTATGGGTAGCGAGTGGCTCCCGTTTGAACTCACGCGACTTCGAAAAGGTTACCGCAGCATCCGCTTCATCGAATATTGAACAAATCCCTAGTTCGATCAATTGCTAGCAGTGGTAGTTGACCGCGGCGAAAGCGTTGTATTTCGCTGAGCGTTTGCTCTTGCGTCCGCTGCCCGATGAATAGGAATCTGTTCGAATGCACGGTCACTGACACCGAAGCGATAAGAGGTCCCCTAAGAGCTGCCCGTTCCTCGCCGCAAAACGTCGATAGAACGGCAGCGTCCGGAGAACGCCGGCCGAGGTTCGGGCCATTGACGGGGGCGGTCTTCGCAGCCGCGGCGTTCGATGCCTTCGCCGGTATGAGGGAACATCTGCGCGCCACAGCACGCCTCCTTCGCTTCGACCGGGTTGTTTGTACGCTTGAAGACGAGGACTGTGTAGCAGACGCCATCCCGGATGTCGGCAAGAGACCACGGCTTCTCGCCCGCTTTGTAATAGACACCAGTCGTGAGATTCCACGCGACGGTGCGTCATCCTGCATCTTGCGGGAAAGCTCGCCCTTGCTGTTGAGGTATTCGCGCGGGGCAATGGCGGTCTGCGCACGAGCTGGGTGATCGCCTCGCAGCCAAGTAGCCTGGCCCTGAGCTGGTTGTGGAAATGGTTTTCGAGCAAGTGCTTCTCCGCGGCCACATTGGCGTCGTCGAAGAAGACGCCTTGGCGCTGTACCGCTATTTGGAGAAGAAGCCTATATCGCCCTGCGGTGCCAGGATCTGATGTTCGGTAATCCATCCGAGTATCTGGCGAAGACGGCGGAAGTGCTTTCGATCCAGCTCAAGCCCGATCTTGTCGCGACCGACGTTGAAATGAAGGCTTCGCGTGATTTTCTGACCCACAACGGCGGCCTGATCAATCAGCTCTACCTCGACGAGGCCGGCCGCAAGCTCGGGGCAAAATCAATGAAGAACTCGATATCTACGAAGAGTTTTCGCGGACGTAGTCAGGAACGCCAAAATGTTATCCGGCGCTATCCAAGAGAGACCGAGCAGAAATATCGATGAAGACCCAACTCACAGAGTGTCGCCGGATCGGTAGTGTTCTTTCCGTACGCGGACAATGTGACCTAGCTTACTCGCGATATAGAGCTGGCCCCGCAAATTCGGACAGTAGTTGAGTGGATTTTCTGCCTGACAGCGGCGAGGATTCTTGCTGCGAATCAGGAGCGAAGATGACGAAGAAGAGCCGCCGGACGCATTCTCCGGCATTCAAGGCGAAGGTTGCTTTGGCTGCGGTCAAAGGAGACAAGACACTGGCGGAGCTGGCGCAACTGTTTGATGTTCATCCGAACCAGATCACGATCTGGAAAAACCAGCTCCTGGAAGGCGCCGCCGGCGTGTTTGGGCATGACAAGACATCGGCCGAGACGCCGGTCGATTTGAAGGCGTTACATGCCAAGATCGGCGAGCTGGCGTTGGAAAACGATTTTTTGTCCGGCGCGCTCACCAAGGCGGGCCTGCTGAGCGCAAAGCGATGATCGACCGCGGTCATGATCTTTCTATCGTGCGCCAGGCGAAGGTCCTGAAGCTGGCTCGCAGCACGGTCTACTATGAACCTCGGCCAGTTTCGGCCGAGGACCTTGCCTTGATGCGTCGGCTCGATGAGCTGCATCTCGATTATCCCTTCGCGGGAGCGCGTATGCTGCGATCGTTGCTGCGGCGGGAGGGGGTATACGCCGGTCGCCGCCACATCGCGACGCTGATGAAGCGCATGGGGATCGAGGCGGTCTATCGTCGCCCGAACACGAGCAAGCCGGCTCCGGGTCACAAGATCTACCCGTACCTGTTGCGCGGATTGAAGATCGAGCGGCCCGACCATGCGTGGGCAATGGACATCACCTACATTCCGATGCGGCGTGGCTTCGTCTATCTCGCGGCGGTCGTCGATGTGTTCAGCCGACGGGTCCTGGCCCATCGCGTCTCGATCACAATGGAGGCGGCCTTCTGCGTCCAAGCGGTCCAGGAGGCGTTGGCGAAGCACGGCAGGCCCGAGATTTTCAACACGGATCAGGGCAGCCAGTTCACCAGCCTCGAGTTCACCGATGTGCTGCTGGACGCGAAGATCGCCATCAGCATGGACGGCAAGGGCGCCTGGCGCGACAACGTGTTTGTCGAGCGGCTCTGGCGCACGGTCAAATACGAAGAAGTTTATCTCCGCGCCTACGACAGCGTGTCCGAGGCGCGAGCGTCAATTGCCAAGTATCTGGCCTTCTACAATCAGGGACGCCCTCACTCGAGCCTTGACGGGCGCACGCCCGACGAGGCTTACTTCGGCACGCAAGCTATGGTGATGGCCGCATGACCGTCGCCGACGATTTTGTCATCGCTCTGGTCGGGCTACGCCCTCCCGACGCAACGACAAAATCGTAAAGCCCCGCGTTCAGCATAACCCGGCAGGAATCCACTTAAATCCAGCGGGGCGCTGTCCAAACAACCGGGGCCAGCTCTGACGCTATAGATCTTGCAATTGCTTCAAAGGCAAGATCACCATCTAAATACTCCCGACGTTCAGCTGAGAAGTTCGAAGTATCCCACCCTCGCGAATGCCGATTATTGATCGCCTCGTTCATGCAACGTGAGCCCCATCTGGAAAGCGAAGAAACAGATCAAGCTTATCTATGTCGTGCACACTGGCGACATGATGAAGGAACGTGACATTGGCTGCATGCGAAGCTGAGATGAGGTCCGACAAGAGTTTTGCGTTCTCCAGGCTCGTCCCGGCCAGAGCCTCTCGATCCGCAGCGACGTCCTCATGACCCGTGTTCGTAAAGTAGGTGTGCATCTTTCCTAAGACGCCCACAATAACGTCTGAGATCTGAAGCCCTAGCTCGGCTTTGGAATCCGCAAATCGGAAGTTCGCAACCGGTTTCCCCTGGCTGGTCAGAGGTGTTTCCAGCAGGCGGTCGTGGATGACCTTCTCCATGTCGAAGATGTGGGTCGAATTCTTGAAGATCGCGATACGTCCCTGGTAAAAGGTACTGAACTCATCGATGAGCAGGTTCGGGTAATAACCTTCAATGAACTCCAGACTCTCCAGCGCCCGTCCGGCCTGCAGTACACCTTTCAACATCATTGCATTGAAATGCCGGAGGACATCACTGTTACGTTCGAGAATCTCAATGAGCCTGTCGAGGAAGGGTCTCCGCCCCTCGGGTGATAACCCCGGATAGCCGAAATCGTGAAATAGCTGGATGGTTGCGGCCAGTTCGCAGCGCAGCACTGCGACGAGGTCGCTTTTCAGCAAGACGTGGTATTGCAAGAGCATCGGATTGCCAAGTTCAGGCACGATCGAATCGATGATATCTGCAACTGACCAGTAGAATGGATCCAGCTCGTGATAGTGGATCATCAACCCGTTATCGATAAGCCATCGAAGGAACGTGGTCAGCTTTCGGGAGCGAAGAACGTCAAGAAAGTTACCCTTGGCGACATGCTCCAGTTTGATTTCCGGAGCCGTCTTCTGGATACGCATCGCTTCTCGAAGCGATTGAATCTCAATCGGTCGCGGTGCTCCTTCATGCACAATGCCGCCGAGGACGAATACCTTCAGCTCAGCAACGTTCAAACGTCCATCGTCAATATACAACTTGCGGATATTGTTGGTCTCATCGTGATAAAACGTATAGACGCCGTCGGCCTTGGTCAAACCATGTAGCTGGATTTCAGCATCCCGAAGTTCGTCAATATCCATCCATTCCCACTCTTAGGCCGCAGCTCGCGAGGATGCGCGACGAACGGGCTTATGACGGATAACGACGTCCACACGATAATTAAGCCGATCTAGGCATCGAACAATCCTGTCGATCGAGAACTTCCCTACGCGGCCGGTCACTAGGGCAGATACATCAGGCTGTTTAAGGCCTAGCAGTTCGGCAGCCTTTGTCTGAGTCAACTTGCGACGTTTGATGATCGCACGAAGCTCACGAATAAGTTTGGCTTTGAGGAGTTCTTCCTCAGGATTGGCAAAGCCAAGGTCAGCGAAAATATTATCGCTGCCTGCGGTTGCTTTAATTGCCTTACTCATTTCTTGCCTCCTTTTCCGTAGTTCTCTTGGTAATGAGCCTCGGCTGCCTTCAACCGGGCCTGAATTACCAAGATGTCGTGCTCCGGAGTCTCAATCCCCTTCTTCGACTTCTTTTGGAAGGCATGAAGGACATAGATAACGCCAGCGAAGCGTACGGTGTAGACGGCACGGAACGTATCGCCATCTTCATCGTCGATGACCTCCAGTACACTCCGGCCACCAAAGCCCTTTAAGGCCTTGGCACGAGGATGCTCGTCGCCGTTTTGTGCATCATTGATCGCAAACCCCATGACGCGGCGAACCTCGTCCGGGAAAGCTCGTAGATCGTCCTTTGACGATCCGATCCAAACTACGGGCTTCTGTGTGGTCATTCGCCCTTCTCTTATAGCACTACTGCTATAATTTTGCAAGGGTTTCCTGACGGGCTTATAAATGGCGAATTTCCGCCACTGCCCGTCGACGACCTCTCCGATCCTGTCCATCAACGTCGCTAGGCGTACTTTTGATGGCCTCGATCTTGGGTTGAAGCTATGGTGATCGCCACTGGGGAGGGGGCAATATCCTCATAAATCGAACCGGAACGAATGGTCTAGCTGTGGCGACTGATTGATCGGGGCGCTTTGGGCGCGTCAAAGTGATCAGCGAGGACCGGTCCTCTTTGCTGAAGCCAGCCAGCCAGCAAGCAATATTTTGAGGCTGGAGCTCCTGAGATCAGATGCCACCCAAGCTGCCTGCATTGGCAACACGCTCCCGGAAGGCGCCGCGCGTCAGTCAGGATCTACTCAGGCGCTTTACATGGTAGATCAGATCAATCGACGTATGTCTTGCGATCTTCGGTCCTACCACGCGAATGCGCTTGGCATTACTGGTCCGCAAATGATGATCTTGATGGCTCTGACGGAGCTGGAAGAAGATGGTGTTCCCGTCAATGCTGTCGCGAAGCTGATGAGAGTCGAGTCGGGTTTCATCACCAAGCAATCGAGGGAGCTTGAGGTAAGCAGTTCGTGCGCCGGAAATCCGACATGAATGATGCCAGGTACGTCCTTTTGTCGCTCACGGGCATCGCTCGCAAGATCCTTACGAGCAGCAGAAAGAGGTTGAGCAGTTCGTCTTTGATTATGTCAGCATTCAGGAGTTCGCCAAACTGGCCGCCTGTTTGAATGGACTCAGGTCTCGGTTGGAGAAGGCTCGGCTGCACGCCGCGCTGAACTCTGAGACAGATTGAGACAGTACTGGGAAGAGCGCGGGCCTTCTGCTATCTTCCGAGAGATCTGAGCCAGAAGATCCGTTTCGAATAGTGTCGCCCCGCCCCAGGAGCGGATATCGCCGTCCAGATGCAAGGATGGCACCGGGCGCAGTCGAACGAACGGACCAATCAGCCGATTCAGCGGCTGGGGTCGAGCGAACCGCGACACGAGTCTGAACGGTCCGTCCGTCATCCAACGCTGCTTGGCTGACCTGACGACGTTCGCCTCAGCGCAATTGCCTTCCCTGTCGCTCGAAGGCGTACATCGGATTGATACCGCAATAAGCGTAGGTGCCGGATGCGGTAGCCATGCACTGACTGTAGGTCGAGAACTGGCAGTTGCCCGGATATCCCCAGGCTCGGCCCTGCAGGCAATAAACGTCTTGGCGAGCCGGTGGGGTGTACGAATGAACCCGTGAAGCAGCGGTCAAATCTGATCCAAAGCTGACGAGGATAGGAAGTGCTAGGATTCCGGTAGCGAGAAGGTAAGGCATGAGATCTCTTGCCTCCTTAATTCGCTGAAGGATAGAGCATCCGTATTAGAGGTTTGATCTTAGTCAATTGCCGGTGTCGGGTCCAGTTGGACCATCGTCAGCGAGACAATCACCCGTGGCAGAGCCTCGACGGGGGCTCTTGAGCAGACGTTGGATATCAGGGTGGGCTTAAGAGGGCCGGAGCCGATTATCCGCACCCGTCCTTGGTCTTGGACACACTCGCTCGCGATCCGAAGCCGCCTTTCAAAGATACTCCGCAGTGAAACGCATCTTTTAAGCGCGACTTGTCGCCTTCGCGCAGCAGAACACTCGTATGGCACTCAATCCATGATCGCTTCGTTCGCTCCGACGCGCGTTGCGGGCCCCCCCTCGACCGGATGACAACACATTGCGTCACCTCAACTGCTGCGCGCGCACTGCGTCACAATGACACGACTTCTCCTCTTCATGGCCGCTTGTTACAATGACATCCATAGATTGCGCCGGATCAATTCGCGAGGCTCCCCTTCGTATATTCTGGTTCAGGAGTGTCGGACCATGTTCGTGAGCATCACCACAGACCATAGATCCCTAATCAATTCGCTCAGTGAGCTCGGCATATCGAGCGGCTCGAATCCGATCGTCAGCTTGAGTGAATTCACTTACAAGAAAGGTAAAACCATCTACATCGAGAGTGAGCCAGCCGAGTACGTCTACCAGGTCAGGAAAGGCGCGGTACGGACCTGCAAATTACTCTCCGATGGGCGGCGCCAGATTGGCGCATTTCATTTGCCGGGTGATATTTTTGGACTCGAGAACGGCGGAGTCCACCGATTTAGGGCGGAAGCGATCATCCAAACCGCTGTTCGCCTGATCAGGCGGCAACACCTTGAGACGGTCGCCGAGAATGACGCGGTTGTCTGGCGCACCTTGCTCAGCTTGACGACGAATAACTTGCAACACGCCGAAGACCATATGCTGCTGCTCGGACGTAAAACTGCTCTGGAGCGCGTTGCCGCGTTCTTGCACGAGATGGATGAACGACTCACGGCTGCTGACGTGATCTCGCTCCCAATGTCTCGGCGCGACATCGCCGATTACCTTGGTTTGACCGTCGAAACCGTTTCGCGTGCAGTGTCGCAATTGCACACTGATGGTGTCCTCGATTTCATCGGCAATACCCAACGCGAGATCGTGATTCTGGACCGGCAGCGGCTCGCGAGCCTTGACCTGCAAAGCTAACATGCGGACGGCGTGAAAAGCTTCGGTCGCGGTTAGGATCGCCCGCAGCAACTACCGCACTTTCAGGAAAATTGATCTCACCTCCGAGGCGCAACCAATCAGCTATCGAGTGCTATTTCCCGAACGCTGCGATGTACCTTCGGGCGGTGCCGGTAAACACCGCCGGATCATACAGGCCCTTGAGCCAACGCCGGTGACGACGGCAAACCATTGCAATAGACTCGACCGCCGTTTCGATCTCGAATGGAATGCATTCGGGTTTCACGCGCGCCGCAACGTCTCAAAGGCGAAATCACCCAGAAGGTCGGCACGCCTGTTCATTTGTACAGCATAAACGCCGGTACGTTTTCGTGTCCGAAGCTCATTCGAAACAACACGACGAACGTCTAAGCATGCGCTTTTGGCCGGACGGGCCGTGCCCAATTAATCCTCCATCAAGGCCACTTCCGGGAAAATACGGGGGCTTGCCTTCGATTTACAATTTGCAACTTGCCCGATCGCTCCGGCTTCGCTTGAATGTCCTCATGCGGGGCTGGACTGTGATCGTGCTTCTGGGCCTTACAGCCATAGGAGCTTATTCCGTCGGCCGTCAGGACGGGCGACCCTCTACTTCTGCGCCTGCAATGGTAGCGCAGCTAACCAGCCCCCCAGCAAGTCCGCTCGCGCTAACGGCGGTGCCGGGCAGCCCTTCGCAGCCGCAAGCTTCCAAGACTGCTCCGCCCGGCCCGCGTGGCGCCACCGCAATACCCAAGACACTGCAAGATCCCGCCCCACAGCAAACCGACACAAAACGCAAGATCGAAGTTGCGCTGACCGCCGCGGCCATCGCCGCGATCCTGATTAAGGCCAGCCGGGATCAATATCACGCAACCGGCAGACCCTGCGCCTGCCCGGATGACACGATGCGCAATGGCCGGGCATGCGGCAGCAGAAGCGCCTATTCGCGGCCGGGCGGCGCGGCACCGCTGTGCTACCTGGGTGATGTTACGACAGCAATGATAGACGAGTATCGAAAAAAGATAACTCGATAGTTGTTGTGGGGCGGGGCTGGTTCAGTTCAGCGATTTCTTCACTGGGGGGTTGCGCTCCTCGCCTTAGCCGTTGCGGCGACGACACTAGCAGGATGCATCACAACATCCATACAAAAGGTATGCAGGCCGGGACCTTCCCTCCGAACCGGTCAATCGGATAGCCGCTTACGTCGCGGGCCCCCGCTCTAGTTTCTAGCATTCAGGCGACTATCTCAGAGGAAGGAAGAAAGCCGGCGTCGTTGCTGAAGATGGGTTGGTGTTGTTTCCACCAATGCGGACGTACACCATGCAGAAATTCGTCAGGGGCTTGCGACCAACAACATTGATGGCGTGCTAGTCCTGAACGTCGGTGACACTGCGGTCCAGCAGCAGTATGCTGGACCGATCTTGAGTGGCCCGTATTCAGGTCCCTCCACCACGAACGGGACTATCAACACATTCGGGCACGTGTCGTCGTCAGCGTCGCTGAATGGAACATCGTCGGGTACGATTACCCGCAACATCTACTCCCGGTCTGTCTTGTGGGATGGATATTTGGGGCTAGTCTAGAAACGAAACTTCGAACCTGAGCCTTCGGAGAAATTCTTTGAGCCTATTCAAGAGTGCCGATTAGGGCCGTTGAAATAGCATGAGCGAGAACTTGGCGGTTTTCTGGGTTGCTCACCATTGTCGCGTGGTTGCCTGGAACAGGTACCGCATGAATGGCCCCCGCATCGACGACCAGGTCCCAGCCAAGCTTTGGCAGGTTTGCATCGCGACCAGATTGCTTGTCAGGCGGTACCCAACGACTAAGAGGCTCACTGGCATAAAACTGGTATATTTCAATTGGGAGCGACGGAATGCGATACGATTGTAGCGCCCGTTGAAATGCCGCGGCCCTTTGATACATCGAGACGTCACTGTGAAGATCGTGATCTGGAGCTAACGCTCCTGTTTGCTGCGCCTTTTCGAGCAACTCAGAGATGGAACATTGTTCCGTGTCGCGTTCTAAAACCTCGCGATATTCATCGCGCAAGGTTCCACAACGATCCAAAACAAACTCTCGCGCCAAATTCTTCAGTGATGCGTTCGAAGAAGCCCCAGGTAGACACACCAAGGAGCTCGGCCCAGATCTGCGCCAGCGCCGTCTCGACCTCACCTTGCGGTAACTGGTAGGCCGCCAGCGCATAGGCCTGATCGGACGGCGCCGGCAGTGCGTTCCGATCGAGCTTGCCGTTCACCGTCAGCGGAAGCGCGGCCAGCCGCACGAACGCACTCGGCACCATGTAGTCCGGCAGTCGCGCACTTAAGTGCGCGCGCAAGGCGCCCGCAAGCGCGCCTCCACCGCCCTCATCCGAGCCGGCCTCGGGCGCGCAGACCACATAGGCGATCAGATGCTTGTGGCCGCCGCCGTTCTGGCGCGCCAGCACCACCGCCTCGCGCACCCAGGCGTGCTCGCAAAGCCGCGCGACGATCTCACCCGGCTCGATGCGGTAGCCGCGAATCTTCACCTGATCGTCGTTGCGGCCCAGGAACTCAAGATTGCCGTCCGGCAGATAACGGGCAAGGTCGCCGGTCCGGTACAGCCGATCGCCCTCGACAAAGGGACTGGC
Organism: Bradyrhizobium sp. B039; assembly: GCF_038965675.1. Lineage (NCBI taxonomy): Bacteria > Pseudomonadati > Pseudomonadota > Alphaproteobacteria > Hyphomicrobiales > Nitrobacteraceae > Bradyrhizobium > Bradyrhizobium sp. B039. The sequence goes on from NZ_CP152416.1 coordinate 7,379,552, forward strand.
GATGAACCGCTCGGCGGTCAGCTCAGGGCGGTTCAGGTAGCCCCGTGCCACCCCCGCCCCGCCAATGTAAAGCTCGCCCACCGCACCGAACGGCACGGGCGCGCCATGGCCATCCAGCAGGTACACCCGCGTGTTGGCAATTGGGCGCCCGATCGGGACCACCGACCCATTGAAATCAGCCGGGCAAGTCCAGATCGTCGCGCAGACTGTTGCCTCGGTCGGGCCATAAGCATTGACCATTGATGCTGGGGCCAGACTTCGGATGAGTTCAGGCTTAGGCAGCTCTCCGGCAAGAATGAGAACTTGCGCAGCCAAACGTTCCGGATCCTTGCTCGTCTGAAGCAACGCTGGGGGTAGTGTCGCGTGGGTGATGGCTTCGCTTCGGAGATAATCCGATAGCTTGTTCCTCGCTTGACGGATCTCTTCCGCAGGCAAGTGCAAAGCCGCTCCGGAGCCAAACGCCATAAGAAGCTCCCAAGCGCTTGCATCAAAAGCGATGGAGGCGAACTGCACGACTCGGCTGTTGGAAGAAGCGCCAAAGAGGCCGACCTGAGCCGACAGCAGATTGACCAACCCCCGATGCTGGACCATGACCCCCTTTGGGGTTCCGGTTGAGCCTGAGGTGTAGATCACATAAGCGAGATGGCCGGATGTGAGGCCAAGCGTGTGCCGGTCTGGGTTCGAAGCCGGCCGTTCGGCCCAGGCGGGCGTGGCCGTCTCCAGATCAATGACCGTCACCTCGGTCAGCACTTCGGGGCCGAGTGCTGCGCGACCGACGACGTCGCATAGCAGCAGCCGCGGCGCGGCATCGTTGACAACCTGACGCAGCCGCTCGCTGGGATAGGCTGGGTCCAGCGGCAGATAGGCACCGCCCGCCTTCAGGATCGCCAAGATGCCAACCATCATCATCAGGCTGCGTTCGAGGCAGATTGCCACCGGCTGGTCCGGCTTGACCCCAAGCTCGATCAGAAGATGCGCCAGCCGGTTGGCCCGCGCGTTGAGCTCGCCATAGCTCAGCCGCTCGTTTTCGCAGACCAGCGCCACCGCCTCCGGCGCCTTTTGCACCTGCGCCTCGAACAGCTCATGGACGCACTGCTCTGTTGGATAGGCCTCTTCCGTCCGGTTCAGATCCTCCAGCAGATAGGTGCGCTCCTCAGCCGGCAAGATGTCGAGCTCGCGTACCGGCGTATCCGGGGCATGCTCCAGCGCCTCTGCCAGCTGCTCGAGCGACCGCTGCATGTAGCCGCAGATCCGATCCGCCGAGATTGGCTCCGCCACCTGCACAGTGAGGCCCAGCGCCTCGCCAAAATCCTCAACCGACAGGGTCAGCGGATAGTTAGTGCGTTCCTCCCCGCCCAGCCATTCCATACCCGACAAGACATCATCCGTCCCGGAGCCGGGCACAGCCGGCGCCTTGTTGTGACGATAGTTCAACAGCGTGCTGAACAGCGGCGCCGACGCCGCAATAGCGCTGCAGCGCTGCGCCAGCGCCAGCGAGGCATGCTCATGTGTCAGCAGCTCGGCCAGCCGGGCGTGCGTGGTCCGCACGCTCGCCTCGACGGCGGTCCCATCAAGATCAAGCCGCAGCGGCAGGGTGTTGATGAACAGTCCCATGGCGCGGTCGGCGCCGGCGCTGCCCTGCAGGCGGCCCAGCAGCACCGTGCCGAACACCACCTGCTCGCGGCCGCTGCTGCGCGCCACCACCTGCCCCCACGCCAGATGGCACAGGCTCGCCAGACTCACGCCCAGCCGCCGCGCCTGTTCCGCCAGCCGCGCATGGAGCGCTGGCGGCAGCATCCGATACGCCTCACGAACCCCGCCGCCGTCGCCGCGCACCTCGCTCAAGTTGAAGGGCGTGGTCGGCTCGTCGATGCCGGCCAGCAGCTCCCGGAAGAACGCTTCATCCGCCTTGGCATCACCGCGTAGATGCGCCTGCGCCACCAGATTGCGGAATGGCTGCGGCGCCGTCAGCTCATGCTCGCGCCCCTCCAGCTTGGCCCGGACTTCAGCATGCATCACGTCCCGGGTTGCGTGATCCCCGATCAGATGATGCTGCAGCTCCAGCAACAGCCAGCGCGCGCTGCCGGGCTCGCGCGCAATCACAAACCGCAGCAGTGGCGCCCGGCCGAGCTCGATGCGGTGCCGGCGCGGATCAAACCGGTTCCTGAGCTGCTCAGCGCCAGCGCCATCAGCGCCATCCAGCTGGACCTCGATCACCTCCAGTCGCGCCTTCCGCCACACCACCTGGACCGGCCGCGACAACCCCTCCCAGACAAACGAGGTACGCAGGATGTCATGCCGATCTACCACCCGCTGGATCGCGGCAAGATAGCGCGCGAGCAGCCCACGCTCGGCAAACGCCATCTGCGACACCAGGAGGTATGGATCGCCCTTTGCCGCTAGCAAATGATGGAACAGGATGCCGTCCTGCAGCGGCGACAGACCGTAAATGTCCTGGATGTTGCAGCCGGGTACCGTGGCGATGATCCGGTCGATCTCGTCCTGCGCGAGCTCGATCAGCGGCAACATCTCCGGCGTTATCGCCACGCTCCGCTCGGTGATCAGGTTGGCCGGGACTGCCACCTCGTGATGGCGGCCCAGGCGTGCGGCCAGATCCGCGAGCACTGGCTTGACGAACAAGGTGCGCACCTCGATGCGCAGTGACCGCCGCCGCAGATGCTCCATCATCTGCACCGCCAAGAGCGAGTGCCCTCCCAGTTCGAAGAAGTTGTCGTGCCGTCCGACCCGCTCCAGCCCCAGCAGCTCGGCCCAGATCTGCGCCAGCACCGTCTCCATCTCGCCCTGAGGCGGCGCGTAGGTCCGCCGCGCATATGCCTCGTCGCCCGGGGCCGGTAGCGCTTTTCGATCGAGCTTGCCGTTCAGCGTCAGCGGAAGCGCCGCCAGCCGCACGAACGCACTCGGGACCATGTAGTCCGGCAGCCCCGCACTCACATGCGCCCGCAAACCGCCGGCAAGATCAGATTCCTCAGCTCCGGCGGCAACGACATACGCAACGAGCCGCTGCTCGCCGCCACCATCCTCGCGCGCCACCACCACCGCCTCGCGCACGGAGGCATGCTCGCAAAGCCGCGCCGCAATCTCGCCCGGTTCGATGCGGAAGCCGCGAATCTTTACCTGGTCGTCGTTGCGCCCTAAAAACTCCAGATTGCCGTCCGGCAGGTAGCGCGCCAGGTCGCCGGTCCGGTACAGCCGGTCGCCCTCGACAAAGGGACTGGGGATGAACCGCTCCGCGGTCAGCTCAGGGCGGTTCAGGTAGCCCCGCGCCACCCCCGCCCCGCCAATGCAGAGCTCGGCCACCGCACCGAACGGCACAGGCGCGCCATGACCATCCAGCAAGTAGACCCGCGTGTTGGCAATAGGGCGGCCAATCGGGACGATGGCCTCATCAAACTCAGCCGGGCAGCTCCAGGATGTCACGTCGATCGCGGCTTCAGTCGGACCGTAAAGATTGTGCAGGGCGTCCAGGGCAATACGCGCCGAACCCTATACACACTGGCGGCAGGGAGCGCCTCGCCGCTGCATAAAACCTGCCGCAGCGATGTGCAGCGGTCAACACTCTTCGCATCCAAAAAGCTGACCAGCATGGATGGCACGAAGTGAACCGTCGTGATGCGCTGGCTGACGATCAAGTCGACCAACGTATCGGGATCTCTGTGCGCACCGGGCGGCGCCAGTACCAGCGTTGCCCCTTCAAGCAAAGTCCAAAAGAACTCCCAGGCCGAGACATCGAAGCTAAATGGCGTCTTCTGCAACACGACGTCTGTTGGTTTCAGACCATAGGCGTCCTGCATCCAGATCAGGCGATTAACGATAGCCCGATGCTCATTCTGTGCCCCTTTTGGCCTGCCGGTGGATCCCGAGGTGTAGATCACATAGGCGAGATTGCGGGAGGTCAGGCTGAGCGCGCGCCGATCAGGATCCGCTTCCGGCAGGCTGGCCCAGGCCGGCGCCGCAGCATCGAGCTCCACCACGCTCACCTTGGCCGGCACATCCGCGCCGAAGGCGGCACGGCCGGCCACATCGGCCAGCAGCAGCGGCGGCGCCGCATCGTCGAGCACCTGATGCAGCCGCGCCGACGGATAGGCCGGATCCAGCGGCATATACGACCCGCCGGCCTCGAGGATCGCCAAAAGCCCCACCACCATCATCGGACTGCGCTCGACGCAGATCGCAACCGGCTGGTCCGGCCTGACCCCGAGGGCGATCAAGTGATGCGCCAGGCGGTTGGCCCGCACATTGAGCTCGGCATAGCTCAGTTGCTCATCTTCGCAGACCACCGCCACCGCATCCGGCGCCTTGTGCACCTGCACTTCAAACAGCTCGTGGATGCACCGCTCCGCAGGATACGGCGCCGCCGTCCGGTTCAGCTCCTCCAGCAGATACGTGCGCTCGGCAGTCGAGAGCAGCTCAATCCGGTGGACCTCTTGCTGCGCATCGGCTGCCATCGCCCGCAGCAGCGCCAGCAGATAACCACGCTGCCGCTCGATCGTCGCCTGATCAAACAGCGCCGTGGCATAACCCAGCGTTCCGGCGATCTCCTCGCCATGCTCGCCAAGGCTCAGCTCCAGATCGTACTTGGCCTGATCAATCTCCTCCCCGGCAGCTTCGACACTCAGCCCCGGCAGGTCCAATGGCCCAACCGCATTGTTCTCCCAGGCCAGCATCACCTGGAACAACGGTGTGTGATCAAGAGCCCGGGGCGGCTGCACGATCTCCACCACCTGCTCGAACGGCAGGTCCTGATGCTCCTGCGCAGCCAGCACCGTGCGCCGCGTCCGCTCCAGAAGCTCCGACACGCGCGGCTTGCCCGACAGGTCCAGCCGAAGCGCCAGAGTGTTGACGAAGAAGCCGATCAGCTCTTCGATCTCGCGGTGCCCCCGATTGGCGCTCGGCACGCCAATCACAAGATCGTCCTGCCCGGACAGACGCGACAGCACCGCCGCCCAGGCCGCCAGCACCGTCATGAACAACGTCGAGCCATGCTGCAGGCTCAGCCGCTTCAGCTCCCGCGTCAAATCCGCATCGACGGTGATCGGGACCGCGGCCGCGGCAAACGACTGCTGGGCAGGCCGCGCATGGTCCGTCGGCAAGACAAGACGGGCTGTGCCCGCCAGCGCGCTGCGCCAATACTGCGCCTGCTGCTGCAACCGTTCCCCCGACAGCCATTGGCGTTGCCAGGCGGCGTAATCCGGATATTGGATCGCAAGCGGCGGCAGAGGATCGTCCTGCCCGGCCTGGAATGCCCGGTAGAGCTGGCTAAGTTCACGCAGCAGCACGCCCATCGACCAACCGTCCGAGACGATGTGATGCTGGGTCAGCAGGAAGACGTGTTCCTCGTCGGCGGTGCGGATCAGCCGACCGCGGATCAGCGGACCGCGCGCAAGATCGAACGGCGTGCGCCCCTCTTCATGGCACAGATCCAAAAATGCCGCTTCCGCATCCGATCTCTCCCGCAGATCATGCTCAACTATTGGCAGACCCGCGTCCGGCGGCAAAACCTCAACCCGGGGCTTGCCCTGGGTCGCGACAAACACACTGCGCAGCGCCTCATGACGTGCAAACAGACGGTTAAGGCTGCGCTGCCAGGCGCTGCGGTCGAGCATCCCGCGCAATCGCAAGGCCAGCGGAATGTGATAGTTGGTGCTGCCTTCGTTCAGCTGAGCCAAAAACCATAGCCGCTGCTGCGCAAACGACAGCACAAGCGGCTCATGCCGCGACACGGCTGCAATCGACGGCAGCTCTTGCGGACCCGAGCAGCTCAACAGCTCGACGATGCTTGCCGCCAGGTCACTCAACACTGGCCTTGCGAACAGCGTCGACAGTGGCAGTTCGACCCCGACAGCCTGTGACAGCCGGCTCGACATCTGCACGGCCAAGAGCGAGTGGCCGCCCAGTTCGAAGAAGTGGTCGTTGCGCCCGATGCGCTCGACACCAAGGAGCTCGGCCCAGATCTGCGCCAGCGCCGTCTCGACCTCACCTTGCGGTAACTGGTAGGCCGCCAGCGCATAGGCCTGATCGGACGGCGCCGGCAGTGCGTTCCGATCGAGCTTGCCGTTCACCGTCAGCGGAAGCGCGGCCAGCCGCACGAACGCACTCGGCACCATGTAGTCCGGCAGTCGCGCACTTAAGTGCGCGCGCAAGGCGCCCGCAAGCGCGCCTCCACCGCCCTCATCCGAGCCGGCCTCGGGCGCGCAGACCACATAGGCGATCAGATGCTTGTGGCCGCCGCCGTTCTGGCGCGCCAGCACCACCGCCTCGCGCACCCAGGCGTGCTCGCAAAGCCGCGCGACGATCTCACCCGGCTCGATGCGGTAGCCGCGAATCTTCACCTGATCGTCGTTGCGGCCCAGGAACTCAAGATTGCCGTCCGGCAGATAACGGGCAAGGTCGCCGGTCCGGTACAGCCGATCGCCCTCGACAAAGGGACTGGCGATGAACCGCTCGGCGGTCAGCTCAGGGCGGTTCAGGTAGCCCCGTGCCACCCCCGCCCCGCCAATGTAAAGCTCGCCGACCGCACCGAACGGCACGGGCGCGCCATGGCCATCCAGCAGGTACACCCGCGTGTTGACGATTGGACGCCCGACGTGAGGCATCTGGGGCCAACATGACGGATCAGCTGCAAGGTGGTGCTCGGAAATGACGCTGATTTCCGTGGACCCATATTGATTGATCAATCTCGCGTTCGGATGTGCTTCGAAGAACGTCCTAAGCAGTGGAGTGGCCTGCAATCGCTCGCCGGCTGTATAAAGCTCTCTTAAAGAGGGCAGCTGCACGCGCTGCGCGCTCCAGACTTCCGCAAAATGATTCAATGCCACGAACGGGAGGAAAAGCCGCTCTATCGCCTCCCGCTCTATAAACTCCAGCAGGTCGGAGAAGTGCCTCCGGGTCTCTTCCCGCACGAGCACAAGCGCTCCGCCGTCCTTCCAACAGATGAACAATTCCTGACAGGACACATCGAAGTTCAGGGTCGCGAATTGAAGTGTGCGCAGTTTTGACGTGCCAATCCCCGCAAGCGAATTCACAAGCGCGCCATGGGACATTTCCACGCCCTTGGGGATTCCGGTTGAGCCGGAGGTATAGATGACATAGGCGAGATGGCGCGATGTGAGGCCAAGCGCGCCCGGGTCCGGGTTCGAAGGCGGCCGCTCGTCCCAAGTCGGGGTCGCCGTCTCCAGATCGACCACCGTCACACCGGCCACGGCTTCGGCACCCAATGCGGTTCGACCGGCGACATCGCAAAGCAGCAGTTTCGGTTCTGCATCGCCAACAATCTGCCGCAGCCGCGCCGACGGATAAGCCGGATCTAGCGGCAGATACGCGCCGCCCGCTTTCAGGATCGCCAAGAGACCAACTACCATCGCCAGGCTGCGTTCGAGGCAGATCGCCACCGGCTGGTCCGGCTTGACCCCGAGCTCGATCAAATGATGCGCCAGCCGGTTGGCCCGCGCATTGAGCTCGCCATAGCTCAGTCTCTCCTTCTCATAGACCACCGCCACCGCTTCCGGTGCCTTTTGCACCTGCGCCTCGAACAGCTCATGGATACATAGCTCAAACGGATAAGGCGCCGCCGTCCGATTCAAATCCTCAAGTAGATACGTGCGTTCGTCGGCGGCCAGAATGTCTATTCGGCCGACAGGCTGACCAGCATCGGCCATCACGCCGCGTAGCAAAGTTTGCAAATGCTGCGTCATGCGGTCGATCTGCTTCGGAGCTAATCGAGCGGCATCAAAATGCCAGCGGAACGTCCCATCCAGAGCGCAAACCTCAAAGGTCAGCAAATCGCCGCACAAGGCATGACCAGCTTTGCGGTTCGTCGTCAGAGCATCAGCGACGGGACAGCTCTCTGTCGTGATTGCAATGCCAATCGGCCAAGGCTGGCGCGCCCGTAGTGCCTCCACTCCTCGCAATGTCGGGTAGCGCGCGATAAGATCTCGGGCAAAGCTTGCGTGCGCCCTCAGCTGAGCGACTTCGGCCGCTACGGTTTTGCGCACTTCTTCAAAATCATGAGCAAGCTCAATGCGAACATCCATCGGCACGACGGAGGCCATCACGAGTTTGGAGCCAGTTTGCAATCGGTCCCATGCAGTCTTCCATCCCAGTTGAAACTCTTTTTGCCCCATGATCCGAGCGAGATAGATCAGCCAAGCTGCTACCAAATATTCCGAGCGATCTTGTGGGGAAATAGCCAAACCGCTTGGGCTAAACCATGAACTCGACTGCCATCGGGACGGCGCCGCAGCCACGGACGATGACACGAAAGGAGGATGCAATCTGCTAAACTGCTCGAGCCGCCGTCGCCAAAACTCCTCCCCACGCGCCCGCAGTTCATCCGCGGCAGATATGCTCTGCACCTGATCATCGCTCAAGATCGGAAGGCGTCTTCCTTGATTCACGCAAATCGCTCACATCGGTTCGGATCTGTTTTCGGGCTTTGGCTGGCCTGCATTGATGTGACGAAACCCTTCGCCAAAGCGGATCACTCAATCTTCCGCCAACGTTCCGCACCACCAAATATGGTGGCGGCGGTATCGCAGCTGCTACTCAAGCGCGTCAGCGTTTCTGGTAAGCGTTCTCATCGAACGACTTCTCCTCTATGGCGCCCTTTAGACGATTACGCATGTATCGGGCCAAAGGTGAAATCGAGTGCAATCAATGCGATAGCCACAGCGGTGCTGTGTCAGCTGTCCAACAGCGTCGCCAGACATCGTACAACTGAGCGCGCTATCAATCGCACAAGACCCCGCCCGCCGGGTATTCCGGACAAGAAAAAAAGGGACCTGGAATGCCAAAGTAAATTTGTCAGCTCAACCTAACCGCATCGCGTGGGCATTTCGTAAAAAGTCCGCGCGTGCGGTACGAGCCAGTGCTGGATCGCTCGAGTAAATGTTTCTCGCAATTAGCGGCAGTTCATATTGGATTGGCGTTTCTTCGCATCGCTCAATATGTGGAGCCTGCCGGGTCGTCCAGCTTGTGGCGCTCGGTTCCGGTGAGGGGCGGGTTGAAGATGCTAACGAGGATCATGTCCTTGTCCGGTCCCCCGCGCAGGAGATGCTTGTCATGCTTGTCAAGCACATACATGTCGCCCCGGCGAATAGGAAAGACATTGCCGTCCATGTCCTCGACCTCGCCCTCTCCACCGATGCAGAAGCAGGCTTCGAGATGATTCCGGTATTGCAGAAGAGAAACGGTGTTAGCGCGCACGATGGTGTGGCAGATGCTAAAACCCATGCCGTCCTTATCCGTCAGAAGGCGGTGGCTCGTACCATTGCCCCCAATCGACGAAGTGATCGGTTGCTTCAATGTCGTGCAGACTACGCACAATCATGGTGTTGCCCGATTCTGATTGATCCAAAAGCTGGAGGCCGTTGTTCTGCTCCGGAACGGCGCCTTCCCTGTCGCGCGGCCGACTGCGGTCTCCGTCGAAACAACCGACCGTCGGCCGCGGAGAACCTGGGCAGTAGTCCTACGGGATCGGCTACACGCAAAAGGCCTGCCATTTGCCCGACGGCGACTAGTAAAAATATCGGTACGAGGGTATTTCGCAGCCGATCGGCGCGTACCAACTTGATGTACCACGTCTCGGGCGGTACCGCCGCTTGCCTGTGTATTCACCAGAATGCTGCTGGAGATACTGCCGCCGACATAAACTGTCTCCACTCGCAGATTTGGCAAGTCGTTTCCTTCCTTGCTGTGCCTCTCGCCGCGAATACGGTTCCGCAGCGTTTCAGCCAGCAGAGCAAATCTCATGCCGTGGTCGCAGACCGATGAACGATGAAGTTGTGGCTGTCTCAGCTGGCTAGTGAGAACGATTTGGCTAGGCGTGTAGCCAATCTAACAAACTGCCGAGATATGGCCGAGTACAAACAAGTCCTGAGCGAGAACCGGTCGAACAGTGGTGCTTTTTAATCCGCTGGTGAAGAGGTCCCGGATTGAAGTCAGTGATGCTGCTCGAAAGTGTTTGGCGATCGGACTCGACAAAGCCCGCCGCGATCAGAACCCGCAAATTAGGTACAGCCCGCGGTACAGAGCGGTTTTTGAGGATGCGCAGCTGGGAGGGTCAGCCGTGGGGTCCCACCGCGCCTCGGATCAGGCCGCCCGGAACGCGCGCGTCGTTCGCGGCTCCGCGACTAGTTTGCCGGCATGTCCGCCCCTTCCGGAGGCTAAACGCGAGCGGGAAGGTCTCGGCTGAAAGCAACTCCAGCGCGGTCTGCTCTTCGGTGAGGCGTTTTTCGATGAACTGACGTTCGACATCCGACAGGTTCGACTTCAGCAGGCGACGATAGCGGTGGATGTTTGTGCGGTGAGCACGAATGCGGGCCAAATATTCATCGAGCATCCTGGACGCTCCTGAGGTCGTCGCAATCTCTACGAAGAGATATTCAGGCGAGCATGTCGTCGATCAACGCGCCACCCGCCATCGCATCTCGGAAGCCGTTCGGCGGGCAGATAAGGACAATGGCAGTTCGTGACAACACTCCTTCCGCTAGCGTAGCATTTCCATCGCCACGACCCGCAGCGTTCTTGGCTCACCATACGCCGTCTTTCTGCTCGGCTAGTCGCTCAAACAGAGCTGGGCGCTTGGAAGGCGCAAGGAATAGTCGGTCACGCTCCCGGCGCCGGACGCTTGTCGCTAACAAGCTCGCCCGTCAGTATTCTCTTCCGAGGAGCTGAACATCGTTTGCCGATGTGCTATACGCATCTTCGTTGAGAACAGCTTTGTTTGAGAGTTTCGATGTCTCTTTCGATTGGACTGATTGTCGACGGCTATGTGAAACTAAACAACCGCAGCGCGCTGGAGAACCTTCTGGCGCATCGGCGGGAGTTGCTGCAGCAGTTGAACTGCGTTACCGGCATTGATCCGAAGCCAGCGATCGCTCAGGTCAGTCAAGACATCACAGTGATCGAAAGGGCACTTGCGGCGCTCACACAGGAGTAAACAGCAACGGCGCACCGGCTCGCGTGAGTTGACGGCGCTCCGGCGCCGAACACTGACTTCGCCCCCGTTTCCGGACGAAGGTTATTGGAGCGTCGCCTCACCGGCATCGTGGCGCGCAAGGGTGCGTGCGCCAAGGCTTGGATGCGGCGTCTGCTGTGCGAGCTGCTCTCTCGTTTCAAGGATCGGCCGGGCACCGAGCAGCGCGCCAACCGATTCACATCAGATAACGCCGCGTCTTGGATGACGTTAGGCCACCATCGATTTGCGACCACGATACACTCTGCGAGCTGGATCTTCAGCACTGTGACTTGGAAATTCACCTCAATGACAAGCCATGTCCTAGATCTATCGCCACATCGTTGGTGCTCTGGAAAGAGCTTCCTGACCGATCTGTTTAAGCAGATCGGGGCGCGTCTCACCTCTGGTGGCGGCCTCCAGGATTCTGGAGGCAACGTAGGCGCGGACGCCGGCGTCATACGGTGGGACGCTCACGCAAACCTCATCCAGGATCGTGCGCAGAAGCGTGATCGTGCCAACGTCCAGCATTGAGAGATCTCCCTCATACCATCGGGGAAGATAATGGGCATTTGCTGGACCGCAACTCAAGTACATCGGATCGCATGAGCCTCCGCGACTGCCGGTCGGCCGATTTCCAGCGCGGTGCAATGTCCAGCACCTCTGCGATCGCTGATCCATTGCGGCAGCTCGCTTGATCGGCCTGCGTTTGTCTTCTCGTCGGCCGTCTGGGCCTAGCAGACAAGCTTGCTAGAGCTCAGAGGCCAATGTGAGCTCCCTGCGATCATGCTCTGCGATGATGTACAGCATGCTCGGCCATCTATTGCGCGCCGGACTGACTGGGCGGCTGCCGCAGGCCAATGCTCGCACGGTGCTAGCTCGTTGCCGAGCCTCATCAGGTTCAATTGCGGCCAGAGGATTTGCCGTTTATCGCGCCTGCTGCGCTTCGGCATACCTGCCCCGATGGAGTTGGTAGAAATAGCTTGCCACTGCTCCGATGTCGTTTCACAAGACGGCACCTATCGGCTCCAAACCCGAGCGCCTGGCATCCTACACTGTAGAGGGACATCGCGACCAATTCTTGCGGTGAAGCATATCTTTGCGTCAAAAACCAGCGCCCGCCCGACGTCTGGCGACGAAATCGGGCCAGGATCCGGCGCCCGCGCTTCACTGCCCCCTTGACTCGCCCCTGGCCGCTCTTAGGGAGCTTCGGCTTTTTGCAGCTTGACGAGGTCGTCTGCGCCATCGTGAAGTAATTTCATGGTCATGGGCGCGTGGTTGTTGATCCATAATCGCACGTATTGGCAGCACACGATTTTGAGCGAATCTCCTTTGGCGATGCCCGCTTGCAGGCGGATGATCTCGGCAGCGTGGAGCGGCCCCGCCTCGCTCCACCCCGTCAGCGGCAGAGCCAATCTCCAACCGACATCATGAGCTCGAGCGTGGGGGAGTTGTTCAGCACGCAAAGGGCAGTTCCGGATCGTCTTCGAGAGTTCTTCCAGGATGTTGAGGATTTCAGGGCCAGCCCATCCGGTTCGACTGCTCCTGAGCGCAATCACTTGCGGATCTCGCTACGATGGCGACCAGGACAGGACTACATTGTCGATCAACCGCGTGGAGCCGACGTACGCTGCGACACAGAGCACCGCCGGATAGCGCAGAGGGCTGTCAGCAATCCTTAGAGTCCCAGGGTCGACAAGCTCAAGGTACTGTAGTCGATCGACCCTTTCCAAATGCCTTCTTGCAAGCGCAATCAGCGTTGCGGCGTCGCGTTCCCCTGAGGCAAACTCATGCGCTGCGGCGAACAAGCCACGGCTGATCGCCAAGCTCCGATCACGTTCTTCCGGGCAGAGATAACGGTTGCGACTGCTCATTGCCAGCCCATCTGGCTCCCGCACGGTTGGCACAGTGACAATCTCGATCGGAAGATTCAGATCAACCGTCATGCGGCGTATTACCGCGCATTGCTGAAAATCCTTCTGTCCAAAGTACGCGACGTCCGGCTGCACCATGTTGAATAGCTTGCAGACGACGGTCGCTACACCACGAAAATGTCCAGGCCTGAAAGCTCCGCAGAGCGGCTTTGCGAGTTCGCCCGGCTCGACAAAGCTCTCAAATTGAGCCGGATAGATCTCCTCTGCACTTGGCGCGAAGATGATGGAGACCCCGGCACTGCCGCATAACGCTTCATCGCGCGCGAAGTCGCGGGGGTACCTGCTGAGATCCTCATTTGGGCCGAACTGAGTGGGGTTGACGAAGATGCTAACGACAGTGACGTCGCAGTGTTCCCGGCTGGCCGAGATCAAGGCCAGGTGGCCGTCGTGCAAGTATCCCATCGTCGGAACGAATCCGATGCGCTTTTCGGCATTGCGAACGTCTGCAAGGGCGCGACGCAGCTCAGCCACCTTCGTAATTACTTTCATTTCTTACCTTGAGGTTGAACTGGAGGGCACCCAGTTGGCGACGGCATGCCGAAGCTGATCAGGAAGCCGATAGCACTCCTCTGAGCCCGGGAACGCCCCTTTGCGGATATCGGCAGCCCAGCGCGACAGCGCCTCCTGGAACAACTGGAATCCATTTGTATAGGCACGAACGAATTTGGGGCGATGGCCTTCGGTTAGCCCCAAGACATCATGAAACACGAGCACTTGGCCCGAGCAATCGGGTCCTGCTCCGATCCCGATGGTGGGTATCGTGAGAGATTCGGTCGCTCGCGCCGCGAGCTCGGCAGGAATGCCCTCCAGGACAAGCGCGAAGCAACCGGCTTCCTGCAGACGGTGCGCGTCATCGAGCAACCGCAAGGCGGTATCTGTTGTCCTTCCCTGCACTTTGAATCCACCCATGACGTTGACGCTCTGCGGGGTCAGACCGAGATGTCCCATCACAGGAATGTCGCAATCGACCAAGGCGCGTACCATCTCGATGCGTTTGGCACCACCCTCGAGTTTCACAGCATCGGCGCCACGCTGTAAAAAACCTCCTGCATTGCGAATCGTATCCTCAGAACCGACATGAAAGCTGAGAAAGGGCATGTCGGCCACAAGCAAGGCATGAGGCCTCGTGCGCGCAACAGCCTCCAGGTGATGATTCATCATGGCCACGCTGACGGGCAGCGTGTTGTCGAATCCCAGGCAGACGTTTCCAACGCTATCGCCGACCAGGATGATATCGACAATGGGATCCGCGATGCGCGCCGCAACCGCATCGTAGGCGGTGGTCATCACGACACGCCGTCCTTTATCCTTCCAATGCTGCAGTGCCGGAATCGTGACACGCTCTAGAGGCTGCTCTGAACTGTGGCTCATATTGAATCCGCTCCGCACACACCGTCGGCGCTTCCTAGAGAACGCGGGAGAAACCTGTCAATGGCATGGAGGATGGAGATCCCAGTTGTCTAGAACTGGGGAACAGCGCAAAAACAGTCCAATGGTCGCGCAACCATGAGACAAGACCTTCCTCATCCATTTCACCACCCGATGGCTCGTCTTCACGTGCAGTTTCAGCGGCTATGCCAGCCGCGCCCTCAATCGAGGAGCGGCGCTCGCGACGAGCCACCATCTGCACGCGTTTCTGGGCTGATTGCAGTCTCTCCAAACGGTGACGGCGACCGGACCGAGCGCAGATGCGCGCAGTGGGGACTTCGTCTTTAGGGCACATCTCCGTGTCTGCCCGCTAGGGGGACTCGTGAGACTCCTCCTTCGGCGCCTGCGCACCGAGCAAAGCAAACGGATGGCAGGCCAGGAACGTCCAAAGGTGACAGGCCGCCGTAAGCGCAGCGAGAGTCGCGGTCGAGTAGATGTCGTCGCGAACGCGCTCAGACCGCGCCAGCCTGCTGGCCCTGTAGGCCGTGAAGTCGATTATTTTCGCCGATGTTTCTGTCACTTGATTTCCACGTGCTCTAGAGGGCCACTCGAATTCTCTGACCAGGGCCGTACCGGCACAACTCAGTCCATTCCTAAGCCGCTCGAAGCCAACGAAGCCATTTCTGATCGGCCTCCCGCCGCGCCTTGAAGCGGTTGACGCATCTCTTCGAGCAAAGAGCCGTTCGCCAGCAGTAATGGCGGATCAGCCCAAACTTTCCGCCGCATATCGCGCAGCAAGTGGCTGAATGGTCGAGGGAATTACGGAAGCCAATGTGCATTCTCGCCTCCTGTCAGACATTTACCTGGGAAGCCCCGCTGCCCTCTGACCACAGCACCACGCGCGCACCGAAGGTGCGGCCCGCCCGGCGGTCCGTCTTCCTGGTTGTTGCAGCCATCAAGAGCCTTGACTCTGATGTGCGGCTGCCTCGCGAAGCAGTACTTTCCGCAGATAGCCTCGCCGAGAATTTGGTCAAGATAATTGATTTCTCTATCGTGATTTACGCAATTCGCTCGACATTTCGGTCAAATGCTGCGCCTTGCATGACTAGCCCGCAGAATTACTGCGGCAGTTGGATCGGGAGCGCTTAAGTTGGGGGCTGCATCCTCGTTGCACTATCAAAAGCAGCAATACGGGCACTTTCCCTTCCAAGATCCTGTCACTGCAGACGATCGCACAGTCTCGTGCATCTCACATCAGCAAGTCAGCAGCGTCGCGGATGGCAGTATAGATTTCATCAAGATCGGCCGCCGTAACGCAGTAAGGCGGCATCACGTAGATCGTGTTACCGAGTGGGCGTAACAGCAGATCCCGCGCTTGGAAGAAAGCCAAAAGCCTCGGACCGATGTCCGCCAGATAGCCGGCATCGCGCGTGTTGAGTTCAACCGCTGTGACTGTTCCTGTGCGCCGCACGTTTGCGAACCGTGAATCGAGGCGGAACGGCGCGAGTGCCTGTTCTTGCATCCTCGCCAAGGATGCCAGCCGCCAGCGATACTCCTGATCCTGCCATAGGTCCAGATTAGCCTTGGCGGCGGCACAGGCCACTGGATTGGCCGTATATGAGCTCGAATGAAAAAACGTACGCGTGCGATCTTCAGAATAATGCGCATCGAAAATATCGGCACGACACAGTGTGACGGCGAGCGGCAGCGCCCCAGCCGTGAGGCCTTTCGAATAGCAAGCAATATCGGGCGTGACATCGGCCTGCTCACACGCAAACAAGGTACCCGTCCGGCCCCAGCCTGTCATGACCTCGTCCGCAATGAACAGGACGTCAAAGGCTTCGCAAATCCGCTTCATCTCTCTTAGCACCGAGGGCGAATACATCAGCATTCCACCGGCACCCAATATCAGGGGCTCCACGATAAAGGCTGCGGGATGTTCGTTTCGACACGCGTTTTCAAGCGCATCGAGAGCTCTTTGCTCACAATCTCTTGCCGGGAACGGAATCGAGGTCACCTCGAACATCAGCGCCCCGTAGGCCGCATTGAAGATGCCTCGGCTACCTACCGACATCGCCCCGATCGTGTCGCCATGGTACGAGTGCTGCATCACCACAATTTTGGTTCGCTCTCTTCCGGTATTGCGCCAGTAGCCGAGCGCCATTTTCAGCGCGACTTCGACGCTGGTGGACCCGCTATCGGAGAAGAACACATGTTCGAGCGCTGCGGAGGTGACCTTCAATAGTTCCGTCGCAACCTGCTCAGCCGGGTCGTGAGTGTATCCGGCGAAGATGACCTGGTTGAGCTTGCCTGCCTGTTCTCGGATCGCGTTCACGATGCATGGATGGCAATGGCCGTGGGTCACGACCCACCAGGAGGAGATTGCATCGATAAGGCGTCGGCCATCTTCGGTGTAGAGATAGGCCCCTTCTCCCCGGACCACCTTCGTCATGTCCCGCTGTAGAGCATGCTGCGTGAACGGATGCCAGATCGGCGACCTCTTAGCTGTCTTCATAGGTTCAGGAAATCGCTGCTAACAAAGGAGTCTTTGAAAGCGGCCTGCAGCCTATCGTTTGTGAGGGGAACAAGCCACGGGAGCCGTCCCAACCAACGCACTCTCCCGATCTCGCAAACCGCGCTTTCAGTTTCGGCGTTTCTTTCGCCAATGAACGCAATCCCAAGGATTCGAATCTGACGCTTCCGCAGAGCCTCTATGGAGAGCAGGGAGTGATTGATTGTGCCCAGTCCCGTCCTTGCGCAAAGCACGACGGGAAGCTGCCAGCGCTCGAAGATGTCGATGTAAAGCGTGCGCGCTGTCAGCGGCACCATGAGTCCGCCGGCGCCTTCGATCACGAGTCGCCGCTCGCCGCTGTCCGGCAGTCCAAGCGTCTCTGTATCTATGCGAACGCCGTCGATCTCCGCTGAGTGATGGGGCGACGCGGGCGTCCGAAGTCGATAGAGCTCCGGGACAATCCGATCGGACGAGAGGCCACCGAGGCGGCGGATGCACTCGGAGTCGATCTCTTGTTCGAGTCCAGCCTGGACCGGCTTCCAGTAATTCGCGCCGAGAAGCCCGGCGAGCCCTGCGGAGAATACCGTTTTGCCGACGCCGGTGTCCGTACCAGTCACGACGATCCGTTTATTCATCGAAACGAGCCCCTCGTCACCTCAACCAGCGCATCGAGCATCGCGCGCACGTCCGCTTCGCCAACATTGAGTGTCAACGAAATTCGCAAGCGGGCGGTGCCTGCAGGGACGGTTGGCGGCCGAATTCCGCGGATATCGAAGCCGCGCGCCTGCAGAGCAGAGGCAAGTCGCATTGCATGAGCATTGTCACCTACGATGTAGGGCACGATCTGAGAGGTCGATGGTGTGCGCAAACCAAGCGAGGTGATCTGCCGATGCGCGAACGCAACGAGTTTGGCCAGCCGTTGCTGCCGCTCCGGCTCTTTCTGCAGGGTGAGGAGTGCCTCTCGAACGGCAACGGCCATCAATGGTGATGGGGCGGTGGCAAAAATAAACGGACGGCAGCGGTTGACCATGAAATCGCGCAAGATGCCGGAGGCCGTAACAAGTGCACCCGCCGCACCGAGCGCTTTGCCGCAGGTATGAACGACGATGAGATTTTCGCGCTTGTCATAAGGGGCCGTGAGCCCTCGTCCTTGATGCCCGTAAGCGCCTGTGGCATGTGCCTCGTCCACGATCAGAAACGCGTCTTGGCGATCGGCGATTGCCACTAGCTCTTCGAGTGGAGCGAAGTCGCCATCCATACTGTAGAGACTTTCGGCCACAATCCACACGCGGCCCGCTCCACCTTTGTTTCGCCAGGCGCGAATTGCGTCTTCGACTGACTGGGGATCATTGTGCGCGTGAATTCGACACTCTGCGCGACCGGCCCGCGCCCCCTCGTGAATACTGGCGTGCACGAGCGAATCGAGAACGAGCAGATCGCCGCGCTGCGGGAGCGTTGTCAGGAGGGCAAAATTTGCGATGTAGCCGCCTCCAAAGAAAAGCGCTGCCTCCGCGCCAAAGAACTGAGCCGCTTCTGTTTCGAGCCGTTCATGCTCCTCGCAATTGCCGCGCAGAAGCCGCGACCCGCCGGCTCCAACCGGAGTGCCCGCCTCGAGCGCGGCGACCATCGCCTTTTTGATGCGCGAGGCGTTCCCGAGCGCCAGATAGTCGTTCGATGCGAAATCGATCCCCACGCGCGGCTTGAGGCAGCGCAGCCGTTCATCTTCATTCAAGGCATTCAACGCTGCGACGTAGGGACTAAGTCTAGCTATTTGGATCGACCGCATTCATCACTCCGAGGATCGCATCAAATCGCGCAAAAATGCGTTGGCCGTTTAAGAAGGAAGGATGGCCCGTTAGGTTCAACTTGCCAGGATGCGATTGTCTCGGTCCACACGCACAATGCGCGGCTTGAACATCTTTGCTTCGGCCTCGTCGAATGAGGCATATTCAACGATAATGATCTTGTCTCCGGGCATCACCAGTCGGGCGGCCGCACTGTTCAGGCTTATCGTGCCAGACATCGGCGGCGCCTCGATCACGTAGGTGGCAAAGCGCGTCCCCGTTTCGACATTGTAGATTTCGGCGCGCTCGTTGATCACCATTCCTGCTGCCTCCAGGAGCGTACGATCTATCGAGATCGAGCCTTCATAGTGCAGATCGGCTTCGGTCAATGAGGCGCGATGGATCTCGCCCTTCATCAAAGTTATCTGCATTTCTCACCTAGGCTGGATGTAGGGGCAACATATTGCGCGCACTGCTTCCGTCAGGCGAGCCCGGACGTGATGCCGAGCCGGGCCAGCAAATCCGCGTCGCGATCAACTTTCGGGTTTTTGGTGGTCAAGAGCACGTCGCCGACAAAGATTGAATTTGCGCCGGCCAAGAAGCAAAGCGCCTGCAATTCATCGGTCATGTATTGCCGCCCGGCGGACAAGCGAACCACACTCCTCGGCATAATGACCCGCGCGGTCGCCAGCAGCCGGACCAGCGCGATCGAATCGGGAGGCTCCGCGGTGTCTTCCACCGGCACGCCGCCAATCTTGTTCCACAGGTTGATCGGCACGCTTTCGGGATGGTTGGGAAGATTGGCGAGCAACACGAGCATACCTAGGCGGTCCTCGACGCGCTCGCCCATGCCGATAATCCCGCCGCAGCAGATCTTGATGCCGGCATCGCGCACATGCGCCAGCGTATCGATGCGGTCCTGCAGGCTGCGGGTGGTGATGATCTTGCTGTAAAACTCGGGCGATGTGTCGACGTTGTGATTGTAGAAGTCAAGGCCGGCCTCGGCGAGGCGCGCGGCCTGCTTCTGTGTCAGCATGCCGAGCGTGACACACGTTTCCATGCCGAGACCTTTGACCGCGTTGACCATGTCGCAGACAGAATCAAGATCGCGATCTTTTGGCGTGCGCCAGGCCGCGGCCATACAGAAGCGCGTGGCGCCGGCATCCTTCGCGCGCTGTGCGGTCGCAACCACATCGGCGCAACGCATCAGGCGGGTCGCTTTCAGGCCGGTCGCATAATGCGCGCTTTGCGAGCAGTAGCCGCAGTCCTCCGGACAGCCGCCGGTCTTGATGCTGAGCAGGCTCGCAGTTTCGACGTGGTTTGGATCGAAGTTCTTGCGATGAGCGCGCTGCGCCTGAAGCATCAGGTCGGCAAAAGGAAGGTCGTAGAGCGCCTTAACCTCTTCGACGTTCCAATGATTACGAACCCGCGCCCCGTTGCTAGCTTCCTTCCGTTGGACTTGCACAGCAGCATCCATAACCCAATCCCGCTCAATTGTAGATAATCGCGTGAATTATCTATAGTCATCGCTCTCGAAGAGATGCTAATCGAGCTGCCTCGCAAATGCACCGATTATTGCGGTAGATAATCTATGATCACTGCTGACAACATGACGATGGTCGCGCGCATCGCGGACTCAATCGCTGAGCGCATTATCAGCGGCGCCTTAGCGCCAGGCGCACCACTCCGTCAGGATCACGTTGCACGAGAATTCAATTCCAGCCACGTCCCCGTGCGCGAGGCCTTTCGGCACCTGCAGGCACAACATCTTGTTGTCGCTGTGCCGCGTCGCGGTGTTCGGGTTGCCCCGCTCGATACCCGTTCAGTGAAAGAGATCGCCGAAATGCGCGCCGCGCTCGAGGTGGTGGCATTGCGCCATTCGGGGCCAAGGCTGACAACATCTCATTTGGCTCAAATCGAGCTCGCCCTAATCGAAGGAGACAATGCAAAGACGATCGAGGAGTTTGAGATGGCCAACCGCGCCTTTCACCAAGCCTTGGTCGCGCCGTGCGGAATGCCGCGTCTGCTCGCGAGCCTCGATGGATTGCAGCTTGCCAATTCTCGATTGGTGTTCGCGATGGCGCGATCGGCGGGCTGGCGACCGCGCTCCAATCAAGATCACCGCCTGATTCTGCAAGCCTTGCGAACGCGCAACGTCGATCACGCCTGTAACCTGCTCACGCGGCACATTCAAACCATTGAGCGCCTTGCCCTTCCGGCGCCCTGAGCAAATCTGGCAAGCTTCATTGCCGGATCGCCGACGATTGCAAGCGACGATCATGCGGCAAGCGACTAGCCTCATTGCAACCGGCTCTATTCCCAGATAGTTATGGCACCCGCTAGCGACATCTCCACGGACCGCCATGATTCGTCACATCGTCTTCTTCAGCGCCAAGGACGAGGCGCATATCGACCAGATCATCGAAGGTCTTTCGCTTCTCACCACGATACCACATGCGCGCCGGCTTGAGGTTGCCCGCAACCGCAAGACCGATCAGCTCGGCAACGATATCGACATCGTGGTCTATGGTGAGTTCGACAGCGAGACGGAGCTCGCAGCGTACAAAGCGCACGAGCTCTACCAGGAGTCGATTAAACGGGTCCGACCGCTCCGCGAGCTGCGGTTCGCGGCCGACTTCGATGTATCAACAGATACCCCTTTCGCCTCCACGGCAGGATGATCCTGGTGCTGTCGCAGCAAAAAGTCCGCCGCCGGGTTAACTTGGCAATGGGCCTCATGTTTCGGCCCATCGCAGACAAGCGTCATTCTCATCGGTGGGGCAACAGATGGAACGGCACCTTCACGACGTCAGCCCCCTGTGACCGATAACCCGATGTACGTTCGCGAGTTGCAGTGGGTTGAACCTGTCACGGCGATGCGACGTCTCGGGCATCGATCGCATCTCACGTTTCTCGATAGCGCGGCAAGGCACGAGCTGCTTGGGCGCTACTCATATCTAACGTGCGACCCGTTCAGCACCTACAGGGTCACGAACGGCCGAGCCAGTTGGAACGGACTGACTTTCGAGGCCGAACCATGGAAGGTCCTTCGCACGCTACTCGCGAAGTACCCGCAAGAGCATCGTCCCGATCTCCCGCCATTCCAGGGAGGAGCGGCAGGCTACCTTGCCTACGACATGAACAGGACATTGGAGCGATTGTCTGCGCCGGCAATTGCCGGTCTGGGTTTGCCCCAATCTATCTTGCATTTCTATGACGTGGTCATCAGCTTCGACCACCGGGATAACAAATGCTGGATCGTCTCGACCGGATGGCCGGAGCAGGATAGCGTGCGACGGAGCGAACGAGCGCTTCGTCGAGCCGACGAGTTTGCAGCATTGCTTGCCGGTGCAAAGGCGCCACAGAAGGGTTGTCCCAGCAAAGCGGGCGCATGGCACTCGAACTTCAGCCGCGAGGGGTACATCGCGGCGGTACAACACGTGATCGACTTGATCCTCGCGGGTGACGTGTTCCAGACGAATATTGCGCAGCGTTTCAGCACCCGCCTGTCGACCTCGTTTGATCCGCTCGCCTTCTATTGCCAGCTACGATCATTGAATCCAGCGCCCTTTGCGGCCCTGCTGCGATGGGGAAAGCTGACCATCGCATCAAGTTCGCCGGAACGATTCCTGAAACTTGAGGGGCGACAAGTCGAGACACGACCTATCAAGGGCACAATCGCGCGTTCTCCTGATTTCAAGGAAGACCAGCGCCGTGCGGCTGTTCTCCTCGCTTCCGAAAAGGATCATGCCGAGAACACGATGATTGTCGACCTTTTGCGCAACGATCTGTCACGCGTTTGCACCGCGCATTCGGTCGGGGTTCCGGCCCTGTGCAATCTCGAGTCCTATGCTTCAGTGCACCATCTCGTGTCGATCGTTACGGGGACACTTGCCGGAGACGAAGACGCTGTTAGCCTGCTCCGTGCTTGCTTTCCCGGCGGCTCCATTACGGGAGCGCCAAAGCCGCGGTCGATGGAAATTATTACAGAAATCGAGCGCATAGCGCGAGAGGTCTATTGTGGGGCGATCGGCTTCATCGGCTTCAACGGGCACATGGACACCAGTATTGCGATCCGCACTGTCACCATCGACGGCGGCCTGGCTGTGTTTCATGCGGGCAGCGGTATAACGGCCTTGTCGGAGCCCGAGGGCGAATACGAGGAAACGCTCGCCAAGGCAGCGCGAATCTTTGATGCATTTGGTTCTGAACCAGCTGGTGCATTTTGATTGTCATCGTCGATAATTACGATTCCTTCGTGTTCAACATTGCCCGCTATTTCCACAAGCTCAGTGAAGTAACGGAAGTGATCCGAAACGACGCTATCAGCATCAGCGAGCTCGTTGGTCTCAACCCGCGCGCGGTGGTCATATCGCCCGGCCCCTGCACCCCCACTGAGGCAGGAATATCGACAGCAGTAGTTCGCGAACTTTCAGGACGCGTACCAATTCTCGGCATCTGCCTTGGACATCAGTGTATTGCGAGTGTTTTCGGAGGACGGGTGGGGCGTGCGCGTCGGCCCATGCACGGTCGGCGCTCATACGTTGCGCATGACGGCCGAGGGTTATTCAAGGGGCTGCCAACCCCGCTTGAGGTCGGACGCTACCATTCACTTATCGTCGAGCTTGATCAATCATGTGCGCAGAACCTCATAGTGACAGCGCGTTCGGAGGAAGGCGAGATCATGGCCCTCACGCACGGCTATTATCCCACCTATGGGGTCCAGTTCCATCCCGAGTCGATACTTACCTCACAGGGGCACGTCCTGCTCATGAACTTCTTGCGACTCGCAGAAGATTTCCGAAACCGCGCGGCGCAATGAGAGGCTCGGCCTGCCAATCAAGATGGTGGACCGTCGGTTTTCGACGTGGTTGGAAGGCGAAGCCTCATATGGCAGGCATTTTGTGGTCATCAGCGCTGTTCCGTGCTTGGCTCTGCAGTCAGCGGCCCGCCTCCGACGGAAACCAGCCCCTGCGGTTTCGAGGGCCGGACGTCTCTCTTGGCCGGCTTGGATGTGGTGCGCGCGGGGGGCAAAGAAGCAGCAGGAGCAGGAGAAGCAACAGGCGCCGGATTCTGCAGCCCCTCGATTCTTTGGGTCAGGGTTGCGATCTGATCCGAGATCCGCCTTAGCTCGGCTTGCTGCGCATCGACGTTGCGATTGAGCTCGGCAATTTCATCGGCTGTCTTCTGCTGCCCTGATTGGATCCATAAAAGGACGTCCCTATGCTCAGGTGACAAGCAAAGCGCGCGAGGCACGACTTCGTGCGCCGGCGGCGCCTCGCAAACGTTTCGATATTCGTCAAAAAATAGGCTCCTCCGGCGCCCGGTTCGCCGCGCTTGTTAGAATCTCTTGTATTTTCTCGGCAACATTTGTTCTTTCTGGAAAGGGAATCAAGTCCTTCACTCATTCACTAAACACATTACTTTGGTCCGCTATTTGACTACGCGTTCTTGTCATTTCGCGATAAACCTTCCTTCTCTTTTTGTATCTTTCAACAATATTGCTCTGCTCCGCCGTCTTTAGCCCTCACTGAAGTACGCGCGGTAGTCTCGATGCGCGGCGAATTCGCATGGTCCTGAGCGCAGAAGGGACAGATCTCAGTCTCTTCGCCCTCGATGCGATGCATACCATCGCCCACCCAGCGTTCGTCTGCCTCGCCGATCGCAGCGAAATGTCGTTGCACTTGTGCAACGGCGAGAGCTTCCAGGTCCGGAAGATTTCGGCCCAAGAGAGTGTTGATTTCGACGACATCGAAATGTCGGCAGGCCCATCTCGTGAAAGTCGTGGTGACGTCGCAAAGCATCAGACGATTGCGCGGCAGAGAGCGCGCGCTGCCTCCGCAACCGCATCGGCAATATTTGGTGATTTCCTTGAGGGCACAGAAGTCGTCGACGCTCAGCCTGCCTCGCGCTGGTGCCGGAATGGCGCCCTCGCGAGCGCGGAGCTCACGATTAATGTTCCTCATGTCCCAAGCTGGCCTACATCCAGTCCTTCCGACGCACTACAAATCACAAAATTTACTTGCTGACCCAACCAGTCGCCTTGACCGGCAAAATGTAACAACGACTGGTGTTGCGCTGCTCTCCGTTCAGGAGCCGTGATGGCGGCCATCGGCTCGACACTCTTGCGATCGCAAGGCATCATCAGACCGGCGGAGTAATCGCGAAGCGGTTTGGCTCAGCCTCCGTCCCCGATCACGCTCGTAAAACCCTCAACATACGCCGAAAACCTCGACGCGACGTCCCCCATTTTACCCGACCCATCTCAGCCTCTCCGCACGCCGAATAGATGAGTCTTCTCAAAAATAGGAATCTTCTCGGTAAAAGCCGCGACACTCTGATTAAGTAAGACTACGCAGTAGTGAGCAGGCAGTGGAAGCCGCGCAATGTCGAGGGGCGGCGCTCGGCCGAATGCCTCAGGCGCGCCGTGAACTTTGTCATCGACCGGGTCTTTGCCATTGGCAACTAGGCCCAAGAGCAGCTTGGCCTCCTTGCGAGCAAGCTCTGGTGTCCAAGGGCACCGTGAGGACCGATGGTGACGAAGCGGTGGCAACCGAACGCTGGGTACTTGAGAACGTATGTCGCTTTGTCGCGTTGACGTTTACGGCGGGAAACGGCACGCCTTGATCATCCGTATGGAGCGATACCGGATACGGTTGATGACGAAGTCTAAAGCCATGTCTAAAGCCTGGACGTATACGCGTCGTACGATGCTGTTGGGCAGTAGCTTCTTGGGTAGCGCGTTTTTCGGGGGCGTTACGCTGCCTACACCCAATCGGCCGCAGCGCAAGGTTGCCATGGTGTTGAAGGCGGTCGACTCTCCCTTCGTCGTTGGGTGCACACAAGACGGCATTACCTCCTTGCGTTATCGTAACGATGCGTATGACACGGATTATGTTCTGCCTGGAGCCGTGCTGGGGACGGCTCACGCTAGAGTTCGGCGTGCCGGATCCGAGTGGCATACGCTTCGAACCGGCGTTGATGCAACGAAGCCGATGCATAGCGCGGCCCTTGAACTAGCAGCCCGCGATGCCGGCGTCCTTCTCACGACCCGCCTCGCAGTCGACGAGGCTGGATTGACGTGGGAGATCATGCTGCGGAACGACGGCATGGCGAGCGTGGAGGTTGGCGACCTCTATTTTCCCATGCCGATGAACACCGAATTTCCGGCAGGGCAACCGGCATCGGTGGCTGTTTTGAAGCACAGCTTCGTCTCGGGGCATGGATCGCACATCTTCTGGATTCGCGGCAACAGCACCGGCCCCTTCCTCATGCTCTTACCGGAAGCGGACACGTCACTGGAATATTGGGATGTCCACAAGGATTCGGCCGAAGCCAGTGGGACGTGGTGCGCCTACATCTTGGGCGGAGCGGCCGCCGGCGAGGCAGTGGCGGCGGGGACTCGCTGGCGACAGCCGACGCATTCCCTGTCCCTGTCGCCGGCCGAGCAACGGCGTTACCGTCTCCGCTTCCAATGGGTTGCCAATTACGAGGCGGCGCGCAGGGCTATCGCGGACGCCGGTCTGGTGGACGTGGAAGTGATGCCGGGCATGACGGTTCCCAATGACCTGCATGTCGACATCGCGCTCGCGTCCTCCATTCCGGTGGAGCGAATCGAAGCGGAATTTACCGGCGACACGGTGGTGCAACGGTTGCCGGATCGGGCTGGCAGGCGCCTGTGGCGGGTTCGCTTTTCGCGATTGGGCGAGAACCGGCTGACCCTGCACCAGCCGGGTGCGCGCCAGACATTTCTTGAATTCTCCGCTACCGAGCCCGTCGAGACGATGATGAAGAAGCGCGCAACCTTCATCGTGAAGCGGCAGCATCGTGACCCGTCCAAATGGTACGACGGTTTGTTTGGCGAGTGGAATATGGAGACGCAGGTCCTGCTTGGCCCGGACAATTACGACCGGATCAAGGGTTGGCGCATCTACGAGGTGACGTGTGATGATCCCGGGCTGAGCAAGCCCGCTTACCTCGCGACCAAGAATGCCGAGCATCCTGATGTGGCGGAAGTGGCGGCGCTGGATCGGTATATAGACACGTTCGTCTGGGGCGGGCTGCAACGTACCACACAGGAGGCATACGCCTACGGCCTCTACGGCATACCCGATTGGAAGCAGAACAGGGAAAGCAGCGATCCCGGCCCGAAGGGTCGCCTGCATATCTGGCGGCCTTATGTCTATCCGCACATCTTCGCGATGTATTTGGCCATGCACCGCATCGCGCGTGACCATCCCGCGATACCCACCCGCCAGAGCGCACGAGATTATTTGGTACGCGCCTACGGTACGGCGCTGGCCATGTTCACGGTGCCGATGCGCGTGGTGATGTGGTCTGCCTACCGCACCGGCTTCTACAACGAATGTGTGATCCCCGAACTGGTTTCGGCGCTCACGACGGCGGGCTTGACACGCGGGGCGGCGACGTTGGAGGCGCACTGGGCGCGTAAGGTGCGCGCCTTCGTCGATCCGAAGGCGGACCTGTTCAAGTCTGAATATCCGTTCGATTCCACAGCCTTCGAATCAACGCAGGCACTGGCGCGCTCGGCCCTTGACGACCCTGTCGCCATGGGGGTTTCGAAGGCGGCGGCGCGTGCCTTCTCGGAGCGTCAGATCGCTGCAAATCTGTTCTGCCGTGGCTGGCTGGAACCTGCTTATTACTATCTGGGCAGCGATTATCGCCACACTGCGGGCGACGCCTATACGCTGACTTACATGGCGCAGATGGGTGGCTGGGCGCTGCTTGATCATGCGCTGAACGATGCAGACGACCCGCATCCGCTCCTTCGTCTCGGCTATGCCTCACAACTCAGCGCGTGGGCTTTGCTGAACAGCGGCCCTGCGTCGGCGGGTCATGGCTATTGGTATCCGGGCGAGGAGAATGACGGCGCGGCCGGTGGCGGCTTCGAGCCGGCGCCGAGCGGCACCACATGGCTCGGTCAGCCGCATCACCGTGGAACGTGGTATTACTCGTGCGAGATCGACCTGGGATTTTGTGGGGCGGTCCGCGCTGCTGCGACGATCGTTGCCGACGATCCCATCTTTGGGCAGGTTTGTCACGGTGGCATCATGGAGACGTTCGCTCACACACTGCGTATCTGGCCACGTGATGGCGTGCGGCGACGGCTCAACGTGCGGCTCCAGTCTCTTCGATTGGACTTGGTGCTGCTCGACGCGCGATTCCGGGCGGATCGACCGATCATTCTGAATTTGGGGGCGGGGTGGATCAGCCTTACGCCTGAGCCCTTTGCCCCATCTGGATCGGGAGTGTCGTTCGAATTGCGGTACGATGACGGGAGAAAGCGCAAGGAAGTCATCGACATCACGGACAGCTGTCAATCGGCCTGTAAATTTGACCCCTCATCGGCGTCCAATTTTGACCCCTTCGTGCGCCGCGGTTTGACGGTAGCGCTCGGCTCGTTGGAGCTGGCCGGGATAGCGGAGACGAGACGAGCGCGGGTGGCGTGATCGTCGTCGCGGCTTTTGAAGCGCCAGCTGTCATTGCCGGTCTCGACGATGTCACAGTGATGGGTCAACCGATCGAGCAGCGCGGTGGTCATTTTGGCGTCGCCGAACACGCTCGGCCATTCGCCGAAGGCGAGATTGGTGGTCACGATGACGGAGGCGCGCTCATAGAGCCGGCTGACGAGGTGGAAGAGAAGCTGGCCACCGGACTGGGCGAAGGGCAAATAGCCGAGTTCATCCAGCACAATGAAGTCCATCCGGGTCAGATGCTCGGCGAGCCGTCCTTGCCGTCCGTTGCGGGTCTCGGTCTCGAGGCGATTGACGAGGTCGACTACGTTGAAGAAGCGGCCGCGGGCACCGGATCGGATGCAGCTTCTGGCGATGGCAATGGCCAGGTGGGTTTTGCCTGTGCCGGTGCCGCCAACCAGCACGACGTTGCGTTGTTGGGCGATGAAGCCGCCGCCAGCAAGATCATTGACGAGTGTCTGATTGATCGGCGTGCCGTCGAACTGGAAGTCGGCGATGTCCTTGGCAAGCGGAAGCTTGGCAATGGTGAGCTGGTATTTGATCGACCTGGCTTGCTTCTCGTTGATCTCGGCGTTGAGCAGGTCGCCGACAATGCGCTGAGGTTCGTGCTGGCGCTTGACGGCAGTTGCCATGATCTCGTCGAAGGCAGCCTTCATGCCGTAGAGCTTGAGTTCGCCCATGAGGTCGAAGATTTGGGTTCGTTCCATCAGATGGTCCTCCGGAGGTTGTCGTAGCGGGCACAATCGGCGATCGGTGCATGACGGAGCGTCAGTGCGGCCGGCGTCATGATGTTGGCCGGTGGGGCGGGTTCACGTTGACGGGCCAGGATATTGAGAACGACATCGGCCGAATGGACGCTGTGACTGAGCGCTTCGGCACAGGCCGCTTCCACCGCGGGCAGACCGTCAGTCAGCACCGCGTTGAGGATGTCGACCATCTGTCGATTGCCGTCGTCGGTGCTGGCAAGCTTGCGCCGGATCCGCTCGATCGCGGCTGGCAGCACCCAGTCTTTGAAGGGAGCACCGTTGCGCAAGGCGCCGGGTTTGCGGGCGAGCACCGGCACATAATGCCAGGGGTCGTAGACGGTATCGCCGCGGCCAAAGGATCGCGGGTGCTCGGCAACGATGCGTCCATCCTGACGGATCACGATGCGATCGGCATAGGCTTGAACCTCGACCGGTCGCCCGACTGCGCTGGCTGCGACCGAGTACTTGTTGTTGTCGAAGCGCACCAGGCAGGTCTTCGAGACCGATGCCGTCACCGCATGGAAGCCGTCGAAGCGGCCGGCATAGGGAACGAGTTTGGGGCGTTCGGCTTCGAACACTTCCCAGATCGTCTGATCGACCAGCTCCGGATGGCGATGAACCTTGGCGTAGGCGATGCATTTGTCGAGCAGCCAGGCGTTTAACTCGTCGAGGTTTTTGAACCGCAGCCGCGGCGTGAAGAAGCGTTCCCTGACCAGCCCGACCTGGTTCTCGACCTGCCCCTTCTCCCAGCCCGACGCTGGCGTGCAGGCGACCGGATCGACCAGATAGTGGCTGCACATCTGCAGGAAGCGGCGATTGTAGAGACGCCCTTTACCGACGAAGATCGTCTCTACGGCGGTCTTCATGTTGTCGTAGATGCCGCGGGTGCAGGTGCCTTTGAACAGGGCGAACGCCCGGTCGTGGGCGTCGAACACCATCTCCTGCGTCTCCCGCGGATAGGCCCGCACGAACAGCATGCGGCTGTGACAGAGCCGGACATGGGCGGCCTTCACCATCACCGTGGTGCCGCTCAGCAAGACCACCTCGTGGCTCCAGTCGAACTGGTAGGCTTCGCCTGGGGCAAAGCTTAGCGGGACATAAGCAGCCGCGGTCGATTGCCCGCGTTCCTTGCTCCACCGCCTGGCGTAACGCCGCACCGCATCGTAGCCGCCGTCATAGCCACGGCTGCGCAGCTCTTCGAAGATCCGGATTAACGTCAGCTGTTCACGAGCCGGTTTGGCCGCGTTCGCCGCCAGCAGTCCGTCGAGCTCTACTGCCCATCGTCCCAGCTTTGGCCGCGGCTGCACTTGCCGCTCGTACTCGAAGGAGGTCTCTCCTGACCTCAGCACCTTCCGGACCGTGTTCCGCGACACCTTCAGGTCACGGGCAATCTCCTTGATCGTCTTGCCCTTGATGAAGTGCTCGCGCCGAATCCGCGCAATCGTCTCCACGATCAGCATCCTCGACCACCTGCTTCATTCCAAAGCAGGCAGCGCAACAGACCAACCTATAGGGGGTCAATTTTGGACGCCGATCCCCCGGCTTAGGGGGTCAATATTGCAGGCCGAATGACAGCCTGCGAGCCGCCCTACCGTGCAAGTACCAGCGCGGCCCAAGCTACCGCTGATGTCCGAGTCCGATTCCAAGATTTAAGGCCTTCTGGCGGAGCGCACCGACACTGCGTTTGGTCATCTTTGCTATTTTTATCACCGGGGTCCTGGCCTTCGAGTGGACTTTGAGCTCCTTGATATCTGCCTTCGTCCATTCGCGCCGCTTAACGCTTTTCTTAGTTGCTTTCTTCACGATGAATGCTCCTTTTTAGCGGAGCGGCTTGTAACATAGTTTTCTCGGCGCGACGACGGTAAAAAAATAGACAATATTATAGGACATCGCGCCAAGTGTAAGCTTTGGCATGTCTTCCGAAGCGAGGTGTCTGCACTGTTGCAGCTGCGCAATTGTAAACTTCATACGCACGTCGCGTTCTGATAGCGTTCCAATCGACGCCTTTATATCCGGAGCTAAACAACCGACACGCTCTCGAATAAGCGAGAGCCAAATCGCGATAGAGATCAACAGGTCCAAATAAGGAGGTGCGCCCAGAGAACGGAAAGATGTTGTGTCTCCGCGATATTGCTTAGAGAGGTGGCTGACGAGAATGATTAAAGGCACACTCACCTTTGATCACGCGCTCTTTGTCAAGTTCGCTTTTGGTCGTATTCAACTCGCGCAAAGAGCGCCGCCGCTTGATGGCCTCGACTGAAGTGGTAGGTTATTGGTGAAGTTCACGCGCGCCGCGCCTCACATCCAAAATGCTCATATGTCGAGCTCGTTCTCCGAGTGCAGCCCGCTGCCAGTGATGCCCTCAATTCCAGTGCAAGATCATCATGCCCAATTTTCGGGATAAGAAATTTGCTGAAAATCCAGCACGACTGGCGTCCACCGCCGATCAGGACACCACAGGCGTAGACCGCTTAAAGACGAGCAGAGACCTTCGTCGGCTGCCTTCGCCAACCAATACATGGGGTTCTTGGTCCCCTTCTCGTATTTGACCCGGATGCCTTCCGGGAAATCAGTTTAGCCGACCGTCTCGATGACACTGATGTGCACGAAGAGGCCAAATCCTTCGTCCCTCAGGTCAATATCTTTGGTCGCGTTCAACGACTCCACAACACTGATTACAACGACACTGTTTCTAGATTGAACTTCGCAATCCAGTCGAACTGCATCACCACCAGCAAGGGTTCAAGCGGCTTTCCTCCACGTCGACATCGGTTTACGTCGGCTCAATCGCATGCCGTGGGACGCTTTCTGCCCGTGTTCGCTTCCAGCCGAGAAACCAAAGGGAGCGGCAGCTCAGCTTTCGGCTCTTGCGCGATCTCTCGCTCAACCTGCGCCTGCATAGTACCCCGATCTAAGTTTTCGAGCGCCTCAAGTACTCTCTTCCCTCTTCGGTGATAATCCAGCACCCGGCCTTCCGCTCGATCAGCTTTTGGCCGAAAACATCGAGTGGGGTCGCGCGGCTCGCAATCCGCTTCATACGGTCCGTCCACTCCGGGCCGCTGCTAAAATAGATAGCCAAATGCTGCTTAACGACTTCGATACTCGCCAGACCGTGCGGCTGCAGGCGAGTATCTTCAGTATCGACAACTGAAAACTCGCGCACGCCATCGACTTAAGGAAAAGCCCATATTACATATTTTGAGGTAAGCTCCAGAGCTGCGAGCCGCTTTTCAAAAGAGAGCTTCCTCCTAAAGCCGATTGCACGACACCCGCCTGCCGTCGCCGCGGTAAGCAACGCTTTTCGACTGCATCTTGCCAGGACTCTTCCGAAGAACGGTTCAGCATTAGATAGCTGCGTTGACTAGGAGCGTGAGGTGGTCTCGACTGCCGACTTCGACCGACTTGAGATCAAACGACGTCGGTAGTAGCCACGCCGTTGTACATCCTGACGAATGACGTCGCTCACGAAACGAACCGCCCGCTTCTTTCGTTTCCAATTCCCGCCCAATCCCGCGGGGATCGCAAAGCCTCTCGGCACGACCAAAAGATCGTTTCTTTGGTTCAAATAGATATCGAACATGTGGTGGCTCTTTTTCGCACAAGCGTAGATCGGCTGTTCACCGATCTGGTGACATCGAAGCAACAGTTTCCTTTAAGTCACTGGACGATCAAATGACATTCAAAAGCTCCCGTCCTGATAAGGGAAGACGGTCACGCGCACAATGGTGCCGCAAGATGTGAGCGTGTGCACGTCCCGACTTACGGCGCCCGGAGAGGCACCCGTCAATGTCGACCTCAAACGCGGCGGAGAGTCTATCTAGGTGGCTCAACTACGGCAATGCCAGCCTACGCTACGATTTTTCTCCCAACTAGCTGATGCAGCATAAGCTTCGCCAGGTATGAGGCTCCCAAAGCAGCGGCTTAGCAGATCGTTGCCCGGAAAGCAGACGATCGTCGGTACTAGCTGAAGTAATCCTCCGGCCCGCCTTCGCGAACCGTGTCGAGAGTAACGCAATGGAACGAACCCACCGCCGAAGATCCGTCTATGGCGGCGCCGAACCGGGACAACCTGAAAGCTGTACTGTTCAAGGATCCGAGCCAGCTCGGGGCAGGCGTCGTTGACTAAGACGACGTCAGGAGCGACCGAGAGGACGTTGACATCAATGTAAAGACTGGACAACAGCAGATCGTCGTCGTTGTAAGCCGGAAAGCTATTTTTGGTTGGCTCGGGCGCTACTATCATGTCCCAGTTGCGCATTGCTTCTGGCAAATAGTCCGCCACCTCGCGAGACCGCACGAGCAGCGGCCCCGGCGCAAGCGCTATGACCATACTATCAATATGGCTATCGCAGAGCTTGTAGGCACGGTGGATCCGAAATCGTCCTTGCAAATGGCGCTCAAGCCAATCACATGGCATCGCGTGATTCTTGGTAGCGATATTTACGACGAGGTCGCGTCCAACACGCAAACACTGCGCACCGTCCCACATCATCTCGAGGCCAACGTCATAGGGATGTGTTCCGGGATGGTGGATCGGTTCCGTTGGACCACCGGTCGTTGACAGGGCGTAGGAGCGGTCAAATGAACGGTTAGTCATCAACGGGCGCGGCATCACTGACCATCGCGCGCCTCGGTCGAAATAGGACGCGAAGATTGGCTTGAGAAATTGCGTCTCGAAGTATCGTGAGCGGAGCATAGGAGGGGTCTCGATCAATTCGTCTCCAACCACTAACGCTATGTCGCGGACATTGAGCGGCGGCACGACTGCGGCCAACCAAGCAAGGGTGCGAACCTCCACGGTGGACGCATCGAGTGTCATCGGTCGATGCACGGTCACGTTAAGCTTCCGCAACGTGTTCACAATTCCTTCGACGTCCTCATTCAGTTCGTCCAGGTAGCGGTCCTTGATCCGATGGCGGACCCGCGTGCCAGCTTGTGTGCCCGCTGCCGCAGAGGACAGACGCGGAGCAGCGCGATCGTCTGTTCTCTACCCACTGGGATGATCCCGCCTTGGCCGGCTGGTCAGATGCGCTCTACACCATTGCCGGATACGTGCTCTACACCACGAATTCAACCTATCTGACCTGGCAGGTTCGCCGGCGGATGACGTATTTGCCGTCCCTTCGGGATTCCATATACGGCTGCCGGCGTGGTTCAAATTGTATAATTGGAACGTTTGCCACAGTAAGGCTACCGCACGGAATGGCAGCGGGCGGAAGTAAGGCTGATGCGGAGCACCGCTGCCAAGGTTCGAAGTGGACGCCGGTCACTGTAAAAGGGCAAAGTCTCATCCGATTGAAACGCGGAGCCGGACACAATGTCGTAGGCATGCTCGACGAACACGTCGTCGCGCCGGATGCCATAGCCGAAGAATACCATGACTGGCGAGGACGCCGGTGAATGTCACGGGCGTGAACTGAGAGCATTGGCCGGAGTTGAAGACCTTAAACTTCCTTGGAAACCCGGAAAGTGCGACGCCCTTGCAACTCAGGAGAGCTCGTCCTCGCGGAATGCTCGAAGATGATGTGGACGGATTGGCTCATGCAGGCGGTGTTCGAAGCTCCAGTACATCGGCGAAGATTGTCCAATCGCGGACCCGCCTTTGCCGGCAGAAATCGGTCTCCGCCTGCTGAGCAGCAGCACTCAGCGAGGCGGCATCGACCTTGAATGCTGCCTGGCACGCACGATGCTCGCCGCCGGCATCGTCGCAAACGATCTTCATAAACCGGACGCTAAATGAAGGCATGCCCCCTCTCTTTGTGTGGTTTGCTTATCCACTATTCTGCCATTCGCGCGGGGAGTATTTGATTTGCCTCAAGGAGCATCCCAAGAGGTCTGTCTGATCCTCCGAAGATAGGCCAAGAAAGTCCGCCGTGAACTTTACGAGTTGTCCGCGATAGTCTTGTGAACGACTGCCGCAAGTGCAGGCTTATCGCGGGCTGATTTCTGCCATGCGCCGGCGGCTATGCGCGCAAGCGATCGCTGGGCACCAAGAACCCCGAACTTGCATCGGCGGTCCACCTGAAGACGCGATTGCAGAAGCCGCTCATCACGCTTGTCCTAGCCCACGTTTCGATAAGCCCGGTCCAGGACTTCAGCGCCGGAGCTTAAGGTCTATCAGCGCCCGGCAAGGCCACCGAGTGAAAGGCGAAGCATCAATTGACCGTCGGCGTGCACGGAGCAATGGCGAAAAGTTGTCCTAGCCATGGGCGTGGGTTGCACCTCAATTCAACGCGTTGGTCTGTTGCAGAGAACGCGAGGCGCTGGCTGAAGCGCGAGTTCGGAACATGTCGACGAGCGTCTGCGGCTGGTAGCGGTCACGAGCCTCCGATCCCGGACGCGCACAACTTTTTGACAAGCATCAATGCTGCAGCGGCTGCCTCTGATAGAAGTGGTCTTCTAGTAAGGTCAGACGCACGGCGGACCGAAATGCTTGACGCCCATGATGCTTTCTTGCCCGGGTACCCGCTGCCGTTCCTAGGACTGCTACCAGACGCAGCCGCAGCCGCGCGGCGGCCAATGACCGGCCACATGATAAATTGCGCCGACTTGCGACGGCATCTACTTTATCGGCCTGCGGGACGGCCCTGCTATGGGCTCAGAGCGATGCCGCCCATCTAACGGTGTTAAGAAAATGCGCGCGTGAGGGAGGCCCCCCACACACAACCAACACGATGACGCCGGAGGATAAGGAGATGTGTCTCACCAACAAGGGACGTGATATGACAGACGGCCGGACCATTTACCCTGCTCCGGGCCGGATTACTGGAGCTGGAGTCCAGTCTAACTTGTGCAGCACAGCTACAAATATCAACGGCCGAGGCCTTGAGCTGATCCAAATCAATTCGACCAAAGCTCAGATGTCGTTTCGTGGCGCAGATCTAAATATTTCAGTTCGCGAGCGGATCATGTTTCGTCACAACAGCGCATGGCCGATAGCCCTCCGCCGCGGCTGACGCGATCGAGAACGCGGGCCATCCGAACGTTATCGGCTTGGGCCCGTCCGCGCAGAACCCAAGCGATGTGCGCGGTGTTAACAAGGTTATCTGAATTTGTCACCCCGCAGCTATGAACACCGCCCAGCATCTAATGATCTGACATGGGAGCAGCTTGGAAAGGCGCCGCCCTTCGATCAGGATCTGGAGATTGCCGTGATCGAGGGTAATTCAATTCACCGGGTGGTCTTTCCTTGCCGCCGGATCTTCGGCGGATGGATCAACGCGAATACCGGAGAGCAAATCGCTGTGCGGCCGACGCATTGGCGTATCTGGCCCGGATAGCCGTTATTCCAAATGGATTGGCGTGAGTTGGGGTACGGAGTGCCTTTGACGTCCTCTCTTCGGAAACTATCTAGCGTGGATTGATTGAGGGAGCCTGACGGCATCTCCGAGCGGACCGAATCCGCGCCGGTGCCTTGCGGTGTCCGTCAAGCATTAGTTTTCTCATTGCTGTCGCGGCCGTTGCCAACGTGCCCATGAGCGACAAATCACAGCCTAGACGGCCGCGTACCATGGCATGATTGAGCTGCGGCACTTCTGCTTGAATGGGTCGCAGATTTTCGGCGAATGTCGTCGCCTTGATCGAGCAGCCGGCAATTCTCCCGCGGCCGACGAAACTAGCGTAACGCGTCACCATCTTTTCTCCGAGACCGTACCTTCCCCGGTCCACGAAGTGGACCGGGCATTTTGTCAGCGGCAAGGATAGCCTCGATAATGTGGAAAGCGTAAATCACCATAACCCAATTAGCTTTGTCGAGAACAGACCGGAGCTCGGGATCAACGGATTTGCGGATCGGATGCAGCGCGCAGTTCGCGCGCGGCAGCGACCATGTTGGCGAGCGCAGGCCGAACCTCCTCCCATTTGCGCGTTTTTAGGCCGCAGTCCGGATTGACCCAGAGCTGAGAATCCTGCAAGCGCGTCCGAGCTAGCACGATCAGCTCCTTCATTTCGTCCGTCTCGGGAACGCGCGGAGAGTGAATGTCGTACACGCCCGGTCCGATTTGATTTGGATATTCGTACCTCCTGAACGCATCCAGCAGCTCCATTTTCGATCGCGACGTCTCGATTGAAATGACATCCGCATCCATTGCAGCGATCGCACCGATGATGTCGTTAAACTCTGAGTAGCACATATGTGTATGGATTTGCGTTTGATCGGTAACGCCCGATGAGCAGATGCGGAAGCAATCTCCGGCCCAATCGAGATATGCCTTCCAGTCCGACCGGCGCAATGGCAATCCTTCGCGAAGTGCAGCTTCGTCGATCTGTATCATCGCCGCACCGGCATTCTCGAGATCGCGGACTTCATCGCGCATCGCGAGCGCAAGCTGACGGCAGACCTCGCTTCTAGGAATATCATCGCGAACAAACGACCAGTTCAGGATCGTCACCGGTCCGGTCAACATCGCCTTCATCGGCTTACTAGTTAGTGATTGCGCGTAGCGCCACCATTCCACGGTGATCGGCTTCGGCCGCACTACATCGCCAAACAGGATCGGGGGCCTAACGCAGCGCGAACCATAGGACTGAACCCATCCATTCCTTGTAAATGCGAAGCCGGCGAGTTGCTCGCTGAAGTACTGCACCATGTCATTACGCTCGAATTCGCCATGAACGAGGACGTCAAGACCGATGTCCTCCTGCCAACGTACGGCGCGGGCTATCTCCTCTTTGAGGAACCTGTCGTATTGCTCCTCGCTCATCGCACCTCGCGCATGCGCCGCGCGAGCATTTCGCACCGCTGTGGTCTGCGGAAACGATCCTATCGTCGTGGTGGGAAAAGCCGGTAGTCCAAAGCGTTCCCTTTGGATCTCGGAACGACGGGCAAACGGGGTGGCGCGCTGGCGCATCGTCTGATCGATCGCCCTCATTCGGACAGCGACGTTGGCATTATGGATCTTCGGCGAGGTCCGGCGGGCAGTCGCAGCGCATTCCGACTCGGCAAGAGCTAGCCCAACATTCTGGTCGCCTGCGAGTACCCGCGCCAGGATCGCAAGCTCACGCATCTTCTGAACCGAGAAAGCAAGCCAGCTCTTGACGTCGGACGCGAGCCCGGTCTCGAGTTCAACATCGACCGGCACGTGAAGCAGCGAGCAGGATGGAGCGAGCTGTACACGGTGCCTGCCAAGCTTCGCAATCGAGGGCTTCAGCCGCTGACGGAGCGACGGCAAGTTCGACCGCCACACATTCCGGCCGTCGATGACACCGAGCGACATGACGAGATCACTTCGGCCGTCAGCAACGATCTGATCCAATAGTTCTGGCGCTCGAACCAAATCGACGTGCAGACCGGAAATTGGCAGGCTCAAGGCAGTATCCAGATTGTCGCCTAGGGCGCCGAAATAGCTCGCAAGCATGATCTTGATAGCGGGTCCCTCCTTTGCGAACCGGTTATAGGCGTGCAGCAACGAATTTCGCGCCGCCTCATCCAGATCAAGGACCAGGCAGGGCTCGTCAAACTGGACCCAACTTGCCCCTCGTTTGGCTAATTCATGCAGAAGGTCGATATAGACGGGTATCAGATCATCGAGGAGAGAGAGGGGCTGGAACGCACTATCGGTACTCTTGCCGAGCTTTAAAAATGTGACCGGCCCGATCAGGACAGGGCGGGTCTGAAAGCCAAGAGCCCTCGCTTCCTCATACTCTTCGACGGGTTTGCGAGAGCACAGTCTGAACGCCTGTCCCCGGTAAAACTCAGGAACCATGTAGTGGTAGTTGGTATCGAACCACTTGGTCATTTCCTGCGCGGGCACGCCAGATCCCCGCGGGCTCTGGGCGCAACTCGCATCCTGCTCGCCGCATTGCGATCCGCGGGCCATGGCGAAGTACGTTTGGAGCGAAACGGATTCTCCGTTCGCGGCGTAGATCTCCGGGATTGCGCCAACCATGACGCTTGTATCGAGCACCTGATCATACAGCGAGAAGTCGTTTGACGGAATGATCGTGACGCCGAGCGATTTTTGACGAGCCCAGTTCGCTGCGCGTAGGCCGAATGCGTCTTCGTGCAACTGCTGTTCACTAATCTTTCCAGCCCAGTAGCTTTCTAGAGCGAGCTTGAGCTCACGCCTTGGGCCGATGCGTGGCGTTCCGAGCGTAGCAACTGGAAGAGAGAGAGGAGACATAGCGTTAACCCCTGTTGGGGACAAAGGCCATGGCGGACGCAGGCAGGAGAAGTCGCGCGTGCGACGGCTGCTTGGCGCACCACCGAGACACCCCGCCCGTGGACCAATATATTGTCGGGGCCGGTCTCCTGGCTTGCTGGTCATCGCTGCTGTCCGGCCTTCCCGAAGCCGTGCAGGCTTCAGCGACATCGTCGGACAGCGGCTCGCCGCTCACAGTTGCGGGGGCAGAGCCGGCATTTGCACCGGCTTCCCTCTTAGCTCCGGATCAATGGGAACCGGAGAACCTCGACGACTTGGATTATCGGCAGGAGAACTCTTCCGTCAACCTCTCAGATTATGTGCAAGCTAATCTGCGACATCCGCTAGCCGAATGACCGTGCATCTCTGTGACTTCACCATCTAGAAACATTCTCTCATCAGAGATGCCATAATCAGACATATCCTTCTCAGATGCCGGATAAGCATCGGAGCTGCCTTGAGGCGGAGCCGCACGCTAAATTGATGAAAGGGACAGAAGCAGCCTGCCGGCGGGAGTACCGACGTTATATCAGAGCGCTTTCAATGCGGCTTTGCGATTTCCAGAGGTTCGCCCAGCACCTCAGCTAGCCAGCTCTTCGCTCAACTAAAGGATCTGCGGCGAATAGGCCAAGGCACGTGGCGAAATTTAGCAACTGGCGAGGGGTTGATTTGCGTGCCACCCAGACTTCAGAGCTGGGATCAAGCCGGCTTGGTGCTTGGCAATCACGCAGCTCGAACGCGGGCGGCACGATAGCGAACCACACAGCTCAATGGCGGCAAACCCACTTCCGTCCACAGGCATCCGGCATCGAGGCGTTCAACTCTTCTGCTAAATATCCGGTGCGGGACATGGATGCACAAGCTGCGGCGGATACGCCAAACAGAAACATCGAAAACATGCAAAGGTCGGAAAGTCGACAAGAGTGACACAAACTCCGTGAAATTTTCCGCCTATTGCCTGGCACGAAGAATGCAGACCCTCGGAATGCCCAGTCTCCTCCTCTGGGCAGGTCCAGCTCAGCCAATTGACGCAGTCGCTGCCGGGGAAGTTAGCTGCGCATGACATAGAG
Source organism: Bradyrhizobium sp. B039 (assembly GCF_038965675.1). Taxonomy (NCBI): domain Bacteria; kingdom Pseudomonadati; phylum Pseudomonadota; class Alphaproteobacteria; order Hyphomicrobiales; family Nitrobacteraceae; genus Bradyrhizobium; species Bradyrhizobium sp. B039. The sequence goes on from NZ_CP152416.1 coordinate 7,419,571, forward strand.
GGGAGCGCCTGCTCGCGCGGGACAGCTAGCGGGTGCATCCCCGTAAACTTCTTGCGATGGCATAGCAGGTTCGAGGTTGCCTGCTTCACAAGATATTTGGATGAAACGCGATAGGCCGAGGGTTATGAAGAGAATGCCTGGAAGACCCGCGCTATGGCTTAGCGTGGTCGGATTTTTAATCTGCCTCGCCTGGCCGGCTGCCATGAGCAATAATATTCGGGCCAGCGACAGTCCCCTGGTCGAACGACTGAAGTCAACTTGGCGAGCGCAAGATGGTGAGACGATAGAACAAATTATCTCCAATGTCTCGAAGGTGGCACAGTTCGTGCCTCAAATGTGGGGCGTTGTTGAACTTGGCCAAAACGACTTTATTTTCGTTTCGTGGACCAGACACCGGGACAACAAATCGGACGAACAGTACGTTATCGCCTGGAAGATCGCCCTCGACGGCACGCTTGAACTTGCGTCGACTTATGCGAAGCCGATGGAATTGGGCTGGCGCGCCCTGGCGCTCTCCCTAATCGCCAGTGAAGTCGCAGATGGCGAAAGGGACGCAAATCTTCGCTTTCTGCATGATCCGGCCAACTTCAACTTTGTGACTACCCCGCAAGGCCGGCTCGGCGATCTTCTGCGGCAGGGCCGCTGCACTATCATTGAACCAGTTGGAGTGGACTACTTACCGAAGCGGAATGATAAACCGGCCGAGAAGGGTGGCGTGTGGCGCGTTCTGCTCTTGGTGAATTGTAGTATCCAAGGACCACGTTATTTTACACACAACGGGGTCATCACTTTCGAGAAGAGAGAAGGACAGGATTGGGAGCCACAATCCTCCTTTGCCAAACGCATCGCGAAATTTCCCCCTGGCTCCTGGTTCCAACGCACCGAGCCAAAAGAAGAGGAAGACTTAGGAGAGCCAAGGCCTGAGTAAACCGCCGCAGAGCAACATCTTGCCGCAGTGGCGGAGCGCCTCGAACCTATTGCAAGACATACGCGCTCTACACTTGCTTTGTTTTAGCATCCGCAACGGTCCGGGTGCCTTTCTCGCAGCAGTCCGTCCCGTCGCAAGAAGGTCGGGCCGCGCGATTCCGTTTGTTCCGCCTAGTGTCAGCGGCGCGCACGAGCTTGCGAGATGTGGTTTTCCCGCCTTCACTCCACCCGGTGTGAGGACATCAGTTTGCGTAGCAACGTCGAAGGCACCAGGAAATGAGTGCTGAGACGAAGCCGGCGAGGAAGTTACCGGAAACCGTTCACCGGTAGCAACCCAGCATACCGCTGGGCGCTTGCGCATTTCGGAGCGTGCAGACCGGGAAGCTCAGAGCCGTACGCAAGAACGTCGAGGACCAGACTGGCTCGGCCCTAGCTTATCTGGCACCCATTCGTCTGCACGTCATAGATCCGGATTTCGAAGCATGGAAAACACTTCTATAACTGTGCTCCACCTGCCCTGGTCGACATCAACGATCATCCTGCCGGGCGGAAAAGGCATCGGATTTGCGCGGTTTGCTCGCGCAAGGAGCTAAGTTATGCGCGGGCGTCTACGCTGAACTCCATTGCGTCTTCTTCTAAATCGGTCAGAGCGAGCCAGACAAGATTTTTCACATCTTTTCGTGTGAAATGCGAAATTTCATCGCAGAACCGTCGGCAGCGGCAAGATTGCCGCTGGGAGCCGTGGCCGACCAGAACAAGGTTGCTCCTCAACGCCTGACTCCACCGCGAGCGCCGGCGCTTCATAGTCGGTCTCCTTTTTTGCAAAACACAACATTCCGGGGTTCGGGTTTGTTCAGCATCGCCCGTTCGGCCCGCCCGCGAGGATTTCCCCCTCAGGTGGAGGGTACAGCGCGGTCCTAGTGAGAGAGCCGATGCTCGAAGAATACCGCCGCCCGCCCCGAAGAAATCACTTGATCCTTACGCAGCGTCAGGCCGTAGGTTCGCGTTCCGGCGAAGCGCTCATAGAGCGCTCGGAAATGCCGGCGGAATAACGCACATAATGCTGTCAAGCAGTCGAATGTATCGGCACCGTATCGTGCGTGAAACGTGGATCAGGAGCGAAAGGTTATTGTCGGTGAACCGCGGAATTATGTTCGCATTGCTCGCTCTCGTCACATCTCCGGTCTGCGCCGCGACGCTCAGCGGTGCTCCGCGCATCCTCGACGGCAATACGATCGAGATCGAGAAAACCAACGTTCGGCTCTCAGGCATCGAAGCTCCTGAGACGGACCAGATTTGTCTCGACACCAACGGTCGCAAATGGGCCTGCGGCGTAGCTGCTCGCGACGAGCTTATCAAGCATTCAAATGGGCGAACCTGGGATTGTCACACCCAGAGAGTCGATGAGTACAGACGAGCCCTCGGTAACTGCTTCATCGAAGGCGAGAATGTGAATGTCTGGATGGTACGCTCGGGCTGGGCACTATCGGCTGCTGCATCTCACGCTGTCTATGAGTTGTCGGCAAGCACAGCCCATGCCGGACTGTGGTCGGGAGCGTTCATCGCTCCGTGGGACTGGCCTCGCCGCAATAAGGGCACGATGATCATCGGCGCGTGGTCGGTTCCGATCGACGCGCAGGAAGTACTGCTCGGATCAGTCCTGCTGTCGGAACCACCGTCCCCCGAGTGCCTGATAAAAGGCACTGTCGAGCGCAGCGGCGAGCGGATTTATCACCTGCCAGGGCAAGCCAGCTACGAACTAATCGATATGACGAAGAAGCGCAGCGAACGCTGGCTTTGTAGCGAAGCGGAAGCCGAAGCCACCGGGTGGCGTAAGGCCGTGCGATGAGGCGACACATGCATGCAGCCAATTCTCCAAATATGAACCATTTAACCAGCACTGCGCGTTCGCGCCGTTCGCTGTTGTTGTTTGCTGCTTCGACAGTTTTCCTACGATTCGGCAATAAAATTGCCGATGCAAGGGAAGCAAAAGGCACGCCCAAGCCAGATAACCTGCTGTCGCCAGATGCTGCCCTGAAGCGGCTGCTGATGGGAAACGATCGTTATGTCCAGGGTACATCGCGAGCCGACGATTTCAGGCGCGAGCGTTCGGCTTTGGTCGAAGGCCAAAATCCATATGCGGCGGTTTTGAGCTGCGCCGACTCTCGCGTGGCGCCCGAACTTGTGTTCGACAGCGGGCTCGGTGATCTGTTTGTCTGCCGCGTCGCCGGCAACTTCGCTAATGATGATACGCTCGCCAGTATGGAATATGCGGTCGCAGTACTGAACACGCCGCTAATCCTCGTACTAGGCCACGATCATTGCGGCGCGATAGACGCTACGATCAAGTCGCTCCATCAAGATAAGCCGCCGCCAGGGCACATTTCATCCCTGGTGACCGCACTTGCTCCCGCGGTGAACGCATCTCTAGGGCAAGCCGGCGATATATCCGCCCACGCAACCCGAAAAAATGTGATCGACAATGTGAACAAACTCAGATCGACGGGCCCGATTCTGACGGCTGCAGTTGAGCAGAACCGGCTGAAAGTCGTCGGAGGCCTGTATCGGATCGGCACCGGTAAGGTCGATATTGTCAGCTGACGCTAGCACATTCACACCCGAGGCGAATCATCTGCCGTGTGATACGGCCCTTCCGTTCCGCTGTTTGGTCCACCGTCTGCGACAAATGCCCCGGATACCATCCGCTCCATAATAATGATCACTTCGGGAAGTCCTTCGGTATGCGTGGCGTCTTGATTCTCCTCATGTTCTACCTACTCATGTTAGCAACACGCGGCGAGCATCAAGAAACGCACCTAACGCGTCCGACAGCGTTCATGCCTCCATATTGAGTTGCAAACCCAATAGCGTGGTTCCGGTAGCAGATAGCGATGAAGCGCATTGCCTGGCTGTGAACTCCAGAGCCGGCGACGATCCTGAGATCTTCTAGCTCCGATCGAGCACGCCATGAATGGTGTTGCTTTATCACCAAGCTCAGCCAGGGCTGCAGATCACATAGAACAACCAGCAGGACTGCCATCATTCGTTATGATAGTCTCGTTCGCCGCCAAGGACCCGGCCCGCAATGATAAGGCCGTTGAAAGCATGGTTGTTTTCACCACGATCTCGCATGCGCTGCCTGATATTGCACACAGTCGCGCGACCCGCCCGCTTTGGACAATTTACTATCCGTCCTCCATAACGAGTTCGACACGAGACGAAACTGGCAGCTCGCAAATTGCATAGCGTGTACGCGAAACCCATCAGGTTGTTAGTCGCTGCGGACACAGTAAGTTGTGCCAGATTTGTCCGCCCAGGCGAATACCAGAACAATGATTCAAATGTTGCGCACCGCGTCTGCCAGCCAGAAATCATCTAACACCCGATAGATTTGGCAAGCAAGCTCTTCAACCACGGCGTCGCTCAGTAGGAAACAGAAGACTAGCTTCAGAACGTGGATCCCTCATCAGTCGTAACGCTCGTGGCGCAGGCATGCTGCGCGAATTTGGCAAGCTCGGCCAAAATCTCAGCATTGGAAAACCGCCGAAGAGGGAGGCGCCGGCGGCTGCAAAAGAGGTCGACAGGTCAGAATTCTGCCCGAATTTCTTGCGTCCTGTAGGACAGAAGGTAGACGGCTCGTGTGCTGCAACGAGCCTCCTAAGCTCCCCGGGGCCTCTTCGAAGCGCGCCTTGTCTTTGCTTGCATGAGCCGGGTACTCTTGCAGTGCCTCGAACAGATTTGATCGCGTAATTCAGCGTCTTGAGCTCCGTGCGTTTGCTGAACACCAGCTGTCTGGAGGTCCGCTTCTAACCAGGCGCTCCCCGCAGTCGCACGAACAGCTATTGGGCTGTTGGTAGCATCGGGAGATCGGAGCGGGTCTTAATTTTGGCACTAACGTTGAATCTGGCCGGTCGGCGATCGAGGTCCGCTTCTGTCGGTTTGCTTGCGGCTTGTTGAGTCAATGACATTGGCGGAAAGTATACACGAAGACACGAGCATGTGTGGCACGGCGCGGCGGAATGATCTCGCGAGATTCGGACAAGGCCGGCAGACATGCTTAATGGCACGCCGATTGCTGAGACGATGGAAAACTAAGTCGCAGGCTTGAGCGCCCTCCCGAGCATAGCTCAGGAACTCCAAACTTGGCTCGACCCGGCTTGTCCGACGTATGAGCACACGTCCATGGAGAAGACATGACATCGCATGCCCCCCCGACCAGCCGCCGGAGATCCAGCCCGGCAACCACGGGCCGATGTCGCGCCGCCGTCTACCGGCTGTTTTGCCGGCCAGCCTCCATGCAACGGCAACAGCTACATCTCAGTCTGGCTTCCCGGCCCTTAAATTGGGAAGCTACCGTGCGCAATCTCATGCAAGCGATATCAACTGCGACAGCTCTGAGAATGTCCTCCAGCCGGTATCGTATCACCCAGCTTCGCCCCGTGCGCAGTCAATGGCTGACGCACGACCATGGTCGGCACAAGACGCGGAGGACGATCTATGAACGCTTCACCCGAAAAGCAATGTCCTGTATCCCACACCGCGGCTGCGACCTGGGATAATCTGTCGCCGCTACTTGTCGAGATCCGTGCGCGTCGCAACGAGTTTGGCCCCGCGCAGGAAATTCCAAAAGAGATCATCGACGGCTTCAGGCGCATCGGTATCTATCGGGCTATGGTCGCGAAGCGATTCGGCGGCGAGGAGCGAACACCAGCCGAATTTTGCCGCCAGATCGAGCGCATCTCCGAGGCCGACGGATCCGCCGGTTGGGTCGCCAGCTTCGGGGATGGAGCTCGCTACCTCGCTGCTCTTCCGGACGACACGCTTCGAAAAGTGTACGCCAATGGACCTGACGTCGTATTGGCGGGTGCGCTCTTCCCGCTCCAGCCCGCCAGGCGATGCGCCGGCGGATTTGTCGTGAACGGCGTGTGGCCATTCGCTAGCGGCTCGCCCGGGGCGGATTTGATAGGAGTTGGTATAAAACTGGAAGACGATCCGGCCGGAGACCTCCCGCGTGTAGCGGTGATTCCGGCAGAGAAGGTGACAATCCGGCCCAATTGGGACGTCATCGGACTACGAGGCACCGGAAGCCACGACGTTGTCGTCAGCGACGTCATTGTGCCAGAGCAATGGACCTTGATCCGCGGCGGTCCGGCAACACTTGATGGGCCGATCTATCGTTATCCGTCCGTCGCTTTCGCTGCGCAGGCGCATGCGGTCGTCGGCATCGGGATTGCGCGAGCCGCAATAGACGAGGTGATCGCCATGGCCGGAAGCCGCGCCTCGATCACTGGAGCGCCCGTGATGGCTGAGCGCGGCTATGTCCAACTTGAAATCGCCAAAGCCGAATCTATGCTACGTTCCGCTCGTTCCTTCTTTTACGAGGCCACGGAAGAGCTGTGGAAGCAAGCGCTCACGGGCGGGGTAAATCTGAGCACCACGATGCAAGTGCGGCTCGCCGCGACGAACGCCGCGCGGCAGGGCGCTGAGGTCTGCAGGATCTCGAGCGGTCTTGCTGGAACTGAGGCGCTCTATACCAGCAGCAACCTAGCACGCGCCATGTGCGACAGCTTCGTGGTTGCCCAGCACGCAGCTTTAAACGAGGGAACGCTTCAGAGTGCTGGCCTCGCCCTGCTCGGAACTGCAATACAGCCCGGCTTTCCATGAAGTAAAGGGATCAGGCGCGGGCAAACCACAGGCCACGCGAATGGATTGCCGAGCGGGATCGACCTGAATTTCTGCGCAACGGCAACCCACGAACTTTCCAAATCACCGAGCGACGGGGCTCGACTCTCACGGGCTGTGCCGCCTGGGCGCACCGTGCAGCACTGCACGGCGCAATATCCTGGCACTCAACCTTGCGCTTATCGATGCGGCACGCCGACACTGGCAAGGGCAGTACGACATTGATGTGAAGCGTACCGTGCACCTCCATCGGAATGATGGATCAATCTGGCTCTTGGCCGCGGCTGGCGGATCGGCATCGACGGCGCGGAAGAGACGCTGCGGCCGCATGAGATCGCGCATCGCCTAACCGGCCATCTTCCGGCTGAAGAGACCCATGTCAGCCCTCCAATACAGCCAGCCCTCTGCCGTTGGGATGGAGTGACATTAGCAAGCTAGACCGGTTTGGGGCGCGCCGATGAGGCCGCGCGATGGTTTGGCGTGATCGGCAGTAGATCCTGGCGACTGCCGGTAGAGCGGAACCGACGAAGCGACGTCATGAATGTGCGAACGCCTTGCTGCTACATCGGCTGTTCGATCGCCACGGCACCACGGCCTTAGCTCCTCAGGATCGGATGGACCCGCTGACTACCATGGCGCTGGCCGCTCCCTATGGACCGGCTGGCGTTCACGCCGGCTCGAAACCGCACACCAATCGGGCTAACGATAGCCGCCCGCCTTGACGATCACCGTTGTGCAGCTACGGCCATCACAGAGTACGCTGATCAGGCGCTGCATGAATGAGACGCTAGATCTGAGTAGCTGCTAGACACGCGTATTCCTGAGCAATACATCACCTTCCACTGCGCGCGGATAGTGAGCCGCCACTTCAAATGATGGCAATGAGCTAAGAATGGCTTGCAGGCTCAACTGCCCTTCGTAGAGCTCGCGATCACTATATTCGGTGTAGATGAAGCGCGTGTTGCTCAAGGTCCGCATGCCGCCGGCGATAACGTCGGCTTCGGCTCCCTGAACGTCCATCCAGATGAAATCGACTCCGTCCAATTTGGCTTCGCTGCACCAGTCGTCCAGCCGCCGTGTTTCAACCGAGACAGGCCGATCAAACCGGACCCAATCATACTCGGTAAGATGGTTCTTTGGGCGGCGTATTGAGCCGGACAGGTCCCAATCTTTCGCATCCCCATCTGCATTACTCGGATGGAAGTCGATCGTCCCGTTTCGGTCGCTGATGGCGATTTCTAGCAGCTTCACCTTATTGAGGGATGGACCGAGCTTCTTCTTGAAGCGCGCGATCGCTCGGGGGTCGGGCTCAAAGCAGTAAAGCTCGGGTTGCGGGCACAGCTCGAGGAACTTTTGCGTATCAGTCCCATCATTGCAGCCAATATCCAGGATGACGGGATTCGGCTTCTGCAGAAGTGAGACGATGTGCTGATGTACTTCTACGGATGACACAGATGCTCTTCCATGGTGCGCGGAGATCGGATGAATTTCGACTTGGAAGCCGATCACACGCCGGAAGCAGCTGCACAACGTATATCAAGGTATATTGCTCTTATATCCGCCAATCCCTTCGATCCTCGACAGCTGTTTGGATGCCATCGACATCAAGTAGAGGGAATCTATCGAGCACCTCGCGATGCAATCTCGACCCTATCGCCGGAAAATGCGGCCTCAGTGAGTTAGATCGCCGTCCTGGCTTTTCGCCGGCCGAAAGAACGCTTTCGTTCAAGCGCCACCTGCCGGATATGATCTATGGCACGTGCCGAGCAGAGTGGCCCCTTATGCATAGCAACAGCCCCTCATCTCGATGACAATTGCGCAAAAATGTGCGCTGTCGGCTGATGGCCGCCATCTCAGATAGTAGCTCCCGTCAATCTCTTCCGCGGAATCGCCGGCGAGGAACGCGGCCGGTGAAAGCACCGCGGTGCGCGATGTCCGGCGCAATCAAGCTTTCGCGGCGCGCGCAAATTTCTTCAAGTGCTGCCGGCACGATGACCAGGGTGAAGTCAGTAGGGTTTGAGCACCGCCGCTGGACACCGTTTGTGGACCGCACGCTTTGCCCGCCACAGCTGCTAGATGGTGCCGTCAGGCAATCATGTGCAATGCCAGCACCGCCGCCAACACGCGAGGCCTTTCGACCTGTTCAACGACCACCGGAGCAACGTTGAAGTCTTCCCGGGATCAATGCAGTATTCGAAGAAACGCAATGTCATTTTCACGACAGCCGGGCGGGCTGGTGCACCTCTGCGCGTTTGCTTCTGGACAACACAATCGCAGCCGCTGAATGCTTCAGCAGTACTGGAAGGGCAGATCGCTTAGCGCATTTCTGGCCTGACTCTTGCTACGGGCTGCTTGTCACATTGTGCCTAACTTCAACTTGTTCACACGCTCAGGAGACCTCTATGAAATTCCGTCCGCTTCACGACCGCGTCGTGGTCAAGCGCATCGACGCAGAAGAGAAGACCGCCGGCGGCATCATCATCCCCGACACTGCCAAGGAAAAGCCATCGCAGGGCGAAGTCGTTGCAGTTGGCCCGGGAGGCCGCGATGATAGCGGCAAGCTAATTCCGATCGACATCGAAGTCGGTGATCGCGTGCTGTTTGGCAAGTGGTCCGGCACCGAGGTCAAGATCGATGGGCAAGACCTGTTGATTATGAAGGAGAGCGACGTGATGGGTGTTCTCACCGATGTCTTCTCCAAGAAGAAAGCCGCCTAATTCACAGCTCGCAGCTCACCCCTCCTGAGGAGAGCCCATCGGGCGCGCCAAAGGATGAATTAATAGGGACTGAAGGAATTTTGTATGTCAGCCAAAGAAGTGAAGTTCGGAGTAGACGCGCGGGACCGTATGCTGCGCGGTGTCGACATTCTCGCCAACGCCGTGCAGGTCACGCTCGGTCCAAAAGGCCGCAACGTCGTGCTCGACAAGTCGTTCGGCGCACCTCGAATTACCAAGGACGGCGTTGCAGTCGCCAAGGAGATCGAGCTCGACGACAAGTTCGAGAACATGGGTGCCCAGATGGTGCGTGAGGTCGCTTCGAAGGCTGCGGATGCTGCTGGCGACGGTACCACCACCGCGACCGTCCTGGCCGCTGCGATTGTGCGAGAAGGCGCCAAGTCGGTTGCCGCCGGCATGAACCCGATGGACCTCAAGCGCGGTATCGACCTTGCGGTCGAGGCTGTGGTTGCGGACCTTCAGAAGAACTCCAAGAAGGTCACCTCGAATGAGGAGATCGCCCAGGTCGGCGCAATTTCGGCTAACGGCGACCAGGAGATCGGCAAATTCCTCGCCGACGCGGTGAAGAAGGTCGGCAACGAGGGTGTCATCACCGTCGAGGAAGCCAAATCGCTCGAGACCGAGCTCGACGTCGTCGAGGGCATGCAGTTCGACCGCGGCTACATCTCGCCCTACTTCGTCACCAACGCCGACAAGATGCGCGTTGAGATGGACGACGCCTACATCCTCATCAACGAGAAGAAGCTCTCCTCGCTGAACGAGCTGCTGCCGCTGCTCGAGGCCGTGGTGCAGACCGGCAAGCCGCTGGTCATCGTCGCCGAGGACGTCGAAGGCGAAGCGCTCGCGACCCTGGTCGTGAACCGTCTCCGTGGCGGCTTGAAGGTCGCGGCCGTCAAGGCTCCGGGCTTCGGCGATCGCCGCAAGGCCATGCTGCAGGACATCGCGATCCTGACCGGCGGCCAGGCGATCTCGGAAGATCTCGGCATCAAGCTCGAGAACGTCACGCTCAACATGCTCGGTCGCGCCAAGAAGGTGATGATCGACAAGGAGAACACCACGATCGTCAACGGCGCCGGCAAGAAGGCCGACATCGAGGCGCGCGTGGCCCAGATCAAGGCGCAGATCGAGGAGACCACCTCGGACTACGACCGTGAGAAGCTCCAGGAGCGTCTCGCCAAGCTCGCAGGCGGCGTCGCGGTGATCCGCGTCGGCGGCGCGACCGAGGTCGAGGTGAAGGAGCGCAAGGATCGCGTCGATGACGCGATGCATGCGACCCGCGCGGCAGTCGAGGAAGGCATCGTCCCGGGTGGCGGCGTCGCCCTGCTCCGTGCCTCCGAGCAGCTCAAGGGTCTGCGCACCGAGAACGACGACCAGAAGACCGGCGTCGAGATTGTGCGTAAGGCGCTGTCCTGGCCGGCCCGCCAGATCGCAATCAACGCCGGCGAGGACGGTTCGATCGTAGTCGGCAAGGTCCTCGACAACGAGCAGTACTCTTTTGGTTTCGACGCCCAGACAGGCGAGTACAGCAACCTCGTTTCCAAGGGTATCATTGACCCGGCCAAGGTCGTGCGCATCGCGGTCCAGAACGCCTCTTCGGTGGCCGGGCTGCTGATCACGACGGAAGCGATGGTTGCCGAGCTGCCGAAGAAGGCTACGGCTGGTCCAGCAATGCCTGCGGCCCCCGGCATGGGCGGTATGGACTTCTGATCGGCCTCCTTAAATTCTCGATGGCATGCAAAACCCTGGCGATAATGTCAGGGTTTTTTGCAGCGAGCGGTCTGTAGCCTGCCAGTCGACGAAGAATACAGCCCATGGGCCTATCGGCCTATCCATGTGCGCGGCGGCAGGCCCCGGCTCAACTTGCTTGTGACCGTTCCTTGGCGGCGACAGGACCGCGTCCGGCACGACGCGCTGAGGGGATGGAATGTGTCTATGCTAACGATATTTTACGTTGGTCGTCCACTAGGCAGATGGCTGGGTGCTAGGCAGCAGGGCATGAACCCGCGCAGGCGCTCTCGCCGGATGCATGCCGTCGGGTTCGTCAGCTTTTGGACAGCTATTCGGTGTACAATGACTCTTGAAGTTAGCGGCGCGTGGTAGGGACAGCGCTCGCCCCGAGTATGCGTGGGGATTTCGGCGCCGAGTCACGCTCCTGCTAACTTCAACCAGTCGCGCATGCGCGGCAGAGACAGCGTCTGATCCATCCACCCGACCAGCGCCCCCGCTGCTTCCCGCGTAATCGGATCCACGCTACCGGGCGCCGGTCATCCGAATTAGCTAAATACCCCCCATGCGAGCGCTCCGCGCAGGAACTCCTCGTCCAAACTTCGCGATGTCACTCGCACTATTCGGCACTTTAATCCGTGAAAGAGTGCTCCAGCTCGGCGCACAATTCCATTGAGAAGCTTGGAACAACACAGCGCTGCAATATCACTGAGTCAGATCGCGGATGAGGTCCTCACCGAAGCCGTCAATCAAGTCCAGCGACGAGAGAAGGCGGATTGTCGCGGAGCTCGTGGCGAGCGATGACTGGCTTTGAGGCGCCGGTGCGACGGCAAGCCGATGCCCCCGGCAGCAGCTATTTGGTTGGTGAGCTCACTATAAAAGCGGCTGGCGGTGATTCCGAAGCAGATCGGCTCCAGCTAGTGCCGACTCTGTGGATGCTTGGTTGCCGACCGGCCCCCTGAGCGCGATTGGGCGTCGGGTAACGCAACCCTACGAGGAGGTTAGCCTAACGGGCCGCCGGTCCGGCCTGAGAGGAAGCGCAGGCGATTGCTCTGACACGCGATGGCGCGGGGCTCACAAACCTCAGTGACCGGCGAACCTATGTCGCTAAACATTCCCCTCTCTGCACTACTTCCAGAGAACTTCCATCGAGAGCATCGATTGAACATCCACAGAAACCGCGGCGGGTGAAACAAGGCGGGCGATGCGGCTGCCTCGTGTCTACCGATGAGGTTCCGCGCGCGGGAATAGGGCAAGGTCCGTTGCATTGGGATGCCCATACCTGATCCTTTGTGTGACGACCGCCGAAATATCACGTTTGTTCAGGGTGCTATAGCGCTCGGCAAGACTCTTAAACAACCCTCCGACCCGATCTGACGGAACAGTAAATTCGCCATAGTTAGGATCAGAGAGGATCGTCGTTCCATTCGACGTTGCCGTTGCAATCGTGTGGGTGCCGGCGCCAGGTTGGACGAATTTCAAGCTGACCAAATGGACGGATGGATCCTGCGCAAGCTCGTTTACGATCTTGTCGATGCACGAAGATGTACCAAACCTATATCGCGTCTCTTCAGCAGATGGTTCTAGGCCGGCGTCACGCAAGATTGTGCTTTTTGCTTGGAAATTGTGAGACCCTTCCGCCTTATCCTCTTTCAATTGAGTCTTAAGCTTTTCAGACTGTTCCTGCCGTCTTGCCGCCGAGCGGTGATTTTCCGTGCCCGGGAGCAGAACCCCCATTCGGGAGGAAGCGCTGCTTGGGAGATCAAGGAGCCACTCCGCGGCCAATCCAACACAGATTCCACTGACATTGGCTTGGGGCAATTCCGCCGTCCTGTAATCGAACAGAGGACGGACAGGGCTAGTGGCAACGGATAACTCGGAGCTGGAGGACAGAGAGGATGTGCTGAGGCCCGAGGTGTTTGAACTATCATCGATTGCATCTGAGGTATGCGGCTTGCTGAAGCAGAGCCCCATTCTATCGAACAATTCGCCGGGCGCCAGGCTCTCCAGCCGCGCGATTTCGGTGAGTGTTTGGGCACATTCGCTACCGTCTGCGGGCCAACTCGATTCCTCAGCTTGCTCAGTATGTGCGTATTCGCCATCGACTCGATTATACATGCTGGTTCACCGGCTTCTTCCGCGTGCGTCTCCTCAGAGGGCGCGCTGCTCACATCTTGCCTGCGACCGATATCGCGGCAAACTGACGAGGAGCTGGCCACCACACAAGCTTAGGGAAGCTATCGCCGTCATGGCAAATTGGCTGTGCGACAGTCCCAGCTTCCGGGCGCTGCTGCAGGTGTGAGGCGGTGGCCGACCAGCTAGTGACTCTTGCACAGTGAAAGAGGTCGCGCTCGTGTAATTTCAGCTTCAGTCAGGATGATGGCTGCGTTAGACGATGCCTTCACCAAACCAGGCTCGGTCGTGGGCTTGAGATCGATCTCACCCTCATCGTGCCGCGCCGCCCGGCGCCCAAAACTTCGCCTCCAAAGAGCGCGCAATTCGCGTCCCCAGTTCGCCCCGTGATCGGCTATCAGCGAGCGAGATGCTGTTGTTCGCTCTGAGGCTGCTCCTGTTTGACAGCGGCATTTCATCTCAGCCCGCCTTGCACGCCGCAACGGCCGAGCGAGCCTGACATACACCCGCTTCTCATCGGGACGCCGAACCGGTGCTTGTGCACCCGCTCGGCCTCACCTTGTGCTCGGATATTGTAAACTCAGTCCGTCATGCTGTCGCGCTCATCCGCGCGAACAACGTTGCCGCATCTGAGGGACTCAATCCAACGACGCCTACGAAGCTCGGAGACGGCATCGGAATGTCTCGATAAATGGGTCTCCACAAATGAAGGCAATATCGGCTGTTATTCACATAACGCGAATGTGGCGGATGCAGTTGCATGACGCACTCTTCTTCATCCCAGAACATGTCTTTGACAAAGCACATCTCCTCCCAGTTTGGACAACGCCGCGGTGTCGAAACAGCGACATGCTCCCACCCAGGACGGACAAATGCACTTATCTTTAGTTCACACCCGCAAGGCCCCTGCACAAAGAAGAGACCGCAAGGGCCTGATCCCGGAGCAGTCGCGAACCGGCCATGCTGCACCCGGCCCGCCTCCAGCTTGTCTACCACCTGCGCTCGCACGCCCGCTCCTTTGCCTCTCGGATAGCCCTGAACTCTACGTAGAGGACGTTGTCGCGCAACAAGTCAACCTCCGCGATTCTCGGCCCAGCTTTCCTGAACCACTCTACAACGCACCATCCGCAAAAGCGGTAGATGTCTATCATCACTCACGCTCCTCTAGTTATGCCTCTGGTGCTCGAATTGCGCTCGGTGCCGCCGGTTGCCTGAGGACGGGCGGCGGCACGATCTGTACGTTGAGTTAGGCGACCCGCCGATCGAATCTTCCCGCTACTTATGTAAGTCCGCCATTGAGCCTCTCCGCGGCGAAGCAGTCTTGATCGGTGCCAGGCATTCACTGCTCATCGCCGGCAGAGCGCACATCACGCTTGAGCATGCGAAGTCGGCGGCTCTTGAGGCCTCATCTCGTCTTCAATGAATTGTCCCTCATCATGCCATGCTCTCCTATTGGCGGCGGAATCCAGACTTCATGATGCTCGCAGTTGCCGCACCAGATAGCTCCGGGCGACATTGCTGCTTCTGCGGGAGTGTACTTGATCCCTTGCGGCCTTCTCGCAAAGGCTGAACAGTCCTAATGCGTCAATTATGTGAAAACCATTCAGTTTTATGGCGTCCAAATCGGCTCGTACATAGCCGCAGACGTCTGGAATGCACTTCTTAGCTGGCACATCCAGCGGACCGCTGCGACCTCGATCGTCAGCTAACGGTCAGGAACAATGATTAACCGATCTCATTGGCTGCCACTGCAAATATCGCTCGATTTATAGGCCTCACTAAGATGCGGCCCTTAACGCGTTGGCTACGTGACCTTGCCCCCATATGTGGAACGGCCCGCGAGGCAAGAGCTTTTTCAGTCGATTTCACACATTGGAACGGTGCGGTCATATGTCCGGCCTTTGCGCGCGGCACAATATGGCCGCTGGCCTCGATGAGATCCGCGGAACGAGGAGCTAAATCAAGTTTACGCGCTTGAGCGCATTGGGGGCAGTAGCTTCACTCGTTTCGGGATTTCGTCCCATGGGTTCATCGCCTGTTGTTGCACCTCGCCCTCTGCCGGCCTGCGCCGGTCAGATCGTTTTGGCGGTCACTGCGTCACCGCGGCAATCGCCAATGGGTCGGGACGCCGATAAATTTCACCCTTGTCCAGGAGCGCCCAGATGATCCGCGCCGTCTTATTGGCCTGCGCGACGGCGGCAACCTTGAAGGGGCGTCTGGCGAGAAGCGCCTTCAGCCACGGCCGCGCCCGAACGTCGTTTCGGACAAGCCGCAAGACGGCCGTTGCCCCGACAACGAGGATAGAGCGGAGTTCTGGATTTCCCATCTTCGATATTCGTCCCAACCGCTCTTTGCCTCCGCTTGAATGAGGCCGCGGCGTCAATCCCAGCCAGGCGGCAAAGTGGCGAGCCGACTTGAACCCGCCGGGATCCGGCACAAGCGCTTTGATGGTCGCCGCCGTAATGGCGCCGACGCCAGGGATCGTGGTCAACCGACGCATGTCCTTCGTCGTGCTTGGCCTCCGCGACGATTGCGCGCTCGAGCCTCTCGATCTGGTCGGCTGAAGCTTCAATCTCGTCGGCAATAGCCATCAGCGCGAAGCGCGCTGCTGCGGGCAGGCGTGCATCTGTCTCATCCCGTATGATTGCGACCAGCGCCTCAACCTTTGCCAGGCCGGCGGTGGCGATGATCCCCAATTCTGCCAGATGCGCGCGCAACGCGTTGACCGATTGCGTTCGCTGCCGCACTAGAAGAGCGCGGGGTCTTCAGCACCATCGCGGCAGCCTGTTGCTCAGCCGTCTTAATCGGCACGAAGCGCATGGTCTTTCGGGTCACCGCTTCGCTGATGGCCTCAGCGTCCGCCGAATCCGTCTTGCCACGCTTGACGAAGGGTTTGACATAAGCCGGCGGAATGAGCCGGACCTCATGACCGAGAGCTGCGATCTCGCGCGCCCAATAGTGGGCGCTACCGCATGCTTCCATCCCCACCAGGCATGCTGGCAGCTTCTCAAAGAAACGCAGAACTTCGCTGCGCCGTAGCTTCCGGTTGAACACGGGTGAGCCCTCGGCATCCGCCCCGTGAACCTGGAAAACGTGCTTGGCCAGATCCAGCCCGATGGTGATAACCTGTTTCACGGAACGGTCCCTCCTTTGTGGCGTTCGAACAACGACCACGTTCTAGCACTTTGATGCTGTTGGAGCGGGCCGTTCCACCACATCAAGTTTTATCCGGTCCTGAGTTCGCCCCGGCTGTTGGATTTGCTCGGTTGGGCGGTGGCAGCGGCGGGAGCTGGCGCGGAGCCATCGGCATAGCGCAGCGCCAGATCCCGTCGCGGGTTGCAGGTGAAGGCAAACTCCGATGGTGTTTTCCATCCGAGTTGCGAGTGAGGTCGCGTATCGTTGTAGTCGGCCCGCCAATGTCCGAGTTCGACGCGGGCCTGGGCCAGCGACGTGAACAGCGTCTCGTTCAACAATTCGTCTCGGAGACAGCCATTGAAGCTTTCGATGAAGGCATTCTGCGTCGGCTTGCGGGGCGCGATGTAATGCCAGTCGACACGGCTCTGGTCGGCCCATGTCAGGATGGCGTTGCTGGTCAATTCGATGCCGTTGTCGCTGACCACCATTTTGGGCTTGCCGCGCTCAATCATCAGCCGGTCCAGCTCCCGCGCCACACGGGTGCCGGAGAGTGAGGTGTCGGCCACCAACGCCAGGCATTCGCGCGTGCACTCGTCGACCACGGTCAGGATGCGGAAGCGGCGGCCATCGGTGAGCTGGTCCGAGACGAAGTCGAGCGACCAGCGGTCATTCGGCGCTATCGGCACCACCATCGGCGCCCTGGTCCCGAGCGCCCGCTTGCGGCCACCACGGCGACGGACCGCGAGCCTCTCTTCCCGGTAGAGCCGGAACAGTTTCTTGTGGTTGACCAGATAGCCCTCCCGCCTGAGCAGAACATGCAGGCGCCGATAGCCGAAGCGACGGCGCACCTCGGCAATCGCTCTCATGCGTTGGCGTAGGGCCGCGTCGTCCGCCCGGGTCGTCCGATATCTGATGGTCATGCGGCAACAGCCGATGGCTTTACACGCCCGCCGTTCGCTCATCCCGTGGGCGTCCACGATCGGCCAAAAGCCGCTTCAGCCGCGTGTTCTCATCCTCCAGCGTCCTCAGCCGCTTGGCCTCCGAGACCTCCATCCCGCCAAACTTGGCTTTCCATTTGTAGATGCTGGCATCGCTGACGCCGTGCTTCCGGCACAGATCGGCAACCGACACGCCAGCTTCGTACTCCTTCAAAATCCCGATGATCTGCTCTTCCGTAAAGCGGCTGCGCTTCATGCTCTGGTCCTCATATCGGCCAGAGCGAACTTCAATCTGGATTAAGTCCACGGGGCAAGGTCATACGGCATGACGCTCGCGAGGCGCTCACCTTTTGCTGTCGAGTAGGCCGAGGGAGTTTCACCCTCGGCCGCTCACAGATCCGGACGTGATACTCTCGCATCATCCGGCTCCTGTTATCCAACCGTAGCCCGTCCAAGCTTTTGCCAATGGACAAAGAGCTTTGGATTTTGCTTCGCCATCTCGTTGAGTTTCCGCAACGACCGTCCCCGATGGCCCTTCAGTTGCTTGTACTTGCACCGAAGCCACGCGCCGAGGCGCTCATCGAAGTACTCATAGAGCCTACGCAGTTCCGTCGGGTAGAATCGCCCGTAGTATTGATCCCAGCCCCGAAGGACGGGGCTGAGACTACGCGCGATGTCTTCAAGCGGAAGCGGCGAGTGCTGAGGCAAGCGCCATCCTCGAATGCGAGCCCTCATCTCCTTGAGAGAGTTCGGACTCACGCCCGGAAGGAAGCAGGTGAAGATCCTGCCCCACCGGTTCTTCGCCATACGGGGGCGGAAGCTAAAGCCCAGGAAGTCAAAATGGATCTGCGGGTAGGACCGCCGTCGATTGCTGTCAGCGCAGTAGACCACTTTAGTCTTCTCCGGATGCAGCAATAAATGGCAGTCAGCAAACCGTCGTTCCAGCGCCGATTTGAGTTCCTCCGCTTCCTGCCGCGTGCGGCAATGGCAGATGATGTCGTCGGCGTAGCGTTCGAACGGAATGTGGGGATAAGACCCCTTCATCCAAACATCGAACACGTAGTGCAGGAACAAGTTTGCCAGGATTGGACTGACCACACCCCCTTGAGACCTGCCTGTCGTCCTCGCCCGAACCGATCCATCGGGCATCTCGACCGGAGCCTTAAGCCACCGCTCAATGTAGAGCCGGATCCAGTCAGCTTTCGTGTGTCGATAGACCGCGCGCATCAAGAGTTCATGATCGATCGTGTCGAAAAAGCTCTTGATGTCGAGATCTACGACCCAGTCGTGCTGCCAGCACCGCTTACGCGCCTGCTCTATGGCCTGATGGGCCGATTTTCCGGGCCTGTAGCCGTAGGAGTCCGGATCAAATTCTCCATCCAACACCGGCTCCAGACACCGTTTGACCACCATCTGGGCGATACGGTCCGCGACCGTCGGTATGCCAAGAGGACGAATCCCACCGCCGGCCTTAGGAATCTCGACCCGCCGCACTGGTGGCGGGAAGTAACTTCCTGACACCAACCGATTCCACAGCCGGTAGCGGTGGTTCTCAAGATCGCCGGCAAAGTCTTCGAGACTCTGGCCATCGACGCCCGCCGCCTTTCCCTTCTTCACAAGCTTATAGGCTTCCCACACCATCCGCTTGGTGATGGGCAACGGTTTGCCGGAGTTCACCGTGCTCCTCCCGGTCTTCCCGGTTGGCGCAGTGACGCCGGCAGGATAACGCAACCCCTTTGCTCCACGGCCATTACAGCCGCTTCCTCACTATTACGGGTTGCTCCGCCCCTGACGCATTGCGTCAGGTTCCGACGTTCCGTGTTGAAGCCTGTGACGAGATCATGCCGCCTATGCACCGGCTGCCGCGTGGGCCGTAAACAGGCTCCGCCCACACTCCTCCGAGCGCTACTACCCCACGCCCGTCTTGACAGCATCTTGAACCCATTTCGATACGTCATCGGCGGTTCGCTTGCACTCATCTTCTTGTCACTTACCTGACGGTTTCATTCACCGCCTTTTTCCTCATCGCTCACCACCGCGCCTTTTGAACGCGGCAGCATGAGGTGGTTTGAAGCCTGCCCCTGAAGGCCGGCTCCGGGAGGCCAAACTCCCATCTTCAACACAGCATCACCGGCGTCGCCGCCGGTGTTCGTTGCACACGGTAATGCGGGTTTTGTTTCCGACAGGAATGTCGCGACTCCGACGTCGCGCAGCGGCTCCGTTTGACCAACCCATCAAATGAAAGGCGCTGCCGACAGTTCTACCTTCTGGCATGTAGCTTGCTGCGTGGGCCGAACGCGACCTTGCCGTTCCGAAGATACACGAGCAATCAATCGGCCGAGTGGTCGCGACGCAACGAACATCGTTTCTCCTACCGCCCTATGAAGAGAGGACTGCTAGCTTATGAGTGATAGGAGGCATGCAAAGCTTGGCATATTTCTGTTGGCCGGCGCTCAGCGCAATGAGACGTACATTCGCGCGCAACAAAGCCCCCAATGATCAAGCATTTCGGCGCCGATCGTCCCTCCTTGCAACCGCAGAGAAGGTGGAACTGGGAGCTCCTCGTCGCACTTCTCATAAATGCGGTGCTTTGGGCTGGAATCTACTTGGTCATCACAGCCTTCTTCTGACAGCCTCCCGTGCATGGCGACCGCGCGAGGCTTCTAGGGCCTATCGCATGCTGCAGCCGCCACGGCTGCGAATAACCTGATGCCGGCGCGCAATTCGCGCTGCGACCTGGATTTAGAGTGCGCTGTTCCGGCGACCGCAATAGGAATTCCGACGCATAACCCAGATGTCTGAAATGAAAGACACTGATATGCCGTTGCGGCCGCGGCTAAGTGCCAAAAATGACCAGTAGCAGCTCGACGTACCGCGCAGGTGGCATCCGGGCTTCCTCGTTAGGCGCAACGGATTGACTGCAAGTGAGAACTGGTACTCCGCATTACCGTTATGTGAAAGCTAGCTTTCGAGAAGCTGACGAAGCAAAGAGACCTGAAGGAACGTTGGGCAAGCGGCCGGCTCCGCCCTCACGTCCTATGGCATAGGACGGCCCGGCCGCCTCGCTCCTCGCTCCCGCAACGCTCGGAGCAGGCGGGATTGACTTGCTTGTTGAGCGATATCAGCCTCGCCCTTGGGTTGGGTATAGTTCAAAAGGCTGAAGCCTTGATTGGCCGTAGCAGCGCTTACAGCTCTTGCTCAGGCCACGTATCGTCCTCATTTTTGCGCATCCGCCACACGAGGGCGCGCTGCGCTAACTTGTCGTATTCGAAGGCAATCTTAAGCAACCTGTCTTTTGCTTTCCCGTCAACGAGCGCTGCCGCCTTCTTTCGCGTTGCTTGCGCGCGGCCTCGCCAGTGATCGGGTTGGTAGAGTTTGCTTTTCGGATTCATGCCGAGAGCATGCAATTCGTAGATCAAACAATTGCGACACCTACGCTCCGTATCATCACGTAGGAGCGACGCTCGTGGCTCGGCTGCCGAAGCGGTCGATCCCTAGTCCACAGCCCCCGACAGCTTTAGACCATCGGTCTTATGAAGAGACTTTGAATCGCATGCATCGTTAGATTGTACGAGTTGGGACAAGTGGGGATCACCACTGAGAGCCAGGGGATTCCTGACATCACGACATTTGCGAATGCTTCAAATATGTACGCTAGCCCAGGACGACGAAATAGAGAGCCTAACACCATCCGGTGCAGGCCTACCCCCGATTCATCGAATGTCATTCCCGGCGGATGACGGGCTCCGTACAATGAGAACCGCAAAGTAGAATAACGAGCTTGCCGACAGCCAGCTAAGCAGATCCGCAGCTTTCCGGTTGGCAGATGATGCGCTCCGCACACAGCAAGAACAAAACGTCACCCCACCCGAATTGAAGGAATGTTATGATTCAGAAACAACGAACTAAGTTGGCTTCGGACCTCGGACTTCGCTACGGCGCCATCGCTCTTGGCCTGGCAATGACAACGGTCATGCTCGCGCCAGCCAACGCGCTTGATCAAGCGCCGACCGCAGAGGAGAAAGAGGCCTGTATGGAAGACGTGTTACGCCTTTGTAGTAGTCATATACCAGATCGCTTTGCTATCACTGTCTGCCTCAGATCCAAGCAAGATCGCCTCAGTCAGCAATGCCGATACGTGATCTCCGGGCGGGACATCGGCAATCAGAGCAGCAGATCGAAGTGAAGGTGCTACGACTTGTCCGCCCGGCTCCTTACCAGAAGTCGTCCCAGCTCACGTGCAGCACATCGCACGAAGGTTAACCGGCGGCCCCCGCCACGGCGGCGCCGGAAGCCAAAAGCCTTGTGACCCTCCTAATATCGCCGGCAAGCAGGCTCGAGACGACGCTATTGTTCTGGTATCAAGCGACTGCAGTCCTCTGACCAGCCGCCGGCGTCCTATCTAGGGCACCATCGAATGGAGAGGGCTTGACCCTCACGTAGCGTCAGGTTGTAGCGTCGCCACAGATGCTCACGTTTCATCTGTCGGCCGCCTGTTGGACAAGTGCGGCATAGCGAGTGCGAATAGACAGGCAGCTGCAACAAGGCACTCGGCTGCAAAGACGTCTGGCTGAACGGTCGCAGCTCAGATTGGACAAGGGACGTGCACAGTTCGATGGAACCGCTCAAGTCGATCATCGCGAAAGTTGCCACGGGCGCCATACTGACGCGCGAGGAGGCTGCGTCAGCGTTCGACAGCATGATGTCGGGTGACGCAACTCCCTCGCAGATCGGTGGCTTGTTGATTGGGATGAGAGTCCGCGGCGAAACAGTCGAAGAAGTCACCGGCGCCGCGTCCGCAATGCGGAATTTAATGCCCAAGGTGGAAATGCAATGCGACCCCATCAATATCACTGGTGCGAGCGACGGGGCGATGCGTCCGCTCAACGTATCGACGTGCGCTTCCTTCATCGTCGCCGGGGCCGGCGTTCCTGTCGCCAAGTATGTTAACCGCGCTGCGACTTTGCGTTCAAGCACCGCAGACGTGTTGGCGAGTCTAGGCGTAAAGGTCGATCTCAAGCCTGATGCGATCGCACGTTGTGTGCACGAAGCCGGCATTGGCTTCATGTTTGCGTCAGCCGGCTATCCTGCGATGCAGCGCATCAGCCAGATCCGAAGCGTGCTTGGAACCCACACAATGTTCAATCTAATCGAGGCTTTGTCTAATCCGGCCGGCGTCAAGCGGCAGATCCTTGGAGTTTTCGCTCGCAAATGGGTGCAGCCATTGGCGTACGTCTTGAAGAACCTGGGTGCCGATTCGGTATGGGTTGTTCATGGCTCGGACGGGCTCGATGAAATATCCCTCGCCGGGACAAGCTTTGTTGCTGCGGTCGAGGCCGGTACAGTCCGCACGTTCGAAGTGACGCCGGAAGAAGCCGGGCTCCCCCGCTACCGCGCCGATGCGCTGGAGAGCTGTGATTGCGAGTCTCATGCCATTGCGTTAGAGAAAGTGCTCGACGGCCTCCCAGGCCCTTTTCGTGATGCCGCACTTTTGAACGCGGCGGCGGCACTGGTGGTGGCCGGTCGTGCCTCGAACCTACAGCAAGGCGTGGCACTTGGCCAAGAATCACTTGATCACGGCGCTGCAGCCGCCCGGCTGACTCGCTTGATTGCGGTTTCAAACGCCTAAAGCTGAGCTGGCTGAGGCTCGACTAATGCGATCAAGAGTGCAGCTTACGTGCGCAAGAATATTGCAGCTGCAAATGCGCGCCACTTCTGCGGAATTTGAGTGAGCGCCGCTGACGAAACAACTCGCGCTGAGCAGGTGTCCGACAGCCACCCCTTTGCCGACTAGAGGCTGTTCTCGGCCCGGTTGCTGAGGTGAGGACCCGCGGCGCAACGTGCGTTACGCGCCAAAGGAGACAATGGATGATGCCCTGGCAGAGGATGGAAACACTGGGAACGATCGCAACAATAGAACACATCATCCGGAAGTTTCGGGAATTGATCGATACAGATAGCTCCATCCCGCCAGAGCTGCGGCGTGCGCTGCACGATACCCTGGATGAGCATCTTTTCGAGGCAAAACGACGTGTTCTGCTGAGAGCGCATTAGGTGCGCCGTTGCCGCCTACATGCCGAGAGACTGGCAGGCCAGCGTGGCGCTTTACGCAAACGCCAAAAACACTTGCCAAGCTTGGCTTCGATATCTCGCCTTCTCAGACTGACCGCCGATGGTGATTCCCGCATACGCCCCCTGAGCAACTCCAAATTTCGCCGGAAGCGAGCGGCGACGTGCGTTGGGTACGCCGCCGACGCGTTCGCTGGATCTCTCCTCAATGGCCCTCATTAACTGGGGCTCGCCCCCCTCACGGCGGCGCTACATGTTCGCGATAGCCCCTTGGGGGACTGCTTGGGCCAGCATTACCTTGGTCACGTTTTCATAGGCCGCAAAAAAGGGGCTTGAATCTGACGTAACGTTAAATCGTACGCTCTCGGGCGTGGCACCTATCGTGTGAGGGACTGCGAATGCCTCAGCTGGTCATATCCGCTGACCGATGGCCGGTCATGCTCCTCATTGTCTATAGTCCCTCGCTCGGGAGGGCTGTGCAGCGAGTTCCGATCGCGGCGCCAGAGCTCGCACGTAGCTCTAAATGGTTCGGCATTTCTGATCCTGACAATATGGCCGCCGGCGGCCACTTCGCCACGGGAGCCGATAAGGTCAGAATTGATCGACGTGGAAGTCTATCGGAAGCGCTTAGGTGGCGCCCGCTTCCTGAAGCTGCTCGTCTCGCGCAGCAACGCACAAAACTCAGTTCGCCGAACCCGCCACCTTCAAGCTCCTTTCCGCACCTGGCAAGGCGTTTCGACCGTGCAAGGTTTGGCAGATGGTGAGCCCGCGCGGGTTTCGACGAGTGGCCCGCGCGGGCGACTCCGCGTGACCAGCGCGGCATCGGAAGAAATTGTTTGGCAGGCTGGAGCAGCAAGTTGAAAGACCGCGATGGCCTTAAGAAGGTCCTGTTAGTTCATCATGTTGAAGGCCAGTGCCGTTGCATCATCGATTTCAAAGATGGAGATATGAGAGCGGCCTATATGTGCGGCGAGCCTGTATATCAAAAACGCGGCAAGAAGACCTCTTCGTGGTGTGCCGATCATTACCGGAAGATGCACACCGCAGCTGAGCAGAGCGGAGTGATCGATCGATCGGCAGATTTCCCTCGAGCGATATCCATCGTTCGCACCCCATGACAGCCATTAAAAGAAGGCTTCCGCCAAGACCGTGTGAGCACAGCCTGTACAAGCGCCAGCCGAAGCATATGACCGGGGCCTCGTCAGGATTTGGGGGGCCGTTGCGGGTGGCGCAAACAGAATGCGCGGACCTGACACGCATGAATAGCAAGCTGAATTTTTCCACCCCGGCCGAGGGAAGCGCTACCTATACCTTTGACAAGACCGCGATTCATTTCGAACGGAAGCCGTCCAGCTATGTCATCCTCAATCGATACATTGAGCGGATCGCTCGCGCCTTGGAGAGCCATGAGAGGAGCCCGACTCGAGATCCCCAGCCTCGCCGGCGACAATGGACACTGCGAGGCCGATGGATCTATTCCGCTTCACCGCGGCAAAACAACTCTCGATTATTTCAAGCGAGAATATCTTTCCAGCAAGAATAGAGCGAGTGCTTACGGAACATCCAAATGTAGCCGAATGCTGGTCGGTCGAGCCGTTGCTCGATGGGAAGACGCACCCGCCGCTTATGTGACCAAGCGGCGGCGACTGCCGGATCGAGGCGCAAGCGCTGATCGCCCATGTTTGGTCAGAGCCCGTTTATCGGGCTCTGCGAGATCATTTCATACGCGGCCGAGCCATAAATTGAGATCGGCAGATTCGAGGCGGGCCGTTCTCTCCCGCTGCATCGCAGGTGACATCGAGATGGCGCAAATTCTCCCCTCTCCCAGAGCCTTGCCACGGCATGGCAACGACTTCGTGGTTGCCATGACGATCCCATCCTGATCACGACCAGATGTCCGGAGGTCGAGAATGCCGCGAATCCTGATTATGAATGCCGGTACG
Organism: Bradyrhizobium sp. B039; assembly: GCF_038965675.1. Taxonomy (NCBI): domain Bacteria; kingdom Pseudomonadati; phylum Pseudomonadota; class Alphaproteobacteria; order Hyphomicrobiales; family Nitrobacteraceae; genus Bradyrhizobium; species Bradyrhizobium sp. B039. Next base: position 7,444,858 of record NZ_CP152416.1, read on the forward strand.
CCTCAGATGTCGGGCGCCCACCTAACAAAAGCTCAACTTTCGCTGGCCGCCAACTCGGCATTTCGTTCAGCGTGGTTTGCTCAGGAGGGCGACCTGATAGTCTCTCCGGTAGTGATCCCGGCCGATCTGTTATCCTTCATTGGCGGAACGCTCAATTTCCATTCATCGGCTCTTCGCCTGCTTGTACCTGCGAGCCGCCAATCGACAATCCTCGATGATTGTACGTTACTGTCCAAAACTGTTGTCGAGCGGCTCAAAAGACATATTCGCCAGAAATCAGACTGGCAATTGTATCCCTGCTACTCTACTGAAGGCGTCGCACGCTTGGCGGCCATTCTAGGCATACCGAAGACCGGTGACGACTTCGCTTTGCAGCGCGGGCCTGATCTGTTGAATCGCAAGAGCCACTTCCGTCAATTGGCAACAAGCGTTGCACTTCCGCTCCCCCATGGATCAGTCGCGACAGACCCAAATGGACTGTTCAAAGCCGTCACCTCCCTCAAATCCGAGACCGGCACGGTCATTGTAAAGTTGGATAATGGAGCTGGTGGAGTTGGAAACGTCATCCTGACCAGCAATAAGAGCGATCCGCTACCTGGAGCCAGAGATACTCGGTGGGTTTCGTGGCCGTCGTTTGATCCCGAAGCATTGTGGTCTGAGATGACAACAGCCTCGTGTAAGACGCTGGTCGTGGAATCGTACCACTTGGCCCGATCTTTATTCTATCTCGAGTATACAATCCAGGATGATGCATCAATCGCTTTTGTCAATAGTGGAAGCATACGTCTGCGTAAAAGCGCAGACCGATCCGAAAGAGCTCTGATCCGGACGGGACTTGAGCTTCCAAGCGACTTGGAGGAAGAGCAATTGTTAGCTGCCCAGGCCCATGCCTACCGTTTTGTGGCACTCGCGCGAGACCTGGGGTATCGCGGAATGATCAACATCGACGCCATTTTCGCACAAGACGGGCGGTTGCTGTTCAATGAAGCGAACGGCCGCTGGGGTGGCGGCTCGGTGTTACACGACATTGCCGTCCGGCTGCTAGGCGTCGACTATTTCGGCTGTAACGTTATTTTATCTGTGAGAAATGTGCGATCAGCATCCTTCCGGGCGGCGCATGATCGTCTCGTCAAGGATGGACTTATATTCGACCACACACGTAAGGAGGGCGTGATCCCGCTTGCTGCCGATGAAAAGGCTGGCACTGTGGAGTGCGTTGTGATTGCGCCGAACAGGCCCGCGGCCCACGATCAGCAACACCGACTATTGAAGTCGTAGCAAACATCGTCAGCCGCTCAATTCATCGCTTCGAAGCCTGGGATACACCATCGCGCACCGGGAACGCGCGCCTCCCTTCCTTCACGTGGCGACGAAGGTGCCCCAATCACCGAGCAAGCTTTGGTCGGACGATGAATGGTGGCCCTATGAGAGTGCTCTTGTTCGTCCCGGACGAGACCAGCGGTGCGCCGAAGCTTGTACAGCGACGAGCGTCATGGCGTAAGGCTGCCAGCGCAGTTGCCGACCCCAAAAGCTAATCGCATTGCACGTCCTGCTTGGCCGATTTGCGACGCCTACGTTGAAACTCGACAATACGATGCGCGATTGCACTCGCTGGCTTGGGTTTATGCGAGTTTCACTATGAAATAAGCGGCCCCAAAAGACCGCACTTTGCCGGCACGTAAATTGCTGCATAGGAGCAGGAGTTGCCGCAAAGAACGCGGCCGCAGCAGCTATCTTCGGAGCCCCAATGAGGCTGATCCGATTGATCTTGTTCGACTTGGCTTTGATTCTGCTTGCATCTGGAGTTGCAAAAGCCATGAATGTGGCCGCTGGCGCAAGTTCCGCATTTGTCAGGCAGACTGCTCTGCGCGAGGTGGCACCGAGCTCCAAGCATGGTGGTCCCTACTACAGCCAAACGCCGCTCGTTCCCGGGCAGCCGCCGGACAACCCCGGTCGGGACCAGCTGGCTGACAATTCCGCGGGGATGCAACCCAGCTTTGGATGTGTGGTCCGTGAGTCCCGACGCCCGACTAGCTATATCTTCGATAGCACTGAGAGGCTCAATCTCCCGCCCCGTGTGATGCCGTCGATCTGCAATCCTATCGCCTCGCCTCTCAGCCTCCTACCTGCGGGCAGCGGAATGGTCATCATGGCCTTTGCGACCACTCTCCTCGTGATTGTGGTGATTGTGGTGGAAATATTCGGCCCATTGTAACGGCGTGAGGCCCCAACCGCTCCCCTTTCGGCGCCCGCGATACAGCTCGGCATGAGCGGATCCGTGGAGGAGGAACGATGGCAAATACCATGCTCGAGCCAGTAGCAAGGTGATCGTCGCGTCGAGGTGATCACTGGGATCGTCGCCGACGATGGACGGGCGAGGAAAAGGCCCGGATCGGGGCGCAGAGCTTGGAGTAACAATGACACGACCAAAGCGATCACTTCATCGCCACAGCCAAGCCCTAGATCCACAGGCTTGTGCTGGCCTGCCTGCTGGATCATCTCGCCAAGCGCGTCCACGAACTCACGCCCGGAATTGGTAACCTCAGAACGTCGCTCATGCCCCATGAGCGAGGTCGGCCATCCGCTCAAGACGCCCAACTAGGGGCCGTCACCGGACGCGTACGATCAATGTAAGCCATCGCTTGCGACCAGACTCGTGTCGGACCTCACGAAGGACCCGCAAGATGGGAAAGCCATCAATTCCCCGGAGAGCTCGCTCAGCCCACGATTTGCAGAGACCCATATCAGGCGCGGCACGCTAGGGCCGAGCGTTAGAACCCTCGATGATCCGGCGGTTCACGCCGCTGCGTTTTGAACAGAAGTATACGAGGGATCGGCGCTCCCCGCTTGATACCGGCTTTACCTCATGCCGGACCTTACAGGTTGTGACAAGCACAGCGCCAAATGGCGGCCGGAATACGTGTTGTTCGTACCCGGTTGGATATACCACGAATTCACCGCCGTCGAAGTCTCTCGCTAGCTGCACAATCACCGAGTACTCGAAATCCGGATCACTCGCCGCATCCAAATGAATGCCGATAAAGGACCCCGGCGGCATACGATGCATCTGGCATCGGCGAACCACGTAATCTGCGGATGCTCCGAAGATCTTTCTTAGCGCGAAGCTGCGATCTCTACTTTCGAGCAGCTCCATGATCTGACCCGAAGCAGTACCACTCACGTTGCTAGGCGCGTGGCCGGGCGGGTCTACCCTCACGCGCTGGACAAAGACGCTGTGCAAGTCGCCCGCATCTCCCTCCCGCACTTCTTCTTCCGGAATCTCAGCCTGCAGCTGATCGATCCTGGCTATGTCGTCTTGAGTGAATAACATTTGCGGGGCGATTACGACGGACCCCTTTACTAGCAGCTCAATCCGGTACTTTGTCAGGACTTCTTCTGAAAGAAGACAGGATTTATCTTTCATTGCGCGCGCCATTCGAGCTCACTCCTTTGATCTTCGAAGCATGACTCCGGGTCCTGCTGCATTGACAGGAATGCTTGCTCCCAATGCGCGCCATCGAACTCAGATATTCTTAAGTGCTCGATGGTCTTTCTATCCAGACATCGGATATTTACGCTGTACCCGGAGGGATTCGACCTCGGCCTATAGAATGGCTTTACGCCACAAAGCCGGCAAAACGTGTGCCGCGCAATATTCTTGTTGAACTGGTATGTCGTGAGGAACTCTTCGCCGCACTCGATGCGCAGCTTATCGCCAGGTACGAGCAAGTGGACAAATCCAGACATTTGACAAATTGAGCAATTGCATCGAACTGCAGAGAGCTCTCGAGGTGCATTGACGTAGAATTTGATAGCGCCGCAATGACAACGGCCATGATGTTGCATCTCGGAGTGATCATCTCCCGTACGCGCCGCCGTTCCGAGCAGATCGCGACACCACTGGACGCTGAGCCGATAGGCTCGGCCGAATTCATTCAAAAAGCGATCATTAAGGCCAGGCTGCACAAGTTCACCAATCAGCCGGCCTGTCATTTCTCCGTGGTACTTCTCCGCGGGATCTTCTCCGCCGACATGGCCGCGAAAATACTCAAGATCGTCCGGCCGCGCCTTGAAGGTTTTGACCAGAGTGGTCCACAGCGACTGGATCATGTCTGCAGCATGGAGCTCAAAGGCGACCATGTAGGCGCAACGAACCAGGGGGTCTTTCGATGACAATCCGGCATAGAGAGAATGCAGGTACTGCTTCGTCCTGTCGCTATAGTTGGGCCTTATCGCTCTGCCGAGTAGTCGTGCAGCATCCTTTCTCAAGAGGTTGGAGTGAAAGTTTTCTGTCAAAAGAATATCGGGCAACGCCGCCTTGCCGCCCCGGAGAATCCCGCCATGGCCACCGGTCTCATCCCAGCAGATAAAATTCGCGACCACGCTGGTCAGTTCAATGTCCCTCCCAATGTCCCGATTTTGATGCATTGCATCGAATATGAGGTCCCTTTGCGACCCTGCCTGCAGGTACGGGAACGCCTGTGACATCGCTAGGTATTCAGGCAGCAGGCTGGCGACCTGGTCTCCGGACATCTGGGAGGCGAACGGATGCGGGCCGAACAAGGCTCGCACTCGCTCAGTCAAGTACTCGCAGGATAACTTCGGAGGCTGATCCGGTGCAAATCGAGACGCTTGAGATATCATTTGACTCCCTGCAGATGAGAAGCGAAACGGTCCTTGACGAAGCTACCTTCATGTCCGGGCCGACTATTGACCGCGCTGAGTTCATTGGCTTCAAAGGGCCTAATGTTGCGTTCACCTTTCACGCAAACTTTCGTCGTTCTCCTGGCCACGGCAGATTGCGGTCTTCTCTGTCCTGGTCATGCGCATCGAAGGGACTTCGTTCATTGAGGGAGCGGCGAGGATCCGGTTGGCTTCCAGTCCAGCAGCAATCCGATGCCGCAATGGCAGCCACGGCGAGCATGCGCGCGGAGAATCGTCTTGGATACTTCGCCGCGCATGCCATTCTGATGCTAATGCCGCATGCGCGAATGACACGCCTAGTCGCGCGGTGCAGCTTTGGCTGCCTGAGCAAATGAATGAAGCCCTCGCGGTTGCTGCTGCCGCCATTTCATCGAACCGCTGTCAACTTGGTACAGCATTGTAAAATCCAATTCGTGCCTACCGACCTCACAGGGCCTCAGGTCGTTCGTGGCATGCCGCTCGCCTGTTCTTCGCATTCGCGGTTACCCCCTCTTAATTTTTACTGGCTAACAGCAACCATCATGCCAACTCTTGAATTTGCTCCGTCAGATTCCGAAGAAGCTGGTATAACACTTGTGACCTATCCTCATAGCAAGTGCATAGCACTTGAGAGGCTGCGCACCGCCGTCAGGAACGAAACAGCGGCTGTTCACATACACACGGCTGCTGAATTGGCGGATTGCTTCAAAGGCGCCGCATAGGTTGGCTTTGCTCCTTAAAGCCAGCGACAGGGCTTTGGACGTGCAGACGGCAGCGCTAGCATGGTGACCCGGGTTGCTGACGTATTCCGTCTTTGCTCGCGACCGGTACGGAGGACGCAATGGTCTTCCACGGTCGAACACGACAAAACGGAAGATCTGAAATATGCGCAGGCCTGTTTGGCCGTGCCCCGGCAATCCTGGGCGGCTCCGGACTCGATCGTAGCGATAACGTGCTCTACGGAACATGCGGCCTCAGCCGATGGCGAGATCGACGGATGGCATAGCAAACTCTTATGGTAGCTTACCGCGTTGCACAACGACATGTTGCGCTCTCATCGACTCGGGTGCGAGCGTTGATACATTTCTTGGAGCGCGTTGCTAACATTGCCCGGACAGTCCAGATCGGGCGTCACGAGCAAGTGTCGCCAGATCGGTTTCGAGCTTCGGTTGATTCAAGAAGATTGCGTCTATTAGCGCCTGCGCCGGCTGCTCGGCGGACTCAACCAGCGCCGCCCTCTCGGCCCGCGCAGGGGGAGCGAACACACGTTTGACGACAGTCGGCGAGCCCTTGAGCCCACATTTGGAGATGTCTTCGACACCTGCATCTTGCGCGCTCCATTTCACGATTTTGGCTCGCGCGGCACGCAAGGCATCCGCCATCGCGCCTCGCCGAATCTGATTCGTCGCCTCAAGCATGGTGATGAGGCAGGGCAACCTAGTGTGCAGAACCTGCACACCGCCTTCCGAGCGCCGCTCCGCTTCAATTGTTTCATTGGCGACGTCCACGGATCTGACCTTCGCAACGTAAGTTAGCTGCCCTACGCCCAGTCGCTTCGCGATGCCAGGACCAACCTGCGCTGTATCGCCGTCGATGGTCTGCTTTCCCGTGAAGATGAGGTTTGCCGGACCATATTCCTTGCCAATTTTCCGGATCGCTGTTGCAAGCGCATACGTAGTGGCCAGCGTATCCGAGCCCGCAAAGCAGCGATCAGTAAGTAGGACGGCGCGATCAGCACCATAAGTCAGCGCCTTTCGCAACGACTCCTCTGCCGATGGCGGCCCCATGGTAAGCACGGTAATTTCGCCACCGAACCGATCGCGCAGCCCCAGCGCGGCCTCGAGCGCGAATAGGTCATACGGGTTGATGATGGTCGGCACTCCCTGACGCATGATTGTATTGGTCACGGGGTGCACGCGGATCTGCGCCGAGTCCGGAACTTGCTTGATGCAGACAATATTATGCAAGGTGTTGCTCCTAAAGTTACGTCAGTTGGGAAGAGAACAGCAAGTCTTGTACCATCCCCGCCGCTTGGGACCGCTCGCTGTCACAAGGCTTAACACCGGGTAGTGCGCCCTCTCTACCCCGCGCTTCCTGAAAGGGATGCCGGCACAAAGCAGGCTCGGACAGCGCTGTTTCGCAGCACCACGCTGGCAAGTGGCGGCGGGACTGCTTGCGGATTGACTGCCGCTAATCCCCTGCAGGCCCGGACCGGTCGAGGGTCATTAAGCATTGCGTTCGCCAATCCGGCTTGATTGAGATAAGGATGATAGCTCTTTGCATTTCGAGCAACCGGCGGTTCGCGATTGTGCGACTCGCAAGTGAGGCTCTCCGCCCCATCTGTCGCTGAATAGTTGAGCCCTTCTCGGGGTCGTGGCAAGCCGACGCCCCCGGCGGTCCATTCCCCTCAGATTGCTAGATTAACTACGCGGACCGTCTTCACTTATCGATTTGGCGGAATCAGTCCAGGCCGATGCGGGGCGCTCAGAACCGCTTTATCTCGATTCCGTATTTCCTCAGCGCGTAGCCGACTTGGCGCGGGGTTAGCCCGAGTAGGCGCGCTGCCTTGGCCTGCACCCAGCCAGACTTTTCCATAGCCGCAACGACCCGCTCGCGATCAGCCATTCTCGCACCACTAACGAGAACTGTGCCGGAAGGTGCCAATGAGCCCGGTTCGCAGACAGCCTGCGGCGGAGGGGCCGTTTCAGCCAGCGGGATGATGGACTTTGCAGGCACCGGTTGCATCGGTGCCGCCGGGTCTGTCTTGCCATACGATGTGCTTTTCCAAAGCGTCGTGGAAAGGCATTGGCCTTGGCTGCATGCAAAGTCACTTCTTACAATCGATGTTCCGGCACTGAGTGTCGCGGTCCGCTCGATGCAGTTCTCGAGTTCGCGGACATTTCCCGGAAATTTACAGCTCATCAGTACATCGATCGCACTCGCCTCCAGAGTAAGAGAGCGGCCGTTCTCGCTGTTAAACTTTCTGAGGAACTCTCTTGCGAGCAGCGGAATATCACTGCGTCTTTCGCGAAGCGGCGGCAACAACAAGGGAACTACGCTAATACGATAGTAGAGGTCCGCGCGGAATTCGCTCCTTGCCACAGCCTCTTCAAGGTTCCTGTTGGTCGCAGCTATCACCCGAACATCGACTTTAATCGTGTGATTGCTGCCGACGCGCTCGAACTCCTGCTCTTGCAGAACTCGCAGCAACTTCGCCTGGAACGGAGGTGAGATCTCTCCGATCTCGTCAAGAAATAGCGTCCCTTTGTCAGCAAGCTCGAAGCGCCCCTTGCGGGCGCTGACAGCACCGGTAAAGGCACCTTTCTCATGGCCAAACAATTCCGATTCCAGGACCGTCTCGGGGAGCGCCGCGCAATTCAGCTTAACGAACGGCCGCTTAGCACGAACGGACGACTCGTGAATGGCCTTGGCTACCAGCTCCTTCCCGGTACCGGATTCGCCACGCAGCAGAACCGTGCTGTTTGATCTGGCTACAACGACAATCTTCTCAAGCAGTGCGCTCAGCGCCGGGCTGTCGCCAATGATCCCGTGTGCCTGAAGCTGCTTGCGCTCGCGAGCGGGCGGCCCACGATCAACTGTCTGTTTCTCTAGCCGGTCCTTGTCCACCAACGATTGTTCGCGATCGCCGGCGAACAAGCGATGTAACTTGATCGTTTGTCCTATCACGTTCGCGACCATGGCGAGCAGCCGCGCATCGTACTCGAGAAGACTTGAACTGCCTTCCGGGATACGGTCGATCGTCAGCGTACCAACGACCGTCGAATCAACGCGAATCGGGACCCCGATGAACGCTACCGGTATACTATCAGAGGCGCCGAGAACCTCCCGGTCGGCAGCGCTGAAGGCCGTCTCGGCGGCTACATTCTCGACCATAAGAGACCTGCCTGTCGCTACGATCTCGTGGATTGCTTTCTGCGGCACGCACGTCCGGTAACGTTCGTCAGTGCCTTCGCTCCAGCCGGCGCCAACTGTAAGTTCTGGAACGCCGTCATCGTTGAACAGCGAGACGAGGCCGTGTCGCATCTGCACAAACGATTGCAGAAGACCGAGAACGTTGGCCAAGGTGACTTCGAGCCGGCCGGGAGCATTTAGTATTTTCGATATTTCGTAGATGCCGGCCAGCGCGCTCTCATGCGACGGCTCCCCCGGGGGGGCACGCTCCGGTTCCGGCTGCGAGGCAGGTCTTTCGCTCGAGGAGGGGATATGCAGCATAAGCCTGTCTCCGTTTCCTTGATCATCCTCCCTGGACCCATGTCCGGATTGGCGAGGTTCGTTTTGCATGTCACTCTCGATCTAGCGCCAAGTGTTGACGAGATGACATCGAACCGTGACACTTTTTCATGGCACGACAGTAAACTTGCCGTGTGCCTTCGATTCATTTTCTGTTGATTGTATGCGCGTGGTCAGCGGAGAACGTGAGTCCGTTGGGAAGCTCAAGTCAGCTTCGCCGCCGGGCCGGCCGCTTCACAGATGCTGGCCACCGTTGATCGGCACCTCGGCACCCGTAACATAGCTCGCCGCATCCGAGCATAGGAAGAAGATGACCTTGGCCACTTCGTCCGGAGTACCCACTCTGCGCAGCGGGATACTTGCCACGACGCGCGCTTCCGCGTCGGGCGACAGCATGTCGGTCCTGATTTCGCCGGGCGCGATCGCATTGACGCGAATGCCATGCGGCGCATAGTCGTGGGCCAATTCGCGTGTGAGGCTCGCAAGCGCAGCTTTCGAGGTCGCATAGGCGCTACCGGCGAATGGGTGCACCCGCGAGCCCGCGATTGAAGTCACATTCACGATCGATCCTGACGCGGCTCTTAGCTCATCAAACAAACCCTGCGCCAGCAGGATCGGAGCCACCAGATTAAGATGAAAGACCCTCATCCAGGTATCGGTTGAGGTGGTCAACGATGTCATCCGATCGCCTGTGGGCGTTTTCGGCGACACACCCGCATTATTCACCAGCGCGTGCAAGGGCGCACCGGCCAAGCGTTTCTTAACCTCGGTGATTGCGCGCGGCAGCATTCGATGATCGCCGAGGTCGACCTGGAAATGATCGTCATTCCCAGCCTCCCAGGGGCATCGCTCGCCGTCGAACGGTTGGCGTGCGCAAGAAATGATGCGCCAGCCTGCCTCCGAGAATAGCTTGGCAGTGGCATGGCCAATTCCGCGCGATGCGCCGGTGAGTAACATCACCTTCAGTTCTCCACGATCAACGCGCGCATTAACGGCGTCAACGAGGCGATCCAAATGTGCTTCGGGCAGCGGACCTCGGATCAGATTGTCATTTGGCAGATCGAGACCCACGGCCGCCTCCTCTACTTTTGCGCCCGCGCACGCGTAGCAGGATTTGCGTCACTGCGATGTACGTAAATGCGCTTCCGTTTTGCGTCCTAATGTCGCGCACGCGGAATGCTTGGCGCATTCAAGACAGCGGAGGTGAGCTTTCTGACAGCGATGGTGACTCTGCTACGTAAGTTCGCGAGCACTCGCCCGCTTCATGAAAGGGCTACCCAGCCCGCGTTCGCTTTCACGATCGCACAACCGTACGAGCCTGCGGCTGGCCGGCGCCTCTCGTCGAAGTCGAAAAATGCCCGGGGATAACGGCCACGGCCATTAGCCGCCCCAACATAAAACTGATGTACCAAGCTTGCACGTTAGATTCGTCGGCGGCCACTTTTGATCTATCGCGCCATGCTCTGAGCGGCACTGGATTTCGCGGCGCTAGTTCCAAGCATGAGCTGGCGAGCTGAAATGTTCATCCGTGATTGAGCGTTGTTTAGCTTCCGTCTGCGGCCCGCCCGAAGCGAAGACGAAGGCGTGCTCCTTCTGTAAAACGCAGCGGCACTTTAGGGCCGTTGTTGTCGAAGCCGCGCCTTAGCCGAACGCATTCGGCCGCGGCTTCGTTCTCTTCGCCCCTGGAACGTTGCGGCAATGACAGCCCGCGGGCCAGAAAATCGTCGCCCGGAGAAGAACTTCCACGGCTATCGGACGTAAAGAGCGGCGGTGAGATCGATCACGCGGGTTTGCGACTTTCACGAAGCCATAAGCGCTTGCGAGTTGTCTTCAATCAGGATCAACCGGCCCGGATCGTTCAAATCGAATTCTATAACGCGTGGGGCGAAAAGACGCGCATAGCGCGTAAAAGCGCTCGTTGGCGGAAAACGGATCACCGTGTCGCAGCGGGCAAGGAGATACATCTCGGTGAGGGCAGAAAAGCCGCCTTCAGCTCCGAGGGCGGGATGGTGCAATGGGCCCGCTTGAGGCGCCTGGAACTGCTTTGGAATCGCGAAGACATCGGGAAATTTAACCGAAACCTGCTCGAGGACGAGCGCACTGTCCGTGCACAGGAACGCCCTCACAGGTTTTGCGTGGGATAAACTCCTGGCCTCATCAATGGCATTGTAGATCTGCCGCAAGGCGCGCTCCGTGTCCGCCCAGTAAGGGGCATGCCCCATAATATCTTCGCCATTGCCATGCCGGACATGAATGCCGATTACGCTGTACGGCTCAAAGTGCTCGCGGTAGATAGCATCAATCCGGGCCTGAATTTCAGGCCGCGGCTTAATACTCCGGAAGATTTCGCGTTCCGCTTCCTGATCGCAGCGCCACATCAGGCAGGCATCACACACAACCGTGTTAGCGTCACTATCTCTCTGACTTTGGAACAGTTGATCGAGTTGATCGCGTTCCCTGAAAATCTGCTCGTCCGGTCGATAGATGCAATCGAAAGATGGCTTGTTCCACCATGTTGGAAAGAATGGTCCTGGAAACGAACGCGTATTGATGTCGTCATCGCAAATTACTCGCACTCCGCCAATGTCTTCAACCGGTTCGAAGAAGACTGGAAAGGCATTGGTGAATGGTTCATCAAGATAACAAGATCCCCGCCAATCAATGGCTAGCGTCCGTCCTGTCTGCTTTGCAAATCGCCAGGCTGCCGCGAGTGACCACAGACAGTCGCCAAACCCCGTACGTCGCCGGGACACTACGAACCGATCATTGCTCGAACCGCTAACCATCTGCCTTGCCTTTTCGCGCGCTCCTGGTTGGACAAGAGACGTCAGTACAGACGTCTCGCGTATCTTCTCGCCCGGCGTCACGGCCTGAAATCGCGGTGCCGGCGAGCTGCATCGGTAGAACTTCATAGCAGGGCTATCCGTGACGGGCCGCGTTCTCTCAATACGATCGTCCTTTCTTCAACGGTGTTGCATCGACCTGCCCGAAGCCCGATGCCCGATGCCCCGCTCTGCATCGGATGGCCTGGTCCCCTCACATGCACGCATGGGCGTGGCCATGCGCATGAGTCATGGCTATGTTCCGCTTTGTACATTATCGTGACGGCAAGCCGCGTGCAGCGGATGCAGGCGAACGCCCCGAAGCTCCCATACGAGCCGCAATTCCTTCACAAGATCTTCACGCTTGGCCTGGTCCAGCAGGGCTGTGTCGAAAAGCGACCCGAGCGACGCCTCGCCCTCGATTCGCATCAAGATCTCGAAAAGCTCAGGTGAGATACGCATACTAGAGTGGGCGGAATGTCCCATGCGGATCTCGCAGACCGTTTCCTGCCGATCTGGCGCTATGTGGGAGCGAACACGATGAAGGGATGCGTACGGCGGCAATGACGCAGCCAGCGCACTCCAATCCTGCAGTGATGCTGGCCGCTTCCTGACGAGGAACGGCCCAACAACAAGTCCGTCCAGATCAGTCGTCAAAAACGTGGTGATCGCATCTGACACGGACTGCACGATCGGCTCGGCATTGTTGTTAAATGAGGTATTTAGAAGAATCGGAAGGCTCGTTCGCTTCTTGAACGCATTAATGACGTCCCAGTAGGCGGGGTTTGTCTTGCGCGATACGGTCTGCAGCCGAGCCGTCCCATCAACGTGCGTGATCGCACCGAGCACGTTACCCTTGGCTTCACGCACGCGAACTACGAAGTTCATGAAGGGGAGCTGCCGCGTGCCGTCGGGGAGCTCAAAGAACTCGCTCGCATCCTCCTCTAATGCAGATGGCGCAAAGGGGCGATAGCTCTCGCGCTTCTTGACCACCGCGTTGATGCGATCCTTGTTTTCCGCAGGCCGCGGGTCCGCTAGAATGCTGCGGTTACCAAGCGCACGTGGGCCGAACTCAGAGCGCCCCTGAACCCAGCCGATTACAGCGCCATTTGCCATCCAGTCCGCCGCACTGGATGCTATGTCATCACTTCGTTGAATGTCGAGGTGGCCTGACCATGCGTTGAGCTCAAGCTCTGTGGCTTGCTCGTTCCCAAGATCGGGCCCCCAATAAACGTCCGGCAGTCGCTCGCGCGGCGCTGGCCTGCCTAGCTCGCTTGATACCATTAATGCAGCGCCGAGTGCGCAACCGGCGTCGTGCGCCGCGGGTTGAACAAAGATGTCGTCAAATAGCCCGGAATAAAGCAGCTTACCGTTCAGCGTGCAATTATGGGCCACCCCGCCAGCTAGGCACAGGCGTGTCATGCCCGTCGCTTTACGATGGTGCCGCAGGGTGTGAAACACGATCCGCTCCAGCGCTTCCTGCAGCGACGCGCTGACATCTCGATGCTGTTGGGTGAATGGCATTCCCTTTCGCCGAACCTGGATGTTGCGCAAAAGGGCTGGTCCGATTCGATCCAGGTGAACGCGATAGCCACCGCTGTCCAACAACTCGTAGAACTGCGCGAAGAGCTCGCGATAGCGATCGGGATCACCATACGGTGCAAGCCCCATCACTTTGTATTCGTCGAACATCCCGCAGCCGAGATATCGGATCGTCTCGAGATAGAACAGCCCAAGAGAGTTGTGTTCCGGGAAACTTACAAGCTGCGCAATTACGGTCCCGGACCCTACCGCCATTAAGCCTGAGAGAAAATCGCCCCCGCCGTCGATCGCAAACACCAGACTTTGCTCGAACCCGGACATGGCAAACGCGCTCACGGCATGTACTTCGTGGTGATTCACGAAGGAAACCCGGACGGATCGATCTCGGCCCCGAATTCCCGTGCCAACAGCTGCCGCAGCAACAGTTTGGGGTCCAACGGAACGGGCTGAGAAACAGAAAGGCGCTCGAGCATGGCTTTGCAGTAAGCTTCAGTCGCGTAGAACGCGATACGGTCGATGTCGCCGAGCTCGACTCCTGCGGTAGAAAGGCAGTATCGGATCGAATTGCTGGGGAACTTGTTGGAGTGCTTGACGCGGTTGAGGCGCTCCTCTTCGACAGCAGCAATTACGCGGCCGTCCTGCACAAGTACCGCAGCGCCATCGTGAAGAAATGTATTCGGCAGCTCCGGAGAGCTTTCATAGATTCTGTCAAGGCCGCCACTCAGTCCTATGCTCAACATCCCGTTCTCCATGGAAGGCCATGCCGTCCCACCGATCTAATCTGTACAGTCACGCGCAGCCGGTGCGCGTGCCAGGCAGCACAACACGACTTTGCAAGGTCCGATCGGCCGAACAGGCGGCCGTAGAGCTGGCTCGATCGCGGCTTCTCAAGGCCGTTTCACAAGCTGCTCTGACAGACCAGGTCACTCGCGAGCTACCGCGGAACGCATCATGACACTGCATCGCTTTGACTTCTCCGTTTCGCTGAACTCACGTCAACGCAGCAGGCGGCGCCGAAATAACGCGATCGACGCGAAAAAGGGCAAGACCGCGTAAACGCAGAGCGCGCCTACGTGTAGGGCGGCATTGTCGGCGCCGCGCTCAAGCATCACTGGGCGAATAAGGTCGACCGAATGTGCCAGCGGCAACAAGCCGGCAAAGTGCTGAAATGAGTCGGGCATTTGGCTCGTCGGAAAGACCGCGCCACACAAGAACACCATGGGCGTAAGGACGAGCGACTGGTAAAACACGAAGTAATCGTAAGTTGGCGCAAGAGATATGACGACCATTGCCAGGCTGGCGAAGACAAGGCCCGTAAGGGCGATTGTCGGTATCGCACAAAGAACCGACGTCCAGGATGCATAACCCAGGGTGGCAGCGACAATCCCGATTGCTGTCCCGGCTAGAACGGACTTACTGGCCGCCCACACCAACTCACCTAGAACGATATCGCCAAGCGTGAGCTGTGTGAACAAAATTCCCTCCCAGGTGCGCTTGACATCCATCCGAGCAAAGGCTGCGTACAGAGTTTCAAAGGTCGCGGATGTCATAGCGCTAATCGCGACCATACCCGCCGCCAAAAACGCAATGTACGAAGTCCCCTCAACCCGTCCCACAATGAGTCCGAGCCCAAAGCCAAGGCCAAACAGATTGGTTATGGGATCTGCGAGGTTGCCGAGAAGCGATGCAAGCGCGACTTTCCTCCATGCCAAGTAATTTCGACGCCATACCGCGGTCCAATTGTACGCATTAGCCGGCATGACCGACGCATAACCATCATCCATCGCTCATTTCTCCATCTCGCGCCCGGTCAACCGCAAAAACACGTCTTCGAGATTCGGGGGGCGCTGCAGAACGCGAAGGTCCGTTCGCCCGCGCAGGTGCACGCTGATTTCGTCCGGACATCGCGCGTAACAAAAAAGCGTCTCTCCACTCACTTCGATATGCCGCGCATACGGCCTGATCAGCTCCCGGAGTTGATCTAGATCACCGCCATAGATCTCGATCACGTTGCAGCCGATATGCTCGTCGATCAAGGCGTCTGGCTTGCCTTCGGCGATTTTGCATCCACTCTCAAGCACGCATAGCCGATCGCAAAGGCGTTCGGCCTCTTCCATGAAGTGAGTGGTCAAGAGGATCGTCTTGCCGCGCGCAAGAAGAGCCCGCAGGCGTTCCCAGATCAGGTGGCGAGCATGCGGATCGAGCCCCGTCGTCGGCTCGTCCATCACGAGTAGATGTGGATCATTGATCAGAGCGCGCGCCAGCGTCAGCCGCCGCTTCATACCACCGGACAAAAGGGAGACGCGCACGTCCGCCTTGCTTTCAAGCCGCGCAAACTCAAGCAACGAGGGCACAACCGCTTCGATCGTGCGAGCGCTCATGCCGAAATAGCGGCCAAACACAAGCAGGTTCTCCCGCACGGTGAACTCGGGCTCAAGGTTATCGAACTGCGGCACCACGCCTACGCGCACGCGCGCCGCACGAGCGCGGGAAGGCACAGGCTCATCGAGGACCGTAATCTTGCCTCGATCGGGGGAAATCATGCCGAGGAGCATGCGTGCAATCGTACTTTTGCCAGCTCCATTTGGCCCAAGCAGCCCGAAGCACTCTCCGCGCGCAACCGAGAACGACAGGTCATTGACGATAACCTTGTCCCCGAATGACTTTCTCACGCCGACAAGGTCGATCGCCATATTGGACATGTTCATCTTAGGCTGACAGAAGTCGTTCCGTAGGCGATGACTTCTTGATGACCGTTTTGCTCCAGAGCATGCCCTCGCACCACACATGCTCGACGCGCCCCCATTGGCATGCCGCCGCAGCATCGGGAAAGAATCCCCGTCCATGGAGGTTGGCGCTCGTGGTGCAGAGCAGCGGAATGCCGGTGAGTTGCTCAAATTCGATGAGAAGCGCAGCAATTTTGTGAGGAGAGTTGCGGGAAATTGTCTGCAGCCGCGCCGAGCCGTCGAGATGTACCACTGCCGGGATCTTGTCGCGCCAATTCGCCCGGGTTTGGTGATCGAATAGCATGTAAGGATCTGGCGTACCCGGGCTGAAGATCTCCGGCGCACGATCTTCCAGACAGATCGGCACCACCGGCCGGAAGTGTTCGCGCCGTTTGATGTCGTTGAGATGATCCTTCATCTCCGGGGACGTTGGGGCCGCAAGAATGCTTCTACCGCCCAACGCCCGCGGCCCGAGCCCGGCACACCCGGAAAGAAAGATGACGGGCTTGTTGTCAGCAAGAATCGAGGCAAGTTCAGGCAGACTGCACGGCGCCGCCTCCCAGTCCGGCGGAACCTCGCTCTCCTGCAGGGCGGGGCCACTGTAAACTGACCATTCCAACGGCTCGAAGCCATCTTGCGCTGCCATAGCGCCGCACGCCGCGCCGATTGCCGAGCCACTGTCATTTGGAAACGGCGGCACCCAGACATCATCGAATAATCCGGTCGCGCGAAGCGCGCTGTTCCATTTGATGTTGAGACCGCAACCTCCGGCGATGCATAGATTTCGCGCTCCCGGAAGCGACGAGTGCCGTAGCAGAACCATCGCGATCTCCTTAACGAGAAGACGTTCCAGAAACACATGAAACGACGCGAGGACGTCCTCCGCGCGCTTGGCCTTCAGGCGCAATGCGCTTGACTCGAAGAAGTCGTGAATAACTGCGAGAGACGCTTCCGCATTGTTGATGTTTTCGCGGTAGCGACGAGCCTGCTCCGTGTCAGCCGCTGAGCGCGTTTCATAAAGCTCCTGGAACACTTCCACGATGCGTTCGTCCACGGAACCAAGCTCGATGTAGGCCATCAGCTTGCCAGCAATGCCCAAATCCCAACTGGAGCGGTTCGGCTGCCGGTATGGGCCGAAGTGAAGGCCCGCGGCGGCATAGGCATGGCCAATCATCGGAAACAGCGATCCGATGAGCCGCGCGCCCTGGGGCTCGACATAGTAAAGGCGTGGAAAGATACAGCCGTCCCATACCAGACACAACGCGGGTTTCCCCGCGCTGGCGAAAGGACTGGTGCTATATGCTGAGGCGACATGGCCCGTGACATGCGGGTAGCTCTTATATGGAAACTCCTCGCCTCCGAGGAGGAGGCCATAGCCGTCGACGGAATCAAGGAGGCCCTCAGCATGACGCTCGACATATGGCGCGCCTTTTAGCGCGACCGGCACCGCTCCGCTTAGGAGCTGGAACTGCGATTCATTCTCCCCGTCCCAGCCATCAATCACGAACTGATCGATGTCGCGCGGATTCAGGCCATGCTCCGCCAAGGCGAAGACGACTGCATCGAGATTGTCGACGGACTGATAGCGAGGACCATTGCCGCGCTTCTCTTGCTCGACGCAAAAAAGACGCCGACCGTCCTCGACGACAGCAATTGCTCCGTCATGTGTCAACTTTATTCCGCAGATGCGCATACGTCCTCCTGGCCTAATGACCGGCGTTTGATTGTGCCGACGCGCCGCCCGGCTTCAGAAACCGGACGATCAAGCAGTCTTCGCTCGCCGACCCGGTGCAGCAGTGCCGGCGCTCGATCTCTGATAGGCTCTCATTGAAGAGAGCGATCACCGTCTCAGCACCGGCAGCATGCCCCCAGCGTTGACATATTTCATCACGCGCAGACCCGAAAATGAGAGTCTCATCTGGCGCAAGCATACTCACCAGGTTGCGGATAGCCGCATGCATCTCGACGACGTCCCTGAGGTAGTAAAGAACCTCAGCCACGACAATCAAATCGAATTGCTCAGTGGTCGAGAACCGCTGAATGTCGCAGGTCACCCAACTAATATGTGACCATTTCCCGGTCCGCAGTCGCGTTCGCTCGATTGCCTGCGGCATGACATCCACGACCGTAAGTCGCTCGCATAGCGGCGCCAGCATCTCCGTGAATGCACCGGCTGCACATCCTACTTCGAGCGCAGACGCCGCATCTCCGTCGCGGCGCGACATCCGGAGCATTTGCGCGTATCGCTGCTGCTCGAACGCACTAGTGTCGAGGCGCCACGGGTCGTCGACAGCCAACTCTCGCTCTAATAACTGATGGTTTTCGTCCTGAGTCATCAGCCGACCACTTATTTGTAGACAGTCGAACGATCGCGACCGGAAACACTCTCCGTCGCCGCCAGGCTCGATGGAGGCTGCGATAACGCCGCCTTACGAATAGGAGCAGGCGCCCCCCTACACCAGCAGGACTTCGTCCGGCATTCGGGTGCAGGATGACAGGCTGTTTCCCCTCTTCCGTCGGCATATCGGTGACTTTCCGAGATAGCCAATCGCTATTGCTCAATGTACAAAGCGCATAGGCCTTCAAAGGCAGTAAGAGACAGATATTGATCGGCGTGTGGAGCGAGAAGCCGATAAACCGCAGCTCGCGGGCACGAAGCGCTGCCACACAGCACCGGACCGTAGTCATTGCAGCAATCGTCAATCCCGTCCACCAGGGTATAGAGCCATCGATCAGGAGCTGTGCGAGCGCAGCAAGTGATGAAATGGCGAGGAGCAATGGGCCGAGATTTTGCCCGATAACGTCTAGCGTCAAATAACCATCGAGCTCTGGCAGCAGGCGCCAAGCAAGAAACGTATCTCGAAAGGTACTTCGCGCCCAGCGGAGTTGCTGTCGTAGATATGGCCGAAGACTGTGCGGGACGACTGTGGCTGCTATGGCGTCCGGAACGTATTCGGTTCGAAACCCCGCCTTGAGCATGAGTATCGTTAGGTGGCGGTCCTCGCCGAAATCGCTCGGCTTCCCACGAAAGAATTGGGCTTCATATTGATCAAGAAGCAAGGCGAGCGCGGAACGCCGATACATGGCACATGGGCCGCAGCAACACATGACGGCACCGAAGCGCGCCTGTGCCGCGCGCTCTTCGTTGCACGCGAGCCAATATTCCATGTCGATCAGCCTGGTCAGCCAGGTCTGGTTGCGATTGCTCGCGATCAGCTGACCCATGGCCGCACCGATTCCCGGGTCATGCATCTTCAATACAAGCTTCGTGACGACGTCGGCAGCAAGTATCGTATCGGAATCGACGTTGAGAACCAGATCACCGGATGAGCTGCGTATCGCTGCGATCTGCGCCTTGCGCTTTCCCACATTGTTCGCCAACAAGATAAAACTGAATCTCGGATCGCTCGCATATATCCGGTGTACAGGCGCGACAACGTCGCGGTTTGCCGATCCGTCATCGACCACATATACCTGCATCTTTCCGGCGTAGTCTTGACTGGCAATCGACTCCAGACATTCGGCGAGTGTGTTCGGATTCTCGTTGAAGCACGGCACGATCACGTCCACAGCAGGAACGACCACCTCGGCTTGTCCAAGGTTGTCCAGCGATGAGTTGATCGCCGGCTGAGCATAAAGCGCTTGCACGCTCTTATAGATCGTCGATAGGAGCGCATAAGATGAAACGGCGGCAGCACTGGTCGTCGCGAGCAGGTCCATGGGGTGTCGTTTTTTCAGTGGAGTTGAGGGAGTGGACGGATTACAAACCCGCGCCGTTGTAGTGCTGGAATGAGATATGCCAGCGCCGTCCTGGTCTGATCGCGCAGCGTAGAGCCACTGGGCAATCCCTCCTCATCGGGAGGATATCCGTCGTGCAGGAGCACAATTGCACCCGGGCGTACGTTCGCCAGTACGGAATTCACAATTGCATCAACCCCGGGGCGGGACCAATCTCTAGGGTCGACCGACCAGTGCAGAGCCGTGAGACCAGCGCTCGCCGCCACTGCGAGCACATCTCGCGTCCATATGCCGTAAGGCGCTCGCATATGCCTGGGCGAGGCCAGCGGGCACGCCAGACGGATGGCTTCGCTCGCCGTCAGCACCTCGTCGTGTAGCTCCGTAGGTCCGCATCTGGATAGATCAGGATGGGTCATCGTATGGTTCGCAACCTCATGCCCTTCCGCAATCATTCGTCGGATGAGTTCAGGATGCTCCGTCGCGTACGTCCCGATGACGAAGAATGTCGCGGGGACCCGATGTTGCGCCAGGACATCGAGCACCTCTGGCGTACAAAATGGATTTGGCCCATCGTCAAAGGTCAAATGGACAGCTCGACTTCCGCCCGCGTCAGCGTAGTCGCAGCGGACAGTAGATAGGGTGGAACGCTCTGTCACAACTCAGGCCCGTTACGATCGATGACAGTCCCGGCCGGCCATTCGCTTATCGAGCGTCCGACCGGAAACACCACGACGATCACGTCTTCGATGCGCGTCGGCGATAAATTTGGATAGACATCCGGCAAGGTGGAGCGGACGCGAATGCCACGCATCAGGGTGGCGAGCCCCTGCCTTTCGACCAGTCGGGTCAAATGTTTTTCGAGGGCCGAGCGAACCGCGCCAAATCCGAATGGAACGCCGAGCTCCTGGAGTGCGGGATACATCACGCGCATTGCGTGGCCTATCCCGTGCCCCTCGAGATCGGGGCGCACCGCATACAACCCCAGTTCGGCCACAGGGAGATCGACTTCACCAACTTTGATGAAGCGGCGCAGTAGCCCGATGTGAGCCGCTACCCCGCGCGCGTCGTAACCAATTACGCGGAGCTCGGGTCTTGCTCCAGCCCAACTTCGGCTCCGCTCAAACGGCTGCGCATTGAACGCACCCGTCGGTCCGTAACTCTTGCGGAAGAACTCCGCGAGCTCGGCATGATCGGCGAGCTGCAGTTCACTTTCCCAACGAAGGCTCCACTGCACTTGAGCGCGCCCAGAAGATCCTTCCGCAGTCGGGGAGACGGCAATGTTCATGGCGAGCTTCCTTGCGCCGGTGGAATGAAGAGCGGGGATGGTCACGTCAATTCGCTATTCGCCGAACCGCCGATGAATGCTGAGATGCGCCGCCATGCTCTGTCGGAGCTCGGCACTGCTCGCCTACTCCGCGCCGCTGGCCTTTGCGCGACGGAGCGATCGCTTGATTGCACCCTCGTGCGGTTGATGCCGCGCTCACGATAACTCGGAAGCTGCCGACGAGGCGGTTGGGCTAGCCAGAACCTGTCTGCACCAGCGAGCTTTTGTGCCTGCAGTCGCATCGCCCTCCGGCGCTTTGACGTCTGAGGGCCGGCCATCGGCGCGCAAGCCTCATCGATGGCGCATCGGAGCGGCATCAGATCACACTGGCTTTTATACATCTTCGACACGCCCCACATGCACTGGACAGGCGAGCCATTTGGAACGGCGCCTGGAATTCTTGGCATCCGCAACCTGCGTCTGCCTCTATTCTTCGACACTAGAATGAGGCTGAACGCGCCCTCAATTGTACGCGGGTAAACCTGAAATATGGAAACGGATGATATCCGCATACCAACGTTTATCGGGACGCGCTTGGCGTTCGAACGGCCACGCTTAAGGAGAAACAACAACGCGCGCCCATGGTGCGCTCCCACGTCTGGGAGCTCTTCTCTTAGCTCACGTGAACGACCGGAAACCATCGTGGCGCGTCTAATTGCTTTTTCCAAACTTCAGTTTGCTATCCAACCTCCCCCAGTTTGGTAAAATCGATTGTTTCGATAGAACACATCCACACGATGGATAGACTCATCACATGCGGTTCAAGGGACTTGATCTAAATCTTCTCGTTGCGCTCGACGCCGTGATGACGGCGCGCAACCTCACAGCGGCGGCTCGCAAAATCAATCTGAGCCAGCCTGCTATGAGCGCTGCGATCGCACGGCTGCGCACCTATTTCCGCGATGAACTCTTTACTATGAGAGGTCGCGAACTCGTCCCGACACCTGGCGCGGAAGCGCTTGCAGGTCCGGTTCGCGAGGCTCTGCTGCACATCCAACTCTCAATCATATCGCGGGACGCGCTCGACCCTGCTCAATCGAGCCGACGCTTCAGGGTCATTCTCTCAGATTTCATGACGATCGTTTTTTTCCGCAGAATTGTGGACCGCATGGCGCAAGAAGCCCCCGCGGTGCGCTTCGAACTGCTGCCATTTTCTGATGAACCGGATGAGCTGCTGCGGCGGGGCGAGGTCGACTTTCTCATTCTGCCGGAACTTTTCATGTCGAGCGCGCACCCTAAGGCGACGCTGTTCGACGAGAGCCTCGTATGCGTCGGATGCCGCGCGAACAAGCAGCTATCCCGGCAGCTTACGTTCGAACAATACATCTCGATGGGGCACGTTACTGCCAAGTTCGGACGCGCACTGAGACCGAACCTCGAAGAATGGTTTTTGCTTGAGCACGGCCTGAGGAGACGAATTGAGGTCGTCGTGCAGGGCTTTAGCCTGATTCCGCCCCTGTTGCTAGACACGAGCCGTATCGGCACGATGCCCTTACGACTGGCCAGGCACTTCGAAAAGCGGATGCCGTTGCGGATCATCCAACCGCCCCTCCCCCTGCCCACATTCACAGAGGCCCTGCAGTGGCCCTCATTCCACAATACCGACCCCGCGAGCATCTGGATGCGTCGGATATTGCTCGAGGAAGCATCCAACATGGCATCTGGGGACCAGGAGCCTCCAACTCGCAGGCGCTGTTAGGCTTACCTTAAGCTGCGCTCTGAACATCCCCGGCACACTGTAGAACCTTCGACGTGCCCCGTTTTCTTTCGTCTCTCCAGGGTATGGAGGTGAGAAGGAGCCACAGACGCGCAATGCGACGATCGGTCGCGAAGCCTTTTCCAGTTGTGCGCGTGGTGACCTCGAAGGTGCGGTTTGATGCGCTCACGACGCATTCAGGCTACGTCCGGCAACCATCGCAGAAGAATATGCCTGCCGTGCAAATGTTTGGCTCTATCACTAAAATGTCTTGAACCGCACATTGCGTCAGGTTGTAGGTTGCTCTCGTGACAAGCGCTGCACGACCCAGCTGTCGACACCGCGCTTTGGCACGCTGACGAACACTGGGCTGATCTGCCATCAGCGGACTGAACGACCCTGCTGCGTGGCCGGCCGGAACCGGCAAGACCAATTAGCTTGGAGCTCCCGACGCTTTCCCGCCGCTGCCGATCGGCTTTCCGCCTGCTCTCCATTGTTGCGGTCATCTCGCAAGCTTCCTTTCCCGGGCGCAGGAATGAGCCGATGTCCATTGGGGCGGGCCAAGACGATTGCTCCAGGCGCTGGCGCCACCGCACGCTATTGCGCAGCAACGACGTTTGTGCCGGATAGGAAGAGATGCGTTTCAAAGGTCTGGATCTAAATCTTCTGGTCGCGCTGGATGCTCTAATAACTGAGCGCAACCTCTCGTCAGCCGCACGCAAGATCAATCTTAGTCAGCCGGCAATGAGCGCAGCCGTTGCCCGGCTGCGCAAGCATTTCCGTGATGAACTGTTTGGAATGAGGGGGCGCGAACTTGTCTTGAGCTCACGCGCGGAAGGGCTCGCGGCTCCTGTGCGCGAGGCTCTGATGCACATTGAACTCTCGATTATGGCCCGACATCCGTTCGACCCAGCTCGATTGAACCGCCGATTCAGGATCGTCCTTTCTGACTTCGTAACAGTTGTGCTCTTCCGAAATGTCGTAGCACGCGTCACGCGAGAAGCCCCCGCCGTCAGCTTCGAATTGGCTGCGCCGACCGATGAACACGAGCTGCTCCTCCGCCGCGGTGAAGTCGATTTTGTTATCCGGCCAGATTTTTTCATGTCCAGCACGCACCCCAGAGCGGCCCTATTCGAGGAGCGACTCGTCTGCGTAGGCTGCTGCACCAATAGGGAATTACAACCCCGGCTTACATTCGATCGATATATGTCGATGGGTCACGTTGCAGTTAAGCACGGAGGTGCGCCCCGGACGCCAGTTGAGCATTCCTTTTTGACTGATCTCGGACCCACGCGGCGCATCGACATCCTCGTGCAGAGCTTCAGCATGATCCCGCCTCTCATAGTTGGGACGAACCGCATAGGCACGATGCCATTAGGGCTCGTGAGGCATTTCCAAAGAACGATGCCCCTTCGGATCGTTGAGCTTCCGCATCCATTCCCCGCCTTCACCGAGGCGGTCCAATGGCCCTCACTTCACAACAGCGACCCGGGAAGTCTGTGGATGAGGGACATTTTGTTTCAGGAGGCCACCCGCATGGCAACTACACAAGAGCTCCGTGTGACCAGCAGCCCGGAAGACGCGGAGCCCCCGGGACATTTCGTGCGATCCGTCTCACCGTTGCCGTAAGCACATTCGCGAAGTCTACGAACCTCACATTCCAACACTTGTCTCAACACACAATTCCTGCTCGCCTGGCTTGCTCTTATTGCCGGGGGAAAGGATCCTTGCGGCAGGCAAGAGGCGCTTTCGCTCTTCGCACCTCCGCCTCGGGGGCGAGAAACGGCAGACTGCCGACTTGATGCTTTTAGGGACGGGAACGGAACGGGGCCGGCGAGCGACGGAGCAATGCCTTCGCACTGAAGCTAGGCGTTTACGTTGCAACGGCCGCGGCAGGGCGCAGCTCTCTCAAGAAGGTAGGCCAGGCACGGAGCTCTTGCCGTCAACTCCCTGGGTCGGTAGTTGCTCCCGATGAACGGAGATGATCAGCTTATTCGGATTCCTACCACCGTTCATTGTGAGCATAGAGATCGTCGGACTTGCCGTGCCGTCGAAGCTAGCATCGCGAACGCGTGTGGCCTGAACGCATCACACAGCAGCACATCACATCCTCATCGCTTTGCGCCGCAGGTATGACTTCTTTTGGCCCTACCGCAGCCAAACGTCTTGACGACGTGCGCTGCGCTTGACTCAATTTCAAACAAGGAGCTGAACGTTGAAGCTTTGCAGCGGGGTGTTCGATCCAGAAGAGCTATCTGCCCTCGGACGGCTTTATGACGGCGCCGTCGACGCGCTACCTCCGTCGATGCGGAGTCCAGAAAACTGCGCAGCAATCGCCAAACTTATCCTGGAGCGTACGGCGGCTGGCGAGGCTGAACTGGCACGCCTGGCGAACTTGTTGATCACCCTTTCTCCTGAGGGTTGATCAGCCGCCATTCTAAGGATAGTCACCACTCGCGCGCATGAATTAAAGGCGATTCAACTGGAGCTTAGAAATCCGCTTGAATCATACGTGACGTCAGGTTGTAGGCTTTGAAATTGAACAACATGAACAGAGCTACACCAAGACGGCGTCGATGGCGCATTGGCGAACTTGCAGAGGCGACCGGAGTAACGGTGCGCACGCTGCACCATTATGAGCACACTGGACTGCTAGCAGCGACAGAGCGCACTGAGGGCGGTCACCGGATGTATGACCGCGAAAGCGGGCAACGGGTTCATCAGATTCGCGCGCTGCGTGAGCTTGGCTTCTCGCTCGTGGAGATCCGTAAAGCTATGGAGGGGACGACCTCACTCACGGACTTGCTGCGCAAACATCTAGAGCGCATAGAAGTCCAAGTCGCGCGCACAACTCTGTTGCGCGACCGTTTGCGCAACATGACCATCGACAGCGAGGCGCAGGTAAGTGTGGATGAGCTGCCTGCCACCCTGAACGCCATGTCGCGCGCCGAGACGCGGAGTCAGACGTCCCGGTGCACCTGCAATTTAGCTGCGGAGCGAGAGGACCGCTGGCGGCGAATCCGTGATGATCTTCGCGACTGCATGGATGGGGGCGAGCACCCTTGCGGAGAGCGCGCAAAGGCTGTCGCGGTTGCAGCACGCTTGCTGATCAGCGAAATCGCCGGCGACGATTCACGTGTTTCGATGATCCTGAAGGTACTTGCACGATTAAGCGCGCCCCGCAGTCTGGCTGGTTGGGATCCCTGTCTAATGCAATATCTCGATCTTGCCCTTGGCGGATTGGAGGATCAGCCTTACTGACGCATTCATGGCGGGTTCCACACGCCGGTTAGGGCAAGCTAAGAAACGCTAGGTGAACCGGCCGCTCTCCGACGCGGCTTGGAGTTTTACGGAATCAAACGGAAGGATTGTCACCGCCGGTCGATCCGCGTCCCTGACGCCTCCATCGCTCTTCCCAAAAGGGCTTGATCCGCACGTAACGTCAAGTTGTAGATCTTACCGTAGTTGGCGGCTCGCCCGGCCAACGCAGGTTTGCCCAGCAAGCAACGCCTGTCTACAGGCGTGGTTGACTACAACCAGTTGCGGTTCACTTCAGGTGAGCATTGGAAGCTCTACAATGGTAAATAAGCGGCATGCCTCTCTTGCGCCTGCGGCGCTTCTCTTCTGCGCTCTCGTCGCTCCGTCTGCGCGCGGCTCTGAAATAAAGATCGCCGTGGCTGGCCCAATGACCGGAAGCAGCGCTGCATTCGGCGCGCAAATGCGCGATGGTGCGGCTGCGGCGGTCGAGGTCCTGAACGCCTCAGGCCAGCTTCCCGATAATGCCAAAACTATATTGAGCGTCGCTGACGACGCCTGCGACCCTAGGCAAGCTGTCGCAGTCGCGAATAAGCTCACGACAGAGCGGATCCTGTTGGTGGTTGGCCATTTTTGTTCCTCTTCGTCGATCCCGGCCTCCGACATCTACGCGAAGCTGGCATCGTCCAGGTGTTACCAGGCTCGTCAACTCCTCAACTAACAGAGCACGGCCTTGAGACTGTCTTTCGGATCTGCGGCCCGACGACCAACAGGGAGCCGTTGCCGCCGAGTACATTCACACGAATTATCGCCTCGAGAAAATCGCGGTGCTGGACGACAAGAGGACTGCTGGCAGGGGGATTGTCGACGTGGTTGAAGCCCGGCTTCATCGATTGGGACGGCAGGTGAGCCGGCAAAGCTATGTTGCCGGTGAAAGGGGCTTCAGAGCCTTGCTCTCAAGAATGGAGAAGGACCGGCTGCGCGTCGCCTATATCGGCGGCTACCACACCGAAGTCGGATTGTTGGTACGCCCAGGCAGCAGAAGCAAAAGCAGACCTCACGGTCATGGCGAACGATCCGCTGATGACCTCCGAATTCTGGGCCATTACCGGCAGCGCTGGGAATGGCACATTGTTTACCTTCATGCCCAACCCCGCTGGGAACGCCAATGCTGCCAGTGCGGTCGCCGGACTCAAAGCTTCCGGGCTGCCCGGTGAAGGCTACACACTATACGCTTGTGCCGCTGTGCAAGCCTGGGCAGAGGCGGTGAACCGGAGCGGCTCCTTCAATGCTGACCGGGTCGCCAGCGCGCTTCGTTCCCGACCGATCGACCGGTTCGACAAAAGGAGGGACAACTCGGCTTCTGGATTTTTGGTTTATCGCTGGCGCGACGGTCATGTCGAGCGTGTCAAGAAGTACTGATTTTCATGCAACGCAGCATTCCCCACGCGAAGTATCTCGAATGATGAGACGCCCTCAGAACGTTGTCGCAGCAATGCTCGCTAGCGCTTTTATATTCGCTGCTTTTGCAGCGTTTTTCGCGCTCGCTGCGGCGCTCGCAGAGCTACCGAGCGCCGCCCTGCCGAAGGTGCTACGCCCGATGATAGACAAATAGCAGCCCCCTTGTCTGATCCCGTCTGCAGCACTGGCCTCGGAGGCGGCCATTTACCGTTCTGCTAGGTTTGAAGGCATGCCCCTTATGCAGCCAGTGATCGAAGGTTGAGGACTAGGAAAGCGAAGCTAACGATTCTTTATGGACAAGCACGGATTTTGTTGGAGGCGTTCGCCTTCTGTCAGATTCGTGCCCGACCAGCATCTACGCATTCTCTAGCCTGGATTATATCGCGCAATCTCAGATCCACGAATGGAAGAGACAGCGGGACGGCACGAAGCAATCAGGCCCACTACCTAGACTATAGCCGAGTATACGGGTAGCGAGAGCTGGTGGATAGCCGGCGCCGGGATGCATGTCTCTCTTGGCCGCGGGGGCACCAAGGTTTTGGCGTCCAAGTCAACGCTACTCGTTCCGCTACTTCGTGCGCTCTCAAGCATGGCGGGTCATCAGCGGCTCAGCCGCCTGCCCGGGCATTCCCTATGCTTCCTAGCCCGGATAGCAGGAGAACCAATCAACCGGCTCCGATGAAGGCGGTGAGATTGCTCGCCTGCGCTATCAACGAACTGGATGCATCCCATCAACACTTTCTATTTTACTAATTGAAGCCAAACACCGCATAAGTCGATCGCCGGCTTACGGAAGGCAGTGTTCACGAATGTCGCGTGATAATGGATCACTTGGTCGCAGAGCAAATCACGTGCTTCTTGGCTGCTTCGAGCAATGTTTGACG
The DNA here is from genome assembly GCF_038965675.1 of Bradyrhizobium sp. B039. Lineage (NCBI taxonomy): Bacteria > Pseudomonadati > Pseudomonadota > Alphaproteobacteria > Hyphomicrobiales > Nitrobacteraceae > Bradyrhizobium > Bradyrhizobium sp. B039. Next base: position 7,473,240 of record NZ_CP152416.1, read on the forward strand.
GCAAGACACGTGGGGGCACGAATGCAGTGCGGTGACCAGTCGCAGTTGGCGCGCAATCTACACGACGTTGCCTGCCCCTTTGGGCATGATACTTGATTGCTCTAAGAAGACAGCTATCACGCACACTCGGCGATGGTAAATGCCTCCGCAGCGTAGAACTCGGGCAGGTGAGTTGGCCTTCGCAGGGGTGCGGGCTGGACCTTTCGCTCTGACCAGGCGGGTCGCCTCAACAGTCCGGCGCTGTTGCCGCGGCTCCAAGCAGAGCAGTACAATCAGCTGTGTGGCCCCGAACAGAGTCACCGCTGTTGCCGAACGCACTGGGCGGCTCGAGAATCCATTCAAATCCCGCGCCATCGGCAACGCTTTTCGTTTTTCCCTAGACGCTCATTGCACTTTTGCAATCCTTTCGCGGCACATATGTGCCCCCTCTTCCAGGGGACCGGAAGCGCCTCCTGTGCAGCAGTCATTTGTCCAGCGAAGCGTCCGCCGTTTGGCGAACGGGAAACGATACCTCTACTCCGCCTGTCTTGCATTTCACCACTTTGGAGAAATACCGTGGAACTTGACCCTTCCAATTCACGCATACAAAACCTCGAGGATCGCGTCGACCTGCAACTCGACATCGTGGCTGGGCTCATGCGCGAAGAAGGCAACGAGCTGGAAGCGATCCGATTACTTAATGCCCTCATAGGCCAAATGATCACCGCGGAACTGGAGCTCGGCCAGCTTGGCGATACAAGAACCGGCCACGGACGAATGCGATTGTCGCAAGACCGTGGCGTTTACCACCCCGAGGACCTTCAGATTCTGGGACGCCTTTTTGATCAGACTGTGGCGGCATTACCGGCCGCGCTGCGGACTTCCGCCAATCGATTGACGATCGCCAAGCTCATTCTTTCACGTGCGGCAGCGGACTGAGATTTCATTTGCGCTTTTTGGAGATTGATGGCGTTGAGCGGACGTTTATGGCTGGGCTGACAGTTACACTTAGGCCGCACACACCAGGGATCGACATTTGCTGTTTATGGGCTCACCGTCCGTAAGCGCGCCGCTTCCGCTGGCCTTTCATATGGCAACAGTTCGCCACCACTTTCGAAATCAGGCTTGCTCTATCTCACGCCGCCGGCGACGCATTCGATCTAGCTGGGCCTTGCTGTCCCTCGACGCCTTTCACGAGCTGCAAGTATCCAAAGCTCGGAAGCGCGCCGCCGATCCCACGCTGCGCCGGCTTTCCTACGCAACTCCGTATTGAACCCACACCGACGGCGCCCGGCCCTTCTTTGCCAAACGACTAAGAATCCGCCGTGGGGAAAGTGCAATTGCCCTTGCATCTCGTTCCCTCTCTTAGGCGCCTGACCGGTAACAAACACCACGGCCGGAGCAGAAAGCCACGCGCAGGTGAATATCACACGGCAATAGGCGTCGAGACTTGTCGCAAAGCAGACAAGTCTCATCCGGAACAGGCTACATCACCCCAAATCCGACGTCACAAGCGCCATTGCGGTTTGAACGCTTCTTGAGAGTGGGAAAAGAGTAGGCGGCCTTTTTCATCATGCTGGGCTTTAACCGCAACCCGTGGGGGCCGATCTTCCGAATGAAGGAAAAGCCACAATTTGGTGACCGACCAAGAGGCCCACGACGGCAATGAAGGGCACGACAACTCGTACTCGCTTCACTCTTTTCAGAATTTCTTCGAATTGCGCGGGCATTACGGCGTTCGGTCATCGCAACTTCAACAAGCATCTATATCCTCTCCTGAAGTCCCGGGAGTAGCGTGGAAGAGGTTGAAGAGCAGATGTCTTTCGTGCTGAGACACGCAACACAATCCGGTTGCTTTTGAGAAGGTACTTCCTTGTATCAGGATGTCGAGGAGCGTTAGAGATGGATCAGATCTTTTCCGAGCAGGTGCAGGTGCCAGATGCCGTTGTGAGCGTCGCATTTGACAAGGCTTGGAGCTTTGTCGAGAAGGATCCGCTGCTGGCACATAATCTGAAGGCCGTCCTTCATAGCCGATTGCGCACTTACCTCGAGTGCTCGATAAGAAACGGCGAACGGAATGCTTTGAATCTGGCCAACGAGGCGATACGCAACTTGCGGGCTGAACTGGCACCGTCGACCGGGCAATGACTCGCTTGTGCCTATTGCGGCGAGAGCATCCGGCGCCGTTAAGGCATTTAGGGCGCCTCATACGGTGGAAAATTCGGGCCAGTGCGTGGTCGAGCAGACTTTTCTCTAATCATGTGCGGCCCCGCTGAAACGAGAGCGCTCGAGAAAGCTGTTGCCTCTGCAGCTCCTCTGGCGGCCGAGACCAGGAAGCTGAACACCAGGCCCAGACGGCGGCGAGACGGGGCGGCCGCGCTGGTATTCGCTCGCGCCAGGAAACCGACCACGGTGACCTTGAGCTCGGCACGATCTTGCGCAACTTCAAGCAAGAGCACTGTCTAGCACGCAGTGGGCTTCCCGACCCATCAATCAAGGTCGAAGTTGACGGACCATCGAGCTAGACTTGTGGTCGTTCCAGAGCCAAAGCGATCGAGCCTGCAATCGATCGGCATCGCGTTGCTCGCGATTGCAAGCGATAGCACGTCCGTGTTGCCGGAAGAATGACCTTAAGCGCCTGAGGCGTGCCATCGATCCAGTACTGTAAGTGCGGCTGGGCGTTGCCGCAGCTTAGCGACGGAAGGAGCCGAACACCTTTTGGCTTTGCTCCGCGTCGCAGGTGATCATGAACGATCATTTTCAAAGAGGATGATCCGCGCGAGGCGACCACTGCCGAGCCACAGCGTCTCGGTAGAAGCAAAGCAGCGGAAACCGCGAGCTCCGCAATCTGACGCCGCGGGCGATTGGGCACGTTTCTTTCCAAGACATGTTGTGCGCCAGTTACAGCAATTCGCGTTCATGTTGTTAAACGGCACGGTGCCTGGGGCACCTAAAGGAAACAACACGCGAATGAAAAAGATTCTTATTCTGACTGCATGCATCGGCGCACTCTGTGCGGCCGCCCCCTCATTCGGCACGGATCTGGCCGGGCAGCCCGTCAAGGTCAAGGCGGCACCGCTGCCGGTCGCGGCCCCGATTATCGATTGGTCCGGCTACTATATGGGCGCAAACGGTGGCTGGGGAACGAGCCACAATTGCTGGGATTTCAATGGCATCACTTCCGAGGGCTGCCATAATTCGACTGGCGGTACCGTTGGCGGCCAGATCGGCTATCGTTGGCAAATCTTCAACATGGTGTACGGCCTCGAAGGCCAGGGCAACTGGGCCGACTTCCGCGGCTCCAATGTCAGCACCGCCTTCCCGACAGACACCGTTGGCACCACGACAGATGCATTCGGCCTACTCACGGGCCATATCGGATACGCGTTCAATGCTGTGCTCCTTTATGGCAAGGGCGGTGCTGCGGTGACCAGCAACACCTATTACGTCAACTCGGTGGCAACCGGCACCGAGCTTGGCAAAAACAATGATGTGCGTTGGGGTGGCGTGCTGGGCGCCGGTGCCGAAGTCAGCCTCACGCCGAACTGGTCAGCGGGCGTCGAGTATAACCACTTGTTCATGCAGCGCAGCAACATAAGCTTCCCAGCGGCCCTTGGCGCGGATCGCGCGCACCAGGACGTCGATCTCATCACGGCACGGCTCAACTACAAGTTTGGCTGGCCGTTCGCCAGATAAAGATCTCCACGCGTTTGGATGAATCGGGACCCCGGCCCGCGGTCGGGGTTCTTTCCTCAGCTGTTCCTCTCCCTAGACCCCTGTCCGACGTCCCGAGCAAGCGGTGCGGGCTCATCTGAGCAAAGAATCACCCGCTGGTGGAGAGAGCCATGCTCCGACCAGTGAGCATTAGATCGGCCGATTCCACATCTTACCGACCTTACGAAGCCCCAGAACCTCACCCAGCGCGAGATGCAGACTTGCCCAAAGGAGGGTTATATCTGCGAGTTCACCGAAAGCACCGTGCTCAACTTGCCAGAAGCTGGAAGCCAAAGATGTGACAGTTGGCGGTCGTTCCTCAATTGAATTCAAAGAACATCGAGGCGAATAGCTATCGCGACTGCTTGAATCCGGCTGGTCGCACCCAGCTTTCCCATCGTATTCTTGACATGAAAATTGACTGCATTCTCGCTGATTTCCAGGATCATCCCAATTTCCCATAACGATTTTCCTTCTCTGACGCCATTGGCCGCATTCGTTGCTCTGCCGGCGACTGCGCCAGGATGATCGCATCGTCAAACAACCGAATAGCGTCATCATCCTTGCTCCGAGGCGATCGACAAAGTGCTCGCTGATGGCGAGCTGGCGAACTCGGAGATCATCGCCTGTCGTCCGTGCGGATCGACTCCATGCGAACACAAGGATGCTCCATCTTACTCATGCCGGCAGTGATAGAAGGGCCGAGGGCCCCGGGACTGTGCTGGCGACAAGAACCGAGCGCACGCACGGCTAGATGCTTGGGTCGGTTTAGCTTGCATGGCGAGAAAACGCAGTCGCGTCCGAACGGTGCTTCGCTTTGTCTCTCGGGCGAGCACGAGGAGATCTTGGGCTCTGAACTACACGTAAGGTAGAGCACGCACCTTTCAGTGCGAGACTCGATCTGCGTCTTGTCAGTACCAATTCCCTGCTTTGAGATGAAGACAACAGAAGTGTCATCTTTTTTCCCAATCTTGCGAATCATCCATCGCTAACCTGTCGCTGATTCTCGGCGTGTGACAGCGTCGGTGACGCGATCGATGAGCTGAACGGAAGATCCGATGCAGACGCCATACTCCCCGCATCGTTGTCCGGCATTTCATCGGGCCCGTCCGGCAGGCCCGGTACAAACGAACCGAACGGACAGAAATGGGCCACGTCAAAAACGCAACAAGCGATAGGCGCAGTCGCGAAACCTGTTTGATGCGGAAGACACTTTGCATGCGCATTCCAGAAGGAGAGGCCCCCGGATCGGACTAGCAAGTGCCATACCAACTGTTGATTTCGCCAAAATCAATCGTCGCAAAAGGACTTCGAATGCGGACGGTTGGTTGCGAGGTAGGTGCCTCGAAGCATTCATGACATGGGGAGGGAAGGCGACAGTACCATTGCGAGCTGCGGCACGGGGTAAGCTACAGCAACAAATGCAGCTCACCTCGGCAGCTCACCTCGGCCGCCCCCTCGAGTGCCGTCCTCTCAGGGCCTCAAACGCCCCCTATTGGGGCCCAGTCAACTACCAACCTCGGCAATTGATGGGAGGGTCCACACATGGCACTCGCTAAGGAACTTGAACTGACTACACCTCCGGCCGCACGATTCCGGCGAACCGCTTAGATCCGCCCCGAGCGGAAATACAATTAGGCCGCACCAGATGCACGAATCATGATGGGCTTGCTAATAAAACGGGCGAAGATCGTCGCCAAGATATGTGAAGCATGACTTCCCTGCTCTTCGCGATCATCTCCCTGCTATATGCGAGCGTTGGCCAGGCTGGCGGGACTGCATTCCTCTCGCTAATGGCTTTTTTTGGTATGTCATCGACAGAGACGCGCCCCACGGCGCTTGGTCTCAACATTGTCGTCGCGGCTTATTCTACTTGGCTGTTCAACCGCAACAAGGTCGTTGACTGGACAATCCTGCGCCCTCTTCTCTTTTCGTCAATGCCAGCGTCGCTTGCCGGTGGCTTGATTGTGCTCGAGGAGCACATGTACAAAACACTAACCGGACTCGTTCTTCTTCTGGCGAGCGCAGTGATGATCATGCAGCGGGGACGAGCTGTCGATCGCGTCGGCGAAATTCCGCTCCGGGAAAGCGTGAGCATTGGCGCGGTCCTTGGCCTCGTTTCTGGCCTGACTGGGGTGGGCGGCGGTGTGTTCCTCGCCCCGACGCTCATCGCACTGAATTGGGCATCACCGAGGCAGACCGTCGCGCTATCACCCCCTTTTATCCTGGCCAATTCCACAGTCGGCTTCGTCGGAGCTCTTTTCACCGGGCAATTTCCCTCTCCGGATTTGGCTCTATACGCTATCTTCACGCTGGCGGGGGCGGTCGCTGGAGCAGTAATCGGCCTGAAATGGTTGAGCCAGACAGCCATCAGATTCATACTGGCGGCCGTTCTGCTCGTTGCCGGCATTCAATTGGTTCGCGCTTAAAGTGGAAACGCGCATCTTTCATGCGGGCGATCCCAGCGCGGTCAGATCGAAGTACAAGGTTTCTGCGAGCCGCGGCTCAAGCCTGGTCCGAGCGCCTTGCCCAACACTGAAAGCCGCCAACACGATCGCGAAAAGCCGTAGGGTCGAGCGAGGGTGAGGCGGATCCGAGCGCGCTCCGCATCGTCCTGAGGCGGACGGTCAGTACTAGATCGCATCCGATTCGCGCTTCCAATCGACCTGCAGGATCAACGTCGGGCAGGCCGGGCGAGCAAACGAGGCGTACGCCGATCTCGGCTATGGCCTGGCGCGACGCTTCAATCAAGCGTGCCGGACGAAGAGCACCTGATCGATGGCGATCCGGCAAGCTCTCACTACCCTGAGGACCGCGCCAGGGTGCGCATTCGACTTGGTTAGGAGCGATAGGGCGATGAACTCTCAATATAGTATTTCTGCAAGGCCGCGCAATCTCCTTTCTCGCGCGCGTGTGGGCTGCGTCCTCATGGAGAATATTACGAAGATGATGTCCACGCTCGATTGGTTTTCGAAACAGACACTTTATCGATCCAGTGTGAATGGACTGGAACGCCAGGATGCGAATCCCATTTTCTGTAATCATGAGGCACAACCTTACACCCCGGCTCCTGCATACATGGCCTCCAGCTCGCAGCGTAGGAATGTTTTGTGACGGGATGATCGACGCCTCACCAGGCGACTTATGTGGAACCGAATCTGGAGGTCCATCGCATTGATGCGACGCCAATGAAGACTCGCTGCATAGATATGCGATCTGGCCGATCAACAGCTGCAACGGCGTTATCAGAAACAAAACGCCTCAACCGATGAAGCAGAATAGAAAGTACAGCAAATCGTTCCGAGCTCGCGTTTGCCATCAGCACGACGTCCAACTCGTTGTGAGTTAGTGACATGTATTTGGATCTGAACGAGACGCCGGCGAACCAAGGCGTCCCGACGCACTTTGCCGGGGGCGTGAAGTGCGCCGGGGCCACCCCAACATCATCAGTACATCCGTGATGATGCTTGCGGCAATGAGACAAGCAGCGTGGCGGAATTGAGGCTCATTGATTTTATGCTGGAAACCAAAAAAGTTTTTCGTGAGCTGCTACAAAAGACTTGAATCGCACGCAGCGTCACGTGCTGCAATCGCACATCGCACATCGCGCTCTGCTCTAGCAAGTCACTTATCTCCGTGACGCTCCGGCCTTGAACGGGAGGCATCCGTCGATTGCGGAGCAACCACGTCGGCCTTTCCTCGGAAGTCCAGCAACAAGCTCAGCTGCCCTGCTGAGGTTTTAAGATCCCTGTTTCCGTCGCAAAAAGGCAGCACGCCAGGGGGAATGCGGAAACGACGCTGCCCGATGAGCGATTGATACTGCGCACGGCTAGTCGCGGTACACCGCGCTAATTCGAGCGTCCTCGTAGAAATTCATATGCCACCATAAACGTCCGAATAATTGCGGACGAGCGGCGCTCACTTCCAGGCATGAACCCCAACGCTGCGTTTGGCCGTGACGTCGAGAGCAGGCCAGATCTCAGGAACCGTTAGACGCGTTTGACATAACGCAAAGACATAACAGTGGGCATCGGTCAGCTTTATGCCGCTCGACCATGAGAAAGTTAGGCTTTGCAGACGTCTCTCCTGAACAAGTATTGCGACGCTCGCCTGCCTTGGTACACCATATACCCGACCGTGCCGGATTTCTCCGCGACCGTCGGTGCCAAGACTTGTGAGACATGGTTGAGGCGGCTGCCGCCCGACGATCCCGTGTCGCTATACATCCAGGTTCCGTTCTGTCGTGCTATCTGTTGGTATTGCGGCTTCCCTACAAGCCTCACTCGCAGCGAGCGACCGATCCGCAAGTACTTGGCGACGCTGCATGCCGAGATACGTTTGGTCGCAGAGCAAGCGCCTCGCGCGCTGCCGGTAAGCGACGTGCATTTCGGCGGCGGGACGCCGACTACTATTGCACCGGCCGATTTTCTCGCCTTGATGGCACTCCTGCGACGCTGCTTCGCGTTCAGCAAATCAGCTACCATCGCCATAGAAATCGACCCACGTGCGTTCACGGCCGAGATGGTTGAAACATTACAAGTGGCCGGCGTCAATCGCGCGAGCATCGGCGTGCAAAGCTTCGACGGGGTGGTTCAGAGGTCGGTCAACCGCGTCCAGAGCGAGGTGCAGACGGCGTCTGTCGTCGAAAGCCTTCGCCAGCATGGGATAAGCCGCATCAATTTCGACCTCCTCTTCGGACTGCCGCATCAGACGGTGCGATCTTGCGTGGACTCTACACGGACGGCTCTGGCCATGCGGCCAGACCGGCTTGCAGTTTTCGGCTATGCTCACGTCCCCTCCTATATGAAACGTCAGCGCCAGATCGATGAGACGGCGCTGCCGGATAATCTCGCCCGCGCCGAGCAAGCCGCGGCTATCGCAGATACGCTGGTCTCGGCTGGCTACCGCCAGATCGGGCTCGACCATTTCGCCCTGCCCAACGACGAGCTCGCGCTGGCGCAGAAAGCCGGTCAGCTTCGCCGCAACTCCCTGGGCTATTCGGCTGATACCTGCAAAACCGTGATCGGCTTAGGTCCGTCAGCCATCGGCCGTCTGCGTGAGGGTTACGTTCAGAACGAGAGCGCAACCGCTTCCTATCACCAACACATTCAGGCTGGTCGTCCGGCAACCTCAAAAGGCTACTGCCTCTCCCCCGAAGATCGCCTCCGCGCCGCAATTATCGAGCGTCTGATGTGCGATTTGCAGGCCGACGTACCAGCGATCTGTGCTGCTCACGGATTTGATCCAATTCCTCTTCTCAATTCGGCCGACCGGCTGGGAATGCTCGCCGAAGACGGGATAGTGGACATTGAAGAGGGATTCATTCGGGTCAAGCAGGAACACAGGTTTCTCGTTCGTGCTGTTGCTGCCGCATTCGACACCTATCTCGACCGTATCCCTATTAACTAAGCCGCGCATGTGAGCAGATCTCAAACATTTAAGCTCTTCGCGACGGAATGATCTGAAGAGGCACCTCCGGCAGACAGGCCAGATTTCGAGGATGCAGCGGCGGTGTCATGACAACGATCTTTCAGATATGGCCTCAAACCGGGAGGGCTGACTAAAGGGAAGCTGATTTGAAGGAGAAGCGCAGCGGATTCCGCCGTTCAGGGCCACGGCTCGATCATGCCGAAAGGGCTCTGCCCCACCTCCCCTTGACTGCTCTTGATGATGGTGACGGCCTCAGCGACGTGCCGCTGGAGACGCCGGCGCCCGCACCAGCTTCGGGAAATTTACGGCTGGAGGCAGCTTTGCGAAGCTACGGTCCACCTCCTCGAGCACAGTTGGACACTCGACGACGCCTGCAGCGTCCCAGACTCAAGGCTCGGCTGTCTTCGGTCCGGCGATCACTGGCGCGCCTCCGACGGAAACAGGTCCCTGTGGTTTGGACCGCCCGAAGCGTTTCCTGGCGGCGCTCGAAACAGCCCGGGCTGGCGACAAAGGAGGCTCGGAAGCAGCAGAAGGGACAGGTGTTGAACTCTGCAGCGCATCGATCCGCGAAGTCAGTATGGTGATCTGATCCAGGACCCCTTTGAGGACATCCCGCTGGGCATCGATCCGGCGGTTGAGTTCTGCGATCTCATCACCATTTTTCTGCTGTGCCCACTTTATCTCGGACAAGGATGCCCTGTCCTCCGGTGGCAGGCTCATCGTTGAAGCGACTTCGCTGCTTTCCGGCGTCTCGACAGGCTCTTCAAGGTTAGCCCAAAGCCAGGCGCTAGCAGCACACGAGCCGACGAGGATAAGCGGGAGCACCAAAACCGGGAGAATCCGTCTTGACGGCCCGTGCAAGAGCGGCCGCAAGTCTGAAGCGGCCGCTTGATCAATCAAGTCCATTGTCCCTCGCTCAAGATCTCGTTCCAGCAGGCTTATTTTGTCGACGCGATAGCTCGCGATGCTCCCGCGTTCCAGGAGCTGCCAGCGTCGACAATAATCAATCTATGGTGAGCTTCCCGATCGGCTGCGCCTACTCCTATGAAACGCTCCTTCTTGAGCAACGCGACAATTTGCGCGCGTTCTCAATGATAGCGCCACCAGCGAGCAATGGTTCTCGTCGTAGTCGGCGATGGCGCAGCATTCTCTCATCATTCAGAAGAACCTTGCAGATTTTTTACCGTGCCCCGGCACGAATGCAAACCGTCCACTGATTCCTGCAAGTGTTCGATGGAGCCCCGCCTCACGCATTGCCCAGACCAGCAACCTCGTCTGGGACGCGCCACGTAAGCGCCACGGCTGATCGGCCGAGCCGCAATGGCGCGATTGGACCGGCAAACATTGCACCTGATCAACTACCAGTTCCGGCAGGTTGTTCGAGATGACGGGCACGTGGCAAGCGTAACCAACGAACGCCGCGCACATCAAGGTTTTGGATGCAAGACAGGTTTTGCCGCGCCGACGGCAGAAAGCAACTGCTCGCCGATATCCGCCAAAGCTGCTCGATGGCTGATTCCTCCGGTCCCCTGGGCTATCACGTTGGATGTTGTGGTGTGGTTGCCGCGCGCGCAAATCCAAAAGCTCTTCGGCCTTCAAGCCCGCCGATCGTCTCGTGTTTCGGTGACAACGATACCAATGAAACGCTTCGTGAAGCCAAGCCTCTTGCACGGCTAGCCTTGCTTTCGGGTGGCTGCCGTTTGGTCCAGAAAGCCGCCTTCGATGCAGATGCGCACCACCGCCAGACTCGCCTGACGCACAGTGAGCAAGGTGGACATTCGCAACGCTTTGGCGGCCAGGACAGAACGCTCCGCGCGCTCGTGAGCATTTGCCGAGCCAGCGCTCTCCGCTGGCTCTGGGCGCACCGGCGTCACGCACAACCAAAGTTTCGGACCAGATCATCCTCGCGCCGCGAGCTGAGAGGTTCAGGAAGCCTGAGTGGCTCTGTTCGGATAGATCGAGTTCTGGCTCGTCCCCCTCCCCCACGGACGCGAAACGACAGCCGCGATGCCGCTTGCTCGTCATTGCGAGGAGCGCTGGCGACGAAGCGATCCAGACTGCCACTGCGGGGGGGTCTGGATTGCTTGGCTGCGCTTGCAATGACGATGTGGAAGCAGGCGCGTGCCACACGCCGCCGCGAGCTCACTTCGGGCCAATCAGGCCGCATATTCATGGCCGGCAGACATGGACCCGAACTACGCCATGCGTGATTGCCTTCTTGCGACGACCTCGCCCCGGACATACTCGGCTACGGCAGCACTTTCTTTCAATTTAAGACCAAGGGGCAAGCAATCTGGGCTTGCTATCGCACTTTCGCTAGCGGCTTGTCTGGTCGGCAATCCCGTACTGGCACAAACCGCGAGCGGACTTGATCCTAGTAACCACCCTGTGGATCAGGCCAGCAAAAGAGGAAAGACTTCCGACCGGGCCGCAAAGCTCCCGATCGACCTGATCTGTCAGGCAATCCGCCCTCCTGCCCCGGCGCGAGCAGCAGGTCCCGGAGTGCCTTTGGAGAAGCGCGGCAATGCGGACAGGGCTGCTCAGACGAGACCGCAAAAAACGATCGATCCCTTCCAAAGGTACGACAATCTGCGGGAAAAAGGGTTGTGGTTCCCCATCCCTGGTCCTGCAGATACGATTGATCAGGACAAGGGGGGCGTTAGATCTGCGCTGGCGGACGTCGGCATCGGCTATATCGGGTGGACACATAACTCCTTTGCAAGCAACCAGCTACCGCATGCAGCCAGAAGCACTATCGCAAACCAGCTCTATATGGGCCAGAATCCGACTTTCGCGTCGGCGAACTTCATGATCGTCACCTACGATCTGAGCCGGTTTGGCATTGCCGACGGACAGATTGTCGTAGGGGCCGAGCAGCAATACTGGACGTGGGATCGCCCAGGGCCAGATCGGGTGGGACTCAATACGCTCGCCTACTACCAGACTTTCTTCAACAGGACACTAGAACTCAAACTTGGCTACCTCAGAAACCAGAATGAATTCACCGGCACATTGTTCGGAGGAATCACAGGATCGAACATGTCTGCCTTGTTCCAGGCTGGGATGAGCACCAATGCCGCGCCCACGCCAGCGGCCAACTTGAAGTACAATTTTGACGCTCGCTTGTACAACAAGGTCTCCGTCCAGCGCTCAATCAGTCCAGATGGTGCCTATGCCCATATAACCGAGAATCCCACCGGCTTGAAATGGAGCACGGCCAATGCAGGCATCCTTCTTGTCGAAGAAGCCGGCTACAAGAGCAAGGCTGCTCCCGGCGTACCCGACACGTGGCTGCGGGCGGGCGTTGGTTTGAACAGGAGCCGCTACACGAATTTGGCGGATCCCAAGCAACAAAGGGAGAGCGGAAATAATTTTCACTACATCGCTGCGGACAGGCAGCTCTGGCAGAGTGACGCCCTTGGGTCGCCGTCTCGCGGCATCTACGGCGGCTTCTCCGTCATGGGAGCTCCACCTGAGCGCAACAGGATCAGCCGGTATTACGAGCTTCGTCTTTATGCAAAGGGACCTTTTGATAGCCGGCCCAGTGATCTGATTGCTCTCGTGGCGACCAACACGGCCTGGAGTAAGCTTGCAGTGGATGCTGCTCTGGCAAAAGGCCAGCTTGCGCACCGCGATAGCACAGCAGTCACGGGAACATACATCGCGCATCTCGCTCCGGGGATATATGCAAGCGTCGGACTGTCATACATTCATTACCCGACAATCATCACACACACGCCCCAAACGGAACACGCGCTCAATCTGTTGATATCTACGTTGATATTCTTCTGATCATCGCAAGCGCCGTTCTGCTCCGACGTTATCGTGACGCATGGGACCGAACCCTACCACGGCAAGTCGGCTAAGCGTGACAGAAACGAGAGCGCGACCTTCGACCGAGCAACGAGCACCACTTTATCGGCATGGGGAAGGACCTGGACGATCGTAAGCTCGGGGGAAACCAGCGAGCGGAAGGCATGGAGCAAGGGCGAATCGCGGGCATCGATTGCGATTCTGATCTTATGACCTTATTCGCGCCCGTGAATTCCGCAACCTTCACCAAAGAACCCAATTGCATGAGACGAGGCGGTCTCGCGGGCGCCGGCATCACCGCGTTGATGAGCCGCGAGGCCGTTTGCTACGACAATGCCCCGATGGAGAGCTTCCTCCATACACTGGTTCGTCATCGCAACCATAACCGCGCCGACGCCCAGCGCATTATCTTTGCTTTCATCGAGGGCTTCTACGAGCCGAACCCGGCTCCATTCCGCAATCGATATATCGCCCGATCGAGATGGAGCTAAAAGCCGCTTAAACCCCTCCACTCTTTCGGGGAAGATCAGACTGCCCTAAATTTAGAGCCGAGTCATCTGGATCGACGGATACTGGCGACGGTATGGATTGATCATCGAGCAATCGCCAAAGCTCCCCTGGAGAGAATTGCTCTAGATCGAAACTAAGCCCTTCTGGACCGGCGGAGAACGACGGGGCAGGGTGTTGGCGCAAGTCATCCTGCAAGTCCTTTTCTAGTCGCTGAAGCTCCTCTGAGGGGACGGAGACGGGGGACGGCATGGATTGATTATCAAGCAATCGCCGAAGCTCCCCTAGTATAGCGCGACGATCTGGGTCGGAAGAGCGCGGCGATCAGGATGGCGAGTCAGTGTCGCGGCGCGATGATGATCGCCGCGATGATTGTCGCGCGCAAGAGTTTTGTTTGCTTTGATTGTCGCGGAGCGTCAATCAAGCGAGCGTTTTTTGTGTCGCGTGCTCCGGTGGCCGCCCTGGACCACGCTTTCGCTCGAGGGCAGTCCGCCTGCGATAGCTCTCGACGTTCATCTCGACGATGGTGGCGTGGTGAACAAGGCGATCGATCGCCGCGAGGGTCATAGCTGGGTCCGGAAAGACCTTGTTCCATTCTCCAAAGGGCTGATTGGCGGTGATCAGCAAAGAGCGTCGCTCGTAGCGTGCGCTGATGAGCTCGAACAGCACACTGGTCTCGGCCTGGTCCTTGGTGACATAGGCAAGATCGTCCAAGATGACGAGATCGAAGCGATCGAGGCGGTTGATGGCGCCCTCGAGGTTGAGCTCGCGGCGAGCCACCTGGAGCTTCTGCACGAGATCGGTGGTGCGGGTGAACAGGACGCGCCATCCGTTCTCGATGAGGGCCAAGCCGATTGCTGCCGCCAAGTGGCTCTTGCCTCCACCGGGCGGACCAAACAGCAGCAGATTGGCGCCCTTGCCGAGCCAGCCGTCGCCGGCGGCGAGTGCGGTCATTTGCGCCTTGGAGATCATCGGCACGGCCTCGAAGTCGAAGCTGTCAAAGGTCTTTCCGGTAGGCAGCCGCGCCTCGACGAGATGGCGCTCGATGCGGCGGCGGCCGCGCTCAGCGATCTCGTGCTCGGCAATGGTGGCGAGGAAGCGCGCCGCCGGCCAGCCTTCTATATCGGATTGCTCGGCAAATTGCGGCCACAGCGCCTTGATGGCGGGCAGCCGCAGCTCGTTGAGCAACAGATTGAGGCGCGCGGTGTCGACTACGTTGGTTGTGCTCATGCGGCGCCTCCGATCTCGGCGGTACCGATGAGGCATTCATAGGTGGCGAGCGGTGCGAGGCGTACCACGACGTTCGGCACCTGGGCGGGATCCGGGGCGAAGTGAGTACGTAGCCGGTTGAGGTCGGGCAGCCGGCCGTCGTTCAGGTCAGCCGTGAGCTGATTGGCGAGTTCGGCCTCGCAACCGCGCTCATGGGCGAGTGCGAGGAGATCGACCATGATCCGGCAGGCCTTCTTGTCCGGTAAGCGTTTGCGCAAGACGTCGAAGGCTCGGCGGTAAGCTTCCCGGGGGAACAGCTGGTCGCGGTAGACCAGGTTGAGGAGCGCCATCGGCTTGCGCCGCAAGGAATGGATCACGTGCCGATAATCGACGACCTGATCGTGCTTGCCATTGGGATGCGGCCGCCCGCGCGGCAAGGTGAGGAGATGCGTGCCGCCGACAAACACGTCGAGGTGATCGTCATACAGGCGCACCCGCAGCCGATGGCCGATCAAGCGCGACGGCACCGTGTAGAACACCTTGCGCAAGGTGAAGCCGCCGGACGACGTCACGTGGACGATCACCTCTTCATAGTCCGACGTGCGGCGGTCCGGCAGATCCTGAAGTGCGCTACGTTCACTGTCGATCCGCTTGGCGTTGC
This sequence comes from Bradyrhizobium sp. B039, assembly GCF_038965675.1. Classification (NCBI taxonomy): domain Bacteria; kingdom Pseudomonadati; phylum Pseudomonadota; class Alphaproteobacteria; order Hyphomicrobiales; family Nitrobacteraceae; genus Bradyrhizobium; species Bradyrhizobium sp. B039. The sequence continues at coordinate 7,488,553 of NZ_CP152416.1, forward strand.
GGGCATTGCGGCGGCTGGCGATCTCATCGATGAAGCCACGATAGGCAGCTAGATCGTCGAAGTCGGCGGTGCCACGCAGCAACAGCGCGTCGCCGATCGCTCGCTTGAGATGACCATGCGAACTCTCGATCGCCCCGTTCTCGTGGGCGATGCCACGATTGTTGCGGGAAGGCCGCATGCCGTAATGGGCACAGAGGTCTTCGTATCGCCGCGTCAGATCGTCTTTGGCGTCGCGGTCGAGATTGCAAAAGGCGGCCGACAGGCTGTCGGTGCGATGCTCCCGTGGCGCCCCACCGAGTGACCACAAGGCATTCTGCAGGCCTTCGGCCAGAGCGACGAAGCTCTCACCGCCGAGCACGACATGGGCGTGCTCAAACCGGAATAGGCCAGCCGGAAGTGATAGAGACGATGGTCGAGCGGTACGCCCGCGATCGTGACACCCAATTCGCCCATGTCGGTGAAGTCGGACAGGCCGCGCTGACCGGGTTCGTGGGTCTGGCGGAAGATGACCTCCTGCTCCTCGCCGTGGATCGCCCGCCAGGCCCGGATCCGGCGCTCCAGCGTGCGACGGATGCCGGCGCCGAGCTCGGGATGGCGTCGGAGCAACTCCTCGAAGATCGTGACCGGCCGCACACCGGGGGCGGCCTTCAGCATCGGCGCGATATCTGTCTCAAATACGCGGGCCAAGGGATCTGGCCGGCGACGGCCGCGGGGAGCCTTCTTCTGCGACGGAAGGCGTCGATCCTTCTCGATCCGGTAAGCGGTCGAGGTGCTGAACGAAGCCTTGGCGGCGGCCACGGGTGGGCTATCGGTCTGACGGTACTTCATGTAGAGCCTCATTTGGTGATCGGTAATGTGTCGGCCTGGCACGCGAGTGATTCCTCTTGGCGGAAGAACCACTTGCATAACCAGCCGGCCGCGATCACCAGTCGGCGCGGTCCGCTGTGGATCGCGCCGACGCCGGGCTCGTAACTCCGGTCGGGCTACGCCCTCCCTGCGTCACGAGCCCGGCGTAGCCCTCTCATCATGGTCGACGCTCCACTTCCATCCTGTTCGCCGCGCGGCACCTAGAGAGAATTGCTTTAGATCGAAACTAAACTCTTCTGGATCGGCGGAGAACGACGCGGCAGGGTGTCGGTGCAACTCGCCCTGTAAGTCCTTTTCCAGTCGCTGAAGCTTGTCCGAAGGGACGGAGGCTGGTGACGGAATGGGTTGATGATCAAGATGATCCAGCACTTGCAAAAGCTCCCACTGATGAAGCTGCTCGGGATTGATCGCGACGTGCCCTTGGACGAAAGCCGACGGGGCGGGTTGATCCTCCTGCCCGTCCCGAAGCTCCTCTCGCCGACTGCTAGCTTCGTACGAGGCCCTGTGCTGTGCAGCGGCGTCGCCGATGAGCGTCGGTTCCATCAGTGCCGCGCTTTCGGGATGGATGGGGGCCACGTTCGGGGGGCGGGCGCGACCGCTCCGTTGGCGTACGATGACTTCGCCCGTCGACCGAAAGGTGCGGAGATGGTCTAATGCTACAAGGAGGATTTTGGGATTTCCCTTTCCGACGAACTCGTATACGTCACCGCCATTGCTCAGCGACTTATTGTCCTGCCGAGCAACAATGCTCGGTCTGCGTTTTGCGAAGAGCCAACGGCTAAAGCTAAGAAGAGCGCCTGCATGTTGCTTCGCCCCACCGGCGACCATCCCGCCTTTGATGAGAGCCTCCTCAAGCCTCAAGATTTCGGGAGCATCCTCGGATAAACAGGCCGCTTGTCCAACTGATGCCCCCGTACCACAATCCCAGTTGATTGAGCCGGCTGCATCGCGGAGGCTGCTGACATTGCTCCACCACCGCCTGAATTGGCGAACTCGCTCAGCTGCTGCTCAATGGCAACGCCTTGCGGACTTTTTAGGGCCCTTGGCCTCTTCGCTGCTCTCAACTCAGCTGTGTTACGCTCATCGTTGATGAGGACCTCGCTTGGCAAGAGGTTGCTCCTGGCAAGTGCACTCATCGGCTCGGCCGGGGACTGCTGGTGTAGCTAGACACATTGGTAGAGGGCCTACCGCGTGGCCCACCGTCAGGGATCGCGTTATCGGCTTCGCGCACCTCGTTTAATTGCTGCTCAAAGTCGTCTTGCCCGGATCGGTCGGGTTGATGCTCTTGCGAGACCTGTACCGCGGCCCGGCAGTTACGTCAAAATTGTGCGGTTCCACATTAGCCTCTCGTCATGCAATCAATTGAGCTAGTCCTACTATGAACAAACTTTCGAGAATCTGACGAGCCGTCGCCCGCGGCTCTCAATCGTCGCGCAACTTCATGCCGAAATCCTCGACTTGCGCGCCACCGGTCTGTCGCCGCGCGGGATCGCGCCGCAGATCGCCATGAGCGTGAGGACTATCGAACGCTGGCTTGCTGCGGGCGGTGAGCCTGAGCGCCGGCGGCCGCCCGCACACTCTGTCCTCATTGATCCTTTTCGAGATTATTTGGGAAAAGCGCTGGGAGGAAGCTGACCTTAGCGATTTTTATCGCACCAAGCTCGCTGTCATCGGCTTCCCAGGTCCAGTGGGCACTTGCACTCTGCTCCCGAGCGGACCAGGTGTTTGCAACGCAGCGCGAGGGGCCTTTGCATAGCGCAATAACTGAACTGGGCATGAGGCCTTAAGCTATGCAGGTTGCGAAATACCGCGCCCGCCGAGGAATTTGGGCGGCCATCAGGAAAAGCCTTTGTCAGCAAACTTTCGTTTGGTGGCCAAGTTCTTGGCGCTTGGCCATCGCCTGCGCTCGGCGCCGGTGCTCCCTCGATCAGGAATGCGTTCGATCTGTGGTAGCTGCGGTTTTCAAGACAAGAATTGGCGGACTATGTGAAAGGATCAGGGATGCAGAAAGCATGTCCGGGCACGCACCAAATTGGTAGAATCGCTTGGCAGATTCTACAAAGAGGAGGCTGGACGGTTCAGGCCGTGCCCCTGCAACGGATCCATCGCCTGCCAACAGCCTCGCTATAGAACGCCTTACGCGAGCTGCCCCGCCGAAAGCTCGATTGCAGGCCCTGCTGCCTCTTCAGCCACGTTCAGGATAAATGCGTACGCGCTGGCGGCCTTCGCTCTCCACCAATTCACCCCTGTAAGGCACTCCGCGGATCTCGAAATAGGTTGGTTGGCCCGCCCGCGGCAAGATGCCTTGGCCTTCCAGGGCGCGGACGAGGTAGGGCGGAAGGAATCGATCTCGGTGCTCCCATCCCCGCGGATCAGATACCCAAGATCAACGGGCCCCTCACCGGATTGCACGGCTGGCACGATCGGCCGGGGACGATAGAGCGACTGAGACGGGCCTGGTTCATCCGGCTGGCTCACGCGGGGATGATGGATCAGGCGAACATCCCTGCGGCCTCCTGGTCCACCGTAGCCGAAAATAGCGCTCCCCATTGATCACAAACTGACTTGGCCCGAACTGGTTTGGCAGCAGATGCATATTTCCCAATACATCGATCAACACGACTGAAGCCGCCTGGGAGCCGTGGCGCCAGCCGGCGCCAACGATCGCTCCTATATCCCGCAGCTCCGGAGCCGCCCCCGGCGGTCCTGCGAACGACGAGGCGGCTGCAAATTCAGATGCTGGCGCAGAGCGCGCATCGTCACGCAAGTCGTGGGGTGTGGGGTGGATCCAGATCAACGAAGGAGTCGAGACCGCCGTAGATGTTTGACGATCGAGGCCTCACGCACGACGGCGATGCGGAGTCTTGCATCTGTTGCCCGAGCCAGGCCCAGGCTCCCTGGCTGGGGGTGGCCGGTGTAGCAGGAAGCTCGAGCGGCGGATGAGCTTGCGCGCCCCAGTGCGGCGCTGGCTCTGGTGAGGCGGGTCCTTGGATCTGCTCGCCAAGCCAGTTCCAGGCTCCGGCGCTCGGCGTCGCCGGGGTTGCGGGAAGCTGCTGCGACGAACCGGCCTGCCAATGGCTGGGCGGCGCTGGCATCGATATGTTGGGCCCGTGGATCTGCTCGCCAAGCCAATCCCAGGCGCCCGCGCTCGGGCTAGCTGGCGTTGCGGGAGGACCCTGCAGTGCATGCGGCTGTCGAGCAGCTTCCCAAGAAGGCTGGCCCGGATCCTCAGGAGGCCTCAATCCAAGCGCCCTGTTCGCCTCCAGGATTTGCTCGTATCCGCCAAGTTTGACCAGATCAGCATTGATCTTCTTGTCGTTGGTTTCGCGCCTGTACTCCTCGAGATCCCGGACAAACGCGGGGGTGGAAAGTCGGCCGGCCATCGGTGGCCTATCATGGGTCCGCAGCCACTCACTCAGCTTAGACATGCGGCGAGCTTGCCTGTCGATCGTCTTCGGCTCGATCCTGTGTGTTGCCTTTTCCGCCGCCGCCCACATGTGGATGAGGGTTGCGTCCGCGCCGTGAGGAGCCAGTCGGCGGAGATCAGGCGCCAGGGCGTTTCCGGCACCGACCTCACGGAGCTTCTTCAAGGCCGCCTTGATGCGCGTGCCGCGGCGGCCTGCGTACCTGTCGACCTCCTCATCGAGCTCAGCTTCCAGCTGGTGGTTTTCCACCTCCGGATTGTCCTGCTGCGCGTTTTCCAATTCCCGGCTATTCGATCCGCAATTGAGGGCCTGCCGTGCTCGCTCAGGAGCACGCTCAAATGGCGCAAATCGGTTGCCGCATTCTTGATCGTGCCGTCGGTGAGGTTACCCGCCGCCTTGTTTCGGAAATCTTTAATGAGCTCCTCATCGGCCGCAGGGACCCCGCGCGTCCGGCCCGGCTGCCTCGCATAATCAATTCGTAAATTCGTCGAAAAGACGTCAGATTGCCCAGCGTCGCGCGACGAATTTTCACTGCTGCTCCGGCCAAGCGCCTTGCCGATTCCCGACTTGAAGCGTGACCATAATCTGCGGCTTTTTCCGCTTTTGGCCGACGCGGCAGACTCTGCGTCCGGAAAGCTTTAGCGCGCGCTGCTGAACAGATCATCTCGCAAACTAGACTGCGGCACTTGCGTCGCAGCGGTAAGCTGAAAGCTGGGAATGTCTACGCTCCGGCGCGTGTCGCCTAGCGCACTCTCCCTAAAAGTGGAGTGCGGCGGCGCCCGCATCGAACCGCCGAAATCGTCCCGCCGGACTGCTCGACCACCTCCTGCGGGAGGCCGATCAGGTGAAGTTGACTTGCTTTGATCAGACGGATCGAGATGCAAATCCTCCATACGCTTCTCAAAGTCGCCTTGCTCGCTTGAGTCGCCCCGTCGCTGACCCGCCCGCCCCGGCAGCGCGGCGTACTCCCGCATCCAGGCTCCTGAATCGAAGAATGGGTCAATCGGATCCATCCTGCTCTCCTCATGTTTGTAGAGACCCTGCAGCAATCCGTACGGCCTGGATTACGGCGAGATTGCAGCTCTTCAGATTCTCGATTGTTGTAGCCGCAACCTTTCAAGAAGCTGACGAGATCAGGATATTGCTGCGCGCGAGACCGGCGTCGCATCGGCACCCGCCTGACGACGGACGGAGTTGCTCCAATTTTATCGCACCTCTTCGCCGGTTTCGTGTTCGAGCTGACGAAATTGGTCGACCGATCTAACAATGGATCGCCGGTCGATCGTGCGCCGAATTCAAGCATCACGGCGGGACTTACATAGCCGCTACCGTCTCCAATGGATCATACGTGACGTGCATCTTGTCGTCCTTGAGCTTGTCCTATTGCAGGCGTTCATTGATGACGCACAACGTCTTTTCCTTGACGCAGACCGGAGGCGTTCTCGCGCGTTAGCACTTTTGCTTTGACTGCGGTTCTGAGGGACCAAATTGTCCACCGGGTCCGGAGCTGTTGCTCGAATGCCGTATGTGAGATCCACGTCGTACGAGAAACGGCGAATTGCGCCGTAAGCCTTCGAAAGGGACGTTCCGCTCGGAGACGAGATTCTCGCCCAGTGGCGACGAGCGCGTTCAGGCATCAAAACGACCCCAAACATTCTTTTTCGAGAAGATGTGCAGGGCGTCCTGAGTTCGCAGCAGTAACGGTGCCTGGCAAGCCAAGTTGGCAATGAAGATCCGGCAGACTTCGATTCGCTCACTTCAATCGGGCTCAGTCTTTGACTGAGGGACCGCAAGGCTTCTCTTGCAGTCTCGGGACCGCCCCGCTCGAGCGCGCACGACCTCACCTGCACGACGGCTTGGCCATCGTAAGCTGCCAACGCGGTGCATGCTTGAACTCCACAACTTGCTTGCCAAGATGGAGCTCGCGGAACGCCCCCGAAGTCAAATAAACCTGCCGAACAGTCTGCGGCCTCGTCAACCGAGTTGGTTGGCTGAGGCAGCGCCTCCGTAACCGATGATTTCGCCGCGGCGCGCCTTGGTCTCCTCAACAACTTTTCGACCGACTGAGCTCTCGTTCCGAAGCAACTTTCGACGGGGCGCAGATAGGCGCCCTCGCCTCGCGCACGGGAATTTTCGTCGCTCACCGACCGAACGAATATAGCCGCGAAGCATCAGCCCACTTCGCTCTCCGGAGATCTGCGCAAGGCGCTGAACAGGCAAATCAGCCGTTCCCGAGCGATGACGACGTGCTGACGTGACGGTCCGTAGAGCTTGCCGACACTGATCCGCCAAAACGGACAAGATGATCTGCGAGCTGAAGCGGGCGCATGTGGGTGGACGGCGAACAGATGAGATCGTCGCGCCGGCCCCCCTTTCCGTCGGTTTGGCTCCGGCGGCGGTTGGGTTGCTGTACAAGACTCTCCATCACAATCAGGCTCGCTCCCCTCATTCATCCGAGGATCGCCGTGGAACCCCTTCACCGTGAACATTGCTCTTTGTTCGAACCTGATGGTTCGTGGGCAGCCAATCTGTGACACCCGCGAAGAACACTCTCAGCGACCATCTCGCAGCTTCGCCATCTTTCAGTTGATGGGAATGAGGCTCGCGGCCTGATGGGTTAGCACCGATGCCGAAGGATCTATATTCGGCATAATAGCTCGTGCTCAACTTGTTGGTCTCGCCGGGAGCCCATTCGCGCCAGCCTTCCGCAATCACTCGTGCATCTATCTTTGTCGACAGGAAGACCACTGTGGCGTAGGAGCGCCAGGGGCGGCCAAGCGCGATATAGCGCGCAGCAGGGTCGGCACTTAGCCTGCAATGATCAAAAACATAGCCACTGTCCTCATCCGGCGTTGCCTTGCTCTGAGCGGTATAGATGACCGCTTGATTGGCGATGCCGTGCAATTCACATTGCCGGAACCAGACCTTGGCGTTGCCAAATATGAAATCGACATGCCCTTCGATGTAGCAGTTCGAGAAGTATTGTCGTGACATTCTACCGTTTGGTCCCTTGCCGGCAAACAGCGTGTCCTGGGCGCCGAGCAGGCGGACGCGCGTAATGACGTCCCTATCTCCGGTAACGGACAGCGCTACCGCCTGCGAAGGTGGATTGGCCGGATTGAGGGCATAGTCGTTCTGAATGGTCAGATTCTCGAGCCGGAAGTCATCGCTAGGGGCATCCAGCGTCGCCGAACGGGCCGTTCCTCCTACATTGACCGCGCCGTCGCCATACACAATGACCGTATCCTCCGGCTTGTTGCCAGTCCCTGCGAGATGAACACCGGATTTCGTGATTTTAACCTTCTCGCGATAGATGCCTGGCGCGATCCGGACGTTTCCGCCTTCCGCCGGCAATGCGTCGATGGCTTGCTGCACGGAGTGATAGTCTGCATTTCCGGCATGCGACACCAACAGTGGATGAGCGTACGCCGCGGCGATGCAGAAACATCCCGCCAGAAGTGCAGCGGAGGAAACGAAAATTCGCATGTGATCTTACACTTCGTTTCTCAGCGGGATAGCCGTCGCGCATCGACACAAGATTTTCATCGCCAAATCAGAACCTGCGTCACCTTGACATTTCCGGCCCTGCAAAACTGTCGGCCAATAGCAACCAACTCGGGACATGAGCCCGACCTTCGTCACACCAGTAATCTTGGCCCCAGATGCGGAACTCACCACCTGAGTTCGGCGCCGCGTGTAGTGCTTACCGATTGCCGTCGCGGAATGCCTTGGAACATACCTCCGATCCGCGCAGCGGCGGTTGTGTAGCTCGTCCGGGCAGCGGGGGCCATACGTCAGAGTGATTTGCGCTGACGTTCGCATGTTCAAGTTGCCAAGTCGCGGAATTGGCAAATCGAACATCTTCGAGTGTCACGTCCAGGGCATGCCGCTCGTCTATGCCGCGCATCAGCAGCACACCAGTGTCGCCATGCACATGACGGAGAACGATTTGCCGATAGACCGGAATCCTCGTGCCTTGAGCGCGCGGATCATATTTTGCATCGAAAGCCAGCGGCCACCGGTTGCCCCTCAGGCACACGTACTCATAAGTCACGTTCTCGACCAGACCGCCTCGACCAACATCGCTCTTGATGCGCAGGCCCGACGTCGTACCATCCAGTGTCAGATTACGCACCAATATGTCTCTGGCCCCGGAATTCACCTCGCTGCCGATCGACATGCCATGCCCCCAGCCGAAATAATTATCAATGATCGAGATATGGCTGCTTGAACCATTGTCGCCGGCCTTGATTGCGACGTTGTCGTCACCCGTACGGATCCAGCTGTGGGTGATGGTCACATCCTGACTGGCGCCAAGATCGATGCCATCGGTGTTGCGGGCATCCGCCGGCGAATCGATCGTGAGGGCCCAAAACGTGGCACCTTCAACCCGGTTCATCGCGACATGAAAATTGGCAGCGTTGCGCAAGGTGACACCAGAGAACGTGATATCCTGCGCATGATCGACCTGGATCAAGCGTGGGGCGTTCTGATTGCCGCCCTGGGCTTGGGCGCGGCGGGCTAGCTGCCACCAGGTTTCCGCGCCGCCGCCGATCAGCGCGCCGCCCTGACCATCGATGATGCCCTCTCCGTAGATACCGCCGCCGCGCGTTTTAGAAAAGCTGATGAATGGCCGGCAACCGTCGCCCTTTTCCGCAATGCGACCACATTGTCCGAGGCCCTTGTCGTAAGCGGCAGGTTCGGGGATGGCGATCAGTGTCGCACCGCGTCCGACCCATAAGGTCACGCCCGATTTCATCTCGAGTGGACCTGAGTGAAACTCGCCGCGCCCGAGATAAACTGCAGCGCCATCGGGGCAATGTTCAATGGCCTCCTGTAGGCTAACTGTATCGTTCTTGCCGGAAGGCACAGGGCGATCACAGACCGTATCAGGTGCAACAGGTTCGGCGATAGTCCGGCGGTCTTGCGCTTTTGCGGCGGGGCCGACAACCATGGAGGCGAGTATGGACAATAGGGCCCAGTTGCGAAAACGCTTTGTCATTGACCTGCTCGTGCTTTTGTCACGCGCATCATTGTCGCGTGCCTTTTCTGGTATTGAGCGCTGGCTTGATCGAGTCGCCGCGTGCGTCACTGGCGCGCACAAGATGACATTTATCCGACGCAGTAGACGCCTGGACTTGAGATCGCGCAGCAGCACCTTGCCTATGCGCGAAAAAGATGAAGCGTTTTGCGATAGTACGAAAATCCAACAACTTCGTAACGTCAGCCTGCTCACACTGATTGAGCTCCCAACCGGTCCCCGATTTCATTTGTGCAACTCCAATTGCGCGTGAGTCCACGCAGCCTCTCGTCCAGGATCGGTGGGCAGTGAGTATTCGGGAAAGCTTTCGAGAAGCTGACGAGGCTACGGCCGGCACCGGATCGCATTCGCACCGGATCCCCTCTTCCTGGTGTCTCACGAATTTTTAGATGACTGCCGTTACCCGCCCTGTTCCGGAGTGATCGCTTGCGGGACATAGTCAGTGAGTTCCGTCATCATCCATGCGATGCCGGAGGCATGGTCGGCTTCCGCGGTCAGCACCGCTCGGCACGTCGCCTGCCCAACGGCCATAGCGGACCATCGTGGTCATTGAACGCGCCCGCTCGCGCCCCCTCCATGGACGCCTAATCGGAAATTTCAACGACTTAAAGACGGACAAGACGACCGAACTGGCTGGAAGTGGAGAGCTCTTGACACTCGATTCAGGACATCTACGTGAGCAGCCCCGAAACAGGAGGCTCTAGCCAAAGACGCGGCGATACGTCCCCTATCTGGTGCTGCTCTGCGCGCATCCCTGGCGGACGCACCGCGATCAGCCAAAAAGCCGAGCCTATCGGCAAGGCCGCACCTAATTGTCCAGTTCGCCCGCCGGGTTCGCAACACCATGCGTCTCGAGATCTTCGCCAGGTCCGTCCCAAAACCTGTCGCCGTTAACGTGCGCGGCGGCAGCTTTCAGCGGTCCCATCGAGGCGAAAACGCCACGGCAGCATCCGGGTTAACAGGATTATCGAGGCTTCGCGATTTAGGCGGCCGTGCGTTGCGTATTGAATTGTTTGCCGCAGAGTTGCGCTGGCGTTCATCGATCGAGACCGCTCGACACTCAAGCCTCCGCTCCAGATCCGCCAATCCTGCCTTACATTCGGCGACAACCGATTGGGCGCGAAGCAGCTTGACCTTGAGCTCGTCCTGTTGCCTGAGTATGTTCTCAAGATCCCAATCGTTCTGCATTAGCTCATTGACCATCTGCAAGCCCCGATGCAAGGCCGACACCTAGCTTCAAGAGCGCAGGCTCTGCATGTCGCAGATGCCCCACCCCGAACCATGGGCTAATCCGATGCCAAACGATCGTCCTGAGGACGCCTTTACGCTGGCGTTCTTGCTGAGAACCACCATTCGTTGCGAGCCCCCAAGACAATCGGCTTCTGCCCGGCAAACCGGAGCGCGATCCCAAGATGGCAGAGTTCGCGAGGCAGGCGCCCGGTTTGGAAAGCGCATCGGGGGACCTCTGCCATCGATCAAGCGGGCATATTTCATCTCAATACTTCAACCGGATGCTGAACGAGCATCATAGTCACAGGTGGTTTCGTCCCATCTTCAAGCAACTGGCATGCCAATGCTGGTTGAGCGTTTTTATGAAGAAACGATGTCGGTTTGCCCGCAGCACGTAGTTGCGGGCGGTGCTGTTGTCGCGCTTGAAACAAATGACGTCCTGAGCGAGACAGCCAAAGCAGCAACCACGAGCGTCCGCGCGCATTTTCTAATGAAACTCTGGCAGGACTGGATCGAGTTCTTCCTGCTCGAGCGTCTTGGCTCCATCTTTCGCCAGGTACGCTGCCAGAGCTGCGATACCGGAGTCCGGTGGACATCGAGCGGGTGCGGATTTTTTGAACGGCACTTGTCCCAAACGCTCGGCAACTTCGACACTCATGAGGTGGGCACGGATCGGCCGGTCGACGGCGCGCTCGATGGTGTGGAAGATCCAGGTGCCGTCCGGATCGATGTCCGACCAATGAAAGATCGGCGTCTGTTCGGATACCAATCCTGCGATCGTCCGCAGCGCCTGCTGGGTGGCAAGCGAGGGGTACCCTCCGACATACATGGTCGTTCCTAATCGGCCGGGGTCCGCCTCGGCGATGTGCCGGTTGAAGCTTGCGAAATTTTCGATCGTTAGCACGTAGGCCGGCGGCTCCCGGAAGCGGACGCGATCTGCTTCCTTGGGAGTGATTCCGAGATACAGCGGAGAGATTCCGGAGAGGTCGGCTCCATCGAGGTCGATCTTGCCCGCGATCAGCAGCGGTGGCGCGAAGCGCTCAAGGCCGATTGCCCGGAGCGCCTCGCGTGGCCGCGCGCCGGGGGGAAACTCCAGGATGCCGCTCAGGAGCCGCACGACCGCGCCTTCGATCCGTTCGAGCGTTTTGCTGTGCCCCACCGTTCGTCTCGAGAAGGTCTTGTAGTCGACGCCAAGATGTTTGTTAGCCAGGATGGCCTGGGCGAGAACGAACGCGTCGCGCAGTGTCTCGACATCGGACGAAGCAACCCCGTGCCACGTTTTCCCCCGCCCCCATACCTCGGCGACTTGGGAAGCGCTGTTCTTCAGAGAGTCGTGCATCGCCGCCCCGGCGACAAGCCGCACAGCGGCATCCTCCGCGATGCGCGACGCGGGGGTACGGCGGAGATATCGGTATAGGATCTCCGCCGAGGCCAGCCGCACATGTGCCACTTGGTCGCGCATGGGGCCCCGCCCCCAACCAAGGGAGACCGCGCCGGCGCTTTCGGCTTCCCTGATCTGTTTCAGGAAGGCGTCCGCCGCGACTACTGATGGGAAAGCGGGGTAGTCCGGGTGGGCGATCGGGCTTGCGGCCCCCGCCTCGAAGCGGTTGAGCAGGTCGTTCAGCAGGCCGATCGCATCCGTGAAACGCCGAGCCATGGCTACTCGGCGGCCAGACGGGTGGCGAGCTCATCTTCGGACATCAGGTCCGGATCGATGGCCATCAGCTCGCGCTTGGCCTTCTCTTTCAGTTCCACCACAGTGGCCCTGGACTGCTCGCCGATGCGGTCCACCTCCACGATGGTGTCCATGTGCTCGAGCACGGCGACGCGCTTCTCGAACGGCGCCGCGATCACGAACTGCAGGCCGAGGTTTTTGTAAAAGCTCATCATCTGCCGCTGGTTCTTGCCGTCCATCTTGGAGAAGGCCTCATCGAACATGGCGAGCGCGAAACCGGCGGGCTTGCCGGCACGACGCTCCGCGCTGCCGTAGACGGCGGCCAGCGAAGCGCCGATGGCAACGTAGATAGGCACCTGTTGTTCGGCGCCAGACCCGGTGCCGCGCCGCTGCTCCCAGCGGGTCGAGCGGCCGGTGGCAACATCCTCCATGTGGATCTCGAAGGTGTAGAAGTTGCGGTAGTCCTCGAACTGGGTGAAATCCTTGTCGGGGTCCTCGAGCAGCGCCTCGAGTGCGACGATCGTATCCTTGTGCGGGAAGTCATCGGGCACGTCGCCCCGGAACAGCATATCGAGCGCCTCCGGAGAGGTTTTGGCGATCTCGATGATCTTCAGGATGGGCTGGAATTCCACCATCTGGGTGCGATGGAATGAATATCGCTCGTTATGGAACGGATGTGCGTAGAGGCTACGGTTCAACGATTGCAGCTCCCGCTCCATCTTTCCGATCCGGGCCGTGAGCGCGTTGATGAACTCGCCGCGCAGCAGGGTAGAGGCCTTTTCCGCCGCATCCCGCGCCTGCCTTTCGTACTGGCGCAGCTCATTGGATTCGATATCCGAGATCAGCTGCTCCATCCATGGCTTCACCTCCCGCAGCGGCTCGCTTTCCGCACCGACCTGCGAACTCATCCCGAACTGGTCGAAGTAATCGTAAAGAAGCTCGCGGACCCGTCGCTCGATCCGGGCGCGCTCGTTGTCGGACACATTCGCATCCTTCAAGGCCTTCTCGGCGATGGCCCGGTGTTTCTCAGCGAAGCCCTTTTGGGCTGCGGCATCGAGGCGGTCGCGGTAGACGGCCCTGCCTTTCGCGGTGGAGTAGAGTGGGAAGAACTTGCGGTATATCGACCGGGCGACCCTGAGGTTGAGTTCGGAGCCGGGCACGTTCTCGCCCTCTCCGAGCCTCCTCTCCGCCGACCTGACCTCGCCGTCATGCTCGCCGAACGCCTTCTGCTGTGTCTTTCTCTCCTCCAGCCTCTTCTCCTTCAGCTTTTGCTGCGCCCTCTTTTTGTCGCGAAGCCCGCCGTCCCCCGCGCCGTCGAGGGCATCGAGCCTGGCCTGAGCTTCAGCGACCTCAGTCTGCGCGGCCGCGAAGGCGGCCGCGCAAGCCCCCAGATCATTACGTCCCTCGCAGATGTTCTTCAGAGCGGCAAAAGCCTGCTCCGCGGCATGGGCCTCCTTCCCCTTGTCGATCAGGATCCGACCCAGCTCCTCGGCCTGATCCTGCAGGGATCGCAGGGCGTTCGCCTGGGCTGCCTTTCCGATCTTATACTGCGAGGATTCGATCCAGCGATGGCTCCGGACGAGTCCGTCGTCGTAGAGGCCGTCCTTCATTATCGCCCGGCCGGGCCTGTTGAACTGGTCGAGCGTGTCGGCGAGACGGACGTTGCCGTAGCGGCGCATGATGAAGGCCATCGCGTCCGGATCCTGGCTCCGGAAGATCGAGGGGAAAGTGCCGCGCTCCGGCTTGGCCCTGAACTGCTCGAGCTTGTTTAGGCTCACGAGCGATGCATGGCGAAACTCGCGGCGACCTTCCTTGAAGATTGACGTGGCGGCGCTGATATCCGCTCTGTCCACGAACACGGCTTCCCGGTCGCGACCGAGGAGCGCCTCGGCGGCTCCTACCCACTCGGGTTCGGCGACTTCGATGATGTCGCAGAGTACGCGCGGGACCATTCCACCCTGCCGCAGCCTGCGGCAGAGGAGTTCAGTGTCGTCGCCGAGATAGGCGCGCGCCCCTCCGGCGGCGTGCTGTCGGATCCGTTCGAGCACCTCGTCGCGCCTGCCGCGGAGGCCGGAAAGCTCCGCGATGATCCTTTGACGCGCTTCGTCGATCTTCGGCAGCCATTTGGCGCCGCTTGCCGCGAAGGACTTCTCGGCCGCGGTGACCTCGTCGGAGACGCCCCCGATGTCGGCCCCGGCGGTGGCGGTCAGAAGACGCTCAAGCGCAGGAACGAAGTCCTCGAAACCGTCCGCGCACATCGCGCGTAGCGGCTCCAGGCGACGGATGTTCTCCATGCGAGCCTTGAAGTCCGCCGAGGCGCGGTGCGCCGCCTGCCCGGCCACATCGGCGGTCTGCTGCAGGGACTTTCTGCCGGTCTTGGCATCGTGCTCGGCGATCGCGGCCGTGAGGCGTTCGATCTCCTTATCGATGGCCTTGACGTCGTCGTCGATGAATTCGAGTTCTTTTGCTGCGGCGTCCCGGCGCGCCATCTCGGTACGCCGCTTGGTCTTGAAGTCCAGGTTTGTCGCGCGCGCCGCGAGCCAAGTCGCGCGTTTTGCGACCCATTCCTCCCTGAACTTGGTCTCGAGCGCCTCTTCAAGCGCGGCGAGGACGCCCCGAAGCGCCCTTAGGGCTTCGAGCCTGAGGCGCATTTTCCGGATGGTCTCGCTGATGTTGCGGTATGTCTGGATCGACTCGCGCAGCTCCTTGATGCCGATCGGACTGTCCTCGAGGATGTAGTTCCGCACGAACTGCGTCGCCGTCTGGTTGTGATCGAGCGTCATCGCGTTGACGATTGATTTCTGCAGGGCGCTGGCGTTCTGTTCGCCAAAGGACGAATGCGGCAGAAGATGGCGCATGTACTCGCGGACATAGTCGCTCGCCCGGTCGCGATGATTGACGAAGTTGCCTTCGCCGACCGCTGCGACGATCCGGGCGCGCACGTCCTCCCACTGCGCCGGGAATTGCGACTTTCCTCGCTGCTCGATGAAGTCCTTGGAGCTCAGAACGGTCCCGACGGCTACGAAGAGTGCCAGCACGGTCTCCCTGCTGTCGGACTTGCGCGCCTCGAGCGCCATGCCGATCGTGACCGGTGACCGGGCGCCTTCCGTGTCTTCGAAACCGAGCGCGATGTAGGTGCGCGCCTCGTCGCGCCGGCGCTGATCTTCGCCGAGCGTCCCAAGGCAGTAATCGACGACGCTGCGCTTCGAGCCGCTGCGCGATTTTCCGCTATCGCCGGCGACCGCGTTCAGGCGCAAGAACCGCCGGCTCCCGCCGGTGAGAACGACCTGTGCCATGTCGAGGATTGTGGATTTGCCGGACCGGTTCTCGCCCAGGACCCCGACGTGTCCCCTCACGTCGATGTCGGCGACGTCGAATAGGTGCCAGTTCACCATCGTCAGGTGGCGTAGCTCCATCATGCCTCGTCTCCTGCGGGCTGCGGAAACCGCGCCTCCTCGCTACGGACGTAGCGCTCGAGCCGTTGGAGGGCATCGCCGCCACTGATCAGCTTAATCATCGGACGGATCCTGATCTCGCAGTCCTGCTGCTCGTCGTCAAAATCACCGATCTCGACCAAACTGCGTTGGGCGACCTCGCGCAGGATGTCCCGGAACCGGGCGGCCGAGATCGCGCCACCGCCGCCGTGTTGCGCCATCTCGCGGTAGCGATCGAACAGGTCGTTCAAAGTGGCCACTACGACGGCCCGGTCCTCGACTGCTCCGACGTTCACCTCCTGCTGCCAGTATGCCGCCAGCACCAGCATGACGATGGTTTCGTCGAGCTTCATCCGGGGCAGCGGCACGTCCTCGTCCATGGCGACGATGCCGGCCCACTGCGCCTCCGGATCGCGGTGGACGCGGTATCCGCAACTATCGAAGAAGCCGTCGACCACGTCGCGGAAGCGGCCGTCCATGATCGTGTTGTAGACTGTCCCGGTCCGGGGGTCTCCCGCGAACACGAACTGCCGCCGTAGCAGGAAGTGCTGCGCTTTGCGGAGGTCGGCTGCCTTTTCCGCGCCGAAGGAGCGCTCGACGTTTTCGAACTCACTGAGCATGAGCCGCCTCGCCTTCCGGAGTGCGCCCGATCGCTTGACCAGGAAGTTGGCGCAACGGAGCCATTCGCTGTCGTGTGGGGGCGTGTCGGGGCACGGTTCGAGTTCGAACCCGGCCGCGACCTGCGCCGGAACCTCGCCTGTCAGCGCATATCGGCGGGCGCAATCGAAGGCGAGAAAGTCGTCCACGGTATCGATTTCCATGAAGCGGGCTTCCCTGGTCGCGAATGGCGGCACCTGGCCCTCGAGGAATCGTCTGACATCCTCGGGGCGGGGCGCGATGCGAGCGATGTACTCGAGGCGGAGCTTCTTGCGCAGTTCATACAACGGATCCGACGGCGGCTCGGCGAGCTCCCTTGCTTCGACGGGACGGCGCGGCTGCCTGGCCGGCGCCTGATGGTGCTCCGACCAGGGCGACCGCAGCGGCTCGATGCTCCATTCGATTGTCGCCTTGTGGTGCCTGCCGTCGCGCAGTAAGGCATCCAGGCGCCGCACCAGGCCGCCGGCCCGGCCGACGAGTCCCTGCCCGCCCCGCTCGGCGTACTTAATGGTGTTGCGGACCCGGGCTTCGAGCTGCCTGCGGAAGGCCTCGATCCTGTCGAACATCTCCCCGATCTGATCGAAGATGCTTTCGATAGCCAGCAGGTCGTCGGCCGCGGCCATTCGACCGTCCTCGATGTCGGCTGCCATGCTGGAAGCTATGTACTCCTCGGCGAGGACCTGCATGGTTTCCGGGCTGTAGGAGATCCTCCGCGCGAGATCGACGATGGCGTCGCGGAAGCGGTATGGATGGTTGACGGTGAGGATGGACTCGAAATCCTTCAGCAGGAGCTGTTCGATGAACTCCTCGAAAAAGGCTTCGAGCCGGGTAGCGACTGTTTTCGACTCCATGACGGTCCGTCGGACGCGCTTCAGGTCGGCCAGAATGGCCCGCAGACTCTTAGTGAACTGGTCGGCCTGATTGCGCGCCTCGCGGACGGCGAGCGCGGCTTCGCGCTGCTTGCGGTCGGTGATCTCAGGCCTCAGTTTTTCGACGGCCTCCAGGTTGAGGCGGATTTGCACGATCAAGCCGCCGAATCGCTGCGAGAGATCCTTGTTGAGGCTCGCGAGCCGTTGCAGCACGAGCAGCGGTCCCATAGCCATGTCCACAGTGACGCGAAGCCCGTATTCCTCCTCTTCAAGCCATCCCCAGACGAGCAGCCGGGCGTATAGTTGTCGGGCAAGACCGAGCGCCTTGTCGCCCTTCTCGGAAGCGAGCGCGACGTCGGCCTTCCGGATCCGGCGGCGTCTCGCGGAGATCATTTCCGGCAGGCTGCCGAAATCATCGCCCTCGTTCCAGAGGACGGGGTTGGCGCGCATGACGTCGTAGATGGCGTGGACCACCTGCTGCGGCGTCGGGAACGACGGCGCGCCTGAAAAGAAGCGTTCGTGCAGATCCAGCAGACACGCTGCGTACAGGTGCTTGTGATCGCGCGAAAAAGCTAAAAAGGCGTCGTCATGCAAATGGCGGAACAAGGTCAATGACGCGGCTCCTGGGCCCGACCTCATCCTGAGTTGGCGGCACTAAATGCACGGCCTGCCGGGCAAAATGTTAGTGAGAGTGGGTCTTGAAAACACAACCGGAAGATCAGTTCTTAGTATGTTCTAATATAGCTTTCCAGCTCAATCGCTGTCGAGACTCCAAAGGTCCGATCGGAGCTAGTGTCCGGTCTCAGATCGGGAACAATCCGGCCTCAAGTCATTGAATTTGTTGTTGTTACTATTGCGGCAAAATGGATACAAGGAGTTGCTTGGCACGATAGTGATACGAACGTTCGACATGTCGAGGAGGCTCTCTCGCCCACCGGCAGATTCGAGCCCAGCTCTACATCGATCATCAGCTTTAGCTTTTTAGTAATTTCAATATGCCTAGTATACGCGAAAGCGTATGATCTGTAGATATTCGCGGTCGCGTATATTGACAAATTATACGCGTTTGCGTATCATGCCTTTATGGATACGATTGCCCGCACCCCCCAGCAAATCGGCGCCGGGATCAGGCGCTACCGGCGGCAGAAGAAGCTCACCCAGGGGGACCTCGGTGAGAAGATGCATGCGCGTCAAGCGACGGTCTCGAAGCTGGAGGCCGGTGAACCTGCAACGCAGCTGCGCATCTTGATGGATGCGCTGGCCGCGCTCGACCTCGAGCTGGTCATCCGGCCGCGCACCAAATTGACGGCTGAAGCGATTGAGGATCTGTTCTGATGGCGCGTCGCCCTGCCCGCGCGCCGCTCAACGTCTACCTCAACGCACGGCTGGTCGGGCGGCTGCGGCGCGAGAGCAGTGGCGCAATCGATTTCCAGTATGACAAGCAGTGGCTCGCGTGGGAAAATGCCATCCCCGTTTCCGTGTCGCTGCCATTGCGGGAGGATCGTTATATCGGCGATCCCGTCGTCGCTGTTTTTGACAATCTTCTGCCCGATAATGACGACATCCGCCGACGCGTCGCCGAACGCGCGCATGCTGATGGCGCCGATGCTTACAGCCTGCTCTCCGCCATCGGCCGCGATTGCATCGGGGCGCTGCAATTCCTTCCCGACAGTGCCGCACCCGGGGGCGCCGGCGCCATTGATGGCCGCGCCGCTAGCGATCAGGAGATCGCCGCCATTCTCGGCAACCTTGCCAGCAATCCGCTCGGCATCGGCCCCGACCAGGACTTCCGCATTTCTCTCGCGGGCGCGCAGGAAAAGACAGCGCTGCTTTACTGGAAAGACAAGTGGCACGTGCCTCATGGCACGACCGCAACTACGCACATTATCAAGCCGCAGATCGGGAAGTTGCCGAACGGAATCGACCTGACCGGCAGCGTTGAAAACGAGCATCTGTGCCTTGAGCTGGTTGCGGCACTCGGCTTGCCTGTCGCCAAATCAAGCATCATCGATTTCGCCGGGCGCCGCGTGCTCGCAGTTGAGCGGTTCGATCGCATCTGGACGCGCGACGGCCGCCTGTTGCGGCTGCCGCAGGAAGACTGCTGCCAGGCGCTGTCCGTTCCACCCGCGCGAAAGTATGAATCCGATGGCGGACCCGGCATCCGCAAAATCTCGGATTTCCTCAAGGGCAGCGATACGCCTGAGGACGACCAGGCCATTTTCTTCAAGGCGCAGATCGTGTTCTGGCTGCTTGCCGCCACCGATGGCCACGCGAAGAATTTTAGCATTCATTTGGCGCCGGGCGGTCGTTTTCATCTTGCACCGCTTTACGACATCATTTCGACCCAACCGAGCTTGGACGCTGGACAGATCAGCCAAAACCAAATGAAGCTGGCCATGGCGATCGGCAGCAACCGGCATTACATCGTCCACACGGTTCTCGGCCGACATTTCGTGCAGACTGCGAAAAGCTGCGGTCTACCCGACAAAACAGTCAAGGTTGTCATCCAGCAGCTCGGCGATACAGCCGCAAAGGCCATAGATCAGGTGCTGAATGCGCTTCCAAAAGGATTTCCGGAGAAGATGGCCATATCGATTGCTGATGGCGCAAAGCGCCGTGTGAATTCGCTGGCTGTGCTCAAGAGTAGTGAATGATCGCCGGTTTGCGCAAGCGTACGATGACCTCCGTGAACGGTGGCAGGAAGACCGGATCTACCAAACCAAACCTGGAAGCTGCCTACCAGAGGAGCAGCAGCGCGATCAGCAACAGGGAGCGTTGCCCGAAAGCAGCCAACCAGCGGCTCAAGAAACGGGCCCGGTTCAAGAACGGCGATTGCCGCTCTCCTTCGACGGCGAGCGGCCCGCGCCGTCCGTATGCAAGCTCCAACAGCGACTGCGTTTCCAAACTAGGTGTTTAGTCCCGGCATTTGCTGGAGCGGATTAAGTTTGAATCGTTCTGGCTGGGAAGTCCAGCATTTGCAGATGTATTCGTAGGGCGTGAGGCCCTTCAGGGTCTTCAGCCGGCGAGCGAAGTTGTAGGCGCGGACGAAGTCGGCGAGGTGGCTGCGCAACTCGTCATGCGTGTCGTAGTGGAAGCGCTTGACTGTGGCCTCCTTGATGGTGCGGTTCATCCGCTCGACCTGGCCGTTGGTCCAGGGATGCTTAGGCTTGGTCAGGCAACGATCGATATCATTGCGGGCGCAGGCCACCTCGAAGGCATGAGCCCAAAATGGTTGCTTTCGTTCGATCATGGCTTTGATATCGGCCACAGTCCAACTCCCACCGCTTGGGTCGGTGAGTGGGTGCCGTTGTCCGTCAGAACGGTGTGGATCTTGTAAGGGACTGCCTTGATCAAGTTCCGCAAGAAGTCGGCTGTGACACTCGTGGCTTTTCGTGCAACTCGGTGAAGGCGCACTTCGAGGTTCGATCGATTGCGACGAAGAGATAAAGCCCTCCCATCGCGGTGCGAACCTCGGCGATGTCGATGTGGAAGTATCCGAGATAGCTTTTGAACTTGCGCCTTACGCCCTTGCCATCCTCCACGTCGGAAGCCGTGAGATGCCATGGCGCTGAAGACAGCGATAAAGCGATGAGCGTGTCAGATGCGGGATTGTCGCCTGGAGAGCATAAAGGCAGTCATAGTCATCCAGCGGCAGCAGCGCATGCTTGCAAAAGGCGACGATGATGGCCTCCTTCTCAAGCGACAAACTGGTGGATTTTGGCTCTCTCGGGCCGGTCGGAAGATCGGCCACCGAACCGCGCTTCTTCCATTTTGCGACGGTCTTCGGATTGATCCATAACGCTTGGACAGCGCCCCCAGGCTCTCTTGACTATTTTGTATTGTTCGACGGATTGCCTCCGTCGTTGTGGCGCAGCCGTGAAGAACCTGCTCCGTTTGGATACTGTCAACGAAAACCTCGTCCCGCGTAGCGGGCCGATTGTCAGTTCGGCAACAAAGTGTCACCAAGTGGACGATACGCAGGGTCAGAAAAACGAAAAATCAGCAATCTTCAATTCGGCACGCCTCTTGCCCTGTTAACGGCGTCGGCACCAATCGCTTGTGAGCCCGAGATGGATGATTTGGCGACTTTGAGCAAAGGCACGGAGACTGGCTGTGTCGCGAACTGACGTAGAGCGATTCGTCAACGATCTGGGGAACGACGGTGGTCTGCTTGAACGCGTAAAACCAATTGCTACCGGCCTTGCATCGATTGTCGCGATCGGAAAGAGCCTCGGCTACAGCTTCACACCTGATGAAGCTAAAAGTTGCATTCGAGCTCGACAGAAGTTGACGACTAAACCGCTCGCCGGTGGCACTTTTAATTCGAGTGATACGATCTCGACCGGCGCTGTTCAGGCCCTTGCAGAGGTGGCCACGAGCGGCGCGCAAGCCGCGGAAGCGGCCTCTGACCACGCCACAGCAGTTGAGCCCGTTGCAGTTGTTGTGGTTGTTATTGTAGCGGTCGTGGCCGAGGTCTGACATGCCTTCGCTCTGACCGCATCGGGTGGTTGCTCGAGGAGGCGATGAAGTGCGATGAAGTGCGATGAAAACATGAAGTAAGCTTCGTCAATGACACACGCTGCCGCCGAGCACTACCGACAGATTTTTGACCGGCGTACCCCGGAGCAACTGCGCACGCTATCGCATCTCAAACGCTTCATGGAGCGGTTAGTCGGTGACGAGGAGTTCCGCAGGGCGCTTGCGGAGGCAATCGCCACCCCTCGAGCGGTAACAGAGCGGTACGGCATCAATGTGGATCCAATGGAGGTGCTGCCGCTCTGGCGCGGTGGCTACCAACAATACCGCTTCAAGCCGGAGTCTGCGCCGTGGCCGCTGGCTGTGATGTGGGATGAGTATCTCCGCGAGATGATGCGTCATCGCGACCTCTTGCGCGACGAAGGCGAGATGTCGACGATCAATCCTCGCTTTCATGCTTGGCGCGAGCGGCAAATCCGGCGCTGCAATGACCAATTGGGCGTGTCGGCGGCGTCGCTCACGCACCCCATAATCGCTTTCGAGCTAAGCGAAGGCTGCAGCGTCGGTTGTTGGTTCTGTGGCCTCTCGGCCGATCGCTTTACAGGCTATTACGACATAGCAAAGAGCATGCAGCGCTTTGGCGGGGCGTGGTTGGTGTCGCGAGCGAAATGTTTGGTTCTGCAGTCCGCACGGGCTTCTGCTACTGGGCCACAGATCCTATGGACAACCCACACTACGATCGCTTTCTGTTCGACTACTATCAGATTACGGGCGCGTTACCGCAAACAACAACCGCAGCCCCACTCAAGGATCCGGCACTCACCAGGCACGTGCTCGGGCTCTTCAATCTATATCGCACGACGACGAATCGTTTCTCCGTGCTGAGCAGGGCCCATCTTAATCAGGTTCACACGGCCTTTTCGCCTGAGGAGTTGCTAGGAGTCGAACTCATCCTGCAGGGCAAGGAGGCGCAGACAGCAAAGGCCATGGTCGGGCGCGCGCGCGAGCGGAAGGAGAAGCGCAGGGGCGCTAACAAGGACGGTGCAATCGCCTTTCTGGAACGCAATCACACGACGATCGCCTGCGTTTCCGGCTTCCTCGTAAATATGCGGCAGGGGCGTTTACGACTGGTGACGCCGGTGCCGGGTAGCGATCGCTGGCCTCTCGGGTACCCGCATTCTGGGTGAACGCTTCTTCAGCACGCCTGACGGTTTCCGGGGCGGGCTGCAGAGCATGATCGAACAGTATATGCTCGAGAGCCCAGCCCATGACCTGCCGATCCGCTTCCGCAGGGACCTGCAATATAAGGCAGGGAACCGGTGCTTTCATCTTCGCTCACGCAACATGGAACACCGCGTGCTCGACGACATCGCCCCGATTTCCGTTGGCCCTTTGATCGCGGACGGCAACTGCACAATGTCGGAGCTGGTTATTCGGGTCGCAGCTGACGGAACAACCCTCCTTGGGGTCGCCGACTTGCTCGATCAGTTGTACATGACCGGGCTGATCGAAGAAGACCTCGACGACTGCTTCATCTGGCAGACCGGTGACTGGACGACGAGGCGCATCGAAGGAGTCAAACACGCGTCCTCCCATACGGGTGCAGATTGTGCCGATTCGCATTGAGGCACTACTTAGCCTCAAGCGACAGCAGCATCCCACCATCCAGCAGTGCTGAGCGCGATGACATGCCGCTCCGCATCCACGGTCCCTGGCTTCGTGGCGTGCACAACCGGCGTGACAAAAGAAGACCAGCGGGGTTCCGCGCTTGCGGCTTCGAGCCAAGCCCTCATTTCGGGCATCAGCGGTGCACGACTGGGACGCACGCGGTTAAGTCGAGAATGGCTTGCCCCGCCCAGTGGTCAATCAAATGGTTCTGCCAGACGACGGTGCCGCTGGTTCCGGAGAGGTCGTGGCTTTTCGTGGCGCGCCACTGCAACTTGCACTGGCGGTGATCCCTGCTAGCGGACGACGACGCGCCTGAAACTTTGATAGGTCCATGTGAATGACGACGTCAGTCCGTTCATCAATGATGAAAAACAGCGAGTCTCACTCGAGGGTGGCGCCGCTAAATACCAGAGCGGAGCCGCGTGCAGGCAATTATTCCCCGTTCGGCTCCAGCACTCTCTGCTTGCTCATGCCGTCCAGTCGCCGGGCAACGAACGTGACGCGGAAATCGTGGCTCGAAGCGGGCTGCCCACTAGCCGAATTAGCGACTTCATGTTCACGGCTCCGGTCAGGAGTCGCGCAGAATTCACTTTGCCGTCCGGCGCATGAGACTATGGCATGGCGAACGCACCTGTGCGCACATCATGAATAACGTGGAATGATTATGAGTATCGCTGTGCCAATCGTCCTAGTACCCGGAATCAGAGCTGAGTGATACGGCGGCCTTTGAAACGGCGTTGACGGACCTTTTTCTTGGTCCAGACGAAGGGCTCGGCTCTGTCGTTGTATGCGTTGACGTAGGCATCGATGTGTTCCTGAAGCTGCTTGAGGCTCGTGAAGGAGGTGCCGCTGAGCGACTGCCCCTGCAAGATGGAAAACCATACTTCGACCTGATTGAGCCATGACGCACTTGTCGGCGTGAAATGAAATTGCACGTTGGGGTGGGCCTTGAGCCAGTCCTCGTTCTTTTTATGGGTGTTGAGGTTGTCGAGGATGACGTGAAGCTTGCGGTTCGGAAAAGTCGCGGTGACGCTGTTCATGAAATCGAGAAACTCGACGCGGCGCCGGCGTTTTGAATGGGTCGCGATGATCTTTCCGGTGGCGACTTCGAGCGCCGCAAACAATGTTGTGGTGCCATGCCGCTTGTAATCGTGGCTTTGGCCGGTTAAGGCGCGGCCATTGGGCAACTTCAGATAACCCTGCGCTCGCTCCAAAGCCTGGATCGAGGGCTTCTCGTCCACGCACAGCACAATGGCCTTCGCCGGCGGCGCGACATAGAGGCCGACAACATCGGCGGCTTTGGCCGTAAAGTTCGGGTCGTTGCTCTCGCACCAGGACTTGCGAGCCACCAGGTCAATCTTGTGGCTGCGCAGGAACCGCCAGACATATTGGACATCGACATCGCCCAGCGCCTCGGCCAGCAGGGGGCCGGTCCAGCGCGCAAACCCTTGCGGTGGCGGCTTATCCAGCAGCTTCAGAATCCGCTTGTCGGTCGTCTTCGTATAGATCGGCTGCTTGCCAGGCCGCGGCTTGTCTTGCAGCCCTTCAAGGCCATGGTCGGCATAGCGATGCCGCCAAAGGCTGACAATCCGCGGCTGGACCCCAACTTCCTTGGCGATCGACCGGGTGCTGCGCCCATCCGCCGCCAACAGAACTATCCGCGCCCGCTTCAAATCGCGCTGCAACGTCACCGGTGAGCGACAGCACGCCTCAAGCACCTTGCGATCTTTCCTCGAAAGGTGGACTTCTCTTGCTTCGGGTATCATCCCGACCTTGAATCACGACTCACGTTCCAAGAAAAGTGGGTACTAGTCAACATGCCTGTGTCGGCAGTCGAAAGGCCGTCACTGGCGCTTGGTCTGCTGAAATCAGCGCTGACCCAGGCTGGACTGCAATCCACCATAGCATATGCCAACATCTGGTTTCTAGAATACATAGGCATCGCCGACTATGGACCTCTTGAGAATTGCCCGCCAGAGGAGGCACTGGTTGATTGGCTGTTCGCGGGCATTGCTTTTCCCGGCTTCGAACCCGAACAAAACGCCTTCCTCGACCTCTATTTCGAGCGCAACCCGATACACGCAGGCAAAGGTATGGCCGAGCGTCGCGCGAATTTCCTTAGGCTGCGCTCGCTCATCGGCGGGTTTATCGACTGGACGGCTGACAAGATATTGGCGAAGCGGCCGGCTATGGTCGGGTGCAGCTCGACCTTCACCCAGCATGTCCCCTCGCTCGCGTTGCTGCGCCGGCTGAGCGAGCGCTCACTTGATCTTGTCACCCTCATGGGTGGAGCGAACTGCGAGTCGGTAATGGGGCGCAGCACTCACGCGCGTTTCCCATGGGTCGACTATGTCGTGTCGGGCGAGGCCGACGCACTGATCGGCCCGCTGTGTTGGGACATCCTAAATCGCGGCAGAGACATCCCGCCTGCTGACCTGCCATTTGGCGTTTTCGGCCCGACGCATCGCGAGGCCGGCTATCCCGCGGCGTCGACGCGCGACTTAGTGCCCCGCGCCGTGATCGAGAACATGCGTGACCTGCCGCTGCCGGATTTCTCGGACTATTTTGCGGAGGTTGAGGCGTCGCTCTACGCCGACCGCATCCATGCTGGGCTGCCGATGGAGTTCTCTCGCGGCTGCTGGTGGGGCGAGCGCAGTCATTGCCTGTTTTGCGGGCTGAACGGCGGATCGATGACCTACCGCCAGAAGCCCGCGGGGCAGGCCGCAGCGGAGATGATTGAGATGTCGGCGCGCTACGGCTCGTCGCGCATCGAAGCTGTAGACAATATTATGGCCATTGACTACCTTGAAAAGGCGCTCCCTCACCTCACCGCGCTACCCGAGAAGCTCGCGATCTTCTTTGAGGTCAAAGCCAACCTGAAGCGCCACGAAGTGGAAAAGCTGGCTGCCGCCGGCGTCCGCTGGATTCAACCGGGTATTGAGAGCCTGGATACTCGTGTTTTGAAGCTGATGCGCAAAGGAACGACCTCAGCGCACAATGTTCAGCTGTTGAAGTGGTGCCGTCAGTACGGCGTGCGGGTCAGTTGGAGTTTATTGTGGGGCTTTCCCGGCGAGTGTGATGCATGGTATGCGGAAATGGCCTCTTGGTTGCCGTTGCTGCATCATCTGCAGCCGGGACCTGCGGTACGCTTGCGATACCAGCGCTACAGCCCCTATCATTACACAGCTGAGAAACATGGACTGAAGCTGCTCCCGGCCGCCCCCTATCGCTACGTGTATCCGCTGTCGGAGCGCGATCTCTCGGAACAGGTATACTACTTCGAAGACAGCGAAGACCACGATGTCGGCGGCCATTTCACACCGCGCGACGAAAACCGCCCGGGGCTAAATGCCGTCGCCAAGGGCATCGATGCCTGGCTGAAAGCCTGGAGGGGGCCGACTTTCTCTATGCTGTCGATGCAGGACAACGGCGACGAAATCATAGTCGAGGACACGCGAGCCATAGCAATCGAGCGCGAACACCGCGTCAGAGGCCTCGAGCGAGAAATTCTTCTGGCCGCGGACGAAGGCTCGCCTGAAACTCGCCTGTGCGATCGGCCGGGCGCGGCGAATGTAATGCAGGGCGAGATTGATGAGGCGATAGCTAACATGATCGCCCGCAAACTGATCGTACGGCTTGACGCGCGGCTGGTTGGGCTCGCGTTATGGCATCCATATACGCCAATCCTTCCCCTGACTGCGTTCCCTGGTGGCTATCTCGACCGACGCTCCACGCCAGTGGCCCTCCCGCGCGAATAAGGAAAACTGCGGTGTGCACTTCGCAGGGCCACACCCCTCGCCTGTCTCCTTTGCTTGGCGCTCGCGCCAGCCTTGTCATTTTTTTCGCCCGCGTCGTTGAGCACAATCAACGGCGTCGAGCCCAAAGCTCCAACATATATGGTTTGAGATATTTGGCCGAAGCGGCGGCGATAATCGCGCCAACCCTAGTGGAGCCGATGAAGTTTATGCGGCGTTCGTTCCGCATTAGATAGCTTAAATATGCGCTACGAACTGCATCGCTCGATTTTCGTAGACTACTTCATCGGGCGAAAAGGAGAAACCGCATCGAACTTCAACTGTTTGACACAGGTTGCAGCTGCCAAAGCGTCGTGTAGTTTATCGGTTCGATCATCGGCTGTAATCGATCCAACTGCTTCGCCGCGTCCAGATCGACACATAGACTTACATTCGTGAGCGACGATGTCGTCACGACTGCACCATCATAAAATGCAGGCAACCCGCGCATCGTTTCGATGCCGGGGCGAATCCCCTTATCGTCCTCGATCATCATTTGCCGCATTTCCAAATTTATCCGGCGGACATCGAAGAATAGAGCCCCTCACGATTCACTGCATCTCCCTTAAGCTGTAAAACGATATGATGAACCGGTCCACGATTGCTATGCCGACGCGTAGGGTCAGGGCCTCGCTCGGCCGCGAAGCTTCTCGTCGGGCTGGTCAACGCTGGATTTGGAGTGCCTGTCAGGTTCCATGGCTCGATTGTTCTGATCCTCACCAGTTGTCCGTGAACAAGCCTCCAAGCACTTGATTGAGAGTCTGTTTTCCGGTTGCGGCGGCATTTGAGATTGCAGGGGATTGGGGCTTCACAGCAAAAACCTGCAATTTCGATTTTGGATTTCCCTGCCGCTGCGAACCGTGATTCTGTGCTGCATCGGAGGGACCGATGCGACCAAAGAAGCACAGGACGACAGGCTCGAACGATCTGTTCCGGTCCCGGCTGGACCAGATCATCAACATGCGACACGAGCTGGTTCTGCTCGCCGGCAGGGTCGATTGGGACTGGATCGACGGCGAGATCGCGCCGCTCTACAGCGACAACGGCAGGCCGGGTATCGCGACCCGCTTCATGATCGGATTGCTGCTGCTCAAGCACATCTACGAGGGGGTGTGCGAGCGCTGGGTCCACGATCCGTACTTCCAGTTCTTCACCGGCGAAGAGTTTTTCCAGCACGTTTTCCCGCATGAGCGCTCAGACCTGAGCCACTGGCGCAAGCGGCTCGGCGACAAGCTGGAGCGGTTGTTGGCCGAGAGCCTTCGCGTGGCGCACGCGAGCGGTGCGTTGCGCAGCCAGGACCTCAAGCGGGTCACGGTCGACACGACCGTCCAACCGAAGGCCATCAGCTTCCCGACCGACGCCAAGCTGCTGCATGCAGCGATCCGCGGGTTGAACCGCCTGGCGAGGAAGCACGGGGTCAGGCTCCGGCAATCCTATGTTCGCGTGGCCAAAAGCGCGGCGATGATGGCGGGCCGCTACGCTCATGCCAAACAATTCAACCGGCATCAGCGACAGCTGCGCATCCTGCGCAGCCGGCTGGGCCGGATCATCCGCGACATTCGCCGCAAGACCGAGGGCCAGGCCGCATTGGAGGGGGCATTCGCCCTGCCGCTGAGCCGAGCCACCCAGATCGGCTCGCAGCAGCAGCGCCAGCGCGGCTGGAAGTTGTATTCCTTCCATGCTCCGGAGGTCGAGTGCATCGGCAAGGGCAAGGCCGCCGCCCTATGAGTTCGGCGTGAAGGCCTCCATCGTCACCAACAACCAAAGAGCTCCGGGCGGCTTGTTCGTGCTCCACGCCTGCTCGCTGCCGGACAACCCCTACGACGGTCACACCCTTCGCAACGTCATCGAGCGCACCGAGAGCCTCACCGGCTGCCCGATCGAACGGGCCTATGTCGACAAGGGATATCGCGGCCACGACACACAAAATCCCCGCCGCGTCTTCATCTCGGGCCAGAAGCGCGGCGTCTTCGGCGTCATCAAGCGCGAGCTACGCCGCCGTTCCGCCATCGAGCCCATCATCGGACACATGAAGAACGAAGGTCACCTTGGCCGCTGCTATCTCAAAGGCCGCGCCGGAGATGCCGCTAACGTTCTCCTCTCGGCCGTTGGCCACAACCTCCGCCGTGTCCTGGCTTGGCTCAGAGACCTTTTGTCCCTCTTCCTGCTCTCACTCTGGCCAACGCTCAACTGTCCAGTTCAGCCCAATTCGGCTTATTAACGATCGACTCACCACGCTCATTGGAGAACGTAGAGGTTTCTCAACCTCCGAGCTAAGCTCGGATCCTCCGCGCGAGCTACGGAGGGTTCAGTTCGAGAAGCTGATTGACGCGCTCGAAAACAACAGCCCGGCGAAATCGACACTCACCTTTGCAATTTACCGGCCGAGCCAAGAGCCGCTTCGAAGGCATTGCGTTGGTCAAGTGTCCAGAGATCTCAGAATGGGGCGCTAGCTTCCGAGAAGCTGACGAGCCTCGGCCCAATGCTTGGTTCGATGTTGAGAACGCCGTCGAGTTTTAACCGGCAGGGGTGCTAGCGGCAGCAACAGCTGAACGGTGAATGTCCCGTATGATCTTCCCCCAAAAAATTAGACGGGTTTAGGCGACGTTTAGCTCCATCTCGATCGGGGCGATATATCCCACGGCGGAATGGAGCCTTGTTCGGTTATAGAAGCCCTCGATGAAGGCGAAGATATCACGCTGGGCGTCGGCGCGGGTCTTGTAGTTGCGATGATGAACGAGTTCGGTCTTCAAGGTATGGAAGAAGCTATTGCGCCTCCAATAAGCTGACGGCCGCTGCCCTCCCGGCCGCAGAGAATAGCACAAGGCTGTTTCTAACCCGCGCAGCGTGCAACGGCTCTGGACAGTTTTTTAAAATGTCGCGCTCGTTCGGTCTCCTGGCGCAGCCGGGCGATCTCCGAAGCCTGGTCCGCCGACATCGGCGTCACCTGCGTGGTGGGGCGCCACCTCGCCGATGCCGGCTCCTGCCGGAGCTTGTCGACCCAGCGCCGCAGCACCGAGTCGCGCAGACCGAGCTCCTTGGCCACCGACGTGACCGTGCGACGGCTGGACACCACCAACTCGACGGCCTGGCGCTTGTACTCCTCGGTAAATGACCGACGTTGACGTTCCATTCGACACCTCCGGGCTCAATGAGCCTACTACAGGTGTCCACTCATTCGGAGGAGGTTCAGCGCCTGTCCCAAAACTCCCAAAGAGTCATAGATGACTGTGCTTTTGCTTACTAATGCTGAGAGACAAGCGAAATCGGAGGGCGCTCGTTCGAGTCGCCACGGCGTTGGACCTAAATGATGATAGCTCTTCGCGCAATCATGGCCCTTAATTGGGTTTCAGCAGCTCAATCGGTAGGGCGTTCCAGTTAGGTGGTATCTGCCCAAGAATATTGCGAACGAAGAAGTCCAGAAGCTTGAGCTCGCTATAATTGCCGGGCGCTCCGTGATCTGCACTGGGTACCACAAGCATGTCGAAGTATTTTCCTGCCTTGATGAGCCGATCAGCCATCTGGAAGGTAGAGGACGGATCGACATTGCGGTCCATTTCGCCGACAACGAGCATCAACTTACCCTGTAGTCTGTGGGCGTTGTCGATGGCGGAGGACAGCGAATATTCGATACCAACCGGCCAACCCATCCACTGTTCATTCCACCATATCTTGTCCATCCGGTTGTCGTAACAGCCGCTGTTAGCCACCGCCACCTTGTAAAAATCAGAATGGAAGAGCAGCGCGCTCACCGCGTTCTGCCCGCCGGCGGACCCGCCAAAAATGCCGACGTTCGAAATATCGTACCATGAATACTTCGCGCTCGCCGCCTTATGCCATAGAATCCGATCGGGAAAGCCGGCGTCCTTTAAATTCTTCCAGGCAATGTCGTGGAACGCGCGCGAGCGATTGTTCGTACCCATTCCATCGATCTGAACGACGATAAACCCCATTTGGGTGAGCGGCTCAACCAAGGCCGAGAACGACTTCGGAACGAAAGAACCCGTAGGGCCGGCATAGATGTTTTCCACCACCGGGTATCTCTTGTTTCGATCGAAGTTGAGGGGCTTGTGAATAACCCCCCATATATCGGTCTCGCCGTCCCGGCCCTTGGCATGGAAGCTGAGGGGCGGCTGCCAGCCGGAGGCGATGAGTTCCGAGATATCGGCGCTCTCAACCTGCATCAGCTCGGCATTATCACTGGCGCGATACAGCGCCAAGCGCGGCGGGACATCGATGCGTGACCACAGGTCGACATAGTAGCGGCCGTTAGGCGAAAACTCAATGTGATGGTTGGCCGGTTCAGGAGTGAGCGCGGTCAGTCCGTTCCCATCGAAGTCGACACGGTAAGCATGGACAAAATAGGGATCTTCCCCTTTGTCCCTCCCGCTCGCACCAAACCAAATCTGGCGCTTGACCGGATCGACGTAGTAGACCGCGCGAACCACCCAATCTCCTCTAGTGATCTGGTTTTTGAGCTCGCCGGTTCGGCCATCGAAGAGGTACAGATGCTCGTATCCATCGCGCTCGGACGCCCAGATGATCTCCTTTCCGTCCTCAACGTCGTAGCGGAAGAACTTTCCAGTTTTCTGCTGGTCCATCACCAGAGGCTGGTAATCGATGAAGGTAATGCTGCGCTCATCAATCAGAGAGCGCACCTTACCCGCAGCAGCTTCCACCTCGACAAGTCGATAGAGTTGGTGCCCGCGCTGATTATACTCGAAGGTGAACCCGCGACCATCCTTCCACCACTTGATCGGCGAAAGGTGGTAGGGATTTGGAAAGGAAGCATTGTCGATTTCAATCTTGCTCTGCATGATGATGTCAAACAGCACCGGCTGGAGCAGCGGCAAGGCATCACCCGGCTTCGGATACGTCATCGTCGAATATCTAGGTTGAAGCTCGTCCGTCGGGGACGATTCGATGTAGTGGATCTGACGTTTGTGGCCTGGACGGATGCGGTAAGCCGCGAGGTGACGCGAATCTGGAGACCATCTTAGCGTCGAGAAAGCATAGTAGTTGCCTTCCGATCCGTCCCAGGTCAAAGGGATGTCCTGCAAGCCGTCCTCGCTGCGCAGGAAGATATTGTATTTTGTAGTATAGGCCAACCATTTGCCGTCAGGGGATATGCTTGTGTTCTCCGGATCGTTCTCCGCGGGCGGAGTGGGGTCATAGCCCATCTGTTGATGGACGTCCGGGTGCATGGCATTGGCTGTGCAGCCATAGCTTACGAGGTCGCATGTCCACCGGGTGTTGTCGATGTTGAAGGTGATCATGCGAGCATCGTCGGCCAGCTCGAAACGGTCGAACGGCAGATTGTCGGCCTTATAGTTCTCGAGGCTTGCCCTGGCCAGCGCCGCCGCGAGGCGGGTATGATCAAAAGCCGGCTGCTTTCCGCCAGTGGCAGCATCGACCTGCATGAACTGGTGCTTGCCTTGAGTCGTCCGTCGGTAGACGAACGCTTCGCCCTCTGCGAGCCAGAACGGAACGTCGGGCATATTGACAGTGAGCTGGTTATATTGAGCGCCGATCGTTAGCGCTCGCTCGTAATCGGACGGCACCAGCAGCGGCTTTGCAATGTTGTCGGCCGGAGCCTGCGCGGCTGCCAATCCCTGCTGACCCAGCAGCGCAAGCATGAAAGCGCCGAGCTTGTACATGATCGTTCACTCGTCCTCGTTGTGTGGGGATAACGGAGGCTGGGGTTGACCTCACGAAATTGGCGCAGCTGCGTTCAGTGTCTCCTCCAAAGCCCAGCACTGACCCTTGCGCACAAAGCGTCCTAAACGTTGCACGCAAGTCTTGGGCCAGAATCAGGCTCCGATCTCCCAGACACCTGAGTGGGCGACTGGGCGGCACGGTCTAAAGCTGTGATCACCGCTCTGGCCCCCGGCCAGGGATGCAGGGGTATGGACGACGTCGCCATAGATAGATGGGCCTAGGGGTCACTGAAGATGTCCGGCATAGCCGCCACCGCCGTGCACGCCAATATAATTCCCGGTCCAGCTCCACAGTGTCGGATGAAACCTTCACCGCTGGATCGAGATCCGCCGAATTCGCGCCACCGCAAGCGGCAAGCGTAACTGCTGCCGCGCCCCGTATAAGAACTCCAGGTCGCATATCACCTCACGAACAACACATGTGCGCGCCATCCGCAACGACGTTCGATGTCGTGGCGTCGCTTCTACGCCCCTGGTGGTGAGCAGACTCCATGCCAGCGAAGCGATGCGCATTCCCGACGGCTTCCGATAGCTATGTCGCTTACGCGACAAGGCTAGCGATTGTTGAGGCAAGCCGTATGTCTGACCTCGAACACACCAGAACGTCCTGCCGTAGCGGCCGATCAGCTTTGCGGGCTGCATCTCGGTCTTCGTCGGCCATGATGCAAGAAGGCCAAGGAAGAACGTGTGGGCGACGCATGGATGGCATCGTCAACTTAATCGACCGCCGAGACGAAGGAGGCGATTTTCAAAGGTCCGAGATTCGGCGATAGCGCTTGTCGCGGAGATTTCGCGCCAAGTCGCAAAGGCTCGTTCGCGCGAAGCACGACGGAGGTCGGCGGCGACAGCTCCGAGATAGGGGATGCGGAAACGTTCGCGACCTGATCGTGAACTGACTAAAACCGTTGAGCCTGATGGGGCGCTTTGAAACGCTTCATGATCCGCTCGCGTCGCCGCGTCTGCCGATGAGAATTCTCGGCGCGATTGTTGAGAGTTTTGTGCGGGCGATGTCCGACGTGAAAGCCCATGCTCGCCCTCGCAGCGCCGTACGAACGGAGCTTGTCCGTGATCATCACGCGCAGCGGCGTGCCGGCGGATTCAAGCGCTTCTTCATGAGCCGCTGCGCAGCGCGCGAGTCTCTTCGGGGCTGGATCAAGACGTCGAGAACGAAGCCATTCTGGTCGACAGCGCGCCAGAGCCAATGTTGTTCGCCCGCGATCGAAATAACGACCTCGTCCAGATGCCATTTGTAACCGCGAGCGGAAGCGCGCTGGCGGATGCGATCGGAGAACGCCTTTGCCATGGTCGGTGTTGTAAATCTCCGGCGTGCCGTACGTCGCCGCGCCTCGTCCAGAGCCGCCACGCAGAACGAGACGTCCATCGTATTCGACAGCCGCCACGCCAGAACCGCACGGCTCGCTCAGTCGATGATGGCGACGAGATAGAGAAAGCCGCGGCCGATGGGCAGATACGTGATGTCGGCCGCCCACACCTGGTTCGGCCGGTCGATCGTTCATGTTGCGCAGCAGATCGGGACAGAGATCTTGTGGCCCGGCGCCGGCTTTGTCGTGTTCGGCTTCGGTCCCAGCGCGGCGATGCCCATCTTGCGCATCAACTGTTGCACGCGCTTGCGATTGACCGCAAGCCCCTCAGCCTCAGCATCGCGGTCATT
This sequence comes from Bradyrhizobium sp. B039, assembly GCF_038965675.1. Taxonomy (NCBI): domain Bacteria; kingdom Pseudomonadati; phylum Pseudomonadota; class Alphaproteobacteria; order Hyphomicrobiales; family Nitrobacteraceae; genus Bradyrhizobium; species Bradyrhizobium sp. B039. The sequence goes on from NZ_CP152416.1 coordinate 7,523,078, forward strand.
CGCCGCGAGCCCAGGAATGGCCAGGCGGTGATCAGCTCGTCGATCCGCTGCATCAGGGCAAGGTCGTTGAATTGGCCGGCTGTAGCGGCCGGTAGACGCTAGAACGGGCGATGCCGAGCAACATGCATTGCCGACGGATCGACAGCGCCTGGTCGACGCGCTCGAGCATTCCTCGACGGTCCGGCGTGCTCATCTTCCGGACCTCCGCGCTAAAAACTCGCGCTCGACCGTCAGTTTGTCCGATCTTGGCGTGCAGCTTCTCGATCTCGCGTTCGCGCGTTTCCTTCGCTCTCGCGCCCGACACCCACGTCAAAAGCCGGGCCGCCTGGTCCAGCAGCTGCTTCTTCCAAGCATAGATCTGGTTCGGTGAACCTCATAGCGCTGGGCCAGATCGGCAGCCGTCGCCTGCTCCCGCACCGCTTCCAGTGCGATCTTTGCCTTCAACACCGCGTCGATCTTCCGTCGCGTCTTCTTCGTCATCATGCCCTCCGTCGATCAAACGGAGCGGCCCTTTTCCAACCTGGCCTCTCGTCCCAAAACCGGGGTCCATTTCAGGGCACCATTCGCCGGGTCACGCGCAACGTCAAACGCCGGCGGGATGCCGGTATGACCTTGCGATGGGTCGCGGCCGGCATGATCGAGGCCAACAAGGGTTTCCGATGATTGAAGGCGCATAAGAAATCGTCGGTTCTGCGTGCGGCCCTTCAAGCTCACCACGATCGCATGACGATCAAGCCCGTTGCCCACGTCACGAGCGCGGCGCTCAACAGCGATCGGGACATCTCCCGCTACCTTCGCTCACGAAAGGTCGCGCAGCGGGCATTGATCGTTCTCACCCAACTCGGCGAGGTGCGGAATGGCCCGTTTCAAGAACAGTGCCGAAAGTTCGGTGGTGATGCGAAAATCCAAAATTGCGTATTTCGCTCGCTATTTCTTTGAGCTTGTGAAAAACGGGCGCACTGCAAGGTAGGAGCGGCGGCACAGCTTTCGTCCGTTAGAATTGCTGGTCGTCCCACGACATGTTTCTCTCCTCGGGGGATTGCGAACGAAGATCGAGGGCGACTAGGCGAAGAGTCCACTTCTCGACGTCGCCCCCGCAACAAACCACCCAGCCCCCGACGGGCTGCCCACGCAGCGTGAGCATTGTGCGAATCGATTTTCGTCCGGTGCGATCAGCTCCACATGTTTGCTAGGGAGCTGTCGCATTGCCTGGCCGAAAATGTTCCTGAACTGAGTTGTTGCCTCACGTAATTTTCTCTCCACCGCTGGTAGCGCCAGATCCGTCACCTTTGATTGTTCTCGCAGCGGCTCCAAGGCGATCTTTGCCTTCAGCGCTGCTTCGATTTTCCGTCTCGTTCTTCTTCATGGTCTCCGTTTATCAAAACAAAACGGCATCCGCACCATCTGAGCCGCCGGTCCAAAATCCGAGGCCACTTCACCTCACCGACCGTGGGTACTCACCTCGATGTCAGGGTCCAATTATTGAAGTTGAAGTTCATCCCACCTGGAGAGGAGGTGATCTCAACGCCGTATTGGACGTTGCCGACGTTTATCTCCCCAAAGTACCCTTTAGACTTGATCCACTGCAGGACACTCTTGATATCCACCGTCCCACTGTTGGTCTTCGAAGTGCGCAGGAATGAGATGACCTTATGGTGATTTTCTCCTTGAAACACGTTCCAAGTCGCTCCGCCTACATCGACATTTGTGTAGATCGGTATCGCCGCCCCGGAAGAAGCGTACTTGTAAGAAATGGGCTTGACGTTGCCGCCACCATCGGGATTGCCGGTGTAATTCGTCCAGAGCATTATCTCATACTGATTTGAGCTATCCCAGATATCGTAGGCGACGTCCCAGGCGCCGCTAGTCGGAACTTCCTGATTGAAGTTCGAGATCAGAGTGTTGATCGAACTGAGCGGTTTGCCGACATTGAAACCCTCGTGGGGATAGCTCTTGATGCCACCAGTATCAGGCTGGTTCGACCACACCCCCCACTGGTTGACAGCACTCACCGAGATAGTCTGGGGTCCTGCGCCCCTGCCCCATACGTCGTTGTTCCAACTGTAGCCATCGATTGAAAAGCTCCCGTATTGAGCGCTCGAACTCCATATCGGAGCTTTTGCCGATATTGGCACAAGCGCAACACTGGCCGCACTCAGGGCCGCAAACACCTTTAGCTTTGACACGCTCGCCATTCTCAATCTCCAACCTGACCTTTGCCCGCTCGCCCCTCGCAAGAGTTGGGCCATTATGCGCAGAGCCAGACGTGCTATTTTTCTCGCGCTCCGGGTTGCGTTCCCGACAGGCTGGCGGATTTCAGACAGGGTCCCGCCGCAGGATTGGTTGGAATTGAAAGCGGCGTAGTCTCTGAGGTGATCAACCTCGAATCATCCGCCGTTTGGAGCGCCGGATCGGAGACCATGCCATGACCAGCAATGTCACAAAGATGCATTTCCCCGCCGTGTGAAAGAGAGACGGCTCCGCAGCTTTTCGAAATTGGTTCGATCCGGTTGAAACGGCGGTGCGGAAACCAACGCGGGAACTCATTAGAGGAATTGCTCCGCAGCGAGCTCGATGCGGCCCTTGCGCGGCCGCGCTACGGACGCGGCATGAAGGCCGGCCATGAGGGAACGCCCCGTTACGGGCATCGACACGGCAGCCAGCCGCGGTCGCTGACCGGTAGCTTCGGGTCGATTAAAATCGCGGTCCCGCGTGCGCGGCTTGACACCCGCGATGGGGGACGACCGAATGGAAGAGCCAATTGCTGCGGGCTTGCAAGGATCGCCTCAGCCCTGCCGAAGTAGACATCGACAGGAGTGAGGTTGTCGATGCTCTCATGATAGCGGACGTGATTGCAGTGTTCGACGAACCGGGACGAAGCGCATGGTATTGCGCGCGACAGCTTCGCTGATCGCCTCTGCGTCGGCAGCATCAGTCTTCCCGCGCTTGAGTAGAGTCGAGGAGAGGCGCGGTGATGCGCTTGTTGCGCGTTCCGTTTCCTCTCCCCGCTCATCAAACCGGACGTGCGGTTTTCCCGCATCCGGCTTTCCGACAGGTTTCGTCACAAGGCGCACGTCGGCGACACTTTGCGCACGCGGTTCAGCACAAGTACGCCAGGGTTCCCATAGATCTGATCAGAGAACCGTCTGACGCCACGTCCTGGCGTCTTATGTCGTCTGCGCAGAAAGGCGAGCACGCGGTCAAAGACGTGTCGATCAACGGCCTGATGAGCCGTAGCAAGCGAGCCATAGCTGAAGTAAGCGGACCAGCCGCGCAGAAGGCGGTTCAGTCGTGCTTGTACTTCGGGCCAAGCGCCCTTGTTGCCCGGCGTCAGCAGTTCGCTGACCTTCCTCTTGATCCGCAGCACGCTTTTCTTCGACGGAGCCGCGCCAAGATACCACCGCCCCCCATTGCGGAAGTGGCGGGGTCCGAGCGTGTACCCAAGGAAGTCAAAGCTTTCCAATCGGGCATTCTTCACCGAGGTTTTAGTCTCGTTGAGTGTCAGCCCAAGCTTGGTCATCACCGCTTTCGTCCACGTCAATGCGTCTTCCGCGTGGCCGCGGCTGAGAATGACGAAGTCGTCGGCATAGGAGATAATCTGGCCATGGAATGCTTCACACCGACCGCTGAGACGCCAATGCTTCAGGAACCGGTTCATGTAGATGACGGAGAGCAGCGGACTGATGACACCCCCCTGTGGCGTGCCACACTTGTTGCTCTTACCGCCGCTCATGCGCCGTTTCCCGTTGCTATCCCGCTCCTCGACCGGTACTCGCAGCCATAACTTAATCAGCCGCAGCACATTCCGGTCGACGATGCGTCGGGCCACCGATTTGAGGAGGTCCGAGTGCGGTATCGTGTCGAAGTATTTCGACAAATCGGCGTCAACAACATCTGTGTAGCCCCGGCACATAAGCCGGTGCACTTCCTTGACGGCATCGACCGCGTTGCGGCGCGGGCGATATCCATAAGCTCCGTCCTCAAAATCCGCCTCGAAGATCGGTTCCAGCACGATCTTTGCAGCAGCTTGGACGACCCGGTCCCGGATTGTTGGGATACCGAGCGGACGTTCGCCGCCGCCGGGCTTCGGGATCATCACCCGCCGCACCGGATCGGGCCGATAGGTCTTCGTGACGAGTTCATCGCGCAGGCCAGCCAACCATGCTTCGAGTCCCGACGCGTCGATCTGTTCGAAAGTTATTCCGTCCACTCCCGGCGCACCCGCGTTGGCGCGGGCCAGCTTGTAGGCATGGCTCAGAATGTCCTCGCGGCAGATCTTGTCGTACAGCACGTAGAAGCGGAAGGCAGGCTCCGCCTTCGCCTTACAATAAAGCTTTCTTTCTCTGAAGGCTCCTGATCTTATCGGGCGTTTCAAGGCTCATCGCCAATCTACCCTTTCCCTCGCCATCTTCAAAAGCGCACCTGAAGTCAGGGTCCTTTCCTCCGCCGGAATTACCCGGTTTCATCGGTACCTTTGACCCTGTCCGACTCCCGTCCGGTCCATCGACTACTCAATGCTGAAGGCGCGACCTTCGACCAAGACGGGTCTCCCCCGATTACCCGTACTACCTTTCCAACGTGCCGTGCCCATTACCCCGGTGAACCAGACAGGTGCGTGCGTCGATTGCTTCCCTGTCCGCACGGCCTTCCCCGCCATACGATCGGGTCGGCATTCACATCGTAACTTTCGAGGCGTGCTCAGGCTTCACTCACGTTACGGCCCGCTGGATTGCTCGGCCGCCTAAAGCGACCTTTGTCACGAGGCTTCGATCCGTCCGATTGCTCGTCCAAACCGCTCGTCAGCTACCAGATCAATCGACAACTCTCTGGGTGGATCCTTCCTCCACTGGTAATACGCGCCGTCGGGGCGGACCGAATGGCTTCACATATTGAGGTAGCAGCAGTTTGACGTCATGACCCAAAGCCGCGATCTCGCGCGCCCAAAACCGACATGGCTGAAGTGGAACAGTTCTGCGCGTTCGTCGAACTCGAGCTTTCCCAGCACAGCCGTGACCGCCTGCCCGCTATTGCGCGCCTCGGTCGTGGTGGTGACGTCCCCCGACGTGACCCGCATGCGCCGCTATCCGTGCCTCAGAAGCCGATTGCGATCGTCCCGAATGTTCGTAGACCTATACTTAGCATGTAGGTCTCATTCAAGACGGGGGGCACGCCGCCTACCGTATAATTGTAGGATTTCAGATAGTTCAATCCCAGCACCAAGCAATCGTCGACATAGCCGGCACCGACCACATACTGGTTGATCTCGTTGGCCTCGAGGTCCCAGCGCGCCGAGCCCGTGACCACCCAGTTGGTCGCGACCTTCAGCGAGCCGGTGGTGAGGATGCCTTCGCGGCGGGTCAGATAGCCGAGCTCCGGCTGTGCCGCGTAGTTGCCGTACATCACGCTGATCGACCAGCGATCGAAGTTGGCGCGGCCTTCGGCCTCGAAACGCTGGACGTTCCAGGTCTGCTCGTCCATGCGGGAGCGGACGCTGAAGGTGTAGGTGCGGTTGGGCGAGTAGTCGATACTCGCCACGTAGTCGGAGCGGGGCTTGTCGAGACCGGAATCGAGGCCCGTGTTGATGGAGTCCCGGACCGCGTAGGAGTTCATGCCGAACAGCTGGTAGGACTGGCCGAACAGCACCTTGGCCGCGCCGCCCTTGTCGAACTGCGTGGTGGCCTGCACGCCGACATTGGCGCGGCCGCCGCCCTCGACGCGGTCGTAACCGGAGAACTTGTCGACGCTGAACAGGTTCGACGTTTCGAATACAAAACTCTGCGCATCCTCGTTGGGAAACTTGCCGGCATAAGTCTCGTTCGGGCGGATGATGATCTGCGCGATCGGCTCGACGGTGGTCGAGCCCCAGGGCTGAACGTTGATGAAGGGATAGCGGTATTCGAGGCCGACCGTCGGCATCAGGCGGAATGCCTGGGTGTCGCCGACCGGTAGGTAGTTCGACACGCCCGGCTGGTTCGAGACCGAGGAGTTGATTGCATCGGCGCGCAGGCCGGCGAACGGCGTCCAGATCTGGCCGAGCGGGTCGGTGAAGGATTTGCGCCACTGCGCTTCCGCCGACAGGCGGGTATAGGTGCCGGGGAAGCCGCGCAGCAGGCACTGCGATGGCGTGCGCGCGAGCGGATCGGCCGACGCCGTCGTGCACAGGCTGTTGGTGTTGGCGAGCGTGGTGATCGGATCGAACACGGCGCTGTCACGCGACAGGTTGACGGAGTTGGTCTTGTAGCTGAACTCGCCGCCGAACACCGGATAGTTGAGCACGTTCGAGTAGTCGATCACGGGGTAGACGATCGGGACCTTGTCCTGGTTGCCCGAGAAGCTCCGCCAGTACATCGTGCGTGCGTCGAAGAAGCTGCGATTGCCGGCGCCGGTCAGATAGAGCTGCGAGACCGCGTCGGTCGGCAGGTTCAGGAACGAACCGAGCGGGTCACGGTACTGCGACAGGCGGTAGTCCGAGAAGAAATAGTAGTCGGACATCACGACGCCGTCCCAACCCCAGACCCATTTGTCGTTCAGCGCGAACTGACCCTTGGTCTCGACGGCGCCGCGCCACTGGCGGTCGCCGGGCTGCCCGGCGAAGGCGCCGCGATCGAGCTGGTCGATGCCGTAAGCACGGATCTGGTAGGCGCCGCCCATCAGGCGCTGGCGGAACTCCGCCTGGAACAGCACGCCCTGCCTGGAGGTGATGCGCGGGTTGAAGGTCACGTCCATATCGGGCGCGATCGCCCAGTAGAACGGGACCTCCACGCCGTAGCCGTAGCCCGTGTTCGAGGTGAAGCCCGGCATCAGGAAGCCGGACTTGCGCTTCACGGTCGGGTCGGGCGTCGAGAAGTAGGGCATGTAAGCGAGCGGCACGCCGAAGAACTCGAGCTGCGCCGTCTCGAAGTACAGCATCTTCTCCTGCTGGTCGTGGATGATGCGGGCACCCTTGACCTGCCAGAGCGGTGGCTTCTTCGGATCGTCCTTGCACGGAGCGCAGGCCGTGTAGACGCCGTTCTCGAACACGGTGTAGTTGCCGCTGGAACGGTCGGCGCGCGTTGCGGCCATCCGTGTCCGGTCGGCGGTATCGACCCGGAGCGAACCGACGAATCCGTCGCGATAGTCGTCGGACAGATCGATCGTCTCGGCATAGGTGATCTTGCCCTCGGCATCCGTCATGCGGATGTTGCCTTCGGCATGGAGCCGCTTGGTCTTCTGGTCGTAGGCGACCTTGTTAGCCTCGACGCTGGTGCCGTTGTAGAACAGCTGGACGTTACCGACCGCCGAGATCCGCGAATTATTGTAGTCGTAGACGACCTCGGTCGCCTGAACCAGCATCTGGTTGTCGTTGGCGGCCTTCGGCGGCTTCGGACGCGGCGGCTGCGTATTGTAGGAGACGTTCTGCGCCGATGCCTTTACGACGGGGCCGAAACCAGTCGCGATGACAACGGCTATGGCAAGCAAGCAGTCGCAGACTAGCGACGTGAAGAGCCACGGATCGTGCCCTGGCGCAACCGCAGTCAGTTTGTGACGATGCGCAGCCACAGCCACTAACCTTTCCGTCGGGTCAGCAAGGCCAACAATCTGATGAAGCGGCCAACGCAGACTGGCGGCCAGACCGAAGTCTCCAGTTGCATGAACTCACACTTACTTGACGTCCTGATACAACTAGCCACAACAGCGAGCAGGAAAATGGTGAACACGTTACCTTAAATTCTCGGCATCGAGCCGTGGCACTGGCTCCAGCCCTCTTGCGGTTGCGCAGAAACCCTCGGCAATCGACGCGAACCGCTACGCTGAAATCTCTTCAAGTCGGCCTCGCTTCGGCCCAGGGAATTCGTGCTGAAGGCGTCGCGCTGGAAGGTTTGCGGAAGCATGTGATGGCTGATCTGACGGGTTATCAGGTTCATCCGAACCGAACTATGCCTGGAAGCACAGCTACTGGAGCAAGCTGCGAGAGCCCAGGAGCAGCAGCAGCGCGATGGGCGGAGCGCGAAATGCCGATCGCGGAGAAACTCCGCGTCTCCGATAGGCGATCTTGGGCGGCAGCTTTTTCAGCAAAGGGATCAGGAACACGAGCAGTCCGCGCTCATTGGCCAAAGCTTTGACGAACTGTCGGTCCGCCGACCATGCCACTTGGTTCGCGTGGGTCGTTCCGATATCTGTCAGCTGCGACCTACTCCGAAGGATGCTGATCTGTTGTTGTTGCGGCGAATATGCCAGCTGCTTGCTAATCGGCCGTTTCACGCCCCCCGGCGCATGACGGCCATTATGCGGGCCGGGAGCCATGCGGTGAAGCGCGAGCGGGTGAAACCGTTGATGTGCAGAATGGGAAGGCTCAGGCCGAAGCCGCGAATAACGCAACCGTCGGGGCCAGAGGCCAATGTTGTGTTCTGCTCCGCCGTTTGCGGATTGGTGCCAGAGGATCAGACACAGCTTCACTGCTGGCCCAAAGTCGGCCGGGCCGGCCTGCCGCGGGCTAGAAGCGCAATGGTTGTGGCTTCCCAAAGACGAACTCCAGATCGCATCATGCACTCCGCTGCCCCTTCCTGTCCAATAACGAGCGCCTGCGCAAACGAAGCAAGCTGCGTGCTGCTCGAAGATGGAGATCCTCAAGCGGGTTTGTTCATGGTACATGCGTCCGGTTGTGGACATTGGTCCGAACCAGACAATCGAGTCCTTGGCAGTGATATCGGTAGTTGGTGGAACGCACGATTGCACTAGGGTCCAGACTCAATTGAGCCAATATGCGACGAGAGCGGCGAGATGAACAGCGGCCAAAAAATTACGGGCGAGCTTGTCATATCGCGTGGCGATGCGCCGGAAGTCCTTGAGCCTGCCAAAGCAGCGTTCGATGACATTTCGTCCTTTGTAGGCGCGTTTGTTGAAGCGATGGATGCGACACGGTTAGATTTATTGGGGATTACGGGCTTGGCGCCACGACGAATGATTTCGCCGCGAAGCTTGTCGCCATCATACCCTTTGTCGGCGAGGAGCACGCTCATGGGTGGCGCGAGCGCCAGGACATCGGGAGCCGCAGCGATATCGGCATCCTGGCCTGGAGTCAGATGCAGGACGACCGGCCGGCAGAGCGGATCGCTCAGCGCATGGATTTTTGTCGTGCGGCCTCCGCGCGAGCGGCCGATTGCTTGATTGTGCTCCCCCCTTTTCCGCCGGAGGCACACCGGTGAGCTTTAATCGAGGTCGAGTCGAGCGACAGTACGACGCCGTCTTCGCCAGGCTTGGCCAGCGCTTCGAAGATTGCGCACCATCGTCCTCGCTTGGCCCAGCGATTGAAGCGATTGTAGATCGTCGTGTAAGGGCCGTATTCACGTGGACAATCACGCCATCGTGCACCCGATTGCAGCATGTGAATGATGCCGCTGACGATGCGTCGGTCGTCGTCCCGATCCGGCCCCGTCAGTCCCCTCGGCAGATGCGGTTCGATACGCGCCCATTGCCTGTCGTTCAGCCAAAACAAACCAGCGCGCATTCTCTCGCCCCCGAATCAACACGTAGGCAAGAGAATCACGTGGCGCTATTTAGGTACAGACCCTAGTTGATAGGCGACTTATGTAAATCTGGTCTGTCTTCAGAGACGCATACCTGTCCAGGGACGGAAGGGCGTGCTGAGTGAGATGGAGTGAGCTTTATGACCTTGTCCGAGCACTTGCCAGCCGACATCCGCGAAGTCATGGACGCTTACGTCGGGGACCTCAGGCCCCAACCTTGGCGGATTCGCTTCCTCTTGCTGATTGATCTCCTTCAAGAGAAGTTGGAGAGCGGACCCGCCGCTGAGTATCGGCGTCTACTTCAACAATGGACCGGCATAGTGACGGCAATCTTGGAACACTTGCCGCCTGACAGTTCGGTCGTCGAATGTTTGGGGTTGATGAGCATCAGCTTCAACGACCAATGGCGCGCTCAGGCGCTCGGCCAGATCGAGCGCGATCCCACTGTGCTGGATCAGTTGGTCGCAATTTGCCCCGACTGGGAGGACATCGTCGATACCGTATTAGAGGCCAATCAAAGACGGCCGATCAAGGCGGGGCAAACTCGCGCTCGCTGATCGGGATTGATCCGGCATGTGTATCGGCTCGCCAAGCTCTGCACGGGCCAGCTCTTGAGCTTAGCGATGCCCCGCCCGGGCCAGCCGGGCGAGGCATTGCGGATCGGATCAGTCGCCGTTCCGACGGTTTGGACGAGACCAGATCAAGCTGAAGCCCTCGCCCTCCTCATCGGCGAAGAGGTTCGCGAAGATCGGTGCGGTGAAGCTCGGGTCGTCGAGCTTGAGGCCGAGATAGTCGCGGCCCTCATTGGAGCGCTTGGACCAGGCGGCCCCGATCTCAACCCGGCCGACATAGATCCGGTGGCTGGGGGCGTTGTCGCCCGAGCGGCTGGTTTCGGGGACGATGCGGACGTTCCTCGCCTGCAGCGAGAGGGTGACGATTTCGCCGTTGAACTCGTTGTTGCCGGTCTTCTTGAAGGTGCCGATGGTCGCCATGGTAGTTCTCCTTGATCTCTGTTTTCCGAGCCCGCACCTTGCGGCCTCGATGGTGATCGACAGGCCGGAGGCGATCGACGGCGCACCCCGAAGGGGCCGAAGCGTCAGCGGAGGATGGCAGCCAAGCGACTTTCTTGTTTCGCGAGGAATGACGGCGCAGCCGGCAGGGGAAGAAAGTCGATCGGCGCCGTTGCGCCATAGGCGGTCGAGGCGTCAGCCGTCCTTCGGCCAGATCAATCCATCGAAGAGGCCGTTTGGTGCGCTCGGTCCGAACAGAGCTGACATCAAAGAGAACGTGGCGATCTGCGAGTCCACTGAAAGAGTTGGCGCAACCGAATCTAATGGTGATGAGCTCTCTTTATTGCAGGTAGACGGATCTCCGCTTCCGCGATCTCGGATCGGCTGGACGCCCCGTTGACGAGAGCGGCTGGCCGTATCTGTGATCCGTCGCCATTTGGTCGACGCCGCCCAAGGACTGCCACGAAACTGCCACTCTGCGATGATCGGTCGAGCCTCGACGCCTGGGCCGCTCTCACTGTATCTCAAGGAAGAATCGCGAGCACGCTGAATGCCTGATCCGGTCAACCCCTTTCAATGTGACGCTATCAGCCGTCGCCAGGCCTTTCCCCGGCCGGCCCTGCAGCGGTTACGACATATTAGCCGCGCAGCCCAAAAGGAGGATCTCGCGCAGGACGATGCCCGCTAGAGCTCGAGGGAGAAGAGAACCGGATGAGCGACAATAGCAACCTCGAAAACAGAACCATCGAAGCGATACGGCACTATCGCGGGGCCCTCGCCGTGGTCGACGGCCTGGAGCGAAAGGAACGTTCCGCGCATCGAGCACTGACCAGGACACTGCTTGAGTTGGGGCGCGCCTTATGCAGCGAAGACCCGAGGTCTCTCAAGGATAGCATTGAGATTGGCTTGGTAGCTGTCTCGCGGCGGGACGAATCGTGGGCCAACCTAAGCGAGGCGACTGCACCTTTGGATTCAGCCCGTTCGACTTTGGCCGCCCTCGAGTGCCAACTGAGATATATTCCAAATGTCTCAAAAGCGCGAGATTCGGACTAGCTCAAAGAATGCCAGCATTCGAGCTCCGCCTCATCCTAGGCGGAGATTTTCTGCGGCTTGTTTGCCGCTGCGGTTCGTCACCAGCTCGTAGCCGACCTTCGCGCCTTCAACAAGCGAGGTATAGCCGGCCTTCTCTACCGCAGAGATGTGCACGAAAACATCTTTGCCACCATCGTCCGGCGCAACGAATCCATAGCCTTTCGTCGGGTTGAACCACTTAACGGTACCTAACGCCACGTCATTTGCTCCAAAAAGAAAAACCACCTTCTCATCTAAATCAATCAACGAACCGGCGGCAAGTCTCTGCGCGAAGTGGAAAGGAATCCGTTGTCTCGCTCGATCGCAGGTCTTGGACAGAAGGCCCCACGTGATGGTCGTGCGAAGTTCAAGCACCTTGAAATCGGCCGACTTCAGGAACGACGACGCAAGGTCACATTTTCTTCGAAAACCGCGTGCTAACTGTCGCCTGGTTGTCGCAGCCGGATGTACGCCGTGGCATCACGTGGCCCCGGCTTTCATGCCGGGGTTTTTCGTTTTCGGCGCGAGAAGCCCGATTTAAGATTTAAGATGTCTTTTTGTGCAGCTTGATTTCGGATCATGACGCGTCGCAGCCCACTGCGACAATTCTGCTTGGATCAGCAGGAACGTCCCGGGCAAGGCGAAAAGCCGAATAGCAGGCAGACATGGCGCAGAATATTTACGACAATCCCGATTTCTTCGCTGGCTACAGCCAGTTGCCCCGGCAGATGTATGGACGCGACGGCGCTCCTGAATGGCCCGCGATCCGGGCTATGCTGCCCGATCTGGGCGGGAAACGCGTCGTCGGTCTAAGATGTGGCTTCGGCTGGGCCTCGCGCTGGATGCGCGAGCAGGGCGCGGCCTCGGTTCTTGGTCTCGATCTGTCGCGGAACATGATCGAGCGTGCCAGGGCGCACACAGCGGACACTGCCATCGAGTATCGCATCGCCGATCTCGACACACTGGACCTACCTGAGACGGCTTTCGACCTCGCCTACAGCGCACTGACCTTTCACTATGTTCAGGATTTAGGCCGCCTCGTGCGCTTGATCCGCAAGGCGCTGGTTCCTGACGGCATTTCGTCTTTACAATTGAGCATCCGATCTTCATGGCAGCGGCACATCCGCACTGGATTTCTGATGAGGAGGGCCGCAAGACTTGGCCTGTCAATCGAATTCCGTCGAGGGTGAACGTCGGACGGATTGGTTCAAGTTCGGCGGGTCGAGGAGTTTGCCCCGACACACGAGCAGATCCAGCAGATGCCGCAATTGGCCGAAGAACTCGAACGGCCCATGATGCTGATCGTGTCCGCGTCCACATCGATCGCCGGCGAAGCGATACCGTCGTGACTGGGTCGTACTAGGCCGCCGCCCCAGTACACATATCAGCCCCGCGGCAAGCGCTGTCTTGCTGGTCCGTCCGCGGCTATTCCAGTGAAGCGGATGAAAGCTGTGATGCTGATGGCAACGGCTCCGACGACCGCGAAAACCGTCTGCCACGTGGGTGAAGACATCGCCATCTGGGCAATTCCATGCGTAGCGCTGTAACCGGCGACGGTGGCTGGTGCGACGTAGAAGATGATGACGAAGAGCCGGAGCCAAGTCCAAGTCACGAGGGCGAGTGCGAGCTGGCCGATGCCGAAGGTTGCGGCGCCAGCCACGGGGCCGACAGCGATGCCGCCCAGAGCGCCGGCTCCCGTGTGGAAGGCCCAAAGACCAATCGTTACCCCGGCGAAGACGGGCAACGCGAAGACTGCAAGCGTGAAGAGCAGCCAGGCGAAGAACCCTATGACGAGGAAAACAAGCAGTGGTCCCAAGGTGATCATGGTGGTGGGCTCCGTGAGATAAAGGTCTGACGGTCGCGCCTTCCACCACCACCGCGGCGCGAACGCAGTATAGCAGCAAACGGCGGCGACGGAATCGTCACAGATCAAGTTGCGCATTTTTTGTCATTAGCGCGAGCTTGCGCCCAAAAGGCTCGTGGAATCGGCGTTTGACCCTTTGTGATCTTCAACTGGGCGCCTACCGGTTGAAATCACCTAGCGCAATCAGTTTCAGGAAGTCCTGTGTTCTTCTCCATTTCGGCGGCCACCCCATCGTATGGGTTGCTTTTGAGCATCCGGGATCACAATCGCCACTCACTCCAAAGCCCTGATTGTTTTCCGTTTTGGCGGCGCGCAACTATTCCACGCAACTATAAACGTTGCCTATTGGATCTGCCCTCGCAAATGTCGGGCTATGGAGAGACTGCCGAAAGCTCACATTGTCGAATTTGAGACAACAGTCGGCAAGTTGACGACAAACTCTTCCGAAGCCCCTGCAAAACATGCGAATTCAGTTTGGCACATGCATTGCTTCATTCGCGCACCATCACCAATCGCAGTGCGGTGGTCTTCTGGACGGACCTGGCGCGCGTTGCCGCGGGTCTGGTCTGCTCCGACGATTTGTCGTGCGGCGATACTTAAGGAGGCGCGTCGTGAACTGGGAAGTGCAGGACAAACTTTGATGCGATCTAGAATTATCTTTTGTGGAGCGACACCAATTGCGCTCGTCGCGAGCAGCGCAGCCAAGGCATTTTGGCGGCACGAGTGTCGCGACGGCTTCGACAGTGCAGTTACTTCCGTTTGCGATTCTGCCGGCGGACACAACCAGCCTGACCAGCAACTATCACATCGGAAAGTTTGGCCTGAACTACCGCTTTGGTGCGGACCAAGAGGCCGCGCAATGGTCCGACGGGCCGCTGTATGCGAAATCAGCCGGCAGCGTACAGGGCCGGTCCCGCTCCGCGGATCCATTTCACACTTTTCCAGTCTACCAGGGACGTACCAATAACCATGGGGCATGATCGGTTTCGTTTTTCTCGTCCGTGCTGGTTGAAGGCATTGCTTGCCAGCAACTCAATTTGCTGGATGGCGGGCCTTTACGGTCCGGCTCACGCGGCGGACCTGCCGGTCAAGACCGCGCCGCCGATTACGGCAGCGCCGTCGACCCTGTGGAATTGGACCGGCATTTACGTCGGCGCGCATCTCGGGGGCGCATTCGGTTCAAGCGATTGGCAGACCGCCACCGGGCTGCAGGCGGATTTCTCCAACAGAGGTTTCCCCGGAAGCGGCAACGCCGAAGGTCTGCTTGGCGGCGGCCAGATCGGCGTTAACTATCAGTTTGGCACTTGGGTGACCGGACTGGAGATCGCGGCAAGCGCCGCCGATGTCGACGGCTTTGCGAAATGCGCGAATCGTGCGGACAACCGCTACGGCGTGATCAGCTTTACCTGCGACAATCGCGTCACCTCGCTCGGCACGATTGCTGGCCGGCTAGGACAGACCTGGGGCAATCTGCTGATTTACGGCAAGGCCGGCGCGGCGTGGGCGACCGACGAGAGCGATGCCCGGACCAGTCACTACATCAACAAGTTCAACCAGAGCGGCACGCGTTGGGGTTGGATGGGAGGATTGGGACTTGAGTACGCATTCAGCCCGAATCTGTCAGCGTTTGTCGAATACGATCATTTTGATTTCGGCAGCAAGGACTCCAACTACGTCGACCAGTTCAACAACGCCTCGACCGTCGGCTTCAGGCAACGGTTTGATATGATCAAGGCAGGCGTCAATTATGGCCTTGGCGGGCCGATCCTGAATGCCAGGGCCGATGCGGCGACGACGCCAGTGCTGCTTGGCGGCTGGACGATTGAAGCCGGGAGTCGCTATTTTGGCAGCACGGGCCGCATGCAGAAGGACCTGTACGGCTTGCGGCCCACACACCTGGTCTCTCGCCTGATCTATGGCGATCAGACCGGACATGCCGCGGAAACCTTCTTCCGCTTCGATCACAAGAGCGGGTTTTTCGCCAGGGGCAATCTTGGCCTCGGGCCTCTCGTCGACGGCAAGCTGAACGATGAGGATTTCCCTTACATCAACTACTCCAACACGAACTCGGACATGAAGAGTGGTAGGTTCACGTATGGCACCGCGGACGTCGGTTACAACTTCATCAACGACGACGGCCGCAGGCTTGGTGCGTACGTCGGCTATCACTCGTTCTATGAGCGCGCCAACGGCTTTGGTATCCAACAACAGGCGACCAACGGGCCCCCGCTAGAGGCTTCGAAGAGTTTCCTGGTCCTAAGCGAAACCGAGACTTGGCGGGCGGCTGCTATCGGCATCAATGCACAGGCGAGGCTGTCCGACAGGCTCAAGCTTGAAGTCGATGCTGCCTACCTGCCTTACGCTAGCCGCTCCGGCTTCGACAACCACTGGCTCCGTGCCGATATCAATCCCACGCCTGATCCGGGCCACGGCTGGGGCACACAGTTCGAGGCCGTGCTGTCCTATGCCGTCTCCGACCGCTTCAGCGTTGGTGTGGGCGGCCGCTACTGGTTCTTTACAACCGATAGCGCTTACTCCCAGTTTCCCGGTGGCTCACCACAGACAACGAAGTTCTATTCGGAGCGCTATGGCGGCTTCCTGCAGGCCTCCTACAAGTCCGGCGAACTCGACACCGCCCAGGCCAAGGCAAACGGGATCGATAAGGAGCCCCCACCAGTGATGCCCACGAACTGGGCCGGCGTCTATCTCGGCGGCACGATCGGCGCGGGCAAGGGCAGAAGCCACTATGCGGATCCGTTCCCGACGCCGGTGTCGGGCGACTACGCTGATCTGGGTGGTGCCATGTTCGGCGGTCAGATCGGCATCAACTACCAGACGGGCTCTTGGGTCCTGGGTCTTGAGGCTTCGGGTTACTGGGCCAACGTCCAAGGCACCAACACCTGCTTTGGTGCATTCCCGAGCCCGCAGATTGCCGGCTTCAACTGCGGCAGCCAGATCGACGCTCTTGGCGCTCTGACCGGGCGCGTCGGGTACGCGTTTGACCGCACGTTGCTGTACGTCAAGGGCGGCTCCGCCTGGGATCGTCAGACTAACCAGTTCAACACCGGCGGTATTTCCGGCACCATACTGACGAATGGCAACACGAACTGGGGCTGGACGGTCGGCGGCGGTCTTGAATACGCGCTGCTGCCCAACTGGTCGATGGCGCTGGAGTACAAGTACTACGACTTCGGCAAGTCGCCCGTCTTTACCACCGCCGGGCTTGGCAGCGTACCGCTTTCACCCAACAGCACGACCGTACAGACCGTTAGCCTTGGCGTGAACTACAAGCTGCCGATACTTGGAGCGAGGTAAGAGTCGGGAGATACTGACGCAAGAAGGCTCGGCCTCACGGCTGGGCCTTCTTGTTTGCTGGCCGACGCTCCGGCACGACGAGTTCTCCGAGCAGCCGCACGCGCAATTCCCTCAGTTGTTTCGTCCTGTTGGCGAATGCTTTCAACTCCGCATCAACGTCCTGTCGTTTGCGCATCTTCGGTCTCCATCGATTGATGATGCACCTGAGAATAGCCACGCGCCTGTGGAGAGGCAGCCGGTGGATTGCGAACTATGGTGAGCCGTCCCGAGAATTTTTTTCAAGGGGCGCTTATACGTCGTTCCGACGTGCGCTTGTTGATAGTAGCTGGATTGCCGTCATGGCAATCTATCACCTCAGCGTCGAAGTCATCAGCCGCGCGAAAGGACAGCGCGCGATTGCGTCGGCCGCCTACCGCTCAGGCTCGCGGTTGCATGACGCGCGTATCGACCGCGATCAGCACTTTTCCAACAAGAGCGGCATTGTCCATTCCGAAGTGATGCTGCCAGAGCACGCGCCGGAAGCTTGGCGCGACCGTGAACAGCTTTGGAACGAGGTTGAAGCTCGTGAGATCAGAAAGGATGCGCAGCTTGCCCGCGAGGTGGAGTTTGCCATTTCGCAGGAGATGAACCAGCAACAGGGCATCACACTGGCCCGCGACTTCGTAGTGGCCGAGTTCGTGGAGGCCGGCATGACCGCTGATCTCATTTTGCATTGGGATATATCGGCACGGACGGCATGGCGAAACCCCACGCCCATGTCATACTCACCATGCGCGGCGTGAGTATTGGCGAGGATGGCGAGCCTAGGTTCGGTCCCGAGCTGTGGGAGTGGAATCGCACGGAGCTTGTCGAGCGGGGGCGCGAGCAATGGGCCGAGCATGTTAACGAGCGATTGGCTGAACTCGATCGATGGCACGGATCGATCACCGCAGCCTTGAGGCCCAGGGCATCGCGCTTGAGCCGCAGCACAAGATTGGCAGCCCCGGCAGCGGATGGAGACGGAAGGTCTTTAGGCCAAGGGCGCCGAGGACTATCGACGAATTGCGCGGGAGAATGGCGAGCGGATTATCGCGGACCCTCATGTTGCACTGGACGCCATCACCCACCAGCAGGCGCCCTTCACCGGGCGTGACCTTGCGATGTTCGCGCATCGTCATTCGGACGGACTGGACCATTCAACCAGGTGATGAATGCGGTGACTGCCTCGCCTGATCTCGTGGACCTCGGCAATGACGAACGGGGCGAGGCACGATTTACCAACCGCGCCATGATCGAGGCCGAGCAGCGGTTACAGCGCGCCGCCGACCTCGTGGCTACCCGCAAGGGCGGGCAGTGGAGCGTGGCACGTGTTTGGACTAGCTGCCGAGCCCCTGCAGCACCAGCCGGTTCAGTCTTGCGGCGAAGGCGGACTCCCGGCAACAGGTCGGGATCGTCGGTGATGATTGTCATCCCCAAACATGCCGGCGGCGCCTTCCAGGAGCTAGTTAGCCAAGGCAACCTTCGCCTTGAATGCCGGAGAGTGCGCCCGCCGGCTTTTCTTCGTCATCTTCGTGTCGCGCGCCATGGAAAGCTGCCTCCTCAGCGTCACGAGCAATTGCCCCCTCCTCGGATAGCTGAGGAGAGAGTGAATGAAGCAAGAACGAGCTGAAGGCTCGCCATGGAGCGATCCACGGGGGCAGGTGATGAAGACGCCGGATGACGTGGCGGAGATGTTGCGCCTGAGGCGTGCGGGTGGGGTGTGAAGCCGATTGCGCGGCATCTGGGCTGCAGCCATCACACGGTGAAGGACTACGTGGCGGCGGGCGGGGTGAAGCCGTTCAAGTCGCCTGAGCGGCCGAAGCAGCTCGACGGCCTTGAAGGTTGGCTGCGCGAGAGGCTCATTCGGCATCGCGGCAATGCCGACGTGGGCGCCAGGACTTGTTGGCCGAGCGAGGCGTGGCAGTCAGCCGGCGGACGCTGCAACGCGCCGCGCAGCCCTATCGCCAGGCGCTGAAGGCCGAAGCGCTGGCGACGACGCGCTTCGAGACGCCCCGGGCCGGCAGCTGCAGATCGACTTCGGCGAGCGTCTGGTCGAGATCGGCGGGGTGAAGATCAAGGCGTTTGTGTTCGTGGCGACGCTCGGGCATTCGCGGCTGCTGCATGTCCGTGCGTTCCGGGCCGAGAAGCAAGAGCACTGGTTCGCCGGGCTCGAGAGCGCATTCGCGATCTTCGGCGGCGTGCCGGAGGAAGTGCTGATGGACAATCCCCGCGCGCTCGTGGTGCGCCATGACGCGGTGAGCCGGTTGGTTCAGTTTAACGACAGGCTCATCGCGTTCGCGAAGCATTGGGGCTTCCGTCCTCGCGCTTGCGCGCCGTATCGGGCGCGCACGAAGGGCAAGACGGAGAACGGCGTCGGCTACGTGAAGAAGAACGCGATTGCGGGGCATTCCTTCGCGAGCTGGGAGGCATTCGAGGCGCATCTCGTCGAGTGGGAGCGTGAGGTAGCGAACGTGCGTATCCACGGCACGACCGGCGAGGCGCCGATCGTCCGCTTCGCGCGTGACGAGGCACACCGGTTGAAACCGCTCTGCGGGCAGCCGTCGTTCGGATCGTTGCGCGAACTGACCCGCGTCGTCGGCCATGATTGCGCCGTCGAGATCGACACGAACGGCTACTCGGTGCCGTGGCGGCTGATCGGCGAGCGCGTGGCGGTGACGGTCGCGGCCGGCGAGGTCCGCATCCGCCATGGCATGCACCAGGTTGCGATCCACAAGCAATCGGATGGACGCCGGCTGCGGATCATCGACACCGCCCCCATCTCGATGGTGTTGCTGGTCGCAATAGCGCGGTCCGCTGGGCTGAGATCGCGGCGGCGGTCCTGACGCCGTCCTCATCGCTGTCGTTGTTGCGCCCTCTTGCCGAACACGAAGCCGTGGTGGGAGGAAGCTTCTGATGGCGCGGGCAAAGAAGATAATGGAAGCAACGACCGATCCGCTCGATGCCATGCTGGTGCGACTGCAGCTCTCTGTATCCGCGATCAGCTCGACAGCCTGCTCGACGAGGCGGCGCGCGCGAAACTGTCGGCGCGTGAGACGCTGATCCTGCTATCCGAGCGCGAGATCGCACCCAAGGACCATCGCCGCATAGAGATGGCGCTGAAGCTCGCACACTTCTCGGCCGTGAAGGAGCTTGCTGGCTTCGACTTCGAGGCGCAGGCGCAGCCGTCAATCGATCCAAAGCAGATCCGTGATCTTGCCGCATCACGTTGGATAGCCAACGGAAAGAACGTGCTGCTGCTCGGCCCGCCAGGCTGAGGTAAGACGCACTTGTCGATCGCGCTCGGACGAGACGCGATCCTGGCCGGATACACGGTGCAGTTCACCACGGCGACGACGCTAGTCGCGGGTCTTGCCAAGGCGCATGGCGAACGGCGTCTGGACGCGAAACTGCTCGCGCTGGCCAAGCCGAAGCTGCTGATTGTCGACGAACTCGGCTACCTGCCGCTGGAACCTGACGCGGCCCTTCCAACTGGTCAGCCGCCGATACGAAACCGGCGCGATGCTGATCAAGTCGAACCGCAGCGTTGCCGAATGGGGCACTGTGTTCGCCGATCCCGTGGTCGCCACCGCGATCCTCGACCGGCTTTTGCACCACAGCCGCGTGCTGACGATCCGCGGCGACAGTTACCGGCTCCGCGCCAAGCGCAAGAGCGGCCTCATCCAGCCGCCGCCCGCTGGTGACGGCCCTCCGGTCGGCTCTGCCTCCTCCGGCCCGTCACCGGCGGAAACAACCTTCAACCGAGATAATAACCCAGATGGTGGGGGCAGTTCTTCATAACGCAAAGGGGGCAGTTCCGGATGGCGTTTGGCAATCTTCGCTCCTGATTCGCGGCAAGAAGCCTCGCCACTGTCAGGCAGAAAATCCACTCAAGCTACTGTCCGAATTTGCGGGGCCAGCTCTAGTTTCAATGCAAGCGTCCTCAAGTTGAGGAAACGCGGCAACGTTTCAGGTTGGCTCGGAAATGAGAAGCTGCGGGCGATCGCGTGTTCGTGGCACTCAACAAACTAGAATCTCCCACCGACCTATGGTAATTATTGCGAAGCGCCTGCCTCTCGTGCAGCCAACAACGGTTCATTGCGGGACTAGAAAGTCCCATAGAACTTTAACCTACATCGCAAGGCCAACGATCGATGGTGGCGACGTATATCAGCGCGACACTCAAGAATGGACGCCGCAGAGTCATATTTTGTTCAAAAAACCTCATGCCAACTAGCAGTCGATCGTCGCGGCCGGATAGGCGCCGTTTCATCACGAGCCCTGGCTTTCATGCCAGGTTTTTCGTGTGATCCGAGCGAACCCGGTGCAAGGCTGCGGCGAACGCATGTGGGCCCGCCGCTGGTCGCACGATCAGCGGCATCGAGCGAGCCGGAGGCTCTTGACCGCTAGAATTTGCGGCAGCGCTCACGCGTCGCCGAATTTCCAGACCGGAATCCCGAGCTTCTTTGCCTTGTCCGCGAGGTTGTCCTGGATGCCGGTGCCGGGGAAGTGCATCACGCCGATCGGCAGCGTCTCCAGCATCGCATCGTTGCGCCTAAAGGGAGCAGGCTTGGCATGCTTCGTCCAGTCGGGCTTGAAGGCGATCTGCGGGACCTTGCGGCTATCGGCCCATTTGGCGGCGATCAGTTCAGCGCCCTTGGACGATCCGCCGTGCAGCAGCACCATGTCCGGATGCTTGGCGTGCACCTGGTCAAGCTTAGCCCAGATTAGCCGGTAATCGTTGAATTCGAGACCGCCTGTCAACGCGACTTTCGGGCCGGGCGGCATGAGCACCTGGTTGTCGGCGCGCTTCTTCGCGGCCAGGAAATCGCGGCTGTCGATCATCGCTGAGGTCAGATTGCGGTGATTGACCCTCGATCCGTTGCGCGGCCGCCAAGCGGAGTGGGTGTGGCGTTCGAATTCGTCGGCGGCGTGGTCGCGCATCAGCTCGAAGGCGCCTCGTCGCTCGATCAGCGTCTGCCCTTCCGCCGTCAGTCGCTCCAGCTCGACGGATTTGATCTCGCTGCCGTCCTGCTCCTGCTGCGAGCGCTGCTGCGCCAGCTCGTTATCGTCGAGCTCGCGCTCGATCCTGTCGATAGCGCGATGGAAGACGTTCACCGTCGACCAGAGCAGGTCTTCAAGGTCGGGCTCCAGGCGAGTATCGGACAGCGCCACCACCAGGGCACCGAAGATGTCGGCGATGCTGCCGGCGAGGATGTGCGTTTCGGGGAGCGGCCTCGGATCGGGTTCGTCCTGGAAGGGGCGGTAGCCATAGAGCTGGAGCTCCTGGAGGACGTGGTCGGTTGGGGATGAGCCGTGGTGCTCGAAGTTGTTGTCGCGGTCGGTGGTCATTGCGGCTTTCCCTCGTCGGATCGACCGCGCCCATCGCGGCCTTCATGGCGACGAAAGCGGCGGGCGGAACGGACTTGCACCCGCAGCGCGAGCGGAGGGCCGCAGCCTTAGCGGAGGGCCGAAGGGGGCCGACTATTTTGCCTCGCGATGTAAAGGCGGCTCCGCCGCCGACGGAAAATAGTCGGT
Organism: Bradyrhizobium sp. B039; assembly: GCF_038965675.1. Lineage (NCBI taxonomy): Bacteria > Pseudomonadati > Pseudomonadota > Alphaproteobacteria > Hyphomicrobiales > Nitrobacteraceae > Bradyrhizobium > Bradyrhizobium sp. B039. The sequence goes on from NZ_CP152416.1 coordinate 7,545,397, forward strand.
CCACGGAGGTTGCCGGTCCGGGCCGCTTGCCGCCCGATCGCCCTCTCAGAAGGCCGTGGGGAGGTCCTCTCCGGCGCTGAGGGGAACACGATCACCGGCCTCGCGATAACGAAGCGGCTGCGTCGCACCTCATCCCCGTTCCGGCTATGCCGCCAGTTCCATAAAGCGCGCGACGTCCCGCGCCGCGATCTGCACGCGGCTCGCGGCTCGAAGGGCGTCAAATCCGAGCAGGCGAAGATCCTCGTTGAAGTCGCCAAGCCGTGGCGAGATCACGATCGGCTCGATCCCGACCTCCTGCGCCCGATCGATCAAGGTTGCCATGGCGCCGTCACCGGCAGGATCGTTGTCGCGGGCGATGTAGAGCCGGCGGAGCGTGTCCGGGAGAAGGATGGCAGAGAGATGCGCCGCCGAGAGGGCTGCGACCATCGGCATGGTCGGCAGAGCACAGCGAAGCGACAGCATTGTCTCGATGCCCTCGCCGGCCGCCATGACCTCACCCGCTATGCCAAATCGAACGGCTTGGCCAAGCAGGTCACCCATCGCCCGCTTCGGCGTGTCGATCAGCGCCTTGCCGAGCGTCGTCTCGCTGAAGCCTCCGGGGTCAAGCCAGGTGCGATGCGCGCCGGTCAGGTGGCCGTTCAGATCGGTGACGGCGGCGATCATCGCCGGCCAGGTCTCGGTCGGGCTGTGGTCGTCGGGCCGGTAGTAACAACGTGGGTGAAAGCGCAGGCTTCCGGTTTCGTGCAAAGCGGTGATGCCACGATTGCGGAGATACGCTTCTACAAGTGTGCCTGCGATCGACTGCGACATGCCGAAGAGTCGCCGCGCCGCCTCCGGCGATCCGAGGGGCGCGGGCGATGTTCTCGACCGGATGCGATCTGGCTCATTCTCCAGTTCTGGACGCGGCAAGCTCAGAAAGCGTCGTGCCTCATTGGCGACATCGCGAAAGCTAGTGAAACCGCAGCTCTCGCGGATCACATCGAGGAGATCGCCATGTTCGGCCGAGGCGGCATCTCGCCAATGGCCGGCGGCGCCAGGAGCGGATTCCGGTCCGCTGAGCCGGACGAACATCGACCGGCCGGGCGTATTACGGACGTCGCCCACTGTCCAGTAGCGGCCCTGGCGCCTTCCGTTGGACAGATAATGGCGGCACACCGCCTCGGCGTCACGCGCGAGACGGCGGGCCAGCTCAGATGCGTTGTCGCGGGCCATCAGGCGGCCTCCCGCTCGCCGATGCGCACGACCTGATAGTGGTCGAGCACTTTTGCCAACGCCGCGGCGCCCGTCGCATCTGATGGCACGAACATGCGCAGCTTCCACGAGATGATCTCGCTGAAGAGGCCGTAGGCGCGCAGCCGGTCACGCATTGCATCAGTGAAGCCGGACAGCTCGATGCGATGGACGCCCATCACGCGGACACGGCGAAGCTGCAGATCCTCGGCGAGGTCGAGGACAGTGCGCCCCTCCATCAGCGCTGCGAAGGCTTCGGGTGGGGTCAAGCTGCAGGTAGCGGTCGCGCAAGCGTTCGCCGCCCAGGCTGGTGAGACCCTGCGACCGATGATGCGCTCACCCTCGTCGGTCTGGAGCCGATAGACTCGTGTCGACTCGTTCGGCAGCCGCTTCCAGATCGGCAACAGCAAGCCGGCGACGATGTGAAGGGTGCTCTCGGCGAACTCGGGGACGTCGACGACTTCGCCGTTCCATGCTGCGGCGAACGTCTCGCGCTCTGCAGGCTGCCAGTGGCTTTCGTCCATCATCTTCATCGAAGCATGATGGTGCTCCATCGGGCGGATCAGCCGCACGCGGCTCTCGATCTCGCCGTCATCGAGCATGAGGCTTGGCGCCGGAATCTGCACCGCGGCGCGCCCCGAGCGCTCGTTGACGAGTAGCACCGCGCGAGCATCGGCGAGATAATCGAACGCTTGATCCAGCGTCATGGGGCGATTGCGCCGGCGTTCGATGATGGTGAGCAGCCGGGTTTCCGCGCCGGTCGGGGGGTGCGTGTAGATCGGGCGCCGATCGGTGATGATGAAGCTCTCGGCCTGCAGGGTCTCCAGCCCGACATCGTAGACGCCGCTGGCGATGGCGCCCTCAACCTTGGCATTGAGGAGCTCCTCGAACGCCGTGAACAGCACACCTTGCAGATCGATGGTGAGCGCGAGCAGCCGGTTCAGGAACGTCGTGATCGGCGGCAGCTCGTCCTTGATGCCGTTCGCGTCCATGAGCTTCAGGCCCGTGGCGTCCTCGAAGGTCTGGAGCGAGCAGCCTTCGACCTTGCCGCGCACCAGCAGCAGATAGAGCTGGCGCAGCGCATCGCGGGCGTAGTGGCTCTCAAGATTGTCCTCGGGCCGGAACAGGCCCTGGCCGCCGGTCTGGCGCTGGCCGCGCGTGATCGCACCCAGCGTGTCGAGCCGGCGCGCAATGGTCGACAGGAAGCGCTTCTCCGCCTTCACGTCGGTCGCGATCGGCCGGAAGAGCGGCGGCTGTGCCTGGTTGGTGCGGTTCGTATGACCGAGACCCTGGATCGCGGCGTCAGCCTTCCAGCCCGGCTCGAGCAAATAATGGACCCGAAGCCGGCGATTCCGCGCCGAGAGTTCGGCGTGGTAGCTGCGGCCCGTGCCGCCAGCCTCGGAGAAGACAAGCACGCGCTTCAGGTCATCCATGAAGGCGGCGGTCTCTGCGAGATTGGCGGAGGCGGCACGGCTCTCGACGGCAAGGCGGTCACCCCTGCGCACCACGCGTCGCGAACGTCCGGTCACTTCCGCCACGAGGTCGGTGCCGAAACGCTGCACGATCTGGTCGAGCGCGCCGGGAACGGGCGGAAGCGAAGCGAGCCGCTCGATCAGCTCATTACGGCGGGCGACGGCCTCGCGGCTCTCGACCGGCTGGCCATCACGGAAGACCGGCCGCGACGAGAGATTGCCCTCGGCGTCGGTGAAGGGCTCATAGAGCTGCACCGGGAAGGAATGGGCGAGGTAATCCAGCAAGTACTCGCGCGGCGTGATGTCCACGCGCACGTCGTTCCATTCCGCAGGTGGGATTTCGGCAAGCCGGCGTTCCATCAGCGCCTCGCCGGTCGACACGATCTGGATCACAGCGGCATGGCCCTCGGCCAGATCCCGTTCGATCGAGCGGACCAGGGTCGGCGTCTTCATGCTGGTGAGCAGATGGCCGAAAAAACGCTGCTTGGCTGACTCGAAGGCCGAGCGCGCGGCCGACTTCGCCTGGCGGTTGAGCGTGCCAGTCTCGCCAGTGATGTTGGCGGCCTGCATTGCCGCGTCGAGGTGATTGTGGATGACGCTGAAGGCGCCGGCGTAGGCGTCGTAGATGCGCCGCTGCTCGTCGGTGAGCTGGTGCTCGACGAGCTCGTATTCGACGCCATCGTAGGAAAGCGAGCGGGCGGTGTAGAGACCGAGCGAGCGAAGGTCGCGGGAGAGCACCTCCATCGCCGCGACGCCGCCCTCCTCGATCGCCTCGACGAATTCAGCGCGGGTGGCGAACGGAAAATCCTCGCCGCCCCACAGGCCGAGCCGCTGGGCGTAGGCGAGGTTGTGGACGGTGGTGGCGCCGGTGGCCGAGACATAGACAACGCGGGCATTGGGCAGCGCGTGCTGAAGTCGCAAGCCCGCACGACCCTGCTGCGAGGGCGCGACATCGCCCCGCTCGCCCTTGCCCCCACCGGCATTCTGCATGGCATGGCTCTCGTCGAAAATGATGACGCCGTCGAAGTCGGAGCTCAACCATTGAACAATCTGCCGGACGCGCGAAAGCTTCTCGCCGCGGTCGTCGGACCGTAGTGTAGGTTAAAAATAGGACGCCTTCGGCCAACCGGATCTCGCAGCCTTGAGGGAAGCGCGAGAGCGGCGTGACCAGCAGACGCTCCATGCCCAGCGCCGACCAGTCGCGCTGCGCGTCCTCGAGCAGCTTGTCGGACTTCGAGATCCAGACCGCCTTGCGCCGGCCTTGCAGCCAATTGTCGAGAATGATGCCGGCGGACTGGCGACCCTTGCCGGCGCCGGTGCCGTCCCCGAGCATGAAGCCTCGACGGAAACGGACCGCGTTCGGCGCGTCGTCGCGGGCGGCCGCGACCAGGTCGAAGGTCTCGTCAACCGTCCAAGAGCCGGCAAGATAGTCAACATGCGCCTCGCCAGCATAGATGACCGTCTCAAGCTGGGCGTCGGAGAGGATGCCATCACTGACGAGGCTGGCCGGCAGCCGGGGCCTGTAGCTCGGCTTCGGCGGCACGACCGAGGCCATCGCAGCCGACTGCACCAGCTTGGTCGGGTGCGCCTGCGCGCCGGGGATCCGGATCGATTGGAGCCGGTACTCTTCGTAGATGGCATCGCTGAGGCACGCCCCCTCGGGCGGGATCCAGTCGAATGTCTCATACGCGAGGTCGACGGCCTCGGGATCCGCGACCGACGCGCTGACCGACTGCGTGGTGGCCGGCGCGAGATAGCCGCGCACGGTGCGAGGCGCTGACGAGACTGACATGGGAAGCGCGCCGGTTGATGCGACGCTCAGGCGAGGTGGAACGCGTTCGCCGATCCAGCGGAGCAGCGTCGCGACATCGGGCGCCACTCCCGGCGATTCAGGGAACACGTTCGGGTCATCGGCCGGCGCCTTGTCGATAACGGTGAGACGTGTTTCGATGGTGGTGCCGTGCTTGGCATAGACCGCGCCGGCGATCGCGGCGGTGAACACCACGCGGCTGCGTTCCTGCAATCGGACGAGGGCGTCGCGCCAGGCTGAAGCGTCGGGTGAGAAGTTTGCGCCTGATATCGTGAGCCGGCCGCCATCGGCAAGACGCGCCAGGGCCGAGGCGATGTGACGGTACGCGGTATCGGGCATGCGGCCGGAAACGTTCGCCATCGCCGAGAACGGCGGGTTCATCAGCACGACACCTGGGACGACCAGGGGATCGAGGTGATCGTCGATCTGGGCCGCGTCGAAGCGCGTGACGGAAATGGCCGGAAAGAGGGAAGAAAGTAACGCGGCCCGAGTCTCGGCCAGTTCGTTCAAAACGAGGCCGCCGCCGGCGATCTCGGCAAGAATGGCGAGTAGCCCCGTGCCTGCGGACGGCTCGAGCACGCGATCGGCCGCCGTCATGGCGGCCGCGGTCAGCGCGGTCAGGCCGAGCTGGAGCGGTGTCGAGAATTGCTGGAAAGTCTCGCTTTCGACAGAGCGGCGCGTGTGGGTCGGCAGGAGCCCCGCGATCTTGTCCAAGGCGGAAAGTCGAGAAGCCGGAGAAGCGGCTTTGCGGAAGAGCGCCTTTCCGTATTTGCGTAGGAACAAGACGGTGGCGACCTCGCAAGCGTCATAGGTCATCTTCCAGTCCCACGCGCCCGTCGCATCGGATGCGCCGGAGGCCGCTTCCATTGCTGCGCGGAGAATCGCGGCGTCGATGCGCCGACCACGCTCGAGATGCGGAAGGAGATGACTCGCGGCAGCGATGATGACACTGGCGCCCTCGGGAGCGCGAACAGGCGAGATCGGCGCGGCCTGATCGGCCGCGATCGGGGAAAGGTCAGTCATGGAGGAAGCCTTCAGGAGAGCGGGAACGGGCGAGCCGATCGGCGCTCTCTCTGACCGCGCCGGCTCAAACCCGTCCCGGCCGTCCTCTCCCTCTCAGCATCAAGGCGGTGCCCGACATGAGAAACGGCGCCCCCCGGATGGCGGCGCGCCGTGTACGGAGCATTCATCAGTATCCGAGCAGCCAAGATGGCGAGGCTTGGCCGTCATCAGCGACGGCGACCGCTTCCGCGCGGTAGTTTTCGTCGCCTTCGACGAAGATGACGATGTATTTCGTCACGACGCAGCTCCCTCGATCGGATCATTTTCGCCCGCCAGAATGGCCTCGGCCTTTGCGATGGCGACGTCCGCGCGTCGGCGCCAAAGCTCGACATCCACTGAGCCTTCCTCCGGAGCGTGGATGAGTATCTTGAGCAGACCGAGCAGCACCTCGAAATGGCCGGCCTTGCGCTGGACCTGCTCGCCGAAACGTGAGGGAAACGCCAGGCGCCGGCCGCTAAAGGCAGCGTCGCGGCCTTCCCAGGCACCGGTAACATAGGTATCGCCAGACGTTTCAACGTCCGACCTGTTGTCGTCCCAGCCCTCGTCGGCGATCGCGAGATCGCAGGCTTGGTCGAGCGTTTCGGCTTCGTAGGTTCGCTGCCGATAGATCGGCAAATGATAGGTCGTCTCGATGGTGAAGAAGGGCACGATAGCCTCCAGAATGCAAAAGCCCGGCTCGCGCCAGGCTTTGGTGAGAATGGCAGTGAAAAGACGCGGGACGGCCGAAGCCGCCCCGCGTGCTCGAGCTATTCGGCCGCGATCATGCGCGACTCGTCCGCTTCGTCGTCGCCGGCGAGGAATTCCGGCAGCGCCTCGCCATCGCCCTCGGGCTCAGCGGCATCGACAGCCGCCGCCAGTTGGGCGTCGGGCATCCGCAGGGGCTCGGGCAGCCAGCCGGCCTCGGCCAGGAGGCGCTCGGCCTCCTTGGCCATGTCGCCCTTCTTCAGATGATCGATGAGCTGCGCGGCCTGCTCGCCGGCCCCCTCCCGCACCGCCTCCAGGATGCGGAGCTTCGGGACGCGGCCGAGATAGTTCTCGACGGTCGGGCGCCAACCGGACTCCACCATGTCGAGATCGACGGCCCGGGCGATGCGATCGGCCTCAGTGATCCGGTGCTCGACGGTGTGCGGCGTGATGCCGCCGCCGTAGCGGTCGCCCTTCTCGTAGAGCGCGTTGACGCCGAATGAGGCGCAGTGCGCGAAGAGCGCCGCCTGCTCGTCGGCGGTGAGGCCGCTGAGCCAGTCCCAGAGATTGGCCTTGTCCCTGGGCAGGCGCTCGTCCCAGGTCTTGTGGCGCGCGTCGATTGCCTTGGCCGCCGAGCTGTCCTTTAAACCCGGCGCCTGCACCGGGAAGCTAGCGTTGCGCACTGAGACCTCCATTGCCGTTCCGTAGGAGGAATAGCGGATGAAGACGTCGAGGCAGAATTTGTGCAGCACCGATTGGAAAGCGACCGAAGGCGTGATCGCCAACTTGTCGCGCAGCGCCAAAGTCCGCTCCGCCGTGAGCTCGGTGAGCAGGCGGTCCGGCAGCGGTTTCACCGCATCATCATCCTCGTCCTCGGGCTCCTCATCCTGCCCGCCGATGGTGATGACGGCGCGCTGGATAGCCGGCGCTGATGGTTCAGCACCGTCCAGGGCCGCGGCATCGGGTTCACTGCCCCTGCCCTGCTCTGGCTCCGTCACGGGCACTTCGTCCTCGGGTCGGACGTAGCCCCGATCAACCAAGAGCTTGCCTTCGGCGTCGATGCCGACGAACACGCCCGCGCGGGCGATGTCGGCAGGCTGATAGATGACGGGTCGATCATTGAAGGCGCCGAGGGCCGTCTCGATTTCGCCAAGTCGCTGGTCTACCTCGTCGGGTAGCTCATCCGCGCCGTCATGCTCGGCTTGGAGCCTGACATATTCGGCCTCGAGCGCCTCGATGGCCGCCTGCTCTTCGGTGGTGAGATCGGCAAGTACGCCGTCCAGCTCGCGCAAGCCGCGAGCATGGCCGTAGGGGAAGTCGATCGCGACCTCGATCCACTTCCAGCCTTCGGCGGCGATCGTTTCCGCCTCCGCCTTCAACTTCTCAGCGACCAGACGGTCGAGCAGAGCGATGTCCTCAAGCCAACCGCCATCGTCGGACTGGAACAAGTCGCGCAGCACCACGCCACCGGCCGCCTCGTAGGCGTCGAGGCCGACAAACACGGCGCGCCGGTCGGAGGCGCGCACCGTTTTCTCCGTCAACATGCGGCGGATTTGATAGGGCTCCTTCTGCCAAGAGCTAGAGATGGCCTGCCAGACCTGCTCCTGGCGGCCGTGATCCGCGGTGACGGTGAAGGCCATCAACTGCTCGAGCGACATGCCGTCGTCGGCATAGACGTCGAGCAGCGCGGGCGAGACCGAGGCGAGACGCAGGCGCTGCTTCACGACGTTGACCGAGGTGAAGAAGGCAGCCGCGATGTCCTCCTCGGTCCGGCCCTTCTCACGCTGAGTCAGGAAGGCGCGGAATTGGTCGAGCGGGTGCAGCGGCTCGCGCTGGACGTTCTCGGCGAGCGAGTCGTCCTCGCCGAGAATGCCGGTCGCCGGATCGCGCACGACACAGGGCACCGGCGCGGTCTTGGCCAGGCGCTTCTGTTTCACCAGCAGCTGCAGCGCCCGATAGCGGCGTCCGCCGGCCGGGATCTCGAACATGCCGGTCTCGCCCTCCGCGTCGAGGACCGGCCGGACATTGAGGCTTTGGAGCAGGGTACGCCGGGCGATGTCCTCGGCCAGCTCCTCGATGGAGACGCCGGCCTTCACACGCCGGACGTTTGACTGGCTGAGCACCAGCTTATTGAAGGGAATGTCGCGCGAGGACGACAGGGTGATCTTCTGAACGGCAGTAGCCATGGGTGATACTCCGCGACGGGCAACCCAAAGTCTCTCTCTGGATCTCCAACCCGTCATGAAGCGCGGCGCCGCCCTCTTCCTCTCAAGGGCAGCGTCGCAAACCGACGATCAGGACAAACGGAAAGGCACGAAGCCGGAGACACGCCTTTCCGCATCTTTCGGCTTTCCGGGTATCAGGCTGCGCGGTCGAGCAGCGTCTTCGCGCGCGCCTCCATATCGAGTCGTGCATCCTGATGGGTCTTGCCCCGCGCAACCGCTGTGATGCCTTGCACGAAATCGAACACGCTTTCGGGCTTGCGGCCTTCCTCCGTTAACACCCTCTCGATGATCTTCGCCGTCTCGGCCTTCGAGAAGCCGCGCTTGCGCAGGAACTCGTTGCGGTCGTCGTCAGTGCGCGCGACGATCTTCTCCCGTGCGGCCTTGATGCCGTTGACGAAGGGCATCGGTGAGGAATTGGCAAAGCTGGCCAGCGCCGGGGCCGCCTCGTGGGCAAACCGCGAAGCGGCGTATTTGGAGTGGCGGATGGTGATCTCCTCGAAATCTTCCACGCCCCATAAATTGCGGTTCTGGCAGACGGCGCGGAGATAGAAGCTCGCCATGCCGAGCGTCTTCGCTCCCACCTCGGAATTCCAGCAGTAGAACCCGCGGAAATAGAGGTCGGGCGAACCGTCGCGCAGCCGGCCGGCCTCGATCGGATTGAGATCGTCGACCAGGAACAGGAAGACATCACGATCGGACGCGTAGAGCGTCGTCGTATCCTGGCTGATATCAACGTTCGGATTGTAGACGCCAGTCGACCAGTCGAGCACGCCAGGCACCTTCCAGCGTGTGTCGCCCGTGCCATTGCCGGCGATGCGCTGAACGGCTGCCACGAGTTCGTGGTCAAAGATGCGCCCGTAGGTGGGCCCGGTGACTGCACGTAGCTCGACTCGACCCTCTTCGATCTCGAGCGTCTTCATCTGCTCGGCGGAACGAGAGGTCAAGCCGTATTGCAGGTTAATGCCGGCCAGCGGCGCCGGCAGCTGACGGAGGTAAGCCGCCGGCGCTCCAACCAGGCTGGCAAGTTGGCCGAAGCTCCAGTGCGTCGGTGCGATCGGCGCGTCGGAGCCGGGCAGAGTCAGCGTCAGGCGCTCGGGGTTGCCGCGGTTGGCATCAACCCGAATCGCAGCGCTGTCGACCGTTCGGATCCGGCTACGCTCGGTCCGGCGGTGCACGGCGGCGTAGAGGTCTGACAGCGAGAGATAACGCTCATCCGCTGGTCGCGAGAACCACTCCGACGATACGCGGCCGACGCGCTCGCCGCGGGTCACGTCCACCTTGTAGCCGCCGACGTGGTCGCGGCCAGCGCTCAGAACTTCGACTTGGATCATGGTTCATCTCCACGACAGGCGCCGGAGGCCTCTCCTCCGTTCTTCAACCCGTCATGGCGAAGCCGGTCCGCCCTCTCACTCTAATGGGGCATTGCGGGGTTTCCCCGCAGAAGGGGTCGGCCGAGACCTCGGCTCGGCCGCAGGGGAAAGCTTTCCCCATAAAGGCACGTAGTTTCAAGGAAGCGTCATTCTCCTTTGGTTAGTCGCGGTGTATTGTCAGAAGCAAACAACTGGGGGCTAAATGCGTGGAAGGTGAAGCAGAGCCGGCAGATTCGCCGGAGGCATTTCTTACGACATTGGGAGAAAGCCTGAAGCAAAGAGAAGGTGTCGATGCCGGCCTAGCGGAGATCCTGAAGACGTACATCCTGAAGGCGGCGCCCGCTCAGAACCCCGTCGCTCAGGCCAAGGATGCCATCCTGAAACTCGCAGGCGAACGTGCCAATCCTCCAAAACCGGAGGTGGCCAATGGCTGACCCTTACTTCCTCCAATCCTTGGGACTTTCCGGGTTCCGCGCGTATCTCCAACCAAAGACGTTCGATTTCAGCAAAAAACGCTGTCTGGCGATCTTCGCGCCGAATGGCAGCGGCAAGTCCAGTGTCATCGATGCGCTGGAATTCATGTTCTCCAAGGATGGCACACTCGAAAGGCTCGGGCAGCGCACTATCAACAATCAGGCCGGCCCCGTCGCAATGGCGCACAATCTGTCGGAGGAGGCGAAGATCGCTCCGGCGGTCACGATTGGCGTCGTTTCGGGCAAGGATGCCACCAACGGCAGCCGACCGGCGACGGGGACGAAGCGACCGATACCGGCGGTGGCCACGACTTTGAACGCCTGCTTCGCGGTGCCGCCGATCATCCGCGGGCATGCGCTGCGCACGTTCGTCGAAATCCACACGCCCGAACAGCGCTACACGGATGTCGCCAATTGGCTGCAGCTTGGCCCGCTGGTCGAGGTGCAGAAGAATATTCGCGCGCTGCGCACGCAGGTGAAGGCTGCCTCAGAGGACGGCACGGCACTGCAGCGCGCAGACACCCAGCTTGCTCGGAAGACGGCCCAGGTGGTGAAAGCCTGGGATTCGGTGGCGATCCTCGCTTACGCCAACACGTCGGTCTTGGCTCCGCTCGACGCGGTGCTAGTGCTGATGGCGCTGACGGCTGGTGATCCGGCCTATATCGAGCTGGAAGTGCGAGCCAAGGCCGAAGAGAACAAGATAGGGCTTGCAGGCCTGCGTCAGATCAGCAATGCGGCGGCCGCTTTGTGGTCTGAGGTAACGGACGCGGAGAGCGGCAAGACCGTCGTCGGCGGCGCTATTCCGACCTTTGATGCGGCCTTGGGGGCGCTGTCGGCCGCCGTCGCGGAGGAAGCGGAGGAGCGCGGCAAGGCGGCGAGCACTATGTTTCAGGCTTTGTGGAAAGCCGCAGAGCCGCTTTTCGCCGAAGGTGTACCGGCGCCTGCTGTATGCCCAGTCTGTGAAACGCCCGTAACCGACTCGGCGGCGGGCAGTGCCGGGGCCATCCGAGAACATATCGCCAAGCATCTGGAAGAGCTGGCCGATTATGCCGCCGCCAAGAAGGTGCTCGACGCAGCCAAGACCGCGGCGACCAAAGCTCATACCCAATTGGTGGCGGCGTTACCGGGGCTTATTGGCCTCCTCGGCGACGATGAAGCGAAACTGAAAGCCGATCTCATCGCATATCAAACTGGCATCGCCGGCTGGCCTCAGGCTGCCGTGCCGGCTTCGGCCGATATCGTTGCCTCGATCGCCAAGCTGCTCGCTATGCTCGATCAGGCCATCGTCGACATCGAGTCGAAGCAAGGCGACCACACCTATATCAAAGCCAAGACGAAGATCGATCGGCTGCTGGAGCTACAGAGCGAGCGGGACCTCGCCCTACGGACGCGAACACAGCTGGGGAAACTCTCCGACGCGTTGACGGCGCAGGCGACGATAATCTCGGCCGAGATCCGCAAGAAGGTGCAGACTCTGCTCGACAAGCTTCAGACGCCGATGAACGACATCTACAAGCGGATCCAGGGCGCTGGCGCCGCGCCAATCCGGTTGGAGTTGCCGGCGGAAGACGACACGAACCAGCAGCGGCTCAACCTCCTGATCGATTTCGCCAAGAACCGCACGGGCGTGCAGCCGGGTGGCTATTTGAGCGACTCCCAGATCCATTCGGTGGCGCTGGCGTTGCGCATGGCTGCAATCAAGCAATTTAATGCAGGCGCGCCCATCATCGCGCTCGACGACATCGTGACCTCCTACGATGCGGATCATAGGCGCACTATTGCCGGACTCATCGCCACCATGTTCGGAGACTGCCAGATCCTGATCACCACGCACGACGAGCGGTTCTTCAATTATTTGAAGGATCAGCTCGAGGCGAAAGCGTGGCACTTCACCCGGATCATTGGCCTCGATCCGGCCTACGGGCCGCGTTTCGCTGATCACAAGGTCAGCGATGAGATGATCGAGGCGCGTTGGGCGGCGGGCCAGTCGGCGGCCAACGAGATGCGCCAGGCGGAGGAGGAGTGGCTTCTCGGCATCTGTCGGGATTTCGGGGTCAGCGTCCGCATCCGACCGCTGGAGAGGGCCTATTCCTACGAACGCAGCGAATTGGCCTCTGCGCTCGCCGGCCTGCTCAAGGATGCCAAGCTAGTGCCGGCGCTGGTGCCGGGCGTCAACAACCGCTTCCTCGACAGTCTGGTGAAGGGCGAGATCGAGAATTTCGGCAGCCACTTCCAGGACGGGCCCTATGGCGACAGTTCGATTGGTGACGAGAAAGCGCGCTGGGAGGAGTTCAAGACCTTCCGCAGCCAGTTTGCCTGCAAGAAGTGCAGTCGAACGAAATTCCAGCGGCCCTTTACTCTCAAAAAGCCGGTATGTGCGCATAATGGCTGCGAGGCGCAGTTCGAGTTTGCGGCAGCAGCAGGGGCGGCTTGAATGGGGGGGGCGTTCGAGACCCGTCGAGCTGGCGACACGCAGCTTCGAGAAGCAAGGCGACGCAACGGCGTTCTTCAAGGCCATGCTGAACCGCCACCAGCCCGGTGAGCGAGTGAGCGACGAGGATGGCCTCGACGTTGCCGCTCTTCTCGAACGCCACACCGAATATGTTGCCAAGGTGGGCTGTGGCGTCAGCCATTTTCAGGTTATGATGACCGAGCATGGGACGCAATGCTTCCGGATCATCCGCACCGACGGCAGCGGCACGGATTTCTCCTATCCGCACTGCATCTCCCAGCGACCACCCAGCCGTAAGCAGGAGGTCGCCCAAGCCTTTCGACGCGCGGTGCGCTTCGATCTCTACAAGGCCCGCGATAATCTCTTCGCCACCCACAGCGGTTCTGACGGTCTGGTTTCCTGCGCCGTGACGGGCGAACGCATCGCGCAGGACGAGGGGCATATGGATCACCGTCCACCGATGACCTTCGAGGTCATCGTGACGACGTTTCTTTGCGGGCGCGGGCTATCACTCGACAATGTGCCGCTCACGACAGGCAAGGATGATCAAGTCTCGCCTGAGGTGACGGATAATGCCCTGAGCGAGGCGTTTCGAGCCTACCACGCTGGGATTGCGCGGCTCGATTTCGTGCGGAATACGGTCAATCTGGCACAAGCCAGTCGGCATCGGCTGAAGGACGGCCGGATTACGCTGACAGGATAGCCACTGCCGGTCATGAGCGTTTCGCCGCGCGTTCCCGTCTCACCGGGCACTAGGAAAATATTAAGTCGGCGACGATGCCGTCGTCGTCCGACACCACTCGGTCAAGCTTCGAGGAAGGATGGGGATGGGCGATGATTCGGGGATTTTCAAGCCAACGACCTTGTGATAAAACATCTGCTATATCTTTCCAGATCAGAGGAAACGTCACACTCCATGCCGTCCACCAGCGCCCAGCGACTTCGCGCGCTCGACCTCCTGAAGACCCGAGGAATGCTCCGGCTGAAGGATTTCATCGCCGAAGGCATCGGCCCGGAGACGCTTGCCCGTCTTGTTCGGGAGGAGGCAGTCGTCCGCCCAGCACGTGGGCTCTATCAACTCCCCGACGCCCACCTCGAGGCTGCCCATACCCTCGCCGAGGCAGCAGTTCTGGTTCCAAAGGGTGTGGTCTGTCTTACCTCGGCCCTCCAATACCACGAACTGACGCTGCAGATGCCGTCGGCTGTATGGATGGCGATCGATCGCTCCGCCTGGCGACCCAAGATCGATTATCCACCTATCCGGTTCGTGCGATTCACCGGATCGGCGCTTACCGAAGGGATCGAGCGTCACCGCATTGAGAATGTCGACGTTCCTATCACGGATCCGGCGAGGACAATTGTCGATTGCTTTCGCTACCGAACCAAGATCGGCCTTGACGTCGCGATGGAGGGGCTGCGCGAAGGCCTCCGCCGTCGCCGATGCAAGCCGGATCAACTCTGGCATTACGCTCGCAAGGCGCGGGTCTGGTCGGTCATGCGTCCCTACGTCGAAGCAATGGTGTCCGATGGCGCGTGAGCCTCGCAACATCGGCGCATCAGTGCGAGCGCGGCTCCTCGATCGGGCACGTGCCGAGCGATCGGACTTCCAGATTCTCCTGACGCGATATGCGCTCGAGCGTCTGCTCTACCGGCTAAGCGCGTCGCCGCACCGCGACCGCTTCATCCTCAAAGGTGCGATGCTCTTCGTGACCTGGATAGCCGATCCGTTTCGGCCTACGCGCGATCTGGATCTGCTTGGCCACGGCGACCGCGACACCGAAGCCATTGCCGAAACCTTCCGGGCCATTTGTGCGCAGCCGGTCGTCGATGACGGTGTGACGTTTGATGTCGCAGCGCTGATGGCGACCCCGATTCGTGAGGAGCTGGAATATGGTGGCGTGCGGGTCCGCACAACGGCAACTATCGCCGGGGCGCGTATTCCGATCCAGGTCGACATCGGTTTCGGCGACGCCATTACACCCGCGGCGGTCGAGATCGACTATCCCACCCTGCTGGACGCCCCAACGCCGCACCTTCGCGCATATCCGGTCGAAACAGTGGTAGCTGAGAAATTCGCAGCGCTCGTGACGCTCGGCGTGGCCAACAGTCGGCTCAAGGATTTCTATGATCTCTGGGTAATCTCCCGAACATTCGAGCTTCGCCGGGCCGCTCTTGCCGAGGCAATTCAGCGGACCTTCGAGCGACGCGGAACGGTCCTCCCATCCGTTGTCCCGGTCGGTCTGACCGATGAATTCGCGGAAACATGGGCCGCCCAGTGGCGCGCCTTCCTGGAGCGCGATCGGATGGCAGCCGCACCGGATGCTTTTGCCGTTACCGTCGCCGATCTCCGCCTCTTCTTGATGCCCCTGGTCGTCGGATTGAAAGAAGAACGAATTTGGCCGCCGAGCGGGCCATGGTCGCCGGGAGCAGCAATCGATGAGGCATAGCGGGATCATAAATTTACTCCGTTCCGCATGGCGCGATTGACGAAGAAAAGAGCCGCGATCGCGGTTTGGGGGTAAGTATGGATAAGAAGCACTTTTATCGCGTAGGCAGTCACTCAGGCGCCTGGGACGATCTACCCACTGACCCAGATGAATTGGATTCCCTGACCAATAGCGCTCGAAAGCATATCGAGCCGTGGCTCTCTGCTGTTTTCCAAGCAGAGCACCTCAACCTGCTGCTCGGCAGTGGGTTCACCACAGCGGTTGGTTACCTGGGGGGCGTAGGGGCCACAGGCATGGCCAAGGTTACATTTGGCACGTCATATGACGCCGCGATCGACGCGCACGCCCAGGCCGGAGCGACGGCGATGAAAAGAGGTGCGGCAAACATCGAAGATCAGTTTCGAAGTGCGCTTGCTCTGCTCGAGGGGTTGGGGGTCATCGACAAGGGAGCAGAAAACACCCTCAAGAAGGGCATCGACGCCCAGATGTCTGGCTTTCTCACTTCATTGTTGAAGACGGAAAGCGGGATTGTTGCTGGAAAGGATCCCGCTTCAAAAGATGCTGCCCTAGGTGCTCTGCAATCATTCCTGCTGAGTTTTGCGAGCCGCGCTGCATCTCGTGAACGTTTGCACGTCTTCACAACAAACTACGACCGCCTGATCGAACATGGTTGCGATTTTGCAGGTCTTCGGATCATCGATAGATTTGTCGGTGCCCTGAACCCGGTCTTCCGGGCGTCGCGCGTTGAAGTTGATGTCCACTACAATCCACCCGGCATTCGGGGTGAGCCGCGGTTCATGGAGGGCGTCATTCGCCTCACTAAGCTCCATGGTTCACTGGACTGGTTTTTTGATAAGGACGAACGGCGGATCTATCGCAAGGGCATCCCATTCGGAGCGCCTGCGGATCATACCGACATTCCCAAAGAACCCGTCGATACGGTCATGATCTACCCCAATCCTGCGAAGGACGTCGAAACAACGCAATATCCGTATGCGGAGCTCTTTCGCGATTTTGCGGCCGCAGCTTGCCGACCTAACGCCGTTGTCGTGACCTACGGATATGGGTTCGGCGACGATCACGTGAATCGGGTGCTATTCGATATGCTCACGATTCCGTCGACCCATTTGGTGATCATGGCCTATGCGGCGGACGATCGCCTCAAAGCATTTGTTGAAAAGACGCGCGATGCACAGGTCTCGCTGCTGATCGGGCCGCATTTCTCGGATCTTGCAACGTTGGTCGCAAACTACCTGCCAAAACCGGCGCTCGACTACATATCGGGTCGAGTGACGGAATTGTTGAAGCATCGCCCAGGCGATCCGAAACTCAACGATCTGGCTACTGTGCCGCTTTCAGCGACTGCAACCGGGCCGATATGAGGCGATCATGACAACTCCAATCGAACGATTGTCGGGCCTTGTTGTCGGTGTCGTCGAATCGGTTGCGCCTGACGAAGTTCGGGCGCTTCTTGAACTGGACGCTCCGCACTCCACGGCATTGAATACTGGAGTTCCGGCGGGGTTTCCGCGTCTCAATGGGTATGTGCTCATCCCAAATGAAGCGGGCGCGACAGTCGCCTACATAACCTGGATTGGGATCGAACGCTCTCCTTATCCAAAGCGCTCTGGCCTGAAAGACTTCGGCCTGATTGATCTTCCATTCCCGCTCCGAAAGATGTCGCTATCGCCGGTGGGAACGCTGACCTCTCGGCGCGACCGCGCCTCGGGTATGACCAGATACGAACTCTCCCGTGGCGTGGTCGCGTTTCCGTCAGTGGGGGACCAAGTTCTTATCCCGACCGCCCCGCAGATCGAAGCCATCGTGGGCGCGAGGGACGACGATAAGAGAGTCAGAATAGGATCGTCGCCGATGGCGTCGAGCGCGGCCATCATGGTGGACCCTGACAAGCTTTTCGGTCGGCATCTGGCCGTATTGGGAAACACCGGTAGCGGTAAATCATGCACGGTGGCGGGTCTGATTCGATGGTCTATGGAGGCCGCAGAGAAGTCCCTCAAGGAGGCTGGCAAGACGGGGGTGCCCAACGCGCGGTTCATCGTTCTCGATCCCAATGGCGAATATGCCAGAGCTTTCGCTGATCGCGGAGACGAGCTGCGGTTGTTTCGTGTTCCGCCCGTGACGGGAGGAGAGCGGCCGCTCGATGTCCCTGCGTGGCTCTGGAGCGGGCACGAGTGGACCGCAGTCGCTCACGCCCAGCCAGGGGCACAACGCCCGTTGCTGATGCAGGGGCTGAGGGAGCTGAAGGCCGGCCAAACGGAGGGAGTTCCCAGAGAGGCGATGATTCGGCGCTACCTTGGTTCTTATTCGATTCGGATCTCGGCGATGCTGAACACTGGCACACAGGCTTTCGGGGGCGCAGCAAAAGCAAGATTCGAGTGCGCACGGCTCCTTGAAACGATCGCGTCAGATTGTTCGCAGTTTGGCGGGGAGACCCTCGGTACCGCTAGTGGCGCTCTTGCAGCGATTTCCACGACGATCACGGGAATTGTAGATGGCCGGCGATCAGGTAATTTCTTCAACGATTTTACGATTTCCGACCTCGAAACGATCCGCAGTGCGCTGGACACATTGGCTCAAACGCTGCCGGATATCGGTCACGCAACCCTTATCAGTGAGGACGCCCCACAGTTCTTCGACGTAAATATTCTCGCCGAGCATCTTGACCGGGTGGCAACCGAGCAAGGAGGTAATCTCGCGGGGTTTATCTCGACGCTCGGGCTGCGGATTCGCGGTATGCTCGCTGATCAGCGGCTCGGCGCCGTGATCGGTCGCGATCCACCGACTTCCTTTGAATCCTGGCTAAAGGACTATATCGGCGACGACGGGGCGAGTAACGGCCAGATCGCGGTTGTCGATCTGTCTCTTGTTCCGTCCGAAATCGTCCACATCGTCGTTTCAGTTTTGGCGCGGCTGGTCTTCGAATCGCTTCAGCGATATCGCCGTGGCCATCCGAAGGGCCAGACCTTGCCGACCGTACTCGTGTTGGAGGAAGCCCACACATTCGTTCGACGCGGTAAAGATGATGATGGTCCTGCGTCATCTCCAACCCAACTTTGTCGCGAGGTGTTCGAGCGTATCGCTCGAGAGGGGCGCAAGTTCGGGCTCGGGCTCGTCCTTTCGTCGCAGCGACCATCGGAGCTCTCTCCAACGGTTCTCGCCCAATGCAACACGTTTGTGCTGCACCGTATCGTCAATGACGCGGACCAGAACCTCGTCGCACGCCTTGTCCCAGACAATGTAGGTGGACTCTTGCGTGAACTGCCGAGTCTTCCGTCCCGCCAAGCGGTTCTTTTGGGCTGGGCAGCGCCGATCCCGGTGCTGGTTGAGGTCGATGAATTGCCCGATGCGCAGCGGCCGCAGTCGGCGGACCCGGATTTCTGGAAGGTGTGGACGCTTACCGAAGAGCGTGGCGTCGATTGGGGCGCAATCTCCGAAGAATGGTCGGGCGCTCCTCCGGTGCATGATCCGGAGGAATAATAAACACAATGATCCGTATCCTTCACACGGCCGATTGGCATATCGGTCAAACTTTACGCGGGTTCTCTCGGGAGCACGAGCACCGCAAGGTGTTTGAGCGGCTCGAAGAGATCGTTGTGGAGCGGGATGTCGATGCCCTCATCATCGCTGGCGACGTGTTTGACAGCCAAAACCCCTCTGGGGAAGCGCAACAGCTCTTCTACAATACGCTCATGCGGCTGAGCCGCGCGAATCCGCGCATGGCTATGGTGATCGCTGCTGGCAACCATGATGCAGCTGGTCGGTTGGAAGCGCCGCGGCCTCTGTTGGAGGCATTCAACATCCGCGTCGTGGGCAATGTGCGGCGGCGCGAAGGGCGAGTCGAGGCGGCCCGTCATCTCGTTCCTATCGCTGATACAAGCGGTTCGGTGGCTGCTCATGTGCTTGCAGTCTCCTACCCAACCGCAGCATGCCTTCCGAATCTGACGCGGCTAGATGGTGAAGTAGAAGAGCTGGCCCCGGTTGTTTGGACAGCGCCCCGCTGGATTTAAGTGGATTCCTGCCGGGTTATGCTGAACGCGGGGCTTTACGATTTTGTCGTTGCGTCGGGAGGGCGTAGCCCGACCAGAGCGACGACAAAATCGTCGGCGACGGTCATGCGGCCATCACCATAGCTTGCGTGCCGAAGTAAGCCTCGTCGGGCGTGCGCCCGTCAAGGCTCGAGTGAGGGCGTCCCTGATTGTAGAAGGCCAGATACTTGGCAATTGACGCTCGCGCCTCGGACACGCTGTCGTAGGCGCGGAGATAAACTTCTTCGTATTTGACCGTGCGCCAGAGCCGCTCGACAAACACGTTGTCGCGCCAGGCGCCCTTGCCATCCATGCTGATGGCGATCTTCGCGTCCAGCAGCACATCGGTGAACTCGAGGCTGGTGAACTGGCTGCCCTGGTCCGTGTTGAAAATCGCGGGCCTGCCGTGCTTCGCCAACGCCTCCTGGACCGCTTCGACGCAGAAGGCCGCCTCCATTGTGATCGAGACGCGATGGGCCAGGACCCGTCGGCTGAACACATCGACGACCGCCGCGAGATAGACGAAGCCACGCCGCATCGGAATGTAGGTGATGTCCATTGCCCACGCATGGTCGGGCCGCTCGATCTTCAATCCGCGCAACAGGTACGGGTAGATCTTGTGACCCGGAGCCGGCTTGCTCGTGTTCGGGCGACGATAGACCGCCTCGATCCCCATGCGCTTCATCAGCGTCGCGATGTGGCGGCGACCGGCGTATACCCCCTCCCGCCGCAGCAACGATCGCAGCATACGCGCTCCCGCGAAGGGATAATCGAGATGCAGCTCATCGAGCCGACGCATCAAGGCAAGGTCCTCGGCCGAAACTGGCCGAGGTTCATAGTAGACCGTGCTGCGAGCCAGCTTCAGGACCTTCGCCTGGCGCACGATAGAAAGATCATGACCGCGGTCGATCATCGCTTTGCGCTCAGCAGGCCCGCCTTGGTGAGCGCGCCGGACAAAAAATCGTTTTCCAACGCCAGCTCGCCGATCTTGGCATGCAACGCCTTCAAATCGACCGGCGTCTCGGCCGATGTCTTGTCATGCCCAAACACGCCGGCGGCGCCTTCCAGGAGCTGGTTTTTCCAGATCGTGATCTGGTTCGGATGAACATCAAACAGTTGCGCCAGCTCCGCCAGTGTCTTGTCTCCTTTGACCGCAGCCAAAGCAACCTTCGCCTTGAATGCCGGAGAATGCGTCCGGCGGCTCTTCTTCGTCATCTTCGCTCCTGATTCGCAGCAAGAATCCTCGCCGCTGTCAGGCAGAAAATCCACTCAAGCTACTGTCCGAATTTGCGGGGCCAGCTCTTAGACTCGCCCGTCATCGCTGGCGTGCGGAGCCTCTATGCTGAATTGGTCGACACGTTACGGGGACCGATGGATGGTCTACCGTTCGTCCTAACGGGACACCTCCATGTCGCGGGCGGTATTGAGTCGGAAGGCGCGGAGCGCAGAATTCTAGTTGGTGGCCAGCATGCTGTGCCGCACGACGTGTTCCCGGCGGAAGCGAGCTACGTGGCGCTTGGCCACTTGCATAAGGCTCAGGCCATCGGTCGTGATACCATCCGCTATTCTGGTTCACTGATTCCCTTGTCGGCGACGGAGATGCCTTACGCGCACGGGGTCACTCTTGTGAGCCTCGACGGAACAACGGTTCTATCCGAACATATCCCGATCGACCGGCCAGTTGCCTTCGTCCGCCTTCCTGAGGCGGGAGATATGCGCTTGAACGAACTTGGTGATCATCTGACGGCAATGAACCTCTCATCGGACCTGCCGCTTCATAAACGGCCATTCGTCCAGATCAGGCTTGCCCGGGAAGGGTTATCGCCCGGGTTCAGAGAGGAGGTCGACCGCATTGCGGAGAGCTTTCCGGCGCGCATCGTCGACACCCGTGTCGCGGCAATACCCGAGGCGTCAAACGACGTGACTTCCGCCGATCCTATGATCCGCCTTGCGGAAAGAGATCCGGAGGATCTGTTCAAGCTCGCATTTGAACGCACCTTCGGCGTAGCCCCGGATGCCACGCATCTCGATGTCTTCCACCGCGCACAGGCGGAGACATAGCCATGCGGATCTTGGCTATCCGCGGCGAGAGTCTGGCAAGTCTTGGTGCTCCTTTCGAGATCGATCTTGCCGCAGAACCTCTTGCAGGTTCCGGCCTCTTTGCCATCACTGGCGAGACCGGCGCCGGGAAATCGACCATCCTCGACGCGCTCTGCCTCGCGCTCTATGGCGAGTATCCACGCGTCTCTGTCGGTCGACGGGAGAATGCGCCCGATCCCAGTGGGGAGGCGATTTCAATTCATGATGGCCGAGCGATCCTGCGCCGAGGCGCCGGCAGCGGATATGCCGAGGTGGATTTCGTTGGGCAGGATGGCGAGCGCTATCGCGTCCGCTGGGAGGCCAATCGGGCGCGAGGGCGAGCAAATGGGCGGCTGCAGAATGAGCAGCGTTCGTTGTATCGACTCGACGACGGCAGCGCGGTGGCGACTGGCAAGACTCAGGTCCGTGAGGCGGTGGGGAGGAGAACCGACCTCACATTCGACCAGTTCCGGCGAACGGTGCTCCTCGCACAGGGCGAGTTCGACGCTTTCCTGCTCGCCGCCGAGAGCGAGCGCGCAGAATTGCTGGAGAAGATCACCGGTACTGAAATCTACGCAGCGATCTCGGTCCGCGTTCACGACGGCACGGACGCTCGACGAAGAAGTGTCGAGCAATTGGAGCGGCGTCGAGACGACATCGGGCTTCTTGATGACGAAGCCAGGCAGGCGCTGTTGGACGAGCAGAGTCAGCTTGCTTCAACCATTGCACAGAAAGGCGCGGAGCGCGATCAACACAACGAGCGGTTAGATCACTTCAAGCGCGTGGCCGCCGCCCGCAGCGACCTCGCGCGGGCTGAGGCTCAAGCGGTCGCAGCGCACGCGGCGCGCGAGGCAGCCGCTGATGAGTATCAATCTCTTGCCGAACTCGATCTTGGCGAGCCGCTTCGTCCGCTAGCAGGCGATTTGCAAAATGCACGGCGGACGGCAGCGAAGGCCCAAACCCGTCTCGACGGTTTGCTTATTGCACGCGAGGAAGCGCAGAAACTACACTCGGAATCTACAACGCAACTGGCGGACGCGGTAACCGCCAACGGAGCGGCAGAAGAGGTCCTCAAGAATTTTGGTCCCCTTTGGAACGAAGCCGAAAGGCTCGACGCCGAGCTGGCGGCAGCTCGGACCGAGTTTAATGATACGCTGGAAAAATCGCAGCAGGCGGAAGCGACACTGCGCGAGAAGGCCGATGCGCTGGCAACGATTGATGAGACTCTCGGTCAGACATCAGAATCGTACCGCACCACTGCGGCGCAATTAAAAAGCCGATCGGATCGCGTTCTTCTTGCTGATCGTCTTGGCGATGCGATGGACTTGTTAGCGAAGCGGGGAGCGCTCCAACAGGAGCACGCTGCAGCTAGGGTGACGGCCGCTGGAGCGGAAGAAACAGCTACGCTGTCGCAAAATGAAATAACTGCGCTGCTGGAGAAGCTCACCGAGGATCGCGAGCGAAAGGATGGCTTAAGTCGTGAAATCGGTGATCGTAGAGCTAGTCTCGCCGGCATCGATGAGGCGACGCTCCACGAACGAGACGTCAACCTGCAACGCGCGCTTGAGGCTCTGCGCGAGGCCAGCACCGTCTGCGACCAGTATACTCGGGCATCGGCAGATCTAACACGGCGGGAATCGGAACACACGCTGGCGGCTCAGGCGGTAAGCACAGCAAAAAGCCAGATCGTTGAAGCTGAAGCGGACCAGCTCCGCGATCGGACCGCGCGTGCGGAAATTGTTCCGATCGCAGAGCTCGCCGACGAGGCGGTCTCATCTGAGGCCATTCATCTGCGCAGCCTGCTGGCTCCAAATTTGGCCTGCCCGGTGTGCGGCAGCACCGACCATCCCCATCTTGCGCATCCAAGCACGCTGAACGAAATAGCTGCTAGGCTTCGCCGTCGGCGCGAAGAACTTGATACCGCGTTGACCGCGACGGGCCAACGTTTGGACGCTGCAACGCGCGCGCTTTCCGCTGGAGAAGCGCGCCAGGCGGAGACAAATCGCGGCATCGATGTGGCACGTGGACAAGTTCTGGCTGCCAACAGCGCTTTTGGCGAACAGTGGTCGTCGTTGAACGATCTCTGCACGAAGGCTGGGATCGAGGGGAACGCACCTCCCGTTCTCGATGACCAGGCTGCGTCGAAACTGGCGGCCCTCATCTCAGTCGCGATCGCAGAACGATCCGCCATTGCGTCTCCGCTCGCAAGCGCCCGGCGTCTTCGGACAGAGATCGACAGTTTGCAGCGGAAGCATGACGCGCTCGGTGAGGTGATCGAGACGACCGCGCGCTCCATCGACCAAAGACGTTCTAATTTCCACGCTGCGCAATTAAAGGCAACTGAGTACACGGTCCAGGCGGCGGGCCTTGCTGAGCGCCTCATTTCCATCAGCCGTGAAATCACGCCGTTTCTTGCTGCCGCAGGTCTGGCCGTCGACCACCTCGATGTCGATCCCGCCGGTGTTAGCCTCACGCTGTCAACGGTTGCGACGGAGTACGCCGCCCTGCGCGAGCAAGTTGGCCAGCTTGAAATGACGCTCCAGCGCCTGGCGCCCGAGCGTGCGGCGGCGGACGCCTCGCTTCGGCACGCGCAGGCCCAGGTAACGGCGGCGGCTCTTCTTCTCGATCAGCGTCGCCTGGCCGAGGGAGAGAAGGCGCGTGCCAGAGCAGAACTCCTCGATGGCGAGGCGACAGCAAGTCACCGGGCTCGGATCACCGAGGCTTGCCAGACCACCCGTGAAGCTCTTGCTCG
Source organism: Bradyrhizobium sp. B039 (assembly GCF_038965675.1). Classification (NCBI taxonomy): domain Bacteria; kingdom Pseudomonadati; phylum Pseudomonadota; class Alphaproteobacteria; order Hyphomicrobiales; family Nitrobacteraceae; genus Bradyrhizobium; species Bradyrhizobium sp. B039. Next base: position 7,569,499 of record NZ_CP152416.1, read on the forward strand.
TGCGCGCGAGACAAAATCGACCACAGATGCAGCGTTCCAGGCGGCCGGCGCTCGCTGCGACGAGGCCGCCGCTGGATTGGAGACCGCCAAAGGCCGTAACGCGTTAGCCGAAAAGGCATTCAACGCCGCCTGCATGGATATTGCTCGCCCGCCGGATCAGGTTGCGGCGCTGATCGCAACCGACCCAGCATTGAGTGGAGCGTTACGGGTCCGAATTCGGGAGATCGATCGAGGCGTGAACGATGCGGGCACCGCAGTGCTGACGCGTCAGAATGACCTAAACCGGGCGCTGGAAGGGTTCAACGAGACCACCGATGTCGAGGAATTGGCCGCAGTCGTCGCGACGTTGGGAACCGAAATCGGAGACATGCAACAACTGACAGGTGGACTTGCCGCTACGCTCGCGCGAGACGACGAGGCGCGCCGCGCCGCCGCAAATCTATCCGCTCAAATCGAAACTGCGAAAGCGGAACTCGTAATCTGGCATGCAGTCGACGATGCTATCGGCTCGGCCAGCGGTGATCGTTTCCGTCGCTTTGTGCAGGGCATTACGCTCGACCACATGGTGCAATTGGCGAATGATCATCTCCACGCATTAACACCCCGCTATAGGCTCGCGCGAGGGGCTGCGTCCGATCTCACGCTGCATATTATTGATCGCGACATGGGCGACGAGGTCCGCGGCACCCGAAGCCTGTCAGGCGGTGAACGCTTCCTCGTCTCCCTTGCGCTGGCGTTGGCGCTGTCAGGTCTTGAGGGTCGATCGTCCTTTGTCGACACGCTGTTTATCGATGAAGGCTTTGGATCGCTCGATGCGGAGACGCTCGACTTAGCAGTAGATGCGCTGGAGACCTTACAGGGCAGAGGTCAGAAGGTTGGCGTCATCACACATGTCGCTGCCATGATCGAGCGGATTGCCGTGCAGGTGCGCGTGGAAAAGCGCGGTGCGGGCCGATCCGAAATTAGAGTATCTAATAGCATGGGAGCCGCATGGCCTACGACGAGTAGCGCACAATAATATCAGGAGAAGCGACCTCGGAGTGTTCAGGCCGGAAGAGGAGATACATGGAGAAGTATCATATCAAGCTGACTGAGAGCGAGGCCGCGATACTCGCGAAGGTCGATCTCTGGGAATCTCATCGCAATCATGATGAGGGCCACGCAGCTTATAAAGCCAATGCGCAGCCGATCCTTACCTTGCTCCAATCTCTGAGCGATAGATCCGCAATTCCCCAAGAAAGACTGAATTACTGGAATGACCCCCGATACCATCAGGGGAGGATCAAAGCGTCGCGTAAGGGTCTATTCGAGAGAATGGTTGCAGAGGTACCGACATTTACACGCATCCACATTTTATCCGTTATCTTCGATATTTTCTGTTTGGTGCCGATCTTCCCGACGACGTCATTGCAGCATTTGAGGAGAAAGTCGGTAACCCACAGTGGGTTTCCTCTAGTGATGTCATTCCGATCGGTAAGGATGCTCGGGATCTCACCCGCCAATATCGTCTGGACAAGACGGATGCACCAGAAGAGTTCTTTAAACTTTGCCTCGACATGGGGCTTAGCTTGACGACAGCCGAGAGCGTCATGCGGCGGTCAAACAAATTCGATAGAATATGGACAAACTGACGCTGAACTATGTCTGGGAGCGGATACCGGTCGTACTGCGGCGGACGGGAAGAGGGCAGCGCTTGCGCGTTCGACTTCCCTTCGCAGAAGCGAATCGCCAGTGGCTTCAGAATGATAGACGAACGTCGCCTATTTGGATTGCCGGCAAGAAATACTGGGAACTGCCGAAAGCTTGGTTCAACGATTTCATTGAACGCTCGTTGGCCGAATATGGCAAGGTCTACGTTATTCAGCCCTACCGTGAGCAGGAGAAATGCTCTCCTGCGTGCCAGAATGCGACTGGGCATGAGTGCCAGTGCTCCTGCATGGGCCTCTATCACGGCGCCGGAAATGACGGCAGTTGGTTCGAGGTATCCGATACTTTCGCTGCGCGTTGGGGCGAGCAGGAGCTCGCCTGTCGACTAATGACGGCGAGGTAGGATGTCTGCTGGGGGAGGATGCATTTTGACCAAAGGCTCGGCCGACCGGCTGGCGGCAGCGCCATTGTCGTGCTTGTTGGGTTTAGCGATGCGTAAAGGGGAGCAATAAACGTGCTCTATGCCTGGGTCGGCGACCAGAAGCGCGCCCCCGTCGCGAAGGGAGAACGGACCACGTGTCGCGACTGCGGCGGCTTGCTCACCGCCGTCATGCCCGTCGAGAACACGTCCCACTGGCGGCACAAGGCGGGTGATTGCGATCCCTGGAGCGAGCCGGAGGGAGCCTGGCACCTCGGCTGGAAAGAACTCTTCGACATGTCCTGCCGCGAGATCGCTCTACGCGACCCGACGACAGGAGAGCTGCACCGCGCCGACGTCCTCGTCGGCAGCGGCACCCCGCGCGCGACCGTCCTTGAGCTGCAGCACTCCTCGATCAGCGAGGATGAGCGAAACGCGCGGGAGGCCTTCTATCGGCGCGGGCACCGGATGTTCTGGCTGGTCCACATTCACAGCGAAAGCTCGTTCCTTGGGACGTACTTCAATATGTCGCTCGATTTCGGATCACGGGTCGTAAATCTCGACGGCAAGGAATTCGCGATCATGCGCTGGGTGGGCCCGAACAAGCAGTTCATCGAGAAGTGGAAGCGTGCGGTAGCCCACGTCTTCTTCAATGCAGGGCCTTACATCTTCTACCTTGCAGGCCCCGGCGTAGCGTCTCGTCTTGGAGGCCCCTTGAAGCGCGGCGAATTCGCTCTCTGCGCCCTGACCCGCGATGAGTTTCTGCGAGCTGTCCGCTGGGAGGATACTGCTCCCTCTTGACGGCTTGCTCGTATTGAGCGGCGCCACGCCAGAGCACTTTGCATGGCTGCCGGTATTCCTGATTAAACACAATGCGAGCGCTCGGGACAAAGCTCGCTGACAGTAGAAGGTGATGTTTGCCAATGAAGATATTTTGGTCATGGCAGAGTGATCGCGATCCGAAGTTGCATCACTACTTTGTGCGCGATGCGCTGAAGGACGCCTGCAAGCTCATCGCCATCGATCCCGACTATGAGGAGGCGGAGCGTCCCGAGGTCGATCACGATACCAAGAATGTCGCTGGAACCCCGGACATCACGAAGACCATCCTGGAGAAGATCGCCGGCGCGAACGTCTTTGTCGCGGACATGACCCCGGTGGGCATGACCGCCCCTGCAGCACTTCAGCCCAACATACCTGCCGAAAAGCGTTCCGAGCCCAAATACCTCCAGAACCCGAACATCATGTCCGAACTCGGCTACGCCGAGCATGCGCTCTCACAGGGCCGCATCATTCTCGTAGCGAACGGCGCGCATTATCCCGGTCCCGTGGCGCTTCCCTTTGACTGGCGTCACCGAAGCGGCGCGAAGGTCTACACCCTCAAGGATGGAGCCACGAAGGAGGAGATCAAGGCCGAGCAGAGGCGCTTCGCGGAGGTGCTGAAGAGCTGCATCCTGCCCATCCTGGCTGAGCAGGCTCCGGTAAAGGCACCACCACCCCCAATTTCCTGGCAACCGTCGAGCAGTAGCGATCCGACCATTTGGCCGGCGGCTGAGAAGAAGCTCGAATTTCGCAACAATGCAATGGAAGAGCGGCGCCGGAATGTCCAACTGGGAAAAGGGACGCGGATCTTCGCGCGCATCGCACCTAGCACTACTTTGGCAGAATGTGTTTTGGCCGCTGCTTTTCAAGGATTTGCTTTCGGCAATATGGGCATTGCTGAGGCGGCGGCCGAAGGATGGAGATCGACGATGGCGTGGCGTACGGCGGGCATGGTTGGTTGAGGCGGAGGCCCGTTGATTCTTTTTTTTCCGCCCCGCGTATGCGAGGCGACGATGTTGCAGGAAGGCGTAGGCAATCATTGTCATAAGGGCGTGGCGATGAAGACCTTGCCATGATCGCCCTTCGAAGTGATCAAGTCCAAGCTCCTCCTTCAACTGTTGATGCGCCTGCTCACAAATCCACCGTGCCTTGATGGTGGCGGCCAGCGTGCGCAGATCCGTCGTCGCCGGAAGATTGGCGAGATAGTATTTCCTCTCCCCGGAGGCACGTTGCTCGCCAATGAGCCAGGCTTCGTCGCCTGGGAGATGCTGCTGACCTTTATCCCATATCCGCTGCGGAGGGCCGTCGGCGGTGCGGACACGGAGAGCAGCAAATCGGGCTTTGAGCCGACCTTTCGTCCCGCTACGCCAACTCACGGTTTTCCATTTGGCGCTGGCCAGCATTTGTTCTGCCGCAATCGATAAGATATCGGGCACGTGGTGCTTTCGTGGTTTGCCACGGACTTTGGTGATCGGCCAAATGAGCTTCACATCGACGGGATACACTTTCTGGTGCCGAGGGATACCGACCGCCCAGGCCAGCCCGCGCTCTGTTAGCCCTTGTCGAAACGGTGCGCTGAGGCCGTATCCTGCATCCGCCAGCACACATCCAAAGCGCATGTTGGCTGCCATCGCGCGGTCAATCTCGGCCAAAGCGATCTCCGGCTTGGACCGTGGCGTTCGGTGTTCGACTGGCACGCGAGCGCGCTTCAAACGGGGCATGTCGCTTGTCCAGCTGTCAGGCAGAAAGAGACGTAACGCGACCATCACTGGCACTTCGCCGCGCGCAAGCGTTAAAGACACCAGCGTTTGGCAATTTGCAGTTTTACCGAGAGCCGATGCGTATTGCGCCGCAACACCGACCGATCGCTCACCCTTCTTCGGCAGTGAGGTGTCATCAATAACCAGCACCGCATCCCTGCCGCCGACAAGTCGGTCCGCCTGATTGAGCAGTTCTGTCTCCAGCGGCGTCGCGTCCCAGACACCGTCCGCAATGAAATGGTGCAACTGGTCGTAGTTGCTCGTGGCAAGGCGTTCCGCCATCGGCTGAACGCTCTTGCGATCGCCAGGACCGATCAATCCCGCAACATACAGAGGACACATCCGCTGCCGGGTCTTATGACCCAGCCGGTCCAAGAACGGCATCAGCCAGCGTTCGAGTTCGTCTTCCCATCCCGGCATGGTCAGCCCTCCAAGAGCCGACCACCCATGAATCATTGAAAAATTGATTCGGGAATCCTATAAAACGCGGCAAAATCAACAATCTGTTCGCGGTAGGGACACCCATCACTGGGCGCCCCCCGCGCAGATCCCGGCGAGCCCAATTAAGGCACCGGGCTCCTACCTCGGGTGTTTGACGGCGAAGCGCAGCTTCGGCCATGGATGAAGGATGCGAGCCTTGGGAAGCCAGTCGTCGGTGATCTGCGTTATGCGATCCCAGGTCAGACAGGTCCGCTGACTGCGCCGCCGAAGCGTACGCCTCCAGAGATCGGTCAGGTAGAACCGAAACGCATTGAGCGCTCGGCCATTCGTCGGAACAGCAAAGTACGCAAAGTGGCCGGTCAAGACCTGCCTCAGCCATCTCCCCTGTGCAGGGATCGGCCAGTGCATTCGGCGCCTCAGCTCCTCCTTGATTTCGCGGAGTTTGGTTCGCATGCGGTCGCCACGGGTCTTCCGTTGAAGCTGGAAGCGCCCTCGGCGTGATTTGCCGCAGATAAACGTGAACCCCATGAACGCAAAGGTTTCCGGCTTTCCGAGTCCGCGCTGCTTGCGTTGAGCCGCCGCATGGCGACCAAACTCAATCAGGCGGGTCTTGGCCGGATGGAGCGTCAGCTCGAACTCCTCCAGTCTCGCGCGCATCGCGTCAAGGAAACGACGTGCGTCATCCTCGCGCTCAAAGCCGACTACTACATCGTCCGCGTAACGCACGATGATCATGCCGCCGGAGACCTCGCGCTGTCGCCAGCGTTTGGCCCACAGGTCGAGAGCGTAGTGCAGGTAGATGTTGCCAAGGAGCGGTGAAATCACCGAACCTTGACCCGTTCCCCTGTCATCAGCGGTTACGACGCCGTCTTCGAGAATACCCGCCTTCAGCCATTTCTGAATGAGGCGGATGATGCGCTTGTCGCCGATCCTATGTTCCAAGAAGCGAACCAGCCAAGGTTGACTGACTGCGCCAAAGAAATTTTGGATGTCGGCGTCAATGATCCAGTTCACCTGCCGCGTCTCGATCGCTGTGCAGAGCGCGTCCAACGCATCATGTGGTCCTCTGCCGGGCCGAAACCCGTAGGAAAAGCCACAGAAGTCTCCTTCGTAGATGGCGTTGAGCACGATGACGGTGGCCCCCTGGACGATTTTGTCTTCGAGAGCCGCGATCGCTAACGGACGCTGCTTGCCGTCTGCTTTTGGTATGTACGTCCGGCGAGACGGTTGCGGGCGGTACGTTCCTCGTTGGACCCGTTTGTGCAGATCGGCGAGCCGGGGCTCGAGATCTTCCTCGTAGTCCTGCCACGTCATGCCATCCACTCCGGGAGCAGCCCTACGCCTGAGCGCAAAGAACGCCGCCCGCAGTGTATCGACATTGATGTGGTGAAAGAGCGCGGTGAACCGGTCCTTCTTCCTCAGCCTTGCGGCTGTCCGTACGCGGTCCAGCGACTGGGTCATGCGAGCCCGGCCCTGTGTCCGGTGCATGCGCTGCTGTTCCGCGTTTCCCTTGGTCCCCGGCCTTGGCTCCGCCCACTCCGCCGCCAGTAATCCAGCTTTGTTCGTCGGCTTCTCAGCTACTATGCCAGAGTCAGACTTCTCCGTGTCATGCATCAGCGGCTACGGCTCCTCGCCTTCCCGCTGCGGACCACCTCCTCCGAGGAGGAAGATGGCCGACCCGGAGATATCCCGGTTCCCGTACAAGGAGCTTCCATGCATGCCAGGGTCTACGACCACGCCGGGTTGGACGGGTGCTCGCAATTGCGCACTCATCCATGTTGCCTTCCGCTCTTTGGACAGCGTCGGCTCCCGAGATAACACTGTTTCGCGGCTCAATGGCTGGCCTGCATGCTCCCCTACCGACGCTTCGCCGACACCCTCGCGGACGCCTGCGCACGGCTCGGGGCCGATGTGGTTCGCTACACCTTCATCGCAATGGACTTTCACCATCTCCTCCTTGCCGGTCTCCCGGCGCACCCAAAGTAGTGCTAGGGTCCAGACTCAATTGAGCCAATATGCGACGAGAGCGGCGAGATGAACAGCGGCCAAAAAATTACGGGCGAGCTTGTCATATCGCGTGGCGATGCGCCGGAAGTCCTTGAGCCTGCAAAAGCAGCGTTCGATGACATTTCGTCCTTTGTAGGCGCGTTTGTTGAAGCGATGGATGACGACACGGTTAGATTTATTGGGGATTACGGGCTTGGCGCCACGACGAATGATTGCGCCGCGAAGCTTGTCGCCATCATACCCTTGGCGAGGAGCACGCTCATGGGTGGCGCGAGCGCCAGGACATCGGGAGCCGCAGCGATATCGGCATCCTGGCCTGGAGTCAGATGCAGGACGACCGGCCGGCAGAGCGGATCGCTCAGCGCATGGATTTTTGTCGTGCGGCCTCCGCGCGAGCGGCCGATTGCTTGATTGTGCTCCCCCCTTTTCCGCCGGAGGCACACCGGTGAGCTTTAATCGAGGTCGAGTCGAGCGACAGTACGACGCCGTCTTCGCCAGGCTTGGCCAGCGCTTCGAAGATTGCGCACCATCGTCCTCGCTTGGCCCAGCGATTGAAGCGATTGTAGATCGTCGTGTAAGGGCCGTATTCACGTGGACAATCACGCCATCGTGCACCCGATTGCAGCATGTGAATGATGCCGCTGACGGTGCGTCGGTCGTCGTCCCGATCCGGCCCCGTCAGTCCCCTCGGCAGATGCGGTTCGATACGCGCCCATTGCCTGTCGTTCAGCCAAAACAAACCAGCGCGCATTCTCTCGCCCCCGAATCAACACGTAGGCAAGAGAATCACGTGGCGCTATTTAGGTACAGACCCTAGTGCGCGCAAGCGCTCGTCAGCCCAGATGGCAATTGATGAGGGCGCGCCGCCTGTGTTCGATGGGACGGACCAGATGGTCGATCGCCGACGCCTAAGCTATGAAGAGCTGCCTGCCAGTTGTCCGCTAATGGCCCGCAACCCGACGCGTCCACACGATTATCAAGCGACGGCAGGCACTGCACTTTTCAATTCGGCTCGCTCCACGGCCAGCGGGCGGTGCTCGACGACATGGAATGGCTGGGCGACGAGCATATCGGGCGAATTACGCCCTCCTGTTACAGGAGTTGAAGAGGGACATTCCGAATCTGGCGGCCCGGACTCGTTCGTGGAGTTCGTGACAACCCATGTGCTGCGCTACACTATCCTTCCGCTTTCATTATTATTCCCGAGCAGGCAACCGCCCATAATGCCATTTGTTGCATTAGCAGCCCAGTTGTTCGCAAACAAATCATCGACATCCTTGCTCGGGAGCCCCCCACCGGGATTCGCCGCTTGTTGAACAAAGGCTTGCGCCAGCGAGTGCCGAAACGCAGAGATGCTTTCCGCATCCATGGGCGAGATCTCGCAGACCAAAGCTTTACTGTCGGCATCCATTAAGACCTGTGGACCAAAAGCAGTACCGCTCGGGTTTGACGCCATAATCAACGTGAAGCTAATTTTGACCCCGGCCGAGGTCGTAAAACTATGAGATGCCAAAGAAACTAGCCTCTGCATCAGCATCGAACCGACAGGCGCCTCCGCACGGAGAGCCGGACCATTCTGCCGGAACGATCCTGCAGGAGCGAACGACGCCACTCGAGGCCCTTTGTCTGCTCTCCTCTTTAGAACGTCTTCGTCGGGATAATTTGACGGCTCGTCACTGCTCAGCGTCATCGATCGATAGCGCAGACGCGAGGGCGCTGGAAGAATCACAGGAGCCAATACAGCGTTGCACGGTGCACCCGCATTAGCCCCATTGAAGCTGAACAGATCCGCACCCCGCTCAAAGAGCTCCCCTCGTATGGGCTGGTTGTCACTGAAAAGATGGAGGGCTTGGCATTCCGACTGAAAATTATCAACAAGTAGGATGGAAGAAACAATCAGCATCCCGGCACAATCACTCCGATAGCCGGAGCGTTTTGCCATGGCTCCGCGGTTGCTCACCACCAGCAAAAGCAAGGCCGCAAGCACGCTCACGAAGTACAAAAACACCAGCCTAGTACCCGGAATCAGAGCTGAGTGATACGGCGGCCTTTGAAACGGCGTTGACGGACCTTTTTCTTGGTCCAGACGAAGGGCTCGGCTCTGTCGTTGTATGCGTTGACGTAGGCATCGATGTGTTCCTGAAGCTGCTTGAGGCTCGTGAAGGAGGTGCCGCTGAGCGACTGCCCCTGCAAGATGGAAAACCATACTTCGACCTGATTGAGCCATGACGCACTTGTCGGCGTGAAATGAAATTGCACGTTGGGGTGGGCCTTGAGCCAGTCCTCGTTCTTTTTATGGGTGTTGAGGTTGTCGAGGATGTCGTGAAGCTTGCGGTTCGGAAAAGCCGCGGTGACGCTGTTCATGAAATCGAGAAACTCGACGCGGCGCCGGCGTTTTGAATGGGTCGCGATGATCTTTCCGGTGGCGACTTCGAGCGCCGCAAACAATGTTGTGGTGCCATGCCGCTTGTAATCGTGGCTTTGGCCGGTTAAGGCGCGGCCATTGGGCAACTTCAGATAACCCTGCGCTCGCTCCAAAGCCTGGATCGAGGGCTTCTCGTCCACGCACAGCACAATGGCCTTCGCCGGCGGCGCGACATAGAGGCCGACAACATCGGCGGCTTTGGCCGTAAAGTTCGGGTCGTTGCTCTCGCACCAGGACTTGCGAGCCACCAGGTCAATCTTGTGGCTGCGCAGGAACCGCCAGACATATTGGACATCGACATCGCCCAGCGCCTCGGCCAGCAGGGGGCCGGTCCAGCGCGCAAACCCTTGCGGTGGCGGCTTATCCAGCAGCTTCAGAATCCGCTTGTCGGTCGTCTTCGTATAGATCGGCTGCTTGCCAGGCCGCGGCTTGTCTTGCAGCCCTTCAAGGCCATGGTCGGCATAGCGATGCCGCCAAAGGCTGACAATCCGCGGCTGGACCCCAACTTCCTTGGCGATCGACCGGGTGCTGCGCCCATCCGCCGCCAACAGAACTATCCGCGCCCGCTTCAAATCGCGCTGCAACGTCACCGGTGAGCGACAGCACGCCTCAAGCACCTTGCGATCTTTCCTCGAAAGGTGGACTTCTCTTGCTTCGGGTATCATCCCGACCTTGAATCACGACTCACGTTCCAAGAAAAGTGGGTACTAGTGAACTCAATCGATACGGCCCTCATCAGAAGTTCCTTCACCCCGATGTTATGGGGCATCACATGCTAACCGATGTCCGCCCTGCACTGAGCCCTGATGCCACATTCATGCCAAAGGCCCCTGTTGTTTGCGGACGCTTGTCACTTGCGTTCGCCAAACGACGTCCGGGTATAAACCCCTTGCTGAGCAGATCGACAATCTCGATGTCCTAAGAACAAATGGCCGTCGGCATCACGTCTGATAAGTCCGACCGCTGAGGGCGGAGACGCCAAGCCAACGCGACCTTATTGCTTGAAGCCTAGTTTCATGTTGCCTCAGAGTAAGCTGACGACCACGGCGCTCGTGGCGACACGCGAGAAGGCAACCTTCAGCACCCCCCCTGGAAAAGCGATCCGAGATGTTCGTCCGCGAACCAAGCAAGGGACGTGTCGATGAAAATCGCAGCTGCTCTGCGTCTTCTACGAATGTTTGTAGCGTCGGAAGTCAGACATTGTTTCAGAGCTGACAATCGACTCTGTTAAAGTTCTGACAACACGCTGCGCAAGAAGGGGTGGCATCCCGGTCCATAGTCCAAATATTGTCATCAGAACTTTAGCGATGATCAGAGCTACAGCTGTGATGCAACGGGCAGCGTGACCGTTTCCGTATATGGTAAGAACGACCGGAGCGCAGGGGACTGCGCTCCCATTTTCATGGGGCATCTTTTTCCAAGGCACCACGTCAGGAGTGTATTGTCGCTCTGTCAGTGGCGAGAACACTTCCGCTGGTTCTGGCGACAGCGACGTTCGGCGCCGGTGCGCTCGTATCCATAACCGACGCTACATTGAACGCGCGCCGAACCAGACGGCCGCAGACCGCAGCATTTCTCACCTGAGCGTAGGCACGGATCGCACAGCTGTCCCTGTGCTGCGGTCTATGGTGGCAAAGAAAGAAGGAGCAGACTGCAATCAATCCTACCGGGACGCGACATTTCCCCTCCTCATTTAAGGACAGCGGCAGTCCATCTACCATCTGTGAAATCAATCGTCCGCTCGACCGCGAGCCCCCCGGCTCCCTTGTGCGGAGAGCTCGCTCTATTTTTCGACATCGGGTATTCGACAATACCTGACACTACCGGAGCGCCGTCGCTTCCGTCGCGCGGCACAAGGGCTCGATCCTGCACGCCGACTTTCCTATACGGTGCTATTGCAAAGTGGCGGCCGTGTCTCAGAGGTTCTGGCGCTCACAGCTGCTGCTGTTGAACTGAAAAGCGGAAGCGTAGCGCTTCTGACCCTCAAGCGTCGAAAGAGTGACGTGGTACGACAAATTTCCCTACCGCTGAAACCCGGCCGAGGCGCGAATGGAGTTTCCGGAGTTGGCTGAGGTGTGGGCCACGATCTTTCCTGCCGTAGAGAAGGCGGCGGAGGAAGCGGAGCGAAAGTTGCGCGATTTCGTCGCTCAAGTCGGGTAGTAGAAATTTGCGGCGCTCACGCGCCGCCGAATTTTCAGACCGGGATGCCGAGCTTCTTCGCCTTGTCGCCCAGATTGTCCTGAATTCCCGCGCCCGGGACATGCATCACGCCAATCGGCAGCTCGTTGAGCATCGATTTCCGTTGTCAGGGTTGCAACGGCGTCAGTCGATGCCTCCGCGTCAGCCCTTCCAGCGATCTCTCCAGGTCGTCCCGACGCATCAGGACGGCGGCGTCCGTATCATTTACGGTTCGGTCGAGCTCTTGAGTTCGTGTTCGTAGCGCTCTGGACACAGCCGGGTCGGTGGCAATCAGCGGGAACACCTGCCCCTGCGACCGGGCGATATCCTGACAGGCCATATTGAAGGCCCCTTCGGCTGAAGCGCGGCGATTCTTCGCGGCCTCCATTCCCGCGGCAGCTTCCTCGCAGCGAGCGCTCGCCGACTGGAACGCGCCAGCAGCAGCGGATTTCGCCTCCCACGCCTTGGCGAGGGTTTCGTGGGCCGTTCGACGACCTTCGTTAATCCGGGTCCGGTGACTCGCGGTCGCCCCACCGTCAAGAAGTTCAGCTCAGGCGAACGCTTCTCTACCAGTCGACGTTGTTTGGGTTGGGCCGCGCTCTGCGTCGATTTGCGACCGTGAATGCTCAAACGAGATGGCCGCGACCGCGCCGTCCGGCTCCGTTGCAGCGTCATTTCGAGCTCACCAGCCCGCTCACGCAGTGCACCGTACTTTTGCGCAACCGCTGAAAGTCTGTCGGCGCAGCCCACCGGGGCGGCGTCAATATGCCGTTTGGTTGTAGTTCCCGTTTCCCTTAAGCTTGCGCATAGTCGAGGAAATGCTGGAGGCGCGTGGCACTGTTGACCTATGAAGCCGTGCGCCAGTGGGGACCGAAATTCGGCAAGGCGTTCTCCGATCGGTCCGCGAGCGCGCTCCCGCTCGCGGTGACAAATGGCATCTGGACGAGATCGTTATCTCGATCGCGGGCGAACAACATTAGCTCTGGCGCGCTGTCGACCAGAATGGCTTCGTTCTCGACGTCTTGATCCAGCGCGGAAGAGACTCGCGCGCTGCGCAGCGGCTCAGGAAGAAGCTCTTGAAATCCGCCGGCACGCCGCCGCGCGTGATGATCACGGACAAGCTTCGTTCGTACGGCGCTGCGAGGGCAAAGACGGGCCTTTGGGTCGAACATCGCCAGCACAAAGTTCTCAACAATCGGGCCGAGAATTCTCATCAGCCGACGCGACGACGCGAGCGGATCATGATGCGTTTCAACTCCTCCAGGCCCACCGATTTCTGTCAGTTCACGATCAGGTCTCGAACCTTTTCCACATCCCCTATCCCGGAGCCCTGACTGCCGACTTCCGTCGTGCTTGGCACGAGCGAGCCTTTGCGACTTGGCGCGAGATCTCCATGACAAGCGCTATCGCCGAATCTCGAACCTTTGAGAAGCGCCTCCTTCAGCTCAGCGGTCGGTTAAGTTGACGATGCCGTCGCTCGACATTCAGTATGGCACAGGGATTGCAGTGATGAAAAAGCGCTCCGGAAGCTGAGCACGGCGAGCCGGTGCCGGGCGATGGATCTATTCTGAGTCGTTACGGAACATGACCATCAGCGGGCAGAACCCAGGTGCAGCCGGTCGATATCAGGAATCTGGTGATCGGCCACGTCTTCTTTATGTCGTGCCACGTAACTCTGACAGGTAGACAGAAAATTTGGAACCCACATTATGCCGGCGGAGTCGGATATCAAATGTGCGAATGCAAACATTCGAACAAGCACCGTCTGGACAATTGTGCTCGGCTTTGCCGCCGATCCATTGATGCGGTGGAGTTGGCCTGACGCAGGCCAATATCTTCGGAGCATGCCTCGGTTCGTTAACGCCTCTGGTGGACCAGCATTCGAGCACGGCACAGCATACGTCACGGAAGGGATCCGCGCCGCAGCCCTGTGGCTGCCGCCTGGCGTGCAGCAAGACGAGTCCGCGTTAGACGAAATAATGGCGCTGTCCCTGAACCCGGCGATCACCGAAGATATGGCGCTCCTGCGGCAGGAAATGGCCGAACATCATCCGTCCGAGCCGCATTGGTACCTGCCTCTCATCGCGGCCGATCCGAACTGGGTCGGACAAGGACTTGGCACATTGTTGATGAAATACGCTCTTCAACGATGCGATGAGCAGGGCATTACCGCCTATCTGGAAAGCTCGAATCCCGATCACATCCCCTTTTATCAAAGCCACGGCTTCGAGGTCATTGGCAAAATACAACATGGTTCTTCGCCGCCGCTCACGCCAATGTTGCGAGCAGCCAAATAAAGCGAAATTCAAAGCCTGTGTTCGCATTGGCTCACGAGGGCCACCTTTCAGCACTGCTTACGTATTGTCTGCGGCGGCGCTGATTATTTCGCCAGCAAGTATTGGGGCGACTCGGGCTCGCGGCGATGCTCCATGATGTCGGGAAGCTACCATTCCGCTGACGCTGTTCGACAAGCCGGGCCGTCTAAATGAGGAAGACAGCAGACTGATCGAGACACATCTGGTCGACGGCTTCGGAAGACTCTGGATGGCGTTAAGTTAACGAATTGGAGCCGCCGAGGGGGTGGTGACGACCAGCACGCCGACCGCCCGGACCCCTCTTTATCGCCGCCATCGCTTCCCACCGGAAGTAATCAGCTATGCCGCTTGGTTGTATTTCCGGCTTCCTCTCAAGCTTGCGCATGGTCGAGGACGTGCTGAAGTGCTGGCGGCGCGTGGCATTGGCGTGACCTATGAAATCGTGCGCCAGTAAGACGAAAACTTCGGCAATGCGTTCTCCGATGGATCCGCTCGCGCGCTCCCGCTCGTTCAAACGACTGAGAGCATGCACTTGACCGACCGCGACAATCGCGATGATCAAAGCCGGTTGTTGACGCGTCGATTTCGCTCGCCCGAGGACGAGTACGAAGCAAAGGCGGCGCGCGGTCACGACAGAATTCCGGCGGAGCATTCCGCAGCCCGGTAGAAGGCCCGGGCATCCCGTCTTACAAGGAATCGGCAATGAGGCTGCGCGCCGACCATTTCATGCTGCCGCACACCGTGCGATCTTCACGGCGGTAGATGCGTGCTGCCTCAACGGGCCGCGCCTCAGCCTCCTCGCTCGAGCGCCAATCGGCAATCGTCAGCTCAAAGATGATGTCGATTGCAGGATCCATCTTGAGGCAGCGCCACAGAGCAACGAAGAATATCCCCGCGGGACTGTTGGGAAGTCTTATTGTTCTAGGCCGCGCTCTGCGAGCAGCCGGTGCATGACCTCGCCTTTGATCTCGCCTGCGATTTGGTTTCGGACTTGGGCTCCGAGCACCCGCTCGGCATCGACGTCGCCCACCAGACCATGTTCGGCCAGTCGCTGATCCAGACGGCTTTGGAACTCTTCGCCCATGGCTTCGACGAGCCGGTCTTGCATCGCTGCATGTTCGTCTGGAGCGATGCGCCTCAGCACCGTCTCCCAGGGTTGCCAGCGGCTTGCCATGAAGTCGGTGAACTGGCTTGCTTCCCGCTCCCGGACCAGGTCGAGCGCCTCCGTCGCATCATCCTCGCTTACGTGAGAGACCGCCAGGAAGCGCATGTCAGGGGCGACGTGACTGAGCTCCAGCGGCTCGCGCAGCCGATGTTGATAGGCCAGGTAGACTTCGATGTCGTCTACGTTCGGGTTGCCGCTGGCGAGCGAGTTGATCCTGTCGCGCGCGATCTCGTCCAACGCCTCCAAGCGGAAGGCGACACGGCCGCGCTGGATCAGATCGCCAAGCCGATCGTCATATACCCCGTCCTCGACGTCAGCGTTGAGGCGCGCGGTCTGCATACCATTCCAGTGCAAGGTGACACGATCCTCGCAGCTCGCGTTGGCCTCGGACGCCTGCGCAAAGAACTGCTCGCGCAATGTCGGATTGGCGGCCGCCTGCTGCAGATCATCAGCCACTGCCTGCCGAAACTCGTCATTGCCGTAGTTCACGGTCTCTCGTAGCCTCTCCAGGAACTGCGCGTAGTCCTGGGCGCCTGGCTCATCCGCAAAGTGCTGCCATTTGGCCAGCGTCGCCGGGTCGTCTGCGAGCCATTGCGCGGCAGCCTCATATAGAGATTGCTGCGCAAGCTGCGGTGGCGCTCCAGCCGTCGCCAGATTAGCGAGGACGTCGTCCGGCAGCGGGTTATCCCCGAACTCGAGGTTCTCCAAATGCGGGTAGCTGAGACTAAGATTCGGTACACGCCCCTCAAGAAGATCCTCAGGCAGGCTGGTCAGCCGGTTACCGCTGAGATTGAGCGATTGGAGGGTGCTCGGAAGGGGGGCGGGGAGGTCGGCCAATTGATTGCTGCTGACATCGAGTTCAATGAGCCCCGATGGGAGGTAGTCGGGGAGGTCGGTCAGCTGATTGCCACTAACCGCGAGCGAGGTGAGCCTGCTCGGGAGAGCGTCCGGCAGGCTAGTTAGTCGGTTGTCGCTTGCGTTCAGGATCTCGAGCCCAGCCGGAAGGTTGGCCGGCAGACTGGTCAAGCTGTTATCGGCCACCTCCAGCCGAGAGAGGGTCGCCGGAAGAGCGTCCGGCAAACTGATCAACCGGTTATGGCTAATGAGAAGATGCTGAAGACCGGGTGGGAAGCTAGCGGGCAGGCTGCTTAGCTCGTTGTGCCTGGCGCGCAGTTCCAGCAATCTTGGCGGCAGGGCGGCGGGCAAAGCGGTCAGGGAGAGGGAGGACAAATCCAGCGAGTGCGAGCCAGTGTTGTCCGCCCCCCTAATTCGTGCGCGTCCCTGTCGCCGATTCTCGGCTTCGCCCTGCCCCTCTTCGGCCGCCCAGTTGTCCAGCAACTGCGCGCGCGCGGAGGCCGGGGTCCGATATCCTGTCATGGCTTCGAGCAAATCCGCCACGGCTCGGCTGAAGCCGCTGAGGTAACTTTCCTGCTCCCCCTCTTCAGAAGCGGCCGAGGAAGAACCTGCACTCCACTGAGCCTGTCCTGTGTTCATCAATATCTCCATCGCCAAAACAAGAATACCCCCGCTCCTCAAGGTCGCGAAGCAGGCCGGGTGTCATGATCATTGTTCACACGAGCCCAAACGCGCAAATGGATCGATACTGCTGCGAGGCTTCCTGCCATTTCGTTGACCAGATAAGTCCCGGAGGGCCGTCAACGTGGCAGCGTTCTGCCCTTAGCAGGCCTACCTGTCGATAAGCTGACGAATGTCGCTGCAGAACCCCGGGTCGCCGGTTGCCAGCGGTGACCGAAGCAAGCCCGGTTTGAGGTTGAACCGGTCAAGCTTCGCAAAGACCAGCTTGGCCCCCATTGCCTTGGCATGGGCACCGCCAGCGCTTACGCGTTCGGAGCGTCTGCCACTCTTCGTTGCCACGTACTCGGTCGAAGGGTAAGCGGCAAGCTGCGGCCGTCAGGCGGCGTGGTTCCATGGCATAAGCGCGTCGATTTCGCCGCTCGGCCAGCCGTTGGCGATACGCTGAGGCGTTAGGCTGAGCCAGGCGCACGGATCGACGTTATTCATCTTTGCTGTCTGCAGCAGTGTTGCGATGGTTCGCCCAGGTTCGTCCGCCGCCGTCGCTACCGGCAAAGAGGCTATTCTTTCTCGTAATTGTTTGTGGTCAGATGGCGCGTTCAACGATGTTGGAGTCGAGCTCGATGCGAACCATCAGTCTGGAAGCGTTCGAAGATGGCACGGCGCGAGACGGCATAGCGGATTGCCTCAGCCAGTTTTGATTTTCCGGAAATCCGCCGCAATGTCTGCTGCCAGAGATCGAAGAGATCTGCGACGACCGCTGTGGAGGCTTGCTGGCGCGCGGCAACGCCTACGTCGGGGCTTTGACCGCGTATGGTCTTCTCGACCTGCCAGAGCTTCGCCATCCGCTCGACCGTCGCCGTTGCCACTTTCAAGCTTCCTGCAACATGCAGCTCATAGAACTTGCGCCGGCTGTGTGACCAGCAGCCAGCCAAGGTGACGCCATCTCTCTTGCGTGAACAACGGACGTATCCATTTCTTGATCTCTGGAAGCGACGCCGCCCACAACGCAAGCGTCTCCTCGATCGACGCTGCTGGCGTCCACGACCTCCGAATCATGGTGTCCATAGATTCAGACATCTCCTAAAAAGGCAACTGTAATGCTAGGATTACCCCTAGGACCTGCAGCGCTCGCGTCCGTCAAACAAGGCGGCCTCAATGGAGGGATACCTTCCATCAGCTGGATGGCTGGATCATCCGAAGGCTCTGGTCGCGCCGCGGAAGCGGTGGCGGAACGCAGCCTGGAAGGAATATCCGACCGCTCGCAAAGCGCATGGGGTCCTGCTGAACGCGCTGCGAGGCGCCTTCGATGGCGCGCAGCCGCGGCCAGCTTGCAACATAGATATCGTTCATCGCCGTCCGCCAGCGGAAGATGTAGTGACTGACGAAGAAACGCGTCATCACACCGACACGACCGCAACAAGAGCAATGCCGGCAAAAGTCGACAACTCGCTGTAGAACTGCTGGACCATCACTTGCGCCGATTTCGAAAGCGCGGCCTGGACAAGGTCATAGAATGGCCCATACCAGCTGTTGATGGCGACGCTGACCTGGACCTGAAAGTAGGAGGTGAACAGTATTAGCGCGGAGCCAAGAATCGACCACGTCGCCCAGGGGTGCGGCGCAACCAACATCCAGCCAGCCGCAAATATCGCGGCGCACGCGGCGAAATAGAGGTCGAACCAGAGAGCCGGCGCCGACGAGAACGTCGCCAACCCGACCTGCCTTTTGCGGCGCTTCGAACAGATTGCTCGCGAAGCCATACCAGACCAGCATCGTCAGTGCGGTCCAAACGATCGCCGAGAGAAAGAACAGCTTGGGTCGGGGGAAAAACGAGAGGTCCGAGCATCTGTGGCCTCTTGGATTACAGGAGACCGTCGGGCATCGTCAACTTAATCGACCGCCGAGCCGAAGGAGGCGCTTCTCAGTTCGAGATTCGGCTTGTCGCGGAGATTTCGCGCCAAGTCGCAAAGGCTCGCTCGCGCGAAGCACGACGGAAGTCGGCGGTGACGGCTCCGGGATAGGGGATGTGGAAAAGGTTCGCGACCTGATTGATCGTGAACTGACAGAAACCGTTGAGCCTGATCGGACGATTTGAAACCCTTCATGATCGGCTTGCGTCGCCGCGTCGGCTGATGAGAAATCTCGGCCCGATTGTTAAGAGCTTTGTGCTGGCGATGTTCGACGTGAAAGCCCATCTTCGCCCTCACAGGGCCGTACGAACGGAGCTTGTCCGTGATCATCACGCGCGGCGGCGTGCCGGCGTATTTCAACAGCTTCTTCATGAGCCGCTGCGCAGCGCGTTCGGCGCTGGATCAAGACGTCGAGAACGAAGCCATTTTCTGGTCGACAGCGCGCCAAAGCCAAGTTGTTTGCCCGCGATCGAGAAGGCGCTGCTGCAAAACTACGGGGTGACCACCTGAGGGCCGTGTCCGAGATCGGCCCAGAAGGCCAGCGCCAGCCCGATTTAGCCGGACGGTGGGTATGGGTCCTGGCCATATGTCCACTCGTGTCTGAACCTGTGGTCATGGCCCTGAACTAGAACCTGAGCGTCGCGTCCTACCTTTCCCTCCTTGTGGGCAGCGTCGACCGCGACGCGGATCGCCTCTTCCTCAGTGGCGTAGGGGCCGGAGTACTCGCAATTGAGCGCAACCATCCACTGGCCTTTATGGCGCGTGACGAAGTACTGAACGCTTGCCATAAGCTTGCTCCGGCATCGCCCCTGGGATCGATAAACGGGGTCGTACTCTGCAAATCTGCCGCGGTCGCCTCAACTACCGGATTTGGTGGGCTCCAAGGAGCAGCGCCTTGTAGGCTGGCCTGTTTGCTGTACCCGCGGAGACCAACTGCCGCGCCTTAGTTTCCCTTATTCACGAGAACCGGAACGTAGCAGCTTCAATCGTCGTAGATGTGGCCTAGCTGCTAGCAAGTCTCTCTTTCTCGTTGGAGTCGAAGGCTGGATTGATGGTTGAGTGCTGCGACCGTTTGCGTTTGATCGACAAATGAACCCTCCAAATAGAATGTCGTCATGGTCCAAACTCCCGGGAGACCAGCCGCACTCGATCGCATTTGTAAGAAAGCGCTCGTGCGGGTCCGACCTTGCCTCTTTTAGATCGTACGAGGCAATAAATTTGGCATCATGGTTGCTCCACTCCGCGGCGCACACGCGGACTTGGAGGCACGCGGACATGACTCGGCGCCGTCGGGAGTGAGAACCCGACGCTGTCCCTACCGCGCCCGCGCGGCCAGTGAAGTTGGCGGCGGTGACTCGGCGCTCACGCCTCCGGAAGCGCTTATCCCTACCACGCGCTGCAAACTTCGGTGGCCAGCCTTCGCCCTTGGATAAGCGAGACCGACCACCGCGGCCCCCCGAGAGGCTCAATTCCCAAGGGTGCTACCAAGCAGTATCGCTGAGAAGGACTGGAAGCACCTACCAGGATTGGTTGGTGCCGATCTAATGTGGCCTGTGCCGCGCGGCGAACAGGATGGAAGTGCGTATTGCCTCACATATCGATGCTCCCGGGCGCGATCAGTTGCCTCATTTATTTTGCTCCTGGCCTGAGTTGAGGAGGAGGCCGGGTGCGGAGATGGCCGGGGTTTCGGAGCGCCCGGCCTCCTCCGCTGGCACCTCGCACGTCATTGGGGTGTTGTGACCTCATGCCCTGGCGGCATTTTTTCTGAAGCAAACAGCAGCGCATTCGCTTGCTCGCTGCGCCAGGATTTCAACCGACGTTGAAGGGTTCGAAGAAGCTTGTTCGGATAGTCTCCAGGATATTCCACCTGCAGGCGCGAGAGCAGTTCGCTGCCGGTCCGCCAAGGCTCGGCTTCAAACCATTTTCTCAAATCTGACGTTGCCCGGATAAGCGGATCGGGACGACGCCGGCCCCTTTTAGCCTTCACGATTGGCCGATCCGTCGGGCGCGTGGCGCCGTCCTTCCAGGCCGTTCGCAGGCTTGCCAGGAAGCGATCAATCGATTGTGATGCCGCAGCAGGATGGGCGGATGGTTGGATATCCGCGAGCGCCGCGAGGCGCTCCTGCACGTCGCGGATGTCGCGCAACAACGTGACCGGATCGAGAGCGGTATAGATTTCCTGGAGATGGTGGCGGACCGCATCAGGCGTGCGGGCGTCCGCTGACAGGCGCTGGTGGGGTGTTGCCGGCGCGCTGTATGTCTTACGTACACGAGCACCGTCGCGCTGCTTGGCTAACAGTTTGAACGAAGGTTGGAAGAAGTTTACGAACAGCCGCGCTGACCGATAGAGTTCCGCCAGTAGCTTGGCCGCCTCCAGGCCTTCGAACCTACGATAGCCGACCATCCTGCGCACGACGGCGCCGTTCTTTTGCTCGACGAACGCCTGGTCATTCTTCCGGTAGGGACGGCAACGCGTGAAGACAATGTTGGCCGCCTCGCAGTAGGCCTTCAACGTCTCATTCATGAACACGGTGTCATTGTCCGTGTCGAAGCCGAGCAGCGCAAAAGGCAATTGCTTGCGCAATTCCGTCAGCACCGTGCTCACCAGCGTCTGTTCGCGCACGATCAGAGGTGCGCACTCTGTCCAGCCGGTAGCAATGTCGGTGAGCACGAGGGTCTGGATGAAGCTGCCGCGCGCAGATGGACCGCTATGCGCTACAAGGTCGGCCTCGACGAATCCCGGCGCCGGATCATTCCAATCTGCCGAAGTCCGTATTGGAATACTGCGACGCAGGGAATGCCCCGCGTGCCGCCGGCGCTTGCGACCCAATTTTTCTCGAACCCGCACCAAGGCGCGGTCGATCGTCGCAGCGCTCATCGCCAAAAGTTTGGTGCGAATCTCAGGGGCAAGGTCGAGGTGCCCGTACCGTTCCATCGCCTCAATCAGCGCGGGCATTAATGCTTTCAGTCGCTTCCCGCAGATGCGGTCTGACGCCTCCCAAAGCAGCACGAGTGCGGTGTGTTCTGCTTCATTATATATCCGACGTCGCGCCCGTCGGCCCGGATGTACGCCTTCCTGGTTTCGAAGTAGACGCATCGCATGCTTCCGATGGAATCCGGTGATGTCGACGAACTCGTCCAATATCCGCGCCTTCTTCGCGCGATCCGACCGCCGATAGCGCACGCCTGCCGCCGCCGTCAGTTCCTTCCGCGTTGCCATGCTTAGCCACCCCATCTCCGCCCCTCGCTCGTTCCCGGTCCAGGGGAGCAATTTACGTGAGGCAACGGCTTAGGATCCGGTAACAATTAAGGCGAGGCAATGCGCTCTTGCGCGCGACAATCATCGCGGCGATCATCATCGCGCCGCGACACTGACTCGCCATCCTGATCGCCGCGCTCTTCCGACCCAGATCGTCGCGCTATAGGCCTGGGGCAAATGCGCCATGGCGACTGAATTTGATACGATTTTTGATGTGATTGAGCGTCACCGCGAGCTTTCGGTGCAGCACGCCGCCGCGGTATCGGTATCCGCGAAACTTGTCGCAGGTCTCGAGTTTCATGCCGCCGACGCGATCAGCGAGGAAAGAAGGTTGGCTCTCGAGGACTATGCAGACGTGCTCACTCCAAGCCGACCACGCTTGCGGACGTGATCAGACTACCGGCTTGGCCGACGGTCGATGGCGATGCCGTGCGTCGCCAACATCTGCGCCTGGCGATAAAGCGGCAAATGCCAATGATACTTGGCATCGATCACATGCGCTGACCAGCCGCTCCGTGGGCAGTGTTCGGGCCCGGCATGCTGGAGGACGACGCCATGACAAGCGCGGCAGGCCAGTTTGGGCCGGCGAGTGACGATTACGCGATACTGCGCCGGTACGACGTCGAGCCTCTGGCTCTCATCGCTCCCAATTTCAAAAAGGACGCCTGCGCAGCACGGGCGGCAGGTTGCAGTGGGCATCAGGGTCTCGACGATGCGCGGCAAATACTCCGGCAGCTGACCGCGGTTGGCTCTGCGCTCGGCAGTTCGCTTCTCGCAGGTTCTTGGATTGGCGTGATCCTCGGCTGCTTCGAGAGCCGCGACGGCCTCTTCGATGCCCTCCAAAACAGGCTGTAGTTGATCAGCGTCCAGCTTTCCGACGATCGACCGAACTGCGCATCTTTCGCAAGCTTGCGCCACGCTTACGGCCTACTGGGTTAGCGCGATGTCGGATCGCGGCCAATCAAAAAGGCAACTGCAGCTAGTTCTTTTCACTTGAGCTGCTGCCGGTTTGATGGACACCCGGTTAAGCTAATCCCACCTTGCGCTCGAACGCAACCGGGCTGAGATAGCCGATGGTCGAGTGCCTGCGGGTCGTGTTGTAAAATCGTTCGATGTAGTCGAACACATCGGCGCGTGCCTCGTCTCTGGTTCGATAAATCTTGTTGGCCGTACGCTCGGTCTTGAGCGAGGAGAAGAGGCTCTCCATCGCCGCGTTGTCCCAGACGTTGCCGGAGCGGCTCATGCTGCAACGATGCCGTGGTCGGCCATCAGGCGCTGGAACTGCTCGCTGGTGTACTGGGACGCTCGGCGGCGAACTGCCGGTCAAGGAGGTTCGCCGGTACGGTCTCGAGCTGTCGATCGCCGTCATCCTTCGGCAAGCGCCGACGTCGCGGCCGCGCCCGCAAGCCTTGCAGGCGCATCAGCCGCTCAATCCGGTGCAGGCCGCAATCCGCCCCGTCGGCGAGCAGGTCACGCCACACCCGGCGTGCGCCATAGGTGCGGTCGCTGGCGACGAAGCTGGCCTTGACCTTGCCGCCGAGCTCCTGGTCGCTGCGGGATCTGGCGCTGGGAGAGCGGTTGAGCCAGGCATGGAAGCCCGACCGCGACACTCCCAGCGCATCGCATAGCCATGCCGCCGGCCAGATCGTCCGGTGCTTCGCGACGAAGGCGAACTTCATGTCGCTTCCTTCGCGAAGTAGGCTGCGGCCTTCCTAAGAAACAGCCGGATTGGCGTCCCCCGGAAGAGCCTGTAACACGAAGCCCAGTGATTTGGCTCGGCGCTGAAGGTTGGCGAGCACACGGCTGCGATATTGTCGCTCATATTGGTCTGCACCCGGATCTCTGTAGGGCATGCCGTGCCGCAGGGTGTTGTAGCATAGAACTGCGATCTTGCGGGCGGTCGCCGTCACCGCCTTTGATTTGCCTGCACGTGAGGATAGCCGGCGATAGAATGCGCCGAGCGCCGTATCGCTCCGTCCGACAGTAGTGGCCGCCAATCGCAACAGTGCGGCTGCCCGACTGGACGATCTTCGTGTGCGTGAAGACAGCACCTTGCCGCCGGAGATTTTGTTGCCCGGTGCAAGGCAGCGCCACGAGGTGAAGTGCTTGGCGCTCGGCCATGCCCTCAGATCCGTGCCGCACTCGCCGATGAGCTTCAGCGAGAGGGACGGACCTAACCCATGGATCTCAGTCAAATCGACGCCGAGCATTCCGTACAGCGCGGCCCTGACATCGAAGGTAGGTGTGTTGACCTGCTTGGTCTTAACGCGTGGCTTTGATAACTTTGCGCCCGCTTTTGCCCCTTTGTTGCTCAATACGGCGATCAAGGCTTCGAGCTTGCGGTCGCAGTCCAGCATCTTCGCCTGGTAAACGTCGTATAGTTCCAGCGATTGACGGAGGGCGAAGACATGTTCTTCCCGGTCGTTGCCCACCAGTGCCGCGCGGATTGTCTCGGTCGAAGAATGACAACGCACGTCCCGATAGGTTGCCAACACGTCGGGATTGCGCTCGCCTGCAACAACGGCTCGGATAATCCGCATGCCGGTCCAGGTGGCGCGGAGGTGGATGGTCACTACCAAAGCTTGAGGGGGCGTCGAAAGCCTGGCTCTTGGCTTTTGGTGCGATCTTTTCAATCGAGCTTATAGGAGGCCTGAAAGAACGTACCCCAGCGTTCCATGCTGTACTTCGCAAGCATGGTCGGTTCAACGCAGCCGCTGCTGCTGCACAATGAGTCGCTTCGGCTGTTGGTCCACATCGCCCAGTAGCGGCCACCGACGCCGACGCTGAAGTTCCTGGTGACGAAGTAGGACAAGACGCCTTCAACCTGGACGCCTCGGCCCCCATTGCTCCGTTGTTCATCAAACATGGTCGTCGGGCGCAAGAGATGATGGTCACGCCCCTTGAAATCGGTCCAGGGCAGGTAAGCGACGTCAGCGTTCAAACGCCAACGCTCGGTGAGCATGGTTTCGGCGCTTAGGCCGACACGAGCTGCATTCCACTGAGTATTCTGGCTGCCAACGACCTGGTCGTCGTCCGGCGCCAAGCATGGAGGTGGGGCAGCTATCTGTACACACCCCCTCGAGTCGGAGCTCTGTTCGTAATACGTCCAGCCGATAAAGCCGCCGACATTGTAGTTGGCGGCGCGGAGGAAATCATAACCTACGTCGGCCGTGTAGTAGGTGTACCTCCCGTTGGCCTGGCCTGATATCGTGTTGACCTAGGAGAGGTTCGGGGGGAGGCCCCAATCTTCGTCGTTCATGTGTCCTTTGTCGAAGCGCCCAAGGCCAATGTTGCCCTTCAGGAACACCCCCCACGGGCTGTCGAGATGGCCAAATAGCTCCCCGGAAAGTCCGTCAAGTCCGTGATAGGTGAGCCTCGATATTAGCATGCTGGGGTCTTCAAGGCCGCCGGAGGCCACTGCGCTGCGGTCCCATTGGAATCGACCCCGGCTGAGCCAGAGTCGCGATCCGCCTTCGAACGACCAACCGGCCGTGTAAGCAATCGGCGCCGCGCCGGCGGGCGCTTTTGCGTAGAGCGGCGCATCGGGCCAACGCACCACCCACGGGTCGGCGCCAAAATGGTAGTTCAACCCGATCTTTCCGATGTGATAGCTGCTGGAGAGGCTGGTTATGTTCGCCGGAAGAATGGCGAACGGCGGATTCTGCACCGTCGGAGGCGTTGCGACACTCGGCCCGCCGAAATGGAGATAGTCATACTCGACGTTGACCGACCATGCAGACGTAAGTGCTTGCTCGACGCCTAGCCCGATGACGCCACCGAGGCGACCATAGTCGAAATGGGTTTTCTCCTGTGGCGCGCCGCCTTCAAAGTTGTTGACGACGTCGCCTCGATTGTTTTGCCAAGCCACTCCTCCCTTAAGATAGGCCAACGTGCGGCCCAGCGCGCCAAACGCGTAACCGACGCGCCCAGTCCCGGTGGCAAAGACGTTGGGACCTGCCTTGCAGTTTGCACTCACGACAAAGCCGGAGGCGGCGAGGCAAGTATTCGTGCCGTCGGAGACAGCACCGCTGGCATCGAGTTCGACGCCGAACACCCAGCCATTCTTCTGCCAATTGTAGCCGACCTGGCCACCCGCGAGAAGCACTGGGGTATCGACGACATCGCCATAGATTGACGGACCGTAGGGATTGCTGAAGGAGGTTCGGCCGTAGCCGCCGCCGAGGTGCCCGCCAATATAGCCTCCCGACCAGTTCCACACCGCGGGCGGCAGTTTCACTTCTGGCTCAAGGTCTGCCGCGTTCGCTGCACCGTTTGCGACGAGCGCAATTGTCGTGGCTCCTAAAAGAAGAACTCCGGATCGCATCCAACACTTCCCTGTATTGTCTCGGCCCACGACCGAGCGCCCTTAAGTTATCGCCGCAGCAAACCGTCGGGGCGGACCAGACGCTAACAGCGACGCGCACCGAGTCCGCCCCCGAGGATCATCGCAAGCGATTGGTGGTGATGCCGCAAAGAGAGCAAGTCGCGTGCCGAAGTGAATTCGCAGGCTATGCAGGCACTTCGTCGCGGCGTGTGGCGCCAAGTTGCTCTCGATACCGACAAGGGCCACGTTACCCGAGAGTGGCCCGCTCGCGCGCTGAATGTGTACGCGCGGTGGCGCGTGCAGACCCGGCCCGTGTGATGTCAACAGGAAGCCCTCTGCGCTTCCCCGACTACGGCGCTGTGTCGCCGTTGATTTTAATTTCACCGAGTCCTACTGATGGGACTAGGGTCTGTACCTAAATAGCGCCACGTGATTCTCTTGCCTACGTGTTGATTCGGGGGCGAGAGAATGCGCGCTGGTTTGTTTTGGCTGAACGACAGGCAATGGGCGCGTATCGAACCGCATCTGCCGAGGGGACTGACGGGGCCGGATCGGGACGACGACCGACGCACCGTCAGCGGCATCATTCACATGCTGCAATCGGGTGCACGATGGCGTGATTGTCCACGTGAATACGGCCCTTACACGACGATCTACAATCGCTTCAATCGCTGGGCCAAGCGAGGACGATGGTGCGCAATCTTCGAAGCGCTGGCCAAGCCTGGCGAAGACGGCGTCGTACTGTCGCTCGACTCGACCTCGATTAAAGCTCACCGGTGTGCCTCCGGCGGAAAAGGGGGGAGCACAATCAAGCAATCGGCCGCTCGCGCGGAGGCCGCACGACAAAAATCCATGCGCTGAGCGATCCGCTCTGCCGGCCGGTCGTCCTGCATCTGACTCCAGGCCAGGATGCCGATATCGCTGCGGCTCCCGATGTCCTGGCGCTCGCGCCACCCATGAGCGTGCTCCTCGCCGACAAAGGGTATGATGGCGACAAGCTTCGCGGCGAAATCATTCGTCGTGGCGCCAAGCCCGTAATCCCCAATAAATCTAACCGTGTCGTCATCCATCGCTTCAACAAACGCGCCTACAAAGGACGAAATGTCATCGAACGCTGCTTTTGCAGGCTCAAGGACTTCCGGCGCATCGCCACGCGATATGACAAGCTCGCCCGTAATTTTTTGGCCGCTGTTCATCTCGCCGCTCTCGTCGCATATTGGCTCAATTGAGTCTGGACCCTAGCACTACTTTGGCAGATTGAGTTGCAGCTTTTCACGGATTCGTTTTCGACAGTGCGGGCATCGCTGAGCTGACGGTCGAAGGATGAGATCGACGATGGCGTGGCGTACCGCCGGCAAGCTTGGCTGCGGCGGCGGTCCGTTGATTCTTTTTTTTCCGCCCCGCCTGGGCGAGGCGACGGTGTTGTAGGAAGGCGTAGGCGATCATGGTCATCAGCGCGTGACGATGCAGGCCTTGCCAGGATCGCCCCTCAAAGTGATCCAGCCCGAGCTCCTCTTTCAACTGCTGATGCGCCTGTTCGCATATCCATCGCGCCTTGATGGCGGCGGCTAATGTGCGCAGATCTGTCGCGGCGGGCAGGTTGGCGAGATAGTATTTCTTTTCCCCTGATGTCCTGTGTTCGCCGATCAGCCAAGCCTCCTCGCCGGGAAGATGCTGCTGGCCTTTGTCCTTGATCCGCTGGGGAGGTCCATCGGCGATCCGCACCCGAACCGCAGCAAAACGGGCTTTCAATCGGCCTTTGGTCCCCGTTCGCCAACTCACATTTTTCCACTTGGCGTCGGCGAGCATGTCTTCGGACGGGCGCGACAGGATATCCGGAATGGACCGCTTGCGGGGACGCCCGCGCATCGCAACCGGCCAGATAAGCTTGACGCCGACCGGGTACACCTTGAGGTGACGCGGGATGCCAACGGCCCACGCCAGCCCGCGTGCCGTGAGCCCTTGTCGAAACGGCGCACTGAGGCCGTATCCCGCGTCCGCCAGCACACAACCGAAGCGCACGCCGGCTGCCATCGCGCGATCGATCTCCGCCAAAGCGATCTCTGGCTTGGACCGTGGCGATCGGTAGTCGACCGGTACGCCGGCGCGCTTCAACCGGGCGACATCGCTGGTCCAGCTCCCGGGGAGGAAGAGACGCAATGCGATCATCACCGGCACTTCACCGCGCGCGAGCGTCAGCGACACCAATGTTTGGCAATTCGCCGTTTTGCCAAGCGCCGAGGCATATTGAGCCGCGATACCGACCGAGTGTTCGCCCTTCTTCGGCACCGCCGTATCGTCGATAACCAGCACCGCATCATCGCCGCCGACGAGCCGGTCGGCCTCCCTGAGCAGCTCTGTCTCCAGCGGCGTCGCATCCCAGACGCCATCGGCGATGAAATGGTGCAGCTGATCGTAATCCCCCGCTGCAAAGCGCTCCGCCATCGGTTGAATGCTCTTGCGCTCACCGGGGCCGATCAGCCCCGCAATGTAACGCGGACACATTCGCCGCCGGGCCTTGTGACCCAGGCGATCCAGGAATGGCTTCAGCCAACGCTCGAGCTGGTCTTCCCAATCCGACGTTGCGTTCCCCATGGTCGGCCCTCCAAAAGCCGACCCCCTATGAATCATTGAAAAATCGATTCGGGAATCCTGACAGGCTCACTAAACCGACAAATCTGTTCGCGGTAGGGACACCCATCACTGGGCGCCCCCCGCGCAGATCCCGGCGAGCCCAATTAAGGCACCGGGCTCCTACCTCGGGTGTTTGACGGCGAAGCGCAGCTTCGGCCATGGATGAAGGATGCGAGCCTTGGGAAGCCAGTCGTCGGTGATCTGCGTTATGCGATCCCAGGTCAGACAGGTCCGCTGACTGCGCCGCCGAAGCGTACGCCTCCAGAGATCGGTCAGGTAGAACCGAAACGCATTGAGCGCTCGGCCATTCGT
This sequence comes from Bradyrhizobium sp. B039, assembly GCF_038965675.1. Classification (NCBI taxonomy): domain Bacteria; kingdom Pseudomonadati; phylum Pseudomonadota; class Alphaproteobacteria; order Hyphomicrobiales; family Nitrobacteraceae; genus Bradyrhizobium; species Bradyrhizobium sp. B039. The sequence continues at coordinate 7,598,652 of NZ_CP152416.1, forward strand.
CGGAACAGCAAAGTACGCAAAGTGGCCGGTCAAGACCTGCCTCAGCCATCTCCCCTGTGCAGGGATCGGCCAGTGCATTCGGCGCCTCAGCTCCTCCTTGATTTCGCGGAGTTTGGTTCGCATGCGGTCGCCACGGGTCTTCCGTTGAAGCTGGAAGCGCCCTCGGCGTGATTTGCCGCAGATAAACGTGAACCCCATGAACGCAAAGGTTTCCGGCTTTCCGAGTCCGCGCTGCTTGCGTTGAGCCGCCGCATGGCGACCAAACTCAATCAGGCGGGTCTTGGCCGGATGGAGCGTCAGCTCGAACTCCTCCAGTCTCGCGCGCATCGCGTCAAGGAAACGACGTGCGTCATCCTCGCGCTCAAAGCCGACTACTACATCGTCCGCGTAACGCACGATGATCATGCCGCCGGAGACCTCGCGCTGTCGCCAGCGTTTGGCCCACAGGTCGAGAGCGTAGTGCAGGTAGATGTTGCCAAGGAGCGGTGAAATCACCGAACCTTGACCCGTTCCCCTGTCATCAGCGGTTACGACGCCGTCTTCGAGAATACCCGCCTTCAGCCATTTCTGAATGAGGCGGATGATGCGCTTGTCGCCGATCCTATGTTCCAAGAAGCGAACCAGCCAAGGTTGACTGACTGCGCCAAAGAAATTTTGGATGTCGGCGTCAATGATCCAGTTCACCTGCCGCGTCTCGATCGCTGTGCAGAGCGCGTCCAACGCATCATGTGGTCCTCTGCCGGGCCGAAACCCGTAGGAAAAGCCACAGAAGTCTCCTTCGTAGATGGCGTTGAGCACGATGACGGTGGCCCCCTGGACGATTTTGTCTTCGAGAGCCGCGATCGCTAACGGACGCTGCTTGCCGTCTGCTTTTGGTATGTACGTCCGGCGAGACGGTTGCGGGCGGTACGTTCCTCGTTGGACCCGTTTGTGCAGATCGGCGAGCCGGGGCTCGAGATCTTCCTCGTAGTCCTGCCACGTCATGCCATCCACTCCGGGAGCAGCCCTACGCCTGAGCGCAAAGAACGCCGCCCGCAGTGTATCGACATTGATGTGGTGAAAGAGCGCGGTGAACCGGTCCTTCTTCCTCAGCCTTGCGGCTGTCCGTACGCGGTCCAGCGACTGGGTCATGCGAGCCCGGCCCTGTGTCCGGTGCATGCGCTGCTGTTCCGCGTTTCCCTTGGTCCCCGGCCTTGGCTCCGCCCACTCCGCCGCCAGTAATCCAGCTTTGTTCGTCGGCTTCTCAGCTACTATGCCAGAGTCAGACTTCTCCGTGTCATGCATCAGCGGCTACGGCTCCTCGCCTTCCCGCTGCGGACCACCTCCTCCGAGGAGGAAGATGGCCGACCCGGAGATATCCCGGTTCCCGTACAAGGAGCTTCCATGCATGCCAGGGTCTACGACCACGCCGGGTTGGACGGGTGCTCGCAATTGCGCACTCATCCATGTTGCCTTCCGCTCTTTGGACAGCGTCGGCTCCCGAGATAACACTGTTTCGCGGCTCAATGGCTGGCCTGCATGCTCCCCTACCGACGCTTCGCCGACACCCTCGCGGACGCCTGCGCACGGCTCGGGGCCGATGTGGTTCGCTACACCTTCATCGCAATGGACTTTCACCATCTCCTCCTTGCCGGTCTCCCGGCGCACCCAAAGTAGTGCTAGTCCTCTGGAACGCAAGTTCGTCACATTAGTTGATAGCTCGAATCTCGACAGAGGAGAGTGCTCGTGGCGAATGCGGGTGTGCGAGGCCGGCCGATCGCGCCGCTGGTGCTTAGTCCGCAGGAGCGGGCGTACTTGGAGAGGCTCGTCGTCATCGCGTTGCCGAATCGCTATCTGAGCGCTGCCGCGCGATCCTGCGGTGTGCAGATAGTCTGCCAAGCAAGTCGGTGGCTGCCAAACTTGGCATCCATGAACACACCGTTGGCAAGTGGCGGCGCCGATTCTTGAAGGATTGCTGTGATGGCCTGCTTGACGAAGCCCGTCCTGGGCGCCCTCGAACCATCGACGACGATCAGGTTGCTGTGGTAATCGAGCGGACATTGCGTACGACGCCGCGCGACGGACGCACTGGTCGATCCGCTCGATGGCTGCGGAAACTGGCTTTTCTCACACCACGATCGGCCGAAAGTGGACGGCGTTCGGCCTGCAGCCGCACCGCAGCCAGACATTTAAACTGTCGAGCGATCCGCTATTCGTCGATAAGGTGCGCGATATTGTCTGGCTTTACCCGAACCGAGCCATTGTCCTCAGCGTCGATGAGACCATTAAGGCACGGTGGATTTGTGAGCAGGCGCATCAGCAGTTGAAGGAGGAGCTTGGACTTGATCACTTCGAAGGGCGATCATGGCAAGGTCTTCATCGCCACGCCCTGATGACAATGATTGCCTACGCCTTCCTGCAACATCATCGCCTCGCATACGCGGGGCAAAAAAAAGAGAATCAACGGGCCTCCGCCTCAACCAACCATGCCCGCCGTACGTTTCGCCATCGTCGATCTCATCCTTCGGCCGCCGTCTCAGCAGTGCCCATATTGCCGAAAGCAAATCCTTGAAAAACAGTGGCGCAAACGCATTCTGTTCGCGGTAGGGACACCCATCACTGGGCGCCCCCCGCGCAGATCCCGGCGAGCCCAATTAAGGCACCGGGCTCCTACCTCGGGTGTTTGACGGCGAAGCGCAGCTTCGGCCATGGATGAAGGATGCGAGCCTTGGGGAGCCAGTCATCGGTGATCTGCGTTATGCGATCCCAGGTCAGACAGGTCCGCTGACTGCGCCGCCGAAGCGTCCGCCTCCAGAGATCGGTCAGATAGAACCGAAACGCATTGAGCGCTCGGCCATTCGTCGGGACAGCAAAGTGTCAATCGGCCTGTAAATTTGGCTCTGATTCACTTTTGATGCAGTTTGGGGGATGCGTGGCGCTTTGATTGGAGGAGAATCAACGCCATGCAGCAAGCACTCCACCGCTCCAGTCTGGTGCCGCGTGGGTTTGTTGTAGAGAGTGCGTACTACGAAGGTGATAAGGCCGTGATTGAGATCCGGGCGTCCGGAAGCGTCGGTCTGTGTCCCTTGTGCGGAACAGTTTCTCGGCGTGTCCATAGCCGGTATCGGCGACGCGTGACTGACCTCCCGCTTTCGGGGCGGATCGTACAGCTCCTGGTGGTCGCCCGCCGCTTCCGCTGCGACGCCGTCCTGTGCGGGCGCCAAATCTTTACTGAGCGCTTCGACGAAGGGGTGCCGGCTCCATCAGCGCGACGCACGGCGAGGCTGGACTCCATTGTCCATCACCTCGGTCTGGCTCTTGGCGGACGACCGGCGGCAGGCTTCGCAAAACGGCTGATGCTGCCGGTGAGCAAGGATACGCTCCTTCGCGTGGTTCGACGCCGTAGCCGTCCGCCGGCTGACCCGCTCAGGATTATCGGCATTGATGATTGGGCCTGGCGGCGCAATCACCGATACGCCAGCATCATCTGCAACCTGGAAAGGCGCCGGGTGGTCACCCTGCTGCCGGACCGTGAGCCCTCGACCGCCCAAGCCTGGCTCGCCGCCCATCCCACGATCGCGATCGTCGCCCGCGACCGCGGCGGAGGATATGGCGAAGCCGCAGCAAAGGCCCTGCCGCACGCGGTACAGGTCGCAGATCGTTGGCATTTGATGGAGAACGCCAGCCGGGCCTACCTCGATGCCGTCCGAAAATCGATGCGCCAGATCCGCAGCGCAATCGGAGCAACTACGATCAATCCCGAGCTGCTAACAGCTGCGGAGCGTCTCCAATATGAGGGCTATCTCCGGCGCGAGGAGGCTAACGCGACCATCTTGAGCCTGTCGAAAGGTGGGACGCCGATCAAGCAGATAGTGCGCCAGACGGGCCACAGCAGGGGGCTGGTGCGACAGGTGATCCGCGGCGAACGCCATGATGTCTTCCGGACCCGGGAGAGCTCTCTCGATCAGCACCTGCCATGGCTCGACGACCAATGGGCAGCCGGTTGCCGAAACGGCGCTGAACTTTGGCGCCGCTTACGGGCGCGCGGTTTCCGAGGCTCCCTTCGTGTTGTCGGCGAGTGGACGACTCGTAGACGGCGGGCCGAAAAGACTGATGTCGAAACCCTTCATCGGATTCCATCGGCCAGAACGATCGCTCGTCTCATGACCGTCGGACGGGATACGCTATCGAAGGCAGAGACGGTGACCGTCGCTGCGGTAGAAGCTGGCGTGCCACCCCTGGTCGAGGCACGCGAGATCATCGCCGAATTCCACCTGATGATCCGACGCAAGACCGAGGCGGGCCTCGTCCCATGGATCGAGCGCGCTCGCGCCAGTCTTGTTGCATCGTTCGCCCGCGGCGTAACGAACGATGAAGCGGCGGTTCGGGCGGCGATCACCTCGCCCTGGTCCAACGGACAGACTGAGGGGCAGATCACGCGCCTCAAGCTCGTCAGACGCCAAATGTACGGCCGTGGCAAAATCGATCTGCTTCAAGCCAGACTAATCGGCGCAGAATAAACCCAGCTGCACCAAAACTGCGTCAGAGCCAATTTTGCAGACGATGACGTAATTGCGGTCGGCGCCCGCGGCTCAAAAAGGTCCGCTATCTTCAAGCCTTCCCGCAATCTCACGAATCGGAGGGGGCCATGAAGCAATATGTTGGGCTGGATGTCTCGCAAAAAGAAACGTCGGTATGTGTGGTCGACGAAGTGGGTCAGATCTTGTTCGAAGGAAAGGCAAAGTCCGCCCCCGGGGCGCTCGCGGCATTGCTTCGCAAGCGGGCGCCACAAGCGGAGCGCATCGGATTTGAGACCGGGGCGATGGCGAGCTGGCTATGGCATGAACTTCGTAGGGTCGATCTCCCAGTGGTTTGCATCGACGCGCGGCATGCCCACGCGGCTTTGTCCGTACGCATGAACAAGAGCGATCAGAATGATGCTCGAGGTCTGGCCGAACTGGTGCGGGTTGATTGGTATCGAGAAGTCAAGGTCAAGAGCGAGGAAAGTCAGAAGATCCGCGCGATACTCGTCGCGAGATCCCGGCTCGTGTCCATGCGCCGAGACATCGAGAACCAGGTCCGGAGCTTGATCAAAGAATACGGCTTGCTGTTCCCGCGCGCAATCGGCCAGCAGTTCCGCAACCTGGTCAGCGAGCTATTGGGCGATAATCATCCACTCCTTAGCGTGATCTCGCCGCTCCTGTTGATCCATGAGCATATCTGTCAGCAGCAGAACAAGTTCGACGACGAAGTTCGCCAGTTGGCGAAGGCGGACGAGACGACGCGCCGCCTAATGACCGTTCCCGGTGTCGGCGTGGTGACCGCCTTGACTTTCCGCCATACGATCGATGACCCATTGTCGGCGTTGACAGTCGGCGCCTACCTCGGCCTTACACCTCGGCGCAACCAATCTGGCGAAACTGACATCAACGGCAAGATATCTCGATGGGGCGACCGGCTTCTCCGAACCTACTTGTTTGAGGCCGCCACCGTACTTCTCTATCGGACAAAGAAGTGGTCTTCCCTCAAGGCCTGGGGCATGAAGCTCGCCAAGCGGATCGGTATGAGGAAGGCAAAGGTCGCTGTCGCCCGAAAGATCGCAGTCATCCTTCACTGCATCTGGGTCGATGGCACATCCTTCGACTGGGGGCAGCCGCAGCCAGTCTGATATTTGCTCGCAAGTTCCTGGTCCGGTCTGCCGGACTGGCGATGTCCCGCTGGGACGGTGTTGAGGCGACCTCGTTCATTCGGCTGGTGGCGGCTCGACCGTACTCCGCTGCAAACGTTGAGGCGTCCGACCCGGACATCATCATGAGGCGCTGCGCGACCTCGGAAAGGACCGTGACCCCAGTGAAGACATAACCAGCCCGGGCGATCCAATGCCTGGCCGGCAAAGTACGCATCAGCCGCGCTCGCGCCGTCTCCGCAACCCTGACCAGCTCCGACAGCGCGAGCGCTACCGTCGTGCCGTCGGAAAGTTTAAAAGGTGATTGACAACAATCCGCAATTAAAGGGCCGAATGACAGTCTTCGCGCCGCTGAATGCCTGGATGTTCAAGGCCATGAGCGGCCATAATGTTCAGATTCTGTCCGTTTCGATCTTCATCATCGGTAACCTGATCTGCGCGATCGCTCCGAACTTCCTCACCCTTGCTGCAGGCCGCGTCATTTCGGCCTACGGCGCGGCGATGTTCACCCCGTCGGCTACCGCGCTGGCCGTGGAACTCCTGCCGCCAGCCCGCAAAGGGTTCGCGTTGTCTCTCATCTTTGGCGGCATGACTGTTTCACAGGTTGCCGGCGTTCCTGCCACAAGCTGGATCGCGGATGCTATCGGCTGGCGCTTCTCATTCGGTTTCGTCGTCATTGCCGGGCTTCTCGCATTGAAAATCTTCGCTCCGATGATGTCCGGAATAGCTACCAAGGCGCCGGAGCGCGGAAACAGCCCGATCTCAAAAGGCCTCTCCAAGGCCACCTACGGTATCCTTTCCGTGACGTTATTCGTCGTCGTTTCCGAGTTCATCGTTTACTCCTATGTGAGCGTATTCATCATCGGTTCTCTGCTTGCCGGGGTGCCGCTGCTCTCAGCCGCACTCTTTGCCTACGGCTTCGGAGCCGTGACGGGAAACGTTGCGTGCGGCGTTCTGACTGACCGTTTTGGCCCGTATAAAGTTCTCATTGCGGTTGTAGGCGCGCAACTCATCCTGCTCGTAGGTTTGGTTGCGTTCAGACAGCATGGTGCCCTCACCGTGCTCATCGCCTTCTTTTGGGGTAACGTGAGCTACATGTATCTCGTCCCGATCCAGCACCGTCTTCTCGGTCTGGCCGGAGATAGGTCGAAGCTGGTACTGGCGATGAACAGCTCGACCACCTTCGCGGGGATCGCCATTAGCGCTTTTCTCGGCGGCATCCTTGTCGAGACTAGCGGCGTCCCGTCTCTGGCTGCGGCATCGATTCTGATTGGTCTCATCGGCATCGGGCTGGCTGTTGCCTTCATGCGTGACGCAGCACCTGCAGAAACCGCGACTGCAGCATGTCCGAGATGATATCGCTCAACGATCGAGTTATTGCCGTCCCACAATTAAGAACGAAGCCTCAAACGACATTTCCACAGCGTGCTATGCATTTGGATCGAAGCCGCACGCGTTCCGCCTCGTACGAAACAACTAAGGGGCCGCCCTGGCGCCTTCAAGGCGATGCTGGCTCGCTTGAACCAATTGGAGGCGGAGATGGACGCCTTGAAGGGACAACGGGTCTCGACCCGGCACATATGGCGGCGGGCGGCGCGTCCGTGTCGCTCGGCTACGAGGGTGGCGTACGGTGGCGCGCGGGTTCATCCGAGGATGAGGAGCCCCATTTCCAGTCACGAGAGGCCGAGCCGGAGGCGTCCAAGGGCGGGCCCGGCAGGGCCACGCGACAAGCTGGTGGAGCAACTGGCCGCGCAGCGGTGACTTTGGCGCTTACTCCAATCTGTCTATCGAAGTGGATGGTTTGACCAATCCCAATACAATTCACGCGCGTAACGTTCATCCTCGAAAGTCTTTAGGCGAGGTACGCCTCTAGCAGGCCGTTGAAAAACGTGCTCGCCGCCGACCAGCGACCGTGATTCATTGGCTCCGACGAGATTCGGAAATGATGCGTGCGCGGCGGCGACAATCGAACGGGCGAGCTGTTCAGCCACGTCGATCTCGAGGCTCGGGTGCGGCGTGACCATCCGCTGCGAGCGATCCGGACGATCGTGAACGAGGCGCTGTCGACGCTGGAGCGCGAGTTTGCCGCGCTCTATTCGCCGATTGCGATCCTGCCGGAGAAGCTGCTGCGGGCGTGCTGTTGCCTCAGCGCAGCCGGCCAGTATGGTCCATAACGGACGAACCCGGTTGTGCGAGCACCTTCATGAGCTACATGCATCACGCCTGGACAGGGGAGCACCAGCCCGGCGGCGTGCACTTCCCGGCGCGTCGGTCACGAGCGTACGGTTCGGGGCGCAGGAATATCTTGCCACGCCCACACTGCGATCCGCTCGCAACTCTTGTAACTCTGACGGCAGTGATCGGTGGACGGCCTCGGGAGATCGACGCTGTCATGCGGTTTGCGAGACGGCCTCATGGCTGGAAGAGACCGTCGAAAAGCCAAACGCACGGCGCGCCCTGACAAGGCATCGCCGGACAGGTGCGAGAACACGCTTTGCAGAGAGCAGTTTCCGGAGGCGAGTCGGATCAGCCAACCCGAAGATCCTCAGCTGACATCTTGCCCGAACGCCCGGCCTTGAGCTGATAACTTACCCGAGCCCCCTCTTCGAGAGTGGTGTAACCGGCCCTTTCGACGGCACCGATGTGCACGAAGACATCGGGACCTCCGTCCTCAGGCCTGATGAACCCATAACCTTTGGTCGAGTTGAACCACTTCACAATACCCATTGCCACGGCGGCATCTCCATAGTGAACCGTTGTGATCTAGCGAAGAGTCTGCCGGCCATCAAGATGGTCGGCAAGACGCCAGCGTCGCTGCGCTGGTCACGTGCCCGCTTTTTTATCGCATGGTCTATCTGCGGCCGCATTGTGCAAACGACAGAAAGCGCCGTGACGTCGACCACACTTCGCTTCAAGGCTTCAGCATCCGGATGACGTTTTGACCTTCGCTTCACTCGTCGCGCGCTAGCGGCTTACAGAAGAGTTGCAGAGCCTCGAACACGCCGCGCTCATCCGGAGCCGAGCTAAAGCGAATGGGATTGATCGTCGTTGAACAACAGGGCGGCCGTGAACTCCTTCGCGCAGCCTGGATCAGGATAATCAATCCGCGCCATGCCTGCATTGAGCTACGTGACATGCTTTCTCAAGCACGAAGACAGTCCCAGAGCTGCGCTTTAGCTGTTCGCGTTTAGATATTAGCCGCACGCCGGCCATGTCGGACGAACAGGGGTCTGCGAGACAATCCTCAAGGAAGCGCATCTGGCAACTTACCGCCCGCTCGTCATGTTGTGGTTGGACGCCAGAAAACCCGCTCGCCAGCGGTGGAGGCTGTTCAAACCGGTAACTTGCGCATCTGACGACCTTCATCGCGTCTGCCGGCGGCTCATCAGCTCTCTCGCCTTGGGTTGGATGAATTCAGCTGAGCACCGTGAAGACGTTGAGATAACCAATGGTCTCAGCCCGCTGACCGAGTTTTTACTCAGAACAAAGCCGCCTCGATGCATAGGTGTATTCAAGGGCCAGTTGACGCGCATATTCCCTGAGGTTGGCGGCGGCGCTGTGCCCCCCGTCGATGTTCTCGTAATAGAAGTAAGGCTGGCCCAGCGCGGCGAGCTTCGCGGCAGCTTTGCGGCCGTGCGCTGGATGCACGCGGTCGTCCTTGGTGGAGGTAAGAATTAGGGGAGCGGGATAAGTCTTGCCCGCCATCAGCTTCTGGTAGGGCGAGTAGCCTTCGATCCACGCACGCTGCTCGGCAATGGCAGGGTCACCGTACTCGCCGATCCAGGAGGCGCCTGCGCCCAGTTTGGTGTATCGAAGCATGTCAAACAGCGGCACCTTGATGATGGCCGCGTTGAAGAGTTCGGGACGTTGGGTGATTGCGGCGCCAACGAGCAGGCCGCCCTGGCTGCCGCCAATGATTCCGAGCCGGCTCGGACTTGTGATCTTCCGGCGGATCAGGTCCTCGGCAACGGCAATGAAATCATCCCATGTCGTCTGCTTCGTTGCCGTCTGGGCCGCTTGATGCCATTGTGGGCCAAACTCGCCGCCCCCACGCAGGTTCGCCACGACATAGGCATTGCCCTGTTCGAGCCAGAGCCGTCCCACCGGTCCCAGATAAGAGGGCAGAAGCGAAGCCTGGAAACCGCCATAGCCATAAAGAAGTGTCGGGATCGTCCCGTCAAACCTTGCGTTCTTCGGCCGCACCAGAAAATAGGGAATTGACGTGCCATCACGCGAAGTGGCTTCGAGCTGCTCCACGATATGATTGGACGCATCGAAGGCAGCCGGTGTCGTCTTCAACTCCGCAATTCTGCGCCGGTACCGGCCCGGTGCAAAACAGATAGGGCGTGCACTCCCTGCCTTCGTAGGCCTGTGGATAGATGTAGAGCGTCTTGCCACGAGAGATGATGATGTCCTTGATGGCGTTGCGCATCGAGCTCGCAATGCCGCCGAGTACCAGGTCGACCTTGTCTCGTTGAATCAGCTTGCGGACATTGCCAACAGCGACGGACTCGTTGGACGCGGTGTCTTCGATCAGGAGGTCGATCGGGCGCCCCAAGAGACCACCGTTCTCGTTGATCTCGCTCGCGACCATGCGCGCGACATTGGCGTCGGTATTCCCGGCAAAGCCGAGTGCCCCCGTAAGGTCGGTGGCAATGCCAATCCTGATCGGGCCTTCAGCGGCGTTGGCCCAGTCAGGACGGATCACCCAGCTGCCCGGGCCGGCCGCAATGGCCGCAGACACAAAGGCGAAATTGCCGAGAAAGCGGCGGCGGCTGAGTTGCCGGTGATCATTCAACATGGAACTGACCTCCCCTTGGCTCATGGCCTTAATCCACGCGCCCTGCTCTTTCCTGGGGGGCGCGGTAACCGGAACGCTATCCGTCATTTTTCGGTTTCAAGTCGGCTCTTCGGATCAACTTTTTAAAATCGCGAACGAAGTGCAGCAATCAGGACAGTCTGAAAAGCTCCCTCGCGTTCTCGCCAAGGATCCTGACCGCCAAGCGCTCTGCGTCTCGGGGGCGAAAGTAGCCGCTCGCAACTTTTTCTTTCAGAACCTCGCCGATGAGCCGGCGTGCGCCCTGTATCGCGGCAAATGTCTCCTCAACGTGAAGACAATCTCCTCCGATCATCATTCGCGATTCATCCGGCAAGACTTCAATAGCCTCGTGCAGGGCCAGCTTGAAATGGGACGGGCTCAACAGGAAGGACCAGCACAAATCGAGCCAAACATTGCGGTACACAAAAGCCATTCCCAACAAGTCCCGGCTCCAGGGATAGGCCAAATGCATCAGCAGAAAACGGGTCCGAGGATGACGCTCAATCAACCCGGTCATGCGTAGCGGGTGGGAGCCGCTTATGATTGCCGTTCCAAGGTGAGTTTGGACTGGCAGGCCGGCTTCGCCTGCGAGCTGACAAAACAAATCGACGACAAAGTCACAGAAAGCCTTGCGCGCCGCAGGGGATGGAGACCTTTGTCCCCAGGCCTGCCGAGCGAGGTCCTCGTTCGGTTCGTCAAAGCTTAGATCCCGGTCATAGGCGAGCGCGTTTTTGAGCGCAACGTGATTGCGCCGGGCGCAGCCGGCTACGAGCTCCCGGATTGCGTCGCAATAATCGTCGAAGGTTTTCACCTCCATGCCGAGGCGCCGCAGCAACGTATGGCCGCAATTTCCATTGTGATCGCGAGATTCCGGGTGCCAGCCGAGGGCGAATGCATTGATCCGCAGGACCGCATCGTAACTTTGCCCTAGGACCGGCCGCGGATCCATCAACGGATCGAGAAAAGGGTCCGTTACGATCCTTCCGATGGCGGCGCGCCCAATGACTTCACTTGGCCATGTCGCCTCCCTGTGGCGCAAGCGCACCAAAGCGTCTACTGCCTCCCAGTTGTCGCGCGTGATTCCGGTTTCGGCGACGCCGTAAAGCTCGGCGACACCGCCGGCGAGGTTACGAACGAATGCATTTGAGCCGCTCCTCTCCAGGAACGGAGCAAGGGCCTCCCAGGTGGTTGGCTCGGTAGCGGTAGATAACATATCGCCAGTCGCCTTGGGCTCGGATGGCAGGACGTGGCTTGTCCAAGCCGCATAGCTCTGCTGGAACAGTTTCAAAAGATTCACGTCCCGGCTATGTGCGACCTCGGACATGTGATGTTCATGGACATCGACGACCTGGCACGCATTCACAAAATCGCTCATGGTTTTGGACATCGTCCCTCTCTGTTCAGTCATCGCAAGGAACTTCAACGCGCCATCTTTCGGGCGTGGGATGGCAGCCGGGACGCCTCTACGGCGCCAGATACGTCAAGAGCCGCGGGTCGTCGCGCAGCTGTTGCGACGGGCCCGACAGCGCGACACGGCCGCGATCGACCACATAGGCCTGCTCCGCGACGCGCATTGCGAGATCGAGATGTTGCTCGACGATGATGATCGCGATCTCTCTGGCTAGTTCGATCAAGCGCTCGGTGATCTCCTCGATGACGCCGATCCAGACACCCTCGGTCGGCTCATCCAGCAGGAGGAGTTTGGGGTTTCCGAGCATCGCGCGGGCGATTGCGAGCATCTTGCGCTCGCCACCGGACAACGTTCCGGCCGGCTGATCCAGACGCTGGCCGAGTTTTGGAAACATCATCATGACCCGGTCCACTGCCGATCTATCGCGGTGCAAAAGCGATCCGACGGCGAGATTGTCGCGCACCGACAGGCGCCCGAACACTGAATGCTCTTGCGGCACATATCCAATGCCGGCCCGCACCCGCTCTTCGGTTCGGCGGCGATCGATATCTTGGCCGTTGAATTGCACGCCGCCCCTCCATGCCGGCAGTTCGCCCACGATCGCCTTCATGAGCGTGCTCTTTCCGGCGCCGTTACGGCCGAGGACGGCCACACCGCCCCGCGGTGGGACGGTCATATTGACACCGAACAGCACCTGGCTGCGTCCGTAGCCGGCGTCGAGATGCTTGAGATTGAGGAATTCAGGCACGGCGCAAATAGATCTCCTGGACGCTTCTGTTGGCCTGGATCTCGGCAACCGTCCCCGACGCCAGAACCTTGCCCTGATCGAGCACGGTTAGCCGGTCGCAGATGTCTCGGATGAAATCCAGGTCGTGCTCCACGATGACAAGCGAGCAATGCTGCTTGATCGGCTGCAGCAACTCGCCCGTGACGCGGCGCTCCTCAAGGCTCATGCCACCGGTCGGCTCGTCCAAGAGCAGAAGGCGCGGCCGGCATGCGAGCGCCATCGCGATCTCCAGCCATTGCTGCTGACCGTGAGAAAGGGTCGCCGCAGCATCAAACGCGCGATCGGCGAGCCGGAACTGGAGGAGCAACGTCATGACCTCCTCGTGCAGTCGTCCCCGACTGCGCGAGAACGCCAGATCCAGCAGTGAGGACCGGGCCTGCAGCGCGAGCAGGATGTTGTCGTATAGCGTGAGGGTCGGTAGCACGGCGGTGATCTGGAATTTCAGGCTCATGCCCGCTCGCGCACGCTCTGGCGGCGTCAACGAGGTGACGTCAGTATTGATGAATGTCACCTTGCCTCGCGTCGGCACTAGCGCACCTGCAAGACACTTCATCAGCGTGCTCTTGCCCGAGCCGTTCGGCCCGATCAGGCCATGAAACTCTCTCTCGCCGACGCTGAGCGCCGCTCCGTCCAGCGCGGTGAGTTTGCCAAAGACCTTGGAGATGCCGGCGGCTTCAAGGAGCGGCATTGCGCTTCTCCTTCAGGCTCGGGCCGAAATGACCTACACGTTCCCGCTCGCCCAGCACGAGGCTGATCAAGCCGAGGGGGCGGAACAGAATGACGAGCAACAGCAAAACGCCGAGAATGATCGGCCAGATATCGCGATAATTGTCGGAGAGCCAGAAGCTGAGGCCCTCAACAATCGCGGTGCCGATGACCGCACCGATCAATGTCCCGGAGCCGCCGAACAAGACGTAGAGCACGACCTGAGTAGACATGACCACGCCCAGCATGTTCGTCCAGACGAAGCCCTCGTGAAACGCATAGAGGCTGCCGGAAGCACCTGCGATCGCGCCGCTGATTGCGAATATGATGGCCTTCAAATGCTGCACATTGTAGCCGAAGAAGGCGATGCGCTGTTCATTCTCTCGCAATCCCGCCAGTGCCAGACCGAACTGCGACCGCAGCAAAAAGCGCGACAGAAGGTAGATCAGAACCAGAATGGCGAGAACCAGATAGTAAAATCCTGGTCCCTCGCTCAATTCGTGCGAGCCGATTGTCATCGGCGGGATCGAAGGGATACCGTTCTGGCCGCCAAGATAATGAGAACCCCGAGCGAGCCGATCGGCTGCATAAGCTCCGGTCATAGTACCAAGCGAAACGAAGACCACACTGGAGGGGTGACGGCCAAGCAGCAGGAAACCTGCCAGCAACAATGCCGCTACAAAACCGATCAAGGTTCCGGCCGGAAGAACGGCAAAAATCGATGCGACCCCGAAATCGCGTGAAAGCAGCGCCACACCGTAGCCGGCCGTGCCGAAGAACAACGACTGACCCAAGCTCAAGATCCCGGCATAGCCCCACACCAGGTCGAACGACAACGCGAAGAGGCACAGGATGAGCACTCGCGTTGCATAGACAGTGATGTAATCCCGCAGGACGAGCGGTGCGATCGAAGCGGCAATCAGCAATGCCAGTTCGAGAATTGGAAGCACCTTCGTTCGCCCTGCGATGGCAGATGCCATGACGGGCGAACGAGCAGCTTCAATCACGTGTGGCGGGGGCTGTGTGCCAGTGCCGGTCGATGACATCAGCACTCCTTCGGATCGACCAGGCCGGCGCTACGCGCGACAATCTCGTACTGGCCGCCCTTCGCCACTCCAATGTACATGTTCATCCTGCAGTGGCGCTTGCCGGGCGCCATTTCGGCAGGCCCGCCCGGCCCTTCCGCAATCTTCGCGTGGTCGAGGGCGGCGGCTACCGCGTCGCGGTCAATTGTGCCGGCCTCCTTCACTGCAGCCTCCCACAGCTTTAATCCTCGATAGGTGCCGGTCGCGGCGCTGCCTGCCGAGAACCGGAACTTGGCTGGAAATTGTTTGTCGTAGGCCGATTGAATCCTGGCGCTTACCGGATCCTCCGCCGCAAGCACCTTGTAGTAGTCGAGGCTGCTCGCGAGCCCTTCAATCTCTTGGGCCTGGTTCATTTCCAGGAAATTTTCGTCGTAATAGACGCACCCCAGCCGCCCGCCGTTTTTGGAGAAGCCGGCTTGATAGAGCTGTTTAAAGAACGGGCTGACGCCGGGCGGGACAATGGCGTTGAAAACCACGTCGACTTTGTTGGATATGATCCGGCTAACTGTGGAGGAAAAGTCAATCTGGTCGAGCGGGTAGTATTCTTCAAAGACGACTTCGCCACCGCTGCTCTCGATCACCTTGCGTGCATAGGCGTTGATTGTTTGCGGCCAAACATAATTGGAGCCAGGCAGGGCAAAACGCTTACCACCATTTTTGATCAACCAGGGAATGAACTGGTCACAATTCTGTGCCGGTACCGGTCCCGTGCAGAACAGATAGGGCGTGCACTCTTTACCTTCGTAACCTTCCGGATAGATATAGAGCGTCTTGCCGCGAGAGATAATGACGTCCTTGATCGCATTGCGCATCGAGCTCGAGATACCGCCAATCACCAAGTCGACCTTGTCTCGCTGGATCAGCTTTCGCACATTCCCCACGGCGACGGATTCGTCGGAGGCAGTATCCTCAATCAGGAGTTCGATCGGGCGTCCCAACAAGCCGCCGGAGTCGTTGATCTCCTTGACCAGCATGCGAGCGACATTGGCGTCGGTGTTGCCGGCAAAGCCAAGTGACCCGGTAAGATCGGTCGCAATGCCAAGCCTGATCGGGCCTTCCGCAGCATTTGCCCAATCCGGGCGAATTATCCAGCTGCCCGGACCCGCCGCGATGGCGGCGGAGGCGAAGGCGAAATTGCCGAGAAAGCGGCGGCGGCTCAGTTGACGGCTGGCGTTGATCATCGGTTGACCCCTCTTCCCGAAACAAGGCCTTGCGGCCGGAACTTGATGAAAATGATGGCAAGCACGAACACCAGAACGTCGGCGATAACCGGTGACATCAGCCAAGGCAGCCAGGCACTGAACGTGCCGATGACGCTGGCGCCAGCGACTGGGCCGGCGAAGGACCCGACGCCACCGACCATCACGGCAACGAAACCCTGGATAAGAAAGCGGATGCCGAGATCGGCGAACAATGAAAAGACCGGCACGATCAGCGCGCCGGCGAGACCCGCGAGTGCCGCACCAAATGCAAAGGTGACGCTGTAGATCATGCCCGTGGAGATGCCCGAGGCACGCGCCAGCTGTGGGTTCTCCAGCGAGGCGCGGACTCGCAGGCCGAACGAGGTGTAGGCGAGCAGTGCATGGCTCGCGGCCATGACCAGCAAAGTGATGATGACGATGACGCCGCGCCAGGCCGCGAAATGCAGACTGCCGATCGTGATAGAGCCACTGATTGGCTCCGGCACCGAGAGATACAGTCCCCCGGTCAGGCCGCGCACGGCTTCGCGAATGATCAGCCCCAGCGCATAGGTGCCAAGCATGGCGACGATTGGAGCGGCATAGAATCGGCGCACCACGAGTTTTTCCAGGACGAAACCAAGCGTGCCGACCGCGACGGGCGCGGCAAGCATGCCGAGCGGGACCGGCAAACCGACGCTGTGCATGAGATAAGTGACGTAAGCGCCGAGCAGGACGAACTCGCCTTGGGCGAAGTTGAAGATGCCCATCATGCTGGCAATGATCCCGAGACCGAGCACGACCAGCACAACAATGGCACCGAAGCTCAAAATCTCGAAGGTCGCGATAAGTAGCGTATCCATGCTGCTGCGTCACATTCCTTGGGCTTGCGGGTAAATCATCTTCACGCCGACCGCGCGAAGGCCTGAGCTGCACGTTGGAATGCGAAGGGCTGCTGGCACGAGAGCGCTCCTGGAAGGTCATCCCGGCAATGGGAGTTGCAGGCGATGGTGGGCTTCTTGGGCGGCCCGCCTCTCGGCGCTTCATTCACGACATGCGGCGCGAGATTGCCTAGATCAACGTAGGAAGTTTTGAGTAATGTTGGGTAATGTTGGCCAGGCTACCGACATTGCGGACACGTTAAAGAGGTCCTACGGCGGGTCGCCGGCCGTTCTCGCCAGCCCAATTTCGATGCAGCCAAAAGCGATAGAGAGCTATCCGCATGCCCTCACCGCAGGCTCTCGCAAACGCGCGCGTCGTTAGCGCTTATCGAACTATCGGAGGAAACCAGAAGAGCTGACGCACCATTTGCGATGGCCGCAGGCCGTGAGTTCAGCACCGAGAAGGCATCAAGTCATTGTGGCCGAACACCTGGCTTGCCGACCAGCGGAAATGTGAATTCAATTCCCGCACCCGCAAACGTGATCCACAGAGTCTGCAGCAGATCGTCGGATGCGGGAGGCGTGTCATTGTACTCTTCGAGCCGCCTGATGACGGCGCACGATAACCCGCTTCGCTCGGCCAACTGCTTCACCGACCAGTTCAGCATCCCCGTGCGGCTCTCCGCTCCC
The DNA here is from genome assembly GCF_038965675.1 of Bradyrhizobium sp. B039. NCBI lineage: Bacteria > Pseudomonadati > Pseudomonadota > Alphaproteobacteria > Hyphomicrobiales > Nitrobacteraceae > Bradyrhizobium > Bradyrhizobium sp. B039. Next base: position 7,615,873 of record NZ_CP152416.1, read on the forward strand.
TTGCGAGTATATCGTAATGCGCGTCGATCCACACGCCGAGCCACTCCCTTACACCGCCATAGTTGTTGCCGAGCGGTACAGCGTGCATCGATGGCAACGATAAGGTCGCTGTCGGCGCAGTGACCATCGAGTCCAGCATCTGGGTTGCGACGATGACGGGCTTGGCAACAAGCCGGCAGGCCCTGACGAACTCCTTTTGCCGGCCCGGCACCTCCTCAGGGGGATTTCAACCCCGAGGTCGCCTCGCGCGACCATGATGGCGTCTGACAAGTGGATCATATCCCAATACGATCAAGCGCCATCGGGGTCTCGATCTTGGCAACGCCACCGGCGGCCTCACCGATCAAAGCTCGTGCCTCGACCAGGTCAGATGGTTTCTGAACAAAGGACAGCAACCCAGTCGACGCCAAGCTCGAGGCCGAACGCAAGACTCGATCCTTCTTGGTTAGAGGCGAGATCTTGAGCAGCGCGCCTGGAAGGCTGGCGCCCTTGTGATCACGGATGACGCCGCCGATCACAACGCACGCCATTCTCCGTTCAGAACCGAGCTTTTCGACGACTAGCTAGACGAACGCCCATCGTCAATGAGCAGGGCCTGACCGGGATAAGCGGCTGCGAATATTTCTGGATGAGGCCGCGGGATTGACTGCTTCCCGCCTGTCTCTTAGCGCGAAGCAGACCGTCTCCCCGGCATCCAGCGCGAGCTTGCCTTCATCGAGCCGGCCATTGCGGATCTTCGGGCCTTGCGGATCCTGCAGCACGCCGATCGGCCGATTGAATTCCAGCTCCAGCGCACGGATCGAGACGAGCACACGGGCGTGATCGTCATGGGTCCCCGCGGCTGAAGTTCAGCGTGAAAGTATCAGCCCCCGAAAGATAGAGCGCACAAAGCTTTTCAGGTGATGCGGTTGCCGGCCCAACGGTTGCGACAATCTTGGCATGGCGTGAGCGGCGCATCGTGCCCCTCTAGTTCAGAAGATAAGTTCAGCATCAAACGAGATAGGGCCGCTCACAAGGTATTCAAAGCGAGCTGGCCGACGTTGCGCACTTTCGCTCTCTCCACCGTCCGTCGTTGCTGGACCAAGAGGTGAAAACACTGCACTTATGCACCGGATGCCGCCGCCGTCTGTCCCTGATGGGTGGATTGTACGATGCTGTTCACCGCGCGGTAGGCGAACACGATGGCTGGTCCGATCGTAATGCCGGCCCCAGGGTAGATCCCACGCATCGGTGAAGTCATGTCGTTGCCGCAGGCATAAAGACCTGCGATCGGCACGCCGTTTCCATTTAGGACCCTTCCGCCAGGATCCGTTGACAGGCCGGTCGCAGTTCCAAGGGTCGCCGGGACAATCGGGAGCGCAATGAATGGCCCGTTCTTGATAGCTCCAAGGTTCGGGTTTTTCTTTCCGACCGCGGGATCTCCCAGGGTTCGGTTGAAAGCCGATTCACCGCGTTTGAAAAGCGGATCGCGCCCTTCAGCTGCGTGGGCATTATGTTTTTCAACGGTCTTTTGGAGCTCTTGCGGGTCGAGGCCCAATTCCGCCGCAAGCTCCGCAATCGTCCGGCCAATCTCGATGTAACCCAAGCGGGCATACTTCTTGATACTCAAAGTCCAGGGCCAGGGGAGCAGGTGTCCCATGCCTCTGAGGCGGACGAATTCCTTGTCGCAGATGAAATAGAACCGCTTGTCCGCCGGATAGCCGCTATTGAACATGGCAAGACAGATGTCATGGTACGAATTGGATTCATTGACGAAGCGCTTAGCATTTGGCCCCACCGCGATGACACCTGGACGGCCACGATCGAGCCAGCCGTACGGGACCACTTGCGAGGAGCGGCCGTTCCTGAGGATCGACACGGGCGTCCAGAATCCACTCGATGCAACGTCATTATCGATCGCAGCTCCGAGCCTGCCTGCGAGCGCAATGCCGTCTCCTGTGACATCGCTGTGGGCCAGCGTATCATTGTGCTGGTGGGCTCGGCTGAGCTGGGCTCGCAATTTACCGTTCCGCGCAAAGCCACCGGTTGCCAGGATTACTCCGTGCGAGGCTCGGACGCGGAGATCCGTGCGATCCCGCTTGAGGAGTGCGCCAGTAACTCTCCCTCCCTCCCTCATCAGATCAACCGCTGGGCAGCTTGGCCAGATTTCAGTGTCGTATCTGCGAAGGCTTGCCAATAACCGCGCGATCAGAGCATTGCCGCCACTGAGTTCAGTGCCCCTCCTGTAGCGCAGCCGGTCGCCTGCGTAGCGGCTGACCCGGCGAAGGACGTGCTTGAGCGAGGCAGCCGACTGGAAGGGATTGAGAAAGCTTCTGACCTCGCCGGACGAAATCATCATGCCGCCGAGCACGACGCGAATCGGATCACCTATCAGGTCGAAATCCTTGCCGAGAAGCCGTCCGTCGTAAGGTGCGGGGCTCAGCGTCCGGCCCATGTCGATCCCGCCGATCTGGCTCGAATGATAATCCGGAGCGGAGGCCAGTGTGAACTTGACTTCACCCCCATTCTCCAAGCTGGCGAGCGCCGTTGGGCCGTCTTCAAGATAGGCATCCACGAAGTCGGGACGATAGTAATCGCCAAGTTCGTGTTGCAGATAGATCTTCGCATTCGCAATCGAATCATCGATTTTCGCCGCTCGAGCCTGCATTGAGCATGGAACCCAGATCATGCCGTTCGAGAGGGCGGTCGTGCCACCGAGCCGGCCAGACTTCTCGCATACCGTCACGCGAAGTCCGGCTTTTGCCGCATAGAGCGCCGCGGACAGCCCGGCAGCGCCGCTGCCGATCACGAGCACGTCCGTCTCCCAATCGTGCGTCGGCTTGTTCGCTTTGGAGGAGGAAGCGGTACTAGGTTTCAATTTGGTGATCGGGTTGTTCATTCGTGCCTCGGTGCAGATTTCTGCATTGATTGCTGACGCTTTCGCGGGAGCGGAACGGCTTTGAATTCTTCGGCTGCAGCTTTCACCGCCCGCTCGATCGGAATCCGTTCGATGGAGGAGGCGCCAACGAAACCGACACATCCGGTAGACCGGTAGACTTCCGAGGTATCCTGGGGCTCGGCGATTGCCCCGCCATGGCAGAGAAGGATGACTTCCGGCCGAACGGCTTGAGCGGCAGCATTGATCTCGTTGATGCGCCTGATGGCCTCTTCGATCGACTGTCCCGCCTCATGACCCACAAGCCCGCCGCGCGTTGCGCCGACATGTGGGACAATGCAGTCGGCTCCCGCGGCTGCCATCGCCTTGGCATCGTGCGGGCTTGCGACATAGGCGAGGGAGAAGATGTTCTTCTTGCGGGCCGCCGCGATCAGCTCGACCTCACGCTCGAAGCCGAGCCCGACGCGGCCACGACGCTCGCGCCATTTCTCACCCATCGTTGAAATGGTCGGGTAATTGATCACGCCGGAGAATCCGGCAGCCCAGAACTTGTCCAAGAGATCATCGAGCTCGAGCCGGAGGGGATCCCAGGCCTCGACACCGCCTATAACAGGAACCGAGGAGACGACGTTGCGGATCTCCGCCGCGAGCTCGAGCGTGCGCGCATTGGAATCGCCGATCCGGCTCGTCGGCAGCCCCATCAACCGCGACAGCCCGGTGCTGTAGACCACGAGCATGTCGGCGCCGCCGAGAGCTGCGCATTTTGCGACGAGGCCGCAACTGCTCGCCGCGGCAAGCACTGCCTTTCCAGCCTCAACTTGAGCTGTGATCTTTGCGAGTATTTCGGCCCGATCAAACATCCGCAACTGATGAACCTCCTGGTGTCAATTGTTCGACGATCCACGATGCGGCCGCCTCCGCAAATTCCGGATCATTGATGTGACAATCCAGCTCGCGGGCGATGATCGATCGCGGCAGATGTCGCCTGACCGCGTCGAACCAGGCCCTATCGGCTTCAGGGTTTCGAAAGATGCCGCCGTCCCGGTCATAGTCAGAGACCCCCTTGACCGGCCACAGAACGAGGGCGGGCGCCTTTGCTTGCGAAAGGCGCTCGGCTGTGAGCCTGCCTATGCGCTCATTCTCCGAGACGGTCGTACGCATGAGCGTCGTGAAGGGGGTATGCGAATAGAATTGGCGCTCCTTGAACTCGGCAGGCACGCTCGAGGGAGGGCCAAAATTTACCATATCGACGGCCCCCGGGGCGATGAGCTGCGGAATCATGCGGCGAGATGCTGCTTTGAGCCGACCCGGACCCGCACTAGCGGTGCCGCCGACAAGCTCGTCAGCGAGCTCGGTTGTGGTCAGATCGAGCACCGCATCGAACTCGCCGGCGGACACGAGCTGCTCCATCTTGCGGCCCCCGGCGCCATTGGCCGGAAAGACAATCGCGTCGATGCCTGCCTCTGCCAGCCGCGCGACACAGCGATTTGCCGCCGGCGTCGTGACCCCAAAGGCCGTGATCGCAACCGTCTTCTTCTTCCGCCGATCCTGAGCGGGCACATAGCGCATCGCCGCAATGGCCCGCCCCGCATTGTCCAGAACGCGTTCGGTGAACGCGTTGATCCCGAAAAGATCGACCAGGGTCGGATAGAGGATGATGTCGTTGTGGAGGGCCAATTCGGCCAGGAGGGCTGGCCTCGCGCTGCTCACCAGTAGCTTCGGGAATCCATACGGCAAATCCGATACAACTTCACCGAAGACCGCGCTGCCTTTGCCGCCCGCCACGCCGACGATGGCGTCGATCGCACCTGATCGGAGGAGCTCCTTGACCTCTTCACGCGCGCTTGCAGCTATTTCCCGCAAGACCTCGGCGGGTGAAACCACGCGTGCATCGCTGCTGTTCCTCCGGTTTGATGTGCCTACATCAATCGTAAGAGTCTTGCGGCCCCACTGTTCGATGACGCGCGCGAGATAAGCGGTTTCGCGGCCCTTTGTGTCCAGGGTTGCGACGATCGCGGCCATGCCCGCAGGATCGCACCGCTGACCATCCCGGATCGACCTTTCGTCGTCCGCGTAATGGTGAGACACGATCTTCCTCCTGGACGCTTCTGGACACCTGGAGGTCTAGATCGGAGTGAAATGGCCCATAAGCCCGGATACGAGCGCGATTGGGTAAAGTTGGGTAGCTGCCAAGCGGCCATAGCAGCAGCCGCTTCATCCTGAGCGCCACCGTGACGAGGGAAGCCGCCTCTCCCCTTTGCAAGGAGGCGAGCGTCAGCTGGCGGAGCTTTGTGGTTTGGGCCGCCCGCATCGTCGGCGCGCTCCGAGACAAAAAGATGCCGCTGCCGGAATCTTCCAGCAGCGGCGCGAGTCAGGGAGGAAGCAGACGAGCCGGTCTGCTAGCGGATCCGTAGGACGCAGCGATAGCTCGCCCGGAATTTTCTACCCGAGACGCTTCACGGGCCCTTTTTCAGAACGAGCCGAACTCGGGCAGCATCGGCAAATCGTATCCGGCTCACAGCAAGGCGCGGAGAGGCTACTCAAGCAAGAACGGCTATGACGGCGTTAGCGTTCATCGCATCCAGCCGAGCCCGGCTCCCCCGCCGAAGAAAGACATGACATTGCTCCCCCAAAGATCGACGAGTGGTGGTCTAGACCTCGATGGAATGGCGTGTAAGATCGGCGAAAGGTTCAAATGGGTAGGATTGGGTAGAACCGTGAGAGCCAATGTCTTTGGTCGCCTTGCCGCAAGTCTCCCCTCGCCTCGCGGTGATCAGATAACGATCTATGCGCCGTCACTGCGGACTCTTCCGCAGAATGCCATGCTCGTCATGGCTACACTTCCTGTCATCGACTGGAACGACTGCCTCGTGCGGGACTTGCACGCGAGCCCCAAGGCGCCCCCTTGCTGCTATGCGGCCGTCGTCATGATCGATCCCTTTGCCTGCTGGGAAGATCTCGGAGATCTGTTACAGGATGCAAAGATGACCGGAGTGACGAATTTTCCGCCAGCCTGCATGATTGAACGGACATCGGCAGGAGTGCCGCTCGATCGCGGTCAGGAGCTCGAGCTTCGCCGTATGGAGTGGTTTGCAAGGCGCGGGTTCAAAGTCCTGTTTATCGCGGCGGACGAGGCAAAGATGACAGCAGCGGAGCAACGGCTTGGTTCGCAGCTGGATGGGGCCGTCTATCTGCGACCCGAGGCGCTTGCGCTGCCGATTGGATCGGATATCGGGCTCGTAAGCCTTGGCTCTCATGGATCGTCGTCGGTACCGAGGTTCTCCCTGGAGCAGGCCGCCACGGCCAAGCAGCCGCTACGACGGGCATGAGGCCTTATTCGAGGATCCGCAGTTTCTTGATTTTATTGTAGAGGGTTTTGCGCGAAAGCCCGAGAGAGCGAGCAGTCTTGCCGCGGTGAAGCCGGTTTCTCTTCAAGCCCTCGATGATCCAGTCTCGCTCGGACAGCGAGGCCGCGGGCCGTGCGCCAAAAGGTGGCTCCAACAACGGCTTTAGCACCTCACCGGTGATGTGACTTGATGGCAAGGTCACGAGCTGGTTCACGACCTGCCGCAACTCGCGCAAATTGCCTGGCCAATCGTGCCCGGCGAGCGCAAGGAATGCAGAGTTTTCTATCGTGAGCGTCTGGGCGCTGGAATCTCCTTTGGCTTCGACGGTGAAGTGTTGAACGAGTTGCGGCAGATCTTCAAGCCTGTCGGGTAGCGAAGGCAATTGGACATCCAGCCCGGTAAAAAGGTCGAGAAGCCGCGCGCACAGAACCGTTTCAAGACCAGCGCCTCGGGCCACGGTCGCGGTGGCAATGATCCGGGCGTTGGAACGCATGACAGTTACCCCGTTCAGAGGGGTAAATCCGCCTGTCTCGAGGTAATCGGCAAGGCGCTCCTGTCCATCGCGCGAAAGTTGGTCGACATGCAATAGCACGACGGCACCGTCACTCGACGCCTCCAGGAGTGACAATTGGCGTCTGCCGCTCTCAAGACGCTCGGCGCCGAACAACGGGCCAAGTATATCCATCGCCGGACCGGGGCGGCAATGAAACAACGCCGTTTTGGCGTGCCTGCGGTCGCTAAACGCGTGAACCAGGGTTGCTATTCTACGCTTGCCAGAGCCGGCCTCCCCCCAGATGAGGACCGGGCGGGGGGTCGCCGCAACGCGTCTGGTGATCTCAAGGATGCGCTTCATTGCCGAGGACTGCGCGATCACGCCGTGCCTGAAACCACTCAACTGCAGCTGCCGTTCGAGTAGATCCACCTTCTCGCGCAACAGGTGGATGGTCTTGAAGCCCGACGTCACCTCGAGGACCGACATCTCCAGAGGCACGCGGTCCAGCGAAGAGCCTCCGATGAAACCCTGGATTCCGGTCTCGCGGCAGATGTCGAGGAGTTCGTCCGGCTTCGTAATGGGGCCGCCCCCAAGCAGGCAGATGGTGCTCTTGTTGACGGATTGAGCAACGCGCGCAACGGCGCTCGTACGCGCTGCAAGTTCAGACAGGCTGACCGACGGATCGGCTCCGCTTTCAATCGCGCGGTTTAGATTGAAGTTGATGCAAATGGCCTCGGCGCCCGCTTCGACCATTCGACGCGCCTCGGATTGACTGCGCGTATAGGCAATTGTCATCAGGCCGCGTTTTGCAGCTTTCACGAGGAGCTCGATTTCCCGGGAGTAACCAAGACCACACTTCTCGAGCAATGACCTGCGCTCATCGTCGATGTGTATGACCGATGGGAAGTTGGTCACGCCGGCAAATCCCCATTTGATGATCCGATCGAGCCAACGATCAACATCGAGCTCGGGGTCGAATGTACAGGTGCCGAAGAAGACCGGCAGTTTCGTGCTGGGCAGAATTTCGGTCCGTCCGAAGCTTGCCACGAATTCGTTACTATTGCGGATTGGGAGGATCGAGGCAGGCGAGGCCCCACCCATGGCACGAAAACGGCCCGCATTGAGCGCGAGCACGAAATCGGCCCCCGCCCGCTCGGCGGCTCTGGCGGTCATGCCCGACCCGATCCCCGCACCAAGGACAAACGAACGGGAATTGCGGAAGAACTGCCTGATACCGGCTCCCTTCACCTCAGCCGTCCGCCTGTCGATCCTGAGCCGCGCATCATCGCACGGCTCTACGTGAAGACTAGCTCCAACTCGCAGGTGCGTGCAACCGCCATACCGCCTTTCCATTGCCCATGAACAAGTGGCAATCGGCTGGAGCGGCGGTGAGGGTGAACTTGGAGGCGCCTTTGGGCCAACCGGAGTGTGGCGCCCTGGCGACGAGAGCTTCGTTTCCGGCATTACCGTAGATGTACGTGACGCTGCCGAGATGCTCGACGAAATCGACCCCAAGTTCAATCGAGATCTCCTGCTGCCCGGGCATTGACGAGGAGAAGTCGTCCGGGCGAATTCCAACAGTGACCGGCTTGCCAACCAGCATCTGGTCCGGCTGGACCGGAACGGAGATCGTGGGCCCGGCGTCCAACCGGACATCCATGCCATGTTCATGAGCTGCTTCGACCTTGCCGCCCAGGAAGTTCATCTTGGGCGAGCCGATGAATCCTGCAACAAAGCGCGAAGCGGGATTGTGATACAGATCGTGCGGGCTGCCGACCTGTTCGATGTTGCCGTCCTTGAGTACCACGATCTTGTCAGCCATGGTCATCGCCTCCACCTGGTCATGCGTCACGTAGATCATGGTATTTCCGAGCTGCTTGTGGAGCTTGGCGATCTGAACCCGCATCTGCACGCGCAAATCGGTGTCCAGGTTGGAGAGCGGCTCATCGAACAGGAAAACTTTTGGTTCTCGCATGATGGCGCGCCCGATTGCGACGCGCTGGCGTTGCCCTCCTGAAAGTTGTCGAGGCTTGCGCTCCAATAGATGGTCGATCTGCAATAGCGATGCTGTTTTGGCTATCTTGGCGGCGATCGCGGCTTTCCCGGCTTTGGCCATGCGCAGGGGAAAGGCCAGGTTCTCTTTCACCGTCATATGCGGATAGAGAGCGTAGCTTTGAAAGACCATGCCGAGGTTGCGATCGGCCGCATCGATGTCGTTGACGAGCTCATTGTCGATGAGGAGCCGCCCACCGCTGATGGGCTCGAGCCCGCCAATCATGCGCAGAAGCGTGGATTTGCCCGACCCGGACGGACCAACAAAGACGACAAATTCGCCGTGATCGATAGTCAGGTCGATATTACGCAGGATCTCGATTGTCCCAAAAGTCTTCTTGAGGCCCTCCAGGCGAACGTCGGCCATTATGCCCTCCTCTGTCGCGGTTGAGCCGCGCGAGCAGCACTCACCTCAATCTCGCGCAAGCTCGATACGATGAAGTCGGGAGCCATCAAGGACGGATCCTGACGCGTTGGCACGCCGGTTGTAACAAGCACCGTGGCAAGACCCGCCCTCTTTCCGGCTTGAATATCAGTAGGAACTTGATCTCCGATCATGATGGTCGACCCGCGCTTCGTACCGAGGCGTGAGAGCGCTGTCTCGATCATCGGCACTTGCGGCTTTCCAACGATCGAAGGCTGCACTTGCGTAGCAGCGGCCACAGCTGCAATGGTCGCACCAGCGCCAGGTTCGAACCCGCTGGCCGTCGGCAGCAGAAGATCGGGATTGGTTCCTATGAACACAGCTCCATTGAGGATCGACTCAACCGCAATTCGCAGCTTCTCATGCGTGATGTCCCGGTCAAGCCCCATCACGACGGCTTCGGGCGCTCGGTTCGTGACCTCCAGCCCAACATCTCGCATGGCCGTCACAAGCGAGGAAGCTCCGATGACATAGATTCGCGTTAGGTGCGGATAATTGGTTCGAACGAGTTCTGCGGCGGTGATAGCGCTTGTAACGACCTGAGACGGTGCGATCGAAAGACCAGATCCTCTCAGCCTGCCGACGACGTCCTCCGGGGTATGCGTTGAATTGTTCGTCGCAAAGCAGAATGGCACGCCTGCTTTCTGCCATCTCGTAAACGCCTCTATGGCATCCGCTATTGCGGTGCCGCCACGATAAACGACGCCATCCAGATCGGAGATAATCCCTTCTATCGGCGGCCAGTTGATCTTAGAGCTGAGGCTAACCATTCATCAGCATCCCACCATTCACATGGACAATCTGCCCGGTCATGTAGGAAGCTGCGGGGCTGGCCAGGAACACCGCAAGCCCTGCGATATCTTCCGGCAGTCCGACCCGGCCCAGCGGAATTCGGCCACTATGGCGCGCTTCGGTTTCCTCCCGCGGACGCCCGTGCAAGGGTGTATCGATAATCCCGGGAGCAATCGCGTTGACGTTGATCTTGAACGGAGCACATTCATAAGCGAGCAGCTTTGTCACATCGTGCACGATGGCTTTTGACAAGCAATAGTCGGCACCGCCAGCCTGGTAGTTGAAAACAGCACCTTGAGATGACAACGAGGACCCGACATTGACGATGCGGCCGCCTTTGCTCTTCATGAAGCGCTCGATCGCCAGCTTCGCGCAACGAAGCACTGCGACGGAATTGATCTGGATGGTTTTTTCGATTCGATCGGCATTTCCGGTCAGAAGCGCCTGAGCCGATTTTATTCCGGCGTTGTTGATCAGGACATCGAGCCTGCCGAAGCGCTTGGCGATCTCATCAAGCACCCTGCCGACATCATCTTCTCGTGACACATCCATGCTCATCGGCAGGATGCCATTGCCGTGCGGCAAACGAGTCAGAATGACTCGCAGGTTTTCCAAATTCGCGTCGGTTGCCAGGACGTTCGCACCGCCTTGACGGAAAGCATTAGCTATGGCTGAGCCAATGCCTCCACCTGCACCGGTCACAAGCACGGTCCTGTCTGCAACTGAGAACTGTTCGGTCATTCCAACTCCAAGATCGATTGAGAATTCAGAAATTCGTCGACGGCCCAACTGCTAGGCATCGATCTTTGGGCGCCGCGTCGCGTCACACATAAGGCGGCAACCGCGAGCGCCTTTTTGATCGCTTCTCGTATCGGCAACCGATGAGCAAGAGAGGCTGCGAAAGCTCCATTAAAGGCATCCCCCGCCGCGGTCGTATCAACGACCTTCACAGGAAATGCGCGGAGCGCGAAAGTCGCGCTGGCATCGGCGTAGTAGGCTCCCTGCGCACCTAGCGTGATCAGCGCTGCCTTCGGCCCGAGATCGAGAAGCTTTCCAGCCGCATGAGCGGCGCCGTCGAAGTCATGCACCTCGACACCGGTGAGCTCGAAAGCTTCCGTCTGGTTTGGTGTGACGAAATCGACACTCCTCCACGCCGCGGGCGACAGGCCCGCCCTCACGGGGGCCGGATTGAAAATAAGATCGAATTCCTTGACGCTCTTCAATGCAAAAAGGTGATTGAGCGCGGGGACCGGCATGCCCATTTCGGCAACGACGATTGCGTCCCGCTCAATGAATTCGGCCGCCTTCTCGACCATGCTCGGAGTGACATTTGCATTGGCTCCCGGGTCTATGACAATCATGTTGGAGCCGTCGTCGCCGACGAGGACAAGAGCAGAACCGGATATCTCCCCCGGGCATACCTCAATGGCATCAAGGCGGACACCTGCCTCACGCAGCGCTTGCAGCAACGATCGGCCAGCGTCATCATCGCCAAGCCGGGTGTAGAAGCTCGGCCGAAGCCCCAATCGAGCGGCGGCGACCGCCTGATTTGCGCCCTTGCCTCCCGCATTCTGCTTTAAGCTTCCCATCAGGCTTTCACCCGGCGTTGGAAGCCGCTCGACGTTGAAGCAGAGGTCAAGATTGGTCGTTCCGAAGAACATCAATGGTCTGGGGCTCATTTCACGGCCCCGAAGGTAAGGCCACGTTCGAGATGACGCTGGCCAAGGATAATCAGGACGATCGGCACAATCATGGTCACCACCAAACCCGCAGCCATGACCGGATAGAACTGAACGCCTGGATTAAGCAGCTTGAGCAGGGCCACGGTGACCGGTGCTTTCGTCGAACTGAGGATCAGGCCGAGAGCGAAATTGTGCCAGGCAAGCAAGAAAATGAGCAATGAAGCGCCGATTAGGCCGGGCTTTAGAAGCGGAAGAACGATGTGCCAGACTACACGGAACGGCTTTGCACCATCCATGGCCGCCGCCTCCTCAATGTCCTTTGGGATGTCCTCGATATATGATCGGCTTAGCCAGATGATCATTGGCAGCGTGACGACCTGATAAACCCAGATCATGCCGAGATAAGTGTCATAAAGGCCAACTGTTTGGAACACGCTGAACAGCGGTATAACGACAAGGAGTGCCGGCGCGAAGCGGAAGCCCAGAATGAAGAACGCGATGTCCTCCTTCCTAGGGATATCACGTCTTGCCAAGACGTAACCTGCGGGTACGCCGGCGATCAGCGATACGAGCACCGCGCCAAGCGATATCACGACGCTATTGGCGACCGGCGTCAGGAAATCAACCTTGATGGTGCCGTAGCTTGTCGCCCCGGCCTGGGCGGCATCGAACAAAACGCGGAAGTTTTCAAATGTTGGAGTGAAGACAAAGCGCGGCGGCAAGGTCATGACCTCGGCCTGCTGCTTCAGCGACATCATCACGATCCAGACCAGGGGAAATGTCAGGATGAGCGTACAGACAACAACCAGTCCATTAAGGAACAAGCTTGCGGGCGTTAAGCGTTTGAAGCGCATTGCCAGCCTCCTCTAGCTTACGCGCTGCCGAACCAACCGCCACAATTTTACCATGGCCAAGGTCCCGAGAAGCACGATCAACCAGTTGACAACCATGAGCGCGGCACCACGCCCGAAGGCGAGGTTTTGAAAGGCTGTGATGTAGGCGCGAACCGAGAGCACGGAGGTACTGTCACCTGGACCGCCCTGGGTTGTTCCGAAGATGATATCGAACTGATTGAGCGACTCGATCAGCCGAAAGACTGCGGCGATCAGGATATACGGTGCAATAAGTGGAAGCTCAATATGGAGGAACGTCGCCCAACCCTTAGCGCCATTGATCCGCGCGGCTTCTCTGATCTCCTCGTTAATGCCCTGCAAACCGGCGAAGATGATGAGCGCAAAAAATGGTGTGTAAGTCCATATGTCGATGAGAACTAGCGAGAACATCGCCGTACCGGCGTCCGAAATCCAGGCGAAGCGGCCGATCCCGACGAGCGAAAGCAAATAGTTCAGAATCCCGTTTTGTGGATCCATCATTGTGGTCCACATCAGGGCGACGCTCATGGGCGGCAATACCAACGGAAGGAGAATGACAGGCCGCATCAATTGTGCAAGAAACACGCGGCTTGCGAACAATTTGGCGAGCGCAAGCCCAGAGAACGCTTCCGCGAGGACCGCGGAGCAGGCATACACCGTGGTCGCCCGCATGCTGTTCCAGAAATCTTGAGTCTTGATTGCCACTTCATAGTTGGTGACCCCAATGAAACGAACCAGGGGACGGCCAAACTTGAGATCGGTCAGCGATTGGAAGACGCCATAGAAAAACAGAAAAAGAAATCCGAGCAGTATGATGATCGCGGGAGCAATCGCAGCAAGGCTCCACCAGTCAAGAGCATGCTGCCCGGCGCTTTGCACCTGCTCTTTTTTGGGCGGTGCCAGTTGGCCTACCGATGATTGTAGCATCACGGTTGCGTCGATGCCTCGAAGGTTCATCGCTCACTTCTCGAAAGATACGCGGGGGTAGTGGAGGCGGCAATCCGGTGATGCCGCTCCCCGGTTGCCTTACATGGAGGAGCGAATCTCGGAGGCGAGGTCGGCCAATGTCGCCTTCACGTCCGCACCATTAACCATCTTCTGCATGGCAACTGCCCAGGCGTTCATGGCCTCGGCAAACCCTACGCGCGGCGTAAAGGCGAGCGCAGCCCGGTCCTGAACACTCTTGAAGGTATCCACGAAATTTGTGAATTCCGGTTTAGCCGCATAGTCGAGCCAAACCTTGTCGCTCCAGGTCGAAGCGCGCGGCGAGTTGACGAGCTTGCCGGCGATGGCACCGTTCAGCTCGACCTGCTTTGACGTCGCCCACTGAATGAAGAGCCAGGCCGCTCCCTTTTTCTGGGAAGCAGCATTCATGGCCAGGGACCAGATCCAGATGTTCGATTCGAAAGTCTTGCCGTTCGGAGCTCGCAGTGGCGGAGCGAAGGCAATCTTGCCCGAAGCGGGCTTGCCGGCAACATCGTTCCAGAACCCGAACATGTTAGAATCGATCGCCATCGCTGTCCGACCCGAATTGATGCCATCGACCACTTGGTACCAGTTGTCGTTGGCAAAGGATGGGGCAGCACACCTCTTGATCATCTCCACGTAGTCTTTGTGGAAGGCGATCGACTCGGGAGAATTGAGACCGGTTTCCAACTTGCCGTCCTTGACGACGAAGTCGTGTACACCATAGGACTTGGCGATTGAGATCGCGGCCGTGTGGATGCTGCTCCAAAAGCGCACTCCTCGCACACCCAGGGGCGTGATCGCGGGATCGGCAGATTTTAGCTTTTCGCATGCCGCCGACATTTCCGGCGGGGTTGTCGGAACCTTGATACCGTGTTTGTCAAGAATGTCCTTACGGTAGAACAATTGGATGTTTTCGAACCCGTGCGGGATGGCCCACACCTGACCCCGGCCCGGTTCGATCTGCCCGCCATTGACTTGCCAAGTCAGCGCGTCACGCAATGCGGGGAAGAAGTCCTTGTAGTCATAGCTTGCCGATGTGAGCTTAGGGTCGTTCAGATAGCGGTCGAGCGGCTCAAGCAGTTGACCGGGCGCAAGATCCCAAGCCGGTTGAATTCCTGTGCCGACGACATCCCACGAGGGCGATTTTGTGCTCAGCTGGATGGTCAGCTTATTCCAATAGGCATCGTCCGGATAAAGCTCGGGCGTCACCTTGATGCCCGTCAACTTCTCGAACTCAGGAAGCTGTGCTGCAACCGCGTCAGCATATGGATGGATGTCGTAAGCCCAAACGATCGAAGCGCCCTCGAACTGGCGCCAGTTGATATCCTCCGCTTTGGCCTGGCCGAAAGATGCGGCCGCACCGGACAAGAGAGTTGAGCAAATCAGAGCGGCTTTGACGAAATGGTAAGAATGGCCGCGCGGTGCGGCTAGCGTCCTTGGCATTGGTCCCTCCTCTGGGCTCTTCGGCCCTCAAGTTCACGTGCCTGTCGTCTTCCAGGGCCGCGAGTGTTGGTAACGCTAGCCGTGATTTTCCGCCCTTATGCACCCATTCAGATCGAAGTTGGGTATTTTTGGGTAAGTCAAGAAAACAGCGTTACAGCAGCCGTTGCAAAAGCCATGGGGAGATGATCAATGCAGGCCCATGTTCAGACCCCGCGCAGCCAGCCTACAAACGAGGGCCGAGCCGGGCCAACCGCCCGAGCTGATGCATAGTAGCTCGTTCGAATCCCTCTGTTAATCTCACCTTGCGGCACGGACGCCTCGATCTTGTTCTTGATTGTGCTGCTTTTAAGAGGGACGAGTGCTTGATGCATTGCCGCAACCTTTCTCGATCCGCAAACAATCTGGTCTCTCAACCCGCCATATTGCAGGACGAAGCTCGAGCGCGACCGCGAGCATCAGCAACAAGGCGTTGCGGATTAGGCCCAACGAAAGCCTCAGCCAGGCTGAGGGTGAGGCGGAGATTGTGGTCGACGGCGGTGAAGGCGATGTTGGCGGCGTCCCCCTCCCGGCCCTTTGAGATGGCAGCGACCGAGATGCCCGTCGCTCTTCATGTGGCCATTCACGGCTCGATGACTGAGAGGCGCCTGAGCCGATGCGCAGATAAGATTGCCGCAACTTAAGGCCGCACTCGCGGGCCAGCCGATTGGTTAATCGCCGCATATTCCAGCTTGGCATCGGTCGGGAGGTGATGGTCTTGGGCTGAACGGTGGTCTCCACCGTCGCTGCTTGAGATCGCGCGTCCGCAACGCGCCGGTCTCATGCGCCCCCTCAAGCTCTCGGCCAGCAAGAGCTCCAGCTTGTCACCGAGCCGCTTACGTCAATGGCCAAGCGTGCCCGTTACGCAAGCTGGCGCCCTCGTCAGTCCGAACGCCTACGTGGGCGTAGGAAGAATCGGATCAAGCTCCTCCTGCTCGAGGATCTTGGATCCATCTTTGGCCAAGTATGCCGCCAGTGAAGCGATGCCGGAGTTTGGTGGGCAACGAGCGGGTGCGGACTTTTTGGTCGGCGCCCGCCCCGAGATGCGGCAGGATCGGTCGTCCGACGGCGCGCTCCATCGTGTGGAATATCCAGGTGCCGTCCGGATCGATATCCGACCAGTGAAAGATCGGGGTTTGTTCGGACACCATTGCCGAGATCGTGCGCAGGGCCTGTTGGCTGGCAAGCGAGGGATACCCGCCAACATACAGCGTAGCACCCAGTCGAGCGGCGTCGGCCTCGGCGACGTGCCTGTTGAAGCTTGCCAAGTTTTCGATCGTCAAAACATACGCCGGCGGCTCCCGGAAGCGGACATGATCTGCCTCCTTAGGCGCGATCCCGAGATGAGCGGAGTGGCTCCGGAGAGATCGGCCCCAAGAAGATCGATCTTACCCGCGATCAGCAGCGGCGGGGCAAAGCGTTCCAGCCCGATCGCCCGCAGTGCCTCGCGGGGCCGCGCGCCCGGAGGAAACTCGAGGACGCCACTCAGGAGCCGAACCACGACGCCTTCAACGCGTTCCAGCGTCTTGCTGTGCCTCACCGTCCGTCGCGAGAAGGTCTTATAGTCCACGTCGAGATGCTTGTTGTCCAGGATGGCCTGGGCGAGATCGAAGGCGTGGCGCAACGTATCGACATCGGACGAAGCGACCCGCGGGCTACCGCTCCCGGTCGATCAACGACGGATCGACTGGTGCGCGCATCCGCACCTGAAGCGGTGGTTCGATCTGGTCAAGGCAGGCCGGGCGTGATCCGCGCGCAGCGGCGTTCATCGAACCATGATCGCCGCCCGGCGCGACCCTAACGATCAGCTGGCCGGCGTATGGTAGCCTTTCGGTTGCCATGCGCGACCCTTGAGGCGATCCATGGCCATGATCGAGTCCGCCGCCCCATCCGCGCCGCAAGTCCAGCGACATGGCTCGATCTTTGACTGTAGGAGGCGCTTCATCCAGAATAAGAGTTTAGGACTTTGGTTCTTTGAATGCCTTCTTCTTCAAGGCGGATAAATAATTTCCTCGAACTCTTGGACGAGATTTACCGGCCAAGCGCATTTCTAGCGTCACAACAAGTTCCTCAAATTTTTTGCGTGTTGCGCCCGCCAGAGGTCGTTGCCGATAATAGCTGTACAGGCGCTCGGTTATGACAGCTGTCACCCACCGTGGCGTATCTTCCGATTCGTAAAACTCACTTATCCTGGTTATAGCTAGGGAACGAGTCGATCTCGAGCAACATGAAAGAGCAGAGCAGCGTGCGAATTGCAGATGTCTTCTCGCTGCGTATCTGCTCATCGATAAAATCAACCAGCTTTTCGCTTCCAAGGCTTTGATAGGCGATCTCGGCAACGATGGTCGGCATGACATGCTTGATCGTACCCTCGATGAACCTAAATAGCTGGGACAGCTTTTCACTCAGTACCGGGCGCGACCATTGGACGGTGTTTGGGCAACAGCTCCTTATCTGCACAACGGGTCTGTTCCGACCCTGAGAGACATGCTGGTGCCGCACGCCAAGCGGCCGATGTCGTTTTGCGTAGGCAGCCGTGCGTTCGACCCGGTCAACGTCGGGCTCGCGACGAAAGCACAGTCGTCCGAAAGCTGTGCGGCCGGTCTGACGAACTTCGATGTGTCGCTGCTTGGGAACAGCAATCGCGGACATTCTTTCGAGGGTAAGGAAACCGACTTAAGGAAACTGCCGCCCGGCATCATCGGACCAGAGTTGACCGACGCCGAACGGCGAGCGCTTGTCGAATATCTCAAGACTCTATGAGCGATGGCGTTCGACGCCGACTTGTGTGCCGGCGTCGCTAGCTTCCGCCGAGTTCGAATGCGCCTCGTCAGAACACGTGCCATTCGGCAGATTGTCCCTGCTCAGCCAGGTCATGTGTCCCTCCTGCCGGGACGTCGTCGATTGTCTTGAAGCCGCCATGAGCTCGCCGGTCCTAAGCAGCCCCGACTTGGCGCAATCCTGACGATCCCGCCCAACCGCACTTGGCGATGCTGGGCGCGGCTACAGTTGCGCACTCGAAAACCTGTTCATTTTCCAAAATCTGGGCGCTCCAAGTGTAGTTTTTACAACATTTAGCGCCGAGCTATTATGGTTAAGCCAATAATTCGCCCTACAACCTTGTTGTGCAGCGTAGCAACGAACCGGAAAGTTATCGCGGAAGAGGTGGTGGCGATCATTGGCGTGCGAGATCAGCCGGCTGCTACCGATCGGGGCCGTATATCGGCCGACAATAAGCCAAGGCGAGGACTTGGGAGGAATAAGAGCTTGGCGCCGACGGAGCCTCTGAAAACGCTCGCCCCTCTTAGACGGCAGTCGGCCTATACTACCTCTCCTCAAATGCCGCGCCAGAAGCTTCCTTCCATCACCATCAACAATCTCGCTCCAAAGGCCCGCTTTCAGAGACCTCCAAAGCTACGCTTCCGGATTAAATCGACAGCTGGGGGTTTATTTATCGAGGCCAGTTCCGCCCGATGCTCTACTGTTCATCGTTGACCACATATTGTCGCGGCGGCGCTGCACCGAGGACCGAATGCGCATGGCTTCGCGGTACTTCGCGACCGTGCGGCGGGCAATATCAATGCCCGAGACTCGCAGGCGCTCAACGATCGCGTCATCGGACAGAACCGCTGACGGCTCTTCGGATTCGATCAGCTGCTTGATGCGGTGACGCACCGCTTCAGCGGAATGCGCCTCACCGCCATCCGCCGAAGGGATCGATGCCGTGAAGAAATATTTCAACTCGAATGTGCCGCGATTTGTTGCCATGTATTTGTTGGCGGTGACGCGCGACACCGTGGATTCATGCATCTGGATGGCCTCGGCAACGGCCTTTAGATTCAGCGGCCGCAAATGCGCAACACCAAGGGTAAAGAAGCCGTCCTGCTGACGCACGATCTCGGTCGCAACTTTCAGGATGGTGCGGGCGCGCTGGTCGAGCGCGCGCACCAGCCAGGTCGCGTTCTGCAGCGCGTCGTTGAAGTAGGACTTATCGACGTCCTTGCCGATCTTCTTCGACAGCTTGGAATAATAGGTCTGGTTGACCAGCACGCGCGGCAAGGTGTCGCTGTTGAGCTCGACATGCCAGCCGCCATCAGGAGCCGGACGGACATAGACGTCGGGTACCATCGTCTGCAGCCGCGCCGACCCGAACTTCATGCCCGGCTTGGGACTGAGCCGGCGGAGCTCGTCGATCATGTCGGCGATGTCCTCGTCGTCGACGCCGCAGAGCTTGCGCAAGCTCGCGATGTCGCGCTTGGCGAGGAGATCGAGATGCTCGACGAGGGCCTGCATCGCCGGATCGTATCTATCGAGCTCGCGGAGCTGGATCGCCAGGCACTCGCGCAAGTTACGCGCACAGACGCCGGGCGGATCGAACTCCTGCAGGACGGCAAGAACGTGCTCGACATCCTCCTGCGTTGCGCCGAGCCGCTCGGCGGCCTGGCCGAGATCCGGCGGCAGATAGCCGGCTTCGTCGACGAGATCGATCAGATACTGCCCGATCATGCGCTGCGCCGGCGCGGTGAATGCGACCGACAGTTGTTCGGCCAGGTGGTCGGACAATGTTGTCTCGGACGCGACAAACGCTTCGAGATTGTAGTCTTCGTCACCCGAGCCGCCGCCACCCCATTCGGTATAGGTGGTCATGGCGCCATCCCGGGCGTCGCGCACTTGGGCCTCGGCCAGCTGATCGCCGCTGACCTGATCGACCTCAGTCGGGGCTTCGGCCCCAGCTGCATCGTCACTGGCACGCTCGAGCAGCGGATTACACTCCAGCTCTTCCTCCACGAAGGTCATGAGGTCGAGATTAGATAATTGCAGCAGCTTGATCGCCTGCATCAGCTGCGGCGACATGACCAGCGACTGGGATTGCCGGAACTCTAATCTTTGCGTGAGCGCCATGAAGCAAGAACCGTTACTGAAGTTGGTCTGCGTTTTGCTCATCTAGTCAGGAGCTGATCTAAGCGCTTTGATGTCGCGCAAAAGCGGATGCGAGGTGAGATGAAGGCAGCGAACAACGGAATCCGACACTCAGTCGGAGCTCCCTCGTCAATCCCCATTGTGCGCGAGATGAGAGGACTAGGAATTCGGATGCGGCACTGTGACGCGAGGGCATCAACAAACAGGACAGCTTCCCGTGGCGATACTCCTATCAAGGACTTGCAGTCCCCGGCAGTTTCGGTGAGTTCTGCGCGTAGCCGCGATCCTCCACCCTCCCGCAGGAGCGCCGGCAACAGCTGCGCGGGGCTCAGGATCAGTGCCTGCCGCCACTCAGACAGTCCCTCGCTGTCGAGCCTTGCTGCACGCTCGAATTAGCGCGAACTTCGAAGCCGATCGTGGAAGGAAGTTGCCCAAACGAATTGGCACTAGGGCTGGCAGTCGAAAATAGTTGAGGTAGCGGGTTGAACCGGCCGCAAGATCGCTATTGCGTCAAACGCGATTGCGAGGCGATCACCATTCAGCTGCCCAACGCCTGCCGCTTGTTGGCCGCTAGCGTCTGCCCCATGTGCGTCGAGAAGAGTCTCTTGTCCGGGTTGCTGACGCAAATCGGCAGAAGTTCGAATAGCGGGCATATATTGGCCTGCTCTTCGGCTTATCCTGCCGAAAGTTCCAACGTATTCGGGATGACGAATCTGGGGCCTCTGACGCATCAAATCTGGGACAGTTAGTTTCCTCCGCTTGGCCGCTGAGCGGGACGATCTTGTCGGTTTGGTCGAGAGCCCTGCGCCAGTCGCCTTGCTTGCAGCGGCCGGCCGACATACTCGCTCCGCGAGAGGCGTCCGCACGCGCGAGACCGCCATGATGTTCCTACGACCTCGAGCAACATTTCATCGCTGGCCAGCGGGGTCTTGCCAGCGCGTTGGCCCACTCCTCGCCATATCGGTGCTGCCGGTGAAGCCTGCCGCCTCCCCAAACAACACCTCTCCGAAGCTTCGGTGGGATGCCGCCCCCAATCACTCGCCTCAGTGGCATCTGAGCTGCGGCGAAACGACAAGAAGAATTCGCGCTCTTGGTACAACTCACCGGGTCGCAGAGGCAAGCTCCCGAGCCGAACCCCGGCTCATCGCCCGCGTCGTCGTACCTGCCATTCGCGCTCCCGCTGCCTCTGCGCCGATGGTAGCACCATACACCGCGCTGTAGAACACCGCAGCGGAAGTTGGCGCCGCGACATCTTATTCCGGCTACCGACGCAATTGAGCGGCCGCGTGAGGAGTTCGAGCGACGGATCAAGATCAAGACCGTTTGCCATCAGCGGCCGCCGCGGCAATGCCGTCCTGGCCTGCTCACCCCCGGCCAGATCAACATGCGCAAGGTCGACGGCTGGAGACCCCTCACCACAAATCCTTCGATAGGTAACTTGGGACGCGCCTAGTTGTGGGGCGCGCACCATAGCCACAATGCAATGCGCATCGCGATTGAACTCGCTGCGCACGGGCAGGTAGCTTCATGTTAGTGGAAATCGCGCCGACATTGCCGCAGCTGGCAAGCCTCGATTGCACAACGCGAAGCATCAACTTCTCGATAAGGGCCGCGCTGCCGCTCAGGTGAAGGGCCTGGCTTCAGCGATCACGGCTTCGTCCAGCGGCAAGCCCCTGCCATAGGGACGAACCAGCTTTCGCGGGCGGTCGCATCGAGCAGCGGCACCTCAGTTGCCTGATTGATATGGCCGGGACGGCCGGCTGGCGCAGCCTCGAGAGCCTCGAGACGGTTGGTGGCGAGAATGAAGATGTTGTCATTGTTGCTTCAACCCGTTCATTGCGTTGAGCAGCCTGTTTAGCAACACTTACTTGCAAAAACCTATAACAGCGCGATTCCTGGCAAACAGATCGACATCCTCGATCTGAAACGGATGGAACTTCATATCAATAGCGCCGGGATCGCGTGGTCGGTATGACAAAGCATGCGATTTACCGCCTAGGACCTGCATTGTCCGAACTAGGAAATCCAGCCTCAGGCGAGTCTGACGCAGCGAAACTTGCATGAAGCGCCGACGCCCCTAGGTCCACGCCAGCCACTGATAAACACCGGACACGCGCGCCGGATGCGCTTGCCCCGTCATCTGGTTTGAGCCAATTCCGTTGAAGTACATCGTTGAATCCACTAGAGATCGGCTATCCCGACCGCAGCAGATGAATCGCAAAGGAAGAGCCCGCCGACGCAGGGTCCTTGATCGTTCCTTTGAAGGCGTACGGAGCTAAATGATGCCGCGCCGGGTTGCTTTGGCTACAGCATTTGTCCGGTTTGCCGCCCCTAGCTTTCTGATGACGTTCTTCATGTGGAAATTGACGGTATTATCAGTGACGTTAACAAGTTGCCCGATTACCCAGGCTGACTTCCCCTCTGCGACCCAGTATAGGCACTCTGTTTCTCGCGGTGTTAGCGGAATGTCTGTCTCGCAACTCTCATCAAGCGGCGGTGTAATCTGCGCGACAGCGTTGTGAAACGCCGACGCCAATGTCGTGAGATGAGCCATGCGATCCTGTGGATCGGCATCATCGAAAGGAGATGCAAACGATACGAAAGCCGATCGGCCTTGCGATCCAAACAATGGCACGCTCATGCCATGCTTAAGGCCTGCTTCTTTGGCCTCGCGTAAGACGCGCAGCTCACGGGGCTGCAGTTCATATCGACTGGTTAGTTCATCCCAAAGAAAGGGCCTTGGCAGCATTGCTGTCCGCCGGACCACCGGGTCGATCGCTTGATATTCTTGTTCAGCATAGCGTTGGCACCAATCAGACGGGAAGTTTATAGTTGGCGGGGGCGGTAGATACTCTGGCAAACGACGCTCATTGGAGCAGGAGAGTGCTCCGTAGGCGACTTTATCAAAGCCTTCATTGCTCGCGAAATTCACAAGAAGATCGAACAGCGCTGCGATTGATCTTGTCTGTATAGCGCACTCGATGAAGCTGAATAGGTCGGGCCCGCGGCTTTCCCGTCTGCTTGAAGCGAGTGGCATTTTGCCGTGCGACTGGTCATCCATTTTCTATTTCCGTTTGCTTACACAGATGTTGGCTTTGCTTCTTGCAGCTGAAAGCTCGCGCGCGAAAGGAAAGCGCCGGCCCAGAACTGTTTCACACGGTCCCAGCACGCTCCGAGAAGATAATCGGAGCGACTTGACGCACGCTGGCAGGTCGAGCCAAAGCGAAGCTGACTTTGTTCGCTGCTGACCGGTCGGGCTGCTCTCCGAGGTGCCAGTGCCCCAGTCTCTCGAAAGAACGGCTGGCAAATCATGCAACGATTGCGGCGGACACGGTCAGCACTTCTCGTAAGAACATGCCGGCATCTCGAGCGCCACCGCAAAGGAGCGAGGTCGGCATGGAACTGTTCGCAGCTCGGCACACCACACCCGGACGGGTCCAGCGCCCTCAGGTGCTTGCGCATTTTGGGCCACCACCCGCGGACATCAACAAATGGCTGCTTGACGAGGACGACAGCGTGCATGCGATCCTCAGGACTTTCCAAGAACCACCGATGCGCACAGCAATTCTCGCACCACTCGCCGATCGGAGAACTTGCCCCCATAATAGGGGCACTCGCAGAAAGATGGTCTCCTCTGGTTGAGCGGATGTGACATACGTCGAACATGCGACAACGTCTCATGCGCGACACAGAATTTGATATAGATCAAGAGCGTGATTAAAGGCCTGCCGTCTCACCTGCATTGACGGGGCGCGAATGGCACTCCCTGAGTGCCATCTTAACGCGCGAGGCAAGTCCAGTACCAACCTTCCTGCGGGCAGCGGAGCAGCAGTTTAGTGTGGCTCTGCTTTTCGAGCAGTCGAGGACGGCACTTTCGAACTTTCGCTGTGGCTCGCCTTTGCGAACTTCCCATCGGCGTCGTGAAGACTTGCCCCCTCCTTGCAAACCCGAGGAGAGAGCGAATGAACGAGGAAAGAAACAAAGGCTCGTTGTTGATCGGTCCGGGAGCAGGTTGATAGAACTCCTTGTGGCGTGGCGGAAATGTTGCGCCTCTCGGGCCTAGGGTCTGAAGCGGGTTACACGCCAGCTCGGGTGCAGCCTTCACACGATGAAGGGCTATGGAATGGCGGGTGAGGTGAAGCCGTTCAAGTCGTGTCCGGGTTAGCTCTCCCGCACCACGGTCTTCAGGTAATGGTAGGCCTTGATGATCTCGACCAGGCGCTGCTCCGTAGAGCGGTCGCCGCCATTGGCATCGGGGTGGTGCCTCTTGACCATCGCCCTGTACCTCGCCTTGATATCTCCGAGCGTCGCATCGACATTCAGGCCCATCACCTGCAACGCTTTCCGCTTGGCATTGAAAAGCTTGCGCGTCTCAGGCCTGGCCTCCGCGCGGGCGCGTCCCTTCAGCTCAGCGAGCATGCAAAAAGCATCGCAGTCGTCCTCGGAATGGGCCGGGCTGCCGGTCATCTTGCGGGCGCTGATGGGCTCGCCGATTTTCCAAGTTGGACGATGGCCCGTCAGCGCGTCATTCTGGTAGCGCGCGATCGCTTCGGCGTCCATCCCGGAGAAGAAATTGTAGGACTGATTGTATTCGCGAGCATGCTCGATGCAGAAGTGCCAATATTCGCGCGCATTGTGGCGGCCCTTTGGCGCGGGATGGGTTGCCTTGTTCTGGCAATCAGGCCATTCGCATCGCACCGCGGTCCGGCGCTCCTCCTGCGCTTCCTGCTTGTTGATGCGAATGGAGGCGAAGAATTTGGATGTGTCGCTCAGCATGACTTGGCTCCGTTGGGCGGAGCGGCAGTAAGCAGCGCCGCTTCTAAGCTAGAGAATTGGTTTCGACGGCAAGTTGGATCTGACTCGGCCTTTGCGTCTAGTTCAGTGCATGGTGTAGCAAGCACTTCCCAGCAATCGACATGCCAGGACTCGCGCGCTTGGTTCAGACAATCATCTCTTTGCGATCTCAGATCGATTCAATTGCAATGTGCTGTCGGGCTCTGCACATCGAGGTCTTGAACGGGACCGGGTGAATACGAACAAAGCGGGAGCTATGCAGGAATCTGGCTGATGACGCGCTTAGGGAAGCAGCGGAGCAACGCGGATGGTGAATTTGCGAGAACTTCTCGACGAGGCGATATGGCCAGAATGAGACTATCAACATCCTGCCCTTCGCTCAGCCGCCTGCGGTTGATCATGCGTGCTACAAATTCTGCGCAACAGAGCGCGTGTTCTGCTCGCCCGGTGCCGCGACGGAATCGTTCCAGAGACGCCGGCGAGATGAAGCGGCCAAGGATGGCCGCGCAACACCGCAAAAGCTATCGGCGCAATCGAGGCGGCCGGGCCCAAGGTGAGGACCGGGCGCGCGACTCTCGCCGGTTGGATCCGCTTCACGTACTTGATTTTGCCAGCCGAGCGCGGCGACCAGGAGCTTTGATCCCCTGCTTAGCCGGGCCGTATGTTGACTCGCGATTTCAGGAGGCACGATCGGCCCTGCTGGAAAGGATGCGGCGAATCTTTTGCTATTAGCGATTTTTGGGGCCTGAACAATCGATCGCGGGGCAAATACGTGCGCCGCAGCACAAGTCCGCCGGCGATCAAAGAGAGCCCGAGCTGGTTCTGAGCGGCAAGAAGAAGGCCATGGAGGGTCTCAACGGCGCCCAGCCGGCGCGGTCGCGGAGCATGCACTCGACATCTTTACTGCGAGCGCACCAAATATGTGCGTGGCCGCGATTACCGGACAAGGATCGCCGATATAAAGCCTATTGGCTTTCTGTGTCTTGCCGGCCGAGCACCAGCAGAGAACCACAATCCGAGCGAGAGCATCCGCCGCGGTACGGCACACGAACATGCGAGCCAGGAACCGTTGTCGGCCACCAACCGTATTAGATTGTGCAAGCTGAGCAAGCGTGAGACGTTGGGATGACCGAAGAGCCACAATCAGTTGCCGAGATCATCGCGGCGTCAGAGTGCCGACAGTATTTGAGCCCGTCCCAAACAGGCAAAAACGATGCCGCCTGCTCGGCTTCGTCACCAGTCGCGATTGCGGCGAAATGACTGAGCTGAGATCGCACTCCGGTTAGTCTCTAAGCACGTCAGCTTGTCGACAGCTGATCCTAATAGAGTGAGACAGTGACACGATTGGATCGGCATTGCGAGCCGACTCAAACCACCGGAGAGTCGACATGGACCCTTTTAACCGCATCAACCCACTCGACCGTGACCACGCCGCGGCACCGCAACAGCAGCAAGCGGAGTTTGAGCCTTACTTGGATGAAGTGCCCCAGCTTGATACCTCGACAATCGCAGAGAATCCCGTTTTTCATGATCCCTACTACCCTCATCTGTCTGAAGAAGGCCTTAGACTGGCCCAGGCATTGGGACTTGAGCACCAGAGCACGGACCGTCCTCATCCCGAACACGCAGTCACCAGACGCGAGGACGCCGCTGCGCAGCATCGCGCGCCGCAGGGTGGGCCGGAGGAACTGACTGCGCAAGGTCACGATCAGGATCCGTGGCAAGAGCCGATACGCGAAGCGATCCTAGCATCGTCTCTCAACCGGCCAGCCCCGGGTGGTCTGGCACCGGATCCCGAAGAAGCCGTTCGTTACTTCAGCTGGAGCGGCGCCTACCGGCCGGCTGCAAACGAGCTAGCCTCGGTCGCTTCCAGCTCAGGTCACGAAGTCGTTGTGGATGAGGATTACACCGGCCAACCTACGAAGAGGCAGAGGACACTAAGCCTGGCGGAAGAAAATGCCACTGCGCGCCAGCGCACCGAGCCCGGCAATTCAACCGGTCGCGAGTTAATTGAAGACGCCGGCGCACCGCTTCTGGCCAGCAGCCGGTTCGTCCTTCCTGAGGAAGTCTACGATCAGGATCTGCTGTGGGCCATGGTGGATAACGCTCGCCCATCGTCATCTCTCGAACCAAACGAGGGTCATCACCAAGCCCTGGACTCAGAAGCGGCCGTTGGTCCGTTCAACGCGCAGCACGGCGACCAGCACGCGTCCGCTGCGCACGAGCGCAGCAACGTCCCGCCGAGCCAGGACAGCCGACCTACCAGTTTTATCGTTCACAATGACCGTTACACGGCGCTGTTCGTGCCTGCGGGGGCGATGAGGCGAAGCACCCCACTCAATCCGCCAGGCTCAACCATTCAATTCGGATCTCGACCGGAAAACGTTCTGCCGCCCAGCCTGCAGCCAACGGATCGAACCGCCCGATCGCTTTTTGGACGGTCGATTGAGCAAGCCGCTCCGGCGTCCTCCAGGGCTCAGAGGACGTACCCCGCGGCCCGCGAGATTTACGCTGCATCATTCTCCGTTCCCGAGACTTTTTTGCACGGCACCCAACCCGCGCCGGACACGATGCGGGCGAAACTCGGCCAGTGGGGCCTTCTGCCGGACGAAGCGCATCCGACAAAACAATACGACATTCATGGTGAGCGCTACACCGCCCTTTTCGGACCCGGAGGCTCCGATGACCTTCGGCTCATCCATCACCCACGAATGTAGACGCCGAGGGACATCTCAAACGCATGGAGCCCGTCCAGATAGTTCCGGAATTGGACTTGTTATTGGACCATAGCTTGCTCCGGCTGCTCCTGCGAGGTTGGCGCGGTTCTGGGCAGCACAGATGTCCGCTGCTCGCGTCGATGACTTGCCAGCATCATCGCTTAGCAACTCCTCGTTGGGCCGAACTTCTACCTCCGTTTTCTTGCTAACTACGGCGTGATCACGTTGATTGCCTCGAGGCGGTTGTGCAGCGAAATCGGCAGTCGAGTGCCGGCCTCCCGCGCACTTTGCCTGCAATATCTGCTCCACATCCACAGTTGCCTGGGCACGCACTGACGCATTCACCCGCGGGCGGCTCTTGAAGCTGCGATGAAGGGCTTGTCGGCGGCTTGCCGGGCCGCGAGAGCATCGAGCGCGCCGTCGCGCTGGTAACAGGTCATGATCGTGCGACACGAGCTCGCCGCTATAATCGACACGGATCTTTGCTCGGAATGCGACTGACTTGCAGCCCTCCCAGCTCACGGCCTTGTCGCTGGAGGCGATCCGCAGCAGGCGGCCCAATACGCCTGGAGAAGACATAAATTGTGATGGAGGCGCGGATAAACGAGCCTACCAATTCGTGCAGCAGATTTCGCAGCTCACGTCAGTTAGTTTGCTGGGTAGTAACTCCGGGAGACTTCTTCAATGCTGATCGTCGACACAATTTTGAAGCCAGACAGGTTTGGCGGTATTGGACTTTTCTCCGCGACTCGTTTGCCCAAAGGTTCGTTGATCTGGATTCACAACCCAATCGTTGACATCACGGTGACGCCTGAACAATACGAAGCCCTAGCTCCAACATTCCAAGCGCTACTTGATAAGCATGCCTATCCAAGAGACTACAAGGCTTACGATGGTGTTATCGAGTACAATGCTGACAATGCCCGCTTCATGAACCACAGCAGCCGCCCAAACACATACCAAGACGACCGCCGAGTTTTCACAGCCCGTGACGTACAACCCGGTGAAGAACTGACCTGCAATTACTTATTTTTCGATCCACGGTGTGACGTATCGTGGAATGAAGAACCATCCATGAATCTTGATGCCCCAACGGGCTAGGCGACGGTGGATTCAAGTTCGCGGTCTGACGACTTGATCCGTTGGCGAATTACGCCGGCAAGACTTTCGGCAACTCGTTGTGGCCATCGACCGACTCGGCCAATTTTCTAGCTGCCTTACCGAGCAAGAAGATTTGCGAGCGGAGCCTTGTTCGACAGACATCCCTTGGCGCGCAGAGCTCCTTGGCGCACCGTCGCGGGAGCGCTTTCGATGAGGTATCTCCTCGAGGCGGACTTCATTGCATCTCTAGAGCTTACCCAACGCCGGATCTCCGCGGATGTGCCCGTTCTCGCACTGACTTTTGAGTCTTGATCCTCGATATTTCCTGAGATGGCCCGGGCACCGATCCTGATATTACCTTTAGGATAGGCCGATTGTGCCGCTTGATGTCAGAGTAGCAGATGTGCTGTTACAAACGCACTTGATGAGGGCTTATCGCGGCTCGATCTTTGCGCCTCCGATTTAGCTTCGCGCAATGCAGAGAGCATCCGTCCCATCTGGTCACGATCCTACATACTGCCATATCAGGACCTGTTTAGATAAGAGATCAGCGACTATCGTGTGATCGATTTCGTCGGCCGAGGTCCATCCGATCTTGCCGATCAACTATCATTACGCGCTCAAGGATGCCGCGAGGGACGAAAGCCGCAAGACAATGGGCGCGTCGATCCTAAAGCGGTCCGAGCACGACTCCTAGCTTCCTGGCGTACTCACGCTCCCAAAAACTAGGGTCCAGACTCAATTGAGCCAATATGCGACGAGAGCGGCGAGATGAACAGCGGCCAAAAAATTACGGGCGAGCTTGTCATATCGCGTGGCGATGCGCCGGAAGTCCTTGAGCCTGCCAAAGCAGCGTTCGATGACATTTCGTCCTTTGTAGGCGCGTTTGTTGAAGCGATGGATGACGACACGGTTAGATTTATTGGGGATTACGGGCTTGGCGCCACGACGAATGATTGCGCCGCGAAGCTTGTCGCCATCATACCCTTTGTCGGCGAGGAGCACGCTCATGGGTGGCGCGAGCGCCAGGACATCGGGAGCCGCAGCGATATCGGCATCCTGGCCTGGAGTCAGATGCAGGACGACCGGCCGGCAGAGCGGATCGCTCAGCGCATGGATTTTTGTCGTGCGGCCTCCGCGCGAGCGGCCGATTGCTTGATTGTGCTCCCCCCTTTTCCGCCGGAGCCACACCGGTGAGCTTTAATCGAGGTCGAGTCGAGCGACAGTACGACGCCGTCTTCGCCAGGCTTGGCCAGCGCTTCGAAGATTGCGCACCATCGTCCTCGCTTGGCCCAGCGATTGAAGCGATTGTAGATCGTCGTGTAAGGGCCGTATTCACGTGGACAATCACGCCATCGTGCACCCGATTGCAGCATGTGAATGATGCCGCTGACGATGCGTCGGTCGTCGTCCCGATCCGGCCCCGTCAGTCCCCTCGGCAGATGCGGTTCGATACGCGCCCATTGCCTGTCGTTCAGCCAAAACAAACCAGCGCGCATTCTCTCGCCCCCGAATCAACACGTAGGCAAGAGAATCACGTGGCGCTATTTAGGTACAGACCCTAGTACGAGCTGAACTTGCAACGGCCGGCTGGTTGCCATCAGGCAGCTCGCGGAGTGAAAAGAACACTAGGCTTGAAATCTCACGGCTCATCCAAGCTGAACCAGCTTGTGCTCACCGGGCAGACCACAAAGTTCCGGCACATGCACGTGCCTTGGACGCTAGCTCCGCAATGCAGCGAACCTCGACACTCGTTCGTCCGCCTTCCACCCAATGTAGGGAAGTTGACGCGGCACGCTCTTAGTAAGCTCCTGCAGAACAAAGGAATTGCTCCGGCACGCGGCTTGCTACGTTGAGGACGTCATCACCAATCGTCGTGCGGTGATCTTCGGAGCGGCCCCGGCTCGTTATTGGGGGCCTGGTGCTCCGACGATTTGCCGTGCGGCGATACTTAGCGAGCGCGACTACAACTCGGGAAAGTTCAGGGCAATCTTTATGCGATCAAGAGTTCTCTTTTTGGGGGCTGCGACCATGGCGATCGCCACAACGGGTACATCTATGGCGAACCTCGGGCGAGAAGCCCTGCCACCGTCGGTGTGGAACTGGTCCGGAGGCTACATTGGCGGGCATGTAGGCGGCGGGTACGGTCGAACCTCTTTCACCAATCCGTTCGGCCCACCGATCTACGGCGACGTCGTCGATATTCCCTCCTTCGTCGCAGGTGGCCAAATCGGCTACAATTGGCAGAACAATAGTTGGGTGTACGGCCTCGAACTGGATGCCAGCGCAGCTGTCGCGAGCGGCTCAAACACCTGCCTCGCAGCCTCAGACTTGATTGTAAGCGCAAACTGCAACGCAGCTCCGAACCTCTTTGCGACCGGGACCGGTCGCATCGGTTACGCCTTCGGCTCGCTCGGGCAAACGCTTGCCTATCTCAAGGCAGGTGCAGCCTGGCAAAATAATCGAGGCGACATCGTCAACAACTTTGAAGGGGGCGACCTGCCACAGGAGAAAACCCATTTCGACTATGGCCAAGTTGGTGGCGTCATCGGGCTCGGTGTGGAGCAAGCCCTTACGCCTTCATGGTCGGTGAACGTCGAGTATGACTATCTGCATTTTGGCGGGCCGAGCGTCGCGACCGCTTCGACCGCGAAGTTATCTCCGTCTACGATTTTGCCGGCGAGCACGACCAGCCTGTCCAGCAACTATCACATTGGGAAAATTGGTCTGAACTACCACTTTGGTGCGGACCCAGAAGCCGCACCAAAGTCCGATTCGCCGCTGCATGCGAGATCAGCCGGCAGCGTACCACCCATTCCCTACACGTCCGGTTGGTCGTTCGAAGGGGGCTCGCGGCTCTGGCTGAGCCGGGGAAGATTCCAGTGGGATCAAAGCGCAGTCCCGTATGGCTGGCCTGAAGACCCCAGCATACTGATTTCCAGGCTCACTTATCATGCACTGGACGGACTTTCGGGGGAGGTATTCGGCCGTGTCGACAGTCCCTGGGGAGTGTTCTTGAAGAGTAGCCTTGGTATCGGGTTCTTCAACAAAGGGAAATCGAACGATGAAGATTGGCTGCCCCACGAGGGATACCCCTACCTAAATACTCGTTCAGGTGAGTCAAACGGGCGATTTGCATATTACACGGCCGACGCCGGTTACGATGTCCTGCGCAGTACGAACTACAAGATCGGCGGATTTATAGGCTGGGCCTATTACAGCCAGAGCTCAGACTCGAGGGGTTGCGTTCCGCTCACAAATCCGCAGGACTTTTGTCGTATCAAGCCGAGCGACGATAGGATCGTTGGCAGCCAAGATACTCAATGGAATGCGCCTCGAATCGGCTTGAGCGCCGAAACTATGCTGACCGAGCGCTGGCGCCTGAATGCGGACATCGCTTACCTGCCCTGGACCGACTTCAAGGGCCGCGATAATCATCTCTTGCGCAAAAAGACCACCTTTAGTGAGCAACACGGCAATGGTGGCGGCGGCGTCCAGGTTGAAGGCCTTCTGTCCTACTTTGTCACCAACAATATCAGCCTAGGCGTTGGAGGCCGCTATTGGGCCATGTGGACGAAAAAGGAAGCGGACTCCGCGGACTGCGGAAACGGCTGCGGCTCGCTAGGATTTGCGAACTACAGCATGGAACGGTGGGGTACGTTCTTCCAGGCGTCTTACAAGCTCAACTAAGGGCTTCACTGTTACGAGGCTCCAAACTGCAGATGCTTAGGGGCCGTTCTGAAGTTCGCTGATGGCCCCAGTCCTCGGCGCCCATTCGCCGCCGAGGACTATGTCGCGATCACGCCTGTACACCGGCTTGCTTCGATTGCAAACCGCCCGCATGGACAAGGCGAGCGCAACTCCGCTCGCGAACCGGAGCTCGTTTCTGGTGATAAGAGCTCGATCCGTTGACCCGGAATTCGCTCCAAAGCCGATTCCGCGTACCATTGCGAAGGCGCCGACCGACCGGGAAGCCGCGGCCGTTGTCTCATCGCGCGGCGGCCGGAGGCGGACGCAAAGTGCCTGGCGAAAGATCAACGGCTTATTCACCGAGGGGAGAGTTGAACGGCTGGCGGTCTGCAACGGACGAGCCGCTCACAGAGGAATTCAAGCCGTGGGTACACAGCGTCGGTGAGGTTCTGCGCGAGGATCCATCCAGCGCAACGACTCGGGCAGTATTGCTTGGCGAGCTACCCGCCCTTGCATCGCCACGCGAACTCACGCGGGTCATTTCCTTTCATGTAACAGCAGAAGATCACCAGATGGAATGCGAGCCGCGCGTCCTTGCCCCCGATCACCAGACGTGACCAAGGATTCCAGACCGTCCTGATTCCTACACTCCCCGCTATGGCCCGGTCGTCTG
This sequence comes from Bradyrhizobium sp. B039, assembly GCF_038965675.1. NCBI lineage: Bacteria > Pseudomonadati > Pseudomonadota > Alphaproteobacteria > Hyphomicrobiales > Nitrobacteraceae > Bradyrhizobium > Bradyrhizobium sp. B039. The sequence continues at coordinate 7,648,753 of NZ_CP152416.1, forward strand.
CCCCTGCTGGGACCTTCATGAGCAGCATCATCCGACATCAAATTCAGCTTACTGATCGTGTGAAGGGCGAGCGCAAGTTCAGTTTTTGCAATCTGCTCATCGTATTTGCCTGCACTTTGGTGCCACCCCCACGGGCAGATCCTCGGCGCTAGAAGTGAATGCGGCCCAATTGGCTGGGGGAGACTAAAGGCAATCGGCATTCGGCCACTTTTCCTCGCCAGCCAAACACGTAACCGGCGGCAGGGCGCCGAGCCCGTATGGAAGGCGCGCCCCCACGATTCCTAAATTCCGCAGCGGGATCTCTCCTGGGCAATCCTGACCGCGGCGAGCCCCAACATCACGTCGCCGGTGAACCCGAAATGGAGACGATAGAGCCACCAGATTGCGCAGCACCGGTCAAGATCGGACAAGGCTAGCCCGCGCCTAATTGCTGCGAGCATCCGCGCCATGGGCTTCATTCCGTGGATCATGTGGAAGCCTCGGCGTCTCGGGGCCGGCGCTCGCCATTCAATGACTTTCCGGGCGGTGGCGGCTCGCTGTCCGGCGCGTGCACCTGCAATAGATTGGGAGCTGAGATTGATGTTCGCCATGACGTTCTTTTCCGGTTTTTGAGGCTGGTTGCACACGCCTATGTGCATGCGATCTTGCGTGACTCTACGGTGGAGCTACTGCTTGCAGAACGCCCAGATTTGGTAGTGTTAAATTGACACGATTTCCTCGACAAATACGCTCACGCAATCCCACTGCTACGCAAAGCGACTGCGCCACTTGCGACGGTCCTTGCGGCTAGGCGATCTTTGCTGCCACCTCCTTGAGAATACCTTCGCGTCCGCCAAGACAATCCAGCCTCGCACTTGCAGGGCCTCCGCCGTTTCCAAGCAAGTGCTCAACGGGCACCGGTTTCTGCCCAATTTGCCGAACCCAGCCGACATCGAGCGCTGGCTTGCGGCCGAGCCCCGTTTGCCCTGGTAATTCTCGGTCACCTCGCGAAGCACCGCCCCGAGCAGTTCGGCCGCGGCACACCGTCGTGCAGCGCTCACGGGGATCCCTCAGACGCAAAGCAGCCGAGAAGACGATCATCCCGCGCACGGCTAACAGTGCGGCGCTGGCCGGTGATCCCGGGACCGGGGCGCGGCGGCGTGCCTTGGGCACTCCGCGACGCACCCCGGTTCTTCCGATCCCGCGCGCAATGGTGCAACCTCGGACTGGCCCACAGCCGGAGCTGTATCGGTCAAGCGCCAGCAACATCCTCGAGTGAAGCAACACGGCGACAATATTGCCGGCCGGATGACAGGTCGGCACCACGCAGACGAATGGCCAGGATGACCGTGCATCTCGAGCGCTGCCAGCGGGCCCGATGATGCGTACCCGCTGGCGGCTCGAACAATCCACTGCTAAGCGATGAACCGTCTATCCAGGTAAGGACAACCAAAGTGACCGCACGACTCAGACCCAGCGCGATCGGCTCACCGTCAAGTTGGTCTCATACCCGCGTAAGCTTAACGAATCCTCCTTCGGCTAGTTCGGCTTTGTAGGCCCGTCCGTTAAGATGGATGGTCGTGGGGCTATTGGCGGTCGGCATGAAACCTTCTTCGCGCAGCTTGTCTATGAGGGCAGGTGTGGCCCATTGCTGTGGTAGCGGCCTTCCATAGCGTCGGTTCTCCGCGAAGAAGGCTCCGAAGTCCGGTACCCCCGCCCGGCCGGCCCCAAGCACTTGGTCTTCCGCAGGGTTATGAACAAGAAGAACGCGATTACACTCATCCAAACCGGCCGTGTAGCGGTGACCCTGGATTTCATAGGTCATTGTCGGCTGGTCCGAGTCTGGCAAGAGACCCCGGTGGAACAGCCTATCGACCATCGAGTCAGGGGCGATTTGCGAACCGTGTAAAAATCTCTGGGGAGCGGCGAAGGAGACATCTACCGCTTCCTCAGGTGCGGCAGACGATGATGGTCCAGCTTCATTCATGATCTCGCTGAACAAATCATGATCTTCCTGTGTCCAGACGTGCGCTGTCGGTGATTCTGGTGAACGGGCATTATCGATCGGGCTTGGAGCCATAAAGCCCTCCTTTTTGTTAAGAGACCAAAGGCCTCTAGAATATCTCCCAGAGGGAATGAGCTGAAGTTCGTCACGAATTCCGGCATGGGCAGCTTCGTCATCAAGAGGCCAAGTTCGAGTGTTAGAGAGGCTGGCTTTCGAGAAGCTGACAAAGGTCGAAGAAGAAAGACAAACTCGCGGCTGCATCTACCACGTCTGATGCGATCATCTCCGATCCTGAACTCATTCCACCTCAACTCGCGGTCGGCGCGCAGCTCTGCGTCCTGCATCGTTTCATCTGACGGAAAGCTCGTTAGGAGGTCAGGCGACGCTGACCGCAGCCAGCCCCAGTCCCATACCGAACATGTGCATTTCGATCTCTGTCCGCGACCAGTTGTTCTGGCCTGCACTTGAGCCTATGCTTGGTCCGATAAGCAGAATGACCGCGATAGCCGGGCCAACGCGAGAACAGACGAGAGCGCGATCTGAGAGTCCGGCAAGAGCGGAGCGATCTGTTCACCTGATTAAATGAAGAAAGAAATCGCTCAGACGCAAAGCAGCCCAGACGATCATCCCGCGCACGGCTAAAGGTGCGGCGCTGGCCGATGATCTCGGGACTGCGGCTGCCGCTGCGTTTAATGCGCACTCCGCGATGTCCCCAGTGCGTCCGATCCTGCGCGCCATGATGCAACGTCGGACAGGCCGTCAGCCGGAGCTACATCGGCCAAGCTGAGATTTTCATCGTCAGATGAGGCAATACGATCCGCCAACTTTATCCGGCTGCTATTGATGCTACGCGTCATGCAGATGGCGCTCGCGCCTTGTTGTTGGAAAAGAGGATTCACTCGTGTCCTGATTAAGACAAATCGTTGTAATTGTTGGCGAAGCCGCCGCTGAAATGGCCGTCTTCCTCTAAGCGTCCGCTGGCGAAGAAGCGTAGCCGTTTCTTGCTTGCCCGCCCGGGCACACAAACGCTAGCTTCTGCGTGTGGCGCTATCGATTAGCCTTAGCAGCTCTCCACATGGTTGACCAAGATGGGCGACTCTGAAGCTCGCGCTCACCTAACGACTTGAGATCGGCATTCGTCGGTGTTGCGGCCGAACAGCTGGGCCTTCTCACGTCCTGGACGACGCGCTCGCTCGGGCGATAGCCAAGATGCAAGCGAGCGGCGCGGAACGCATGACGGCCTCGGTCCTGATGGTCGCCAGACCCAAGCGGCTCGGGGGAAAGCGGTTTGCCCGTCCGCTGGCGATCCGGCCGCGACGGAAAGTGGAGCACTGGTGAATGGTGATCTTGCTCGCGCGCAAGAGACCGCCTCGGGCGCGTTGATTGGCAGCATCGTCTAGGCGATGACGCAGCCCCGACTGGCTGTTTAAGGAGCGGACGCAACGCGTGACGCTGAGGTGGCTCGCGTCCTCGTCGATCATGTTCGGCGCCAGCCAGTCTTGTCGCAAACCCGCCACAGCAACGTAATGTCTGCGGCGCCCGACAACTGCACCAGGTTCTCATATTTCTCTTACCGTAAGCGACGTTCGCGTCCCACTCGCAAAGGTTTGGCGTGGGGATTGCAGTCTGTTGATCAACGTGTTTGCAAATCGCTGGCGGGGGGTATGGAGGCGGCAACGACGGAGAATTACGAGGTGCGGCCGAACGACCAGGGCAGGAGCTCGTCGATCCGGGACTGCGGGTGACCGGTTGCGATCGCTTTGAGCGTCGCTTTCATCCAGACGTAGGGCTCCACGCTGTTGATTTTGCAGGTGGCGATGAGCGAAGCTATGCGCGCCCATGAACGACCACCTTCGTCGTGACCAGCAAATGAACTATTTTTACGCGTCAGAGTCAGCGGCCTGATTTGATTTTCGACGGGATTGGTGTCCATCTCAACGCAACCATCGTCGAGAAACAAGGTGAGGCCATCCCAATGGTTCAGGAGATAGGCGATCGCCTTGCCCATCTCGCTGCCCGGCGACAGGCGAGCGGCTTGCTCGCGCAGAAACCTCTCGAGTTCAGCGACGAGCGGCCGTGATCGCTCGTTACGGGTCGTTTGCCGAGCCGGGGCGTCGGCGCCACGGATCTCCTTCTCGATCGCATAGAGTGCGGCGATGCGCGCGAGAACGGCTTCGGCGATGGGTGAGCCGGCTTTCGGAGTCGCTGCGATGATCTTGCGCCTTGAGTGGGACCAACATGCGGCCAGCCGCAGCGGCACGCCGCCTTTGCGCTTGGGCCGTGCGAGCCGATGATAGCCCTGGTATCCGTCGACCTGAAGGATGCCGTCGAAGCCCTCGAGGATGCGCTCAGCAGCTTCCAGTTCAGCCCTTCAAACAGCGCTTCGAACTGCACGCGCGTCAGATGCATGACGCCGTCGCTGATCTGCGGCCACTCGAAACGACCATCGCGGCCAAGGCGCTTGTAGACCAAAACGAGGCCCGTGCCGTCCCATAGCAAAATCTTCAGCCGGTCGGCGCGCTTCGAACGAAAAACCACGATCAGGCCCGAATGCGGATCGAGCCCAAGCGTGTTTTGCACAAGACCGGCCAGCGCGTCGTGCCCGCACCGGAAGTCAACAGGACGCACAGCAAGCACAATCCGCAGTCCCTGCGCCGGAATGATCATGCGCCGCGCTCGATCGCAGTCACGATCTCCGCGATCCGCACCGCCGACACGTCCGCATCCAGGCGGACCGAAACCTTGCCAATCGTAATCTCGACGGGCCCTCGCTCTTGCCTGACGCCACTGGATCGCTCAGCTCGATCGACACGAAATCCGCCGCGTCGTCCGTGACCAATGCGAGCCGGCCAGCACGCGCCAATCTGCGCCACGTCGTCAACTGCTGGGCCTTCACACCATAACGCCGTGCGACATCACATACCCGGGCGTCGGGCTTCATGCTCTCGAAAACAGCGCGCCCCTTGATCTCCGCAGACCATAACCGGCATCCAGAACGCGTCCGGCGCGTAAGCTTCCCCACAAAGCCATCAGCTTCGGCTTCCTCCCCCGATTGTTCCATCGCCTTCAGTCTCCTCTCGGCTCTCTGACAAGCCAAGGATCGCAGAGCGAAAGCCGAAGCGAAACCAGTCAATCAAATGGGAGAAAAGCTCCGCTTACCTCTTACCGGCCAGGCCTGGGATCAGACCAGAAGTCAAATCGGCCCAGAAAGGCAGGCATTCTTATTGCAGACGTTACCGTGAGGTTTGTAGCGACGCGCTTCAGGCTACATGTGGACAGGCGCAATGGCCGTGAAGGACGAGTTCGGGCAAGCGGACTGCAACTTTGCGCGACCGGTGTCTGGTGGAAATGTTCGGGCCAGGGTTCGCGCTCCAGATCAGGTTGAGGATGGCGAGGCAATTAACTCGAGAGAGGCTGGAGCCGGTCCCCAGTCCGGCAGACGAAGGCTTAACGCGCCGGGCGGTGTTGGGCGCCACCATCGGCAATATGCTCGAATTCTACGACTTCGGCACCTATAGCTTTTTCGCAATACAGATCGGTCAGGCGTTCTTCCCGGCAACCGACCAGTTCGCCAGCCTCATGCTGTCACTCGGAACCTTCGGCGCGGGTTTTGTGACCAGGCCAATCGGGTCCATCGTGCTCGGCTCCTATTCGGATCGGGTTGGCCGCCGGCCTGCCATGACCGCCAGCTTTGCTATGATGAGCGTCGCGGTCCTATTATTGGCCATTACGCCATCGTACGAGACAATAGGATTTGCCGCTCCGTTGCTAGCCATCTTCGCACGCTTGCTGCAGGGCTTTGCTCTCGGAGGCGAAGTCGGTCCAACGACAGCCTACTTGATGGAAGCGGCACCAGCCAAAGCCCGCGGTCTTGCTGTCTCCTTTCAGCCCGCGAGCCAACAGGTCGCTGCGACGGCTGGAGCGTTGGTTGGAGAAATACTCTCGCTCACCATGACAAGTGAGGCGCTCAATGCATACGGATGGCGGATCGCGCTGTTGCTCGGCGCCGTTACTTTGCCGTTCGGACTTTGGCTGCGGAGCGTCCTACCCGAAACGTTTCTCCGCCCGGAGGCGCCGGTTCTGGTCACCCGGCCTGTAAGGCGATCGCCCGCCGCTCGCCGCATCATGAGCTTGGGATTCGTCATCTTGGCCAGCTGCACGATCACTACTTACGTTACGGGATATATGACCACCTACGCCTTGAACACCCTCCACGTATCCGCGCCTCTCGCCTTCGGCGCCACGCTCATCAGCAATATGGCAGGCATTGCTGCGGCGCTGTTGGGCGGCCTGCTCGCCGACCGCGCAGGCCGCCGGCGCATCATGATATGGCCGCAGGCAGCTGCGTTGCTGATGATCTATCCGGTATTCTTGTGGATTGCAGAGAGCCGCAGCGCCTTCGCACTTTTAGGAGGCCTCGGCACGCTCACCCTTATCGGAACGGTTCCGTATAGCGCCTTCTACGTAAGCATGGCCGAGAGTTTGCCCAGGAACATTCGTGGTGGCGCCTTCGGGACGACTTACGCTTTTGCCATAGGCATTTTCGGAGGCACAGCTCAACTGGTCGTCACATGGCTGATCTACTTGACCGGGAGCGCACTCGCGCCCGCCTGGTACATGCTTTTCGCGAGCGCGGCCGGGCTCTTTGCCATGGTGATGATGCCGGAGACGGCGCCACTCAATTTCGAGCGAAACCATAGACGAACATCTGTAACGGCACGATCGCCGCCCTAGTAGCTTAGCCGAACAGGTAAGGATGACATCTGTGACGTCCGAAATGCGAACATCGAGCAGGAGCACGGTATGGGGCTAGCCCGAACAGCAATCTATCCTGAAAACTGGCGCAGCTTGACATCGTGAAGGAGTTCCGGCCGTAACGGCAGCGTCGCGGTCTGAAACGGCTTTCTCCGTTTACCCAACGTTCGCCGATGCTGCAGTTGAGCGATCGGGCTGCCGTCACCCGCCGGCTGGAGTGAGCAATGACTCTGATCATCTTTAGAGAACAAGAAGGCGCGGCTCGCACCATCCGCCAGCGTAAACGAACGGCATAAGGATGCGGCCGCTGACGGAGCAGCGGCCGCACGAGGCTCGATCCTCATTCTCTGCTTGATTGTTTTCCGTCGTCAGTGCAGCACGCACGCGGGATCGGTCAAGCAAAAAAACAGATCGCAGATACCATTCAATGGGTCATCGGCGCACTGAGGATACGATGTATCGGCTACCTGCACGCTGGAGGTGAGCGGTTGCGCGGCAACTTCTGCAGCAAATGGAGGTACCGCCGCGGTCGCAAGTGCGAGGGCGCTCGCCGTCACCAAAACTGACTTCTTCATTGGGAGATCGCTTCCCTAGGTTAGCCCCAGCCGTGGTGACGGTCTATATGACGACGCTACAATCGGTAAAATTGATTTTCTTGATCAGATCTATCGACCGAATGGATAAGTTCGGCCATCACCGCATCGCTCCGTCTACCCGCTCGGAACCTGTAGACCTACTTATGATCGGATGCTCGTCGCACCTCCGTCGATGCATTTCTCGGAGCACCCGACTAGGGTCTGTTTGGATTCAGGATTGAACTTCCCAGCCGGAACGATTCAAACTCAATCCGCTGCAGAAATGCCGGGGCCAAACACCTAGTTTTCCGTTAATTTCTCGGCGTCAGCTTACGGACAGCTAAGCTGCTTATCTGCGGAGTCAGGTCTAACGACCTGAAACACAATGCAACCGGCATAGGAGTGTGGTCGTCATGGACGATCGAGTTAACAATATGTCGCATGTTCCATCCTACGATGAGTATCATTACGCTAGCCCGTCTTATTCGTAAAGGACCGGCTCATGCGTCGGCTTTGTCAGCTTTCTGTCAGCTCGTCCAAATAGTAGCTCGTTGTGATGAGAACCAATTACAACAACTGGCCCTCCGACGGGCAAAGTGTGGACCAGCAGCGCGATGCGCTGGCCGGCACTTCTGGCGCAGATGGTGCTGCTTTTACGGCCGCTTTAGCTGCTGGACCAGCGTCTTCCGCTTTTGACAAGAGGACAGGTGTGTCAGTCCGCCTACACAGAGTAAGTAGCAATATTGGCAACGCCCAAAGTGTTTCTTTGTTTACTGATGCCAATGAACGCAATAAGGTGGGAGCGATGACCGTGGCGCCGGGGCGCAACAGTTTGCGAATTCTCAGCATAGAAAATCTCGGCCGGTCGAGGTACAAAGGGGTCGGGACGGCTATGATTGAAGTCGCCGATCATACTAGGCAGTCCGCGGGCCTTTCCAAGCTATCCCTTCTCTCTCAAGATGAAGGAGCTTCAGCATTTTTCTACAAGAAGGGATTCCGGTTTGCGGACGAGGGCAAGAATGCGGAAATGCGGACTGTCATTTCCAATCCACGATACGTCTCAGATGAAATTCTTATGGGCGAGATGGAGCGCTAGCCCGTCTTATTCGTAAGAGTGCGCCTGAGGGCTGGCGAGCGTGGTGTAAAGCGCTGATGCGGCGTAGGATTCGGTTGCGAAGCCACCCCATCACCTTAAACCACGCCCGCCATGACCGATGATACGATTCTGCCATCCTCGTTTCCAGCCGTTCACGCCAAGAAAGTCACAGCTGCCTTCGATGGCGGTCGATCCACGTCTACGACACGGATAAGAGCCGGCCCGTGGCCGTCGTGCTGCGGCCCGGCAAGACGCCGGGCGGCGTCGAGGTGCGTGCCCATCTGCGCCGCCTGGTACGGCATATCCGCACGCGATGGCACAACACGCAAATTACGTTCCGTGGCGACGGGCACTATGCCCGGCCGGAGGCAATGGCGTGGTGCGAGACCAACGGCATCGACTACATCTTCGGTCTGTCCGGCACCAAGCCTCTCGCCAGAAAAGTCGACGAGGTCGCCGACGACATCCGCACCCGACGCGCCATCGAGAACCTGCCGGTTCTGCGTGGCTATACCGAGACCCGCCACAAGGCAAAGTCCTGGGATCGCGAACGGCGCACTGTCGCCCGTATTGAGGCGGCGATGCTCGGCCTCGACATCCGTTTCGTCGTCACCAGCCTCGATGTCGGCTCGGCCGAGTGGATCTACGACAGCCTGTATTGCGCGCGCGGCCAAGCCGAGAATCTGACAAGCTGCATAAGTCACAGCTCGCCTCCGACCGCACCAGCTGCCGTTCGGCGCTCGCCAACCAGGTCCGTCTCGTGCTCCATACGGCCGCTTATTGGCTGATGCTGACCGTGCGCGAGGCCATTCCCAAAGTCCGGGAATTGGCCGCTGCCGAGTTCGCGACGCTGCGTCTTCGGCTCTTGAAAATCGCTGCCCGTGTGGTCGAGACCACGAGCCGCATTCGCCTTGCGTTCGCCGCGGCCTGTCCGGAAGCCGACCTGATCCGCTGCTTGCCAGGTGCGCTGCTGCCGCTCGGTCCTTGACCGGCGGGGCGTCCGCCCCCCGTTCGCCCAACCTATACCTCAAGCGCGTTGCAAAGTACGGGTCGTCAGGCGGTGAAAAGCCGAAGGCAATCCTGTGCGCCTCGTCAGACAAGATGTTCGGCCGCATCAATCGGGCCCCAAAGCCGCACTCTCACGAATAGGACGGGCTAGCATTGTTAGGAGGTTTGTGCATGTGCACATGATGCGCGCCGACTCGAACGACGGCCAGGCGCGGAGACGTGACCATAGGAGACGTCCGTGAAATCTTGGACGGACTTCGCTGCAGGCTCTCCGATTGATCGATATCGTACAGATTCGTCGCACTCTCAGGATTGCTGGCTTCTTCAAGAATGCAGGAGCTTTGAATGAAGGATGGGGAATGCCATGGGTGTGCTGGTTTCCGCTCGATCTCGCCCACCGTTCCGATTTGGTGTCGCCCGCCATGCCCAATCGCTTTTCTTAGCTGCGGCTGAAGTTCGTGCATGGTTTCCTCGGCGCGCCCGGTGCTGCTGCTTCTTCCTCGCACGTGCGTCAGGCATTTCCTGGCATTGGACGGGGTCTTCTCGGCATAACGCATTGCAAGCTCGTCAGGCTCCAAGCTCTTCTCAGGCAATTGCAGACGCGACAACCACAAGCAGTTCTGCCCGCAGCAGCCCATTACCCTTGCCGTCCCACCAAGCCTGGTAGGTGCGATCACGGGTCGTTTCGGGGATGATCCGACGCGAGTAAAGGTGCAACAACGGCTACAGCTATCAACTAGGAAATACGAGCGTCGGCCTCCAAAGAACGGAAGCCGGATTTCCTATGGCGACTGGTTTCACCAGCCAGCGGTGGCGAGAACTGTTTCCCGGACGGACTGATGTCACATCAATCGTGGATTTTCAGGTTGCACATCCGCTCGTCGGTAACGCCGGCGATATTCTGCTCGAGCACCAACTAGGGCGAGACGGCGAACGGCCGCTAGTGAACTGGCGTCCTGCCAATGACGAAGCGAGAGCCCGTGCAGAACAACTGGGCTTCGTTCATGTGGATCCCGATGATATGGTACTTGATCCCACCCAGTCCAAACAGTGGAGATATAGGGATGGTGAATGGCAGCGCGCAACCAATTCTTCGATGTATCTCTCCAAAGCGTCGAGCGATGATGAACCTTCATCAGAGCCCGACTCGGATGGAGACTTCATGTGACGTGAGATCTCTACCAATCCATTTGAGGTGGAGCAGAGCGCAGACCAACCGACACCTGCGGCTTACGATCGAGCCTTGGACGGAGCGAAGCCCAAGGCAATTCGGCTCAAGCCGTGAGGTGCACTGTACTGGCGGCGGTTTACGAGAGCTGGTGCCTATAATAGCACAAAAGAAAACCCCGGCTTCCAGCCGGAGTTTTCGACTCCCGCCCGGGCGGGAGGAGCGGATTGCCTATGGCAGGCGCCAGCGTCGTTGTGTCCTCGCCATCAGAATGGCTCGGGATCTTTCCGGGTTGCCTGGGTGAGGAGGGTTTCGTTGGCCGTTTTCTTCGTAGGCGTCTCGAGAAGTGTCGGGCCAACTCATCGAGCAACGAGACCATCCACCCGGGCTCGCCGGCATTGGATGCGAAGATCAAAAAATGGAGCAGATGTCAGGACAACTACCTTGCCTTCGTTCAACTCGCGTCAGTCAGGCTATGGCTGCGCCTTAATGAATCCGCGCCCTAACACTACTTTGGCAGATTGTTAGAATTGGGCTTTTTATTAGGATTCTCATCCTGGCTTGGTTGTGATTCAAGCTTGGGATGGACCGATTCGTTTTGACTGACGCCCAATGGGCGAAGATGGAGCCGCTGTGTCTTGGCAAGCCGGGCGATCCCGGCCGGAGCGGCAAGCTGTTTGTCGAAGCCGCGCTGTGGATTGCCCGCACGGGCAGTCCGTGGCGCGATCTTCCGCGCGCCTTCGGCAACTGGATAACTGCGTACACGCGCTTTCGCGACTGGGCGAAGGCGGGCGTCTGGAAGCGCATGTTTGATGCGGTCTCAGACGAGCCGGACATGGAATATGTCATGGTCTGTAGAAGTTTCGACTTAATCTGACGGCAAGGTTTGAACTGGCAGGGAATGGAGCTGCGGGCGAGCAGGAGCGCTCACCCAAAGGGCGCTCCCGCGCAGCCCGCGGCGTCTCACAGGGAGACGTTACCATGACCCAGGAACAGAAGTCATTCGCGCGAAAGTCGGCATGCTGGAATTGGCCAAGCAGCTCGGCAACGTCAGCCAGGCTTGCCGGATGATGGGCTATAGCCGCGACAGCTTCTACCGGTTCAAGGAACTGTACGACAAGGGCGGCGAGCTGGCGCTGATTGAGATCAGCCGCAAGAAACCGGTCCTGAAGAACCGTGTCGCGCCGGAGGTCGAGGCAGCCGTCGTTGAGCTGGGGATCGACCAGCCGGCCTGGGGTCAGGTGCGGGTCAGCAATGAGCTCAGGAGCCGCGGCCTGTCGATCTCCCCGTTCGGCGTGCGGGCGGTGTGGCTGCGTCACGACCTCGCCAACGTCAAGAAGCGGCTGACGGCGCTGGAGGCCAAGATGGCCCAGGACGGCCTGGTGCTGACCGAGGCCCAGCTCGTTGCGTTGGAAAGGGCCAAGTCCGAGAAGGAGGCGCACGGCGAGTTCGAGAGCGAGTGCCCCGGCTATTGCGGTGCGCAGGACACCTTCTATGTCGGCAACATGAAGGGGGTCGGGCGGATCTATCAGCAGACCTTCATTGACACCTACAGTAAGGTGGCGTTCGCCAAGCTGTATGATCGCAAGACGCCGATCACGGCGGCCGAACTGTTGAATGATCGCGTGGTGCCGTTTTTCGATGCGCGGGGCATCCCGCTAAACCGGATCCTGACCGACCGCGGCACCGAGTATTGCGGCAATCCGGAGCATCACGAATATGAGCTCTACCTCGCCGTCGAAGACATCGATCACACCCGCACCAAGACGAGGAGCCCACAGACCAACGGCATTGTCGAGCGCTTCCACCGCACCGTGCTCGAGGAGTTCTATCGCGTCGTGTTCCGCAAGAAGATCTATCCGAGCATCACTGCCTTGCAGAGCGATCTCGATGAGTGGATCGCTGCCTACAATGAGGTGCGCCCACATCAGGGGCGCTGGTGCTACGGCAAGACGCCGATGCAAACTTTGCGTGACGCAAGTGCTCTGTCGAGAGAAAAATTGTTGCCGGCTGCGTGGGGTCGCACATGAAACCTTTGTCGGACACCTGCCGCGACAAAGCACTCGCTGTCAGCTCAAGTCCCTTCTTTTACAAAGTTTTCCGTCTTGCAACACTCAGCGGCCTACATTCTCATCCGAGCGCCGATGTTCGCCACACCCCGCAATGGCAAGCTTGCTTGCGCGCCGATTGGCGATCCTCCGGACTGCGGGCTGATAACCCTCCCGAAAGGAGTGTTCTCTCCAGGCTCCATGCTTTTGTAAGATAGAGCTTGATGGGGCTCGGCGCTGCTCAGGCAGTCCGCCAAGCCGATGGAGGCATGAGCGCTGTCACCGGATGGCTCACCGCCGCAAGACGATACCTCACCGGATCCCCAGTCGAGCCATCTGCGCTGAAGCGTGCTCCGGATCGGGGAGGGGCTGCCACGGCTGGCCAGCGGCGGTGCTTAACAAGGACTTGCAGAACACAGGAGTGAGCCTGCCGCGATGGATCACGACATTGTCGTGCCCCTCGGCGGCTCGAGCGCTCTGCCAGTGCCGATTGTAGCCGCGCTGTTCGTCGGACTTGACGTGGCAAGCGGCGAATTCGCGATCGCCCAGCGTTGCCAATTGCCAGGCATTTACCGGGCGCTTGGTATGGATGTGCACCCACATCGGCCTTGGCATCGCACCGCTGCGCAGCGCCCTGGGCTGCAGCTTGATTTCGAATAGCGTCCCCGGCTCTCCCTTCAAGGCGTGCGGTGGATCCACTGACGCCAGTTCTCCCGCTTCCCGCAACTGTTCTAGGTATTCTTGCGATGGAAACGCATAGGTCTTCGTGCAATCGCTTGTGATTGCTGCCTTTCGCGCGTTCAATGAGCTTGCCTGTCCCTGAACCTCGGACCACATCCTTGTCAGCCGGACTATTTTTTCGTGCACTTCAGGCACTTGCGCAGGCGTGAGCAGGCCTCGCCGGCGAGGCTCCTCCAGCGCGGCTACACAGGCCTCAATCTCGGAGGACTGCGTCTGCATGCGCTTGATGACGATATCCAACACGTGTTCGGCGTCCTCGGGCTTCATGTGGCGAGCTTGCGAGGCGGCGCTTTGCTGAGCCGGCAGATCGAACTGCAGCAACTGGTCCAATCGCTCAAGTAATCCCGGCAGTGCTTTCCTGGATGGCGGAGCCATCCACATCTGGAGGTTATCGGCCGCAGCGGATGACGCGCGTGCCTGCTCCGGAGTGGCGAGTTTCTTTGTACCGAGATCCGAGAGCACGATGACCTTGCCCGCCGGGGCCGTCGCCGCATCGGGCCTAGCGAGTTGCGGCGTGGCGGGGCTGGCCGTCGAACTCCCCTCTCCTGCGGCTGCTGCGGGCCTTGCTTTGCCCGTTCTGCGCGCCGGACTGCCTCCGCCCGCTGGGCCAATATTATCCGGAAGCGCAGCCCAAGCCGGCGGTTCAATCGTGGCTTGCGTCTTTGGCTGCAATGCCAGCAGCCGCATGACTTCGTTCGCCGTCACCCACGCAGCTTCCACGATCTGGTCCAGCAACGGCAACGGAAGGTCAGTTTCCGTTGCAGTCCCCCTCAGGCTGTCAAGCATGCCGCTCAGCCCCGATGCAAATTCCGAAAGTCGTTCCATGACTCCTTCCAGAACGGCGCGATGCTCCGCTTCGAGCGCCGCTCCATCGCTGTACAGAACGGCTTGGGCCGTCGAGACGAACGCCGGAAAAACATCTCCGATGAAGGCCCCGAGCAGGCGCACCCTCCCGCTCTCATCCATGAGGGCGTCGCGCACGTCTGGTTCCAACGTGCTCGCTTGCGAGTTGACTAAAAGCTCCACGAGAGCGATCCGCGATTGCAGATACATGCACTTCGTAAAGAGCGCCCAGCCCGTATGATGCCTTAGTGCGGCATCTTCGGCCGTGCGCATGGCGGGCGTGCTGCCTGGAAGGTGGGCGGTAGCGGCACAGACTGACTGCATCCGCTCACAGCGCAGCACCTTCTTTCCCCACAACTCCATGCATGCTGCATAGTGGTTCGCAACGCTTGTAAACAGGCGGCTCAGCTGTGCAGGCGAGGCGATGTCTTTGAGGCTGTCGAGCACGCCTTGTGCTTTCTTTCTGCTCTCCTCCAGCTCGTAGATAATCTGGGTCGCCACTTCATTACATTCGTCAGCCTCCCTCACAGTGTCATCGCGGAGCCGGCGAGCCCGATCGTTTGGCAGAATTCGGCGCGCCAAATCGGGTGGCAGACTGGCGTAGTACGCCAGAACTGTTGCGCCTGCTTTGACGACCTGATCCATCAGATCTTGTCTCTCCGGCAAGTTCCGGGCATGCCCGGCCGCTCGGCGGCAAGCTTCAAGTTCCTCAAGCAGGCTGCTCAATTCTCGCTTTGCTGCCTTTATCTCCTCCCTCGTTGGCGCCGCTACGTCCGAAGTTGGCGGCGGGTTCGCAAGCGTCGCCGCTCTCACATCAGGCTCAGACCGTATCCGCCCTACGACGGCATCGAAGGACTGATCGCGTTCCCCAGGGAAGAGACCAGACTCCGGGCTCGAACGGCTCGATTCCCTAATGCTTTCGGCTCCCGCGGCCTCAAGCTCTGATGGACCAGCTCGGCCAATGCCTTTCATGCTTCATCTCCGGATAATTGAGGGTGCGCAGCCTGTCTGGATAGGCCGACTGGCTGACGACTAGCTGACCAAGAGCATTCATCCGGATGCGCAAGGAAGAAGATGCGGCCTTGTGTTCGACTTCTATCGCAGCTTCCATGCTGCTGGAGTAACCGCGTCAGTTCCGGTGTCATCAGCTGAGACGCGAACAGGCCAGACGCCCCCTTATAGAAAACTGACAGCTATAGAAAAATGACAGTCGCGTGCACCAAGCATTCGCCTCACGTATCGTTCTTCACGGGCGATTCAACGTCTGCCCGGTTATAAATAGCTGCCGACAGAACCTTCGCTTCTATCCATTCATCTGCGCAGTTTGAAGAAGCCAAGATAGTTCACATCAATCCACACCCACCGCACACCGGCGGTCGAGACTGTCCCGATCATGGCCTAAGCTTCAATCCGCACGGGGAGAGCGGAATAGCCGTGCACGAAGTTAGATGCAATTCGCTCGGGTTCGCCGACGACCTTGATCTTCAATCCCCCATCCAAAATCTCTTCCCAGAGGACTCTCAACTGCAGTTCCGCAAGGTGTCGGCCAAGACAGCGATGGATTCCGAATCCGAACGAGAGGTGTTGCCGCACATTCTTGCGGTCGATCACGAAACTGTTGGCGTTCTCAATGACCTCTTCGTCTCTATTGCCGGAGATGTACCACATGACGACCTTGTCGCCTGTCCTGATCGGTTTTCCCCCAACGATGCTGTCTATAGCAGCAGTGCGGCGCATATGTGCGATCGGCGTCTGGTATCGAATGATCTCAGACACGGCGCTCGAGATCAACTTGGGATTGTCAGTTAGTTTCCGCAGTTCGGAGGGGTACTGGCTCATGAACAGGAGGCCGCCGGTAATCGAGTTGCGCGTGGTATCATTGCCGCCTACGATCAGTAGAATGAGGTTCCCAAGAAACTCAGTTGGCTCCATATGGCGTGTGACGGGTGAATGCGCCATCAAGGAAATCAGGTCGAGGCGTGGCTCGGCATTGATGCGCTCGTTCCAAAGCCGTGTGAAATAGTCCAGGCACTCCGACAAGATGGTGCTTCGCTTGTCCCAGCTGTCGATGGCATAGCCTGCTTTAGGAGTTGTAACAGCTGCGTCCGACCAATAGGTCAGGAGTCGCCGATCCTCAAATGGGAAGTCGAACAGCGTGGCGAGCGTTTGCGTCGTCAACTCTATGGAGACCTTGGTTACCCAATTGAAGACTTCATTACGCGGCAAGCCATCGAGAATCATCCGGACCCGAGAGCGGATCAAGGTTTCGAGCCTCGTCAGGCTTTCCGGCCCGACGATCGGACTCACCGTGTTGCGCTGCTCGGCGTGCTGGGGAGGCCCCATCTTGATGAAACTTGGGGTCCAGTGCTTATCAGGCACCTCGACAATGGTGACACCTTGCTGTGACGAAAACGCGTGGTGGTTTGTGTCGACCGCTACGATATCCCGGTATTTCGTTATTGACCAATATGGACCATGAGCGCTATTTTGACAGTAGTGAACGGGATCTTCTCTTCGCAACCGCTCGAAGCAACCCCATATGCTGTCGTCTTGAAAGCGCTTGCCCTCGCTTACATCCAGCTCGCTGAGCGGGATAATATATCCATCATCCGCTCTATGGATTTCCAATCGCCTGTTCATAACATCTCCGCAGATTTTGTTCGCGAGAGCTTACGGATCCAAACTTACGATTCACCGGTTTGAGCTGTCGTGGCGTTTGGCTGTGACAAGCTACCCGAACAGACTATCTCAAAGTGCGGCTAGCCAGCCCTACCATGTCGGGCAGTAAGGATCGCATTGACTTTCCGGCTCCATCTACTCAATGGATCGCTGAGAGCTGTCACCACCGCTGGCCTCGCCGTTTCCGGGAACGGCATCGGCGTCAACATAGTGGCTGTCGTTGCCCTGACGGCGAAGGAGCTGGTCCGGCTGCCGCGGCTAGGTCCTGTTCTTCCCAGTGACACCGTCCTGCGCCGCCCTAACAGAGGCCGCCGACGAACGTCATCGCGCTGCCCGATCGCTATCTGAGCGCTACCGCGCGAGCCCAGCGCGAAACTTCGCCTTCATTGAGGGCTCCTACAACCGAACTTGGCTTCATTCCGCTCGCATATATCGCCCCAATCGACATGGAGCTAAGAGCCACCTAACCCCGTCTACTTTTTCGGGCGAAGATCTATGAGTAATCGACTCGCTACGACTGCTTAGGCAAATCGATCCAGATATCCTGAGCACCATTTAGGAGCGTATCCTGATCTGGAACATAGATGCTATCGGAAACCGTGAGGCCATGAGCCATTGCAGCCCCAATAATTAAGAATGGGAGCTTGACCTGCTCTAAATCTTTGAAATTATCAGCGTCGACAATCCGAACAAACTCGAGTCTAAACTGTCGAAACTCTATCCGAGATGTCGCCGACGCGACCAGATCCTTCACGCTTGACGCTCCTCGGGCGATCTCTTCTCTTGAACGGTTGAGTGCCGTGAAGAGACAGGACAGCTCATCAAGCTCGGAACGGTTAAATCGCCTCAAGCGCGACGAAATGGGCACTCCGTTCTTGTATCTCACGGTCGGCACAAACCTTATCTCGCAATCGAGAAGCAGGTCTGCGACGGCGCTCTTTACCAGGATCGCCTGACCTATATCTTTCAGGCCGAAGTAACTGCGAGTTGGCCTCGAATAGCAGATCCAGCGGATTGCTCCAGTAACGGCTTCCTTCAAATAAGTTTCAGGCCCCCCTAAACGCAAATCACAGTCACCTTGCGATACATACGTTCGATAGCCGACCGGGAACATTTCGGTGTCGCTCGACGAAATCACGGCAGTTGCTCCTGAACGTAGGGCAAGTCCAATATCATCGTCCAAATTGAAATCGTAGCTCCCACCTGGTCTAAGCTGGATCTTGTTCGGGTACACTGTGACGATCGCGACATCATTCTCCAATGCCGCTCTTCTAATCAGCTCTGCATGCCCAAGATGCAGGGCGCCGAGAGTGTGGACCGTTCCAATCGTCTGACCTGTTCTCGCGACCTCCCGGATGAACGCCTTGCCTGCGGAAAGACCTGTCAGATGCATCTTCTTACTCCG
Source organism: Bradyrhizobium sp. B039 (assembly GCF_038965675.1). NCBI lineage: Bacteria > Pseudomonadati > Pseudomonadota > Alphaproteobacteria > Hyphomicrobiales > Nitrobacteraceae > Bradyrhizobium > Bradyrhizobium sp. B039. The sequence goes on from NZ_CP152416.1 coordinate 7,667,055, forward strand.
CTTTTTGAACGCCAAAATAGTGGCGCGTTCGGATCTCGGAAGGCGCGCCGCCCAGCGTCTCGTGGGCCGCGCACGCCAACGAGCACCAAAGAGGTTTTACGCCCTCTCACACCTCGACCACCGCACGAACTGTCCAAAGCTCGCGCGCACTGTTCTTGCAGCTCCGAAGCAGTCAGGTTGACCCTTCTCGACCCCGTCTGATCACCGATGAGAATTCAGCCAGATAGCTTGATGGTTCGCGCGGCTGCCGCCCCTCCAGAGCGACCTGCAGTCCCCGACAACGGTCGGCGAAAAATGGTGGCTCGAAAGTGGTTATCTTAGCGCCCGAAAAGTCCACCTTTACGAAACTGGCCTGGAACGGCGATATCCCACTCAGGTTCGCATCGCGCAGGGACGATTGGTTCATGCGAACGTATGCGGCTCGCGTTGCCTCCAGGTTACTTTCGGTCATATCCGCGGCGAGATATGCCTGAACGAGATTTGATCCCTCGAAATTTGCGTGATTCAATGCCATTGATTGCGGCGGATCACCGGTGATCATCGACCTGTAGAGGTAAGCTTGGGATAGGTCCGCATGCTCCAGATCGCAGTCGCGCACAAAGGCGCAGCGGCCGCGAAAACCGGTGAATTTGGCCGCTCGCATTGTGCTCTCTGTTATCGAAATGCTTTCACCTGATGCGCTAGATAGATCCGCCCCATTCAGCTGACAGGAGTGAATAGATGCACCGGTAAGCACGGCACCCACGAGGTTCGCGTCGGACAGGCCTACGGACAGAAGCCGCGCCTCGGTCAAGTCTGCCTGTTCCAGCTCCGCTCCCGCAAGATTTGATAGGTGAAGATCAGCGAATGGGGCGCTCAGGGCTCTCGCCCGAATCCGCCCGCTCACCTTTGAGAGTCTCAGATACGGAAGATGAGCGCCCTCTAAGACGAGACCATCGATCGAGATGGGACGCACGATCGATAAACAGTCTCCCTTCGACTGAAAGAACGAGCAATCCGCCAGATGCGCCTTCGTGATCGTGACCTGGCTCAGCTTTGCGAAGCGGAAGGACGCTGAAGGGAGGAAGCATTCATTGATGGTTGAGCCCTGTAATTCCGCGCCGTCGAATACAGCATCACTCGCGTCGCACTGGTAAACGAGGAGCCCGCTGAGCATCGCGTTGTCAAAGCGTGTTCTTTTCATGCTGCAACCGTGAAAAAGGCTGCCGGTTGCATCGATTACATTGCGCAGACTGGCATCATCGAAGTTGCAGACCTGCGCTGCCATCGCATGCATATAGGCAAAATCGAGCTTGGCCCCCATGAAACTTGCCCGCTCTAGCCCCGGACAGATAAGGTTCGCCTCAGAAAGATCTGCTCGATCCAACTTTGTTCCGTAGAGCTGCGCGCGATTGAGGGTACAGCGTCGCAGCGGGAAATCTGATAGGTCATGACCGCTAAGGTTCTCGGAGGATAGCTGCAAGCCAATCCCGGTCCTTCTGATTGCCTCCTCGGTTCGCCTCCTAACAGCAGCAACCGCCAGCAGCCGGTCGGCAGCCCGGCTCCAGTACCGAACGAACTCGCCATCTGATGAAAGCTTGTCTTTCGGATCTGAGTAGTGCTCTGCCCCTTCATTCACGGTGCACTCGCTATCAGCGCCGATCCTTTGCGACATGTCGAGAGTTCCGTACTGCCAGGATTACGAGGACCTCTTTGTGCTTGGCATGGACGCAGGCTGCGGGCTTTGTGGCGAACTCGCCGGGGATTTGGTGACACGACGTGTCGACGAGACTCTTATCATGTCGCTGTCCGCGGCGGCCGACGCTTGACCACGTCAGCCGAATTCTTGTCATGCGTGTCCACTGCCAATCGGTGCAATTGTCTACCACACCCACCAACCCTGATCCGTTGTTTGGCAGCGCTGATATGTCCGAAAGTGTGTTTCTTTTCGCCAGCTCTTCGACACTCCACATCACTCTCCATTAACCCGAATGCGCAACATTCTAGGTCTTTCTTCTTGTTCGGAATGGACCCGCGGCTTGCGGGCGGAACAGTGATCGTTCACCTAGCTCTGCACTCAGCCTGGCCTTACCTCATCGGCAGCAACAACCGTGCCAGCCGCATCAGTCGGAATTGTCGAGCTAAATCGGCAGCGTAATTTCCACATGGGCGCAGAATGTTCTGATTCTGACAAACACGGTCCCGCTGACAGAAACCGCATTATGGTCGCTACGCCACCTTGAAAGCAAAAATTCCGACTTCGGTTGCAGGAGGGCAAGAGCCGCAGTCCTTACGGGCACGCAATCGATCAATTGCAATTCGACACTTGCGGATCGCCGGCCTCCTGGTTAGCCAAAGCTCGCGATCGGCTAGGCCTGCTCCGCGAGCCGACGGGTCCATCTATGGGAGAACGAGTTGGGCCGATCGAAGTCGCACCCCCGTGGCTTGTTTTGCGACTAACGCTCGGCGCGCCGACGCGATCCATCGCATCAGTATTCCCAACAATGGATCTTCATGCCACGCGGCCCGGTCAGAGCCCGATGGCCGCGGCATGATCCGGCGTTAGTATCCCCAGCAGCTTCTTGAAGAGCTTTTCAAAGTCCTTCACGGGGAGCCGATGCAAGCTAGTCCAGGCAGGCTGCCCCATGCGGCTCAAGCTTACGGTAAGCGGGCCCTCCCCCGGGCTGCTTCCCCATAACCTTTCATACGGTACTGCCATGAAGCGGAGAGCGGCAATGGCCCATCTCGCCAAAACTCTGCTCCGCAATAAACAACAGGCTCGCCGGCACAGACGCAATGGCCACGGGCTTTCTTCAAGCAATTGGGTCTGGTCAGCTGTTCGACAGCTAGGCTTTCTAGCATAACAGCATCTTTATCCGGACTGGAGCCCGACTCGAACACAAATATCTGGACGAGAAGCATGAGCTGGATTGCCGGTCAGGGGCCTGCCGCACGCCTCAACACCGGACGTTCGAGAACCAGACCGGTGCATCTTATACAAACTGCGCCCGTCTCAGTTCCTGCTCCTGATCTGATCAACTTTTGCATGACGATATTGAAGGCCGACAAAAGGAGACCGGAATGGCCCCATTTGACAACGTCAACCCATCCGAGGCTCGGATGCATAACCTCGATCCACAACAGGAAGAGACGGCGCAAGCAGACTTTGAGCATCGGCTTGGAGAGGCTCAGCCAATCCTCGCATCATTAGCTTCACCCGCGGCTGGATCGAACCCGACGGTAACGGACGGCAACAAGAAAGCGCAAGCTATCCCTGAGAACGAACGGTGCGCGGCTGCATCGTTCGTGAGAACGCGCGGTCAGCTTGCCGCAACGTTGACTTGCGCTAACCTTGCGGAACTCAGAAGAGACATCGAACTCGCTGCGCAAAGATCAGCACAATGGCCAAGAGCGACTGGATCGTCAGCCTATCGCGTCGACAGTGACCGCGTTTACGACGACGTGTTGGCATCGTCATACACGGAGCTGCAGCGCTTTCAAAACCACGCCAGCCACTGCAGGCCACATGTGTTGGACCGTCAAAGCGCGATGGCCCATTTGCGTTCCATGGCGGCTTTGCGTTACGAGCAAGCTCCCTGGAATATCTGGGGAGGCCAACGACTAGATCTGGGCCGCGCAGCGGCAGAGCACATGAGGGGCGATACCAATTCTTCGCCTTTTGTGTCACTGTCCGAGGACGCCTCACTACTGCTCGTTTCGCCGGACGACGACAAGGAGTTTGGCGCCAAAGTCATCGCGGAAAACGCGAATGAGTTGCACACCTACACGGTGCCGAGGGTCACAACTTGGACGGCGGAAGACATCGTCAGTATTCTCGAGGATGGAACCGAAAATGATGAACCCGATCTGGCATGGGTGAGTGCTACCCCAACCGAAGAGCGTGAGGTACTATTTCTGGGTGGGAATCTGGACGACTTTCGGACGGCCAGCGCATCGAATCCGTACAAAAAGTCAGGAGCAAAAGGCTGATGACGCAGGCTCCGGAAAGGGTGATTTGCCTTTTCCGATGCTTGGAAAAGTCGAAAACAGCGTTCATGCTATAATCCTCCGGTCCGTCTGCCCGGCGAGGGGGAGCGTCAACAACGCCGGTCCTGGCTGGATCCGCTTAAATATGATGTTCTCACGAGGGCCGCGGGCAGCGCGTGGACGTAGCGAGATCATCTGGACGTTCAACCGAGAGGTATTGGCTCAGCCCCATACGACGACTGCATGAGCCGCCGATCTTCCACCTCAAAGATCGAATGGAGATCGGCGACATTCATGAGTTAGCTGAGCAACAAGTTCAGGCAACTTGATCCTTCCCTGACGAAAAGACGGCTAGAAAGAGTCTGGCAGTCCTGACGATCGAAAAGATCCGTATCATGCCCGGCGAAGCTGTCCACACGATGGAGGATCAAGTCTACGAAGCGCCCGTCTGCTCTGTGCTCTTCGTTACCAGATGAACTTTGCGCCATCCGGCACTTCGCAGATGAATTCGCCTTGATTCGCGAGTTCGGTGGTCCCGACGACAAGTTTGGAGGCTCGCACCGTCAGCTTGCCTTCGCGGCTAAGGCTATGGCGGATGTACTCGGTCACGGCATGTCCGGAGCTGTCGACCGTTTGATGAGCATTGGCGAAGCTGATGCCGCTCTGGCTGGTCACCCTGAAGGCATTGATGACCAGACCGGCCTGCGTCGCCGACGCAGGTTTGCCACCATCCGCGTTGGTACAGTGGGTCATATCGAGGATGAGCTTCACATTCTTCCCCGCTTGGAGGGCTCTGAGTACTTCAGTGTATTTCGGCGAGGGGTCGTCGGCTCTTGCCGGCGCGCTCGCGGCCGAAAGCAAGGACAACAGGATCGTTAGTCCTCGGCCAGTAACCTTCATATGCTCTTCTCCCTCGATAAGTACCGCCGATTGCGGCCTCCAAGTCGTGATGCTCGCGATGCGTTTGGCTGATTCCAGACAACAAGCGCGCTCGTACAAAGCAGCCTGTCGCAACGACGCGCAAGACGTTGTAATGGCTATTCCGACATCACAACCTCGTATGTTAGGTTTGCGGAAGTGGCTTAGCTTCCCGCGCGTCGACTAGACCGGCTTGATCCAGCGTCGTCCGCTTGGAAACAGCAAACCAAACCGGTTGCGCTGGTCCGCCACAGGCCTCTCGAGCGAGAGAATGTAGTTCTCGCCTCTGCATAAGTAGACGATCTACGAACGCGCCTTTCGCCACCTCAAGCACCGGCTCGTCCATCTTGCTGTGCACGGGCTGTCTGCCTTAGATCACGCGTCCACAATGAAGTGGTGGGCGCGTCCTGGCGTGCCGATCCGAACAATCTCAGGCATCCAATAGCAGCCCAATCGAACACCAATGCCAGGAGGCAAACGGCAGCACCGATTTTGATCCGACGCTTCGCGCGACTTCCTTCCGGCTGGCTGTTCGCCATGCTGACTGACTCAATTCGACTCCGTCAAGAGCTGAAACTAAATGGCGCCCTCTCTGGTCTGTCAGCTTCTCGAAAGCTGCGCCTGCAACAATCTAGGCTGGCATCCGGCACTTCGAAGGGAGAGAGATATGAACGTTGATCCACGAAATGCTGTGGACACTCCCTTTGAGGTTCACAACGTGGTACAGCAGGCGCGCCGCGTCCATGGACAACAGGATGAGCTTGGCGCCGAGAGCAGCGCAACGGCACACAATTCCGAAGATCAAGCAAGCTTCGAGCAGCAGCTGAATGACTTGGATATAGACGACCTCGATTCGGCCTACCCGACGCCGCCTTCACTCTGCTTAGCGGCAAATTCCGCGACTGCCACGTCCTCGTCTGCGCCAGGCGAGGCCGCCTCGGAACCCGGTAGCTGCCCAGCCCCATCATTTGTCAGTGCCCGCGCTCAGCTTGCAGCAACACTGACAGGTGCCAATCTTGAAGTGCTTCGCAATGAGATCGACCTTGCCGTGCAGCAGGCGGCGCGCTGGTCACCGGCGAGCGCACCTAGCATTGACCGAGACGGCGTATTTGACGACGTCGTGAGGTCGTCTTATGTCACACTGCGGCGTTTTCAGAATCAGAATAGTGACTGCAAGCCGCATACGGACGAAAACACAAGCGCCATATTGCATGTTCGCAACACGGCTCGGGATCATTCTTCCATTGGAGATCATCCAGAGCGGTATCCTATTGACCGGGCGCGCCAAGCTGGCTGGCATATGCGCGGCAAGACAACAACATCACCCTTCGTATCGTTGGTCGAAGATCCGGCGAAACTCGCCGTTTCTCGCGATCATTGGGCGAGGGCGATCGCCAACAATGCGAACGCACTGCACACCTACACTGTTCCGAAGCACAGTGTCTGGACGCCAGACGACGTGATGAGCAGCATTGCGCTCAGAATGAATGCTGAAGACTACGACAACATCGATGCGGACGTCGATTTGATGTGCTCACTTGGCAGAACGCCAACGAAAGAGACCGAGCGCCTGTTCTTGGGCGGAAACTTGGAAAGCTACCGCACCGGCAGAGAAGAAAATCCCTATAAGCGCGAGAGCAATGAGTAGATGGTCTCTCGGCCAAACCGTTGGGCTGGTTCGTTGGTTTTCAAGCACCCAAACTCCCAAAAGAAAGACCTTGAAGCGGCGTACCAACTCCGCACACGCAGAACAGCTTAAGCTTATGCGGCGACCGGCGGCCCGATCAACTCGCCGGTCGAGCGGCAGAGCGGTTGGGTCTCCGACAAGATGCACTTCCGGCGACGCGAGGATGTCGGACAATCCTCCTCCTGTGCGCGCTCGTTGGAGCATCCCGGCGCCTTGGACATTGTGAGTTCGAACGACATACGAGCTCACGGCTGGCTGGCGGCTTTGGTGGAGTTACGCCGCTGAACGCGCTGCGTCCCTCTCTGTACTCGGTCTGAAATTGGCCGCGCGGTCAAGCAACAGGTGTTTCGGCCGCGATCGCATCGGGCATTCGCTCCCCGCGATAAGCCGCGCTGTTACAAGACAGCCGATCCGTCACCTGGATGCGTTCCATCAAAACAATCGATTTTGCGGAGCGCGCCTAAGAGGCTCATAGTCGATCGCAATATAAGGAGGCCGCATTCAAGATGACGTCTGGCAATCGATTCTCTCCTCAATCCCTTGCCGAACAACTTGGCTCGAGCGATCGACAGTCTTCACCTCGAACGTTGCTTCCTGTTCATCAAGTGGACGTCCACCTCTCGCCACGGTCTCCCCGCTAAATTGACACGCATGAGGCGGATCGGATCGCCCCGCTCCTGGTGTCATGGCTTACCCCGCTTGCCAAGAGCGCCTGCCTCTTCTGCACTCAATAGCGCTTCTGCGAGACGTTTAATTGGACGGACGAATGCTCACGGCTTTGTACACAGCGAGACGGACCGCCGCGCGCAGTTCGACGGCATGGTCGAACTGTGTCGCCGTTGCCTCACAACGATTCCAAACTGAAGGCACCCCGACAAAGAGCATTCAATTGCACTTGAATCTCACCTCGCGTCAGATTGTAGGATTTCCGACAGTCTCGCGACACAGTCCGCTCGTGTGAACTCTTCCTGACGGGTACCAACAATTGCGAACGTCTCAAAAACTCAATGCTCGGCCGATTCGGTTGATCACACTACCCAACTCCTCCTTTTTAGAGCTTGCATCGTTCATCTGCTCTGTGAGGGCTGGGCGAAGCGCCGTCTTCGCAGGCAGACCTGGATCCAGCGCGCGAGAACAACGCGGGCAGTCTTTGTTTCGCCTATGCCGACGAAAGGCAGAGTTCCTGAGCCGTGCACCCGATCCGACGACATGGAGCCGGCGTCGCCGCCTCAGACAAGGCACGACAGCAATGCCGCACGTAATTTGTCCTTCATTGGCAGGACTAGCTCAGTTGGGACGGAGAACGCCTCGGAAGCGACCGAGCATTGGAACGGTTGACATCTTACTTGGATAACGCCGGCAAACGAGAGGACGTCTGTCCCGAAGGACGCGTTGATCGTTTCGTCGCTTCTCGGCCTTTTACGCCCCATTGGCCGGCACATAGCGCGCGAAGTGTCTTTAGCGCGGAACACTTGCAATGCCGCGACTTGACGGCACTACGGCCAACAGCCTCGCAAGACTGACCGCGGATCAAGACGAACTGGGAAGTATTCAATGTCGGTTTCGCAAGCCTGTTCGACGACAAATACAGCTGATCTCGCCCGTGCCTTGCTTTCGCTGGGGCAGTCTCGCGCGATCACTACCGCTAGCATTCGCGCAGCGCATGCAGGCATTGCTATGTGCCGCCCACAGATGCATCAGTGCGCCGCCAGGGCTCTCAACCCCGTAAGTCATCGCAGAGCTCTTGCCAACATAACGGATATGTTGAGCTGCGCCGCCCGCCCAGGCGACCCGCCGCGAGCCGTCACATATCCGATGTCAATGGATGCGCATGCATCGGTCGCCTGCCAACAAGCTCTTGCGGGTCGTCTACGGCTTTTCGAATTCATGCCAGACCGGCAGCATCCAGTCGCCGGATCTCTTGGTCAACCCTAACACGCTCAAGTCTTGCCGAGGACGGACGAGAGGCGATGGATGCGAATTCTCCTGGTTGATCATCATGCGGACTTTGGCCGCGCTGTGAAGGCAACGCTCGTGAATTGCGGGTTCGCGGTGGACGTGACGCCCACGCTGGATGAGGCGTCAGCCGCGCTGGATTGCGCAAACTACCACCTCGTACTGCTGGAGTCCGTCTTGCCGGATGGGGATAGTTTGGACTGGTTGAAGCAGTTGCGGCGCGAAGGACGATCAATGCCGGCAATGATGATGAGCAGTCTCAATGATCTCAGCCGCCGGATCGCGACCTTCAATGCGGGAGCGGATGATTTCCTGCCCAAGCCTGTGTCGATCGACGAACTCATCGCTCGCATGCGGGCCATTTTGCGAAGGTCAACGCAAATGACGGCGCCGGTCGTGACATTCGGGAATCTGCATTTCGATCCGATCGCCAGACAAGTCTCGGTGGGTGGCCGGATCCTGAGGATTGCTCGGCGTGAGGTGTGCATTCTCGAGCATCTGCTCAATCGCGCCGGCCGCACTGTGCCGCGCGCTTCGCTGGAAGATAGCTTGTACGCGTTCGATGACGAGGTTTCGACCAATGCGCTGGAAGTCGGGATTTATCGCTTACGCGCGCATTTGAACCAGGCGGGTGCGACGCTCAGAATCAAGACCGCGCGCGGCGTCGGTTACACTCTTGAACTCGTTGGCACAGCATCGGCTGCCTAGCAGCGTCACTTAAAGGCAACAATCGCTTGAAGGTCCTTAATAATGCCGCCGGCGCTACCCAGCCGCCTGCGATCACCAACCCACAACGCTCTGCCGCTCTCAATCGTCTCTGCTACCTCCTATGCGGATTTGCTTTGCTGTTTCCGCTTGCGGCCTCAGCCGAGACCAAGCGGGACGGCAAAGGAGAGATGCCACGTGCGGCACCCGGCAGCACCACGGGCACGCTCAATATTACCTCGTCACAGGGAAAGACGGTGCATTTGAGCGCACCGGCGGCGACCATTTTTGTCGCCGACCCTGCAATTGCCGATTATCAAGCTCCGTCGAGCAGTACAATTTTCGTGTTCGGCAAAAAGTCCGGGCGGACGAGCCTGTTCGCCCTCAACGAAAACGGCGAGGCTCTTGCCGAGCTGCGTATTGTGGTAACCCAACCACTCGAGGATCTACGGGCCGCGCTCAAGGCCGAGGTCGGCGACTATCCAATTCAGGTCAGCTATACCCCGCGCGGGGCGATCCTTAGCGGTATAGCGCCCAATGCCGATGTCGTTGAGGCTGCGAGGAAGGTCACTGAGCAATTTGTTGGCGCGGGCGCCCCGGTCGTCAACAAGATCCAGGTCGCCGGCTCACTGCAGGTAAATCTCAGCGTGCGCGTAGCAGAAGTCTCCCGCACCGCCGTCAAGGATCTCAACATCAACTTCACCGCCTCGGGCCCAAACGGCGCTTTCCTTGCCACCGGCAAACCGGGAGGGTCCGGCAGGGCTGGCGGCGGCGGCACGATTGGGATCGGGTTTAGCACCGGCAATATCAACCTCAGCGCTGTTCTCGACGCTCTCGCCAGTGAGCACCTCGCCTCAATCCTGGCTGAGCCGAACCTGACGGCAATGTCCGGCGAAGCCGCAAGCTTCCTCGCCGGCGGCGAGTTTCCGATCCCAGTCATGCAGGACAACAGGCAGGTTTCGGTCCAATTCCGGCAGTTCGGCGTGAGCTTGGAATTCGTCCCGACAGTGCTCAGCAACAACCAGATCATTGTCCGTGTGAAGCCCGAAGTCAGCGAACTATCGACCGAAGGCGAAGTCAAGATCAATGGTATGGCGGTTCCTGCCCTCTCGACGCGGCGGGCGAGCACCGTGGTCGAGCTCGCCAGCGGCCAGAGCTTTGCAATCGGCGGCCTCATCAGGCGCAACTTCAACACTGATATCGGCGAGTTTCCCTGGCTCGGCGACGTACCGATCCTTGGTGCGCTTTTTCGCTCTTCATCGTTTCAAAAACGCGAAACCGAGCTAGTTATCGTTGTTACACCTTACATCGTACGGCCGGGATCAAATCCAAGCCAGATAAGTATTCCGACCAACCGCATCGCACCGCCATCAGATGCAGGCCGCATCTTGACGAACACGGTGGCACGGCCGCCTCAAGGCCGCGATGCGCCGCGCGCGAGCGCACCGGGACTGACGGGCAACGCCGGCTTTATCATCGAATGAGGATCGACATATGAACATGCGATATTTGTCCCATTCGATTGTCCTTGCCGCAATATTGGGGGGCTGCGCAAATACTGCGTCGATCCATCCCAATCCTGCCGAACAAGGAGTCCAGGTCGAACAGAAAAAGCGTGTCTTGCTTCTGCAGAGCCTCCATGCCCTCGAAAAGCTTCAGCTGCGTAATTTTATCGCCGACGCAAGTGGTGGCCGGCGGGATGCGCTCCATGTGGATGTCAGCGGCTCCCATAAGCTCATTGCGCAGGTGGCGCACGAAGCACGCGCCATGGGGGTTGTTCCCTCTAACATCCGGCTGTCCGCTTCTCCCCTCAATTTATCGGGCCGTTCCGCCGTCAGGATCGAGGCGATTACGTTTGAAGCGCATCTTCCGAACTGTCCGTCGCTTTTGATCGCAGGACCAGCAGTGGACGACAATTCGTTCGAACCGACTCTTGGTTGCTCGACCAAAAACAACCTGGGAGTGATGGTGAACGATCCGCTCGACCTGGTTGATAATCGGTCTGTCAGCACGGTAAATGGCGATCGCGCCGCCGCTCCTCTTGCTAGTCACTCTACTCTCGCAGCGCGCAACAAGGGCAACGGAGAAGATGGAGCAAGCACGACAGCGCCGGACGCAGCGGGACCAACAACACAGAATGTGCAGCCGCTCCGATAGGCGCTTTAAGCGCTTGTCGGAACCTACTGTGCAGCACCTGGCGCTCAGGCGCACGAGCGATGCTGCAAGGCGCAGAGAAGGCAATTGCGAGCCATCATTTATCCTTTCATTCTACCTTTCCGCTTGGCGATGTCAGGTTTTGGAAAGCAAACGTGAGTAGCGAAATAGCGAGAGAGCGAGCCCTGCGGACTGAACATGGACCGATTCAACACGATCAACCCAGCCGATAAGGCGTCCGCTGCGTCGGATGCCGCCGTGGAACAGCCGGATCAAAAGCATGTGGCGTTTGAGCAGCACCTGGCAGGCGTGCGAGAGGCGGGCCCTGTATATCCGCACGCGGCGCTTCATGATGTCACTGAGGAAGACGATCACCTCATCCAGGCGGCATCGGCCGCTGCTCTCAATGGAGGGCCGCCGCCGAGTGAGACCACCGTCAAAATTTATGATCGTCGGCTTCGCAAATTCGCCGAGGGGCTGAAGAAGTCCGGCAAATCAATTGCTGGGCTCGATGACGATGCCTTACTCGCTAACGCTAGGAAGCTGCTGCCAAACGACAGGGTCATCGCGCCAGCATTGTTAATGATCAGTCGGTACCGCGAGCCCGACGCCAACGCTCGCCCCCTCTCAACACATTATCGTCCTTCCAGGGAAGATGAGGGTCTTATCAGGGATGCCGCCGAGGCAGGTTTTGGTCGACAGATCGGCAGGAAAACGGCCGAGAGCTATGCGAGCGGACTGCGGAAGTTGGCGGTAGCGCTCCGACCCTTGTCCATTGCCGACCTCAGTGATGATAAACTGCTCGGACACGCGGATAGGTTGTTCCCGAAGGACAAGATGCTCATCTCCGCCTTGAATGGCCTTCGGGACTATCGCGCCATTACCCTGCAGACCAATTTAGGCGGAGAAGGAGGCAGTTCGCGCCAGGTCATCCAGCCGTCCACCCCCTCAGCTATGCCGGCCGATGAGCAGCCGATTGGGGACGATGCAGATGAGCGCAGCTCACGGCCGCCGGGGTTCAATGCTCCGCAGGTCTGGCATGGAGTGGGGTTGGCCGTCCATTCGCCTACGGAAAGTGTCGCCCAGGACGTGCTTTTCGATGCTGCAGAAGCCGAGAGCTTCTTGCCGGCGACCATGCTTGGGCCAACGGTCAGTTCAATGGTTCACTCGCCGGTGCAAAGTGTCGATCAGGAGGCGCTTTTCGATGCCGCGGATCGTGCGAACCTTTTGTCGGCGGCGACCTCCAATGCGCCGGTACCTTGGCCAACGATGAGTCCAACCATTCCCTCGCCGGTGCAACGTGTCCCTCGGGACGCGCTTTTCCATGCCGAGGGTCGCGAGAACCTCTTTCGCGCGCTGACCTTCGATGCACTGGTGCCTGGTCCAATGATGAGTTCAATCATCCACTCGCCGGTGCAAAGTGTCCCTCAGGACGCGCTTTTCGATGCAGCGGACCGCGAGAACCTTTTGCCAACGCCGACCTTCGATGCGCTGATGCCTTGGCCAACGATGAGTCCAACCGTTCCCTCGCCAGCGCAGAGTGTTGCTCAAGAAGCGCCTTTCGATGCCCCTGCTTGGCATCCGAGCTTGCGGCAGCCCGATTTCGCCTCTGAAGACCACTCTGGACAGATGATGAACGAAGGCGCTGCGGCGCAGACCACCCTTGAGCAGACGATCGCAGCAGCCAGCGAAGCCTTTGATGCGTCTTTGAGCGTTCCCGAACATTTCTCCCACGGGACTCAGGCCGCGCCGAATATGATGCACAGGCTTCGCCGCTGGGGCCTCTTGCCGGATGCAGCACAGCGGGTAAAGGCCTACGACATTCGAGGTGAGCGCTATATGGCCGTCTTGGGACCGGGAGGGCTCAACGATGTTCAGCTCGTCCATCTGCTGTCGCCCGCTGTCGGCGATACGTTTGATGTTTCTTTCGCCGTTCCCAAGAATTTTTCCCATCGCACCCAGCCGGCCCCCGACGAGATGCTGTCCAAGTTAGGCGAGTGGGACTTCTTGCCTGTTGTGGAACATCCAATCATGAACTTTGAGATCGGCGGCGAACGCTACACGGCCATCTTGGGACCGGAAGGGCCCAAGGATGTTCAGCTCATTCATCACCCTCGGCCCGCTTTGCCGGGCGAAGCTAGGCCTGCGGCACTGAGGACTTCCTCAGATATCTACGGCGGTCTTGCGCCAGGGCTTGATTCGGCGGCTCCGTTCGAATGGAGTAGGGACGCTCCCTCGGCGCTGGCGCCGAACCTTCCTCTGCCGTCTGCCGCACCTGCATCAGGCCATCAGCCAGTCCCGCAAGTGCCTGAACTGGGAGAGTTCTTGGGCGACGGCTGGACGCACGCCTCCCAAGAGGCTTCGCCCGCCGTGATCGACATATTGCAGAATCTAGGCCTTCTGCCGAGCCGGGACGTCCCAATGACCGCTTTTTTTATCCACGGTCAGCTCTACACGGCAGAGAGCCTACCGGGAAGCCGCGTTCTTCTCTTCCATCAGCCACAATTTGGCTGAATGAGGGGCTCGTCGGCACCTCGGACAGCTGCTCAGGCGGACCTAAAACCACGTCTGATCCTCCTTCCGGAGATCTTAGAAGCACGCTTCAACGATGCCGGGCGGTGAGCAAATCCGACCTTTCCAGTGCCACCATGATCTCAAGCAGCTATCGATCAAGTAAGCATTCGGCAGCACCGCACTCTGCAGAGCAAGAGAGGCGCGGTCGAGTAGCTCAGCCATTTGGCTTTCGCCCTCACAGATCCGGGCGGGCGGATTTCCCGCACCCGGCTCTTCCCGAGGGTAACCCGCGTCATATCCGCGCCTGCGCCCAAGTGCGAGTGATGCGTGGAACGGGCAGAGGGAAGCGTGCCGTCAGGGTGTCGAACTCCGACCAGCCCATGCGCCGACTTTTCTGGCTGCGTCGTCTCAGACAACGTAGCCAGATCCGACGCACTTCGCGGTAGAAGCCGTTGAGCGCTGGATAATTGTGCGGCCTGCCATAGTAGCCGTAGTGCCCGCGCAGTGCGGCGGCGAACCGCTCGTGCTGCGTGGCCAGTGGCGCGTGCATGAGCCGCCAGGCGTCCTGGCGCAACGCCGTCAGCTTGCGCGTCAGGCGTTTCCCTTCCGTCTTGTGCTTCACGATGAACCGGCCATCTCGGGTCCGCCCGCAGTAGTGGGTGAAGCCGAGGAAGGCGAAGGTCTCTGGTCGCCGCTCGCCGCGCCGCTGACGCGAGACGGCCGCGAACCGGCCAAACTCGATCAGCCGCGTCTTGCCCTCATGAAGCATCAGGCCAAAGCTGGCCAGCCGCACCTTGAGGGCCAAGAGCATTTCCTGGCGCATCTGCCTTGCTCTCGAAGCCCATGACGAAGTCGTCCGCATAGCGCACGGTCACGACGCGACCGCGGGCATGACGACGACGCCATTGGTGGGCCGCAGCCACAGCTCGAGGAGCCGTAGGATGCGAGGATCGGCGATCCTGTGCGCCACCATCCGCAACAGCCACTCGTGGTCGACCGAGTCGAAGAAGCTGCGTATGTCGGCATCGAGCACCCAGTTCACACGCTGGCTCATGATCGCCGTATGCAAGGCATCAAGCGCCATATGAGGATTCCGCCCCGGCCGGAAGCCGTAGGAGAACCCAAGGAAGTCGGCCTCATAGACGGCGCTCAACACCTCGGCCACCGCGCTTTGGACGATCTTGTCCTCGAGCGCCGGCACACCGAGAGGCCGCTTACCGCCATCGGCTTTGGGGATGTAGACTCGCCGCACCGGCTGTGGCCGGTAGCGACCAGTGTGGACCCGTCCGCAGAGGTCGCGGATGTTATCCGTGAGCCCCTCTTCGTACTTCGCCATCGTTACCCCATCGACCCCCGCGCTGGCCTGCCGCTTTTGTCGTCGAAACGCCCGAAGCAGAGCGTCCTCGTCGATGTGGTGCAGCAAGGCCGTGAACCGGGTTTGGGCAGCCCGCTTGGCCGCCGCGTTCACCCGATCGAGGTTCGGCGGCAAGGCAACCCGGCTCTGTGTCCGGACCCTGGCCTTCTCGCGCGGGCTCCCCTCGGGCTGGCCCCTTCCCTCCATACGTCTCGTTTCCTTCGACGACTTCACAGGTACTATGGACCAGTCCGACTCCCGACCTCAGCTCGGACCGCGGCTCTGGCAGTGCCTCGCCGCTGTCCCCCACTGGAGACCAATCCAGTGGACCCGATCGGGCCTCTCATGTTCCGATGATTGCCTTCCATGCGTGATGCGGCCATCGACCCCGACGGAGCGGCATCGTCTCGCATAACGACGATGCTCATGCTGCCTTCGTGACTAGGGAACACACTCGGCCTCCGGCTGATGGCGCTGGTGGTCGAAGGCATGACCGGCGCGGCATGTGCAGTGAGATCGGCGACAACGTGAAGGCCTTCCTCAACCGCCCGCTCTAGGGCGATCGGCCCTATCTGTGGATCGGCCACGTACGTGAAGCTGCGTCAGCAGGGGCGCATCGTCTCGGTCGCGGTGACCATCGCGTCGAGTTAACAGCGACGGCCGGCGTGAGGCGCTCGGCATTGACGTCGGCCCATCCGAAGCCGAGACGTTCTGGGCCGCGCTCCTGCGCAAGCTCGTCCGCCGCGGCCTGCGGGGCTACGGGCTCGTCGTCTCCGATACTCATGAGGGATCACGGCCACGGTCGGCGAAGTTCTCAACGCCACTAGCGCTGCCGCGTCCACTTCATGCGCAATGCGCTGGCACGTGCCGGCAAGAGCGCACGGCGCCTCGTCTCCGCCTTCATCGCCACGGTGTGCGCCCAGGACGATGCCGAGGACGCGCGGGCGTAATGGCGCTGCGTCGCCGACCAGCTCCGCTCCCCTGCCAAAGCGCGGCGCCTTCCTTGCAGCGCCGGATCCGCTACTGACGGGCAATGCACGGCGGCGGGCAGGAACTCATCTTCCGTCAGACCTCCGGCTCTTGCGATTGATTTGATACGCAAGCGGCTGACCGCTGGCGTTGTCACGTGACGATCTCCTTCATCCCGCTAATCCCGAATCTTTTTCGATTCGCCTGTGCGATGTAGTGCGCGGGCTTCTTCGCCATGTTTCTGAACTTGGCCACTCTAGAATCAGAAATGCCGTCAGTTGCGAGTTCCTTGCGTGCAATGAAAATTCAGATCGAAGCCCGTAGCACGAGTAAGTACGCGGCAACGGGCGGTGCTCCCGCCGCTCTTCGTAAATATGAATGTGCATCACGTCTTCGACCTCTGGACCCACGAGTGGAGAAGCAGCGGCAGCTATGCCGGCGGCAGTCTTATGGGCTTCGAAATAAAACCGAGGTCCTACGCCTTCTCGACGCCCTGCGTGAGCGAATAGCGGAGTTCGGTCTTTCGCTAAATGAGGAGAAGACCCGGATTCTGAAATTTGGACGGTACGCGGCCGAGCGCCTCTCGCGCCGGGGCAACGCCGCCCGAAGACGTTCGACTTCCTCGGGTTCACGCACATCTGCGCGGTGCACCCAACGAAATCCGCACTTCACAATGCGGATTTCACGGATCGTGAGCATCGATTTCGCGCGATCGTGAGCACTGAATTCAGACGATCGTGAGCAGCCCGCTACGGCCGATGGGAGATAGAGTCAGTGTTCTGGTTGGCCGTCAAGGGTGATGGTTTTGGCGCTGCGTTTTCGCATGCTTTCTCCGGTGAGCTGGAGGCGGTGGGCGTTGTGGACGAGGCGATCGAGAATGGCGTCGGCGACCGTGGGGTCCCCAATGGCTCCATGCCAGGTGTCCACGGGGAGCTGACTTGTGACGATGGTGGATGCGCGGCCATGTCGGTCCTCGAGGATTTCGAGCAGATCGCGGCGTTCCGCGGCGGTGAGCACCGATAGTCCCCAATCATCCAAAATCAGAAGCTGAGCGCGGCCGAGGCTTTTGAGGAGCCGGGCGTAGCGTCCGTCTCCGCGCGCGAGCGCCTCGAACAGCCTTGGAACGCGATGATAGAGGACTGATCGGTTGTCGCGGCAGGCCTTGTGGCCGAGCGCGCAGGCTAACCAACTTTTGCCCAGGCCGGTTGCCCCGGTGACGAGCAAATTCTCGTGGCGATCGATCCAGCGACCTTCGACGAGTTTGGCGAAAACGGCGCGGTCGATGCCCCGCGGGGTGCGCAGATCGACGTCCTCGACGCAAGCAGTCTGGCGCAGTGCGGCGATCTTGAGGCGCGTGGTGAGCCGCCTGGTGTCGCGTTCGGCGGCTTCGCGGTCGACCAACAGGCCGATGCGATCTTCGAACGGCAGGGCTTCGAGATCGGGCGATCGGCGCTGCTCCTCGAAGGCCTTGGCCATTCCGGTCAGTCGGCGCCGTAGCTTTTGACGAGCGCCAGAATGCCAAGGCAGGTTCGAAAGCCTTGTTCTGGATGGGGCCGGGCGTCGATCACGGCCTGGAAAAACGCTGCTGTCGAAGGACCGATCCGCTCGCCGGCGGCGATCACCGCGGCGGGGGTCTATTCGCCGTAGCGGCGATGGGCGCTGGGCATGTGGTCGGCGATGGTGGTGTGTCCGCGTCGGTTGGGCGCGCGGGCATGGCTGGCGATCCGCTGGCCCTTGTGGAAGATCTCGACCGTCCGATCGTCGATACGGGCATCGACCAGCTCGCCAATCAGACGATACGGCGCGGAGTACCAATGGCCGTCGACCTCGACATGATAATCGGGAGCGAGGCGGCAGCGCTTCCAGCGTGCGAAGGCATAAGGCTGATCTGGCAGCGGGGTTAGCTTGGGTTTGTCGAGTTCGGCAAACAGTTCGGCGCGGCTTGAGCCGAAGCCACGCATTTGACGAGCATTGAGTTCGTCGACGAGTGTCTTGATGGCGGCGTTGAGCTCGGCCCGGGAAAAGAAGCGCTGATTGCGCAGCCGGGCCAGAATCCAGCGCTGGGCGATTTGCACCGCGACCTCGACCTTCGCCTTGTCTTTTGGGCGCCGCGGCCGTGCGGCGAGAATGGCGGTGCCGTAATGGCTCGCCATCTCGGCATAAGTGCGATTGAGGCCGGGATCGTAGCGGTCGGGGTTGCTGACGGCGGCTTTGAGGTTGTCGCAGACCACGAACGTCGGCGTTCCGCTCAAAAACGTGAACAAGTTGACGTGGGCCCGGATCCAGTCGGCCAAGCTCTCGCTGGGGCAGGCCTCGGCGTAGGTGTAGTTCGAAGCGCCCATCGCCGCGACGAACAGCTTCATCGGCTGCACTTCCCCGGTCAGGGGATCGACGATGTCGATGGTGTCGCCGGCGAAATCCACGAACACCTTCTCGCCGCCCAGATGAATCTGCCGCATCGAAGGTCGGACCCGCCCCTTCCAGGCCTCGTAGGTAGTGCAGAACCACGTGTACCCGAAACCGTCGGGATTAACGGCGCGATACTCCTCCCAGAGCAGGCGACGGGTTACGTTGCGCCGGCGGAGCTCTTTATCGATGTAGCTCCAGTCGGGCACCGGCCGCTGCGGGCTCTGAGACGCTGGTCGTGGGGCCGGGAAAAGCAAAAGCTCCAGGTCTTCATCGGTCATTCCCTCCGGAAGCGGCCAGCTCAACCCAGCAGAGCGGGCGCGGCTCAGGTAGCTGTGCACAACGCCGTTGCTGACGCCCACGCTCCGCGCGATGGCCCGCTCTGGCAGGCCTTGAAAATGTTTTAACCGAAGGACTTCCTTGATCCGGCGCATCGACAATCTCTGGGTAGGCATTGGACTTCCTCGTTAACCACGAGGTCATCCCTAAGCCGGTTGAGTTGTCGGCCGAAGCGCTGCAAGGCTCCGAAAGCCTTGCTCACGATCCTGCGAAATCGTTGCTCACGATCCCCTGAAATCCGCGCTCACGATCCCGCGAAACGCGCATCACAATCCGACGGGTGACAATCGACTCCCGCAATGCCAGGATGGCACGATACGACACGGCGTAACGAACCGCCGCCAGGCGTTCATCGTTGATACCGGCGCGTGGCTCCGCCGCGTGTTGCAGGGATACCTGAACTACGACACCATTCACGGGACTCTGATACGGGCTCGGGCCTTGGCCCGGTGCGATGCTTACGCGCTGGCCCGCCGAGCGACCACAGCGCGTTCTGCAGACCCTCGGCCAGGGCGACGAAGCTCTCGCCCCAGGACTGGTAGTCGCCTCACGTGTCTCGGCGATCAGCTTCGGATGTTGTCCGTGAACAAGCCTCCAAGCACTTGATTGAGAGTCTGTTTTCCGGTTGCGGCGGCATTTGAGATTGCAGGGGATTGGGGCTTCACAGCAAAAACCTGCAATTTCGATTTTGGATTTCCCTGCCGCTGCGAACCGTGATTCTGTGCTGCATCGGAGGGACCGATGCGACCAAAGAAGCACAGGACGACAGGCTCGAACGATCTGTTCCGGTCCCGGCTGGACCAGATCATCAACATGCGACACGAGCTGGTTCTGCTCGCCGGCAGGGTCGATTGGGACTGGATCGACGGCGAGATCGCGCCGCTCTACAGCGACAACGGCAGGCCGGGTATCGCGACCCGCTTCATGATCGGATTGCTGCTGCTCAAGCACATCTACGAGGGGGTGTGCGAGCGCTGGGTCCACGATCCGTACTTCCAGTTCTTCACCGGCGAAGAGTTTTTCCAGCACGTTTTCCCGCATGAGCGCTCAGACCTGAGCCACTGGCGCAAGCGGCTCGGCGACAAGCTGGAGCGGTTGTTGGCCGAGAGCCTTCGCGTGGCGCACGCGAGCGGTGCGTTGCGCAGCCAGGACCTCAAGCGGGTCACGGTCGACACGACCGTCCAACCGAAGGCCATCAGCTTCCCGACCGACGCCAAGCTGCTGCATGCAGCGATCCGCGGGTTGAACCGCCTGGCGAGGAAGCACGGGGTCAGGCTCCGGCAATCCTATGTTCGCGTGGCCAAAAGCGCGGCGATGATGGCGGGCCGCTACGCTCATGCCAAACAATTCAACCGGCATCAGCGACAGCTGCGCATCCTGCGCAGCCGGCTGGGCCGGATCATCCGCGACATTCGCCGCAAGACCGAGGGCCAGGCCGCATTGGAGGGGGCATTCGCCCTGCCGCTGAGCCGAGCCACCCAGATCGGCTCGCAGCAGCAGCGCCAGCGCGGCTGGAAGTTGTATTCCTTCCATGCTCCGGAGGTCGAGTGCATCGGCAAGGGCAAGGCCGCCGCGCCCTATGAGTTCTGCGTGAAGGCCTCCATCGTCACCAACAACCAAAGAGCTCCGGGCGGCTTGTTCGTGCTCCACGCCTGCTCGCTGCCGGACAACCCCTACGACGGTCACACCCTTCGCAACGTCATCGAGCGCACCGAGAGCCTCACCGGCTGCCCGATCGAACGGGCCTATGTCGACAAGGGATATCGCGGCCACGACACACAAAATCCCCGCCGCGTCTTCATCTCGGGCCAGAAGCGCGGCGTCTTCGGCGTCATCAAGCGCGAGCTACGCCGCCGTTCCGCCATCGAGCCCATCATCGGACACATGAAGAACGAAGGTCACCTTGGCCGCTGCTATCTCAAAGGCCGCGCCGGAGATGCCGCTAACGTTCTCCTCTCGGCCGTTGGCCACAACCTCCGCCGTGTCCTGGCTTGGCTCAGAGACCTTTTGTCCCTCTTCCTGCTCTCACTCTGGCCAACGCTCAACTGTCCAGTTCAGCCCAATTCGGCTTATTAACGATCGACTCGGATCGCAGGCAGCGCGGGCGACTCGCCGCCTTGGCTGACTTCAATCGGGAGCTAGTTCAGTTTCTGCGGAGAAAAATCTCGTGTTCCGAGCCTGGCGGCCCGATACCGGCTGTTTAGTTCACGTCCCCGAGAGTAAGACTTTTATTTGGCTCAGATCCGGATGGGGCAGAAGCTTGTGCAAACCCATTCGCAA
Organism: Bradyrhizobium sp. B039; assembly: GCF_038965675.1. NCBI lineage: Bacteria > Pseudomonadati > Pseudomonadota > Alphaproteobacteria > Hyphomicrobiales > Nitrobacteraceae > Bradyrhizobium > Bradyrhizobium sp. B039. The sequence continues at coordinate 7,688,303 of NZ_CP152416.1, forward strand.
CTTGAGGTCTTCCGGCGCCCACGGATCTCCCTGCTGCCAGCTCGGGGGCACATAAAGAGACAAACTTGGCAGCGGCTGGTTGCGCCGCACTTGCGGCGCATAAGGCGAGGATGTTGAGTTGAAGCCGTCCATGTTCCACCCCCTGAACGCTTAAAGCCGACTACAGAAGGTCAGCGACAGGAAACAGCGCGGGCGCGGCCTGGCGCCTACCGACCTGGGGGGCTGGATAAAGGCACTATCCCTGCCGCTCCGCGCTGCCGTTGAGTTTAGCGGAAAGCGTGACTCGGCGCTGACCGTTCTGGATAGATAGCGCTGTCCCTGCCACGTCCCGTTAACCACAACGGCTCTGTATCCGGGCTGGCTTACTGAAAGCTGACGAGACCCGGCAATTCCCAAAACGAAAGCGGCCCGTGTGGGCAAGTTGCAGTCAAGCGTGAGAACGACGTTCCGGCGGCACGCTTGGTACCACGTCAGCCTGAGCATTCGCCAGCTAGCAGCTCCGGTGTCCAGCGCCCGGCCTGCCGGAGGGCCGCAGGCGGTGGCCACCAGAAGGGCCTCTTCCTTGTCGTTGAGTTCGCGCTCTGCCCGGTAGGCGGCTCTTCGCTCTGGTTCTCCGCCAGGTTGCCTTCGACAAAAACGTCGAAGGGTGGGAGACCGCCAAGTGGCCGACGCCCAGGCTTGTGGCGATCACGTCATCACTCATCCCGGCATCGGCCGCCAACCGGATCTGCGCCCCCTTGAGCGGACAGCGGTTGCCTGCCTCCGCCTAAGAAAAGCTCTATTCGACAAAAAGAGAGGTATCTATGGCAAACGAATCTTAGATAACTCGCGGCATCTTGAGTTCAGAGCAATCGTGGGATTTGGCGGGTGAGCTGAAGCCACTAAAGCGACCCACACCCTCGTCAGTGGGCGACATATGCCCTCGGCTCTGGAGGAAGTAGCTGCGATCGGGCTCTTATCGCAAGCTCAGTGAAGCGCCTGCCTTCCCGCGGGTGATGGCTGTGGCTTGAGATGATCCAATATCTTCGAGCCGGCGCTGAACGACCTCGACCAGAATTTCTCCAGAAAATCCAGGTGACACCGCAACAGCTCCGAGGAAGTTTTGGAGTCCGCGATATCCTTCAGAAAGGTGGCCTGATCGTGCAGGGAGGAAGCCGCCAAACCTAGTCCGTCCTTCAGGGCCGCAGCGAACAGGTTGCTTGTCGCTTCAATCGAGCTCTGCCATTCCCGAAAAGTAAATGGAATAGGCGATGCGGCTGTCGTAGATTTCCCAGCGCCATCGGCGGAAGCGCCAGATATCAGAGCCGGGTCGTGCCCGACATGTGGCCGCCGCTCGCGTTTCTCGTCTTCGCTTGCATTCGGTGCCATTCGAGATCTCCTAGCTTGAAGGGCTTATAACGTACTAAGTTGTTCGCCGCTCATTTCGATCATCCCCTACAAGGTACCACAATTGCCAACACGCGATACCTACCTCATTTGGTAACGTGGCAGCAAAGGAGGCAGTGAACGCGATACGGCCAGAGCCCATAGGCTGTAAAGCGCGCGTCCGTGTGCTGTCGCTTTGCCCACCGGTGCCGGCCCAGAGGCTGAGAACTGGGGCGATCGGATGGAGGATGGTGCCGGCTGCGCGTAGATGGCTGGCGGCGGCAAAGTCGGTGAGCGCACGTACATGGAGCAGCAATCAACATTCAATAATTGTTTAAGATTCTCCAAGCCGCTGGAACGGGCGATCGCTTCTACCCTGCTTCGAAGGCTTCACTGGCAGCCTGCTCGGCCTGTTGACGGCCCTGCCCTCTGAGCCAACGAGCGCTTCTGGACGGGCCACATGAAAGCGACTTTGAATCGCGGTGGATGCCCTCGACGGCTGGAAGCCGATTCGGCCGGCTGGCGTATATGATCTATTAGAACCATCTCGGCGGCTCGCGCAACCAGGCGACCGCCAGGCACTTAACCGCCGCGGCACCGCTATACGGGATCATCCAGAGGTTCTTGCCGACCGAATGCGAAATCCATGCTTCGATACGACGAGCTAACTGCCGGCGCAAACTTGCGATGTTCGGCGAAGCTTGTCCGGTGTCAGCTAGCGGGTTGGGTTAGGTGAAGCAATAGACGTTGCAAGCACCCCGCGCGGGAAAACGGCGTTGATGGACAATGGCGGCAATACCCTTGCGTCTCGAGTTTAGCTGGAGGCTTGCTTTTTCTCTCGCACGCAGGCTTACGTCCTGTGGCTCTCGAACGTGTGCGGCGCAATGTGGCACTCGGGCCGATCTTGAGACGTATAAACGCTGTGATCGTATGAACTTGTAGCAGCGCGGCTCGAGATAGACGACCAGAGACATGCTCCAGATGGCACCGTCCCTAGTACCCGGAATCAGAGCTGAGTGATACGGCGGCCTTTGAAACGGCGTTGACGGACCTTTTTCTTGGTCCAGACGAAGGGCTCGGCTCTGTCGTTGTATGCGTTGACGTAGGCATCGATGTGTTCCTGAAGCTGCTTGAGGCTCGTGAAGGAGGTGCCGCTGAGCGACTGCCCCTGCAAGATGGAAAACCATACTTCGACCTGATTGAGCCATGACGCACTTGTCGGCGTGAAATGAAATTGCACGTTGGGGTGGGCCTTGAGCCAGTCCTCGTTCTTTTTATGGGTGTTGAGGTTGTCGAGGATGACGTGAAGCTTGCGGTTCGGAAAAGTCGCGGTGACGCTGTTCATGAAATCGAGAAACTCGACGCGGCGCCGGCGTTTTGAATGGGTCGCGATGATCTTTCCGGTGGCGACTTCGAGCGCCGCAAACAATGTTGTGGTGCCATGCCGCTTGTAATCGTGGCTTTGGCCGGTTAAGGCGCGGCCATTGGGCAACTTCAGATAACCCTGCGCTCGCTCCAAAGCCTGGATCGAGGGCTTCTCGTCCACGCACAGCACAATGGCCTTCGCCGGCGGCGCGACATAGAGGCCGACAACATCGGCGGCTTTGGCCGTAAAGTTCGGGTCGTTGCTCTCGCACCAGGACTTGCGAGCCACCAGGTCAATCTTGTGGCTGCGCAGGAACCGCCAGACATATTGGACATCGACATCGCCCAGCGCCTCGGCCAGCAGGGGGCCGGTCCAGCGCGCAAACCCTTGCGGTGGCGGCTTATCCAGCAGCTTCAGAATCCGCTTGTCGGTCGTCTTCGTATAGATCGGCTGCTTGCCAGGCCGCGGCTTGTCTTGCAGCCCTTCAAGGCCATGGTCGGCATAGCGATGCCGCCAAAGGCTGACAATCCGCGGCTGGACCCCAACTTCCTTGGCGATCGACCGGGTGCTGCGCCCATCCGCCGCCAACAGAACTATCCGCGCCCGCTTCAAATCGCGCTGCAACGTCACCGGTGAGCGACAGCACGCCTCAAGCACCTTGCGATCTTTCCTCGAAAGGTGGACTTCTCTTGCTTCGGGTATCATCCCGACCTTGAATCACGACTCACGTTCCAAGAAAAGTGGGTACTAGTTGACGATCAGCACTACCGGCTTGTCAACCGAGTGGCAGGGTCCCCTAGCCAAGGTGGTACAAGTCGACGTCCTCGAGGGTGTAGGCGCTGAAGCTCCCGAAATGGGCGAACAAGTTGTTGCGCTTGGCGCCGCAGCTGATCCGGTGATCCGGTCGGCGAGGCCGCGGCCCAGAGGCTATCGGGCGAGCGCATCGGCGCCTCGCGGAAGATGCGAGCATCGATTGAGCGCCAGCCTGCAGATCGCAGCGTCAGGACAGGACGACCTAGTCACGTGAATCTAATGTTCGCCACATAAAGTCTGCTGGGTTTTGTGGCAGAAGCGTTTGACGGAAGCCAAAATCTGGTCTGCGGACTTGGTCCATTTGAAGGGCTTCGGGTTTTGGTTGTGCAGGTGGATGAAGGTGCAGATGTCGGCCTCGAGTTGCCCGACGGAGGTGTCGTCTAATCGCTGCTGGGACGTCAAGCATTTAGTTTCGTCAAGAGACGCTGCCGGGTGCGTGGTTGTCTTCGCGGTCGACATTGGTCGCCGCATGATGGAGCTTCGCGGACGAGCCTTCAATGTGGACGACGCACTTTGCTGAGTCAGCAGTGCAACCCCATCAGCGGAATGGCTCGGCTCACGTCCTGGCAGGGATACCTTAGGCGTTCAGGTTCTGAACGCTATCCGAGCTTATGCGGCAGCTCCGGCATTCGGATTGAACAGCTCGCCGGTCTTAAGCATCGTATGCTTATCACCGCCAGTTTCCGTGCCACAGCCACGGCGGCTCTTTTGAAGCCGATCCTCTCCCGGAGATGCCGTCCCCACGTCCGCAGAGCGCTGTCGGTTGAGCTGCGCGTCAGAATGACCGCTGCCGCTTCATAGAGAAGCCCACGCAAATGGCGGTCGCCACGTCGGGATATATGGCCATCATAATCGACTTCTCCGGATTGGTAGCGGCGCGTTGTCAGGCCGATCCACGCGCCAACAGATCGGGATTTCCTAAAGTTGTCAGGCTCCTCAATAGCTGTGGCAAAAGAGGTTGCGGTGATCGCACCGATGCCCGGAATCGACATGAGGATGCGGCAGGCCTGACTCTCGCGCGCATCCCGAACCAACTGGCGACCGAGTTCGGCGGCGCGGATGCGAATGCCACGCCAGGCTTCCAGCATCGGAAGCACGATGGATGCAAGTCCGTCCTGATCAGCCAGAAGGTTCCGGACGTTCTCGAAGGTGCTTCCCTTTCCGGCGGGAACAAGCAGACCGAAGGTCTTCATGACGCCGCGGATCTGGTTCGAAAGCTCGGTGGTGATCCGGACCAGCCGCGTGCGCGCCGCGACAAGCGTGCGGGTCAGCATGCTGTTGAATCCCTTCACGCGCACCTCACGAAAGAACCCGACTTCCGCGAGCTGCGCCAGACCATCGGCGTCGTTCGCGTCCGTCTTGTTCGCCGCCATATCGAGCGCCGCTTTATCATGGCGCGCATCGACGCAGATCGCCGGCAATCCTTCGGTGCGCAAAGAATGATAGAACCATACCGACAGCGGTCCCGTCTCGAACACCACGCGTTTCACGGCCGGCGCCCGCTTGCGGATGAGCGCGGCGATGACACTGGGATCAGATGCACACTTGCCGCGCCAGATCCGTTCACCTGCTCGACGGATCGAGACCGCCGTCTCTTTCATCGACACATCGAGACCGATATACTCTTCCATGGCTGTTCTCCATTCGATGCTTGGGCCCGGCGTCCAGTCGTGAGCCCGTATTTCCATCCTATCGGGGAACAGCCACCCTCCAAGACTATTGATTGTCTTTAGGGCAACACGCTCCTGCGATTACCCCATGTGGACGCCCCCTCACGGCATCGCTGTGCCAAAGTGGTGTCGTTGACCATCACTTGAACGGAGGCGTCCATGTCGGAATTTAGCATAATCGCGTTGGATCTGGCGAAGAATGTGTTCCAGATGCACGGCGCGGATGCATCAGGAACCGTGCTTTTCCGCAAGAAGCTGCGCCGGGATCAGATCCTTAAATGTCTTGCCGCGCAGCCGACGTGCACGGTCGCAACGCGACTTTGCGGCATGGCTGGGGCTTACCCCGCTGCAGCGCTCCACCGGAGGCAAGCAGAAGCTCGGCAAGACGTCACGTATGGGCGAACGAACCCTGCGACGACTACTGATCATCGGCGCGAGCGCGGCCGTGCGCTGGGCAATGCGCAAAGACTCGACAGCGGATTCTTGGCTTGCGCGCATGCTTGCCCTCAAGCCGCCCATGCTGGTGATCGTCGCCCTCGCTAACAAGATGGCGCGCATCGTCTGGGCATTGATGGCGAGAGGCGGAACCTATCGGGCTCCGGCTGCGGCGAAGTAGTTCCGCGGCAGGGACCGTGAGTGTGAGAAGGTCAACCGGAGAGTATGGCGCACGGTCACGAGACAGGAATGGGAAAACCAGATCATGGATACGCGCCTCGAGCACGCGAAGTTGAATTGGACCCGTTCCGCGAACTCCCATACGGGCCAGCGGCATGTGGCAGCCGCAACAAAAGGCCGAACACATGTCAGCGCCCGACCACGCTCCGCACTCTTCGAAAGATTCTTCTTGCACCAACGGGGGCGTCTACACATGTCCATGACGATATGGACATCGAGGCCTTCAGGAACTTGAGCATCGATCTCTTTTAAAAACTTCAAGACTCGACTGCCCGGTGGCGCTTGTAGCATTTGCCGATGACGAACCCCGAGGCGACATCGAGCGCGGCAAACAGCGTGGTCGCACCATGCCGCACATAGCTGTGCGTACGACGCTCCGGTATGCCGGGCATCATTGGCAAGACCGGCTGCTCGCGATCGAGTGCCTGAATCTGGCTTTTCTCATCGATGCTGAGGACAAGGGCTCGGTTCGGCGGGGACAGGTAAAGCCGACGATGTCGCGTGCCTTGTCGACGAGCCGCGGATCGCTCGACAACTTGAATGTCTGGCTACGGTGCGGTTGCAAGCCGAACGCCGACCACATTCGGCGGATCGTGGTGCGGGAAAAGCCAGTTTCCGCAGCCATCGAGCGGATCAACCATTGCGTCGCCTTGGCCGGCGTCGTACGCAGCGTGCGATCGATCATGGCGGCAACCTGATCGTCGTTGATGGTGCGAGGGCGGCCAGGGCGTGCCTCGTCAAGCAAGCCATCACAGCGATCCTTCAAAAATCGGCGGCGCGACTTGCCAACGGTGTGTTCGTGGAGGCCGAGTTCGGCAGCCACAGACTTGCTTGGCAAGCCATCCGCCCACCGCAGGATCGCGCGGCATCGCTCAGGAAAGCAACCGCGCAGCACGATGACGACGAACTTGCCTCTCCAAGTACGCCCGCTCCTGCGGACTCAGCACCAACGGCGCGATCGGCCGGCCTTTCCCACCTGCATTCGCCACAAGCGCTCTCCTCTCTCGAGATTCAAGCTATCAACCAATGCGACGAACTTGCGTTCCGGATGACTAGGGTCTGTACCTAAATAGCGCCACGTGATTCTCTTGCCTACGTGTTGATTCGGGGGCGAGAGAATGCGCGCTGGTTTGTTTTGGCTGAACGACAGGCAATGGGCGCGTATCGAACCGCATCTGCCGAGGGGACTGACGGGGCCGGATCGGGACGACGACCGACGCATCGTCAGCGGCATCATTCACATGCTGCAATCGGGTGCACGATGGCGTGATTGTCCACGTGAATACGGCCCTTACACGACGATCTACAATCGCTTCAATCGCTGGGCCAAGCGAGGACGATGGTGCGCAATCTTCGAAGCGCTGGCCAAGCCTGGCGAAGACGGCGTCGTACTGTCGCTCGACTCGACCTCGATTAAAGCTCACCGGTGTGGCTCCGGCGGAAAAGGGGGGAGCACAATCAAGCAATCGGCCGCTCGCGCGGAGGCCGCACGACAAAAATCCATGCGCTGAGCGATCCGCTCTGCCGGCCGGTCGTCCTGCATCTGACTCCAGGCCAGGATGCCGATATCGCTGCGGCTCCCGATGTCCTGGCGCTCGCGCCACCCATGAGCGTGCTCCTCGCCGACAAAGGGTATGATGGCGACAAGCTTCGCGGCGCAATCATTCGTCGTGGCGCCAAGCCCGTAATCCCCAATAAATCTAACCGTGTCGTCATCCATCGCTTCAACAAACGCGCCTACAAAGGACGAAATGTCATCGAACGCTGCTTTGGCAGGCTCAAGGACTTCCGGCGCATCGCCACGCGATATGACAAGCTCGCCCGTAATTTTTTGGCCGCTGTTCATCTCGCCGCTCTCGTCGCATATTGGCTCAATTGAGTCTGGACCCTAGACTAGCCCCGCCGCATAGAGCGCTTTTGCGACTGACTCGAAATACTGCGAAGGCACCGGGTTGCCGAGCCTTGCCTTGCCGAGCAGCTGACGCGCCAGAACATTGTCCTCCACAATGTTGAGGCGAAGCGCGCGCGCCTCACCAAGCAGCTGTGAAGCAGCTTCACCCTCGCCACGGCAGACCAACACCGGCACACCGGTCTCGCCGCGAACATAGCGCAGACCAATCAACGTTGCCGGTCCCCGCAATATCAACGTGGCCCGGCTGATGCCGAGTGGAGCCTCGTTTGCCGACTCTTGCCGCAGCCGCCGGTGCTCGCGCTTCACCTGCGGATTGCCTTGCTGTTCCTTGTTCTCCCGCTTGGCCTCCGTTTCCGTCATGCGCATGTCCTGCATAAACAACCAACGCTGGATTAGAAGGTCAGCCAATCCGCCGACCAGAAAAGCTCCAGCGGCAATGCCAATCAGCAGTTTAACCTCGGTGAAGACGAAACCAAAACAGCCCATGCCGCAGACTGGCAGGTACACCAGCGCTTTCCAGCTCGCGGTCACGGTTAAAAAGAAGATCGCACCAAGCAAAACCACTTTAGCCAGGGTCTTGCCAAGCTCGATGGCCGAACGTTTCGAGACGATACGCTTCAAGCCTTTGATGGGATCGAGTTTCTCGAGCTTCGGCTTGAGCGGCTCCGAAGCAAACATAAAGCCGCCATTGGCCAGGACATTGGCCAGAAGAGCTGCTGTCACGGCAGCGGCGAGCAACGGAGCGACAGTGGCAATCGAAAGTTCTAGCAAGCCGCTGAGCGCTTGTGGCACCGCGCTTGTGAACGGCTGCTCCTGCAGTTTATCGACCAGCCGGACCGTCTCCTGCCACTTGTCCTCAATGGCACCCGCTCGCCACCACAGACAGCCGAAACCGGCACAGGCGCTGACGCCGCTCACTAGATCGGAGCTGCGCGCGCTCTGCCCCTTCTTGCGCGCATCGCGCAGCTTCTTGGGCGTCGGAGGAAGCTTTTTCTCCTCACTCGTAGAGCTCATTTCAACAGCTTCCTCAGATGATCGAGCATGTCGTTCGAGGTCAGGATTTCAGAACCGGCATATTCGAGCAGATAGACGGTGTAGCTGACCATAATGACCCCGAATGCAACATTCTTGATCATCGGAGAGAGATCGTTCATCTTGAGCTGAGATGCAAAACGGCCGAGCATCATGACCGAGATATCCACCAGCAACAGCAGGGCCAGAACCGGCCCGGCGACCAACAAGGTCGTCATCATGATACGATCGAGAAGGGCAAGACACTCCATTGCCCCTTGCACTGTCAAGGCAGGCAAAAACTGATAGACAGGCCACACTAGGTAGCTGCCATAAAGGCCGCTCACCATGGTCTGCAGCCCGCCGACCAGAACGAAGATCGTAACCGCCGTAACACCGAGAAAGAGCCCGGTTCCAGTCGCTTGGCTGTGCGTCGCGGGATCCTCCCCCGCAACTTGGCTTGAAATTCCTCGTTGGGTATCGATGATGTCGCCGACTGCCTGTATGCTCCATAGTGGAATACTGAGCAGGATGCCGAGCATCAGACCGACGAACACCTCCTTCACGCCAAGCATGGTAACGCTAACCAAGCGCGTGTTCGGGTCCAAGGCCTGCAGACCGAGCTTGATCTGAGCAAGGCAAGGCAGGCCAATCGCAATCGTCAGGCTTCCCCGAATGAGGCCGCTGATACGCGGCCGGGTGAAGACAGGAAGCACCAGCATGATGCCTAGGGCGCGGGCCGCACTCAGGCCGGTTGCGGCGACGAATTCGATCGAGCCCTGAACGAGAACTTGCGCCTCTGCGGGTGACAGGCCAGCCATCCAAGCTCTGCTAGTATCTTGCGGTGAGTGCCGGAAACTCGCTGAAGATGCGCTCGGCCTGGTCGATCAGCGGGGCGCTGAGAACCGGGGAAAAACCGGCGAGCACGGCGACGACAACCAGAAGCTTGACCGTCAGTGGCAGGGTTTGGTCCTGGAGCTGAGTTGCCGCCTGGATAAGGCCAATGATCAGTCCGGAGATCAGAGCTGCGAGCAACGGCGGCAGAACCCAGATCATGAAGAGCACGAGCGATTGACTGAGGTGCGTAAGGATGCTGGCTTCGTTCATGGTCAACCTCCTGGCGTGGTGTAGCTTAGTACTAGCCCGTGCATGAGACGTGACCAGCCGTCGATAGTGACGAACAGAAAGAGCTTGAAGGGGACAGATATCACTGTGGGGGATACCATCGACATACCCATGGCCATCAAAATCGTGGTGACAATCAGATCGATCGTGATGAAGGGAAGATAGAGAAGAAAACCGATTTCGAAGCCCCGCTTGAGTTCGGAAATCAAGAACGACGGCACAAGAATTGAGAAATCATCTGCCGTTACGCTGCCGCGCATCTCCTCCGACCAGACATGTTCGGTGGATGACAGGAAGAAGCGGCGCTGCTCTTCATTGGTGAATTTCTTCAGATGAACACGCAGCGGCTCCTGTCCCTCCTTGGCGGCCATCACCCAGTCATCGAAACTCTGGTAGCGAAGTTGCGGATCGGTAAGGCGGTTATAGGTCTGCTCGAAGACTGGAGCGCTGATGAAGACGGTCAGGATGAGTGCCGCTCCGTAAAGGACGATGTTCGGCGGTATCGATTGAGTTCCTAGCGCATTGCGCACGAGGAAGAGAACAACCGAGACCTTGATAAAGGCTGTAGTTGTGACGACAGCAAAGGCCAGGAGACCAAGGCCGACCGTTATTGCAAGAAGCGCCAGGATGCTGGGTTGAATTTCAGTCATTAAGCGCCAACCTGCCGCGTAACCTGACGGCGAGCTCCTCGCCGATCCGCACGATGTCGCCTCGGCCGATACGTTGGCCGTTCGCAACGATATCGACCGGCCCGTCAAGATGCCGGCCAAGTTCGAACACGTGGCCTTCGTTGATGGTTCGCAAGGTTCCCAACGGCATCGGCCAGCGGCCACATTCGAATACGAGTGTGATCTCGATGCTGTCGATATCCGCCTCTGACGGGGGCTGCTGTTGCATCTGGTTTTGGGGCATCACATCTTCACTTTTTAGAGGGTGGGATCGCAAGCGGAATGGTCCTCGCAGCACCAGCCTGTCGCCGCCAATCTCTGCAGGGGCCCACAATCGGTCTGCAACGAGAACAATTTGGCCTCGCGCGAGTGGAATTGTGTCCGGGAGCAGCGCATCGCCTTGCTCTGCTTGGCGAAGAACGCCGATCGCGACGCGGAGCGAGCCGATATGGCCTGCAACGATGACCGGGAGTTCGGAAAGCAGCCTGGCCGCCTGTCGCGGTAATCGGCCGAGCAGCTCGCCGAGGACGGTGAAAGCCGGAGGCACCGGACCGTCGAACGGAGAGAATAGAAGCAGCCGAGCCTTGCTGGCGAGCTCACCATAGGCGACGTCAAATTCAAGATAAGGCTGCGTACTCCGCGCTTCCTCGGTGCGAACAAGCTGCAGATTCCGCTGCGTCATTCTTTCCAGCGCAGCAAGCAAGGGTTCAAGCGCAAGTTCCAGGACCAGCGAACGCGCCGGCTCAGAAGGTAAGGTAAGCCCATTCTGCACGGTCCGAACCAGCGCTTCCGCAAGCTTACCCGGCAAGGACAGGATCAAGGTTTCACCTTCTACTTCGAAGACGCAGTCGAGCATCGGTGCCGCAGCCGGCTCCGCCTGCCAGACGGTCCGGCTCACGCGCACAGATAGCGGCTTCTCGCCGAGGAGGCCTTGTAGAGGCGCACGCAACGCTGTGATCTCGTTAAGCCACGAGGCCACTGCGTGCGACAGGATCAGCGACGGCATGAAGGCTGCGCGCTCAGCCGGCCGGTCCGAGGCCGGTGCGGCTTCCGCGCCGCAGGCCCCGAGCTCGCGCGTGAGAGGATCTGCAATCATGCTGGCTCACCTCCCGTCTGCCCTGACGGGCCGCGCCGGTAGCGGAGCAAGACTTCATCATCAGCTTCGATTTCGGCGGCGGCTTCGAAATGAGCACTCGTGGTGCGCCGAACGTCTTGATCAATCTCACGCCATTTCTGGCTCGCCGCTGAACGCCTGGCCCAAACGGCCCTCGCCTCAAGAACCGCAGTCTCAGCTTGCGCCTGAGCAGCACGGGCATTTTCAAGAACCTGCTGCGCCGCTGCAATCTCGTCTGTGAGCCGGCCGATGATGAGATGATAGCGCCGCTGCAGCTCGCAAACAGACATCGCATCGGCTGCTAGCATCTCCCGATAGAGCTCTGCCTCGAGCTTTGCCCGGCGCTCTTCGGCATGTGTAAGATGCTCGAAAGCTCGTTGGACAGCTTGGATCGCAAGGTGGCGCTTGGCTTCCATGTTAGACAATTCACGAATGGCGCTTCGCTCCCGCATGTCCTTTACGAGCCGCAGCTTCGAGGCGTGAACGGGACTTAGGCGGTCAGACGCGATATCCATGCGATCGTCTCCTCAAAGCTGCACGCCTCACCCTGCCCCTGGCGCAGAAAGGCCCGCAGTTGCTCGATCGAGGCGATCGCCCGATCGGTCAGCGGATCAGAGCCTTGTTTGTATTCACCGACCTTGATCAGGAACTCGGCCTCAGCGTACCGTGACAGCAGATCACGGAAAAAGGATGCCGCCTTGCGATGCGGCACGGACACGATCGCATCCATGACGCGGCTGCGGCTCGACAACACGTCGATCGCCGGAAAATGCTCCCGGGAGGCCAACGCGCGGGAGAGAATAATGTGGCCATCGAGGATGCCGCGTGATTCTTCCGCTATCGGATCACCCGTGCCGTCACCTTCGACAAGCACAGTATAGAAGGCCGTAATGGAGCCATGCTCGCCCATGCCGGCGCGCTCCAACAAGCCCGGCAACAGTGCAAAAACGGATGGCGGAAATCCGCGCCGGGTCGGCGGTTCTCCTGCGGCAAGTCCGATTTCACGCATGGCGCGGCTAAAGCGCGTCAAAGAATCCATCATCAGAACGACGCGAAGGCCCTGATCACGAAAATATTCGGCTAGCGCTGTCGCCATGTGGGCGCATTGGGCCCGCTCCATCGCCGAACGGTCGGAAGTCTCCACCACAACGACGGAACGGTGAAGGGCTTCGCCAAGATGACGTTCGATGAATTCACGCACCTCTCGACCGCGCTCGCCGATCAGCGCAACGATAGTGACGTCGGCCGCTGCGCCTCTTACGATTTGCGACATCAGCGTCGACTTGCCGCAACCGGCATCACCATAAATTCCGATCCGCTGACCTTCTCCGCATGTGAGAAGACCATCCAGGACACGGACGCCGAGCGGGAACGGCTGTTCAATCGCGCGCCGTTTCATCGGATTAGGCGCCCTGCCGCGCAGCGGTCTGGCTTCGCCGGCTTTTATAGGGCCCTTGCCGTCGAGCGGCCGGCCAAAACTGTCGATCACGCGGCCGAGCAAATCGGGGCCGGCAGCCACTTCCTGCATTCGCCCGGTCGTCACCACCTCTGCGCGATTGGACAGCCCCACCATGTCCCCGATGGGCGTGAGTAACACCCCATCCGGCAACAGACCGATTACCTCGGCCTCGAGCGACCATCCGCTGCGAGGATCCTGCAATAAGCACAGTTCTCCGACCCTGGCCTCCGGCAAGACGGCGTGCAGCAGCGTGCCCACGGCCCGCGTGATCCGGCCGCGGACAGCGCGTGTATCGATGTGCTTGGCGGAAGATCTTAAGGATGAGAGTGCGGCCTTTACGGTTCCTTCTGCGGCCGCGGCATGATGGGTCGGTCGTTGCACGGTCACGATTCAGCTTCCTCCGTCAAGCCAAAGCCGAGGCGCAGCGCGCGCAGCTGCGCGGCAAGCCCAAGATCGACGTTGCCGAACTCGCTCCATAAAACACATTGGTCCGCGCTCAGCGCCGGATCCGCCTCAATCCTGAGCTTCGGCCGGCCCTCAAGTCCGTCATAATCCTTGAACTCACTGGCTAGCAGGTCGGCTTTCAGTGGGGATACGTGAAGGCAGACCTCCGTGTTTTTATATCTTTGCTCGATGGCATGACGAACGCACTGGACCAGCATCTTGCCCGAATCAAATGCGCCAAGCAGATCGCGAACGATCTCAAAGACCAGTTGCGGCAATTCCCGCTCCAGAACCGCCTTGCGTTGGGCCAGTTCACAAGTCGCCTGCGCAATCAGCCGGGCCATTTCCTCTGCGCCAGCCTTTGCACCCTCGGCGCGGCCCTGCGCACGTTCCCGCTCATAAGCCAGGCGTGCCCACCCTCGAACCCGCTGCAGATGCCGCTCGGCAGCGGCCAGCGCCTGTATGGCATCGTGCCAGATCTCAAGCTGCGCAGCTGGGATCAGCGGTCCAAGAGCCCGAATCTTCGGGGCCGCGGGTGGTGCGAGGGCATCGGCCGTCATGCCCCAGCATCCTCAGTGCGCAAATGAGCCATGACGAGGGAAAGCAGCGGGCCTGCTGCGCTACGGTGCTCGGCAGTTGAGCTCTCGGCGGCCGTCCCAGCGGGCAAGCGTAGAAGCACGCGGATACGAGCAAGCGATGAAGTCTCTTCGAGCCAAGCGCCGAGACAAGCATGCCCGTCATATTCGATCTGTCGGGACAATTGCTCTGGATCGGCGATCGGGGCCGTTGCGACGGCGCAGGATAAATGCCGGACTGCGAAAGCATGCGCCTCGGCACCGATCAACTCCACCAACACAGGCAGATCGTGCCTGGAGAACAGCTTGAGGATGGAGCGTGCATGCCAAATGCCGCCCGCGAGCAGCGCAGCCCGCCGCGGATCATGCCCCAGGAGAGCATCTTCGCTCCAGTCGCCGCAGCTCACCTCCCCCTTGCTGCCCAAAAGCAGTTCGGCGAGCCTTGGCTGTAGCCTGGCACTCTGCTGTAGCCGAGCCAAAGTGGAAGGTGAAAGCAGCGGGTCAAGAAGCCCGGCGAAACGACCGGGATCGGCCGAGGCAGCAAGCTCGCGCAGCCGATCGGCTGCGAGCGTGAACGAGCGATTGGTTTTTGTGGCTGTGGTTGACATTGATGGCGGCATGAGCGTCCAGACTATGACGCATCAGCAATCATCTTGCCCGCCGCTTGGTCAGCAGACAGGCGCGAGCCCCTACCGAACACGCTCAGCTTACGCGATGATTTTCCAAACTGACGCATGCGCGGGCCCAGCAATACGCAAGCGACGATGCCGAATACCGCTCCGGCGCTTCCTACAGCAAGCGCAAGTAACGGCGATGAGCCGGCTCTTGCTGACTGAGCCACAGGGACTCCCGGACCGGCAGACTGCTCGACTGGAGCGCGCTCGACCGGCACGAAGACAACGGCGACCTTGTCATAGGACAGCCCTTCAATGCTGTTTGCGACGAGCATCTTGATCTGCGGCAATAGTGCCGAAAGCCTCGCGCTGGAGCCATGTCGAATGAAGACCGATGCCGAGGATGGGGTCGCACCTTGCCGCAACAAGTCGTTCTTCGGCAGAACGACGTGAACGCGTGCTGAAAGGACGCCATCTATATCGCTGATCGTGCGCGACAATTCTTCGCTTAGAGCATAAACGTATCGTGCCCGCTCCTCGATCGGCGAGGCAACGAGGCCCGATCCCTTGAACACCTCGCCGAGATTCTTGAAGGATTGGCGCGGCAGCCCCTCAACATTGAGCAGGTCAATCGAATAAGCGAGCTGCTTTTCCTCGACCTGGATTGTGCTGGTTCCGTCCTTGGCGACAACACGGACAGCATCAACGCCCTTGCCAAGGAGAAGCGCGAGCATCTCATTAGCCTCGCGCTCCTGAATTTTGGTGTAGAGATCGGTCTTACAGCCGATCAGCGAGAGGAGAAGGGGCATAGCAAGAAACACGCGAAGCCGTCGCCACGATTGACGGCCGCCGGAGCTCCCCCTCTTCATATCGCCAGTCATCAGCTTACTCAGCCGGCCGATAGCAGCTTGTTTAGCGACGAGCTGACGGCGCTGGTGCCCTTGGAGACGAGGGAAACCTGAACAACGTCTTTGTAGACGTCTCGCAGATTCGTCATCATCGATTCGAAATCAGCTCCAACCGGCTTAACAGCCGCATTGGCTCCGGCGTTATCCGCCGGCAAAAGTGGCTGCGCAGCCGGCCCAGGCTGCACCCCATTTACGACAGCCGGCGCAATCGCCGGAGAAACGGCTCGACCCTGGTAGATGCCGGAAAGGGTTTGGAGGATTCGGTCGCCCGGCGGACTTGCCAGCACATTCGTGCGCTGGACCTCCAATATCGGAGGAGTCGCTGCGGGTGGATTCGCGGTCGGGAAAGCAGACCCCTGATTGGGAGCTACTTGCGCCAGGGACTGCTCGAAACGCGCCTGCTCGCCAGCAGCTGCCGGAGAGCAGGCACCGGAAAGACAACCGGCTGAACTGGGAGGGATCGGCGTTGCGCCTAACAACATGGAGTGTGTCATTGTGCTGGTTTGATGACCTAAGCTTTAGCCGATGAACCGATCAAGTTCATAGGCTGCCGAGCTGACGAAAACCTGACGGAGATCAGGTTGACTTGGTCATCTAATGATCACGTTTGGCTTCCAAGCTGCGGCGAAACTCTAACTTCATAATGAGCGGAAGGCGTCAAGGAATGCTCGCGCGGTCCACGGTGGTACATATCTTAAAAAGAATTTTTTGTGCCGGTGTTCTCATCTGTGTCGGAATTTTGCGCACGTCTGCTGCATCCCTTTCGCTGCCGCCCGCCCCTTATAGCTACACCGTTCTCGATCAGGATCTTGCTGCGGCGCTGCAGGAGTTCGGAAACAATCTCAATATCAGGGTCAATGTCAGCGCCGACGTCAGGGGCCGGATTCGTGGACGAATGCCGGACCTGCCGCCACGAGAATTCCTTGACCGTTTGACTGCTTTGTACAATCTCCAGTGGTACTATGACGGACTTGTCCTTTACATCTCCGCCGCCCAAGAGGCGCAAAGCCGGCTCATTGTATTGAACCCAATCAGCTTCGATGCGCTCAAGGCCGCGCTCGACGCGCTCAACATCTCGGATGAGCGCTATATCGTGAAACCTGCCCCGGGAGAGGGCCTCATCCTTGCTTCTGGCCCACCCAGATTTGTTGCGCTGGTGGACCAGACCCTCAAGGGCCTTGTGGCGGAAGCGCAGGCCCGGCGCAGTCCCGCCGCCGAGAGGTCACAACACGAGTCGGTTTTGATGTTGTTTCGCGGCTCCTCGAGCACGGTCTTCCGGGACGGGCGGCCGGAAGCTTCTCCCGAAACGCCGCTTCATGGGGGCGCTGTGCGCGAAGCCGGTCCAGGCCAGAAGTGATGGTCGAAGATGCAAGACCGCTCCGACTGAAGTCGCATCCGATCGTCAGCTTTTCGAAAGCTAAAGCCCCCAGCATGAGCCTGCGAGGTCTTGACGGCTGCCCTGCTTGAGGCAGCCCGATAGATGGATAAGAGACCGGATGCTCGAGGGAAATTGGGTAGCGCTGCCTTCACGCAGTGCGAGGCATTAAAGATCAATGTGGGCCTCCGCACGCGCGCTTCCGAGCTAGCTGAGGCTTCGCATAGCTCAATGCGCGTCATCAGTTGGAAGGAGAAACAGGGTGGATTTCAATGCAGTCGCCCCGGCGAATACGAGCCCGGAGCCCGACACAGCACGGACGGCTACAGATGCAACCGAGTTCGAGCGGCAGCTCAGCGGTTCAGAGGCTCCCGCTTCGGCGCAGGGAGTCGCCCATCCAGTGCTGCAGGGCGAGGCTTATTCACCCTATCTCGACGCGGGCCATCCCTACTCTCCATACTTGGAGACAGGACACCTCTATCCGCCTTACCCAGATTTAGCGCATCCCCTTGGGCCAGACTCGGGTTGGCAGGATAATCTATATGCCGCGCCTGCGGCCGTCGCTGCGCCAGAGCCGGACAACGGCCAGCAGCATCTCTCGCCGCAGGCCATAGCTCAGGCGATCGAGGAACATCCCGGCTTCGATCAAGATGTGATATGGCAGACTCTGGATGTCGGCCCATCGGAAGCCGAGCCACGGCACGGTGAGCCTCAAGCGGGGACATCGCATGCAGGACCATCGCGCACCGCCCCTTTTTCAGGATGAGCCGCCGCACGCCGGCCCCTCGCATGCCCGGCCATTGCAGGCGGGACCGCCCCAACCTGGGTCTTCTGAAGCTCCGCCAGAAAGGACCGCGAGGCGATCCATGTCGTCGAGATGAAGGTAAGCGCGTTGCGGATCAGGATAGTCTGGGTATGACCGGCCCCCCTAAATACCTTCAACATACCGGTTGTTAGAACCAGCACAGTTCTTCGCACAAACCTCCAAACACCGGACCACCTGAGATCACTCGGGGCACGAATCGCGGCATCAATCCGGCCTCACTCTTCGTCAGCTTCTTGCAAGCTGCCCCTGCTAGCACGAAAGGAATAGGTCATCTCGCGGCACCGCCGCTATCTGAGTTTTATGACATGGACACAGGCGCAGCCGATATCGCAGCAACGGCGCCAGACGCTGGCACAAACACCGATAACGCCGCGAACGGCGGCGACAACTCGCACGCAGCATTGTTGCAGCGGGCCTTCGAAAAAGCTCTGGTTGCCGTCGCTACCCAGGTCATAAGCGATACCCAGTCAGACATGGATGACGCTATGAGCGAGCTAGATGATGGCTGAAGGCCGGATTATCAGACGCGCACAGGGAGGACCTGACGGACGGCAAGCCGAACCGAAAACGATCGGGTGAAGCAGGCGGACTTGGCAACAGCAGCCGCTAGACCGTCTTAGGTGATCCTCCAGGCAGGCGGTGCGGCCGTTCTGCAGGACCTCGCAACTTTCGGAAGACGCCGCAGCGACTTGCTCATGCCGCCGTGTCACATATTCTTCGATGAGGGTTCATCAGGAGCGCTCTTTAGCCAGGGCACCAGACGTTCTAAGCGAGCCCGAGCGCTCCCCGCCGATGAACTTCGTCATCTATTATCCTCGATTGGTTCTGCAGCCGCCCGCGAGATCGTGCGCTAGAGAGATCCTCCGAGATTTTCCGGAACATAGGCAGACTTGGCGCTCGCTGCGCCCATATCTGCAGAACTCCGGGGACCGCTCCCCCTCAGCATCGAGGCATGTTGCTGCTGCCTGATCCTGAGTTATGGCGTATTTGTCGCTACGAATTGGCGCCAAAGCTCAGACTGCCCCTATCACGCTAAGAGCTAAGATCCTCATCGAGGCCGCCGCACCTAGTACCCGGAATCAGAGCTGAGTGATACGGCGGCCTTTGAAACGGCGTTGACGGACCTTTTTCTTGGTCCAGACGAAGGGCTCGGCTCTGTCGTTGTATGCGTTGACGTAGGCATCGATGTGTTCCTGAAGCTGCTTGAGGCTCGTGAAGGAGGTGCCGCTGAGCGACTGCCCCTGCAAGATGGAAAACCATACTTCGACCTGATTGAGCCATGACGCACTTGTCGGCGTGAAATGAAATTGCACGTTGGGGTGGGCCTTGAGCCAGTCCTCGTTCTTTTTATGGGTGTTGAGGTTGTCGAGGATGACGTGAAGCTTGCGGTTCGGAAAAGTCGCGGTGACGCTGTTCATGAAATCGAGAAACTCGACGCGGCGCCGGCGTTTTGAATGGGTCGCGATGATCTTTCCGGTGGCGACTTCGAGCGCCGCAAACAATGTTGTGGTGCCATGCCGCTTGTAATCGTGGCTTTGGCCGGTCAAGGCGCGGCCATTGGGCAACTTCAGATAACCCTGCGCTCGCTCCAAAGCCTGGATCGAGGGCTTCTCGTCCACGCACAGCACAATGGCCTTCGCCGGCGGCGCGACATAGAGGCCGACAACATCGGCGGCTTTGGCCGTAAAGTTCGGGTCGTTGCTCTCGCACCAGGACTTGCGAGCCACCAGGTCAATCTTGTGGCTGCGCAGGAACCGCCAGACATATTGGACATCGACATCGCCCAGCGCCTCGGCCAGAAGGGGGCCGGTCCAGCGCGCAAACCCTTGCGGTGGCGGCTTATCCAGCAGCTTCAGAATCCGCTTGTCGGTCGTCTTCGTATAGATCGGCTGCTTGCCAGGCCGCGGCTTGTCTTGCAGCCCTTCAAGGCCATGGTCGGCATAGCGATGCCGCCAAAGGCTGACAATCCGCGGCTGGACCCCAACTTCCTTGGCGATCGACCGGGTGCTGCGCCCATCCGCCGCCAACAGAACTATCCGCGCCCGCTTCAAATCGCGCTGCAACGTCACCGGTGAGCGACAGCACGCCTCAAGCACCTTGCGATCTTTCCTCGAAAGGTGGACTTCTCTTGCTTCGGGTATCATCCCGACCTTGAATCACGACTCACGTTCCAAGAAAAGTGGGTACTAGTATCTTCATCTCCTCACTGAACACGAAAAGCGGGCGCTAGCGCCCACTTCAGTGACTTATCCCATAAGCTGGAACCGCTTCGCAGTACCAGCCAGACCTCAGGCCAACTCAAGCATCGGACGTTGTGCCTGGATTCTCATTGCTGTCGATGATTTCCTGGTTCACCTGGCGTCCAGACCGGTCAACCCAGCCCGAGCCTGGTTGTTCATAAATCGTCTGGGCTCCGTCCGAAGTCAATTGATCAAGCGTACGGCCCGCATTCGACTGCGTCACCTTGAGATTGTTCTTACCGTCAAAGCGGTCTCCAAGCCCTTCGACGACCATGGCATTGTCGCCGTTAGTAATGGTCAGCTTCGAGGCCATCGTTTTGCCCTTGCCGATATCAACGGTGTCGACAGTAATCTTCGTGCCGTCGTCGAGCTGGAAAGTCATGTTCTTCTTGAAGTCAAAGTCGACCTTGCCGTCACCGTCGGCATCGACGTGGGGATCGCCTTTAATCGAGGTGATCTTGCCTGTTTGACTGTTACGAATGAGCACTGTTCCGTCATTTTCGTCGACCAAGATCGAATACTTATCACCAAGCTTGATCTCAGCCTTGCCGTCCCTGACCTCATGTGACCACACTGGCGCCGGCTGAGAAGACTGCGTGGGCACCTGGGCAGCCGCAACAGGCACCATCGCAAGAGGCGGCGGCGGAGGAGGAACGAAGAAGACGGGCGCCGTAGAGGTGGGCGCTCCGCTTGCATACCGGTAGTTGCCCGGCCCACGCCCTTGCTCGCCGTCGTCGATACTCGCCTGATTCACGGCGCGTCCGGCGCCATCGACCCATCCCTGTCCACTCTCATGGATCGTTTGGGCACCATCAGACGTCAACTCGTCAAGGGTCATCCCAGCGTTGGACTGCGACACCCTCAGATTGTTTTTGCCATCCTTGTCGTCGCCGAGCCCCTCGACAACGATCGCGTTGTGGCCGTTCGTAATCGTAAGCTTTGAAGAGATGGCCTGGCCATTGCCGTAGTCGACATTATTCACAGTAATCTTCGTGCCGTCGTCGAGCTGAAACGTCATATCCTTCTTGAAATCGAAGTCATCCTTGCCGTCTCCGTCGGCATCAACGTGCGGGTCGCCATGAATGACCGTGACATGGCCGGTCTGGTTGTTGCGGACTGTCCACGTGCCATCCTTCTCATTGGCCGTAATCGTATACTTGTCCCCAAGGTTGATCGTGGCCTTGCCATCCTTGACCTCATGCGTCCACACCGGATCCACAGCAGGCTCGGCATTCTGATTCAGCTGGCTCATCAGCATGGTGGAAGGAGGAGGCGCCATCATGTACGCCTGCGTCGTAACGACGGCTGGCGCCACGACGACCGGAACGACACTCCCAACGGCCGTACCGACGAGGGCTGGTGAGGCTACCGGCAAGTACTGGTAGCTCGCCGGGGCATATTGCCCCAACATGGCGTTGAAGGTGGGAGTGACAACAGCGCCCTCCGGCGCCACTCCGTTCATCGAGTCGGGCGCACCCACCACTGGCAGGCCGGCCACGGGAAGATACTGCATTTAGTTCACTCCTGTTGCATAGACGACATCTGTAAAACTGTGAGCGTTACGCGCATAGTCACCCAAGATCCGCCGCTTCAGATCTGCATGAGAGCGCCTGATCAGCTCATCCGAACGAACGACTAATTCCCTTGCCAGAACCGGCAGCCTATGGAGATCCTCTCTCGCCCCATCACCGTAACCGCACGAGCACATCACGCGCATTCAACTCACAGATACGGTAGCCCGAACACCTGTCGAAAAGCTGACGATGATCAGCGAGCCAAGCCGCACGCACTTTGGCATCGATCGGATGTCCGAAACGCATCCTTCGCTGAACGTATCGCAAGATTTAATATTCCCTCCTGGCAAGATTCGTCTGGTACCAGCGGTGCTCCCATGTCTTCAGGCAAATGACACGACGTTGCCGGTTATCAGCCAATCATCTCATCCTCACCGCAATCAGCGCTCCCGCCGGAACTGCACATCATCTGCGAGGAGCGATCAACAGCTTGAACTCTCGCTGCATTTTCCCAAACATCAAGACTTC
Organism: Bradyrhizobium sp. B039; assembly: GCF_038965675.1. Lineage (NCBI taxonomy): Bacteria > Pseudomonadati > Pseudomonadota > Alphaproteobacteria > Hyphomicrobiales > Nitrobacteraceae > Bradyrhizobium > Bradyrhizobium sp. B039. The sequence goes on from NZ_CP152416.1 coordinate 7,710,505, forward strand.
GCGAAAGGTGAGCTTTCGCAAGCCGCCATCTTAGCCAAACGGGACAAGCGAGGGCTGAGATCCGCACGGCTCGATGACCTTATCCCGCTTCCGTGCTCCACCCTGCAAGCCACGCGCCTGCGAAGGTTCCGCCAAGTCAAATCATTCCTGAACGCGCAGCTAAGCACGGCTCAACTCGCCTTCATCCAAGCCGGCTATAGGGCGCCGCTGGGAGCGACAGGGCGATCCGATGATTGCGAGCAGATGCAAGCCTGCCGCAAAATATCACTCGCCTCAACGTGAGGCTCGTCAGCTTTTCGAAAGCTAGCGCCCCTAGCATGAGGCCGCTGAAGCTAGGCGAACAGTCGTCTGCGCAACAAGACGAACATAGGAGAACGCAATGATCGGAGAAATGATTGGAAGCGCCGCCGGCGGTTACCTAGGCGGCCCGGCCGGAGCGGCAATTGGTTCGGCACTGGGCGGGACCGTGGACAAGGTCTTTGACAAGGTGGTCCACACCTTGGTGCCCGACGAGGGTCACCATGATAAGGCCGAAGACCACAAAGACGCCGGCGAAAAGACCGAGGTGCAATCCAAGCACGAGACTGCCTGCAAGAGCCCGGAGCTGAACCTCGGGCTCAGCACGCTCGGCGGTACGCCCATGTTCCTTTCCATTCCTGCGATCGTCTCGCCGGCCCGCACCTCGTAACAAATCAGAACCAGCGTTATCCCAAAAGAAAGGCAAATAGACATGGCGGTTGACAATGTTGGCGGAAATGGCGGCGCTGCTGGTGCCCAGCAGACCGGCGATAGCGGCTTCCAGAACCAGATGGCTGAATTCGAGCGTGTGAGCCAGAAGGTTCAGGCCCAGGCCGTGGCAATGCGCAGAATTACGACCGAACTCTCGTCCGAGAAGAAGGTCGCCGACGAGCGCGTCCAGTAATTCTGCAAGACGGGTGGCTCACCGCAGTTGCTACCGTCGCCGCGCTGTGAATGACGAAGTCTGGATGAGCCGTACGGCACCGCCGTACGGCTTCTCTCGTTATTCGGGGGATTATCGTGAACGACTCTGTTTCGCTTGAGTTCGAGGTGCTTTCGGGGGTCTATACCGGGCTCAAAGGAAAGACGGCGGGCGGCGAGAGCATTGTGGGCAGCGGCCTCGATGCGGACATGATCTTCGTTGAACAAGGGCTCGAACCGCATCATCTTCGCGTCATCCCGCAGCGCGATTCGATCGAGCTCGAAGCGCTCGCTGCCAGAATCAGCATTGACCGTCACGCTAGCATTGCAACAGGTGAGCGCGTCAGAGTGCCGCTTCCCGCGATCATTCATGCCGGCGCGATGTCCATCCGCTGGTCGGCAGAGGATTTCCAACCAATTGCTTCGAGCAAGCGATCTCGCCGCTCGATCGTGGCACTCAGCCTGATCTTGCTCAGCTCTGTCGCGATCGGCACCGTCTCAATCATCTTTGCCCCCGGCGATAGGGCGGTGGCGCCAAGCACCGGATCATCGCACGCGGTCGAAATTGCCGCTAAACCAACCGTCGATCATTTTGACGCGAGAGCTGCTGATGAAATGGCCGCATCACTGCGCCAACAGATCGAACGAGAGGGCCTTCCTGACGTCAAGATCGGGCACGGGCCCGGCGTCGTGACCGCGGAAGGGACGATTGCGCCGGACCTCGTCGCAAAATGGAAAGAAATCCAGCAATGGTTCGATCGTCAAAGCAATGGTACCCCGACCCTTGTGAACGCTGTCGCGGTGAAAGAGGAAAAGATGCCGTCTTCGATTGCTGTCCAAGCCGTCTGGCGCGGAAGCGAACCTTATCTGCTTATTGCCGGGCAGAAGTATTTCGTCGGCGCGCTCTTAAGTAATGGATGGACCGTTGATCGAATCGAGGATGGACGAGTTCTGCTCAGCCGCAACGGCCGATCTGCCGCTTTGCCCTATTAAGGTCTCTACCCTGCAAAAGAGAAGGAGAAGGCTATGGCTAGGCTGCCTCAGAACTCCGTAGGGCCCGGCAACTCATCGCAGGGGTTAGATGCGGGCCAGCACGCACCAGTCATCGGCTCGCCTCCTTCGCGAGGTGATAAGCTCGAAGTCGGAGGCGCCCATGCGGATAGCGGCACGAAGCGGGCGTCGTGGCAGGATGCGGCTTCGTATGATCTGCCAATTGATGGCGCGAGCGAAGCGGCGCTCGGGGTCGATTCCGTCGGCGCCATCTCACGCGTCACTTTATTCGAAAGCGAAGCAGGAGCGAATGAGGTAGATGCACGCGCGAGATTGGCTTCGCTTTATGGTCCCAATCTGTCCCGCGGACTACTCTCCTTCGTAGTTCCGCGCCTTCGTCATCCCGACGTACTGCGCGCTGACAAGCATGGTGTTCTTCTGGAACGCTTGACGCGAACATTGGAGGCGACGCCGGAAGACAAGACGGCGCGAGAGTGCTTGGCAATCCTGCAGCAGGAGCTGCAGCGGTTACTAATGCTCCGACAAAACCAAAACAGCTTAATCAAGGGTTAGCCATGGCCGATCCTGATGGATTGCATCGCGTCGCCGTTCCCCTGGCTCCAGGAGTCTCAAAATCCGGCGATATTCCGTCGATCTCCGGGCCAGAGCGCGACCTGCTTTGCGCACTCTCATATGTCCATCTCGCGTGCGGGCAGAGCGCACACAGCCTGGCTCTGTTGCGAATTGCAGCTCGCGAGCATTCCAACGACGTCGGTCTACTCCGCATTCTAGCCTACACGCTCATCGCCGAGGGCCTCGGCGAGGAAGCACTCCATGTGCTGGACCGGCTGGACGCACTTGATACGCAACCCTCTTCTCGCATACCGATGACGCTGTTGCGCAGTCACGCGCTACGGCACGCTGGCCGCATGGCCGAGGCTCGCGAGGTCTTCCAGACCTATGTGTCATTGCGCGCGAGTACAGCCCTCATCCGAAAGCAATAGGGATCTATCATGGCCAACACCTTGCGCGGCTTTGTCGTGCGCGCTCCGGCCCACCCGGATTTCATGGTTGCCTTGATGCTGCTTCTAGCGATCGGCATGATGATCATGCCAATCCCAATCATCGTGATCGACATGCTGATCGGCTTCAATCTTGGCTTTGCCATATTGCTGCTGATGGTTGCCCTCTATCTCAGCACACCGCTTGATTTCTCGTCCTTGCCGGGCGTCATCCTGATCTCCACCGTATTTCGGCTGGCGCTGACGATTGCAACAACACGGCTGATCCTCGCCGAAGGCGACGCGGGCAGCATCATTCACACCTTCGGCGACTTCGTCATTTCAGGGAATATTGCGGTCGGAATTGTCATATTCTTGATCGTGACCATGGTCCAATTCATGGTTCTTGCCAAGGGTGCCGAACGCGTCGCAGAGGTGTCTGCGCGCTTCACGCTTGACGCGCTACCAGGCAAGCAGATGGCGATCGATGCGGAGCTACGCAACAGCCACATCGATCAACACGAAGCACGCCGCCGACGTGCCGCCTTGGAACAAGAGAGTCAGCTTCATGGCGCTATGGATGGTGCCATGAAGTTCGTTAAGGGAGACGCGATCGCCGGGCTGATCGTGATCTGCATCAATATGCTTGGCGGAATAAGCATCGGCCTGCTCTCCAAGGGCATGTCGCTCGATGAAGCGCTGCATCAATATACTCTTTTGACGATTGGTGATGCGCTCATTTCGCAGATTCCGGCGCTGCTGCTGTCAATTACCGCCGCGACCATTGTCACGCGCGTCAACGGACCCTCCAAACTCAGACTCGGCGCCGATATCGTTCACCAACTTACCGCAAGTACGGAGGCACTTAGGCTAGCCGCTTGCGTCTTGGTATTCATGGGGCTCGTTCCTGGCTTTCCTTTGCCCCCGTTTGCCGTGCTGGCCGTCCTGTTCGCTGCCGCAAGCTACGTCAAGGTCGGCCCCAAAGACGACAAGCCTGCCGCCAAAATAGGAGCTAGCGCCGCGGCATCGGCGCCGGTTCCTGCAGCGGTCCAAAAGCAGGCCGCACATGCGGAAGCGCTTCCGATCGCGTTGTTCCTTGCACCAAACCTGACGGATTCGATCGACAAAGACGAGCTGGAAGAGAGCATTTCGCGTGTTTCAAGGCTCGTGTCGGCGGACCTTGGCATCACCATTCCGCGGATCCCTGCCCAGATTGGCGACAGCTTGTCCTCGTCGCAGTTCAGGGTCGATGTCGATAGTGTGCCAGTTGAGCGTGATGTGATCAATCCCGGGCACTTGGCACTCAACGACGATGTCGCGAACATCGAATTGAGCGGCATCCCCTTTCAACAAGACCCTGAAACGAATCGGGTCTGGATCGAAGAACGGCATGCAGCGGCTCTCAAGGCCGCCGGAATCGGATATCATCGGCTAAGCGAAGTTCTTGCCTTACGTCTCCATTCCACATTGACGCGCTTTGCACAGCGCCTGGTCGGTATTCAGGAAACCCGCCAATTGCTCGCTCGGATGGAGCAGGAATACCCTGATCTGGTGAAGGAGGTACTGCGTACGGCCACCGTCCCTCGGATCGCCGAGGTCCTGCGCCGCTTGCTCGATGAAGGCATTCCAATCCGCAATACCCGCTTGCTTCTGGAGGCATTGGCAGAATGGAGCGAGCGCGAGCAAAACGCCGTCCTGCTCACCGAGTATGTTCGTGCTACCTTAAAACGCCAAATCTGCTTCCGGTATGCTAATGCCCATCGCGTCGTGGTCGCCTTTATCATCGAGCGTGAGAGCGAGGAAATCATCCGCGGCGCAGTACGGGAAACGGCCGTAGGCCCATATCTCGTCTTGGATGAATGGCAGAGCGAAAAGCTGCTTGCACAATTTCGTCAGATTCATGCGACCATCGCGCAAAGTAAGAGCCAGCCTGTCGTCCTCGGTTCGATGGATATCCGGCGTTTCGTGCGCGGTTTTCTCACGCGCAACGGAATCGACTTGCCTGTTCTGTCCTATCAAGATCTCGCCGCGGACTTCACGGTCCGGCCGATCGGATCCGTCAAGCTTCCAAAGGCGCCTTCCTCAGGAGGGCTCCTAACAGCTGCAAGCTAAGAGTGCGCAGCACTACCTTGTGAGTAGCCGATGAAATCTAATGACACCAGCTTCCGCCGATATCTGTGCTCCGCCAGTCCAAGGCTGCGGCCGGCTCTGCTTGCGATGCTGACTGTTGTGCTGCTCGCTGGTTGCGCTACCGCAGACAAACATGGCCTTTCACCGCAGCAGAGGTCCGCATCAGACCTCGCAGACAGCGAAGAGATCGACCCCGCCGCGCGCGAGCGCATTTCGCACGCGCTTGGCCGAGATGCTGATGAAGGGGCTCTGCGCGACGCATTGAAGCAACAGCCGAACAACATTGATGCGGCTATTCCTCTTGCGCGAGCCCTGCTGGCACGCAACTGTCCGAATGATGCTCTTGAGGTGCTCGACGGCGTGTTATTGGCAACCCCTGGCGACCTGCGCGCATTAAATGCCAAAGCAGTTGTTCTCGATCACGAGGGCCGTCATCAGGAAGCCCAAGAGCTATACCGCCAAGCTCTCGCGGCGGAACCTGCAAACCCGATGCTGCGCAACAATTTCGGACTGTCCCTCGCCCTTCAAGGCAAGATGGACGCCGGCGATGCCAGCGCAGCACCTCAGGCGGGCAGCCGGAAAGCATTGGCTCGTTCAAGATAAGGCGATCAAGAGCGGGCAGGAATAGCGAAGCGTGATGCTTAGCTGTCAGCTTGCCGACAGCTAGGCTTACTATGAGCGCGGAACCCCACTCCGGCGCGGCCTCGCCGACATAACAGGACGTGTTATGTTTCAAAACACTAAAGCTCTATCTAACAGCGAACGTGCGTCCGAGCTCGATGAAATGGGAACGAGCTCGGACGATGGCTCCCACACGGATAGCCCAAGATTCTTGGATGTATTCTCTGCTCTGAGTTTGGCGCCATCGAGCTGCTCCGTTGATGCATCTTTGGCAGCAGTCCCGCCATACGCGCTGGTTGACGAGCGGCCGGTGGTTGAGATCTCAAAATCTTCGTTTGAGAATAAGCTGGCAGATTTTTATGGAGGAGACATAGAGGATATTGCTGCCAATCCGCAGCGATACTCGCGCTGGGTTTCCGAAAAGGCTCACGCACAGCGGACACTGCATTTCGCTTCGGCACGAAGTCTATTTCGGAGAAATCGTGCTTTTTCAGCTATCAGCTTGGGAACAAGAGCGTCGGGCTTCTGAGAACGGAACCCGGAGGCCGCATGAGTGAGCTGTTCAAGGGCAACAATGATTGGCGCCATCAATTTCCTGGACGAGATGAAATCACCTCAACAATAGCTTTCCGGGTTACTCATCCGCTCGTCGAGAACGCGGGCGATATCTTGCTTGAACATCAGCTCCAGATCGACGGAAACAAACCGCTCGTTCTCTCCCACTCTTCCAATCCGGAAGCGAAAGCCCGCGCGGCAGCGTTGGGCTTTCTTGAGGTTAGTGACTCGATGATGGTGCTAGATCCCACCAAGCACGATGACAAATGGAAGAACGAAGGCGGCAATTGGCAGCGGGCGGGTAAGCCGCCTTTGTATCTTGCCGCGACTGAAGACAACAGCGGCAATGCCAAGTATACCGAGAGTGTAGCGAAGCCCGCGAACGATCCGTATGATGAGGAATATGACTTTATGTAGAGCCTACAGGCATCACACGAAGAGCGATTGGCCGGATCGGCGGGGCAAGATCAGGCCTCTATCTCATTTCCTGCTGCATGTACTCTTGAGCACCGACATCTTTTCCGTATCCGCAGGCGGAGTTGGACTGCGCTGTGGGTCCTTTCGTCTGGCGGAATCAAGCCGGACGAGCAGCAGATCGATTATCTCTCGGACTCCGCAGCCTCGTGTTCCTCCTGATCTGCAGCTTGCGCCAGCAAAGAGCCTCCTTGTATCAGCCGAAATGACGCGGTCTATCGGCACTGCGAAGCTACAGCGCGCGATGGCGGCGCACGATCTCCATGACACCCGGTCCTGCCATGTGAGGATCTCCTCCTCTGCCTTCCCGGGAAAAAACTTGCTCGCAAACCGTTTTCAGCCCTTTAGCCGCCGGCAGCGGACGGCATGATTGGTTGGCAGAATCTTGCCGGCATGAACGTCCTCCGGGAGGATCACATCCTCATCAAACCCGCTCGGCACTGCTACATCCACGCCCTTCTGGCATCTTGTCGTTCAGATAAGAGAGAGGAGAAATAGCGAAGTAGTTAACATGCGCCAACCAGGCTCCGGCTTGCAACCGCAAATCACATGACCGCGATCTGCGGTGCCCTTGGTATCCTTAATCTGAGTGACTTGTTGGCAGGTGATTTAAGGACGGTGAGCGGTGCGCTCGGCTTCCCTTTGCCTTACGTAAACCGCGACGGCCGGCAAGTGACTTCCACTGTCTCATCGAAGCTATCGCTGAGCATTTGTTTACCTCGCGCGTCAACAACCGATGGGCTTTTGCGGCAAATCTTCTCAATCGCGCTCCCCCGCGGCACCTGATGCGCGCGGCCGATAAACTACGCTGTTGTCGCACGTTCATCCTGGACTACTTCGGCGCAGTGTACTCAGAGGAGCTGCTCGCTGGCAGACAAATCGTCAAGCCGCTCATCGTGTAGAGCGAGATGTGTGACGGCAAGCTGCTGAGTGTTGTGCCAGCGTATATCGCGCTTGATCTACCCCCAAATCTCCAGAGACGCCAAGTTCTCCTGAGACGTTGTGCGCAAGGTTGTGTTCATGACATGTCGACGGTTACATTTGGCCACCTGAAGCCTTGGACTCGACGACGCGCACCACTCCGGCGGTTAGCGTCTATGCCGGCACGGTCAGATCAGATCGAGCAGCATGCTTCACGCTTCAGAACGACCTGCAGGTGGTTGTGATCCAGGATCATCGCACACCAGTCGTCACTCAGATGATCTGGTATAAGGTCGGTTCCGCGGATGAACCGCCCGGCAAATCGGGGCTTGCGCATTTCCTCGAACACCTGATGTTCAAGGGTACTTCCAAACATCCGGCGGATGAATTCTCCAAGGCCGTGCTGCGCGCCAGCGGCTACCAGAACGCCTTTACCGGGTTCGACTTCACCAGCTACTTCCACCACGTGCCTCGAGAGCACCTCGGCAAGATGATGGAATTTGAAGCCGACCGCATGACCGGTCTCGTTCTCAAGGACGAGAACGTGCTCTCCGAGCGAGACGTCGTGCTGGAGGAATTCAATATGAGGGTCGCCAACCATCCAGGTAACCGGCTTGCTGAGCAGATGATGGCGGCGCTTTACCTCAACCACCCCTACGGCCACCCTATTATCGCGTGGCGCCAGGAAATCGAAAAGCTTACCCGAGAGGACGCGCTTGCCTTCTACCGGCGCTTCTATGCACCTAACAACGCGATCCTGATTGTCGCTGGCGACGTAGCCACCAAGGAAATGCGCTCCATGGTGAAGGAGACGTTTGGCGGCATCCCCGCGCAACCTTCGATTCCCAAGGAACGCCTGCGGCCGCAGGAACCGCCGCCGGCCGCGCAGCGCAGAGTGACACTGGCCGATGCCCGCGTCGAGCAGCCGGCCCTGCGCCGCTATTATCTCGTACCCTCGACTCGCAGCGCGGCCGCGGGCGAGGGTCCAGCGCTTGAGGTGCTCGAGCAGTTGATGGGCGGCGGCATTAACTCATATCTCTATCTCTCGCTGGTTGTCGAAAAGCAGCTCGCGGTCACCGCCAGGGCGAGCTACCACTCTGCCGCGCTCGATCCATCGCTATTCGAGATTTCCGTCATACCAAAGCCTGGCGCCAACCTCAGCCTGATCGAGCGCTGCATCGACGAGGTAATCGCCGGTATTGCCCGTAATCCCGCGAGTGCCGAAGATCTCCAGCGGGCGAAGACGCGGCTAACCGCGCAAGTCGCCTACGCCCAAGACAGTCAGGAACTGCTCGCTCACTGGTATGGCCGCGCCCTGACGACGGGACTATGCATCGAGGATGTACAACGCTGGCCGGACGACATCCGCGCGGTCGGCGCACCGCAGGTGCATGAGGCCGCGCGGATATGGCTCGACAAGAAACGAGCGGTAACCGGCTATCTCGTCAAAGAGTCTACCCCGCAACACTGGGAGACGCTCTAGTGATCCATCCTTGCACTCGACGCGGGATCCTCCTTGGAGGAGCCTCCCTCTCCATGGCGGTGCTCGCTTCGTCAAATTCGCATGCCGCACCACGATCACTGGACCGGACCAGGATCAAGCGTTTGATTTCGTCTTGCGGCATAGAAGCCTGGTTCGTGCAGGACTCCACTGTCCCATTGATCTCGATGGAATATGCCTTCACCGGCGGCGCGGCTCAGGATCCCGCTCAAAGACCTGGCGTAGCCCACATGGTTTCTGGGCTGCTCAAGGAAGGTTCCGGCAAATTTGACTTCAAGACCTTTCATCAGCGGCTGGACCGCCATGCCATTGAACTGCGTTTTCACGTGACCCATGATCACTTCCGCGGTGCCTTGCGCACGATCAATGACAGCGCGGAGGAGGCCTTCGAGCTTTTACGGATCGCGCTAACCTCGCCGCGTTTTGAGGCCGCCGACGTCGAACGGAACCGTGCCGCTGTGCTTGCGCGCCTTCGGCACGACTCAACCAATCCTTCGTCGCTGGCTCGCCGCAAGTTCCTCGAAGTCGCTTTTGGGGATCATCCCTATGCTCGCCCAGTCGATGGCTACTTGGAAAGCGTGCCGAAGATAGAGGCCGAGGATCTCAAGGGTTATGTCCGGCGCGTCATTGCAAAAAGACACGTTCAAAATCGCGGTGGTCGGCGGGGTCGATCCAGGGGCCGTCTGCAAGCTGCTCGATAAGACCTTTGGCAGCCTGCCGAGCAACGCGGAAGCGATGCCGGTCGCCGACGTCATCGCAGCAAAGCCGCCGCAGCGGGTCTTTATTCAGCTCGATGTGCCGCAGACAGTTGTGACTTTTGGCGGTCCAGCCGTCCGTCGCAGCGAGCCGGGTTTCATGCCCGCCTGTATCGTCAACCACATTCTCGGCGGCGGCGGCCTGACGTCACGCCTGTTCCGCGAAGTCCGCGAGAAGCGCGGACTGGCTTATTCAGTCCGTGAGCAGCTTGTCTGGCTGGATCATTCAGCCATGTTTCTCGGTACCAGCGGCACCTGCGCCGATCGGGCCGGTGAAACGGTTGAAGAAATCGAGAAGCAGGTCCGACAGATCGCCGCGGAAGGACCGACTCAGCAGGAGCTCGATGACGCAAAGTCCTACCTGAAGGGCTCGCAACTGGTAGCTCTCAACACATCATCAAAACTGGCGCGAACGCTACTGCAGCATCAGCTTGACAAGTTGCCTATCGACTATCTCGAAAACCAGAATGCCGTCGTCGATGCGGTGACGCTGGAAGACGCCAAAGAGAGCAGCGCAGCGGCTGTGGGGCGGGGGTCTGCTCACAATTATCGTCGGCCGCGCCCCAAAGGACGCAGCGCAGGCGGCCATTGTGCCGTCCAGGACTACACCCCCGCCGGGCGCCGATCAGCTAGACACCGGCCCGACGACGCCGCCCAATTTATTTTCTATCAGCCCATGTGCTTAGCTCTCGCGCGCAGAGAGGCCTTTAGCCACTCACCTTTAGCTCGTGGAGATATTCCTCGGCATGCCGAAAAGACGGCGATCTGATCCAGTAGACCTTTGATGGTCTGCGAAGCCATAGTCGGACCGCCTAGCATCCCCCCGATTTGCGCTTTCATCGAGCTCGCAATCTGACGCTACGTAAGACTCGGTCTCCCATTAAAATTTGATAGCGGCAGCGACAGCATCCATAGCGAACCTACGGCAATCCAACGATCACCATGGGCAGACTTTGATTCTTGCCCCGCATATTCCAGCCGCACACAAACCTCACGTAAATCACCAGTACAAGTGATTACTCCCATTGCCGGAGCTGCATCATCACGCGACGTTACTCGCTAGATGTTGAAAACGCTTATCAGTTGCAGAGCTCTCGCATCGGCGGTTCATTGCCCCTTCTTTCCGCCATGTTCGCACCCAAAGCAGTGACGCGCCGATAGCGCACTTTGCGCGCGGCAATAGCAAGAGCTCAGGAGATGTTTCTATGGTGAAGCCAGTGGTAATTGTAGTCGGTGCGGACAAGGGAGGAGTCGGCAAGACGACCGTATCACGAACGCTACTGGACTACTTTAGCGTCAATAACGTGCAAATACGCGCGTTCGACACGGAGTCGCCCCGGGGAACGCTGAAGCGCTTTTACCCCGGGATCACTGAGATCGTCGACATGACTGCGACGGCGGACCAGATGAAGATCTTCGATACCTTGAACTCAGGGCTGTCCGTCACTGTCATCGATGCTCGCGCAGGCCTACTGTCCTCTGCGCTGGCTTCCTTGCGCAACATCGGCTTTCTGGACTCGGCACGGTCTGGCCAGATCACATTTGCCGTGTTCCACATCCTGGGATCATCTATCGCGTCGCTAGACGAGATCGAGGAAACCGCGACTTTCATGACCGGTGCAAAGTACTACCTGGTCAAGAACTTCATCAACGACACTCAATTCTTCCAGTGGGATCAAGCTACTTATAATTCCTATTTTCATCGCATCAAACATGCGACTGAGTTGACCATCCCGAAGCTTAACGAGATGGCGTATGAGCAGGTGGAAGTCGCGTCCGTCCCGTTCATAGACTTCGTCGCGAACAAGGGACGCAATGATGAACCCGCGAACAACTCCTTCGTGCTGCGCGGCTATGTCCGGCACTGGCTGGCAAATGTCTGGAGCGAATTTGATCGCATCAACTTGACGGAATTGGCCGGGGCCAAGTCCGCCACCCGGGCCGGCGAGAAGTAGCCGTATATCCGGCAAGCTCGAGCCCACGCACAGAACGAAATTGATCTGCTGGCTATGTTAGCGACCCCCATCTACATCATCTGCTCACCTAGCCCGCAGGTCGGTAAAACCCTCATCGCTCGGGCCATGAGCGAGTTCTTGCTGCTGAAAGACGGTACAACGCTGTCGTTTGACGTCAACTTGAAAGAGCCATCATTGCTCGACTACCTGCCCAACATCACGGAGACCGCGGATGTGATCGACACATACGGCAAGATGCAGCTGATGGACCCTCTCATCGTTCACGATCGTGTACCCAAAGTAATCGATCTCGGCTTTCACGCCTTCGACGAATTCTTCAAGATGTGCGAGGAGATTGGCTTCGTCAAGGAGACGGCGCGGTGCTGTGTCACCCCTGTCGTACTCTTCGTCGCGGGCGCAGATCGCATCTCCTTTCGTGGTTACGAGATGCTGCGGCGGCGAATTCCCCCGGCCTCGCTGGTCATCATCCACAATGAATTCGCACTGCGCGGCGGATTACCTGAAGCGATGGACGGCGATCGGGTGATTCGAATTTCCGCACTACCGCTGTTCCTTAAGAGATATATAGATCGGCTTGGCTTTTCCTTCACTGGGTATCTGCGCAACGAGAAGGACTGGTCCACCGAGCTGCATCAATGGATCCGGCGGAATTACGGCATGTTTCGCGATCTGGATTCGAGTGTGACGCTGCGAAGGTGGGATCGGCCGCGGGGGACGGACATCGGTAGCCTACGTTGCACGAGGGCGACTTGAAGAGATCGGTCTGATCCCCCATCTATTTGTCTGGCCTATGAGAGGCCGTTGAGCGCTGAGTTCAACGGCGCTCGCAACGTGAACGCATTGCGTTTTGCTAATCTTCTCTTGGATGTCCATCCTATACCATGATCGTCCGCACGGACGCACGGGCGCAATTAACAGAGCTCATTCGGCAATGGCTCATGCAGACAGTCCGTCATGCAGGCAGTCCGTCCCGGAAGGCGTCGATTAAATTTTGACTTTTGTGACCGGCGAGGCGGATCGACGGACCCTCCTTCGGAGGTGCGCTCATAGCTGAAGGCCGAGCTTCCCGAGGACCTGATGCAGGAGCGCGCTTTTGATCGCGCGGGCAATCTCGTTTCGTATCTGGCGCCGAGGACCGGCTCGGCATCGGCATCGCCCGTCAGACCATGCTCAGCCAGTCGCTCATCCAAGCGGGTTTCAAATTGTACACCCATCACGCCGACGAGCCGCTCCTGCATTTCAGCATAATCTTGGGGTACCATACGCCTCACCACGCTTTCCATGGTTGCCATCGCGTCGCTAAATAGTCCCGAAATTCCGCCGCTTCCCGTCCCGCGCCGACGCCTCGGCCCTGGCCACATCGGCCTCGGTCACTTGAGACACATTCATGAAGCGCATGTCGGGAGCGTTGTGCCGCAGCTCCAGGGCGTCCCGCAGCTGGGCTTGGTAGGCAAGATAAACCTCGATCTCGTCGACATCCGCGTCGGGATCGGCACGGCGAAGTGAGTTGACCCTCTCGCGCGCGATCCCGTCAAGCGCTTCCAAGCGAAACAAGACGCGGTCGTTCTGGAGCAGTTCGCCGAGGCGCCCGTCATAGAGTCCGTCCTCGACATCAGCGTTCAGGCGTGCGGTCTGCATGCCGTTCCAGACCAAAGTAACGCGATCTTCGCAGCTCCCGTTCGCTCCCGAAGCCAACTCGAAATACTGCTCGCGTAAACGGGGCCTGACGGCTGCCTGCCGCAGATCTTCGGCGACCGCCAGGCGGAACGCCTAGTGATGGTAGTTCACGGTCTCTGCAGGCAGGCGCGTCAGCCCATTGCTGATGGCCTAGAGCCGCTGGAGGCCGGTCGAAAGTGTCTCGGGCAGGCTGTCGAGCTGATTGTGATCCACATTCAGGCGGCGCACCTCGGCCAAAATGGGCGCAGGCAAGGCGGTAAGGGACCGAGACGACAGATCTAGCGGCTGATTGAGATCACCCGTCCACCGCCAAGCCGACGTTCGGCTTACCGCTTGTTGCCGATCCCCATGTTGCCCCTGCCCGTCTTCGGCAGCCCAGTTGGCCAGCACCTCCTCCGGCGAGGCAACCGCTCCGGCAGCGGACGTGTGCACGCCGGCCAAGGTCTCTCCCCACAGCGGTGCGGCCGGAGAGCCTGGTTCGGAGCTTTCCAAATCGGAAGTTGCGGAAGGAATACGAGTGACGAGCTGTTCTGTGTTCATCGATATCGTTTCTTCGGTAGCAAAATGAAGCGAATGCGCCGGGGCGGCGCATCTTAGAACCGCCAATCCTCCACTATGGCTGACGCGCCACCGGCCCACAAGGAGTGAGGTGCGATCCCACAAGCGTGCCGACAGGCACGAATGGCCCGGATACGCTTCTGCAACTAGCACCCACTGCAGACAGTGTAGCGAATCCAGACGGCGTTTCGCTCGCGGATCAATTGATATTGCAGTCCACCGGTCTCGCCTGCGAGCTCTGCGCCCATTGAGCCAAGCCTGCAAGGGAGTAGCGGCGCTCATGATACGAGCGCCACCTGTCGATAACCTGACGCAGTCCGGAGCGACGAAATGACGGATGGCGTTTGTAATTCCGTAACCTTGGGCTCAGCTCTCCGCAGACGAATCACTTTGTGCTGGACCGGCTGGTGGCGGGTGCCGGTCCGCCGGCAGCAGCGCGTTTAGGCCGGCAACTTTGCTGTGACGTGAGGCGAGGCGGCCATACTTCTCCCCGGGGTCAAACGCTTGGGCGATAGCTGAGCTCAAAAGCTTGCAGCCTATCGCGCTAACGCGCTTGGCTACGAGACGCAGCGCGCCCCGATGTCAACACCGCGGGCTCGCTAATTCTCTTCGACGCGGAGTTCCCAGCCATTTTAACATTGGTCACGTGAACCGGCAAACGGCGATCGGGCGGCTCTTCACGATATCCTTCCGACTGGATAATCGGACAGGTGCATCTGTCACTGGTACGACAGATTTTCTGTGTCGAGCTCAGTGTAGCCTAGCTGCGCCGCGACCAAATAACTCGAGCAGCTAGTGCGCCTTGTTGATCTCGCGTTAAACACGCTTAACCCTATGAGCGCTGGAATTGTGCAGGACACACGTTCGCGGCGCATTGAAACCGCGAGGATCTGCCGCGATTTCTCGCCAAACGCGCGGCGTAGGATAATATTGACTTATAAGCGTCGCATACATCGGACTTCTCGCCTCCTCCGGACACGAGCGGGCGATACGCCGTTGTCGGCTCAACTATCCGGCAGGAATGCGGAGCCAGGGAACGACCGCTCGACGAGCATCGCCATGTTTTACACTTAAGGATCAACATCCGTGATGACTTCGATTGATGATACGCTAAGTGAGATCAGATGGCTGCGAAACGGAATCTGGCGCTGCCGCCGGCTACTTAACACCGACCTGCCTGGCACCGAACGCAAGGCCCTTGAGAAGCGTCTGCATGAACAGCTCTCTGCCTTTGAACGGCTCTCGTCGACGGCGTTTCCTTTCGCCTTGAGCTCTAAAGTGTATTCGGTCAGGAGCACCACAATCGGGCGAAGCGACTCCCCTGAAGCGCCCATAGAGAACGCCGCAATGGTATCAAGCGGTTGCATGGGGAAATCGATCAGCGGCTAACAAAAGAGGTTTCCTAGCCCAATCTGTTACAGCTCAGTCTAGCCGAAGGTAATCCTGAGAAATCTAAGGCAACCGCGATGAAACAAACGCGCTGATATTCCGGCAATCATTGGCTGTCGCAGCCGACTTAGCCACTTCCGCAAAAATACGTAGTCGCGGGCCACAATGCCATAAATTGATGACAGTACGGTCCACTGCCTCCACAGCTGACGCTGATTGCCCTTGGGACCAGCCACAGAGAGACGAAAGCAACTTCACAAAACCTCGAAGCCGCGAATGGCTACAGCGCTGAACAAAGCGCAACTGCTGCAGCACGAAACTCGAAATTCAAGGCCGCACCACGCCTGGGCAACTGTATCGCTAATCGAGCCAATCCAATCACGGATCGGTCCCACCCAGCCGACTGCGCCTCGGCAGGCTGATGCTCCAGCCCGGTCGACCTTCAGCCACCAAGCTGGCCAACCCCGCCGCCCGTCAGTCTGAATACTTCACTATCGTTCGAGTTCGCAACTGCCGCGTCTCTCGATGAGGGCCTACCGGGCGCTTGTTGAGCGATTGTCTCGGTGCATCGTTTTCGTTTGCCGCGGTTGGCATCATGCGCCGGCATTCGCGGTGCAAGTTTTTGAAATTGTCCCTAAGACAAAACATGGCCACGTCAACATCGCTACGGCCTGTAAAGCGGTCACAGAAGCGGATCACGTCTGATTTGCACGACGCCAAGACTTCCTCGGCTCGCCGATCTCGCGCGCGAGCGTGTCCTGTGCACCATGTCGCAGCGATCGCGATCGCAGCGAGGACGGCTGCAAAGCGATGCGCATTGCAAGTCCAGCCCATTCGTCGCTCTTGATTGACCAAACCCCTCATAAGACGCCTGTGCTTCTCTGTTTTTCTTTGCCCCGAGAGGTGATCTGTTTACCGGATTGGAATGCCTCGGCAGCCATGAGTCTCGCTTCTCGCGGGCCGGCTGCAATGATTGCCGCGCTCCGAATCATTATCCCGCCACTCGCAACACGCATTGCGAAGACCGCGACAAACAGAGATCGGCCGTTTAGCACTTATGTGCCCATGTTGGCTCCCAATATGGTTTTCTGCTTCGCCATGCCTACAACCTGACGTTACGGTCGATTCAAGCACTTTGAGCGCGCGGGCACCGCATATCATCTCGGTCAGCGCTTTCGCCAAGCGACCGTCTACAGGCCTTCTCCGCCGAGTAGATCGGATGGCGCGTCAGTCGGATGGCATGGAGTTGTGCATCATTGACGAGCTCTACGGCCGCATATTCGCCAAAGCACGATCTCGAACGCGAGAGGCTTGGCATGATCCTTGGGTGCCGCCTCACGGCCCTGCATGTGCGGTTGGAGACGCGAGCGTCAAAGTCCTACAATAGGATGCGGCGATTTAAGACGCGGAGTGGAGACAGATAAAACGCCTCCCTTGCCGCTAACCGCCCAGTTATCACTTCGAACGGCACGCGGATTGCTGGGTAAGTATCAGCCAGTTGCCGGGAAGGAAGCGGCTCAGGCGGAGCCGGAGTTCCAATGAGACTTATTCGATTCATGTTAATCGACCTGGCGCTGATGCTGGTCGCACCTGAGAGTGCAGAGGCTACGATCAGCTACTGGGCAGACTTCAAATCGGCTCGCGAAGCTGTGGGATCATTGATGCCGATTTCCGGCCGCGGGCCAGTATTCAGCTTTGGCGTGAGCCGGCATCTTTGCCCCCCAACCTCTCAAGCCGCGCCATTCAACATTCACCAGAAGGCCTCGGCCCGGCCAAGCAGACCAAAGACCTCGCGTTGCTGGAAAGGCGGCGCTTAACTCTTAAGGTAAGCGCGCCGGCCACCGTACCGATTGCCACGATCCACCGGCGTGGAGCTGCTCAACAAGGCTCCGGACTTGAAACCGCTCTGCACGCCTCCCTCCCACTTTATACCCTCTTGCGAGCAGCAGCGCCGTGCTGGAGCGGAATAGACTGGATGGCCAGCAGCATAACGATCACCTCCAGTGCAGCCGCTAGGCTCCTCACTTAGATGGAAGATACAGCACATGGGCGGGTTCACCAAAGAAGCCAAGAAGGGCTATATTGAGGTTGCCTTCAACGGCTCGCTCGCGAGCATTCTGCTTGATACGCAGTTCAGCGTACCGGCCAAAGGCGTCACAGCGATTTTTGGTCCGCCTGGGTGCGGCAAAACTACACTCGCGCGCTGCATCGCTGGCGTGCAGCGTCTGCCGAATGGCTTCTGTGCGATTGATGGGGAGATTTGGCAAGATGAGACGACGTTTCGACCGCCTCATCTGCGTCGCGTCGCATATGTATTTCAGCTACCGATCCTCTCTTCTCATTTGTCGGTACGACGCACCCTTTTATACAACGCGTCAAACTCGGAACCGACACTGATCGATTTTGATGGTGTGGTCGAATTGCTCGGCTTGGCGCCACTGCTCGAGCGTACGCCATCACATCTTTCCAAGACCGAGCGGCAGCGACTTGCCCTTGGCAGTGCGCTGCTAGGCCAGCCTCGGCTACTCCTGCTGGACGATCCACTCATTGTGCGCGACCGCTCCGCCAAATGCGAGATCCTGCCATTTCTCGAACGCATCCTGCAATCGCTTGCGTTGCCGATGATCTACATCAGCCATGACATCACCGATATCGAACGTCTCGCCGATCATCTCGTCATGATGAAAGATGGCACCGTGACTGCGGCCGGTCCGCTCAATGTCACCCAGAGCGACCCGGCGCTCGCCAGCCGCAGTGAAGCGGCAATCTGTCTGGATACTATGGTCGGCGGTTATGACGGGCGCTACGGGCTGGTCAAGCTCCGCCTCAAATCCGCGCGCTTTCTGATACCAGCAGTACCGCTAAGGCCGGGCGCAAGGCTGCGGCTGCGCATCGCTGCCGGCGACGTCAGCATTGCGTGCGAACCTCCGCGCGCAAGCTCTATCCTCAATGTATTTCGAGCACGCATAACGGCCTCTCTGCCGCACGGCGATGCTGAGGTCACCTTGGTTCTGACCCTTGAAACTGGCCACTCTGGCGTGCCGCTTTTGGCGCGCATCACGCGCCGCTCCTTTGATGCCCTACGGCTCAGTATTGGAGCGGAAGTATTCGCGGAAGAGCTATGCGGGAAACTGGGTGATGACGGAATGAGATAGGCGGCGTATCGAGGCGGGTGTCGAGCCTGCCAGAACCTCAAGGAGAGCGATACGCCATGAACGAGCATAGCAACATTGTCCCACTGCGTCAGCCCGATGAGATCGACGATCCACTGACGAATATTTTGCGATCTGGTGCTCGGCAGCTGCTTGCGCAGGCTGTCGAGATGGAAGCCGAGGCGTTTCTCGCCGCGATGAAGGGCTTGAAGCTTCCCGATGGCCGCGACCGCCTCGTGCGGCACGGCCATGGTCCAGTGCGGACGATCCAGACGGGGATCGGCGCCGTCGAAGTCGCCCGGGTAAAGATTCGCGATCGCGCGGTGACCAGCGATGGCGAGCGGATCCGCTTCACCTCGGCGATCCTGCCGTTGTGGGCACGGCGCACGAAGAGCTTGGATGCACTTTTGCCGGTTCTGTACCTGCGAGGCATCTCGACGGGCGACTTCCAGGAGGCGCTGGCGGCGCTCCTGGGCAAGGATGCGCCGAATCTTTCTCCGGGGGTGGTTTCCAGACTGACGACGGAGTGGCAGCTCGAGTACGAGCGTTGGCAGAAGCGCGATCTGTCGGCGCGCCGGTACGTATACGTGTGGGCGGACGGCGTCTTCCTGCAGGCTCGCATGGAAGACCACAGCGAATGCATGCTGGTGCTGATCGGCGCGACGCCGGAAGGCAAGAAGGAACTCATCGGCTTCCAGGTCGGCGTGCGCGAGAGCACGCAGAGCTGGCACGAACTGCTCGTCGAGGCGAAAACCCGTGGGCTGAAGATCGCCCCGGAAATCGCCGTCGGTGACGGCGCGCTCGGCTTCTGGAAGGCGCTCGACGAGGTCTTTCCCGCCACGCGACATCAGCGGTGCTGGGTGCACAAAACCGCGAATATCTTGAACAAAGTCGCAGTGTCGGTACAGGCCAGCATGAAGAAGGATCTGCGCGAGGTCTATTTGGCGTCCAACCGAGCTTCGGCCGAAGTGGCGATCGATGTCTTTGCCGAGAAATACGGAGCGAAGTACGACAAGGCGGTCGAGTGCCTGACGAAAGATCGCGACGCAATGCTTGCGTTCTACGAATTCCCCGCCGAGCATTGGGACCACTTGCGGACGGCGAATCCCATCGAAAGCGTGTTCGCGACGGTCCGGCACAGAACGGTGCGCACGAAAGGTTCGTTATCGTCAACGACTGCCAAGTTGATGGTGTTCAAGCTGCTCTGCGCCGCATCAAAGACCTGGCGGCGGCTGAAAGGCACAAATCAGTTGCCGAAGGTCATCGCAGGTGTCAGATTCGAAAACGGCATCGAGGTCATCCAAGTGCCGGAAAACCACGCCGCCTGATCGCCTCGTCACCCAAAATCCCGCATAGCTCTTCGCGGAAGTCGCGCGCGCCGTTCCGCTCGGGCTGCCGAGCGGTGGCTTGCAAGGCCTGCCACATCCCCATGAGCACCTTGGACGGCTATGTCTGGACGCGAGAAACACACCAGCAAGATCGCGGCCATCATCGATAGTCTAGATGAGATAGATTCGAATAGCGCTCCGGGCAGTTCTTTACCTGCCAAAGACGATCTTGAGGCTACCTGCCGATTCCGCTTTGGATGTCGCGCAGCGAGGAAGGCATCACCTTACAGGTGCAGCGGCACTCGAGGGGGGCACACACATTATGCTCGCAAGCGAACGTTGCGAGGGGAGAACAGATCTCGATTTCCCAACCGTTCGGCAGCAGAACAATCCGGTCTTGACAAAAACGGTTGCCGAGGCTGCGCCCGCCGTCTCCCGGGCGCTTCGCAGCAGGACCCCATCTCCTTGCGATCAGCAAATTCGCCAAACAACGGGAATGAGCTGACCGGACCTGCGCGCCGAATCGTTACGATAGCCAGGCGTACCGGACTTAACAGACGTTCCGAAAAACATGCCTTGCGGCCGGCGCCGTTCAACCCCAGCTGCGGCTATTGGTCGGAACGATACCGGGCGGCGCACGCCCATCGAAACCCTTCGCCATTTGCGGAAGCCGCCTTAGCTCCCGCGTCCGCTGCTGCGCCGCCTCGATGCCTTGCGAACGCGCCGATTGTGGACCTTGAACGGCACGACGTCGCAGTTACCAGCGGCGAGCGCCAAACTGCCATAGCCCGGCCAGGCCGGCTGTGCAGTGCCTACCGGTCGGGGACGAGATTGCTTCGGTTTAGGTCTGGCTGCCGTCTTCCCGCCAACCGCGTAGCCAGCGCCCGTGTACTTTCGTGCTCAAAGGCGCCTGTATCCAAGCCGCTGGGCTGGTCTTGTTGCGCCAATTCTAGGTCTAAGAATGCGTGGCATATGGTTTGCTCCACCAGTGAGGTCACGATCTACAAAAGCAAGTTTGTGAGGACACCATGCTCGGAATTGGAAGTCAGTTGCCGCCATTCGACATCACAGGCGTGAAGCCCGGTTTTCAAGCGCAGGAAGAGGAAGGGCAGAGTGCGTTTGAGACGCTGACCGAAATGAGCTTTCCGGAGAAATGGAAGATCATCTTCTTTTACCCAAAGGACTTTACCTTCGTCTGCCCGACAGAGATCGCAGAATTTGCTCGGCTTTCCAAGGAATTCGCTGACCGAGATGCGGTTGTACTGGGTGGCTCGACTGACAACGAGTTCTGCAAGCTTGCTTGGCGGCGCTCACATGTCGACCTGCACAATCTACCAATCTGGCAATTTGCCGACACAAAGGGAACGCTCGTCGATGGCCTCGGGGTGCGTTCACCCGAAGGGGTTGCCTATCGTTATACCTTCATTGTTGACCCCCAAAACACGATTCAGCACGTCTATGCGACCAATCTGAGTGTGGGCCGCAGTCCTAAGGACACACTCCGCGTTCTAGACGCGCTGCAAACCGACGAGCTCTGTCCCTGCAACCGCGAAATCGGCGGGGAAACACTGAAGGTTGCGTGACGCAGCATGTCGCCGATCGAACAAATCTACGACAAGATTCCCGATTTCGCGAAGGATGTCAGGATTAACTTGACCTCCTTGATGGCCGATGAGACGCTTTCGCCGCGGCGAAAATACGGGGTGCTGGTAGCGAGTGCAGTTGCCACCCGCAATTCAGCCCTGATTGCCGCGGTGGAATCGGCAGCCTCGGGCGTGATGACATCTGTGGCGATCGCCGCAGCGAAAGCTGCGGCCTCCGTAGTGGTAATGAACAATGTCTACTACCGCTTCGTTCACCTCGCTTCCAACCCAGAATACAAGACGATGCCGCCGCGGCTGCGCATGGACGTGATTGGCAATCCCGGCGTGGACAAGTCCGATTTCGAGCTGTGGTCGCTTGCTGTCTCCTCCATAAACGGCTGCGGTATCTGCATTGATGCCCATGAGAGGACATTGAGAGCCGCGGGCGTCAATTCGGAGACGATCCAGACCGCCGTGCGCTTTGCTGCGATCACACAGTCAGTGGCGATCGCACTCGAGGCCGCTGGGCCTGCCTCCCCTCAGGCAGGAGACTGATCTTTTCTCTGCCATCAGATCGACGGCATCGTGGCGCTACTCAGTGGCGCCACAACGAGCCTTTTGCTGCTTATCTGCATGTCACGTCTTGCGTCGCGTTGCGATGACGGGTGTCTTCTCAAACAACCCGGCGCTATGCAGGTGACAGTGAGCGCGCCACAGATACAGTGAGATTGCGTCGGCTAACGCCGCACCACCCTTCGCTCTGTCATCACCCAAACTTGAACAGAACACCATATCCGCCGCGCGGGTGGCTCCATTCGATGTCGCCGGTCGGCTCGGCGATCACGCGGCAGGTACCGCATTCAATGCAGCCATCAACTGTAACTTCGACCTGGCCGTTGTCGTTGAGCTCGTAGCATCGCGCCGGGCAGGCCTTCAAAAGTGTGAGGAGCTGCGGCGATGGCGTCTTGTGCGCACGTACCCTGACGTGAGGGTGCCCGGCGTCGACAAGATAACGGTTGTAGTACAGCTTGTCTTCGACGCGCACGGAGGGTTCGACATTCATGCTTTTGCCTTCCACTGTTGGACTTCACACTGTCGCGATCACCGCCAGGCCCTGGCAAAACGGTAAGCATCGCCGACCAGACCTGACCATGACCGCGTCTTGACAAAGGATTTGAGGCTCGCCTTCTCCTTCTCAACCTTGGGCGTACCATCGACGCGCACAAAGTTCTGCATCGCCTTGGAGATAAGCTGCGGATAAGTGAGAAAGAAATTTTCGGAGTGGGTATGCATGAGGGGTGGCAAATCCTTGTACTTCTTGAGATCTTTGATGACGAAAGAATCGTCCAACATCTTTTTGTAGATTGAGAGATTTGTTGCACTCATCGGTTCGCCGCGCGATTTGACCAGACCTATCGCTTCGGCCGCGATACGGCCCGATGTCATCGCGAGATTGGAGCCCTCACGATGAACGGCATTGTTGAGTTGGGCGGCATCGCCCACGACGACCCAGCCCTCCCCATAAAGCTGTGGGATCGATTTGTAACCGCCTTCGGGAATGAGATGCGCCGAATATTCCTTTACTTCGGACCCTGCTATCAGTGGCGCCACAGAGGGATGCCTTTTGAATTCATCGAGCAGGCCATACGGCGTTTGGCCCGTGCGTTGGAAGTCGGCGACGAGACAACCGATGCCAAGCGAAATGCACTCTTTGTTGGCGTAGATGAAACCCATCCCGGTCATGCCGCGGGAAATGGTACCGGCAGCCTCTATCACGACGCCTTCATCCCCCTTAAGATTGAAGCGTGCTTCGATGGTTTCACGGGGCAAGAAGTGCATTTCCTTCACCGCGAGCGCAACGTTATCGGGTGCCGGACGGGCGCGCAGGCCCGCACGCGTGCCGAGCAAGCCATTGACCCCTTCGGCCAGAACGACGACGTCAGCATGTATCTCGCCGTCACGGCGATCTGTACGAACACCGACGACCCTGTTACGATCGTCCTGCGCGAGCTCTGTGACGGTGGTCTCGCAAAGCACGATCGCGCCAGCTTCCCGCACCTTTGAAGAAAACCATTTGTCAAACTGGGCGCGTATAATCGTATAGCGGTTCGGCCTCTGCTCGTTGAAGTCCTCCGAACGGTAGTGCATGCCGACATGCGAGCGATCGTCCATCATCCAGAACCGCTGTTCGATCAGGTGGCGTTCGAGTGGCGCCTCCTCTCGAAACTCGGGGATCAGCTTTTCCATCATGTCGGCATAGAGGATGGCCCCCTGCACATTTTTCGATCCGGGATATTCGCCCCGCTCGAGCTGCAGCACCTTCATGCCCTGTTTGGCCATCGTCAATGCCGCCGCGTTGCCGGCCATACCGGCTCCGACCACGATCGCATCGAATCTCTCTTCAATCATCAATATCTCCTCTAGACCGCGATCCTGGCGCGCGAATCTGGCAGAAGCCGCGCGCGAAATGCAGCCGTCAGGGCTGGCAACAATTGCATAGCATCACTGACGATCGCGAGATGGGCGAAGTCGAAGATCGGAGCGTTTTTGTCCGTGTTAACGGCGACGATCAGATCCGCGCCCTCGACGCCGACCCGGTGCTGGATCGCACCGGAAATGCCCGCGGCAATATAGAGCTTCGGCCGGATGGTTTTGCCTGTCTGACCGATTTGCCGGTCAGACGTAACCCAGCCCTTTTGCACGAGAGGACGCGAGCAGCCATATTCAGCCCCAAGCAGAGCTGCGAGCTCGCGTACCAACCGGAAGTTCTCAGGCGATCCCAGTCCAAGGCCGCCCGCAACCACAACATCGGCATAGGCCAGAGTGGAAGTTTCTGCATCGCGGTCGGGTAGGAAGGACAATACTTTCGTGACTATATCGTCTTCTACAAGGCCGAGCGGATGAACGACGATACGAGCGGCATCGCGCATAACGCGTGCAGGCATCGGCATCACTCGCGGGCGGACCGTGGCCATCTGCGGGCGGTAATTCAAGGTATAGATTGTGCAGAGCAACGAGCCGCCAAAAGTTGGCCGCGTCGCCGCAAGTGAACCGTCGGCGTCCACGTCCAGCGTGGTGCAGTCGGCAGTAAGCCCCGTCGATAGATTCGTCGCCACGGAACCTGCGAGATCGCGACCAAGCGTCGTGGCACCCAACAGTAATATCTCGGGCTTGTAGGTGTTGACGAGTTCGGTGAGCGCTTTCGTATAAGATTCGTTGCGGTAATCCGACAACACATTGTCGCTCACGAGATAGGCCAGATCGGCGCCGTAGCAAAAGGCTTCAAGTGCGGCGTTGCGTGTGTGCTGCCCCTCCGGACCGACAACGACAGCGGCAAGATTCACCTTTAGCCTGTCGGCAAGACCACGCCCCGCACCCATGAGCTCCCAGGAAACGGGATGCACTTGGCCCCGCTCCAGCTCGACGAAGACCCAGACGTGCTTGTACGACTTGAAGTGCTCCGGCAGTTCTTTTTTGGCTGCTCCGCGGCCGGCCCCTGCTGGCATCGCCGTTTTGCTGACCTTGCTCATAGTCTAAATTCCTCTGGAGATAGGCGCGCCCGCGCCACGGGTTGCTTTTTCGCTTTCGTTAACCGAAGTTCACTTTTGGCCGGCAAGTGGCTGGCTGCTCTGCCCGCCTGCGCGCTCGGACCAGTCGCACCACAATACGCGTCGTCGCAATTGGCGCACCCATTCGGCCGGCTTTGGAGGGATCTTGCAAACTGAATCCTTGGGTGCCGGGCTCGACGAGCGCCACCGTGGCCGGCCAGGACGAGGTGATCCTGACCGGCCACTTCCATGCCTTAGTTGACTAGTCCGTTCGCGGCGCCTCGCCGGTACCATCGATGGAGGTCCTGGCAAGGCTTCTGTCACGCGACCGTGCCGAGCCTCCAGCGCTGGCACTCCGTGTGGGAGGAGGGCACCACTTTTCGTAGCGCAGTTTCTATCTGCGATGAGATGCAGACACATTTGAGCGGGATCGGGGGCCGATTTGATGCGGACGCTACTGTGCATAGCCGCCGCAAGAGCCGCGCGAAGGGGACACCTATTATTGACTACCATCTCACCGTCACTACGAAACTGCGACCGCGTCAAAGACCGTTGCGAACAGACCTGACGGCATCGTAGGCCTCGATATGATGCCGCAGGGGGGCTCGGCAGGCAATGTAAGCAGCATCATGGGTCCTCCTTCAAACTCACCGCGGGCGCCACCATCTGTCGGCATCGATGATCAGATCAGCAGGACAACAGCAAGTGTCGTACCAGTTGCAAAGACGATTGAAGTCAGTGGGACGTATTGGCTTGCGCCACACATCAAACAGCTGCTGATACCTGGTCACGAATAATCCGGACATGGGTCGGGAATACGACAGCCGTTGGCCGGGCCATGACTAAGAGACTTGCCGCGATAAATAGAAAGCCGCATTAACGGAGCGCCTCGGCGTCCGCCGGACAGACTTCGCTTACAGTGGAACGCTAGGTCACTTCAACTCGCTCAAAGGAACGAAGGCCGCAGCCTTCTTGGAGTCTGAGACGGCATCCTTCAAAACCTTGAACACTCGCTCGTCGATCGGTGACGATGCCACGAAATCTCCATATGCCCGTTCCAGCATCGCCTTGCATCGAGTTCTGATTTCCGGCTCTGCGGCACCAGCAAATTTCTCCTGTGCGAGGTATTGTCCCATGCGCTTCAAAATGTGAAGGCGCGCGACATTCACGATCTTAGGGTCGTACTCGACGCCAAGCAGCGAAAAAAACTCCTCTGCCGATGAGGCCTTGCCGAGTCGATCTAGAATACCGGTTGCTGGGGATGAGCTGATCATCGAATATTCTCCTTCGGTTTAGCTCTGGTGAGCGCCCACATTGAGCGGATCCGAAACAGTAACGACAACGCGCCCGCGGGTTTTGCGGTTGCGCTCAATCTGATGAGAACTCGGTGACGGCGCGGAAAGACTTCTCATGACTGACACCTGAAGTTCGCGGGCCCGGTATATCCTAACACTTGGTTGACCTTTTCCATCGTTAGCTCCTGATGACTACACAGCCCGAAGACGGCATGGATATTGTGGCAAGGGACCACATATTTCATCGACACCCTTGCGTCGACCCTGCGTCGGCGCCTCTTTCCCGGGTCCGTGCGGCACTCCATCATGGTAAGCGGAAGATCTGCTTCGATAATTGCGCGGACGCGATGTTTTTGTTGACCGCGCCCGCCGTTACCGCCGCAGTCTTTGTGATCCTAACGGCCGACCTAGTGCAAGAAGTCACGCTTCTCTTTATGACCTTGTTCAGCAAATGCATCGTGGCAAATGCGACAGCGCTATGAGGCCGAACGCGTTGCCCTTTGGTGCGACAGGTCCGTTGCGGCGCACCAACACGGGTGAACTGTAGCCTAGCACTCGATCTTGCCGCCTTAACCACACGGCCGTCCGCTCGCATCCAAGTTGGTGATCCGCGCCCTCCTCCGACCTGCGGCCTACAAATGCGCTGAAGCCTTTTCGGATAACGATGCGACTGCGGTCTCTCCTGGCGTTTCAGATGCCCGGCCGCTGGACACAGCCGGCCATGCTGCGGCCTGCAACAGCAAATCGCGCCGACGCTCGGCCATCCGGCTCTCACCGCTTTCTTCACCGAAACAGATGTTGAATTCGTTACATTGATTGCACACGGGTGTCGTGCACATCGCAAGGCCTTCGTCCTCGCAAAGCATGCGGTAGAAGAAGCGCTTCCAACGCATATTGTTGACATTGCTCGCGGCGAGCGGCGCGAAATGCCGGCTCATCACGAGCGAGAGTTCGCCACGATCACGCAAGCCGAGAGCTTCCCAAAGATGGTCCGGCTCCATGGCGCGGCGCGCGATCATCGCAGCCAGCCACCGGCCGATATCCCCTTCCGTCGAGCGATGCTTGAGCAACAGATCGCGAAGCATTGCGATCTCCTCATCCTCTTCCCGCTTGAAGGGCGCGGCCTGCTCCGGGGCCCTGATCCCGGTTGGGAGAAAGTGCTGCTCCAGTAAGACCGCCAATTCAACGCCGGACAGGCCAACTTTCTCAGACAGACAGCCACCATCCATCGTGGCAGCCGCCAGGATAGACGCCAGGGCATGGCGATCGAGATTGCTGTCGATGGCGATATCGGCATTTGCAGGATGTTCACCGGTGAGCAGCCGGTAGGTTGAAATTCCCTTGTGCAACTGGCTATTGGCGTCAGCAGCACAGGCAGTCGTGAACGGAAGGACGTGCGGCTCGGACATAACTCTGCGGTTTTTCACAATGCGTGGTTCGTCACGGCGCACTCTGGTTTTCGCGGCCGATCGTCAGTATGCCGGCCCCCCCGGGAAGGGGGTGAGGGAGACCGGCATCTGTCGCTCGCCTTCGCAAGGCGGCGACTCGCGGCCTTTACGAGGCTGCGAGTTCGGCGGCGGTTTTGCCGATGATTGATTCATCCACGGCCTTTATAATGCCATGCTCCATCAGCATGTCCTCGAGCTCATCCATTGAGATCGGGGTCGGGATGATGCCCTTGCCGCCATTATTGTGAACCTTGGCCGCTAGTTTCCGATAGTGATCAGCCTGCTTGGAATCGGGTGCATATTCAAGCACCGTCATGCGACGCAGCTCTGCATGCTGCACCACATTGTCACGCGGCACGAAGTAGATCAGTTGAGTGCCAAGCTTCTTGGCCAACGCTTCCGCCAGTTCCAATTCCTTGTCGGTCTGCCGCTCGTTGCAGATCAGGCCGCCCAACCGCACCCCACCTGAGTTCGCGTATTTCAGGATCCCCTTGGAAATATTGTTTGCGGCATACATTGCCATCATTTCACCAGACATCACGATGTAGATCTCCTGCGCCTTGTTTTCGCGGATTGGCATCGCAAAGCCACCGCAAACAACGTCGCCAAGCACATCGTAAGAAACATAGTCAATGTTCTCGTAGGCTCCGTTCTCTTCAAGAAAATTGATCGAGGTGATGACACCGCGGCCGGCGCAGCCGACACCTGGCTCAGGGCCACCGGACTCAACGCAGCGAATGTCCTGGTAGCCAACCTTCATTACGTCCTCGAGCTCTAGATCCTCCACGCTGCCGGCGCTCGCGGCAAGACTCAAAATCGTGTCTTGAGCCTTGGCGTGCAGAATAAGGCGAGTCGAGTCCGCTTTCGGATCGCACCCTACAATCAGGATCTTCTGACCCATCTCTGCCAGCGCCGCTAGCGTGTTCTGCGAAGTGGTGGACTTGCCGATTCCGCCCTTCCCGTAGAAGGCGATTTGTCTTAGTGAAGCCATGCTGCTCTCCATCAACCGATTTGCCAAACGTTGCGCGCTTCTTTTGCGAGCTTTGCTTCCCTCGCAGAAGCGGGGGCACACGGGTTCAAGGGAAGGAGCGCATCGCTCGCCTTACACGTCGGCGTGCACTCAGCCCTCACTCAGTGTTGCTGCCGCTTATCAGCAACAGCCGTGCCAAGGTCTAACCCGGCACCTTAAGCTTCTGATTACGTTTCCAAAAGCAACCAGCCGGCGCGCGATCGTAGGCTGTTTTGGATCTGACAAGATCTGCCCGGCTGTCAGACAACGAACAAACAATCGCAAACATGAACGCCAACAGCCAAATAGGCTGACTTAGCCGATGCCGCCATTGTGGAACAGAACTTGCTGCCGCTCGCGCAAGCTCAGCCATGTGAGGAGTAAAGATGCCGGACGGAGTCAAAATGAGACGGGCCAGCGGCTTTGCAAATTCGCTGAGGGCGCACCATGCGCTGATATTGACGTTGACTGTCAAGAACTTCGAATGGCTCCCGGGAAGCAGCAGCCCTGTGCTATTCGCCCAGCATAGCACGCCTACATAGGTACGCCGTGGCTACAATCATCTTTTATCAGAAGCCCGGCTGCGCCACGAACGCGCGTCAGATTCAAGCGCTAAAGTCCGCCGGTCATGACGTGGTCGTCCAGGACATCTTGAAGGAGCCATGGCATGCGGACGAATTGCGCAGCTTCTTTCGCAATATGCCCGTCGGCTCCTGGTTCAACCGAGCCGCGCCTCGTGTCAAGTCGGGCGAAGTCAATCTCGATTCTATCGACGCGGCGAGCGCACTCGCATTGATGGTGAGTGATCCACTCCTGATACGACGACCGTTGATCGACTTAGACGGAATACGATGTGCCGGGCTCGATCGCGAGCCCGCGCTGTCGCTGCTTGGCCACCAGACGCAGGAGCATCTCCAGGGATGCCTGCACCAAGCAACTCGCACGCGCTGCCCGAAGATGGGATCAAGCGAATGAGCCTGTTCCGGACGATCACACCAGAAGAATGACGTTCTCGACTTGCGGCTTGCTTGGCGCGAGTATTTCCTTTAGCAAAACGTGTTTCGCAGCTGTGATCCTGATGCAACTGAGCGGCACGATCGCTCCCATATTTGATTGGTATCAAATCTTTCGCCGTTCCTTATGTGTGACAGAGACCTTGCGCGGCTTCTCGCGCGACTTTTGGAATGGAGAATTCGATGAGAGCAAGAACAGTCCTGGCAACTGTATCGGTCTTCGCGCTAGCGACCTCGTTGGCCAGCAACTCGGTACGTGGTGCTGATCTGGGTCCGGCGCCGGTCTACTATAAAGCTCCCCCTATTGAACCCCGCAACCCGTGGATGATCCGCCTGCGCGTGCTTGGCGTTTTGCCGGATACCGCAGGCAGTTCCGTCAACGTTCCAGGGACGCCGTTGCTGTCATCACCCAACTCTGGGCTTTCGATCAGCGATCAAGCTATACCAGAGCTCGACATCACCTATTTCTTCACAGCTAACTTAGCCGCCGAACTCATTCTCGGCGTGACCAGCCATCACGTCAGCGGCAATGGCGCGCTCACAGGGCTCGATATCGGCAAAGCCTGGCTCTTGCCTCCTACACTGACCCTGCAATATCACTTCACCGATTTTGGGCCGCTTAAGCCCTATGTCGGCGCGGGCATCAACTACACTGTATTCTTCAACCAATCGGCAGCCAATACTTCGCTCGCCGGGCTTTCCGTCACGGATCTAAACATCAAAAACCAATTCGGCGCGGCAGTCCAATTCGGTTTCGATTACATGCTCGATCGCCACTGGGGCCTCAACTTTGACGTTAAAAAGCTGTGGCTGCGGCCGGAGTACTCGGCCACCTTAAACAATGCGATTGCCGTTACGGGCCGCGCCCATATTGATCCATGGCTCGTCAGCGGCGGCGTCGCTTACAAGTTCTGACGTTAGAGCAGAGCCAGAGTGGAGAGGCCGTTTGATAAACTCGGATCCCAGCAGGATCATCGAGCTCGTCTCCTACTCTCGCCGGACTGACACGGAAAGCCGGCTGACGCGCCATCGACGCGTCAGCTCGCAAGAGAGGGAACCGCTGGCGTTGCTCGCGCTGCAAGTTACGAATCGCGCAGCACGTGAGTAACATTACACAAACGTCGACTCAGAATATGATCATACGTCTGTTTCGCCACGCTTAAGACCGAAGCCATTTTCCCATTTGCCTGATAAGAAGGCGATACGCCGCTGACAGCCTAATCTTGGCCGCGAAGTGCCCGGTTAATCTCAGACGATCCGCCCCCCAACGTCGAGCCGACCATGCTAGCTAACCCGGCAAGCGGCCGCCAAGCGACGCCTCTAGCTTCGCTTGAGCACTATCACAAGCCGGTCGACACGTTGGCCGTGCTTGAGGTGGGATATGACGATCTCGTCGACATCCTCAGGCGTGGTCGCGCGATACCAGACTCCGTCGGGATAGACAACCAGCAAAGGACCAGAGTTACAAAAGCCAAGGCAGCCCGCAGTCGCGAAGCCAATATCGTCGAGGCCTTGCGCTTCGATCGCCTTGCCCATTCGATCCCACAGAGCTTGCGCGCCGGAGGCGCCACAACTGCCGTGGGGATGGTTTGGCGGACGCTGCGTGTTGCACGCAAAGACATGGTGCCTATAGAGTTGAGGGAGATGAAATTCTTTTTCTGAGTTCACGCGCCTATCCTCTGATAGTGAATTTCAGCTGTCGGGATGAGATGTGAGCGCATAGCCGCCCGCAATGTCCAACGATGACCGTCCATTGGCGCATGGACACCTGCTGACACCAACTCCCGCTTGCGAAGGCAGTCGGAATGGTCGGGCGCCTTACTCGCTGTCGTCGCTGAGATGAGCGATAGGCACCTTCACGTCCGAAGGTCGCCTGCTGATCAATGACAACCTCTTCTCCCGGCATCGAGACCTCTCATTCATGCAACAATCCCCCCGATCAACTTTCTCGAAGAGCAAGTTGCACACCAAATGCGTCATAGCGCGCCTCACAATTGAGGGAAGTTGCGGCAATGCCGACGTTCTCGCCGCTATCAGCGATTGAATGCCCATGGCCTCGCTCAGAACAATAATGTCGGCCGGAGAGACGGCGTCGCCCTCGATCTGTTCACTCATCAAATCGCGGTTACCGGTTCGCTCAACCCGGCCCCG
Source organism: Bradyrhizobium sp. B039 (assembly GCF_038965675.1). Taxonomy (NCBI): domain Bacteria; kingdom Pseudomonadati; phylum Pseudomonadota; class Alphaproteobacteria; order Hyphomicrobiales; family Nitrobacteraceae; genus Bradyrhizobium; species Bradyrhizobium sp. B039. The sequence goes on from NZ_CP152416.1 coordinate 7,742,519, forward strand.
CCGTTTCCTGCTTTAAGGTATCGACAGCAGTTCGGCTCAACCGGAATACCCCGCGGCCACGAGCGAGCGGCTGATAAGCCGAGCTGGCACGGGTGTTGAGGACATCGAACCACCCGTTCGGAGTGAGCTTCCCTGGACGCTGGCCGATTTGTATCACCCGCCCATTCGGGGCGAAGCGGACGTGGATGATGATTTGTTGCAAGCTCATACCGATTCCTTATTTTGGCCGCTTACGATCACGAGCTGACACCCGACAAGCTCGACTGTAATGTGGTCGATTTCGAATATCTTAGCGGGACTCCTTCACGTGATTGCAGATGCGCGTCGTAGCACTGCTCGACCATGCGACACCACTCCAAGACATCATCGGTAGGCTTGCACAGCACTGCGCCGTATTCGGCCGGCTCATTGCTCACGGCCCAACATTCCTTTGGCCAATGCGATCCCGGTCGCCCGCGTTGAGTGTCGAACTCACGCATCACGCCCCGCCCGCGGCGCAGCTGGACAAAGGGACCCATGCCGTCGCTATCGGCAGCAAGCAGCCGTTCGATCTCGATCAATTCCTCGGTCGTGATCGCCATCGTCGTTCTTCTATCCTCGGGGACGGTGGTCCTTCATTGCCAGAACAGGCGCTCAGGATCCGCATTCAATTCGTCGATTGCAGGGATCAAGCGATGATAGAGGCTGTAAAATTCCCAGACTCCCCCCGCATGATTTTTGCGAAACAGCTTCCAGATCCCGGTCACGCCATCATAAAGGATCAGCGCGACATCGACGAGCGCGCCATCCTTGTCGATATTGCGCGAGCAGCAGGGACTCTCGATGCAGTAGCCGCCCCACACGGGCGTCACGTTTGGCGAGACGTAGAGATAGCGCTTCCGCGCGCTCAAGCCGCGTTCGATCCGTTTGCGATCAAGCTCGTTGGGATGACGCGCCAACCCCGGTTTTACTTTCCTCATCAGTGCGGAATTCATGATGAAAGCCTCCCTTCAATGCCTTTTGATGTTCTCTTGAACTCCAGCAGATGAGCAGCTCCTCACCAAAATCAACGATAAAGATAGGCTCATGCGCTTTGTTGTTGAGAGTATCGATGACGGTCTGGCGGCTCGGCCTGGCGGCGAGCGAAGCTCCGTCCGTCTCCGTATCGACCGATGAGCGGTGCTTGATCAGGTCGGCTGTCGGTTTACCCCGCTGGCCCCACCAATATTTTGGAAAACCTCGCTGAGTCATGACTCCTCCGGTAGTGGCAAATCATCGACCTCCTCGCCTGCATCCACTGGCTCAAGTTCCTTGCGTTTCATGCCAACGCGGTGGCCGCTTTCCAAAAACTCCACGCCGTAGATGTAGAATTGCTGCAAGAACGTGCCGATCGAGACGACGTAGCCCACCTCCCCCTTCTTGACCAAGACGTCTCCGATCTCCTTGCCGGGATAGGTGCCATCATTCCGGATGACGCGATTGGCGCGAAGCTTTTGGCCAAAGCTGAAGGCGGGTGGGTCGCTTAGCTCGACGGCGTCGCTATCCCGGAGAATTCTGTTCATATTTCGCTCCTCATGCACCGACGGCGCGGGGGCACGCCGAGGGGACACTCTGCTCCGCATCACGAGGCGCCCTCGAGCGCCGAAATGTCGCCAGGCTGTGCTGCCCGCCAGCAACAGCCCCATCGCAGGAATCCAGAGCGGCCACCGTCCGTAAGAGCAGACGCCGGCGCCTGCGGAGCCGCCAGTTCGCAGCGCGACGTTTGGGACGTGTTCAGCACCAGCGATTGCATTGCCGGTCAGGCTCCACACTTCAGACGGGCGCCTGGTAGCGAGGCAAGGCCCTGTCAACCACGCAGGTGTTGTCGACCGGACAGGCAGCGGCACATTGCGGTTCGTCAAAATGCCCCACGCATTCGCTGCATTTCGCCGCTTCAATGACAAAGTTTCCCCCCTTCTCCGAAATAGCAACGTTCGGGCATAAAGGCTCGCAAGCTGAGCAGCTCGTGCACTGCGAGGCGATGATTTTGAATGGCACATATTCCTCCTTACGCCGCAGAGATCCGATCTCCAGGCCAACGCGGGGGCACGCCGCGCTGCACATGCTGGATCTCCCCGCGCTTTACTTTGCCGACATAGGCCCTGAACCAAGCGATCGTCGACTTCTCAATGTACTCATAGGCGAATTGATCGACCGGCTCGATCCCAGCCTTGATCAGGCCGCTCTTGGGGCAGCCGCCGATCTTAGCCACGAAGACCGCGTGGCAGTCACGGATGTCGCGCATGATCACGGATAGCCTATCTTCCTCGCCATAGCCGGCCTGGCAGTAACCCTCCACACGACGTAGCCCGACGAACTTGGCGCCGGATGTGGAGAGCTCGTACAGTTGGAATTCCTTTGCATGTCCAAAGTGCTCGTTGATCAATCCCGAGCCCTTAGTTGCGACGGCTACTAGAACAGTGATCGCGCTCATCTCTCCGGAGACTCCCGCCAACTCCTTTTGACCGGCCGCGACTTTGGAGACGCGCTCATTCTCTACCCTTTTTTGATAAGCCTTGCGCATCTCTAGGTCATAATGGACGTCCATTTTCATCACCTGATCATTGGTGAACTCCGCGCTGCGATCCTCGCCGAGTAGACCGACCGCATCAGCGCGGCACTGCCGGCAATGCCGCATCATGTTTATCTTCCCTTCGCAAGCATCTTGCAGCGTCTTCAATTCTTGAGCCGTCGGACCGCGCTGACCGTTGAGGCCAAATGCTGTTCCGTGCTCGGGTACGGAGATCAGCGGCATGATATTGTGAAGGAAGGCACCGCGCGACGTGACCGCCTTGTTGACCTCGACCAGGTGGTCATCATTGATATTGGGGATCATCACCGAGTTGATCTTGCACAAAATGCCCCGTTCGCTAAGCATCTCGAGCCCTTGAAGCTGGCGATTGGTGAGTATCCTTGCCGCCTCGATGCCGGTGTATCGCTTGTGGTTGAAGAAGATCCATGGATAAATCTTGGCTCCGATTTCAGGATCGACCATGTTGATGGTGATGGTGACGTGGTCAACTTTGGCCCTCACGATGGTATCGACATAGTCTGGCAGCGCTAGTCCGTTGGTTGACAGACACAGCTTGATGTCAGGAGCAGCCTCGGTGACCAACGCGAGCGTTTTGAACGTCTTTGCTGGATTGGCCAGGGCATCGCCGGGACCAGCGATGCCAAGTACCGTCATCTGCGGAATGGTCGTCGCGACCGCGATCACTTTTCTCACTGCCTGCTCAGGGGTGAGCTTCTCGCTCACCACACCCGGACGCGATTCATTGGCGCAGTCGTATTTTCGGTTGCAGTAGTTGCACTGGATATTGCAGGCAGGTGCGACCGCGACATGCATGCGAGCGTAATGATGGTGCGCATCCTCGCTGTAACAGGGATGGTTTTTCACCCTTTCCCAGATTTCGACCGGCAGATCGCCTCGGCCGGCCTGCGAGCCGCAGCTCGCCCGCCCGGTCTTCGCCGAAGCGCGGCAGCCCTTATGCTCGGTTATGGACTGCATGATCTTCCCGCTATTGACCGCTGCTTTGATATATTTTCCGCGCTCCACGACCGAGATCACTCCCCTGCAAGCATCGACGCCCACAGATCATCCTAGAGCGCGCTTCAGGAAGATTAGCAACTTGCATGCCGTGGCGAGGATGATGCGAATGCAACCACAGTACACCGAGTAGGCGCAGCGATAGCGTTGGCACTTGCAAGACAGCAATGATGAGCTTGTTGGCAAAGCGACAGATGCGTCGCCATTCTCACTCGGGGCTCCATCTCGTGTGCTTTTCACTCTCGCGGGGCTCGCCCCGATCCAGCTCATCTGAACGGGCTTTCGCGCGCTGCCGCTCTCAATTGGCCCGATCCGAACTGGGGAAGCCGGACATCATAAGGCCAATACTAGGGCAACACGCGTCCGAATATGACAGGCAGCAATGAGGGCCAAAGATGATGGTGCAATCGCCTTGTCCCGACTGGCTGAGTAAACCCCGCCTCATCAATGCCGTCGCGGCGGGCCGACGTTTGCTGATCTTGATATGCTGCGCCGCAGCCAGTCGACCCCCAAAGCCCCGAGACAGCGCCGACTTACCGGCGAATAAGCCGACCGATGCATCTGGTGTGCTCAGCACATCGCATTTTCAATTCCCTGATGCCAGGACGAGAGAGACGACAATGATCTCGGTCCCCAGGGCGGGCGCCAAGGTCCGCGAGAGTAACCTTTGCATCCGCCGCATCGACAGCGCTCATCTCCGTGAGCGCTTCATGGATCGTCGCCGCTCTCATCCCGCTTCTTCGCGTCGATTGTGATCGGTAACCGTGTGTCGCTCGCCATCTCGGGCAAATCGAGCACCCAACCGTTAGCGACTTTGATCCAGCCGCCCCATAGGGTCTCGTACTCGGAGGCCACGATTGACTCTTCGATATCCTTTTTTGGCACGTAGATTGACAAGCCCGTGTCCGGAGAGCGGCGGATCATGATTTTCACGAGGTCTGCTCCCTGACCGTGGCGCGGGAGCTGGCGCGCATGCGAGTCACGATATCTGACACAGCGCACACGGCCTCATCGACTTCGGCGAGGGAGGTTTCGCGCGAAAGAGAAAAGCGCACGGCGCCGTGCATCCGCCACGCAGGCACCTGCATGGCACGCAGAACATGCGATGGCTGCATTGAGCCCGACCTGCAGGCTGACCCGAGCGATACGGCGATGCCCGCCCGGTTAAGACGGTGGGCAATCGCTTCACCTTCGAGATGGTCGAAGGCAATATTAGTCGTATTCGCCAAACGATTGCGAATGTCGCCAAGCACAACGCACTCGCCATTGCGCAAAATTCCCTGCTCAAGGCGGTCACGTAACGCGCCAATGCGGATGCGCTCGGGTTCAAGCCGCTCCGCCGCAAGTTCGGCAGCTTTTCCTAGTCCGACGATTCCGGGAATATTCTCGGTCCCAGCGCGCCGCCCTCGTTCCTGTGATCCGCCGCAGATCAGCGGCTGGAATTTTGTCCCTTTACGCAAATATAACGCACCTACCCCCTTCGGGCCGTGCAGTTTGTGCGCGGATAGTGAAAGCATGTCGATCGTGCTGTCCTTTAGGTTTAAGCGTACTTTACCAATGGCCTGCACCGCATCTGTGTGAAATAGCGCTCCCGCCTCACGGGTCCACCCGGCCAGACACTTCACGGGAAATATCGTTCCGGTCTCGTTATTGGCCCACATAACCGAGGCAATCGCTGTGCGTGGCCCAAGCGCGCAGCGAAACGCCTCGATGTCGAGCCGGCCGCAAGCATCTACGGCAATAATGCGCGTCTTGACTCCCCTTGCCGCCAATTGCTCCGTTAGCGCAAGTACGGCGGAGTGCTCAACCGAAGTGGTGACAACCTCGTCTCGACCTTCCTGGGTTGCAAGTGCCGAGAGGATTGCGGCATTATTGGCTTCGGTCCCTCCCGAGGTGAAGACGATTTCGTGATCGTATGCACTACCTAGCAGGCCGCTCAAGCTTCTCCGTGCCTGCCTCACCGCAATTGCGGCCTCGTTGCCAAAGGCATGCGCGGACGAGGCATTGCCGAATTGCTCAGTGAAGAAAGGCAACATGGTTTGCACGACGGATGGATCAGTTCGCGTCGTTGCATTGTTATCGAGGTAAATCGGCGCTCGATTCTCGCTCACTGCACCACCCCGCCTGCAGCAACAACGAGGACCAGGCGATCCAAACCTCCGATCTTACCTACCAGGTGCCCCTGAATCCCTTCTAGACTCACGCTCGGAAGCTTGTACGGCTTGCCAGCATTGTCGAGCCGCGCCAAGAGCATGCTGCTATCGTGCCGATCAGCTAACAGGCGCCAGCTTCGGCTTGGCGATTGGGTCCGATCTCTTCGTTCGCGCAGCGAACGGGACCCTCTCGCATCGTGGGGATCGACGAGTTCTTCAGTCGGTCTGGTTCGGCCGGTGTGGTTCATTGCCCTTTCCTTATCGCCTGATCAATGTTTCCATCAGCCGAATGATTTTCCACAGGAGCAGTTGGTGGCCGCGTTCGGGTTATGAAAGGTAAAGCCAGAGCTCTCCGGTGCCAGCACGAAATCGATGGTTGTGCCGGCCAGATGCTCTCGGCTCTTGCTATCGACAAACACCTTGAGCCCATCGCAGTCGATCACGGTGTCGTCAGGCTTTGGCTCATCGGCGATGCCCATCTTGTATTTGAATCCATTGCAGCCGCCTGCTTCGATCATGACGCGCAGACCACCCGCCCGCCGCTCCGAAGATGAAATCGCGCTCTTGATTGCATTGACTGCGCTATCGGTCAGGTTGATCACGTCTTTGCCTCGTCAGCTTAGGCCCAGCTAAGAGCAAGTCACGTGCCAGCGCGCAGACGCCTGATGATGCTCATTTCCGCGCCCCTTGGCTGGCAACGGATGTCGGGTTCCTGACAAGGCACGTAAGGCGGTGCCAGCCACCGGCGCGTTTTCTTTCCGAGCTTCACTGAACGCCGCCACGCAGGCGACGGCAGGCAATTTGCATCGCATCTGGCTCCGACAACGCGTCGGTGAAGAGCATAGATCAAGGACAGATTTAATGACCGCTATCGAGAACACTGCACTCGGCAGACTTGAGAAGGAGAGCCGCCTTCTCAACGCCGTATTCAAAGGCGCGACCACCAAGCCGGGTCGGTTCGGCTTTCGCGGCGACGTCGCACTAAAGTTCCAGACTCAGGTCGCGGACGAGAAACGACCGCCAGACTATTCCATTGAGCAGGTTCTGACGATCGCCCAAAACGGAGAACGCACTATCCCCGTGCTGGCCGGCTACCTACATTCCTTCGCGTATCTTGTTGACGTCGCGACCGTCCTCGACGGTGCCTTGAGCCCAATCGGCAGCTATTTCATTTTCTGCAACAACATCGATTTGCTGGCGAAGTATCGAGTTAAGCTCGGCGATATTAACTTCCACGTCTTACCCTGCGATGAATCCACGGTTTGGAAGGAGATGATGGACTTGGTCGGGCTGAACAAGGACGACATCAAGAAGCTCGATCCGGCCGGCAAGCTTGATTACCTCCTCGATGCCACAAGGGATCTCGATCTATCCTATGAGGAAATCTCGTATGACGACGGACTAAAGAGGATGGAGGCTGTGAAAAACCGCAACGAGAACCGCCCGGTCTGAGGGCGGTCTTCAGTTGTTGGCTCATGCATCGTCCTCCGCGAGATGCACACCGACGGCGCAGATGTCGCCATCCACAACTACCAACGCGATCGGCGTAAGCGCTCTACCTTGACATGGACCTTCGACGCACCGCCCGGTGCCGAGTTCGAAGGTCGAACCGTGCTTGCCGCACATCAGCCGGATACCGTTTGGATCGAGGAATTCGTTCTGCTCCCAGTCCAAATTGACGCTGTGGTGCGGGCATTTATTGACATAGCCAAGCACCTTCTTGCCCCATCGCACCACAATGACGGGCCACGGCCGGTGATTGCCGTCATCTTCGAGGACCATAAGATGAAATCCGATGGCCTGGCGGCTCGGAATGTCGTTAAAGCTGCAAATCGCATAGACGAGAGTTGGCTGCATAGGTTGCTCTTGCAAGACTTAATTGTCGCTGTGCAATTGCCCCTGCAATAACCGTACGAGCGCCGAAACGAATCGTGTCTGGTCATCCGACGCGCAAACTTGGCTATTTCAGCAGATCTCGTTGCACAGCGGCGTATATTTCAGACAAAGGAACATTGAGCCTTCTCGTTCCCTCCGTGCTAGCTGCAGAACTGCTGCTCCGCGCTCCGGGCTTGCCGGACGGCCAAACGCGGCGGATGTCGCTGCTGCTCGTTAATGGCCACGCCGCATAGCGGGGCCACGGTGCCCTCCGATGGCGTATGTCTCACGGCGTCGCGGCCTTCGCAGAAGAGCCATGTGCTCGCTTCCAGCCGGCGCAGGGCGCGCGCAGCGAGCGCGCGCCCCCTTTGAACTAAGACTGTTGCGCCCGCGCTTTGAACGGTCAAACGCCCATCACTTCAGGTTCGGTGTTGCTATTGCAGCCACCTTACTCCATGCGCGTTCGGCAACATGCACTTCAAGCAAGGTGACGGCTCATCGTGCAACAATTCGCTTTCGAAACTGAGTGTCGATATCACTGCTCTCAGCTTTCGAAAAATGGCTCAGGGTCGCCGTTGCGTTACTCCATGCTTAGCCCCGTGAAGACGCGCTCCAAATAGACTGACGGATCATCTTCGTCAGAATAGTCCGCCTGGACCGTCGATTCAGCGGCGGCATCATCATCCTCCACCTTACTAAGGTACTTCGTAGGCTTGCCTACTCGCTGCCACTGGTCGTTCTCATTCTTCGTCCACACCTCGGGATGCTGGTGAGGATCAAGCACCCAGTGATTTCGACCCACATGAACAAAACCCATTTCTGCTAGGCGGGGTTCCATGCCGGGCAAGCCTGGTTTTGACAAGATCAAGGGATCATCACCATCCTCTCTCAGCTGGTGCTCAAGCAAAATATCGCCCGCGTTCTCAACCAGGGGATGAGTGACCCGAAGGTCCACCACGGACGTGAGATCGTTGCGCCCAAACTTTTCCCGGAAGGTCTCCCCCTTGATCCGAACCGGACCTCCTGCTCTCAACAGGCCAACTGTTTCGTCACCCAATTGATAGCTGAAGAAGCGCACGGGCCTGGCTGGATCATAGTGAGTGGCGCTATAGCTGCCAGCAACCGTTGCTGCCCGCTCAGCTTTCTTTGATACGAAGTCTGAGTACTCTTGCGGATTAATGGCGATGTTCATGATGTCGCGGCCCAAAAATCTCCGCAGCCCTCGATCGAAGGAACGCTGGTCGATCTCAACAATGGGCGGACCGGAATTCAGATAGTACGCCCTTGTTTCAGATGACGACCCGCCTGGCTCCATACCTGCAAGTGTTTCCGCAAAGCGGGGGCTATCTCCCGGTTCATCAACTTGATTAGCGCTTGTGGATTGGCTGGATGAGCCAACGACTCTGCCATACATCAGATCGCTCTCCTATCGGCAACATTGCACGCGATTGAGCTCATGCCGCGCAAGCTCGCGTTCATAATATACAACCTAACTGACCACAACCTGACCTAAGCATCTGCCGGCGCTCGGAGGCTGCGGCTGCGCAATCCGCAAGCGAGTCACGCACCCGCTGGCCAGCAATCGCAGGCTGATGGCGTGCGATATTGTCCGCGCTTGATCATCAAAAATGTGACGTTCAACGGCGCAGATCTGCAGCACCGCCCTTTACTTTCGGTCGTCGCTGCCATTGACCAATGCAGCCGTCTATCGAGGATCGGCGGCGTGCGCGCAGAATTGCTGCCCGGTGCTTTTGTCGCGGCGTCCGCGACTCGCACGTGCTATTGCACTGTCATCCAATTCGGAGCAGCACCATCCGGTCCCAGGATAGAATCGCGAAGACACAGGTGCCACCATCACATGCGCTTCAACGCGATCGGCGGCTATGATCGGCCGGACAATTGTAAAACCCGTGGACCGCGGCAGACTTTCGCTCCTGCCGATCCCGCAACCGAAGGCCACAGGATAGGATGAGCACGACTGGCTCCGAAGGAAGTGCCTATTCGGAAAACCGACTAGACGACCACGACGGTAATATGATCGCCCGCCCAAGGCCAAGTCGCTTTTCGAAAAAAACGCGGATCCTGCGATACGAGCGAGACTTGCAAGCAGGCGCCAGACAGCCGGTATGGCTTGCCTCGGGGCTGAGCAGCATTCGGCCATGCGCATCTCCGCTCGTTCCGTCTTGCCATTCAGGGAAAAAATCGGGCCATTCGGGCCGGCTGGCACGAGTCTCCGTTGCGGATTGACCTGATCCAGCGGGGCCTCCCTCCACGCGCTGCGGCGAACGGGAGATAGATCCCCTTCGCTCATGCAGCTGCGGCTGGGACGTGGGTCTGGCAGCTGGCCGGGCAAACCCTATCGCACGCACCGCAGCCGATGCAGGCGCCCTGATCGTTCAGAACCATAATCTTTTTTTCGACTTCATCGTCCGCGTCATTGTCAAGGTTGACGAGTTCGCCCTCCTCGTTGATGCCTTTCAAAGTCATGACATCTTGACCGCACACCTTGAAACAGCGGCCACAGCCGATGCACTTCTTGGCATCGATCGAGGCTAGGTATTGTGGCATCCAGTCGCGGCCGTCTCGCGTTGCAAATGACATGCATTGCCCTTCAAGTATTTTCCAGCTCTTTTAGCTCGCGACTCTTGCGCTCCAGTTCGACATAGACATCGTACGCCTTCTGCGCCACCGCCATAATCGACGTCCAGTTGATGGGCAATTCTTCCGAAAGGTCGTGCAGATCCATCTTGGCCTGTATCGCCTTGGCGGACACTTTCTTTAGTTCGGCCTTCAGTATTTCACTGATCGCCCATGAGTGAGTATCCTCAATAGTTAGCCACGTCTGGAAATTTCCGAATCAGGCCAATTCCCTCGCTGACATATCTATCCCCCTCTTGAGCCAGCTTGACGCAATTATCGAATCCCAAGCGATGCACGTCGCGCAGCTGCTTGTTTACGGCGACCAACCGCCCTGCGATGAGCACTATGCGCCCGAAGCCTTCATGATGCAGCTTCAGGATCGGCTGAACCATAATGCCGGTCTCCCTCTCTACTGACAGGCCGACCGCATTGAAGAACAACTCAAGCCGCCATAGTGTATTGGGATCGGGATCACCGATGATCGGCAATGCGCGTCGTCTCTCCCTGTTCAGGATAGGGTTCGAGCAGATCAAGGTCGCTCTTCCCTTCCCAGGCTTCATTGGTATCCTGGGCGCGCCAAAGCTTGACTAACTCGATTAGAAATGGTGCGTCGACGACGCTGCCCTGCTGCGCTATTTTTGCGGTCATATCATCTCATTCGTCGAACTCAAACGATCGCGGTTGGTCCTTTGCAAGGACCTTGCGCAGCCAGGGAGGTGGCGTGCCCTTCAGCACCGACTCGAGCTTTTCCAGCAACACGTGAATGCTTTCCGGTTTGCTCACCTTGATAGGATGAATTTTGCTGGCCACCACTCGCGCAGCCGCGGCACCACCAATGGCCGCGACGTATAGGATGGCGCAATCCTTGATCGCCTGGATCTTTGGCGCCAACTTGTCACCACTGCCGTCCTCCTCAAGATCGCCCTCAAACTCGATAGCTTTAAGAAAGACATGCCCGCTGGGCGCGACATCGTAGATTGCAATATTCTTTGCCCAGCCAAAATGAGCATCGACGCGTCTCAGATCCTGAGTGGCAAAAGCGACCTTCATGCAATTGACCTTTCAGGCGCGCCAGTGGAGCGGCGATGCCCCACGTGTTGTGGCAGTCCGGGCGTGGTCCGCCACCTATCGGGTGTAGGTCGGTCATTCTCGTCGCGATGCGCGATCACGAGATTGGCGATTTGGAAGATCACATTGCGGGTACCACGATAGCCGACGGATACTTGGTGGCCCGCGCCAAGCCGATCGAATATCGGAAAACCTACGCGATAGAACGGCACTTTCAGCCGCCCCGCCGCTTGCCTTCCATGCGAATGCGTGATCAGCAGATCGCAATGCTTTTCTTTTGCAAATCCTTCCAGATCTTCGAGGTCACCAATGAGAACCTCCTTGGTCCTGATTCGCTCGATCACCTCAGACTGAGTGGTCGTCACGGCGACGGTCACCTGCGCGCCCATATCGTGCAGCATGCCGGATAAATCGAACAGAAGGTCTGGCTCGGCACCGATCGCGACTTTGCGGCCGCCAATATGGAAGTGCGCGTCCAACATAGCATCGGCGAGCTGACTGCGCTGGCGTCGATATTTCGAGGGTATCGGGCGCCCGCTAATCTCGCTCAAAAACATCATGAAATCGTCGTTTGGATGAAGACCACACAGTCGCTCGAACACACGAAAAGGCACCCCGGTTTTAGTCTGCATGACCTCAGCCGCGCGCTGCATCTGCGCACCGATTGCAATGGTCCACCCTGCGCGCCCCATGCTCGCGATCTCGTCGACGTCAATGCCGCCGATGGTCGTTGACGTAAACTCATCGGGGATATGCCCGTCGAGCGATCCCGCCAAGTCAGGGAGAAAGGAGGGGTACAATCCGAAATCCTCCAGCAAGGCACGGAGTTCATCAAGGTCGCCGGGCGTCAGGTGACACCCCGGTAGAACATTTACCTTCGAGGGGTCCCGCAGGCCATTGGCACTTGGCCGGTCCACCAGCACCTCCACCATGCGTGCAACTGCCTTCTCCCACCCATCCTGGAACGCGCCCTTGAAATCAGGCGTTGATACATATACGAGCGGCAACTTTGTGAGTTGCGGATACGCACTCCGGATTAGTTTGAGGTACGCTTCCACATCGTCGCCGTTGGTCTCGGTGACACCGGTCGAGCAGATTCCGATGATCTTCGGCTTAGCGCGCTTGGAGATGTTAAGTATCGCCTGCTCCAAATTTTCATATCCGCCGAGTACGGTCGCGACCTCGCTCATCGCGGTGGTCTGCAGCGGTATTGCTTCTTTGAAGTGCCGGACAAAGAGCGTGAGACCGAAGGATGTGCACCCCTGTGAGCCGTGCAGAAGCGGCATCGCACCGCGCAGCCCCATGAAGGCGTATGCGCCGCCGATCGGCTGGCTCATCTTCAGCGGGTTGACAACGCAGGCTTTTGTCGGCGCCGTGACCAGGGCCATGGCGACTCCCTACTCTGCGGCCTGTCGCATATCAGATGGCTCGGACATCAACATATCTTCGATGCGTCCTTGACAGCAGCCACCGGCCGCATTGGTATGCTCTCGGACCGCTGCGACGCTCCTCAAGCCGTGCACGGAGATTGCGTCCTCAATCGTGCCCAGATCAACCCTGTTACACACGCAGATATTCCTCGCGCGGCGCGCTGTTTCGGCGAGGACCGGATCGCCGGCGATCGCGGCCATGGACTGCATCTGCTCCCGCGCTTTGGCCAAAGCCTCCCATGGCGCTGGCCGACGTAGCTGCTCCCACATCGGGCTTGAGAGCGAATTATCGATCTCCTCCACCAGCTTGACTATTCCGGCATAGCCCATATAGGCGTGGCAACGCTCCTGGTTGATATCGACCCATGGCACCGCCGCCTTCAGCGCGACAAATTGCGACTTGCCGCCCGATAGCATGATGTCCGCTTCTGCGTCCTTCAACATCTTGTACATTTCGCGCGCAGTCATGTCGTCGATCATGTGGGCATCCTGCCCCATGAGCTCCTTGATGCGCTCCTTGTCTTCCATGGTCGATTTCTTCACACTGGTTCCGACTAATTCCAGCCCGGCTTCCTGGAGCGCCGAGACGACCGACCATGACTTGACACCGCCGGTCATTAACAAGGCCCTTTTGCCTTCGAGTCGCGGCTTGTACGGCTGGATGGCAGCCCACGCCCGCGCTTCCTCGCGCGCGATCACCGCTTCGGTGCGCCCGAGCAGATCTGCCGGGGCGCCGCGCTCAACCAATAAGCGGGCGATCTGGCGTAGCGATTCGCTTGAATCCTGAATACCGTAGAACGACCCCTCGAAGAATGGGATCCCGTAACGTTGCTCCATCTTGCGTGCCACGTTGATCATGGATTTTGAGCACACCAACATTGCCGCCCGCGCGCGATGAGATGAAGCGACTTCGCGGTATTTGCCATCGCCCGAAATGCAGCAGAGAATTCGCACTCCAAGCTCGTCTAACACTGGCTTCACCTGCCAGAGCTCTCCTGAAAGGTTGTATTCTCCGATCAGATTGATGTCGTACGGCGTGGTGTAGTCCGGTTCTCGCGTGCCGATCACGTAGTCGAGCAAGGCTTCGCCCGCGAGCTTGTTACCGAGGTTTTTCGAACCGGCGAAGCCCGGAGAATTGATCGGGATCACCGGTTTTGAGAATCTTCGCGACGCTGCCTTGCAGACTGCATTGATGTCATCGCCGATCATCGCCGGGATGCAGGTTTGATAGACGAAGATTGCGGGCGGATCGCACTTGTCGATGATCTCCTTGATCGCTTTGCACAGCCGCTTCTCGCCTCCGAATACAATATCGGTTTCGCTCAAATCGGTTGTGAAAGCGGTGCGCCACAAATCCGAGCCGGACGACGCCGCGCCGCGATTGTCCCAGGAATTACCTTCGCACGCGATCGGGCCATGTACCAAGTGAGCGACATCGGTGAACGGCTGCAGCGCAACCTTCGCGCCGTCGAAAGCACAGCCACCCGCAGCGCTACCCGGCTGCAACTGTCTGGTACAGCCGTTCCTGCGTTCCGCCTCAGACTTACTGCCATTCTTGGCGCAGCCCGGCTCGTCGAAGATATCCTGGACCGTGGCCGCCAGTGAACTCATCCTGCTTCCTCTCAGGGCAACAAATTGTAAACTCAACCGTTATGTGCTCGTGCCATCGTCCAGTCCTGGACGATGGCACGTGTAGTTGCTCATCAACGAATGATGTCGAAGCTGTAGTCGGTTTTGCCAAGAATGTTGGTCTTGTTGTCGATCTCGTCGAAGATCTTGTCCAGGATCTTGACCAGCACATTCAGACCGCCCTGATAGCCCCATATGGGGGAGCGGTGATGGTGATGCCGGTCGAAAATCGGAAAGCCGATGCGGATCAGTGGCGTTGCGGTATCACGCTCCAGATACTTCCCATAGGTGTTGCCAATCAGAAAATCGACCGGCTCGGTGAACAAGAGTGAACGCATGTGCCAGAGATCCCGCCCCGGATAGACTTGGCAGCCCTGTCCAAATGGCGAGCTTGCAAGCAGCGCCTGCATTTTCTCCTGCCACGCTTTGTTGCCATTGGTGGACAGCACATGGGTCGGCTCGGCGCCGAGTTCGAGCAGAAACGCAGCCAATCCATAGCAAAGATCCGGATCGCCATAGATCGCGAACTTTTTGCCATGAACATGAGCGCTTGAGTCGGCAATGGCATCAACCAAGCGGCCACGTTCTCGCGCGAGTTGCTCCGGAATCTCCTTGCCGCTGATGCGTGACAGCGCGACGATAAAGTCATCCGTTGCTGATAAGCCTACCGGGTAGTTGAAGGATAGAACGTCCTGGCCATGCTCTGCCGCAAATGACAGCGTTTTTTCCGTGCACCATTGCTGCATGGAGATGGTCGCCTTGGCGTGAATCGCGTTCGCCGCATCCTTCAGCGTCGTACCACCGTCATACATCCGGAATTCGCCGTCTGTCGGAGTGTCGAACACTTCAGAATTGTCGGCGAGAACTGTGTGCTGGATGCCCATCAATTCCAAGATGCGCTTAATCTCGCGAAGGTTCCCGACGGTATATCCATCGAACCCGCCAATGATGTTGATCGCTCCATTCGGTTTGCGCTCCAGCTTCGGCGCTGTTCCGGCCTTGCCGTCCCAAAAATGCTCCAGAATGCCTTTGAGGGCATTGTCGTAGCCGGTGACGTGACTGCCAACGAATGCGGGCGTGTGGGCGAACGGCACGTCGAAGTCTGCCGGAACCGAGCCCTTTTCTTTCGACGTCTTGATGAAGGCGTTCAGGTCATCGCCGATCACTTCGGCCATGCAGGTTGTGGAAACCGCAATCATCTTGGGCTTGTACATCTTGTAGCTGTTCGCGAGCCCGTCGGTCATGTTGTTCAGACCGCCGAATACGGCAGCATCTTCCGTCATTGACGAAGAGACACAGGAGCTAGGCTCCTTGAAGTGCCGCGACAAATGACTGCGGTAATAGGCCACACAGCCTTGGCTGCCGTGGACGAAGGGCAGCGTGCGCTCAAAGCCGACAGAGGCGAATACGGCGCCAAGCGGCTGACACGCCTTCGCCGGATTTACCGCCAGCGCCTCCCGCGCGAAGTTTTTTTCGCGATATTCGGCCGTTTTGGTCCATTCCTTGATACGTTCGACCTCGGCAGGATCGCGCGGATTCTCGAATATCTTCTTCTTCGCCAGCATTTGCTGGTATTCTGGACCGCGGAACAGTTCGACATGATCGAGCACGTGTTCGGCACTCTGCGGCATCGGTGAAATCCTTCACTATCAGATTGGAATCGCCCGGGCTTTCCCGGAGAGCGAGACGAGTTGCGTTATTCTGCAGCTTGGAGCTTGGCGCTCGGCGCTTCCTTCCAGGGAGCTTTCGTTCTTTTCCAAATTGGCGAGTTGACGGCCATGTCCATGTCGCGCGCGAAGATCGCAAAGCCGTCATAACCGTGATATGGACCCGAATAGTCCCACGAATGCATCTGCCGGAACGGCACACTCATCTTTTGGAAAACGTACTTTTCCTTGATGCCTGAGCCGACAAGATCAGGCTGGAGTTTTTCGACGAAGCGCTCGAACTCATAGCCATTGACGTCATCATAGATGAGGGTGCTGTCTTTCACGTAGTGCTGAGCTGTGCGCTGATAGTCGTCGTTGTGACCGAACTCGTAGCCAGTGCCAATGACGTCCATCCCGAGGTCCTCGTACGCGCCAATCACATGACGCGGACGAAGGCCGCCGACGTACAGCATCACCGTCTTGCCCTCGAGGCGCGGGCGATATTTTGCAATCACGGCGTCCACCAGCGGCTGATACTTCTCGATCACTCGCTCGGCGCCTTCCTTGATCTCGTCGTCAAAATAACCCGCAATCCTGCGCAGTGAGTCCGCGATCTTTGAAGGTCCGAAGAAGTTGTACTCGCACCAAGGGATGCCGAACTTCTCTTCCATGTGGCGTGAGATATAGTTCATGGAACGGTAGCAATGCAGAATGTTGAGCTTTGCCTTCGGCGTTGCTTCGAGCTCGGCCAGTGAACCGTCGCCGGACCACTGCGCGATTACCCGTAGTCCCATCTCTTCAAGCAGAATTCGCGACGACCAAGCATCGCCGCCGATATTGTAGTCTCCGATGATCGCAACATCGTATGGTGTCGGCTCGAACTTTGGTTTGCCCTCGGCCTCGATATGCCCGAAAATCCAATCGCGTACCGCATCGTTTGCAATGTGATGGCCTAGTGACTGCGACACACCCCGAAAGCCCTCACAACGGACCGGCACGATGGTCTTGCCTCCATATTCTTTGGATTTCGCCCTTGACACCGCCTCGATATCGTCACCGATCAACCCTACCGGGCACTCTGATTGTATCGTAATGCCGTTGTTGAGTGGAAACAGCTCTTGGATTTCATCAAGGATTTTGTCCAGTTTCTTGTCGCCGCCAAATACGATATCCTTTTCCTGGAAGTCGGAGGTGAACTGCAGAGTCACGAAGCTATCGATGCCCGTGGTGCCAACGTAATAGTTGCGCCGCGAGCCCCATGAATATTGGCCGCAGCCAACCGGGCCATGGCTGATATGAACCATGTCCTTGATTGGTCCCCAGACCACCCCCTTCGACCCTGCATAGGCGCACCCTCTTATCGTCATCACGCCGGGTATGGATTTGATGTTGGACTTCACCCCGCAGTCCGACTTACCTGCTTGGTGCACGTTGAGGTGCTTGGCACGCCTTTTCGCGGTTTTCTCCGGATAGACCTTCAGCACCTCCTCGATCAGCTCTTTGTTGCGAGCCCTGATTTCTGCGACGCTGTTGGTCGTGGCGAGACTCATCTGGTGTCCTTTAAAAGGTTAGCTGTTGGGAGGGCGGCTTCTTGATCCAAGACTTTGCAACCGGCATGCCAGGGTCTCATGAGCACTAAAACTAGAACAACAACAGTTTCTTAGCGCGACTTGTACGGTGACGGGCTGTTGTTGCGAATCCGACATCTCGCCTTTGCGAGGGACTCTTGGTTTGGCGGTGTTCGAAATGGAACAAGGCGGCCGCGCGTGAAATTCACGGCGGAGTTTTTGAGTTTATGCGCGACAGCAACGCTCTGCGGTGTAAGGCGGAAGCAGGCCGCAAGTCTGGCTTCCAATCCTTCATACTTATTGAAACCTACAGGTGCTCACCTGCGATGTAATGACGTGCGCGATCTCGCGCTCTAGATCTCAAGGCGAGCTACCTCGACGCCACGTGAACTTCTTAGGCTCGTTAGATCACACGAGCATCGTCGCGCCTTGATAAGGGGCACGCACGATCACATCGATGTCTTCGCGTGCGTTGTACATGCCGAGGGACACAGAGCTGGCCCCGCAAATTCGGACAGTAGCTTGAGTGGATTTTCTGCCTGACAGCGGCGAGGATTCTTGCTGCGAATCAGGAGCGAAGATGACGAAGAAGAGCCGCCGGACGCATTCTCCGGCATTCAAGGCGAAGGTTGCTTTGGCTGCGGTCAAAGGCGGCAAGACACTGGCGGAGCTGGCGCAACTGTTTGATGTTCATCCGAACCAGATCACGATCTGGAAAAACCAGCTCCTGGAAGGCGCCGCCGGCGTGTTTGGGCATGACAAGACATCGGCCGAGACGCCGGTCGATTTGAAGGCGTTACATGCCAAGATCGGCGAGCTGGCGTTGGAAAACGATTTTTTGTCCGGCGCGCTCACCAAGGCGGGCCTGCTGAGCGCAAAGCGATGATCGACCGCGGTCATGATCTTTCTATCGTGCGCCAGGCGAAGGTCCTGAAGCTGGCTCGCAGCACGGTCTACTATGAACCTCGGCCAGTTTCGGCCGAGGACCTTGCCTTGATGCGTCGGCTCGATGAGCTGCATCTCGATTATCCCTTCGCGGGAGCGCGTATGCTGCGATCGTTGCTGCGGCGGGAGGGCGTATACGCCGGTCGCCGCCACATCGCGACGCTGATGAAGCGCATGGGGATCGAGGCGGTCTATCGTCGCCCGAACACGAGCAAGCCGGCTCCGGGTCACAAGATCTACCCGTACCTGTTGCGCGGATTGAAGATCGAGCGGCCCGACCATGCGTGGGCAATGGACATCACCTACATTCCGATGCGGCGTGGCTTCGTCTATCTCGCGGCGGTCGTCGATGTGTTCAGCCGACGGGTCCTGGCCCATCGCGTCTCGATCACAATGGAGGCGGCCTTCTGCGTCGAAGCGGTCCAGGAGGCGTTGGCGAAGCACGGCAGGCCCGCGATTTTCAACACGGATCAGGGCAGCCAGTTCACCAGCCTCGAGTTCACCGATGTGCTGCTGGACGCGAAGATCGCCATCAGCATTGCGTTGTGGCTAGGGGACGCGCCCGACGACTAGGCGCGTTGGACGGCAAGGGCGCCTGGCGCGACAACGTGTTTGTCGAGCGGCTCTGGCGCACGGTCAAATACGAAGAAGTTTATCTCCGCAATGGCCGCATGACCGTCGCCGACGATTTTGTCGTCGCTCTGGTCGGGCTACGCCCTCCCGACGCAACGACAAAATCGTAAAGCCCCGCGTTCAGCATAACCCGGCAGGAATCCACTTAAATCCAGCGGGGCGCTGTCCAAACAACCGGGGCCAGCTCTCTTCGAACACGGGGCTAGTCCCCGGAATCAGAGCTGAGTGATACGGCGGCCTTTGAAACGGCGTTGACGGACCTTTTTCTTGGTCCAGACGAAGGGCTCGGCTCTGTCGTTGTATGCGTTGACGTAGGTATCGATGTGTTCCTGAAGCTGCTTGAGGCTCGTGAAGGAGGTGCCGCTGAGCGACTGCCCCTGCAAGATGGAAAACCATACTTCGACCTGATTGAGCCATGACGCACTTGTCGGCGTGAAATGAAATTGCACGTTGGGGTGGGCCTTGAGCCAGTCCTCGTTCTTTTTATGGGTGTTGAGGTTGTCGAGGATGACGTGAAGCTTGCGGTTCGGAAAAGTCGCGGTGACGCTGTTCATGAAATCGAGAAACTCGACGCGGCGCCGGCGTTTTGAATGGGTCGCGATGATCTTTCCGGTGGCGACTTCGAGCGCCGCAAACAATGTTGTGGTGCCATGCCGCTTGTAATCGTGGCTTTGGCCGGTTAAGGCGCGGCCATTGGGCAACTTCAGATAACCCTGCGCTCGCTCCAAAGCCTGGATCGAGGGCTTCTCGTCCACGCACAGCACAATGGCCTTCGCCGGCGGCGCGACATAGAGGCCGACAACATCGGCGGCTTTGGCCGTAAAGTTCGGGTCGTTGCTCTCGCACCAGGACTTGCGAGCCACCAGGTCAATCTTGTGGCTGCGCAGGAACCGCCAGACATATTGGACATCGACATCGCCCAGCGCCTCGGCCAGCAGGGGGCCGGTCCAGCGCGCAAACCCTTGCGGTGGCGGCTTATCCAGCAGCTTCAGAATCCGCTTGTCGGTCGTCTTCGTATAGATCGGCTGCTTGCCAGGCCGCGGCTTGTCTTGCAGCCCTTCAAGGCCATGGTCGGCATAGCGATGCCGCCAAAGGCTGACAATCCGCGGCTGGACCCCAACTTCCTTGGCGATCGACCGGGTGCTGCGCCCATCCGCCGCCAACAGAACTATCCGCGCCCGCTTCAAATCGCGCTGCAACGTCACCGGTGAGCGACAGCACGCCTCAAGCACCTTGCGATCTTTCCTCGAAAGGTGGACTTCTCTTGCTTCGGGTATCATCCCGACCTTGAATCACGACTCACGTTCCAAGAAAAGTGGGTACTAGCGAGCGAGGAAAACGGGAGACGGGTCGCAAAGGCGGCTGTTTTGGATATTATCTTCATCATGCTTCGTGCAGGAGCCCCTCTCATCGGCTGCCGCTCCTATGCGGGCACGCAAGTATCTGGCACGGGGCAAACCACGGCGCACTTTGGCGCGTCAGAATGCCCCTCACATTGGGTACACTGGGACGGATTGATCACATAGATGTCGTTCTTCAGGCTAATCGCGGCATTGGGACACTCGAACTCGCACGCACCGCAGACCGTGCATTGGGATGCGATTATCTTGTAGGCCATCAGTGCTATTCCATAAGCAAAAGGTGCGGAACAGTTTCTTGCTATCAAGTCTTGTGCCAGACATCTTGAGCTTGATTCATCTGAAGAAATTTCGATAACGCAGGTCGCCGACCCGATACGGTGTCGCAAATCCTACAACGAACATGACAATCTGATCTCGATCCTGTGGTTTGCGCATGATCGGTGTCACGGCCGTCAGCGATCAGGTAAACCACCTTCTCCAGCATTAGGGAACGATCCGAGATCCTTAAGGCCGCCTGCCGCGGCTATGATCGATGTGTCGCGACATCATGGAGCTGTCCGGGCAAGTATCAGGTCGCCCGCGGCGCATCTTGTCGGCTTCACTCAATGGGACCGGAAGGTACATCGTCTCCCTATCCTGGCGGCGGTTGAGGCAGGCGTTCGTCCGGTGATCCTCTGCTTCGTTCCGCACTCCTAATCAATACTGGCGGAGGTCAGTTGATTAATAGCCGAAAAAAAGAGCCACCCCGAAGGGTGGCCTTAGTCAGGGAGGAAACGCCCATGAGGGCCTCTGGGATCAGGCCGCAGCCTGTTCGATCGGGGAGAAGGGCAGCCCGAGGCTCTCGGCCACCGCCTTGTATGTTAGCCGGCCCCGATGGACGTTGAGGCCTGCGCGCAGATGTGGATTCTCGAGTACGGCGGAAAAACCCTTGTTGGCCAGAGCCAAACCAAACGGCAGGGTCGCGTTATTCAGTGCCTGGCTCGAGGTTAGCGGCACGGCACCCGGCATATTGGCCACACAATAATGAATGATGCCATCTACTTCGTATGTTGGATCAGCGTGAGTGGTTGGGCGCGATGTCTCAAAGCAGCCGCCCTGATCGATAGCGACGTCCACGAGTACGGCTCTCTTGCGCATTGAGCTCAGCATGCTCCGGCGGACCAGCTTCGGAGCGCTTGCCCCTGGGACGAGCACCGCACCAATCACCACGTCCGCCGCAAATACCTCTTCCTCCACGGATTCGATGGTCGAAAACCTAGTGCGAACCCGTCCTTCGAATAGCTCGTCCAGCTCACGGAGCCGGATGATCGAACGATCGATGATGGTCACCTCTGCGCCCAGACCAGCCGCCATGCGCGCGGCGTGCGTACCGACGACCCCACCTCCAATCACCACGATTCGGGCAGGCTGAACCCCGGGCACCCCACCGATCAGCAGCCCTCGCCCCCCTGTACTCCGCTTTAGAGCGCTACCCGCCGCTTCGATCGAAAGCCTGCCCGCGACCTCGCTCATCGGCGCCAGCAGTGGAAGACCACCATGAGCATCAGTTACGGTCTCATAGGCGATTGCAATGCATCCAGATTTCAAGAGGCCGGCAGCCTGTTCCGGGTCCGGGGCCAAGTGCAAATAGGTGAACAGGATTTGATCCTCACGCAGCTGGGACCATTCGGCCGGCTGAGGCTCCTTGACCTTTACGATCATCTCGCTCGATGCGAATACCTCAGCTGCCGAAGTTAAGATCGTTGCGCCGGCATTGCGATAATCGCCATCGGTTGCACCAATGCCAGCGCCGGCATTGGTCTCGATCATCACGCGGTGGCCCGCTGCCACGTATTCACGGGCAGCTCCTGGGGTAAGGCCCACGCGATATTCGTGCGCCTTGATTTCCTTTGGAACTCCGACCTTCATTTGAATACTCCCTGCCTGACGCGCCTTCTTATCGGAAGCGCGCAGCGATATCGCGACGCAGCCGGGCAAAATGGCGCAGGAATTCAGCGATATTTGCGAGGCTTCGCAGGATTTCAAACCCAGGGGTGCTGGGTAGATCGTGTGATCCTGTTCGCTGAACTTAGCCGTCGAAAACTGCGCGATGCCGGTGAATCGTTCCGAATTGCAGTCGCGGCCCGCAGAAAAGCCAACAACCGAAATCCAGCCTCGCCGAACTCCTCAAGCAGCAAAGACGGCAATTTGCCAATTAGGTAGGATTGCCTATCAAGCGAAACGCTTGTTGAGCTGAGGGCTAATGGCGTTGTCAGTAAATGGCGGCCAAGAAATGGACGTTGCGCAGCCTGTTCAACAGATCCGAGGCAATTGTTCCCCCCACAGCCAGTCGACGATTCGCCGGCCGCCGAAATCGGTCGTCATCTGCACAAATTTGTGATCGTCAGCCTCCGCCTCACCGATATCGGCCGCATTGGACCCGAGGGGGTGCGCCTTCATGGCTGCGAGAACGGCATCGGCAGAATCCGGCGCCACGATCGCGACGAGCTTGCCTTCGTTGGCAACATGGATCGGTTCGAGTCCAAGCAGTTCGCAGGTAGCCGCAACCGCAGGCTTCACCGGAATCATCGATTCCTGCAGATGGAAGCCGAGCTCTGATTGAAGCGCGATCTCATTGAGAGCCGCAGCGAGCCCGCCGCGCTTAGGGTCGCGCATCACCCGGATGCCGCCACCGCCAGCGGCAACCATGGCCGCAGCGAGACTATGCAACGCTGCTGAGTCGGAGACGATTTCGGTTTGAAATGCAACGTTCTGACGCTTTGACATGATCGCCACCCCATGATCACCGAGGCTACCGGACAGCAGCACACGGTCCCCGACCTTTGCCTTGTCAGCGGAAAGATCGAGCCCATCGGCCACCAGCCCGATCCCGGTCATAGAGATGAACAGACCGTCCGCCTTGCCACGCTCGACCACCTTGGTATCCCCGGCAATGATATAGACGCCGGCGGCACATGCCGCCGCGCCCATCGACTCCGCGATCGTCTTGAGATCCGAAAACCGGAAACCCTCCTCGATGATAAAGCTGGCCGACAAATAGAGAGGACGCGCACCGGACATCGCGATGTCATTAATCGTGCCGCGCACAGCCAATGACCCGATGTTGCCGCCAGGAAAGAACAGTGGCGAAATCACATAGCCATCAGTCGTCATCACCATCCTGCCTGCGGTAACATCGAACGCCGACTGATCATTGGAGCCGGCGAGCCATTCATTACCGAAGGCCTGATGAAAGAGGCCGGAGATTAGCTGTGCCATGGCACGGCCTCCGGCCCCGTGGGAAAGTTCAACGCGTCCGTTCTCCACATCGAGCTTGCGTTGATAGGCTTTCACGCTCATGACGTCTGCCTCGCCTGCTCATCGCGAACTCGGCGATAGGTCCAATACGCCGCACAAGCTCCTTCTGATGACACCATGCAGGCTCCTATGGGCGTTTCCGGCGTGCAGATATTGCCAAACAACTTGCAATCGATCGGCCGTTTGGCGCCACGCAGGATCGCGCAGCATTCGCAGGCCGGATTGTCTGCGACACGCAGGTCATGGATCGCAAAGCGCGTCTCGGCGTCGAATTTTGCATATGATTGCTTCAGCTTCAGTCCGCTGTTGGGTACCAGTCCAAGCCCGCGCCATTCAAACTGCTCACGCAGCTCGAAGACCTGCGAGACCTCCTCCTTGGCGCGCCGGTTGCCTTCGCGTGTCACTGCACGGCTGTATTGGTTTTCCACCTCGTGGCGGTTTTGGTTCACTTGCCGCACCAGCATCAGGACAGCCTGCAGCACGTCGAGGGGTTCAAATCCGGCGACCACGATCGGCTTCTCGAATTGTTCCGCCATGGGCTCGTAAGGCTGCGTACCGACAATGGTGCTGACATGTGCAGGCCCGATGAAGCCGTCAATGGGGACCCCGCCCGTGTTGCGGATCTTCGGGTTCTCGAGAATGCGGTGCATCGCAGAGGGCGTAAGAACGTGATTGCAGAACACGCTAAGGCCCTCGAGCCGCTTGTGCTCGGCAATCCTGATCATGACCGCCGTCGGGGGCGTCGTGGTCTCAAATCCGATGGCAAAGAAGACCACTTCGCGGCCCGGCGTCTGTTCGGCGAGCCGGATAGCGTCGAGGGTCGAGTAGACCATCCGAATGTGGGCACCCAGCGCTTTGGCAAGCAACAGGGACTGCCCTTGCGACCCAGGCGCGCGCATCAGGTCGCCGTAGACGCACAGAATGACCTCTGGCCGCTCGGCGAGCCGGATCGCCATGTCGATACGGCTCGCCGGCAGAACGCAGACGGGACAACCGGGCCCGTGGATCATCCGAACGTTCGCGGGCAGCAGATCCTCAAGACCGTAGCGGGAGATTGCATGAGTGTGTCCACCGCAAAATTCCACGAACCGGTAGGCTCGTTGTGAACTGACCTCAGCGTCAATTGCTCGCGCAAGTTCCTGCGCGATAGTCTTGTCGCGAAATTCGCTGGAATATTTCACGATCGGCATTCCTTCGCAGCGCCTAGCTCCTGCAGGAGCTCTAGCGTGCGCTTGGCTTCCGCCGGATCGATCTTAGCGAGCGCATAGCCGACATGGACCAGGACGAAATCGCCGACGTCGAGCTCGTCGAGGAGGGCAATCGATATCTCCAGGTTGACGCCATCGATGAACACGAGGGCCATTTCGTTGGGAAGAATTTTCGCGATCTTTGCCGGAACCGAAAGACACATATCAGGCAGCTCCTGCCCGGCGGGCGGCTGTTGAGCAATCTTTAGAGCCGCAATCCAGGCCTGGCCGAGGCTCAAACCGCCGTCATTGGGCGGCAGCCGTCGCGGTACCAGGGGGGTAAGACCGGCATCGCTGCACCCCCGCGGGATTTTGTCCGCCAGCACCGCGTTCAGGAAGCAGCCGCCGCTCAGAACCACGGTATTGATGCCGGTTGTCCGCGCAGAGCGTGTGACCCAGTCAACGCAGGCAGCGGCTAACGTGCCATGAAACAGCCCGGCTCCTCCGGCAGCGTCAATGTCATCAGCAATCAAACGTGAAAATAGCGGACCAAGGGACAGCACGCCGCCCTCGATCGTCCAGCCGGCTTCCAGAATCGTAGTACCCCGCACCAGCGCTTCGAGCTTCAACGCTGCTTCGCCGTCATAGCTCTGCAGATTCGCAATACCTAGCAGCGCCGCTGCCGCGTCGAACAACCGTCCCGCACTGGTCGTGGTGGTCCCGCCCGGCTGATCGAGCAAGTCCGACAGACAGCCGGCTTGCCGCTGCGCGGCAAAGCGCTGCCCGATTTCGTTACCCCGGCCGAGCCCGTGTAATACTGCGCTGGCCATGCGCCACGGCTCGCGGGCTGCACGATCTCCACCCGGTATCTGCAGGGGCGCTAAGTGCCCGATGCGCTGGGACGACGTCTCTTCGCACAACAATAATTCGCCACCCCAGTTACCGCCGTCGGAGCCAAAGCCATGGCCATCGAGCACCAGGGCAAGCGCAGGTCCCGCATGGCCGTGCTCAGCGATTACTGCGGCAGCGTGTGCATGGTGATGCTGAACCGCGACTAGCGCGCGAGCATTTGCTTCCGCAAACCGGGTAGAAGCCATATCGGGATGCAAATCATGGGCGACGGCGACAGGCTCCACGCCGAGGCTCGATGTGAGGTGCCGGATCGTCTTCTCGAACGCACGGATGCTTTCGGCCGTATTTAGATCGCCAATATGCTGAGAGACGAACGCTTGGTCGTCCCGCGTGATGGTGACGGTCGACTTCAGTATCCCGCCGACGGCGAGCACGGGCGGGACAGACCTTGCAAGCCGAATTGGCTCGGGAACATAGCCGCGAGCACGACGGATGAATTGGTCCCGGCCAGCGGCCACCGAAACCACGGAATCATCAGCGCACGCCAAGATATCGCGATCATGGGTCACGACCAGGTCGGCGACCCCCTTGAGCTGTCTCAACGCCTCCACGTTATCGATCAGCAGGGGTTCGCCGTAGAGATTTGCACTGGTGACAACGATGACCGGGCCAGCCTCTCCACGCTGCGGCAACGCGGCAATAAACTCAGACGTACGGTGCCCCTCGACCTCGATGAGAACGCCCTCGGGACCATTGATGACAAATCCCGCCAATCCGTACCGCATGGCTAGTCCATAGACGTAGGGACGAAAGCCAACCCCTTGCACTGCTCCACTCACGCGCACGCGCAGTCGCTTTCGATCGCAGGTGGCTGCGGCGCTCATCGCCTTGCGTCCTCTAAGGCGCGCCTCTGACGGCGCGCCTGCCTGTTGATCCAGGCGTAGAGCGCGCCAAAGCCCTCGCCAGTACGAGCCGAAACGACAAGCACGTCAATCTTTGGGTTGACCCGTCTGGCATACTCAGAGCTGGCCCCGGTTGTTTGGACAGCGCCCCGCTGGATTTAAGTGGATTCCTGCCGGGTTATGCTGAACGCGGGGCTTTACGATTTTGTCGTTGCGTCGGGAGGGCGTAGCCCGACCAGAGCGACGACAAAATCGTCGGCGACGGTCATGCGGCCATCACCATAGCTTGCGTGCCGAAGTAAGCCTCGTCGGGCGTGCGCCCGTCAAGGCTCGAGTGAGGGCGTCCCTGATTGTAGAAGGCCAGATACTTGGCAATTGACGCTCGCGCCTCGGACACGCTGTCGTAGGCGCGGAGATAAACTTCTTCGTATTTGACCGTGCGCCAGAGCCGCTCGACAAACACGTTGTCGCGCCAGGCGCCCTTGCCATCCATGCTGATGGCGATCTTCGCGTCCAGCAGCACATCGGTGAACTCGAGGCTGGTGAACTGGCTGCCCTGGTCCGTGTTGAAAATCGCGGGCCTGCCGTGCTTCGCCAACGCCTCCTGGACCGCTTCGACGCAGAAGGCCGCCTCCATTGTGATCGAGACGCGATGGGCCAGGACCCGTCGGCTGAACACATCGACGACCGCCGCGAGATAGACGAAGCCACGCCGCATCGGAATGTAGGTGATGTCCATTGCCCACGCATGGTCGGGCCGCTCGATCTTCAATCCGCGCAACAGGTACGGGTAGATCTTGTGACCCGGAGCCGGCTTGCTCGTGTTCGGGCGACGATAGACCGCCTCGATCCCCATGCGCTTCATCAGCGTCGCGATGTGGCGGCGACCGGCGTATACCCCCTCCCGCCGCAGCAACGATCGCAGCATACGCGCTCCCGCGAAGGGATAATCGAGATGCAGCTCATCGAGCCGACGCATCAAGGCAAGGTCCTCGGCCGAAACTGGCCGAGGTTCATAGTAGACCGTGCTGCGAGCCAGCTTCAGGACCTTCGCCTGGCGCACGATAGAAAGATCATGACCGCGGTCGATCATCGCTTTGCGCTCAGCAGGCCCGCCTTGGTGAGCGCGCCGGACAAAAAATCGTTTTCCAACGCCAGCTCGCCGATCTTGGCATGCAACGCCTTCAAATCGACCGGCGTCTCGGCCGATGTCTTGTCATGCCCAAACACGCCGGCGGCGCCTTCCAGGAGCTGGTTTTTCCAGATCGTGATCTGGTTCGGATGAACATCAAACAGTTGCGCCAGCTCCGCCAGTGTCTTGTCTCCTTTGACCGCAGCCAAAGCAACCTTCGCCTTGAATGCCGGAGAATGCGTCCGGCGGCTCTTCTTCGTCATCTTCGCTCCTGATTCGCAGCAAGAATCCTCGCCGCTGTCAGGCAGAAAATCCACTCAAGCTACTGTCCGAATTTGCGGGGCCAGCTCTCTCGATGGTCTTTTCCAAATCGAATTCAAGCAGCGGCGCCAGATCGATCTTGTTGATCACCACGAGGGATGAAGCAGCAAACATATCAGGACATTTGAGGGGCTTGTCTTCACCTTCCGTAATCGAGAACACCACGATCTTGCAGGCCTCGCCAAGATCGAAGGCAGCGGGACAGATCAGATTACCGACGTTCTCGATGAAGAGAATGCCGCCTGAAAGCAGGGGCAAGCGGCGATAAGCTCCGCCGATCATTGCAGCATCGAGATGACAATTCTTGCCGGTATTGATTTGAACGGCTGGCACGCCGACAGCCTGAATACGTTCAGCGTCGTTCGAGGTCTGCTGGTCGCTTCGATGACACCGACCGGGCGGCTGCGCTTGAGCTCGGACGCGGCACGGACCAGCAGCGTCGTTTTACCTGCACCGGGACTGGATAAAAGATTAAACACGAGAACGTCATCGGCAAGGAAGAGGGCCCGGTTGACCGCCGCAATCCCATTATTCTTGCCCAGGATATCGCGCTCGATCTCGATGACCTGCTTTCCGCTCATGCCCCCGACCCTTGAATCAGCCGAGCCGGCGCCGCCGCTCGGAAGCGGCTGTATGCCATGTGCCTGATGGTGGGCCGGCCGGCGAAGAGGAGAATGGCCATCGCAAGAGTCCCGCACATGGTCATTGTATCGCTCGTGGCTCTTCGCATCATTTGACCTCGAGTGTTTGGTCGTCGGTGTACCTTCCGTGCAGCCGCAAACGGTACACATCAATCGATCTCCAGCGCTTTCACGCGCATCTGTTCGCCCGCGGTTACCTGCAACTGATAACTGCCGCAGCAAGGACAGCAATCACCCCGGCGTGCAATTTCAACGCTCTTCGAACAGCTCATGCACCAGGCAACGCCCGGTAGTTCAACGATATTAAGCGCGGCGCCTTCGGCAACGGTCCGCATTGCAGCGACAGCAAAGCAGAACCTGATCGCTTCAGGCGCGGCATGACTCAGCGTTCCCAATTCCAAACAGACGCTCCGCACCCGCGAAGAGGATCGCTCCCGTACCTTCTCCTCGACGATCTGAATGATCCCCATGCAAATGGCCATTTCATGCATCGTGAAATTCACGAAAATTGAGAGTGAACCCGACGCACGGATCCAGCGACGCAATCACCGCGTGGACTGCATCACAGCGCCGCGGAGCTGTCAGCACGGCGCCCTGCAGGTTCCGTACAAGCGGTCCGCGCTTATGGAAATTCCACTCCGTCGGCGCCAGGAATTCGAAGCGAGATATCCGGCCGTGAGCGTCAAGCTCAACAGCGTGGTAGAGACGTCCCCTGGCGCATTCGACCGCGGCCGCTGCACGACCGGGCCCAAGCTTATATCTTTCGATAATCCCATGCTCTGCGGTATCCGGCTGAGCGCCGGCCTCAAGCCAGGCACATAGCCCGGACGATTTCAACTATTCTGGCCATCAGCCGCTCGGCCGCACCGAAGGGTCTCAGCAAGAACCGATCCCGGGTCATTGGCGCGCCCAAGGACCCGTCTCAGGCACATGTCCTTCCAGATCCGGACAATCGCAAAACGTCGAATCATCCCCGAGCAATCGCTTCGCGATGTTGAAGTCGTCAGCAGCGGACAGGAACGAGTATGCTGCCGGAGCCGACTTCAAGCCGGCCTCATGAAGCGCCGCGACGCGAAGCGACAGTGGGCTGCCGGACCTGAGCGCGCGTCCCTCATTCGGTACGCCCAGCGCGGCCAGCGCCGCCGCGATCCGCGCTGTTGCTTCCCGTTGAGGGGGGCACGAGGCTCGCTGGGCGGAGCGAACAAGCGCTGACAATTCCGACATCAGGGAGCGGATTGCTGCCGCACTGGCGACCTCTAGCGTGAGATGTCCGGCAAATAGGCCCCGTGCCAAATCCATGATGCGCTCGGTAACGATCAGCGCAATACGATGCTGTTTTTTTTTGCGAGGGTGATCACTTCGTCGCGCGCCGTTTCGATCGCGGTCAACAGTGCGGTTTGCTGCGCAGCGGCACATAACGCGAAGAGCCGCGGCACTGCGTTGAGCAGTGACGAGGCCTGCTTTCCGGCGAATATCCGACCCAGCGGCGGCCGGACTCGCGGCTGGATCTCGACCGAGGCGACTACGTCGGCAGCTAGCAATACGCGGACATGGATTTTGTTGCTTGCAGTGAGGTTCATGCGCAATGCTGCCCCCTCCCCCCGCGCAAGCTATGATCCATCCGAAGGCGCCGTCTGTGGGATCGCAACTGATGTCGAGTGCCCGAGCGCATCATGTGAAGTACGCCTCGAGAATTTCCTGCACGCGTCCGGCAGAGTCCTGGAAATCCTCGTCGGCAGCCAACGCAACAATCGGCACGCCCCCGACCTCCACCGTATCAAGGATGATGTTGTCCGTAGAATTGAAGAACTGCACGGACCAAACATTCCTAGTCCCGGTCGCCTGCACTCTGCAGGCACCGTAGCCCCGCAACATGAGTTGGACGGGTCCGTTGCCCAAGCTTTGCTGCAGGAATGTCAAGTCGACAACGCTCATTGGCAGTAACGTCAGATTGATGACATGCGCATTCATGCAAAATTGCCAGACGCTGGCCCGCTCGCGTATTTCGGCCAGCACCGGTTGAACGTTCATCGCGCCATCCGGCGGCGTGTCAATCAGAAGTTCGGTTGATGTCAGGTCAGTTGCGGCACGCCGGACAATCTGCGGAATCGCTCCAACCTCGACATATTCGTGCGCCGGTTCGGTTCCGATGCGCACGCGCCAGATTCCGGCATGCACGGACTCCCGGATTTGTGCCAAACTGCCGTCCGGCAACGCAACCACCCGGTCACCTCGCCTTCCCCGAGCAATTCGTCAATCAGCTTGCGCTCGGCATCGCTGAAATTTGCGAGTCCGTACAATTGTGTCGGATCACCGCTTCTCTGACCCCCAACAGCAGCAGCGACATTTGACATTAGCAGGGCAGCGTTCGGATACTTCCTTGCACATTCGTCGCAAACCCGCCAAACGCGATTGACAAGCGCACTTGTCGCGCCGCGATAGAATACATCGAGAGTTCCAGAACCTGTGGTAAAGCCGCTCGCCGCGCGGCCGGCGCCGCCAGATACAACGGGGATCGCTGCTTTCACGATGCGATGTTCCATTGTCTGTGTCGAGGGGTATTGCACTTGCCGGCGCCGGTGCTGCCGGCGAGTGCCCAAAGGATCGGTGAGGAGATGCGGTTGATCGTGAGCAAACGATCCGGTCTCTTGCCGATCAGGCAGAGTATATTGTTCCTCGGGGATAGGCGCGGCGTCGACAGTCTACGCTGGCCGGGCCGGCCGGTCAGTGTGCCACCAGGGCCGCGCGAGGGTGCTTCACTGATCCGCAGAATATGTAGGGGATCAGCCGCCGGCAGCGGCATCAAGGTCGCCTTCCTGGGAACGTGCGCGACCAGGCGCGCATCGGCGCTAACGCCCTCCACGTCGTCGGACGGAGCGGGCCGTGTCAGAGCATGCTGAGCCGGCTGCAACTTCATCACACTCCTCTCTGATCATGATCGGTTCTGCCAGCATGGCGGTTAGCAAGGCGCATGCCAATCATCTCTAGGTGCGCGAGTCGCGTTCGACCCAACGGCGTAGCGCCTGACGTTGTCCAAGCCGATGGTCCTGCGACTGGAATCCGGTCTATGAACCCCAGCCGGTGCAAGGGAGCGGAAGCGCTAGCGTAGGTGCTCCGGCAATTGCGGCTCGTGACCGATCAAGTCCGCAAAGAAGCGATCGCAGCTCTGACCGTTGAGGCTGGCCTCAAGCCCGTCAAGTGCTTTGCAGATCAGCCTTGCTTCGTTTTCGTCCAGGAGCCGCACTGCGCTGTCGATATGAACGAGCACCTTGGCGCCGGCCCGTACATCAGCGAGCAGCACGACGGAGATGCGCCGCTGCTCATTGCCATACTCGCATAACGCGGTGACACCGTCGGTCTCGACAATCGTCATTGGCAAGCCAAGGCACATGATCAGCCGCAGGCCGCTAGATCGGCTCTGCCTTTCATTTCATAATTCGCATGGTCAATATTGTTCGCCAACAGCCGTTCTGATGCAGGCAGCGGCGCACTCCGCGGTTTTGCCGGCGAGTCCCACTGCTCTAGGAGCTTACAGGCCAGTCTAATCGCGGGGGCAATCTGAAAGCGCACCGGCGCGGTCAGCGGACCGCCCCAATTCTCCAGATCCATCGGCTGGCAGCCGATAAGAGCGAGCTCTCGCGGGCGGCGGCCAAGCAAATCGGCCGCGCTCAAGACCTCCTGGAAGCCCATCTGATGCAGGCTCACCTTCTTGGCCCCCGTGAATTTTGGCACTTCGTCATCTCGTACAAGCTCCAACTGCCCGGGCAGCAATCCATAGTCGATGGCGTCGAACACGATCAGGCAGTCGGCCCCCTCAAGAAAACTAACGAGGTAGAGCCCCTGGGTGCCGCCATCGAGAACGGTGACGTATCATCGACCGCGTAGCTACGATGAAACTCCTCGACCGCACGCACACCGAATCCCTCATCGGCCCACAGAACATTGCCAATGCCGAGCACCAAAATCCGCTTTTTCTCTGTTGAATTGAGCATCCGCTTCCCAGTCAATCGCCAAACCAATGCTCACCTACTTGATAGAAGGGAAGCTGCGGCGCGACACGACGTCGTCCCAGAGCACCGCGTAGATGTGGACCAGCGCGAACATCACGATCACCCACAGGCCGAGATGATGCCAGGTGTGAAAGTCCTGGCTGTTCGGCCAGAGTGAAAACACCCAGCCGAACACCTTGTACTGCCAGCTGTCAGTACCGGCACCTTGCCCGTAAAGTGCAAAGCCGGTGACGACCATGAACGTGATCGTCTGCGTAAACATGAAGAACATTGCTAGCTGAGCAAGGCGGTTGTGCCCGAGGCCCCTTTCAGGCTCAACCGCAAGGAACGAATACCGGCGAATCTCGTGGTGCAACTCCCGCCAAAAGCACCGGCGCCAAAGCGGCACGCAAAAGATCTGCATGGCGTGCGCGTTTCCCATCAAGGCCCAGTAGATACGCAGAAGAAAGCCGGCGCTGAGTACATATCCCGCCGAGAAATGAGCAAAGCGGATATAGCCGAATAGAAAACCGCCGCTAACGATTCGCTTGCCGGAACGATCGAGATTGAACCCATTCGGCGTCTGGACGGCCACCGTCGTTACCTCCTCAACTCGGCTTGCCTTTGTGGGCAGGGCGATCCGGCCGGTGCCTCAACCGCTTCGCGGCGGTGACCGCCGCGTGGGCAGCGACCGCTAGCCCCACCACGCCGGCAGCGGCCATGCCGATCTCGTCGGCGTTCTGCTCGATGCCGAACTGCTTGATGGTCGTGAGTCGGTCGTAAAATGACCCTTTATCCCAGAAGCCATCTTCGGAGCAGCCGAGACAGCCGTGGCCGGATTGAATGGGAAATGAAACGCCGCCGTTCCACCGAAGGGCCGAACAGGCATTGTAGGTGGTTGGTCCCTTGCAGCCCAACTTGTACAAGCAATAGCCCTTGCGTGCGTTGGTGTCGTCCCACTCTTCGACGAATTGACCAGCGTCGAAATGGGACCGCCGGTAGCACTTATCGTGAATGCGCTCGGAATAAAACATACTTGGACGCCCTTGGTGATCAAGCTTTGGAAGCTTTCCGAACGTGGTAATGAAAGTCACGAGGCCGCTCATGACCTCTGCGATCGGCGGGCCCCCGGGCACCTTGATGAAGGGCCTGTTGGTGATTAACTTATCGATCGGCACCGCGCGAGTCGGATTTGGCTTGGCCGCCTGCACGCATCCCCAGGACGCACACGTGCCCCAAGCGACGATCGCCATGGACTCTTCCGCCATCGACGTGAGCTTTTCAACGAACGGCTTGCCGCCGTCAATGCAGAACATGCCACCCTCGTTCAAGGGCGGGTTACCTTCAACGGCAAGCACATATCCGCCTTTGTACCTGGCACGGGTTTCCTCCAGGATGGCCTCAGCCTGGTGTCCTGCCGCCGCCATGATCATATGGTCATAGTCGAGCGAAATCATCGACAGCAGCGCGTCCTTGATCAAGGGATGAGCCGAGCGGATAAAGCTTTCCGAGCAGCAGGTACACTCAAGCCCGTGCAGCCAGATGACGGGCACTCGCGGTTTGGTTTCCAGGGCGTGCGCAATACTGCTTGCACCAAGCCCCAAGCTCGCGGCCGTGAAACTGCAGAATTTAAGGAAACTGCGACGCGTGATACCCTGTCGTCTGATCACGCCGTAGAAGGTTTCCGTTGCATCACCCATGAAACCTTCCAAGCGAGTTGTCGCCAGCGTTACGATTGGTGATGTTCGGCAAGAAACAAGCCAGCAGAGCGAAACACCTGAAAGATAACAAGCCACCGCTTTAAGATTTTCGGCTTGTCGAATCCGGCCAGCGTCCCAGAAGCTAGGCCATTGATCTGCTACGCTATTGGTGTCCAGTTTTCGACGTCGATGTGAGCACTTTAACAAATCAAGCCGATCGTTCACCGCTGAAGGGAACTACGCTCCTGCAGGCGGCACTCATGATGCCGATTGTTGAATAGAATTGGTTCAGTCGACGGGCACCACATTGCCCGGCCTCAATCAGACTTGCCGATCGCTGACCAACGGTGCGTTAAAGCGCTCATAATCGAACCTAATGCAGGCAGCACGTACCAACGCGGTTGCCGAGCAAGGAACAGAGCCCGCAAGGGACTGAGAATGTGGTGCGCACGTTGGCTTGACTTTAGGTCTGATTTGATCCGATCTGCCCCTGGTTCCAAGGGGCTCCTCGCCTACGGGGCTGTGCGCGGCGACAGGCTGGACGTTTAGAGCGATCGCCCTGGCAAACCTAAGATGATTCGTTGCCTCGCCCGGTACAATGTCTGTCGATGATGGCTAAGGTGAAGATTGTCGCAAATGCGAACATCACCATACCAGCGGCAACCACACTTCCTCGTGCCAGCGCGGCTCTTGGACGTAGTCCACGACATAGGCCGACAACACCTTGGTGCGTCCAGGAATATTTCCGCCGATCATCATCACGACGCCGAATGTGCCTATCGTGTGAGAAAATCCAAGCACGGCCGCTTTAACGAGCTCCAGTCGCGCCAGCGGTGCGATGATAGCAACGAAGCCATACAATGGCGAAACACGCCCTGTCATTTCCAACGGGTGATCGCCAACCGCAAGAAAGGCGTTACGTATCGGCTGCACGACCAATGGCAGCGCCGAGAGCACCGATCCGACCACGATCCCGACGAAGGTAAGAGCGAGCGTGCGCTCGCCCCAGAAAGAGGCGAGAACGCCGCCGGGTCCGTCGGGGCCGAGCAGAACGAGTACGCAAAAGCCGAGAGCCGCTGGGGGTAGTACCAGCGGAAGGGCAATTAGCGCAGCGACAGCCTCGCTCAGAAAAGTCTTTGAACGCGCCAGCCACCAGGCGAGGGGCACACCAATCACGAGGAGGATCACGGTCGTCACGCTAGCGAGCTCTATCGTGAGCGCAATGGATTGCGAGATCTCTGACGAATCAAAATCCATGTGCGTCAGCCCGCCAACGAGCGCAGGTCGCCGTATCGCGATAGTGATTGCCTATACGTCGGGCTGCCCAGCGATGTGGTGCGAATAGCCATTTGTTCGTGCGGCAGCTCGCTCTGTCCCCCAAATTTACGCGCACCGTTTCTGCGAGCAAGAGCAGCATCGCAAGGCTCATCGGCAACTCCTGTGACAAGTCCGCTTCGTCCCACCCGACGGCGGCAGCTTCTCATTTGTCATCAGCAATTCGAGTGCCACGTGCGAACAGCGGCGGCGCTATGCTTATGTGAAAGCACTTTGCGTAGACGCCGACGTCACCGTGGAGTGGACCTAACGCTTTGTCAGGTTTCTGGCATCTTTGTTTCCAAGCGGACAGCAACAGCCGCCCAACGAAAACGGCAGACTCGACTCGAGAAATGCCTGTTTGGTTTGTCGGCGGCTCAAATCCCGTGCTCGCAGGGCCGGTAGCTGAACCGATCGCAAGAAGCCTGCCGGTCGGCAGCTACGCAAACGAAGTAGCTGAAAACTCGTCGTAAGGCTGGTTCGGCGACGCGGCAAAGGCGCGAGGGGCCGCGAGCGACGGCCGCTCCCCTGACCGGCTTAGCTTGCACATCGTCAGCACAGGCGTGGAGACAAACGCCGCGTCATCGACGAGATTGGCCGCTTGCGGAAAAACGCAGTCATCCATCAGAGGTCCTACCCGGGCAACGCAGCTCCTAGCCAGACTTCCATTCGGTAAATGCGTTCAATCCAAAATAGCAATTTTACCAACTGCACGTACTGCTGCACGATCTCAACACTCCAGCATTCCGCTAATGCGCGCTACGCTGCAGCCTAATGTTCGACCTTGCGAACACGGCTAAGAGCACTCAAGCCGATGCCACCGAAGGGAGGCCATTGTCCGCGACTTTTTAGTCCGCCGCAGTTTGGGATTTGGTGCATATCTTGCTTAGCGAGAAAGGACAACGCAACTAAACGCCTGCCTTTGGAAAGACGCGCCGGCTCTCGGACGCGTCTTCAATCGCGCAAGGCTATAATGATTAGTCTCGTATGACACTGTCGCCTCTCACCGAGCCGCGGCACACATTCGAGTATATTCGGGAAGGAAGCGTCATGACCACCATGGCAACCGCGGCGCCTGTGCGCGCGTCGCAAGCTTGGTATAAGATACTCTACGTCCAGGTGCTGATCGCAATCCTAATTGGCGCCATGGTTGGCTGCCTATGGCCGTCTGTCGCCACAAACGACTGGGTCAAGGCGCTCGGTGATGGGTTCATCAAGCTCATCAAGATGGTGATCGCGCCCATTATTTTCTGCACCGTCACGTCTGGCATTGCGCATATTCAAGATGCCAAGAAAGTCGGGTGCGTCGGCGTCAAGGCGCTGTTCTATTTCGAGATCGTCTCCAGCTTTGCCTTGCTGTTGGGCCTTGCCATGGGCAATCTGGTCCGGATTGGCCATGGCCTTGCGGTCAAACCGGATGCTGCGGCGGTCGCCAATTACGTCAAGCAGGCGGAAGCCTCGAAAACCGTCGACTTTATTCTCAACATCATTCCCGATAGCGTGGTCGGCGCCTTCGCTCGCGGCGATGTTCTGCAGGTTCTCCTGTTCGCGATCCTTTTTGGCTTCTCGCTGATGGCGTTGGGAAAGCGTGGCGAGCGTCTGCGCGGCATGATTGACGACGTCGCGCACGCGGTGTTCGGGGTAATAGCTATTGTAATGAAAGCGGCCCCGATCGGCGCCTTCGGCGCCATGGCTTTCACAGTCGGCAAGTTCGGGCCCGCAGCACTCGGCAATCTGATCGGTCTGATCGCGCTGTTTTACGTGACTGCTGCCCTATTCGTAGTAGTCGTGCTTGGTCTGATCGCCCGCCTCGTCGGCTTTTCAATCTTCAAGTTCCTTATCTATATTAAAGACGAGCTTCTGATCGTGCTCGGTACTTCATCCTCCGAAAGCGCGCTCCCTCAATTGATGGAGAAGCTCGAGCGGCTGGGCTGCTCCAAGCCGGTGGTCGGGCTGGTGGTGCCGACTGGCTACTCCTTCAACCTTGACGGCACCAATATCTATATGACACTTGCAACATTGTTCATTGCCCAGGCACTCGGTGTCGATCTCAGCTTTGGCCAGCAGCTCACGATCCTGCTAGTAGCAATGCTAACTTCGAAGGGAGCAAGCGGCGTCACCGGCGCAGGCTTTATCACGCTCGCTGCGACATTATCGGTAGTAAACCCAGCTCTGGTGCCGGGCATGGCAATCGTGTTTTCTATCGACAAGTTCATGAGCGAGGTGCGCGCCCTCACCAACATCATCGGCAATGGCATCGCGGCTGTGTTCGTATCCTGGTGGGAAAGCGAGCTCGATCACGTGACGCTGCAGACTCGGCTCAACAAGTCCACCGCTTCCACTACTATCGACACTACAAGCACATGAGGTAGGTCCCGGATCTGAACCGCCGCCATTCGGACACGAATACTCCCCCTGCGCTCTCCGGCGCACAGCATTATTCCGCGCCGCAGCCAGGGCAGCTGCCCCTGAGAGGCTAGGGTCCAGACTCAATTGAGCCAATATGCGACGAGAGCGGCGAGATGAACAGCGGCCAAAAAATTACGGGCGAGCTTGTCATATCGCGTGGCGATGCGCCGGAAGTCCTTGAGCCTGCAAAAGCAGCGTTCGATGACATTTCGTCCTTTGTAGGCGCGTTTGTTGAAGCGATGGATGACGACACGGTTAGATTTATTGGGGATTACGGGCTTGGCGCCACGACGAATGATTGCGCCGCGAAGCTTGTCGCCATCATACCCTTTGTCGGCGAGGAGCACGCTCATGGGTGGCGCGAGCGCCAGGACATCGGGAGCCGCAGCGATATCGGCATCCTGGCCTGGAGTCAGATGCAGGACGACCGGCCGGCAGAGCGGATCGCTCAGCGCATGGATTTTTGTCGTGCGGCCTCCGCGCGAGCGGCCGATTGCTTGATTGTGCTCCCCCCTTTTCCGCCGGAGGCACACCGGTGAGCTTTAATCGAGGTCGAGTCGAGCGACAGTACGACGCCGTCTTCGCCAGGCTTGGCCAGCGCTTCGAAGATTGCGCACCATCGTCCTCGCTTGGCCCAGCGATTGAAGCGATTGTAGATCGTCGTGTAAGGGCCGTATTCACGTGGACAATCACGCCATCGTGCACCCGATTGCAGCATGTGAATGATGCCGCTGACGATGCGTCGGTCGTCGTCCCGATCCGGCCCCGTCAGTCCCCTCGGCAGATGCGGTTCGATACGCGCCCATTGCCTGTCGTTCAGCCAAAACAAACCAGCGCGCATTCTCTCGCCCCCGAATCAACACGTAGGCAAGAGAATCACGTGGCGCTATTTAGGTACAGACCCTAGTACCCGGAATCAGAGCTGAGTGATACGGCGGCCTTTGAAACGGCGTTGACGGACCTTTTTCTTGGTCCAGACGAAGGGCTCGGCTCTGTCGTTGTATGCGTTGACGTAGGCATCGATGTGTTCCTGAAGCTGCTTGAGGCTCGTGAAGGAGGTGCCGCTGAGCGACTGCCCCTGCAAGATGGAAAACCATACTTCGACCTGATTGAGCCATGACGCACTTGTCGGCGTGAAATGAAATTGCACGTTGGGGTGGGCCTTGAGCCAGTCCTCGTTCTTTTTATGGGTGTTGAGGTTGTCGAGGATGACGTGAAGCTTGCGGTTCGGAAAAGTCGCGGTGACGCTGTTCATGAAATCGAGAAACTCGACGCGGCGCCGGCGTTTTGAATGGGTCGCGATGATCTTTCCGGTGGCGACTTCGAGCGCCGCAAACAATGTTGTGGTGCCATGCCGCTTGTAATCGTGGCTTTGGCCGGTTAAGGCGCGGCCATTGGGCAACTTCAGATAACCCTGCGCTCGCTCCAAAGCCTGGATCGAGGGCTTCTCGTCCACGCACAGCACAATGGCCTTCGCCGGCGGCGCGACATAGAGGCCGACAACATCGGCGGCTTTGGCCGTAAAGTTCGGGTCGTTGCTCTCGCACCAGGACTTGCGAGCCACCAGGTCAATCTTGTGGCTGCGCAGGAACCGCCAGACATATTGGACATCGACATCGCCCAGCGCCTCGGCCAGCAGGGGGCCGGTCCAGCGCGCAAACCCTTGCGGTGGCGGCTTATCCAGCAGCTTCAGAATCCGCTTGTCGGTCGTCTTCGTATAGATCGGCTGCTTGCCAGGCCGCGGCTTGTCTTGCAGCCCTTCAAGGCCATGGTCGGCATAGCGATGCCGCCAAAGGCTGACAATCCGCGGCTGGACCCCAACTTCCTTGGCGATCGACCGGGTGCTGCGCCCATCCGCCGCCAACAGAACTATCCGCGCCCGCTTCAAATCGCGCTGCAACGTCACCGGTGAGCGACAGCACGCCTCAAGCACCTTGCGATCTTTCCTCGAAAGGTGGACTTCTCTTGCTTCGGGTATCATCCCGACCTTGAATCACGACTCACGTTCCAAGAAAAGTGGGTACTAGCGAGAAAAGAGGCAGGAGCTTTTTCAGGGTTTCGCTTTCGCACTCAAGGGCTACCGGCCATCTGAACGCTTGTGCAACATTTTTGCCAAGCCGATGACGGGACTGACGGAGTAGGTATTGGTCCGCCTACGAAGATCCATATGCACGTCGCTCCACTTGCCTCACGCGATTAAGGACGACGTAGGGATCCTGCGGACGCAGCTTGTCGTTCTCGTTACGATGCGCGCTGCGTTAGCAGAGCATGGTGGGTGTGATCAGCGTGAATGGCACTCGACAAAGCCGTGGCGAGTCATACGAGGCTGCCCTGCGTTCTGCGACGCCGCTCGCTTCCAGCGGAACCAGTTTTTCGCAGCTAAAGCGCGATAAGATTGGAACGAATCATCATCGCGCGTAGGACTCGCGCGACTCCGGCTTCTGTGTCGGCAGGCGAACTTGCGCTTTCTTCGCGGGAGCGGCTGTGTCGGGAAGACGAGTCATTGGGCAGCTTTTTTCTGATCCTTGCCGGTCCGGAGGCGCGCCTTCGAACCTATCGGCTGAACTGAAACCACTGTCCTCATTCCGCGGCCTAATGGGGCGCATTGGCCGTAGGCTCGAGCGATGCGCAAAAGCGGACGTTTCAGCTTCGACTAAAGTCGCGTCAGCGACACCTACTGAAAGGTTTAGGACAAATATACGTATGTTTATAATGCGTTTTTTCCCCGCCCGTGCTGAGTTCGGCAGCCGATGATCGATCTTGCACACGCTATCATGCGGACCCAAGTGTTCAAGATTGCCTCATTTTTGCCTAAAATGCTATAGCTCTCCCGCCGGATAACAGGCCGGACGGTCTCAAAATGTATAGGATCAGCAGTTTCAAACGTTCAGCCCCTCAGTTGACCTTGGGCAGCATAGCGCTAGCCGCGGTTACACTGACTTGCGTGTACTTTCAGGCGCATTTCGCCGCCGCGGCGTTCGCCTATTTGTTAGTAGTCTTACTATTTTCGTTGATGGGCAGCTTCATTGCTTCATCAGCGCTTTGCATCGTCGCAATCGCTGCTCTCGCATACTACTTTGCGCCGCCGGCGTTTAGTTTACGAATCGATGATCCCCGCGATGTTCCTGTGGTTGTTGCATTTCTTATTGTCTCTGTTGTCGGAACGTACCTGATTGGAAAACTCCGCCAGGAAAGAGAGGCTGCACGTGTGGCTGCGGCCAAGCTTCAGCGGAGTGCCTCGGATTTGGAGGATCGTGAAAAACGGTGGCGCGCAATTTTCGAGCACAATCCAGCCATGTACTTCATGGTCGATGAGGCCGGCATTGTCCTCAACGTCAATACGTTGGGCGCGACACAACTGGGATTTGCTTGTGCAGAACTATTGGGCCAATCCGTGCTCGACGTATTTCTGGAGGAGGATCGCGCATTCGTCCGCAAATGCATTCAGACGTGTCTTGAGGATGTTGGACAATCGCGCACTTGGGACGTCCGGAAAGTCAGGAAGGACGGTTCTGTATTGTGGGTGCGTGAAAACGCCAAGGCCATGCTTTGGGCCGGCGACCGCCCCGTCATCCTCATGGCGTGCGAAGATATTACGGAGCGCAAGCAGACCGAGCTTGCGCTGCAGCGGAGCGAAGCGCATTTGGCTCACGCGCAGGAGTTGAGTCATACAGGCAGCTTCAGCTGGAACGCCTCTACCGGCGAGGCCTTCTGGTCTAAGGAGACATTTCGGATTTTCCAAATCGATCTTCAGACGACACCGGCGCCACAACTCGTCATTGAGCGCACGCACCCAGATGATAGGGCTTCTGTCAAAGAGATTATCGATGAAGCGATGCGAGACCTGAGGGATTTCGAGCACGAGTACCGGCTGCTGCTACCTGACGGCTCCGTGAAGCACATCCATGCGCAGGCACGAGTCACGCGAACCGCCTCTGGTGAAATTGAGTTTGTTGGGGCAGCCACCGATATTACGGCAGCTAGGCGAGCAGAACAGCAGTTGCGCCGAAGCGAGGCCTATCTGGCCGAGGCTCAGCATCTCACTCACACAGGCAGCTGGTCCTGGGACGTCCACACACGAGATTTCGTTTATCGCTCCGCTGAGGTCGACCGCCTGTTTGGCTTTAACCCACAAGAGCCGGTTTCGCTAGAGACTATTCGATCGCGCATCCATCCGGAAGACTTGCCAGGGTTGCAGGAGGTGCAGCGTCAGGCGATTGACCAGGAGCACGAACGGTTCGAATATGATTTCCGTGTTATTCTGCCAGATGGCGGGATAAGGCGCATACACTCCGTTGCACACGTTGTCGTCGGCAGCGATGGTAATGTCAGCGAGCTGATCGGAACACATATGGATGTTACCGAGCAACACGCAGCTAGGGAACGCTTGGAAAACACGCTTGTAGCGCTGCGCGAGAGCGAACAGCGCTTTCGCGACTATGCCGAGACTGCTTCCGACTGGCTCTGGGAAACCGGGCCAGATCATCGGGTCACTCACTTGTCCGAGCACACCAGCGCTGCGGGAATTTTGGCGACAGGGTTAACGGGCCTGCTTCGCTGGGACATCGCGTGCGACATGGAAGAAGAACCGGAGAAGTGGCGTCAGCATCGGGCGACGTTGCAGGCACACCTGCCGTTCCGGGATCTCATCTACCGTACCGTAAATAGGATGGGATCTCCGATCTACGTCCGCACTAGTGGCAAGCCCTTCTTCGACGGAAACGGAAATTTTTTGGGCTATCGCGGCGTCAGCACTGACATCACCGCTACCATTCGCGCTGATCAGGCCGAACAAGAGCTGCGAAAGGCACAGGCGGAGCTTGCACATGTGACGCGTGTAACGACCTTGGGAGAAATGACAACTTCTATCGCCCACGAGATAACCCAACCACTCGCCGCTATCCTCAGCAACGCCGATGCGTGCCTCGGCTGGATGGCTCGCGATGTTCCCAATCTTGCAGCCGCGCGCTCTTCAGTCGAATGGATCATAGAAGATGCAATCCGGGCAAGCGAGGTGATCCGTAGTATTCGCGCACTCGCGAAGAAGGGCGAGATCGAGATGGTGCCGCTCGACATTAATCAGGTGGTTAGGGACGTCAGCGCGCTGGTAACACGAGAGCTGGTGAGCCACCAAGTGACGTTGCGAAGCGAGTTGGCGTCTGCGCTGCCTAGGGTCCTCGGTGATCGAATTCAGCTACAACAAGTGATCATCAATCTGGTGATGAACGGAATCGAGGCCATGGACGCAGTTACAGACCGGCCGCGTGAACTTCTGATTCAATCATCTACGGACGATCTGGGGTACGTGCAGCTTTCCGTGACCGATTGCGGCGTCGGGATCGCCGAGAATGACGCGGACCGCGTCTTGGACCCCTTCTTCACCACCAAATCGAGCGGCCTAGGAATGGGCCTTTCGATCTGCCGGTCGATCGTGGAAGTTCACGGAGGACGAATTTCAGTGGTTCAGAAAAATGGACCGGGCGCGACGTTCCAGTTTGCCCTTCCGCTGCATAAGGAGGCCATCTCGTGACAGGACGATTTGACTGGAGAGGCCAAGGCGGACATACCGAGGCTTCGACGAAGGCAATCGTCTTTGTCGTCGAGGATGACATCTCTATGCGTCGCTCGCTTACGAACCTTTTTCGATCGGTAGGCTTGGAGGTCGTGGCGTTCGGATCGGCCCGTGAAATGCTGCAGAGCACAATGCCGGACGTCACAAGCTGTCTAGTTCTTGATGTCCGGCTGCCGGGCCTGAGCGGCCTTGACTACCAGACCGAGCTCGCCAGGTTGAACATACACATCCCAATCATCTTCATTACCGGCCATGGCGACATTCCCATGACCGTCAGGGCCATGAAGGGAGGCGCGGTCGATTTCCTCAGCAAGCCCTTCCGCGATCAGGAACTGCTTGATGCCGTCGTTGCGGCGACCGAACGCGATCGCAAAAGACGAGAAGCTCAGCGAACCGTGGCGAACCTGAAATCTCTATTTGAGACCCTAAGCCC
Organism: Bradyrhizobium sp. B039; assembly: GCF_038965675.1. Lineage (NCBI taxonomy): Bacteria > Pseudomonadati > Pseudomonadota > Alphaproteobacteria > Hyphomicrobiales > Nitrobacteraceae > Bradyrhizobium > Bradyrhizobium sp. B039. Next base: position 7,786,784 of record NZ_CP152416.1, read on the forward strand.
GCGAGAACAGGCAGTGATGAAACTGGTCGCGACGGGGCTGATGAACAAGCAGGTAGCCGCCGAACTTGGGCTCGCCGAGATCACCGTCAAGATCTACCGGGGACACGTAATGAAAAAGATGCGTGCCCGCTCGCTGGCTGACTTGATCAGAATGAGCGAGACGCTCGGAATTAGCGCCAATCACACTGAACAAACCCAAGTATGATTTTACAATTCCATCACTTAAGCCCACTTTCGCGAAAGTGGCTGACGGTTTGGCAGCCGCTGTACTGCGTCGGGAGGGCTCATCTTGTCCACGCCTTTGATTTCCGTCGTTGACGACGACCCCTCGGTCCGTGCGGCGACAGAAAACCTTTTGAAATCGCGTGGCTACGTCGTGCAGATATTTGCCTCGGCCGAGGCGCTCCTGCGGTCGCCGCGGTTGAACGAGATATCCTGCGTCATAACTGATGTGCAGATGGCAGCGATGAGCGGGCTGGAGCTGCTGGCAGAGATGCGGACGCGTGGTTACCAAGCACCCTTCATTTTCATTACAGCTTTCCCCAACGAGCGCGTACGCGCGTCAGCCTTGGACGCCGGAGCGATCGGCTTCCTCGCCAAACCATTCGGCGTACAAGAGTTAGTCAAGTGTCTCGACAGCGCACTGCAGGCATATGGCGACCGAGGCCGCATCTGATTCGATCAACTGCGCGTTCTTGTCCGATCTAACGACGATCACGCACCGGGCAACCTCTTTGCGGCCGGAACCGCGACCTGCCCTAACGTTATTAGGAGCTAATTCTTGCCCGCCAAAGCATTACCGGCTACTGTCGGCTGCAAAACAACCTTTGACCTTGCGAGAGACGGAGGGTACGCCGGCTCGATTCATTCCAGGTCGTGATCAAAGTAATGCCGGCCCAGAGCGATCAGCGCCCCTAGCATTTAACTCCACCTGGAGCGAAGCTATATGCTCCATTGCAGAGCGGTTCCCGAGAGCGCTCGGCAAGCACGAGATTGGTTGTGCTCAGCCCAGCCGCGGTGACGACGAAATGGAGCTTCGCCAGGACGCCCCTCATGTCTTGGTCACCGCTTTTCCGGTGAAAGCGCTTTGAACGATGCCCAGCCCAAGGAATTGTTACGTCCGCTGACGCGTGCGGGTTGGACTTGTCTATAGGGCCGCCGCTTCGTTATCGATTCCCAGCGCTCCGGCTATCGTCAAGCTCCCACATCATGTGTGGCAGACCTCTGGTCCAACCCGTCAAACGTGCTCGGCGCAACACGTCCCCACCACGGCCGGGCTATCACACAGGTGTCCTCGCCGCAGCGAGCATCGGCAGCAACTGGTTTGTACTGTAGCCCCCAATTTCTTAGGGCAAACAAATCAGTCAGCAACTGCTAAGCTAAGGAGGACCGAGGAGACAGCATTGATGTCTCCTGTGTCAGAACGTAACCTAAGTTCGTCTGAGCTATGCGGGATTTTGGGTGACGAGGCGATCAGGCGGCGTGGTTTTCCGGCACTTGGATGACCTCGATGCCGTTTTCGAATCTGACACCTGCGCTGACCTTCGGCAACTGATTTGTGCCTTTCAGCCGCCGCCAGGTCTTTGATGCGGCGCAGAGCAGCTTGAACACCATCAACTTGGCAGTCGTTGACGATAACGAACCTTTCGTGCGCACCGTTCTGTGCCGGACCGTCGCGAACACGCTTTCGATGGGATTCGTCGTCCGCAAGTGGTCCCAATGCTCGGCGGGGAATTCGTAGAACGCAAGCATTGCGTCGCGATCTTTCGTCAGGCACTCGACCGCCTTGTCGTACTTCGCTCCGTATTTCTCGGCAAAGACATCGATCGCCACTTCGGCCGAAGCTCGGTTGGACGCCAAATAGACCTCGCGCAGATCCTTCTTCATGCTGGCCTGTACCGACACTGCGACTTTGTTCAAGATATTCGCGGTTTTGTGCACCCAGCACCGCTGATGTCGCGTGGCGGGAAAGACCTCGTCGAGCGCCTTCCAGAAGCCGAGCGCGCCGTCACCGACGGCGATTTCCGGGGCGATCTTCAGCCCACGGGTTTTCGCCTCGACGAGCAGTTCGTGCCAGCTCTGCGTGCTCTCGCGCACGCCGACCTGGAAGCCGATGAGTTCCTTCTTGCCTTCCGGCGTCGCGCCGATCAGCACCAGCATGCATTCGCTGTGGTCTTCCATGCGAGCCTGCAGGAAGACGCCGTCCGCCCACACGTATACGTACCGGCGCGCCGACAGATCGCGCTTCTGCCAACGCTCGTACTCGAGCTGCCACTCCGTCGTCAGTCTGGAAACCACCCCCGGAGAAAGATTCGGCGCATCCTTGCCCAAGAGCGCCGCCAGCGCCTCCTGGAAGTCGCCCGTCGAGATGCCTCGCAGGTACAGAACCGGCAAAAGTGCATCCAAGCTCTTCGTGCGCCGTGCCCACAACGGCAGGATCGCCGAGGTGAAGCGGATCCGCTCGCCATCGCTGGTCACCGCGCGATCGCGAATCTTTACCCGGGCGACTTCGACGGCGCCGATCCCCGTCTGGATCGTCCGCACTGGACCATGGCCGTGCCGCACGAGGCGGTCGCGGCCATCGGGACGCTTCAAGCCCTTCATCGCGGCGAGAAACGCCTCGGCTTCCATCTCGACAGCCTGCGCAAGCAGCTGCCGAGCACCAGATCGCAAAATATTCGTCAGTGGATCGTCGATCTCATCGGGCTGACGCAGTGGGACAATGTTGCTATGCTCGTTCATGGCGTATCGCTCTCCTTGAGGTTCTGGCAGGCTCGACACCCGCCTCGATACGCCGCCTATCTCATTCCGTCATCACCCAGTTTCCCGCATAGCTCGTCTGCTGGGTTGAGCTGGCCGCTTCCGGAGGGAATGACCGATGAAGACCTGGAGCTTTTGCTTTTCCCGGCCCCACGACCAGCGTCTCAGAGCCCGCAGCGGCCGGTGCCCGACTGGAGCTACATCGATAAAGAGCTCCGCCGGCGCAACGTAACCCGTCGCCTGCTCTGGGAGGAGTATCGCGCCGTTAATCCCGACGGTTTCGGGTACACGTGGTTCTGCACTACCTACGAGGCCTGGAAGGGGCGGGTCCGACCTTCGATGCGGCAGATTCATCTGGGCGGCGAGAAGGTGTTCGTGGATTTCGCCGGCGACACCATCGACATCGTCGATCCCCTGACCGGGGAAGTGCAGCCGATGAAGCTGTTCGTCGCGGCGATGGGCGCTTCGAACTACACCTACGCCGAGGCCTGCCCCAGCGAGAGCTTGGCCGACTGGATCCGGGCCCACGTCAACTTGTTCACGTTTTTGAGCGGAACGGCGACGTTCGTGGTCTGCGACAACCTCAAAGCCGCCGTCAGCAACCCCGACCGCTACGATCCCGGCCTCAATCGCACTTATGCCGAGATGGCGAGCCATTACGGCACGGCCATTCTCGCCGCACGGCCGCGGCGCCCAAAAGACAAGGCGAAGGTCGAGGTCGCGGTGCAAATCGCCCAGCGCTGGATTCTGGCCCGGCTGCGCAATCAGCGCTTCTTTTCCCGGGCCGAGCTCAACGCCGCCATCAAGACACTCGTCGACGAACTCAATGCTCGTCAAATGCGTGGCTTCGGCTCAAGCCGCGCCGAACTGTTTGCCGAACTCGACAAACCCAAGCTAACCCCGCTGCCAGATCAGCCTTATGCCTTCGCACGCTGGAAGCGCTGCCGCCTCGCTCCCGATTATCATGTCGAGGTCGACGGCCATTGGTACTCCGCGCCGTATCGTCTGATTGGCGAGCTGGTCGATGCCCGTATCGACGATCGGACGGTCGAGATCTTCCACAAGGGCCAGCGGATCGCCAGCCATGCCCGCGCGCCCAACCGACGCGGACACACCACCATCGCCGACCACATGCCCAGCGCCCATCGCCGCTACGGCGAATAGACCCCCGCCGCGGTGATCGCCGCCGGCGAGCGGATCGGTCCTTCGACAGCAGCGTTTTTCCAGGCCGTGATCGACGCCCGGCCCCATCCAGAACAAGGCTTTCGAACCTGCCTTGGCATTCTGGCGCTCGTCAAAAGCTACGGCGCCGACTGACCGGAATGGCCAAGGCCTTCGAGGAGCAGCGCCGATCGCCCGATCTCGAAGCCCTGCCGTTCGAAGATCGCATCGGCCTGTTGGTCGACCGCGAAGCCGCCGAACGCGACACCAGGCGGCTCACCACGCGCCTCAAGATCGCCGCACTGCGCCAGACTGCTTGCGTCGAGGACGTCGATCTGCGCACCCCGCGGGGCATCGACCGCGCCGTTTTCGCCAAACTCGTCGAAGGTCGCTGGATCGATCGCCACGAGAATTTGCTCGTCACCGGGGCAACCGGCCTGGGCAAAAGTTGGTTAGCCTGCGCGCTCGGCCACAAGGCCTGCCGCGACAACCGATCAGTCCTCTATCATCGCGTTCCAAGGCTGTTCGAGGCGCTCGCGCGCGGAGACGGACGCTACGCCCGGCTCCTCAAAAGCCTCGGCCGCGCTCAGCTTCTGATTTTGGATGATTGGGGACTATCGGTGCTCACCGCCGCGGAACGCCGCGATCTGCTCGAAATCCTCGAGGACCGACATGGCCGCGCATCCACCATCGTCACAAGTCAGCTCCCCGTGGACACCTGGCATGGAGCCATTGGGGACCCCACGGTCGCCGACGCCATTCTCGATCGCCTCGTCCACAACGCCCACCGCCTCCAGCTCACCGGAGAAAGCATGCGAAAACGCAGCGCCAAAACCATCACCCTTGACGGCCAACCAGAACACTGACTCTATCTCCCATCGGCCGTAGCGGGCTGCTCACGATCGTCTGAATTCAGTGCTCACGATCGCGCGAAATCGATGCTCACGATCCGTGAAATCCGCAGATGCTCCCGGTGCGGGTCTATCGAGGGCTGTAAAGGGTGGTTTGTTGCTGATCGCCAGCATGCCAGATCGAAGCCCTGGTTCATATTTTGAAAGTGAGAACGGATGGATTTCCCCTCGACCAAGCGGGTGCGTGAACAATCGGACAGCACGGGCCCGCAAGAGAGCTCACCCGCGGCTCCGTCCGCAGCCGCAGCGACCTTTGAGCGGCAATTGAGCGAGATCGGCAGTTCAGGTGAAGGAGCAATGCCGGCCGCCTCGACGCCGCAGCCGGCTCAGTCAAAAGGGATTCTGAGAAGGCTCAGCAAAAGCCCCCTTTATTCCCAGGATGCTCCCCTTATTTTGGGGCTTGAGAAGGCCCTCATCAAGGGCGGGGCCGCCAAAGGCACCGCACGAAATAATCTATATTCTCTTCGCAGCTTTGGCCAGTGGCTCTTCGCAAATAACAAAGATCCCATTGCTGCTCGGCTCGACGACGAAGAGTCGCTGACCGTTGATGCGCGCGTGTTCGAAAAGCGTCCCGCGACACTCCTTAGGGCAATAGACCATCTCAGGACCTCGCGGTCGACGGGCGGAATCGTGCCGATCGCAGGCCGCACTGAGTTGCATCCTTATCCCCAGGACGCAGCTCTGATCGAAGGGTACAAAAACGACGCAGCGACAGATACCGGCAAGAAGGATGCAAGCAAGAATGCAACTGCTCTTCGCAGTTTCAGCGACTACCTGCGTGAAAACAGCAAGAAGGGCATTGCTGCTCGTCTTTCAGACGAGGCGTTGGATGGAGATGTCAAGAGCTATAAGAGGGCCCCCGGTGCTGATTCAAGGATCGGTGCCGCTCTGGCTCATCTCCGAAAATCGCAGGCGGGCGCTAAGGCGATGGAGCTCGAGCGCCATATTGATTCCGAAGACGCGGCCCTGAAGGAGTCGAGGCAGGTCGGCGACGCTGCTGCGCAGCACAGTTCGTTGCAGAAAGCTGGCAGTTGGCCAGAGGAATTGCTTCCTGCGGAAGGCCATGATCAGAATTTGCTTTTGGGTCCGATGGACGAACCCGGCCCGCCGTCCTCGGCGCCGCAACCGGCTCAGTCAACTGGGGTTGCGATAGGGCACAAGAAGCGGCCTCTTCATTCCGAGGATGTTCCCCTTATTGCGGGGTTTGAGGAGGCCCTCCGGAATGGGAGCGCCGCCGAACGCACCGTCCGAAACTATCTATCTTCTCTTCGCAGCTTTGGCCAGAGGCTCTACGCAAATAACAAAAAGAGCATTTTTGCTCGGCTCGACGACGAAGAGTCACTGACCGCTGATGCGCGCGAGTTGTTCGAAAAGCGTCCCGCGACACTCCTTAGGGCAATAGACCATCTCAGGACCTCGCGGTTGACGGGCGGAATCGTGCCGATCGCAGGCCGCACTGAGTTGCATCCTTATCCCCAGGACGCAGCTCTCATCGAAGAGTACAAAAACGAAGCAGCGACAGATACCGGCAAGAAGGAAGAAGCCAGGAAGGATGCAACGGCTCTTCGCAGTTTCAGTGACTACCTGCGTGAAAACAACAAGAAGGGCATTGCTGGTCGGCTTTCAGGCAAGGCGCTGGATGGAGATGTCAAGAGCTATAAGAAGGACGCCGGTGCTGATTCGAGGATCGGTGCCGCTCTGGCTCATCTCCGAAAATCACAGGCGGGCCCTAAAGCGATGGAGCTCGAGCGCCATATTGATCCCGAAGACGCGGCCCTGATGGAGTCGAGACAGGTCGGCGACGCCGCTGCGCAGCACAGTGCGTGGCAGAAAGCTGGCAGTTGGCCAGAGGAATTGCTTCCTGCGGAAGGCCACGATCAGGATTTGGGCCGGATGGACGAACCCGGCCCGTCGTCCTCGGCGCCGCAGCCGGCTCAGTCAACTGGAATTTTGATAGGGCACGACAAGCAGCCTCTTCATACCGAGGATGCTCCCCTTATTTCGGGGCTTGAGGAGGCCCTCCGTAATGGGAACGCCGCCGAACGCACTGCCAGGGGCTATGTACGTACTCTTCTCAGCTTTGGCCACTGGCTCTTCGCAAATAACAAAGATCCCATTGCTGCTCGGCTCGACGACGAAAAGTCACTGACCGCTGATGCGCGCGAGTTCATCGGAAAGGGTAATCCCTTAAGGCTTCTTGCGGCGATAGTTCATCTCCGAACCTCGCAGTCGACGGGCGGAGTCGTGCGGATCGCAGGCCGCACTGAGTTGCATCCTTATCCCCAGGACGCGGCTCTCATCGAAGAGTACAAAAACGAAGCAGCGACAGATACCGGCAAGAAGGATGCAAGCAGGAAGGATGCAACTGCTCTTCGCAGTTTCAGCGACTACCTGCGTGACAACAACAGGCCGGGCATTGCTGCTGGGCTCGGCACGTCGTTTGATGGAGATGTCGAGAGCTATAGGAAGGTCGCCGGTGCTGATTTCAGGATTGGTGCCGCACTGGGTCGTCTCCGAAAATCGCAGGCCGGCGCTGAGGCGATGGAGCACGAGCGCCATATTGATCCCGAAGAGGCGGCCCTGAGGGAGTCGAGGCGGGTCGGCGACGCCGCTGCGCAGCACATTGCGTCGCAGAAGGGTGGCAGTTGGCCAGAGGAATTGCTTCCTGCGGAAGGCCATGATCAGGATTTGCTTTTGGGGCTGATGGATGAACCCGGCGCGTCGTCCTCGGCGCCGCAGTCAACTTGGATTGTGATAGGGAAGAGGAAGCAGCCTCTTTATTCCGTGGATGCTCCCCTTATTTCGGGGCTTGAGAGGGCCCTCATCAAGGGCGGGTTCAGCAAATCCGCTGCCGAGCAGCACGGAGGTTCTCTTCGTAGCTTTAGCCGTTGGCTTTTCGCAAAAGAAAAACCGAGCATTCGTGATCGGCTCGACAATAAGTCGCTGACCGATGGCGGTGAGGTGCTCGAGTTCACCGGAGAGGGTAATCCAAAGACACTCGTTCAGGCAATCGACTATCTCCGGACCTTGCGGTCGACGGGCGAAGTGCCGATCTCACGACGCGCTAAGCTGAATCCTCACCCCCAGAACGTGGCCTTTATCAATCCCGAAGACACGGTACTGATGGAGCCGAGGCGCGTCGACGCCGCCGCTGCGCAGCACAGCGCGTCGCAGGAAACTGGCCGTCGGCCAGAGGAGCTTCCCGCGGAAGGCCGCGATCAGGATTTGCTTTTGGGGCTGATGGACGAACCCCGCTCGTCGTCATCTCTCGAGCCAGCCGCGCGCCATGACCAGGCACCGGATCCCGGAGAGCCCGACCGCCAGCAGTCCCCGGACGAGCCGATGGCTGCGCTTGCCAGGAGCAACCGCCTGCCAAGCGAGGAGGTCCTCATCAACGATGAGCATGACACAGCTGAGTTGAGGCCAGCGAAGAGGCAGAGGACCCTAAACAATCCGCAAGGCGTTGCCGGCGAGCGGCAGCTGAGCGAGATCGCCAATTCAGGCGGCCAGCCGACACCGGCGCCTACCCATCAACAGGGTACGTCGTCATGGGAGACGCAGCCGATGCTGCTGCGGAGCGGCTACGAAGATGTCACGGCGCCGCATGCGGTCGCGACGTACGTCGGGGGCGCCGCTGCGCAGCACAGCGCGCGGCAGCGAGCTGTCAGTCGGCCATTGGTCCTCCCGGAAGGTTACGATCAGGATCTGCGCTTAATGGTGGAAGACGGCCCATCGTGGCCCGAGGTTCCTCCTGAGCAGGCGCAGGACATAGTCCAAGCTGGGCAGGAACCTGCCCGGCCGACCGTGGAAGCAGCGCCAACGCACTCTGCCAGGGCTCGCTCAAATACCTACGGCGGTATTGAGGTGTCGTTTAATCCGAATTCGCCCGCATCATTTGAGTTGCGTGACAATGCTTGCAGCCCGGCGCCTGGCTTTCCGCCGCCGTTTGCCGGCCCGGTACCGGGGCATCACCAGGGCGCTCAACAGCTCGGCTCGCCGCAGGGGCTTTCTCCGGTGTCCGCCCACTCGGACGATGACGCTTTGGCGTGGTTGAGCGAGGAGCTTGCGCGGCAGATGCAAGAACCGGCATCACCATCAACTGCCAGGGCTCAGGATCTCTATCGTGGATTTAAGGCACTGCTTGATCCGGATGTGGCCGAGTTGGATGACAGTGCTCACTTTGCGCCAGCGCCTTCTGCCAGGGCTCGCTCAGACACCTACGGCGGTCTTGAGGTATCGTTTAATCCGAATTCGCCCACATCATTTGAGTTGCGCGACAATGCTTGGAGCCGGGCGCCTGGCTTTCCGCCGCCGTTTGCCGGCCCGGTACCGGGGCATCACCAGGGCGCTCGACAGCTCGGCTCGCCGCAGGGGCTTTCTCCGGTGTCCGCCCACTCGGACGATGACGCTTTGGCGTGGTTGAGCGAGGAGCTTGCGCGGCAGATGCAAGAACCGGCATCACCATCAACTGCCAGGGCTCAGGATCTCTATCGTGGGTTTGGGGCACTGCTTGATCCGGATGCGGCCGAGTTGGATGACAGTGCTCACTTTGCGCCAGCGCCTTCTGCCAGGGCTCGTTCAGACACCTACGACGGTCTTCCATTGGTTGATCTGACCGCGCCCGCACCGTCCCCATTGCGCGACGATATCGTGCGGCGGTTTCCGATCACCTCCTCCGATGCTCAGATCGGGGCGTTGAATCCGATAGCCTTGTCCCATAACCGCGGGCTGGTGCTCGAGGACACGGAATGGCTGGGCGACGAGCATATCCTCAGGGATTACCAGCTTCAGGAGCTGGATTTGCAGAGGAGCGATTCGGATCTCGCCGCCCGGACGCGGTTCGTAGATCCCCTCGAAGCGCTGCGGCTGCGCCTGGGCGCGGAGAGCGACGTGCTACGCGTATTCCATCGCATCGTCCATGATCGGCGTGATAACGATACAGCCGACTTCCTGTTGCTGCCAGTGAACGATGCCAGTGCTACGGACCGCGGCAGGCATTGGTCGCTGCTGTTCGTTGATCGCAGCAACCGGCAACGGCCTGTCGCCTATCACTACGATTCCTACGGGAGATACAACGAGACGCATGCAAGACAACTCGCAGAAAGGCTGAACCTCGCCCTGCAGCCCGCCGGCATGGCCCAGCAGCAGAACACTTGTGATTGCGGCGTCTTTGTCGTGGACGGCACGCGGGAGCTGGTTAGGCAATTGGCGCAAGGACGGGAGCCAGACCAGCTGAACCTCAGCAACGTCGTTGCCAATCGGCAGGCACTGCAAGCGCGACTCAGGGGTTGATGTCGCCGTGGGCGGACCCTCGCGGCGCTTCTCTTTGAGCTTGAATGACGGCTGGAAGAAGTTCACCAGCAGGCGCGCCGCGGCGTAGAGACGTGCCATCACGCGGGCCGTCTCGCCCCCGTCGAAGCGCCCGTATCCGACGAGCCGCCGGACCACCGACAGCGCGATGCGGTTGTCGGCAAGGGCGAGCGCGCGACGCTGCGCTTCGGAAAGACCGGTCAGCTGACCGGCGCCTCGAGGAGACCGAGCTTTCGCGCGGCCAGGTATCGGCCTTCGCCCGCGATGATCGTGCCATCGCTGTCGACGAGCAGCGGGTACCGTCAAGTTAACGAATTGGAGCGGCCGAGGGGTAGACGACCGGCATGCCGACCGCCCGGGACCCTCTTTATCGCCGCCATCGCTTCCCATCGGAAGTGATCAGCTATGCCGTTTGGTTGTATTTCCGGTTTCCCAGCGGCTCATGAAGAAGCTCTTGAAATCCGCCGGCACGCCGCCGCGCGTGATGATCACGGACAAGCGTTCGCACGGCGCTGCGAGGGCGAAGATGGGCTTTTTCGTCGAACATCGCCAGCACAGAGCTCTCAACAATCGGGCTGAGAATTCTCATCAGCCGACGCGGCAACGCGGCGGATCATGAAGCGTTTCAAATCGTCCCGTCAGGCTCAACGGTTTCTGTCACTTCACGTTCCAGGCATCGTAAGTGGATCCGTAATCCCCGGGAAATTGACGAAACCTCAGACTCTCTCCTCAGCAGAGGTGTATCCGCGCCTGCGCTTGGCGCGCTCCAGCCGTCCGAATGCTTCGCCCGCTTCAGCGCTGGCATCGAAAGTCTGCACCATCGTCTGGCCGGTCGTGCCGATCCGGCCCCAGTCGCGGATCAGCGAGACCCCGCCGAACAAGGTCGGTTGGATCGAAAGCAAGTAAAACCGCCGCATGTTGCGGGTGGTGTCGATGCGGCGAAGGTGAAGCGGCCCTAGCTTAAGGTTCGGCATGCATGGATTCTCGCTTCCTGTGGAAGCGAGGTCCAATGCTTTCTATGAATCGATCAGGGCCAAACGATTCATTCTCTCGCTACATCAATTGCACCAGGCGGGTGTCTTCGGACTGTGGCGATGATGTGGAGGCTCCACGGCCCGATTTGAACCCCACCGTCTCGCGGCAAAACCGAGACCGCAGTCTGAACTGATCGAGAAGCTCACTGAATCGCGCCGGAGCTCGGTCCAAGCATTGTCGATCCAGCAGCCTCAGCAAGGTTTGAAAGCTGACTAGGTGACATCGGTGCAGCCGTTGAGCGATCGACGGAGCAATTGCGGACGAACGGGAAATCGAAGTCCGGACACGGGTGAATTATGGAATGACACCCGGGCACTTCTTTGCCGGTGCTGCTGCAGAGAATCAAGCGCGCGATGTGGTCGGACATCGCCGACCTGCGTCTGGCAGCCCGACCAACCTTATGGGGTGTTGAAGAAGCGCGCGGCCTCTTAAAGGCCGCATTCTCTGTGGTAGGGCAGTATCTGAAAGCGCGTATGGCCGCGCAACCTGAGGCGAGAGGAGGATTCCGATGTTCGAGGCTAAAGACTATCGCGTGTGCTGCCATCACTTTGTCACCCCGACCGACCGCGCCGTCTACCCGGCGCAAGAGCCCTTACTAACCTACTCTGAGGCCCTCCGGCAGGTGCAGACCGAGCAGGCCAAGGGCTACATGGTGGCCTGGGTCATCGATCGCACCGGAGCAGGCGCCACCAATGAGATTGGTGGTTCGAACGCATCGGTTCGACGTTGATCGTAAGCGCAGCTCTGGCCCTTGGATTGGCGCTTGACGTCTGTTTTGATTACGGTGTGAGCCGGCACGGCTTCCACTTTTCCGACAACGTTGACGCTGGCCTCAAGCGCCTGCCTGTCGTCGAACCACTTTTTAGAGCTTGATCACATGATCGCAGCCGCGCCGAAGATCGAAGAGGCTGCAATGCCGTTTCCACGCCGAGTCACAAGCAGAAGAAACTCAACCAGGACTCGCGCTGGTCAGCGTCATCAGAAACTGTGCACGCTCGACAGGACGATCGAGCCAGTGCGTCGAGGTCTATTCCTGCATAGGAGGACGCGGCGAGGCGGCGGGAAAGTTGGAAGGTTGGGATCCAGCAAGGTCCCGATTCGCGCGCTGTACCTCGGCGGTCCCAAACACGAGGACGCAGAGAGGTCTGTTTTGGGCGCGGGATTTTGGCTGGGACACGAGCCCGTCAGAGCGTTGCCGCCGCCGCTCTGAAATGGTCGGGAAACCTTCCGATCGTGCGAGACTCTTATCTAACCTCACTTGTGATCCGCTCCCCTCGAGACTTTTGGAAGATATCCCAACTGCCGTTCCAGAGCAGCTAAGGTTCGACGGGCCGAATCCAATCTCGCAGTCGCCTCGACCAGGTCGGCCCATGTTTTATCCGACCGTGCAACCGCCGTGGAGCCGGTCTCAAACAGGTTGTTGTTGAGATGCGGGGCCGCTTCGCCTCGCAGGGCACGCTCCAAATCGAGCAGGGTGCTCGTCAGCGCTCGATGCGCGCACGCGTCCTCTCGTTCCAGGTTTTCCGCCACGTCGAGCGCCGCACGATAGTGTCGTATCGCTGCAACGACTCTGCTCTCGAGGTCGGGCTCATCGCTCATCTGCTTTTCTCTCCACGAATCTTTGAGCAATTTGTGTCGGTCTGAACGAGCAAAAATTGTAAGCGGAGCTTTTCTCCCATTTGATTGACTGGTTTCGCTTCGGCTTTCGCTCTGCGATCCTTGGCTTGTCAGAGAGCCGAGAGGAGACTGAAGGCGATGGAACAATCGGGGGAGGAAGCCGAAGCTGATGGCTTTGTGGGGAAGCTTACGCGCCGGACGCGTTCTGGATGCCGGTTATGGTCTGCGGAGATCAAGGGGCGCGCTGTTTTCGAGAGCATGAAGCCCGACGCCCGGGTATGTGATGTCGCACGGCGTTATGGTGTGAAGGCCCAGCAGTTGACGACGTGGCGCAGATTGGCGCGTGCTGGCCGGCTCGCATTGGTCACGGACGACGCGGCGGATTTCGTGTCGATCGAGCTGAGCGATCCAGTGGCGTCAGGCAAGAGCGAGGGGCCCGTCGAGATTACGATTGGCAAGGTTTCGGTCCGCCTGGATGCGGACGTGTCGGCGGTGCGGATCGCGGAGATGGTGACTGCGATCGAGCGCGGCGCATGATCATTCCGGCGCAGGGACTGCGGATTGTGCTTGCTGTGCGTCCTGTTGACTTCCGGTGCGGGCACGACGCGCTGGCCGGTCTTGTGCAAAACACACTTGGGCTCGATCCGCATTCGGGCCTGATCGTGGTTTTTCGTTCGAAGCGCGCCGACCGGCTGAAGATTTTGCTATGGGACGGCACGGGCCTCGTTTTGGTCTACAAGCGCCTTGGCCGCGATGGTCGTTTCGAGTGGCCGCAGATCAGCGACGGCGTCATGCATCTGACGCGCGTGCAGTTCGAAGCGCTGTTTGAAGGGCTGAACTGGAAGCGAGTGGGCGAACGGATTGTCGCGACGCCAGCTGCGGCGAACTGACTCAGACCCGACAACCTGTTTCGCGCGGGGCTTTGGGATGATAGCTTGCGGATGTGCCGCCGTCCCCCATTGATCCCGCCCGTCTTGCAGCGCTGCCCGCCGATTTGCGCGCGCTCTTCCGCGCGCAGGAAGCGATGATTGAAGCCGAGCGTCGTCGCGCAGACGATGAATGCTCGGCGCGCCTTCATGTCGAGAGTGAACTGGCTGCGTCCAAAGAGAGCGTCGAACGCCTCGAACTGCTCGTGAAGGAGTACGAGCGCGCACGTTTCGGTAAACGCTCGGAGAAGTTCAATCCCGATCAGATGCAACTGGTTCTCGAGGACATCGAGATTGCCATCGCCGAAGTCCAGGAACGCCAGGACGATCGTGCGCGCCGCGCCGGCACGGCGCCGTCCAGCGGCCGGACCAGGCGCGCTGCCCGTGCCTTTCCCGCGCACCTGCCGCGCATCGAGCAGGTGATCGAACCCGAGAACCTCGAGTGTCCCTGCGGCTGCGGCCGGATGGTCCAGATCGGCGAGGATCGCTCCCGCCGTCTCGATGTCATGGCCGCCCAGTATCGTGTGATCGAGACGGTGCGACCGCGCTACGCCTGCGCAAAGGGCTGCACCGGTGTTGCTCAGGCGCCGGCGCCCGCCCATCTCGTGGAGGGTGGCATCCCCACCGAGGCGCTGCTGGCGCAGGTGGCGGTCGCCAAGTTCAGCGAGCACATGCCACTCTATCGTCAGTCGCAGGTTCTGGCTCGGCATGGCATCTTCATCGATCGCGCCGTTCTGGCAGACTGGATGGGAACGGTCGCCTTCCACCTCGCGCCGCTGGTCGAGCGCATGAGCGTCGTGATGAAGCAATCGGGCCGCTTGTTCATAGACGAGACCAGGGCGCCTGTGCTCGATCCGGGCCGGGGCCGAACGAAGACCGGCTATCTGTGGGCTGTCCTGCGCGACGATCGCGGCCACGGCGGCGCTGATCCACCAATCGTGGTCTACCACTACGCGCCAGGACGCGGTGGTGACCATGCTGAGCGCATCCTCGAGGGCTTCGACGGCATCCTTCAGGTCGACGGATACCAGGGCTATCATCGGCTCGCACGGCCCAAGCGCAAAGGCGGCGTGCCGCTGCGGCTGGCCGCATGTTGGTCCCACTCAAGGCGCAAGATCATCGCAGCGACTCCGAAAGCCGGCTCACCCATCGCCGAAGCCGTTCTCGCGCGCATCGCCGCACTCTATGCGATCGAGAAGGAGATCCGTGGCGCCGACGCCCCGGCTCGGCAAACGACCCGTAACGAGCGATCACGGCCGCTCGTCGCTGAACTCGAGAGGTTTCTGCGCGAGCAAGCCGCTCGCCTGTCGCCGGGCAGCGAGATGGGCAAGGCGATCGCCTATCTCCTGAACCATTGGGATGGCCTCACCTTGTTTCTCGACGATGGTTGCGTTGAGATGGACACCAATCCCGTCGAAAATCAAATCAGGCCGCTGACTCTGACGCGTAAAAATAGTTCATTTGCTGGTCACGACGAAGGTGGTCGTTCATGGGCGCGCATAGCTTCGCTCATCGCCACCTGCAAAATCAACAGCGTGGAGCCCTACGTCTGGATCAAAAATTAGGCGGCTTACAGGTGGCGGGCGAGATGATGCGCCGGCTCGTACGACGAGCCGAGCATCGAGCCCGGTATGCCGTCGTTGCTGGATGCGCTCCGTCTCGGCTTTCCGTTCCCAGACAATACTGCCCTTCCACGTACGCCCTTTCTTTCTCTGCCTGGGAACCAGCCGGTCGTTTGTATGCCGCCCACGTCTTTCTCATCGCCGCGTTCGCGATAATCAGCGACGCCGACCAGCGTCTCTCCGATAGAACCTGTTTTCGCCGACGCAGGCGCGCATGTCGGTGCGCCGGAACCAGATGGCGCGTCCGCATCGCAGCGGTGGATTGCCCGCAATAAAGATGACCTGCTCGTCGGTTCGCATGCGCAAGACATCATGCGGCAGCATCAGCGGCCGGCGCGCGAGCTGCTTGGACCGCGTCCGGGAGGAACCCGACGTCTGCGAGGACAGGCTCAGCTGATCGACCTCGACCGTCGTGTCGCCGCAGCGCTTGGAGATGTAGTCCGCCGTCTCGGGGTCGTTGATCGCCGAGAAGGAGATCCAGGATGCGCTTTCGAACCACTTGCTGGTGGCATCGCGGCCGCCATAGGCCTCGCGCATCTGGCCGATTGACTGGTAGAGCATCAAGAGGGTGATGCCGTATTTGCGCCCCGCATCACGCGCGGTTTCGAGAATGCGTAAGTAGCCGAGACGCGCGACCTCATCGAGTAGGAACAGGGTCCGGCCGGTCACTTCGCCATTGCGATTGTAGATGGCGTTGAGCAGCGAGCCGATGATGACGCGGGCGAGGCCGGCATGGTTCTCCAGGGTCTTCAGGTCGAGATTGATGAAGACGTCCGTCCGGCCCTCCGCGAGCTCGGCCGTCGTGAAGCTCGATCCGGACACCAGGGCGGCATAGTTGCCATAGGAGAGCCAGTGGGTTTCCTTCACCGCATTGGCGTAGACGCCGCTGAAGGTCTCTGGCGTCATGGCGATGAAGGGCGCGACATTCTCCTTCACGAATCCGGACTCGGAGTTGTCGTAAATCGTCTGAAGCCGCTGGCGCAACTTCGGCTCCGGCTCCGACAGGTTGGCGCGGACCTGGCGGAGGTGCTGATCCTTCTTTTCCGTATGACCGGACAAACAGACATCGGCGATCAACGCCGTCAGCAGTTGCAGCGCCGAGGCCCGAAAGAAGTCATCCCGCGCCGAGCCCTGGCGCGGATTGTCGGTCATGATGAACATCCCTCGTTTTGAAAAGGAAACCTCATGTCTGAAAGTCGAAAGCCCACGCACGATGCCTTCGCTGTGGCCGGTGACGGCCGAAATTCTACATGGACGCGGATCGGCGCCGCTTGGCCGAACGATGACGGCAAGGGTTTCAATATCGTGATCGCGCCCGGCTTGGCCGTTTTGGGTAAAATCGTGCTGCGCGAACCGAAGCCCCAGGCCGACCAGGAGCCTGACTAGTACCCACTTTTCTTGGAACGTGAGTCGTGATTCAAGGTCGGGATGATACCCGAAGCAAGAGAAGTCCACCTTTCGAGGAAAGATCGCAAGGTGCTTGAGGCGTGCTGTCGCTCACCGGTGACGTTGCAGCGCGATTTGAAGCGGGCGCGGATAGTTCTGTTGGCGGCGGATGGGCGCAGCACCCGGTCGATCGCCAAGGAAGTTGGGGTCCAGCCGCGGATTGTCAGCCTTTGGCGGCATCGCTATGCCGACCATGGTCTTGAAGGGCTGCAAGACAAGCCGCGGCCTGGCAAGCAGCCGATCTATACGAAGACGACCGACAAGCGGATTCTGAAGCTGCTGGATAAGCCGCCACCGCAAGGGTTTGCGCGCTGGACCGGCCCCCTGCTGGCCGAGGCGCTGGGCGATGTCGATGTCCAATATGTCTGGCGGTTCCTGCGCAGCCACAAGATTGACCTGGTGGCTCGCAAGTCCTGGTGCGAGAGCAACGACCCGAACTTTACGGCCAAAGCCGCCGATGTTGTCGGCCTCTATGTCGCGCCGCCGGCGAAGGCCATTGTGCTGTGCGTGGACGAGAAGCCCTCGATCCAGGCTTTGGAGCGAGCGCAGGGTTATCTGAAGTTGCCCAATGGCCGCGCCTTAACCGGCCAAAGCCACGATTACAAGCGGCATGGCACCACAACATTGTTTGCGGCGCTCGAAGTCGCCACCGGAAAGATCATCGCGACCCATTCAAAACGCCGGCGCCGCGTCGAGTTTCTCGATTTCATGAACAGCGTCACCGCGACTTTTCCGAACCGCAAGCTTCACGTCATCCTCGACAACCTCAACACCCATAAAAAGAACGAGGACTGGCTCAAGGCCCACCCCAACGTGCAATTTCATTTCACGCCGACAAGTGCGTCATGGCTCAATCAGGTCGAAGTATGGTTTTCCATCTTGCAGGGGCAGTCGCTCAGCGGCACCTCCTTCACGAGCCTCAAGCAGCTTCAGGAACACATCGATGCCTACGTCAACGCATACAACGACAGAGCCGAGCCCTTCGTCTGGACCAAGAAAAAGGTCCGTCAACGCCGTTTCAAAGGCCGCCGTATCACTCAGCTCTGATTCCGGGTACTAGATTCGATAACCTGTTTTGTTGAGTAGCGTGATGGTCAAGGTTGCCAAGCCCCGAGCCATGGCTCGATCGCGTCCTCGGCGGGCTTGAACACCGGGATGTGGTAGTTCGAGCGCATTGATGTGACGCGCTCGCGGGTCCAGCGATTGCCGTTGCCGGTCTTGAGGCCGTTGCGATTGAGGAGGCCGGCAATCAGATCGTCGCTGGCGATCAGCACCAGTTGACGCACGGCCTGGACGATATCGGCAGAGGTGCTGTTGCGCTGTCCGCGCCGGCGCTTCGGCAAGCGCAACTCGCTGTGGGCGCCCCCCACCCAATGGACGATGAGAACGATCTCCGAGGCCGCGTCGTCGATATCGGCCACGACCTCATGGATGAGGGTGCGCACAATGCGCTTCTTGAGGCGAGCATCCGTCGTCGGCGCATCCCAGACCGTTTTGAGGTTCGAGGCCAGAACGCCGAGCGAGACTGGATCGGCAAGGGGTGCGGGCGTGGCCGCATCATGCATGGCGATCTTGGCCTCAACCTCCGCCGCGTGAGCGAGCGCCCTGTTCCAGCGCGCTTCCAGCTCACTGGCCACCAGCCGGTTCGCGGGATCAGCGGCATCGTATTGCCGGAAAGCCCTGTCGGCGGCATAGCGCGCCGCTTCGAGGTCGCGACTGAGAGCATCGCGTACCTGATCGCGCCGTTCCCTGGCTCCCTTGGCGGCAGCGGTTGCGGCGGCGACAGCGCCCGGACCGACGACTCCAAGCAGCGATTCTTCGATGGCGTCATCGACGCGCAGTCCGCCGAAGGCGATGCAGTGGGCCCAGCCATTATCCATCCAGGCACGGTTGCAGCTGTAGCGCGGGATATGGTTCTCCATGCCGGAGTACCGGAGTGTGAGCTTGCGACCGCAGCGCTTGCAGCGGATCAGACCGGCCAGCAACGCGTCACCATGGTTGGGCGCGCCGTGATGCCGACTGGTGGGAACATTGCTGCTGACCATGGTGCGAATCGCCTCGAACTTCTCCCAGCTCACATACCCTTCGTGAGTGTTGGGCTTCAGCGTCAGCCATTCGTTCCGCGCCTTGCGGCGGATCTTCAGGCTCACGCCAGCGGTGCTGTATCCCGCCGCCACAGCTGTCTTACCATAGGCATAGGCGCCGCCGTAGACCGGGTTCTCAATGATCCGGTGGATGGCAGAGTAGTTTGGTCGCCGCCAGGCCGTGTCGCCGTTGGTCTGCTTCACCGGCAGATCGAGATTGTACTCATGGAGCCAGCAGAGCGCCTGTCGCGCGCTGCCCAGTTCCTCGACCTTGTCGAACACCAGCTTGATCGCCTCCTGGACACGCCGATCCGGGTCTTTCTCATAACGGTCGCCGGCCTTCACGAAGCCGACGGGCGCTGTCACAACCAACTCGCCCCGGCGCGCCTTCTCGTAGCGGGCCGAGAGCGAGCGCTGGCGCAACAGATCCAGCTCGTACTCGTTGAGGCTGCCCTTGAGCCCGAGCAGCAGGCGGTCGTTGCCGTGCCTTGGCGCATAGATGGTCTCTTGATCGACCAGAACGGTATCGACCACGCGGCACATCTCGATGAGTTGCTGCCAATCCCGGCTGTTGCGGGCGAAGCGCGAGACCTCGCGGGCGCAAACCGCACCAACCCTGCCGAGGCAAACCTCCGCCACCATTCGCTCGAATCCGGCGCGTTGTATGCCGCCGGCGGCTGAACGACCATCTGACGACGGACAATCACGGACAAGCTCCGTTCGTACGGCGCTTCGAGGGCGAAGATGGGCTTTCACGTCGAACATCGCCAGCACAAAGCTCTCAACAATTGGGCCGAGAATTCTCATCAGCCGACGCGGCGGCGCGAGCGGATCATGGAGCGTTTCAAATCGTCCCGTCAGGCTCAACGGTTTCTGTCAGTTCACGATCAGGTCGCGAACCTTTTCCACATCCCCTATTCTGGAGCCGTCACTGCCGACTTCCGTCGTGCTTCGCGCGGGCGAGCCTTTGCGACTTGGCGCGAGATCTCCGCGACAAGCGCTATCGCCGAATCTCGAACCTTTGAGAAGCGCCTCCTTCGGCTCGCGGTCGATTAAGTTGACGATGCCCCGCTGCCTCCAGCAGCACGCCAGGCGCGATGGAATTGCACCCCACGGTGATCCGGGTTTTCCTGTGAATCGGGGAGAAGCGCCCTACGTCAGCTACTCGTCAGCCAGCCAGTCTATGCAGACTGGCTGCGCACTCTCGACTTTATCGGAGGTGGAATATGACAGGCATTGGCCGAGCTGGTAAATCGCACGTTGGGCCCGCAGGAGCCGACAGCGCATGGGGATCGAGTAGTTCGAGCCCGGAGCTCGGTCCCGCCCCCGGGGAGGGCGGGCAATCTTTCGACTCTGTCGTGGAGCGGATGCGCTCCGGGCCTCGAGATGGAACGGCTCCGCTCGTGAGCCTGCCACCAGCTTCGGCGGTGGCAGTCCAGATTTCCTCAAGTGGCGACGGAATCAAGGCAGCGAAGCAAAAAATGCGCAGCCTGCTTGCGGGGCTTGATGCTTCTAAAAATGCAGCCACACGAGCCCAGAACCCGAACCCGTCGGAGGCGCAAGAGCTGATCGATCAAGTCGTCAAGGCAGGCTCGGAAGTTCTGGGCTATTACGCGAGCCTCCCCCCGGACATGGCGCGCGGGCTTCTTTCCGACGGTCGGGCTCGCCGACTCCGCGAGGAAACTATCGCTGCGGGAAACGAATGCGACATCGTGGCCACCTGGATTATCGGCGACCTGGAGAAGAGCAGGAAGAAAGCAACAGCCTTGCTCAAGAATATGCGAGTTGCCAACGCTCAGCCTGACCAGCTGAGCCGAGCGGTATCCAGCGTGGCGAAGCACTACGAGGCCTGCATGGAGGGGTGGGGAAAGAAGGCATTGCGCATGGAACGGATGCAGTCCGTCTGCGCGGCCACCGCCAACTTGCCGAGCACCACGCCCGAGATGCGGCAGGCCGAAGAGGCCGCACTACGCCTGCAGACCGGCTGGGCACTTTATACGAAGTGCGTGTATCTGCAATCGCAGGTTGCTCTTGCTCAGCTTCTAATTGAGTCGCGGGCGAGCACGTTCGAACCAGCTGTAAGCGACGCCCTCATGGGTGAGGATGGGCGGGTGCGTCTGCTCGGGACCTTTATCGAGGATGTTTTTCCGGCATTTAACTCGGCGTCCGAAGCCGTTCTGAGCAGCAACGGAGCGGCACTCGACGCAGACCACTGCACCGTTCTGGAAGGAGTCATGGAGCGGCTTTCGGAATTTGCCTCAGGGGTGCACGGAATCGTTACCAGGCTAAGGGACGCCGGAACGGATGCCGACCTTCCATTAAAACTGTTGGGCCAGATCGCGGATGGTGCATGGGTCACCGCGGACGACGTCACGCGTCTTTTGGACGTGCAGCCAAAGACGCCCGCCGTGATTGAGCCGACGGCCCGGACTGCCGTAGTGGTTGAGGGGGGCGCGGCCCGCAGGGAGGGGAAGGGCAAGCGCGCACCGGCCGCAGGCGAGCGAAGTTCGGCGGCCGGGCCGCGCGAGCCGCAGCTCGCCACGCCCGACGCTGCCACGGCCCCGACAGTCAAGGTGATCGTACTCTCGGATCTGGGTACGAAGAAACTCGCGAGCGCGGAGGAGGCGGCACTCGCGAGGGCGTCATCGTCGGCGACCGGGCACCTGGAGATATTGCAGGCTCCGCCCTCCAGGAACGCACTGACCGGATTACTCAAGCGATTGGACGAACTTTTGCAGTTCGATCTGCCGGCTCAGCAAAGCGCGGTCTCGCAAGCGCGCCACGGGAAGCCCGAGGACGCCGATCACGCCGTGGATCTCGTCGTTAAGCGCCTGCAGACACAGGCCTCCGAGATTGAGGCCAGTGTAGCCGCGCTGGAGGAGCCTCGCCGACGTGTCCTACTCACGCCTGCGCAAGTGCCGGAAGTGCACGACAAAATAGCCCGGCTCAAGGCGATGTTGTCCGAGGTGCAGGGACAGGCAAACTCTTTCACGGCGCAAAAGGCGGTGATCACGATCGATTGCATGAAGACCTACGCGTTTCCGTCCCAGAAGTATCTTGAACAGTTGCGAGCGGCCGGGGAGTTGGCGGCTGTGAATTCACCGCGCGCCTTGAAGGATGATCCGGGGACACTGTTCGAGATCAAGCTGCAGCCCAAGGCCCTGCGCAATGGCGCGACGCCAAGCCCGATGTGGGTGCACATCCATACCAAGCGGCCGGTACATGCCAGGCAGTTGGCAACGCTGAGCGATGCCGGGTTCGCCGCTTGCCACGTGAAGTCCAATGACCAGCGCGGCTACAATCAGGACTGGCAGAGCGCTCGAGCTGCGACGGGGCGCGAGAACGTCGTGATCCACCGCGGCAAGCTCACGCCGGCGTTCTGTAGGTCCTTGTTGCGCACCGCAGCTGGCGGCCAGCCGTGGCATCCCCTTCCCGAGGCGGAGCACGCGTCGATGCAGTTCGCGCGCCTCGGGATGTAGTTACCTGGGTGTCCCGCGCCAGAGCGTCGCTGTGGTGACACGATCAAGTGGACCGTTTCTCACCGAGAGGAAATCCTCGATGAGCTCGAAGCCGGCGCGGGCTTCCTCGAACAGATCGACAACAGGGTCCGATTGAAATTCGATCGGGAGCGTCGTGACCCCAACTTCCTTTCGCTTGGCAGCTGAACCGTCAAATGCCGGCGATGTGTCGTCTCAAGTCCAGGCGCATGCGATCAGCGCTCCAGGCTCTTCATCTTCGAAAGTGAGTACACATGAAATTCGTCTCAATGAATCGGGGGGGGCAACAAACGGATAGCGTGGACGCGCAAGATGCCTCTCCAGCCGACTCGTCGGCAGAGGCGGCGGCCTTTCAGCGGCAGCTGAGCGAGGTCGCTGTCCTGTCCGCTCCCGTGCTCATGCAGGTCCGCGCCTATCAAGCGGATGCATCGCGATCTGAGGCGCGACCCATCGTGCGGGCGAGCGGGCAACCATATACGCCGGCTCCGCACGGTGAAGGCGGTGGAACGACGCTGAATGCGTCGGCGCTGCCGCTCGGCCATGCAAATTTGGTTTTCGCAGGAAGCGGCATGGATCCTGTTTATTCCGACGATGCGTCTCTTATTGAGGGGCTCGGGCCGGCACTCTTCAAGGCTGGGGCCACCGAGCGCACCGTCAGGCGCAATGTACGTTGTCTTCTCGGATTGGGGCATTGGCTCGTAAAGAACGGAAAGCCGGGCATTGCTGCCCGGCTTTCCGAAGAGTCGCTGGTCGAGGATGCCCTGGAGTTCGGCAAGCAGGAGGGGCAGGCCATCGCTACGCCACTGGTTCATCTTCGAGCCTCCCAATCGCCGGGCGGCATCGCGCCGATTGCAAGCCGGGTTGAGCTGAATCCCTATTCCCAAGATGCGGATCTCATCAAAGGGTACAAGGAAGATGCAGCGTCAGGCACCGCCAACACCGTCAGGAAGTATGCAACTCTTCTTATCGATTTCAGTGATTACCTCCGTGAGAACGATAAGCCCGGCATTGCTGCTCGACTTGGCGACGGCTCGCTGGATAATGATGTCAGCCAGTATAAGGAGGCGGACCCCCGTGGCCGCAGAAAAGCCGGGGCCGCACTGGCTCATCTCCTGAGGTCGCCGGCGGGTGCTAGAGCGATCGAGCTCCGGCCTCATATTCGCCCCGTTCCTGATTTCGAAGGCGCGGTTCGCGCTGAGCCGAGCCGGACCCGGGCCGCGACTGCACAGCACAGCTCGAGCGGAGCTATCAGCTGGCCGGAGACTCTGCCTGCGAACCAGCAGGATCTGCTTTTGGAGACGATGGACGGACCCAGCTCCTCGCCGCCTATCGAGACAATTGCGCACCATCAACAAGCAGCGGATGCAGGAGGGTCTTTTCGTGACTTGAACTTGCCCCGCGCCGACCATGGGGTTTCACCGCCGCATGGCCTGGCATTGGATGCTGCAGGGTCCCTGAACTGGCGCCACCATGACGACGAACTGACGGATAAACGTCACAGGAACCCGCTCGGGCCAGGCGAGCAGGTTCTCGTCATCAATGAGCATGATATAGGGGAGTTGAGATCAGCGAAGAGGCAGAAGACGCTAAGCAATCCGCAGGGCGTCGCCGTTGAGCGGCAGCTGATGCAGACGCCATCCCATCAACTGGCGGCGTCCCCATTGCAGATGCAGGCTCCGATGCTGTCGCAAAACGAGCTGATCGGCGAGCCGCTCCCAGGGGAAGACGCGGAGCTCTTGGCGAGGTTTCGTGTAGACGCCAAGCGGCGCAAGCTCACCCCAGGCGCCATCAATAACAGTGTTTCCGGGCTTGGGAGATTTGTTCGCTGGGTCAACGCAGAGCATGGGGGGTCCGTAGCTTCTCGGCTACGAAAAGGTACACCGCTGGATGAGGAAATTGCGGCGTACCGGAGATTGGGCCGTGACCCCCAGCACCGCATTACATCGGCCCTGGATGTTCTCCGGCGGCTCTTGCGTGGGGGTGAAGAAGCCGAAGCTCCCGAACCCCGCGTCCTCGGTGCCCCACGTCGCCTGGTTCCTCATCCAGAAGATGCGCCCCTCATCGAGGGCGCGCTGAGCCAAGCTCTGAAACATGTTAAAACTGCGAAGGATAAGGGGTCTGCGCAAAAGCGGGCGACACGTCTTCGCGCGCTGAGTGCGTGGCTTAAAGGGAATCGCAAAGGGAGCATCATCGGGCGACTTAACGGCTCTAGCAAGGAGCAGTTAACGCTGGACAACGATGTGCTGGCGTTCCAACGGACCGGAGGCGCAAGATACCGTCCCGATTTGTCGCATCTTCGCAGCTACTTAAAACTCATCGAGGCGAACCGAGAGCTGGGGCTGCCAGGCCCTGAGCAGCCGAGCTCGCCGGCCGCGTGGGGCGATCGGCATCCCGGCTCGGCGCAGGATCTTCCCTCAACGCCGGCAAGCCCAAGCGCGGGAGCTTGGGTTTGGTTGGGTGAACAGCTGCACGAACCAGCATCACCATCCAGGCCCCCGTCACATGCTAAGGGCAGGCTTGAGCCATCTGTTGATCTGAATGCGCCGACGCCGTCCGAGTTGCGCGACGATGCTCACTTTGCGCCGGCGCATCCTGCCAGGGCTCGTTCAGACACCTACGCTGGTCTTGAGCCATTTGTTGATTTGAATGCGCCGACGCCGTCCGAGTTGCGCGACGATGCTCACTTTGCGCCGGCGCATCCTGCCGGGGCTCGTTCAGACACCTACGCTGGTCTTGAGCCATTTGTTGATCTGAATGCGCCGACGCCGTCCGAGTTGCGCGACGATGCTCACTTTGCGCCGGCGCATCCTGCCAGGGCTCGTTCAGACACCTACGCTGGTCTTGAGCCATTTGTTGATCTGAATGCGCCGACGCCGTCCGAGTTGCGCGACGATGCTCACTTTGCGCCGGCGCATCCTGCCAGGGCTCGTTCAGACACCTACGCTGGTCTTGAGCCATTTGTTGATCTGAATGCGCCGACGCCGTCCGAGTTGCGCGACGATGCTCACTTTGCGCCGGCGCATCCTGCCAGGGCTCGTTCAGACACCTACGCTGGTCTTGAGCCATTTGTTGATCTGAATGCGCCGACGCCGTCCGAGTTGCGCGACGATGCTCATTTTGCGCCAGCGCATCCTGCCAGGGCTCGTTCAGACACCTACGCTGGTCTTGAGCCATTTGTTGATCTGAATGCGCCGACGCCGTCCGAGTTGCGCGACGATGCTCATTTTGCGCCAGCGCATCCTGCCAGGGCCCGTTCAGACACCTACGCTGGTCTTGAGCCATTTGTTGATCTGAATGCGCCGACGCCGTCCGAGTTGCGCGACGATGCTCATTTTGCGCCAGCGCATCCTGCCAGGGCTCGCTCAGACACCTACGCCGGTCTTGAGGCAGCGGTTAATCCGAATCCGCGCACACCATTCGAGTTGCGTGACAATGCTTGGGCCCCGGCGCCTGACTTTCGGCCGCTGTTTGCCGGGCCAGTACCGGGGCATCACCAGGGCGCTCGACAGCCCGGTTCGCCGCAGGGGCTTTCTCCGGCGCCAGCCTTCTCGGATGATGAAGCTTTGGCGTGGTTGCGCGAGGAGCTGGCGCGACGGCAGATGCAAGAACCGGCCTCACCATCAACCGGCAGGGCTCCCTCAGACATCTACGGCGGCCTTGAGTCATTGGTGCATCTGGATGCGCCCACGCCGTGGGAATTGCGCGACGATGCTCACTTTGCGCCGGCGCCCGCTGCCAGGGCGCGCTCGGACACCTACCGCGGTTTTCCATTGGTTGATCTGACTGCGCCCACGCCGTCCGAATCACGCGACGATGCTAATTCTGTACGGCCGTTTCCGATCACCTCCGCCAACGCTCAGATCGGGGCTTTAGATCCGACAGTCTCGTCTCACGGCCACGGGCTGGTGCTCGAGGACACGGAATGGCTGGGCGACGAGCATATCGACAGGGATTACCGGCTCCAGGAGCAGGATTTGCAGAGGAACGATCCGGATCTCGCCGCCCGGACGCGGTTCGTGAATCCCCTCATCGTCCTAAATTATCTGGGCTCTAACGACGATGGCGTCGTGCAAACCGAGTTCCAGCGCATCGTCCATGATGATGAATTTAATGATACAGCCGACTTCCTGTTCCTGCCCGTGATTAATGCCAACCCTGAAGATCCTAATAACCTCGGCAACCATTGGTCGCTGCTGTTCGTTGATCGCAGTGACCGGGGGCAGCCGGTCGCCTACCACTACGATTCCTACAGGGGACTCAACAAAAAGCATGCAGAGCATCTCGCAAGTAGGCTGCACCTCCGCCTGGAGCCAGCCGGCATGGCCCAGCAGCAGAACACTTATGATTGCGGCGTCTTTGTCGTGGACGGGACGCGGGCGCTGGTTAGGCAATTGGAGCAAGGAGGGCAGACAGTCCACCTGGACCAGCTCGTCGTCGATCGGCAGGCACTGCAAAACCGACTCAGGGGCTGATGTCGCCGTGGGCGAGATAGAGTTGGCTGTGAATCGACGCTGAACATTGACCCCCGTACGCGCGAAGTCAATCAAGTACTTGGGACGCCGATCGGCGTCCGGACCCCACACGATGACATAATTGCGGTCGGCGCCCGCGGGACGAAAGGTCCGCTATCTTCAAGCCTGCACGCAATCACACGAATCGGAGGGGCTATGAAGCAATATGTTGGGCTTGACGTCTCACAAAAGGAGAGAATCAGGAACAGCAGAAGCCCGTTCCCGAAGATCATACGTCCGTCAGCAAGGACGAGGAATCGGGCGCACGAGGGTTGCAGCGCGATTTGCAGGATCGGTTGCAGCCGGCGCACGACGAGCCGGTGAGCGAGCCCGTCAGCGATAGTGCTTCCCATCCCGAAGTACCTGCAGGCTCGCGCCGGTTCGCCGCCTGCTCAAGGTCGGCATTGGCCTTGCGATTGTGGCCGTCTTCGGATGGTTGCCGCTGAAGGCCGTGCTGCAGACCTCGAGCGTTGCGGCCGTGGTCAATGCCAGGATCGTGACGTTGCGCTCGCCGATTGACGGCACCGTGAGCGCGAAGCCGCCGCAAGGCTCGACGCAACTCAGCGTGGTCCATGAGGGCGACGCGATCCTTCATGTCGTCAACGCGCGTGGCGATCGCGTGCGGCTCGACGATCTTCGGCGGCAGATGTCCCGGATGGAAAATGAGCGCCCGAGTTTCGCCGCCAAGCTTGCGGCCGCCGAGACGGCGCAACAGGACCTCGCCCGCCAGGCGGCCCAGTTCCGCGACGGTCGCATCCTCCAGCTCCAGGCGCGCATTGCCGAAATCCAGTCGGCGATCGAGGCCGCGGCCGCGCGACGGGAGAAGGCAGTGGCCGCCGTCGAGCGGGCCTCGTCACTGATCAAATCGGGCAGCGTCTCGACGGTCGAAATGGCCCGCCTGACGCGCGAGCAGGCGATCGCCCAGCAGACTGCGGATTTCACGGATCGTGAGCATCGATTTCGCGCGATCGTGAGCACTGAATTCAGACGATCGTGAGCAGCCCGCTACGGCCGATGGGAGATAGAGTCAGTGTTCTGGTTGGCCGTCAAGGGTGATGGTTTTGGCGCTGCGTTTTCGCATGCTTTCTCCGGTGAGCTGGAGGCGGTGGGCGTTGTGGACGAGGCGATCGAGAATGGCGTCGGCGACCGTGGGGTCCCCAATGGCTCCATGCCAGGTGTCCACGGGGAGCTGACTTGTGACGATGGTGGATGCGCGGCCATGTCGGTCCTCGAGGATTTCGAGCAGATCGCGGCGTTCCGCGGCGGTGAGCACCGATAGTCCCCAATCATCCAAAATCAGAAGCTGAGCGCGGCCGAGGCTTTTGAGGAGCCGGGCGTAGCGTCCGTCTCCGCGCGCGAGCGCCTCGAACAGCCTTGGAACGCGATGATAGAGGACTGATCGGTTGTCGCGGCAGGCCTTGTGGCCGAGCGCGCAGGCTAACCAACTTTTGCCCAGGCCGGTTGCCCCGGTGACGAGCAAATTCTCGTGGCGATCGATCCAGCGACCTTCGACGAGTTTGGCGAAAACGGCGCGGTCGATGCCCCGCGGGGTGCGCAGATCGACGTCCTCGACGCAAGCAGTCTGGCGCAGTGCGGCGATCTTGAGGCGCGTGGTGAGCCGCCTGGTGTCGCGTTCGGCGGCTTCGCGGTCGACCAACAGGCCGATGCGATCTTCGAACGGCAGGGCTTCGAGATCGGGCGATCGGCGCTGCTCCTCGAAGGCCTTGGCCATTCCGGTCAGTCGGCGCCGTAGCTTTTGACGAGCGCCAGAATGCCAAGGCAGGTTCGAAAGCCTTGTTCTGGATGGGGCCGGGCGTCGATCACGGCCTGGAAAAACGCTGCTGTCGAAGGACCGATCCGCTCGCCGGCGGCGATCACCGCGGCGGGGGTCTATTCGCCGTAGCGGCGATGGGCGCTGGGCATGTGGTCGGCGATGGTGGTGTGTCCGCGTCGGTTGGGCGCGCGGGCATGGCTGGCGATCCGCTGGCCCTTGTGGAAGATCTCGACCGTCTATAGCGCGACGATCTGGGTCGGAAGACGTATTGCCTCACATATCGATGCTCCCGGGCGCGATCAGTTGCCTCATTTATTTTGCTCCTGGCCTGAGTTGAGGAGGAGGCCGGGTGCGGAGATGGCCGGGGTTTCGGAGCGCCCGGCCTCCTCCGCTGGCACCTCGCACGTCATTGGGGTGTTGTGACCTCATGCCCTGGCGGCATTTTTTCTGAAGCAAACAGCAGCGCATTCGCTTGCTCGCTGCGCCAGGATTTCAACCGACGTTGAAGGGTTCGAAGAAGCTTGTTCGGATAGTCTCCAGGATATTCCACCTGCAGGCGCGAGAGCAGTTCGCTGCCGGTCCGCCAAGGCTCGGCTTCAAACCATTTTCTCAAATCTGACGTTGCCCGGATAAGCGGATCGGGACGACGCCGGCCCCTTTTAGCCTTCACGATTGGCCGATCCGTCGGGCGCGTGGCGCCGTCCTTCCAGGCCGTTCGCAGGCTTGCCAGGAAGCGATCAATCGATTGTGATGCCGCAGCAGGATGGGCGGATGGTTGGATATCCGCGAGCGCCGCGAGGCGCTCCTGCACGTCGCGGATGTCGCGCAACAACGTGACCGGATCGAGAGCGGTATAGATTTCCTGGAGATGGTGGCGGACCGCATCAGGCGTGCGGGCGTCCGCTGACAGGCGCTGGTGGGGTGTTGCCGGCGCGCTGTATGTCTTACGTACACGAGCACCGTCGCGCTGCTTGGCTAACAGTTTGAACGAAGGTTGGAAGAAGTTTACGAACAGCCGCGCTGACCGATAGAGTTCCGCCAGTAGCTTGGCCGCCTCCAGGCCTTCGAACCTACGATAGCCGACCATCCTGCGCACGACGGCGCCGTTCTTTTGCTCGACGAACGCCTGGTCATTCTTCCGGTAGGGACGGCAACGCGTGAAGACAATGTTGGCCGCCTCGCAGTAGGCCTTCAACGTCTCATTCATGAACACGGTGTCATTGTCCGTGTCGAAGCCGAGCAGCGCAAAAGGCAATTGCTTGCGCAATTCCGTCAGCACCGTGCTCACCAGCGTCTGTTCGCGCACGATCAGAGGTGCGCACTCTGTCCAGCCGGTAGCAATGTCGGTGAGCACGAGGGTCTGGATGAAGCTGCCGCGCGCAGATGGACCGCTATGCGCTACAAGGTCGGCCTCGACGAATCCCGGCGCCGGATCATTCCAATCTGCCGAAGTCCGTATTGGAATACTGCGACGCAGGGAATGCCCCGCGTGCCGCCGGCGCTTGCGACCCAATTTTTCTCGAACCCGCACCAAGGCGCGGTCGATCGTCGCAGCGCTCATCGCCAAAAGTTTGGTGCGAATCTCAGGGGCAAGGTCGAGGTGCCCGTACCGTTCCATCGCCTCAATCAGCGCGGGCATTAATGCTTTCAGTCGCTTCCCGCAGATGCGGTCTGACGCCTCCCAAAGCAGCACGAGTGCGGTGTGTTCTGCTTCATTATATATCCGACGTCGCGCCCGTCGGCCCGGATGTACGCCTTCCTGGTTTCGAAGTAGACGCATCGCATGCTTCCGATGGAATCCGGTGATGTCGACGAACTCGTCCAATATCCGCGCCTTCTTCGCGCGATCCGACCGCCGATAGCGCACGCCTGCCGCCGCCGTCAGTTCCTTCCGCGTTGCCATGCTTAGCCACCCCATCTCCGCCCCTCGCTCGTTCCCGGTCCAGGGGAGCAATTTACGTGAGGCAACGGCTTAGGATCCGGTAACAATTAAGGCGAGGCAATGCGATCGCCGCGATGATTGTCGCGCGCAAGAGTTTTGTTTGCTTTGATTGTCGCGGAGCGTCAATCAAGCGAGCGTTTTTTGTGTCGCGTGCTCCGGTGGCCGCCCTGGACCACGCTTTCGCTCGAGGGCAGTCCGCCTGCGATAGCTCTCGACGTTCATCTCGACGATGGTGGCGTGGTGAACAAGGCGATCGATCGCCGCGAGGGTCATAGCTGGGTCCGGAAAGACCTTGTTCCATTCTCCAAAGGGCTGATTGGCGGTGATCAGCAAAGAGCGTCGCTCGTAGCGTGCGCTGATGAGCTCGAACAGCACACTGGTCTCGGCCTGGTCCTTGGTGACATAGGCAAGATCGTCCAAGATGACGAGATCGAAGCGATCGAGGCGGTTGATGGCGCCCTCGAGGTTGAGCTCGCGGCGAGCCACCTGGAGCTTCTGCACGAGATCGGTGGTGCGGGTGAACAGGACGCGCCATCCGTTCTCGATGAGGGCCAAGCCGATTGCTGCCGCCAAGTGGCTCTTGCCTCCACCGGGCGGACCAAACAGCAGCAGATTGGCGCCCTTGCCGAGCCAGCCGTCGCCGGCGGCGAGTGCGGTCATTTGCGCCTTGGAGATCATCGGCACGGCCTCGAAGTCGAAGCTGTCAAAGGTCTTTCCGGTAGGCAGCCGCGCCTCGACGAGATGGCGCTCGATGCGGCGGCGGCCGCGCTCAGCGATCTCGTGCTCGGCAATGGTGGCGAGGAAGCGCGCCGCCGGCCAGCCTTCTATATCGGATTGCTCGGCAAATTGCGGCCACAGCGCCTTGATGGCGGGCAGCCGCAGCTCGTTGAGCAACAGATTGAGGCGCGCGGTGTCGACTACGTTGGTTGTGCTCATGCGGCGCCTCCGATCTCGGCGGTACCGATGAGGCATTCATAGGTGGCGAGCGGTGCGAGGCGTACCACGACGTTCGGCACCTGGGCGGGATCCGGGGCGAAGTGAGTACGTAGCCGGTTGAGGTCGGGCAGCCGGCCGTCGTTCAGGTCAGCCGTGAGCTGATTGGCGAGTTCGGCCTCGCAACCGCGCTCATGGGCGAGTGCGAGGAGATCGACCATGATCCGGCAGGCCTTCTTGTCCGGTAAGCGTTTGCGCAAGACGTCGAAGGCTCGGCGGTAAGCTTCCCGGGGGAACAGCTGGTCGCGGTAGACCAGGTTGAGGAGCGCCATCGGCTTGCGCCGCAAGGAATGGATCACGTGCCGATAATCGACGACCTGATCGTGCTTGCCATTGGGATGCGGCCGCCCGCGCGGCAAGGTGAGGAGATGCGTGCCGCCGACAAACACGTCGAGGTGATCGTCATACAGGCGCACCCGCAGCCGATGGCCGATCAAGCGCGACGGCACCGTGTAGAACACCTTGCGCAAGGTGAAGCCGCCGGACGACGTCACGTGGACGATCACCTCTTCATAGTCCGACGTGCGGCGGTCCGGCAGATCCTGAAGTGCGCTACGTTCACTGTCGATCCGCTTGGCGTTGCGGGCATTGCGGCGGCTGGCGATCTCATCGATGAAGCCACGATAGGCAGCTAGATCGTCGAAGTCGGCGGTGCCACGCAGCAACAGCGCGTCGCCGATCGCTCGCTTGAGATGACCATGCGAACTCTCGATCGCCCCGTTCTCGTGGGCGATGCCACGATTGTTGCGGGAAGGCCGCATGCCGTAATGGGCACAGAGGTCTTCGTATCGCCGCGTCAGATCGTCTTTGGCGTCGCGGTCGAGATTGCAAAAGGCGGCCGACAGGCTGTCGGTGCGATGCTCCCGTGGCGCCCCACCGAGTGACCACAAGGCATTCTGCAGGCCTTCGGCCAGAGCGACGAAGCTCTCACCGCCGAGCACGACATGGGCGTGCTCAAACCGGAATAGGCCAGCCGGAAGTGATAGAGACGATGGTCGAGCGGTACGCCCGCGATCGTGACACCCAATTCGCCCATGTCGGTGAAGTCGGACAGGCCGCGCTGACCGGGTTCGTGGGTCTGGCGGAAGATGACCTCCTGCTCCTCGCCGTGGATCGCCCGCCAGGCCCGGATCCGGCGCTCCAGCGTGCGACGGATGCCGGCGCCGAGCTCGGGATGGCGTCGGAGCAACTCCTCGAAGATCGTGACCGGCCGCACACCGGGGGCGGCCTTCAGCATCGGCGCGATATCTGTCTCAAATACGCGGGCCAAGGGATCTGGCCGGCGACGGCCGCGGGGAGCCTTCTTCTGCGACGGAAGGCGTCGATCCTTCTCGATCCGGTAAGCGGTCGAGGTGCTGAACGAAGCCTTGGCGGCGGCCACGGGTGGGCTATCGGTCTGACGGTACTTCATGTAGAGCCTCATTTGGTGATCGGTAATGTGTCGGCCTGGCACGCGAGTGATTCCTCTTGGCGGAAGAACCACTTGCATAACCAGCCGGCCGCGATCACCAGTCGGCGCGGTCCGCTGTGGATCGCGCCGACGCCGGGCTCGTAACTCCGGTCGGGCTACGCCCTCCCTGCGTCACGAGCCCGGCGTAGCCCTCTCATCATGGTCGACGCTCCACTTCCATCCTGTTCGCCGCGCGGCAACCGTCCGATCGTCGATACGGGCATCGACCAGCTCGCCAATCAGACGATACGGCGCGGAGTACCAATGGCCGTCGACCTCGACATGATAATCGGGAGCGAGGCGGCAGCGCTTCCAGCGTGCGAAGGCATAAGGCTGATCTGGCAGCGGGGTTAGCTTGGGTTTGTCGAGTTCGGCAAACAGTTCGGCGCGGCTTGAGCCGAAGCCACGCATTTGACGAGCATTGAGTTCGTCGACGAGTGTCTTGATGGCGGCGTTGAGCTCGGCCCGGGAAAAGAAGCGCTGATTGCGCAGCCGGGCCAGAATCCAGCGCTGGGCGATTTGCACCGCGACCTCGACCTTCGCCTTGTCTTTTGGGCGCCGCGGCCGTGCGGCGAGAATGGCCGTGCCGTAATGGCTCGCCATCTCGGCATAAGTGCGATTGAGGCCGGGATCGTAGCGGTCGGGGTTGCTGACGGCGGCTTTGAGGTTGTCGCAGACCACGAACGTCGCCGTTCCGCTCAAAAACGTGAACAAGTTGACGTGGGCCCGGATCCAGTCGGCCAAGCTCTCGCTGGGGCAGGCCTCGGCGTAGGTGTAGTTCGAAGCGCCCATCGCCGCGACGAACAGCTTCATCGGCTGCACTTCCCCGGTCAGGGGATCGACGATGTCGATGGTGTCGCCGGCGAAATCCACGAACACCTTCTCGCCGCCCAGATGAATCTGCCGCATCGAAGGTCGGACCCGCCCCTTCCAGGCCTCGTAGGTAGTGCAGAACCACGTGTACCCGAAACCGTCGGGATTAACGGCGCGATACTCCTCCCAGAGCAGGCGACGGGTTACGTTGCGCCGGCGGAGCTCTTTATCGATGTAGCTCCAGTCGGGCACCGGCCGCTGCGGGCTCTGAGACGCTGGTCGTGGGGCCGGGAAAAGCAAAAGCTCCAGGTCTTCATCGGTCATTCCCTCCGGAAGCGGCCAGCTCAACCCAGCAGAGCGGGCGCGGCTCAGGTAGCTGTGCACAACGCCGTTGCTGACGCCCACGCTCCGCGCGATGGCCCGCTCTGGCAGGCCTTGAAAATGTTTTAACCGAAGGACTTCCTTGATCCGGCGCATCGACAATCTCTGGGTAGGCATTGGACTTCCTCGTTAACCACGAGGTCATCCCTAAGCCGGTTGAGTTGTCGGCCGAAGCGCTGCAAGGCTCCGAAAGCCTTGCTCACGATCCCGCGAAACGCGCAGTCCTCGGCCGAAACTGGCCGAGGTTCATAGTAGACCGTGCTGCGAGCCAGCTTCAGGACCTTCGCCTGGCGCACGATAGAAAGATCATGACCGCGGTCGATCATCGCTTTGCGCTCAGCAGGCCCGCCTTGGTGAGCGCGCCGGACAAAAAATCGTTTTCCAACGCCAGCTCGCCGATCTTGGCATGTAACGCCTTCAAATCGACCGGCGTCTCGGCCGATGTCTTGTCATGCCCAAACACGCCGGCGGCGCCTTCCAGGAGCTGGTTTTTCCAGATCGTGATCTGGTTCGGATGAACATCAAACAGTTGCGCCAGCTCCGCCAGTGTCTTGTCTCCTTTGACCGCAGCCAAAGCAACCTTCGCCTTGAATGCCGGAGAATGCGTCCGGCGGCTCTTCTTCGTCATCTTCGCTCCTGATTCGCAGCAAGAATCCTCGCCGCTGTCAGGCAGAAAATCCACTCAAGCTACTGTCCGAATTTGCGGGGCCAGCTCTATAGTTTCCATTCATTCGCGCAGACCCCCGAGCCACAGCTGTAGCAGCGGCATTGGAGGCGGGCAATTGTGCATCATTCTCGTTGAGCTTCAGCGCCAACTCCACCAGACGGCGGAATCGCCAGTTTGCGGCCATCTCGAGGCACCCAGGCAGACTTGACTTACAATGCAGATGCATTACATTGGGATGTCGTGACGACGCAAGGAGCCGCTATGGCCAAGACCGCCGAAATCCTCTCGATCCCCGCGACCATCACAGACCGCGGCCAGACGACCGTGCCCGCCGCCATCCGCAAAATGCTGGCCCTGGGAAAGCGCGACCAGGTCGTGTTTCGGGGGCTCGCTGACGGCACCGTTGTGATCGCGAAGAAGCAGTTGAGCGCCGACCACGGCGATCCGGTGATCGGCACGTTCCTCGCGTTCCTGGCCCGCGACATGGGGAGCGAGCCAGCCCGGATCCGGCCGGTGCCGAAGTCGCTGGTCGCGCGCGGCAAGGGCTTGGTCAAGGGTGTTAAGGTCGATCTCGACGCGGCGCTGCCGGAAGACGATACGTGAGCGACGACACCTTCGGGGTTAACGGTTGGACGGTCTACGCCCATCCGCTATTTCTCGACCAGTTCGAGACTATGATCGCGGCGGTCGAGAAGGCGCGCAAGAAGGATCCGAAGGGATACAAGAAGAAGCGCGCCGCGAAGCTCCTGTCGGCTGTCTTGAAGGTGGCGTTCGACGACATTCCGAGTGACCCAACGCGTGACGTCTATCGGCAGGGCGGCACTCTCGGCGACGAGTACAAGCACTGGTTCCGCGCGAAATTGCTGCAGCAGTTCCGCCTGTTCTTCCGCTATCAGCAATCGGCGGACGCCAAGATCATCGTTCTCGCCTGGGTGAACGACGACTCGACGCTGCGCGCCTACGAGAGCGCGAACGACGCCTACGCCGTGTTCAGGAAGATGCTGGACCGCGGGAACCCGCCGGACTCGTGGAACGAACTCGTAGCCGCGGCCTCGACTGGCGAATCCAAGACGCGTCTATCGCGCTCGACGCGCGGGAGATGACCCCAGCTGGCCTCGTTCGGCCGCGACCGCCCGCTGATCCGGCCCGCGCCGCCGGCACCGGTCTGCAGCGAGAGACACGATTCGGCCAGGAAGAGTCCGTGAAATGCCCACCATCCAGCTGTCGGCTACGCCCAAAGGCAGCGGCGAATGCGCCGACTGTCCGGCGACATCATCATCAGCATTCCACCTGTTAAGCCGTGTAGACGGAGGCGACATTTCAGCCCTCCGATGCGGGTGAACCGGTTCGTGTTCCTCAACCTTCCAATACTTCAGCCTCGATCCCCTTTACCTGCGGGCATCAATGCACCTCCGACCTGCCCGCGGGTTCCCGTCACCAGTATCCGCCCGTACAATGGAAGTTTTGGATGTCGGCAAGCAGCGGCGCGGCCGCGTCCTTGGCCGAGAGCGACGGCTTTTTGATACCCCAGTTTATACCGATCACCGGGTCGTCCCAGCGGATCGAAACCTCGTTCTCCGGATTATAGAAATCATCGCATTTGTAGAAAAAGTCCGCGGTCTCTGAGAGCACACAACGAAACCGTGCGCGAATCCGCGCGGAACCCATAGTTGCCGCCGGTTATGCTCGCTTAATTCGGCGGCAACGTAGCGTCCGAAATTCGGGCTCCGGACGCGGACGTCGACCGCGAGGTCGAGCACCTTGCCCCTCATTGATGGATGTCCAGACAATCGGACTCGCGGCGCACTAAGCGGAGTTGAGTGAACGCTAGTGAGGCTCGCGACAATTAACTACAGTCGCCTTAAGATCGTGGAGCATGCCCGTGATCCCGTCGATGAGCTCGTCGATTTGATCCTTGTTGACGATCAGAGGTGGGCATATCGACAATGCATCGTCTACATTCCGCACGATGATCCCTCGCTCGTGCAGCAACCGGCTCGCAATGCTGCCAACATCGCCCGGAGTAGTAGCGGCGACTTTCCGTTTCTTGTCCAGCACCAGCTCGATTGCCGCAATAAGGCCAACGCCACGGACCTCCCCAACGAGTGGATGGTCAACGAGCGTGCGCAGCCGTTCCTGCATGTAGGCCCCGATGCGGCCAACGTTCGCAATCAGACCCCGCTCCTCGATGAGTTTGAGGTTTTCGAGCGCTACGGCGGCTCCGACCGGGTGACCACCGCCCGTGAAGCCATGAGCCAGCAGTCCAACCTTATTGCTCTCGTCCGCGATTGGTTCGAACATGTAGTCATTCATTATGATCGCAGATAACGGAAAATAACTGGACGTGAGCTGCTTCGACACCACGATTACATCGGGCGCGATGTTGTAGGTTTCGCAACCGAACATTTTTCCTGTCCGGCCAAAGCCGCAAATCACCTCATCAGCGACCAAAAGGATGCTATGCTTTTTTAGCACACTTTGAATTTTGTCCCAGTAAGTCGGCGGCGGAACGATGACGCCGCCCGCGCCCATGACAGGCTCACCGAAGAATGCTGCAATGGTATCGGCACCTTCGCGCTGAATCAGCGACTCGAGCTCCTCGGCCCGACGCGTAGCAAAGGTCTCCTCCGATTCGCCCGCACGGCTGTCCTTGTAGAAATGGGGGGAGCCCGTGTGCATAATGTTGGGGAGCGGCAGATCGAAAGAGCGGTGGTTGTCTGGAAATCCGGTCAGGCTTGCCGCACCGATCGTGACGCCGTGATAGCCGCGCAACCGGCTGATGACCTTCTTGCGCTGAGGCTGGCCCGCTGCATTCGATCGATAGGCGATCAGCTTCAACACCGTATCGTTCGCTTCCGAGCCGGAATTTGTGAAGAACACCTTACTCATTGGCACCGGAGACATCTTCACCAGCTTCTCGGCAAGCGCGATGGAAGGCCCATTCGATCGTGATGCGAAGGTATGATAGAATGGCAGGATTTGCATCTGGCGATGCGCGGCTTCGATAAGCCGCTTTTCGCTGAAGCCAAGACCCGCACTCCAGAGACCGGCCATCGCATCGAGGTAGCGTTTTCCTGCCGTGTCGAAGACGTAGGGGCCCTCGCCGCGTTCAATTATGAGCGGCCCGGCCCGTTGGTGCGACCGCGCGTTGGTATAGGCGTGAAGCTGATAGGCCACATCTCGGGCCTGTTGAGAACTGGGCAGCATGGTCGGCGTCACATCATCGGTTCAGAATTGGATAGGGACCGGAGCATCATGTGGGGAAGCGCCGGTCCGTTTCCGGCTTCTCTGGGCCTTGCGATAGTCGTCGTTGACGATCGCTTTAAAGGGATTCGCTTTTGCCTATGCCTGACCACAGGCTTAACTGGCGGCGCGACGCACTGTCTGGAAGTGATCACAGAAAGGTGACGATGTTCAGCACGACAAAGCGTCGGATTTCCGGGACGCGTTAGTCGCCGACGGGAGCTTCCATCAAACTGCCGGCGGCGTTCAGGCCGTAGAGAGTCGGTGGTCGTAGCGCCGTGGACCGCGGTTACGTATTCGAGCCCACCACGTTCAGGCCGTCCGCTCCGCTAAAGGCCAGCGTGTCATGTGTGTTTAGCACGTTATCCCAGCTGCTGCCGCGCGTCGTCACGGACTGGTTGGGCTCCGAGCCAACACGCGTGATGAGTAACACTGTAAGCAACAACCCGCTCTGATTGACCAGTTTCTTGTGGGCCATCAGTGATCTCCTTGATCTGGTCGGTGTCCCGGCTTTGCGCGGTGATCTGCGACCGAGTTTGCCCCAGAATACCTTAACTCGTTGAGTTGGTCGCCTGCCAAAGCTTGTAGGCTCACTCCCAACCGGCACCGTCAAGTTAACGAATAGGGGTGGCCGATGGGGTAGACGACCGGCATGCCGACCGCCCGGGCCCCTCTTTATCGCCGCCATCGCTTCCCACCGGAAGTGATCAGCTATGCCGTTTGGTTGTATTTCCGGTTTCCCTTAAGCTTGCGCATGGTCGAGGAAATGCTGGCGGCGCGTGGCATTGGCGTGACCTATGAAACCGTGCGCCAGTGGGGACGGAAATTCGGCAAGCCGTTCTCCGATCGGATCCGCCAGCGCGCTCCCGCCCGCGGTGACAAATGGCATCTGGACGAGGTCGTTATCTCGATCGCGGGCGAACAACATTGGCTCTGGCGCGCTGTCGACCAGGATGGCTTCGTTCTCGACGTCTTGATCCAGCGCCGAAGAGACTCGCGCGCTGCGCAGCTTCTCATGAAGAAGCTCTTGAAATCCGCCGGCACGCCGCCGCGCGTGATGATCACGGATAAGCTGCGTTCGTACGGCGCTGCGAGGGCGAAGATGGGCTTTCACGTCGAACATCGCCAGCACAAAGCTCTCAACAATCGGGCCGAAAATTCTCATCAGCCGACGCGAGCGGATCATGAAGCGTTTCAAATCGTCCCATCAGGCTCAACGCTTTCTGTCAGTTCACGATCAGGTCGCGAACCTTTTCCACATCCCCTATGCCGGAGCCGCCACCGCCGACTTCCGTCGTGCTTCGCGCGAGCGAGCCTTTGCGACTTGGCGCGAGATCTCCATGACAAGCGCTATCGCCGAATCTCGACCTCTGAGAATCGCCGCCTTCGGCTCGGCGGTCGATTAAGTTGACGATGCCGTTCCGGGATGCGTGGGGCGAACCGGCGCAGCGGTTCGACCTCGGGCAACCCAATCTTCCAGCCGAATTTGTTGCTCCCTATGCCGAGGCGTTCCGGGGGCATCATGCATCGTCGTCACCTAGCACGCGTCACCAATGCTGGAAAGCACTGAAGTTCTTTGCCCGCTTTCTCGCCGATAGCGGCAGGGTTCAGGCGCCGGCCGATTTGACGACCGAATTGTTCGGCCAATACATCTTATGGCTGGACGCCTTGCCTTCCCGAACCGGCAAACCCTGTGCTCAGCTTTCGCGCTTACTGGCGGCAAGCTAACGGCAATCCATCGTTGCGTCCGTTTCTTGACCTGCGTCGTGAACGCTATGACCGAGGTGCGAGCTGAGTGTATTTCGCCGTGCTTTCGCGAAGGCGCGGTCGGTCGCCATGCGACGCTCGATCATCGGCGCAATCAGTTTAGCAGGCTCGGTCCGCGTCATCAGACCTACGCTATGCGTCAGGATCTCGGCGTAGCTTCTGAGATCCCTAAAGACCGCCGCCGGCAGCTCGGTCGTGAGCTTGACTGGCTTGTCGTCTTCAAGCGGCCCAAGCTTGAGCTTCGTCATGGCGCTCCTCCATTGCTGTAGGGCGCCAGCACCAAATCGCGCGTGCCGATCACGCGGACCGGAAACCTGGCCGGATGGTCAGCGTCGGCTGGATGTTGAGCTGACGCTGCACGACCAATTGGCCGGTCTGGCTGATGCTGATGGACGCACCGCTACGGATCGCTTGAACGAGGTTGTTCTCATTTGGCTCGTGCCGCCTCTGCTCCGACGCTGAGCATGGTCGAGAGAACGGCGGCCTTGAATAGCATGCCCCAGTGGTTGTCGACATCGTCCTCGAGTCCGGCATAACCACCACTGTCGGCGCCCGGCTGGCGCTCCAGCACGATCGAGTTGCCGTCCGGTATGATGATGCGAGTCCAGACCAAGAGGATTCGACTCTGGCCGTCCGCACGGCCGCTTTTTAGGCGATGATCTGACTGGCGTGGGCGCGCTCTCGGTGCAGTTTGGGCTTTGCTTGAACTAGGGTCCAGACTCAATTGAGCCAATATGCGACGAGAGCGGCGAGATGAACAGCGGCCAAAAAATTACGGGCGAGCTTGTCATATCGCGTGGCGATGCGCCGGAAGTCCTTGAGCCTGCCAAAGCAGCGTTCGATGACATTTCGTCCTTTGTAGGCGCGTTTGTTGAAGCGATGGATGACGACACGGTTAGATTTATTGGGGATTACGGGCTTGGCGCCACGACGAATGATTGCGCCGCGAAGCTTGTCGCCATCATACCCTTGGCGAGGAGCACGCTCATGGGTGGCGCGAGCGCCAGGACATCGGGAGCCGCAGCGATATCGGCATCCTGGCCTGGAGTCAGATGCAGGACGACCGGCCGGCAGAGCGGATCGCTCAGCGCATGGATTTTTGTCGTGCGGCCTCCGCGCGAGCGGCCGATTGCTTGATTGTGCTCCCCCCTTTTCCGCCGGAGGCACACCGGTGAGCTTTAATCGAGGTCGAGTCGAGCGACAGTACGACGCCGTCTTCGCCAGGCTTGGCCAGCGCTTCGAAGATTGCGCACCATCGTCCTCGCTTGGCCCAGCGATTGAAGCGATTGTAGATCGTCGTGTAAGGGCCGTATTCACGTGGACAATCACGCCATCGTGCACCCGATTGCAGCATGTGAATGATGCCGCTGACGATGCGTCGGTCGTCGTCCCGATCCGGCCCCGTCAGTCCCCTCGGCAGATGCGGTTCGATACGCGCCCATTGCCTGTCGTTCAGCCAAAACAAACCAGCGCGCATTCTCTCGCCCCCGAATCAACACGTAGGCAAGAGAATCACGTGGCGCTATTTAGGTACAGACCCTAGAACATGTCTCCGCGCAAAGCGCTCGATGGAGTCGAGCGGGTTCGCTCAAACGGCGCAATTGCCTTTCCCTAGAAGGTTTCGATCGACTAGGAATTGTTTTCAGACTCGAAGACAGCGTTCGATCATACTGGCCAGCCCGCTCAACGCGTAGCAGATCACAAAGAATATGCTCAGCACGCCCAGATAGATCTCGATGGCGTGTGAGTCTCCGGTTCCGACATACGCTAGTCTTTCTATCATTTGACGCGCCGATCCCAAGAGATCCGACACCCCAACAACGGACGTCAGTGCACTCGCCTGGACGAGAACGGTGAGCTGCCCGACGTAGGGCGGCAACGCACGCCGAAATGCTTGTGGCAAAATGACGAACACAAGCGCTTCCGTTGCGCTCAAGCCAAGCGCTCGGGCGCCCTGCTCTTGGCGATGTGGAATTGAATCCAAGGCGCCTCGAAAGACCTCACCGATGTTCGCCCCGCCCCAGAGCCCCAATCCGATTATTGCGGCCGTGAGTGGGCCCGTGCGGAGACCAATTTGCGGAAGGGCAAAGAACACGAAGAGGAGTATCATAAGCGACGGCACGCCGCGGAACAACTCAACGTAAAGCCGTCCGACAAAGCGCGCGAACGTGAGCGTGCTTTGCGACAGCGCCGCGATCAGGAGACCAAGGATTGTCGCCAAAATGACGGTGAGCAGCGAGATCCACAAAGTAACCAAAAGGCTCTTACCAAGGTAAAGGGTGACAGGCCAAACCCAGTTGGTCATTTAACTACTCCCAGCCCCGGAACCGCGAGCCTGCGCTCGAACGTACGAGACAAAGCGCTTAGGATGCTGCACACCAGCAGGTACATGAGACAAGCGATTCCGAAGGTCTCAAACACTTTAAACGTATCTGACACGATCCGGTTGGCGACATAGGTCAATTCCTGATAGCCGACGACGATCATGAAGGAGGACGACCTGAACTGCGTGATCGCCGTGGTTGTTGTTCCGGTGATCGCGATGCGCAACGCGATCGGGAGTGTGATGTCAAGAAAGGTCTGGAACGCCGGCAAGCCGAGAGCGCGAGCTGCCGTCACTTCGCCTTTCGGCACAGCTTCGAATGCGGCCCTGAAGACCTCCGTTTGATAAGCACCGCCCCACAATGCGAGCGCTAGCCAGGAAGTCTCGAACGGCGTCAGACGGATGCCTATGTCGGGTAGCGCGTAGAACAGAAAGAGCTGGCTCCGGAAATCTGGACAGGGCGATGAGTGGAGTTTCTGCCTGACGGCGGGCAAGATTGTCCCGCGAATCAGGAGAGACGATGAGCAGACGAGCCCGCCGGCAGCACGCACTCGCATTCAAGGCCAAGGTGGCGTTAGCGGCGATCAAGGATCAAGGGCGAGATGACGCTGGCCGAGCTGGCTGAGCATTTCGACATGCATCCGAACCGGATCACGCAGTGGAAGTCCCAGCTTCAGGAAGCGGCGGCCGAGGTCTTTGGTCCTCGCGGTGGCAACAGAACGAGCGAGCCCGCGGGGGACGTGAAAACGCTGCACGCCAAGATCGGGGAGCTGACGCTTGAGAACGATTCCTAAGAAACGGCAGCATCTACTTTCGGCTCCAAGGGCAGGTGAACAAAGCCGAATGCCTTGGCACGCCGCTGCAAATTGTTGACCACTCGCGTCCGGTAGCGCGTCTCGTAGGACGAGGCCCCGGGATCGACATAGTCCATTCCGTATCGCACAGCATTGTAGAACAGAACTGCGATCTTCCGGGCCGTGGCGGTCACGGCCTTGGTCTTGCCAAAGCACTACTGCCGCTTCACAGCATAATGGCTGATCAGCCGTCGCAGTTCAGTTTCCGCCGCTGCGGTTGAACCAATACCTCGCTCAGGCAGTTGCTTGATCCTTCGATCTGGATGAAGGACCGCGTGGTCAAGCAGCAGACGCCGCTTCACAGACTGAGGCCGCGTTTGTTGAGCACCGTGTCCCTCAGAGCACCCTTGATCTCGCGAGCGATGTCCTTGCTGACCTGGGGTCCGAACTCCCGCTCGGCATCCGCAACGACATCGGCCTCAGCGCCGATCAGTCCCGCTTCAACGAGCTTTTGCTTCAGTCGGCCCGGGAACTCCTCCTCCAAGGCATCGGCGAGCTTTTCCTCCATCGTGGCATGGTGTTCCGGTTCAATGCGGAGCACCACATCGTCCCAAGGTTTCCAGTCCGTCGCCAAATAGTCGGCGAACCCCGTCGCCTCCTTGCTCCGCACAGACGTCTCAGCCCTGTCAATGTCTTCCTCGGTGAGGTGAGAGTCGTAGAAGTAGTTCATGTCCGGGGCGATGTGCTGCAGCCCCAGCCGCTCGCGCAGCGTGGCCTGATAGGCAAGGTAGACCTCGATTTCGTCGACGTTGTTGATGGTGCCGCCTGTGCGGAGCGATTGGACCTTCTCGCGCGCGATCCCCCCCAGTGCCTCCAAGCGGAACATGACACGGCCTAGATCAACGAGGGCCGCTACCCCCTCGTTATTGTCATAGAGCCCGTTCTCGACGTTGGCGATCAGGCGCGCGGTTTGCATGCCGTTCCAGGTCAAAGTTCTGCGATCCGCGCAGCTCTCGTTGGCGTCAAGAGCAAGCTGGAAGTACTGCGCGCGCAATTGCGGGTTGGCCGCTGCCTGCCGCAGATCATTGGCCACCCCCTGCTGGAATCCTTCGTTCCCAGAGTTCACGGTATTCCGCAGCCCGTTGAGGAAGTCTGCGTATTGCTGGGCACCGGGTTCTTCTGCAAAGCTCTGCCACTTGGCCACCACCTCGGGATCGCCCTCCTTCGGATCCCCGTTGAGCCAGTCCGCTACTGCCTCGGGAAGAGACTCCGCAGCTACTGTCTCGAGAGGAAACGGCGCAACGGCGGCGTCCTCCCACTGATCTTCGTGCGTCTCAGACAAATCAAAGACGACCCTCGGGCCGGCATACCCATCGGTACTTTGGATTGTGTCCAGGTTCATCAGCATCTCCTGGGGCAGCGGATTGCCAGACACAACCACCTCCGCAGCAGCCCCCAACTGCGTTAGCAAGCCCGTGGGTAGGCTGGTTAGCTGGTTATCGTTAAGGTAAAGTCTTCCGAGACTGGTCGGGAGAGTCTCGGGCAGGCTCGTCAATTGGTTTACACCAACGTCAAGGCTTCCGAGACTGGCCGGGAGAGTCTCGGG
Source organism: Bradyrhizobium sp. B039 (assembly GCF_038965675.1). Taxonomy (NCBI): domain Bacteria; kingdom Pseudomonadati; phylum Pseudomonadota; class Alphaproteobacteria; order Hyphomicrobiales; family Nitrobacteraceae; genus Bradyrhizobium; species Bradyrhizobium sp. B039. The sequence continues at coordinate 7,831,417 of NZ_CP152416.1, forward strand.
CAGGCTCGTCAATTGGTTTACACTAACGTCAAGGCTTTCGAGCCTGGCCGGGAGGGCCTCGGGCAGGCTCGTCAATTGGTTGTTGCCGACGTTGAGGCCCTCGAGCGCGGCCGGGAGGGTCTCAGGCAGGCTGGTGAGCCGATTGCTCCACACGTCCAGCAAGGCGAGCCCGGCCGGAAGCGCGGGCAAGCTGACCAACTGATTCCCATTAACATTGAGCGAATTGAGCGCGTCAGGGAGAGTCTCGGGCAGACTGGTCAGCCGGTTGAAGGACGCGTCGAGCGAGTGGAGCCCGGCTGGAAGTGGAGGCAGGCTGGTGAGGCGCAGCATTGCAAGATTCAGCTCGCCCTGATTCCAAGCATTCACTCGCCTTACAGCCTCTTGTCGATCCTCGAGCGGGTTCTGCCCCTCTTCGGCAGCCCACTCCTCCAGCATCTGGTCGTGCCCCCCCTCCGCAGGAGCAGAATCCCCGAGATTTGCCGGATCGTCAGCGGCGAGCACCGCGTGGGTCAAGACTCCAACCCACTGCGCCTCCTCACCTTCCCGGTCCTCGCGGCCGGAAGATTCGGTGCTGCCATTACCGCGCTGAGCCTGCCCTGCATCAAAGGGATCCATTTCCTGCTCCTTGTCGGACTGAGCAAATTATGCGACCTCTCGGCCCACATCGAACGTTGCAGCCTCTAAGACATTTAGCTTACGTCGAGCTGACGAGCGTTGAACCATGTTGAGGAAGCGATCTGCGCAATTTGTGAAGGAGTTCGGCTTCGATTCGGTGCAGCCTCTCGGCTTGAGCCAGATGAGGTCAGAGGGTACCGTCAAGTTAACGAATTGGAGCGGCGGAGGGGGTAGACGAGCGGCATGCGGACTGCCAAGGACCCTCTTTATCGCCGCCATCGCTTCCCACCGGAAGTGATCAGCTATGCCGTTTGGTTGTATTTCCGGTTTCCCTTAAGCTTGCGCATGGTCGAGGAAATGCTGGCGGCGCGTGGCATTGGCGTGACCTATGAAACCGTGCCCCAGTGGGGACGGAAATTCGGCAAGCCGTTCTCCGATCGGATCCGCCAGCGCGCTCCCGCCCGCGGTGACAAATGGCATCTGGACGAGGTCGTTATCTCGATCGCGGGCGAACAACATTGGCTCTGGCGCGCTGTCGACCAGAATGGTTTCGTTCTCGACGTCTTGATCCAGCGTCGAAGAGACGCGCGCTGCGCAGCGGCTCATGAAGAAGCTCTTGAAATCCGCCGGCACGCCGCCGCGCGTTATGATCACGGATAAGCTGCGTTCGTACGGCGCTGCGAGGGCGAAGATGGGCTTACACGTCGAACATCGCCAGCACAAAGCTCTCAACAATCGGGCCGAGAATTCTCATCAGCCGACGCGGCGACGCGAGCGGATCATGACGCGCTTCAAATCGTCCCGTCAGGCTCAACGGTTTCTGTCCGTTCACGATCAGGTCGCGAACCTTTTCCACATCCCCTATCCCGGAGCCGCCACCGCCGACTTCCGTCGTGCTTCGCGCGAGCGAGCCTTTGCGACTTGGCGCGAGATCTCCATGACAAGCGCTATCGCCGACTCTCGACCTCTGAGAATCGCCTCCTTCGGCTCGGCGGTCGATTAAGTTGACGATGCCGTGCCAGGACACACCGTGATCAAACAGACGTCAAGCGCCAATTAAAGCGCCGCAGAGCTGCGCTTACGATCAGCGTCGAACCGATGAGTTTGAATCACCAATGTCATCTGGTGGCGCCTGCATCGGCGCGATCGATGACCCAGGCCACCATGTAGCCCTTGGCCTGCTCGCCTCCACGTGCATCGGCGATCTGTTCTTCTTGCCCGGCGGAATCCTGAATATCCGAGTGCTCGAGCATGGCCTTGCCCATGTCATGGATAGGCACGAAGGCCTCAGACTCCGCGTTGCCCGAACCGACGATGGTCTACGTCTGACAATCGGACCTTCCGTGGCCGAACGCCTCGTGGAGGAGATCGATCTTGTCGGAATGACCGGCCTAGAATGCCGGCCTTACCGCAAGAACGACCAGGCGTTTGTCGAACAGAAGAACGGAGCCGTGGTCCGAGAGATGGTCGGTTACATTCACGCGCGTATGGTAGTTTTCAATGCGCCGTTTTCTTACAACCTTACGACCTTAGATTTGAAGATCGCTCTCGCGAGTTTTGGCCTGCATCTCTTTGAGCCGTGTCAACTCCGTTTCGCAAGGCTGGGCTGTCTCGGTCAGCTCAGCGCTTCCATGCTTGACAGCCCGTACGTCTTAAGGGCCCCTCCAGCTTTGCTCCGATAAAGCGACGCGAGCGCCAAAGCGGGACCCAATCGCCTCTTTCAATTGGCATTGCCGGAATGCCGGCTATCCTGTAAACGGGCCGCGCACCGTTGCCGGCCGTCTTTGAGCGGTCGCCCGCAGCGGGGCCTGTAGCTCAATGGTTAGAGCCGGCCGCTCATAACGGTCTGGTTGCAGGTTCGAGTCCTGCCGGGCCCACCAGTGAGTTCAAATTGTGCGCGGACACCGAAAGAGCGACTCGATTCCTCTATAAGAGTGACTCGATCGCCTCCTTTAAGAGTGACTCGATTTCATAGGCCGCTGATGCTGCACGGTTATTTCGACTGATTTTTTCTGACGACCAGGCGCGAGCGCGAAGGAGTCAAGGGGGGTCTTTTTGACTTTGCGCAGCGTCAAATGCGCCTGGCGGTCGCTGTGCGCGTAGCTCAAGTCCCCGGTAAGAGTGACTCGATCCCTAGCTTTAAGCTTTAGGAGTGACTCGATTTTAAGCGCGCGGCGCCCGGACCGGAAGCAAGCTCAAATCCCTGGGTACCAGAAAAATGGTGCCATCGCGTTCGACCAGATCTCGCTTAGCCTTCTCCAGCGCAAGCCGGCGAAGCAGGTCCTTGTGTCGATCAAATGCTTGAACCATCTCCTCGGAGCCAGGCCGAAGACCGCGCTCTTCGATATCTTCAAGAGTGTCGCCGTGGACTCTGCAGATGACAATCCTCCCGTCGGTCACAACGCCAAACTGAACCGTCGCTCCCTGCGCCTCGAAGGCTTCGTGGACAAACAGATCCGGACGACGAGCACGTGTCTTTTCCGGCTGGAATAGCGGAAAAGTTCGCAATGCTGCGAGCGCATCCTCCTTCGATGCGAACAGCGCGGGGTTGTGATAGAAGCGAATGAAATACTGCAGCTCTTCGCGTTCGTAGGTTTCCTCGGAAACGATACCAAGGAAGTGGACTCGCTCTCGAAAGAGCCGCGCACCCCGCATCCGGTTGCGCGCATCAAACGCGCCGGCAATTGGAAATTCTCGCCCGTCATCGGCGATCCATCGATACCTCGCCCATTCAGGCACGGCGTCCGCACCATAGGCTATCTGCCGGCAATCCCAACGATCAATCTGTCCGAAAGTCCGAGCATCAACGACCAGCATTGATCGCCTCGCGCCGTCTGGCGCGGGGAACTTGGACGGCTGCCCGTCATTCTGCGCTTTGCCGACGATCCTCTCGATCCCCTTCAGTGTCTCTCCTTCGGGACTTTGCTTCCGCAGATCACTTCGGCGCTGCCGCTCCGCCTCGTCGAGCTGAGCCTCGTCAGCCGTTGGCGGCGCAGGCGAAGAGAGCGACTTGCCGAAGGTCGATCCTTCCTCCCAGGAGGCGGCCTTCGCCGCGTCTGTCTCGTCGAACGAGAGAAGTTCGACGTTCCAAACTCCGCAGGCGAAATCAACGCTAGTCTCACCGACCCCCGCCGCATATTCGTATACCGGAGTGATGCCGCAGTCATGCAGCGCCTGTCCGAAGCGCGCCTCGAACAGCGCGGACATATTTTCCGTGGTTAAACCACCGCCATCTTCGATCCGGTTGAGGAGCAATCTCGCCCAAGGCAACGGCCGAAGGGTCTCAATAGCTTCTGCGGTGCTCACCGCTTCCGTCGTGGTCAGTTCGGCGAACTTGGTCACGCTCCCGTTCCTCGGCTGATCGCAGTACCATCAGTCGGTCCGGCCTTTTTCAACGGACATTCGCGCATGGTACCACAGCACGCTTGGCCGCGAAGCCCGCGCCAATATTCGGCGACCTTGATGCGCCTCCAGTGCTCGAGCACGACCGGACAGCCCTGACCACAACGATGGCACTCTCTTCGAAGAAGAGGTCGCCGGTGCCGATCGGTACGACCGCAGATACATGCGCTTCGTCCGTTCCGCAGCATTCCGGTCTTCTGGTTGATCTTGGCGAGCCCGGACGCGATTGGTCCCGATCCGAACGCGACAGCTTCGCGGTAGACTGACTGTAGCCCGAGCTGGTCGGCGGCACGCTCGGCGGCGAGTTCTATCTCGGCGGCTTCACCGTGAGATAGCTGCGCTTCGCCAGGCCAGAATCCGGCTTCTGCTGCGGTCTCCTGGCACAGAATGAACACGTGCAGCTTTTCCCACCAAGCAGTGGCGCTGGCCCCCGTTATGCCGTCTCCCGCACGTAGTCCGATGCAAAAGGAGCCGTCGGGATTGATATGACGCTCCGGGCAGCAGGCCGGCAAAGTGCCGCCCACTGGCCGCTCAAATACCGCGATCTGGTCTGCAACCTGCACGACCCTTAGCTCGAAGACCCTGGTAAACGCACCACTGCTACGCGTTGCGACGACGTCCACCTGCGCCTCAAACGCATGGACGGGGCGGAAATCCGCCCACGTCGGACAGCAGCGAGCGAGCGCGACCAGGGACATGCTCTGCGCCAATCAGCCCCGAAAAGGCTTCTTCGGTGCCGCATGCGGGCGTGCTGCAGGTTCATTCCGCAAGATCTGCACGGCCGGCGCCTGCGCGGTCCAAAGCAGATCGGACGCCGAATCGAACGACATCAACCGGCCGGACGAGAAGTGCTTGCGGACTGCCTGATCCGCCACGCTCGACGCGACCGTGCCGAGGCGAACTCCGCCGTGTTCAATGGCCTGCTGCGTCCGCTCCGCCTCGATCGTCGCCTTGCTCGCTGCGCAGCGCACGCTCTCGTCACCTCGAGATCCTAGGCGCGTCATTGGCGTCTGCCCGTACTCGATGCCGACCGCGAGATCGATTGCAGCTCCCGATCCGACGATCCCCAAGCAGAGGTCGAAGGACGATCTCATCGCAGCGGCACACAACGCGGCCCGCCGCACTGTCTTTGCCGGGTCATCAGCGCGCTCGCCTTCCGCCACGCAGCCGTGAATGCAGTCGCCGATGAAGCGCACGCGCTTGCCGCCGAAGTCCTCCTTGAGCACGGCGTTGAGCTCTTCCCTGATCACGTGCACCACCTTTACAGCTTCACGGATCTTGTCGGATCCGCCGTGGATTGCCTGGTCGACGAAATTGGTGAACCCATCGATGTCCGCAAAGATCGACGCCATGCCCATGCGGACCGAATTCGCCGGCGCGAGTTCGCTGAACTTGACTGTGGACAGCGGCAACGCCGGACGCTTGAACCGAAACATCGGCTCCGCGGAATCGAGAGCGACCGCAGACGCAGTCCGGTCGAGGCTGTCGAAGCCGTACTTCCTCACCGCCCCCTGAACGTAGGCCTCGTCCAGCGTCATCACGCCAGCAGACTTTCGCACGGCTCCCGCCGCGACCCGCTTCTGAGCCGTCTCGGTCAGAAAGATGCCCTGCTCGGTTCCCGCCGCCACGAGCTTAGCTGCATGATTTGCGGGACGCCCGAGAAACAGCGTGTCCTTCTCATGGGCCCCACGGCCGGTGGTCATCGCCAGGCACTTTCCATGGTCGATGCCTAAACGAATGCGCGACGGGAAACCATGGGCTTGACCAACCCGTTGCGCCGCCTCGGTGAGCTTCCGAGCGAGCGCTACAGCACGCTCTATCTGAGCGGCCGGGTCGCCAGCCGGCGACGTGATGACGGCGTGCAGTCGAGCGCCGTGGTAATCCACCCGATCGCCATCGTCCCCATCGACAAGCGAATCCCACACGCGGTAGTGCATGTGCAAGAAGGCCAGGAGCCGGCGGTGTGCCGCTTCGGTTTCCTGGCCCCGATCGGCGACCAGAGTCTCGAAATCCAAAAGCTCGCCGTACACATGCGCGCCTTCGACAAGGAACGCTTGGCTCAGCGGCATGCGGCTCAGCATCCCGCGCTTCTCCACGATAGCGCTGTCGAGGACCACATGGCGGTCGACTGCTGGCACCGTTTTGACGTGCTCGCGAATGCGGGATTTCGCGCGATCTTCATTCCATGACATCTGCTGACTCCTTGATCGAATAGACGTCGAGCGAGACGCCGTGCTTCACTTCCACCTGTACCGGCTTGCGGAAACCGTCGGGCTTCGCGCCTGATCCGATCATGAGCTCGCGCAATTCAGGGCTCACGCGGATGCCACCGAGCTCAGCGGACTTGGCCTGCTCATAGCGCGCGGCGATGTTCACGGCGGCTCCCAACAGCGTAACCGCGATCCTGTTGTCGGCGCCGAAATCGCCGAACGCCACGTCTCCGCAGTGCAGCCCGATGCGGATCGCAAGGTCGAGTTCATGTTCGGCGAAGTAGCTGCTGCACTTCTCGGCGATGAGGGTCGAGCACCGCATCACAGCCAACGGTTCGGCGCGCTCGCGATCGGTCGTGTCGATGAACCAGAAGCCCATCAATCCGTCACCCATCAACTTGTCGATCTGGCCACCGGCATCGCGGATTGCATCGATCTGAATCTTGGCGAGCTCGCGCAGATGTCGCGCCACCTGGATCGGCTGCTTATCTGCGGCCCAGGTGCTGAAGTTGGCGAGATCGCTGAAATAGACGATGGCCCGACGGCTCTGCACCGGCGGCGCCTCCCCGCCAGCGGCCATCTTGACGAGACCGAGCGCGTCACCGTCGGCGAACCGGCGAAGCAGCAGCTCTCGTTCCGTCGCCAAGCCGCGAAGCTCGGAGCGAGCACGCGTGGCCTGCTCGAGCTTGTCGTTGATGACCACCGCCAACGTCTGCATCCACGCGACCTTCTCGTCGTCCCGCAGCTTTTCCTGAAATGACGCGTCGATGCACAGCAGCCGCACGGGCCCGACGGCCTTGATGTCGGCGGTGCGGCTGGCAGCCCTCCCGGAGAGGAAATGAAGGAGCCCCTGCTCGCCGATGAGTTCTCCGGCATCCCTGAAAGCGACGTTCTGCTCGTCAGAACGGACCTCGACACGCCCGGAGAGCACCAGCCAGCACCCGCCGACCCGATCGCCGCGTCCGCATACACGCTCCTCCGGCACGTAATCTCGGACCGAGCAAAGGCCCGTGCGCTCCAGCGCGCTCAGGATCAAATCCGGCTGCGGGCAGGACTGCTGGAGAAACCGGTCGATCTCTCGCGTGACATTGGCGGCGAAGCCCATCGTCCAGGTTCCAGGTTGGGCGGGAAGGCTAAAAATCTGATTTGCTTTCGCGCCACATTAAGTACGTCTACTCCGAACATACAAAACTCTTTGCTGCCAGTCAAGGACAGGATATGGTGCTACTCCGAACATGCGAAAGCGAAGGTGCACCGCGTGGCTGAGACGCTCAGAGATCGCATTAAGACATTGAGGAAGAAGGCAAAACTGACGTTAGATCAGCTCGCGCCTCAGGCAGGTCTGAGCAAATCTTACCTTTGGGAACTGGAGAACCGCGACCTCCCCCGCCCCTCCGGGGAGAAACTTGCAGGCTTGGCGAAAGCTTTGAACGTCACCGTCGACTATCTTCTTGGCGGGGATCCCACCGAGAATTTGGAAACGGCCGAGGACAAGGCATTCTTTCGGGAATACGAAGCCATGTCGCCAGAGGCCCGCGCTCAGCTCCGCCGATTGGCAAAGGCATTGGATAAATAGCCATGAACTCCGAGGGCTGGGGACTGCAGAGGTGGGCGAACCACTTCAACCAGATGTTGAACCTGGCCAACCCGCCCAACCGTTACCGCTTCGACGTCGGCCGGCTCGCCATGGAAACGACCGCCCAGATGTTTCCCGGCGATCCTATCGTGAAGGTAGAAGAAGAAGACCTCGAGGGATTCGCTGGCGCTCTCGTCCCAGCCGAATCCAGAACTCGCTGGGGCATCGCTTACGGCAAGGGACAGTCGCCGGGAAGGCGAAGGTTCACTATCGCCCATGAATTCGGCCATTTCCTGCTCCACAGGAAGAAATATCCGAACGGCATCCATTCAAGCGAAGCCGATGTGGATGGCCGAACGAAGATCGAAGTCGAGCGCGAGGCGAACGAGTTCGCCTCATGGCTGTTGATGCCGTTGGACGATTTCCGCAAGCAGATCGCGCCGAGAGACAAGCCAGACTTCGACGCGATCGGCAACTGCGCGACGCGCTACGAAGTTTCATTGGTCGCCGCGGTCCTGCGATGGCTCAGGTACACGGAGAGGCGAGCGGTATTTGTCAACTCCATCGACGGGTACGTCAATTGGGCGTGGTCTAGCGACGCGGCCTTCAAGAGCGGCAACTTCATCCGCACAAGCCGGGGCCCTGTGGAGCTTCCAGCCGGATCCGCCGTCGCGCAGCAGCAGTTCACGCCGGAAGTCCGGAGCGGCGTCGATCACGCTGCCGGAGTGTGGTTCAATCAACGCGTCAAAGAGCATTCGTTCCGGAGCGAGAAGTACGACACCGCCTACACGTTGCTCCATCTGGCAGATGCGGAGCCAAAATCGTGGTCTGAAGGAACGCCCCTTGAGGACACGTACGAACGATTCATGAGGCGGTGACGTCGGCCCATGGGCGCTCCGGATCCAGCGCCTCCTGCTCCAAGTGGCGCACATCCGATCCGAACGCAAGCCAATCCGCCAACTCGCGCAGCGCGCTGTCGGACCTTGCGATCGAGGCCAAGCTCGGATCCGCATCCGCCGGCTGGCCCGATTTCACGGCCAGATCCTTAGTCATCAGGTGCGGTCGCGGCCCACGCGGCAGGTTTTCCTCAAGGTACCTGAAAATTCGCACGCCGCCGGCGTCTACGTCGCCCCAATGAAGGAACGGCACCTCGGCCGCCACTGCCGTAAGAACCTTTGCCAGAAATTCGACGACTCCAGCCGCCGGGAAGCCGCCGGTATACACGATCAGGCTGCCGTCCTCGATCTCCCGGACTTGCCGATTGAAGCTCGCATAGTTCTCGATCGTTAGGATCGTCGTCGGACGCTCCAAGACCGAGAGTTGCTGCAGCATCTCCGGATGAATGGACGCGAACGGCCTTGCCCGGCCATCGACCAGGCGACCGTCAGCCTCCCCAACGGCGACAGGCCCCCTCAAATGAATGGGATGGCTGAACCGCTCGAGTCCGATGTGCGTCCAGACAACATCGGCAGCCGCGCCCGGCTGCCCGATCCGGACACCGAGAACCGCGGCAAGCCGCGAAGCGTGCCTATCGAAGGCCTTGGTGTCGTTCGTCGCCTTTTTAGAGAAGGTGCGCGCGTCCAGCCCTCTGGCCTCCTCTCGCGAGATGGACGCCAGCAAGCTGAAGAACTCCTTGGCTGCATCGACTTGGCCGGCCGTCAGGCGATAAGCCGCCTCGCTGCGGGCCCACCTAGCCGTCATGTCGTCCAACAAGGTGATGACCCACGGTTCTCCGGTCGCCGCGACCGGAAGCAATTCGTCCCTGACGCGCTGCGCGGTCGCCGGAGCAGTCGGGCGGCCGAGATGCCTGGCGAGCAGCTCAGCGTCGCGGACGACGACGCGCTCGATCAGATGGCCCTGGTCCCTCTTGCCCCATTTCACCTCGACAGAACCGAACCTTTCGGCCGCGGTGATCTGATCATGGAAGCGGCTCATTTGCTGCGCGGTCGAAAGCCGGTCATAGTCTGGAGCTGCAGAAGCTGACCACGAGCGATAAGGGTTGCGCTCGCTCCGCTCCAGCAGCCGTTCGAGCAGTTCGACGCCGGCATCTGTCATCCGAACGTCGGTCATTCAGCGGCCTGGTCCCGCGGGATAGCCTCGGCCTTCTCGGCCGCGATCCGCTCGGACTTGAACACGTCGAAGCCCTTGCGGTAGGGGTCGATAGCAACGATCGCGTCGCGAGCCTTCTCGGTCAAGAATTCGGTGTCGATCATCACCTGGTTGCCCAGCCGATTCACGTTTACGACGGTGTCGACCACTTCCATGAACACGTGACGCTTTTCGTCGGGTGTGGCCAACACGACTTGGAGTCCCAGGGCCCGCATGAAGTCCGAGCACTGGCCGATCGCCTTCGTATCCAGCCGATTAAATGCTTCGTCGAAGATCGCGAGAGACAGTCCGCTCTCCCCGGTTCGCCGGTTCTGGTATGTGGCGGCCAACGAGGCACCGATGGCGATGTAGAACGGCAACTGGCCTTCGCCTCCGGATCCAGTGCCCGCGCGGCTCGTCAGAGACGACCGGATCGTACCCTGGGCATCCTTGATGTAGAGCTCGAAATTGAAATACTTGCGCGGGTCCTCGATATCCTCCGTCCGCGCCTCTGGATTCGACAGTATCTCCTCGATCTGGCGGACCGCGCGCATCATCGGGGAATTCGCGTCCCCGCTCCGGTCGCCGAAGAGCGGCAGGTTGAATTCAGGCTTTCGGGATTCTTCGACGAGCTCGATCATGTCGACATGAGTTGGCGCATCGAGCGCTTTGAACGAGTAGTAGTCCCGCCCGTGGAACTGGCGATCTTCCAGATGGCGATTGAGCTCCTTCAGGGTGTTTCGAATGCCCATGAAGGCGTCATCCAGCCGATGAAGGAGATCGTCTCGGAAGGCCGAGGTCATCTCGGTCGCGGCGTTCCGGCACTGCTCCTCATACTGGACTAGCTCGTGCCCATCGAGCCGCTCCTTTTCGGTCGCCGCCCACTGCTCTACTGCCGTCGGCGTTGCCTCTTCAGCGGTGAACGACGGCACGACATGGAAATCCTGACCGTGCTTGTTCATCGCGTTGGTCATTTCGCGCATCAGGCTGGATCGCCTTGTCGTAGAGCGAGTCTCTCTGTCCGCGGTCAGCCCGTCGATGAGGTTCGGTATCGCTTCCGTCGCCATTCTGGCGACTTCCGGACGGTAGTCACGCATCGCCGTCGATTGCGGGAAATCTTGACGCATCTGACGTGCACGGTCCCGTCGAGCTCCACGCGCGGTGGTGCTATTCTTTTGCATGTAGTCATCGTACGCGCCCTCGGCCTTATCTCGCGCGCTCTTCGCGGCGTCAAAGGCCTTCTGCGTCTCCAATTTCCTACGGCCCGCCGTCACCACTTCACCCGCGAGACGCTCCAGATCGGCAACGAGCTTGGGGTCGCGATTCCGCTTGGCATCCTCGATGTTTTTGCCGATCTCGGCGAGCTTGCGGTCGAAAGCAGCCAAGTCGGCTCCGCATTCGGAGCAGGTCAGGCCAGCTTCGATCGTCTTCTGGAAGCGGGCAAACATGTCCTCGAACAGCCGTGCTTCTTCTTCCAGTAGGCCAACCTCGCGCGCCCGCTCAGCGAGCTGCATCGTGAGGTCTTTTCGCTCGGTCTCGAGCTGCTGACGCATTTGCCCCTGTGTGGCACGCCCGAGCTTGAGGTGTTCAGGTTTGGGAAGCCTTCGAACCGTACGGCCACCTTGCATCATCCGGTCAGGCGTGATGGCGTTCTCGGCGGCGACCATCCTGTCCATGGTCTCTACCATCATCAGCCGGCCCAGCCTATAATTGAGGAAAGCCCGGGCATGCCGGTTTTCCGTGCTGATGATCTGCGCCAACGACCCCTTCTCGGCGGGGCGCGTACCGTCGGTCTTCGTCGTGTTGATGACTTCGGCGTGTTGGAACGAATATTCGCCGCCTTGCCGGTAGATCTCCAGGGCTCGGACGGCCCGACTGGGCTCGACGATCAGCGCCTCACGGGAGCGCCCCAGGACGGCCTCGGCCGCCATCCGCCATTTGTCGTCGCGGATTTCCACCAGATCGCACAGCGGCTCGGCCTCGATGCCATGCGAACGAAGCTGATCTATCAGATTCCGGGTGCCACGCTCGATAGGGCTGAGCCCTTGGTCCATCCGTTTCAGATTGCTGTCGATCTGGTCGATGCGATCCTGAAGGTCCTTGGTCGCGACGCGGGCCGTGAAATGAGCGTCCGAGAACGACTTCCGGACCGCCGCAAGTCTCTCCTGGTCCACGGCGCCCAGCGCCGCGTCGAGATGCGAAGCGCTATCTTTCCAGTCGCCCGGCAGTGTCTTGTCCCATTCGGAAAGTGGCGCCCTTCCCCGAGCGACTACGACCGCGCTCAGCAGCGCATGCAGGAGATCGTCACGACGAACCAGCAGATTGAGTTCGACGGCCTTCTTGATCGACGCGATAAGGCCTTCGATGTCCTTGAGCGGCGCCATGGCGTTGGCACGCTGGCTCAGCGCTGCGGCCTTGTCCGACTCGTACATCTGGGCAAGCTGTTCGGCGTCGCTGGTCCTGATCGACAGCTCGACGGTCTTATGCTCGGCCTCGAGCGCGGCATGTCGGGCCGCGGCCGCGGCCGCCTCGACCTCTGCCTTACCTGCCACGCTCCGAAACTGCGCGATGACCTCTTCCTGCCGCCTGGCTTCCCGGCAGAACTTCTCCCATTCCAGGCGCGCGATCTGCCAGCTATTGGTTGCGATAACCTTCTCGTTTTCCACGGCACGGCCGACGATGCGAAGGATTCCGGCTAGGCTGGCGCTCTGGGCCCTCAACTCCTCGATGCGACGGGTCAATGACCGCCAGTGTTCGATTCCGAGCCGAAGTCTGTCGACCTGGAGAGGCTGAACGTCGAGGACGTAGTTCCGGACGAAATCCGTAGGATTGTCCACCGGCTTCAGCAGCAGCGCGTTCCGGAATGCCTTCTGGAAGCGCCGTGGATCGAGCGGAAACCCTGCCGGCGATAGAGCTCTGAGCGATTCCGCCACGAAGTCGGTAGCGCTTGAGAACGCATCGTCGACCTCGATATGTCGCGCTCGCAACGCGGTGCGTACGGCGTGCCACTGCAGTGTCTCGACCTCGTCGTCGCCGACCGCCGCGAGTATGTCGTCCTTTGCCATGGCGCCCTTGGCGATGAAGCGCGCCTCGCAGGACTCGTCGCTTCTCGAAGCCGAAGCCGAAAAAGCCACGCCCAGGCTCACCGCCGAGCCATCGGCCAGATCCTCGAAGACCAGGATGATGTAGGTGTAGGCATGCTGTCGCGTCGGCTCCGAACGCTCGCCCTTCTCGTCGAGCGAGACAACGCCGAGGCAGTAGTCGCGGAGAGTCCGCTTGCTCCTGACATTGCTCTGGGCGCTCGGATTGAAGCGGATGCTGGCCATACTTGCGCCCGAGAGCACTGTCTGGACGGCGTCGATGATCGCCGATTTACCCGCACCGTTCGGACCGATGATGGCGGTCATGCCGCGCAAATCGACCTGCTGCGCCCGGAACAAGTACCAATCGATCAGGATGATGCGACGAAGTTCGATCACGCCTGCACCTCGCTCGCGGCGTCGGTCTTTGCCGTCGCCGGGATGGAGCGCGACACGAACTCTTCGAGGGATCCTAGCGTATCCTTGGAGACCACGATCGGCAGGGCGGGCCGCAGGAACAGAGTGAAGTTCCTGTCGTCCCGATCCTCGATTCGGACAAGGCCGCGCTGGCGGAAGCCGGCCAGGATTTCCTTCACCCTTCCGAAATTCGGACGCTCGCGATGCGTGCGATCTTCGTAGATCTGCAGGATCTGCTCGCTCTCGACCTCAACCTCGCCGAATTCCTTGGCCTCGAACCGCGTGAACGCCTCTTCGTAGTGGAGCCGCAGCACCAGAAGCAGAAGGCTCTCATCGAGCTTCATGCTCTGACGAGGGGGCAGCTCGTTCGCCACCAGGCCGACGTAGCCGTCGTTCGGCCTGCCCACGACCCGGTACCCGAGCGCATCGAACAGATTCTCGAAATACCCCATGTGGCGACGGAGCACTTCGTAGGAGGTCTTCATGCCCCAGTCGTTCTCATAGATGAACTGCGCGCGCCAAAGCGACTGTGCCGCCTGCCGCAGTTCCTTCTGCAACTGGTCGCCGTCGTGTCCCTCGGAGTCCGCGTCGTCGATGAGTTTAGAAAGATCACGCAGCATCGGCCGTGGTCCTCGTTCTTTCGATCCGGAAGGCGGTCACGTCGATCCAGTCGTTGGCGGAGCGCCCCTCGTCGAGCCTGATCGTGAATTCGCCAAGTCGCACAGAGCGGCCGACCGCAGCCAGGTTCGGGAGCGCCCGGTAGGCGAAGAGGTCCGGAATGCTCTCGATCTCGATCTCCGCGGACGACACGGCATCGCGGCCCTGCATCTGCCGCCGGGCGAACTCGAGCAGCCTCTGGTCGGACACGCGCACCATCCGGTCGAATTCGGTCGTGGCCTCGACATAGGCGCGCAGATATGGATCCTGCTTCGGCACCTTGAAGCGCGTCCGCTCCGGTGGTGCCTTCGGAGGCGGTGGCGTGTACAGCGCAAGCGATGTGATCGGCAGGCCCACATCCGGCGACCCAAGACGGATCTCCACTTCATCGCGCCCGATCTTCGAGAGTTGCTCGATCAGCCGGACGATCCGCTCAGCGGATCCCTCTCCCATGACGTCCATGTAGTGGACGGTGGTGCGGATGCGGCGTTCGAGACGGTCGCGGAAATCTTCGATCTTGTCCATGAAGGGGCCGACGTCCTCAAAGACGCTCTTGATCTTCTCGAGCTCGGCGACGACGCGTTCCTCTGCCGTGGCAACCGTGGAGCCTGCGCCCATGACACCCTGCTCGATGTAAGGCGCGCGCGATTTTGCCAAGCTGATTGGCATCCGCGAGCATGTCGCCGGCGAGCGTCGCGATCGTGCGGCGATGACGGTACGGATTGTTGGACGTCTTGAGCTGCTTGTAGTCGGCTATCAGGAGGCCGTCGACGAAGTCCTGGAAGAACGTACGGAGGATGGCCGCCGCGTTCGGATTCCCCAAAATGCGGTCCTCGATCTCGCGCATTCCGGCCAAGATGCGACGCATGCTGCGGGCAAACCGCAATGCCGTGTCGTGTGCATTGGCCAAGCCTTGGGCCATCGTTTCCGGTTCACGGTGCGCGGCCTCCAGGTTGTTCTTGACGTCGACCACCGCGCCTGCGACGCGGACGCGGCTGTTGCCGAAGTCGGAGATCGCCCCGAGGACCATGAACGCGTCCGGGTTCATGTCCACGTAGGTTCGCCATTTTTCGGTTTCCTCCGTGAGCCAACCGGTATCGCGCAATCGATAATAGGCTAGGTAATGGGCTTGGCTTGTGGTCTGATCCTCTTCAGGATCGCCTTCCGAGAGGTCGCCCATCGATCCGATGCCGAACTCGGAGAGCCCGATCTCGATCTGCTTAACGATCTCTTCCCTAAGCGGCGTCTCGAGAATGCGCGCGGAATAGACCCGCTCATAAAGGCGCATTAGCAGGCGCGAATAGACGTGCTTCTTCGGCCCGGACAAGGGCTTGAAAAGGGTCTCCGGAAGATAACCAAACAGCTTCATCTAAGCAGCCCTCGGCTCGCGGATTGAACCGCGGCGACTGCGCAACCGCAAGGAAAAACTGAGGATTTTCAGAGCGTTCTGTTCGTTTTCCTCCACGAGGAGACTCCGGGCCGCCCGGTCCATGACATCCTAGCCGGCCGCATGCTCCTCGACCACGACCGGTTTAACCTCCCCCGTTGATGCAAGAAGAATCTTTTCGAATGAGTCTGGAGCGCGCGATCGGGTGCTGACATGTGTCCGGCCTCTGAAGCGGCCGTTACATGCCGCCGGCCTGTATGGGAGTTCGCGGAGCGGGTCCAATTCAGTGATGCGCGCTCGAGGCGCGTGTCCATAATCTGGTTTTCCCGATCCCGTCTCTGACCGTTGCGCCATACTCTCCGTTCGACCTTCTCACATCGTAGGCAGCGGGAGAACTAGGGTTCAGACTCAATTGAGCCAATATGCGACGAGAGCGGCGAGATGAACAGCGGCCAAAAAATTACGGGCGAGCTTGTCATATCGCGTGGCGATGCGCCGGAAGTCCTTGAGCCTGCAAAAGCAGCGTTCGATGACATTTCGTCCTTTGTAGGCGCGTTTGTTGAAGCGATGGATGACGACACGGTTAGATTTATTGGGGATTACGGGCTTGGCGCCACGACGAATGATTGCGCCGCGAAGCTTGTCGCCATCATACCCTTTGTCGGCGAGGAGCACGCTCATGGGTGGCGCGAGCGCCAGGACATCGGGAGCCGCAGCGATATCGGCATCCTGGCCTGGAGTCAGATGCAGGACGACCGGCCGGCAGAGCGGATCGCTCAGCGCATGGATTTTTGTCGTGCGGCCTCCGCGCGAGCGGCCGATTGCTTGATTGTGCTCCCCCCTTTTCCGCCGGAGGCACACCGGTGAGCTTTAATCGAGGTCGAGTCGAGCGACAGTACGACGCCGTCTTCGCCAGGCTTGGCCAGCGCTTCGAAGATTGCGCACCATCGTCCTCGCTTGGCCCAGCGATTGAAGCGATTGTAGATCGTCGTGTAAGGGCCGTATTCACGTGGACAGCCTCCGCAACTGCTCAATCCGTGATTGTCTCCTCGGCCAATCCGTGGGGCAACACCGTCACCGCGGCAGCAGCAGCGGCGCGAGCGCGTACGCCTCTGGTACGTGGCCGCGACCCGGGCGCGCGACCTGCTGATCCTGCCTAGGCACTCCGCCGACCTGTCGGACAAGTGCTGGGCGAAGCTCGTCGATTTGGGCCTGGCTGGTCTCCCGGCGATCAACCCGAACGACGTCGGCACCGCGAAGGAAAGGAACGTCACGCCGCTAGAGAACGGGCAGACCCGCGAGACCTTCGCCGCCGAGGCGACCGCTATCTTCGATGTGCGCAAGACCGTGATCTGGCGTCGCCCGAGCCGGAGCGAACTTGATCAGGTGGACGAGCCAGAAGCGAAGATCGAAAGCGGGGAAATTCCGGAAACCGGCGCTGCGGAGCCTGCTGCCGTTCTCAGAAGTTCGACGCGTGGCACCATCCTTCACAAGCTAATCGAGGAGGTGCTGACCGGAGAAGCCTGCGACGCCAGGGCGGGCTTGAAACGCGGGCTGCGGAACTGATCCGGCAGATGGGGCACGAACCGGCGGAGGATCCGAAGATGGGCATCAGCGCCGTCGAACTGACCGCCACGGTGCTGCGGACGCTCGCTCTTCCGGACGTCGTGACGCCGCGACCGCGTCTCGCCCCCGAGCTCCCGTTGTTCGGAAGCCAGACTCACGAAGGCGGCAAGGTCCTGCTCTCCGGACAGGTTGACGCGATCGCGTTCGACGAGGCCGGCGCCATCGACGCGGTCGTCGATTGGAAGAGCGACGTGGCTCCGGATGCGCCGAGCATCGGCCACTACAGACAGCAGATCGCCGACTATCGGAAGCAGACGAACCTAAGCGGGACAGGTCGTCGATGTGACTTGAGCCCCCGCGGCTGCTGCTCAGGATCCAAGCGCCGTCTCTGCCGGCCTGGTCTACCTTGCCGAGCTGCGGTTGCTCACGCTTGGCTGAGATCGAATCTGAAAGTTCTCCGCAGTTTCACGGATTTCGAAATTGATCGGTCCAGGTCGCCCGTCCGGAGTTCGGGCCCACAGGTATGCGGAGCCTTCATCCAGCACGATCGACTCGACCGAGAAGCCTGCACGCTTAACCAATCCGGCGAGATCGTCCGGCGGGATGAGGCCGTAGAAGGAATGGCCCCTAAGCGAGTCCATGAGGAAGCCGTTGCCGTATGGTTGACAATTCGGGAGATTCTGCATCCTTGTAAAATCAGAATTGCGATAGAGCGTCACAAACAAGCAAGTGCCGTTTGGCTTTAGCTTAGCTCTCATCAGTTGAACGATGCCAAGTCTCACGCTTGCCGATGGGATCACAGAAAGAACGTTTATGCAGAAGCCGCGGTCGTATCTCCGGTCATGGGAGGCAAACTGACCCACGGTGAGGGCGTGGACGTGATTTGATTTGCCGACGTAATCGCGGATGGTGGTCGAACGACCGCGGATCATTTGACCCCTTGAAAGCTGCACTTCCGAATCCACCAACGCAAGTTCGCCGGTGGTTTTGGCTATTGCCCGTTCGTAACGCAGTTTGCCGCAGCCAAAGTCGAAGCTGGAATGAATTGGCTCGAGACGCGAGATCAGCTTCTTAAGATAGGCCGAACTCTGTGTTTCCGGCTTGGCTGCGTTTTCGCTCCGGACGATGATATCCTTCCCGATCTTGTACCACATCAGATGGCCGCCTCTGTGAATGCTTGGCGGTTGCCTGCACTTGCCTCGGCATTCCCGGCTATCTGTTGGATCTGGGGATCCGCCCTTCGTTCCAGCAATCCATACCGAAGATGTATAAATAGAAGCGCGCGGCCATCGAGGCGGTCCAAAAAATGATCAGAAACCAAGCTGCCCTGGCGAAGGCGGATAAGACCGCGAAGCCTGTGAGTATGAAGAGCCACTCCAAGGCAACCCAATATGTGCCAAGCCTCCAATGCGCTTTCGATGTCGTGCTTGTCGACGAGCGGATGTTCGCTTCGGCTGGACGCGTATTTGTAGAACGTCGCTCTCACGAGGGGATGGCGGTCGCGTTTGAGATTTGCCACCTGACGGGCCGACATCTGCGCACCCGACATGACAGCCAGAGGGAGAAGGATGTTAGCGCGGTCGAACCTCGCCCTGATCTTAAATATGTCCGAAATCCGATCATGGAATCGGGTGACCCTGCTGAAGATGAGCACCAGCAAAGCAAGCGCGAAGCCGCCCACGTTCACCTCAGGAGCTTTAATAGCCGTGGCGAATTCCTTGACGCCGGGCAGATGCTCAACTCGCAAGAAAAGACCGTTAATCCAAGGATCGTACCTCACCAGGAACGAGCAGGCTAAGGTCAGCCAGAAATCCGCCAAAGCGTTCTTCTAGAGCATCTCAGAATAGTTCTTCGGCCCGAAGAAGGGCATCAGAACGCGAAGGATCGAATCCATGCCGCCCCCCAGGTTGTTAAGACCGGTCCATAAACGGCTTGATTGAGTCAGAAAAGTAGCCGACGGTCAACGGATAAGGTGATGGCCGAAGGGAGGAAACACCCTCCCTCGGACGCTTCCCGAGTCGAGTAAGCTCGCGTCTTTGGATCGCCAGTCGTGTGGGGCACGCCGGCTTTTCGGAAGCGACTTGCTCGGCCCAGTTATCCAGCGACGCGTCGGCCTTGCGGAAAAGGGCCGCGCGAACCGGATCATGCAGCATGATCTGCTTCAGCGCCCGGCCAGCTATCGAATCCTTGAACTGAAGTTGATGACCAAGGAAGTTCCTTCGATGGAGGCCGAATTCGTGGTTCAGAAGGCGCACGTCGTCGGAGTGAAGGTATCCTAGAAACATACGTGGCTCGCGCGCGGTGTCGTGACAAACGGCCCAGCCCCGCGGGCCTGAAATCATGCCGCGACGCTGCCAGCCATCTTCGGCGTAGCAGAGACACGGCAGGGCGAATGCCTCGCGATGAGGTCAACACTGGACTCGCGACCGCTCGAGTTCTGCATCTGCAGCACCACGCGTCCGGTCTCGACCATGGCGCGAAACGCGACGCCGGCGACTTCCTGTTCATGGAACACGAACGTCGATGCTGGCTGCTTCATGTCGTCCTCGATGGCGATTGGATGGGAGGTGCAGGCGTTGCAGACGCGACGAAGCTGATTAGACCCCCTCACTTTTTCGGACCCCATTCGGCAGGCTGATCAGGGAGTTCTGAGATCGAGTCGATTCGAAAACGAAATCGAGTCGTTTTCAAAGTGTTCGCACATATTTGTGTGAGGCCACTTTGAAAACGACTCGGCTATCCCGTTGATATTCCTGGAGCTCGCGTTTTGAGAACGACTCGATTGCGACTTTAAGAACGACTCGATGACCCGACTTCCGCTTCAAGACCGATTCGATTGTACATCTAGTTGATATTGAAATCCTTTTTTGCACCCCTTTTACTCCCAGACCGTACGGTAGGGTCGCAGTCTGGAACAAACGGGATCAGCTAAAGGCCGGATCCCGCCGTTCGTAGCTTGCGCCGGGCTTAGTCATCACTACCCATGCGATCCGCGCAATCTTTGCCGCCAAGGCGACGGTGACCTTGTTAGTGTGCATGCGTGCCTGAAGTCCATCAAGCCAGGCGCCAAGGTGATATCGCGAGCGATCAAGATGTGTCACGCAGGAGCGGGCGCCGTGGATGATCATCCGGCGCAGATATCGGTTGCCGCGCTTGCTTATCCCCAGGAGCTTCGTTTTGCCTCCCGTAGAGTATTCTCTAGGAACAAGACCCAGCCAAGCTGCCATATCGCGGGCCTTTTTGAACTGTGGGGCAGATCCAGCTGCTGCCAAAAGCGCTGTCGCCGCGAGTGGCCCAATGCCCGGGATAGTCATTAATCGACGTGCAGTATCGCTTTGAGAGGCAATCGCCTCAATCTCGCGGTTGACTTCAGCAATCCGCAGCTCCAGCTGCCGCAGCTCGTCGAATGTAGATGCAAGAATGCGACGCATGGCCGACGTTAGATCATTCGATTCATCTGCCAAAACCCTCGGCAGATCTGCCTTGAACTTGCCGGCGCCCTGGTGAATAGCGATCCCATATTCAAGGCAAAAAGCGCGCATCTGATTTATGAGGCACGTCCGTTGCGAAATCATCCTATCGCGAACACGATGCAGCGCTTGCAGGTCAATGTGTTCGGGCGACCGTATTTCGACGAAGCGCATTGTTGGTCGCGTCACTGCTTCCGCGATCGCTGCGGCATCGATGATGTCACTTTTGTTGGACTTTACATAAGGCTTGACGAATTGAGCCGGAATAATGCGGACGGTATGCCCCATCGCGGCGATCTTGCGTGCCAACCATTGCGAGCTGGCCTTCCAATTGTAGATCGTCGCTTCGGAGACCCCGTGCTTGCGAGCTAGGTCGGCCGTCTTCGCCCCGGCCTCATGCGCCTTCGACACTGCGATAATCTGCTCTTCCGTGAACCTTGCTCGCTTCATCTGTCCGTCCTTCTTCGGGGCGGACTCTGAATCCTTCTGGAGGAAATGCTCAGTGGCAGGTCACGCCAACGAAAAGAAGCGTTGGTTGCGCAGCCGCGCCAAAATCCATCGCTGCGCGACTTGCACCGCAACTTCGACCTTTGCCTTATCTTTTGGGCGCCGCGGCCGGGCTGCGAGATGGCCGTGCCGTAATGGCTTGCCATCTCGGCATAGGTTCGGTTGAGGCCGGGATCGTGGCGGTCGGGATGTGAGCGGCAAGCCAAGGCCGTCAGTCAGCGTGGCTCATTGGCATAGTGCAGCTCACCTTACCGCCCGCGCGGACTTCACTTCGAAGTCACGGACCAGTTGTTGAAATTGAAGTTCTTTCCCCCCGGGGACGAGGTAATCTCGACGCCGTATTGGACGCTACCGACGTTTATGTCGCCAAAGTACCCCTTCGACTTGATCCACTGCAGGATACTCTTGATGTCCACTGTCCCGCTGTTGGTCTTCGAAGTGCGCAGCAATGAGATGACCTTGTGACCATCGGAGCCTTCGCCTTCAAACACGTTCCAAGTCGCCCCGCCTACATTGACATTGCTGTAGACCGGAATCGCCGCACCGGAAGGGGCATAATGATATGAAATGGGCTTAACGTTGCCGCTCCCGTCCGAGTTTCCGGTGTAGTTTGTCCAGAGCATTATCTCATGTCGGTCTGAGCTGTCCCAGATATCGTAGGCGACATCCCAGGCGCCGCCAGTGGGAACTTCCTGATTGAAGCTCGAGCTCAGAGTGTTGATTGAGCTGAGCGGTTTCCCGATATTGAAAGCCACGTGCGGATAGCTCTTGATGCCAGGAGTATTGGGCTGGTTCGACCACACGCTCC
The DNA here is from genome assembly GCF_038965675.1 of Bradyrhizobium sp. B039. Lineage (NCBI taxonomy): Bacteria > Pseudomonadati > Pseudomonadota > Alphaproteobacteria > Hyphomicrobiales > Nitrobacteraceae > Bradyrhizobium > Bradyrhizobium sp. B039. The sequence continues at coordinate 7,853,200 of NZ_CP152416.1, forward strand.
ACCGGTTGGCTGCACTCACCGAAATCGTCTGAGGCCCAGGGTGCGGGCCCCATACGTCGTTGTTCCAAGAGTAGCCATCGCGTGAAAAGCTTCCGTATGGAGCGCTCGAACGCCAAATCGGCGTCTGTGCCGACACAGGCCCGGCAGATGATAATGACCGGGCTTCATTCGCGGCCTGCCTAAATAGATCATGATCCTCCTGTGTCCGGACGTAACCCGTTGGAGACCCTTGCGCGCCGGCACCGCTTATCCGATTGGAATCCATAAAGCTCTCCTTCCTGATAACAAAATCTCCTGCAGATCCACTAGCGGGCCCCCTAGTTCAGCATGGGCGGCATCGGCATCTAGAGACCGGGCTTGAATGCTAGGAAGGTTGGCTTTCGAGAAGCTGACGAGCTCGGGAAGAAGGGTGGACCCGCGCCCGGATTTGCCGTCTTTCGGATGACAGCAGCCTGGCTGAGACAGTGGCAACGATTGTCCGTCGTCAGACAATTTGAGACTGATCAGGCTTTTCGAGAAGGGAGGCTCTGGCTCATCAGGGGGCATCGTCAACTTAATCGACCGCCGAGCCGAAGGAGGCGATTCTCAGAGGTCGAGAGTCGGCGATAGCGCTTGTCATGGAGATCTCGCGCCAAGTCGCAAAGGCTCGCTCGCGCGAAGCACGACGGAAGTCGGCGGTGGCGGCTCCGGGATAGGGGATGTGGAAAAGGTTCGCGACCTGATCGTGAACGGACAGAAACCGTTGAGCCTGACGGGACGATTTGAAGCGCGTCATGATCCGCTCGCGTCGCCGCGTCGGCTGATGAGAATTCTCGGCCCGATTGTTGAGAGCTTTGTGCTGGCGATGTTCGACGTGTAAGCCCATCTTCGCCCTCGCAGCGCCGTACGAACGCGCTTATCCGTGATCATAACGCGCGGCGGCGTGCCGGCGGATTTCAAGAGCTTCTTCATGAGCCGCTGCGCAACGCGCGAGTTTCTTCGGCGCTGGATCAAGACGTCAGGAACGAAGCCACTCTGGTCGACAGCGCGCCAGAGCCAATGTTGTTCGCCCGCGATCGAGATAACGACTTCGTCCAGATGCCATTTGTCACCGCGAGGGGGAGTGCGCTGGCGGATCCGATCGGAGAACGGCTTGCCGAATTTCCGTCCCCACTGGCGCACGGTTTCATAGGTCACGCCAATGCCACGCGCCGCCAGCATTTCCTCGACCATCCGCAAGCTTAAGGGAAGCCGGAAATATAACCAAACGGGATAACTGATCACTTCCGGTGCGATGGCGGCGATAAAGAGGGTCCCGGGCGGTCTGCCGGTCGTCTACCCCTCCGCCGCTCCAATTCGTTAATTTGACGGTACCGTTCAATGGACTGTCCCTGTCGAAGGTTGCGGCCGATCTTGCGGCGCACGCCGTCAACGGCTGGCCGCCGGAGGTCATCAACGATTTCGGCAATCTCGGCTTTGTCCGACCTGCTGGCATCGTGTTTCTCAGCAACTTATTCGCATGGATGAGCGCTCATCAAACCAAAATCACGCTCACCAACCTCATTGGCAAACGCCGTCAGGTTTCTGGACGACTCCCTGTTCTTCGAGCAGCATTGCGGCGCAAAGTTTCGCCCGGATGCCTCACCACGGTCGACAACGCGACCACTGATGAGGATCGCTCATCAGCGATTGCCATGGCTGGCTGGAACACAACCTTGCTCCTTGGCTGGCTGCGCGCCTGTCGATCTCTCCCGCGAGCGGCGTGTACAACCGGCCGGTAGCCGCCATGCCCATCTGATCGCGGGCATCTGGACCGGGTTCAAGGGCGACCGGGGCACCAAGTCCAAGCCGGCCCCCGGCCCTCACCTCGTTTATGGCTTCCTGACGACCGATGAGGAGCGCGACGTATGGATGCGCGCGCCGCGGGATGAAGCAAAGGCACTGCAGCGGCCGTTGCCGGATGATGCGCTGAAGATCGTGATGCGCGGCGCGGATAAGGAAGATCAGCCAACAGCAGGGTAGCGATGCTTTAGCGCCGCAATCGGTATGGTGTTATGGGGACAAGAGGTCTGATGTTGTTCAAATCGCCAACAACGGCCGTGCTCATCATCAGCGCACGCCGATGGCCGAAGCGTTGCATTTCTGCAGGGCGCGGCGTTCGGCATTGCTGCGAACTGCCCGAAACTTCATCTGTATACGAAAGCAATCGCTCAATCGAAAAACGGTATCCGAGGAGTTCGCCAAGGCAACGCAAAGGAATTTGCAGAGGGCGCGTTTCTGTTCCACGAATTGCTAACTGGCGGAAAAGGAGACGAATGTGATGGCGGCCCGTGCACCTGCGATAACGTATGCGGCCTTCGCCCCGGTACATGCTACTTCGTGATTGAACCGTCGGAGGTAAAGCCCTGAGTCCGCAATGCTTTAAGGCAGCACCTTGACGAGATTGGCCCGCTTGCGTGCAGCCAGCTCGACAGCAGCATCGCGCGCCGCTTTGAATGTCATCACTTCCGCTGGCGCGTGCTCATGATCCTTCTCGATCATGGATGAAGCCGCCAAGGAAGCTCGATCTTAGTCAGCTTTTCGCAAGCTGCTCCTGCTAGCATGAAGAGGATAGGTCATCTAGGCGACGCCGCTATCCGGGTGTTACGACATGAACGCAGACGCAGCCGATATCAATGCAACAGCGTCGCAGGTTGGCGCCCCCTCCGACACCGCCGAGAACGGCGGCGATGACACGCGTGCAGCGCTACTGCGCCGAGCATTCGAAAAGGCTCTCGTTTCCGTCGCGACGCAAGTCATAAGCGATTCGCAGTCGGATATGGATGAGGCCATGAGCGAGCTTGATGATGGATGAGCCGATGGTCGGCGCCAGATAGCGATACGGCCGCCTGGTGATTGAATCGAAGACGTGCCAAGTGAGACTTGGCACACGCCAGCAGTTAGATGCGCATTCTATGATCTTTCAGGTCCGCTGCGAACTGCTCCGCGAATCCGAATGCACCTGGATCTTTTTGGCAGCGGGCTGCTGCGACGTCCCTTTGGCGTCCCCAACAGCAGACTTTGACGGAAATGGTGATGCTCAAAGCCATGGCGCCTCCGGCTTCGTGAGAGGATGATGGATGTTCTGGGAGCGCAAGGGTTCACGCCCGGCTTCGTAGGCTAAAGACAGGCAGGGCTCAACGCGAAACAGTGGCTTATGCTTTTGAGCCGAGGGTAGATCGCGCCGCCGAGGCCGTCCCCAATCCAATCTACGATCTTGGCCGGGATTTTCGCTGCGACGCCTGCATCTGCAGGACGTTGACGTGCAGACAGACCTGAGAGCACCGTTCCCGTGCAGCGCCTCCATCGCCGGCAACGCGCCGCAGCAATTCTAGCCGGGTAGCCGGGCCTGGAGGCCCTCCGCCCGTTTGTCGGCGCCAAGGCTGCGATTGCCAAGACAATCTGGCTGTTACCGTCGATCCTAAATCGATAGATCGCCAAGCTGCCCTTCTCGCGGCCGTTTGGCGAAAATGAAAGGCGGGCGCTAGCGCCCGCTTCCACGAGTTTCCGACATCCCCGGGATCAGGCCTCATGCCGGCTGTGCATCGCGACCGAAAATGCGCCGGAACATGGCCTCGCGCATCATCGTCTTGAAATCCGGCGGCGCATCCGGGTTCTCATTGTGGTTGATCACCGACTGCGTCACCTTGCGTCCGGAGTTGTCAACCCACCCCTGATTTGTCTCATGGATTGTCTGAGCTCCATCGGACGTCAGCTGATCAAGCGTTCGCCCAGCATTAGACTGCGTGACCTTCAGATTGTTTTTCCCATCCTTGTCGTCGCCGAGTCCCTCCACAACCATGGCATTGTCGCCGTTGGTGATGGTGAGCTTCGAGGAGATGGTTTTTCCCTTGCCATAATCGACCGTGTCCACCGTAATCTTCGTGCCGTCGTCGAGCTGGAAGGTCATACCTTTCTTGAAGTCGAAATCGTCCTTGCCGTCGCCATTAGCATCGACGTGAGGATCGCCGTGGATCCTCGAGACATGGCCGGTCTGGTTGTTCCTAACGGTCCAGGTGCCGTCCTTCTCATCGGCCGTGATCGTATACTTATCACCAAGGTTGATCGTCGCCTTGCCGTCCTTGACCTCGTGCGACCACACTGGCGCTGGCTGAGATGACGGCGCTGGCGTCTGAGCGACGGCAAACGGAACCATCGCAAGAGGCGGCGGTGGAGGAGGAACGAAGAACACGGGTGTTGCACTGGCAGGCGTTGCGCTTGCAGACTGGTAGTTGCCCGGCGCGCGACCCTGTTCGCCGGCATCGATACTCGCCTGATTCACCACGCCGCCGGCGCCATCGACCCAGCCTTGGCCGCTCTCATGGATCGTCTGGGCACCATCGGGTGTCAGCTCATCAAGAGTCATGCCAGCGTTGGACTGAGTCACCCTCAGATTGTTTTTGCCATCCTTGTCGTCGCCGAGCCCCTCCACAACCATCGCGTTGTGGCCGTTCGTAATGGTCAGCCTTGAGGAGATGGTCTCACCATTACCGTAGTCGACATTATTGACGGTAATCTTGGTCCCATCGTCGAGCTGGAAGGTCATATCTTTCTTGAAGTCGAAGTCATCCTTGCCGTCCCCGTTAGCGTCAACATGGGGATCGCCATGGATCTTCGTGACATGGCCGGTCTGGTTGTTGCGGACGGTCCAGGTGCCATCCTTCTCATTGGCTGTGATCGTATATTTGTCGCCGAGGTTGATCGTGGCCTTGCCATCCTTGACCTCATGCGTCCATACCGGATCGACGGAAGGCTCCGAACCCGAACTTTGCTGGCTCAACAGCATGAAAGGAGGAGGCGGAGCCATCATGTACACGGGAGCAGCCACGACTGGAGTGACGACCGCCGGAGCCACGACAGCGGTTGTGACGCCACCTGCAGGAACGACCACCGGAGCGACAACGACGGCAGCGCCTGCCGGCAGGTACTGGTAGGCACCCGGCGTGACATACTGTCCCAACAGTGTGCTGAAAGCTGGGCTGGCAACCACCCCCTCTGACCCCACCCCATTCACCGTCGAATCGAGTGCGCCGACCACGGGGAGACCGGCCACGGGAAGATACGCCATTTAGTTCACTCCTGATTGCATCGAAGAAAGCGGTAAAACTGCGAGCGTTATGCGCGCATCAACAGGAAGCATTTCAGGCCGCACCCTTGGCCCGATGGTGAGCGAATGAATGCCTCTCGCCACCAGCCCCGGCAGCCTCGATGAGCCCCCTCTCTCATCACCTTCGCAGCGGCTCGGCGCGAGCATATCGCGCCCATCGAACTCGCAGGGACTCTACCTGCAGCACCTGTCGAAAAGCTGACGACAATGAACCACCGACTGAGCATCGCAACCCTCGTAGCATCCGAGGGGTGCGGATCGCATGGTTGCTCGCGGCGGCCGGCCGTCACGACGGACCATCTCAGGCAACTATCGACGCCCGCCGATCACATGTGATACGTCGCTTCGTTAACATCGATCGACTGTCCGATGTCGGCTGCGCCGATCGGTCCTGTTGCATGCGAGATTCACGCCGCTTGCTCTTGATGCAACAATCATCGGGACCGAGAGGCATATCATTCTGTCGATAAGTGACGCGGTCGCCGCAATTCCGCCAGTCACTCCAGCGGATCTGGGAAGCAGCATTCCAACCGCTCCGGCCACGCCGCTATTGCCGCCAGCGGCGATCCGAAGATTCCGGACGCGATCTGTGGGGATACGGGCGATCACACCAACAGCCTCTACAGCATCAGCGCGCGGCCCTAACCAGGCTACCGCCCCACGCCATGAGTCTCCAAAGACTTCAGATTGGATGACTCAGCGCTGATCGACAAACGCCACAGCCAACCTGTTGGCCGATCGATCCAAGTGCGCGCCTGACCGCGCACGTAGGTCAGAATTTCGCTGCTAGCCTCACTAGCACTACTTTGGCAGATTGTTGATTTTGCCGCGTTTTATAGGATTCCCGAATCAATTTTTCAATGATTCATGGGTGGTCGGCTCTTGGAGGGCTGACCATGCCGGGATGGGAAGACGAACTCGAACGCTGGCTGATGCCGTTCTTGGACCGGCTGGGTCATAAGACCCGGCAGCGGATGTGTCCTCTGTATGTTGCGGGATTGATCGGTCCTGGCGATCGCAAGAGCGTTCAGCCGATGGCGGAACGCCTTGTCACGAGCAACTACGACCAGTTGCACCATTTCATTGCCGACGGTGTCTGGGACGCGACGCCGCTGGAGACAGAGCTGCTCAACCAGGCGGACCGACTCGTCGGCGGCAGGGATGCGGTGCTGGTTATTGATGACACCTCACTGCCGAAGAAGGGTGAGCGATCGGTCGGTGTTGCGGCGCAATACGCATCGGCTCTCGGTAAAACTGCAAATTGCCAAACGCTGGTGTCTTTAACGCTTGCGCGCGGCGAAGTGCCAGTGATGGTCGCGTTACGTCTCTTTCTGCCTGACAGCTGGACAAGCGACATGCCCCGTTTGAAGCGCGCTCGCGTGCCAATCGAACACCGAACGCCACGGTCCAAGCCGGAGATCGCTTTGGCCGAGATTGACCGCGCGATGGCAGCCAACATGCGCTTTGGATGTGTGCTGGCGGATGCAGGATACGGCCTCAGCGCACCGTTTCGACAAGGGCTAACAGAGCGCGGGCTGGCCTGGGCGGTCGGTATCCCTCGGCACCAGAAAGTGTATCCCGTCGATGTGAAGCTCATTTGGCCGATCACCAAAGTCCGTGGCAAACCACGAAAGCACCACGTGCCCGATATCTTATCGATTGCGGCAGAACAAATGCTGGCCAGCGCCAAATGGAAAACCGTGAGTTGGCGTAGCGGGACGAAAGGTCGGCTCAAAGCCCGATTTGCTGCCCTCCGTGTCCGCACCGCCGACGGCCCTCCGCAGCGGATATGGGATAAAGGTCAGCAGCATCTCCCAGGCGACGAAGTCTGGCTCATTGGCGAGCAACGTGCCTCCGGGGAGAGCAAATACTATCTCGCCAATCTTCCGGCGACGACGGATCTGCGCACGCTGGCCGCCACCATCAAGGCACGGTGGATTTGTGAGCAGGCGCATCAACAGTTGAAGGAGGAGCTTGGACTTGATCACTTCGAAGGGCGATCATGGCAAGGTCTTCATCGCCACGCCCTTATGACAATGATTGCCTACGCCTTCCTGCAACATCGTCGCCTCGCATACGCGGGGCGGAAAAAAAAGAATCAACGGGCCTCCGCCTCAACCAACCATGCCCGCCGTACGCCATGCCATCGTCGATCTCATCCTTCGGCCGCCGCCTCAGCAATGCCCATATTGCCGAAAGCAAATCCTTGAAAAACAGCGGCCAAAACACAATCTGTTCGCGGTAGGGACACCCATCACTGGGCGCCCCCCGCGCAGATCCCGGCGAGCCCAATTAAGGCACCGGGCTCCTACCTCGGGTGTTTGACGGCGAAGCGCAGCTTCGGCCATGGATGAAGGATGCGAGCCTTGGGAAGCCAGTCGTCGGTGATCTGCGTTATGCGATCCCAGGTCAGACAGGTCCGCTGACTGCGCCGCCGAAGCGTACGCCTCCAGAGATCGGTCAGGTAGAACCGAAACGCATTGAGCGCTCGGCCATTCGTCGGAACAGCAAAGTACGCAAAGTGGCCGGTCAAGACCTGCCTCAGCCATCTCCCCTGTGCAGGGATCGGCCAGTGCATTCGGCGCCTCAGCTCCTCCTTGATTTCGCGGAGTTTGGTTCGCATGCGGTCGCCACGGGTCTTCCGTTGAAGCTGGAAGCGCCCTCGGCGTGATTTGCCGCAGATAAACGTGAACCCCATGAACGCAAAGGTTTCCGGCTTTCCGAGTCCGCGCTGCTTGCGTTGAGCCGCCGCATGGCGACCAAACTCAATCAGGCGGGTCTTGGCCGGATGGAGCGTCAGCTCGAACTCCTCCAGTCTCGCGCGCATCGCGTCAAGGAAACGACGTGCGTCATCCTCGCGCTCAAAGCCGACTACTACATCGTCCGCGTAACGCACGATGATCATGCCGCCGGAGACCTCGCGCTGTCGCCAGCGTTTGGCCCACAGGTCGAGAGCGTAGTGCAGGTAGATGTTGCCAAGGAGCGGTGAAATCACCGAACCTTGACCCGTTCCCCTGTCATCAGCGGTTACGACGCCGTCTTCGAGAATACCCGCCTTCAGCCATTTCTGAATGAGGCGGATGATGCGCTTGTCGCCGATCCTATGTTCCAAGAAGCGAACCAGCCAAGGTTGACTGACTGCGCCAAAGAAATTTTGGATGTCGGCGTCAATGATCCAGTTCACCTGCCGCGTCTCGATCGCTGTGCAGAGCGCGTCCAACGCATCATGTGGTCCTCTGCCGGGCCGAAACCCGTAGGAAAAGCCACAGAAGTCTCCTTCGTAGATGGCGTTGAGCACGATGACGGTGGCCCCCTGGACGATTTTGTCTTCGAGAGCCGCGATCGCTAACGGACGCTGCTTGCCGTCTGCTTTTGGTATGTACGTCCGGCGAGACGGTTGCGGGCGGTACGTTCCTCGTTGGACCCGTTTGTGCAGATCGGCGAGCCGGGGCTCGAGATCTTCCTCGTAGTCCTGCCACGTCATGCCATCCACTCCGGGAGCAGCCCTACGCCTGAGCGCAAAGAACGCCGCCCGCAGTGTATCGACATTGATGTGGTGAAAGAGCGCGGTGAACCGGTCCTTCTTCCTCAGCCTTGCGGCTGTCCGTACGCGGTCCAGCGACTGGGTCATGCGAGCCCGGCCCTGTGTCCGGTGCATGCGCTGCTGTTCCGCGTTTCCCTTGGTCCCCGGCCTTGGCTCCGCCCACTCCGCCGCCAGTAATCCAGCTTTGTTCGTCGGCTTCTCAGCTACTATGCCAGAGTCAGACTTCTCCGTGTCATGCATCAGCGGCTACGGCTCCTCGCCTTCCCGCTGCGGACCACCTCCTCCGAGGAGGAAGATGGCCGACCCGGAGATATCCCGGTTCCCGTACAAGGAGCTTCCATGCATGCCAGGGTCTACGACCACGCCGGGTTGGACGGGTGCTCGCAATTGCGCACTCATCCATGTTGCCTTCCGCTCTTTGGACAGCGTCGGCTCCCGAGATAACACTGTTTCGCGGCTCAATGGCTGGCCTGCATGCTCCCCTACCGACGCTTCGCCGACACCCTCGCGGACGCCTGCGCACGGCTCGGGGCCGATGTGGTTCGCTACACCTTCATCGCAATGGACTTTCACCATCTCCTCCTTGCCGGTCTCCCGGCGCACCCAAAGTAGTGCTAGGGTCCAGACTCAATTGAGCCAATATGCGACGAGAGCGGCGAGATGAACAGCGGCCAAAAAATTACGGGCGAGCTTGTCATATCGCGTGGCGATGCGCCGGAAGTCCTTGAGCCTGCAAAAGCAGCGTTCGATGACATTTCGTCCTTTGTAGGCGCGTTTGTTGAAGCGATGGATGACGACACGGTTAGATTTATTGGGGATTACGGGCTTGGCGCCACGACGAATGATTGCGCCGCGAAGCTTGTCGCCATCATACCCTTGGCGAGGAGCACGCTCATGGGTGGCGCGAGCGCCAGGACATCGGGAGCCGCAGCGATATCGGCATCCTGGCCTGGAGTCAGATGCAGGACGACCGGCCGGCAGAGCGGATCGCTCAGCGCATGGATTTTTGTCGTGCGGCCTCCGCGCGAGCGGCCGATTGCTTGATTGTGCTCCCCCCTTTTCCGCCGGAGGCACACCGGTGAGCTTTAATCGAGGTCGAGTCGAGCGACAGTACGACGCCGTCTTCGCCAGGCTTGGCCAGCGCTTCGAAGATTGCGCACCATCGTCCTCGCTTGGCCCAGCGATTGAAGCGATTGTAGATCGTCGTGTAAGGGCCGTATTCACGTGGACAATCACGCCATCGTGCACCCGATTGCAGCATGTGAATGATGCCGCTGACGATGCGTCGGTCGTCGTCCCGATCCGGCCCCGTCAGTCCCCTCGGCAGATGCGGTTCGATACGCGCCCATTGCCTGTCGTTCAGCCAAAACAAACCAGCGCGCATTCTCTCGCCCCCGAATCAACACGTAGGCAAGAGAATCACGTGGCGCTATTTAGGTACAGACCCTAGGTGAGGTTGCAGCTGCCGGCAGGTGATGGGCTGCTGCAAAGGATCGACCTAATCACCCCGACCGAGACTCGTCAGCTTCTCGAAAGGTAGCGCGCCTAGCGTGAGGCTGCTGAACTCTAGGCGAGCACGTCTATTGAGACGTAACAAGACGAGCATAGGAGAAAGCGATGGCCGCCGAAAACAAGAACGCCGGCAAAACGGACAACGTACAGCCCAAGACCGTTGGTCTCGGCAAGAGCGCCGAACTGAGCCTGAGAAGTCTGGGGGGCGAGCACCGTCTTTCTTTCTATTCCTGCCCCTCGTATCGTCGGCCCGCCCGACGTAGCAGGCCACAACTAACGACTATCATAAAGAAAGGTGAATAGACATGGCGGTTAATAGTGTTGGCGGTAACGGCGCCGCTCCTGCTACCCAGCAGACCCAGGATGCCGGTTTCCAGAACCAGATGGCTGAGTTCGAGCGTGTTAGCCAAAAAGTTCAGGCCCAGGCCGTGGCAATGCGCAGAATTACGACCGAGCTCTCTTCTGAGAAGAAGGTCGCCGACGAGCGCGTCCAATAAGTCTGCCAAGACGGCGGCTCAGCGCGTCGCTACCGGATCCGCGCAGTGAATGACGAACTCCGGAAGAGCCGTGCGGCAACTGCCGTACGGCTTATCTCGTTATTCAGGACATTATCCTGAACGAATCGATCTCTCGAGTTTGAAGTGCATAGCAAAGCCGAGGGGAAGACGACCGCCGTCAGCATGTGAGTTGGCGCGGGGCCCGGCGCCGATCGGCACGTTAAGCCGTTGACATCATTAATCTGGGCAGGGTCATTCCATCCGCCGATTCACACAAAGCGCCTGATCGCCCGCGGCGAAGCGCTGCGCGCGATCGATGGCGACACTCGCGCCTGACTAGGCGCCATGCGTCAGGACGATCGGCTCTTTCTCCGAGAAGTGCGTGCGCGAGCGGGCGAACTTCTTGACGCCCATCGGCTTGCCGAACAGGTAACCCTGGACCTGATCGAAATCCATCTCATGTGCGGCAAGAAAGTCCGCGCGCGTCTCGCCCCCCTGCGCAATAACCTGCGCGCCGGAGTCGTGTGCGAGCTCGACGATACGCCGGCACACCGTCTGCTTGAGGCGCTGATCCGGCAATCCCAGCAAGGATGGCCACTTCGCGCCGACATTGTCGATCGAGATGCGGATATTGTGCAGGCGAACGCGCCGGGCGACATCGATCGCCAGGTCGAGATTGTCGATCACCTCGGCGCTGTCGATCTCGATCAGCAGGCCGGCGAACGCCGCATGATCCGGAATCCGGTAGCAAAGCTCGCGCACCGCAGCATCGTCGGCCAGAAACGAGATCGGCAGGTTGATCGAGAGATCGACCGGTCCGATCTGCCCGAGCAGATAGCGCCAGTCCTCGATCGCGCGCGCGATCACGAACTCGGACAGCGCATGAAAATGCGGATCGCTTTCGTCGGGGATGAAGTAGGCAGGCGGCACGACGCCCCATGCGGGATGGCGCATCCGGATCAGCGCCTCGGCGCCGCTCGGAACCAATGTCCGGAGATGAAGTTTCTGCTGATACCACAGCTCGAGCGAGCTGGCTTTCAGCGCTTCGGGCACATCCACTGCCGGGCTCGGTGCGGGCTCGAGCGGCATCAATGACGCAAGAATCGTCGACAATTTGTGGAAGGGCTCGCAACCGGAGACGGTTGAGATGTATTTGGCGAGCGACTTTGAACACGGCGCCTTGCCGTCTCCTCAATCCCAGCGATGCCGCCCTTCACCTTCTCGAAGGCGGCCGTGAAACAATCACCCCACTGGTGACGAGCGCCTTCATCGCGGTCGATACTGCGGTGAGCGCGGTCCCCAGGAAGCCGCGGCTGCATCGACGGACAAGGCATCGAAGACTCAGAAGGATTTCAACTTTTCGGTGATGGGCGGAAAAAACGTGGTCGATCAGTTCATTGCATCGCAAAGCAAGTCGCCGGAGGGAATGAAGGCCGAGGTGGCAACCTATGGACTGCTTCCCGGCGCAATGGAGGCGATGAAGCTGCAATTGCAAACGGAGTCGATCGCGCGGGCGAACAACACCGCGATCACCGCCGCGCAGCAGGTGCAGCTCGACCTGCTGAAGCAGAAGACTTCGGAATACGCCATGACGCTGGCCGGGCTCCAGACGATCCAAGCGAACTTGACTCCCTCTGAGAGTTACCTACAGGAGCCTAAGATCCAAGCGCAATTCAACGCCAATACGATCAGTGCGCAGCAATTCCTGGATGCGCAACAAAGGCTAGCGGAGAACGCCCAATCGACGTGGAACACCGCCGGCGCCTCCATGGCGGGCGAATTTGCACAACTCTCGCAGGAATTCGGCAAGCACAGCATGGCTATGGCGACGGCGGCTAAAGCGTTCGGCATTGTCGAGGCAAGGATCAACACTTACACCGCCTTCACGAAGGCGTTGGCATCGGCCGTGCCGCCATTCAATGATGCGTTGGCTGCGGGCGTGCTCGCTGCCGGTATGGCCAAGGTCGCCGCGATCAGCTCTATGTCGATACCTAGCTTTAGCACCGGCGGCTTCGTCTCCGGCGCTGGGACAAGCGTCTCGGACAGCATTCCCGCAATGCTTTCCAATGGCGAATTCGTTGTGAATGCCGAAGCTACGCAACGCAACAGGCGGGAAATCGCCCAGCAAAGCGGTTCTCGTCAGTTTCATGCGCGTTTCGCGGGATCGTGAGCGCGGATTTCAGGGGATCGTGAGCAACGATTTCGCAGGATCGTGAGCAAGGCTTTCGGAGCCTTGCAGCGCTTCGGCCGACAACTCAACCGGCTTAGGGATGACCTCGTGGTTAACGAGGAAGTCCAATGCCTACCCAGAGATTGTCGATGCGCCGGATCAAGGAAGTCCTTCGGTTAAAACATTTTCAAGGCCTGCCAGAGCGGGCCATCGCGCGGAGCGTGGGCGTCAGCAACGGCGTTGTGCACAGCTACCTGAGCCGCGCCCGCTCTGCTGGGTTGAGCTGGCCGCTTCCGGAGGGAATGACCGATGAAGACCTGGAGCTTTTGCTTTTCCCGGCCCCACGACCAGCGTCTCAGAGCCCGCAGCGGCCGGTGCCCGACTGGAGCTACATCGATAAAGAGCTCCGCCGGCGCAACGTAACCCGTCGCCTGCTCTGGGAGGAGTATCGCGCCGTTAATCCCGACGGTTTCGGGTACACGTGGTTCTGCACTACCTACGAGGCCTGGAAGGGGCGGGTCCGACCTTCGATGCGGCAGATTCATCTGGGCGGCGAGAAGGTGTTCGTGGATTTCGCCGGCGACACCATCGACATCGTCGATCCCCTGACCGGGGAAGTGCAGCCGATGAAGCTGTTCGTCGCGGCGATGGGCGCTTCGAACTACACCTACGCCGAGGCCTGCCCCAGCGAGAGCTTGGCCGACTGGATCCGGGCCCACGTCAACTTGTTCACGTTTTTGAGCGGAACGGCGACGTTCGTGGTCTGCGACAACCTCAAAGCCGCCGTCAGCAACCCCGACCGCTACGATCCCGGCCTCAATCGCACTTATGCCGAGATGGCGAGCCATTACGGCACGGCCATTCTCGCCGCACGGCCGCGGCGCCCAAAAGACAAGGCGAAGGTCGAGGTCGCGGTGCAAATCGCCCAGCGCTGGATTCTGGCCCGGCTGCGCAATCAGCGCTTCTTTTCCCGGGCCGAGCTCAACGCCGCCATCAAGACACTCGTCGACGAACTCAATGCTCGTCAAATGCGTGGCTTCGGCTCAAGCCGCGCCGAACTGTTTGCCGAACTCGACAAACCCAAGCTAACCCCGCTGCCAGATCAGCCTTATGCCTTCGCACGCTGGAAGCGCTGCCGCCTCGCTCCCGATTATCATGTCGAGGTCGACGGCCATTGGTACTCCGCGCCGTATCGTCTGATTGGCGAGCTGGTCGATGCCCGTATCGACGATCGGACGGTCGAGATCTTCCACAAGGGCCAGCGGATCGCCAGCCATGCCCGCGCGCCCAACCGACGCGGACACACCACCATCGCCGACCACATGCCCAGCGCCCATCGCCGCTACGGCGAATAGACCCCCGCCGCGGTGATCGCCGCCGGCGAGCGGATCGGTCCTTCGACAGCAGCGTTTTTCCAGGCCGTGATCGACGCCCGGCCCCATCCAGAACAAGGCTTTCGAACCTGCCTTGGCATTCTGGCGCTCGTCAAAAGCTACGGCGCCGACTGACCGGAATGGCCAAGGCCTTCGAGGAGCAGCGCCGATCGCCCGATCTCGAAGCCCTGCCGTTCGAAGATCGCATCGGCCTGTTGGTCGACCGCGAAGCCGCCGAACGCGACACCAGGCGGCTCACCACGCGCCTCAAGATCGCCGCACTGCGCCAGACTGCTTGCGTCGAGGACGTCGATCTGCGCACCCCGCGGGGCATCGACCGCGCCGTTTTCGCCAAACTCGTCGAAGGTCGCTGGATCGATCGCCACGAGAATTTGCTCGTCACCGGGGCAACCGGCCTGGGCAAAAGTTGGTTAGCCTGCGCGCTCGGCCACAAGGCCTGCCGCGACAACCGATCAGTCCTCTATCATCGCGTTCCAAGGCTGTTCGAGGCGCTCGCGCGCGGAGACGGACGCTACGCCCGGCTCCTCAAAAGCCTCGGCCGCGCTCAGCTTCTGATTTTGGATGATTGGGGACTATCGGTGCTCACCGCCGCGGAACGCCGCGATCTGCTCGAAATCCTCGAGGACCGACATGGCCGCGCATCCACCATCGTCACAAGTCAGCTCCCCGTGGACACCTGGCATGGAGCCATTGGGGACCCCACGGTCGCCGACGCCATTCTCGATCGCCTCGTCCACAACGCCCACCGCCTCCAGCTCACCGGAGAAAGCATGCGAAAACGCAGCGCCAAAACCATCACCCTTGACGGCCAACCAGAACACTGACTCTATCTCCCATCGGCCGTAGCGGGCTGCTCACGATCGTCTGAATTCAGTGCTCACGATCGCGCGAAATCGATGCTCACGATCCGTGAAATCCGCAGTCTGCAGCAGTGTTGCGATGGTCGCCCAGGTTCGTCCGCCGCCGTCGCTGCCCGCGAACAGGCTATTCTTTCTTGTAATTGTCTGCGGTCTGATGGCGCGCTCGACGATGTTGGAGTCGAGCTCGATGCGGCCGTCGAGCAGGAAGCGTTCGAAGATGGCACGGCGCGAGACAGCATAGCGGATCGCCTCGGCAGTTTGATTTGCCGGAGATCCGCCGCAAGGTCTGCTGCCAGAGATCGAAGAGATCTGCGACGACAGCCGCGGAGGCTTGCTGGCGCGCGGCAACGCGGGCGTCGGGGCTTTGACCGCGCACGGTCTTCTCGACCTGCCAGAGCTTCGCCATCCGCTCGAGCGTCGCCGTTGCCACTTCCGAGCTCCCTGCAACATGCAGCTCATAGAACTTGCGCCGGCTGTGTGACCAGCAGCCGGCCAACGTGATGCCATCATCGCCGCGATCGGATCGCGCGAGCTTGTTATAGGCGGCGTAGCCATCCACTTGGAGGATGCCGCGATAGCCATTGAGATGCCGGACGGCGCATTCGCCGGCGCGGCTAGGTGAACTCGCCTTGCTGGTCCTAGGCGCTACAGCGAAATCTGGCCATCTTAGCGCTCCTGCTGCGGCGAGGGCGGCGGCACCTCGGTCAAAGTGTCGGCGTCGCGGTCGTAAGCGCGTAGTAAACGCTGGCCTGGCCTCGCCGGCGGCGCAGCCGGCGGACGTTGTCGAAGCCCTGCCCCAAGTGGGGCGGCACTGGATCGCCGGCCGCGTGCTCTGCGCAGCGGGTTTCGAGCCACCCTTTGTTGGCATGCAGCCGGCCTTCCGCGCCGCAAATCTCGCAGGTGCAGGCGGAGCGGGCGACGGCCAGGTCAACTGCATGGCCGATCGCGGACTCGGTGGACTTCGAGGCTTCGGTGTCCCAGTCGACGAGCAGGATGCCCATCTTCTGCTTGATGCGGACGAATTCGAAGGTCTCGCCGTCGCGGAGCGCGACTTCGATCCTGCGACAGAGCCGGACCAGGATATCCTGCCACCCTCGCTCGCAGTGCGGGTAGCCGAACGAGCGACTAGGCTCCTCGGCCGTCGTGAGGAACAGACGCGGGTGCCACAGCATGAGGTCGCGGCGCCAATCCATGTCATTACTTCCCCATCTCATTACTCCCGACCTCCAGGCTGGAGGGGCGATATCGACAAGAACATCGTTCGCGCGATCGTACCGCCTGCAGGTGACCTTATGACCGACGACGCGCTGCAGAATGCAGATGTTCTCCAGCCCCGGACACCTCTCGACGGCCGTGCCCTGGGCATGAGTCTCGCAGCGGATGCCATCCCCCTCCGAGCTCGATCTCGATGGTGAGGTCCGCAGCAGGTGAGCGCGCGCGGAGAATCGCGATGCACATGGCGCAGATGGGCGCGGGCCGCGCCGATACGCCGGTGGAGGGGGCGCCGCTCGATCGAGTTCGACCCGCGTGACCTCGGGATACTCGAGCCCATCACGGAGGCGGCCGCCAGCTACTAACTCGAGCTCTCGGCTCTGGAATAACATCGGCCTGCCCGCACTTCGTGCTCCCGGTGCCGCTGTCCCGATGGTCGCACCATACTCCACGATGTAGAACACCGCAGCGGGAACGTTGGCACCGAGACATCTCACCAATTTGCTCGATCGCCTCAACGAGGAGATCAGGCGGCGAACCTATGTCGTGCGAATCCTCCCCAATGCCGAGAGCTGTTTAAGGCTGGTACGGGCGCTGACCGTCGAGCGCCATGAGGCCTGGCTCGAGGACCATCGCCATCTAAACATGGATCTGCCGAAGGAGCACAAGGAGGCGCTACGCCGGCGGCCTGACGATGCTCAGGCCCACCAAGGGGGTGCACGCCCCCCTCTCCGCCGCCGTCGCTCGCCAGGGCTACGCTTTTGCGCAAGCGAGCGACGGCGGCTCCGAGGGGATGGCTCGGCCGGATCCCATAATCGATTTTGCTGAACTTGACGCACAGAACTGCCGATCCGGGCCGTCGTCGTGGTGCGGCTGCCGCTGATCGTAAGCGAGCCGAACGCCTTTCGTCTGCGGCCTGAACGTCTTTATTGTCTCCACGGCAAGCGGCCCCGTGGGCCGCTTTTCGTTTTGTGAATGGGCGCGCAGTCTCGTCAGCTTTCAGTAAGCTAGTCCCAATAATTGGTTGTTGGGTTTAGCGGGGGTGGCACGGACATTGCTGGGGTTTCCAGAGCAGTGGGGTGGAGTGTCACCTTCCGCTAAACTCACCAGCAGTGCGGATGCGGCAGGTGCTTCAACTCAGCCCCCCTGGTCGGTCGGCACCGTGTCGCGCCCACTGCTTCTAAATCACGGGCCATTCCCGGTTCTGTAAGTTACGCTCGTTCTGCGAGCGATGACCTCCCGGTCAGCTTCTTCCGCTGCTTTGAGGCTGGCCGTGTGGGGGTTAGCGGCGCGTGGCAGGGACAGCGCTTCCCCTGTGTATGCGTGGGGGTTACTTGAGCGCCGAGTCACGTGACCGCTAACTATCGGCAGTGCGGGCGGGGCAGGGACAGCGTCCGCTCCGGCGCAACCGAACGGCGCCGAGTCTCACCCGCACTGCCTGCGATCTGAGGCTGATCCCCGAGCCCCGCGAGGCTGCAACCCCGGTTCTGGTAGTTGTGCCACGGCTTTTTGCGATGAATGTATCCCACCGTCAGCTTCTTCCGCTGTTTGAGGCTGGCGCGTGGTAGGGAGAGCGCTTTTTCTCCAAGCGGGCGCCGAGCCACGTGGCCGCTAACGTTCCCGCTGTTTAGATCGCGGCTACCACCTTGTGCGGCCTGTCGACCCGGGACCGGTATGATCCTTTAAGCCATCGATCACCTTGAGCGCCACTTCGAGTTCATCTCGAAGATGCTTCGTAATCCGCAGTCCGCTCGCAAGCTCCTCGCGGCTGATTTCCGCGCCGTGGGCGACTTTTTGTTCTAGGTCGCGTATAGCGTGGTCGATCTTGTGCAGCGAGAACGTGCCAAGCATCATTTGGCTCCGTCCACGATTAAGGGTCGGTCATCCGGCCGCGCGGGTAGGACCCACAACGTAAAAATGCGTCCACTACATGGTTGAGTAAAGCGGGTGGCGTTGGGGGAAAATCTTTTCCCATCTCGCGTCTGAGCGCCTCGAATTCGGCTAAGGTCGAAAGAGGGCACTCCGCCACCGCGTCCATTTTTGAGCAGATAACTTCAACCCGGAATCGCCGAGCGGCCAGCTGCTCTTCAGTTCGCTGTGGCCCGTAGGTGTCTTCTGCCGGGGTATGGCTTGGCCTACGGGCGTAGTCCGTGAATGCTTGGATTGCCGCCCCCACATCGGTCCTAGGCACGGCGGTTACTCCTATGAGCGGAGCCAGCTCGAACAGTTGCGGGCCGAGCGCTTCAATATGACATGCACGCGGGGCGCGGCACCCCACCGGTACTGGTAGGTGCTCTCCAGTTCTTCTCCACCATACAATGGTAGCACCTTGGGGAATTTGAACCTCTCGGGCGTAAAGGTGGCCAGCCCCTGTCTTCGAGGACGGGCTGGCTACCATCGCTTGCGACACCGTTTGGGCGACCCCGCACCCGGACTCGTCGCCCTAAGCCGGTTCCAGCATCTTGATCTCGCTGACATCAACTTCGCGTCGGCGTGCCACGCATCGGGGGCTGCCTGCAAACGAAGCTAGATGGCCGGGCCGTTGCCGACCGGCTTTCCAATCCGGGCGGCCACGTTCGGACTGACCGGCTTCTTCTCCGCGAGGATGTCGTGCAGATGCTGCCTGGAATCCCAGCGCTTCTGCAATCTCGGTCTTAGACTTCCTGATGTACTGTAGAATTTCATCAAGGACGGCGCCCGGATGAGACGGGCAGCGGTTAGGATCGCGCTTAGCCTTCTGCTCTGCCATTGATGCTCTCCAGCATGTCGGAGCCCTCATGGCTTATTCGGTATTCTGCGTTCAGTGGTACTGTTCAAAGTCAACCTTGAATGCATCGCCTCCTTCAAACTCGAATGTGATGCACCACCGGCCATTGATGTGAATCGTGTAGCGCACGGACTTTCCGGCCAGCTTGTGGAAATCGTTGCCTGTCAGCTTCAGTTCGGAACTGTTGACGGCTTCGTTGAGCGTATCGAGACGAACTCCTATAGCGCGACAATCAGGATGAGAGCGCGATGCGCTTGTGCATTCTCTTGTCGACGCAGCCGGTTCGCCGCTAGTGGCGCGGCCATACTGCCTAAGATCACAACTGATCGCCAAGCGCTGGCTACGACCAATCCTGGTAGTTGTGATAGGGGCGTTCGCCGAATATGCATCCCGGTTAGCTTCTTCCGCTGCTTGGGCTGACCATGGTGAAGTTAGCGGTGAGTGGTAGGGACAGCGCTTCCTCGGTTCACGTCAAAGCGCCGAGTCACGTGCAGCTATCTACTGTGGGTCCGAATGGGCGGTGACAATCAACACTCGAAATCTTCGGCAGATCACAGCCCTGCGGTCGCAAGCGCTTGAGGTGCTTGCAGCCAATCAGGCCCGGGCCGCCGATCAGTCTTTGAGCCCGGCAGATCGCCAAGTCGCGACGTTTGATGCCGAGGAGGCTCAGGCAGTGTTGGGCATACTCGATAGCGTGAAACTCAACCTGGGCCGAAGGAGGCAGGCAAGATCGCTGCACGCATACGCGCTCTTCTAGAGGGCGTCTCGTGGGCGCTGGCGTGTTTGGTGCCTGATCATGATTCGGTTCCCCGTCAAACCAAAACTCAGATACTACAGTGGCGTGAACCGAAAGTTGCAGCGCAAAAAAAGCGGGTTTATAACGCGGTTGCGCATCGCGCCGCCAATCACCTTAATACCCAGATCGCGAACAATGAGAGCGACACCCAGCAATATATGTTCGCTAACATCGCTTACGATATCGGCGCTTCGACGGATGACGTGCGATCTGCCCTTTCAAACGGCGGGTACAACGGCGTAACATTCATGGGCATTAGCGCAGAGGAGCGGACAGCACTGGCTCGATACAGACGAGAGGGGAGCTGAAGTGTCGCAGAAGTTTGCTAACCGGTGATTGTGATTAAATGCTTTTCAATCCGCTGGAATCGCTTCTCGCTTCTCTTCGAACATATGCCATCGCGCATAGACGCATGAACGATGGTCGCGGCTGTACGCCTGAGGTCATGGGGCGTAAAGGCTACCAGCTCATTGTCTTCCAACAAGCGCCGCACAGCCTGGCTCATACAGTGGCTCGCAAGCACCCCAACGCTTTCGAAGCGACTGGCAACGACGGGTCTGTTGCCTTGGTCCTCTCCCTTCTCTGGCTTGCCGATCTCCAAGGCCGCCTCGATCAACTTGACGGCAGTCGGGAAGAGCGGGACTGTGTGCTCCGCCTTCTTGTTCTTCGTCCGTACAGCGGGAATGATCCAGTGGGGCTTTTCCCCGTGTAGGCCGTGAAGCTCGGAACGCATCATGCTCGCGACTTCGCCCCGGCGCTGGGCTGTCAGCAATACGGACTTTCAGCGCCAAGCGCGTTCCATCCGTGATGCCCGCTTCCTCATCGTTGAGGATCGCAAAGAAGGCTTCAGTTCGTCGAGTGTTAGAACGCGGTCCTTCTCGACTTCCTTGCCACCAACTTTCTTCATGCCGTGCAGGAAATTCTCAGTCAAATCTCGCGGTCGTTCGCATACCCCGCAAATGGTGCGGATATCCGCTTAAGCAATCCCGATGAGCAAGTGCTACCAAATGAGATAGGTTCGACATGTTGCCGGTTGTGGTACTTTCCGAAGCTCTTGGTCGGATCTAGACCACGCAGCGAGCTGCGATCCTGTTTAGACGGAGAGACGTTGAATGACCGCGAGAGGTCCCGAATACGAGAAACGCGAACGGAAGACCCATCCAGAGCCCGAACGGGCCGCCCAGGCTTCAGCCTCTGAAGCGGGAGGCACCACGCACGATGTTGGAGAATCAGCGAGGGCTGCATCAAGCCATTCATTTGCGTCTCCGGAATGGAAAAAATCCCTCGAAGAGACAACAGACCTGTTCGCTGCGGCGTTGAAGGACGGGTCAAAGCTGGCTGCTTCCTCTCTGCACGCTCAGGTCAATCTTCTGAAGAATCTTGCCAATTCCAAAACTCCCTCGGACGTGATGAAGTGCCATCTGGATTTCGCGGAGCAGTTCTGGTCGAAATCGTTCAGCAAAGGCTGAGAGATAAGATCATTTAGAGCGGGCCGTCATCTGCGGCTAGCTGAGCAATTCGCCAAGCGTGAAATAGGGTCGATGGCGCTCTATTACCTCCGAGGTGAACGCACCTTTGGCAAGCCTGACAATCACCCCAGTCCAGCTTCGCTACTTGCTCGACTACCCATGCGAATGCTCCTCCTCGTGAGGCTCAGTGATTCTGAGATGGAGATGGTCGAGCTCGTGATTGCGTAGTTTTCGAGCCTCAATCGCGCACAGCGTGTTGGAGAACGGGTGCGCGTCCGAAGGGAGACGATCGATTAAAAGGCCCGCTTGCCTGCTGTTCAATACGCCAGCGAAATTTCTGTGTGCTTAGCAGGTCGGATGAATGCCGCCATCGCGTACAGGCCGGGCGTGCAAGAGAATGCGCTGGGCCGTGATGGGCAGCACGTTGTCGGGGCAATTTGGCGGCGCGAGCGTGAGCCTGCAGTCCGAAGTTCGGCGGGACCAACTGGGACGGACAGTGCCCCCGTCGGCCATCAGTTTTCAGACCAAAGCGAACACCTTGACCCTGTAGCCCGCCACGAAGCGCCTGCAGAATCTCCGATTCTCGATTCGGCACGACCCTTGCTCGGTCCTGGGCAGCATCACCGAGTCTCCAGATGCGGTAATGTTAGGGGCGGGCTCGTCGCTTCTAGCGCCTGGTCCGCCCCGCCGGTTTGCTGTGAGGCGAGGTGAGTCAGGATGTTCAAGTGGTGGCGCTCATCTTCGCTCGCGCTCGTCGCCGCCGAGTTAGGAACGGAAAGTGCACCCGCAGCTCCGGAGTAGTAGGCGGCGATATCGAGCCGCAAGACCGTGGAACAAACATGCGCACCGGAACAGTAGTGTCGTACAGCGTTGAAAAGGGCTGGGGGTTCATTCGGCCTGACTATGGCGACGGCAAGGATTTGTTCGTGCACATATCGGACCTTCGCGGCTGCGCAGGGGCTGATCTGGTGTCCGGCACGCGCGTGACTTTCGGTATTCGTTTCAATAAACAGCGCTCGAAGTACAGAGCCGTCGAAGTCAGGCTGCGCGCTCCGGGGCACGGCGACCAGTGAATCCGATTGATGGCGACCACCATTTCCGATCGATGACGACCACCTGTTCCGGTCGATGGCGACCAGGGCAACAGGGCTGTGGACGGGCGTGATGAACGCCGTCCCAGTCGTGCAACATCCCGGATCGCCCCTAGGCTAGTCGATTCTGCTATACGAGGCTGATGGCAGCATCAGCTAAGTTCACCAAAACCGCACGACAGCTACGAGCGACCCGGATTGGGAACTTGTCGGATTCCGTCCCCGCAGAACCTAGGCCACCAAACCCGCGCCGAATGGCTCGAGGCCGAGACCTCAATGCTTTGATACTAACTTCTCCAGCCTCATTCCACCGTGACCGATTTTGCAAGATTACGCGGCTGATCCACGTCCGCCCCCCTTGCGACCGCGGTATGGTAAGCCAAGAGCTGGACCGGAATGGCATAGACCAGCGGCGTAAAGCTTGCGACCATTGCCGGCAGCACGATGGTCAGGAGCGTGTCTACCATCGCTTCAGACGCACCCTTCGCATCGGTGATCAGGATGATCTTGCCGCCCCGAGCGGCCACCTCTTGCATGTTAGAGACGGTCTTCTCGAAGACCTCGTCGTAAGGCGCGATCACCACCACAGGCACAGCCTCATCGATCAGTGCGATCGGGCCGTGCTTGAGCTCGCCGGCGGCGTAGCCCTCTGAGTGGATATAGGAAATTTCCTTCAACTTGAGCGCGCCCTCCAAGGCCAAGGGGGCCGATGTGCCACGACCGAGATAGAGTACTGTCCTCGCGCCGGCGATATAACGCGCGAGCTTCTCAATCTGGGGCTCGACCAACAGGGCCGCAGCAATCAATCGCGGCACCTCAATGAGCTCGCGCACGAGCTGCGATTCATCGATTTCAGACAGCTTACCCCGCTCCTTAGCTGCTCTGACGGCAAGCACCCCCAATACCATCAGCTGGCAGATAAATGCCTTGGTGGAAGCGACGCCGATTTCTGGCCCTGCCAGGGTAGGCAAAACGGATTCGCTCTCGCGCGCAATCGTCGACGTCGGTACATTAACCACAGATATCGTATGCAAGCCCTTGCCCTTGGCGTATCGCAAGGCAGCTAATGTGTCAGCGGTTTCGCCCGATTGCGAGATGACTATTGCGAGATCGCCTCGGCGCAAAGGCGCCTCCCTGTAGCGGAATTCAGAGGCTACATCGACGTCGCAAGGCAAACGCGCGAGCCTCTCGAACCAGTATTTGGCGATGTGCCCAGCGTAGCTAGCCGTGCCGCACGCAGTAATTGAAATGCGCTGAATGCAATTAAAGTCGAAGGGCAACGCGAGCGGCAGGGCGACGCGTTTGGCCGCAACATCGAGATAATGCGCCAATGTCTTGCCGGCCACTGTCGGCTGCTCGTGAATTTCTTTGGCCATGAAGTGGCGGTAATTCGCTTTGTCCACAAGGAGCGCTGATACGCCAGATTTTGATGTTTCCCGCTGGACGATAGAGCCGTCTGCACCATAAATCACGCACGTTGCGCGCGTAAGCACGGCCCAGTCGCCGTCTTCAAGGTAGGTGACGGTGTCGGTCAAAGGTGCGAGCGCAATTGCGTCCGAGCCTAGATACACTTCGCCGCGACCATGTCCGATCGCGAGCGGCGAGCCCTTGCAAGCACCGATCAAAAGATCGTCGTTCGCTTTGAAAAGGAATGCCAACGCGAAGGCACCACGCAGTCGCGGCAGTGACGCCTGTACCGCATCCTGCGGCGAGTAGCCATTCTTGAGATAGGAATCGACGAGATGCGCCACTACCTCGGTGTCCGTCTCCGAGTTAAAGCCGGCTCCATTCCGCTCCAACTCGGCTCGCAGCTCGCGGAAATTCTCAATGATCCCGTTATGAACGACCGCGACATTCTCCGTCGCATGCGGATGAGCATTGCTTTCGGTCGGCTTTCCATGAGTCGCCCAGCGGGTGTGACCGATGCCAGCATGCCCCGACGGCGGACAATAGCGCAGCTGCTCCTCAAGGTTCCTCAGCTTACCTTCGGCGCGGCGGCGCTCGATCCGGACTCCTTCGAGAGTTGCGAGGCCCGCGGAATCGTAGCCACGATATTCCAATCGCCTGAGCGACGCGACCAACTTATCAACGACCGGACCACGGCCCAAAATGCCAACAATTCCACACATATCAATCCATGCAGCCCAGCTTCAAGAAGTCTGACGTTCCTCCAACAGGAGCACCGTCGCAAACTTCGTTTGCCCAAAGGTAACAGGTTTAGGTTCGGGATTTTCAGCGGGCGCCTTTATCACCGCCGCATTCTCTGGCCTCATTTAGATCTCCCGGCCATCATCGCTTCGCCCAGCTAGATTCCGCTTTTGGCTGGCCGATCGAAGAAACACTGCGATGCCATCGCCATTGGCGTGACTGCCTGAAGCAGAATCAGATGCGCTAGTGCGCCTGCACGGCGCATCCAAGTCCGCCCAAACAGGCTCGCTCGACGGCCTCACTAACTGTCGCCGGCGCAACAAGCCGCTGCCAAGATGTATCAAATAGTCTCGCTCCATAGATTGAGGGCATTCGAACAGAACGGAAAGCCAATTATCCTACGGTGAAGCAGGTTATCTTGCTTGGCTCACTCTCACCGAGGAGCCATTTCAGGACGCAGTTTGTGTTCTCAGAAGAAGCGAGAAGCGATGCCAGCTTGCCGGGCACGGTCAATATGGCAACAACTGAGTCCTCGCGTCTCACTAATCATTCTCCCGGGCGAGTGACGCTTCGTCTGGGCTTCGCTCCATTTCAGACAGAAAGATGAGATCTGCCCACGTTCCGCATAGTCCCTGCTCATCTCTTTGCGCAGCTGCTCCCGACTTGCTGGAAACACACTTGCGATGAGGGTTTAAGAGACTTTTCATGATTGGACAGAGGCAACTTATGCCCGGTCAAGTTAGAGGACTGGCATCAAAGCTCCATTGTACGAACGTAAGATTTCGATATCGAAACGTTACAAAGTCTATACCAACGTTTGCCTTTCTTTCTCATTCTGTTTTGCATCAGGCCGTCCATTGCCTACCCGCAATTAGCAAAGCGGCGCTGATTATGAGCCGCGAAGGCTACGTCTTCTAGTCGGAAGTCTCACCACGTCACTCTTCCGCGCCATGAGGGACCAAACGGAAAACATACCTGCGCGCGTGGAAAGATAAGGACCCCAGAAATATCGCGAGGAGGCAAAGCGCCCCCGAGCGCGTCTAACAGGGCCTACCATCCATCCCGCCTGCTTGGGATCGTCGCCGTTGCGAGGGTTCGCTCGACTTTCATCTTTGAAGCTCATGCGCCGGCATCATTCAGTCCACCTAAATCAATGTATATGGTGTGTTTTCCTGAGTCCGGTGTATGACTTGGCTTGCCGAGCGTATCCTTTAATTGCGATGGAGCGCGCATCCGCATATCGATCTTTTCGAGAAGCGGCTTCGCAATGATTTCTCAGAGTGCAGCTCTTTCCGGTGCAACTAAGGAAGACCATGACGGTTCGCAACTCAAAGGGGCGTGTCGCTCTCATCACCGGCGTGACCGGTCAGGACGGCGCCTATCTCGCCGAATATTTGCTGTCGCTCGGCTATGTCGTGCACGGCATCAAGCGGCGCTCGTCCTCGTTCAACACCGCGCGCGTCGATCACCTCTATCAGGACCCGCATGTCGGCAACGTTCCGTTCCTGATGCACTATGGCGACATGACGGATTCGACCAATCTGATCCGCCTGGTGCAGCAGATCCGGCCGACCGAGATCTACAATCTCGCAGCTCAAAGCCACGTCGCCGTCAGCTTCGAGAGCCCGGAATACACCGCCAATGCCGACGCCATCGGCGTGCTGCGCCTGTTGGAAGCGATCCGCATCCTCGGCATGGAGAAGGAGACGCGGTTCTACCAGGCCTCGACCTCCGAGCTCTACGGCCTGGTGCAGCAGATCCCGCAGAAGGAGACGACGCCGTTCTATCCGCGCTCGCCCTACGGCGTTGCCAAGCTCTACGGCTACTGGATCACGGTGAACTACCGCGAAGCCTACGGCATGTTCGCGTCGAACGGCATCCTGTTCAACCATGAGAGCCCGATCCGCGGCGAGACCTTCGTGACCCGCAAGATCACCCGCGGCGTCGCGCGTATCGAGGTCGGGCTGGAACAGACGCTCTATCTCGGCAATCTCGAAGCCAAGCGCGACTGGGGCCATGCCAGGGACTATGTCGAGGGCATGCACAAGATCCTGCAGGCCGACAAACCCGACGACTTCGTGCTCGCCACCGGCGAGATGCGCTCGGTGCGCGAGATGGTCGAGCTGTCCTTTGCCCATGTCGGCCGTCGCATCGCCTGGCGCGGCAAGGGCGTCGAGGAGACCGGCGTCGACGAGACGAGCGGCAAGATTGTGGTGAAGATCGATCCGACCTATTTCCGTCCGACCGAGGTCGATCTTCTCGTCGGCGACGCCAGCAAGGCGCGCGAGGTGCTCGGCTGGACGCCGAAGCGCAGCTTTGCCCAGCTCGTCGAGGAGATGATGACGAGCGATCTGGCGGAGACAAAACGGGATGCGGCCAGTGGCAAACGCACCGTTTGAGCTGAGGGGCAAGAGCGTCTACGTCGCCGGCCATCGCGGCATGGTCGGAGCCGCGCTGGTGCGCCGGCTGGCACGGGAGGAGGTGCGGCTCGTCACGGTCGACCGGCGCGAGGTCGATCTCTGCAACCAGGCCGCCGTGTTCGACTGGTTCGCCAGGACGCGGCCGCAAGTGATCTTCCTCGCCGCGGCCAAGGTCGGCGGCATCGTCGCCAACAACACGCTGCGCGCCGAGTTCATCTACGACAACATCGCGATTGCGGCGAACGTGATCCAGGCCGCGCATCAGAACGGCGCCGAGAAGCTAATGTTTCTGGGCTCGTCCTGCATCTATCCGAAGCTGGCGCCGCAGCCGCTGCGCGAGGATTCCGTGCTCACCGGTCCGCTGGAGCCGACCAACGAGCCCTATGCGATCGCCAAGATCGCCGGCATCAAGATGGCGGAGGCCTATCGCAGCCAGTATGGCAGCGACTTCATCAGCGTGATGCCGACCAATCTGTACGGCCCCGGCGACAATTATCACCCCGAGCTGAGCCACGTCGTCGCCGCGCTGATCCGCCGCTTCCACGAGGCGAAGGTTTCGGGAGCGAAGCGCGTCATCGTGTGGGGCACCGGCACGCCCCGGCGCGAGTTCCTCTATGTCGACGACATGGCGGATGCCTGCGTGCACCTGATGAAGACCTATTCGTCGCCGGAACCGGTCAATATCGGCACCGGCGAGGACATCACCATCGCCGATTTAGCACTGATGGTCGCGGCCGCCGTCGGCTTTCGCGGTGAAATCAGCTTGGATACGTCGCGCCCGGACGGAACGCCGCGCAAGCTGCTGGATGTTAGTCGGCTGTCCAGACTCGGCTGGCGAGCCACCACCTCGCTCACGGAAGGCATTCAGCTGGCATACCGGGTGTTTTGCGCTGAGAGAGACGGACGGCTCCAGAGTGATCTGCTCGTTCTCGACAAGGCAGCCTGCATCACCGGCTAGATCATATCGAGCAATGTTCCGAAGGGGCTGAGCCTTGCGATGATCTGTCAGCCCTCCTTTTTGATCAAGAGAGCACCGATTCTCCTTTGGTCGAGCTTGGGCGTCAGGTCTCCGTGAATACCCGGCGCCGCTTAAACCTGGGGCGGCAGCAGCGGATCTCCGACTGTTAACCGCCGAAAAGATGCGCCCAGTTTGGCACCAAGCACGCGAAGTTCTCGATGTGTAAAGAACCGTGAAGTGGTCCTAAGCTCCTTCGCGCGTCACACTAGCAAACCTAGATGATTTGATGGTCATGCTTTGTTACCTCGGCATCAGCAGCGCTGGTGAAGTCGCGCTCGGCGAGGTTCGCGCGGACGACACCCCCATTACCACGGTGATCGGACGCGATCGCGACATAGACCGCCGGGAGCACGAATAGCGTGATCAGCGTGCCCGCAGACATGCCAGCGGCGAGAACGAGTCCGATCGAGAACCGGCTCGCGGCGCCAGCTCCGGTTGCCGTCAACAAGGGTATGAAGCCCGTGACCATTGCCGCCGTGGTCATCAAGATTGGGCGCAGTCGGACACGCGCCGCCATCTCTATAGCCGAGCGACGGTCAAATCTCTCCTTGAACTGCAGCTCATTGGCGAACTCAACCATTAGGATGCCGTGCTTTGAAATCAACCCGACCAGTGTCAACAGTCCAACCTGGGTGTAGATGTTCATGGTCGCCCAGCCGAGGAACGGCGGAATCAAGGCGCCGACCATTGCCATCGGCACGCTGATCATGATGATGAGCGGATCGCGCAGACTTTCGAACTGCGCCGAAAGCACTAAGAATATGATGATGAGGGCAAATGCGAAGGTAATCGCCAATTGATTACCCTCGTGCACGTACTGGCGGGCGTCGGCCAGGAAGTCGTAACTGAAGCCCGGGGGCAGTTTCTTCGCCTCGGCTTCTAGGAAATCCACGGCCTGTTCGATCGTGACGCCGGGCATCGGCACGGCCTGAAAGGTCGCGCAGTTGAGCTGGTTGTAGTGGGTGAGCGCATTCGGATCGGTCGCAGTCTCGGTGGAGACTACGGTAGACAGCGGAAGCATCGATCCCGTCGCAGTCTTCACATAATAGCTTCCGATTGATTGCGGCACTAGCCGTTCCTCTCGCGGCACCTGCGGGATCACCTCGTAGGAGCGGCCCTGCAGATTGAAGCGGTTGACGTAATTTCCCCCAAGTAAGGTGGCGAGCGCGTTACCGACGATCTGCATGGTGATGCCAAGCTCGTTAGCCTTCGATCGATCAACCTTGATTCGTACCACCGGCTGGTTGAACTCGAGGTCGGAGTCGCTCACCATGAAGAGGCCGCTCTTCTGCGCGGCATCCTTCAACTTTGACATCTGCTCGTGGATGGATTGAAAGCCAAGAGTCGAATTGATCACCATCTGGACTGGTAGGCCACCAGAACCGCCCGGCAGCGGAGGCAAGCTAAAGGCAAACGCGTTGATGCCTTCGATTTTGGATAGCTCGGCCTGAACAAGCGACTTTAGTACAATCGATGATCGCTTGCGTTCGTCCCAAGGCTTGAGCAACATGCCGGCCATGCCACTCTGCTGGCCGCCAATGCCATTGAACACGAAGCTCAAGTCAGTCTCTGGAACTTTTTTCAACGCGCTTTCAAGCTTGGTGCCATAATAGTCGAGGTAGTCGATATTGGCGTATTTCGGCGCCTTAGTTAGCGCGAATATGATACCTTGATCCTCCTCCGGCGCTAGTTCCTTGGAAATATGCATATAGAGAAAGCCGACAAGTCCCAACATGGTCAGCGCAAATAGGCCGGTAATTGGGCGATAGTCGAGCGAACGGTCGAGCTTGCGGCCGTACCATCGTGTTACGGCACTGAACCCGCGGTTCACAAGCCTTGCAAATCGTCCCCCCTTGGCGCGCCTCAGGAAGAGAGAGCACATCATGGGCGACAGCGTCAAAGCGACCACACCGGACACGATCACCGCTCCTGCCAGCGTGAACGCGAATTCGCGGAACAGGCCACCGGTGAGGCCGCCAAGGAATCCGATCGGGGCATATACCGCAGCCAAGGTAATCGTCATGGAGATAACCGGACCGACGATCTCGCGCGCGCCCCTTGTAGCAGCCTGTAGCGGAGCCGCTCCTTCTTCTAAATGGCGATGAATATTCTCCACCACCACGATTGCGTCGTCGACCACGAGGCCGATCGCGAGAACCATCGCAAGGAGCGTCAGGAGGTTGAATGAGAACCCCAGCGCCAGCATCATGCTGCAGACACCAACGAGAGACAACGGAATAGTAACCACAGGAATGATGACGGACCGCAGCGAGGCCAGGAAAAGAAAGATCACGACGACCACAACCACGACGGCCTCAATGAGCGTCTTCTTCACTTCGTCGATCGATGATTGAATAAACTTGGATGAGTCGTAGGCCACTTTCATCTTCAGCGGCGGCGGCAGGTTACGCTCCATTTCAGGAAACAGCGCCCGAACGCCTCGCACTATGTTTAGCGGATTGCCTTCCGGGCTCGCTTGCACGCCGACAAAGACCGCGTGGTCGCCGTTCATCGTGACGGTAGTGTCCGTCATCTGCGCGGCAAGTTCGACTACCGCAATGTCTTCCATGCGCACAAAGCCACCGTCATTCGCCTTGACAATCATACGCTTGAAATCGTCAACACTCCGCAAATCCGTATTTGCTGTGACATCGGAGATAGTGAAATAGCCCTTGGTCTGGCCTGCCGCAGCCTGGAAGTTGTTAGCTGCGATTGCAGCCGAAACTTCAGCCGGCGATATGCCATGCCCAGCCATTTTCGCAGGGTCTAGCCATAGCCGCATCGCAAAACTCTGGCCGCCTAGGATGTCAGCCGCTGAAACGCCGTCGACGGTTGAGATAACCGGTTGCACGACGCGCGCGAGGTAGTCGGTGATCGCACTGGCCGCTAGCTCATCGCTGGAGAAAGCGATATACATGACAGCATTCGTCTGACCGCTCGACTTCGTGACGACTGGATCGTTTGATTCCTTCGGGATCAGGTATTTGACTGAGTTGACCTTGGAGAGCACCTCCGTGAGCGCTTCGTTTGGATTGAAGTTCAGCTTGATGTAAACTAGAATAGTCGAGACACCAAGCATAGACGAGGAACTGATGTAGTCGACGCCTTCGGCGGACGCGACTGCTTGCTCCAGGGGAGTGGTGATGAACCCCTGGATCATGTCGGCCGAGGCGCCAGGATAGGCAGTCGTGATATTGATGACCGTATTGGTTAGCTTCGGATATTGCCGGATCGGCAGTAGGACCGCGGCGCGCAAGCCGATCAGCAAGATCAGGAAACTCACGACGATTGACAATACCGGACGTTTGATGAAAAGCGCGGTAAATGTCATGTCAACTCGTATTCGGGATTGGGATGTAAATCTGCCACCAACTTTAAGGCAATGGTCAGCAATGCGGCGACTGTGCTAGAGCCCCCGCTGTAGAGCTCGTGCCCTTTTTGCGTTTATCGGCGAAAGGCCCGACAAGAATAGTTGATTAGAACGCAACGACTTCTAGCCGGGCATTAGTTCAGGCTTCGCACTTCGACATCGGAATTACAAACGACCTGACCGGTACTCAACTCTACAAAGGTAAGTGAGTGATATAGCATCGGCTGCAAAGCACTATACCAAGGTTTATCGAGTTCGCCGCTGATCACCGTCGCAAGACTTGCGGAGTTGCTAAACACAAATTTTTAGCCCCGCATATTCAGTGCGCGCCCGCTATCGCTTCGCTAACTCGCCGAACAAAGCCGTCTCGGGGCTTGCCCTCTGCTGCCAGTTCGATATGCCTCTCGGAACAGTGCTTTGAGCGTTTCTGTCAGCTCAATAAGCTGCGCTCTGGCTTGTCCACGCCTTGCGCTACCGAGTTGGCAACGCCAATACCACTTTGTCGATCCGACGCGTTGAGCCAACGTAGGCGGCCGTACATAGCGCCGCGGGGAGTCGCAGTGGACTATCGGCGGTTTTGGGCGTGTCACCGTCGATAAGTCAAGATACTGCAATGTGTCAACCGCCTCCAAATGCCTTGGCAGCCGCAATCAGCTTTTGTACGTTGCACTCTCCAGACCGAAAATCATCGAGCGCCGCGGGCAGCCCCTGGTTGATTGCAAGGGCCTGCTGCGCGCTTCCTAGCTGAGATAGCGATTGCGACTACTCATGGCGGGCCCATCCTTTTCACGAACCGTCGGTACGGTGACGATCTCGATCGGGACATTGAGATCAACCACCATGCGACGCACGACTACGCATTGCTGAACATCCTTCTGGCCAAAAAAGCGACGTGGGGCTGCACCATGTTGAACAACTTGCAGACGACAGTCGCCACACCGCGAAAATGTCCGGGCCTGAAAGCGCCGCATAGAGGTTTCGCGAGGTCGCCAGGTCCAACAAAGGTTTCGAAATTGCTCGGATAGACTTCCTGTGCATCGGGCGCGAAGAGGATCGCAACACCAGATCCCGGCACAGTTCTTCATCGCGCAAGAAGTCGCGCAGATAGGTGCTGAGATCTTCATTTGCTCCGAACTGAGTGGGGTTAACGAAGATGCTGACGACGGTCACATCGCATTTTGCTTGGCTCGCTGCGATCAGCGCCAGGTGGCCATCGTGGAGATAGCCCACCGTCGGCACAATCCGGCCCTTTGATTGGCACTGCGGGATTTTGCGAGAGTGCGGCGAAGTTCAGCGACGCTCGTGATAATTTGAGGTGGATGGCGCCCAGTTGGCAATTGCCTCCCCAACGCCTTCGGGAAGCCGATAGGACTCTTGCGGGCCGGGGAACGCGCCACGGCGGACATCCGCTGCCCCGCGCGAAAGCGCATCATGGAACTGCTGAAAGCCTTCCGTATAGGCGGGAACGAATTTGGGGCGATGACCTTCGGTTTGGCCCAGCACGTCATGAAACAGAGCACCTGCTCTGAACAGTCTGGGCCCGAGCCGATTCCGATCGTCGGTATTGTCAAGGAATCGCTTACTCGAGCAGTAAGCTCAGCCGGAGTGCCCTCCAATACCAAAGCGAAACAGCTGGCCTCCTGCAGACGATGAGCATCATCGAGCAAACGCAGCGCTTCATCCACTTTGCGGCCCTGCACTTTGAAGCCGCCCATGACATTAACGCTCTGCGGAACAAGACCGAGATGACCCATCACGGGAATCTCGCAATCGACAATGGCACGCACCATCTCGATTCTTTTGCCACCGCCCTCGAGTCTCGCCGCAGCTGCTCCTCGCTGCAGAAATCCGCCAGCATTTCGTATGGTCTCCTCAACGCTGACGTGGAAGCTAAGAAAGGACATATCGGCGACGAGCAAGGCACGCGGTTTGCTGCGTACGGCGGCTTCGAGGTGATGGTTCATCATCGCAACACTTACTGGAGGCGTGTTTTCGAATCCAAGGCAGACGTTACCCCCGCTGTCACCGACGAGACTGATATCGATGGAAGGATCCGGGATAGGCGCCGCAACCGCGTCGTAGGCAGTCGTCATGACTAGACGCCGGCCGTCCTGCTTCCACCGCTGCAGGAGGGGAATTGTGATGCGGTCGACCGGTTGCTCCGAAACGCGACTCATTTGAACTCAGTTCGATTTTTAGCTGCGAACTGACAAAGCTTTGAACTTCAACCAACTCGCCGCCTATTGCAAAGTTATAGCGATCCCCAGCGCTCGAGTTGATCGAGTATCCCACGCGATCAGCAGTCTGGTTGCTACAATTCTTCAGCGTCAATCCGCTCTTCGTCGCTGTCCAAGAAGGACAAAGGGCAAAAAGTGAGTTGCGTATGGGCTTGGTGGATCCGCGCACCAGCGCCGTTGAGAACACACCATCGCGAGGCACGTGCGCGAGAATGACATAGGTCGAAGTCGCCCATAGGAGTTCTTGTTCCATATCTCCACAAGCCCATCGGTGGAATGGCCACTTCGAAATAAGGATGTGGATCGAGGGTGGCGGAACCGCGACAATGAAGATTGGCCTCCAGCACATCCTTCGCAGCGACTACTTTTCTCGCCAAGTGTTTTGCGCACCCGCGACTTCCCTGTGAGAGCGGAAGAAATCTGTCGACCCGCCAAGAAGAAAGGAAAGACCCTCTCGGAAATCACCCGCAGATGGTGAAAATTCCTTTTGGTTGCGTCATCAACGCCAGAAGGCTTCCTTCGCTTGCTGTAGGTCTTGCGGGCGTGTTCGGCTTCGGCCGATTCGCGGGCCGGCTGTCGCGTCGGACCGATCGGGTTTACTTCTACAGCGCACTTTTGATGCATCGATTTTTTCCAGTGTTAAATCCACCGAGGTGAGCATAAGGCGGCATGCAACAGATTGTATTTCTGAGCCGATTGATCGGTAAAGAGCTCCTATAGAGTTTTGTACCGATGTGCTTGAGACCGAGGCGTCCGTCTCGGCAGTCCTCCCCCGCAGGCTGCTCTGTCCTGTCCGGTCCATTAACCGCTGGCCTATATGGTCACCTTGCCGAGCTTTTTGATACCGACCCGGATCGGGTCCGCCGGAATGCTCACGTTCATAGCGTCGCTCCGGCTCAGCCGGGCCCAGGTTGCGCAATCGGTTTAATCCCAGCCGGCGCCGGATAGGGCTGAAGGTCGCCGGCGACACTACCGGCCTCGATTGAGATCTGTTTGACCTGTGGCGCTGTCGTCCCAACGTTCCGGCTTCTGCGCATGGGAAGGCAGGATTTGGCTTGGATAAAAGAGGTCTTGTGGAGCGATCACGGTCCATCCACTCCTTCCTCGCCGAACGCTTAAACTTGGCGACCGTCCTCGCCGAAAACGGCGAGTTGCAGCGCACTGCAGCCTTCGTTAGGCCAGCCTCGATCAAGATTGGCGCCATGGCCTTTCGGCGTCAATGGCGCATTCTTGGGGGCGTTCATCCGATCCTTAAGGGGTAGGCTAAAGCTTCGGCAGGTTGCTTCCTCGTTCAGGACCGGATGGACAACCTACTGAAAGCTCACACCTCATGGTCTCACAGACATCCTACCCGAACTGGTTGCCCCCCCATGCGGCCCCTCTAGAGGCGCGCGTATGCGCGCAGCGATCTGTCGCGCTTTTCGGCCGCAGGTTGGGTTCCACGCAATCGAGTATGGCCAGCATCGCCAGAACTTCGTCGACGTTAAATGTGGCCGCCCTGCGATCTGATAGTCCCAGAGACCGATGGGGGGCGCGGACCCGATTGGCTGCAAGCACCGCAAGCGCTTGCGGCCGCAAGGACGTAATATGCCGCTCGAATATATGCATTCGTTGGCCTGTAGCTGCCCTGTGGGCATGATGTCGCGAGCGCTGGTGGCCAACCCGGTCGCAAAGACTGGGGCTGGCCACCTTTGCTCCCAAGAGGCTCCAATTCTAAAGGGCTACAAAGTTGTATCTTCGAGAAGTACCAAGGGGCACCTACCAAAATCGGTGGCTCCCCTCCTCGTCGGCGACTCTCTAAGCTAGTTTTTGCCTTGAATTGGAGACACCAGCACGACCAGACACATGCACGTTGCATGAACAAGAAAACATGCCAATCGCACATGAGCGACGCAAGTATGTGGGCAGAGTCAATCGAGGCGGAGCACGATAGAAAGCCGCTGGAAAGTTATCCGAGACCCTCGTAGACCGCGATGAGGAAACCATCGCCGCCGACTGCACGAGCTTGGTCGGATGTGCACACGATCCGGGAATACGGATCGACTGCAATCCGAACTCCTCATAGAGCGCATCGGTGAGGCGGGCGCTTTCCGGCGGCGACCATTCGACGATCTTGTACGCAAGCTCCACACCTTCTGGCGCGCTCCCCGAAGTGGATGAGGGGCTGGGTGCAATGGCGCCGGCCGATCGGGAGATTGCAGGGCGCCTAATGACGTCGGCTACGACCGGCGCAGTGACGGGCAACCTCGGGGGCGCATGCTGGGTGACCCACTCGAGCAAGGCGGGGACATCGCCGGCCATGCCTTGCGAGGTGGGAAATGCCTTCGGATCGGCAGCGGGTAACTTGTCGATGACGAGCAGCCTCGTCTCCGTCTGAGTGCCGTGCTTGGCGTAGACGGCGCCGTCGATCGCGGCAGAAAACACGACCCGTCCGCGCTCCTGGAGGCGAACAAAGGCCTCTAGCCACGCCGGGTTATCCGGCGCAAGGCCCGCGCCAGCGATGGCGACGAGGCGTCCGCCATCGCGAAGACGCGCGAGCGCCGAAGCGATGTGCCGGAAGGCGGCGTCCGCCATTCGTCGATCGACATTCGCCACCGCGGAGAACGGCGGGTTCATCAGAACGACGCTCGGCACAACGCTCGCGTCGAGGTGGTCATCGATCTGAGCAGCATCGAACCGCGTGACGTTAACATCCGCGAATAGATGCTCGAGCAATCCCGCCCGGCTCTCGGCCAACTCGTTCAACACCAAGTCGCCGCCGGCGAGCTCGGCAAAGATGGCGAGCAAACCGGTCCCGGCAGAAGGCTCCAGAACGCGATCGGCGGATGTAATGGCGGCTGCGGTGCATGCAATCAGCCCAAGCGGGATCGGCGTCGAGAATTGCTGAAGCGCCTGACTGTCCTCGGAACGCCGCGTGTGGGTCGGCAGACGGTTCGCGACTTTCGCCAGCATCGGCAGCATGGCGGCCGTCGAGCCAGCCCTGGCCCGTATGGCCGGTCCGAACTTACGAAGGAACAGAACGGTTGCCGCCTCGCAGACGTCATAGGCGGTCTTCCAGTTCCAGGCGCCGGCCGCGTCGGAGGCGCCGAACGCAGCCTCCATGGCGCTACGCAGAACAGCGGCATCGATGCCCCTACCGCGTTCGAACTCGGTCAGGAGCTGTCGCGCTGCCCTGACGGCGGCGGAGGTGAAAGTTGCAGCGGCGCGCAACGAAAGCGGCGCGGCGGCAGCGCCGCCGACGAGAGATTCGGTCATGGCAGGAATTCTTTCGGAGAGCAGGAAGGGGTCGAACCGCCAGGCGCTCTCCTCTGACCTGGACGGCTCAAACCCTTCCCGGCCCGCTCTCCCTCTCAGACCTCGGGCATAAAAATAGGGACCGGCGCCGCACGCCGGTCCCCCGCGCTACTGCGGGACGGCCGTGCCATCCCGCTCCTTAATTTCATTCAGCCGCGTCGAGCTGTGCGGATCATCGTCGCTGGCGTTTTCCTGATCCTCATCGTCGGCGAGGAATTCGGGCAGCCGGCCCGCTTCGCCCTCCTGCCCCACTGGCGCTGCATCGGGATCGACGAGACGCAGCGGCTCCGGCAACCAGCCTGAGCCATCCAGAAGGCGCTCGGCCTCCTTGGCCATGTCGGCCTTCTTAAGATGGTCGATCAGTTGAGCCGACGACTCGCCCTTAGCCTCCCGTACGGCCTCCAGAATGCGCGGCTTGGTGACCCGGCCGAGATAGTTGTCGACGGAGGGCTTCCACCCTGCCTGCACCATGTCTAGCCCGACCGCCCGCGCCAGCACATCAGCGCGGTCGAGACGCGTGCGGACGCCGTGTGCTGAGACGCGAGCCTGATTGTAGCGATTGGCCGGCTCATAGACGGCATTGACCGCAAAAGATGCACAGTGGGCGAACAGCGATGCTTGTGCACCACCATCGAGAGCCGTTAGCGCATCCCAAAGATCGTTCTCCCTCTTCGGCAACCGCGCCTTCCAGGCCTCGTGCCGCGCCTCGACAGCCTTGGCGGAGGCGCTTTCCCTCAGCCCCGGAGCTTGGGCAGGAAAGTTCGGCGTGCGAAGGCCGATCTCTAGACAGCTTCCGGATGACGCGAACCGGTAAAAGGCCGTCAGCACGAAGTTGTGCAGCACCGCTGGAACGCGATCGCAGGATTTTCTGCCAGCGCGTCGCGCAATGCCAACGTGCGATGCGCCGTCAGCTCGGTGATCAACCGATCCGGCAGAGGCCTGGCCGCGTCGTCATCTTCTTCTTCGGCATCAGGCGCACTACCCGCGACTGCGATGACCGTGCGCTGGACTGAAGTGCTGGGCTCCTTCCCTTCGTTCGACGACGGATCGGCGGCCTGCGCGATATCAGGATCGGTTGCCGGCACTTCGTCCTCAGGCCGGACGTAACCACGATACACGCAGAGCCGTCCTTCGGAATCGATGCTGATGAAGACACCAGCCCGGGCGATCTCCGCCGGATCGTAAAGCATCGGCCGGTTCTCGAACGCCGCCAGCGCCGACTCGATTTCGCCGAGGCGCTGATCGACTTCTTCGGGCAATTCGTCGGCATCCTGGTATTCGGTTTCAAGCTTGGCTTGCTCGGTGTTCAGGGCATCGATGGTGGCCCGCTCCCCAGGCGAGAGATCGACAGATTTTCCTTCGATTTTCCGGAGGCCTTGTGTGTGACCGTAGGAGAACTCTACGGCGACTGAGATCCACTTCCAGCCCTCGGCAGCAATCGTCTCAGCTTCGGCTTTGAGTTTTCGATCACGAGGCGGTCGAGCAACACGATATCCTGAAGCCAACCGCCGTCGTCGTGCTCGAACAGATCCCGCAGAACGCCGCCACCCGCCTGCTGATAGGCGTCGAGGCCCACGAATTGCGCCCGGCGATCGGACCCGCGCACTGTGTTCTCGGTGAGCATGCGGCGGATCTGGTATGGCTCGTCATAACCGGAACGGCTGAGGTTCTCCCAGACTTGCTCCTGGCGGGCGTGATCCGCAGTAACTGAGAACGCCATGAGCTGCTCGAGCGTCATGCCGTCTTCGGCATAGACGTCATGCAACTTCGGCGAGACCGACGCCAGGCGCAGGCGCTGCTTGACGATCGCAGGGTTCACGAAATGGCGCGCGGCAATGTCTTCCTCGCTCATGCCGAGATCGCGGAGCGTCTGGAAGGCCCGAAACTGATCAAGCGGATGCAGGCCGACCCGCTCATCGTTCTCCGCCATCGAATCGTCCTCGGCAAGGCCCCCTTCGCGAACGACGCACGGCACCGCCTGCGTCCTCGACATCCGCTTTTGTTTCACCAGGAGCTCGAGAGCGCGATAGCGCCTGCCTCCCGCTGGTACCTCGAACATGCCGGTCTCGTTGCCATCAGGATCAACGACGGCCCGGACACTTAGACTTTGCAGAAGCGTACGCTGCGCGATGCTCTCGGCTAGCTGCTCGATCGAAACGCCGGCCTTGACGCGGCGAACGTTCGATTGGCTGAGCACGAGCTTGTTGAAGGGGATGTCCCTTGAAGGCGACAGCGTGATCTTTTGTACGGCTTTCGTCATTTTGGCTCTCCACGACGGGCGGCCGTGAGACTCTCTCTCGGCTTCCAACCCGTCGCGAATAGCGCCCCCTCCTCTCACTCTTGCGCGGCGACAGGAGGCCAAGCATCAAGCCGTCTCGTGATCGGCAACAGCCGAATCCAGCGACGCGTGCTCAATGGGCTCGGGAATGAAGCCGAGCAAATAGTCCGCGGCCTTGCTCGCCTGTGAGGCGGCACGCACGATAGCCCGATTGTCTTCGCGCAGGACTTCGAGCCAGGAGCCAATATAGTCGGCATGGCGCACGGTCGGGACGATCCCGAGCGACGCGCAGCTGAACGCGGAGCTCAACTCGGCGACCAGTTCTTCGAAGGCATATTTCTTGGTGCCATAGGATCCGCTAAGATCGCGGTTGAGGCGCGAGCGATGTCCGGTCGCGTGGCCGAGTTCATGCAGCGCGGTGCGGTGCCAATTGATCGGCTCGAAATAGGCCTGCGGCGGCGGGACCTGCACGAAGTCTTCGGCCGGCGCGTAGAATGCGCGATCGCCACCAATCCGAAATGTGATCCCGGTGGCCCTGATCAAAGTTTCCACGGTAGGCTCGATCAGACCTGGCGGCGGTGGCGGAGCCGCGGTCGCGATCTCGCCGGGGAGTCCGTCGCATTGGTCCGTGTTGAAAACGGTAAATCGCTTGAGAAATGGAATGGCCTGCGCTTCGTCGCCGGTCTCGGCGGCGCGCTGTTTCTCATCGCGCGGCACGAAACGGTCGGCGTAGACCACCGCGGTGCCACGCTCCCCCTTGCGCACATAGCCTCCAAGCGACAGCGCCTGCCGAAACGTGAGCCAGCTTTGACCGCTGTAACCATGCTCGATCGTGCTTCCCCAGAGCAGAAGGACGTTGATCCCGCTGTAGGACCGATCGGTCGAAGCATTTTTCGGGATGGCCAACGGCGCTTTCGCCGCGGCCGTACCCCACGGCTGAACCCAGGGGACGCGTCCGGCCTCAAGCTCGACAATGATCTTGTCGGTAATTTCGTTATAGAGGTTCGCCCGGTCCTGGCCGGCGCGCGCGCGAACAGTAGGATTTGACATCGCGGTTCTCCGCGACGGGCGCCGCGAGCCTCTCTCGCAGCTTCTAACCCGTCACGAAAACCCAGCCTGCACTCTTACTCTCAGACTCTTCGCAATCTGCCAGGCTGCAGGCCTGATCAGGCGTGCGCCAGGGGCGCATCGCCTTCGAGAGATGGCACCCGCAGGAGCGTGAGCATAGCGACGCCGAAGGCGGCACGCGAGACCGAGTGCGGCGACGAGACCGGTTCAATAGCGGCACCCGGGAACGGGGCAGTGATAGCGATCGCCGCAGGCGAGCCCCTTTCCCGAGTGCCCCCGGCGAGGAGCTCCAAAGCCTAGCGCGAGATGCTCGGTCAGCTCAACCACACAATGCAGGGCTGCATCGTTTATCCGAAGAAACGCAGGCATGAGCCGGAGCCCCTGCAACTCTCGCATCGCTGATGGACTTTGGTCGTTCATTTCGGAAGTCCACCGCAGCTTCCTGCAGTTAAGCAACTGGTTGCTGTGTGCATGGCACGCAATGCGCTCCGTTCGGGCTTGTCTCGCATTCTGCAGGAGCCGCCAACAGCCGGCGCAGCCACTTCTGGTCTGCCTCCCGCCGGGCGTTGAAGCGATCGACGCATTTCCTGGAGCAAAGGGCCGTTCGCCACCAGTAATGGCGGATCAGCCCGAACCTTCCACCACACACCGCACAGCACCCTCGGTTTTCGGAGCTATGAGAGCTATTCTGCATTTTCGCCTCCTTTGGCGGACGCTCGTGCGGCAACATCGTGCCCGCACGTAAAGAGCGGCACCGTTTCTGCTAAATGTGGCTGCATTTTCGGGCACCGGGCGCACGAGCTCGGCTCTTTGTGCGCCCTCGTGGCGAAGCGATACGCTCGATCGCGTTGCGTCGCCCGATTAATCGGCGACTGTAGCCAGGTTTTGATCTCGAATGATGCAATGAGCAGCGCTGGAGAGACAAAATCCTGCGCAGATGCATACAATGCCGGCGTTTTTCGCCGGATACCTCCTCGGGGTAGCAGCATCCCACTGTACCCGCGAGTCCAGTTCCGGCGCGGTCGACTCAGGAGGGGCGACGTGTGATCGCCCTATTGACGTTCGCGATCCGCTCCCATCTCGACCATAGTCACGAAGGTGTGCGGCTGCTCTCCGGCGCCGCCAATCTGCAGCCGTCGCGCACAGATCACACGCCGTCCGCGAACGGGGCTGTCGATAGTATCGACAATGGGTTCGAACTGTTGCTTCTGGGCAAGCAACTGCCGGTCGCGCCGTTCGATCAAGTCGGCCGCCTCCGGGGAGAACAATTCGCGCGCGGTCCTGCCGACGATTTCGGCCCGCGACATGCCGATCATCTTCTCCGCCGCCTTGTTGACGAAGAGGTAACGCAAGGTGCGCGCGTCCTTGGCGATGATGCCTTCGTGAACGTTCTCGACAATGGTGGCCAGCAGACGCTCAGTCCTCTCCAACATCCGCTGGCCATGTCGCAGGTCGGTGACGTCCTCATGCACGGACACCCACCCGCCGCCATCCATCGGACGCTCGTAGATATTGATGGTGCGGCCGTCATTTAGCGCGATCTCATAGGCGGTCGGCTCGCGCCGGGCGATTCGATCGACAATCGCCGCGAGATGTTTCGCGATGTCGTCGCTGAAGAGCCCGCTCTTGATACGATGCTGCAGGATTTTCTCCAGCGTAGAGCCAGCCCTGATCGTCTCTGGCAGATTGTAGATCCGCCGATAGTTATTGTTCATCGCGACGACATTGGCCCTGCCGTCAAGCATGATGAGGCCTTGCGGCATGCTGTTGATCGCCGCCGATAACTGCCACTTCTTGGCCTGGTACTTGTCGTTGAACTGGTCGCGCTGGGTTATAGCGGCGTCGCGTTGCTGCGCCGTGTTGAACTCGAGCTGCTCCAGCTCTGGAATCTTTTGCATGGCATCACGGAAGTGCTGCATGTTGGGCCAGATGCCCGATCTCGTCGTGCCGCATCAGATGCGGCACCTCGCTCTTGATGTCTCCTGCGGCGATCCGGTCGGTTGCTTGCGCGATATCGGAGAGCCGCCCGACCACGGAGTCGCGCATGACGAGGACGTTGATCGCGGCAAGGACCAGCGCCGCGAGTCCAAGCATGAACAGGTACCAGGCCGCATAGCGGTTCTCGTCAGCAAGCTGGTCGGCTTCGCGGGCTCGCTTATCGTAGGATCGCTGCAGTGCCTCGAGGTCAGCATTGAGCTTGCTGCGCACGGTGCGATTGGCCTGGTTATCGTCCCATTCACGAGCCGCGGCCGGACTGATCTCGAGCCCCCGCCGCACCAGTTCCAGCCGAAAGTCGATGAACTGCATCACTCGCTGTTTGAACGCCTCGAATTGCTCGAGATCGTCGGGATGGACAGTCTGCCCCCAGCGCATCATCACCGCCGTGAGCTCGCCGCTGCACTTGACCAACTCGTCCGCGAATTGCTTTACTTTCGCCGGTTCGGTGGACATGTAGATCCCGCGCGACTCCATCACGATCGCGTAGATCAGGGCGTTGACGCGCCCGATATTGACGGCAGCCGACGCCGAATCGATCTGCATGTGCCGATAGTTCGTCTGCAGGCGCACGCATTGGACCGACATCACCAACAGAAACATTGTGACGATCGTCAAAAATCCGGCGATGGAATAGACTTTGTCGGCCACGCTCAGGCTACCGGAGCCGCGCACAAAGCGGACAAACCTTTGCAGCGTCGTGGTCGCGGTCTGCGCCCCAAAGCCCACCGTCACTGCGTTCATGATGCACCTATCCGGTCTAGAATGGCAGAGAATTGGTCCCGCAGGGCTAGCGGAGACTTCACGGCCTCGCCTCGGTTTATCTTTCGAAGGTCCCACGCGCCAGAGCATCTCTTCGCGAAACGGTCTGAGGAGGCTGCGCTGCGGCTGCACCGGTTGATATGTCGCCCCCGCGATCAAAGTCTAAGGGCAGCCGGCGTAGGCAGGGATGATGGCCTGAACGCACAAGGCACTCCAACGGCGCGCGATAACGGCTGCTGGTCCGCTTGCAAGTGGCCGGCCTGCTGAGGCGCGCAAGTGGGCGACGTCACCTGAAAGAGCAGCCGCGATGGCGCGGGACAGGCAACGACTGAGAGATAAGGTGGTGAACTATCAGACAATCACGCTGGAAAAACGCGTTCTTTCCGAGGATTTGCATGAATAGCGCGTAGGATTCCCTGGTCGACGCAAGGCAACGCTCGGCGAGCTCTTTGCGCGGCACTGAGGGCGCCAATCGCGACCTTGTCTCTCTCGGGTAGTTCCGACCAGGAGGCAATTTCACCTCGCGTCGACGGTGTGCTCGTTCCTTCGAATGTGAAGGCGAAGGCAAACTGGGGCTCCATAGCCCCTGTCAACAGGTCTGCGCTCCGCGCGGGCCCGTTGGCCACCGCTCATCTTGACGCTTGCTCAGCTTGAGCTTTCCGAATCAACGCCAGGGGTTTCCCGGGCCCGACCGGCTCTGCGTTGACCACTTCGTACTCGCACCGACCGTTTTCGACTGCGCCAGCCAGCATGTGCGGTATCAATGCCGCGGTTCCGATGGGTTCGAACAGTCTGCTGTGTTCAGAATAGCCTGCTGCATCCTTGCCGGGCTGCCGCTCCAAGACGATTGAACGTCCGTTCGGCATGATCAGCCTCGTCCAGTCCAGCAGAACGCGCGACTGGCCAAAAGCGACCTGGCTGTGGTACCCGCCGATGAGCCTTGCTCCCTGAGGCCGCTATGTTGACGGCCAGTCGTGGCGCTTCTCGGCATGGCCAAGCACGCCGTCGCCTCTGGGCTCCCCCAAGACTGCACCCACGGCACGTGGCCGGCTTCAAGCTCGCCGATAATTTTGTGGTGATTTTGCCTTAAAGGCTTGTCTGGTCCTCGCCAGTG
The DNA here is from genome assembly GCF_038965675.1 of Bradyrhizobium sp. B039. Taxonomy (NCBI): domain Bacteria; kingdom Pseudomonadati; phylum Pseudomonadota; class Alphaproteobacteria; order Hyphomicrobiales; family Nitrobacteraceae; genus Bradyrhizobium; species Bradyrhizobium sp. B039. The sequence goes on from NZ_CP152416.1 coordinate 7,897,341, forward strand.
CACGCCCGAAGATAGTGTCTGGGCATCGCGGATCTCCGCGGCGGGCGCCGCGAGCCTCTCTCGCGGCCTGTGACCCGTCACGGCAAACCCGGCCAAAACTCTTATTCTCAGCCTCTTCGGACGGAAGCGACGCCACTTGACCAAGCGGCCGCGTGGTTCGGTTAGCGAGCGCGCTGCACGCACACAGATGACAGAATGCAAAATCTGCGACGCGCTCGGCCTTCTATTTCATTCTTCGGGACTTGGCCTTTAGGTGCCTTGGGGCCCAAACCTACCAGGCGTGCGCCAAGGGCGCATCGCCTCAAGGCAAAATGGCACCCGGAGAGCGTGAGCATAGCGACCCGAAGGGGCACGCGGGTCCGAGTGCAGCGACGAGACCGGTTCAATAGCGGCACCCGGGAACGGGGCAGTGATAGCGATCGCCGAGAGGCGAGCCCCTTTCCCGAGTGCCCCCGGCGGGGAGCTCCGCATCTCCTAGCGCGAGGGATCGACGCCGCACGGCGGCCGAGACGCAAGGCAGCTCGGTCCACGAGAGCCCGGTGCGGCGGAAGCCGCACACGCGAATCGGAAAAATCCGCCAGTCCGCGGATCTAGATGTCCTCGCGCGCTTGCGTCTGCGCGTCATAGATCCTGATCTGAAGCATGGGAAAGCGCTTCTTGAGTTCTTCTCCGCCTGCCCTGGCGCCGTCTCTGGTTGCAAATTCGGCCTTGAGTCGGCCATCCACTTCAAGTGCGTAACCAGAGGCCGGCAGTTCACGGGTTGCTGCAAACATTTCATTCCCATTGTGCAGTGATGTGGTCGGGAATGATGGGTAACGTGAGTCGCCCAAACGACGCCAGACCCACCTGACCCGGTGCGCTGATCGGTCGTCGCATCTTGTGGATTGACGTCTCGCAGTGGAGCCCTTCGAGGACGGGCATTTGCATGGTCCGAACAGGGGGACGGGGTTTCAGCCAGCGCGGATGCTGCATGGACACGGCCCGACATTCCTGCCTTCCACAGCACTGGCCCGCGCAGTCACCCTCCCGCTGAGCCGACATGTGCGGCTGGCCTCTGAAATTTATGCCGCCTGGAAGTGCAATTGTGGAACGGCCGCGACCAGCTTCCTCGTATAGGGTTGCCAAGGCCGTAAAAATACGTCGTCCGCTCCACCGGCTTCGACGGCCACGCCATGGTGCATGACAAGAACGCGGTCGCTGAGGTGGTGCACGACGCCGAGATCATGCGAGATGAATAGATAGCTGACACGCAAATGCGACTTGAGATCTCCAAGCAGATCGAGAATTTGCGCCTGAATGGATACGTCAAGTGCCGCGACCGGCTCGTCACACACGATGATCTTGGGGCGCGGAGCAATTGCGCGCGCGATCGCAACCCGTTGGCGTTGACCGCCCGACAGTTCCAGTGGACGCCCGGTCCTGAAGTTTGGTGACAGACCCACGAGATCAAGCAGCTCGCTGACCTCCGATTGTCGACTGGCTCTGTCGAGGGGATTTCCGCTACGTCTGGCCAAGGCATCATCAATGACACGCTCGATGGTCCAACGCGGATCGAATGAACTTAGTGGGTCCTGGTAGATGACCGAGATATCCGATCGCCGCTGGCGGCGCTCTTTCTCAGTCGCTGCAGTCCACGGCGAACCCTCGAGTGTCACCTCTCCTTGGTCCGGCCTTTCGAGCGCGAGCGCCATGCGTGCCACGGTCGTCTTCCCAGACCCTGACTCGCCGACGATGCCTAGCGTCTCTCCATGGCCGAGGCGAAACGAGACGTCATTGACGACGGTACGCAGCTTGCCATCCGGTCCGCGAAAGCGCTTGACGAGCCGTTCCGCCTCAAGCAGGGGACTACAACGCTGTGCCATATTCGACTGGGTCAGCGCTCTGGTCTCTCCTTCAGCCGAGATGAAGCGCGGCGCCGTCGAGGACGAAAGACGGCTCCCGCGTGACCGGACGGATGGGATCGCCTTGAGGAGGCCCCGCGTGTAATCATGTCTCGGGTCACCAAAAATCTGTTCTGATGAGCCATGCTCGACGATTTCGCCGTGTCGCATCACAATAACCTCGTCGGCCATCTGCGATACCACGGCAAGATTGTGGCTGATGAGAATCATGGCCTTGCCGCGTTGGCGGGTTTCGCTGAGCAGATCCAGGATTTGCGCCTGGATCGTAACGTCCAGCGCCGTCGTGGGCTCATCTGCGATCAAAAGAGCTGGATCGAGTGCGATTGCCGTCGCAATCAAGGCTCTTTGCCGTTGCCCGCCTGAAAGCTCATGTGGAAGCTGCCGCGCCTTGACCGCCGGCTCGGGCACGCCCACGAGATTCAGAAGCTCAACTACCCGTTCCGTCAAGTCTGCGCGTGTCCTGATTGCACGGTGAACACTTAGTGCTTCACCGATCTCCTTGCCAACCGGTCTCAGCGGATCGAGCGACACCAGCGCGTCCTGTAACACAAAGCCAATGCGCTTGCCGCGCAAGGCTCTCCATTCCCTGTCACCGAGTCGATCGATATTCTTCCCCTGAAAAGTCAGGCGGTCAGCTTGGACATGAGATCGCGCCCCGGTCAGACCAACCAGCGTCCGGGCCGTAACGCTTTTGCCTGATCCCGATTCACCGACGATCGCGACGCACCGGCCTTCCTCAACCCTGAAAGAGACCCCCTTGACCACAGCTCGCCGCGAATGCGCCGGCCCGAAGGAAACGTTGAGGTTTTGTACGGTGAGCAACGGGTCGCTAGCCGGGGGCTTTGTGGCATTTTGCCGGAAGGAAGCTGCGGGATAGGTCACGTTCATGGAAGCTCGATCCTTCCTTCCAGGCGTTGCTGCACGTACTGGCCGATGACAGTCACTGAGAGCGCGAAGGTAGCGATGGCGATCCCGGGCATGACCTCGAGCCACCATGCATAGATTACGTAGTTGCGCCCGGCATTGAGCAGTGCGCCCCATTCCGATGACGGGGGCGCAACTCCCAAGCCGAGAAACGAAAGGCCGGATGCCCAAATGATGGCTTGCCCGATACCGAGCGTGAACATTGTCGCAAGCGGGCTGATTGCGTTGGGGAGGATATGCTTGAACAGGATGCCCCTGGGCGAGTGGCCTAACGCCTTTGCCGCCTCAACATAACCAGTAGCTTTGACCCTCAGAACCTGCACCCTCACCATGCGTGCATATCCTGGCGATGTTCCAAGGCCGACCGCGATAATCAGTGTCGAGACCGAGGTGCCCAACAACGAAACGAAGAGAAGCGCAAGGAACAGAGTGGGGAGAGCGAACAGGGCGTCGAAGAGCCGGCTGAGCACGTTGTCGATCCAGCCGCCAGACAGGCCCGCCGTCACGCCGAGTATGAGCGCGATGGCAAGGCTGAGCGCAGTCGCACCCAGCCCAATGGAGAGAGACTGACCTGTCCCCGCCACGATGCGGGAATAGAGATCCCGTCCGGACTGGTCCGTCCCCAGCCAATGCGTCAATGAAGGGGCCCTGAGAGGTGACATCAAGCTCAGCGCCAACGGATCATGCGTCTGAAGCAGTTTCGGCGCAATCGCCGCGATGAGGAAGAAGGCCGTGAAGACAGTCGCGATATAGACCGGAACCGGAAACATACGGGCGCCCGTCAGCACTCTTGCAGTGATGAACGCTTTTGTATGTCCCGGGGAGCCATTGGCGAAACTCATGCCTCTTTCATCCTCGGGTCGACGAGTTGTATCGTGAGATCCACGATCAAGCTGGCGGCGACAAACAGCGCAGCTGAAACCAGGATCACCCCTGACACGACCGGGACATCGCGTGTGGACGATGCTGCGACAAGGACGCCGCCGAGCCCCTGACGGCCGAAGACCGCTTCAATCAATACGGCGCCCGACAGCAGCTTGCCTATGATCCAGCCGGAAAGGGTGATCCCCGGCAAGGCCGCATGGCGCAAAGCGTGACGTAGACGGAGGCTGAGATCACCTGTGCCGCGCATTCTCGATGAGGTGATGAAAGGCTGATCAAGAACCCGCGTGAATCCGCTCAAGACCGCTTGACCAAGGAAGCCGTAGATTTCCAAGGCCAGGGCCATCGTAGGCAGAACGAGGCCCATGAGGGTGTTGCCGCCCACGACAGGAAACAAGCGAAGCTGGATCGCGAAAACGACCAGCAGGATTGTCGCCAGCCAATAGGGCGGCAGGGTTGCCAGGAAGACCTGAAACCCGCCTAGCGCCTTGGACCATATGTTGTTACGCCCGGCGAAAAGAACCGTGGTCGTGATGGTGATGATCCAGGCGGTCAACATGGCGGCAAAAGCGAGCGCAATCGTTGGTCCGATCTGGCGCGCAATCAGGTCTGTGACAGGTTGATATTGGACGTAGGACTGCCCAAGGTCTCCGTGCATCACATCCCTTACATACTTTCCGTATTGCACGAAGACGGGTTGATCGAAGCCATATTTGGCATTGATGGCGAGTAGCTGGTCCCGAGGAATCTCTCCCACGTTTCCGCTATTTGCATTGAAGATGATCTGGGCGCGTTCCCCGGGCATCAGAAACTGCACAAAGAAGGTGAATGTCGCCGCGGCCCAAACCACGATCAGGCCGGACAAGAGCCGGCGCGCTAGCCAAAGGCTTTGATGGCCTATCGTCTTCACCGCATTCATTTCTTGTCGGTGAAATATGCGTCCGAGAAAACGGGCTCGCCCACCGACCCGCTGTCGAGCCAGATGTCTTTCACATTATCGGCTAAAGCGAGGGTGACGTCCAAAACCGTGTAGCTCAGGGACGGCGCGTTCTCGATAATCCGCCGTTCCGCCTGCTGATAAAGCGCGGTGCGTTGCGCCTTGTCACCAGCCTGTTCAGCCTTCTGAATGATGTCCCACAGGGGCAGATCCTGATAGCGGGATGGATTGAAGGGATTGCGGACACCATTCAGGTCAGGCTTGTACGAAATACGATAGATCTCGGCGCCAGGCGCAACCCAATACAGTGGAACGACCTCATAGTCATTTGGACCAAGATTCTTTCCTGCCCAGAAATCAGCCTGGTTGGTCGGCTGGAGCCGCACGTCGAACCCTGCGGCCTTCGCTTGCTGCTGGATGATCTGCAGGACCTGATCGCCGTCGGGAGGCGAAAAGGCATTGGTGTAGGTGATGCGTATGATCAGCGCTTTGCCGTTCTTGCTGCGAATGCCGTTTGCATCGCGCTCCGCCCAGCCAGCCTCATCGAGCAGCTTGTTCGCCTTCTCGATGTCATAGGAATAGGATTTTGAGAGCTCGCTGACATATTCCGGCGAGCTTTGGCTCAAAGCGAAATTGCCCTCATAGGGCAGTGAGCCAAGAAACGCCGCTTGCACGGCAGCACGTCGGTCCGAGGCGTAAGCAAAAGCCTGCCGGACACGCACGTCGTCGAACGGCGGTCTCTCGGAGAACAACGCAAGCCGAAGCGGCGTTCCACCCGTGAGGTGGCGCACGATCTTGAACCGGGAATTGGCATCCTGCCAGTTGACGGCAGGGATATGATAGACAACGTCGGATTCGCCGGTCAGAAGTGAGCCGTAGCGTATCGTGGGGTCAGCGAGAAAACGCCACTCAATTCCTTCGACATAGGCTGGGCCTTGATGCTTGGCAGTGGCCGGCGCCGAATTATAGTTTGGGTTTCGACGGAATATGACGTTCCTGCCGCGGTTCCATTTCTCTACGATGAACGGACCCGAACCAACTGGGCTTTCGCAGTTCACGGCCTTGCCACGCTTAAGCGCCGTCGGCGACAAGATGCCTTGCGAGGACTGCGCAAAGACATTCAGCAGCGGCTCGAACGGCGTCTTCAACGTGATTTTGAACGTCAGCGGGTCGGCAACCGCCGCGGACTCGAAGATGCCCCTGAGATAAGGACCGGCTGTGGGGTTCTCGAGCTCCGGACTGTCGCTCAGCCATCCATTGATATTATCGACGACCGCCTGGGCGTCCAGAGACGTCCCGTCCGTGAATTTGACATCGGGCTTGATCTGGAAGGTGTAAGTTTTGCGGTCATCCGAGATGGTCCAGGCGGTCGCAAGCCAAGGCAGGATCCTTCCGTCTTCAGCCCTGGCGACCAGATTGTCGCTGAATTGACGCTGAAGGTACCACTGCTGCACCCAACCACCATAGAGGCACGGCGGCTCCTGGAAGTGTCCGTACCGGATAGTCCCACCCGATTGCGGCTTGCCAGCCGAAGCGCCCTCCGCGTGCACCGGATCCGCAATCGAAAGGCCAGACATCGCGATGGCGATGACTGCGGCGCGAGACTTCACACGACGATTCAGACTTTTGAGAAGAAACGCCGCATGAGCGGCAGCCGGCTTGGACATGATAAGCTCCGAATGTGATAAAGGAGAAGCACTCAGGCGGCGGAGACCTGGTCGGTGCGCTCGCCCTGCAGTGGGATGCCGAGGTGCTCGCGCAGCGTTTCGCCGCGATAATCCGAGCGGAACAAGCCGCGCCGCTGAAGAACGGGAACAACGTGATCGACGAACGCAGGCGTACCGTCGGACAGAACATCAGGTATGACGTTGAACCCGTCGATTGCGCCAGCCCGGAACCACTCTTCGAAGCATGCGGCAATCTGTTCCGGCGATCCGACCAGCACTCGGTGCCCGTAAGCAGGCGCCTCTACGATGATCTGGCGGACTGTTTTGCCGGAGCGCACGAGAGCTTCCACAGTGCGATGCTGGCCAATGGAAAAAGCAGCGTCCGCATGTCCCGGCAGTAAGCTGAGGTCGATTGGCTCGTTGATCTTCAGCCTTTCGGCAGGAAAGCCGAAACGACTGGCCAGCGCATCAAGGGCAACGTCAAAGTTGATTAGATCGTCAAGCTCCGCCTTGCGCTTGATTGCTTCCTCTTCGGTTCCGCCGACGAACGTGACGATACCCGGCAGCACAAGGGGCGCCCGTCGTCCATGTTGAGAAGCAAACGACCTGAGGCGATCGGCCTCGCGCAGGGCGATTTCCAAATCGCCTGTCGATGAGAACACGGCATCGGCGCTTCGGGCCGCGAACTGAAGCCCTTGATCCGATCCGCCGGCCTGGAAAATAACCGGCTGCCCCTGTCTTGAGCCGGGATGTGTCAGTGGCCCGCTGATGTCGAAGAACTCGCCGGCATGCCTCGTCGTCCGCAGCCTGCTCGGATCACCAAACCGCCCCGCGGCCTGATCCAGGATAATAGCGCCTTCTCCCCAGCCATGCCAAAGGGTTCGCACCGCCTCCACAAATTCTTCGGCGCGGCGATAGCGGTCATCACGTGACAGCTCGTCGCCGCCAAAGCTCCTGGCCGTATAGACATTGGACGTCGTAACTGCGTTCCAGGCCGCACGGCCGCCACTGACAACGTCAAGCGACTGGAATCGGCGCGCGAGGTTATATGGCTCGTTGTAGGTGGTGGATGCCGAGCCGATCAGGCCGACAAATTTTGTTTCTCGGGCAATGCTGGCAAGTGTAATCGTCGGCTCGATGCCGTTGAGCGGCGGGTGTTTGTCGATTGCTGGATCGAGCGCTGGCGTGTCGGCGAGGAAAACCGCGTCGAGCTTTCCACGCTCGGCGTGCTTCGCGGCTCGTACGTAATGCTCAATATCGTAAAATGCGCCGGGAGAATTTCCGGGCCACCGCCACGCTGCGGTATGTCCCCCAGCGCCATGCAGGTTCAAGCCAAGGTGAAGCTCACGTTCAAGCACTGACGTCATCACGCGGCACATGCGGTTCGTGTAGAGGTGCACCGAAAGGTCAAAAACGGCATCGCACTCTTCTCAATTTTCGGTAGCCATGAACGCGTCATGGCACTCCAACATTGTAGAGTAGCCGACCAGCGTCAACCGCGGAGGAAAAATAAGAATGCCTGTTTCAATTCGTGCCGCCAGATAATTAATTTCTGTTGGGAATGCCTCATGGCGCGGAACGATAAACTCCGTGACTGAGAAGCCCCATCTATCTGGTTTGCATCACATCGACGGACCGACGCAGCGACCAACTCAGAGTCGCGTGGACACGAATGCGCTACAAAAACGAGCTCCCGGACGCCGAATTCAAGCGCCATCGCAGGGTTGCACCTCGTGTGTTGCCGCCTACGAGCGCCTGTTCCCTGACCGATTGAGCGCGCGCTACTGTTTCGGCTCGCCGCGGTAGAGCCAAAGTCGAAGTTCTTTGTTTTCGGGCTTTCGATTCAGGAATTCTGCGTCCGACGGCGACAATACGCAACGCGGGATCAGGATCCTCGACCGGTCGGCGGCTCGCGAGCTTTGACCTGCAAAGCTGAATGCCGACTGCGAGCTAGTCCCTATTTCGCTTGAAGCGATATGGGATTGCCGGAATGCCGGCCAACCTGTAGACGATCCCGGCGCCGCCGCGCGGTCGCCTTTCAGCGGCGGGGCCTGTAGCTCAATGGTTAGAGCCGGCCGCTCATAACGGTCTGGTTGCAGGTTCGAGTCCTGCCGGGCCCACCAAGAATATCAATAATTTGCTTGCTCTCCGCTGCCCTCAGCGCGACGACCGCACCAGAAACCGCACCAGATACGTGCACTTTTCGTTCGCACGCGGGTTCGCACACTGCAATCCACCTGATGGCGCCGGACCGACTTGGTTGATCTTGGATGTATTCGTCGTTCACTCATCGGTTGGATGGTGCTCCGACGGAGAAGCTGATCAAGAAACGTATGAACCTCAGAAATTCAACGCCCATTTTCCCGTACCGAAAGACATACCTATAGACCCGCATCGAATTTGTGCTTGAACCTCATCAGTCAGGACCGCTGCGACGGCCAAAGAGACGCAGTGCCGGGCGGCGGGCGAGTCACCTACGATCGTCCCCCGACCAAATTTGACCAAGTTTTCATTACGACTGCGTGAAATACGAAGGCGGTTCAGGCCCTGCCTCTGCAGTGCTGATGACAATCTAGATACCGACCTGACCGAATCACTTTTCAACATGGAAGCTCGCGTTCAGAGTCTCGAACCAGGCAATCGTCGCTTCCGAACATTAACGAATGCGTCGACGTCTGACGCTTCTCTGAATAGCAGCACAATTTTGGAAGATATTGACGATTGTTCGGCGGAGTAAATGTTCTCAGATCGATCCGCTTTTATCGTCCGCGCTGCTCGGGCACTGGCTGGTTTGGTTCGAAGGTCTCGATGAATCGTCGGCCGTTACAAGGAGCCAATTCCGGATCAGTTTCAAAGGACAAAAAGGTTTGCTAACAAGGAGGTAAGTTGCCAAGCTGATGCGGTAGTCGAATGAACGAAGCAGGCACGGGAGGGAGAGATCTAGCGGTGATGATGGAATGCGCGTTTGCTCGACCACGAGACATGGATATCTGACCGTGCCGACGGCCCTGGATATAACGATCGTCGAAACCCTTGCTCTGTTGGATGGTGATTTCGCTGAGTTTGCGGCCGGGATCGCGCATGATCAATACGCGATTTGGCTCGGTGCGGGCGTCTCGCTTGGAAAGCTTCCCGGTCTTGAGGGCGTCGCTGGTGAAGTGCTCGAGCATTTGCGCATTCGGATTGATTCTACGAACGCCGCCTGCAAGTTTCGCCGGAGCCTAGACCGCATTCTTAACTTGATCCTTTCGCCCGAGGATTGGAAGGAGATTGACTACGCCAAGTCGGCAACAGACTGGAAGATCTTCGGCCGGATCAAGAAGAATTTGACCGGCGCTTATTCACGAATGCTAGACCAGCATCCGCAGGGAGAATTGCCAGACTATCTTGTCTGGGACGCGGTAAAGGTCGTTGAACGCTACGGCGACCCTTCAATTACGCCTGGCCCGGAACATTTCGGTTTGGCAGCCTTAATTGCAGAGGGCGTCGCATCTGATGTTGCTAGCGCCAATTGGGACGCGCTCATCGAAAAAGCAATTGTCGCAATCGCAGGCTCTCCGGTGGGGTTGCTTCAGGTCCGGATTTTACCCGAGGACGTCAGGGACAGTAGCGCAAGGGCCAGGTTCTACAAATTTCATGGCTGCGCCGTCCTCGGAGGCGAGGACGAGGCGCGATACCGAGAGCGCATCGTTGGTCGCGCCTCGCAGATCCACGGCTGGGCTGACAAGGCAGAAAACAAGGTCATAGCCGGCAAACTCCTGGATCTTGCGATTTCAAAATCAACATTGATGCTGGGGCTGTCCGCGCAGGACACGAATATTCAAAACATCTTTGTCGTCGCGCAGCAGAGTCTGCCGGCATCGTTCCCAACTCATCCTCCCGCGGTTGTTCTTTCAGAAAATTCCGTCGGGGCTGATCAGCTCAGTCTTCTGCAGAATTTCTATAAGACAGACTATGTTGCGAAGTCCGAGGAAATCGAAAAGTCGGCCTTGCTCCGGGCCTACAGTCGATCATTGCTGCCAGCCCTCTGGCTACATGTCGTCTGCTCGAAGCTCGAAACATTCCTTGAAGGATCAGCATCCGGGTTGACGGCCGCGGAGAAGTCTCGGTTGCGATCGGCGTTGAGAACCTTGCGTAATGGGGTTGCGGCAACTGCCTTGCCGGACCAGTACGAGCAGTTCATGGTGACTGCGCTCTCGCTCGCGGGACGCGCTATGAACTTTTTTCGGGATGGCCGGCGAATCAATGCGGCCGCTGGGCTGTATAGTCCGCTCTCGATGTCGAGCGTCCCGAAATCGCTACACGAGCCCGGATTTTCCAGTTCGGGGATTCAAGAGCTTGCACTGGGGATTGCCCTCGTGGCACTCGCAGCGACGGAGGGATTCTGGGAATGCAGGGTGAGCGGCCTGAGCGATCCCGGGGGTGGGGCGCTGCGGCTCGCCGGCGCGGTGCGCTCTGCAGAAGTCTTCTTCGCAGCAAACAATCAATCGGCGAGCCGACTGATTGCCGGTGGATACGCGGCAGAGGATAGTGATACTATTATCTTGCATAGCCATGAGGCGCCTGCGCGTGCTGCCCGACACCCGACCTCACCACCTGGTCGGACTTTGCGAAGGAGGCGGCGGGAGATCAGCTTGTCCAGATTGTCTGGCGCTTCCAACAGTCTTGACGAGATTTTGAAGAATCTTCGAGCGGAGATCGCTGTATGACTACGACGATTCCCGTCGAGCGCGTCGCAAGCGTGCTTGAAGCGGCGCACTTCAAGCGCGTCCCTACGCCCTTGAAAATTGGTGGAATTGAGATAGACGCGGCTGCGGCCTTCGTGGGTGAACCGCCGATCCCGGATCTTATCGTGGTCGGAGATTCACTCGCCCAAACACCCGCGCGATTGCAGCAGGTCGTCGAGGGAGCTGGCCGCGCCCTCGATATGATGGGCTCGCGTCGGCCGTTGACGCTTATTGTCGTTGGGCCGCGGCCGGAATCGTCGACGCTGTCCGCACTGGCTCGCCATGCGCGCGTGCTAGCGGTGGGAGAGACAGCCGGCGAACAGGACTTGTTCAATTGGCTGGCTGTACTGCTGCCGTTGACCTTGCCAAAGGCGAGCGAAGATAGGGCAATCGCGATCCGCGCGAAACTTCTAGAAGGCTTTGACGATCCGCTTGCGCTCGAGCTCGTCGAAATTGCGTCTGCGGGCGTGCTGAGGGTGGCGTCGCATTTGGCAGACGCGATCGACGCTCCCTTCCTCGAAGATCTCTTGTCTGAAAAGGAGCCATAGGTGGCGCCGCGCTTGAAATTTCTAAAGGTCGAGGATTTTCGCAGCATCCGCGGGCCAGCCGGGGTCTCGCTTGATGCGCCGGCAGTGCTTATTCATGGGCCGAACGGTACCGGCAAGACGAGCCTGCTTTCGTCAATCGAACTGGCATTAACCGGCAGTGTGCCATCGCTCGCACGCCTCGATCGCGACTACATGGCATACTTGCCGCACAAGCTGGCCAAGAATGGATTGGGACGCGTATCGATCCAGGCTGAAGGCGTTGGATCAAAGACAGAGGCGTCTCTGGAGATCAACGGACAAGCGATCGTCGGATCCGCGCTTTTGGATGGAGACCAATCGCGATTCTACCTTGAAAGATGCTATCTCGCGCAGGTCACTCTAGGGCGCCTGTTGGAGATCTACGAACACCAAGACAACCGAGACACGGCATCGCCTCTCACTCGGTTTGTCAAGGAAATGCTCGGATTGGACGCGTTGGATTCCCTCATTGACGGGTTGCATGCCGCTGGTGACGTGCGGCGTTTCAGGGAAAGCGCGCCGCATTTTTGGGCGGCTCGAGCCGATGCTCCAATGCTGGAGCGGGGCGTCGACGAGGCGACAGAGATCGAACAAGCTTGCCGCGACGAGATGATCAAGACCGAGAATGATCTCCGTGAATTGCTTGGGCCTCAGTTTGTTGCTGACGGTCCAATTGACATCGAAGCGTTACGAGCCGTCGTCAAGAGCGATATCGAGGAGCGTGAGACGAAGCTCGCCGATTTGGCGCGAATTCGACGAGACCTTGCGGCGGCGAAGGCTCAGCTACTTGAGGCCAGCACGTCGGAAGAGGAGGGAGAGCGGATTGCGGCAGAGCAGGTGAGCAGTGCTACGCGAGACGCATTTGCGCGTTGGCGCAGCGTCGCTGGTCAACAACTCGAGGTGCTGCTGCGAAGCATACAGAAGAAGTTCACCGATGTTGTGTCTGTGGACGTCAGCCCAGCAACGGCGCACGCCAAAGCGTTGGCAATTGTCAGCTCTGCTCTAAGTCGCGCTCAAACGGCTTTGACTAACGACGATGAGATCATTCGCTCGTTGTCGGGCGCGCAGGTGTCGGTGCAACAGGGGCAAGGGCGCCTGAAGCTCATCGATGAGCAGCTTGCAGATGCTGGAGGTGCAAATCGTGCGCTCGCGGAAGCGCTCGCGACGATTTCCTCTCATATTGAGAACGAGATATGTCCCGTCTGCTCTCGTAATTTTGCTGAAATCTCCGAAGAACAACTAGCTTCTCATGTATCCGAGGAAGTTGCTCGGTTGGTGGCGGTGGCAGGGCGCGTCGAGGCGTTGGTGAGGGACCGCGCAACGACCGCAGCGGCTGTCGTAGCGACACAGCGGCAAGAAGCGGATCTGTTCGCTCGCCGCCTGCCCAATGATAGGCGCGATGCGATCTTACTTGAATTGGCGGATCTGACGGAGTGGATGAATGCGCTCGATAGTCTTGCAGATGCTGCAAGCAACGGCGGGCGCCTCTGGGAGGAAGCAAAGCAGGCGGCGGAGCGACTTTCCGTTTTAAGAAGCCGGATCTCCTCGATCTCGGGGTTGAGGGCGGAGCTCGTCTCCTATGGGCAACGGTTGTCACTTCAGCCGTTTCCTGCAGATGTTCCATTAGAAGAGATTGTCGATGAGATACTCACGCAGGTTCAATATCGTTCAGCACAAGAAGCGAAGTCGGGCGATCAGGGTGACCGAGCTCTGCGGCTGCTTGACAAGTTGGAAGTAAATCAGCGCGAGCTCGATAACGCCACAATCGACCTGGCGACAGCGTTCGAGGACGAACGGCGCACGACAGCGCTACGGCAGGAGTCGGAGCGCCGAATTGCCGTAGCAAAGGGGCTCTTGGCCCAAGCGCAAGCGGTACGAGCAGACGAGGCGCGGCGCGTATTTAACAAGGAGCTCAATGCTGTGTGGCGCGACCTCTTTATTCGGCTTGCGCCGGACGAGGCGTTCGTTCCGGCTTTCGCGTTGCCGTCCATTCCTGGTCGAGCCGTCGAAGCTGTCCTTGAGACACATTATCGATCGGGCGGAAAAGGTGGAAATCCGCGAGCTATGTTGAGTGCCGGCAACCTCAATACGGCTGCGCTGACGCTTTTTCTCGGACTTCATCTCTCGGTCTCTCCAGCCTTGCCTTGGTTGGTTCTGGATGACCCAGTTCAAAGCATGGATGACGTGCATATTGCCCAATTTGCGGCCTTGCTGCGTACCCTCAAGCAGCATGGGCGCCAGATCATTATCGCGGTGCACGATCGACAGCTTTTCGACTATCTCACGCTTGAGCTCAGCCCGACCTACAACGGCGATCGTTTGATTACGATCGAATTAGGGCGAGATTCGGATGGAATGACCACCGCGCCTTGGAGTCTGATGTCATTTCGGCCCGATCGCGCAATCGCTGCATGAAAGCGACGCCAGCCTTGCCGGCCACGGCCTGCAGCGCAGCATGTTGCTCCAGTTCAAGCGCTGCGATTTCCGCGGCGCGGCCTTCCGGCCGCGACAGGTTCGAGCGGTCACTAACGTGCAGCCTACCAGCGGAGCATGCGCGCCCGCGCCGCGAGCAGGGCCGGCCGACACTCCTTTAGTGAAGGGCTGCCTTTATCAGACGCCGGCGGAAGCAAAGGAGCTCGACGTGCTGTCGTGGCGGTGGCCGCAGGTGTTGAGCAATACGGTAGATCCGGCAGGGCAAGACGGGCGGGACGAGCTCAACTCCTGGACATCAACGGCAAGCTGACGGTCACTGCCCTGCTGCGCGCCAATACACGCGCAAGAAAGGCCCTCAGTACACGCGCGAGGCCATTGAAGCTGCTGGACGCCAAAGCGCCCGACGTCTGAAATAAACCATTAGGCGGACATACTGCCCCGTCTTCGCGCCGGCTCTTCGCACGCGCCCCTAATAAACACAGTTAAAATCCCGGCGATAATCTGAGGCTCGGGCGTGAACAGCATCCAGCCGCTTCGGTTCAGGGCAAGCTGGCCCAAGGTTGCGCTTCCGGAAAACATGGAGGCGCTCTATATCGATGCCATACAAGTCGCGGGCGTGAGGCTTGATTTTTCATGCATTTCCACGATGGTTCATGAAGCGGGGTATGGCGACGATGCGGCTGTGCTGCATTGGACATCGCGGGCCGTCAGGGGCCCTGAGATCATCTCGGTCCGTAGCTACACGTACGACCACGAGAACTTCGCCGAGCGCAACAAATCGGAGGCTGGGATCGATGCGGTGATGATGGCGACCTATAAGAGGGACCTAAGCCGAGCTAAGCGGCGGCGCCGTCGCAAACTCTTGCGGTCAAGGCAAATCCTCCGCACGGCCCGTGATAGAAAGATGGCACTGCAAGCGATCGGTTATGAGAACCTATTACGTCGACGAGACAGGCTTTACCGGCGAGGACCTCCTGGCGGCAGACCAGCCGATCTTCTTGCAGGCGACCAACGACCTCAGCGAAGACGAGGCGGATCGACTCATCGCTTCGACCTTTGGCGGTCTGGGCAGCACCGAACTCAAATATAGCCGGCTCGCGCGCGGCGGCCGTCACCAAGACAGGATCGTCGAGTTCATCGGGATACTTGCGCAGGATCCTCTGCGCGCCGGGGCGTGGATCGCCCACAAGGAATTCGCCATGATGACGTTGATCGTCGATTGGTGGATGGAGCCCCTTGCTTACGAGGCAGGCTTGAACTTGTATAAGGACGGCGCAAATCATGGTATGGCGAACATGCTGTATTTCTGTCTGGAATCCTACTGGTCGAAAGGTTTCAGGCGAAAGGTCCTTGAACATTTCCAGCGCATGCTCCGTACGCGAACCCTGGAACGATATACGGAGTGCCAGCTCCTGATCGAGAAGGCGCGCCGGCACGCAACAGGCGATCCCACCCGAGAAGAGCTTTTAAGGTATCTGTCCGTGTCGTTCATGCTCCTCGGCTACGATCACGTACGCCGTATGCCCGAGCGCGCGCTCGATATCGCGCTGACCGGCCTCGTGCAGCTCGGTCATATGTGGACCGAACGGCACAGTGGTCCGTGGAGCGTCGTGCACGACCAATCCTCCAACATGTCCAAGCAAAAATGGATATGGGACGCCTATTCGGCGGAAACTATGCCGCCGGCCAAGTTCGAGAACCCCGGCACGGTGGCGCGGTTTCCGATGAACGTCACGCAAACGCGCTTTGGCGATTCCGCGCAGGAGAAGCAGTTGCAAATTTGCGACGTTCTGGCGGGCGCGTGTTCGGCATTCGCGCGGTTCGATAAGACAGATGCCGAGCACCTCGCCTACCGCGATCGCCTTGGCGCGGCCGGGATCGAGAATTTCTTTACAGGTGTGATGTGGCCGGTCCCGGAAGTGACGCCTGAAGGCCTCGGTCGACGGGGCTGGGACGGCAATATCGCACTCGAATATTTGACGCAGAACATGCGTGCGAAACGGCCGGAGCCCAAACCTTGAGACGCGTGTGAGGCATTCTGCAGCATCGCGCCCTGCGCAGGGACTCCCTCTAACCCAATCCTGGCGACGAGCATGTCCAATGCCTATCAAGAACTGATCAATAGTGACCCGGAATGGAAGCGCAACTACGAGCTGATACGGACGCTCGGCGTCGAGAGTGAACGTGGCATGGCGGTTCTGGTCGGAGCTGAGCTGGACCGCGCGCTGGAACTTGTGCTTTGTGCGTATCTTGCACCAGGAAAGGCGCGAACAGAGCTCTTCGCGGGCAGCTCGCCACCGCTCGGCACGTTCTCGGGCAAGATCAATCTCTGCCGCGCGTTGCATCTGATCAACGAAGACGAATGCACAGCACTTCACACGATCCGAAAGATTCGAAACGAGTTCGCGCATGACCCGGACGCATCCTTCGCAAATGCGCAGATCAGGTCATGGGTCGACATTCTTAGGAGCAATCCCGAGCAAGACCACAAGACCAGATTCGAACTCGAGGCCGCAGGACTGATCGCATCGCTCGAAACGACGGCGGTCGATCAGGCGCACGGGCGGGTCTATGAAGAATCGTTCAATACGTGGTACCGGCGTGGCGCCGATCGTGACGCCAAGCCATTAAAGTCGAAGGAAGAGGCCGCCGAGGCCTATCGATCGAAGAGGAGCGACAAGACCGCGCGCTGACCCAGATAGCCGAAGCGATGGTCACAAGGACCTGCTTCGCTTGTTCGAGGATGTCCGTTCGCCGCCATGGGCCATACGAAACGACAGGAGCCGGCGCTCGGCTTCAAGAACGTAGCGTCGATCAAGAGATGACCCTTGCACCCACTGGTTGACGTATCGCCGCAAGTCCAGCGGGGCGCGTTCTTTGACTAGCGCCAGTACGTACGGCCAATCGTTCCGACGAAAGCGCGTCAGCAGCCGCGAGACTACGCTGTCCTGGCCAGTTCTTTTTCAGCCGTGCTTCGAAACTCAATTTTCGAAACTTTGATCTTTCGCTCTATCAGTACAACGAGCCAGAGCATCTCTTACGACGTTGACCGATGCTTCCAGTCTTTGAAGCATGGTCGTCAAGCTCACGATCGTTGCTTCGTCCATGTGAAGATTTTGCGGGGTTAAAGTCGCGCGGATGAGTTGATCAATCGGCAATATGAGAGCTCCATTCGAAGAAGTCCTACCGCGTTCAAACGAGAACTCAGGAATCAGATCGCCGTCCGGGGTAAGCCTGCACGACAACGCCATGTTGGATGAAATTGCTTCTTCTAAGAGCTCAGCAGGAATTTCGATCGCCGCGACAATGGCCCCGGTCTCACTGATTCTGTATCCAAACCGATAAAGATCATCCGCCGTTCCCGCATTTCCGAGACATACGCGTTCGGCAAAGGGTTCAACTGCTTGTCGAGCAGCAAGAGCCAATAACTTAACTCCGTCAACGTAAGCTTCCCTCCGCTAATACCTAATTTATCGGTATCTGAAAAGTCGTTCTATGTGTCTGGCCCCCTTCCGGAGGCCAGATGCCCAAGACGGTTACCTCGCCCATTCAAAAGAAGCTTGCCGCCATGTTGGTCGAGCTAAGAAAGGGCGCGGGACTCCGTCAGGTTGATCTCGCCAACAAACTAGGGGTCTACCAATCCTGGGTAACCCACCTTGAATCTGGGCAACGTCGAATAGACGTCGTTGAGCTGATCGAGTTGGGGCGAGCCATTGGCTTTGACCCCGCCGAGGTCGTTCGGAAACTCAACAAACGTTAGGGCCGAGCCAGGCAGACCGACGCTGCGACCTTGCCGGCTGCTTTTTTGCACCTGCCTCCTTTGCCTGCTTCTTGCCGGCGATAGGCATCAACATCTCCTTCTGACCGCTTGCGGCCTTGCGCGGCTTCTTGGCCGACTTCTTCGGAGCATTTGCAGGCTCCGTCGCCTTCTCTCTCCCGACGCTCTGCCGTAGCGCCTCCATCAGATCAACGACGTTCTCACCCTTTGGCCGCTCTTTAGGGCGGATCAACTTTCCGGCCCGCTTCTGGTTGATCAATTCGACCAGTGCGCTTTCGTAGTGATCCTCGAACTTTTCGGGATCGAACGTGCCTGCCTTCTGGTTCACAATGTGCCTGGCGAGGTCGAGCATATCTTTGGTAACTTTGACATCCTGGATTTCGTCAAAGTACTCCTGCTCGCTGCGGACCTCGTAGGGGTAACGCAGCAACGTTCCCACGAGCCCTTTGTCAATCGGCTCCAGTGCAATGATGTGCTCGCGATTGGTCAGCACGACGCGGCCGATGGCGACCTTGTTCATTTCACGGATGGTCTCGCGGATCACCGCGAAGGCGTCGTGGCCGACCTTGCCGTCCGGACGAAGGTAGTAGGGTCGGATCAGGTAGCGCGGGTCGATTTCTGACTTGTCGACGAACTCATCGATTTCGATCGTGCGGGTCGATTCCAACGCGATCTCTTCGAGCTCCTCCTTCGTCACTTCAATGAACTGGCCCTTCTCCAGTTCATAGCCCTTGACGATGTCCTCGTTAGGCACCTCGTCGCCCGTGTCCTGGTCCACCTTGATGTACTTGATGCGGTGGCCTGTCTGGCGGTTGAGCTGATTGAAGGAGATCTTCTCGGACTCAGAAGTCGCTGGGTACAGCGCCACCGGACAAGTCACGAGGGACAGACGCAGGAAGCCTTTCCAATTGGCACGGGGGCCGTGTACGCAGAACTCCATGTTGGACGGCTCGGACTCAAGACGATCGAAAGCGGCTGGTTCCGACAATGTCAGGGGCAAATAATTCGGCCAGCCTCCCTTCGTCGGACTCGACTTTTGTTCTCTTTATGTTCTAATTCCGGGATGAACGATCGGCCTGCGAGTTGGCGAATGCCCACCCCGAAGCAAATGGAAAAGCTAGCCGCCTCAATGGGAAAGAAAGCCGCGAGGGAGCGTTCGCTCGGTCCCAAGGACGACATGCCGGACGAGTACTGGCATGCCCTCCTCGATGATGCCGATGACCAGGCCGCGGTTTCGGGACGTTCGAGCCCCGGCCAGCGCCTCTGTGAGATGCCGCAGCATGTCCTGCGGGTTTCCTGCCGCAGGTGCGAGCGCATTGTTGAGATCCAGAAAGCGGATGCCGCCCGTCTCTACGGGCAACAGGCGAGCTGGAAGGAGGTCGGGCACCGTTTGCTGGACAACACATGCCAGAACCGAACCGGCCGCCACGAGGAGGACGGTTGCTGGCCGGCCTTCGGGCCGGTTTGACCGATCCCCCCTGCGTCGGCCCCGGATGGCTCCGAAGCATCACCCGACGCCGCTCTCCGGCGGCGACCGGAAAGCCCTTGGCAAGGAGCTCGGCAACCCGAAGCCTATGATTACGCTTCGTCCAAATTGCGTGCGTTCACCGAGCAAGCGAGCGAAGCAACCACAGACCAGTTGGACTGAAAGTTAAATGAGGCATATCACGAAAGTGATCGATACCCGCACCTAGGACGACGTTGGCGCGGCCGCCACCAAGCCTTCTCCGCGCCGGCCCATATCGGCTCAAACAGCAGCTCGTCGCAATTGAGCTATCGCCCGCGCGTTGATTGTATGTGCCAATGGGCACTGGCGATCTCGAGGCGGATAGCACCAACGGAAGGATTCGCAATAGCAGCAGCGTTGAGCAGAACGTTGCCGTTACTCAGCGTTGCCACACATTTCGAATCCCCACATCTGCCCCTTGCTTCTCGGCAAGCGCACTCCTCCGACGAATAGAATCGCGTCGATGCCGCCCGCATAAAGCTCGATCACCGTTAGTCCCTCGCAGATCGCGATTCGGCTAACATGATCGAGATAACAAAGCGCCCGAAGGGCGTTGGTCTGCACGATCCACTCCGTCTTGCTGTAGCAGCGGCCGTGGCATTCCCCGATGGTTCGATGACCGCTTCCGGACTGCGCAGAGAGAGCGCCCGCGGACGACTCATCATCGAGCGCATTGCGGGCAAGGACTACACAACACTCTTTTATATAGAGAGAATGAGGGAATTATGCCGCGTCGAAGCAAGGGTGCCAGGCTCCATCTCAAGGCCGCTCGACGAGACAAAGCCGGCAAGATTACCCACCGGGCAACGTGGATCATCCGAGACAACGGCCTGGATATCAGCACAGGCTGCGCGTCAGATGAAATTACGGCCGCCGAGCAAGCGTTAAAGGATTATATTGCCTCGAAATACGCCCCCAAGCGCAAGGCCCAAGACATTGAATCAATCCCGATCGGGGATGTGCTCTCGATCTACCTCGATGCAGAGCTCGCCAAGCTCCGCGATCGCTTCAAGGTCGCTGAAGATGATGAAGAGACGATTCCCGGCATCCGCAAGTTCAAGGCGGATTGGGCGCCTGAACGATTGGTGGGGCGCAAAAATGCTAGCCGGGGTCGACGGTGAGCAGTGCCGTCAATACGCTAAGGAGCGCGGCAACAAGGGCGGCTCAAGGCGCGATCTTGAAGACCTACGCGCAGCTATCAATCATCATGCGGCGGAAGGTTATCATCGAGGGATCGTCAAGATCACGTTGCCAGCAAAGGGCGAGCCCCGCGATAAGTGGCTCACGAGATCCGATGCCGCAAAGCTGATCTGGACGTGCTGGAGATACCGCGAGCTGCAGAAGATGTCGCGGGGGCCACTGAAAGGCCAGAAAGTCGCGACCGGAAAGCGGCCCTTACGGCACCTGGCACGGTTCATTTTGATTGGTGTTTACAGCGGGTCGCGAGCCGGCGCTATCGCCGCCGCTTCGCCGATTCCGGCAGTCGGCCGCGCGTTTGTCGACCTGGAGCGCGGTATATACTATCGGCGCCGCCAGGGCGACGCAAAGACCAACAAGCGGCAACCGCCAGTGCCGATCCCGCCGCGCCTGCTTGCGCATCTCAGGCGTTGGCACCGGATCGATCATCACGCGAAACACTTCGTGGAATTCAATGGAAAACCCGTCATCTCAGTGAAGACGGCCTTCAAAACCGCCGTGCGACTGGCCGGCCTTGGCGTGGGTATTTCGCCCCATACGCTTCGGCATACAGCAGCGACTTGGTTGATGCAGCGTGGCGCCGATCCGTGGCAGGCAGCGGGCTACCTAGGCATGTCGCTTGACGTTCTGCTCAACACCTACGGCCATCATCACCCCGATTATCTCGCAGACGCCGTTGAGAAGATCGCCAAGCGAGAGAGGAAGATCGAAGGAAACCGCGGCAACTTCGATTCGGTACTGCCGCTGCGTCGATAGAAGAATGGAGTTCGTGGGGATTGGATTGCTGGTGCAACCCGAACTGATGACTATCGAGCTCACCCGACGTCCGTCAGAAGACCTTTGTTCGAGGCAGAGAGAGTATCAGGAAATTCCCATTGAAAAATAGAGCATTTTTCGATCTTGCCGGACAAGCAACCACTGTTTGAGCTACGGCCTGAAGATAAATTCCGGCTCCGTTCCGTTAATGGCCGATCCATCCGCCGACCATCAAACGACCAACGAGCGGCGAACTAGTTGAACCAACCACTCTAATCGTTAGCCTATCCTCCGAGGGCAAAGGTCCACGCTTTCGGATCGTGACGGGCGGGCCAAAATGCAATAAGGTTGATGCTGGCAAGACATGCTACCTTTGCTTCGCTCCAACATCACGCAACCGCGTGGCAGCTAAGTGAGGGCAAGAAACTAGAAAAATCCGGCTATATTTCATAGACTTAAGTGCCTAGTTCGCACAAACAATAATGTCCCAATTTGACTTGGGGAAGGGCTGTGCTGTTGAGCGAATTGTTGCGCGAGGCAGTTATTGTTGCACTGGTCCTCGCAATCAGTTGGTCAGCCTCGGTAGGTGGTGCTGCCTCACAGGAGCGCCCGTCTGACACATTCAGGGCATCGGCAGTCTCCCTGCTAGCCAGTTTTCTTCGAGTGAACGCCAGCTTCAAGGGTTGCAACGCGAAGGAGGGCTTTGCGTTTATCGTTGGCGAAAACGACGACAAGCTTTTCTTGGCGGTGCCGGATCACGTAATCCACTGCCGGGTATTTACTCCACCGGTTGCCGAAGTCGTCCAATTGGGGGGGTATTCGAGCGACGGGAAGCCTTTCAGCTTTGGCCGGGCAGACCCGATCGCCTTGCCTGCGGCGGGTACCAGTGGCTCCGAGGACATCGCCTTCCTATCGGTACCTAAGCCTCAAACCTGGACAACGAAGCACACGTTAATGGCGGACGCCGCCGAACTAGCGAACGGTACGGCTGTGACATTTCTGGGCTATTTACAGCGGCCGATCATCCCCCAACAGCTAGGTGTCGTCGTTGATGTCTGCGACACCGCTTATACAACCAAAGCATGTGGAATCCTGGTTGAAAGGCTTGCGACGCAAGTCGGGACCTCTGGCGCGGTCGTCTTCAACGAGCAAGGACACGTCGTTGGATTGAACATTCTGGGAGAGCGCGATGAATCGCTTGCGCTTGCGCTTAGGCTTGATGAGATTCGGAGAATTGCAGAAAAAGCCGGGGTGCCGTGGAACATTTATACTGACGCCGAGGAACTCAAGTTCGGCGAGCGGTTGGGACGGGCCATCAATGGCGGCGACCGAGAGAAATTTAAGGCGGTCGTGGCCAAGCGCATCAATCTCGATCGATCATATAAGTTCAACGATGAGAATAGCCCGTACCCACCGCTTGCCGTTGCCGGTTGGGCGAACCAGATCGACATGGCCGTGACTTTGATCAAGTCCGGCGCGCGTGCTCACTATGGCCCCGCTATTGGCGCGGCAATGGCAGCGCAGCGCTACGATGCCCTGAAGATCATGCTGGACGCAGGCATGGGTACCGCGTGCCCTTTTAATACCGCGCTCAGCAAGGGAGATGAGACTTCGATCAGGATGATCCTAGCGGCAAACTCCCGCGAGCTCGTAACGGGAAACTGCGGCGGGCTTACGCCAGTGAATGCAGCGATCAAGGCTGGAAGAGAGGACGTCGCAGCAGCCTTGTTCGAGTTAAGGCCAGCCGGCCTAGGCGACGAGGACCAACTGCTTGTTTCTGCTATCCTCAAAGGGCAGTCAAGCATGGTTGAAAAACTCCTGAACACCGGCGCTGGCAAAGGGTTAGTGGGCGATAACGTGACGGGAAGTCCGCTTCATGCCGCGGCTTTTGTGGGAAATTCAGAACAGGTCGAGCGATTGCTAGCGATGGGTGTGCCCGTGGACCTTCGCGACTATCAGGGCGGGTTGTATGGACCAACGCCTTTTGAAGCAGCGATTTTTGGCGGCAACTTCCAAATTGCACGGCTGCTAGCCAAGCGAGGAGGTAGCCCGCTCGGGTACCGCAACGGCAAGGAGCGTATCTTCAGTGACCTTATCTTTTATAAGCTGACAGACGTCCAACAACAGCAGGCCAGACGCGTGGTGATAGAACTGGCTACGGACTACTGCAGTAAGCTAAAAGAAACCCAGTTCAGCGAAGCACGCGACTTCCGCATTCAGCGACGGAATTGCGAGAATCTATGACCACCTGTATCAGTGGCTCACGCTTAATGACCATCTTGCCGGTCGCGGTTATTAGCTTTTCGTCCATTCAGCGGTCACAAGCCGCCATGGACTGTGGTGCCGTGCTTACGATGGACAACCAATCGCCGGCACATGGCGCGAGTTCGTACGGACGGCGCTCTGAGGAGCGATGCGAGGGGACTATTCGGGAAGATCAAGCTGGCTCGGTCGGTGTCGCGATATTGCGTCTCGAAGTCCTACCAAGGGTAGACCTCACTTTGGTCAAGACCGTGACGATAACTCGCACCGCCGATATACCCAAAGGCGCGAGCGCCATTGCAACCATTTTGGAGAGGACAGCACAACACTTCTATCGTCTCGACGCGGCGCTCGATAAGGCGAAGGCCGTTGCTTGGCCGCTCGACGATGTTGCCAAACCACTTGGTGTCTCTCTGACTAGCCTGGACCTGGTCGGTCGGATCCAAGATCCGGCACAACCTGGACAGACGATCTTTTTCCCCATAGCTCTGCGCCAGCCACAGTCAGCTGGTCCCTCCGAACAGTCCGACCTCGCGCTTCGGATGATGCTTACAGCGCCGGCCCGAAATGTATCTGTCAGCGTCGGCCGCTCCGACCTATCCAATAAGTGCACCGTTGATCGCGAGCTTCTGAGCCTGGCATCCTCGTCGCCTTCAACGCCCATAGAATTGACGCTACCTGCTGCTATTCCCCGAATGTTTTGTATCGAGGTTACCTTCAGCACCAAGAATCTTGACGGGAAGTTCGTCGAAGGTAGTACCTACCTGTCCTTTCGAAAATAAGGGGGCGCGGCATGGGTCTGGAGGCCGCTAAGGACTGGGCCCGAAGCCAGAAGCAATTGGCACTCTCCGAACTCGACGCTGCCCGTCGAGCCAACGATGCCAACGCAATTGAAGAAGCTGCCAACAGACTCATACACCTCAGCCAGTTCACAGTTGCGTTGAGTGGCGAGGCGCCGGATGCGAGCGATGGCAAGCTAGGACCAGGGGGATGGTTTCTTCTTATCGGGATAGCATGTGCGTTGGTTGCGCTATTGCTCAGCATTCACCCCACCGCCGGACTGATTTCAATGGAAGCGTCGTCCCGAGGTGTTCGTCTCGCATTCGAGAAAGACGTTAGGCTGAAGGGAGAAGGACTAGCATTCGTCGGATACGACATCACCGAAATATCTGGAGCCGCAGCGGTCACGGACGCCCGAGGCGGGGCCACGTTACCGCTAAACGTAAAGAACGAGCGACTTAAGATTGAGGCAGACGCAGCTATCGCCGAGATCCACGTCGCGAAGGATGACGAACTTTCCGTGGAGCTTTTCGGTTCCGATCTAATGCGGTTGTCCCTGCACGGTCCGGGGTCCGGCATAGACTTATCGCTCAATGGCACAGCTGTTCGATTGCTCGATGGCGATGGCAAGCCTCTCCAAGCTGGAGCGCTCACGGCAAAGAGGAATGTTCATTTTCAGAGCGGACCCGCACTTGAAGTGCTGTTGACGAGACGGCCAAAAGCCGGTGAACGTCTGTCCGTCATTCAATATAGCGGTCAAATGGGCCTAATCGCGTTCGACAAGCGGGTGCCCGTCAATGGCATACTGAATGGCCGCAGCAACCTTCTCCAGTCAGCGACGGTCGCATTTTTGGGCTTCGGCGACGAAAAAACGTCCCCCTTCGGCGGACAGGCACTTTCGGTAATTAGGGGAAATGGCGCTTTTGAACTGAGCGCCAAGGCCACGACGCTGAATGTGGCATTTAATGGCAACGCCGTAGACGTTCGTGGTACCCAATCGACTCTCACGCCGAGCCTTCTTCACTGGCTATGGAAGAATACAACAATCACTTTCACATTTGGTGCAATCATCAGCGTTCTTGGCTTCCTTCTAACAAGTCGCACTCGGATACGCGAGTTTCTAAACAAGGGTTAGGCTTAGAGGTCCATTCAAAGTCCGAGAGTTCATGCAGCATGACTCGAGGCCCCGGTTTGGACGCTTGAATCACGTCCAAACCGATGCCTTCAATCAGCGGAAGCCGGACAATCGGCATTTCCGAGATTGCCCCCTTACCGGACATGCGGACATGCCAAAATCGACGTAAATGGACGATGCGAGCCAATTGCTGGAATTTCTCTGTGATGTAAGGTGAGTGTATTCCCTGAGCCGACAATCGCGTTGGCGCCGTACCAACTTTACTTTGTTACTTGGCGGAGTTTGCGCAAATGATCGATCCAAAAGTCGTCAAGACATTCATTGGACTTATAAAAGAGCTTGTTGGGGCGGGTTTCAAAATCGACGCGAAGCATAAAGGGCGTCTGGGGAAGAACCTTCGAGAAATTGCAGAGCTTCTTGAGACCACCAAGGATCAACTAGCGAACGGCATGGTGCCGCGTGAATCGTCGCACCAAGTTGCAACACTTATCAATTTCACAAACGACACCCTACAAGGCGTGTTCAAAATTCCCAACGCTGATGAGTTGGACGACATATTCTCGAAGCAGCTTCCCCACATTGGCTACTTGTTACGCAGCGCCGACGTGTTCATTGATGGCAAACCTCGAACTGGCCGCCACAAATACATGTATGGGCTGGAGGCCCGCGACGGTGATTATCAGGTTTCGCCTCAATCCGTCAGTTCGGCCATAGAGGAAATTGAACGAGCTGCAGGTCGACTTCGCGGCGCGGCGAATTTTCTTGATCCCAACGCCGGCATCAGCAGAAATAGGAAGTCAAGCAGCAAGCCCAAGGCCTCAAATACTTCGAAGGGAAACATCGCAGCAAAGAGAGGTTCGGTGAGGAAGGCTGCCAAACCAAGCGGCAAACGCTAGGCATGCGGCCTTAGTCCAGCTTCGTAATTGAAGTAGACAAAGTCAGTTAATGGACCATCTCGCCGTTCCGCTGCTGTGCAACAATACGTCGGCTATCGGGGCAGAGCGGACTTCGACAAGCCGTCAGCCCTGTACGTTTGTGGGTTCACGGCCTACGTAAAGCCGTCACGAGCCGAAAATCGTCAACGCTGGAGGTCCACTGGATGCAACGCACTTGTAATGGCTCAAGTTATCAAGCATCGCTACAACGCCGGGCATAGGCTTTAAATCGCGTGCAAATAACTCTGAGACGCGCCCGCGATCGTTGTTTTCAAACGTATCGGGCAGGCTTCCGCCGATACGATGTTCGATATCGGCGAGAATAGCCGAGAGCTTTTTGCCACGGTATCTTTTGACTAATACCTCGGCAGGATCGCTCAACTCCGGCAGCAGGTCGAGAAAGGCTTGATTACAAAGGGTCTCGCTGTCAACGAGCGTTCCATCCAGATCAAAAATGACACAGATATCTGGCATCTGCAAAAGGTCCCACTGCCGTTTCAGTGTCGTCCCAACCTTAGATCACTGTATTGGCTACAGCCATGATTTCGGGCTTGTCAGCATAGGCCCAAGGCAGCAGATCATGTATCTCGCTATTTGGATGCCCATTGACGATTTTGTTGAGGACATCGGTCGGGTAGGCAAGCGGATCGACATCGTTCAGCTTGCAAGTCTTGATCAGGGAGGCGATCACTGCCCAATGCTCGGCACCGCCGTCGGAGCCTGCGAACAACGCATTTTTCCGATTGAGGGTGATCGGACGGATCGCGCGTTCGACGGCATTCTTGTCGAGTTCGATACGGCCATCATCGATGAAGCGCGTCAGTCCCTCCCAACGGATTGGGTCGGCCATGCCGCCTGGCACCTGCGTCCGCTGCACGAACGACTTCTCGTCACGCTCCGGCAAAGATCAAAGCTGTTCGCCGACGAGACAACGGTGCCGGTGCTCGATCCGGGCCGTGGCCGCACCAAGACAGGGCAACTGTGGACCTATGCCGTGGATGACCGGCCATGGGGTGGGCGCCGATCCGCCATGCGTCGCTTATGTCTACGCCCCTGACCGCAAGGCGAACGGCCGATCGCTCATCTCGAAGGCTTCAAGGGGATTCTTCAAGTCGACGGCTATGCCGGCTACGGCAAGCTCGCCGAGCGCGGCGACGTTGCGCTCGCGTTCTGCCGGGTGCATATGCGGCGCAACTTCTACGAACTCGCCACCCCCGGCCCGGCGCCAATTGCCAGCGAGGCGCTCAAGCACAACCGAGTTCTACGCCATCGAGAAGAACATCCGGGGCCGCAGTGCCGAAGAGCGGTGCCTCATCCGGCAGCGCAAGAGTCGGCCACTCGCCGATACGTTCCAGAATTGGCTACGCGCAAAGCTCGCCCTGATCAGCCAGAAGGGCAAGCTCGCCGAGGCCATCCGCTATGCGCTCTCACGCCAGCATCGAGCGATCCAGCGCGATGCCTTGCCGCGCGTAAATCTGGACCTGCCGGTACAGCGGCAGATGATCGGCGCATTTGGACACCAGAACCTGGGCGACGGTGGCCTCGGTCGGCAGCCCGCCCTCGATCAACCGCGCCGGAGCCGGCGCTTGCATGACGCCGTCCTCGCAGGATCGGCAGGCCTATTTGGGCCGCCGGGTGACCAAGATCCGGAACTGCGCCGGCACTAGGTCCAGCCGCTCGCTTTTGTCCTCGCCGATCCGGTGCAACTTGCCCTTGCAGCAGGGACAAGTCTTGGCGTCGATGTCGACGACGACCTCGATCCGCGGCAGGTGCGCCGGCAGGGCTCCACGATTGATGCGACGATTGCGGGCCCGTGTTACGCGACCTTCGGGCGCTCTCGCATCCTGCTCTGCTTCGCCGCACGCTGCGACCTGCTCGACGTCTTCCAGACCAAGCAGCATCTGCTCCTCGCGCTGTGTCTCCGCCCGGCGGCCAAAGCGATGGCGCTGCAATTCCTTGATGATCTGGCACAGCCGCTCGCTCTCGCACCGCTCGGCGAGCAGCATCGCTTTCAATATCTCAGGATCGTCAGGCAGGGAGTCGCTCGGCACCAGCAAATCAGATCACACTCGGCGGCACTTTGCGACGAGCGCGGGGCGTCTGATTCATTTCGCCGCAGCGCTGCTAACAATTATCCGGGCTGCGTCGGTGTCGCCGTCTCCCGTGCCTCATGGACCCGCCGCCAGTCCAGCCCCTCCAGCAGCGCAGACAATTGCGCCGCCGACAAACGCATCACGCCATCCTCGATCTTCGGCCAGCGACGCCGTTCTCCAAACGCTTGACGAACAAGAACAGACCCGTTCCGTCCCAGAAGATCAGCTTGATCCGGTCCGCTCGCTTGGCCCGAAACACATACACCGTGCCCGAGAACGGCTCGGCCAGCATGCTCTCGCGCACCAGTGTGGACAGCCCTTCTGCGCCCTTGCGGAAGTCGAGCGGCTTGGTCGCCACCATCACTCGAACCGTCCCGGATGGACCGGTCACCGGCCAGCCTTCAGCGCCTGAACGATGGCCGCGATCATCGTCGCATCCGCGCCACGGCCGACCCGGATCGTGACGCCGTCGACCTCAATCTCGATCATTCCGACGTCGGACCTGGACTTGCATCGCGGCGGTTTGCGCTCATTGCCAAGAACAGGCGTCTGCGCGACCGCGCCTACCACGGCCGGCACGAACTGCAAGTCTTCCGATCGGGAACGCTCGGCCGCGGCTTCTCGCAGTTGGCGGCGCCAACCAAACTGCGGCGATAATCCATGGCGCCGAGCCACGGCACAGACCGAGTCACCACTCGCAACGATCTCGGCAACAATCCACGCCCTGTCTTCGTCGCTCCACTTCCGCCGACGACCGGCGCCGGTGAAGACTTCCAGACGCCGAACCGGCTCCGTGATAGCACTATGCACTGCGTCCATTCTACGCCTAGCGGTCGAAACTAACCGCAGGCTCGCAGATTACCACTTCATCCGAAACGTGGCCGCAGGACGCCGCTTACCCTAGTTCGATGGTGATGCCCGCTATAGTCGGGCCAAGGCCTGCTCGGATTTCTAGTCTTAGCTTCGCACTTCGGATATCCGATCGCTTGCAGCGGCGCCTGCCAAAAGGGCCTAGTTGCAGCACCTAAATCCGAATCCCGCGAGAGAAACAAGTGACGCTACGCTTAACGCGCGAACAACTCTATGAATTGGTTTGGCCGGAGGCCATGAGCCGAATTTGCAAAGCGATCGGCATTTCTGACGTGGCGATAGCCAAGCACTGCGGCAAGGCGGATATACCCATCCCGGAACGCGGATACTGGAACAAGCTGCATGCTGGTCAAAAGGTTACGCGAACGCCTCTTCCTCCGCGCGATCTCGCAACGATCAATCTGATTGAAATGGGTGGAGCATTGCCGCCCGAACTAAAAGCTCGGATTACCGGTGAGCCCGGCATTGACGGCGAACCGGAGAACATAGATGTGCTGACGGAGCGGTTTCGGAAGCGTCTCGGCAAAGTAAGCTTATCCCGCGACCTGACGCGCGCAGATCCCGCCATCGCCAAACTGCTCAATCGCGATGAAACGATTCATCAGAAGATGGCAGCAAGCTCCTTCCATTGGGAGAAGCCTCGTTTCGAATCATCCTACGAACGGCGGCGTCTACGCATTCTCAACTCAATCTTTCTCGCCTTTGCCAGGGTGGGGGGAGGAAGTGCTTACATCCGCGATCGGGAGGCACGCGAGATTTCAATCCGCGGACCTGCGGGCGTCAGCATAACTTTGGGTTCCCCAAAGAAGCGTCAGGCCCGTAACCGGCGCTCTGACGATGCGGACGCAAAGGACAAGCTGGAGCTACGGGCTGAAGGTGGTCGGCACCATCCAGATATTATTTCGAGTTGGATGGATGATGATGCAGGTAAGCTCGAAGACAAGCTGACTGAAATTGTGATCGGCCTTGCTGTTGTGAGTGAACGCGAATCGCGGCGATGGCAGTCCGAGATGGCGACGTGGCAGCGCAAGCGTGAGGAAGGGGAAGCCGAAGCACGGCGCAAAGCTAAGGAGAAAGCTGAACGCGAAGAACGGGAACGCATTGCAGCCGAGGAGAAGGCGCGCCGCGATGGGCTTTTAACCGAGGCCAAGAACTGGCGAAATGCCAGGCTAATACGTGAATACGTCGAGGCAAGACGCAGATCAGAAGTAGCGCAAGTGCCAGAATTCGAAAAATGGGCGCGTTGGGCGCTGGAGGTAGCAGATCAGATGGATCCGCTCTTCAACATTAAGTCTAACTCTGACATTGAGGGCGTCAAAATTCGTCCGTCTCGGAAACAGAGTTTCCGCCTTCACCCAGAGCCGGTGCTTCCGATAGCCAGTCGTCCTGATCAAGCCGATCGTGGCTACGCATCTTGCCATGCCCGGAGCGACAGAGCGATACGCACCGCGACACTGCGCGCCTCAAGCGCTTGCAGGCTTGCGAAACCGATTGGACCGGCTATTGTCTGGGCGTGCGGATCGGCGAACGATGCCGGAAAGTCCGCGCGGTTAGTGCTGCACTGGTTTTGGCGACGGCGTGTCAGCAGCCTTTGCCACAAGATAGGTGGCGTGACTGACAGCCAGCATGGCGGCCATTGACGTTCCTACCGGCGGCAAAGCGCCAATGAGGACATCAACCTTCTGGATCACGAGCAAGATTTCCTGCGCAGTGAGATCGCGGACCGCCGCGAAGATCGCGTTTCCGTAGGTGACAAGCAGCCCGGACGTTATCAGCACCATCTGCACGCGCGTGATGTCTATCTTGTCCTTGTTGTCGGTGTCTTCACCCAGGAACCAGTCTGCAATGGAGGCGCGGTGCCGCGGGTCGTATCCCGCGACCTTGTCCTTGAACATGGTCACGCTGCCGACTGGCTGCGACCTCTCGGACGAAACAACCGTTGGCGAATCGTCGGTGCCCTTGATTGACTTGATCAGCGTGGACAAGACGGTTGACCCGAACGAAATCCCCAGCACACCCCAGATCCCGGTAGGGATATCCGGAAAGAATCCATTCTTGACAGCATTGGGCAGGTCGCTCACCGCTCTTGGGAAATTACGGACCATCTCGGAGACAAGACCTCCGTTGAAGATAGCGATCGCCATCACGCTCGTCAGTACGAGAACAGTCCAGGAGGTCACTTGGGCGAGCGCGAGCGAGTATCGGCCATTTGGACTGATCAGCGCACCAAGTGGAGTACCGTTGACGCCCTTGCCCAACCCAACAAGCACAAGGATCACGCCGAGCATCATCAGAGCCGTTGGCATACCAAGCGACACGGCCTGCGCTCCGCTCGTCGGCACATGCCAGCCAAACAGCCACCAACCCACGAATTGTGCGGCGTGTCCGACCCACGTGTCGGCCTTGATGACGAGATTTTGCGCAGCAAACTTGACCGCGTCTCCGAGCAGGGCAAGGCAGAACAGATTTTTGGCTTGATCGTCGGCCGAAATCGGCTTCTTCGTTTTCGGATCAACTGGCGGTTTCGTTTCGTCAGCCCATTTCGTCAACCGTTCAACGCACGTAGGTCCTTGATCGGAAAAGAGGTCATACAGTTTTTTGTCACGACTCTTTCTCGCGTCATCCAGCGCTGTGCCGCTCTTGCCTTTTAGAGTGTCGGCTGCGGTTTCGCAAGCCTTCTGATCCGGCCCCCCTCCAGCTGGACACGCCGGCAACGGCAGGGAACTGCTGAACTTCTGACCGTCTTCGATCTGCCGATTCGCGAGCAGATCATACGCTAGGCTGAAGCTGCTCGCGGTCCACAGCAAGCTGAAAGCCGCTAGAAAAAAAAGCGCGCCGCCGGAAAGTCCTATCCCCCAAGCTGGGCTTCGATACCAGCGTCGCCGGTCCGAAGGCCGAACGACACCGGAATCGGTATAACCGGAGACGTAGGGCAACTCGTCCTCGGCAGGAAGTTTGGGCGATTCAAAGAGCCGGTAGGTTCGCGTATCGGCGCCGGTACCGGCAACAAAATCGCCGCCGGACGTGACATCCGCGTCGAACATCCAGGCGACGGATGTTGGCGGCAAATTGTCGCGCGGCGGCGCGCCGTTTTCGTTGACCTCCCAGAGCACTGCGCGCGCTGGCAACTCCATCTCGGCGCGATACGTGTTCGTCTCGACTGCGCTCACCGTCGACGACATCGCGTTGTAGGTGACCATTGCCACTGCGTCGTTGGCGCGCGGCGCCAGTTGCTGTTTCAGATTTCCACCGAGACCGCGGCGCTGAGCGGCGGCGGCCAGCTTAGCGACCACCGCGTGTAATCGTGCGAGCGTCTGATTGCTACCATCCTTAGCCGCGAGCCCCGAGGTCTCTCCCCACACGATCGCGAGTAATTGCTGATCGGCCATCTTGCGTCCCCCGGCGCGGTTGAAAAACCATTTCTAAAAATCTGACGATGTCGCTTGGCAATGGCCTATCATTTATGATTGAATGGCAAGATACAACTGAAAATTGTTGGCATATTTCGCCAACTCAATGCCGACACCGGGGGCGTGGATGGCGGCGAGCATAATTTTTTTCTCCGGCGCAACGAATGCGCTGACCATCGCGGGCCTAACCCCGAACGATCCATTCAAGGTCGAGGAGATTCTCGTCACGACGCCGCAAGGCAGCGGAAGAATCAAAATCAATCCGTTTGTAATTCCGTCCCATGCATCCCAGACGCCCGGCCATCCACTAGAATCTATCCTGATCGAAGACGCGGATGTCGCGCTCGATCCGTGGAAGCTAAAGTCCTGGAGTCAGATCCAAAAGGACATCAAGTCCCTCAGAGACAGTGCGGCATTCGCGCTGGCCGCAGCCGCCGAAGCTGAACGGGACACGCTGCGGCAAGCGCTTCAAGGCGTATCGATAGACCTTGCGGCTGCAGGCTTTTTCGGCATCAGCGGGATACCGTTCGCAGCGGCCGGAGCTTTCGAGGCCCATCTCGGTATCGACATTGCGGCTTTTGATCCTGGCCAGGACGATACTCCACTGCTGACCGCGACGCTGACCGGAACTGGCCAGATATCGGTGCCGAACCAAATCACCCGCGCTGACGTCCGCTTTGAGGTCTCGCTGACCCGCAACGAAGTGGTCGATCTGCTGCCCTCGATATCGCTGCACCCGCTGCCCCAGTTTCCCGCGCTGCATCTGCGCTGGCCGAAGATCCCGTGGCCCCAACTAAGCTGGCCCGCGCTCGATTTGAGCGGTCTGATCAATCTGTTCAAGTTCGATCTACCGATTCCGAAACTCGATCTCGGCAAGTGGCCGATATCGATCCGATGGGCTACCGCGCCCAAGCCCACACTGGCGATCAACGCGCAGAAGCAGCTGGAGATCACCACCAGTCCGGCGCAGCGCGGCGATGGTACGCTGATCTACGAGAGCGCAGGCCACACTACCGATATCGCTGCGATCAACGGCTTCGGCATCACGCTCGATGCCGCCGGCACATTGTCGCTTGCGGGGAAAGTCATCCCGACCGGCGTGCCCCCCATCGATCTGCCAGCGACCACCATCGAAAAGCCCGACGCGCTGCCGTTCAAGATCGAACTGGCGGCCTCGGAGCTGAGCCTCGCTATGCCCCCGGTCGACCTCTCAAATCCGACGGCGGTGGGCGTCACCGCCACGCTCAACATGCCGCGCATCCTGGTCCGCGCCAAGAACGATCCGGCACTGCTGATCGCCGTTCATGCCGCCTATTCACAGACGTTCGACACCCTTACCGGCAATTCGTCGGGCCAACTGACCGCGCTGGAAATTGTCGAACCCTATCCGGTCAAACTTGTCGCGCTGGCAGCGCAGGAAGCGGCCGATCTTGCCCAGGCGCTGGTCCGGTTCGTGTCGGCGCTCCACGTTCAGGGTCCGAACGTCCCCGATCTGTCAAATGTTCTCAAGGTGCTCGAACGTTTCGCGGACATGATGGCGGCGGCAGTGCGCTGGCTGGCGCAGCAGGCCGGCTCCGCCGCCAGTTCGCTGCTCGGCGTCGCCGAAGCGGTCGCCGAGGTCCTGGCGAAGCTGATGCGCATGCTGTGGGATGCAATCAAGGCCCTCGGGACGAGCGGCCCCGGCATCGCAATCGTCGTGGAGGTGCGGCTCGACGCGCGCAGCTATGCGCTGCGCCAAATCGTCATCACGCCGGCATGGGTCAATGCGCCGGGCGGGAATTTTTCAGGTCAGGAGCTCGGCCTCAGCATCGACATACCGCTGGACTGGCAACCGATGCTCCTCGTCGAGCTGGATGGCTCGCCGAGCGTCGCGCTGATGGCCGTACCGCCGGTAGGTTCACTCGCAACCTTGGGAACCGATCTCTGGCTGTCGCGCGACGCCGGCGTGGAAGCCGTGAGGGATACCGACCCGGACGGCAAACGGGCTGATAAGCGTCTGATCCAAGCCACCGCGAAATTCAATACTACGACGGCGATTGCGGTCATCCGCCTGAGTGGCGGCAAGGCCCAATTCATGCAGGCCTGCAAGGCGACAGTCCAGGCGACGCCGATCATGCCGCC
Organism: Bradyrhizobium sp. B039; assembly: GCF_038965675.1. Taxonomy (NCBI): domain Bacteria; kingdom Pseudomonadati; phylum Pseudomonadota; class Alphaproteobacteria; order Hyphomicrobiales; family Nitrobacteraceae; genus Bradyrhizobium; species Bradyrhizobium sp. B039. The sequence continues at coordinate 7,932,222 of NZ_CP152416.1, forward strand.
GGCCGGGACCAGCCTGCCCGCGGGCTTGATGGTCGCGCGCATGACGGGCGCGATCACCTATTCGCCGCTCGATTGGGCGAGTGTCGATGTCAACATCGAGGCTCAGACCGACAGGCTGCTGCCGTTCCTTCAATCATCCAAACAGAGTACGCCGAAGTTTGTTGACGCGCTCGGCCAGTACATCCAGGTCACCGCGAAGAAATCTGCTGTTCCGGTCGGAAACGGTGCCTTTGATCTGCCGATCAGCGTGACGCTGAAAATCAAGGACGCAAATGTCGATTTCGATCTCAACGTCCACATCGACCTCACGAATTTCAGCGTACGATTGTCCGGCGGCGATAAGGTCCGCATCTTCGGCGAAGCCAGCAAATCGGATTTCAGTTTGCTTGGCCTGAACGGCAACATCGTCCTGAATGCGCCCAGAAGCGCCGATTGGCCTGCCGGCAAATTTCCGTTCTTCGGGCTGGATTTCTCGAGCGGCGACGTGCGCCTCTCACTGGCTCCTGAGGCGCGGCTCGACCTTGCCTACGGCCAGGTGGCCAGCGGCGGCCGCGGCATCGTGTTTCATGTCGATGAGCTCGGAATGTCGCGCAGCGGGCTCGACCTGGCGGCCAAGGTCGACCGTGACACTCCGGTGCAACTCGCCGGCGTCGACATGCCGTTCCGCTTCGATGGCGGCGGGCTCTCGATCAAGAACAGCGAAATCCAGGCATTTTCGATCAAAGGCTCCGGGCAACTGCCTCCTGAACTGGTCGGCGAAGCCAACGCCACGATTTCCATCTCGATGGGAAGGGGAAGCGACGGCTCGCTGATTGTGCAGAGCGCCGAAGCCAAACTCGACAAGGCCAACGATCCGATCGTTTGCCACGCCACACGGTTCGTGCTGACTATCACCGCGCTTGGCCTCGAATTTCAGAACTTTACCGGCAATGGCGCCGGCTATCATTTCTACTTCACCCTGACTGGGACCGCGGTATTCCAGCCACGGGAGGGCGAATTCACCGACGGGCTGCTGAAATACCTCGGTAGCATTACCATCACCCTGGACAAGGCGCCGCTCGCTCGGGATTCGTCGATGCTGCTGCGCGCGATTAAGTTCCAGGTCGCCGTGGTTCCGGCCAAGCGATTCAACTTCTTCAATCTATTCAACTTCGAGCTGCGCGGCATCGGATTCCATCCGGCTTCGCCGGCGTTCGGCGGCAAGCCGGCATTGTCGATTTCCGGACAGGTCAATTTCGTCGAAGCCGGCGATATCGTCAGCCCGAGAATTGATTTTCACGAGCTATGGATCGCGCCGCCGAAGGCTGGCCAGTCACTCCCGCAGATCCGGTTCGACGGATTGACGCTCGGCATACGCTTCGGCGGTGCGGCATCGATCGAAGGCACGGCGATGACCGTGGACGATACCTTGCCGAGTCTTTACTCGCCGGGCGCACTTCCAAAGGACGTCACCGTCCACGGCTTCCTTGCTTCCGGCAAGCTGACCATCAAGGGCTGGGGCGCTATGTCCGCCGCGATGGGCTTCCTCGAGCTTCGCAAACCGGGCGGCGATTTGCGCCAGGCGTTTTTCCTTTATGGCGAGGCCGACGACCTTTCGATCGAAATACCGACCCCGGTCGGTCCGATCTATCTTCGGGAGGTCGGCTTTGGCTTCGGCTACCGCTTTACGCTCGCCGCCTTCAACCGCGCCGATCAGGTGACCAACGTCAAGGACCTCATCAAAGTCCTGGACGACATATCCAAATACCAGGGCAACCTTGCCTCGGTAAAATCGTGGGAGCCGGAGGCGGAGGGCAATCGCGTCACGCTGGCGCTACGGGGCTTGATCACGATCGAGAGCGCCTCCGAGGAAACCGAATATAACGCCGACGGCGAAAAGGAGCTTCCTAACCCGATCCTATTCGACATCGTCGCAGCCCTGCGCAGCGACTTCACCTTCTTCTTGAACGCGCGGGTCTGGATCGCACGCAACTACGCTGACTGGCATGATTCCAGTGTCAATGATGGATGGCGCAACAACCCGACCCTGCGCGGTTATGTCTACCTTTCAGTCCCGCGCAAGGAGTTTCTCGGGCGCCTAATCGCCGATGGCACCGGCGACGTCGAGGGTACTCATCCAAAACTGCCGGCGCCGCTCGTCAAGGCCATGAAGAACATTCGGTGGTCGGCGACGACATACATCCGTCCCGGGCTGTTCCACCAGGAATTCGGCTGGCCTTACGAACTCGGTTTCACGTTCGAGGAGAGGCAGAGCGGCGGCAGCTTCCAGATCGTCTGCGAGGGCGGGCTGATCAACCGCATCGAGGACGGCTCGATGCTGTATGGCATCGCCTTCCGCGCCCGAGGTTACGCCCAATTTGGCGGCCAGGTCGGCGGCCGCTCGTTCGGCGCTTCTGTGGCGGCGCGCGCGGACTTCGCCATCGATGCAAAATTCATTGCGTACATCTCGGTCAAGCGCTTCAGCGAAACACTGTTCTACGGCTCGATCGCTTTCGACATCTCGCTTTCGCTGCAGGTTCGCGTATGGCTCGAGTTCAGTGTCGGTTTCACCGACATCCATCTGGAAGTCGGTTTTTCGATTTCGCTGACGATCTCGATCGCACTTGAGGCCGCCGCCACGCCGAACAGCATCGCAGCGCGTGGTGCGGCATCGGTTGCCGTCGGGGCGTTTGGTCGTCACATCCGGCTGGGTATCGGGTTTGCGATCAATCCCGGACGCCTCGACGAGGCACGGGCGCGCGTCGAACGCTTCATGCAGCTTGGCCTTACGGTTGCGATGCCGGACGCTGAAAAGGGCATCGCGCCGCCGGCACCGGAGCTGCCGCGCGGACCTAGTGCAGCCGATGCCGACCAGGCTGCCAACGACGCGCTGGACAAGCACGACGCGGTGACCGCCCCCGCACCCGGCGCGGCCCCGACCGCGCAGGGGCGGCCGCTGCAGCCGACCGCGTATTGGGCGATGCTGTTTCCGGTCGCCGGCGACCAAGGCACCGGCGACGACGAGCGATTTGTGATGGTCTTCGTGCCCCGGGATCACACCGAAACCGGATTGGATACCAACAAACTCCCGACCAGCAGAGATGGCCAGTCCTTCAGCAGCTTCTACCCACCGCCGACGATTTTCGAGTCGGGCGGCGGTGTTTACCCGACGGCGCTGCGCATATCGACGCGAACGAAAGCAGACGGCACTCCTTTGATGACGCCCGTCGATCTGTTCCGACTTGATGCCGAGTCAGGCAAGCAGCCTATCCAATTCGGAACCCCTCCGGCAACTCCCGTGCCGCTGACTTACAATCTGGACTGGAAGATCGCCGTGTCCGGCGGCGAAGCGCTCCCGATGGGCCGGTTCCTGTCGCAATGTTTCATTCGGCAGCCAAACGCGGCCGGCGCGGCGGATCTGAACGAGCCGTTGAATACGCATATCAAGGCTGACCGCGAGAGACTGCCGGATAACCGCGAGTCCGCCGCTCAAGTGCTCACCGAAGCGGGCCGAGATCAGATCAATCTCGGAATCGAATATCGCGCAGCCAACGATATCGAGGAACGACGCTCGGCCGCGATCGCCTCGTTGTGCGATTCCGCAGCCAGGCTTGCGGCCGGCGCCGATGCTTCCTGGCAGGCGGGCGCGGCTGAGGTCGGGCTGGACATCCGGACCATGGGAATTGCCTTTGTCGTGAAACGAGGCGACATCGACAAGCTGTTCGAACGGGCTTCAGCCGACGATCTTCCGCGTGTCGCAAATTTCAACGTGGATTCCGCAGTCAGCTCGATCGTTCCGCTCGATGGCAACGTCCATCTCTTCAATCCGCCGGAACGGATGTTCAGGGAGCGCGCGCCGAGGCTGGCCGATCCGGTCATCGAAGCGACCGCGAGCGGCATCCGGCTCGACTGGGACCTCGAGCCCGCATTCGGCGCATCGACCGGTGTGTGGAACGACCCTGAATTCAACCTGAAGCACTACCGGATCGAGCGCGTCGTAACGACGCCGGATAGCGTCGACAGCCAGTACAAGCCGATGCGCATCACGACCAAGGCGGCCGGTCCCATGCGTCTGGTGCGCGACCCGGTCACCGCCAATTTCGTTTGGCGTTTCGTGCGACCCAACGCGCAATTCGTCGACGATCTGTCTGACCTTCCCGATGAGCTGCGCCGCTTGCTGCTGCCGCCGTCGAACATACCCGCGAGCAAGCCGGGCGGACCACCGGCGAACATTCCGAACCCGCCACCCAATGTGCTGCGCTACGTCGTTGTGCCGGTCGACACGGCCGGCACAGATGGACCGCCGACGCCGCTGGTGTTGCAAACCGAAGCGGTCAAGCCGGCGCGCAAAAGTGTCAGCCGTGCGGTGCTGCATTTCGAATATCGCGGCAGCAAAGACCAGGTAATCGCCGACGTTACCTCGACGGCCTCCTTCATACCGACCTTTACGCTCGGTATCGACGACGCTGCCGACCACCCGGCCGCCGACCCGAAGAAGCGCAATGACCTGAAGTCGCCGCGCTCCTACGTCGTGCGGGTCCGGAATGAACTTGCGGTTCCGATCGGGCTCTATGGTTCGGATGCGGTGAGCGACGCCCGTGCACGGCCGTCCGCGGCCGACTTCGCGATCAAGCGCCCGACAGACCGGGATTTCGTCATCACCTTGACCGATGGAGTGCTGCCCGGACCCGACGCAGGCAAGGTAAAGGAGCCGAGCTTCGACGACCCGACCGGGGTCGTGGCCGCGGCATTGCCGCCGAAGCCGGGGTACATGATTGATAACCTGGATGGCTTCAGGGAGGCCATCGGAGCAAAACGGACAGCGCGGAATCGGCTCGACAGCGGACCGATCGGCGTTCGCTTCGCGATCCAGCCCAAGCTTGACCTCGGCCTTAAAGGCGTTGAGCCGCCGTGGTGCCCGATGGACGCAACGATCCTGATTGATCTGACCGGCGTCGCTACCAAGGACAATTTACCGGCGGTCGCCGCGCCGGTCGAAGTATTCGAACACCCGGTCAAAATCGAGTCGGCGCCGTTGCTGTCGGAAGATCTCGATGGGGACGCCGGCCGGGTCACCATCCTGCACCCCGACAAGGATGCCACCCTTGCCCAATTGCTCGGCTGGAACGACGGCTCAACAGGTACGCCGCCGGTTCGGCGCATGCGCGATGCTGCGCGCCGCGTCGCTACGAAGGTTCGATGGAACGCCCGGCCCGCCGCATCAGACACGCTGGCCGCGGACCATAGTGCCAAGCGGTCTGCGTTGTACTTCGGTGGATACGACATTTTCGAGCTCGATGTCGCCGGCGAAGCCGAAGGCGCCACCAGTGCCCCGGCGGCGCTGAGCCTGCGTTACCCATTCAGTAATTCCACCGTGGATGCCAATCCTGGCACCGCACTGCGCATCCACACCGTAGATGGCACGATGGATGCGATCTACGTCGGCGGCGATTTGGCGGCGCTGGACCGGCTTGACGATTCCGGCGACGCTGCCAAAGGCCAGATCCGCCTAGTCCAGATCGACAATCTGGCGAACGCCCTGACCTTCGATCTCAAATTATGCGTGCGCGCGCGCGGCTATCGCAAACTCATCGTCGAGCCCGTACGCGGCAAGCCTCCCTTCGCCAATGGCAAAATTCTGGCACTGATTTTCACACGTGATCCTCCCGCAGGCCACCTGGCGCGCGTTCAAGGCTTACCGCCGTCGCTGGCGCGGCTCGATCCAGCCGAAATCATTGATTTCGCCAAGCTCGAGGCGCACTATCCAAGTGAAACCAGCCGGCTGTTGGCGTCGAGCTCCATAAGGCAGGGCGCGTGGTATTCACCTGCGGAATCCTTCCTTGTCTGGCCGGAGCGGATCTTGCGCCGCTCGCTGGCGATCAATGTTGACGAGCCGCTGTTGACCGAACTGCTCTCCAACGGTCGGCCTGAACGCATTGCCGTTGCACTCAAGATTAGCGATCAACTCAGCGGCGAGGTGCGGCGGCTTCTGGCCGACGGAGCCGAAGAAATCCTGCATCCGGAAGGACTGAAGGCACAATGGACCGCCGCGGTCTTGCGCGAACTCTTTCAAAACCTGGTCTGGAATGCGAACGCTCCGGATATTCGCGCGGCATTTGAAGCGAACCCCGCACCGTTCCGCAACGCGCGCATCACCGTCCGGGCCCTCAAACCCGGCGCGACCGGCGCGCCGGACATCGTGCTTGGTAGCACCGACTGGCAGATCGATCTCGACCCGCCCGTGCATCCCGTGCTCGCCGACGTCATCGACTGGGCGCGATATCAGACCGCGCCGCGCCTCAGGCTGCGATACCCTCAGTTGGATCTGGCCAAGCCGGCTATAGAGGCGATCGAGACGTGGCTATCCGACCCGGCAACCAACATCGGACCCTCGGTCCAATTCTCCATCGCAGACTGGAGCGGCCTGGTGCCGGCGCTCGGCTTCCAACTCGGCCAGGACTTCCAGTTCCCGCCGGCGGGTCAAATCACCGAATTACGGCTCGAAGTTCCGAAAGGGAAAACGGCAGCCAGTCGGACCGACATCGTCAACCAGATCATGACCGCGATCAGTCGGCTGGCCCTGCGACTCGACGGCGTACAAGTCGCAGCACTTGGCGCGCAGCAGGCGGCGGCGAAACTCGTCATCAATCTCGGCGCAACACCAGGTACGCCCGGTCCAGGTCCACAGCCGTTCAAGATCGCGGCGCAGACCAGGCCGGGACCGCGGTATCGCCGTTACGAACCGGTTCTGGAGCAATCGCCCAAGATCGGCGCAAAGGAGGTCGCAGGCTGGTTCGATGAAACGCCGGTGCAGCGCGATCCCTACGGCTGGAGTATCATGCGCAGCCTCGGGCTCGCCGCGGGCCTCAAGCTCTACGACACCGAGGCCCGTGACTATGTCCCTCCCGCCGATGCGCTGGAGATCCTGCGGACCGCCTTTGATGAGATTCTGCGGAGATATCCGCTGACCGATTTCGGCTCGCCGTTCGTCGATATCGTCACCCACGCCGGCGGGACCATGTCGCTGGCCTCGTTCGACGGCGGCATGAGTGGCGTTGCGGCCAACGAAGTAGCTGCGCTTCTTGACGATAAGGCGTTGTCGCTGGTCCAGATTTCGCTGCGACCGACCGTCGATAGATTTGCCGGCGCTTGGGTCGACAGCGGCGATGAAAGGGGCGGAAGCCGCCAGCCGATCGATAAGGTCGTGGCGTACTTCGCCATCAAGTCAGCCTTCCCGGACCGTACCGACAAGGCGAAAATCCAAATCGATCTGAACGGCCTCAATCCTGCCCAGGGGCTGGTGGCCATTGCAGAGGTTATCGATCTTTCGTCCGGACTGGCGAAACCCCCGATCGTGACGTTGATCGCCAAGGCCGATACCGGCGATGCGGTCAAGACCTTGCGCGAGGCCATGCTCGACGGCGCCGGCGAGCAGCAAACGCTCGAAATCGACGCTAGCAAACTCAAGAAGGGCGACATTGCAGCCCTTGCGCGCGTCACCGTCAACCTGGCCGATGCAGCGGCCGTGTTCGGCCAGCCTACCGGCGCGGCATGGGTCACCGGCGCCGACATCGAGCAGGTCGCATCACCCGACGATTGCAAGGTGCAGCCTTTCGGTCGCTTCCCGGAGATGACGGCACGGCGGTACAGCGCACTGGCCGGGCCGGGGGGGCACAAGTCCTTGCTGGACGCAATCAAGCGCTTCCGCAGCTACGCGCTGCGCCGCCTGCCGGATGGGTGGCCAAACGCAACCGACGAGCCGACCGTGGTGGCGCGTATTCCCGAATGGACGCGGCGCTTCATCGAACACGGGCCTGCGTCGCGGCCGGAGCGGACGAAGATGCCGTTGTTCGCGATCGCCGAAGTCACACGCCCGGATCCTTGGCGCGTCGGCGTGGCCGGTGACGGCACGATGGAGGTATTGTTCACGCATGACGACCGCAAGCGGCGCTTGAAGCGGTACGCGGTACGCCCATACGGAAGGTACGAGGCTTTCACCGATGCGCTGACCCACGCGACTGACCCCGACGTTCCGCCAAAGCCGCCGCGACTCGGCGGCGCTTGGGTCGACGTGCTGGCTGACAGCACCGACGCACAACAAAAGTTCGAGAACAATTGGAGCCAGCGATTCTTCGACGTTGTGATCCCGCGAAGCGAACCTTTGGCGCCTCCGGTCCTCGTCGATGCCCGGCGCATCGAGATTCTGCCACCGACCGCCGCCACCGATCCCGCGCCGCGCAAGGTGCTCGAGTTTCTTTACTCACGACATCCGGAAGAAGTTCTTTCCGAGGCCAACGTCACCGTCGAGGGCGCGTTGTCGTTCGAGACCGTCTCGTTCGGCTTCTGGCGTGAATTCCCGATGCAGAGCTGGGCCAACGACCTGCAAGCGAATATCGACACCACGGAGGCGTTTGGCGGCTGGGACCATCGCCCTGCCCCGTTCAAGCTGATCGACAGCAGCGACGAGTTCGGCGGACTTGCGCAATTGCCTCCGCCGCAGGGCAAGACCGACTTTGTCCCCGGCCGCTACACTGATGGCTGGCGTGGTGCTCTAGCGCTACGCACCGAAGCGCTTCCGTTCTTCTTCCGCACCCATGTCGCAGCATTTGCCTCGGCCGGCGTGGTGGTGTCGGAGCCGGTCGTCGCGACGATCGAGGAAGGGCACTACGAACTCGCGTTGCCGTGGAGGCCGAGCGTCCCGCCCAAGCCTGGTGACATCAATGCTCCCACTCCGCCGCCTGACTGGTGTGTCAAAAGGCTGAACAATCCCGATCGCGTCTGGGTAACCTTCCGTCTTCCCCTTGCGCGGTTGTTCGATTCGATGCCGCAGGACTCGCGGAAAGTCTGGTTGCAAGCCAACAATATTCCCGACGTCTTCATGTTGCCCGATCCAGTGGCGCGCTATGAGATCGGCGTTGTCGCGACTGATGACGCCGGGCTGTCGGCCGCATCGGCTGAACTCGACATCATCGGACAGCAGCGGCCAGTCATACCAGTGCCCGGGCAGCCGGCCGCAGCATCCGGCTACCGGATGAACCTGGTCGGCCCCTTGTTCGACCCGTCGTCGCCGACGTCTCCCCCCGTCGAGCCGCCCGCCGTCAACGGGATATGTTGGAAACTCTATCCGTCGGTGCTGGTAAAGGGCGACGCGACGCTGCCATCGGAAAAATTCGCGCCATCGATCGCCACGACGGATCCTACAAGCGGTGGCGGCGACCCGTTGCGCAAATTCGTGCTTGCGCCGGAAGATTTTGGCGCGGCCGGAATCTGGCCGGTCGTTGCGCCGACCACGACACTCACCTTCGAAGTGCATGTCCCCGCCGTCAACACTGGCTGGCCGGCCTTTACCGCAGCCGTCGCGGCGTGGCGCGATGTCTATCAAGACTACCGGGCCATTGTGAAAGCCAAGGACATTTGGGAATTCCTTGATCTTTGGGCCCGCACCAATTGGCCTCCGCCGGCAGACCAGCCGAGACAATTCACCACCGCCGCGTTCGCCGCGGGTCTTCCGTGGCCATCGACCCTGCCGGCCGACGTCAGCACCACCCAGACTGGCGGATGGACATGGCCGACGCTCGCCAGTAGCGCCGGCGGCATCACGCAGCGCCAAAGTGTCCGTGCTCTCATCCCAAGGACCGGTTACAACGCGGCAGATTTCAAGACCATGATCAGCGGACCCATTTGCGCCGAAATGCGTCGCGTCGTTGCCGCGCGCAAGGAGGCCAAGAGCCGCTTTGCGAACTATTCGCCGCTCAACACCGTGTTGCCGGCCGATCCAGCCGTCCTGCCGGCGTCCGGCTCCATCGCAAAGGCGGCCTATCGCCTCGCCACCACCAAGACGCTGCCAAGTTCTGTCGATGTGATTGTCGCGATCCCGATCACTGTCGATACCCGCGCGGCAGGTACGTACGCCAAGATCAACGCACTGATCCTGGCGGTTGAAGCCAGGGATTTCACGGCAACCGCCATTCTCGATCTCGGCGCCTTTGAGGACGGGGTTGCCGCCGTGCTGGAGATGCATCTGCCCTGTCAAGCACTGTCCGACCCGAGCATTGTCGCAGCACTGGGGGATCTCGATGGCAACGCCATGGCAAGGCTCCGCGTCTGCTCGCTATTGCTGCGGCAGCCACCTGACGACGGAGAGCGCAAGTCGATCATGGATGCGATCAATCAACTCGCGTCTGATCCGCAAGAGGACAAGGCCGGCCTAGTGAAATTTGTGGACCGCTGCCTTGCCGACCAGATTTTCGGCAGTGGGCGATCGCCGCGCGTGAAAGTCTACCGCGGCACAGCCGTACCGTTGTTTGATCCAATCGCAAGAGCAGGGGCGTAGCGATGGCTGGTCGCATGACCGCATTTCGCCGGGTAGGCATCGACGGGCCTGACTATGGCAGCAACGGAGCGCTGTGGCAGGCCTGGCTCGATCTCGGCTCGCAACCCAAAGCGGCCGACCAACCGCCGCGAAATAGTTCGATCCGAGTGATCTTGCAGGCCGCGCGCGCCGATCAGGTACCCATCCAGGATCAGGCCGACGTCCTGTTCCAGGAACCGATGTTGCTGGCGATGGCGGCAACAACCGTCGACTTCCGCAACGACCCTGGCTCGGCGCCTTCTATCACGATCGGAAGAGCGCAATTCACGCCGCTCGCCCTCGCCGATTTGTCGCCGTTGCCGGCGGCGGCCGGCGTGGCTGGACCGCCGCCCCGCCCTTCCCGCTATTCGGATTTGAGGGTGGCGCCGAAAACCGCATGGCCGCCGCGGCCGGACGGATTCGTCAAGATCGACAACGTATTCGAACTTGCCGCGCCTCAGCTTCGCGCTACACGCGGCCGGATTCCCGTCGCCTGCGCGCTGGATGCCGAACCGAAACCTAGCGTCGGCTACGCGCTGACCAAACAGCTGTCAATCGAATGGGCGACGCCTGGCGACTACATTCGAATCTTCGGCGGGCTGTTCATCCGGCGGCGGAAAACCGCAAAGCCCATCCCCGGCCATACCAAGGTCTCGGATGCCATCACCTTCGATCTTACGCCAGACGGAGTCGAATTCGACGTCCTCGCCCCCAATCCGTTCGGAACCAGCAATGGTGACCGATTGCCGTTGCGCCTTCGTCTGGTTCCGGTGGAAATCGGCAACGGACTGACCGGCCTGCAACTGGACCTGATCGATCCAGTTTCGGATTCGGCATCGTTGATCAAATTGAAAGCCGGCCTGAACTGGATGTCGCGCGACCTCACCGATCGAGGCGGCTGCATCTCGCTGCAGGTCGATACTTCCGCCCTTCCACCGCTGGCCTGGCCGCTTCAGGTCAAAGGTGAACCGGCTGCGCCGGTCTGGGTGTGCGACAATCCGGCTGCTGTGCCCGGCGCGGATCTGATTCCGTCAATCCGCATGCTTGAAGACGCGGTGGCCGCTCGGCTGCTGACGCGCGAGGACTATGGCGGCGGCGAACCCGGCGTCGCCGAGCTTACCGGTCACAGGGCCACCCTATCCGCACGCAGGGGGACCGATCCTGTTGTCCTGACCATCACATCGCAAGCCGAACGTCCGGCCGCGCTGGAAGAAGCTGCCACGGCATCGCCCACTATCCTGCTGACATGGAGCGAGGCCGCCAAGCCGCCGTTCAATCCGGACAAGATAGAGGTCAAGCCGTTTTCGGGAATTGTCGACGCCTCTCCGCTCGCGGCGCGTCTCGGCGAGGTCTGGGCGGTATCCGGCGCCATCGCCAGCGGGACGCGGCCGCCCTATGCTTTCATTGCGCTCGAACGCGGCTGGGTTCAGATGCCGCTTCCCCCCGCGCCGAAGCCCGATGATCCACCGCCGGTCAAGCTGCTCGCCGCAGGCTCAGCGTTCCGCGGCTTCCTTCGGGTTGCGGTCGATGCCGGCGGCTCCACCGCACGTGCCGACGATCCGACGCTGCCGGGTCTGGAAATCGTCGGCGCGCAAAGCGTCAACGCCACCGTGATCTGGAAGAAGCCGCTCGACACCGCTCTGCCGCGCAGCATCGCCGTTGCGGTAAATGCTGCGGCCGGAACGCTTGAAGGCGTATTGTGGGCGGGCGAGGCCAGTCCTTCGCCGACCGAAATCTTGCCGCCGCTGGACGCCGGTCCGGCTTCCCTGACCAGCGCTCCAATTGCATTCGGTGTCAGCGGTCCGACAAACTGGCAAGTCCAGGTGGCCGGCTTCCGTGAAAAAGGCGTTGGGTCGATCAGCTTTAGGCTGCCGCTGTTCCCGTCTGCTGTGGATCCCCTGCTGGTCTGGCAGCCGCATCAGACCCTTGCGCTGGTCTCATCGGTATCGATGACCAGAACTGCCGAAAGCGCCAAGCGGCCCTCGGCAACACGCGAGCTGGTCCCTGCCGAAGTGATCGGCAGCCCGACCACACCGTTGACATTGACTTTCGCCACCGACACCGACGGCAACGCGCTACGGCTGCCGTACATCGATACACTGCCGTTGAATACGACGGCCTATGGCGACGGCCGCTGGCGCTGGCCTTGGCCACCGCAGCGGGCCGTGGCGCCCGGGCCGTATCCGTCATCTCCCGAAGAAAGCGCGGGCGTGGCGCTGGCTTCGCTGACATTGCCGGGCATCGAGTTCACGCCTTCGGCGGATGCAGCCACGCCTGTGTCGAGCAGCCAGATGCGGGTGTCACTCCGCTACGACTTGCCGGTGCTCGACGAGCTGTTCGCAGATTCCAAGGCGCCGGAGCCGAAGGTGCCGATTTCCGGTGACGCGAAATCGCAAGCCGGATCGTCCGATGCGGCGCCCGAGAGCCCGAAAAGGATCGACACACCGCCAACGGCACTCGATCTGGCGCGGCTATCCGGCGTGTGGTTCGAAAACGCACGACGATTGGCGCGCGCACGGACCGAAGGCGATCGCGTCGTGCTTCGTGAATTGCAAGATCAAGACCACAAGCCCGTTGTTGAACTTTGGCATCGGTTAAGCGGCGTAACCGATGGCATCGTTCGCGGTATCGCAGAGCCGTATGTCTGGAAGCCGCCGACATTCGGTTTCAGTGCTCTGCCTCCGGCACCAAACGTTGACGTCCATCTCGGCGCTTATATCCTTGGTAACACTTGGCAGTATGGACCCGCGGCGCTGGCTGGCCTGCCCGACACTAACTTCACAATTCCCACGACCGGCAATGAACTGAAGCCCTCGACGGCGCCCGGTCCCGGCCAGATCGAGGTGAAGGGCTTCGCAGCATCTTCTTTCCCCGTCGCCTTCACGTCACCCGGTTCAGCGACGCCCGTGACCCAGCCCAACCATCTGCAAGACGCGCGTGGCTTGTCGCTCGCGTTGGTTCCGGATCTGACTTCGCCTCTTCAAACTAGCCGGACCGCGGCGCTGCGTGCGGCGCCCGACGACCTGGCCCTGGTGCTGGCAACGTTGCGCAAGCCGGTCAAAGTCATGGTCGGTGACGTCGGTTGCAGTTTCTGGTTCCGTGACCTGCCGCTCAAGACGGACGCCGGCCAGCTGACCTTCGATACCTCCGGTGGTCTTGAAACCGGACTCGGGCCCGATCCCGCCGCCATCAATCGCAACCGGGTCACACGCACGGTGTACGAATGGGGTTTCTTCGGTCCGCAAGAAGAGAGACCGCCGGGGGGGAAATCGTGGAACCAGAAAAAACCAAAGCGCGGTCGGTTTGAGTTCGACTTGGCTGGTCCTTTGTCCGCCCGACCGTTACGTCTGCTCAGTGTTGACATCGCTTCCGCTGGCGGTGTGCTGCAGTTCGAATTGCTGGCTTCCGTGCAATACAAGTCGCCTCCTTCCGACGACAATGACACCGCGCCGTTCGCCGCCGAAGCGATCTATGCGACCGGCAATCTTGTGCGGCTGACGTTTGGGCCCGGATCGATGCCGGACGGTAGTCTCGCCCTGACCAAGATGATTCGGATCGAAATCAAGGATCCTTCGGATCCGACCATGGTCTCCGACCCGTTCGTTCCGCCGTCCAAGGTTGATCCAAAACCCGGCGACAAACCGAAGTCGGTTTCTCTGGTGTCGGATGTTGAGGTACATCACGGGCCCAATCAGGCTGCCTCGAAGACCTCGAAAACACGCTTGAGCCTCGATTTCCATTTCACCCGGGACGTCCAGAACAGTAAACCCGACATCGCGTCCGCCAACCTTCGTGTGCGTCTGTTCGGACAGGACTGCAATCTCGACACCACTGATGCGGGCTTCAATCCGCCCGGATTGACCGCGTCATTCAGCGCTTCGCCGGTAGAAGGCATCCTGAACCTCAAGAAGATGGAACTGATCTGGCCGGAGCGCGGCGGTCCGATGCTTTATCTCGCCGACGGCGACCTCACCGTTCCGCTACGCAACGCGAATAGCCCGCCAGTTTTCAAGCGCAACTTTACCAACGGTACGCTGCAATGGCTTGGCCTCGGATCTCGCCCCGCCGATGGGGCGGAATCGATCGATCACGAAACCGGGGTGGTCACGATCGAAGTCAAGGACAAGATCGCCGGCCCGGTCGACGGGCAGCAACCTCCGATGCTTTTCCGCGGCTTCCATCTGCCGGCCGGGACGTTGCAGGGGGTGGTGGCCGTCGTATTCCCGAAAGGACATGCCGTCGAAGGCCAGAAATGGCCGACATGGCCAACCCCTGCGCTCGGCTCGGCCTTGGTCGAATTCGCGTTTGACGCCGATACGTCGACATCGCCGCAACGGATCACCGCCATCCGGCATCGTCACAGCGGCGCCGCGGCAGTTGACGGCAACCCGGTGCGCTGGACCTCGCGGTTGTTGTTCGACGCCGCATTTGCGGCGCCGGGCCTCGACATCAGTTCGGTTTCGTGGCCCGTCGGCTACGCGACGCCGAGCCGCGTCACGTTCGATCCCGATTCCTCCGTGCCGGGGGACTGGCCGGCAACGCTGACCATGCGTGGCAGCGGCGACCCGCTTGCAAAGCTGATGCTCGCGCACAAGGTACAACCGCGGCTTTGCGCACATGAATTGCCGACGGACATCCTTGTTGCCAACGGGAACGCCGTGCTCCTTGGCAGGTCGTGGTCGTTCCGAGCTGTCGTCGATCACACATTGACACCCGTGAAGGGAGCGTGGCCGGGTGCGCCAGCCACGCTGGCGAACACTCCGCTGATATGGACGTCAATCGATGAAGTCATTATGTTCGACATGCACGGGCTCATTGCGGCGGCAAATCTGCAGCCGGATCCGGCGCGAGATCGATACGCATTCCTCGCGCGCTACAAGGACTCCGCGCTGGACGCCGATGTCCGCATAGCCGGCGTGGTTCGCCGCGCGCTTGCTGATGCAGGCTTCCCCGTTGAATATGTCATGCAGGCGCTGAAAGGGACCGTCGCACCGGACTCGCTCGTTCTCACCGGCGCTGCACTGACCGAAGTCGTGACGTCGCTGGAAACGCCGAACCGAGGCGTCGTGCTTGTCCCCCAATGGATCCTGCCATGGTCGCCCCTGTCCAGTTCTCCGGGGGGAGACGCGAACGGCGAGGCCGCCCTTGGTGCGCTGAAAGCCTGTCCGCAAACCCACACCGACAACGGCGATCGCGTTTACAATATTGCTCTGTATGACGCGACAGCCGGCACGCCACGGTCGCTGGAGGGACCGCCGCCCAGTTCGTGTGCGGTTCAGGACGGAACGCAAAGTCTGCTTGAAACACTGATGTCTTCCATCGTGGGCGGCGGCAAGGCCCGCGCGATGGTCGCCGTCGATCAGGCCATGCTAGTGCCAAAGACCGCGGCCGTTCCCCCGCTGTCCCGGCCGCTTTTCCCGCGCACGCTGCTGGCGTTGAGTGCGGTGGCGGAAGCCTACGGCAAGGCGCTGAGCAGCAATCCCGTGCCACCATTTGTCCGGCGGATCAGTTGCTTGACGGCACGGGAGGTACCCCTTGACGGTGTCCGTGCTTCTGGCGAGGTCAGGTTTACGGTGACGGCATGGCCCCCGAATTCGCCGCCCCTCGATCCTGCCGCGCCGGCGGTGACACTTATCGTGACCGACGCAGCATCGGTGCAAAATGACTTTCTTCCCGCCGCGCTTGCCGCCACGCTGGTCGATTCCGCCAGCAACCAGGTGGTCCTTGACGGCAAGCAACGCGCCGATGCGTCGATGCGCGCATTCGGGTTGAGCGCGAATCCGCGGGTTCTGATACTCGCCAGCGTCGACAGCAGCTACTTGACGATTCACGATCCTAAATCGTCTCGCGATCCGGATTCGCCGTCGCGGATTCCGCCACCGCACGTTTCGTGGCTGGTTACGCAGCCCGCGATGCCGCTCATGAAGGAGCAGCGGCCGCACGTTTTGCGAAGACTGTCCGATACGATCTATGCCTCGCCGGCACTGGGTTGGCCGCTGGTTACCCGTGCCGATGACACCGCGAAAGCGCAGGTCAGTCTTGGCGAGGAAGAAGTTCGCCGCAACGAGCAGCACGCCTGGGCGGGGCGCGTGCGGGGCTTGGCATGGCCAGCAATCGCATGGAACCGCAGCGCGATTGCGGATGACGAGATCCAGCACGACCCGACCGGCGCTCCTGACCAGACTGTTGAAGGCGGCTATCTCCCGGCCGATGCCGCAGAAATGCGCGAGAGCGCCTTCATCACGGCCGGACAACGGGTTGCATTCCGTCGCCGTGCCGCAAAGAGTCTGCGCGCCCCACCCGACCGGCATTCCGTGCTGGCTCCTCCGCGAGCCCGCGCGCCGACCATTGACGCGATCGCCGCGGCGTTCGGTCAGGCTCGAAATCCGCTGCCTGAAGCCGCCAAATCGGCGGACCGTGCCGGTCTCGCGCCGATGCTTCCGGGCGCGATCGAAGCCACTGTCACCGGACAACGGCCTGGTGTCATGCTCTCGCAGTTTGAGGGCGTACTGCTGACATCGTTCATGGTGCCGTTCGACAAGGATTTCAGCCGGTTCGGTCGCCCGGCCTGGCGTGGACCCCTAACCCTACGCCAGGTTCGAGCCCCGCGATCATCGGCGCTCCCCGAAATCTCCGACCTGGCGATCCGGCGCAAGACTTACCTCTCGATGGACGAGATCGATGGCGCGAAGAATCTGAAAACCTTCAAGGTTGTCGCGGGGCCGGCGCAAGTCGTACGCTTCGATCGCCACCTGACAGGCGATACGCGGAGCCCACATGCCGTGACGATCCGCGTGGAGAATCCAGATCACGGGCGTCTTTCGGCCGATTGGGACGGAAGACTCCGCCTGATCGCAACCGTGCCAACTGATCTGACCGGGCCCGATCCCGCCGCTCACGTCGCACTGGCACGGATCGGCCTCCTGCCTTCACAGACCGAGAAGCGGCGTCCACGGGTTGAGCTCAGGGTTGGGGACATCATTGTCGTATTCACCCAAATGATTTGGGCACCGCTTCCTTCAAGCGGACCCAGACCAACACGCTTGATGATCGATTTCATCGTCGAGGGACCGGCGCGTGACGCGGCGCAGGCAGCCGTCGCGCAGGCGCTTCGCGATTCCTCGGCAGACACACCGGTACGGATAACGATCCGCGGCACGCGGCCCAATCAGGCGAATGAAGGCGATCCGTCGATAAATGGATCCGGCTCTGCACAGCTTGAAACCGGAACCGTCAATCAGCTTCTGCCCGGTCCGCCGCATGTTCTGGTTTTCGACCTGCCGCACATCCCGAGCCGGCAGCGATGGCTGCCAGTCAAGACGTTCACGCTGGCGTTCGGCGATCCGGCCTATGATCGCGAACTCGGCGGCCCAACGTCCAGCAATCAGGTCGGTATCGGAGACGTACCGCACGTCCTTGCGGTCGATCGGGCCGAATATGATCCTGCCGCGACGATCCATTTGGCGTTCTGGAAGCGGCAAAAAGGCCTCAACACGAAGGTCGAAAAGCCTGCGGGCTCCTGGGCGTTGATCGTTCAGGTCGTGCCGGGCGACGGCGGACCGTCGCGATCACTGCAAATCGCGGCGACCGAGGCCAAACCCTCGAACCCCAAATTCCCTGGTTCGCGTTATGTCGTGGAAGGTTGCGAAATCTATGCGATTCCGCTCTCCGCGCTGCGAGAGCCCGTTGATCCGAAAAGCCCGTCGGCCGACGTGCCCGCAAAATTGAAGGCGGGTGACCGGTTGCAGGTCACGGTGAACAACGAAGCAGCCGACAAAGAACAACTGACACTTAATGTCGGCGTCATTGCCCAACCGGTGCTACCACCGCCGGCCGCCACGTATGGGCTCGCAACCCTGCAACGTGTGGACGCTGCCGTCGGCACAACGCTGTTTGCGACGGCGCCACTGCCCCAAGCGATCGAGTATCCCGATCTGCTCAGCGACTTGGTCGCAGGTCACGTTCGCCGGCGCGGAATGTTTCTCTGGCCGTTTGCCGGCAACGGACCGGCAGGAGCGGATTCGGGTCACGCGTTCGGATTTCTCGTCAAGGTGGATCGAACAGGCGGCGGCCAGCTGCCTTCGGCCAAGGCTGACTTCGAGAAATCCGAGAGCTGATCGGAAGGATGGCCGGCGTGCCGATTCGAATACCATCGCATGCCTGCGTACGTCTTCTACGTCGTCGTAAATGACATTGCTTCGATCTGTTTTTTAACTGAGCACATAACGAGGTAAAATGACATACGATCGTACCAAGGCGCTCGCGTACGCCCGCAAGTATTGGACGAAGTCATGCTCTGATGGATACATCGGCGTTCGCGAAGCAACTCCTTACGTTAAGGTTCCGAACGGGACCATCTTCGTCCGCACTGACACTAACGAAACAGCGCGCCGACCAGATGGGATGGAGATCGACAATGTCGATGATTGCGCCCACTTTCTCTCATGCTGCCTTGGACATGAGGCAAACGAGGCCGGCGGCGGACTGCCAATACGCCGGGATTTCCCGTCTGCGATCTATGGGGTCATCAGCGCCCGTCGATTGTTCAGCACACTGACCGAGGACGGATTGATCGAAACAATACTCGAAAAGGCAAATCACACGCAAACTGCGAACAAGCTTTCTCAACTCGCCGCCGGAGATTTGATCTTTTATTGGGATCCATCGGCGAATGCATATGGTCATTCCGCGATGTATCTCGCTGATGCAAAGAAACGAATTGCATGTCATACGCGATGCCGATGCGATCAAACCAACGAAACCGGCCAGGAATGGGATAGCGTCGCTATTACCAATGTCAGCTACACGCTAGCGCGAGTGCGTGACACGGCGCCTCTGGTTGCATAGCGTTCCGTAGACCGGCTGCCCTCGGTTCACTCGTAGCGCCCGCAGGCTCCGGAATACGATAAGCATGTGTTCAGCAGAGGGCGTGCATGATAAGGTCCACAACTACCGCGATGGCCGTTGGTCGGGTAGGACTGGCCGGCTTTCGTCGGAGATCCGGGGATAGACAATGGGACGGCTACGAATTCTCGCGCTTCTTCCAGTTGTGTATTGCTCATCAATCGTTTCGCTCCGCGCGCAGGACGAGCAATGCCGAACGAGCCCAGAACCGCAGTGCCAGTGTGCGTGCCGTGAGGTACGGTCGATCGCATCGTTCGCGCCGCGAGGGACGTGCCGGATCATCGAACCGGGCGGCGGCGCATGCCAGCTTCGCTGGTTCGATGCTGCGCGCGGCAACGACGAAAAGCTCACTGATCCGAATCGAGCCGGGGCAACGCAGCGTCAATTTCTGGATCGCGTGCGCAGCGGCAGCCTGTCGGTCAGAACAAGGGACACAGCATATCTCCGCGTCGATTTTCTTGAAGAGAAAGTGAAGAGCAGCGACATCAAATTGCCGCCTGAGCCAACGCCCTTGGAGACAGCCGCCGCCTATCTCGCCATCGATCCGAACAAGCTCGAGCCAGAACCGCTCCTCATCAGCCTTCTGATCTTGTTGGGACCAGCCGTGTCGGGCCAGGCAGGCGACGCCGTGGCAGCGGCGCTGGTGGACTACCTTGCCAACAACCCCAAGATGATTCTTGCCCGCTTTCAGGCCGAAAAACCAGAGGTCATTTCGGACAAGGCTGGTTCCTTTGAGTTCGTCGACATGAGCGCACGCGGCTGTCTCGAGTTAGTGGTCCGCGGCGAGAAACCCGTCACGTTAATGGTCAAGTCTCCCAGAGCCGTAGGACGCACCCGATGCCGCGAATAGGGTTCCTGGTCTTCATGCTTCTCCTCACCTCGATAGGCTCCGCGGCCGCGATCGGGGTCGAAACCATTCGTAAACATCCTCAAGGCGCGGATGTCGCCTTGGTCTTCGTCCATGGGCTTGGAGGCGGTCCTTGCTCGACCTTCGAAAGCAGCACCACGAATGCCGATGCTGCCGAACGATCCTTCGAATGCCCGCGCTACGAGCCTGGGAAGCGAACGGTGAACGGAAAGCCAGCACTGAGCTGGTTCACAATTTTCGAGCGGGACCACGCGGCAGCACTGCCCGGCGGCAGGACGCTCGGCGATATCGACTTGTATACGGTTAGCTATATGGATGCGGCGCCCGCAACGATTTCTGCGACCGAGATCGGTGAATCGCTCGTACGCAATCCGGAGTTCCTTCGGATTTTGGACGAATACAACAACGTCCTTTTTGTAGCCCATAGCATGGGCGGTATTGTTCTGAGACGCGCCATTGTCCGTCTCCAGTTGAATGGCGAGCAAGCTCGTCTCGACCGGATCGTGGGCCTCGGCCTTCTCGGGTCACCCTCTGAAGGTGCACCGCTCGCTGATTTCGTCAAGACGTGGGGTTGTTGGATTCCAGCCATCTTGCGCAAAGTTTGCTGGGGTGAATACGTCGCGCAATGGTATGGCGCGGGCTGGCACCAGATTACGGACCTGCAAACGCTGGAAGGACACAATCATCTCCTGGCTGGGTTGCAGACGGACTGGGGCTCGGTAATCAAGGCGCGCCAGGGAAAACCCTTTGTCGTATCGTGCGCGTACGAAACGGTCGCAGAGATCCCGGCACTCAAGTTGACTGTCGTCGAGCGCATATATACCCATACCGCCGGATGCTTCGAGCAGGAGCCAATCACTCAGAGCCACATGGCCTTGGCCAAACCGATCGACATTGAAGACAACCGGCATCAGTGGTTACGCCGAACAATCGTTGAGGCGCTCCAGCGTGTCGAGAACTTCAAACTGCGCAACTGGTCGCAGAACGACCCTCTCGGTGCGCTCATCGACCAGATCAATCTCGAGGCCGGACAGCCGCGTCCGTCAGGTGCCTTGGGAGAAACCGTGCGGGTGCGGCCCGAATCCGAGGCAGAAGTCAATGCGCTTCGCCTGAAACCGGACAACCGCGACTATGGCGGTCCGACGTGGGGAGCCCTTTTGAAGTCAATCGCCCGTTATAATTCCTGTTTGAAGGTGCAGTCCGACCGTCAGCGACGAGAGCACGAGGTATGGACCAAAGGCGCAATGGCGTGCCCGAACTCAATCGAAGCAAAGCGCATCTACGCTTGCGATCTACGCTTTTGTTCTTGAGAACAAGCTATCTGGCACGTGCAAGCGAAGCGCTGCAAAAGCATCCCATTCTTGGCCGCGTACGAACTAGCAGGACCCGTCTGAGCGCCGCCAGCACAGACAAACCGAATTCCTGTTTCGAGTTCAGACTTTGCGCTACACCGTGGTCCATCGGCGCGCTCTGCCTGCCCATAATTGCAACGCATGAGGCAGCCGCTCCTCCGCAAACTCCTATTCGTTCGACTTCACTCCATCGATCTCGAAATAGTGCTCGAGGTTAGAGACCAGATGTGGAACACGTTCGGCGGCCGCTGGTGGAGCACGCTGTACGCGGCAGCCTTCGAGGGTGAACGTCAGACTTTCATCCGCTTCGATTACGGCTGACAGCAACCGGCCTACGCAACTCAGATTCAATTGAGCCAGATCGATGCGCGGTGTCAATGCTTCGCCGTCTAGTGCTGAGTAAAGCCGAATCTTGCTACCGACCTGCGCAATTAGTATTCGGCTTCCAGATCGCGCCGTTAGCTCAGCAACTGTATCGCCTAGGTCTAGCTGTTGTACGCTCCACCGAAGAGGGATCGACGCATCCGGGAGCACCTGACGTTTTACAAACCAGCTCGAGATCGTCCCGGCGGCCTGATCAAACCAACTCGTCGGCGTTGGAACGTCGAGGGCGATTAGCGTGTCCGGCATCATGGAGAGGACGAACGCGCCGCCCGTGAACACCAACCTGGGCCGAGCCGCATCATTCTTGTTGGCCGAACCGCGTTCGTGAGTGAGCACGCCGTCATAGGGCGCTTCAAACGTGCGCCGACCAGTCAATTTCACCTCATCAGCTTCGAGGCGATAGGCGGACACCTCTGCGGCGCCCGGATATCCTTCCACGTCGGAGATCACCATCACCGCGTGCCGTTCGCTATCGACCGCGGCGGCAAAAACAGTTCCAGGTGGAATGTCATTGGGCGCGAGCTGCGTGCCACTCGCAAGTTCTACGATTGTAAACCCGCCTGGATTCGTCTCAGTCCTCGCGTCGCCGAGGACTGCGAGATCTCCTGCAGCGGACTTCCATATGCTGCCCCCACCTTCGGACGCAAACGGGTAGATCCCGCATCTACCGACCCGCCGCTCGTCTATCATCTCACAAATCACACGACCGTACATCCATTGTCCGACTGCGATAGCTGTCGCTAAATATTGTTTCCCTTTGCTTCCGGAGAATATCTGAGGGCATCCCATATCTTGGATGTCTGACTTAGCCTGCTCAAGCGACGTGCTGGTCCCTTTGATGAGGCTCATGGACGTCAAGTCAAGCGACGTCATGTCTTTTACTACCCGCGTATCGGTACCCAGATTGTGGTCGGGCGTGCAGGCATCTTCGGCTGCCTCATTCTCCATTGTCGGGGCTTGCACTATCTGGAACAGTTTCTGCTCGGGAACCGATCGAGGGAATTGCAGCCTGGATATTCCGAGAACCTCTAGAGTCGTTCCGCAGTCCTGGTGTAGATCATCAGAATAGGATTTCGACGTATCCTCATGTCGCGGCACCGTGCGTCTCTCGATAGCATCCTCGAACAGGTAGCTCAGTGGTGCAATTGAGATTGTCTTTTTTGCATCGTTATCTTCATCGTCGAACCATGCCAAGTTCTGGCAGTTCGAATGAAAGCGGAGATCAATATCCTCCCTTATCGCCGATGTCCGGGCTGTTCGGCGCGCAAGGTCAATACCTACGTAGTATGTCGTACTGTCGTCTCCTTCGATTTCCCTCACGGCAAATTCGATGAGAATGCGGTTCCGGTCGGCACGCAAGGGTCGCACGACAAATTCTCGGCTCGCGCGACCATCGTGGTTGATAGGAACGCGCATCAGAACCGTGGCACGCTTTAGATCAAACACGATGAACTCGATCTGACGTTGCTGCCGCTCCTGCTCAACGACCTCGACTACTTTCTCGGTGATAAGGACCGATACTCCAGCGTCGGAGTGTCGAAACTGAAAGAGCGGCGGCGGAACGTCGAGCCGCAGAACCCTATCCCCCTTGAGGTAGATTCCACCGGACCACCGGAAGATGCTTCCCGCTGGAACTGTAGCAAGAACCTCGTTCGCGGTGAGCAGGCGTTGCAAGCCGAACCTCGCGACATCGGACATTCGGGCCACGTCCCTTTCGGTAGTGAATGTCCCTGCATTGATCAGACGAGCGAGGGACGCCACGGCATCCGACACGAGCCGGTCGCTACCCACTTGTCCGGCGGCGGCCTGATATTGGCGCCGTCCCTCTTCAAGCGCCGTCTCACGTCGCGGTTGAACGTATCCGAAGAAAACTAAAATGGCGATCAGTCCAAAATACAGTCCACCCTTCAATGGATCCGCAATCCGCATGAATGCATGTAAAACGCCTTGCAGAGTCCCGCCTAGCGATAGCGCGCCGGCCGGCTTCGGAGCTTGAGCAAGAGCGGCGATGGGTACCCACCATTCGCGCATAAACGAATCCGGATCGTTCCCGACAGGGCGGAAGTAATGGCTGTGACCGCCTGCGAAGTACCTGTTGACAATGAAGTCGTCGGTGAATCCGTAGAAGCCGACCCGTCCGGCCATACCAGTTAACAGTACCAGCATTTGGCTCAGCACTAGAATTCCGTCGTTCGTTCCGCAATCATTGACCACCAACTTCAACTTTCCAGTCGCACGCAAGCGACGCCAGTTGAAATTGGATCGAAGGACGCTTCCGGAAAGGATCAGTGCTGGGATGACAGGTAATTCGTCAGGCTTGATGCCGCGGAGGGCGTGAGCCACAAGGTGCGTTCCGAAAGAGTGACAAACTATCGTGATCGAACTTCCTGGATTTTCCCGGATAATCTCACGAAGCCGGTTGCGGAAAGATCGGACAGCCAGCCAGCGAAAAATCGGAATCAGGAAGGCGATAACGCTAAAGTAGCCGTAACGGTACGATTTGACGTCGATGTTCGGATTTGCGTCCTGAACGAGGCTCTTAAGCCGCTCTTGCCATTCCCCAAACGTTCGAATCCCATGGACCGTTATGAGAATTGTTCGGCTCGCGGACATGTTCGCTCGCTAGAAAAATTCAGCCATTATGGCAGCATCTACCGTCACTACGGCGAACCAGGCGACGAAGTTTGTGTCAGAGGCTCTAGCAGTCATTTGCTGCAATGCTAGGAAAGTAGCATCGTAATACAATGCTAGTAGAAGTGGAAGAGCGGATCGCTCGAAAATCCGTGAAAGAATCTGATCTGAGGTATCAAATGACCTCGGAAGCCAACTTGCGGCTTCTCTATCAGATATGCCGGACTGAAAGTCCGGACAGGCTAGACTGGGGGCGAACCAAGTTGCAATGGCAATGCGTCTCGTCGGCACTACCATTGCGGGCATCTGGCACCCACACGACCCAAGGCGGGTAAAATTGACGCGAAGTGCATGCAGCGAGGCTTCAAGAAAGAGACCTCGACCGGCCCCCCCTTGCTCGACTCGCCCTCTGAAGTAGATGATGTCGTAATTTGCTCCGCTGCCCTGAATATTTCTCGTACGATCGACATCGGATCCTTCTGTTAGATCGGTCAGACCTGTGTCGTCGTCTCCGGTCAGATCAGCCTCAACGGTCTTCAGAAGCTTCGCCCGCCGTCACGACGTCACTCACATTTTTAACTGCTGATGATGCTTCGCTTTTTCAGATGTCCCGGTCCAATCCAGCATGGGCCAGGCTCACACCCCGACATGCAGTGTTCCGAACGATCGGGGCTAGCCAAGTTCGATCCCGATTCACTAACCGCACCAGTTTCGCACCAGAAACGACCTCAACAAAACGCAACGAACGCGATCAAACTCAA
The DNA here is from genome assembly GCF_038965675.1 of Bradyrhizobium sp. B039. Classification (NCBI taxonomy): domain Bacteria; kingdom Pseudomonadati; phylum Pseudomonadota; class Alphaproteobacteria; order Hyphomicrobiales; family Nitrobacteraceae; genus Bradyrhizobium; species Bradyrhizobium sp. B039. Next base: position 7,957,452 of record NZ_CP152416.1, read on the forward strand.
ACGAAAAAGCAGCAAAATCAACGAAGCCGATCGATATCCTGCCGCATCCTGCCGCTCATAACGGTCTGGTTGCAGGTTCGAGTCCTGCCGGGCCCACCAGTATTTTCAAGGAGGGCTTGGCCCGCCCGTTCGCGCTTCGTCTTTTCGTCAACCAACGAAACAACCAATCCTACGTTCTTGCTCGGTGCCGAATGCGTTCCGATAGCGTTCGCTGCGGTACGCAGGGCGGGCCGGGTGGTGATGACCATAGGTTTCGCGAAGCGTCATTTCGCTCATACCCAAGAAGCCCGCGGCTTCCCACATCGGTGCCGCTCGCTGCATCAGCCAAGTTGCGGCGGTATAGCCGGTAGGTGAGACGTGGACAGTCCGACCGCGGGCGAATTGGCTAGGGGTGGGCCTCAAGCAGTTCTTTGCGGCCGATCTGAGCGCCGTCGATCCCGGCATGGCTGACGCTGATTGGTGAGGTTATGCGCTTTTGAGATGGCTCGGGTACTACGACGGCGGATGCGGCCCGCAAGATCGTCGGGCATGCCAGCAAGGAAAAACCTGCCAGCAGGTGTCTACGGGTCAGCATGCGCAGGTGTCTTGCTGAGATTAGCTAGTTTCTGCGCGAGCAGGATGCTTTGGCGCTGCAGGGCCTCCTCGATCACGTCAAGCTTCGCGCGCATCAGGCGCAGCGCAGTGGCCGATGCCGGCCGGTGCGCCACATCGAGTAGCATCAGCCGAGTGGACATCGCCTGATATTGCGCGGCGAAGTCGGTCACCTCGGAGCGGTAGGTTCGCAAAGCGTTCGTCAGCGCAACGATCGCTTGATCGGTCGATTTCTGCTCATGTTTGATGGCCCCCTAAATCACGGTCGGTGGATGCCTGCTCATGTTTGACGGCCTCTAGATCACGGCCGGTAGATGCTTGCTGATGTTTGATGACCTCTAAAGCGCGGCCGATCGAAGCCTGCTGAAGTTTCATGGCCGTGAGTTCGTCACGCGCCTTGTTCTGTAGACCACGCCGGCGGCCGCCAGGATGGCCAGTGCGGCAAGCAGCCATCGACGAGTGGGGTGGGTCATTCTGGGGTGCGGCGTTCAGAACTACTGACGGCTCGGGACAATCCTATAGCCGACACAATCGCCGCGAGTAAGCCCCGCAGGGGTCTCCCGCCGGCGCAGACAGATCTCCCGACTTTCCGGTCCCGATTTTTTAGCGACCTAGAATCGCCGCGCAATGATTTCACGCATTTCCCACATAACGTGAAGGAAAACTTCATGAAACGCATCATATGCGCGTTTTTTGCCGCGCTGATGCTCCTTGTCGCCGATTTGGCACATGCCGCAGCAAGTATCCGGGCGGCATTCCAATTATGGTTGATGATACTGATCCCGGTAGATGGCAGTCGCGATGATAATCAGCGCAGGAGGGCCTTCGTGCGCTGTCTTTCTGCGCCGCTTCTTCCGCGTTAAACGGGACCGTCATCTTTCTTGGATATTCGCGCTGGCCAATCTCGTGCAGCTCGCGGCCAACAGCCCAACTAAAGAGATTTGCACATGAGATTTCACGGCGCTCATAGGTCTCCTGGCGTCTACCACGCTTGCCGTTGCATTTTTGTGGACTTCGCGGTGACAACATGCAGACGCGCTTCGTCATATTCGATCGTGGCTGTATGCACCTCCGAGGCGATAGGCTAACCGATTGATTTCTGAGGTATGTGATAATCACACGATCGAGGCCGATTACGGGATCGATCATTCGCAGCGTTGTTTGGCAAGCGGGTTGGGACACTTGATGCGAACGATTCTTATAGCTCTAAGTATTTGGTTGTTGATCAACGTCCTCTTTGTACTAGTCATGATTCCTCCGCGCAAACCGCGGAAATCTAGCCGTCAGAACGGCACCGCCGGTAGGCTTTCACCCGCATTAATTAAGGAGAACGCCGAACCATCAAGCGAAGAGGATGATAGCTCTTCTCTTCGCCACGTTGTCATCGCGATCGGGCTGGGCGTCTTCTTTTCGCTGACGCCGCCTTTGCTTCAGGCTTACGATGCTATCAACGAGTTCGTTAACCGTCGCCGATCAAGACGAAACGCTTCGGCGACCCATCACAGCCTTGATCAGCACGCTGACGAAGTCTCCGATGTTGAGACCGGCCAGGACAAGAACCGTCGGTAGCCACCATTCGGGATGAATGTTCAATCCCATTAAGTCGTAGTCGGTCAGTGTTTCGCCGCCCGTGTCGCATTGGTGCTTTCCGGCGAATTGATCCACTTTTAGCAGTGGGCTCGGCGCGCGGCCGCCAGGAACCATGTCGGGGTAACGGTGCCGGGGGGCTCGACGGAGTCCGACTCCGCCGCGATCCAGCGCTACCTGGCGCATATGCGCCGCATTCCGTTGCCTAATGCGAGATAAGAGCAGCGAACATGACCTCAAGTTGAACCACACTACATGATCTTTAAGCGACTAATTTTGGGGCTTCAATATGAAGAGACTTCTGGGGCTTTTGCTGCTCGCCCAATCCTTCTTGCTTTCCGCCGAGGCCATGGCGCAGGGGCTTCCCGCTCCCTCATACTGGAAAAATGAACGAGGTTCGGAACTGCTTATTTGGTCCGCCAATAGCGGGACGATACAAGGGACTTTCACAAACCATGCTCAAGGGTTTGCGTGCCAGGGCATCCCGTATCCTGCAGCGGGATCCGTTAGTCCAACCGGCTTGTATTTTGTTGTTACCTTTGCCCAGTGCAATTCCTTTACCCGCTGGGTTGGAACAATTAAGGGGTCTCAGATGCCAACGTCTTGGACGCTGTTCTACGTTGATAACAAAGGCAAGCCTAGCAGGTTGAAGGGTGCGGATATATTCACGCGCGTATGGTAGTTTTCAATCTTCCTGCAAACGCAGCGACCTAAGATTTGAAGATCGCTCTCGCGACGTCTGCACTCCGAAGCGGCGTGTGACGCTGAGCCCGGCGCGCGCGGGCCCAGCGTCGCGCCGACGCGGCGGATTTCGGCCTATTCTCCGCCCTCGTAGAAGAGCTCGAGCGGCAGGTTGACCAGCACCGATCCAGTCCCGAGCAGTTGCATTCGGCGGTTCGGGTGGTAGACACTTCGCTAATACTTCGGTTCGAAGCGCGCTACTCTGCGCGGGTCATCCCTGAGCTCTAGGTTCATTCTCGAGGAGATCCTCAGCACGTGCCTTGGCGTCGTTTCTCGGGATTATTTTATGTCACCTATTCAAGCGATTAAAGACTGGTACGTGTCCCTGGACAACGAACTTCAATCAGACATCGCGTACATGTTCGTATCTCTGACTCTCGGTGATCGCCAGTTTGCTCCCGCTGCCGCTGTCCGAAGACTGTTGCAATGGTTTGACGTGCGTAGTGAAGGCACGGAACACGAGGATGCTCTAGCAGCCGTTACGTTTCGGGCCTCATTCGAATACATCTTTGCTGAGCGCTTCACGGGCGCCGGGTGGATCTTTCCGGAGCAAACTTTCAAGGACGTGATCCGCGAGGCTGCTGAAGGTAAAGAGGCAAGCAAGATTGCAACGAGCGCATTCCGGTTACTGCGGAGCCTTCCGGACCGGAGAACGAAATGGAAAGAGGCAGGTGAGAACTGGAATGCCCTAGTCAACTCGACAATCAACGATGATGCGTTGAGGCAGTGGACACAAGATCAGTTCCTGGCGAGCGACTACGGGCCGGCGCAAGACTGAAAAAGCTCCTCACCTCCCGCAATCCTCGCGACGGTGCACTTGCCAGGCGATTCTGGCGCCATCGATGTTAGAACCTCTATCCTCAAACTTGCTTTGTTTGAGTAGGAGTCAAGCGCAAATGCTGTTCGGCTCTTCGCTCCGCGCAGCAATACCGTGTTCGGCAAGTCGTCTCGATATGAACTGGAGAGGTGAAGCCTATGCGACGTTGTTACCCCATCAGCTCTTTTGCTGGAATCGCGGACTGAGACGAGGCATAGGCGCCTGAAATGAGCTTGTAACAACAACATGCCCTTTTCTCGAGGCACTTGGGTTCATCAATCTCCAAGACACCGCGCATCTTGCGGATCAGCCCTCGTTCTTCGAATCGGCTTAGAGTCTGCGTCACCCCAGCGCGACGAAGTCCCAAGACAGACGAAAGGTAGTCATGGGTAACTGGCAGCACACGAACGTCAGCAGCATCACTCGCCAAACAAAGCCAGCTCGCGAGCCTCTGTTCACGATCGTGCCGAACCCCGCACAATCCTGTCTGAACGCACTGAAATGTCAGCGCTTGAACGTACTCAAAGAGATGCTCTCGGATCTCAGGACGCTCTTCTACTAGCCGGCGCAATTCCTCAACACGGATCCTGTACGCGCTTCCGGGAAAGAACACCACAGATTGATGCGTCGAAAGATGTCCTCCCCACAAGAACGAAGCACCGACCACACCCCGATATCCTATGACGGCCGTTTCAAGCATGCTCCCCGCCGCGACAACCCTTAGCGAGACGAGGCCCGACTCCACGAAGTAGACGTGCTCTACATGCCTTTTCGGCTCTTGCAGAACCATACGCTCTTTCAGGACGATCGGCTCAAGGCACTCCCCCAATGCCGCGAGGCCGTCCGGAGAAATTCTGGACAGGATAGCATTTCTGACAGGGGGCCGCGTATTAGGTCGCAGGCTATCGAGCCGACGAAGCGTCGGCTGTGTGCCGGTAACTCCTGCGAGAGCGGGGTCACCCGAGCTGTCCCGCGGTTCAAGGACGGCTGGCACCCGATTGGTCATAGTGCAGTGCGTCCTCATAGCGTGGATATCTGCTGGAAACGTAGCCAAATACCCATACGGATTCCTGCAATGTGCAGCGCGTTGAGCACAAATCCGGCCTTAAGACGGCGTCTTTGACGAATTTCAACGCCTGACGGGGACCGACCGGGGTGTGGAGCAACTCGCCTTGGACTCGTCGGCGCCGGAACGCCGTCAGACCAGCGCGCCACGCTGTTACCGCCTGGCCGGGGATTGCGAAGTCCGTTGCGTGAGACGAACACAGCACCACTAAGGCAACCGCGCCTCGCCAGAGAACATTTCAGATGTCAGGCGAGAGTTTAGTCATGCTCCCTCTATGCCGAAATTCATTGTGACCCACACGAGTTTTGCTCTGATGATCTCAAGACAATCAATCAACCTTTTCAACCGCTGATGCCATGAGGGAGCACCGTTTGTCTCGCCGCAGGGACACCTGGCGACGACTGGCAGTCCCCTCGCACCGCCAAAGCGCAAACATGCTGCGTGGACACAGCCGGCCGCCTGCCTCGCGTCAGTTTTCCTCTAATAATGATTGGAACCGAGGCGCAAAATAAAGATCAATCTGTCATAAGGGTCGCTAGTCCCGGGCTCCGGCGGTCCGCGGTAAGGTCGCATTTTTATAGAATTTAGCTTCAGTGAGGTCGGAATGAGAGAAAGGCTAATACCTTCACGCACAGGCAAGTTCGGTTTTCAGATGATAGCCGCAATAGTGGGAGGGCTCCTCGCTGGAGCCGCTCTAGGCGCCACCCCCTATGTAATTTCGCAAAAGGACCGAGAATTCAGACCCCAAGAAATCGTAATAAAGCGCGGCGAGACCCTACGGTTTATCAACGATGACGGTGAGCTCATGCACCACACCTATTTGAGCTCAGACACCTTCGAGTTCGATTCTGGCGATCAACAGCCAGGCAGCCAATTCGACGTCGTCTTTTCTGTGGCTGGTGATTACACTGTGTTGTGCGGCATTCATCCCAAGATGAAGCTTGGCGTGCACGTCAAAAAGTAGGGCCCTACAGAATTGAGGTGTTGAAGATCGCTGCATGACCGACATAGTAGGCGAACAGCGTAACCGTCAACGCCGCACATAGTCCGGCCGGAGCGAGCCAGGGAGCGCGATAGTCGGCTTCCCTCGGCTGATTATCGGAAAGTATCGCGACCAGTACGACGATGATCGCCGAGTGCCCGATCACATCAAGCTTGCCAAATTCGAAGCACGCGCTGATGAACATTCCAAGCAGTATGGCAGCCGCAACGCGCCGGACCAAGGGCGTCCAAGCTAGGGCAAACGCGAGCGTGAATTCGATCATGCCAGCGGCGCGCATATAGAACTCACTATCGAACCCGAGCGTCATGCCGGGGTGCTCGATCAGAAGTGGGAAGCTCCATTCCGGGTAGGCCCACTTTTCCACCGAAGCCCACATCAACGTGACGGCGGTTGCGTAGCGCACGACATCGAGTGGCGGAACGCCGAACAGATCTTTTTGCAAGCCAGCGAGGGCGAGGTAGGCCGCAAGGCCCAAAAAGATCGGATAATCGGCCAGATGAAACGTGCCGTAATCTCGAACGGCGAGCCCGAACAGAACGACAATTCCCGCCGCGGAGAAGGGCATCGTGCGGCGCGACAGCAGGCCTGCTGCGATGGCGAGTTGCAAAGGCCCAACCATTGACGAAGTCGTTTTCAATTCCGGGGTCAGCAAGATACCGCCCACCGCCCAAAGCGAGATGAAGAAAAATCCGCAGACAGCCCGGATGATTTCCTCAGTGTGTAGTCGCAATCCGTCCGTGAAGCGGTTGAGGGAGCGGGCCGCCAGCTCAGCCAAAGACGTCCGTTCAACCATGCAGCCGGAAAAAAACCAGAGCAGGGCAAGAGCCAACAGCAGTTCAAAATCCTGGCACAGTACGTTTTCGAGGCATCGGGGCTGGCCGGCAGCGTCATAGGCACAGAACCATTTGACATGGGCACTGGCACCTTGTGTTCCCAAGAACCAGAAAGAAAGTGCCACGATGGACCTTGCAAAAAGGGAGCTTCTCCGGAATGCCGCAAAGGCATCCCGCGTCGGAGACCTGAACATAAAAAACCACCCCTTTTGGAAAAGCGCCCGCCTCTGACGATTTGTTCAACTTAGCACAAATCTTAAGGATGTGACGGCGCTCGCATCCGAAGGTTGTTTGCTGGGTTAATGGGGACACGCCGGCAAGGATTTGTGCGGCGAGACTATCGCGCACGTCCCTTCAATTTTACAGATTTTGACGACGGGCCTTCAATGCAAGTGTCGTACTGAATGTCAGACAAAAAACGGATGTCCGGAGTAGTCCATGTTTGGTGCGTTTCGTACGAAGAGGGTGCCAGTCGGCTCTGCGCTGGCCCGCACCGCGATGCGGCTCACAGCATGCAGTGAAACCCTGGAGACGTGGGCGGGCGGTTTCCTCATCCTCGTGTTGGGCTTGCTGGGAGCGGCATTGCCGCACTTCCCCTGAGAGCCTCCCCGACCGCGCGATCGGGGTACCGGTCATCGCGCCAACCTGGGAAAAGTCGTATCCGTCGAGGATGCGGTGAGCGTCTGAAGAAAAGCGATCAGATCCGCCTTTTCGCTTTCCGTCAGAGATAGAGGCTTTATTGAAGGCGAGCGGCTCGGACGGTCAATCCCACCCTTGTCATAGAGTTCGATGACCTCTTCGAGGGTTGCGACCGATCCATCATGCATGTAGGGAGCACGCCGCGCGACATCGCGCAGTGTCGGCGTTTTGAATGCGTACCGCAGCTTTTGCGACGTCGGAAAAAGCCGACCGCGTCCAACGTCGTCGTTCCTTGCGACGCCAATATCGTGAAACGATCCGTCAGTGAACGATGGTCCACTGTGGCAGTTTGAGCAATGGGCTTTGCCGTTGAAAATCTCAAAGCCGCGTTTTGCCGCGGCGCTGACGGATGTCACGTCTCCCATGATCCACCGGTCGAATGGCGCTTCGCCAGCCACGATGGTTCGTTCAAAAGTCGCCAACGCGGCTTCGATCCTGGGTCGCGTGATCGCACCGTCCCCGAATGCGGCTGCGAATGCATCAGCATAGGCCGGGATAGCGGAGAGACGCGCGATCAATTCTGATTCCGTCAAATTCATGTTGGGCCGGCCTGTGATCGGCCCGAACGTGACGGCTTCGAGAGTCTTGAATTTGCCGTCCCACCCCAACGGTTCGGTGAACGCCACGTCGATCAGGGTCGGCGCACGCAATGGCAGGCCGCTGGGATCCTCGCCGACCGCACGCGCGAGGCCATCACCCCAGGAAAGCGACGGATTGTGGCACGTTGCGCAGGAACGGGTGCGGGACTTCGAGAGCAGCGCATCGAAGAAGAGTCTTTCCCCGAGAGCAGCTTTCGGCACCGTGTAGGGATTACGATCGGGAAAAGGGATCGCCGCCGGCCGACGATAGCTGGCGCGCGCCGTGGCATCCGCTGATGTCTCCGCCGCTGCCGAGGCAAAAGGTTGGCCCAGCGGAAAAAGGGCCGCGAGCAAAGCTAAGCTGACCCAGATCCTCATCGGCTCCTCGACGATATAGTGCTCCTATATGGCAACCCCGGAAAAAAAGCCTTAATAGCAAGTATCGGATGCTGGCGATTAATCGAAATCTCCTTCAGAGAACCCTTGCGCCTCCATGACTGGGGCGCGCCAACAATTGATGAAGTGGGCCCGTGTGACATTATAATGGAAGCCCTCGATGAGTTTCATTTCAGAGCGCTCAACAAAACCGTAGGCAGGAGCTGCGGCGCGCTGATAGCGCCGTTGATTATGATCGCGCCCGACGATCGGAACCTTTGTGGCTCGGTTGCTAACATGTCGACGCACCATGTGGATCCTGAACGCATTGAAACCCAACGGCGAGAGCGAACTCAGGACCGAACAACACTCAGGAAAGTCCTGGTTCGTCTTAGCCGGTCATCGCACCGCTTAAATGACGTCTCGCGAGGCCGCCTCTCAGATTCAGGATCGTTGATGCGATCTCGGTAGCAGGGACCGGGCGGCTGAATAGGAATCCCTGCGCCTCGTTGCACCCTTCCGCCCTTATTTGATCCAACTGTTCAATCGTCTCGACCCCCTCCGCCGTTATTGTTATGCCAAGGCTTCTTCCAAGGCTGGTAATGGCTCTTACGATTAATTTAGATCCATTTGTCGCTGTTGCATCACGGACGAATGACTGATCGATCTTGAGCTTGTCAAAGGGGAAGCTGCGCAGATAGCTCAGCGAGGAGTATCCAGTACCAAAATCATCTAAGGCGATGCTCAGCCCCTGCGCCTTCAGCTTGTGCAGTGTTGCAACCGTCTCGGCGCTGTTTCCAAGGAGAACAGACTCCGTGATTTCCAATTCGAGCCGGTGCGGGGCCAGCGTTGAAGCATCAAGCGCGTTGGCGATAACCTCTGCAAATCTTGGATCCCGAATCTGAGTCGCCGAGACATTGACGGCAATCTTGAGCTCGCTCGGCCAACCGGCCGCCTGCTCGCAGGCGCGGTTGAGAACCCACTCACCCAGTGGAGTGATGAGACCGATGTCTTCTGCAATGGGAATGAATTGGTCGGGTGGCACCAGGCCACGCTTCGGATGAGGCCAGCGCAATAATGCTTCGAAGCCGCTGATCCGGTCCATCCGCAGGTCATAAATGGGTTGATAGAACAGAGTGAACTCGTCCTTGTCCATGGCCTCGCGAAGATCGAGTTCGAGCGCGCGGCGGCTCTGCAAACTTGCCGCTTTCGACGCAATGGCGACAGGCCCGATAATCCGCCGTGCCAGCAACCACGAAAAAAGCCCGGACAGAAGGAGCGCAACGGTCAGCGCCACCACATTCAGTTGCAGATCCCGTTTGATCGCGGCAAGGGCTCGCTGACGGAATAGAAAACCATCCCCGGCCGTATAGTTCACCAGCAATTCAATCTGCTGATTTACGACGTTTGAGAGCTGGTCAACGTCATCGATTTCCCGAGCGCTCGCTTCATTATTCCCGGTGCCATCAGCTTGAAAGCGACGGCGATGAATCGCGACCCAGGCGTTTGCAGCTTCTTTAACTTTTGCGGCTGCCTTCGCAGCTCGCGCTGATTGCGACCTTTCAGCCGCAATAGTGACATCTTCCGAAAGCGTCTTCGCCAGCTTGTCGATTTCATCATCTAGTCGAGGACGGGCCGACGGCTGCCTTGTGACGTGTGAAGATGCCACGCGCATCGCGGCAAAATCGGCACCAGCCGCACGTGCGTAGTTGATCGACATCAAGGACTCATCGAAAGTCCGCGCAACCAGGTCGCCTGCGTGCCGGATACCAAGGACGGAATACCCTCCGAGGCTCACTGCGATCGCGCTCATCGCAAGACAAAAGCACAAGATCGCAATTCGGATCGACCCTCGAGCCGAGACAAAGCGGGAGAAACAGGCCGTCACGGACTGAAATGCCTCAAGGACCACTTTCGATTGATTGGCAAATCTGCCGACGACCAAAAGACTCATCCAGGTGTCTTTCGCTAAAACAAGAATTTCCGAGCAGCAGCATCGAGACGATCCGTTCACCCCCTCGCCGCACCAATTCTCAAGTTCCGCCGAATTCAGAGAACTAGCTCGCCTCTGACTAGAGCTGTTCTTGCACATGCGGTGGAGAAAAGAGGTCGCCAAGGGAGGCGGCTTTTGATTATTTCAGAGAGCTGCTGATCGAAGCGAATTTCGTATTGAGTTTAGTGCCTAGCCCATTCACGACCGCGATGATTGCAAGCGAAATACCCGCCGCTATCAGCCCATATTCTATGGCAGTAGCCCCGGACTCATCGCGTAAAAAGTGTACTAGCGTTTTCACGGTGCGTGCCCTTCAGAGCTGGCCCCGCAAATTCGGACAGTAGCTTGAGTGGATTTTCTGCCTGACAGCGGCGAGGATTCTTGCTGCGAATCAGGAGCGAAGATGACGAAGAAGAGCCGCCGGACGCATTCTCCGGCATTCAAGGCGAAGGTTGCTTTGGCTGCGGTCAAAGGAGACAAGACACTGGCGGAGCTGGCGCAACTGTTTGATGTTCATCCGAACCAGATCACGATCTGGAAAAACCAGCTCCTGGAAGGCGCCGCCGGCGTGTTTGGGCATGACAAGACATCGGCCGAGACGCCGGTCGATTTGAAGGCGTTGCATGCCAAGATCGGCGAGCTGGCGTTGGAAAACGATTTTTTGTCCGGCGCGCTCACCAAGGCGGGCCTGCTGAGCGCAAAGCGATGATCGACCGCGGTCATGATCTTTCTATCGTGCGCCAGGCGAAGGTCCTGAAGCTGGCTCGCAGCACGGTCTACTATGAACCTCGGCCAGTTTCGGCCGAGGACCTTGCCTTGATGCGTCGGCTCGATGAGCTGCATCTCGATTATCCCTTCGCGGGAGCGCGTATGCTGCGATCGTTGCTGCGGCGGGAGGGGGTATACGCCGGTCGCCGCCACATCGCGACGCTGATGAAGCGCATGGGGATCGAGGCGGTCTATCGTCGCCCGAACACGAGCAAGCCGGCTCCGGGTCACAAGATCTACCCGTACCTGTTGCGCGGATTGAAGATCGAGCGGCCCGACCATGCGTGGGCAATGGACATCACCTACATTCCGATGCGGCGTGGCTTCGTCTATCTCGCGGCGGTCGTCGATGTGTTCAGCCGACGGGTCCTGGCCCATCGCGTCTCGATCACAATGGAGGCGGCCTTCTGCGTCGAAGCGGTCCAGGAGGCGTTGGCGAAGCACGGCAGGCCCGCGATTTTCAACACGGACCAGGGCAGCCAGTTCACCAGCCTCGAGTTCACCGATGTGCTGCTGGACGCGAAGATCGCCATCAGCATGGATGGCAAGGGCGCCTGGCGCGACAACGTGTTTGTCGAGCGGCTCTGGCGCACGGTCAAATACGAAGAAGTTTATCTCCGCGCCTACGACAGCGTGTCCGAGGCGCGAGCGTCAATTGCCAAGTATCTGGCCTTCTACAATCAGGGACGCCCTCACTCGAGCCTTGACGGGCGCACGCCCGACGAGGCTTACTTCGGCACGCAAGCTATGGTGATGGCCGCATGACCGTCGCCGACGATTTTGTCGTCGCTCTGGTCGGGCTACGCCCTCCCGACGCAACGACAAAATCGTAAAGCCCCGCGTTCAGCATAACCCGGCAGGAATCCACTTAAATCCAGCGGGGCGCTGTCCAAACAACCGGGGCCAGCTCTTTCTAAGATCTAACGCTCGGGATTTACCGGCAATTTGTTAAAGCCGGCAGAATCTCATTCGAGAATCCGTTTGGTGTGGCGCCAAAACTTTGTACGGAACGTACAAATACGCGCACACTTTGTAAAGTCGCGGTGAACCTCTCGTCGTCCAGTTACTAGTCTCAGGCGGGTGCAGGTGGCGATCTCGGCGTTGGCGATCGACATCTCGCCCGAGGAGTATCGCGCCGAACACGGCCGCGCGGTCGGATGCCCGGTCGAGGATAGGCCCCCTGCTGGCCTTCTAAGGATTTCCCGCAGAGTATCGGGATCATCGTGTGCTCTCACAATATCTCCTGGAGAACGGTTCGGGATAGTTCGGCAGTGGCCATAAACCTGCACGCTAGGGAGTTTGGGCTCCGCCTACCTGCATGACCCGTCACCCCCGCATGGTTGACGGAACACTCGATCAACCGTCCTCGTTGAACTGCTGCCGTGGAAGCTGGGGAAATCTTGTCAGAGCTGCGCGACGTGCAGGGACCGGACGCTTCCTCGCCGGCGAGTAGCACTCGGGCGAGAAACAGCGTCCCGGCGGTTCGTCTTCACCAGATCGCTAGGCTTCCTTAGGATCAGAGACGCCGCCACCGTGCATTCATGGCCGGACGACCGGATCAGGCGATAATTGCAATAGGCAGCCGAACAGGCCCGTAGCAGATTGCAGGTGGTCAAACCGGCCGGCGATCCGCTTTATGATGGCACATGTTGGTCGCCGAAGCGTCGACTTCATCGAGGAAGTGAACTTCTCTTATCGCCAGCTTCCGCAATCGCGACAACGTTTCTCAGCTTGGCTACATCGATCCGACAAGTGCTTCCCCAATCTGCCACTCCGTCTTTACAGATCGAGACCAGCTTTGATGGAGTGATCAGTACCGTCGCGAGAAGGGCTAAGCGATCGACCATTTTTGTGGTTTCGGCCTGCTGCGCAGTTGCGTCTCTGTTATCGGCAGGAAGGCGCCCGTCTGAACGGTTGCCGATGTTGCCTGACAGTCGACCGTTTGCCCCGCTGCCACTCGCGCCAACTGCCGAATGTCAAACAAGCCTCCAGATCAGCAAACTATGCCGACCCACTGATCAAGCTAGCTGCAAGCGCAAGAATCCGAGGCCAATGTAATGAATACTTAAGCGCTGGGCTGGGTTGAATGGCGCCTCCGGGTTTCAATCGAGCGCAGCTCGGCGAGCGCGCTCACAGTGTTAGAATAATTAGGTACTGCTCGCTCGAAAGCTCGAGAATAATCGTCAAGCGGAGCTTCGCCACTATTCAGGAACAAACAATCTCGATGCACACCCCACACACCTCTCGTTAATGACGGTCGCGTTTGCGATCGCAACTGACGCCCAATAAGTTTCTAGATTTGATCAATACGTTTTCAAGGTTCTGCTGCGCCGGGCTTGGAAGTGCCCGCCCCCTCCGAGATGGAAGCACCAAAGCGATAGAGGCCTTGATAGCATCCCGCATGCGAATTCGGCGCAGTACAGCGTTAAAGTAGAGTTCCGGTGTCGAGGCATTTTGCAATAGGTCTCATTCAATATCCGGAAAAGGGGCATGGGCGCGATTCCGAGCTTCTAATGGGGGAGAATGCGATGCGACCGCTGCGTAAAGCACGAGAGTCATAGCCGAGCGGACGATATTTTGTACATAACGTTCAAATCTGTGGCCGAAGCAACACGCTCGGGCGAGTAACGGGATCGTTCGTACGTCCCGTGCTGTGTTTGTCGCCGCCGCCCTGATTTGACTATTAATGGTTGGCGAGCACAGGGAAACTCTTCGTTCGTACTCACTTGCTCGGAAAAGGTTCGATATGAATCATGACGACAACGGAAATCGCCATGAAGTATCTGTGATGACGGACGAACAGCTCGAACTGGAGCACTGCAAGCAACAGATTGCTCGTCTCAAACAGCTGGTTATTCGCCTTTCTGAAATTGCGTTGCGCAACGTCGTAAGAGCCGCCGAGGACCGAAAATCGGAACGCGCGTGAGTCTCTGTCGGCCCACCGAACGACCAGCCCCGGAGGGAAACGAACGTTGCGCCGTAGCGCGCTGTTCTTTGCAGCGCGGCTCCCGCCGGGGGCAGGGAGCAGCCTCGCCCCTATCTCCATAGGGGCGAGGCTCCTATTTTATAGCCGGAACTTTGAGGGTTCAGACCGGCATCGAGCTTGGCGTATCGCGCGTCGCCCGACGCGTGGATATTCCTTCGCATCGACAGCGATCACGCGCGACGTGCCGAGCACATTCTTGCGAGAGCAGTGGCTCGCATTTGCGACGGCAACGCCAGCAAGCAATGCCGTCGCCGCGCCGGCGAGTTGTGAGGCCCATTGGTGCAGGCCTAGTCTACCACCGCAACGGAGAAAAGCGGCGCGCCTATTTTGTACCAAGGGAAGCTGTCTCGCTCCTCTCAATGGGGCGCGAAGTGGATTTCGATCCTGACCGCAACCGGATGGGCGGGCCGGCATTGGGCGAAATGTCGTTTACTCAAGAGTACTTTCGCCGGCTGGCTCGGGAGTGTGAGCTGCCCGCGCGCTTTTTCGCGCTGCTTGACGGCGACGCCTCAGAGTACGCCCCCGAGGAAGCCGAGCAGGAGTGTTGCCGGAAACACTCTGCGTCCGCAACGGCTCCCACCTCTCCAGATCGGCGTGGATAACCAGGTCACGTGGCCCAAGGAGGAAGCGCTTATCACTGCTCCTCATGCCCAAGACCAAGGATCACTTGCAGTCCGTCCACATCGCCCTGACGGCCAACTCTCTCGACGAACGCGGCGCCTTGACGGTCGTCTCTCCTTCTCAGCTGCACCGGCTCGATGCCGGAGGCAAACTCGATCACCGGCTGGTAGCGCTTGGCGGAAGTGCTGAAATATATCACGCCCGAACGCCGCCGCTGAAACAACTGCACGTCGCTCGAGCCCTGCGGCGTCGAGATTTTGACTTTGTGCTCGCGGTTGATGAAGCCGAACACGCGCAAGGTTTCCGAATCCACTCCTGGCGCTGCTGCACAAACCAGCTCTAGCCAAGCGCGGCCCCTTGGTCATTGCGTAGCTCGATTACGTCGGGGTCAGCTTGTGGCGGTCGCCGTTCCAGATCGTTATCGCTTCCTCGGGCGTGCCGACCGCCTTGGTCGAGACCTCCATGCCGTAGGGTTCGCTCGCAACGAAGGCGCCTGCTCGCATCCTCCTGGATCAGGACCGGGTAGCACTTGGCAATCAAGCACCTCCGGATCGGACGCCTCCGATTTCGTGTTGCTCTCACTGGTATTCGGATCAACTGCCATTCTGTAGTCTGCCTCAAGCAGCTCCACTAGCCGCTCGACGCGAGCGATCCGGAATGGCTGGGACGGCTTTGTCATCAGGGCAGGTCCCTGGGATCGAATGCGAAGAATCCAATGATGAAGATGACGAGCGTGCGAGGAGTGGCGTTCATGCGCCGGGCTGTCGGTCCTCCGCCGAATGCCAGTCCGCGCCGTGGAGGCGGATCATCTCGCGACGGGACCGCTCGATGAAGACGCGCTCAACGCAAAAGCCGGCGGTGACTGAAGCCGCCAGCGCAAGGCCGCAGGCGATATAATCATTCATGAAATTCCAAAACATGTTGCTGCCGGCGACGCCGACAAAAGTAAGTGCCATGACGGTGTTACGAATTGCCTTAACCACGTTGTTCCCCCAGCCGGTCGGCGAGGCACTTTAGCATTGCAACCATGACGCTTAGCAGCGTTTGATGGTTGTGATCCGCCGTCTTTCTGCTCAATCAGCTTGGGTCCGGCCGTGTTGTCGCGCCCCGTGGAATCCGATCGATAACGTATCTCGCTCTGTGCCATGAAACGTGGTGACGTCTTGGCAGACAGCCTTCGCCAGCCGATAGGACGCAGCATCCGCTTTGCAGCGGTTTCGGCCAGCGCAGCCGAGCAGAACAAATAGCACTGCATCTCTGGACCATAGAACGAGGCGTTCTCGGCGTCGGCAGCAATTCGTGCGGGCTCAATCCGTTCCAAAGCCCACGCACGGAAGCGCTTCGCATTTTGCCAATCATTCGCAGAATTTCGGCATCATGAGGCCCTACATCAGAGAACTTCTGCTTAATTGCCCAATACTATCATTATTCCCGTGGGGCAACGAAGCGAACGAATGGCCCGTTTCTACTTTAATCTGGCAGGCAAGCAGAATGTCGACGACCCCGGCGGGTTAGCATTCGAAGACGAGCTGCAAGCCTTCCGTGCGGCAGAACGCTTAGCAAAAGATCTGGCGAGTGCTCAACCTCTGCTGCGGGGTACAACCTGCGTGGTCGTTACACGCAGGGACCGAGGTGAGGCCTATTACGTAAGCGTGTGACAGCGCTTCCAAATCAGACGTCTCGGCCACTACTGACGTATCATCTGCCGGGGCAGCCGCCCCGAGTTGTGGGACCACCGAGCCGATTGAGGGAGGGCTCGTTTTCCCTAGTTAGACTTGCCTGCAACGCCACCGTCAGGCACGATTTCGAAGAACCCCGATTGCACCATGTCCATCAAGACCTATATCGGCGCGGTCGAAGCGGCGCACGATGATGGCTGATTGGGCCGCGTTCTGCGATGGCAAGCGCGCTGCGGACGGCGTGGTCGTGCCGATGTCTCGCGCGATTGCGTGACGAATAACTTTCTGACTTTCGAATCGTGGAGAGCCTGTTTCCCACCAAGTAGAACTAGATGCCGTAATGGGCCCTGCTTCGAGCAAGGGGTCATGATGGTGGCTGTCCCCCGATAGATGATGAAACGGGGTCACGACTTGAGTCGGCCCCAAGCATCTAGAGACGGAGGACAGCCGTGGAGAACTATGCCGGAATCGACGTGTCATTGGAACTGTCGAGCGTGTGCGTTGTGGATGCCCAGGGTAAGATCCTGAAGGAAGCGAAGGTCGCGAGCGAACCCGACGCCTTAGTCGAGTTTTTCGAGAGGCTTGGCTTTGCAGCAAAGCGAATTGGGCTGGAAGCGGGGCCGCTGTCGCAATGGCTGCATGCAGGCTTGAAAGGAGCGGGGCTCGAGGCAGTCCTGCTCGAGACGCGACATGTTAAGGCCGCATTGTCTGCAATGACGGTGAAGACTGATCGCAAGGATGCCCGCGGGATCGCCCAGTTGATCCGGATGGGATGGTTCCAGCCGGTACACGCGAAGTCGGTCGGCGCCCAGGAGATCCGGGCACTCCTGATCGCACGCAAACAGCTTCTCGGGCGACTTATCGATGTGGAATTAAGTATCCGAGGGATTTTGCGCGGCTTCGGGCTGAAGGTTGGCCCGGTGACGCGGAGGAGTTTCGAAGCGCGGATCCGAGAGTTGGTTGCGGGGCAAGCGACATTGGAGCGTATTGCCAGTGCGATGCTTTCGGCACGATCGGCCTTGAAGGCAGAGTACGGAAGGCTGCACAAGGCTGTACTGGCAATTGTGCGTGACGATGCAGTCTGTCGCCGGCTGATGACAGTACCGGGCGTTGGCCCCCTGGTGGCTGTTACCTACAAATCGGCGATTGATGCCCCTCATCGCATCGTAAAATCGAAGGCGGCAGGCGCGCTGTTCGGGCTTACGCCAAAGAAATATCAATCGGGAGAAAAGGACGTCACAGGCGGGATCACGTTGGCCGGCGACGAGACGGTGCGCACGGTGTTGTATGAAGCCGCCAATGTTCTGCTGTCGCGCATCACGCGGTTCTCAAAACTCAAGCGCTGGGGGATGGACGTCGCCAAGCGGCGAGGCTCAAAGCGCGCAAAGGTCGCCCTGGCACGCAAGCTCGCAGTGATCCTGCATCGGATCTGGATCGACGGCACAACTTACCGATGGACTGACGCCGGCCCGATCGCAGCATAGAAAACGTCTAGGAGATCAAGAACGCAAC
The DNA here is from genome assembly GCF_038965675.1 of Bradyrhizobium sp. B039. Taxonomy (NCBI): domain Bacteria; kingdom Pseudomonadati; phylum Pseudomonadota; class Alphaproteobacteria; order Hyphomicrobiales; family Nitrobacteraceae; genus Bradyrhizobium; species Bradyrhizobium sp. B039. The sequence continues at coordinate 7,975,301 of NZ_CP152416.1, forward strand.
CGAGCTGAACTGAAGCTCGGTGCCCGAAGTCCCGTCGCCGGGACGGTGGATCCGGTGAAGCCGTTACACGGCCAGTGGTCGTCATCTGACGAACCCCGCGCATCTAGATAGGCTCACCGCTCCCTCTGACAGCATGATGTGGCGGCCAGGCGTTGACCACGGACAGAAGCATGAGCTCGGCGACGAGACGTTCACTCGGGAGGCTTGACATCATCGGGCCCATTACAGAAGGCCGTGAACCCATCTGTGGACGCCCCGCGAGATGCAAGCGGTTTTTGAAACAGACCACGAAAAGCACCAGAGAGTTGCAGCTACTGGGTCCACCATTGTGCCTCCGAAATCCCGCGCGCGCCGCCCTATCGCCTGAAGGGATTTCGTTGGGACCCGGCGCAACTGGAAAAACTGCAAGGACCGCCAGATGAGGGTGAGCGCCACCCGGGTTTATTAACCCTCCGCCGATCATGCAGAAAGACGGCAAAAGGTGGCCCATCGGCGCCGATTATGGAACCGGTTGTGGTGTTAAATGCCCCGAAACGATGGCAGAAACGAAGGAGATGCTCCGGCTCCGCATACTCGGCTCACACACCGACGACTGACGCAGGATCGCCCGCGATGACAAAGCAGAGCGAGCATAGATCAGCATGGCGTATCTGCAGAAGCAGCTCGCTAGGCAGCGAAAAGCCCTCGGCGAACTCGGTGAGCGCGTGTCGCGTGCCGAACGTGAGATCACGAAAGATCGCGCCGACAGACTCGAGCCGGCATTGCTTGGACTAGTGTCGACTGAAAACCCCGACACTGACGAAGAGAAGATCATGCCCGTACAAATGAACGCCGAGCTTTTCTGCAAGCTGCAGGAACTATCCCGCCATAACGCGGTCGCCCGCGCGCTTGTCTTCTTGTGGGAAACCGGCACCCTGACCTACGAGGACTGGGCGACGAAGGCGATCTCTCTTCTCATTGATCAGAACGAAACGCTCTCGGCGATCGCCGTGGATGCGGAGAAGCGCGCCTGCCGCCTGCCCAAAACTCCGCCCGTAGCCTCACCCACACGTTGAGAGAGATCGTCCCGTGTCCGACACCCCCAAGACCGGAACACCGCACCCCGGGCCCGCGCTGCGGCTTGTCAGCGGCGCGAAACAGGAGCCGCTGCGCTGCCCCGCCGCTGGCCGCGATGCCGAAAGCGAGAAGACGCTTTGCTTCTACTTCAACCGGCGCATGACCGATGACGAGATGCGGCACCAGAGCTGGCCCCGGTTATCTGAACAGCAATTCCGCGTCGATAAGTGGAGTTTCTGCCAGAGTTAGGCTGCCGCGCGGAACGGCAGCGGGCTGAAGTAAGCTTGATCGGGGGTGCCGCCGTCAAGGCTCGAGTGGGGACGCCGGCCATTGTAAAAGGCGAGGTATCGGCCGATCGAGGCGCGGGCGTCGGACACGGTGTCGTAGGCGCGCAGATAGACCTCTTCGTATTTGATGCTGCGCCACAGACGCTCGACGAACACGTTGTCGCGCCAGGCGCCCCGACCGTCCATGCTGATGGCGATGCCATGACTGGCGAGCATGCCGGTGAACGCGGCGCCCGTGAACTGCGAGCCTTGGTCGGTATTGAAGATGTCCGGCTTGCCATGGCGAGCGAGAGCGTCCTCCAGCGTCTCGACGCAGAATGCGGCTTCCATAGTGATCGAGACGCGCCACGACAGCACCCGGCGGCTGAACCAGTCCAGCACCACCGCGAGATAGACGAAGCCGCGCGCCATCGGGATGTAGGTGATGTCCATCGCCCAGACCTGGTTCGGGCCTGTGATCTCCATCCCGCGCAGCAGATACGGATAGATCTTGTGCCCGGGTTCGGGCTTGGTGGTACGCGGCCGGCGATAGAGCGCCTCTATCCCCATCCGCCGCATCAGCGTTTTGACATGCCGGCGGCCGATCTTGCACCCCTCGGCAGCCAGCAGGTCTCGCAACATTCGCGAACCGGCGAAAGGAAACTCCAGGTGCAGCCGGTCAAGCCGCTGCATGATCGCGAGGTCGGCGGGCGACACCGGACGTGGTAGATAATAGATACTGCCACGGCTGATCTTCAAAACTTCCGCCTGTTTGGTGATCGGCAGGTCGTGCTCACGGTCGATCATCGCTTTGCGCTCAGCAGGCCGGCTTTGCTGAGCGCGCCTTCTAAAAAATCGTTCTCAAGCGTCAGCTCCCCGATCTTGGCGTGCAGCGTTTTCACGTCTACCGCGGACTCGCTCGCTCTGTTGCCACCGCCAGGACCAAACACCTCGGCCGCCGCCTCCTGAAGCTGGGACTTCCACTGCGTGATCTGGTTCGGGTGCACGTCGAAATGCTCAGCCAGCTGGGCCAGCGTCATCTCGCCCTTGATCGCCGCTAACGCCACCTTGGCCTTGAATGCCGGTGCGTGTTGCCGGCGGGCTCGTCTGCTCATCGTCTCTCCTGATTCGCGGGACAATCTTGCCCGCCGTCAGGCAGAAACTCCACTTACCGCCCTGTCCAGATTTCCGGAGCCAGCTCTACCTTCACGCGGTCAGGCAGGCGGCAGCCTACTCGCCGATCATCGACGGCCAGCCCAGCAAGCAAACGAGCGGAGTCTCAGAGCAGGAGGCGGCGGCAGTGCTACGGCGCTACCTGCTCATGCGCGAGATTGACGGTCACTGAGAAAGTTCCTCTTTTTCATCCGCGCCCCCCGACAAAGTCTCGCTAAATTTCAAACTGAGACACTACCCGTTAGTCGGTTCAACTCGCAGCGTCAGGACGCCCGTGATGGCGGAGGCGACGAAGACAGTCACTCGCACCACTTCCGGGAACAGCACACCAATCAATGGTGTCAGAGTCCGGGGAGACCCCAGTAGAACACGCCGACCAGGCCGGCAATAAGGCTTGTATAGAGGACGTGGGGGACAATGGAGAGCAGGTACTGCTTACTCGCTCACCGCTGTGAGTGCCCTGCCGGCGGCCAATCGGCTCCTTGGTTCGGGCGACGATCAGAAGGCGGCGAACGATTATCTGCTGACCTGCGCTTCCTCGGAGACGACAAGGATTGAAGCAACGCAATCCACCGGGAGCAACAAGCCGCCGCATCGCCCATCAGACGCGTTTCCACGGTGAAGATCAGCGCTTGCGAGGCCGGTTCGTGGAAAATTTTCGCGATTGGATGGGCTCCTGCAAAAAGATTGTCTTTTCAGACTCCACCGCATTTTGCGGCACCGGCCGAAGAAGGCCTCCCTTGTGGTCTTCCATATCTCCCCAAGCGTCGAAGGTAGTGGCTAAAACAGGCGGCGTCTCAGCAATTCCTCCGTGCGTATACTCAGATCAGGACAACCGCATCTAGCGTCGTGCGCCACGATTTGTCGGCCGACCGCCGGATTTCACTGATCAATGAAGCCGTCTCGTCTGCGGCAACCGCTGGCATCAGACGGAGCGGATAACTGCACCGCTAAATATGGACACGGGCATCGGACTTTCGTCGCCGTCAGGCGCAAGTTTTTTTACTCCGCCTTGTTTGGCAAGAATTCTCTCGCCTACGACCGGTATCGCAGGAATGCGCTAACGCCCGATGTGGAGCACCGCGACACCAGAAAACTCTCATTTTCATTAACCGCTGCAGCGGTCAACATGATTGGACCCACAATTACTCAGATCGAGACTTCCGTGAGCACTCCAGAGGCAAACGTCAAGTGTGGACCTTCTGTGATTTCTGTCGGCGCACGGCCAAGGCTGACGAAAGATGTGGTTGAAGGACGATCTGAACCTGAACACCACGCCGACGAAAATTGTGAAATCAGCGGGGGGTGTCTGCCGGCGCGATCGACGCTCCGAATAACAGAAGCAGGCGCCGCAAGTGATCACAGCCCAGCTATCGCGCTGGGCGACAATTTACGTTAACGTTTGCCGGTCGGTCCATATGCGTACTCGAATCCGATCGCCTCGGAGGCAGAAGGCGATCATCCGACCGCTTGATCCTTCCCACCCTCAGGGTTGGGATAATCCTGACAATGAGGAAGTTTGGCTTGAGCTGGCGCGCGCCATCGGACGGCAGATTGCACGAGACGAAAACGACGGTTTGGAGCAGCCAAAAGGAGGAAGGGCATGATGACGAGGCCAATAAAAAAGAGGGCCGTGTTATACGCCCGCTATTCGAGCGACATGCAAAAGGCGACCTCGATTGACGGTCAGCTATTGCTCTGCCGGAAGATCGCGGCACGCAACGACCTAGATGTCATCGGTGCATTTGTTGATGCCGCGAAGTCTGGCCTAACCGAAAATGCGAGGGACGGCTATCAGCAATTGCTCAATGGCGTGCGAAACCATGATTTTGATGTTGTGATCGTTGAGCATTTCGATCGCCTGTCGCGCGATCCCGCAACCATCCAGCGTCTCAAGCAAGTTTTCGAGTTCAATGGCGTTGAGCTGATGGATCAGAAAGGCGTTTACGCGACTGCCACCGACATCAGCATCGCAAGTCTCTACAACACGATTTATAAGCCGCAGCTCGCCGACAAGGTTCGGCGTGGCCATGATAATGCTGTCGCTAGTGGAAGAATTCCTGGCTCATACGCTTACGGTTACCGGCCAAGGCCGGGCGCGCCCGGTGAGCGCGTGATCGATGAGAACGAAGCGAAGATCGTGGTCCGCATCTTCACCGAATATGTATCGGGGCGTTCAACCCGAGATATTGCGGCCGATCTCACGCGCCAAGGCTTGCCCTCGCCTGGCGCCACCCGTCACAAGAACAAGGCTGGTCGCACGACCTGGAATCATCAGTGCATAACTGGCGGTCGCCACGGTCGCGGCATTATCGGCAACGAGCTGTATATCGGCGAAATACATTGGAACGTTCGATCAACAATTCTGAACCCGGAAACGCAGAAGAAACAGAAACGCCGCAATCCGGACGACCGGCACATCATTGTCAAGAAGCCCGAGTTGCGGATTGTTCCGCAAGTGCTTTGGGACAGGGCGCAGAAGGTTCGCAGCGGCCGCGCCATCCATATGTTCGGACCGACGGGCAAGCCGCGGCGCCGTCCTGTGATCCCGCGCAATAATGAGCACCCACTTGCTGGGGTCCTCCGGTGTGGTGTCTGCAACGGGAATATGCGAATCGCTCAATCCTCCAGGAATGGCGCTCCGCGCGCCGCATGCGCCAATGCGCATCAACGAGGCACGTGTGAGCACACTCGGAGCTTTGACATGGACGTGCTACTTGAGGATGTCTCAAGCAAAATGGAATTAAAATTGCTTTCGCCCAAAGCGATTGAAGAGGCGATGCGTGCTTGGAAGGAGGAGCGTAAGAACGATCGGAAAAAGAACAGCGAACACGCAAATTTAGAGCGTAGACTCCGTACGTTGACCACTGAGATCGAACGCTTGTCATATGCCATCGCAAACAGCCGTCGCAAGCCGGATGAGTTGCTCAAGCGGATCGATGAGTGCGATGTGGAACGGGAAACCGTTAAGGAGCGCTTGCGGCTGCTGGGTAGTGGCAGCGAAAACGTGATCCCGTTCGACCATCCAAAGTTCGGTGACCGATATCATTCGGAGGCCAAGAGACTGGTCACCGCGCTGAGGATTAATCCGAAGGCCATCGAAACCCGCGTCGCCTTTCGCAACTTGATCGACAGCATCGTGGTGCATCCGGTTCGCAAGCGGATGCCCTACGAATATACTCCGTACCTGAACAGCGCTTCCCTTTCTAGCATGAATCTTTTCCCCGAAAATCGACGCAAGACGAGAGAGATCAGTGCGTTCGTCTACTATGATAACGTCAAGTCAGAGAAATCCGTGTCCTCGTAGTAGACGCGGACCTGCATGTGGTGGCGGCCGTCGCGGATCTCGCCGTCGAGATGGGCAGTCACGTCGCGAGCCTCTTCGCTTTTTGCAACCAGCCCGTTTTGCGCAAAAACAGCCGGCCGTGCAAGCGCGGGTTACGCCACCGCCGGCCCCGTCCTTCCCAGCGTCACCTCGACGATCTCCGGCGGCACGCCGACACGGAGCGGCATGAAGCTGCAACCGAGGCCGCCGGAGATGATGACGTCGCATTTCAGCCTGACATGACCATAGGCGAGCCGGAGGCCGTGCTGCCGCGGAACGGCGGGCGACCAGCCGAGCAGGCGAACCTGGCCGCCATGGGTGTGGCCGGACAGTTGCAGCGCGACGCGCGCGGGCACGCGCGGCGCGATGTTGGGCTCGTGCGCGAGCAGGATGATTGGCGCATCGTCCGTGACCTTGGCGAGCGTCGCGGCGAGATCGTCGGCACCGAAGCGCCCCGTGCTCCGGAAGCGCCGCGCCGGCAGAAAAGCGAGCTGATCGCCGAGGCCGGCGAGCCAGAACGGGCGGCCGTCCTTGGTGAGGCGCACGGCGTCGTTCTCGTAGACGGGAATGCCGGCCGCCTCGAGCGCACGATGCGCCACCGTCGGGCCATGCCCGGCCTGCTGCACGGCCGTGTCCACCCAATAATCGTGATTACCCATGACGGCGTGGACGCCGAGCGGCGCCTTCAGGCCCGCGAGCACCCTGGCCCATTCCTTCGCGGGAATGATGCGCGTGACCTGGTGAAGACCGGCGACATAGTCGCCGAGCAGCACGACGAGGTCGGCGTTCAAACCATTGGCGCGGTCGACGATGGCCTCGATCCGCTCCAGCGACATCCAGGGATCGCAGGCATGGACGTCGGCGATCACAGCGATCTTGAGCGGCAGATCCGCCGGCCATTGCCGCGGGGTCGGATGATAGCGGGTGACGCCGAGCCGGTGGGGCTCGATACCGACGCCGTAGGCGGCGGTCGAGAAGCCGAGAGCGGACAGGCCGCCGAAGGAACGGATGAGATGACGGCGCGTGATCATGGAAGCCCGCTTCTGCTACGGCGTCTTGATGCGGTCCGATTGAAGCGGAATTGGGGTACTCTTGTGCAGACCGTCTGCACAAGCGCTACCATCGGCTCTCGCCGATAAGCGCATCCAGCCGCGCCTTCAATTCGTCGGGCGCGCGGTAGTACCAGACGCCGCCGAGCAGGTCGCGAAAACGTGCGTCGGCGCGCGCCTCGCGCTCGATGCGGTCGATCGTCCCGGCGCTGATCACGTCCTCGAGGGGACCGGCGGCCAGCAGCGACAGCAGCACCGGGTTGGACTCGATCTTGAGGATCTCCAGGATCAGGTCGATCATCCTGTCGGGATCGTCCTCGCGCAGGTCGCGCTCGAAATCCATGATCGCGAACAGATTGTCGTCCTGGTCGCGCTCGGATCTGGAATATTGCTCGACCCAGGCGCCCGCGAGCTCGGCAACCGACATGTTGGCGCAATCGAGCGGCTCGCGCGGCGTGCGCTGCGCCAGATGGTCGGCATGCCACGCCTCGCGATCGGCCAGGCTTGCAATACGCGACATCAAGGGATCGTCGGGACCGACATGCACGCCGCCTAGCAGCCAGCGCAGCCTGTCATTGTGCGCGGCTTCCTGCTCGACACGCGCCATCATCTCCTTGCCATGCGCATAGAATAGCGCCAGCAGGAACTTGTCGTTCAGCTGCATCACCGTCGGCTTGTCGGCCTCGGTCTTGAGCACATCGAGCACGAGATTGAGCGCGGCTTGCGGCTTGCGATGCGGCAGATGGTCGAAATAGACCTTGATGGCCCAGATGCTGCCGATCTGGTCGCGACGGCTGACGCGCTGAAGCGCGCACCACATCGACGCCAGCTCGCCAAGCGGCATCGAATCCAGCAACGCCTCGGTTTCGTCAGGCGTGCGCAGCTGCGGCGCGGCCGCGATGGTCTTGAGCAGCCTCGTGTCGTCCGTCGGCTCCATTCCTTCCCACTCCAGTCCGTGTACGGCGATCCCGTTCGCCGCGCGTTCGGATTAGTGCTGGGATGGAACCTGCGGGTTCATCGACTTCGGCGATCAGTCGTCGCTTTCGTCGGTGCCGAACAGGCCGAACTGCGCCGCATCGCGATTGGGTTCGGCGAGACCGAGATGGCGGAAGGCGTGCGAGGTGAGCAGGCGGCCGCGCGGGGTGCGCTGGAGATAGCCGCACTGGATCAGATAGGGCTCGATGATGTCCTCGATCGCATCGCGCGGCTCGGAGAGCGCTGCGGCCATCGTCTCGACACCGACGGGACCGCCGCCATAGTTCATCGCGATGGTGGTGAGGTAGCGGCGGTCCATGGCGTCCAGGCCCGCGGCGTCGACCTCGAGCGCGCTCAGCGCGTGATCGGCGATCTTGCGATCGATCGTGTCGGCATCCGCGGCGGAAGCAAAATCGCGCACGCGCCGGAGCAGGCGCCCGGCGATGCGCGGCGTGCCGCGGGCGCGGCGCGCGATCTCGTTGGCGCCGTCCGCGCTCATGCCGACGTTCAGCACGCGCGCGCCACGGCTGACGATGCTTTCGAGCTCCTCGATCGTGTAGAAATTCAGCCGGACCGGAATGCCGAAACGGTCGCGCAAGGGATTGGTGAGGAGGCCCGCACGCGTGGTGGCGCCGACGAGGGTGAATTTCGACAGCTCGATCTTCACCGAGCGCGCCGCCGGGCCCTCGCCGATGATGAGGTCGAGCTGAAAATCCTCCATCGCGGGATAGAGCACTTCTTCCACCGCAGGGCTCAGGCGATGGATCTCGTCGATGAAGAGCACGTCGCGCTCTTCGAGGTTGGTCAGCAGGGCGGCGAGATCGCCGGCCTTGGCAATCACGGGACCCGACGTGGCGCGGAAGCCGACGCCGAGCTCCTTGGCCACGATCTGCGCCAGCGTGGTCTTGCCGAGGCCGGGGGGGCCGACGAACAGCACATGATCCAGCGCCTCGCCGCGCTTGCGCGCCGCCTCGATGAAGATCGAGAGGTTCTTGCGCGCCTGCTGCTGGCCGACGAAGTCGGACAGCGATTGCGGGCGCAGCGCGGTGTCGCCGACATCGTCGCTGCGGCGCTCTGGCGAGACCATGCGGTTGGCCTTGGGATCGCTCACTTCGCGAGTTCCTTCAGGCCGAGGCGAATGAGCTGCGCGGTCTCGGCGCCTTCACCCGCACTGCGCGAGGCCGATGCAATGGCCGCGGCGGCCTGCGGCTGGCCATAGCCGAGATTGACCAGCGCGGAGATCGCATCCGCCACCGGGCGCGGCGCGCGCTGGTCGTCGACGGCACCGGCAAGATGCACCACGGCGGGATCGACATTGGCGAAGGCCGGCGCCTTGTCCTTCAATTCGGTGACGATGCGCTCGGCCACCTTGGGGCCGACGCCCGGCGTGCGTGCCACCGCGGCCTTGTCGCGCAGCGCAATCGCATTGGCGAGGTCGGAGGGCGCCAGCGTGCCGAGCACGGCGAGCGCGACCTTGGCGCCGACGCCCTGCACGGTCTGGAGCAGGCGAAACCATTCGCGCTCCTGGTCGGTGCGGAAGCCGAACAGCTTGATCTGGTCCTCGCGGACATAGGTCTCGATCGACAGCACGGCGGCCTCGCCGGGCGAAGGCAGATGCTGCAGCGTGCGCGTCGAGCAGTGCACCTGGTAGCCGACGCCGCCGACGTCGAGGATGACGAAATCCTCGCCGTAGGAATCGATCAGGCCCTTCAGCTTGCCGATCATGATTGCGCAGCGCTCTTCTTGTTACCTCCCCCCTTGTGGGGGAGGTCGGATCGCCGAAGGCGATCCGGGAGGGGGGTAAGCCACAGACGCCGGCGCCCGGGGCTACCCCCCTCCCCAACCCTCCCCCACAAGGGGGGAGGGAGAAGAGTGTGCGTGCGGCTCATGTTGCGCCTCATGACTCGAACTTAAACTCCCACCACCTTCAGCCTGAGCGCCGTGCTCTGGCGGTGATGGGCGTGGGTGATGGCGATGGCGAGCGCGTCGGCAGCGTCGGCTGACGGCGGTTCGGCCTTCGGCAGCAATATCTTCAGCATCATCGCGATCTGTTGCTTGTCGGCATGGCCGGCGCCGACCACAGTCTTCTTCACCTGGTTCGGCGCATATTCGGCGACGCTGATGCCGAACATTGCGGGCGCCAGCATGGCGACGCCCCGGGCCTGGCCGAGCTTCAGCGTCGCAACGCCGTCCTTGTTCACAAAAGTCTGCTCGACGGCGGCTTCCATCGGCTTGTGATCGGATAGGACAGAGGCGAGCCCTTCGTGGATCGCGAGCAGGCGGCTGGACAGCGGCAGGTCGTCCGGCGGTTCCACCGAACCGCAGGCGACATAGATCAGGCGGTTGCCCTCAGCCTCGATCACGCCCCAGCCGGTACGGCGGAGGCCAGGGTCGATGCCGATGATGCGAACGGGGCCACGAATCGGGAGCGCAGTCATGGGCCAGTGATAGCGGCTGGCTGCGGCGGGGGAAACAGAAACAGAACGGAAGTAACAGGGGAAGTGTCGCTCTTCGCCTCTCCCCGCTTGCGGGGAGAGGCCGGAATGCGCGCGAAGCGCGGATTCCGGGTGAGGGGGACTCTCCACGAGTCCCTCTATCACCGCCGACGCGGAAACAGCCCCTCACCCCAACCCTCTCCCCGCAGAGCGGGGCGAGGGCGCACACCGTTCGTGTGTCCCCTACCCGCCCATCTTGGCAACAAGCGCGTCCGACACCTCGAAATTGGCGTAGACGTTCTGGACGTCGTCGTGCTCGTTGAGCAGGTCCATCAGCTTGAGCAGCTTCTCGCCGGTCTCGTCATCGACGGCGACCGTGTTCTGCGGCTTCCAGATCAGCGCGGCCTTGCGCGGCTCGCCGAACTTGGCTTCCAGCGCCTTGGCGACGTCGCGATAGCCTTCGGTCGAGGCGTAGATCTCGTGTCCGCCTTCGCCGGAGACGACGTCGTCTGCGCCGGCCTCGATCGCGGCATCGAGCACCGCGTCGTCGGAAGCGACGCTGCGGTCGTATTCGATGATGCCGGTGCGGTCGAACATGAAGGAGACCGAACCGGTTTCGCCGAGATTGCCGCCCGACTTGGTGAAGAAGGAGCGGATGTCGGAGGCGGCGCGGTTGCGGTTGTCGGTCAGCGCCTCGACGATGACGGCGACGCCGCCGGGGCCATAGCCCTCGTAGCGGATCTCGTCATAGTTCTCGCCGTCGCTGCCGAGCGCCTTCTTGATGGCGCGCTCGATATTGTCCTTCGGCATGTTCTCCGCGCGCGCGGCGATCACGGCGGCGCGGAGGCGCGGGTTCATGGCGGGGTCGGGCGTGCCGAGCTTGGCGGCGACGGTGATTTCCCGCGCCAGCTTGCCGAACAGCTTCGACTTCTGGGCATCCTGCCGCCCCTTGCGGTGCATGATGTTCTTGAATTGGGAATGTCCGGCCATGCGTGGTCTCGTAAAGGAATCGTGCGCCTAAGGTGAGCGTGGGAAGCGCGGCCTTATAGGCCGCCAACCCACCGGAATGAAAGAGGCTCTACGACTTTAAGGTAACACCGTAGTGGCCCTTGCCCAGATGTCAGGCATCGTTAACCCTGACTTCATTCCGGCCTGCGAAAATAGCGTACGACCGTCCCCCGACAAGAGAGACCTGATGGCGTTCGGACTATTTCGGAAGCCTCTGCCGGACATGGCTGCGCCCGCGGCCGCCCCGCAGGCTGCGGCGCCGCCGGCCCATTCCGAGCCCGGCCCGGCCGCTGAGAGCGATTCTGCCAGGGAAATCCTGGAACTGCTGGAACTCGAGCTGGGCGCGATGATTCGCCAGCTCGAGCGCGCCGCCAATTCGGTGGCCGGCGGCGCCGAAGCGACCGCCACGACGCTTGCGGCCATCCGCGACCGGACCGACGCCCTGACCGGCCGCACCAACGCCGCACAGTCGACCGCATCCACCTTCGCCCATGCCGCCGACAAGTTCACCCAGTCCGCGCTGGGCATCGGCGCGCAGGTTCGCGCGGCCGGCAAGCTCGCCGACGAGGCCAGTGCCGCGGCGCAGGAAGCCCGCGCCAATGTCGACCGACTGCGCGAGTCCTCCGCCGCCATTGGCAACGTCGTCAATCTGATCGCGCAGATCGCGCGGCAGACGACGCTGCTCGCGCTCAACTCGACCATCGAGGCCGCGCGCGCGGGCGCTGCGGGCAAGGGCTTTGCGGTCGTCGCGACCGAAGTGAAAGCACTCGCGGTGCAGACCCAAGGCGCGACGGAAGAGATCACCAAGAAGATCGACGCGCTGCAGCGCGACGCCGCCGGCTCCGCCGATGCCGTGCACCGCATTTCGCAGGCGATCGAGGCGATCCGCCCGGTATTCGAAACCGTCAATGGCGCGGTCGCCGAGCAGAATGCCACCACGAGCGAAGTCTCCGGCAATGCCGCCAGCGCCTCGGAGTTCATCGTCTCGGTCGGCCAGAGCGCGGCCGAGATCGATGCCGCGACCAAGGCGGCCGAGACCCATGGCGAGAACGTCGCCAGCGCCGGCAAGGCGGTCACCACCTTCGCACAGAAGCTGAAATCGCGCTGCGCGGTGCTGCTGCGCCAGAGCGAGCACGACGACCGCCGCAAGACCGAGCGGCTGCCCTGCCATCTCAAATTCGAGAGCGCGCGCGGCGTGATGCCGGTCTACGAGATCGCGATGGACGGCGTGCTGATTGGCGGTGCGGGCTCGGGCCGGCTGACGCCGCAAGCGATCATCGAAGGCAGCCTCGAACTGGTCGGCGCCTGCCGCCTGCGCGTCGTCGAGCAGTCCAAGGCCGGAGCCCGCGCGCATTTCGTCAATCCCGATGCCGAGCTCCGCGAGAAGATCGAAGACCGGCTGTGGTCGATCCACGAGGAGAACACGGAGTTCGTCACCCGCGCGATGGAAGCGGGCAACGCGCTGACCCAAATCTTCGAGCAGGCGGTTGCACGCGGCGAGGTCGGGATCGACGACCTTTTCGACACCGACTATGTGGAGATCGCAGGCACCAATCCACAGCAATACCGCACCAGGTATCTGGACTGGGCTGACCGCGCACTGCCGCCGTTCCAGGAAGCGTTTCTCGCCAAGGAACCGCGCATGGCGTTCTGCGCCATGGTCGACCGCAACGGCTTCCTGCCGGTGCACAACAAGATCTATTCGCATCCGCAGCGGCCGGGCGACGCCGCCTGGAACACGGCCAACAGCCGCAACCGGCGCATCTTCAACGATCCGGCGGGGCTCGCGGCCGCGCGCAACCTGCGCTCGTACCTGGTCCAGAGCTATGCGCGCGACATGGGTAACGGGAATACGGTGATGATGCGCGAAATCGACGTCCCGATCCGCGTGCAGGGCCGGCACTGGGGCGGATTCCGCACAGCTTACAAGCTGTAGTGCCCGCTCTCGTGCACTCCTGGGCAAGACGCCGCTCGCGAATCATCCTCTAAGGTCGAAACTGGAATGGGAATGCCGCCGAGAGCCAATCCACGGCTCTGACTGGAGAAAACCCGTACATGTCTCTGGCACAACTTGCAGTATTGGACACCGGGTCGGACCGGACGCTGGCTGAACGCCTGATCGACCAGCTCGCCGACCGCATCGGCGGTCTCGGCGTCGAGCTCGCCGACATCGCCGGCAACGTCCAGGAAGTCGCCAACCGCGTCGCGAACCAGTCGGAACGGTTCCATCACCTCCAGGAGACGGCGGAGACGATGGTCTCGGCCAACCACGACATCGCCAATGCGTCGCAGGCGGTGCAAACGACGACGTCCGCGGCGGTCGGCGAGATCGCGCAGTCGCGCAGCGCGGTCGATACCGCCGTCAGCCACATCTCCGAGCTTGTCGCGGCCGTTGGACGGATCGAGGCGCGCCTGAGCGCGGTCGGCTCGGCGCTGGCGCAGGTGGCCAAGGTGTCCGGCTCGATCGAGGCGATCGCGAAGCAGACCAACCTGCTCGCTCTCAACGCCACCATCGAGGCAGCGCGGGCCGGCAATGCCGGCCGCGGCTTCGCGGTGGTCGCAAGCGAGGTGAAGAACCTTGCCGAAGCCACCCGCCAGGCGACGCACCAGATCTCCGACACCGTGCGCGATCTCGACGGCCAGATCGAAGGCCTGATCGGCGAGAGCAGCGACGCCTCGCAGCGCGCGAAGACCGCCGGCGAAGGCGCCCAGCAGATCTCAAGCATCATCTCGCGCGTCCAGCAGGGCTTCGCCTCCGTGGAAGCGGAGATCGACAGCGTCGCGCGCGCGGCGACCTCCAATCTCGGCCATTGCGACACCGTCATCAGCGAGCTCAACGAGCTCGCCAAGGGCGTCGACCTCTCCTCGCGCGACCTCAAATACACCGACGAGCGGGTGGCCAAGCTGCTCGACACCTCCGAAGGCCTGATCGCGATGATCGCCGACAGCGGCGTGGAGACGTCGGACGCGCCGCTGATCCGCGCGGTCGTCGAGACCGCCAAGCGGATCTCGGCCGAGTTCGAGGCCGCGATCGATCGCGGCGAGATCACGCTCGACCAGCTCATGGACGAGAAGTACCGCGAGATTCCCGGCACCGATCCAAAGCAGTATCTCACCAGCTACGTCGACTTCACCGATCGCGTGCTGCCCGCCATCCAGGACCCGATCCAGAAAGCCGATCCCCGCATCGTGTTCTGCGTCGCCTGGGCCAAGGGCGGCTACCTGCCGACCCACAATCCGAACTACCGCCTGCCACAGGGCAAGGACCCGGTCTGGAACAACGCCAATTGTCGCAACCGCCGCCTGTTCACCGATCGCGCGGTGAAGAAGGTCGCTGCGAACACCAAGCCGTTCCTGCTCCAGACCTACCGCCGCGACATGGGCGGCGGGCAGTTCGTGCTGATGAAGGATCTGTCCTCGCCGATCATGATCCGCGGCAAGCACTGGGGCGCGTTCCGGATGGGCTTCCGGCACGGCTGAAGGATCTCGCGACGGCCGCTCCTGCGGCCCTTCAATCAAAAACCTGAAAAACAACCCCATGCACAGTAGCCGGGGCACGCGGAATCAATGGCTTAGAAGCCTCATGGGATGAGATCGAAGCTAGTGCGGCCGACAGCAGCACCCTCTCCGTTCCCTCCCCCCTTGTGGGCAGGGCTATCGCATGTGGTGTGCATGATGCGGCGGCATCGGCACTCGGCTCCCTCTCCCGCTTGCGGGGGAGGGCTGGGGTGGGGGTGTCTCCGCGTCGGGATTGCCAGGGATTGCGGAGAACGTTCCAAGCGCCTAGTGCGGCCATTGCTCCGTCGGGCAAAACAGGAGCATGATGTCATCATCGCGCACGTCGGCCATCCGGCTATTGGCCGTTGCAATTGATCCCGTGCACCGTGCTTGCCGTCGCTCGCTTTTCCCAATCGCACGAATTTCGTGATCGCATGATTTTGCGCATTCGCACGATCATCTGCGGCGATTCACGGCGCGCGCGGCGAAAATGCGCCACAATATGACGATTATCATACCAATGAGCCGCCGCACAAATTCGTGAACGTCATGGCCTGACGCGTCAGTCGCGCAAATATGCATTGCCGGGAATTTCGACGCTTCATCGTTTCGCGTCGTTATGATTATGGTCGCGCGGAAATTCGCCGAATTGATCGCCGCAAGCGATCGTCGAGCAAGGGGATGCATATGGCAACTGTTCTCACCATCAATGGCGAAACGAAATCCTTCGACGCGCCGCCGGAAATGCCGCTGCTGTGGGTGCTGCGCGACATCCTCGGGATGACCGGCACCAAGTTCGGCTGTGGCATCGCGCAATGCGGCGCCTGCACGGTGCATGTCGACGGCAAGGCGGTGCGCTCCTGCGTGCTGCCGGTGAGCGCGGTCCAGAACCGCACCATCACCACCATCGAGCATATCGGCAGCACGCCTACGGGCGCGAAGGTGCAGAAGGCCTGGCTCGATGCCGAAGTGATCCAGTGCGGTTACTGCCAGTCCGGCCAGATCATGTCGGCCGCGGCACTGCTGGCGGCAACGCCCAACCCTGATGATTCCGACATCGACGCCGCCATGGCCGGCAACATCTGCCGCTGCGGCACCTATGTGCGCATCCGCGAGGCCATCAAGCAGGCGGCCTCCGGCCGTCAGTCGTGAGGTCCGCCATGAATGCACACAACAGCGTCTCCCGCCGCACGCTCCTGACCGGCGGCCTTGCCACCGGCTTCCTGCTCGCCTTCCACCTGCCGCTGCGCGCCGCCGTCAACGAGCCGGTGCAGCCGAAGGATACGACCGATGGCAAGTTCGCGCCCAACGCCTTCATCCGGATCGACCCTGAAGGTGCGACCACGCTGGTGATGCCGCAGGTCGAGATGGGGCAGGGAATCTACACCGCGATCTCGATGATCCTGGCGGAAGAGCTCGACGCGGATTGGTCGAAAGTCCAACTGCTGCACGCACCGGCCAACGAGAAGCTCTACGGCAATCCGATTTTCATCATTCAGGCGACCGGTGGCTCCACATCGGTCCGGGCATTCTGGAAGCCGCTGCGTGAAGCCGGCGCCAGCGCGCGTGCCATGCTGGTGCAGGCTGCAGCTGCGCAATGGAACGTCGATCCCGCCAGTTGCACGACGTCGAAGGGTGAGGTGACCCACAAGGCGAGCGGCCGGACGCTCTCCTATGGCGCGCTTGCGGCTGCCGCGAGCGGCCAGACGCCGCCCAAGGACGTCCCGCTCAAGGACCCCAAGGATTTCGTCTATATCGGCCAGCCGTTCAAGCGGCTCGATACACCCGAGAAGGTCAACGGCAAGGCGGTCTACGGCATCGACGCCATCGTGCCGAACATGAAGTTCGCAACGCTGGCGCAGTGCCCGGTTTTCGGCGGCAAGGTCGGCAAGGTCGATGATCGTGCCGCGAAGAAGATTCCGGGCGTGCGAAAGATCGTCGTGCTCGACGATCTCGTCGCCGTCGTCGGCGATCACATGTGGGCGGCGAAAAAGGGCCTGGATGCGCTCGACATCACGTGGAACGAGGGACCGAACGCAAAGCTCAATTCGAAGGCGATTTGGGACGATTTGCGCGCCGCCAGCGCAAAGGACGGCGTGGTCGCCAGATCCACCGGCGACATCGCCAAGGGTCTCGCGAGCGGCGAAAAACTCGAAGCTTCGTTCGAGCTGCCGTTTCTCGCCCACGCAACGATGGAGCCGTTGAACGCCACGGTGCATTGCACGCCCGATTCTTGCGAAATCTGGACCGGAACGCAGATCATGGCGCGCGTGCAGTCGGAGGCGGCAAAGGCGGCCGGGCTCCCGGTCGAGAAGGTGACCGTCAACCAGCACCTGCTGGGCGGCGGCTTCGGCCGCAAGCTCGAGCCTGACATGGTGGTCGCGGCCGTTCGCATCGCCAAAGAGGTCGACGGGCCGGTCAAGGTCGTGTGGACCCGCGAGGAGGACATTCAGCACGACGTCTATCGACCGGTCTATCGCGATACGATCGCGGCGACCTTGTCGGCCGGCAAGATCGTCGGCTGGAAATACAAGATTGCCGGCGCTGCGATCATCGCGCGCTGGCTGCCGCCGGCCTTCCAGAAGGGCATCGATATCGACGCGATCGACAGCGCCACCGACGTGCCCTACGACATCCCGAATGTCCACGTCGAATATGTGCGGGCCGAACCGCCGGCAATACCAACGGGGTTCTGGCGCGGGGTCGGGCCCAACAACAACGTGTTCGCGGTCGAATGCTTCATCGACGAACTGGCGCGCAAGGCGGGCAAGGACCCGGTCGAGTTTCGCCGTGGAATGCTGGCCAATCAATCGCGCTTCCTGTCCGTCCTCAATCTTGCGGCAGAGAAAGCCAATTGGGGTCAACCCTTGCCGGCGCGCGTCGGGCGCGGCGTGTGCTTGCAGCCGTCTTTCGGTAGTTTCATCGCAACCGTTGTGGAAGCTGAGGTCGACGAGCAAGGCGAGATCAATCTACGCCGTGCGACCTCGGTGGTGGATACCGGCATCGCCGTCAATCCCGATACGATCGTGGCTCAGGTCGAGGGCGGGCTGATCTTCGGCCTTACCGCCGCGCTCTACGGCGAGATCACCATCGAAAAGGGGCGCGTCCAGCAATCCAACTTCAATGACTATCGGATGCTGCGGATCCATCAGACGCCCAAGATCGAGGTTCACGTCGTCAAGAGCGGCGAGGCACCCGGCGGAATTGGCGAGACCGGCACGACGGCGGGGCCGCCGGCGCTGCGCAACGCGATTTACGCCGCAACCGGCGTGGCGCTGCGGCGCCTCCCGATCGACCGGAAACTGCTGGCTGCGGGGAAGAAGGCATGAGCGGCACGATGCGTATCCTCACAAGTATCGTTGTGATCGCCATCGTCGCGGTGGCGCTTGGCGTCTTCCTCGTCCGCGGGCCCGGCCCGCTCGACTTTGCCGGCGGCACGAAAGTGGCGCTGGCGGATTACCGCGCCGGAAAGCCGACCGGCGTGCCGGCAAAGCTGGAGAAAGCGAGCCTGGTCGAACGCGGCGAATATCTGGCGAAGGCCGCCGACTGCATGGTCTGCCACACCAAGCCGGGCGAGGAGGACTATTCCGGCGGGCTCGCCTTCAAGCTGCCGTTCGGCACGCTCTATTCGACCAACATCACGCCGGACAAGGACACCGGCATCGGCAATTACAGCGACCAGGATTTTCTGAACGCGGTCCAGCACGGCAAACGCAATGACGGCGCGCGGCTCTATCCGGCGATGCCGTACACGTCCTACACCTTCATGACCGACGAGGACGTGCTCGCGGTGAAAGCGTATCTGTTCAGCCTGCCGGCGGTGCGCGCCAAGGCGCCCGACAACACGCTGTCGTTCCCGTTCAACCAGCGCTGGGCGATGACCTTCTGGTCGGCCGTGTTCAATCCGGACACGCGCTTTGCGCCGGATACGTCGAAGAGCCCGGAATGGAATCGCGGGGCATATCTCGCCGAAGCGCTGGCGCATTGCGGCGAGTGCCACACACCGCGCAATCTCGGCTTCGCGCTGGATAACCGCAAGAAGTTCACCGGCGCTATCACGGCGGGCTGGCGCGCCTTCAACATCTCGTCGGACAAGGCGACAGGTCTCGGCAACTGGAGCGACGCGGATCTGATCTCGTATCTGTCGCTCGGCCATGCGCCGGGCCACGGCTCGGCCTCGGGTCCGATGGGTGAAGCCGTCGACCACAGCTTCAGCCAGTTCGCCCCCGAGGACATAAGCAGCATCGTTGCTTACCTGCGCAGCGTGCCGCCGCAGCCCTCGCCCGACCTCCCCGCCACCACGGCGCCGGTCGCGCCCGCCTCGCACAAGGACGGCGTGACGGCCGACGCCCGCGGCAAGAAGGTGTTCGCCAGCGCCTGCGCCAGCTGCCACGGCTGGAGCGGCGAGAGCCCGGTGTCGCCGATGGCGACACTCACCGGCACCTGGGCCGTCAACGACCCCACCGCCACCAACGTCGCGCAGATCGTGATCTCGGGCACCAGGCGCCATACGCCTGATGGTGCGCTGTCGATGCCGGCGTTCGGCAACGCCTACACCGACGACGAGATCGCGGCGGTGGCGAACTATGTGACGGCGCGGTTCGGCGCGAAGGGCTCGAAGCTGACGGCGAAGGATGTGGCGGAGCTGAGGGAGCAGACGGCGGAGTAGCGCGCAGCCATCCGCCGCGAGATTGATGCGCAATCGCGCGCATCAATCTCCGCCGTCGTCCCGGACAAGCGAAGCGCAGATCCGGGACCCATACCCACAGGGAGTAGTGTGGCGAAGACTCGGAGTGGGAGCTGTGCCCCACACTTCTCCCTGGGGTTATGGGTCCCGGCCTTTCGCCGGGACGACAGCGAGTGTGTAGCGCGACCGTCAGCTCAACCAGAACCTCGGTGTCGCCGGCTCCAGCCGGCCGCCCACGCGCACCGGCGCGATCCGCAGCGCGAGGCCCGTTGCATCGTCGGTCTCGATCGCAACGCCGCTGAGCGTCGCCACTCCGGCCGCCGGCTCGAACCGGCCGGAGGGAATCCCCGACGTGAACCGGCGCAGCGGTTCTTCCTTCTGCATGCCGATGATGGAATCGTAGTCGCCGGTCATGCCGGCATCCGTCATGTAGGCGGTGCCGCCGTTGAGGATCTGGTGATCGGCGGTCGGCACATGGGTGTGGGTGCCGACGACGAGGCTGGCGCGGCCGTCGCAGAAGAAGCCGATGCCCTGCTTCTCGCTGCTCGCCTCGCAATGGAAATCGACGACGATCGCATCCGCTGCAACGCCGAGCGGACAGGCGCCGAGCTCGCGCTCCAGCGCCGCAAAGGGATCGTCGAACGGAGTCATGAAGACGCGGCCCAAAGCATTGACGACGAGCGCATGCTTGCCGTTCTTGGTCTCGACCAGCGCCGCGCCGCGGCCGGGCGTGCCGCGCGGATAGTTCGCGGGCCGCACCAGGCGGTCGGCGCGCTCGATGAACACCAGGGCCTCGCGCTGGTCCCAGGAGTGATTGCCGAGCGTCACCGCGTCGGCGCCGGCATCGAGAAACTCCTGATAGATCGCTTCGGTGATGCCGAAGCCGCCGGCGGAATTTTCGCCGTTGACGACGACGAAATCGAGCGACCAGTCCTTGACCATGCCGGGCAGATATTCGGCGATGGCCGTGCGCCCCGCACGGCCGACGACATCACCCACGAAGAGAATGCGCAACTTCAGAACTCCGGAAATCGAACACGTCCGATTCCGTTAGCACATAATCCAGCGCGACGTCGTGGGATAGTGCCGGAACCGCCTCGATCTCCTGCGCGGCAAACGCAAGCCCGATGCCGACGATTTGCTTGGTCTTGCGCAAGTGAGCGAAGGTGAAGTCGTAATGCCCGGCACCATAACCGATGCGGTGGCCGAGCCGGTCGAAGGCCGCGAGCGGCGTCAGCATGATGTCGGGGATGACTTCGCTTGCTGCCGGCGACGGCTCGGGAATGCCGAGCGGGCCGAGCATCAGCCGGTCGTTCGGATGAAAGATACGGAAGACCAGCGACTGGCCGCGCGCGGTGACACAGGGCAGCGCCAGCCTTGCGCCCTCCTCGGCGAGCTTCCTCAAGAGCGGCATCGGGTCGATCTCGCTGCGGATCGGCGAATAGCCGGAGACGATGCTGCCGGGCAGCAGCTTGAACGGCAGCCCGCGCTTGGCGAGCTTGGTGGCAGCGGCGGCGCGCTTCTTCTCGCTCAGCGCGTCGCGTTTGGCGAGGGCTTTGGCACGGAGCTCGGCTTTCGAATTGGACATGCGCGCTTTCCCCCGAAGGCAGAGCCTCGCTCCGCTGTCATCACCCGCGAAAGCGGGTGATCCAGTATTCCAGAGACGCGAGTTGCAAGAACCGAGACGCCGCGGCGTACTGGATGCCCGCCTTCGCGGGCATGACACCGAGACTCAATTGAACCGCAAGCGTGTCGGGGACGCAATTTCGACAAGCACAAACCAAGCAAACAAAAGTGCGAAGCCGCGGACGCCGTTGAAGCACTCGATCCCGGAGTTCCCTACGAAAGTAGGTGGGCACCATATGTCCGGGCCCACGGGCCCGGCCAGGGACAGTTCCCTAAAGGATCGATAAGGCCCCGGGGATATATGGCTCCGGACGCGCGTCGCAGCCTCGCCTTTGCAATGTAACAACGATACTGACGAACCGCCAGCCCGCCGACGGGCTGCCGAGCTTCGGTGCAATGAAATCAGTCCTTCCTGCCGCCACGGCGGAAGTGCGCTCCCTCCCCCGCTTGCGGGGGAGGGTTGGGGAGAGGGTGTCTCCGCACTGAGATTCCCCAAGAGGTGAGAGCCCTCACCCGGCACTTCGCGCCGACCTCTCCCGCAAGCGGGAGAGGTTGAGCCCGCGGTTACATCGAGCGGACCAACTGATCGAGTCTTCCGCGGTCCCTACCCGATCGCGATGCCGCCTCCGACGGTCCGGTTCAGGACCTGGGTCGACTTCTCGATGCGTTCGGCTGCGGCGTTCAGCGCGTTCACCACCGCGGTCTGCGTCATCCTGGCGCGCTCGACGGCGGCATTGCGGAAATCCCGCAGCTCGGTCAATTCCTGCTCCATGGTGCGGACGCGGTTGCCGGCGTCGACCAGCTCGTCGCAGACGGTCAGCGCCGCCATCACAGTCAGGCGCGCATCGCCGATCTCGCCGAATTTTCCGCGCAGCGACTGAATCCGCGTCTCCAGGCTTTCGGCGAGCTTGAGCAGCCGCACCTCCTGGCCCTCCTCGCAGGCCATGCGGTATTGCCGGCCGTTGATGGTGACGTTGATGTGGCTCATCCATCCTCTCCGGTATCGAGCACCGAGCGTATCGTGACGATCGCGGAATCCAGCCGATCGGAGATCTCGCGATTGGTGCGCTCGAGCTTGCGCGCCTTCACCAGCGCACCATCGAGCTCATCGGCAAGCCGCGAGCGGTCCGCGCCGAGCGCCTGGATTCGCGCGGCGAGCTCGTTCTCGTCGCGATCGGCGTCGCGCCGGCGCTCCACCGCGCTCTCGAGCGCGTCGAGCGCCGCCATGAGCCTGCGGGTCGCGATCTCGATCTCGACGGCGGAGGACTCCGTCATGGCGGAACTGTTGGATACGCGATCGTTCATGCGGTCAGCGGCGGACCTTGGTGGCCTTTGCATCGGGGCTTGCCGCCCGGCAAAAGACTCGGTTCGGCAAGCGGTTAGAAGCAGAAATTTACGTGGCAAGCTAGCCCAGCGCAATGTCGCCGCGAAACTATGCACCGCTAGATCGGCCCTCGGCATGGCGGCCGGCTGGTTCCAGATCTGCATGATCCGCGGCTGCGGCTTTTCCGGATCATGCCCCAGGCAACTTTTGCGGCCAAACCGGCGTTTGATTGCCTTGGACTCCCGGAACCGAGATGCTATCCAGCCCCCAACCTCCCGTGACCGCCAGGCTCGATCCAGCGCGGCGCACACGGCCATCAAGCACCTCATTCCAGACGGATTTTCATCATGATGCAGCTCGATGCCTCCCGTATGGCCCATACGCAGGTCGACCACTCCCGTATGGCCAACGCGATCCGCGGCCTTTCGATGGACGCTGTCGAGAAGGCGAAATCGGGCCATCCCGGCCTGCCGATGGGCGCCGCCGACATCGCCACGGTGCTGTTCACGCAGTTCCTGAAATTCGACGCCGCCGCGCCCGCCTGGCCGGACCGCGACCGCTTCGTGCTGTCGGCCGGCCACGGCTCGATGCTGCTCTATTCGCTGCTGTACCTGACCGGCAATGCCGACATGACGCTGGACCAGCTCAAGCAATTCCGCCAGCTCGGCGGGCTGACGCCTGGCCACCCGGAGAACTTCCACACCAAGGGCATCGAGACCACCACCGGTCCGCTCGGCCAGGGCATCTCGACCGCGGTCGGCATGGCGCTCGCCGAGAAGATGCTCGCCGCCGAGTTCGGCAAGAAGATCGTCGATCACCACACCTTCGTGCTCGCCTCCGACGGCGACCTGATGGAAGGCGTGTCGCAGGAAGCGATCGCGATGGCCGGGCACTGGAAGCTCAACAAGCTGATCGTGCTCTACGACGACAACGGCATCTCGATCGACGGCCCGACCTCGATCGCCGATTCCGTCGATCAGGTGAAGCGCTTCAAGTCCGCCGGCTGGGCCGCCGAGAAGATCGACGGCCACGACCAGGCCGCCATCACAGCGGCCATCACGCGCGCGAAGAAGTCCAACAAGCCGACGCTGATCGCCTGCCGCACCACCATCGGCTTCGGCGCGCCGCACAAGGCCGGCACGTCGAAGGTGCACGGCGAGGCGCTCGGCGCCGAGGAGCTCAAGGCCGCCAAGGAAAATCTCGGCATCTCGCTCGAGCCGTTCTCGGTGCCCGACGACGTGCTGAAAGCCTGGCGCGCGGCCGGCAGCCGCGGCGCTGCGGCTCGGCAGGAATGGGAAGGACGGCTCGGCGAGCTCGGCAGCCGCAAGCGCGCCGAGTTCGAGCGCCGCCTGCGCCATGAGCGTCCGGCCTCGCTCGCAAAGGCGGTGCGCGCGTACAAGAAGGAGCTACTGGAAAAGCCGTTGGTTGCGGCCACCCGCAAATCCTCGGAAGCGGTGATCGAAGTCATTGCCGGCGCCATGCCGATGGAATTCCTCGCAGGCTCGGCCGACCTCACCGGCTCCAACAACAACAAGGCGAAGTCGGCGACCGCCTTCTCGGCCAAGACGCCGAAGGGCCGCTTCATCCATTACGGCATCCGCGAGCACGGCATGGCCGCCGCGATGAACGGCATCTTCCTGCACGGCGGCTTCGCGCCGAACGGCGCAACCTTCCTGGTGTTCACCGACTATGCGCGTCCGGCGATGCGCCTTGCCGCGCTGATGGGCACCGGTGTCGTCTACGTGATGACGCACGATTCCATCGGCCTCGGCGAAGACGGCCCGACCCATCAGCCGGTCGAGCATCTCGCCGCGCTTCGCGCCATTCCAAACATGCGCGTGTTCCGTCCCTGCGACTCCGTCGAAGTCGCCGAGTGTTGGGAGCTCGCGCTCAACCGCATCGACGGCCCGACGGTGCTGGCGCTGACGCGGCAGAACCTGCCGCAGCTCCGCACCACCGCGCCGAACGACAATCCTTGCGCGGCCGGTGCCTACGAGCTGGTTCCGGCGCAGGGCGAAGCCAAGGCGACGCTGTTCGCCTCCGGCTCCGAGGTCGAAATCGCGGTCGCCGCCCAGAAGCAGCTCGCCGAGCGCGGCATCCCGTCACGGGTGGTGTCGGTGCCCTCGCTCGAGCTTTTGTTAGCGCAACCAGAAGCCAAGCGCGCCGAGATCATCGGCAACGCGCCGGTGAAGGTCGCTATCGAGGCCGCCGTGCGCTGGGGCTGGGATGCTGTGATCGGCCAGGATGGCGAATTTGTCGGCATGCATTCCTTCGGCGCGAGCGCGCCGGCGAAGGACCTGTACAAGCATTTCGGCATTACCGCCGAGGCTGCGGTTAACGCCGTGCTGAAGCGCGTATCCTGAGAGTTGAGCTTGCCAAAAAAAAGGACTACGTAACGTCCCATATGATCAAGCACCGCCCGGCCGAACCGGGCGTCCGCCCTAAAAAACCCTCGCTGACGCGTTAGCCGCGCGTCCGGCGGGACGACAACGGTCATTGAAGGAGACGAAAGATGGCAGTCCGCGTTGGAATCAACGGTTTTGGTCGTATCGGCCGCAACGTCCTGCGGGCGATTGCAGAGTCCGGCCGCAAGGATATCGAGGTGGTCGGCATCAACGACCTCGGCCCGGTCGAGACCAATGCCCATCTGCTCCGTTTCGACAGCGTTCACGGCCGCTTCCCCGGCACCGTCACCGTCGACGGTGATTCGATCAGCCTCGGAGGCGGCAAGATCAAGGTGACCGCCGAGCGCGATCCCTCGAAGCTGCCCTGGAAGGATCTCGGCGTCGACATCGCGCTGGAATGCACCGGCATCTTCACCTCGAAGGACAAGGCCTCCGCACATCTGACCGCCGGCGCCAAGCGCGTGCTGGTCTCCGCGCCCGCCGACGGCGCCGACGCCACCATCGTCTACGGCGTCAACCACGACACGCTGACCAGGGATCACCTGGTCGTCTCCAACGGTTCCTGCACGACGAACTGCCTCGCGCCGGTCGCCAAGGTCCTGAACGATCTCGTCGGCATCGAGACCGGCTTCATGACCACGATCCACGCCTATACCGGCGACCAGCCGACGCTCGACACCATGCACAAGGATCTCTATCGCGGCCGCGCGGCGGCGATGTCGATGATCCCGACCTCGACCGGCGCCGCCAAGGCGATCGGCCTCGTGCTGCCGGAACTGAAGGGCAAGCTCGACGGCGTCGCGATCCGCGTGCCGACCCCGAACGTCTCGGTCGTCGATCTCAAGATCATTGCCAAGCGCGCCACCGACGTGAAGGAAATCAACGCGGCGATGAAGCGCGCCTCCGAGCAGCAGCTCAAGGGCATCCTCGGCTACACCAATGCGCCGAACGTCTCGATCGACTTCAACCACGATCCGCACTCCTCGACCTTCCACGAGGACCAGACCAAGGTGCAGAACGGCACGCTGGTGCGCGTGATGTCCTGGTACGACAACGAGTGGGGCTTCTCGAACCGCATGGCCGACACCGCGGTCGCGATCGCGAAGGTGATCTAACTCCGCAGCGGTTTCGTCATTCCGGGATGGTCCGTAAGGACCAGACCCGGAATCTCGAGATTCTCAGGTGCGCAACTGCGCACCAGGGTTCGCGCTAAGCGCGCCCCGGAATGACAGTCCAAATGGTTGAGGCCATCCCATGGCGAACAAATTCCGCACCCTCGACGACGTCGACGTGAAGGGCAAACGCGTGCTGCTGCGCGTCGACCTCAACGTGCCCATGGAGAACGGGCGCGTCACCGACGCAACCCGGCTCGAGCGCGTCGCGCCGACCATCACCGAGCTCGCCGACAAGGGCGGCAAGGTGATCCTGCTCGCGCATTTCGGCCGGCCGAAGGGACGCGACGCCAAGGAGTCGCTCAAGCCCGTCACCGAGGCGCTGTCGAAGGTCCTGAACAAGCCCGTTGCGTTTGCCGACGACTGCATCGGCGAGCCCGCGGCCACGGCCGTGGCGGCACTCAAGGACGGCGACATCCTGTGCCTGGAAAACACCCGCTTCCACAAGGAAGAGGAAAAGAACGATCCCGCCTTCGTCGCGGAATTGGCCAAGCTCGGCGACATCTGGGTCAATGACGCGTTCTCGGCCGCGCACCGCGCCCACGCCTCGACCGAAGGCCTCGGCCACAAGCTGCCGGCCTACGCCGGCCGCACCATGCAGGCCGAGCTCGATGCGCTGGAGAAGGCGCTGGGCTCGCCGACCAAGCCGGTCATCGCGATCATCGGCGGCGCCAAGGTCTCGACCAAGATCGACCTGCTCGAAAATCTCGTCAGCAAGGTCGACGCGCTGGTGATCGGCGGCGGCATGGCCAACACCTTCCTGCACGCCCAGGGCGTCGGCATCGGCAAGTCGCTGGCCGAGAAGGATCTCGCGCCGACCGCGCTGCGCATCATTGAGAAGGCGGAAGCCGCCAACTGCGCCATCATCCTGCCGGTCGACGCCACCGTCGCCTATCATTTCGCGGCCAACGCGCCGTCCCACGCCTACGGCCTTGATGCGATCCCGGCCGACGGCATGATCCTCGACGTCGGCCCGCAATCGGTCGCGCGCGTGCACGCGGCGATCGACGACGCGGCGACGCTGGTCTGGAACGGGCCGCTCGGCGCCTTCGAGATGCAGCCGTTCGACCGCGGCACGGTCGCGGCCGCCAAGCACGCCGCCGAGCGCACCAAGGCGAAAAAGTTGATCTCGATCGCGGGCGGCGGCGACACCGTCGCGGCCCTCAACCAGGCCCACGTGGCCGGTGACTTCACCTATGTCTCGACCGCCGGTGGCGCATTTCTTGAATGGATGGAAGGCAAGCCACTGCCCGGCGTCGAGGTCCTGCGCATCAAGTAGTCAGTCGACAAGTAGCTAGCGGGCCCTGAAGGCCCAAACCGGAGAAAAAGACACATGGCTCGGATCACGTTACGTCAATTGCTCGACCATGCGGCTGAGAACGATTACGGCGTACCGGCCTTCAACATCAACAACATGGAGCAGGCGCTGGCGATCATGGACGCCGCCAACCAGGTCGATGCGCCCGTCATCATCCAGGCCTCGCGCGGTGCGCGCTCCTACGCCAACGACGTCATGCTCAAGCACATGATGGACGCGGTGACCGAGATCTACCCGCACATCCCGGTCTGCGTGCATCTCGACCACGGCAACGAGCCGGCGACCTGCATGACCGCGATCCAGGCCGGCTTCACCTCGGTGATGATGGACGGCTCGCTCAAGGCCGACGGCAAGACCCCCGGCGACTGGGGCTACAATGTCGGCGTCACCAAGACCGTGACCGACATGGCCCATCTCGGCGGCATCTCGGTCGAGGGCGAGCTCGGCGTGCTCGGCTCGCTCGAGACCGGCATGGGCGACAAGGAAGACGGCCACGGCGCCGAAGGCAAGCTCAGCCACGACCAGCTCCTGACCAATCCGGACGAGGCCGTGAAGTTCGTGCAGGAGACCAGGGTCGACGCGCTCGCGATCGCGATGGGGACTTCGCACGGTGCTTACAAATTTACCCGCAAGCCGGACGGCGACATCCTCGCCATGAAGGTGATCGAGGAGATCCACCGCAAGCTGCCGAACACGCACCTCGTCATGCACGGCTCGTCGTCGGTGCCGCAGGACCTCCAGGACATCATCAACACCTATGGCGGCAAGATGAAGCCGACCTGGGGCGTGCCTGTTACCGAGATCCAGCGCGGCATCAAGAACGGCGTGCGCAAGATCAACATCGACACCGACAACCGGATGGCGATGACCGGCCAGATCCGGAAGGTGCTGAAGGACAATCCGGAAGAGTTCGACCCGCGCAAGTACCTGAAGCCGGCGATGGAAGCGATGACCAAGCTGTGCAAGCAGCGGCTCCAGGAGTTCAACACCGCCGGCCAGGCCTCCAAGATCAAGAAGGTCCTGACCACCGCCGAGATGGCCAAGCGCTACGCCAAGGGTGAGCTCGACCCCCGCGTCGCGTAGCGATCGCGCGGTGGCGTAAGGCCTCCGGACACACCCTCCCGTCATTCCGGGACACGCGAAGCGTGGGCCCGGAATCCATAACCACAGCCTGGGGTTATGGATTCCGGGCCTGCGCCTTTCGGCGCATCCCGGAATGACAGAGAACCCCCTTACCCCTGCGACGAACGTTAACTCGGCATTTGCCCGAGAACGGTCTATTTTCACGGGCAAGGGCAGAATCGTTTTGGGAGGACCTCTCGATGGATCTGACTGAGCTCAACAGGATCGCGACCGCCATGGTCGCGCCCGGCAAGGGCATCCTTGCCGCCGACGAATCCTCCGGCACCATCAAGAAGCGCTTCGACGCGATCGGCGTGGAATCGACGGAATCGAACCGGCGCGACTACCGCGAGATGCTGTTCCGATCCAGGGAAGCCATGAGCCAGTACATCTCCGGCGTGATCCTCTATGACGAGACGATCTGGCAGGATGCGAAGGACGGCACGCCGCTGGTGAAGCTGATCGAGAGTAGCGGCGCCATCCCGGGCATCAAGGTCGACGAAGGCACGCAAGGCTTGCCGATGTGCCCGGGCGAGCTCGTGACCGTCGGGCTCGACAAGCTCGCCGAGCGGCTGAAGAAATATTACGAGCGCGGCGCGCGCTTCGCCAAATGGCGCGCGGTGATCGACATCGGCAGCGGCATTCCTTCGATGACGGCGATCAGCGTCAACGCCCACGCACTGGCGCGCTATGCGGCGCTGTGCCAGGCCGCGCGGATCGTGCCGATCGTCGAGCCGGAAGTGCTGATGGACGGCGATCACGACATCGACCGCTGCTACGAGGTCACGCAGCGCGTGCTCAACAAGACGTTTCAGGAATTGCGCGTGCAGCGCGTCGCGCTCGAAGGCATGGTGCTGAAACCGAACATGGCGATCTCGGGCAAGAAGTGCGCGAAGCAGGCCCCCGTCGAGGAGGTCGCGGAGAAGACGATACGGCTGCTCAAGGCCTGTGTGCCGGCGGCGGTGCCCGGCATCGCCTTCCTCTCCGGCGGCCAGTCGGACGAAGAGGCAACCGCGCATCTCAACGCCATGCACAAGCTCGGCCCGCTGCCCTGGGGCCTGACCTTCTCCTACGGCCGCGCGCTTCAGGCCGCGCCGCAGAAGGCCTGGTCCGGCAAGGCCGAGAACGTCGCGGCCGGCCAGCGCGCCTTCAGCCATCGTGCACGAATGAACGGCCTCGCCTCCAAAGGCGAATGGCAAAGCAGCCTGGAAAAGAAAGCGGCCTAGACCTTGTCGAACAAATCGCCTCCGCCGCGCCCGGCGCCGCGCCTTTATCTCGCGACGCCTGTTGTCGATGACCCAGCTTCGCTCGTCGCCGAGTTGCCGGGCCTGCTCGCGGCCGCCGACGTCGCGGCCGTGCTGGTGCGGCTGAAGGAGACCGACCAGCGCACCATGATCTCGTGGATCAAGGCACTCGCGCCGCCGGTCCAGAAGGCCGGCGCCGCGCTGCTGATCGACGGCCATGCCGAACTGGTCGCGCGCGGCGGTGCCGACGGCGCGCACCTGCCCGGCATCGCCGCGCTGAAAGAGGCGCTGCCATCGCTCAAGCCCGATCGCATCGCCGGCGTCGGCGGGCTGACGACACGGCACCATTCCATGGATGCGGGCGAAATTGGCGCGGATTATTTGCTGTTCGGCGAGCCCGATGCAAAGGGCCAGCGTCCGTCGTCCGAGGCGATCGCCGAGCGGCTGGATTGGTGGGCCGAGCTGTTCGAGCCGCCCTGCGTCGGCTTTGCGACCTCGCTGGAAGAGGCCTACGATTTCGCCGCCAGCGGCGCCGATTTCGTGCTGGTCGGCGAGTTCGTCTGGGCCGATCCGCGCGGGGCCAAGGCCGCACTGATCGAGGCCGACGCCACGATCAAGAAGGCCCATGCGGCTGCGCTCGCAAGCCAAAATCCCGCGGGCGAGCACGGCTAGCGCCCGACATGAAGCTCCCGCGCATCACCATCCTGGCCACGCTGCTGCTCACGGTGCCCGCGGCCGCGCAACTCCAGATCGCGCCGCCGGCCACAACGCCGAGCCCGCCGGCCGAGAAGCAGAAAGCCAAGCCGCCCGCGCCCCCCAAGAAGAAGGAGGCCGCGCCGGCGCCGAAGCCGTCCGCCTCCCCCAAGCCGGCGCTGCCCGCGACCGTGATCCCGGCGCCTCCGACCGACAATTCCAATGTCGACCTGGTGTTCGGCGCCTACCAGCGCGGCCAGTACAAGACCGCGTTCGAGCTCGCCACCGCCCGCGCCCAGGCGGGCGATCCCAAGGCGATGACCATGCTGGGCGAGCTCTATTCCAACGCCATGGGCATCAAGCGCGACTACGCCAAGGCGCTCGAATGGTACAAGCGTGCGTCCGACGCCGGCGACCGCGAGGCGATGTTCGCGCTCGCCATGATGCGCATCGCCGGCCGCGGCGGCCCGGTCGACAAGGGCGAGGCGGTGAAGCTGATGGCTTCCGCCGCCAAGCTCGGCGAGCCCAAGGCTGCCTATAACCTCGCTTTGCTCTATCTCGACGGCCAGACCCTGCCGCAGGACGTCAAGCGTTCCGCCGAGCTGCTACGGCAGGCGGCGGACGCCGGCCTGCCCGAGGCGCAATACGCGCTGGCGACCTTCTACAAGGAGGGCACCGGCGTGCCGAAGGACCCGGAACGCGCGGTGCGGCTGCTCCAGGCGGCCTCGCTGACCGACAATGTCGATGCCGAGGTCGAATACGCCATCGCGCTGTTCAACGGCACCGGCACGCCGAAGAACCAACCGGCGGCCGTAGCCCTGCTCCGCAAGGCGTCCCGCCAGGGCAGCGCGATCGCGCAGAACCGGCTGGCCTGGGTGCTGATCAACGGCATGGGCACGCCCGTGGACAAGGTCGAGGGGTTCAAATGGCACCTGGTGGCCAAGACCGGCGGCAAGGGCGATCCGGAGCTCGACAAGCAATTGTCCGATCTGCCGGCCGAGGACCGGGCCAAGGCCGAGGCCGCCGCCAGGAAATGGCTCGGCGCCAAATGACCTGACGCAATGACTTGACGTTGGGCCCCCCACAGGGCACCCAATCCCCCAAACAGGCGCGTTTTCGCGCCATTTCCCCCGATCAAGACCGGAAGCTCATGCTGTATTCCGCCACTATCAACGTCATGGTCAAGGCCGCGCGCCGCGCCGGCCGCAGCCTCAAACGCGATCTCGGCGAGATCGAGCATCTGCAGGTCTCGCTCAAGGGGCCGGCGAATTTCGTCTCGCTCGCCGACAAGCGCGCCGAGGAGATCCTCTATCAGGACCTCGCCAAGGCGCGGCCCGGCTACGGCTTCATCGGCGAGGAAGGCGGCACCCGCGAGGGCACCGACAAGAGCCACACCTGGATCGTCGATCCGCTCGACGGCACCACCAACTTCCTGCACGGCATCCCGCAATTCGCGATCTCGATCGGCCTCGCCCGCGAGGGTACGATCATCGCCGGCGTGATCTACAACCCCGCCAATGACGAGCTCTACATCGCCGAGCGCGGCAAGGGCGCCTTCCTCAACGACCAGCGCCTGCGCGTGGCCGGCCGCCGCCAGCTCAACGAATGCGTGGTGGCCTGCGGCCTGCCCCATATCGGCCGCGGCGACCACGAGGAATTCCGCCGCGAGATGACCGCGATCCAGGACCGCGTCGCGGGCCTGCGCCGCTTCGGCGCCGCCTCCCTCGACCTCGCCTTCGTCGCCGCCGGCCGCCTCGACGGCTATTGGGAGCGCAACCTGCAATCCTGGGACATCGCCGCCGGCATGATCATGGTGCGCGAGGCAGGCGGCACGGTGAGCGACATCGACACGACAGGCGATGCGCTGGTGACCGGGCATGTGGTGTGCGGGAACGAGTTCGTGCACGGGGAGCTGGTGAAGATTTTGCGGAAGCCTGCGTAGCGCGCCGCCCCGTCCACGTCGTCATTCCGGGGCGCGCCTCTTGGCGCGAGCCCGGAATCCATTGATCCGAGTCAATGGTGGCGCGATGGATTCCGGGTTCGCGCGATGCGCGCCCCGGCATGACAGTTTGCCCTATAGCTTCACCGGCGCCGGGGGCCCGTAGGCCTCGCCTTCCGCCGCCACCTTCTCCCGATCACCCGCCAGCACGCGCTGCACGGAGACGAAGAACACCGGCACCATCAGCAGCGCCAGGATCACCACCGCGATCATGCCGCCCATGACGATGCTGCCGAGCGCCTGCTGGCTGGCGCCGCCGGCGCCGTGGGCGATGGCCATCGGCAGCACGCCGCAGATGAAGGCAAGACCGGTCATCAGGATCGGGCGGAAGCGCAGGCGGCAGGCCTCGATGGTCGCGTCCACCAGCGGCTTGCCTTCTTTGCGCAGATCCTTGGCGAACTCGATGATCAGGATCGCGTCCTTGGCCGCAAGCCCGATGATGGTGATCAGGCCGACGGTGAAATAGACGTCGTTGGGCAGGCCGCGCAGCATCGCCGCGATCACGGCACCGACGATGCCGAGCGGCACGGTGAGCAGCACCGCGAGCGGAATGGTCCAGCTCTCGTAGAGCGCGGCGAGGCACAGGAACACCACGAACACCGAGAGCGCGAGCAGGAACGGCGCCTGCGAGCCCGACAGCTTCTCCTGGAGCGACTGACCGGTCCATTCATAGCCGAAGCCGCGCGGCAGCTTGCCGGCAAGGCGCTCCATCTCGGCGATGGCGTCGCCCGAGGTGAAGCCGGGCTTGGCCTCACCGGAGATGCGCACCGCCGGATAGTAGTTGAAGCCGGCGATCTGTGTCGGGCCGCGTGCCCACTCCACCGTGGTGAACGACGAGAACGGCACGAGCTGGCCGCGGCTGTTCTTGACGTTGTAGTTGAGGATGTCCTCGGTGCGCATGCGGTCGCGGGCGTCGGCCTGCACCACGACGCGCTGCATGCGACCGCGGTTCGGGAAGTCGTTGATGTAGTTCGAGCCGAGATTGGTCGAGATGGTGTTGTTGATGTCCTCGAAGGTGACGCCGAAGGCGCCGGCCTTCTCGCGATCGATCACGAGATTGACGACGCCCGCCTCGGGCAAGCCCTCGACATAGACTTTCTGCAGCACCGGGCTCGCATTGGCTTCCGCGATGAGCTGGTCGGCGGCGCGCATCAGTGCCGGATAGCCCTTCTGGCCGCGGTCCTGGAGACGGAACGAGAAGCCCGAGGAGTTGCCGAGATTGTCGATCGGCGGCGGCTGCAGCGCGGAGATCTTCGCATCGCGGATCGACGACGACAAATCGCGGTTGATGTCGGCAACGATCGCGGCGGCCGACTCCTTCGGCCCACGCTCCGACCAGTCCTTCAAGGTGATGAAAGCCTGCGCGGTGTTCATGCCCTGACCGGAGAAGCTGAAGCCGGTGAGGAAGGTGACGTTGTCGACGCCCGGCCGCTGCGCCAGATATTTTTCCACCTTCTCGATCACGGCTTCGGTGCGGGCGTAGGAGGAGTCCGACGGCGTCTGCACGTCGGTGGTGACGAAGCCCTGGTCGTCGACGGGCAGGAAGCCGCCTGGCAGGTTGACGAAGGCCCAGGACAGGCCGACGAGCAGCGCGACATAGACCAGCATCAGGCGGCCGGTGCGCTTCAGCGAGAAGCCGACGGTGCGCCCGTAGTGAAACCGAGCGGCCTCCAGCATGTGATTGAACCGGCTGAACACGACGTTGCTGGAATCGCCGTGCCCCTTGGCCACGGGCTTCAACAACGTGGCGCACAGCGCCGGCGTCAGCGACAGCGCGAGGAAGGCGGAGAAGCCGATCGCGGCCACCATGGTCACCGAGAACTGGCGGTAGATGATGCCGACCGAACCGGGGAAGAACGCCATCGGCACGAACACGGCCATCAGCACCAGCGTGATGCCGATGATGGCGCCCGATATCTGCGACATCGCCTTGCGCGTCGCCTCCTTCGGCGGCAGCCCCTCCTCGCTCATGATGCGCTCGACGTTCTCGACCACGACGATGGCATCGTCGACGAGGATGCCCACGGCAAGCACCATGCCGAACATCGAGAGCATGTTGATGGAGTAGCCGGCGAGCAGCAGCGTGGTGCAGGCGCCCAGGAGCGCCACCGGCACCACGATGGTCGGAATGATGGTGTAGCGGATGTTCTGCAAGAACAGGAACATCACCACGAACACCAGCACCACGGCTTCGACCAGCGTCGACAGCACCTTCTTGATCGAGGCCTCGACCACGGGCGTGATGTTGTAGGGGATCTCGTAGGAGATGTTGGCCGGGAAGAAGCGCGACAGCTCCTTCATCTTCTCTTCGACCGCGCTCGCGGTCGCCAGCGCGTTGCCGGTCGGCGACATCAGCACGGACAGGCCCGCGGTCGGCTTGCCGTCGAGGCGGGTGTTGAACTGGTAGCTGAGGCCTCCGACCTCGATGCGCGCGACGTCGCGCAGGCGCACGGTCGAACCGTCGGCGTTGGCACGCAGGATGATGGCGCCGAATTCATCGGGGGACGAGAGCTGGCCCTTGACCAGCACCAGCGCGGAGGTGCGCTGGGTCGAGGTCGACGGCTCGGCGCCGATGCTGCCCGAGGCGACCTGCGCATTCTGCGCCGATATCGCCTTGTTGACGTCGTCGGCGGTCAGTCCATAGCCGACGAGCTTGGCCGGATCGACCCAGACGCGAAGCGAGCGCTCGGTCGAATACAGCGTGGCGCGGCCGACGCCGGGGATGCGGCGGATCTCGCCGAGCACGTTGCGGATCATGAAGTCGCCGAGGCCGACCTCGTCGAGGCTGCCGTCGGTCGAGTTCAGCGTGATGATCTGGAGCACCGCGCTCGAGGCTTCCTCGATCAGAATGCCCTGCTGGATCACCGCGCGCGGCAGCCGCGCCTCGACGCGCTTGATGCGGTTCTGCACCTCGACGGACGCCGCGCTGGTATCCGTGCCGGGCTGGAAATTGGCGATGATCTCGACCTGGCCGAGCGAGTCGCTGGTCGATTCGAAATTGAGGATGCCGGAGGCGCCGTTGAGCTCCTCCTCGATCAGGCGCGTGACGCTGTTGTAGAGGTTCTCCGGCGAGGCGCCAGGATAGCTGGTCGAGATCGAGATCGAGGGCGGCGCGATGATCGGATATTGCGCGATCGGCAGCAGCGGCACCGAGATCGCGCCGATCAGACAGATGAACAGCGCCACAACCCAGGCGAAGATCGGCCTGTCGATGAAGAAACTCGCCATGGCACGTTACCGCGTCAGCTTCTGAGCGTGACGGTTATCTGCGGTCGCGTCCGCCTCCGACCAGGATTGCGGCTTGACCTTGTCGCCGGCCGCGAACTTCTGGAAGCCTTCGACCACGACCTTGTCGCCGGCCTTGAGGCCATCGGTGACGAACCAGATGCCGTCCTGCACCGAGCCGGTGCGCACCGGCTGCACCGCGATGCGGTTGTCATCCTTGACGACGAACACCTCGCTGCCGCCGCCGCCATTGCGCTGGATCGCCTGCTGCGGCACCGCGATGGCGTCGCTATCGAGGCCCTGGTCGAGGCGGACGCGGACATACATGCCCGGCAACAGCTCGCGCTTCGGATTGCGGAACTCGCCGCGCAGCGTCACCTGGCCGGTATGGGCGTCGACCTTGGCTTCAGAGAACAGCAGCTTGCCGTCGAGCGAATAAAGGGTGTTGTCGTCGAGCACGAGGCGCACCTTGACGGCATCGGCCTCGATGCGATCGAGATCGCCGCTCTCGAAGGCGCGGCGGAGCTGGTTGAGCTCGTTCACCGACTGGGTGAAGTCGGCATAGATCGGATCGAGCTGCTGGATGGTGGCGAGGTTGGTCTCGTTCTGCACGGCGAGCGCGCCTTCGCTGACGAGCGCTGCACCAACCACGCCGTCGATCGGCGCGCGCACGGTGGCATAGTCGAGATTGAGCTTGGCACGCGCGAGGTCGGCCTTGCGGCCCTCGACCTCGGCATGGGCCTGGCGTTCGGCGGCAACCGCCTTCTCGTTCTCGGCTTCGGGCGCTGCACGCTGGCTGGTGAGCGTGGCGATACGGTGCGCCTGCTGCTTGGCCTGCATCAACCCGGCTTCGGCCTTGGCGACCGCCGCCTCGTTGGCCATCACCTCGACCTCGAACGGACGCGGATCGATGCGATAGAGCGCATCGCCCGCCTTGACCTCGCTGCCCTGGCGGAACAGGCGCTCGACCACGATGCCGGAGACGCGCGGCCGCACATCGGAGACGCGCGTCGGCGCGATGCGGCCGGGCAATTCGCGCACCACGGCGCGGGCTTGCTGCTTGACGACGACGATGCTGACGTCAGGATCGGCAGGCTGGGCGGCGGACACGGCCGAGCTGGATTCCTCGCAGCCCGCGAGCAGCGGCGCAAAGGCCGCGAGCATCATTGCAACGCATGCCGATCGCGCACGAAGTCCTGACATGAAGTTAAGTGCCCCGATGTTGTTGAAACTGGTCACGCTCCGCGCGGGCCCGTTCTGGGCAAATCACGCGCGGCTGATGTCGTCAAAATAGAATGCGCCTGCTGCGATGCAACGCGTGGCGCGGGCGGCCCAATGTCACATGACCTATCGTGCTGAGTTCAGGTCACTTTCCGGCTCTCACCGGATTGTGAGTCGAGTTCCATCGCCGCGCGCTGCGACAGAACATCGCAATCAAACGTTTCGAGCCGGGACGTGCGTTCACGAGGGCGCAAACGACATTCAGCTACTGACGGCCAAGCGGAAGTTTTGCGATCAATCATAGCATCACCGCTCGTGACCCGAAGCGGTCCTGCACGCGGATGGCGCGTCGTCGCATGCGCCATCCGCTCCCACAATAGATCTCTTGCGAAGAAACGAGCCTTAAGCTTTCAGGTCGGTGATCCGCATAATCGCGACCACACTCCCGTCGTTGTACGCCTGTTCTTTTGTTTCCTTGTTGCAGGTCCAGACAAAATTCTTCTTGCCCGTAAAGGTCTTTCCCTCCTGCTCAAGCCGAAGCTCCCCTTCGGTGACATGGCAGACCATGGCATTCATCATCGGGGGGCCCATGGTCTTCGACCCCGGCTGCATAATGATATCGCGCATTGAGACGGTCTTAAAACCTGGGATCAGGGATGGTGTTTCGCCTTCATATTCACGCACCACGACACCTGGCCAAGGCGTCGTATCCTTGTAGCTTGTGGCTTGAGCGGCCGCTGGCTTGACCATAGCAGCCGAAACTGCAGCCAACCCGATTCCCAGTGCGGACCTTCGATTGACCTTGCTCATTGCTTTCCTCCCGACATTACTCGAACGAGCCGCCGCAAACGCAGCGCGCAAAGTTCGTGGTGAACGGTGGTGCGAGACCGAAAAAAGAACGGCCTCTAAGAGGAGTGTGCCTGCCGATAGCACCCGTGCTCTCGTTTGCCCGGACGGTGATTTCGGCACGTCCCGCTTCAAGGGGCAGTGACATTCTACGTCACCTGACGCATCCGGGAAACAGGTGGCGTCGCACGAAGACACTGCGGCCCCTTAGGAATGTCCGGAATTGGCCCCAATTCGGACCTCGGATGAGGTCCGCCATCGCGCCGCTATGGGGGCACAGCGGACCTCATGCATGCGCTGGGCACGCGGGACTATGAAACCCCCTCATCCGCCGCCTTCATCCGGTAGTGACTGACGCCCCATTCCGTTCCGCCGGCGTAGCCGAACAGGCCCGATGTCGCGAGGAAAAACCAGCGCCAGCGCCGCATCCACAAGGCGGTCTCGTCGCCATGGACGTTGCGCAAGGAAGCCTCGATCGCGTCACGATGCGCATCGAAATTGGCGAGCCAGTCGTTGGCAGTGCGCTGATAATGCGTGCCGCTCCAGCACCATTCCTTCTCGACCGTGAAGATGTCGTCGAATTGCCTGACGAGGTGATGGCTCGCCATCACCCCGCCGGTGAAGACGTGCTGCGCAATCCAGTCCTCGCGATTGGCCCGGTCGAACAGATGGGAGCCGGAACGATGGGTGACGATGTGCATGAACAGGCGCCCCTCGGGCGCGAGCCATGACCGCAGGCGCGTCATCAGCTTGCGCCAGTTCATCACGTGCTCGAACATCTCGACCGAGACGATGCGGTCGAACTGGCCCTCGGGCGCGAACACGTTCATGTCGGCGGTGACCACGCGCAGGTTCAAAAGCCCGCGCAGCCGCGCCTGCTCCTCGACATAGGCCCGCTGGCCTTGCGAGTTCGACACCGCCGTCACCCTGGCGTGCGGAAACTGCCGCGCCGTCCAGAGCGACAGCGAGCCCCACCCGCAGCCGAGCTCGAGGATGGTCTGCCCGTCGGCGAGACCGGCATGCGCGACGGTCTGGCGCAGCGCCTCCTCTTCCGCCTCCCGCAGGGTGGTCGCATCGGTCGTGTAGAAGCAGGACGAGTATTTGCGGTTGGGGCCGAGCGCCTGCGCGATGAAGGATGCGGGCGCCTCGTCGTGCCCGGCATTGGCGGCATCGACGTCCTCGGCGATCGGCCGCAGCATCATCCGCCCGGCGAAGGCGGCCTCGTCGTCCGCGCCGAGGGCGGAGATGCGGGTCGCCGTCCGCGAGCACAGACGCTGGATCGCGGCGCGGATCACGACATCAGGCAGCGGCACGCGTTCGGCAGTCCCGATGATCGCGGAAACGACGCTCATGCGGCCACTCCCCTGGTCATGTCTGGTTCGGGACGCGGAAGAAGCAACGGGCAGATTCGGGCGTTGCCGCCCGGCCGGATGCAGGCGAACGCCATCAGGACCGCGAGCAACGGCGCGATGACGTCCAGTCCCCCGAGATCCGTCACCATGCAAAAAATCCGACCTAAGCCTGCGGATTGCCGAAGTTTTGCAAAATACGTCCTTATCAAAGCGCGGTTTCGGCTTTGGGTTCCGGAAGCTCTCCACGGAATCCGCGCATCCGGCGCTTTTTTTGGGCTGGCGCTGTGCCATAGTGCGCGCCGCAAGCAAGCTTTCGTAACGGATGATACCGGACATGCCGTCAGGCGCCTCGCCCCGCTCCCCCATGGACATCGAATACACCAAGCTATCCTCGCCCAGCGTCTTCCTGGTGCGGATGCTGGTCTTCCTGGTGCTCTGCGCACTGGTGGGCGTGGTGCTCTACAAGCAGATCATCCAGGCCTTCTTCGCCAATCCGGGCCTCAACGCCCTGATCGGGGCGGTGCTGTTCATCGGCATCGTGCTGGCCTTCCGCCAGGTCATCCGGCTCTACCCAGAGGTGTCCTGGGTCAATAATTTCCGCATCGCCGATCCCGGCCTTGCCCCGGCCCGGCACCCCAAGCTGCTGGCGCCGATGGCCATGATCCTGGGCGGCGAGCGCACCGGGCGGATGACGATCACCCAGACCACGATGCGGCACCTGCTCGATTCGATCGCGACCCGCCTCGACGAGGCCCGGGACATCTCCCGCTACATGACCGGCCTGCTCGTCTTCCTCGGCCTGCTCGGCACCTTCTGGGGCCTGATCGAGACCGTCGGCTCGGTCGGCAAGGTGATCGACGGGCTCAAGGTCGGCGGCGATTCCGGGGCGCTGTTCGACACGCTGAAGGAGGGCCTCGCCGCCCCGCTCGGCGGCATGGGCATCTCGTTCTCCAGCTCCCTGTTCGGCCTCGCCGGCTCGCTGATCCTCGGCTTCCTCGACCTGCAATCGAGCCAGGCCCAGAACCGCTTCTACACCGACCTCGAGGACTGGCTCGCCACCACCGTGCGCGAATATGGCCGCGGCGAAGTGACCGTGGCCGCCACCGGCGGGGGTGTTGCCAGCGGCGAGCTTCAGGCGGCCGTCGAGCGGCTGCGCTCCGTGCTGGAGGAAGGCAGCGCCAGCCGCGGCACCACGGCGGCGATGGCGAGCCTTGCCGAAGCCATCCAGGCGCTGGTCTCGCACATGCGCACCGAGCAGCAGATGATCCGCGAATGGGCCGACGGCCAGGGCGAGCAGAACCGCGAGATCCGCCGCCTGCTGGAGCGGCTCGCGCGCCAGCCCGAGAAGGGTTAGCGACATGGCTCTAGCGCGCGGCCGCCGCAGCGACGGCGCCTTCAACTACTGGCCCGGCTTCGTCGACGCGCTGTCGACGCTGGTGCTGTCGATCGTGTTCCTGCTGTCGGTGTTCCTGGTCGTGCAGTTCTTCCTGTCGCAGGAGGTGAGCGGCAAGGACAAGGCGCTGGAGCAGCTCAACGCCAAGATCGCCCAGCTCAACGAGCTGCTCTCGCTGGAGAAGCTCGGCAAGCTCACGCTCGACGACCAGGTCTCGCAATTGAAGGCCGGCCTCGCCTCGGCGGAGTCCGAGCGCGACCGCATCAAGGGCCTCTATGACGGCCTGGCTGCCGCC
The DNA here is from genome assembly GCF_038965675.1 of Bradyrhizobium sp. B039. Classification (NCBI taxonomy): domain Bacteria; kingdom Pseudomonadati; phylum Pseudomonadota; class Alphaproteobacteria; order Hyphomicrobiales; family Nitrobacteraceae; genus Bradyrhizobium; species Bradyrhizobium sp. B039. The sequence continues at coordinate 8,016,008 of NZ_CP152416.1, forward strand.
GGCAACGACGCGCAGGGCAAGTCCACCGAACTCGGCAAGGCGTTGGACTCGGAGAAGGCGGTCTCGGCGCGGGCGCTGGCGCAGATCGAGGTGCTGAACCAGCAGATCAGCGCGCTGCGGCGGCAGCTCGCCGCGCTGGAAGAGGCGCTCGATGCCAGCGAGAAGCGCGACAAGGAATCGCAGAACCGGATCGCGGATCTCGGTTCTCGCTTGAACGTCGCCCTGGCGCAGCGCGTGCAGGAATTGTCGCGCTACCGCTCGGAGTTCTTCGGCCGCCTGCGCGCCATCCTCGGCAACCGCCCGGACATCCGCGTCGTCGGCGACCGCTTCGTATTCCAGTCCGAGGTGTTCTTCGACACCGGCCAGGCGACGCTCCTGCCCGAGGGGCGCGCCGAGCTCGACACGGTGGCGAACGCGCTGATCGAGCTCGACAAGAAGATCCCGGCCGAGATCGCATGGGTGCTGCGCGTCGACGGTCATACCGACGTGCGCCCCGTGAGCGGTGCGAGCTTCAAGTCGAACTGGGACCTGTCCGCGGCGCGCGCGATCTCGGTGGTGCAGTACCTGATCTCGCTCGGCGTGCCGGCCCAGCGCCTCGTCGCCGCCGGCTTCGGCGAATTCCAGCCGCTCGACACCGCCAACACGGAGGACGCCTACAAGCGCAACCGCCGCATCGAGCTGAAGCTGACGGAGCGGTAGTGAGCGCCCTCCACCTCCGCCCCTATCGCGCCGAGGACGAGGCTGCCGCCATCGACCTCTGGCATCGCACCTGGCAGCAGGCCTACCCGCAGATCGACTTCGCGGCGCGGCTGGACTGGTGGCGCGAGCGCTGGCGCAAGGATCTGGTGCCGAAGGCCTCGATCGTGGTTGCGGAGGCGGACGGCGCGCTAACCGGCTTCGTCACCATCGACGGCGAGGGCTATCTCGACCAGCTCGTGGTCGATCCCGCATCCTGGGGCTCGGATGCCGCGCGGCTGCTGGTGGAGGAAGCCAAGCGCCTGTCACCTTCTGGCGTCACGCTGCTCGTCAACAAGGACAACACGCGCGCCATCCGCTTCTACGAGCGCAACGGCTTTGCGCATGCCGGCGACGACGTGAATCCGACCTCGGGACGGCCGGTGCTGAAGATGGTGTGGAGGCCGTAGGCGCGCGCCAATCTCTCCGGCGTCGTCCCGGCGAAGGCCGGGACCCATACCGCGTGATCTATCGATAGGCGCAGGTGACCGTACCGTGAGAGGACTCTTCACTACGAGTCTTCGACAAACTTCTTCTTGGGGTTATGGGTCCCGGCCTTCGCCGGGACGACACCGAATTTAGGGCAGCCGGCGGGTGTCTCGCTCGTCACGCCCCCTCGAACTGCAGCCTCGCGAGCCTCGCGTAGAGCCCGTTCGCAGCCACCAGCTCGGCATGCGTGCCCTGCTCGACGATCTTGCCCTGGTCCATCACCAGGATGCGGTCGCAGGAGAGCACGGTGGCAAGCCTGTGGGCGATCACCAGCGTGGTGCGGTGCTTCATCAGCTCTTCGAGTGCGGTCTGAACCAGCGTCTCGCTTTCGGCGTCGAGCGCGGAGGTGGCTTCATCGAGCAGCAGCAGCGGCGCATCGCGCAGGATCGCGCGCGCGATCGCGATGCGCTGGCGCTGGCCGCCGGACAGCGTCACGCCGCGCTCGCCGAGCGGGGTGTCGAAGCCTTCGGGCAGGCGGCGGACGAACTCGGCGGCATGCGCGAGCTCGGCGGCGCGCTCGACCTCGGCATCGGTCGCATCGGGCCGGCCGAAGCGGATGTTCTCGCGGGCACTCGCGGCAAACACGTTCGATTCCTGCGGCACCAGCGCGATGCGGGAACGGAAATCACGGGGATCGGCGGACCTGACCGGCACGCCGTCGAGCGAGATCGCGCCGCTGCGCGGATCGTAGAAGCGCAGCAGCAGATGAAAGATCGTGCTCTTGCCGGCGCCGGAGGGACCGACGATCGCGACCTTCTCGCCGGGGCGCACGGTGAACGACACGGCGTCGAGCACCTTGACGTCGAGCCGTGCCGGATAAGCGAAGCTGACCTGGTCGAACCCGACCTCGCCGCGCGCCGGCACCGGCAGCGCGCGCGGTGAGGCGGGCGCCTTGATGTCGGGCTGCACATGCAGGATCTCGAACAGCCGCTCGGCAGCGCCTGAGGCCGCCGAGACTTCGCCCCAGACCTCGCTGAGCTGGCCGAGGCCGGCGGCCGCGAACGCGGCATAAAGCACGAACTGGCCGAGCCGCCCCGGCGAGATCGCGCCGGTCAGCACGTCATGCGAGCCGATCCAGAGGATCGCGACCACGCTTGCGAACACGATGAAGATGATGATGGCGGTGAGCACGGCGCGCGCCTGCGTCGAGGTGCGCGCGGCTTCATAGGCCTGCTCGACCTCGCCGCCGAAGCGCTTCGCAGCCAACCCTTCGCTGGTATAGGCCTGCACGGTGCGGATCGCGCCGACCAGCTCGCCCGCATAGGCGGAGGCCTCGGCGAGCGTGTCCTGCGCATTGCGCGACAGACGCCGCACCCAGCGCCCGAAGGCGACCAGCGGCAGCACGATCAGGGGAATGGCCAGCAACACGAAGCCCGACAGCTTCGGGCTGGTGATGACCATCATCGCCACCGCGCCGAAGAACATCATCAGGTTGCGCAGCGCGATCGACACCGAGGCGCCGACGGCGGATTTGAGCTGGGTGGTGTCGGCGGTGAGCCGCGAGATCAATTCGCCGCTGCGCGCGGAATCGAAGAAGGCGGGCGACAGCGACAGCAAATGAGCGAAGACATCGCGCCTGAGGTCGGCGACGATGCGCTCGCCGATCGTCATCACGAGGTAGTAGCGCGCGGCGCTCGCCAGCGCGAGCACGGCGACGACCGCGATCATCACCGAGAAGTAGCTGTTGATCAGCTCGATGCCCTCAGGCGTCAGGCCGAAATCGATCATCCGGCGCACCGCGACCGGCACCAGCAGCGTGGTCAGCGCGGCGATCGTGAGCGCGACGAAGGCGAGCGCGGCCCGGCCGCGATAGCGGGCCACATAGGGCGCGAGCGCGAGCAGCGGCCGCAGCTTGGCGCGGCCCTTGGCGGGCTGCTCGATCAGCTCGGCTTCGATGGACGGGGCCTCAGGCGGCGCGGCATCGCGCTCGTCGCGGTACTGGTCGTCAAGCCGTTCCACAGCGCTCATGAGATCGGACCCAGGGAGACAGATGTGCTCCACATAGGCCGGTGCGGGGGGAGTGGCAAATCCGGGATGTCCCTTAGGGGACGGCCCGGTTCTCCTTTGCCCACAATGGCTTGTTTTGAAGGGTCCGCTGGGGTATAGAGCCGGCCAAATCCGTCATTCGATAGCCACTCAAGCAAGGCGCAGGTCGCCCTAGGAATTGCCATGAAAGCCGAAATTCATCCGGATTATCATACGATTAAGGTCGTGATGACCGACGGAACCGAGTACCTGACCCGCTCCACCTGGGGCAAGGAAGGCGACACGCTGAACCTCGACATCGACCCGAAGTCGCACCCGGCCTGGACCGGCGGCAACGCCCAGATCATGGATCGCGGCGGCCGCGTCTCGCGCTTCCAGAAGAAGTTCTCGGGCTTCCTCAAGAAGGATTGATCCGGCCGTTTCGGCCGCGACGAAAAACGCCCCCGGGAGACCGGGGGCGTTTTTGTTTTTTCGGCTGTCATTCCGGGGCGCGACGAAGTCGCGAGCTATGATGCGCAATTGCGCATCTGAGAATCCATAACCACGATCGGGAGTATGGATTCCGGGCCCGCGCCAAGAGGCGCCTCCCGGAATGACGACCGAGATTGTCGATAGGGCTTACCGCTCGAACGCGGCCTTCAGCGCGTTGAGGTGCGGCACCAACGGGTTGCCGATCGCGATGTGCTCGGCCGGCGGGGTGTGGATGGTGGTGTCGAGGCGGCGCACGCGGGTCTGCAGGCTCATCGAGCGATGGATCAGATCCTGCAGCTGCGAGGGCAGCTTCTCGATGGTGTCGGCGGGACCGGGATCGGCCGCGCTGAGCTTGACCTTGGTCTTCTCGCGGTTGGCCTGGACCAGCGTCATCTCGCCTTCCTTCACCGCGCGGTGCAGCAGCAGCCAGGAGGCGAGCTGCATCAGGCGGGTGGTGAGGCGCATGCTCTCGGTCGCGTAGGTGAGGCTGACGGCGCGATCGAGGGCCTTGGCCTCGGTACGGCCGGCGCCGTCGAGATAGGCTGCGGTCTCTTCGACGAGGTCCATGCCCTCGCGGAACAGCGTGCCGAACGCAGCCGAATTGGTGAACCGCTCGCTGAGTTGAACGAGAGCGCCGTCGGCTTGCAAACGTTCCATGGTTAACGCCCCTTACGCAACTGTTTACCTGTCCGGCTTTGCGCCGGCTTTATGATGAACAAATCATTGCGCGGGCGGGACGCGGAGTCCAGCGACAAGCTCGGATATGGTTTCCGCGGGTCTTTCCTCGGAATTCAACCGCAACGAGACGCAAAAAAGAGCCGCCGGAAGACCGGCGGCTTTGAAAGTTGATAACAGGGAGGCGTCAAACAGAGTGGACAGGAGCCACTCGGTGTCCAAACGAGGACAGTTCCAGTCATAAAGCCGAAAGCTTAATCGACGGTAAACGAGCGAATTTTTTGAGGGTTCGTTAGCCATGTCGGTCAGTGGCCGAGTGCACTGCGGAACAAACTCCCCCTCGTCATTCCGGGGCGCGCCGAAGTCGCGAGCTATGATGCGCAATTGTGCATCTGAGAATCCATAACCACGAGCGGATGAGGCGACCCGGCTCTGTCAGCCTGCCCCCTGCAAAAGCCGGTGGTTATGGATTCCGGGCTCGGCGCTATCGCGCCGCCCCGGAATGACGACGAGGAGAGTTCGGGCGCCACGTCCTGGACACGAGAGTGGAGCGACAGCCGCTACGACTTGAAAATACTGTTCGCCGCGTCGCGCGAGGCGCGCTTCTTGGCGGCGGCTTCTTCCAGCCTTGCGATCTCGGTCTTGAGCAGGGCGACGCGCTCGGTCAGTTCCTCCACGGACAACAGTGAGAGATCCTGTCCGATTTCATGCGTGATCTTCTTGCGCGGGCGGTCGTCGTCTTCCGTCGCCATGATCGTTCCTCCTGCGTTCGCACCGGGCACACGGCTGAGGCGGTTGCCAGCTTGGACCGCGCTGGCTAAGCAATGGCCTCGTCTCCTCCCGCACCTTTGCTCAAGGACACATCATGGACAAGCTGCCCGCGCAAATGACCGTGGTCGCCATCTCCAAGCCCGGCGGACCGGAGGTGCTGGTGCCGGAACAACGGACCGTGCCGCAGCCCGGTCCCGACGAGATCCTGGTCAAGGTGCAGGCCGCCGGCGTCAACCGGCCCGACGTGGCGCAGCGTTCCGGCGCCTATCCGCCGCCGCCCGGCGCCAGCGACCTGCCGGGCCTGGAAATCGCCGGTGAAGTCGTCGCCGTCGGCAGCAATGCCAAGCGGCACAAGATCGGCGACAAGGTGATGTCGCTGGTCGCCGGCGGGGGCTATGCGCAGTACTGCATCGCCCAGGACGCCCAGGCGATGAGCGTGCCGCCGGCGCTGTCGATCAAGGAAGCCGGCGCGCTGCCGGAAACCCTGATGACGGTCTGGCACAACGTGTTTGAGCGCGGCGGCCTCAAGGCCGGCGAGACGCTGCTGATCCACGGCGGCTCCTCCGGCATCGGCACCATGGCGATCCAGCTTGCGAAGGCGTTCGGCGCGAAGGTGTTCGTCACCGTCGGCTCGCAGGACAAGATCGATGCCTGCCTCAAGCTCGGGGCCGACCGCGCCATCAACTACAAGACCGAAGACTTCGTCGCCGTGGTGAAGGCGGAGACCGGCAATGCCGGCGTCAACCTGATCCTCGACATGGTCGCCGGCGAGTATGTGGACCGCAACTACGACGCTGCCGCGGTTGACGGCCGCATCGTCCAGATCGCGACCCTCAACGGCCCCAAGGTCAGCGTCAACATCGCCAAGGTCATGGTCAAGCGCCTGACGCATACCGGCTCGACGCTGCGCCCCCGTAGTAATGCGGACAAGGCGGCGATGGTGGCCGCGATCGAGGCGAAAGTGATGCCGCTTCTGCGCGAAGGCCGGGTCAAACCGGTGATGGACAGCGCTTTCCCGCTGGAAAAGGCGGCCGATGCCCACCGGCGCATGGAGACGAGCGCACATATTGGCAAAATTGTGTTGGAGGCCTAGGCCTCTGACCCATAGAGGACGCCGGAAACCCTTTGATTTTCCTTGCTTTCGTGGCATCTATCGCGACGCACCGAACCAATTCCGTCCGGTCTGAAATCGCCTTGCACACGAAGTTTGCGTCGAACGCGGAGAACTGACCTTGCGTCTGATCAGGTGCCTCGCGCCCATCGCGCTGGGCCTCATGATTCTTGTCGCCGCGCTTCCGGCGCGCGCGCTCGACGCCGTCAGCGTCCGCGGTGACGCGCCCGCGATCGACCTCACCGGCGTGCTCGAGCATCAGCGCAGCGATGCCGACCGCATCCAGGTCTCGACCGCGCCCGGCACCGACGGCATCGTCCGCCGCATCGAGGTGCGCGCCCGCGAGGGCGGCCAGAACTGGGTGGTGTTCGCGCTCGCCAACAACACCGACGACCAGCTCGACCGCCTGATCGTCGCCCCGCATTACCGCATCGTCTCCTCGGGGCTGCTGTGGCCCGACCTCGGGCTGTCGCGCATCGCGACCATCACGCCCTCGACCGGCGACCGGCCGGAGCGGCAGGAAAGCCCGACCGCCGACGTCTTCCGCGTCACGCTCGACCCCGGCGCCGTCATCACCTTCGTCGCGGAGCTGCGCACCGACAAGCTGCCGCAGCTCTATCTGTGGGAGCCGGAAGCCTACAAGGACAAGGTCAATTCCTTCACGCTCTACCAGGGCATCGTGATCGGCATTTCGGGGCTGCTGGCGCTCGTTCTCACGATTCTGTTCGTGGTGAAGGGCAGCATCATGTTCCCGGCGGCAGCGGCGCTGGCCTGGGCCGTGCTGGTCTATATCGGCGTCGATTTCGGCTTCTGGGGCAAGGTGCTCGACATGTCGAACAACGCCGAGCGCATCTGGCGCGCGGCGGGTGAAGCGATCCTGGCGGCGACGCTGCTGGTGTTCCTGTTCGCCTATCTCAACCTCAGTCGATGGCATGTGCGCTATTCGCACATCACGGTGGGCTGGCTCGCCTTCCTCGGCTCGCTGGTCGCACTGGCGCTGTTCGACCCGGCGGTGGCCTCCGGCATCGCGCGCATCTCGCTGGTGCTGATCGCCTTCGCCGGCTTCGCCCTGATCGTCTATCTCTCCACCCACGGCTTCGACCGCGCGGTGCTCTTGATCCCGACCTGGTTCCTCCTGGTGGTCTGGGTGGTCGCGGCCGGCATGACGGTGGCGGGCTCCGTCACCAACGACATCGTCGGCCCGGCGCTGCTCGGCGGCCTCGTCCTGATCGTGATGCTGATCGGCTTCACGGTGATGCAGCACGCCTTCGCCGGCGGCGGCGCCACCACCGGCGTCGTCTCCGACATCGAGCGGCGCGCACTGGCACTCGCCGGTTCCGGCGATTTGATCTGGGACTGGGACGTCTCCGCCGACAAGGTCTTCACCAGCCCCGAGACCGAAGCCCTGCTCGGCCTCAAGCGCGGCACGCTGGAAGGCCCGGCGGCGTCCTGGCTGGAAGTGCTGCATCCGCTTGACCAGGACCGTTTCCGCGCCGCGCTCGACAGCGTGCTCGACCAGCGCCGCGGCCGCCTGGTGCAGGACTTCCGCCTGCGCACCCCGGACGGTCATTTCATGTGGTTCGCGCTGAAGGCGCGTCCCGTGGTCGGCTCCGACGGCGAGGTCTCGCGCGTGGTCGGCACGCTCACCGACGTCACCGAGCTGCGCAATGCCGAGGAGCGCCTGCTGCACGATTCCGTGCATGACAACCTCACCGGCCTGCCCAACCGCAAGCTGTTCATGGACCGGTTAGGCGCGGTCGCGCATTTCGCCAAGACCATGCCGACGCTGCGGCCGACGCTGATGGTGATCGACCTCGACCGCTTCAAGCAGGTCAACGATTCCGTCGGCATCGCGGTCGGCGATTCCATCCTGCTGACGCTGGCCCGCCGTCTCACCCGCATCCTGAAGCCGCAGGACACGCTGGCGCGGCTCGCCGGCGACCAGTTCGGCCTGATCCTGCTGTCGGAGCAGGATCCCGCCCGCATCACCGCCTTCGCCGAGACCATCCGCAAGACCATCCGTGCGCCGATCGCCTTCAACGAGCGCGAGATTTTTCTCACGGCCTCGATCGGGCTCGCACTTTCCGATCCTCAGACGCAATTGACGGACGAGATCATCAAGGATGCCGAGCTGGCGATGTATCACTCCAAGCGCATCGGCGGCGATCGCATCGACGTCTACAAGCCGGCGATGCGCGCCCGCAAGACCGACCGCCTGACGCTGGAAAGCGAGCTGCGCCGCGCCATCGAGCGGCAGGAGCTCACCATCCTCTACCAGCCGATCGTCCGGCTGGAGGACCGCTCCGTCGCCGGCTTCGAGGCGCTGGCGCGCTGGGACCACCCCAAGCTCGGGCGCATGGCGCCGTCGGAATTCATCACCATCGCCGAAGAGACCGGCCTGATCGTCGACCTCGGCATGTTCGTGCTCGACCAGACCGCAAAGCAGCTCTCTATCTGGCAGCGCGCGATGCGCTCGCGCGAGCCGATCTTCGCCTCCGTCAACGTCTCCTCGCGGCAATTGCTGCGCCACGACCTGATCCACGACATCCGCACCGTGCTGTCGCGCTCGTCGGTGGCGCGCGGCACGCTGAAGCTGGAATTGACGGAATCGCTGGTGATGGAGAACCCGGAGCACGCGGCGCAGATGCTGACGCGGATCCGCGAACTCGGCACCGGGCTGTCGCTCGACGATTTCGGCACCGGCCATTCCTCGCTGGCCTATCTCCAGCGCTTCCCGTTCGACACGATCAAGATCGACCAGTCGTTCGTGCGCACCACCAACCGCGGCACCCGCCCGGTGATCCTGAAGTCGATCATCGCGCTCGCGCACGATCTCGGCATGGACGTGGTCGCCGAAGGCGCCGAGACCGATTCCGACGCGGTCGAGCTCTACCAGATGGGCTGCGAATACGCGCAGGGCTTTGCCTTCGGCGAGCCGATGGACGCCGATGCGGCGATGCGCCTGCTGACGGAAGTGCGGCTGGAAGCGGCGAGCTGAACTCGCGACTCGCGCGCCACATCAACCTCGAGGTCGGCAGCTTCACCGCCGCCGGTCGTTCTTCTTCTTTTTCGTGAACCTGACGCTCGCGCCGTCCGGCATCCGTGTCGCCACGAACCCGGCGGCGAGGCAGGCCTCGCGCTGCGGCATCTGGATGTCGGGGCTGCGCAGGCTGTCCCACCATGAGGCGCGATTCGCCGCACGCGGCAGGGCCGCGCCGATGATCTCCTCGATCTGTTCAAAGCTCAGCACGAATTCGTCCTGCTTCTGCCGCAGCAGATAGTCGCGCAACGCGTCGTAGTCGTTCACCGTCGTCCTCTCGTCCGAAGCCGGATTTGCCCGATCAGGCCTGCCCAAAACCGTGAGCCGCATCAACCGTTTCTTAACTCATTGCGGCAGTGCCGTCCTACCTTAAACACTACTCAAGCTTTCGGGCGCATCCACTAGGATCGGGAGCAAACGATGCTGTCTGGATGGCGCGAAGTCACGGCCCGCCGGCCGTGGCGGATCTCGGCGAAATTGCTGATCATATCGTCCGTCGTGACGGTGATCGGCTTTTCCACCATTTGCGTCAACGTCATGCTCGACATGCGCCGCGGCGAGGAGGCACTCGCCCGCCAGACGCTGGAAAACCTGGCGACGACCATCGAGTCCGACGTCAGCCGCAACATCGAGATCTACGACCTGTCGCTGAAGGCGGTCGCCAACAACATGCTGCTGCCCGAGCTCGCGACGGTCTCCAAGACGGTCCGCCACCTCATCCTGTTCGACCATGCGACCACGGCACGGCATTTCGGCGCGATCCAGGTGTTCGATGCCGAGGGCAGGCTGACCATCGACGCTTCCACGCTCGATCCCCTGCCGGAGAGCCGGAGCGAGGAGGACTACTTTAGGGTTCATCACGACAATCCGGAAGCGGGCCTCTTCATCAGCCGGCCGATGCTGTTCCGCGGCACCTATTCCATCGTGCTCAGCCGGCGCATCAGCGACACCGACGGCGGCTTCCTTGGCGTCGTCGCCGGCTCGATCCGCTTCAGCTATTTCCACGAATTGTTCGAGCGCCTGAGCCTCGACCCTGAAGACACCATCACCGTGCTCAGGCGCGACCGCACCATCATCATGCGGCGGCCGTTCGATCTCGACGTCATTGGCAAGAACCTCGGCACGCGACCGGACTGGAAACCGGAAAACCTCCAGGTCGGAGGCTCCTTTGCGGGCAAGGGCCCGGTCGACGCCACCCCGCGGCTCTATGTCCGCAGCGGCGGGTCCAGTCCGCTGTTCGTGGTGGCCGGCAAGCCGCTGAGCGCCGTGTTCGCGCTGTGGCAGAAGGAAGCTTATCGCATCGGCGCCGTGGTGCTGGCGCTTGCACTGTTCGTGCTGGGATCGACGCTCGTGCTCGCACGCGAGATCGACCGACGCGCCGAGGCCGAGCGCAAGCTCGAGGAGATGGCAACAACCGACGCGCTCACCGGCCTGAAGAACCGCCGCAAGTTCGATGCTGTCATCGATGTCGAATGGCGGCGCGCGATGCGCCAGAAGACGCCGGTCGCGCTCCTGATGATCGATGCCGATCACTTCAAGGCCTACAACGACACGTTCGGCCACCAGGCCGGCGACCAGCTGCTGGTCGGCATCGCCATCTGCATTTCCGATTCGGTGAGCCGCGCCGGCGACTGCGCCGCGCGCTATGGCGGCGAGGAATTCGCCGTGCTGCTGCCGAACACCTCCGCCACCGAGGCCTTCGGGATCGCCGAGGCGATCCGCGGCAAGGTGCAGGGCTGGTCCGACGATGCGGCGACCTCGACGGTCTCCTGCGGCATCGCCAGTCTCGTCCCCGCCGCCGGCATGGACTGGTCGATCCTGGTCGCCGCCGCCGACAAGGCGCTCTATGCCGCGAAGGCGGGCGGGCGTAACCAGTCCGTGGTCGCGAGCTTGCCGAAGCTGTCGCTGGTGGCGTGATCTAGGCTGTCATTCCGGGGCGGCTCGAAGAGCCGAACCCGGAATCTCGAGATCCCCCGGTGCGCAATTGCGCACCTGAGGTCTGGTCCTTCGGACCATCCCGGGATGACATCGAAGGCGTCCGCCTTCGATGTCACTGCCCCAGATACTTCTTCATCTCCGCGATCAACCCGTCGCGCAGCTCGGGGCGCTTCAGGCCGTAGGCGATGTTGGCGCGGAGGAAGCCGGGCTTGGAGCCGCAATCATGGCGCTCGCCCTCGAACTCGACGCCGTAGAATTTTTGCGACCTGGCGAGGCCGATCATGGCGTCGGTGAGCTGGATCTCGCCGCCGGCGCCGCGCTCCTGGGTCTCCAGGATCTTGAAGATCTCCGGCTGGAGGATGTAGCGGCCGGTGATGGAAAGGTTGGAGGGCGCGGTGCCCTTGGCCGGCTTCTCCACCATGCCGTCGACCTCGAACATCTTGCCGGTGCGCTTGCCGACGCCGCAGATGCCGTATTGATGGGTGAGATGGTCGGGCACCGCCTCGACCGCGATCAGGTTGGATTTCTCGCCGAGCGAGGACGCGGTTTCGATCATCTGCTTCAGGCAGCCGGGCGTGTTGAGCACGAGCTCGTCCGGCAGCACGACCGCGAACGGCTCGTTGCCGACGATGTCGCGGGCGCACCAGACCGCGTGGCCGAGACCGAGCGGCGCCTGCTGGCGGGTGAAGCTGACGGCGCCGGCTTCCGGCTGGTTCTGCGCCAGGATCTCCTGCTCGGCCTTCTTGCCGCGCGCAGCCAGCGTCGCGTCGAGCTCGAACATCTTGTCGAAATGATCTTCGATGACATTCTTGTTGCGGCCGGTGACGAAGATGAAGTGCTCGATGCCGGCTTCCCTCGCCTCGTCATAGACGTACTGGATCAGCGGCTTATCGACGATGGTCAGCATTTCCTTCGGCATCGCCTTGGTGGCGGGCAGGACGCGGGTGCCGAGGCCGGCGACGGGGAATACGGCTTTGCGGATTTTCATGGGATCGATCGAATACCTGAGGACGTGAACGGAGCAATGTGATCTTGCTAGCTTGTTTGCAGCCGCTAACAAAGGCGGATGTGGGGCCTCGCCGTTACAGAGTTGAGAAAAAGGCCGACACCAAAATTTCATCTTTGTTAAGCTATTGGCAACCGCAACCGGGCCTCCTGATGGCGGATTTTTGGCCTGACAGGTGGGACATGATGCAATCAGTGGCAGGACTGGCAAAACGTGCTGGATCCGTGACCAGCGTGGCGTTGGTTGCGGCTGCCTTGCTGCTGCCGGCTTGCGCGCAGGCACAGGCGCAGAACGGCCTGTCGAACCTGTTCGGCGGTATTTTCTCCGGCTCGAACCCTGCTCCCTCGCAAGCCCCGCCAGGTCCCGGCGGCGCGCAACCCTGGAGCGGCGAGGACGGCGCTTCCGGTCATCCGCTGATGACGGCGGCCGCGATCCGCGAGGCCGCCTCCAATTTCAACAATTGCGTTGCGGGGATGTGGCCCGATGCCGCACGCCGCAACATCACCCAGGAAAATTTTCAGCGCTTCACCGCAGGGCTCGCGCCCGACCTGCGCATCATGGACCTGATGGACTCGCAGCCGGAGTTCACCAAGTCGATCTGGGACTATCTCGACATTCTCGTGAACGACAACCGCCTCGCCAAGGGCCGCGAGGTGCTCGCCAAGTACAAGGCGCAGTTCGACGCCACCGAAAAGGCCACCGGCGTCGATCGCTACATCATCGCCTCGATCTGGGGCATCGAGTCCAATTACTCGACGCAGATGGGCGACCGCAGCGTGCTGCAATCGACCGCGACGCTCGCCTGCATCGGCCGCCGCCAGGCTTATTTCAAGGACGAATTCCTCTCCGCGCTGGAGATACTCAACCGCGGCGATCTCAGGCCCGAGCAGATGCGCGGCTCCTGGGCCGGCGCCTTCGGCCCGACCCAGTTCATGCCGACCGCCTTCAAGCGCTTTGCCGTGGACGGCGATGGCGACGGACGGCGCGACGTCGTCGACAATCCCACCGACCTGATCGCTTCCACCGCCAACAACCTGAAGAAGGACGGCTGGCAGGCCGGCCAGACCTGGGGCTTTGAGGTCGTGGTGCCCCAGGGATTCAACTACATGCTGGCGGACCGCGCCAAGGCGATGACGATCGCGCAGTGGGAAAAGCTCGGCCTCAAGCGCGCGACGGGCCAGCCGTTCCCGCACCCGGCGGAGAAAGCCTATCTGCTGGCGCCGGCGGGCGCGCAGGGGCCGGGCTTCCTGATGCTTCAGAACTACCGGGTCATCATGAAGTACAACCCGGCCGAGGCCTATGCGCTGGCGATCGGCCATTTCGCCGACCGCCTGCGTGGCGGGCAGCCCTTCGTGCAGCCCTGGCCGCGGCAGGAACGCGAGCTGGCCCGCACGGAACGGCTGGAACTCCAGCAATTGTTGGCCCAGCGCGGCTTCTACAAAGGCACCCCGGACGGCCAGTTCGGCGGCCAGACCCGGGAGGCCTTGCGCAACTTCCAGGCCTCGATCGGGGTCCCCGCGGACGGTTTTGCGTCCTCCGACGTGCTGGAACGGCTGCGCGGACGGTGAAATCGCGCCGAAAGTAACCCTGAACAGGGATTTTGCGTGCCGGCCTTGACGGGGGCGGCGGTTCCCCGGTGTATGGCCAAAGAATCTGCGAGAGAATCTGCCCGTTTGGCGCCTGATTCCGTTATTATATCGAGCCACTTCCAGACCCGTTGCGGGTGCCCGAGATGTCGAAGAAGTCCCTGTTCAAGGCGCTGACCGAGACCGGCCCGCTGATCGCGCTGGGGACGGCGCTTGCGATTCTGGTATCGGTCGCGGGGCCCGCCTCGGCGCAATTCTTCAACTTCCCCGGCTTCGGCGGCCCGCCGCAACGTTCGGCCCCGCCGCCGCGCCAAGGCGGCGGTGGTGGCGGCTGGTTCGGCGGCGACTTCTTCGCGCCGTTCCAGCAGCAACAGCCGCAGGCCCCGCGCCAGGATTTTTCGCGCGCGCCGGCACCTAGCAAGCGTGACACCATTGCCGACAAGAACGTACTGGTGATCGGCGACGCCATGGCGGACTGGCTCGCCTACGGCCTGGAAGATGCCTACAGCGAGCAGCCCGACATGGGCGTGATCCGCAAGCACAAGACCACGTCCGGCCTGATCAAGTACCAGCCCAAGGGCGAACCTTCGGATTGGGCGGCGGCGGCCAAGGGCATCCTCGAGACCGAGAAGCCTGACGTCATCGTCGTCATGCTCGGCCTCAACGATCGCATCTCGATCCGCGAGCCGGTGGCTGAGAAATCCGACAAGGCTTCGGACAAGGACAAGAAGAACGACAAGGGCGCGCGCGCCAAGCCGCAAGGAAAGCCTGACGCGAAACCCGGCGACGCCAAGCCCGACACCGCGGCGAAGCCGGACGACAAGCCGGCCGATGCCGACCTGCCTCAGGATGACGCCGACAACGCCGACGCGCCGCAGGTCGCTGCTCCCGAGAAGACCGCACGCAACCCGAACGGCCTCTACGAATTCCGCGACGACCGCTGGGTCGAGCTCTACGGCAAGAAGATCGAGGAGCTGGCCAACGTCCTGAAGGCCAAGGGCGTGCCGGTGCTCTGGGTCGGCCTGCCCGCGATCCGCGGCCCCAAGGGCACGGCGGACATGCTGTTCCTGGATTCGCTCTATCGCGAGGGCGCGGCCAAGGCCGGCATCACCTATGTCGATGTCTGGGACGGCTTCGTCGACGAAGCCGGCCGCTTCCTCCAGAAGGGTCCCGACTTCGAGGGCCAGATCCGTCAGCTCCGCACCTATGACGGCGTCTTTTTCACCAAGCCCGGCGCGCGCAAGCTGGCGCACTATGTCGAGCGCGAGATCACGCGCCTGCTCGCAGGCCGCTCCGGCCCGATCGCGCTGCCGAGCGAGCCGGCGACGCCCGACACCAGCGTCGAGCCCGGCAAGCCCGCGCCGCGCCCGCTCGCCGGCCCGATCGTGCCGCTGGTCGCGGCCTCGATCTCGACCGATCAATTGCTGGGCGGCCCGGGCTCGCGTCCCGCCGCCGTCGATGCGCTCGCTGCCAAGACGATGGTGAAAGGCGAGCCGCTGACGGCCCCCGCAGGCCGTGCCGACGATTATGCCTGGCCGCGCCGCGAAGTCGGCCGCGAGCAGGCCAAGGGCGATACGCCGATGGCCACGACGACGCCCGACGGCGGCGCTCCTGCTCCCAGCGCGCCGGGCGCGGCGGCCGCGATCGCGCCGCCAAAGCTCGCACCGAAGAAGCCGCCGGTGGTGCAGCAGCCGGCACAGGCACCGCCGTCGTTCCGTGATTTCTTCGGCTTCGGCTCGCCGCAGCCGGCACCGCGTCAGCTGGCGCCGGCACCAGGGCCGCGCAATCCGGCTCAAAACCCCGCGATCCCGCGTCCGCCGGGCAATGTCGGCCGATCGGCGGAAGTGATCCGGTAGCTGGATTTCTGATGTAATGCGATTCCGGGCGCGCGAAGCGCGAGCCCGGAATGACGAGGCGGGGTGGCTCAGCCGTAATAGCGCCAGCGCGGCGGCGGGCGGCGTGCCGGCCGTGACATCAGCAGCGCGAGCGCGAAGCCGATGCCGCCAGCGACGAGCAGTGCGCCGAGCGGATTGTCCTGCACCTTCCTGGCAATCGCCTGCGAACCATCGCGGAAGGTCTCGCCGCTGTTGTCGTAGGCATCCTTGGCGTAGCCGGCCGCGGTCTCGCTGGCCTCACGCACGGCGTCCTTGGCCTGGCCGTAGAGATTCTGCACGGTGCCGGCAGCCTCGCGCGCCTTGCCCGACGCCTGTGTCTGCGCATCGCCCGCCAGATCTCCGACTGCGCCTTCCGCGCGGCCAGCGAATTCCTTGGCCGATCCAACAATTCGATCCTTGTCCATGTGGTCCTCCTCGGGGGTCAGCCGGAGTAACCGATCAGGCGCAGCGCAGTTCCAATCGCCTAGAGCAATCGCCTAGAGAATGAGTCCGCCATCGACGACCAGCGTCTGGCCGATGATGTAGGACGACAGCGGCGATGCCAGAAACAGCGCCGCGCCCGCCATGTCAGCCGGCGTGCCCAATCGCCGCAGGGGAATGCGCGACAAGGCACCTTCGAGCCGCTTGGGATTGTCGGTCGTGACCTTCGTCATTTTGGTATCGACGAGGCCGGGCGCGATACCGTTGACGCGAATGCCGTCCTCGGCCCAGGCCTCCCCTAGCGTGCGCGTCAATCCGACCGCACCGGTCTTCGAGGCGTTGTAGGCGGGATTGCCCATGGTGGAATGATAGGCCGCGGTCGAGGACACCATGATCAGCGCGCCCTTCGCATCCCGCAACATGGAATGAAACCGCGTCGCGCACGCCATCAGGCTCATCAGATTGACCTCGACGACCTTGCGGAAGCCGGTCATTTCAAATTCGCCCCGGCGATAGATCACAGCGCCTTGCGCAAGCACGAGGATGTCGAGCCAGTCGAAGGACGGCTTGAAGGCTTCGATCGCAGCGGGATTGCTGACGTCGAGTTGCGCGTAAGCAAGGCCGGTGAGATCGGAGCCTTCCTCAGCCGAATATTCCGTTGCGTGAGCACGCGTGCCGCAGACCGCGACATGCGCGCCCCTGGCGCGAAAGGCCTGCGCGATGCCGTTGCCGATGCCGCTGGAGCCGCCGACGACCAGCACCTGCTTGCCTGTGAAATCGAGCTCGTTCGCCATCGCGACCTCCCCTTTTATTTTGCTTGTTTGACCTGTCTGCGGATCGATGCCAGCCTTGTCAATCTCATAACAAGAAACAGAAGGACGCGAGGAAACAGCATGTCCGAATTCAAACAGCTGAGCCGGTCCGTGAAGGGCCTGACCGTTCTCGTCACCGGCGCCGCCAGCGGCATGGGACGCGCGACGGCGCGCGTGTTCGCCGCCGAGGGCGCGAACGTCGCGGTGACCGATTACGACGAGCAAGGCGCGATAGCCGTCGCGAGGGAGATCGCAGCGAGCGGCGGGTCGGCGAAGGCCTGGAAGCTCGATGTCGCCGACGGCGGCGAGATCAAGCGCGTGGTCCATGACGTTGCAGCGCATTTCGGCGGGCTCGACATCGTCGTCAACAATGCCGGCATCTCCGTGCGTGTCGCGATCGATGACGAGACGTACGAAGATGCCTGGGCCAAGGGCATCGCCGTGATGCTGACGGCGCATCCGCGCATCATCCGCGCCGCGCTGCCTCACTTGCGCAAATCGAAGAGCCCGCGCATCGTCAACATTGCCTCGACCGAGGCGCTCGGCGCCACCGCGCTGCACAGTCCCTATTCGGCGGCGAAGGGCGGCGTGGCGAGCCTGACCCGCTCGCTCGCGGTCGAGCTCGGCCGCGAAGGCATCACCGTCAACTGCATCTGCCCGGGTCCGATCCACACCGCGATCACCGACCGCATCTCGGAGGAGCACAAGACCATCTACGCCAAGCGCCGGACGGCACTCGGCCGCTACGGCGATCCCGAGGAGGTCGCGCACATGACGCTGAGCCTGTGCCTACCGGCCGCGTCGTTCCTGACCGGCGCGGTGATCCCGGTCGACGGCGGCCTGATGGCGCGCAACGCGTAAGAGGTATGCTGAGCAAGCGTTGACATCTGCGGTTGCCGGAGTAGCTTTTTTGTCAACAGAGCGGGAGCAACCGCTCGCGGTCCGCGGGAGAAAACGCCATGACGATCGCCATCCGGCAGCTTCAGACGCATTTTGTCGGCGAGGTTTCCGGCCTCGATTTGCGAAAGCCGCTCACGCCGGGCGAGGCCCGCGAGGTCGAGTCCGCCATGGACAAATACGCGGTGCTCGTTTTCCACGACCAGGACATCACCGACGAGCAGCAGATGGCTTTCGCGCTGAACTTCGGCCAGCGCGAGGACGCGCGCGGCGGCACGGTCACCAAGGAGAAGGACTACCGGCTGCAATCCGGCCTGAACGACGTCTCCAATCTCGGCAAGGACGGCAAGCCGCTGGCCAAGGACAGCCGCACGCACCTGTTCAATCTCGGCAACTGCCTCTGGCACTCCGACAGCTCGTTCCGTCCCATTCCCGCAAAATTCTCGCTGCTGTCGGCGCGCGTGGTGAACCCGACGGGCGGCAACACCGAATTCGCGGACATGCGCGCCGCCTATGACGCGCTCGACGACGAGACCAAGGCGGAAATCGAGGACCTCGTCTGCGAGCATTCGCTGATGTATTCGCGCGGCTCGCTCGGCTTCACCGAGTACAGCGACGAAGAGAAGCAGATGTTCAAGCCGGTCCTGCAACGCCTCGTGCGCACCCATCCCGTCCACCGCCGCAAGTCGCTGTACCTCTCATCGCATGCCGGCAAGATCGTCAGCATGAGCGTGCCGGAGGGACGGCTGCTGTTGCGCGATCTCAACGAGCACGCGACACAGGCCGAGTTCGTCTACGTCCACAAATGGAAGCTGCATGACCTTGTGATGTGGGACAACCGCCAGACCATGCACCGCGTCCGCCGCTACGACCAGTCCCAGCCCCGCGACATGCGCCGCGCGACGGTGGCGGGGACGGAGCCGACGGTGCAGCGGCAGGCGGCGGAGTAGGCGCTACTCAGCAATCGGTGTCGTCGCCCGGCTTGACCGGGCGATCCAGTATTCCAGAGGCAGCAGTGAAAGAATCGAGAAGCTGCGGCGTACCGAATGCCCCGGTCAAGCCGGGGCATGACAGCGGAGGCTGAGGCACGACAGCCGACGACGGCACACCAGCTACGCGTGCCCTGCCTCGTTCGAGAGCATGCCGGGATCGATGCCGATCTTGCGAAGCGCGCGGCCGTATTTTTCGTCGACGTCGTCGCCGAAGATCAGGTCCGCATCCGCATCGCAATGCAGCCAGCCGTTGCTCTGGATCTCGGTCTCGAGCTGGCCCGGCGCCCAGCCGGCATAGCCGAGCGCGAGGATGGCGTGCTTGGGGCCGGAGCCGTTGGCGATCGCGCGCAGGATATCGACGGTTGCGGTGAGGCAGACGCCGTCGTCGATCCGGAGCGTCGCGTTCTCGATGTAGAAATCGCTGGAATGCAGCACGAAGCCGCGCCCGGTATCGACCGGGCCGCCGCGCAGCACCTTCATGCTTTCGGCGTTCTCCGGCAGCTTGATGTGCTCGCCCTTCCTGATGATGCCGAGCTGCTCCAACAGCTCGGGGAAGTCGATGCTGCCGGCGGGATGGTTGACGATGATGCCCATCGCGCCTTCGGCCGAATGGGCGCAGAGATAGATCACCGAGCGCTCGAAGCGCGCATCGCCCATCACGGGCATGGCGATCAGGAGGCGGCCGTCGAGGTAGCCGGCCGAACTGGGGGGCGCGGGACCCGTGCTGCGGGTGCTTTCGCCCGTCCTCTTGCCTGTGGGAGCCATCGGTGAAGCACTCCGGTTTCAATTCCTATCCTGATGTTGGGCCCGGCCGCTGTCAAATCAAGGCTTGCAGAGACTTGATTCGAGTGCATCCATCACAAGCAATTCAATGGTTTGACCCGGGTTGCCCCTGTAAAGACGTACCATGCTCACAAGAGTTCCCCTGCGTGCGGCGATCGGCGTCGCGACAACCCTGCTTGCGTCGTCACTGGCCCTCGCAGCCCGCGCCGACGACGCCTCGCCCTGGCAGCACGACGGACATTCCGCGGTGCGCCTATTGGCGGGATCACGCAGCGGCGCCGTGCTGCTCGGCGGTATCGCCTTCCAGCTCCAGCCGGGCTGGAAGACGTACTGGCGTACGCCCGGGGATTCCGGCGTACCGCCGCGGTTCGACTTCTCGAAATCGGAGAATGTCGAGGCTGTGACGATCATGTGGCCGGCGCCGCTGAAGTTCGACGACGGCGCGGGCGGCCATTCGATCGGCTATCACGACCAGATCGTGCTGCCCTTGCGCATCGTCGCCAAGGCCGCCGACAAGCCGGTGACCTTGCGCGCCGAGATCAACTACGCGGTGTGCGAAAAGCTCTGCATTCCCGTCGAGGCCAGCGCCGAGCTCGGCTTCAACAGCGTCGCCTCGACCGAGGACGCCAACCTGCGTGCAGCGCTCGACACCGTGCCGAAGCCCGCCAATATCGGCGACCCCAATCCGTTGACGATCCGCGACGTCAAGCGCGACGGGCCCAAGAACGTGGTGGTCGACGTCGTCGCGCCGGCGGATGCGCGCAAGGTCAATCTGTTCGTCGAAGGGCCGACGCCGGATTGGTCGCTGCCGATTCCCGCGCCGGTCGAGCCCAGCCCGCCCGGCGTGAAGCGCTTCTCCTTCGAGCTCGACGGGCTGCCGCCGGGCGCCAAGCCCGACGGGGCGGCGCTGAAGTTCACGCTAGTCGGGCCGGAGAAGTCGTATGAGTTCAACACGAATTTGGAGTGATGGTCGTCCTGGACAAGCGTAGCGAAGCGGAGCGCCGATCCAGGACCCATTACCCCTGGGAGCAGTCGTGACGCGAAGCTGCTAACCCCGGGCCTTCGCCAAACTTCTCCCTGGGGTAATGGGTCCTGGCTTTCGCCAGGACGACGACGGAAAGCACCCAACCGAATCTTAACGAATGGTTGCTAATTCCCAAGGCTGCTGCAGCAAGGCTGCCGTGGCATGCGGAACGCCCTGGGGATTTTCGAATTGGCCGTGATGGATGCACAACCCGCAACGACCGGACCGGACGGGCTGATCGCGCGGCTGCGGGCTAGGCTCTCGGGCGGATCGAGCGAAGCGTCGCTGACGCGGCGGCTGGCCGGCACCATCTTCATCATCCGCGTCATCAGCGCGGGCCTTGCCTATTTTTCGCAGGTTCTGCTCGCGCGCTGGATGGGCACGTCCGACTACGGCATCTACGTCTATGTCTGGACCTGGGTGCTGCTGCTCGGCAGCATGATGGATTTCGGCATCTCGGCCTCCGCACAGAAGATCATTCCGGAGTATCGCACCGACGGCGAGCATGCGCTGCTGCGCGGCTTTCTCTCCGGCAGCCGCTGGCTGACCTTTGCCGTCTCCGCGCTGGTGTCGCTCGGCCTCGCCGGCATCGTCAGGCTGCTGTCGCCCTGGATCGATCCGGCCGAGGCGCTGCCGCTTTATATCGGCTGCATGACGCTGCCCGCCTTCGTCGTCGCCAACACCCAGGACGGCATCGCCCGCTCGCATGACTGGATGCAGCTCGGCCTGATGCCGCAATTCATCATCCGCCAGGCGCTGATCATCGGCATCACGGCTTCTGCCTTCCTGCTCGGCTATCATATCGGCGCGGTCGCCGCGATGGTCGCGAGCCTGGGTGCGGTGTGGATCGCAATGACCGGGCAGATGGTGGTGCTGAACCGTAAGCTCGCCGGCCATATCGAGCCCGGGCCGAAGGCCTATGACATCAGCGGCTGGCTCGCCGTCTCGCTGCCGATCCTGCTGGTGGAGAGCTTCTATCTGCTGCTGTCCTACACCGACGTGCTGGTGCTTCAGCAGTTCCGCCCCTCCGACGAGGTCGGCGTCTACTTCGCGGTGGTGAAGACGCTGGCGCTGGTCTCGTTCATCCACTACGCGATGTCGGCGACGACCGCGCACCGCTTCGCCGAATACAATGCGCTGGGGGACAAAGCGCGCCTGTCGGCCTATGTCGCACATGCCATCAATTGGACGTTCTGGCCGTCGCTGGCGGCGACCATCGTGCTGCTCGCGTTCGGCAAGCCGCTGCTCTGGCTGTTCGGGCCGCAATTCACGGTCGGCTACGACATCATGTTCGTCGCCGCGATCGGGCTGGTCGTGCGCGCCGCCATCGGCCCGGTGGAGCGGCTGCTCAACATGCTCGGGCAGCAGAAGATCTGCGCGCTGGCCTATGCGCTGGCCTTCGTGATGAACGTCGTGCTCTGCGTCGCGCTGGTGCCGCGCTTCGGCGGCCATGGCGCCGCGGCCGCGACCTCGATCTCGCTCAGCTTCGAGACGGTGCTGCTGTTCTGGATCGTGCGGCAGCGCCTCGGCCTGCATGTTCTGGCGTTTGGAAAATAACCGCTCGCCTGCCCTGCCCCTTGGGGAACGCCTATTGCGTGACAGGCTCGGAAACGAGGCGAAACGACTGCCATTCGCCGGCCGGTAGCATGATTTTTCTTATTTGGTCCAAGAGGTTGCCTCCCAGGGAAAATTTATTCTACGTCATATTGCCCAACTGACGAGATAAACCTAAGATTCCCCAGACCATGATTGATCCGCTTTACGTCGCCTCGGGTTTTGGCGTCGGCCTGCTTGTCGGGATGACCGGCGTGGGTGGCGGCTCGTTGATGACACCGCTGCTGATCCTGCTGTTCGGCGTCCATCCGTCCACCGCTGTCGGCACCGACCTGCTTTATGCCGCCGCCACCAAGACCGGCGGCAGCGTGGTGCATGGCTGGTCGCGCAGCGTGCACTGGCCGGCGGTGCTTCGGCTCGCCTGCGGCAGCCTTCCGGCAAGCGCGCTGACGCTGCTCGTGCTGTGGCAGCTCGATCTCAGGAGCGATGCCGAGCGCAGCCTCGTCAATCTGGTGCTGTGCTTCGCCCTGCTGCTGACCGCAACGTCCCTGATCTTCCGCAAGGCGATCATGGAACGCTACCGCAGGAAGCGGGAGCGCGTCGACGAGCGCACCACGGCGATTGCGACCGTGGTCACGGGAATCGTGCTCGGTGTGCTGGTGTCGATTTCGTCCGTCGGCGCCGGCGCGGTCGGCGTGACCGTGCTGCTGCTGCTCTACCCGCGCCTGCCGATGGCGACCATCGTCGGCTCCGACATCGCCCATGCGGTGCCGCTGACGCTGGTCGCGGGCATCGGACATTGGGCGCTTGGTGACGTCGATTGGGGGCTGATGGGGGTGCTGCTGCTGGGCTCGCTGCCCGGCATCATCGTCGGCAGCTTCAGCGCGACGCGAGTCCCCGAGACGGTGCTGCGCCTGACGCTTGCCAGCGTGCTGTTCGTGGTCGCCGGCAAGATCATGTTTGCGGAGCTGAACCTGTCATCCGCGTTCGTGACGGCGCTGGCCTGGACGCATTGAACGGAAACGTCGTGCGAGAAGTCGTAGGGTGGGCAAAGCGAAGCGTGCCCACCGCCTTTCGTCAATCTGAGAAAGTATGGCGGGCACGGCGCTGACGCGCCTTTGCCCACCCTACGGCATCGAGTGCCTACTCCGCCGTCCAGCCGCCGTCGATCGAGAGGTTGGTGCCGGTGATCTGCGCGGCATCGTCGCTGCACAGGAACAGCGCCAGTGCGGCGACCTGCTCGGAGGTGACGAACTCCTTGGTCGGCTGGGCGTCGAGCAGCACGTCGTTGATGACCTGCTCACGCGTGAGATTGCGCGCCTTCATCGTGTCGGGGATCTGCTTCTCGACCAGCGGCGTCCAGACATAGCCGGGGCTGATGCAGTTGCAGGTGATCTTGTGGGTCGCGACTTCCAGCGCCACGGTCTTGGTAAGACCGGCGATGCCGTGCTTGGCCGAGACGTAGGCCGACTTGAAGGGCGAGGCGACCAGCGAGTGCGCCGACGCCGTGTTGATGATGCGACCCCAGCCCTTCTTCTTCATGCCGGGCACCGCGGCGCGAATGGCATGGAAGGCCGAGGACAGGTTGATCGCGATGATCTGGTCCCATTTCTCCGGCGGGAATTCCTCGATCGGCGAGACGAACTGGATGCCGGCATTGTTGACGAGGACGTCGACCGAGCCGAAGGTCTTCTCGCCGAGCGCGATCATCCCGGCGATCTCGGCCGGCTTGGTCATGTCGGCGGGCGAGTAGATCGCCTTCCCGCCGAAGTCCGCCTCGATCTTCGCACGTTCCTTCTCGATGTCCTCGGCCGAGCCGAAGCCGTTGATGACGACGTTGGCACCGGCCGCCGCGAAGGCACGCGCATAGGCGAGCCCGATACCGCTGGTCGATCCGGTCACGACGGCGTTCTTGCCTGACAGACTACCCATTCTATTCGCTCCTTTTTGCCGGGGGCGCGGAGACGTCCCCCGTGAGATCGTAGGTCACCATGGTCTCGCCGGATTGCGGCTGATCGAGCCTGTCCTTGTGGCGCATCGAGAGATGCACGTCGCGCACGCCGGCTTCCCAATGCTCGACCATGGCCACGTGCGAGAAATCATAGTCCTTGGACGAGGATTCGTAGTTCTTGCTGCGGTAGATCAGGTGCACCACGGTGACCGTGCTCTCACGAGATGCCTTCGCAAGAAATTCGACGGAAGGGTCGTTCTTGAGATAATCGGGCAATTTGGAAATCAGGTCGCGCACCGCCCTGCGGGCGTTGTGGATCTGCTTGTTCTTGTCGGTGTTCATCCGCGTGCGGCTGGAGAAGCGGATGTCCTTCTCGCGCTCGGTGGCCTCTAACAGCGAATTCGGCAGGTCGCCGCGGGCGCTGAACAGATCCACCTGGAAGATCAGCATGTCGCGAGCCAATTCGGCATCGAGCACGTAGTCGAGCGGCGTGTTGGAGGCGATGCCGCCGTCCCAGTAATGCTCGCCGTCGATGACGACGGACGGAAAGCCCGGCGGCAGCGCGCCGGAGGCCATGATGTGCTCGGGACCGATCTTCTTGCCGAGTTTCTTGAACTCGTAATTGTCGAAATATTTGAAGTTGCCGGAGGTGACGCCGACGGCGCCGACGGAGAAGCGCGTCTTGAGGTCGTTGATGCGGTCGAAATCGACCAGACGCTCCAGCGTCTTCTTCAGGGGCGACGTATCGTAGTAGCTTTCCGCCTCGGGATGGCCCGGCGGCCACATCGGCGCGGGCGGGACGCGCGGGACGAAGAAGCCGGGGACGCCGAAGGTCGCGATCAGCGCGGCGCTGGTAGAGTTGAACAGCTCGCGGCTGTGGTCGCTCTTGCCGATCGGCTTCCACGGCACCGGCGCCGAGACCATCTCCCAGAATTCCTTCATCCGCTTGACGCGGGTGTGGCCCTCATTGCCGGCGATGATGGCGGCGTTGACCGCCCCGATGGAGATGCCGGCGACCCATTCGGGCTCGAAGCCATAGCCGCACAGCGCCTGATAGGCGCCGGCCTGATAGGAGCCGAGCGCACCGCCGCCCTGCAACACCAGGACACGTTGCGCATTTGCGGGGACGCTGGCGGTTTCCGGGCTGGTATGATCTGTCATGCGGGAACAATAGCAGATGGCGAGCGACCGTGGCGACAGTTCGCCGCGGCGTCAATGCATCCCGGGATCAAGTCTGGCTTATCGGGGATCCGTCGAGGCCAGGATCATGGTCCAGAACACCTTGTACTTGGTGCCTGGAGCATAGCCCGCCGCGATGCCCAATTTTGTGACACCGCTCTTGAGCATGTTCGCCCGGTGCGGGGGCGAGTCGCGCCAGCCGGAAAACGCTTCCGCCAACGTATGATAGCCGGCCGAGACGTTCTCGACCGCCACGCTGGCCGGATAGCCGCCGGCACTGAGGCGCTTGGCCAGGGGCGCGCGAACGTCATGGTCCATCTTGTTGGCCGCCGCCATCGCCTGGGACTGGGATTCGGCGAGCCGCATCAGGTCGGGGTCGATCACGACGGTGCCGAGCCCATTGTTCTGGCGGTATTGCGAGATCATCACCGCGGCCGCCGGCGCGTCGAGCTTGGCGCCCGGGACCGCCATATCGACATACATCGACGGCTGCTGGACCGGCGCTTCGTTGCCGGCACAGCCGGCGAGCAGCAAAGTAACGAGTATTGCGGCCGCAGCGCGCATGAATCGGGGCCCCCAAATGAAGGGCCGTTGTTGCATACCAACCGTGGCTGAAAGGTGAATTTTGAGGAAAATCGTGCCCATCATGCCGGGGCAGTGCGCGGCACTGAACCCGGAAGCTCGCTCTATCATCTCGAGATTCCGGGTTCGCGCTGACGCGCGCCCCGGAATGACGGGGCGTTAACCCGCGAATATCCGGTAGCGGCGGGGCTCGAGGCCGACCCTGTCTCCGGCGCGGAGTTCCTTGTCGCGGGGAGCGTCGATCTCGATGGTTTCGCCGCCGAACAGCGCCACCTCGGCCCGCTGCACCGGGCCGAAATTCCGGACATGCCGCACGGCGCCCTCGAAGGCGCCACTGCCGGGCGGACCGACCAGCATGTCATGTCGCCGCACGAACAGTCGCGACGCGCCAGGCGCAAGTCCGTCCGCCGCAAGCCGGAGCGGCCGCTCGCCGAGCCGGACCACGCCGTCGTCAATCCTGACCGGGAGCTCGATGGATTCGCCGATGAAGCCGTGGACAAAAGCAGTCGCCGGGCTTTCATAGACGTCTTCGGGCGAGCCGATCTGCTCGATCCTGCCCTTGTCCATCACCACGACGCGGTTGGCGACTTCCAGCGCTTCCTCCTGGTCGTGGGTGACGAAGATCGAGGTGACGTTGATCTCGTGATGCAGCGAGCGCAGCCATTTGCGCAGTTCTTTCCGCACCTTCGCATCGAGCGCGCCGAACGGCTCGTCGAGCAACAGGATGCGCGGCTCGATCGCGAGCGCGCGGGCGAGCGCGATGCGCTGGCGCTGGCCGCCGGAGAGCTGGCTCGGGTAGCGGTCGGCAAGCCAGTCGAGCTGCACGAGATCGAGCAGCTCCTTCACCCGGGCGCGGATCCTGGCTTCCTCTTTCCGGACCGCGCGCGGCTGCACGCGCAGGCCGAAGGCGACGTTCTCGAACACCGTCATGTGGCGGAACAGTGCGTAATGCTGGAACACGAAGCCGACGTGCCGCTCACGCGCGCCCTGCGCCAGCGCGTCCTCGCCGTTGAAGGAGACCTCGCCCGAGTCGGGCCAGTCGAGGCCGGCGATGATGCGCAGCAGCGTGGTCTTGCCGGAGCCCGAAGGCCCGAGCAGCGCCAGCAGCTCGCCATTGTCGACCTTGAGGTTGACGCCGTCGAGGGCGGCAAAGCTGCCGAACTTCTTGACGAGATTCCTGACTTCAATGGTCACTTGCGTCCTGTCCTTCGTCCAGATGACGTTCGAGAACGGTTTTTGCGATCAGCGTGATCAGCGCCAGCATCGCCAGCAGCGAGGCGATCGCGAATGCGGCGACGAACTGGTACTCGTTGTAGAGGATCTCGACCAGCAGCGGCATGGTGTTGGTCTCGCCGCGAATGTGGCCCGACACGACCGACACCGCACCGAACTCGCCCATCGCGCGCGCGTTGCAGAGCAGGACGCCGTAGAGCACGCCCCATTTGATGTTCGGCAGCGTGACGCGGAAGAAGGTTTGCAGGCCCGAGGCGCCGAGCGAGATCGCGGCTTCCTCTTCCTGCGTGCCCTGCTCCTGCATCAGGGGGATCAGCGCGCGCGCCACGAAGGGGAAGGTCACGAAGGTGGTCGCGAGCGCAATGCCGGGCACAGCGAACAGGATCTGGATGTCGTGATCCCTAAGCCAGCCGCCGAAATAGCCCTGCGCGCCGAACAGCAGCACGAAGACGAGACCCGAGATCACCGGGCTCACCGAGAACGGCAGGTCGATCAGCGTGATCAGGAAGGTCTTGCCGTTGAACTCGAACTTGGCGATGGCCCAGGCGGCGACGAGGCCGAATACGAGATTGAGGCCGACCGAGATCGCGGCGACCAGCAGCGTCAGCTTGATCGCTGACAACGCCTCCGGGTCGGCGAGCGCGGAAAGATAGGCCAGAATGCCTCTCGAGAACGCCTGCGCGAACACGACGACCAGCGGCAGCACGACGAAGACGGAGAGGAACAGCACCGCCAGCGTGATGATGGCGATGCGCACCGCGCGCGGTTCGGTGCGAAGGTTGTCCTGCGCGGCGGCCGCATGCGCGCGCGCCCTGGCGTCCGAGGCCGAGAGCGAGACGGAATCTGCCATCTGCATCGTCATCGCATCCGCCCTCAGCGCGCCGGGATCCGGCTCTGCGCCCAGCGCTGGAGCCGGTTGACGGCGAAGATAATGACGAAGGAGACGACGAGCATGACCACCGCAATGGCGGTCGCATCGGCGTAGCGGAATTCGGAGAGCCGGATCACGATCAGCAATGGCGCGATCTCGGAGACGTTCGGCAGATTGCCGGCGATGAAGATCACCGAACCGTATTCACCGACCGCGCGGGCGAAGGCGAGCGCGAGGCCCGTGAGCAGCGCCGGCGCGAGCGAGGGCAGGATCACGCGGATGATGGTCTGCCAGCGGCTCGCGCCCAGGCTGCCCGCGGCCTCCTCGATCTCGGGGTCGAGATCCTGGAGCACCGGCTGCACGGTGCGCACCACGAAGGGGATGCCGATGAAGATCATGGCGACAAAGATGCCGACCGGCGTGAACGCCACCTTGATGCCGAGCGCGGCGAGCGGCGCGCCCAGCCAGCCCTTCTCGGCAAACAGCGCGGTCAGCGCGACGCCGGCGACTGCCGTCGGCAGCGCGAACGGCACGTCGACGATGGCGTCGAACAGGCGCCGGCCGGGAAACCGGTAGCGCACCAACGCCCAGACGATGATGCTGCCCATGACCAGATTGACGCAGGCCGCCGCGAAGGCGAGCCCAAACGAGACCCGCAGCGCATTCAGGGTGCGGCGGCTGGAGAGGATGTTCCAGAACTGCTCGGGGCTCAGCTCGAGCGATTTCAGGAACAGGCCGGCGAGTGGAATCAGGATGATGATGGATAGCCAGGAAAGCGTCAGCCCCATGGTGAGACCGAAGCCCGGCAATGTCCGGCGTCGTGCTGCTACAACTGCGCTCACCAGGCCCCCTGCTACAGCCTCCTAAGACAGCGCCCGATCAGTTCTTGTAGATCTGATCGAAAATGCCGCCGTCGGCAAAATGTTCCTTCTGCGCCTTGGTCCAGCCGCCGAAAACGTCGTCGATCGTGAACAGCTCGACCTTGGCGAACGAGTTTTCATACTTTTTGGCGATCGCGGCATCGCGCGGACGGTAGAAATTGCGCGCGGCGATCTCCTGGCCTTCTCTGGTGTACCAGTACTGAAGGTAGGCATCGGCGGCGTTGCGGGTGCCTTTTTTGTCGGCAACCTTGTCGACGATCGCGACCGGCGGCTCGGCCAGGATCGATAGCGGCGGCGCCACGATCTCGAATTTTTCCGGACCGAATTCCTTGAGCGCGAGATAGGCCTCGTTCTCCCAGGCGAGCAGCACGTCGCCGACGCCGCGCTCGACGAAGGTCACGGTGGCGCCGCGCGCGCCGGTATCGAGCACCGGCACCTGCTGGTAGAGCTTTCCGACGAAGTCCTTGGCCTTGTCGGTTGATCCGTATTTCTTTTGCGCAAAGCCCCAGGCCGCCAGATAATTCCAGCGCGCGCCGCCCGACGTCTTCGGATTGGGCGTGATCACGGCGACGCCCGGCTTGAGCAGGTCGTCCCAGTCCTTGATGCCCTTCGGATTGCCCTTGCGCACCAGGAACACGATGGTGGACGTGTAGGGTGATGAATTCTGCGGCAGACGCTTCTGCCAGTCGGCCGTAATGAGGCCCTTGCTCGCGATCGCATTGATGTCATAGGCGAGCGCGAGCGTCACCACATCGGCCTGCAATCCGTCGATCACCGCGCGCGCCTGCGATCCGCTGCCGCCATGCGACTGCTTGATCTCGACGCTCTTGCCGGTTTCCTTCTGATAGGCGTTCACGAACGCCTTGTTGAACTCGCCATAGAGCTCGCGCGTCGGATCGTACGACACGTTCAAAAGATTGATGTCAGCAGCGAGAGCCGAGCTTGCCAAGAAGCCTGTCGCCAGGAGGCCTGCCGCGAGCAGAACGATACGGCGCATCATGTCCATCTCCATTCACCTCAGCGACGTCGATGTCGCCGATGGCACACGGGCATAACTCGGGACAAACCGCTCCTAAGTCAACGGAACCGGATTTTCTTGTTCGCGGCGTCGCAGCCTGACTGTGCTACGAAGTCTTCATCGTGTGGATGCCGCATTCTGTCTTGGCCCGGCCGCGCCAGCGACCGGCGCGCGCATCCTCGCCTTCGGCCGTTCTGCTGGTGCAAGGCATACACCCAACCGACAGGAAACCGGAGGCGGCCAGTGGATGACGCGGCAATTTGGCGCGGACGAAAATCGCCTCGAGTTCCTCGCGCGAAACGTTGGCGAAGGGGTTGAACTTCAACCGCGCGCCGTCGTCCTCGACCACCGGAATGTCGGCCCGCGCATTGCCCTGGAAGCGCTTGCGGCCATTGATCCAGGCATCGAACGGCTTCAGCGCGCGCGCCAGCGGCTCCACCTTGCGGATGCGGCAGCAGGCGTCGGGATCGGAGAACCAGAGGTCGCGATCGGGATCCTCGCGCGACAGCGTCTCCTCCGCCGGCTTGATCGAGCGGACGTCCTTGAGCCCCAGCGTCGCGATCAGCATGTCGCGATAGGCGAGCGTCTCCTCGAACAGCCAGCCGGTGTCGAGGAAGATCACGGGGATCGACGGATCGACGTCCGCCATCACCTTCAGAAGCGTCGCCGATTCCGTGCCGAAGGACGACACCAGCGCAAGCTTGTCGCGGCCGACCGCCTTCAGGGCCGCGGCGATGACCTCTGCGGGCGAGGCATCGCGCAAGGCGCGATCGAGTTCCGCGGCCGAGGGCAGCGCGGAAACGGACACCGGAGATACCTGAGGCGCGATTGCGTTCACGTGCCGACACCTTCTGAATGACGCAACTGCATGCGCCGGTGCAGCGCCGTGATCCGGCCGTCGCCGGTCGGCTGGTAGAACACCGAATAGCGCTTTGCGGTCTGCATGAAGGCTTCCGCGTCGGCCTGCTTCTTGACCTCGAAGGAATCGAAGCCCGCACGCAGCATGAACACGAACTGGTCGCGCAGCACCTGCCCGGTGGCACGCAGCTCGCCGCGATAGTTGTAGCGCTCGCGCAGCAGACGCGCCTGACTGTAGGCGCGTCCGTCGCGGAAGCTCGGGAACACCAGCGCAACGGCGGCGACCTTGCCGAGATACGGCACGAGCTCGTCGATGTCGCGATTGTTCGGCCAGATCACGCCGACCTTGCCGGCACGCTTGAGCAACGCATCGGCCTCACCGACGAAACGCTCGGCCGGCACCAGGATGTCGCCGCCCTCCGGCAGCGGCGTGTCGACCGCCAGCTTGACGAAGCTGTCGTCGACGATTTTTCCGCCATTAACGAGTGGCATAGACACGCTCCTTGAAGGGTTCGACGCCAAGGCGCTTCACCGTGTCGATGAACAGCTCCTCCGGGCGCTCGCGCAGCGCGAGATAGGCTTCCACGATGTCCTCGACGACGTCGGCGACCTCGTCGAACTTGACGCCGGGGCCGATCAGATTGCCGAGCGCGGCGCCCTCGTCGGCGCGGCCGCCGATGGTGATCTGATAGACCTCCTCGCCGTTCTTCTCGACGCCGAGAATGCCGATATGGCCGACATGGTGGTGGCCGCAGGCATTGATGCAGCCGGAGATGTTGATGTGGAGCCGGCCGATCAAATTGGCCAGCTCGTGATTGGCGAAGCGCCGCGTCAGCTCCTGCGCGATCGGGATCGAGCGCGCATTCGCCAGCGAGCAATAGTCGAGGCCCGGGCAGGCGATGATGTCGGTGATCAGGTTGACGTTGGGCGTCGCCAGCCCAAGCTTGTCGAGCGCCTTCCACAGCGCCGGCAGGTCGCGCTTGGCGACATGCGGCAGCGCCAAGTTCTGCTCGTGACCGACGCGGATTTCGCCGAACGAATATCTGTCGGCGAGATCGGCGAGCGCATCCATCTGCTCGGCGGTGGCATCACCCGGAGGCGCGCCGATCGGCTTCAGCGAGATCGTGACGATGGAATAGCCCGGGTTCTTGTGCGGGGCGACGGAGTTCTTGCGCCACGCCTCGAACTCGGGGTCGGCCGCGGCCTGCCGCAGCTCGTCCGGCATGTGCGGCAGCTTCTCGTACGCCGGATAGATGAAGCGCGAGCGGATGTCCTCGATCACCTCGTCGTCGATCTGGAGCGAGGAGTTGCGGATGTGCTGCCACTCGTCCTCGACCTCGCGGGAGAACTTCTCGATGCCGAGCTCGTGCACCAGGATCTTGATCCGGGCCTTGTAGATGTTGTCGCGGCGTCCGTACTGATTGTAGACGCGCAGGATGGCCTCGATGTAGCTCAGGAGATCGCGGCCGTGCACGAAGTGCTTGATGGTCTTGCCGATGAACGGCGTACGGCCGAGACCGCCGCCGACCAGGACCTCGAAGCCGGTTTCGCCCTTCTCGTTCTTGATCAGGCGCAGTCCGATATCGTGAACCTTGATCGCGGCACGGTCGTGGTCCGACGCGGTGATCGCGATCTTGAACTTGCGCGGCAGGAACGAGAATTCCGGATGCAGCGTGGTGTGCTGGCGGATCAGCTCCGACCAGATGCGGGGATCCTCGATCTCACCGGGCGCGACGCCGGCCCACTGGTCCGAGGTGACGTTGCGCATGTTGTTGCCGGAGGTCTGCATCGCGTGGATGCCGACCTCGGCGAGATCGGCCAGCGCGTCCGGCAGGTCCGACAGCTTGATCCAGTTGAACTGGATGTTCTGGCGCGTGGTAAAATGGCCGTAGCCGCGGTCGTATTTGCGCGCGACATGGGCAAGCGCCCGCAACTGGTTCGACGCCAGCGTGCCGTAGGGAATCGCGACGCGAAACATGTAGGCGTGGAGTTGCAGATAGACGCCGTTCTGCAAGCGCAGCATCTTGAATTCGTCTTCGGTGAGCTCGCCCGAGAGACGGCGCTGCACCTGGTCGCGGAATTCCGAGACGCGCTCGTTGACCAGCGTGCGGTCGATTTCGTCGTAAGCGTACATGAAGAATGCCTTACAGCTCTGCCAACATTCAGACGGGCAAGCCGATCGTCACGCCATCGCGGCGAATCTGCTCACGCAGATTACCCGGCAGGATCTTGCCGGCCTCGTCGACCTGCACCGGCGCGATATAGGGGCCGATCGCGCCGACGTCATCGGCCACGGCCTCGGCGAGCAACGCTTTCGCTTCGTCCGAGTTTCGCACGATCGCGGCATCCGTCAGTTCCACGGACCAGCCCCTGGCAGCCGTGCGATAGACGACGACGCCGTCCCAGGTGCGGTTGGCGGTCACAACGGAGGGACCCGTAATTTTAAGCTTTTGTTGCAGAGGAGAGGTCATTCGGCAGCATCCAATAGGTCGGAGATGATTTGCTTGGGTGTCTGGCGGCGAAGCGAGCCGGCATGCCGGACCACGTCGCCGATGATGAGGATGGCAGGACCGCCATGGATCCGCCGCACGAGCTCGGGCAGGTCGCGCAGCGTGCCGATGGCGCCCTGCGCATCGGGCCGCGTGACGCGGGCGAACACACCGACCGGCGTTTCGGGCGAACGCCCCGCGGCGAACAGGCCTGCGCGCACGGCCGGCGCCGCGGTCATGCCCATATAGACCACGACGGTCATCTTGGTGTCGGTGAGCGTCGACCAGTCCACGGCTTCCGCATCGCGCGCCTTGTGCGCGGTGAGGAAGGTGATGCGGGTCGCTTCATGACGATAGGTGAGCGGCACCTCGAAATCGGCGGCGCCGCCGAGCCCGGCGGTGATGCCGGGAATGATCGAATAGGCAACGCCCGCCGAGCGCAACGCTTCGACCTCTTCGCCGCCGCGGCCGAACACGAAGGGATCGCCGCCCTTCAGCCGCACCACGCGCTGACCTGACTGCGCGGCCTCGATCATGCGCGTGTTGATGGCGTCCTGGCCGATGCCGGGCTTGCCGACGCGGCGGCCGACCGCAACGCGCGTCGTGTCGCGGCGGATGCGATCGAGGATTTCGGGCGAGACCAGCTCGTCATGGAAGACGATGTCGGCGTCCTGGAGCGCGCGCAGCGCCTTGATAGTGAGAAGATCGGGATCGCCCGGGCCGGCGCCGACCAGCGCAACGGAGCCTTCCGGCTTGTCGGCACGGGCGAACGCGGCGGGATCGGCAATGGCCTTGAGCGCCGCGTCCGCCTCGCCCTTACGGCCGGCGAGCACGGCACCACCGATCGGGCCGTCGATGACGCGCTCCCAGAAGCGGCGGCGCAGCGGAAACTCGGCAATGCGCTCGTTGATGGATTTGCGGAAGCCGCCGATGAACTCGGCGAGCTCGCCGATGCGCGCGGGCAGCAGCGCCTCGATCTTCTCGCGCACGCGTCGCGCCACCACCGGAGAGGTGCCGCCGGTGCCGACCGCGACCACGACATCGCCGCGATCGACGATGGCCGGGAAGATGAAGCTGGAATGCTCGAGATCGTCCATGACGTTGACCGGCAGGCCGAGCGCCTTCGCCCGCGCCGACATCGCAACGCCGACATCGCCCGCCCCGGCGCAGACGATCGCGATGACGCCTGAGAGGTCGGCGGTGAGCGGATCGCCGGTCGCGATGTCGACGCGCGCCGCGTGCTCGGAGCTAAGGCCCATGTCCTGATTGCCGTCGATCGCGTGCACGCGGATGCGCGCACCGGCCGCAGTGAGCACGCGCAGCTTGGCGCGCAAAAGCTCACCCGCACCGATGAGGACCACCGGACCGGCCTTGAGATCGAGGAACACCGGCAAGAACCGCATACGATACTCGCTTCCCCCACATCCGGGGTTGACTGGAATTATTTTCTATATATGTGTCGTTTCAAGCGCGCAAAGAGAAAATTTTTTCTTCTCTCCTGCGCTGCAACTATAGAATTTTCGCCTCCAAACGCAAAGTGGCAGAGATGCATCTTCTCAAGGACGATTCCGCAGCTGTCGGAGTGAGCAGCCCCGCCCTCACCAGGCGCTCGGGCTCGCAAGAATTTTCTGCTGATGTTGCGCCCAGCATGGACCATCTGGACCAGCTCGAGGCGCAGAGCATCTACATTTTCCGCGAGGCCTTTGCCCGTCTGAAGAAGATCGCCCTGCTGTGGTCGCTCGGCAAGGACTCCAATGTCATGATCTGGCTGGCGCGCAAGGCGTTCTTCGGCCGCATGCCGTTCCCGGCCCTCCATGTCGACACCGGCAAGAAGTTTCCGGAGATGTATCGCTTCCGCGATCATTACGGGAAGGAGTGGGATCTCGACCTGCGGGTCGAGCCCTGCCCGCCCATCGATGCCGTCGACCCAACGCTGCCGCCGGCCGCCCGTTCCGCCGCGCGCAAGACCGAAGGCCTCAAGATGGCACTCGGCAAATACGGCTTCGACGGCCTGATCGCCGGCATCCGCCGCGACGAGGAGGCCACCCGCGCCAAGGAGCGCGTGTTCTCGCCGCGCGGTCTCGAAGGCAATTGGGACGTGCGCGACCAGCCGCCCGAGTTCTGGGATCATTTCAACGCCTCGCCGCCGCAGGGCGCGCATTTGCGCATCCATCCGATCCTGCATTGGACCGAAGCCGACATCTGGGCCTACACCAAGCGCGAGAACATCCCGATCATCCCGCTCTATCTGTCGCAGAACGGCAAGCGCTACCGCTCGCTGGGCGATCAGGATATCACCAACCCGGTGCACTCGACTGCGTCGACCATCGACGAGATCCTGGTCGAGCTCGAGCAGACCAAGGTGCCGGAGCGCGCGGGACGCGCGCTCGACCACGAGACCGAAGACGCCTTCGAGCGTCTGCGCGTCGCCGGCTATCTCTGACCTCAGGACGCAACGCGGCCATGAACATGATCGTCACCCCCGCTTCGCCCGCGACCCCGAACGGCACCACGCGCCCGCAGGTCCGCATCGTCATCGTGGGCCATGTCGACCACGGCAAGTCGACGCTGGTCGGCCGCCTCCTGCACGAGACCGGCAGCCTGCCCGACGGCAAGCTGGAGATGCTGAAAGCCGTCAGCGCGCGGCGCGGCATGCCGTTCGAATGGTCGTTTCTGCTCGACGCGCTCCAGACCGAGCGCGACCAGGGCATCACCATCGACACCACGCAGATCCGCTTCCGCACCAATTCGCGCGACATCGTGCTGATCGACGCGCCCGGCCATGCCGAATTCCTGCGCAACATGATCACCGGCGCCTCGCAGGCCGACGGCGCGGTGCTGATCATCGACGCGCTCGAGGGCGTGCGCGACCAGACAAGGCGGCACGGCTATCTCCTGCATCTGCTCGGCGTGAAGCAGGTTGCGATCGTCGTCAACAAGATGGACCGCGTGGATTTCTCCGCCGATCGCTTCCAGGCGATCAGCGACGAGATTTCCGCGCATCTCAACGGCCTCGGCGTGACGCCGACGGCCGTGATCCCGATCTCCGCACGCGACGGTGATGGCGTCGCGACGCGCACCGACCGCATCGGCTGGTACAAGGGACCGACCGTGGTCGAGGCGCTGGACCAGCTCGAGCCGGCGCGCCCGCTGGAAGCGCTGGCGCTGCGGCTGCCGGTGCAGGCGATCTACAAGTTCGACGACCGCCGCATCGTGGCGGGCCGCATCGAATCCGGCAGCCTGGTTGCCGGGGATGAGATTGTGATCATGCCGGCCGGCAAGATCGCCAAGATCAAGACGGTCGAGAGCTGGCCGGCGACGCCGATTGCCGGACGGCAGGGCGCGGGCCGCTCGGTCGGCATCACGCTCGACCGCGAATTGTTCATCGAGCGCGGCGACATCGTCGCGCATGCGGGCAGTGCCCCGCGCGAGACGCGCCGCTTGCGCGCGCGCATCTTCTGGCTGCACGACAAGCCGCTGGCCAAGGGCGACCAGCTCCTGGTCCGCTGCGGGCCGAAGGAAAGCCGCGCCACCGTGGTGGCGATCGAGAAGGCGGTCGACCCGGGCGAATTGTCGAGCGTCGAGAACAAGGCGATCGGCCGCAACCATGTGGGCGAGATCGACATCTCTTTTTCGAATCCGATCGCCACCGATCCCTACACCGAGAATCCGCGCACCGGACGTCTGGTGATCGAGGTCTCCGGGCGCATCGCCGGCGGCGGTCTCGTGCTGTCGGTCGATGCCGGCCAGCGCGCCGTGCCGGTCGACATCGTGCCGGTGGAATCGGCGCTCCGCCCCGACGAGCGCTCTGCGCGCTATCAGCACAACGGCGCCGTGGTCTGGCTCACCGGCCTGCCGGCCTCCGGCAAGTCGACGCTGGCGAAGGCGCTGGAGCGGCGGCTGTTCACCAATGGCGGCTCGCCGATCCTGCTCGACGGCGACACGCTGCGGGCTGGACTCAACAACGATCTCGGCTTCTCCGCGTCCGACCGCAGCGAGAACATCCGCCGTCTCGCCGAGGTCGCGACGCATCTCGCCCGCAACGGCCACATCGCGATCGTCGCCGCCGTCTCGCCCGCCCGCGAGGACCGCGCCACCGCGCGCCGCATTGCCGACACCGCGTTCCGCGAGATCCACGTCGCGACACCGGCCGGCGTCTGCGAGGAGCGCGATCCGAAGGGCCATTACAAGAAGGCCCGCGCCGGCGCGCTGGCGTCGTTCACCGGCATCGGCAACGACTACGAGACGCCGCAAGCGGCCGAGCTCGTGATCGACACGTCGACACGGACGGTCACTGAAGCCGCCGACGAGATTGAGCAGATGCTGAAGACCACCGGCGTGCTGTTCGACGAAGTCGTGGATCTCGCCGCGAATATTTGAGGCGAGTGCTTTCCACGAGACGCCGCGCTCTGTCTCCACGCTCTCCCGCGTTCCCTCCCCCCCTTGCGGGGGAGGGCTAGGGAGAGGGGTCCACACAGGGACTCCCTCCAGCGGGCGAAAGTTCTTCTCGCCGACCTGGGCTTCCCCTCTCCCCCGCCCTCCCCCGCAAGGGGGGAGGGAGCGCAGTTGTGCGCTTGGCGCCCAGCCGGGCTCAAGCGTTTGTAAAACGAGCCGGCCCGCCCACCGCTTCTTGACATTTTGACAACCCCCCAGGGGTCTTCTCACCGCCCCGATTTTGGGGCTAATAGGTCCCGAAAGCCGCCCCCTGTGGGCGCATTTTGCTGCTGTCGGGTCAAAAGCAGCCAAAAAACAGCCATTTCCAACAAGAAAGCCCATCATGAAACGCGTCGACGCCCACGGATTGAAGATCGCTCCTGTTCTGTTTGACTTCATCGCCAAGGAAGCGGCCCCGAAAACGGGGATCGCGCCGGATGCGTTCTGGGCCGGGGTTGCCGCCATCATCAAGGACCTTGGGCCGAAGAACCGGGCGCTGCTGGCGTTGCGCGACGCGCTACAGGCCAAGATCGACGACTGGCATCGCGCCAACAAGGGCAAGGCGTTCGACCTCAATGCCTATACCGCCTTCCTGAAGGAGATCGGCTATCTCGTCCCGGAGCCGGCGACGCAGAAGGTCGAGACCGCCAATGTGGACGAGGAGATCGGCAAGATCTGCGGCCCGCAGCTCGTCGTCCCCCTCACCAATGCGCGCTATGCGCTGAACGCGGCGAACGCACGCTGGGGCTCGCTCTATGACGCCTTCTACGGCACCGACGCGATCCCGCACGATCCGTCCGAGAGCGGCAAGGGTTACAACAAGGCGCGCGGCGACAAAGTGATCGCGAAGGCCAAGGCCTTCCTCGACGCCGCCGTGCCGCTCGCGACCGGCAGCCACACCGACGTCACCGCCTACAGCATCGTCGCGGGCCAGCTCGCGGTGAAGCTGAAGAGCGGCAATGCGACCGCGCTGAAGAACGCCGCGCAGTTCGCCGGCTTCCAGGGCGATGCGGCCGCGCCGAGCGCGGTGCTGCTCGTCAACAACGGCCTGCATGTCGAGGTGACGATCAACCGCAACAGCGCGATCGGCAAGGACGATCCCGCCGGCGTCGCCGACATGGTCATGGAGGCCGCGGTCTCGACCATTCTCGACATGGAGGACTCGGTTGCCGCGGTCGACGCCGAGGACAAGGTGCT
This sequence comes from Bradyrhizobium sp. B039, assembly GCF_038965675.1. Classification (NCBI taxonomy): domain Bacteria; kingdom Pseudomonadati; phylum Pseudomonadota; class Alphaproteobacteria; order Hyphomicrobiales; family Nitrobacteraceae; genus Bradyrhizobium; species Bradyrhizobium sp. B039. The sequence continues at coordinate 8,054,886 of NZ_CP152416.1, forward strand.
GGTCTACCGCAACACGCTCGGCCTGATGAATGGCACGCTCTCGGCCGACTTCGAGAAGGGCGGCAAGACGCTGACCCGTTCGCTCAACGCCGACCGCAGCTACAAGACGCCGGACGGCAAGGGCGAGGTGAAATTGCACGGCCGCAGCCTGCTGCTGATGCGCAATTGCGGTCACCACATGTTTACCGACGCGGTGCTGGACGAAAGGGGCGAGGAGGTCCCGGAGGGCCTGCTCGACGCCGCCGTCTCCGGCCTGCTTGCGATCCACGACCTCAAGGGCAATTCGAAGGTCAAGAACAGCCGCACGGGATCTGCCTATATCGTCAAGCCGAAGATGCACGGCCCGGACGAGGTGTCGTTCACGTGCGAGATTTTCGACCGCGTCGAGAAGATGCTCGGCCTGCCGGAGAATACGCTCAAGGTCGGCATCATGGACGAGGAGCGGCGCACCACCGTCAACCTCAAGGCCTGCATCCAGCGCGCCTCCAAGCGCATCATGTTCATCAACACCGGCTTCCTCGACCGCACCGGCGACGAGATCCACACCTCGATGGAAGCGGGCCCCATGATCCGCAAGAACGAGATGAAGGCGCAGGCCTGGATCAAGGCCTACGAGGACTGGAACGTCGACATGGGCCTGATCGACGGCCTTCCCGGCCACGCCCAGATCGGCAAGGGCATGTGGGCCGCGCCCGACAAGATGGCGGACATGCTTGCGCAGAAGCTCGCCCATCCGCAGGCCGGCGCCACCACCGCCTGGGTCCCCTCGCCGACCGCCGCGACGCTGCACGCGCTGCACTACCACCAGGTCAACGTCATCGCGCGCCAGGAGGAACTGACCAAGGGCGGACCGCGCGCGAAGCTGTCCGACATCCTCACCATTCCGGTGTCGAAGTCGAACTGGGCGCCCGACGACGTCAAGCAGGAGATCGACAACAACTGCCAGGGCATCCTCGGCTATGTCGTGCGCTGGATCGACCAGGGCGTCGGCTGCTCCAAGGTGCCCGACATCCACGACGTCGGCCTGATGGAAGACCGCGCCACCTTGCGCATCTCCAGCCAGCACCTCGCCAACTGGCTGCACCAGGGCGTGATCACCGAGGCGCAGGTGATGGAATCGCTGAAGCGCATGGCCGTCGTCGTCGACAAGCAGAACGCAGGCGATGCGATCTACAAGCCGATGGCGCCCGCCTTCGACGGCGTCGCCTTCAAGGCCGCCTGCGACCTGATCTTCAAGGGCCGCGAGCAGCCGAACGGCTACACCGAGTACATCCTCACCGCGCGCCGCCGCGAGGCGAAGGCGGCGGGCTAAGCCCGGTCACCGAAATGTCAAAAGCCCCGGCGCGAGCCGGGGCTTTTTTGTTGGGCGAAACGTCGCGGCGCGAGGAGGAACGGCTGCGCACCGCTCGCGTTGTCGGGCCATCAACCAACGGGAGATGGTCATGGACTGGAACCGCATCGAAGGAAACTGGAAGCAGTTCAAGGGATCGGCCAAGGAGAAGTGGGCCAAGCTCACCGACGACGACCTCAAACTGATCGAGGGCCGTCGCGAGCAGCTCGAAGGCCGGCTGCAGGAACGTTACGGCAAGGCCAAGGACCAGGTTCGTCAGGACGTCGACGACTGGCTCAAGACGCTGCACTAGCGTGCTCGGGAACGCAGACCAAGCCCCGGCTTTCGCCGGGGCTTTCCATTTCGAAGCATCGTAGCGACGCGTCCGCTAGAATACCGTGAGATATTTCAACAGCGACACCACACCGATGATGATGACGACCACGCGCGCGATCTGCTTGGCGCGGCCGTCCATCGGCAACATGTTGATGAGATAGAGCACGAGAATGACGACGAGAAAGGTGACGAGTACGCCGACCAGCATCGCGAGGCCCCCTTCAGGCAGATTGCTAACGATAACCTAACGCCTGTCTCGCGCGACGGTTCCACCCGGGCAACCCATTGCAACTTCTAGTAAATGCGTACTTCTACCGGCAGGCCGGCTGCCTAAAACTTTACCCTTTTCCTTTCAGATGCAGAAACCGTTTGAGCCCCTGAAGCGCAAACGGCGTGCGATTGCCGATCTGCCGCGCCCCCGTTTGCCGATGTTGCCGGGCGTCTTCACGAAATTTGCAATGGGAATTTGGGGGGACTTCGATGCTCAATCGTCTGACCGTATCCGCGCTGCTGAAGGCGGTGATCGCGATCACGTCGGTCTGTGTGGTGATCGCGCTCTCGCTCACCGCCTATGAATCCTGGGATCGCCTCAAGACCGCCAACCGCATTTCGCAGATCGCCGACGCTTCCGCCGATCTGTTCAAGGCGATGCACAATCTGCGCACCGACCGCTCGACCACCAACCGGCTCCTGAACGCGACCGAGCCGATGGATTCCGAGATCGAGAAGTATTTGCGTGCGCTGCGCGATGCGCAGATGCCAGCGATGGCACGTGCGCTGGAGCTGCTGCCGAGCATCGACTTCTCGCAATCAGGCACGCTGGTGCCGGAGCTCGCGCGCCTCAACAAGCTGCTGATCGAGGAGCAGAAGCAGTTCTGGGAGGACGTGGCCAAGCCCAAGGACCAGCGCCGCGCGGGCCTGCCGAAGGAATACATGGAGACGACGCAGGACCTGCTCGAGACGCTCGACAAGCTCTCGAACGTCCTCGCCGCCACCGTCAACCACCAGGACGCCGTGATCGACCAGCTGCTGTCGATCAAGCAGAATGCCTGGCTGCTGCGCAACACCGCGGGCGAAGCCTCGCTGATCGTCTCGACCGGTCTTGCCGCCGGCAAGATCACCCCCGAAGCCCGGTACAACTACACCCAATATGTCGGCGGCACGTCGGCGATGTGGAAGGCGCTGGAATTGACGACCTCGGGCATGCAGTTGCCGCCGGCGCTTGCCTCCGCCCTGGCCGCGGCGAAGACCGCCTATTTCGAGCCGCAATATCTCGCGCTGCGAGACCGTCTCGCGGACACGCTGGTCAAGGGTGAGAAAGCCGAGATGACCGCCAACCAGTGGAGCCCGGTCACCGTCGGCCGTCTCTCCAGCGCGGTCGCGGTGGCGGAAGCCGCTCTCGATGCCGCCAAGAACCATACGCTGGAACAGCGCTCCGCAGCTCAACGCGCACTCGTCATGCAGCTCGCACTTCTGGCGCTCGCCGTCGGCCTCGCCGTCGGTGCCATCATGCTGGTCAACCGCCGCGTCATCCATCCGCTCAACACCATGCGCGATGCCATGCTAAAGGTCGCCGGCGGCGACCTTGCCGTGGACAGCGGCTATCTCGACCGCAAGGACGAGATCGGCGCGCTCGCCGGCGCGCTGGAGGCGTTCAAGCAGCAAGCGACCGACAAACTCAAGATCGAGGAGCAGGAGCGCGCGCGCAATGCGGGCGCTTCGGCCCGCCAGCGCGCGATCGAGGTCTATGTCGGCGAGTTCGAGGGCGCGGTGCGCAAGACGCTCGGCGAATTGAGCGAGGCCTCCGGCAAGATGCGCAAGACCTCGGGCGATCTGTCCGCGGTGTCGCGCCAGACCAACGACCGCGTGCAGATCGCCGGCAAGGCCTCCAACGACGCCTCCATGAGCGTCGACAGCGTGGCGGCCGCCGCCGAGGAGCTCTCGGCCTCGATCAACGACATCAGCCAGCAGGCGGCCCATGCCGCGGGTATCGCCGGCCGCGCCGTCACCCAGGCGCGCGAAACCGACGGCACCGTGCAGGGCCTGGCAAAATCCGCCGGACGCATCGGCGAGGTCGTCGGCCTCATCAACACCATTGCGGCGCAGACCAATTTGCTGGCGCTCAACGCCACGATCGAGGCGGCGCGCGCCGGCGAAGCCGGCCGCGGCTTTGCCGTGGTCGCCTCCGAGGTGAAGTCGCTGGCGAGCCAGACGGCCAAGGCCACCGAGGAAATCTCCGAGCAGATCGCCGACATCCAGCGGGTGGCCGGCGACGCCATCAACGCAATCCAGACCATCGGCGGCATCATCGGCGAGGTGAACGAGGTCGCGACCGCGATCGCGGCCGCCGTGCAGGAGCAGGGTGCGGCGACGCAGGAGATCACCCGCAGCACGCAATTTGCGGCGCAGGGCACCAGGAACGTCTCCGACAACATCACCGGCGTCAGAGCCGATGCGGATGCCGCCGCAGCCGCCGCGGACAACGTCAAACACGCCTCCGAGACGCTGGAGAGCCAGAGCCGACAGCTCGGCGAGGACGTCACCGGCTTCCTTGGCAAGATCCGCGCGGCTTAGGCTTCATAGGCGCGTGGCCGACCACGCACCCCTATGTCGTCCTGGCTTTCGCCAGGACGACGATGGTGGGTGCCAACCCTCAATGCCCTAGTAATTTTACGGCAGCACCACTGTCTAAGTTTTTACCCTTTTCGGGCCAAATGCGCCTCAAGCGTCTGCCGCAAGGCAGGTGCTTCTGTCACGTGCAACCCTTTGGTCCTTCGAAGTTCGTGGGGGCTGCCGTTCGGGGCCACGAACTTCGAAACGCGTACCGGGGTGTCCGATGCTCAACCGCCTGACCGTATCCGCACTGCTGAAGGCGGTAATCCTGTCCACCGCATTCGTCGTCGTGATCGGCTTCTCGATCAGCGCATGGAGCTCATGGGGCCGGCTGCAAGCCGCCAACCGGATCGTCGCGGTCTCGGCCGCATCGGCAGAAGTGTTCAAGGCGATGGCGAACATCCGTGCCGATCGTTCGACCAGCAGCCGCCAGCTCACCTCGGACGTCCAGTTGGACCAGGACATCGAAAGATATATCCGCGGAATCCGCGACATCCTGATGCCGGCGCTGGCGCGCGCCACCGAGATTCTTCCCTCCATCGACTTGCCGCAGGGCGAGACGATGGTGTCGGACCTCGGCCGGCTGAACAAGGTGTTGCTTGAGAAGCAGGCGGAATTCTGGACCGAAGTCGCCAAGCCCAAGGCTTCGCGCCGCGCAGCACTCGCCAAGGAATATACCGACGCCGAGGATGGACTGATGGCAATCCTCGAAAAGCTGGTGCCGGTGCTCGGCGCGAGCGTCAATCATCAGGACGCGGTCATCGACCAGCTCCTGATGATCAAGCAGATGGCCTGGCTCTTGCGCCTGAGTGCCGGCGAGTCCTCGCTGATCGTCGGCAACGCGCTCGGCACCGGCAAGATCACGCCCGAGCTTCAGCTCGCCTATACCAAATTCGTTGGCGGCACCGATACGGCCTGGAATGCGATCGAGCTCGCCACGGTCGGCATGCAATTGCCGCCGGCGCTCGCCGCGGCCATGGCGAACGCCAAGGCGGTTTATTTCGATCCGCAATACGCCACCACGCGCGACGGCATCATTGCCGCGGTCGCCAAGGGCGAGAAACCGTCGATGACGGCGAACCAGTGGAGCCCCTATTCGGTTGGCCGTATGGCGAGCGCGATCAAGCTCGCCGACGCCGCGCTCGAGGCGGCCAAGGACCATTCCGCGGCCCAGCGCGCGACCGCGGTGCAATCGCTGATCGTCAATACCGCCCTGCTCCTCGCCGCGATCGTCCTGACCGGCGCCGCGATGCTCGCGGTCAGCCGCCGTGTGATCACGCCGTTGCACCGGATTCGCGACGCCATGCTCAAGGTCGCCGGCGGTGACCTTGCCGTCGACAGCGGCTATCTCGACCGTCACGACGAGATCGGCTCGCTTGCGGGAGCGCTGGAGACGTTCAGGCAGCAGGCGATCGACAAGCTCAAGATCGAGGAGCAGGAGCGCGAGCGCAACGCCGGCGCCGCCGCGCGCCAGCGCGCGATGGAGAGCTATGTCGGCGAGTTTGAGGGCGTGGTGCGCAAGTCGCTGGGCGAGCTGAGCGAGGCCTCCGGCGAGATGCGCAAGACCGCGGGCGACCTTTCCGCGGTGTCGCGCCAGACCAATGAGCGCGTCGAGGTCGCCGGCAAGGCGTCCAACGACGCCTCCACCAGCGTGGACAGTGTCGCGGCGGCCGCCGAGGAGCTCTCAGCCTCGATCAACGACATCAGCCAGCAGGCGGCCCATGCCGCCGGCATCGCCAGCCGGGCCGTCAACCAGGCCCGCGAGACCGACGGCACCGTTCAGGGGCTGGCGCAGTCCGCAGGGCGGATCGGCGAGGTCGTCGGGCTGATCAACACCATCGCGGCGCAGACCAATTTGCTGGCGCTCAATGCCACGATCGAGGCCGCACGTGCCGGCGAGGCCGGCCGCGGCTTTGCCGTGGTCGCATCCGAGGTGAAGTCGCTGGCGAGCCAGACGGCGAAGGCGACCGAAGAAATCTCCGGGCAGATCGCCGACATCCAGAAGGTCGCGGGCGACGCCATCAACGCGATCCAGGCCATCGGCGGCATCATCGGCGAGGTCAACGAGGTCGCCACCGCCATCGCCGCCGCCGTTCAGGAGCAGGGTGCGGCGACGCAGGAGATCACTCGCAGCACGCAATATGCAGCGCAGGGCACCAAGAACGTCTCCGACAACATCACCGGCGTGAAGGCCGACGCCGACACCGCCGCCGGCGCCGCTGACAACGTCAAGCAGGCGTCGGAAACGCTGGAGACGCAGAGCCGCCAGCTCGGCCAGCAGGTCAGCGACTTCCTGGGCAAGATCCGCGCGGCGTAGGGCTGCGGGTTGGAGAGAAAGCCGTAGCCGCTCCTTCGGTGTCGTGCCGGCCTAGTCGCAATCGCGCACGGGGGGGCCGGGACCCAGCCACAAGGAGAAGTTAGGATGCGAGCTGGCAACTCCGAGTCTTCGCCAAACCACGCCCTGTGGCTATGGATCCCGGATCTACGCGCGCTTTGGGCGCGCTTGTCGGGGACGACAGCGGAGATTGGGGCACGGGCATTGCATCACGCGAGATGTCGTCCTGGCGAAAGCCAGGACCCATAATCACCGGCCACCGCAATGGGCAGGCTGGTGGTTATCTGCGTGCCGCCAAACTCGCATTCGGGGTAATGGGTCCTGGCTTTCGCCAGGACGACAGGGGCTACTCCTTCGCCACCACCGGCACCTGGCGGAATCTGGCGCGGACCGAGTCCGGCAGCGGGGAGAAGTTCATCGCGACTCCGCGGCGATCGCCAGCGTTGCGGCTGGCGACCACTAGGCCATCGGCGCCCGCGACGATGTCACCCTTGCGCAGGGTGGGGTCGTCCTCGACCTTGATCTGGGCGAGGCCGACCGGATCCTTGCCGTTGCAGGTGCAACCCGACACGATCTCGTTGCGATAGCGGAACGCGTTCGGCAGATCGGAATAGGATTTTCCGCCCTCGGTCGTGGCGTCGTCGATGTTGCTGCCATAGACCAGCGATGTTTCCGAGGTCGGGCAGAAGCTCTTGCAGGACTGCGCCTTGCTCTCGGCATCGTTTCCTTGCGCCGGGAAGTAACGGCCATCGCAGCCGCGGACGCAATAGGCGGCGCCGCCGCCATAGGACGCCCGCTGCCGCGGCGTGTCGTAGCGCGGCATGTCGTCATTGGGAAACGGCATCCGGATCTCCGGCGGCGGGCGCATCCGGAAGCCACCGAACAGCGCCGAGAAGAAATCCTCCGCATGCGCCGGCGTCAGCGCGAGGCCGAAAGATGCGGCGGCGAAGAACGCCGCGGCGCCACCGGCCAGTTTGCTGATCGAACGTCTCTTCATGTGATCTCACCCAACTCTCAGTTCACGGCCGACGTCGAGATGTTCAGGGCCTGCCGGCCCGAGGGCAGCGTCGTCGCCGCGGGGCGCTTGCGCCAAGAATCACTCCCCCTGTCGCCGCCCTTCGCCATCAGCGGCGCGTTCTTCGGCAGCACCACGACCCTGGCGCCGATATTGACGCGGCTGAACAGATCGGTGACGTCTTCGTTGGTCATGCGGATGCAGCCGGAAGAGACGAACTTGCCGATGGTGGTGGGATCGTTGGTGCCGTGGATGCGGTATTCGCTCGAGCCCAGATACATCGCGCGCGCACCGAGCGGATTGCCGGGACCGCCGGCGACGAAGCGCGGCAGATAGGGCTGACGCGCGATCATCTCGGCCGGCGGATGCCAGTCCGGCCATTCCGCCTTGCGGCTGATGCTCTGGACGCCCGACCAGGTGAAGCCCTCGCGGCCGACGCCGACGCCGTAGCGGATCGCCCGGCCGTTGCCGAGCACGTAATAGAGGTATGTATTGCCGGTATCGATCACGATCGTGCCGGCCGGCTCGCTGCGGTCGAAGCTGACGACCTGCTTGCGTAGCCGATCGGGCAACTGGGCATCCTCGTCGGCCGTCTGCGCGGGCTCGCTGACATAGCCCTGCGAATAGCTTGGACCTTGTTGATACGCTTGCGGTTGCATCGGATACGCCCGCGGTTGCATCGGCGCATAGCCCAGCGTCTGCGCATTTGCGCTGCCGAAGGACACCGCGAGCAGAGCGGTTGCGAAGGCAAAAGCGGCGGCGGCGCGCGGCGAGAAGCTGCGACGGACTAAAGAGACCTTTGTCATGTGCTGCCCCATTGGGTGCGTGCATCTCAGGTGATGCGGCTTGCCAACAAACGCAGCCGGGCCGACTCAAGTTCCGCCGCCTTCTGCGGCGTCGACGTCACAGTCAAGCGAGCGCAACTTCACGAAGCCGCGATGGAACCGCAGCACCCCTCCGGCGTTTCCTGATGACCAATGGGCGCCCGGACACCTCCGTGCGGGAGAGAAATTGTGCGCGTCCTTCCCAGTGAACGTCTGATTTCCGGCAACGGCGAAGGCGCCCCACTCCCCGACAGCCATAGCGAGCTGCCGCCGGTCATTCGCCGCACCGAGTTCGTCGCCTACGCCCTCGCCGGCCTGCTCCTGATCGCCGTGATCGGGGTGCTGTATTTCGCCAAGGCGTTCTTCCTTCCGGTGGTGATGGCTGTCGTCGCCGGTACCATGCTCTCGCCGGCCGCAAGCTTTCTGGAACGGCGGGGCGTGCCGCGCGCGCTTGGCGCCGTGCTGATCGTGACCGCGGTGACGACGGTGGTCGCCTTCGTCGTCGCGCTGATTGCCGTGCCCGCAATGGAATGGAGTTCGCGCCTGCCGGAGCTGGGCGCGCAGTTGAAGGAGAAGCTGCACGTTTTCGACCGGCCGCTGGCGCTCTGGAAGGAGCTGCAAACCATGGTCGGCGGCTCAGAGGGGCTGCCAAGCCTGCCGCTGCCGAAGGCCGAATGGGTCCAGCCGACGCTGGAATTCCTCTCGCCCACCTTCGCCGAATTCCTGCTGTTCTTCGCCACCCTGATCCTGTTCATCGCGAGCTGGCGCGACCTGCGGCGGGCGCTGATCATGAATTTCGGCGACCGCGACGCGCGGCTGCGCACGCTGCGGATTCTCAACGAGATCGAGGTTCACCTCGGCAACTACCTGTTGACCGTCACCGTCATCAATATCGGCGTGGGCGTCGCGACCGGCATTATCTGCGCGATCACCGGCATGCCAAATCCGGCCGGGCTCGGCGCACTTGCGGCGGCGCTCAACTTCATCCCGATCATAGGACCGATCGCGATGTTCATCGTCCTGATCGTGGTGGGGCTCGTCGCCTTCCCGACGCTGGGCGGCGGACTGATGGCGGGGCTCGCCTTCGGCGGCATCACCTTCCTGGAGGGACACTTCGTCACGCCGACCATCATCGGTCGCAGGTTGTCGCTGAACGCACTCGCCGTCTTCATCGCGCTGGCCTTCTGGACCTGGCTGTGGGGACCAATGGGCGCGTTTCTGTCGTCGCCACTCCTGATCGTGGGGCTCATCCTTAAGGAGCATCTGTTGCCGGAGAATTCGCCGCAGCTCCCGCAGGCGTGACGGGCTCCCGCGAACGGAACTTCCGTCACGACGAAACGTTTTCCGCCCATCTCACCGCCAACAGTTCGGAGTTTGCGATGTCAATAGCCGACGGCGAAACCAGGATGAGAGACTGGATCGACAAAGCCACCGCAGAACGCCTCGAGAAGGATGTAGCAGCCGTGAAAAACGATATCGCCGCCCTCACCGACCAGATAACCGACGCGCTCAATACCTTCGCCAATTCGGCCGGAAAGCAGGCCCGGCGCGGCTACAAGCAAGCGCGCGAGAACATGGATTCGACACTCGACGACATGTCCGAGCGCAGCAGCGCGATGATGGGCGCGGCGCAGGATGCCTATGGCTCGATCGAGGAGACGCTGGAAGACGCCATCACCGCGCGGCCGCTCGCGACCGTCGGTATCGCGCTCGGCATCGGCTTCCTGATCGGCGCCGCCTGGCGCCGGTAAAGCGCGGGACTTACCCTGGGATCGCGGCGGCGCGCGGCCGCCGCCTCAGGCTTGTGGGGGGATTGAGGAGCAAGGGCATGTTTCAGCGCATTATCGACGGCATCAGCGCCTCGACCGGGACGACGGTCCGTCTGACATCGCTCGCCGCAGCCGCCGCATTCGCGCTCTTCATCACGACGTGCTTTCTTTGCGCGGCCGCGTTCATCTCGGTGCTGGATAAGTACGGCCCGGTGCAGGCCTGCCTCGCCGGCGCCGGCATCTTCTTCCTGCTGACGCTCACCGCCGCGGGCACCTATTGGGGCTACAAGCGCGAGGTGCAGAAGCGCGCCCAAATCGCGGCCGAGCGCGCCGCGAAGTCGGCGGCCGCGAGCATGCTGGCCGATCCCATGCTGCTCGCCACGGGACTCCAGATCGTTCGCGCCATCGGGGTCAGGCGACTGTTGCCGATCCTGGCGATCGCCGGCGTCGCACTCGGAATCATGGCGAGTAGGACCAGCGTCTCCGACGAGGCATCGGCTGAACCTGCCGAGTAACGGTCCGGGCGCGCGGACTGCGAATCTCACACCGCCAGAGGTCGCCGGCTTCGGAAGCGCGAGCTGCTGCGAAGCAGATCGTCTTTGCAAAAATTGCGTGCCAGGCGGGTCAAGGGCGGACACGCGAGCGCACCGGCGCGCCCTGCGTAATTTTTCGCCAGTCGGGACAAACCGGCCCTCCTCACGCAAACGCTACTCGGATAGGCAGGCGGTTACCGGTAAAAGCATCACCCTGATTCCCAAAGCTATTTTACTCATGAAACCGTCCGTCAAGGCGAACCTCGCCGCATTCCATCACGACGCCAGGCTGTATTTGACGCTCGGCATCGCCAACTGGTCGGTGTTCGTCGACCACATCCCGAACAACGTCGTCAACCTGCTGACGCTGCGCAATTTCGGCTTCAGCGGCGCCGCCGACCTGTTCGTGTTCGTGGTGGGCTATGGCGTCGCCATCATCCACGGCAGGATGGCGCTGGAGCGCGGCTACGTCGTCGCGGCGACACGCATCTTTCGCCGCGTCTGGCGGCTCTACGCCGCCTATGTCGTGCTGTTCGTGATCTATATCGACACCATCGCCTACGTCGCCTCGCAATCGATGGCGCCGGAGATCATCCACGAATACAACATCTCGGGCATTCTCGAGCACCCTCTGCGAATCCTGGTCCGCGGCCTGGTGCTCCAGGAAGAGCCGCTGAACCTCGACCTGCTGCAACTGATGATCCCGCTGATGGCGTTCTTTCCGCTGGTGCTGTGGGGGCTGCTGCGAGGACCGAACCTGACGCTGGCGGCATCGGTCGCGCTGTACGTCGCGGCGCGCTGGTTCGACTGGAATTTCCGGGTCTATCCGGACCAGGAGTGGACCTTCAATCCGCTGTGCTGGCAGATGCTGATGGTGCTGGGCGGCTGGTTCGCCGTGACTGGCGCACCCGGCCGTGCGCTCCACGGAATGTCCTGGTTGCGGATCCTCGCGGGCGCCTATCTCGTCTTCGCGATGGCCGTCACCCTGATGCGCCACTCGCCGGCACTGTCCGCCTATTTGCCGGACCTGCTGCTCAACAGCATCGCGCCGACCGACAAGGAAAACCTCGCGCCCTATCGCGTGGTCCACTTCCTCGCGCTCGCGTTCATCGCAACCCATCTCATTCCGGCCGATCATCCCGGCCTGAAATGGCGGCCGCTTCAGGCGGTGATCATATGCGGCGAGGAATGGCTCGCGGTGTTCTGCGTCGCGGTGTTCCTCTCCTTCGCCGGCCATCTCATCCTGATCACCGGGCCGAACCTGGTGGCGATGCAGGTCGCGGTGAGCATCGTTGGCTTCGCCGCGATGACCGCGGTCGCCTATTACATCACCTGGTCGAAGCGGCAGGACCTGCCTGCGGCCTTGCGGCAGCAGACCTGACAACATAATCGTGCGATTCTGCTAGGCCGAGACCTGTGGCTGCGCTATGCGGAGGGACTCTGCGTGAGGAGACCGGGCGTGGCGATGGCGAAAGGCGGGGGTGAAGAGGCTGACAGCGCGCCCCGGCGCGGCCGGCCGCGGTCGATCGAGACCACCAACGCCATCCTCGAAAGCGCCTATGCGCTGATGGCCGCGACCGGCCTTGCCGCCACCACCATCGACGCGGTCGCGCGCCACTCCAGCGTCTCCAAGATGACGATCTACAAATGGTGGCCGTCGCGCGAGGCGCTGCTGATCGACGCCTTTCTCCACCATGCCGCGCAGATGCTGCCGCTGCCCCCGGTGAGCTCCGGCACGCCCGCGGCACGCGCACGCCGCCATGCCGCGGCCTATGCCGAGGCGCTCCAGGGCGAGTTCGGCAAGGTGCAGCTCGCCGTCATCTCCGAATGCATCTCCAAGACCGGCTCGGCGGAGCTGTTCTACGCACGCTACCTGCAATTCCGCCGCGACGCGCTGGTGGAGATGATCGCCGCAGGCCAGAAGGACGGCAGCGTCCTGGCCGAGGGGGCGCCCGAGGACCTCTACGACGCGATCTATGGCGGCCTGTTCTATCGCTACGTCTTCGGCATCGCGCCGATCACGCCGGCTTACGCGCGCAATCTGGTCGACCTCGTGCTGCGGCCGAAGGGCTAGATCAGGCGCTGAAAATGCCCGCCGTCCGTCCCCGACTCAAGTTCTACGCCTTGGTGATTAGAACGCGCGGACATCTCACGTCTTTCCCCACAGGAGCATCAGTCTCATCATGATCAAACGCATCTTGCCATACGAAGGATTGCTCCACGAAGTGGTCGAGCATGGAGGCGTGCTTTACATCGGCGGAATCGTCGCCGAGGACACGAGCCTCGACATGTCAGGTCAGGCAAACGACGTGCTTGGCCAATTGTCGCGTCTGCTGAAGACTCTTGGATCCGACCTGGCCAACGTATTGCAGGTGACCGTCTTCGTTACGAATCTCGGCGAGAAGGCTGCGTTCAATGCGGCCTGGAAAGCGCACTTTGCCGAAGCCCATCTGCCGGCACGCGCCGTCGTCAGCGTGGCCGATCTCGGTTCAGGCGTCAAGCTCGAGATGACCGCAATCGCGGCTCGACCGACCTCGAGCTGAAGCGCGCGAGGTTTATCGCACAGGCCTCACCGGGGCCGAGAGCTTGTCCGTGCGGTCGCGCTCGCTCATGTCGACGACCGTCTCCATCGGAGCAATCAGCTCGTAGACATAGGAGACGTCGGTAAAGTAGCGCTTGGCGGTGCCGCCGAGCGCTTCGGGCGCGACGCGGTCGAGCAGGATCAGGCCGAAATCGGAATCGGGACGGCGCGTCGCCTCGCTGGTGTTGAACTCCTCCCAGCGGAAATGGAAGACCTCGTCGGTCCCCTCGCCCGTCACCGTCCAGTTGGCGGTGATGTGCGGATGCTTGCCGACCAGCGACAGGCCTTCGTCCGAATGCGAGGCGAGCTCGAAGAACAGAAGTGACAGGCTCTGCGCCGCACGCGCGCTCACCGCGATGTCGGGACCGGTGACGGCGATGCGGTCCGCATGCGGAATGGCGCGCGCCTCGAACAGGCCCTTCAACTTGACGCCCTGCCACTGGCTCTCGCTGAGCAGCGAGACCACGTTGGACATGGCGTGGATGCGGCCGATCAGCAGCTCGCGCGCGACGTCGATGTCCGCGCCGTGGCGCAGCGTGCGCGTCACGATCGACTGGATCACCGCCAGGATGTTCTTGACCCGGTGGTTGAGCTCGTCGATGACGGCGGTCAGGCGGCGCTCGAAGCCGATCCGCACCTGGATCTCCCGGCTGAGCCGCAGATTGTTGTAGGCGACATAGCCAAACAGGCCGCACACCATCGCGGTGATCGCAAAGCCGATCGCCGCCACGATGATCGCGGTCTGCTCGGCGCGTCGCGCCGAGTTGGTCTTTGCGTAATAGCCGAGCTGCCAGTCGCGGCCGCCGAAGCTCACGGTGCGCGTCGCCGATGGCGCCGGCCCGTCCGCCGCCGTCATGCGCGTGGAGACGATACCCTGGTCGTTGGCGACGAGCTCGCCGCCGTCCTTGCGCGGGTCCTTGAGCGCGACCGCGAACAACGACATGTCGTCGTTGGTCAGCATCAGTGATGCCAGCTCATAGGAGAATGTGATGAAGCCGACGGGCTCGGTCGCGCCTTCGGGAATGACGGGGGCCGCGACGATGACGCCGACCGGCCCGTTGTTGCGCAGGAGCGGCACCGGGTCGGAGGCGACCGACCTCTTCTCGATCCTGGCCCGGGCGAGCATCGCGCTGCGCACCGGGTCCCGGTCATAGCTGCGGCCGGGCAACCCCTTGGTCTCATCGCTGCGCGGCTCGAGATCCATCAGCACGTCGATCGGCTGGGTGAGGCTTGCGGGATCGATCGGCTTGTCGCCGTAGTCGCGGATCTGCGGCTTCGGGAAGCCGGCGGCCGCGATCGCGGCCTGCGCCGCAGCAAGCTCGTTCGGCTGGAGCCGGGCGACCCAGCCGGCCACCACGAAATCGGTCTTGAAGGCGTAGATCGCCGAGCGCAGCGGCTCCAGCATGTTGGGCTTGAGTACCGATGGCGCGCGGAACAGGCCTGAGGCGACACGCGCGAGCAGCTCGCGCTCGGTCAGCCGGTCCTGCACCAGGCTCGCATGGACGTCGATCGCACGTGCGAGCGCGATCCGGTCCAGCGCCAGCTCCTGGTCGTGGACGCGATAGGCCGCAAGCCCGGAAAGCATGGCTCCGAGCAGAGCGATGAAGCCGATGATGAAACCCAGCCGGACCACGCGACTACTCAGACGGAAGCAGGAGGTCGGCAATAAACACGGAGCATATGAACGCAGCTCGAACGGCCATGTGCCGAAACAGGATGAACCCCGATGGCGGAGATAATGAAGGAGGAGGCATCAGTACGCAACTTGGGTCGCCTGAGAAGCTTAATCCGCCCGGCCGGTCGTCCGGCCGGAATGAATTTGCCCCGGGTACCGGAGGTAATTAATCGCCGTGTCCGAAATTTGTTCCGCGGATACGGTCCTGCCTCAGGCGTTAACGGCGGAAAACGCCTGTGCCAAGTCGTCGCGTCCGTCAGCCGGCCCGTTTCAGGCCGCCTTTGGCCTCGATGAAGCCCACGATGCGGTCGAGCCCCTCGCTCTTCTTCAGGTTGGTCATGACAAAGGGGCGCGTGCCGCGCATGCGCCTGGCGTCCGTCTCCATCTTCTCCAGGGAGGCGCCGACATGGGGCGCAAGATCGATCTTGTTGATGACCAGGAGGTCGGAGCGGGTGATGCCGGGGCCGCCCTTGGACGGGATCTTGTCGCCCGCCGCCACGTCGATGACGTAGATGGTGAGGTCGGCAAGCTCCGGGGAAAAAGTGGCAGCGAGATTGTCGCCGCCGGATTCGATCAGCACGAGGTCGAGGCCGGGGAATTTCGCGCGCATGTCCGCGACCGCCGCGAGGTTCATCGAGGCATCTTCGCGGATCGCGGTATGCGGGCAGCCGCCGGTCTCGACACCGGCAATGCGATCCGGCGTCAGCGAGCCCGAGCGCACCAGGAATTCGGCATCCCATTTGGTGTAGATGTCGTTGGTGATCGCCGCGATGTCGTAGCGCTCGCGCATGGTCTTGCAGAGCAGATCCATCAGCGCGGTCTTGCCCGATCCGACCGGACCGCCGACGCCGACACGCAGGGGGCCGTGAGACGTAGCCATTGACTCTTTCCTATCGTCGTCCTGGCGAAAGCCAGGACCCATTACCACCGAAGTTCATTGTCGCGGCGGACTGAGGCCACATCCCTCCATGACCACAGGCATTCGTGGTAATGGGTCCTAGCTTTCGCGAGGACGACGGCAGAATGTGATGCAACGCGCTCACGACCGAAACAGCCGCGTATATTGCGTCTCGTGCCGCAGGCTGGCGAGATCGGCGCGGAATGTCGCGCTGCCGAGATCGTCCAGCGTCGCGCTCAGCGCACGGTTGGCGGTCGCGGCAACGGCAGCTTCCAGCCGCACCAGCACGCGCTGGCTGTCGGTCTGGCCGAGCGGAATGAGGCGGCTGGCCGCGGAAATCCAGTTCGAGACCACAGCGTGCAGGAAGGCGTGCAGCGTCGGCGCCAACGGCACGCCGTGCATCGCGGCGACCACACCGACCGCGACGGGATAGACCAATGGCGTGCGGCATGCCGCAACCATGGCGTCCAGCCCCTCCGCATCCCACGCGGCGCGGGCGATGTCGATGAAGGCGCGGCCCTGCGACGTCGTCTCAAGCTGCCGCTCGCGCGAGGGCACGAAGGCGCTCGCGAGCTCAGCGATGTCGCGCAAGGAGGTCTCCTCGCCCGCCTCAGTGGCGCGATAGGCCTGGACCAGGAACGTCGCATCGCAGAAGCCCGAACCGTCGCCGAGCATCGCATCGAGCCAGTCGGCGAGCGTCGCCGTGTCGGTGATATCGCCCGCCTCGACAGCCCATTCGATCCCGCTGGAATAGGAGAAGCCGCCGACGGGAAACGCCGGCGACAGCCAGGTCATCAGCCGGTACAGCGCCGCCGCCTCGCGCGCGGCGAGGTCACCGGCATTGACCGGCTCATTTGTGGTCATGAGCATGCTTGTGGCCGTGGTGGTGGTCGGGATGGTCGCAATGCTCGTCGTGATGATGATGATCGTGCCCATGGTCATGCGCGGCATGATCATGGTGGTCGTGGCCGTGATGATCATGGCCATGATGATCGTTTCCGTGGTGATCATGATGATCGTCGCCATGATCGTGGTGGTGATGGCCGTGATCATGATGCGCATGGTCATCGTGCCCATGCGCATGACCGGCGTCGGCATAGGCGCCACCTTCAGGATCGAATGGCGCCTCGATCTCGACGACACGCGCGCCGAGGCCCTTCACCATGGCCTCGATGACGTGGTCGCGGCGGATGCGCAGGGCCTTGGCCATGATCTGCGTCGGCAGATGACGGTTGCCGAGGTGCCAGCCGACCCGGATGAGGTGGTGCGGATCGCGGCCGCGGATCTCGAGCAGCGGCTCGGGCGCCGCAACCACTTCGACCAGCCGGCCGTCCTCCAGCACCAGCGCGTCGCCGCCGCGCAGTGCAACGACGTTCTCCAGGTCGAGCAGGAATTCGAGCCCCCGCGTCCCCGTCATCGCCATGCGGCGGCGGTGCCGATCGTCGAAATCGAGCACGACCGTGTCCGCTGGTGCTTCGGTGAAGCGGTGCTGTCCCCTAACCTGCGTCGCCCGGATCATTGGCTTCTACCCTGTTACCGTGTCTCGACCTTCTCGGGCGTAATGATTTCGACCTTCGGCGGCGCCATGAAGCATTTCACCGCAATGCGGCCGAACGTCTTCATGTGCTCCATGGCGCGATGCGGCACCAGCGCCTCGGCGCTCTCCCACTGCTCGACGAACACCATTTTGGTCGGATCGGTGACGCTTTCATGCATATCATAGGCGATATTGCCGGGCTCTTTCCGCGTCTCCTTGATGCAGGCGGTGGCGCCTGCAATGAATTCGGCGCGCGTCTCGGGCTTGATGGTCAAGGTGGCAACGACGTAAATCACGAGAAATCCTCCCGGCTTTTCTTCTGGGTTCAAGATACCGGGCGGGACATTAGACCAGGCGGGATCGAACGCAACACCGTAAAACCGTCCCCGGACAGGCTCCGGGGACCGGGGCGCTATTTCAGTACATGAAATATCGCTGCGCCATCGGCAGCACTTCGGCGGGCGCGCAGGTCAGGAGCTCGCCGTCGGCGCGGACCTCATAGGTCTCCGGATCGACCTCGATATCGGGCGTTGCGTCGTTGTGGATCATGCTCTTCTTGGAGATCCTGCCGCGGGTGTTCTGGACGGCATAGAGCTTCTTCTCGATACCGAGCTTGCGCGCCAGCCCACCGGTAATCGCGGCCTTGGAGGTGAACACCACGGAAGACGCCGTGCGCGCCTTGCCGAAGGCGCCGAACATCGGCTGGTAGTGCACCGGCTGCGGCGTCGGGATCGAGGCGTTGGGATCGCCCATGGGCGCGGCGACGATCGTGCCGCCCTTGACGATGCAGTCCGGCTTGACGCCGAAGAAGGCCGGCGACCACAGCACGAGATCGGCAAGCTTGCCCTTCTCCACCGATCCGATCAGCTTCGACACGCCATGCGCGATCGCGGGGTTGATCGTGTATTTGGCGATGTAGCGCTTGACGCGGAAATTGTCGTTGTCCTTGCCCTTGTCCTGCGGCAGCGATCCGCGCTGCTTCTTCATCTTGTCGGCGGTCTGCCAGGTCCGGATGATGACTTCGCCGAGGCGGCCCATGGCCTGGGAGTCCGAGGACATCATCGAGAGCGCGCCGAGATCGTGCAGGATGTCCTCGGCCGCGATGGTCTCCTTGCGGATACGGCTTTCGGCGAACGCAAGATCTTCCGCAATCGAGGGATCGAGGTGGTGGCACACCATCAGCATGTCGAGATGCTCGTCGATGGTGTTGCGGGTGAAGGGGCGCGTCGGATTGGTCGATGACGGCAGCACGTTCTTCAGCCCTGCGACCTTGATGATGTCGGGGGCGTGACCGCCGCCGGCACCCTCGGTGTGGAAGGCGTGGATGGTGCGGCCCTTGAACGCCTTGATCGTATCCTCGACGAAGCCGGATTCGTTCAGCGTGTCGGTGTGGATCATGACCTGGATGTCGTAATCGTCGGCCACCGAGAGGCAGTTGTCGATCGCGGCCGGCGTGGTGCCCCAATCCTCGTGCAGCTTCAGCGCGCAGGCGCCGCCCTTGATCATCTCGACCAGCGGCGCGGGACGCGAGGCATTGCCCTTGCCGGAAATGCCGAGATTGACCGGGAAGGCGTCGAACGACTGGATCATCCGCCCCATGTGCCACGGGCCCGGCGTGCAGGTCGTCGCAAAGGTGCCGTGCGAGGGACCGGTGCCGCCGCCCAGCATCGAGGTGACGCCGCTCATCAGCGCGTGCTCGATCTGCTGCGGGCAGATGAAATGGATGTGGCTGTCGAAACCGCCGGCGGTGAGGATCTTGCCTTCGCCCGCGATCACGTCGGTGCCGGGGCCGATGATGATGGTGACGCCCGGCTGGATGTCGGGGTTGCCGGCCTTGCCGATCGCGGAGATCATGCCGTCCTTGATCGCGACGTCGGCCTTCACGATGCCCCAGTGGTCCACGATCAGCGCATTGGTGATGACGGTGTCGGCCGCGCCCTGCTTGTTGGTCACCTGCGACTGCCCCATGCCGTCGCGGATCACCTTGCCGCCGCCGAACTTCACCTCCTCGCCATAGACGGTGAAATCCTTCTCGACCTCGATGATGAGATCGGTGTCGGCCAGCCGCACCTTGTCGCCAGTGGTCGGGCCGAACATGTCGGCATAGACGGAACGTTTGATCTTGACGGACATCACAGGCCCCGTTTGCGTTTGAATGTCTTGATGGTGCTCACAGCGAAGCTCTCGCCGTACGCACTGCGTCGTCGAATTTCTGATCGAGCCACGGATTGCCGCCGCGACAACCGGCGACCACCTGCTCGGCCCAGCCGGTATAGTCGACGAGATCGTCACGCTCTTCGGCGGTCGGATCGGAATGAATGCGTGCGCCGACATTGCTGATCTTGTCGGCGATCTTGATCAGTTTTGCGCCCGCAGATTTCTTCGGCGCATCGACCACCTGCCGCCGGCGCCGCTCGGCTTTCGGCAGGTTCATGTCATCGGTGCACTCGACGACGAGAGATGCGATACGTTCGGAGAATTTCTGCGCGAGCTCTTCACGCGTGGTCTCGGTGTCCTCGATCGTATCATGCAGCCAGCCGGCCGCGACCAGCTCCGCATCGGCGCCATCGGTCGCCCTCGCGAGCAGGTTCGCGACCTCGGCAAGGTGATTGACGTAAGGCTCGTTCCCCCGCCCCTTGCGCGCCATGCCGTTGTGCCGGCGCGCGGCCAGGTCAGCGGCTTCAGAGATGAGGCGGACGGCGGAAAGCATGCCTCACAGCTTCCCCATCACGTCGCCACGGAAGCCGTAGATGGTCTTCTTGCCGGCGAGCGCGACGAGCTGGACGTCGCGGGTCTGGCCGGGTTCGAAGCGGACGGCGGTGCCGGCGGCGATGTCGAGGCGCATGCCGCGGGCCTTCTTGCGCTCGAATTTCAAGGCCGGGTTGGTCTCGAAGAAATGGTAGTGCGAGCCGACCTGGATAGGGCGGTCGCCGGTGTTGGCGACCGTCAGCGTCACGGTCTTGCGGCCGGCATTGAGCTCGATCTCGCCGTCCTGAATGAAGAGTTCACCGGGGATCATCTCTGTCTTCCTCCGTCATTCCGGGGCTCGCGGAACGAGAACCCGGAATCTCGATCAACAATCTCTGGATTCCGGGTTCGCCCTGCGCGCGCCCCGGAATGACGAATTCAAATCACCTGATCGGCTCGTGCACGGTGACGAGCTTGGTGCCGTCCGGAAACGTCGCCTCGACCTGGATGTCGTGGATCATTTCGGGGATGCCCGGCATCACCTGGTCGCGGGTCAGCACCTGCGCGCCGGATTGCATCAGCTCGGCCACGGTACGGCCGTCGCGCGCACCTTCGAGGATGAAATCGGAGATGATCGCGATCGCCTCGGGATGGTTGAGCTTGACGCCGCGGTCCAGCCTGCGGCGCGCCACGATGGCGGCCATCGAGATCAGAAGCTTGTCCTTTTCGCGGGGAGACAGGTTCATGCGAAATCTCTTCCGTTCAACACGTCAATTCAACCACAGCCGCGGCAACGCCGCACCGGTGCGCGCCAGCACGGCCATCATGTCGGCGCGCAAGCGCGCCGCATCTTGGGCACAGAACCGCGCCATTGCAAAGCCATTCCAGGCCGATATCCCGACCTCGCCGGCGAAGGATTCCGAGGCCTCCCGAATGCGCTCGATGAGTGCCTCATCGCCGGGCACGATCAAGGCCGTGCCGATTGCCGCGCCCCCCTTGGCCACCGCGGACCTCGCGAGTTTCGCACCGATATCACCGCCCAGCCTGACGGTCTCAGCAAAGACGAGCCGACCGCCGCGAGAGAGCCGCCATCGGTCGACGAACTCGCCCTGCTCCATCCGCTCACCCATCGCAGTGCGTCCGAACACCACGATCTCGCAAAGCAGGAGCGAGGCCGCCTCATCGAGCGCGATGTCGAAGCGACGATGGACACGGGCACGATCAAACAGGATGGTCTCCTGCGGCAGCCAGGACAGATGCGCGCCTGCGCCGACCTTCAGGGCGATATTGAGCTCCGCCGCCGGGCCCTGAGCGCGATAGACCTTTTCGGCGGCCGCCGTGGTCAGCGTCAGCCGCGCGGCATCGGCCGCCGATATCTCGACATCGAAGCGATCACCGCCGGCAACGCCACCGGCCGTGTTGACGAACACGCCGGAGAGACCTTCATCCTCGGGCGAGGGAAAGCGCACGCGCAGCGAGCCGGATTCATGCAACACTCCGCGCCGTGTTACGCCGTCCCGCGCATGCACGTCGAACCTGACCGCGCCGCGGGCGCGATTGGCCTCGAATATGCTGGACGTGACTGATAGTTCGCTGCGCATCCGCCTCCCCAGCCGGTCGCGGCACAAATGGCTTACAGAGCCATCTGACGGCTGATCTCGCTCGCGTCGAGATTGGTGCGGTCGCAGGTGAACTTCACCGCGCCGCGATCCATCACGGCGAAACTGTCGCCGAGTTCGCAGGCAAAGTCGAGATATTGTTCGACCAGCACGATGGCGATGTTGCCGAGGTTGCGCAAGTAGGAGATGGCGCGGCCGATGTCCTTGATGATCGAGGGCTGGATGCCCTCGGTCGGCTCGTCGAGCAGCAGCAGCTTCGGCCGCATCACCAGCGCACGCCCGATCGCGAGCTGCTGCTGCTGGCCGCCGGAGAGATCGCCGCCGCGGCGGCCGAGCATGGATTGCAGCACCGGAAACAGCGAGAACACGTCGTCCGGGATGTGCCTGTCCTCGCGCTTGAGCGGACCGAAGCCGGTCTTGAGATTCTCCTCGACCGTGAGCAGCGGAAAGATCTCGCGGCCCTGCGGCACGAAGCCGATGCCCTTGCGCGCCCGCTCGTAAGGCTTGAGGCCCGTGATGTCGCTGCCGTCGAACACGATCGCGCCGGAGGAGATGGGATATTGCCCAACCATGGCCCGCAGCAGCGAGGTCTTGCCGACGCCGTTGCGCCCGAGCACGCAGGTCACCTTGCCGGGCTCGGCCGCAATCGAGACGCCGCGCAGCGCCTGCGCCGCGCCGTAGAACAGGTTGATGTCTTTGACTTCGAGCATCGGTCAGCGTCCCAGATAGACTTCGATGACCCGCTCGTTGGACGAGACCTGGTCGATGGTACCTTCCGCGAGCACCGAGCCTTCGTGCAGGCAGGTGACCTTGACCCCGAGTTCGCGCACGAACGTCATGTCGTGCTCGACCACCATGACGGTGTGGGTCTTGTTGATCTCCTTCAGCAGCTCGGCCGTGAGAAGCGTTTCGACGTCGGTCATGCCGGCGACGGGCTCGTCGACCAGCAGGAGCTTCGGATCCTGCGCCAGCAGCATGCCGATCTCCAGCCACTGCTTCTGGCCGTGGCTGAGGCTGCCGGCCAGCCGGTTGCGCGCCTCGGTGAGACGGATCGTCTCCAGCACCTTGTCGATGCGCTCGGACTCGGCCTTGCTGCCACGCCAGAACAGCGTGCCCTTGACGCTGTGATCGACATTGAGCGCCAGCAGCAGGTTGTCCTGCACGGTCTGGCTCTCGAACACGGTGGGCTTCTGGAATTTGCGGCCGATGCCGAGCTCGGCAATCCGGGTCTCATCCAGTCGCGTCAGGTCGGTGACGCCGTCGAACAGTACGGTGCCCTCGTCCGGCTTGGTCTTGCCGGTGATGATGTCCATCATCGTGGTCTTGCCGGCGCCGTTCGGGCCGATGATGGCGCGCATCTCGCCGGGCTCGAGCGTCAGCGACAGATTGTTGATGGCGTGAAAGCCGTCGAAGGAGACGTGCACGCCGTCGAGATAGAGCATTGCGGAGGTCGCGCGGGTGTCCATGACGTTCATTGCGCCTACTCCGCCATCTTGGGTTCGGTGACGCCGTCCTCGGCCGCGGCGCTCGCCGTTGTCGCGGCGGGGCGTTTCTCTTTCGACGCGTCCCACCAGGCGTTGAAGGTGCCGACGATGCCCTTGGGCAGCAGCAGCGTCACCAGGATGAACAGCGCGCCGAGCATGAACAGCCAGTACGGCGCCAGCATGCCAGAGGTGAAGAACGTCTTGGCATAGTTGACGACGACGGCGCCGAGCGCCGCGCCGACCAGCGTGCCGCGGCCGCCGACCGCGACCCAGATCACCGCCTCGATCGAATTGCCCGGCGCGAATTCGCTCGGATTGATGATGCCGACCTGCGGCACGTAGAGCGCGCCGGCAACGCCGGCCATGCAGGCCGACACCGTGAACACGAACAGCTTGTAGGATTCGACCCGGTAGCCGAGGAAGCGGGTGCGCGATTCCGCATCACGCACCGCGATCAGCACCTTGCCGAGCTTGGACGAGACGATGGCGCGGCAGACCAGGAAGCCCAGGATCAGCGCCAGGCAGCTCAGCGCGAACAGCGCGGCGCGAGTCCCTTCCGCCTGCACGTTGAAGCCCAAAATGTCCTTGAAGTCGGTCAGGCCGTTGTTGCCGCCGAAGCCGAAATCGTTGCGGAAGAAGGCGAGCAGCAGCGCATAGGTCATCGCCTGCGTGATGATCGACAGATACACGCCGGTGACGCGAGAGCGAAAGGCGAGCCAGCCGAAGCAGAAGGCGAGCAGGCCCGGCACGACCAGCACCATCAGCGCGGCGAACCAGAACATGTCGAAGCCGTACCAGTACCAGGGCAGCTTCGAATAGTTCAGGAACACCATGAAGTCTGGCAGGATAGGGTTGCCGTAGACGCCGCGGGTGCCGATCTGCCGCATCAGGTACATGCCCATCGCGTAGCCGCCGAGCGCGAAGAAAGCCCCGTGGCCGAGCGAGAGGATGCCGCAATAGCCCCAGATCAGGTCGATCGCGAGCGCCAGGACGGCGTAGCAGACATATTTGCCCCAGAGCGCGACCAGATAGGTCGGCACTTGCAGGAACGAGCCCGCGGGCAGCAGCAGGTTGGACAACGGGATCAGCACGCCCAGCGCGGCGACAACCAGCAGGAAGATCGTCGCGCTGCGGTCCAGCGATCGCGTCAGCATGTGAGGGGTCATGCTTCCACCGCACGGCCCTTGAGCGCGAACAGGCCGCGCGGCCGCTTTTGAATGAAAAGGATGATGAGAACCAGGATGGCGATCTTGCCGAGCACGGCGCCGGCGACCGGCTCCAGGAACTTGTTGGCGATGCCGAGCGTGAAGGCGCCGACCAGCGTGCCCCAGAGATTGCCGACCCCGCCGAACACCACGACCATGAAGCTGTCGATGATGTAGCTCTGGCCGAGATTGGGGCTGACATTGTCGATCTGCGACAGCGCCACGCCGGCGATGCCGGCAATGCCCGAACCGAGGCCGAAGGTGAGCGCGTCGACGCGCGAGGTGGCGATGCCCATCGAGGCCGCCATGCGCCGGTTCTGCGTCACCGCGCGCATCTCCAGGCCCAGCGCGGTGTAGCGCAGCATCGCGAGCAGGATCGCGAACACGGCGAGCGTGAAGCAGAGGATCCAGAGCCGGTTATAGGTAATGGTGATCTGGCCGAGCTCGAAGGCGCCGCTCATCCAGGAGGGGTTGCCGACCTCGCGGTTGGTCGGGCCGAACATGGTGCGGACCGCCTGCTGGAGCACCAGCGACAGGCCCCAGGTCGCCAGCAGCGTCTCCAGCGGACGGCCGTAGAGGAAGCGAATGATGCTGCGCTCGATCAACACGCCGATCGCGCCGGCGACGAGAAAGGCCAGCGGCACGGCGATCAGCAAGGAATAGTCGAACAGGCCGGGATAGCGGGTGCGGATCACCTCCTGCACCACGAAGGTGGTGTAGGCCCCTAACATCACCATTTCGCCATGGGCCATGTTGATGACGCCCATCACGCCGAAGGTGATGGCGAGCCCGATCGCCGCGAGCAGCAGCACTGAGCCGAGCGAGAGGCCGTACCAGGCATTCTGCACCGTGGACCAGACCGCGAGCGAAGACTGGATCGAGCCGATCGCACTCGCGGCGGCCTTGGACACCGAGGCCGGCTGGTCGCCCATGCCGGTGAGCAGCGCCATCGCCTCCTGGTCGCCGCGCGCCCTGAGGGTGGCGATGGCCTCGAGCTTCTCGACCTCGGTGGCGTCCGGCTTGAACAGCAGGATCGCCGCGCGGGCTTCGCCGAGCGTAGCCTTGACTGATTTGTTGGTTTCCTTGGCGAGCGCGGCATCGACGGCGTCGAGCGCGGTCTCCTCATGCGACTTGAAGACGGATTGCGCGGCCTGGAGGCGCGTTCCGACGTCCGGCGACTGAAGCGTCAGGCTGCCGACCGCGGCATCGACGCTGCGGCGAAGACGGTTGTTGAGGCGGACCGCGCTCGCACTGTCGGGAACGCTGGCCACCGCCTGGCCGGTCGCGGCATCGATCGACTTGCCGTCGGTGCCGGTGACGTAAACCTTCTTGCTGTCGGGATCGGCCATGAGGCGGCCGTCCTGGAGCGCGCTGATGATGGGGAAGGCCAGCGGATTGCCGCTGCTCGCGACCACGCCGATCGCCTCTTCCGTGTCGGAATAATCATCGTTGGCGAATTTGGCGACCGCATCCTCGAACGGACCGGCGAAGGCCGGCAGTGCGAACGCGATCAGGAACAACGAGAGCAGGAGCGAACAGAGGCGGGCGGACAAATTAGCTGGCACTGTGAATGACCCCGGCAGAAATGAGTGGAGAAGGCGGCGGGATCGCCGCCCTCTCCGGTCGCGTGCAAGATACGGTCAGGCCCGGATCAGGAGCCCGAACCCAGGCACTTGTTGGTCTTGGTGTTGAAGTTGCCGCACTTCTTGCCGACCCAATCGCCGATCAGGTCCTTGGAGCCGTCGAGCTCCTTCGACCAGGCATCGCCCGCGACAAGACCCGGGGTCTTCCAGACCACGTCGAACTGGCCGTTGCCCTTGATCTCGCCGATGAACACCGGCTTGGTGATGTGGTGGTTCGGCAGCATCTTCGACACGCCGCCGGTCAGGTTCGGCGCCTCGATGCCGGGAAGCGCGTCGATCACCTTGTCCGGATCGGTCGACTTCACCTTCTCGACCGCCTTCACCCACATGTTGAAGCCGATCACGTGCGCTTCCATCGGGTCGTTGGTCACACGCTTCGGGTTCTTGGTGTAGGCCTGCCAGTCCTTGATGAACTTCTCGTTCGATCCGTCCTTGGTCTTGATCGACTCGAAGTAGTTCCAGGCGGCGAGATGGCCGACCAGCGGCTTGGTGTCGATGCCGGCGAGCTCTTCCTCACCCACCGAGAACGCGACCACCGGGATGTCCTTCGCCTTGATACCCTGGTTGCCGAGCTCCTTGTAGAAGGGAACGTTGGCGTCGCCGTTGATGGTCGAGACCACCGCGGTCTTCTTGCCGGCCGAGCCGAACTTCTTGATGTCGGCCACGATCGTCTGCCAGTCGGAGTGACCGAACGGCGTGTAGTTGATCATGATGTCTTCCTGGGCGACACCCTTCGACTTCAGATAGGCTTCCAGGATCTTGTTGGTGGTGCGCGGATAGACGTAGTCGGTGCCCGCGAGCACCCAGCGCTTTACCTTCTCGTCCTTCATCAAATAGTCGACGGCGGGGATCGCCTGCTGGTTCGGCGCAGCCCCCGTGTAGAACACGTTGCGCTCGCTCTCCTCGCCCTCGTACTGCACGGGGTAGAACAGGATGTTGTTCAGCTCCTTGAAGACCGGGAGCACCGACTTGCGCGACACCGAGGTCCAGCAGCCGAACACGACCGAGACCTTGTCCTTGGTGATCAGCTCGCGCGCCTTTTCGGCGAACAGCGGCCAGTTCGAAGCGGGGTCGACGACGACGGCTTCGAGCTTCTTGCCGAGCACGCCGCCCTTCTTGTTCTGCTCGTCGATCAGGAAGAGGATGGTGTCCTTCAGCGTGGTTTCGCTGATGGCCATGGTGCCGGAGAGAGAGTGAAGCACACCGACCTTGATGGTGTCGTCCGCGGCCTTCGCGCCGGAAATGGAGGCCAGACCGAGCATCAGTCCGGCGGTCGCGGCGAGCACGCCGCGGCGGCTAAATGACGCCGCTATATCGTGAGTGGATTTGGTGCGCATTTGTGTATCATCTCCCTGACGCAGACGTGAAAACGCTGCGAAACGGCCCCACGGCCGCCTGCGATTAACGGAATCGCAAGAACCATGCCATGGGCTAGACACGCACCAAGGCATTGATTTTGCTTTATAATCTAGCAAAAATCGAAGTTTCGCCGAGAGCTAATTGCTCAAGATTTGTGCAAAGAAATTGTATTCTAATGCGGCAGACAGTTCATTTATTGAGCAAAATGACGCCTCTGTCTAAATTTCCGGCATAACTATTTCTGCACTGCAATCGCCGTTTAGGGCCAGCCTGCCTTGAAAGCGCCCGCTCAATGTTCCATATGACGGTCGAGACCTCTTGCGAATCAAGGGGTCGTTGCGAGCCGCGTGTTCTTAAGCCCTCTACGGGCCTCTGGCTTGCCCCATATCTCCCAAGCCATCCGACACCCCAAACACGCAGGTGTCTTCTCGACACCCGTTTGCGCGCGCCGCGCTGAATGCGCCGGGCGCCCGCTTTTGACATGGAAAGAACCCATCTTTTGACTTCGTTTCAGGACTTCGGCCTCGCCGAACCGATCGCTCGCGCTCTCTCCGAAGAGAATTACGTCACCCCCACCCCCATCCAGGCCCAGACCATCCCCACGGCGTTGACCGGCCGCGACGTCGTCGGCATCGCCCAGACGGGCACCGGCAAGACCGCGTCCTTCGCGCTGCCGATCCTGCATCGCCTGCTCGAGCACCGCATCAAGCCGCAGCCGAAGACGACCCGCGTCCTGGTTCTGTCGCCCACCCGCGAGCTGTCCGGCCAGATCCTCGACAGCTTCAACGCCTATGGCCGCCACATCCGCCTGTCCTCGACGCTCGCCATCGGCGGCGTGCCGATGGGCCGCCAGGTCCGCTCGCTGATGCAGGGCGTCGAAGTGCTGGTCGCCACCCCCGGCCGCCTGCTCGACCTCGTGCAGAGCAACGGGCTGAAGCTTGGCAGCGTCGAATTCCTCGTGCTCGACGAAGCCGATCGCATGCTCGACATGGGCTTCATCAACGACATCCGGAAGATCGTCGCCAAGCTGCCGATCAAGCGGCAGACGCTGTTCTTCTCGGCCACCATGCCCAAGGACATCGCCGAGCTCGCCGACTCCATGCTGCGTGATCCGGCCCGTGTCGCGGTGACCCCGGTCTCCTCGACCGCCGAGCGCATCAACCAGCGTATCCTCCAAGTCGACTTCTCGGCCAAGCCCGCCTTCCTGACCAAGCTCCTGAAGGACGAGCCGATCAACCGCGCGCTGGTCTTCACCCGCACCAAGCACGGCGCCGACAAGGTCGTGAAGACGCTCGAGAAGGCCGGCATCGCCGCCAGCGCCATCCACGGCAACAAGTCGCAGAACCATCGCGAGCGCACGCTCGCCCAGTTCCGCTCCGGCGACATCCGCACGCTGGTCGCCACCGACATCGCCGCCCGTGGCATCGATGTCGACGGCATCACCCACGTCATCAATTTCGACCTGCCCAACGTGCCCGAGACTTACGTCCACCGCATCGGCCGCACCGCGCGCGCCGGCGCCGAAGGCACCGCGATCTCGCTGGTCGCAGGCGGCGAGGAGCTCAGCTATCTCCGCGACATCGAGCGGCTGATCAAGGTGGCGCTGCCGCGCGAAGACCTCCGCACCGATGCCGGCCGCCGCGATGCGGGTCCGCCCCCGTCGCAGCAACGACAGGGCCGGCCGGGCCGCCCGGGCCAGCGTCCGCAAGGCGCAAGGCATGGTGAGCGCCACGGTGACGGACGGCGTACCGACGAAAGGCACGGCGACGGACGCCACCACAGCGCCGGCAAGCAGGGTGATGGACGGCCCGGTGAAGGCCGGCATGGCGACGCGCGCCACGTCGACGGAAGGCCCGGCAGCGGCCCGAAGGCCTCAAAGGGGTCTCGTCGCCGCCGCTCCGGCGGCAAGATGCACTCTTCGCAAACCGACCGCCCTGAACAGCGTTCCGCGCATAGCGCTGGGACGCCTGATGGGATACAAGGCGTTGCCTTTTTGCGCCGGGACAGTCGGCCGATGGGCCAACCAACTCGCAAACCCTATTCGCACTAGCCGTCCACGACCTGGAGACATTCATGGCTAAGGAAGAGCTGATCCAGTTCGAAGGACTGGTCACCGAAATCCTCCCCGACGCCCGCTACCGCGTGCAGCTCGACGCCGGGCACGAGATCGTTGCCTACACCGCCGGCAAGATGAAGAAGAACCGCATCAAGACGCTCGCGGGCGATCGCGTGACGGTGGAGATGTCGCCCTACGATCTCGAGAAGGGCCGGCTGATTTTCCGCCACAAGGACGAACGTCCCGCAACATCCGGCGGACCGCCGCGGGGTGGCGCGCAGCGCGGTGGCCAGTTCCGCCGCCGCTAGGCGGCGAACGACGATTCCGCGCGCAAGCGCGGAATCGAAATGCTGACCTGTATGCTGATCTGCCGCGCACATCGCGGCGGATCAAAAAATCGTGCGCGTCAGGATTGTTTTGAAGCCTCATTTCCAATAAAATGAATTAATCGATTTTCGGCCGGACGACATTGGCATCCACCGGTACAGCCGGTTCAGACACGCTGACGACCCTTCCAGAAATTCGATCTAACCTGCCCGCGCGAGCGGGCTCTTACATTGTGTATCTGAGAAGGAACTACCCCCGTGAGCATGGGAACCGTGAAGTGGTTTAACGCGACCAAGGGCTTTGGCTTCATCCAGCCCGACGACGGCGGCAAGGACGTGTTCGTGCACATCAGCGCCGTCGAGCGCGCCGGTCTCGGCACGCTGCGCGAAGGCCAGAAGATCTCCTACGAGATCGTTGCCGATCGCCGGTCCGGCAAGTCGGCCGCCGACAATCTTCGCTCCGCTGGCTGAGTCGACGGAGTTTCGGCTCGCGCGAACGAGCCAACGCAACAGAAAAGGCCGTGCGCGACGCACGGCCTTTTTTCATGTTCGAAGAACGGGGCGGTCCTGCTAGTTGGTCTTGGCGCCCGCGCCGGCGTTGCCGCTGGCATTGCTGCTCAGCGAACCGGCCTGGCTCATCGTGGTGTTGAAGAAGTTGTCGCTGTCGCCCAGCGTCACGCGACGCTGGCAAATCGGCATGCAGCTATAGGACTCACGCTCGACCCCGCGGTAGACGGTGACGAGCCGGTCGCTCGGACCTTCGACCTGGATCTGGCGGTCGACCAGGATCTCGCCGCCCCTGTCGAGCGCGATGAAATTGGTGGCGCCGTAGCCCTTCCCGGTCACGACGATCATGCCGCCGGGCTGGAGCGTGACGTCGGCGATCAGGGGATTGCCGACCACGATGGTCGCAACCTTGCCGGGCAGCCGGACCAGCTTGGCCTGGTCGACATTGACGGCGATGGTATCGGCGGTGGATTCGGCAAGACCGGCAGCCGGCGATGCCAGCACCGCGGCCGCAACCAGAAGACACACGCGCGCATGGCGGCGCAGCAGTTCTTTACGCATACTCTTACCCCCGGGACGTCACAAACCGGCAGAAGCGATTGATACAGCGGAGCCGGTGCCCGACCGCGCTAACCTGCCCTCAATTCGTGAACGTTCCGCAAATTCGCCGACTATTGTTTGAGCGGACTGGCGTTTTAAAGTCCTCGCGGTCGTGCTAGCGGCGGAACGGATAAGCGAGCTGGCCCGCGATCTCCCTGGGCATGGTCGCTTCGTCCTTGCCGTAATCCTGCGGCAGTTGCCCCTCCGGCATGCGGAAGGTGCCGAACAGCACGTCCCAGAGCGGGAAGGTCCCGGCGAAATTGGTGTCGCCGCCCTCCTCGAGCGAGGTGTGGTGCCAGCGGTGGAACACCGGCGTCGCCAGCACGTATTTGAACGGTCCGAAGGTCCAGTTCA
This sequence comes from Bradyrhizobium sp. B039, assembly GCF_038965675.1. Classification (NCBI taxonomy): domain Bacteria; kingdom Pseudomonadati; phylum Pseudomonadota; class Alphaproteobacteria; order Hyphomicrobiales; family Nitrobacteraceae; genus Bradyrhizobium; species Bradyrhizobium sp. B039. The sequence goes on from NZ_CP152416.1 coordinate 8,086,173, forward strand.
GATTGGCGTGCACGAAGGCCGAGTGGAAGGTCGTGAACGGGGCAAGCCAGATCATGACATTCGGGGAAATGCCGGCCATCAGCAGCACGACGTCGACCCCGATCGAGCCGAGCACGAGATTGACGGGATGGAAGCGGGCCGCCGAAATCCAGCTGATCTCCTCCGAGGAGTGATGGATCGCGTGATACTTCCAGAACTCGCCGCCGTGGAACAACCGGTGCAGCCAGTACAACATGAAATCCGACAGGACCAGGAAGAGGACAGCCTGGACCCAGAGCGGCAATAGCGCCAGCGGGCCGTGGCCATTGTCGTAGAAGGCGATGAGACCGTCGGCATCGTGGATGTTGAAGAGGAGACTCGCGCCGACGATCAAGAGCCCGATCCGCATGGTGCGGGCGAACACCGGAACGAAGAACCAATAGCAGATGTCGGTGACGATCTCCCGCTTGCGCCACCAGGGCGTGCCGGGATTGCAGGCCCAGAAATGCTCGAGCACGGTGAAGACCGCCGCGAGCGCGAGGGTGATGGGGACCACCTTCGCGATGGTCTCGCCGAGCATCAGGGCGACTTGCATGGGCAGGCTCGACATCGTCGCCTCTCTTCCGGATTGCTGGTCCTCCTACGCCTACTCCGCGAAATTTAAGGGAGGGTGAAGCCGGCGACGCACTTGCGGTACGTTAGAACCGCAGCGAATTCCAGCGGGCCTTAAGGCGAAATTCACTCTGGGCAAAAGCATCGCGCAGGGATCGGGTTTGCACGATCGAATTAACTCTACCGAAAGAGCTCGGCTTTCATGCTCTTAGCGTCAAAGACAGCGCCGAACGAGGCGATCCAACCCCAGATGGAGTTTGTTCATGAAGAACCTGATTGCGCGTTTCGCCAAGGATGAATCCGGCGCCACCGCCATCGAATACGGCCTGATCGCCGCCGGCATCGCGCTGGCCATCATCACCGTCGTCAACAACCTCGGCAGCACGCTGAACACCAAGTTCACCTCGATCAGCACCTCGCTGAAGTAAGCGACCGACAGGCGACGGCAAAAGCCCCGGACATCCGGGGCCTTTGTTTTTCTGAGTACGGCGAGTTCCAGTGGCGTTACGCAAGTACAGAACCGATGCCGCGGTTGCGGCGAGCGAGGCGGAGGCGGCGCAGACCGGCTCGCCGGCCTACTGGGTCTGCCTTGCACTGCTGCTTGCGACGCTCGCACTCGCCGCGCGCATTGCCAGCCTCTGGTGAGCACGCCTCGCGCGATCCGCCCTGTCGAGGCCACAGCCGCCGTTGTCGGTTTGTTTAGCTCTGCAGGGTAGCATCGGGCGACGCCAGATATCGCGACGAACCCAGGCCTCAAGACGCAGCCCATGATCCTCGACCTTGCGCGCCTTCTGCTCTTCCCGGCCCTGATGGCGTTCGCCGCCGCGAGCGATCTCTTCACGATGACGATCTCGAACCGCGTCTCGCTGGCGCTGGTCGCAGGCTTCTTCGCGCTCGCCCTCACCGGTGGCATGGCACCTTACGAGATGCTGGGCCATGTCGGCGCCGGCGCGCTTGTCCTGGTCGTGGCCTTCACCTGTTTTGCGATGGGCTGGGTCGGCGGCGGCGACGCCAAGGTCGCGGCCTCCGTCGCGCTCTGGTTCGGCTTCGCGCCATTGATGAACTTCCTGCTCTACGCCTCGCTGTTCGGCGGAGCGCTGACGCTGCTCCTGCTCCAGTTCCGGCAATGGCCGCTGCCCTACGGCCTCGCGGGCCAGGCTTGGCTTGCGCGACTGCACGCCAAGGAGAGCGGCATTCCCTATGGCATCGCGCTCGCACTGAGCGCGCTGATGGTCTACCCGGAAACCGAGTGGGTAAAGGCGATCGACCTCACTCATCTCGCACTGCGTTGAACGCTCCGGGTAAACCAGGCGTTAAGGCGATTTAGATACGCCTCATTAACCATGCTTTGACGAATAGCTGGTCAACTGCCGATTACGGCGGCGGCTGCGTCGCGGCGTTTGTTGGAAAGTGAAGCGTATGAATAGGGCACGCATTGTCGTCCTGACGGTCGCCATCTGCGCCGGCGGTGTCGCCGCGTACCTGGCGAGCGGCTCGGACAATTCTGCGCCGCCTCCGGCGGCTCCGGTCGCGCAGCTTCCAACCGTCGACGTGCTGGTGGCCAAGAACGACATCGGCCTCGGCCAGACCGTGAAACCGGAAGACGTGCAATGGCAGACCTGGCCGGCCGCGACCGCCAGCGCCACCTTCATCCGCCGCAACGAGCGCCCCGAGGGCGTGACCCAGGTGACCGGCTCGATCGCGCGCGCCCCCTTCATCCAGGGTGAGCCGATCCGCGACCAGAAACTGGTCAAGGCCGAAGGCTCCGGCTTCATGGCGGCAATCCTGCCCACCGGCATGCGCGCGATCTCGACCGAGATCTCGCCGGAGACCGGCGCAGGCGGCTTCATCCTGCCCAACGATCGCGTCGACGTGCTTCTGACGCGCCGCCTCAAGAACCCGGACCCGAGCAACGGCGCCCCCGATATCGTCACGTCCGAGATCATCCTGGCCAACATCCGCGTCCTGGCCATCGACCAGGCGCCGAAGGAGAAGGACGGCCAGAATACGGTGGTCGGCAAGACCGCCACCCTCGAGCTCAACCCCACGCAGACGGCGACGCTTTCCGCCGCCCGCCAGAGCGGCACGCTGTCGCTGGCGCTGCGCAGCATCGTCGACGTCAAGATGAGCGAGATCACGCTCGATGATTCCGCACAGAGGCGCGATGGCGTTTCGATCATTCGCTACGGTATCCCAAGCTCGACGGCGAAGGCACGATGAGGTCAGTCGATATGAAATGCAGGGCAGATTTGGCGACGATGCGAACCTCAATGGTCCGCGCCCTGTCGTTTTCGGCCGCCCTCGCGCTGGTGCTCAACCCGGCACTGACCCCCGTGGTCGCCGCCGACTATCGCCCCGCAGCGCCGGTCGCGGCCGACGGCCAGATGAACGCGCGCTTCCTCTCGCTCGGCGTCGGCAAGTCCATCGTGATCGACCTTCCGCGCGACATCAAGGATGTGCTGGTCGCCGACCCCAAGATCGCCAATGCGGTGGTCCGCTCGTCGCAGCGCGCCTACATCATCGGCGCCGCGGTCGGGCAGACCAACATCGTGTTCTTCGATTCCGCCGGCCAGCAGATCGCGGCCTATGACATCGCGGTCAAGCGCGACCTCAACGGCGTGCGCGCCGCGCTGAAGCAGATCCTGCCCAATTCCGACATCCAGATCGACGGCCTCGGCGAAGGCATCGTGCTGACCGGCACGGCGGCGAATCCGATGGAAGCGCAGCAGGCCAATGATCTCGCCGCGCGCCTCGCCGGCGGCGCCGACAAGGTCGTGAACTCGATCGTGGTCCGCGGCCGCGATCAGGTCATGCTCAAGGTGACAGTCGCCGAAGTCGCGCGCAGCATCGTCAAGCAGCTCGGCATCGACCTCACCGCCAACCTCAACTACGGTACCTCCGTGGTGACCTTCAGCAACTCCAACCCGTTCACCGCTCTTGGCAAAAATCTGGTGGACGGCAACAGTCTGACCACGAAGTTCGGCGCGACGCCGTCGGTGCAGGCCACCCTGCGCGCGATGGAGACCGCCGGCGTGATCCGGACGCTGGCCGAGCCGAACCTGACCGCGATCTCCGGCGAGTCGGCGACCTTCATCGCCGGCGGCGAATTCCCGGTACCGGCGGGCTATGCGTGCGATCCCACGACGCATGTCTGTACCACCCAGATCAGCTTCAAGAAGTTCGGCATCTCGCTCAACTTCACGCCCGTGGTGCTGACCGAGGGCAAGATCAGCCTGCGGGTGATGACCGAGGTTTCGGAACTGTCGAACGAGAATGCGATCACGCTGTCGCAGGCCGTGACCTCCACGTCGGTGAACTCGCTCACGGTGCCTTCGATCAAGACCCGCCGGGCGGAGACGTCGCTGGAGATTCCCTCCGGCGGCGCGATGGCGATGGCCGGCCTGATCCAGCAGCAGACCAAGCAGGCGGTCAGCGGGCTGCCGGGCCTGATGCAGCTCCCGATCCTCGGCACGCTGTTCCGCAGCCGCGACTTCGTCAACAACGCGACCGAGCTGGTCGTGATCGTGACGCCCTATATCGTTCGCGCGGTGGCGCAAAAGGATCTGTCGCGGCCGGATGACGGATTCTCCGCGCCTGCCGATCCGCAGGTCGAGCTGCTCGGCAACATCAACCGCATCTACGGCGTGCCTGGCCGGACCGAGCCGGGCCGGAACTACCGCGGCACCTACGGCTTCATCACCGACTAAGGCGGAACGGGGACTTCGTTATGACCACAAGACCACCCCAGATTCGCAGAGGCGCCATCGGCTTCGGTGGCGCGCTCGTCGGCATCGGGCTTGCGCTCGGCGGCTGCCAGCACGACGAAGCGGTCACCGCCTCCATTCCCGACAGTTACAAGCAGCGTCATCCGATCGCGATCGAGGAGCAGAACCGCTCGATCGTCGTCTTCGTCGGCCACGCCCGCGGCGGGTTGACTGCGGCCCAGCGCGCCGACGTGATGGGCCTGGCATCGGCCTGGCTGCATGAGGGCACCGGCGCCATCCATATCGACGCGCCGTCCGGCACGCCCAACGCGCGTCCGGTCGCGGAGTCGATGCGTGAGATCCAGGCGATGCTGGCGGCGGCAGGCGTTCCGCCACGCGGCATCATCGCCCGCCCCTACCAGCCGGAAGACAAGCGTTTCCTGCCGCCGATCCGGCTGACCTATTCCAAGATCGCCGCAGTCGCGGGCCCCTGCGGCCTGTGGCCGGAGGACATCGGCCCCTCGATGAAGAACAAGGGCTGGTTCGAGAACAAGGAATACTACAATTACGGCTGCGCCTATCAGCGCAACCTCGCAGCCATGGTCGACAATCCCTCGGACCTCGAGCAGCCGCGGCCGGAGACACCTTCCTATACGACACGGCGCACCGCCGCGTTCGAGAAGTATCGCAAGGGAGTACCGACGGCGGTCTCCTATCCTGAGGCCGACAGGGCCAAACTCAGCGACACCGGCAAATGATCAGCTACGCCAGGCAAACACACGAAGAGCAGCCGGAAGCAGCTCCGCCGCCGGCCGAGGAGCATATCGCGCCTGCGCCGCGCGTCTCGGTCCAGGCCTTCTGCGAGACCGTGGAAACTGCTGCCGCGGTACAGTCGGCCGGCGAGGATCGCCGTCTCGGCAAGGCCCACCTGAAGATCCAGATGGGCGGCATGGCGGCTGCGGTCGAAGCCTACCGCTCGGCGCCCACGCCGAACGTGATCGTGCTCGAGAGCGACGGCCGCAACGACCTCCTGGGCGGGCTCGACCAGCTCGCCACCGTCTGCGACGCCGGCACCCGCGTGGTCGTGATCGGCCGCATCAACGACGTCATGCTCTATCGCGAGCTGGTGCGCCGCGGCGTCAGCGACTACGTGCTCGCGCCGGTTGGCGCGATCGACGTCGTGCGCTCGATCTGCAACCTGTTCTCCGCGCCGGAAGCCAAGGCGGTCGGCCGCATCATCGCCGTGGTCGGCGCCAAGGGCGGCGTCGGCGCGTCCACCATCTCCCATAACGTCGCCTGGGCGATCGCGCGCGACCTCGCGATGGACGCGGTCGTCGCCGATCTCGACCTCGCCTTCGGCACCGCCGGGCTCGACTACAACCAGGACCCGCCGCAAGGCATTGCGGACGCCGTGTTCTCGCCCGATCGCGTCGATACCGCCTTCATCGACCGCCTGCTGTCGAAATGCACCGACCACCTCAGCCTGCTGGCGGCGCCGGCGACGCTGGACCGGGTCTACGATTTCGGCACCGACGCCTTCGATTCCGTGTTCGACACGCTGCGCTCCACCATGCCCTGCATCGTGCTCGACATCCCGCACCAATGGTCGGGCTGGACCAAGCGCGCTCTGATCGGGGCGGACGACATCCTGATCGTGGCGGCGCCCGACCTCGCCAATTTGCGCAATACCAAGAACCTGTTCGACCTGCTGAAGGCCTCGCGCCCCAACGACCGGCCGCCGCTCTACTGCCTGAACCAGGTCGGAGTGCCGAAACGTCCCGAAATCGCCGCTACGGAGTTCGCCAAGGCGATCGAGAGCCAGCCGGTCGTCTCGATCCCGTTCGAGCCGCAGATCTTCGGCTCGGCGGCCAACAACGGCCAGATGATCGCGGAGATCTCCGCCAACCACAAATCGATCGAGATGTTCCTCCAGATCGCCCAGCGCCTGACCGGCCGCAGCGAAACGAAGAAACAAAAGTCGTCCCTGCTTTCACCCCTGATTGATAAGTTGCGGGGAAAATAAGCCGCCGCATGGAGTCGTTAAGTGTTCGGTAAGCGTAGCGGAACAGACACCGACCTTCGGGCCCCGAAGCCCGGCGCCGTGTCGCCAGAGCCTGCCCCGGCTCCGGCGCCGACGGTGTCGCGCGCGCCGCCCCCGCCGGCCGTCGCCTCGCCGCCGCTTGCCCCGGCGAGGCCTGCGCCGGCGATGGAAACCCGCCGCTCGGACAATTACTACGAGGTCAAGGCGACCATCTTCGGCGCGCTGATCGAGGCCATCGACCTCGCCCAGCTCGCCAAGCTCGATTCGGAATCGGCCCGCGAGGAAATCCGCGACATCGTCAACGAGATCATCGCGATCAAGAACATCGTGATGTCGATCGCCGAGCAGGAAGAGCTGCTCGACGACATCTGCAACGACGTGCTCGGCTACGGCCCGCTGGAGCCGCTGTTGTCGCGCGACGACATCGCCGACATCATGGTCAACGGCGCCAACACCGTCTACATCGAAGTCGGCGGCAAGATCCAGCGCACCGGTATCCGCTTCCGCGACAACCAGCAGCTCCTCAACATCTGCCAGCGCATCGTCAGCCAGGTCGGCCGGCGCGTCGACGAATCCTCGCCGATCTGCGACGCGCGCCTTGCCGATGGCTCCCGTGTCAACGCGATCGTGCCGCCGCTGTCGATCGACGGGCCCGCACTCACCATCCGCAAGTTCAAGAAGGACAAGCTGACCCTGGATCAGCTCGTCAAGTTCGGCGCAATCTCGCCGGAGGGCGCCGAGATCCTCCAAATCATCGGCCGCGTCCGCTGCAACGTGCTGATCTCCGGCGGTACCGGCTCGGGCAAGACCACGCTGCTCAACTGCCTCACCAACTACATCGAGCACGACGAGCGCATCATCACCTGCGAGGACGCGGCCGAGCTTCAGCTCCAGCAGCCCCACGTGGTGCGGCTCGAAACCCGCCCGCCCAACATCGAGGGCGAGGGCCAGATCACCATGCGCGAGCTGGTGCGCAACTGCCTGCGTATGCGCCCCGAACGCATCATCGTCGGCGAGGTCCGCGGACCCGAGGCGTTCGACCTGCTTCAGGCCATGAACACCGGCCATGACGGCTCGATGGGCACGCTGCACGCCAACAACCCGCGCGAGGCGCTGTCGCGCTGCGAATCCATGATCACGATGGGCGGCTTCTCGCTGCCGTCGCGGACCATCCGCGAGATGATCTGCGCCTCGATCGACGTCATCGTCCAGGCCGCGCGCCTGCGCGACGGCTCGCGCCGCATCACGCACATCACCGAGGTGATGGGCATGGAAGGCGACACCATCATCACCCAGGACATCTTCCTCTACGACATGATCGGCGAGGACGCCAACGGCAAGATCATCGGGCGGCACCGCTCGACCGGCATCGGCCGTCCGAAGTTCTGGGAACGCGCTCGCTATTACGGCGACGAGAAGCGCCTTGCCGCCGCACTCGATGCGGCGGAAGTGGCGCCAACGACGTGAGCAGGTCAGCGCCGCCATGAACATGCAGGTCCTCGCCCTCGCCTTCCTCGCCACCGCCGCTGTCGGCGGCATCGCCTGGGTCTTCCTCTATCCGTTGCTGTCCGGGGAGCGGAAGGCGGAAAACCGCCGTGCCTCGATCGCGCGCGCCGACGCGCCCGCGGCCAAGCAGACCGAAAAGAGCCAGCGCTCACGCCGTGAGCAGGTCGAGACTTCGCTGAAGGATCTCGAGGCACGACGTCAGCAGGAGAAGAGCGTTCCGCTCAACATCCGCCTGTCGCAGGCGGGGCTGGACTGGACGCCGCAGAAATTCTGGATCGTGTCCGCCGTCGTGGCGGGCGTGCTGTTCGTAGCCGCCATGTTCGTCGGTGGCGGCCTGCTCGGCGGCGCCGGCCTCGCCTTCGCCGGCGGCTTCGGCTTGCCGCGCTGGGCACTCAGCTTCCTGAAGAAGCGCCGCGAAAGCAAATTCCTGGCCGCGCTGCCCGACGCCGTCGACGTGATCGTCCGCGGCATCAAGGCGGGCCTGCCGCTGTTCGAATCGATCAAGGTGGTCGCCGCCGATTCGCCCGAGCCGCTGCGCAGCGAGTTCCTGGCCATCATCGAGACGCAGGCGATCGGCATGCCGCTCGGCGAAGCCTGCTCGCGCCTCTACGATCGCATGCCGCTGCCGGAAGCCAACTTCTTCGGCATCGTCATCTCGATCCAGCAGAAGTCGGGCGGCAACCTCTCCGAAGCGCTGGGCAACCTCTCCAAGGTGCTGCGCGACCGCAAGAAGATGAGGGAAAAGATCCAGGCGATGTCGATGGAGGCCAAGGCTTCGGCCGCCATCATCGGCTCGCTGCCGCCGATCGTGATGTTTCTCGTCTATCTCACGACGCCGCACTACATCTCCCTGCTGTGGACCCATCCTACCGGGCAGCTCATGCTGGTCGGCTGCGTCGTCTGGATGTCGGTCGGCATCATGGTGATGAAGAAGATGATCAACTTCGATTTCTGACGGTGGCGTATGGTCGAATTTCTGGTTTCGAAACTGCATGACGTCCGTTTCATGACCATGCTGCTGGCGGCCATCGCCGCCAGCGCTACCGTCTATACGCTGGTGATGCCGCTGTTCGCCGGCGAAGGCCTCTCCAAGCGCATGAAGGCGGTGGCGAGCGAGCGCGAGCGGATCCGGCAGCGCGAGCGCGAGCGCCTCAACAAGAGCGAGAAGGTCTCGCTGCGCCAGACCCCGAAGCAGCTCGTCTCCAAGGTCGTCGAGGATTTCAACCTCACCAAATGGCTCGCGCAGGAAGCTGCCCGCGACAAGCTCATCATGGCCGGCTACCGCGGTCAGGCGCCCTACATCACCTTCCTGTTTGCGCGCATGGTCGCTCCGATCACCCTGTTCGTGGGCTCGGTCCTGTACGTGTTCCTGATCGCGCATATGGAGAAACCGGTGCCGGTCAAGATCGGCATCTGCATCGGCGCCGCCTATCTCGGGCTTCAGGCCCCGATGCTGTTCCTCAAGAACGCGATCTCCAAGCGCCAGCTTTCGATCAAGCGCGCCTTTCCCGACGCGCTCGACCTGCTGCTGATCTGCATCGAATCCGGCATGTCGGTCGAAATGGCATTCCGGAAAGTCGCCACCGAAATCGTCGGCCAGTCGATCGCGCTGTCGGAAGAGTTCACGCTGACCACCGCCGAGCTGTCCTATTTGCAGGACCGCAAGGTCGCCTATGAGAACCTGGCGCGGCGCACCGGGCTCGAGGGCGTCAAGTCGGTGTGTCTGGCGCTCCAGCAGGCGGAACGTTACGGCACTCCGCTCGGACATTCCCTGCGCGTCATGGCGCAGGAAAACCGCGACATGCGCATGACCGAGGCCGAGAAGAAGGCCGCTGCGCTGCCGCCGAAGCTGACGGTGCCGATGATCCTGTTCTTCCTGCCGGTGCTGTTCGTCGTCATTCTCGGGCCGACCGGCATCAAGATCTCCGAGATGCAGTGACGCAAGACTTGAGCCGCGTGCGGTTCGCGCGAGCGGCTTTGGGATGAGACGATCGGGTCGGATCAGTCGGGTCGGCTGAGCGCGGCGACGGGCGTCCGCTTCGGTGCGCCGCGTGGGACGTCGCTGCGGCTCAGCATTTCCTTGAGATAGGCGACGTTGGCTGCGGCCTGCTCCGGCGGCAGGTCCGCCTTCACGATAGTCTCGGCTTCGGCAAAGCGGCCCTGGAGACCGACGACCAGGCCGAGATTCTGCCGCACCCGCGCGCTCGCGCGCGGCGAGGCGTAGGCCTGCCGCAACGCCTCTTCGGCCTTGGGAAGGTCTCTCGACAGCATGTAGGACAGGCCGAGATTGGACAGCACGCCGGGATCGCCCGGCGCGATCTTCAGCGCGCTCGCATAATAGGAACGCGCCTCATCGTGACGGCCCATCTGATCGAGCGCCGTGCCCTGCACCGAGAGCAGACGCCAGTCCGGATTGTCGGGTGAATGCGCTTTCGACAGCACGTCGAAGGCCTGCTGGAAATTGCCGTTGTCGGCGAGTGCACGGCCGTACTGGGCGAGCAGCGCCTTGTTGCCGGGATTGGCGATGGTCGCCTGCTCGAGAACGGCGGCGGCCTGGGCGCGCTGGCCGTTGGCGCGCAAGGCCTGACCATAGCCGAGCGCGGCCTCGGCGTCCTTGGGATTGGCACGGTAACGCTCGCCATAGACTTCGACGGCGCCTGCGGGATCGCTGGGAGGGGGGGCCTCCGCGCGCGACCCGATCGATCCGGTGACGTCGGAGAGCTTTGACATTGCCGTGCAGCCGCCGAGGCTCATGGCCACCACCGCAACGAGCGAGGCAGATGCGAGAAGCCGGGCAGGACTGAACCGTTGACGCATGACGCTTTGACTCTCGAGCGGATGGATCGAGCCGAACGCGCCAGCAATAGACTGTTAACCCTAATGGCGGGTTAACGCTGGGATGCCTGCCCCTCTCACGGCGGCGTCCGCGGCGGCACCTCTCCGCCGAGACCGAGGTCGAGGCCGAACGCCTTCACCTGCTCGTTCAGGTCTGGAGATCTGCCCGTCGCCGGTTTCGTTTCACCCGATCAATATTCGATGGCAAGCCGCTTGCGGATTTCGTCGACGCGCTTGTCGAGCGCGTCGAAGCGCGCATGGACGGAGCGGTCGTGGAGATAGAAGACGTAGCCGCCGGCAAGGAACGCGAAGATCCAATGATGATGCTCGACATAGCTGAAAATCGCCTCGACGACCTGGCCGATGAAAGTGACCATACTCCACACCACGTCCATTGCATTTCCTCCCGGCAGGCTTCGCTTTCGGCCACCGGCGATCTCCTTGCACCTGGCGGCCGTTGCCGGAACCTAGCATGGCCCCCTTGCTGCGAGTAGCCGCTCGCTCAACGGTGACGGCAAAGCCGATTGCGGCCACCGCAGAACTCTGCGAAGTCTCCCTCATCCGCATAACCAGCTTGATCTGACGACCTGGACCCGCCAATGCCTTCTGTCTTCGAGACGTCGCCAACCGCCATCCCGATCACCTTCGTCACCAAGTCGAGCTGGGATCAGGTCGCCGAGACGCTGCCGCCGGCGCAACGCCAGTTCGCCACGGCGAACGCCTTCGCCGCCAAGCCGGGCGGCTATCTCGCCCTGCCCGCCCCCGGCGGTACGATCGCGCAAGTGCTGTTCGGCCTCGAGGACGAGGGCGCAAGATCCCGCGACCTGTTCCGGCCGGGCGCCCTGCCCGGCCTGTTGCCGCCGGGCACCTATCGCTTTGCGAATGCACCGCACGATGCACGGCTCGCCGCACTCGCCTTCGCGCTCGGCTGCTACCGCTTCGCCCGCTACCGCAAGGCTGATGGCCCCGATGTCCGCCTGGTGCCGCCTGACGGCGTCGACGCCGTCGAGATCAGCCGCATGGCCGATGCCGCGATGCTGGCGCGCGACCTCATCAACACGCCGTCCAACGACATGGGGCCGGAGGAGCTCGCCGCAGCCGCCCAAGAGCTCGCCAGCGAATTCGGCGCGAGCTTTGCCTGCACCATCGGCGAGGATCTGAGGACGGATTTTCCGCTGATCCACGCCGTCGGCATGGCCTCGGACCGCGCGCCGCGGCTGATCGACATCGGCTGGGGCGATCCCGCCCATCCCAAGGTGACGCTGGTCGGCAAGGGCGTGTGCTTCGACACCGGCGGGCTCGACCTGAAGCCGTCGAGCGGCATGCTGATCATGAAGAAGGACATGGGCGGCGCCGCCAACGTTCTGGCGCTCGCGCGCATGGTAATGGACGCGAAGCTGAAGATCCGGCTGCGCGTGCTGATTCCGGCGGTCGAGAATGCGGTCGCCGGCAACGCCTTCCGCCCGCTCGACATTTTTAAATCGCGCAAGGGGATCACGGTCGAGATCGGCAACACGGACGCCGAAGGGCGGCTCGTGCTCGCCGATGCCCTGGCGCTCGCCGACGAGGAGAAGCCCGACCTGCTGATCGATCTCGGCACACTGACGGGAGCTGCACGCGTCGCGCTGGGGCCGGATTTACCGCCCTTTTACACCAATGATGAGACGCTTGCCGCCGACGTCGCGCGCTGCGCCGTCAAGGAGAACGACCCGTTGTGGCGCATGCCGCTGTGGCCGGCCTACGATGCGTGGCTGGACTCCAAGACCGCCACCATCACCAACGCACCGTCCGGCGGCTTTGCCGGCTCGATCACCTGCGCGCTGTTCCTGCAACGCTTCGTCGACCAGGCCAAGAGCTGGCTGCATGTCGACATCTATGGCTGGACGCCGTCGGCGAAGCCGGCGCGCCCCGAAGGCGGCGAGTGCCAGGCCGCGCGCGCCATCTACACATTGCTGAGCGAGCGCTATGCATGATCCAGGACACGATCCAAGGCTGACACCGGCGCGGGCCGACCTCGCCGCCAAATATCTCGAAGGCAAGGTGCAGGCGGAGCGTTTCGTCACCGGCGAGGAATTCGAGGTGACGGACGCGATTGCAGCGGTGCGCGAACAGCCGTCCTCGGACGCGATGCTGATGACGGAGGCGCTGCGCGGCGAGCGCGTCACGGTCTACGATCGCAATGGCGAGGGCTGGGCCTGGGGCCAGCTGGGAAGTGACGGCTATGTCGGCTGGCTTCCCGATGCGGCGCTCACGAAGCCGACGGCCGCCCCGACGCACAAGGTCAGCGCGCTGCGGACGTTTGCGTTCCCGGGCCCCTCGATCAAGCTGCCGCCAGCCGGCACGCTCGTGATGGGATCGAAGATTGCGGTGGCGCGCGAGGACGGCAGCTTCGCGGTGATGCGCGACGGAGCTTATCTGCCGAAGGCGCATCTCGGCCCGCTCGATCATCGCGAGCCGGACTTCGTTGCGGTGGCCGAACGCTTCGTCGGCACGCCCTACCTCTGGGGCGGCAAGAGCAGCCTCGGCATCGATTGCTCGGGTCTCGTGCAGGTCTCGCTGACGGCGGCCGGCACCGGCTGCCCGCGCGACAGCGACATGCAGCAGGCCGGCCTTGGACGAGCCCTGGAGCCTCACGAGCAGAGCAAGCTGCAACGCGGCGACCTAATCTTCTGGAAGGGCCACGTCGCCATCGTCCGCGACGCCGGTACCATGGTTCACGCCAACGCGCATCATATGGCGACGGTGATCGAGCCGATCGAGCCGGCCATTGCACGGATCAAGCAGGCCGGCAGCGAGGTCGTGGCGATCAAGCGGCTCTAGGGCGTGTGCTCATAATTCACCGCTAATTTGCCGCGTCCGCTTTACTCTCCGAAGGCGACGTTGAAACCGGTATGGCCGAATGTCGGTCTTGGAAGCGGATCCGCATCTGATGGATGTCAGACGTCGCTATGTTGCTTGGGCACATTACCGGCGCTGGCCTTCGGCTTGGAAATCGGAGGGATGCAGCTGCCGAAGCGTGGATCGAGCGGATCGTAACGCGACTTTGTTCGCACGACGATATACAGCGCCGCCAGCGCGAAGGAACCGAGCAGCAGCAGCATCCACACAGGTGGCCTTGCGATCAAAAGCACCGTTGCTCCAACCAGTAGCAAGACAACGGTGCCAGAAGACAGCTTTGAAGCCATCACCGCCTCCGCGGTAAGCTCGACGGCCAGATATTACCGTGGATATCGACATATTTGAGCGAAGCGGGCTGCGACACTCCAGCGCAGAGAGAACCGGAAGTCTCGTACGTTCCCCAGGCTCATTTTCCAGGGAATACACGCACGATCATTCGGGCAACCCGTCACTCGAAAGGCAACCCGCCCCGGCTGATAGGCATCTCGCGGCGCAACTACGGAACAACGTTACAATTGGGAGAATTGCGGAACGAAACATGTCGTCAGTCTTTCTGCCTTTGGGAGGTGCCCCATGAGTTCTCAGGCCAGAGAAGGCGCGTGTGCGTTCGCTTGGCGGAACTACCTGCTGCTCCACAGCGGCATCAGCGAGAATGATAACAGGCGTTCCGCCCTCTATCGCTACATCGCCAGTCTTCGCGATACCGGCGAAGATGATTTCGATCTCCTGCAAGTCGCCGCAGTCGCCTACTTGAAAAAATTGGATGAATTGCATGACGACCAATGTGCGCGACTCGCGGCAGATCACGTTTTGGCCGAGTGTTTGGAAGCACGCAATTCACAACCCGAGAGGTGACTTTAGGCCATAACACCAGCGCGAAGGAGCGAACAGCATGGCAGACAAGACCGTTACTGCAAACCATCTCGCGGGCGACCCACAACGGCGCATCGCCGCAGCGACAGCAATCGGCATGAATGCCTTGATGCCGATGATCCACTTTCAGGTCTCAATGCTGAGGATGTGGGCCGATAGTATTGAGAAGCTCGCGGGCAATTACGAAAAGAAGTTGGAAGAAACAGCGACCACGGTCGAGGAACAATTAGACAAGGAACGCGCCGCGTAGATCAACCCGACTGGTAGGTGCGGCCCGCTTCGGCCACCAGCAGAAGCGTCCCTGGGGCTCGCGCTGTCGCGCGACCGGAATGCCGGGCTACGTCGCCACCGAGCCGTTCCCGGCCGTCTCCAGCCGGAAGGCTGCCGCGAACAGCGCGCGCGTGTAATCGCTCTTCGGGTTCTTGAACAGCTCGGCCGCCTGCCCCTCCTCGACCACCTTGCCGCCGCGCATCACGATCAGATGGCTGGCGAGCGAGGCGACGACGCGCAAATCGTGCGAGATGAACATGTAGGTGAGATCGCGCTTGCGCTGCAGCTCGCGCAACAGATCGACCATCTGCGCCTGGAACAGCATGTCGAGCGCGCTGGTCGGCTCGTCCAGCACGACGAAATCCGGCTCCAGCACCACCGCGCGCGCGATCGAGATGCGCTGGCGCTGGCCACCGGAAAACTCATGCGGATAGCGGTAGCGGGTGTCCGGTTTCAGTCCGACATCCTCGAGCGCCTTGACGACGCGCACCTCACGCTCCTCGCCCGACAGTTTCGGCTGATGCACGGTGAGGCCTTCGGCGATGATGTCGGCGACCGACATGCGCGGGCTGAGCGAGCCGAACGGATCCTGGAACACGATCTGCATGTCGCGCCGGAAGGGCCGCATCTCCTTGAAGCGCAGGCCCTGGATGTCTCTCCCCAGGAACACGATGCGCCCGTTCGAGGAGATCAGCCGCAGCAGCGCCAGCCCCAGCGTGGTCTTGCCCGAGCCGGATTCGCCGACGACGCCGAGCGTCTCGCCCTTGCGCACGGCGAGGCTGACGCCGTCGACCGCCTTGATGTGGCCGACCGTCTTGCGCATCAAGCCGCGCTTGATCGGAAACCACACTTTCAGATCGTCGGCCGACATCACCACCGGCGCATTCGGCTGCGGCGGCGCGGGATCCGGCTTCGGCTCGGCCGCGAGCAGGTCGCGCGTATAGGGATGCTTCGGCGTCTTGAACACCTGCTCGACCGGCCCCTGCTCGACGATCTCGCCGCTCTTCATGACGCAAACGTGGTCGGCGATGCGGCGCACGATGCCGAGATCATGGGTGATGAAGAGCAGGCTCATGCCGAGCCGCGCGCGGATCTCGGCGAGCAGCGCCAGGATCTGCGCCTGCACGGTGACGTCCAGCGCCGTGGTCGGCTCGTCGGCGATCAGCAGATCGGGCTCGTTGGCGAGCGCCATCGCGATCATCACGCGCTGGCGCTGGCCTCCAGAGAGCTGGTGCGGATAGCTGTTGAGCCGCGTCTCCGGATCGGGGATGCCGACCTGGGTCAGCAGCTCCAGCGTCCGCTTGCGCGCCAGCGCGTTGCTGGTGGGATTGTGCAGCTGGATGATCTCGCCGATCTGCGCCTCGATCGTGTGCAGCGGATTGAGCGAGGTCATCGGCTCCTGGAAGATGATGGAGATGTCGCTGCCGCGGACCTCCCGAATCTGCTGCTCGGACTGGTCGATCAGCTCCTGTCCCTTGAAGCGGATGCTTCCCGAGGGATGCGAGGCGTTCGGATAGGGCAGCAGCTTCAGGATCGAGAGCGCGCTCACGGACTTGCCGGAGCCGGATTCGCCGACCAGCGCCAGGCATTCGCCGCGCTTGATCTGGAACGAGACCTTGTCGACCGCGAGTGTCGTGGCGCCACCCTGGTGGAAGGCCACCGAAAGGTCGCGCACGGCAAGCAGGGGCTGGTTGATCGCGTCCATTGGCTTACCTGAACGTCTTGCGCGGATCGAAGGCGTCGCGCACGGCTTCGCCGATGAAGATCAGGAGCGACAGCATGATCGCGACCGAGAAGAAGCCGGAGAAACCGAGCCACGGCGCCTGCACGTTGGACTTGGCCTGTGACAGCAGCTCGCCGAGCGAGGGTGAGCCCGGCGGCAGGCCGAAGCCAAGGAAGTCGAGTGCCGTCAGCGTCATCACCGACGAGGAGACGATGAACGGCAGGAACGTCATGGTCGCGACCATCGCGTTCGGCAGCAGGTGACGGAACATGATGACCGGGTTGGAGACGCCGAGCGCGCGGGCGGCCTGGATGTATTCGAAGTTGCGCCCGCGCAGGAACTCGGCCCGCACGAGACCGACCAGCGAGACCCAGGAGAACAGCAGGAGAATGCCGAGCAGCACGAAGAAGCCGGGCACGAGGACCGAGGACAGGATCAAGAGAAGATAGAGCGACGGAATTGCCGTCCATATCTCGATGAAGCGCTGGAAGATGAGATCGACCCGGCCGCCGAAATAGCCCTGCACCGCTCCCGCTGCGATGCCGATGACGGATGAGATGATCGTGAGGCAAAGGCCGAACAGCACCGAGATGCGGAAGCCATAGATCAGCCGCGCCACCACGTCGCGCCCCTGGTCGTCCGTACCTAACCAGTTGTATTCGAGGTCGCGGCAGCTCTTCAGCCCCTTCTTCTCGACCACCGGCTTGCATTGCGCTTCGGTGAGCATCCAGGTCGGCGGCGACGGCGCCGGCGTCGGCAAGTCGAGATTGTGGGTGTCGTAGGAATAGCGGATCAGGGGCCAGACGATGGCGCCGCCCTTGTCCTTGATGAGCTTCTGCAAGTAGGGGTCGCGGTAGTCGGCCGCCGTCTCGAAATCGCCGCCGAAGGTGGTTTCCGAATAGGTCACGAAGGCGGGCCAATAGAGACGGCCGTCGAATTTGACCAGGAAAGGTCGATCGTTGGCGATCAGCTCGGCGAACAGCGAGATCACGAAGAGGGCGATGAATATCCAGAACGACCAATAGCCGCGGCGGTTGGCCTTGAAGTTCTGCCATCGCCGCCTGTTCAGCGGCGAAGGCGCGAACGGCTTGCGCGTGATCGGAACGATCTCGCCCAGCGGAGACTGGGTCGTGGTCTCGATCGGCGTCGGCGCGATAACCGTCATCAGACCTCCCGCGCCTCGAAATCGATCCGGGGGTCGATCCACATATAGGTCAGGTCGGAGATCAGGTTGATCACGAGGCCGACCAACGAAAAGATGTAGAGCGTGCCGAACACCACGGGATAGTCGCGGTTGAGCACGCTCTCGAAGCTCAGCAGCCCGAGCCCGTCCAGCGAGAAGATGGTCTCGATCAGAAGCGAGCCTGAGAAGAAGGCGTGGATGAAGGTCCCGGGGAATCCGGCGATCACGATCAGCATCGCATTGCGGAAGACGTGGCCGTAAAGCACCCGGCCCTCGCTGCAGCCCTTGGCGCGCGCGGTCATGACGTATTGCTTGCGAATCTCATCCAAAAACGAATTCTTGGTCAGGAACGTCATGGTGGTGAACGCGCCGAGCCCCATGGCGATCAGCGGCAGCGTCAGGTGCCAGAAATAATCGAGGATTTTCCAGTACCAGGGAAACTGCGACCAGCCGTCCGAAGTCAGTCCGCGCAGCGGGAACCAGTTAAAGAAGGAGCCGCCGGCAAACAGGATGATGAGGAGGATTGCGAACAGAAAGCCGGGAATGGCATAGCCCAGCACGAGAATGGTCGACGTCCAGGTGTCGAAACGCGTGCCGTCCTTCACCGCCTTGCGGATGCCGAGCGGAATCGAGATCAGATAGGTGATCAGCGTCAACCAGATGCCGAGCGAAATCGAGACCGGCAGCTTCTCCTTGATCAGCTGAATCACGCTGACGTCGCGAAAATAGCTCTTGCCGAAATCGAAGCGGGCGAAATTCCACACCATCAGCGCGAAGCGTTCCGGTGCGGGCTTGTCGAAGCCGAATTGCGCCTCCAGCTTCTTGATGAAATCAGGGTCGAGCCCCTGCGCGCCGCGATATTTCGAGTTGATGGAATCGCCGCCCGCGCCGACTTGCCCCGGGGCACGCTGCGCAAAGTCGCTACCGCCCGAAATGCGCGAAGTGCCGCCGGTATCGGCGCCGGAGAGTTGCGCAATCACGCGCTCGACAGGACCGCCAGGCGCGAACTGCACGACGACGAAGGAGACGAAGAGGATCCCGAGCAATGTCGGGATCATCAGGAGGATGCGGCGGGCGATATACGCGCTCATGATTATTTCGCCTGCTCGAGCTTGGCCGCCTTGGCGCGGTCGGACCACCAGATATCGGGAGCGCCTACGCCATTTGCGTAACGCGGCAGCTTCTGCGGATGACCGAATAGATCCCAATAAGCGAGCCGGTGCGTCTTGTTATACCACTGCGGCACCCAATAGCGGCCGGCGCGAAACAGCCGATCGAAGGCCCGGCAAGCGATCGTCAAGTCCTCGCGGTTGTCGGCCGCCATGATCTTCTCGATCATGGCGTCGATGGCCGGGCTGGCAACGCCGGCGAGATTGTACGAGCCCCTGGTGTTCGCAACCTGCGATGAGAAGAACGCACGCATGGCATCGCCCGGCGTCGCCGACATGCTGAAACGCTGGATCGTCATGTCGAAGTCGAAATCTTCCTGGCGCGCCTTGTGTTGCACGGCATCGACGAGGCGCACGCTCGCTTCGATGCCGAGCGTGCCCAGGTTCTTGATGTAGGGCGCATGGTGCGGCTGGAAGGAGGGCTCGTCCAGCAGGAACTCGATCCTGAAGACGTCGCCGTTCGGCAGCACCCGTTTGCCGTCCTTGATCGGCACGCCGGCCTCGCTCAGCAGTTGCTGCGCCTTGCGCAACAGGCTTCGATCCTGCCCGGAGCCGTCCGAGACCGGCGGCGTGAACGGTGCTGCGAACACTTCATCGGGAACCTGACCGCGAAACGGCTCCAGCAGCTTCAGCTCTTCCGGCGAAGGCGCGCTATCGCCCGCCATGAGATCGGAGTTCTGGAACGGCGATACCGTACGGGCATAGGCGCCGTACATGATGGTCTTGTTGGTCCATTCGAAGTCGAAGGCATTGATCAGGGCCTCGCGCACGCGCGGGTCTTTGAACTTCTCGCGCCGCGTGTTGATGAACCAGCCTTGCGCGCCGGACGGCGTGTCGTCGGGTACGGTTTCGAGCTTGACGCGATTATCTTTCACGGCCGGAAAGTCATAGCGTGTCGCCCAGATGCGGGAGGTGAACTCTTCGCGGTAAAGATAACTCTTGCCGGTAAAGCCCTCGAAGGCGACATCGCGATCGCGATAGAACTCATAGCGCACGACGTCGAAATTGTAGCTGCCGCGGCAAACCGGCAGATCGGCGGCCCACCAGTCCTTCACCCGCTCGTATTCGATGTAACGATTGACCTCGAACCTGCCGACCTTGTACGGACCCGAGCCCAGCGGAATCTCCAGCGACGTTTCGTCGAACGGGCGGGACGCATAGTACGCCTTCGAGAAGATCGGCAGGCTCGCGACATAGAGCGGCACGTCGCGCGCGCGTCCCTTGGCAAAGGTGACGACCAGCGTCGCGTCGTCGATCGCCTCCGCGCTGACCATGTCACGCATCTGCACGATGATCAGCGGATGGCCCTTGGTCTTCAGCGCCGTCAGCGAAAACGCCGCATCATGAGCAGTGAGCTTGGTGCCGTCGTGGAATTTCGCCTCGGGCCGCATCGTGAAGCGATAGACCAGCCTGTCCGGCGATATCCGCACGGATTTGGCGGCAAGGCCGTACATCGCGTCCGGCTCGTCGTTGGCGCGCACCATCAGCGGCACGAACGTCATGTCCATGCCTTGCGCGCCGTCGCCCTTCAGGATGAAGGCGTTGAGCGAGTTGAAGGTCTGATAGGACTGGTTGTACGCCTTCACCGACGGGATGAGCGAGAACGTGCCGCCCTTCGGCGCGTCCAGATTGACGTAGTCGAAATGACGGAAGCCGGCGGGATATTTGAGATCGCCGAATGCCGAAATGCCGTGCGCCTCGGTCCCCGCCTCCGAAGCACGCGCGCCGCGCAGCAGCGGTGCGCCAAGGGATGCACCGAGGGCGCCGCCGGCACCCAAAACAAGCACATGGCGGCGTGACATCTGCGTCATGCGGGAAATGTCCTTCACGACTTCTTTGCGATCCGCGCCGCCTTGTCTGCGTCGTACCACCAGATGAACGGGAAGCCGGACTGACCGTATCTGGGCAATTCCGACGGCCGGCCGAAGCGGTCCCAGCGCGCGGTGCGCACCTTCGTATAGGTCCACTGCGGCACGACATAGTGATTCCACAGCAGCACGCGATCGAGCGCCTTGGTCGCTGCGGCGAGATCGTCGCGATCCCTGGCGTAGATCACCCGCTCGATCAGCTTGTCGATCGCCGGATTCTTGATGCCGGCAATGTTGCGCGAACCGGCGATGTCGGCCGTCTTGGACGACCAGAATTCGCGCTGCTCGTTGCCCGGCGACTGCGACTCGCCCCACGAGTTGGTGACGATGTCGAAATCCCACTCGCGTGTCCTGTTCTCGTACTGGGTGGGATCGACCGTCCGCACGCTGACGGCGATGCCGAGCCGCTCCAGCGACGGCTTGTAGAACAGCGTGATCCGCTCGAAGCTCGGATCGGAATTCAGCAATTCCACGGAGAACTGTGTGCCGGTCTTGACGTCGATCAGCTTGCGGTCGCGCACCTCATAGCCGGCCTCCTTGAACAGGCGCAGCGCCTCGCGCAGATTGTCGCGAACGGCTTCCGGACTGCCGCCAACCGGATTGGCGTAGGCCGTCGTGAAGACTTCGGGCGGGACCTCGGAGCGGACGGTTTCGAGGATCTCGAGCTCCTTGCCCTGCGGCAAGCCGGTCGCCATGAGATCTTCGATGCCGTCGAAATAGCTGCTGATGCGCTTGTACTGGCCGTAGAATATCTGCTTGTTCATCTCCTCGAAATCGAACGCGTAGTTGAGCGCACGGCGCACGCGGGGATCGCTGAACTTGGCGCGGCGCAGGTTCGGCACGAAGGCCTGCATCACGCCCGAGCTGCGATTTGCGAACTCCTCGAGGATCACGCGCTTTTCGGTGACGGCCGGGAAGTCGTAGGCAGTCGCCCAGTTCTTGGCGCTGTTCTCGGTGCGCCAATCCACCTGGTCAGCCTTGAAAGCCTCGATCGCGACGGTGGCGTCGCGGAAATACTCGTAGCGCAGCTCGTCGAAATTGTTGCGGCCGACATTGGCGGGCAGGTCGCGGCCCCAATAGTCCTTGACGCGCTCGAGCGCGATCGATCGTCCGGCAACGAATTCCTTGACCCTGTAGGGGCCGGAGCCAAGCGGCACTTCGAGCGTGGTGGCGGAAACATCGCGCTTGCGGCCCTGCGCGTCCGTTCCCTCCCACCAGTGCTTCGGCAGGACCGTGAGCTGCCCGACAATCTGCGGCAGCTCGCGATTGCCCGGCGCGTCGAACACGAATTTGACCTCGCGCTCGCCGACCTTTTCGGCCTTCACCACATGACTGTAGTACGCCGAGTACATCGGATGGTGCTTCTTGAAGGAATCGAGCGAGAAGATCACGTCATCCGCGGTCACCGGCTTGCCGTCATGCCATTTGGCTTGTGACCGCAACCGATAGGTGACGAAAGAGAAATCGTCCGGGTGGCTGACGGCTTCGGCCAGCGCGCCGTATTCGGTCGAGACTTCGTCGAGCGCGGGCGTCAGTAGGGATTCGTAGATGAATGCGACGGCTCCGGAAACCTGGCCCTTCACACCGGAGACGACGATGTTGAAATTGTCGAACGTGCCGACCGCGATCTGGCGCGCGACCCCGCCCTTGGGCGCTTCCGGATTGACGTAGTCGAAGCGCTTGAAGTCGGCGGGGTACTTGACCTTTCCGAACAGCGACAACGCATGGCGCCAAGGGAACGCGCTTGAAGCCGCTTCTCCGGCAGATTGCGCCGCGGCCGTGCCGATGACGGGAACGCCCGCGACGGAACCGAGGGCGGGGAGCGCTGCAGCCGCAGTGCCGGTGAGCAGGAGATCGCGTCGGGTAATGGCCAAATCAACATTCCTGTCTTGAAGGAGGCTACTCCTTTAAGTTCCCAATATAGGCGAGGTTTCGACGGAATATGTTGCTTTTTCCTCATCTTGGTAGCCCGCCGCGCCATTCGCTGCGGCCAAACGCCCCGATAACGACCTCGCGAGGCCCGGATAAGGAAACGGCCAGGCTTTTCAGCCTGGCCGCATATTCCAAGACGGGTTTTTAAGGCCTTACTTCGACGCCGTCGGCAGCGGCTTGGGATGCTCCGACAGCGAATTCAGATAGGCGATGACATCGGCGCGCTCGGAATCCTTGGGAATGCCGGCGAAGCCCATCGCGGTGCCCGGGATGAAGCCCTTCGGATTGGCGATGAACTTGTTGAGGTCGTCGAACGTCCAGGTGCCGCCCTTGCCCTTCATGGCCGCCGAGAAGTTGAAGCCATTGCGGCCCTCGCCCCGTGCCTCGCCGACGACGCCATAGAGGTTCGGACCGACGCGATTCGGACCGCCCTTCTCGAAGGTGTGGCAGGCGCCGCACTTCTTGGCGGCGGCAGCGCCCTTCTCGACCGAGGCGGTCTGGAGCAACTTCTCAATGGGTTCGGAAGCCGCAGCGGCGGCGCCGCCTTCCTTGCCGTGGCCGGCGTCTTCCTTCACGGCGATCTCGAAGCCCGGCTTTTCCGGCATCTTGGGCGAGAACAGCGCATTCGCGGTGAAGCTCGTGACCAGCAGGATGAGACAGGTGCCGAGCACGGCACCGAGAATCTTATTGAGTTCGAAAGAGTCCATTTCCGGCCAGGCCCCACACCGCTGAGAAGGATTGAGCGGCCGGGCGGCCGCCAGGACGAGCCCCGGGAGAATCACACGTTCCTTGTCTTTCCCCCGAGTTTTGCCATTGAGATATCGGTTTGCCCGGGGTCTGGCAACCCGTATAAGCGACCCGGCTTTGAACCCGTCCCCACCCCATTTCTCGGCGCGGAAAACGCCCCGTTTCCAGGCTCTTGACCCGATGACCGATCCCCGCATCCTGGTGCTGATCCCGGCCCGCATGGCCGCCACCCGCCTGCCCGGCAAGCCGCTCGCCGATATCGCGGGCCTGCCGATGATCGTGCATGTGCTGCGCCGTGCGGAAGCCGCCGGCATCGGCCGCGTCGCTGTGGCTACCGACACGCCGGAGATCGCGGCCGTCGTAGCAGCCCATGGCGGCGAGGCCGTGATGACCCGCGCCACACACCCCTCCGGCTCGGACCGCATCCACGAGGCCATGCAGAAGCTCGACCCCGAGGGCAAGGCCGAGATCGTGATCAATCTCCAGGGCGATTTCCCGACAATCACGCCGCAGACCATCCGCGAGGTGCTGCCGCCCTTTGCCGACCCCGCGGTCGACATCGTGACCCTGGCCTCGCAGATCCACACCGAGGAGGAGGACCTCGCGCCGAGCGTCGTGAAGGCCGTCGGCTCGCCGATCGGGCCGCGGCGGCTGCGCGCACTATATTTCACCCGCGCGACGGCCCCTTACGGCAACGGACCGCGTTACCACCACATCGGCCTTTACGCCTACCGCCGCGCTGCGCTGGAGCGGTTCGTGTCGCTGCCGCCTTCGCCCTTAGAACTGCAGGAAAGCCTGGAACAACTCCGGGCGGTGGAAGCCGGCATGCGCATCGACATCATGATCGTCGACAGCGTACCCCGCGGCGTCGACACACCGCCCGATCTCGAAACCGCCCGCAGCATCCTTTCCAAATCCTGAGCCGCTGCTACAAGGCCGATCATGAGCAAGCTGAAAATCGCATTCCAGGGCGAACCCGGAGCCAATTCCCACATCGCCATCGTCGAGGCCTATCCCGACGCCGAGCCGATGCCCTGCGCCACCTTTGAGGACGCCCTGTCGGCGATCTCGTCGGGCGAGGCCGATCTCGGCATGATCCCGATCGAGAACTCGGTCGCCGGCCGCGTCGCCGACATCCATCACCTCCTGCCGGCCTCCGGCCTCTTCATCATCGGCGAATGGTTTCTGCCGGTCCGCCATCAGCTGATGGCGGTGAAGGGGACCAAGATCTCCGACATCAAGTCCGTCGAGAGCCATGTCCACGCGCTCGGCCAGTGCCGGCGCATCATCCGCAAGCTCGGCATCAAGCCGATCGTGCACGCCGACACCGCCGGCAGCGCACGCGACATCTCCGAGCGCAAGGACAAGACGGTCGCCGCGATCGCCTCGCGTCTGGCCGCAAAGATCTACGGCCTCGACATCCTCGCCGAGGATATCGAGGACGAGGCCCACAACACCACGCGCTTCGTGGTGCTGGCGCGCGAGCCGAAATGGGCCGCGCAAGGGTCGGGCCCGCTGGTCACCACGTTTGTCTTCCGGGTGCGCAACTTGCCGGCCGCGCTCTACAAGGCGCTCGGCGGCTTTGCCACCAATGGCGTCAACATGACCAAGCTCGAGAGCTACATGGTCGACGGCAATTTCTTCGCCACGCAGTTTTATGCCGACGTCGACGGCCATCCTGAAGACAAGGGCCTCGCCTTCGCGATCGAGGAGCTGAAATTCTTCTCGCGCGAATTCCGCATCGTCGGCGTTTACCCGGGGCACCCGTTCCGCGCGACGTTCAGCGAGACGCAGCAGGATTGATGCCGTCGTTCCGGGGCACGCAAAGCGTGAACCCGGAACCTCGAGATTCCGGGTTCGATGCTTCGCATCGCCCCGGAATGACGGTGAGTGCTTACGCCGCCTTCGCCAATCCGAACGCCGCCGCCAGCAGCGAATACGACTTCTTTCGCGCCTCGTGGTCGTACACCGCCGTGATCACCATCAATTCGTCCGGCTTGCTGGAATCGATCAGCGGCTGGAGCTTCTTCTGCACGGTCGCAGGGCTGCCGACGAACAGGCGCGAGCGGTTGCGGGCGATCGAGATGCGCTCGGCGTCGGAGTAGGGATAGGCCAGCGCCTCCTCGACGCTCGGCAGCGGCAGATACTGGCCGCGGTCGCGGCGCAGGCGATTGAGGTCGAAGGATGTCGCGAGCTTTTCAGCTTCCTCGTCGGTCTCCGCCGCGATGACGGCGACGGCAAGGATCGCGTGCGGCGTGGCGCGCCAGGCCGAGGGCTGGAAGCGGTTGCGGTAATGCACCATCGCATCAATCGCATCATGGGACGCAAAATGATGCGCGAAGGCGAAGCCCATGCCGACTTGCGCGGCCAGTTCCGACGAATAATCGCTGGAGCCGAGCAGCCAGATCGGCGGCAGCTTGGTGTCGTCGGGCATCGCGACGACGTTGTTGTAGGGGTGCCCTGACGGAAATTCTCTCGTCTCCCACAAGATCAGTTCGTGCAGCCGCTCCAGAAAATCGTCGCCCTCGCGGCGATCGAGCCGGCTGCGCAGGGCGTAGGCCGTGGCACCATCGGTACCGGGCGCGCGGCCGAGGCCCAGGTCGATGCGGCCGGGAAACAGCGCCTCCAGCATCTTGAAGCGCTCGGCCACCACCAGCGGCGCGTGGTTGGGCAGCATTACCCCGCCGGAGCCGACGCGGATCTGCTTCGTCACCGCCGCGATCTGCCCGATCATCACGTCGGGCGCCGGGCTCGCGACGGAGGCGAGGTTGTGATGCTCGGCGAGCCAGTAGCGGACATAGCCGAGCCCATCGACATGCTTCGCCAGATCGATGCTGTTGCGCAGCGCCGCGGCGGGTTTTGTGCCTGTGGTGACGACGGAGAGGTCAAGGACTGAGAGCGGGATCATGGCGCGCTAACGTAGTGGAGGGCTGCGCGGCGGCAATGGGCAGACAGCGCAGGTCTGGCGTGTGCGGACCGCGAGCCGATACGCCCCGCCAAACGAAGCGTTGGGACAGACGACATTGGCGTGACGCTGGATTCCATCCTGCCCATCGCGACGATCAACCATTTGACTACCGCAATTCGAAATATATTATTGATTTTACATAGTTTATTGAATTGACGCACTTCCCACAATTCATTCCGAAGGCACAAAAATTCAACACATCCCGGGCCAAGTGGGCCATTTCCCATCCCCGATGGGCTGTCGAGTGCGGCCGCGTTGGCTTATCTTAGCGGCTCCTGATCTAGACCTGACCGCAGGCCGCGAAGACCCGGAGTGAGTGGTGCCATGACTGATCTGACGAAGCCTGCGACAGCCGACGGGCACCTGAAGCGGCCTGCGATCTCCTTCGAGTTCTTTCCGCCCAAGACCGAGGAGATGGAGCGCAATCTCTGGGAGACCATCAACCGGCTCGCCCCGCTCGACCCGAAATTCGTCTCGGTGACCTACGGCGCCGGCGGCTCGACCCGCGAGCGCACCCATTCGACCATCGCCCGCATCCTCAAGGAGACCGCGCTGCTGCCGGCCGCGCACCTGACCTGCGTCGGCGCCTCGCGCGGCGAGATCGACGAGATCGTCGACCGCTACCACGAGGTCGGCGTCCGCCACATCGTCGGCTTGCGCGGCGATCCGCCCGGCGGCATCGGCACGCCCTATTCCAGCCATCCCGACGGTTACCAGAGCTCTGCCGACCTCGTTGCGGGAATCAAGAAGCGCCACGGCGATATCGAAGTTTCTGTGTCCGCCTACCCCGAGAAGCATCCTGAAGCGCGCGACTTCGATGCCGACATCGACACGCTCAAGGCCAAGGTCGATGCAGGCGCGACCCGCGCGATCACGCAGGTATTCTTCGATAACGACCTCTACTTCCGCTATCTCGACCGCGTCCGCGCCCGCGGGATCAACATCCCCGTAGTGCCGGGCATCATGCCCATGCACAATTTCAAGCAGGCGAGAGCCTTCGTGACGCGCGCCGGCACATCCGTGCCGGACTGGCTCGCGGAGAAATTCGAGGGCCTGGACGACGACGCCGAGACCCGCAAGCTCGTGGCGGCCACCGTCGCCGCCGGCCAGGTGCAGAAGCTGGCGAAGCACGGCGTCGACACCTTCCATTTCTACACCATGAACCGCGCCGATCTCGTGTTCGCGATCAGCCATTTGCTCGGCATTCGCGCCAAGAGCGCGCAGAAGGCGGCGTAAGACACCATGACCGTACCCACCTCTCCCAAGCGAACTGCCCTGCTCGCCGCCGCGCGCGAGCGCATCCTGGTGCTCGACGGCGCAATGGGCACGATGATCCAGAACCTCCAGCTCGACGAGGCCGCCTTCCGCGGCGAGCGCTTCAAGAACTTCCACCGCGACCTGCGCGGCAACAACGATTTGCTGATCCTGACCCAGCCGCAGGCGATCGAGGACATCCACGCCGCGTACCTTCGCGCCGGCGCCGACATCGTCGCGACCAACACCTTTTCCACCACCTCGATCGCGCAGGCCGATTACGACCTCACCGACATCGTCTACGAGATGGCGCGCGAAGGCGCCCGCCTCGCCGGCAATGCCGCAAGGCGCGTCGAAGCCGAGGACGGCAAGCCGCGCTTCGTCGCCGGCGCCATCGGCCCCACCAACCGCACCGCCTCGATCTCGCCCGACGTCTCCAACCCCGGCTACCGCGCCGTCACCTTCGACGATCTGCGCAAGTCCTATGGCGAGCAGATCCGCGGCATGCTCGACGGCGGCGTCGACCTGCTGCTGGTCGAGACCATCTTCGATACGCTGAACGCCAAGGCGGCGCTCTACGCCATCGCCGAAATCACCGAAGCGCGCGGCATCGACATGCCGGTGATGGTGTCGGGCACCATCACCGACAAATCCGGCCGCCTGCTCTCGGGCCAGATGCCGGAAGCGTTCTGGAATTCGGTGCGGCACGCAAAACCCGTCACCATCGGCTTCAATTGCGCGCTCGGCGCCGAAGATCTGCGCGCGCATATCGCCGATATCGGCCGCGTCGCCGATACGCTGGTCTGCGCTTACCCCAATGCCGGCCTGCCCAACGAGTTCGGCCAGTATGACGAGACGCCGGAATACATGGCGCGCCTGGTCGGCGAGTTCGCGCGCGACGGCCTCGTCAACATCGTCGGCGGCTGCTGCGGCACCACGCCGGACCATATTGCCGCAATCGCCGCGGCCGTTGCCCCGCACAAGCCGCGCATCGTGCCGGAGATCGAGCCTCGCTTGAGGCTCTCCGGTCTCGAGCCCTTCATCCTGACGGACGCCATTCCCTTCGTGAACGTCGGCGAGCGCACCAACGTCACGGGCTCCGCACGCTTTCGCAAACTGATCACCGCCGGCGACTACACGGCCGCGCTGCAAGTCGCACGCGACCAGGTCGAGAACGGCGCGCAGATCATCGACGTCAACATGGACGAGGGCCTGCTCGACTCCGAAGCGGCGATGGTGACGTTCCTCAACCTCGTCGCCGCCGAGCCCGACATCGCCCGCGTCCCCGTGATGGTCGACAGCTCGAAATTCTCGGTGATCGAGGCCGGCCTGAAATGCGTGCAGGGCAAGCCGGTCGTCAACTCGATCTCGATGAAGGAAGGCGAGGAGAAGTTCATCCACGAGGCCAAGATCGCCCGCCGTCATGGCGCGGCTGTCGTGGTCATGGCGTTCGACGAGGTCGGCCAGGCCGATACGTTCGCGCGCAAGACCGAGATCTGCAAGCGCGCCTACGACATCCTGGTGAACCGCGTCGGCTTCCCGCCCGAGGACATCATCTTCGATCCGAACATCTTCGCGATTGCGACCGGCATCGAGGAGCACAACAATTACGGCGTCGACTTCATCGAGGCGACGCGCTGGATCCGCCAGAACCTGCCGGGCGCGCATATTTCTGGCGGTGTGTCCAACCTCTCGTTCTCGTTCCGCGGCAACGAGCCGGTGCGCGAGGCCATGCACTCGGTGTTCCTGTATCACGCCATCAAGGCCGGCATGGACATGGGCATCGTCAATGCCGGACAGATGATCGTCTATGACGACATCGATCCCGAGCTGCGCCAGGTGTGCGAGGACGTCATCCTCAACCGCGACCCCGGCGCGTCGGAGCGGCTGCTGGCGCTCGCGGAAAAATTCCGCGGCAACAAGACCCAGACCAAGGAAGCCGACCTCGCCTGGCGCGAATGGCCGGTGGCGAAGCGGCTGTCGCATTCGCTGGTGCACGGCATCACCGAATTCATCGAAGTGGATACCGAGGAAGCCCGCAAGGCGTCGTCGCGTCCGCTCGACGTCATCGAAGGCCCGCTGATGGCCGGCATGAACGTCGTCGGCGACCTCTTCGGCGACGGCAAGATGTTTTTGCCGCAGGTGGTGAAGTCCGCGCGCGTGATGAAGCAGGCGGTCGCCTGGCTGATGCCGTTCATGGAGGAAGAGAAGGCGCGCAACCTCGCCAACGGCATCGGCACCGAACGCTCTTCTTCCGCCGGCAAGATCGTGCTCGCGACCGTCAAGGGCGACGTCCACGACATCGGCAAGAACATCGTCGGCATCGTGCTCCAGTGCAACAATTTCGAGGTCATCGACCTCGGCGTGATGGTGCCGGCCGCCAAGATCGTCGAGACCGTGAAGGCGGAGAAGGCCGACATCGTCGGCCTGTCCGGCCTGATCACGCCCTCGCTCGACGAGATGGCGTTCTTTGCCGGCGAATTGCAGCGTGAGGGCTTGAAGCTGCCGCTGCTGATCGGCGGCGCCACCACGAGCCGCGTGCATACCGCGGTCAAGATCGACCCGAGCTACCGCGCCGGTCCCGTCGTGCACGTCAACGACGCCAGCCGTGCCGTCGGCGTCGCCTCCGCGCTGCTCTCGCCGGAGAAGCGCGTGGCCTATGCCGCCGAGGTGCGCGCCGAATACGCCAAGATCTCCGACGCGCATCTGCGCGCGCAGGCCGACAAGAAGCGGCTGAAGCTGGCAGACGCCCGCAAGAACCGCGTGCAGGTCGATTTTGCCGCGAACAAGCCGGTGAAGCCGACCTTCCTCGGCACCAAGAGCTTTGACGCATACGATCTCGCCGAGCTCGTGCCCTATATCGACTGGACGCCGTTCTTCCAGACCTGGGAGCTCGCCGGCCGCTTCCCCGCGATCCTCGACGACGCCAAGGTCGGCGAGGTCGCGCGCTCGCTCTATGACGACGCGCGCAAGATGCTCGACCTGATCGTCAAGGAGAAATGGTTCCGGGCGCGCGCCACCGTCGGCTTCTGGCCGGCGAACGCGGTCGGCGACGACATCGCGCTGTACGCCGACGAGAGCCGGACCAAGCAGATCGCCACGCTGCACACGCTGCGCCAGCAGCTCGAAAAGCGCGAGGGCCGTTTCAACGCGGCGCTCGCCGACTTCATCGCGCCGGTTGACACGGGCGTGCCCGACTACGTCGGCGGCTTCGTCGTCACCGCCGGGATCGGCGAGGACGCGGTCGCCGACCGCTTCAAGATGGCGAACGACGACTACTCCTCGATCCTGTGCAAGGCGCTGGCCGATCGCCTCGCCGAGGCCTTTGCCGAACGCATGCACGCGCGCGTGCGCCGCGAGTTCTGGGCCTATGCGCCGGACGAGGCGCTCTCCTGCGACGATCTGATCCTGGAAAGATACCAGGGCATCCGTCCCGCGCCGGGCTATCCCGCGCAGCCCGATCACACTGAGAAGGCGACGCTGTTCGAGCTGCTCGATGCCGAGGCCACGGCCGGCGTGAAGCTGACCGAGAGCTTTGCGATGTGGCCGGGCTCCTCTGTGTCCGGGCTCTATTTCGCGAACCCCGCGAGCTATTATTTCGGCGTCGGCAAGATCGAGCGCGATCAGGTCGAAGACTACGCCGCGCGCAAGGGCATGACGGTCACGGAGGCCGAGCGTTGGCTCGCGCCGGTGCTGAACTACATCCCGGCGCGAGAGGGGACCGACAAGGCCTTCGCGGCGACGCCGGCGAACGACGAGACGTCAAAGGACCTCGCCTCGCATCCGCCGGGCTGCACTTGCGCGGTGCACCTCGTCTGGCAGAAGAAGCGCGCGGGGGCGGGATAGACCCGCCTCTAAATCAAAAATGCGAAAACAACCCCATGCACAGTAGGGATGGGGTTGAAAGGCCTGAGGAATTTCGATCTTACCGAAGCGGCTTGCGACGTCGGGCAAAACACCAGTAATATTCGATCATCGCCCACCGTGCCTGTCGTCGTCGGTTGGAAGCGCGCACCACACCTTCGGTGTCGTCCTGGCGGAAGCCAGGACCCATACCGCGTGATCCATCGGTGGGTATCGCTAGCAATACCGAACAACGAATCTTCGCCAAACTGCTCCATGGGGTAATGGGTCCTGGCTTTCGCCAGGACGACATTGGGGAGCCTACATGTAGCGCCAACCGCTGCACGAATTCTTGAACGCGGTGCCCCTTGGCAACGCTCCGCCTCAACGGCCCACGCATCAACGGAACCCGCCGCGTGTGAACTCGTTCACTTGTCCGCTCAACCTTGATTCGCTAATCTATCGGCCTACTACCTTCAAACCGACGGTTTGCTTGGGATCGAACATATGAAGCAGTTCATTGCACTGTTCGTCGCCGCGATCGCCCTTGTCGTCCTGCCCACGATTGCCGCGGCGGACTGTCCGAAAGGCTACGTGCCATGCGGCGAACGAAGTCAGTTGTGCTGCCCGGGAAAGTAACCAGCCGCAAATGGCTTTGGCTTGGTAGCGGGGTATTTGTCGCGATCGGCCTGGTGATGGTCGCAGTCTGGGCCGGATTCCCGCGCAAGAAGCAGACGATCACGGCCATCCTCTCCGAGACCGGATATTTCGAAGTGGTACCGCCGAGCACGTTCGGCGGTCCCGGCACGATCAACACGATCGAGTATCTGAGCAACGGCCGGCTGGAACTGCATCCGACCTGCGATGTCGACCCTGCGCTCCTGGCCAGCAAGATCCAGAAATCACGGACCGTCGACCGGGACTTGAAGCAAACGCTCGAGAAGAAACTCGACGTCTCGGCCGAGGTGAGGGAGAAGCTGTCGGCTGTCGCCGGGATGCAGCAGGTCGAAGCGGTCAACCTCAAGCTCGAGAACGCCAACATCCTGCTGATTTCCGACGAGTCGCTGATCTCGGCCCGGAACGCATTGCTGAAGGCGGAATGCGAGGACGCGGTGGCCCAGAACGTTTCGAGTGGCGGCGTCGTATGCCAGACACGGTCCGTCCTCGAGGCCGATGTCGTCTACGAGATCAAATATCACAACAAGATCTCGATGGAGGAGAAGGCCAAGCTGACATCCGAGATCGCAGCGAAGCTCGACCTGGACGTCCATCAGGGGGCGGACGACAAGGTGTCCGGCTCCCAATTGTTCTTCGGCATAAGACTGTCGCCCAATCCGATCGTCCTGAAGACCGCGGCGGGCGAGATCAAGCCCTGTTCGCGGAAATAAGGCCTGCGTCCCGCGCTTCATCCCTTCGGCGGCAGGGCAATCGCACTTAAGGCCGTTGCGCTGCGGCCCATCCTTCGAGACGCCCGCCTTTGGCGGGCCCTCAGGATAAGGACGGAGTGCGCGGCAGCAATTTCGACCGGCAAAGATGCCGCTCAGCCTCATCCTGAGGAGACCGCTGGAAGCGGTCGTCTCGAAGGACGAGGCGTGCGCTCAGGCCTCCGCCAGGAAGTCACATGCGATAGCACTGCCTTCGGCGGCACCAGCGGTTGCATGATCTCCCGAAAAGGCGGCAGTGCCGTGAACGCAACGCGCGCTCGCCGCGACCAATGGCGATCGCCGCCGAGGAGCCGGGAATCGGATGCTGGACGCCCAACAATTGATGTGGACGCAGATTGCCGCCGGCATCTCGGTGCCGCTGTTTGGATTGATGCTGTTCAATCTGGTCCGCATGCGGGGCCGGATGCAGGCCGCGCGGAGCTGGGACAAGGTGGAGGGCATCATCACGATCTCAAGGGTCGATCAGCCGGCGACGCACGCCTCGGACGATCGGAACGACGCCAAGCCTGTCATCCGCTATCGCTATCAGGCCGGCGGCCAGGAGCTGGAAAGCGACAAGGTCTTTGTCGGCGGCCCCGCCATCACGACGAGGGTACTGGCCGCAAAACTGATCGGACGATATCCGGTCGGCGCGCATGTCGACGTCCATGTCGATCCGAAGCAACCGACCGAGGCGTTGCTCGAACCTGCTGCCGCGCAGAACGTCGCGGCACTGGTGGCGTTCACAATCGTGTTCGGCTTCATTGCCACCACCCTCACCGCGCATTCGCTCGCGGGTCACGTGCTCTACACAAACAACGGCGTTCCGCTGTTCGCGTTCGCGTTGCCGATCATCGTGCTCGTAGGCGGCGTGTTCTGCGTCGCAGAGTATGTCCGGACGCGCCGGCTGGCGAGCGCCAGCCTGCGCTGGCCGACCGCGGCTGGCAGGGTCACCCGTTGCGACGTGATCGAGGAAATCATCGAGGAGAAGAGCGACGACGACGACAAGTCCCGGTCCAGCAAGCTCCAGCACCGCTATCAGGTCGACCTGCGCTACGCCTACAGGGTCGACAAGCGCGACTTCATCGGCACCGAGGTCGATTGGGGCGGCACCATGATCTCCGGGCTGCGCGAGGTCGCCGAAAAGGCCGCAGCGAAATATCGTCCCGGGCAGAACGTCAAAGTTTATTACGATCCGGAACGACCGGGACATGCGGTGCTGGAGCCTGCGAGCCGGGAGGGCGCGCTGGGGCCGCTGATCGGTGCCGCGGTCTGCGCGGTCGTCGGAGGTCTTTTCCTGACAATCCTGATCAAGGTCGGGTTCGCATAGAGGCGCTTGATGCGGCTCACCCCATCGGCGGTGCCAACGGCTGCACGATCTCCTGGAATGGCGTCAGCGCCTCGCAGCGCTCGGCATGCGCCGCGAGCGCCGGATAGCGCGCCGCGTCGAACAATTGCGGATGCGCCTCGCGGGTAAAGCGCACGACGCAGGCCACCGCGATATCGGCGTGGCCAATGCGGTCGCCCAGCCAGTATGGCGTCGTCACCTTGGCGCGCTCGGCGTCCAGCACGCCGAGCACGTCGCCGATCTGCGCCTGGCAGCGCTCGACCCACAGCGCAAGCTGCTCCTTCCGCAGCACGCGCTCATAGAGCAGGCTCACCGCCTTGTCGCCGAGACCGGAAGCGAGCGCGCAGATGCGCAGGTGCTGTCGTCGCTCGGCGCCGCTGCGCGGCAGCATCGCCTTGCCCTCGCCGACCAGCTCATCGAGATATTCGAGGATGATCGCGCTCTCGATCAGCGCCTCGCCGTCGTCAAGCACCAGCGTCGGGACGCGGCGCAGCGGATTATAGGGCGCGATCTTGTCGGCATCGCCGAAGGTGGACCACGGCCTGTGCTCGAAGGCGAGCCCGTAAAGCCGCAGCGCAATCGCGACGCGGCGGACGAAGGGGGAGTCGTATTGGCCGATCAGGAACATGGTTCGCGCTCACTCGTTGGAACACGGCAGGGCCGGTCAGTTTCCACGACAAGATCGGCTCGGCGCAAGAAAGAAGATGGAAATGGAGCATTGCGTCGGGTGCAACGTCGCCTGCAGCAACATCTGCGCGATCAAAGGCCGTCCTGGATCGAGCGCTTGATGGCGGCGATCGCGGTTTCGTTGCGCCTGTACATCGTCCACTGCTTGATCCGCTTGGCGCGCACCAGCTTTGCGGCGGTCAGGACCCGCATGTGCTCGCTCAGGGTCGGCGCGCTGACACCGAGCTTCTCTGCGATCAGCAATCCGCAGACGCCGTCATCGACCAGATCGCCATCGGCCTGCTCGCGAAAATGCTTCCGCGGATCCCGCAACCAGTCCAGGATCTGCAGGCGGCGCTCGTTGGCCAGCGCGCGCAGGGCGACAGTGACTTTCATTTAGCCATTTTGCTAATTACCTAATTGATGTCAACTCTCCGATGCGCTATAGGGAACGGCATCATGACAGCGACAATGGACATCACGCGGGAGCGGATTGCGGCGACCGAGGTCGTCATTCGTCCGCACATAAGGCGCACGCCACTCGTTATGGCCGATCTTGCCGATTTCGGCCTGCCGGCGGCGCCCATCACGTTCAAGCTCGAGATGCTGCAGCAAAGGCGCGGGGCGCTTTTGCCAACCTGCTGCTGCGGCCGGTGCCGGAGGCGGGCGTGGTCGCCGCATCCGGCGGCAATCACGGGGCGGCGGTCGCCTATGCGGCGCAGCGGCTCGGCATCCCCGCCACGATCTTCGTGCCCGACATCACCTCGCCAGCCAAGGCCGAGCGGATCAAGGGGAATGGTGCGAAACTCGTGATCGCGGGCAGCCGCTACGCCGATGCGCTCGCCGCGAGCGAAGCGCATGTCGCACGGACCGGTGCGATGGCCGTTCACGCCTACGACCAGGCCGAAACCCTGCTCGGCCAGGGCAGCGTCGCCCTGGAGCTGGAGCAGGACGCGCCCGGCATCGATACGCTGCTGGTGGCGGTTGGCGGCGGCGGCCTGATCGGCGGCATCGCGGCGTGGTACGCTGGCAGGACGCGTGTTGTTGCGATCGAGCCGGAGCAGTCACCGACCCTGCACGCCGCTATCGCGGCGGGAGCACCGGTCGATGCGCCGGCCGGCGGCCTCGCCGCCGACAGCCTCGCGCCGCGGCGCGTCGGTGAATTGATGTTCCCGATCGCGCAGGCCCATGTCGAGCGGGTCGTTCTGGTCAGCGACGAGGCGATCCGACAGGCGCAGGCAGCGCTGTGGTCGAGCCTGCGTCTCGTGGCCGAGCCCGGCGGCGCAGCCGCATTTGCCGCGCTACTGTCCGGCCGCTATCGTCCCTCACCCCGCGAGCGCGTCGCAGTGCTGCTCTGCGGCGCCAACACCACGGCGGTGAAGTTCGACGGCTAGTCTCAAGCGGGATTGCATGATCGGGCTCCGCGCCGTCGTCCTGGCATCGACCCTGCTTCTGTTGATCGGGGGCGGCGCCGCAAGCGCCGAGGGCCGTCGAAAAACATCGTCTGCCAGTTCTTCATCGACAACGGGCAAGGCGTGCTCCGCTGCGACATCATGAACATGGAGACGCGCCCGCGCCGGCCCGCTGACTGCGATCTCGATTACGGCCACGCCTTCGAGATGAGCGCGAAGGGCAACGCGGAGCGCATCTGCGCCGGCGACACGGTGATGGACCCATCGCTGCCGGTGCTCGCCTATGGCGAGGTGTGGCGGCGGGCGGGGTTCACGTGCCGCTCGGAGCAGGCGGGGCTGACCTGCTTCAACGCCATGCAGCACGGGTTCTCGCTGGCAAGGGGGAAGCAGGAGTTGTTTTGACGAGCCGTAGCCCGCATGGAGCGGAGCGGAATGCGGGGAAACCGCCCCGGATTTCGCTGCGTTCCATCGGGCTACGAATTCGCGGCTTGCCGTCATTCCGGGGCGCGCGGAGCGCGAACCCGGAATCCATCGTGCACCGTCTCATGCGGACAAAATGGATTCCGGGCTCGCGCCAAGTGGCGCGCCCCGGAATGACGGCGAGGAGCGAGGCGTAGCGCGCATGGAGCGGAATGCGGGGACATCGTCTGGGATTACGCTTGGCTCCGTCGGGGCTACGGCGCCATCACGCGTTGATGTGCCGATTCGAAGAGCGAGGGCGGCGCCCACACTCCGTCATTGCGAGCGCAGCGAAGCAATCCAGGATCCTTCCGCGGAAACAGCCTGGATTGCTTCGTCGCAATAGCTCCTCGCAATGACGGTGGGGCGGCAGCCGCGCACTATTCGATAATCGGCACGTGCTTCGCCGCCATCCGCGGCGCCGTGCCATCGAGACGTGGATCATCGGCGATCTCGATCTGGCGGCGGAAGGGGCGGAAGCCGGAGCGCTGATAGAATGCGACGGCGGAGGGATGGTCGAAGGTGCAGGTGTGCACCCAGACGCGGCGGACGTCGCGCGACCATGCGAGCTCCAGCGCGCGGTTCATCAGGAAGCGCGCGGCGCCCGTCCCGATCAGGCCGGCGGTGACGCCGAAATAGACCAGCTCGCACTGGCCGGCCTCGCGGAAATCCAGCTCCAGCAGGCCCTCGTCGCGGCCGTCCGCGACCAGGGCGTAGACCTCGACGTCCGGCGCGTGGATGATTGCGGCGAGCTCGGCATCATTCATGCGCGCACGCGAGAACCACAACCACTCCTCGCCGACGCGGCGGAAGAGGTCGCGATACCAATGAAGCGCGGGCGCGTCGGCCTTGCGCAGGGTCCAGGCGCCGGGCGGATCGTCACGGCGCGCAGGAGGTGCGGTCATCTCAAGATGCGTGACGACGGCGGCGATCTTGCCGGCGGGGATGTCGGAATAGCCGTCGGGGAGGATCATTCGTGCTTGTTCCGATTCATCGCGAGAGGCTCCAGAGCGGCGCTACACACTCCATTGTCGTCCCGGACAAGCGTAAGCGCAGATCCGGGCCCCATAACCACGACTGTTCGTGGCGCGAAGACGCCCACTCCGAGCTTTCGCAAAACTTCTCCCTGCGGGTATGGGTCCCGGCCTTCGCCGGGACGACCATAGTGTTGGGGCCGCGTTCCTTCGCCGCACTTTCATCGCGGCTTTAGGCGCGCTCACGCCCCCTCGTCGCTCGCCAGCACGCCCTTCACCGCCCGCGCCCAGCCCGCGAGCTTCCGCTCGCGCGTTGCCTCGCTCATGTTCGGCTTGAATCGGTGCTCGAGGCGCCAGTTGTCGGCGAACTTGGTCGGCTCGGGATAGACGCCGGCATTGAGGCCGGCGAGATAGGCGGCGCCGAGCGCGGTGGTTTCCTGGATCACGGGGCGATCGACCGGCGCGTCGAGGAGATCGGCGAGACGCTGCATGGTCCAGTCCGACGCGGTCATGCCGCCGTCGACGCGCAGCACGACGCTGGCGGTTTCCGAGCTCGGCCAGTCGGCGCGCATCGCGGCCCAGAGGTCGAAGGTCTGGTAGCAGACGCTTTCCAGCGCGGCATGCGCGAGCTCGGCAGGTCCCGTGTTGCGGGTGAGGCCGAACAGCGCGCCGCGCACGCGCGGATTCCAGTAGGGCGCGCCCATGCCGACGAAGGCGGGGACCAGATAGACGCTCTGCATGGAGTCGGACTGATCAGCAAGAGGTCCGGTCTCGGCGGCGTGCTTGATGATGCCGAGGCCGTCGCGCAGCCACTGCACCGCGCTGCCGGCGACGAAGATCGAGCCTTCGAGCGCATAGGTACGTTTGCCGTCGAGCTGGTAGGCGACCGTGGTGAGCAGCTTGTTCTTCGATACCACGGGCGTGGTGCCGGTGTTGAGCAGCGCGAAGCAGCCGGTGCCGTAGGTGGATTTCATCATGCCCGGGCGGAAGCAAGCCTGGCCGATGGTCGCGGCCTGCTGGTCGCCGGCGATGCCGGAGATCGCGATCGCGCCGCCGAACAGGTCGGGCACGCTCTCACCGAAACGGGCGGACGAATCCTTCACCTCGGGCAGCATCGAGCGCGGCACGCCGATGATCTCGAGCAGCTCGTCGTCCCACTGGCCGGTGTGGATGTTGAACAGCAGCGTGCGCGAGGCGTTGGTGGCGTCGGTGGCGTGGACCTTGCCGCCGGTGAGGCGCCAGAGCAGGTAGCAGTCGACGGTGCCGAACATCAGCTCGCCGCGCGCGGCGCGCGCCCGTGCGCCGGGCACGTGGTCGAGGATCCAGGCGACCTTGGTGCCGGAGAAATAGGGATCGATGATCAGGCCGGTCTTCTCGGAGATCACAGGCTCGCGGCCGTCGGCCTTGAGTTTCGCGCAGATGTCGGCGGTGCGCCGGTCCTGCCAGACGATGGCGCGGTGCACGGCCTGCCCGGTGGCGCGGTCCCACACCACGGTGGTCTCGCGCTGGTTGGTGATGCCGATCGCGGCGATGTCCTTCGCGCTGATGCCAGCCTGCGCGATCGCATCGCGGCAGACCATCACGGTCGAGGTCCAGATGTCCTCCGGCTCGTGCTCGACCCAGCCCGAGGCCGGAAAATGCTGCGGAAACTCGGCTTGCGCACGCGCAGCAATCGAGATGTCGCTGCGGAACACGATCGCGCGCGAGGAGGTGGTGCCCTGGTCGATGGCGAGGACGAAAGACATGGTAGCTACCTTGGCGTTTTCTTGGTGGCGTTCATTGTGTTGCGCCAAAAGGAGCGGATTAGAGCGGGAAGGTCAAGGCCGCCACGCCCGCCGAGGCGGTTGACGGTGCACCGCCCGGGCGAGCCGGGAGGCTAGGACAGCGGGAGCGAAGATGATACATGCCGGGCCGGGCAATTCGGGGCGACATGACATTCACTTCCTTTCAGTTTGGCCTCTTCGTCGCGAT
Source organism: Bradyrhizobium sp. B039 (assembly GCF_038965675.1). Classification (NCBI taxonomy): domain Bacteria; kingdom Pseudomonadati; phylum Pseudomonadota; class Alphaproteobacteria; order Hyphomicrobiales; family Nitrobacteraceae; genus Bradyrhizobium; species Bradyrhizobium sp. B039. The sequence continues at coordinate 8,125,832 of NZ_CP152416.1, forward strand.
CGTGTTCGGCGCCTATTATCTGCCGCCTTTACGCCGCTTCCAGGTCCAGCTGCTGGTGCTTGCGAGCCTGGTGTTCTATGGTTCGGGTCAGCCAGCGCTGCTGCCTCTGCTGCTCCTCGCCGTGCTCGGGACCCATCTCTGTCTGGTGCTGGCCTTCGACAACCGCGCGATCTGGATGCCGGCTGGAATCGTCTTCAATCTCGCGCTGCTGGCGTTCTTCAAATACAAATTTCTGCTCGTCGATGCGTCCACAGCTTACCCGATCGGCTTCGCGCCGGTGGATTTCCTGTTGCGGCTGCCGCTGCCGATCGGCATCTCCTTCTTCGTGTTCCACAACATCAGCCTTCTGGTCGACCTCACGCGCGAGAAACGGCCGCCGCCGCTGCGGGACGTCTTCCTCTACATCATCTTCTTTCCGCAGTTGGTGTCGGGACCGATCACGCGCGCGGGCCAGTTTATGCCGCAGATCGTCCCCAAACAGCTCTCCAATGTCGATTTCGCGGAAGCCGCCAAATGGATCCTGACCGGCTTCTTCTTCAAGCTCTACGTCGCCAACAATCTCAATGAGATGACGTCCTACATGGACTATCCGCTCTATGAGACGGTGGCCACGCAGGACCGCTGGCTGCTCGTGTTCCTGTACAGCTACCAGATCTATGCCGACTTCTTCGGCTATTCGGCAATCGCGCTCGGCCTCGGGCTGCTGTTCGGCTACCGCCTGCCGGTCAACTTCGACTTGCCCTACATCTCGGCTTCGTTCTCCGAGTTCTGGACGCGCTGGCACATCTCGTTGTCCGTTTGGCTCAGGACCTATCTCTACATCCCGCTCGGCGGCAACAGGAAGGGACCGGCTAGAACCGGCCTCAATCTGATGATCGTGATGACGCTTGGCGGCCTCTGGCACGGCGCGAGCCTGAGCTACGCATTGTGGGGCATGCTGCACGGCCTCCTGCTCGTCGTCGAGCGGCCGTTTCTGAAGGTGCTGGGCGAAGCCGGCCCTGTCGTGCGCGTCGCCCGCGTGGGCGTCGTCTTCTTCTGCGTGACGATGCTTTGGATCTTCTTCAAGCTGCCGAGCTTCGATCACGCGCTCGGCTACCTCGCAGGCATGTTCACGCCGACGGACAATCCCAATCCGACAAAACTGTTTCGTAGCATGGCCCTGCTCTACGCCCTTCCCGTTCTCATCCAGCATCTCGGCCTCGGTGCGCTCGCCAGTGGCAGGTTGCGGCGATGGGAGCCGTATCTCTATGGTGCGCTTGCGGCATTGGCCTATCTCGAGGCGGGGCCAGACGCCGCCTTCATCTATTTCCAGTTCTGATGATGGCACAGATGTCCGGACTTCCATGGTTGATCAGATGTGCGGCTGCAGCCGTCGCGCTGCTGCTGGTCTGCGGTCTTGCCACGGCGCGGTTCGGCTCCGCGCTCGAGCAGCCGTCCGTCACGACCCGCGACGGCAGCCGCATCACCCTCAATCGCTATCTGAGAGAGCCGGTCCCAGACGTCGTGCTGGTCGGCAGCTCTGTCGCCTGGCGTCTCAAGGAGGAATATTTCTCGCTTCCCCGCTTCCGCAATCTCGCGCTGGCCGGAGGCTCGCCGGTCACCGTCCTCGAGATCCTCGCGAAACAGCCGAGCTTGCCGAAGATCATCCTGATCGAGACGAACGTCCTATCGCGCGAGCCCGACAGCGAGCTGATCGGACAATTCTCCGGTAGCGCGCGCGCGGAAGCGCCGTTCCTACGCCCCGTGCGCACAGCGGTTGCGGCCTATGAGAGGTGGAATCACGCGCCGCCCAATCCCGCACAGGCTCGCGCCGAGCAGGATCGCCTGCTCAAGGAACCGCCGAGCACGTTCGACAACAAGGCCTATCTCGACCTGGCGCTGCGACAGATGAATGAAGGTGAGGCGACAGGGCCGGTGCGCGTCAATGTCGCGCGCACCAGAGAGCTGATCGACGACGTCCAGCGGCGTGGATCCCGTGCCTTCCTGATCGAGATTCCGTTCGAGGCCGGGATCGAGGACTCCCGCCTCGTCGCCATGAGCAAGGCGATTGTCCACGCAGCTTTTCCGGATCAGTCGCTGTGGCTACCGATCAATCCGCCGCGGGGCCAATTGCGCTGGGCCGATGGTGTACATCTCGACGAGCGATCGGCTCTGATCGTCGTGCGCGCCATCGAAAGCGCGCTCGGCGAACGCGACGGCCTACGCCGGGACAAGTGACGGCTACACCGCCGCCGTCGTCACGCCGCCGTCGATGACGATGGTCTGGCCGGTCATGAAGCTCGACGCGTCGGAGGCGAGGTAGGCCACGGCGCCGGCGATCTCGTCGGGCTCACCGATGCGGCGCAGCGGCGTAGTGGCGGTGCGGCGCTTCAGCATGGCTTCGTCTTCCCACAGCGCGCGGGCGAAGTCGGTCTTGACGAGGCCGGGCGCGATGCAGTTGACGCGGACGCCTTTCGGGCCCCATTCGCCGGCGAGCGAGCGGCACAGCGCAAAGTCGGCGGCTTTCGAGATGCCGTAGGCACCGATCACGGTGGAGCCGCGCAGGCCGCCGATCGAGGAGATGATGATCACCGAGCCGTTGCCCCGCTCGGCCATCTGCGGGATCGCAAGCGCGGAGAGCCAGATGTTGCTCTTCACGTTCGAGCCCATGATCTTGTCGAAGGCCTCGTCGGTGATGTCGAGCAGCGGGCCGTAATACGGGTTCACCGCGGCGTTGCAGACGAGAATGTCGATCTTGCCGTAATGCGTGGTTGCGCCCGCGATCAGCGCCTCGACCTCGGCCTTGCGCGCGATGTTGCAGGGGACGACGATGGCATCGCCGCCGGCCGCGTTGATGCCGTCGGCGACCTCCTTGCAGGCGTCAGCCTTGCGCGAGGAGACCACGACCTTGGCCCCTAACCTGGCCAGCAGCTCTGCCGAGGAACGGCCGATGCCGCGGCTCGAGCCGGTGACGATTGCGACCTTTCCGGTGAGATCGAACGGGGTGTTTTTCATTGTGCCTCCCAGCCTCCGCCTGTTCATTCGACATCGCCCGGCCGGGGCCGGGCGACGTGACGGCGGTGAGTGTGGCCGGCCTCGCTCGATCCGTCGAGGGGCAGATGTAGCGCTGACGGAGGCTTCGCCTGACGGCTCAGTTCTGGTCGTCGCCGAGCGCTGCGACCAGCTTGTCGTAATATTTGCCGACCAGATCGATGTTGCCCTTGTTCTCGATCGCCGGCGCCGGCGTCTTCAGCGCCTCGTTGAGCTCGTCGAGGGCTTCCTTCTTGTCCTTGGCCGGCATCTTCTTGTCGGCCTGGATCTGCGCGATCTGCGCCTTGATCACGGCTTCGGTGCCGACATATTTCTTGGTCGCGGGATCGAAGCCTCCGAGCACCAGGCTGATATTGTCGACGACGTTGTTGTAATCGTCGTAGCCGGCGAAGCCGTTTTTCTTGGCGACGCCGTCGAGCTGCGCGATCACCTTCTGATCGGGCGCGGTGTTTTCGGGAAGCTTTTCCGTGATCGCATCCATGTCCTTCTGCGCGGCGAGCACGCCGTCGAGCTGCTTGTCGGTCAGCGCGACCTGCTTGAGGCTCGGTGCCTGCGCGGGCGCGGCCTGCGGGGCCGGCGCGGTCTGCTGCTTGGCTTGCGCGAACGCGGTGCCGGAGGAGGCAAGCGATGCTGCGGACAGAAGGCACGCGACGCCGAGCGCGGTGAGGGCGGGACGAAGCAATGCTGGCATAAGAGTCTCCTCCTGAAGGGGGCTGGCTGGTTTTGGCGCTGGAAAGCTAGGGAACCTGAAATGAACTACGCATGAACTTTGCGTGGTTCTGCTAGCGGGAGATCATGGCTGAATGATCACAACCCGGTAGAGGCGGCGGCGATCACCAAACATTGTCCTGCGTGCAATTCGTCTGTTGTACGGCGGGTAGCGTCTCGCCGATGCTCGAACGCATCGACAAGCACAGGGACGAAGATGCCGACCTATCGGGGATCCTGCCATTGCGGCGCGGTGACGTTCAGCCTCGTGTCAGAAATCACGGAGCTCACGACCTGCGACTGCTCGCTGTGCCGGCGGAAGCACGCGCTGATGGCGAAGGTGCACGAGAGTGCGCTCACCGTTGAGAGCGGCGAGGATCTCTTGTCGGCCTACGAATGGAATACGCACCGCGCGAAGCATTTTTTCTGCT